>CAVWPD010000009.1:0-253163 GCA_963756845.1 uncultured Gammaproteobacteria bacterium | reverse complement strand
TTAGTTCTAGTCCGAGGCCGCCTAAAAGCGCGCTGCGATCTTGCACGCCGAAACCTCTTTAGCGGATGCTGGGCATTTAGTGAGCCTGACATGTAGTTTGATCCTACATTGGAGCGCAGCAAAGTGCACGAATCGCTCTTAATTGGCTTGTTTTCCAGATTGCAGACACGGGGAGAGGACGCAGCTTTTCAATGCAGCGACTTGAGACTCGAAAATCCTCTGCGGTCTACCCGTATCGTCGGGGTGGCGCTGTGCTCTGGAAGGGAAGTCTTGCGGCGGGAAGCAAATGCTCTACGGTCTGCAGCAAGTTTGCAATCGGATGCCGATCTGCCGCTGCGCGCAAGTCCTGCGCGGTGACGTGCAAATAAATCTGCGTGCTGGTGATTTGCCGATGACCCAAAAGATCTCGCACGGTGACAACATGAGCGCCGGTGCGAATCAAGTGTGTCGCGAAGGTATGGCGCAATAGATGCGGCGATATCGTCTTTGACAGATGCGAACGCTGACCCCAAGTGCGGACACGTTCATAGATGCTGGTTCGGGATAAATGTCCGCCGTAACGTGATCGAAAGAACGGCGCCGTTGGAAGCGCGGAACCACGCGCCTGCGTGTAGCGATGCAAAACCGCGCGTACCTTGTCGTTGAAGGGAATGGTGCGTTCGTGTCCGCCTTTGCCGCGAACGGTGATCGACATCTGCGCGAGGTCCACCTGGCCTTCGCGCAGGGTTGCACACTCCGATGCCCTGATGCCGGTTCCATAGAGGAGCGTGAGTAACGCGCGATCGCGTAGCCCGATGATAGTGTCGAGGGATGGCCGATGGATCAATCGGGCAACTTCCTCTGCCGAGAGAGTGACGGGGAGCTTGCGCGGGACTGCCTTGATCAGCGGGAATCCCTCGAGCGGGTTGGCGGCTCGATCCAAATGTCCCATGGCAACGATGGCGCGATAGAAGCTGCGCAATACCACGAGGGCGCGGTTAACTGCCGAGTCGCCGTTGTCGCGCTCGCGCCGTAGATGCTCTAGATACTCAAGAACGTCGCAAGCCTTGAGCGTATCCGGGGACTTACCTCCCGGGTGTTGCTCAGCCCAGCGGCGAAACTGCTGCAGCGATGCAGCGTACGCCGCGATACTCAAGGGGCGAAGCCCGCGCGCCACACAGTGAGTGCGAAGATATAAGGACATCCAATAATCCCATCTCATGGTTCTTCTCCGATATCCAAGGCGCTGACGGCCGCCCGTGGCCGGTGCGGCAACACATGCAAATACACGCCTGTCTCTTGAGGGCTGCGATGACCCATGAGCGAGGCAATCACGCCCAAGTCCACGCCGCGATCCATCAGGTGCGTGGCAAAGGCGTGACGCAAGGTGCGCGCGGTGACCCCCTCGCGCAAGCCGGCGCGCTGTGCGGCCGCGGTGACGGTCTCGCAGACATCGTGGTCGCGAATACGCTTGACCTTGTGGGAGGTGCGAAACAGCGCGCCGCGCTTGCCGTGCTCGAGCAGATAGGCGAGTAACTCGCTGTACACGCCCGGTGGGATCGGGATGGCGCGGGGTCGATCGCCCTTTGCCTTCCAAACCTGTAGCTCCTCGCGTTCGCGGTTGATGTGAGCGACATCCAGTGCGCAGAGCTCGCTCGTGCGCAGTCCGCAGCCATACAGGAGCAGAATCATCAGCCGTTCGCGCCGCTGCGCCGGGTTGCCCCGCGGGCAGGCCCGCACCAGCTGTTCGGCCTCCTCGAGGGTGAGGGACTTTGGCTTCTGGGGGCGCAGGGTATGCTGGACACTGAACCCATCGAGCACGTTGCGTTCGCTGCGGCCACTGCGCCAGGCATACTCCAGCAGCCCGCGGAGATGGCTTACATCCTTGGCGATCGAGGTACTCGCGCGGCCTGCTTCCCGTGAGGCGCTGATCCAATGCAAATAATCTTCAAGCTCCAAGCGCCACAAAAGCACGCCCGGGCGTCGCTGCTCGAGTTCCCTGACGGCGCGGGCAATCGTACAGCGCACATCGATGACCGTGCGCGCCGCTTTGCGTCCCACCTCGCGCAGATAACTCAAATACCCCTCAATCAGCGGATCGAGCGTTGTCATGCCGCCTCCTTAAGCCAATCGTTGAGGGGATGTCGTGCCATGGCCTCGCGACGCTGCGGATCGGCGATATGGGTGTAGCGCACCGTGGTGGAAATGCCTTGATGTCCCAAGATGCGTTGCACGTCGGCCAGGTGAACACCGGACTCCAGCAGATCCGAGGCGCAGCTGTGCCTAAACTGATGCAGGCTCACGAGTGCCACCTTCGCGCGGCGCGCCAGGGTGTGGATGCCGTTGCTGATCATCTGTCCGCTGAGGCGCTCTCCGCGCCGGTTCACGAGCAAAGCGGGTTGACCCAAAGCACCGGCACGCTCGAGCACGTTGTGCCGTTGTGGCAAATACGACTCCAGGCATCGCCACAAGATCGGCGGCACCGGCACGCAGCGCTCGCGCCCGGTCTTGCGCCCATCGATGCGCAAAGTGCCTTCGGTACGATCAAACTGATCGAGGTTCAAGCGCTCGATCTCCCCGCGCCGCAATCCGGTCCCGTAGAGCAGCGCCAGGATCGTGATCCACTGATGGCGATGAAACTCGCTGTGCTTTAAGGCCGCCTCCTGCCACAGCGACTGCATGTGTTCCCGATCAATGCGCCGCGGCAGCCGGCTGTAGGGCGAGATCTTCGGCCCCTTCATCCAGCGCAAGGGGTTAATCGTCCACAATCCCTGACGCACCAGATAGTCGCCGAACATCCGCATGCTGCTTAAGGTTCCATACACGGTCGTCTTCGCTTTAAAAGTCGAGCAGCTCTCGATGTAGCGCGTGATCGACTCGGCGTCGATGCGCTCGATCGCCACCCGCGGGCGCCGCGCCTTCAACCATCGTCCCCAACGCTCAAGCCGCGCGGTGTTCATCGCCACCGACGCGGCGCTCACCCCGCGTGCTCGGTAATCTTCAATGTACGAATCCACCAACCGGTCCCATCTCCTCATTGCCATCTCCAGAACGAAAAAGGGCGGGCTGCTGTCGCAGACCCGCCCTAAACGTTACAGAACTAAACAATATGACTCCCAATATGACCGCTTCGGGAGCCGGAAAAGGCCCTGAACTGAACTAAACCAATTTTAAGTGGCGGAGCATCCTGTTCTCCGAGGATTTCTATTGGATCTGGGCGCAATCATGGGCCGAGATGAGTGTTTCGCGCGTGATGAGGGTCACGCAATGAACGAATTACGATCAGTCTGGCCAAGGGCCAAAAGCCGGTTCGTCGGTCATGTCAGTTCCCGCGAGCGGGTGAGGCGACGACAGACATGCACGCACGCGAAAAGCGTGCGTGCGGCGCGAGTCGTGCTCGCAAAGAACCCCAGCTTTTCAAAGTCGCGGTGCGACTTATCTCTTCTGCGTCTCAAACTCGAAAATGATGTGCGGTAATGCCTCGACGCGAAATCGTACTACTCGACTGTGTGTCTCGACTGATATTAGCAGCGTAAGCCGGTTCGGCCTCGGCACGAAGCTACCCGCCGCGCCTCCGGCGCCAAACAGCCCATGCCAGCAGTGCCCCGGCGCCCAGCACCACCGGGTAATTGCCGAAGCGCGCATAGGGAGTCAGGCCTCTCATCGGCTGCACCGTGACGCGCAGCACCGCTTCTTTAAACTGCGGCAAGCGCGCAACTATTTTCCCCTGCGGATCAATGGCAGCCGTGATGCCATCGTTCGTCGAACGCACCAGATACCGGCCGGCCTCGCGCGCGCGCATGCGGGCAATCTGCATATGCTGGTGCGGGGCGGTGGAATCTCCGAACCACGCGTTGTTGGTGACGTTGATGAGCAAGGTCGCATCGCGCAATACCCCAAGCTGCTCGCTGCCGAAGGCATCTTCGAAGCAAATGGTGAGCCCGAGTTTCTGCCCCGCGGCGCTCAACACCGGTTGCCGCGAAACGCCCGGCGTAAAGTCATCATAGGGCAGGCTCATCAGCCGCAGCCAGGAGCGCACGAATGAGGGAACGGGAAAATATTCGCCGAACGGCACCAAGTGCCTTTTGTAATACCAGCCGTCCATATCGCTCAAGACCAGGATTCCGTTGCGGTATTGGCGGGTTTGCGCCTGATAGTCCACGAGGCCGATGGCGAAATCGGCGCCGTGCGCGCGGCCCTGCCGCTTAAGATCGCTCAAATACTGCGAAATCTGCGGCGCCAAGACCGGCAGCGCGGATTCCGGCCAAACGATGAGCTGGGCTCCCCAAGCCTGCTGCGTAAGCCGCAGGTACCGCTGCATCGTGGCGTCGCGATTCTTCGCCTGCCACTTCTGGTCCTGCGAGACGGCGCCTTGCACCGCGGCCACCGTGATGCTCGGCCCGGCAGGATGCGTCCATTCGCGCTGGGACAAGACCCAGGGCGCGAGGATCAACAGCAGGGCGCCGCTCAGCGCGATGATGCGGCGGCGCGCCGATACCGCAGGCATCAGCACTACGTTGATCGCAACCGCAATCATGACGGCCGCCCAGGTTACTCCGTAGACGCCGAACAGCGGCGCCCAGCCGGCCAATGGCGAATCGATCAACGCATAACCCAAGGACAGCCACGGGAACCCACTGAACAACCATCCGCGCAGCCATTCCAGCAGCACCCACAGCACCGGCAGCACCAGCCAATCTCGCGTGGCGCCGGGCTTGAGCCAAAAGCGGTTTGACGCATAGCACAGCAGCGCCAAGTACAGCGAGGCTGCCGCAACCAACAGCCCTTGCAGCACCAGGGTAAGCCACACCGGCACCAATCCGAACACGTGCAGGCAGGTGTACAGCCAGTACGTGCCGCAGGCGAACAAACCGGCGCCAAAAGCAGCGCCGCCGGCGAATGCGCGCCGCGGCGGCAGGCCTCGGATCAGGGCGAATAGCGCCGCCGGCGCAAGCACGGCGATCGGCCACCAGCCGATTGGCGCGAAGGCGAGATTCAGAGCGGCGCCCAAACTGAACGCCGCCGTTAGCCGCGCCGCGGCCTGCAGCCTGGGCGCGGCGGAAGGGCCGCGCAGACTCAGCTTCAAGAAGTCGACTCGTCGGCGGCCGGCGGCTCGATTTCCGTGGGAGTGATCACGCGCAGCAGATCGATGCGGCGCCGATCGGCGCGCAGCACGCGAAACTCAAACTCCGCGATCTTGATGGTTTCACCGCGGCGCGGCAGCCGGCCGAACTCCTGCATCAACAAGCCGCCGATCGTGTCGTATTCCTCGTCGGAGAACTCGGTCGCAAAGTATCGATTGAATTCGGCAATGGGCGTGAGCGCGCGCACCGTGAATTCTCGCGGACGCTCCCGGCGAATATCCTGATCATCCTCGACGTCATGTTCATCGTCTATTTCACCGACGATTTGCTCGATGACATCCTCGATCGTGACCAACCCGCATACGCCGCCGTATTCATCGACCACCATCGCAATGTGATTGTGGCTGCGGCGAAATTCCTTGAGCAGCACATTGAGCCGTTTGCTTTCCGGAACGAACACCACCGGACGCATGTACTCGCGAATCTCGAAATCCTCATCTCCCGCGGACTGCAGCCGCAGCAAGTCCTTCGCCAGCAATATGCCGAGGATCTGATCGCGATCCTCGCCGATGACGGGGAAGCGCGAATGCCCTGATTCGATCACTAGATCCACGAGCTTGTCAGGGCGTTCATCGCGCTCGACAAACACCATCTGCGAACGCGGCACCATGATGTCGCGCACCTGCATGTCCGCAACCGCCAGCACGCCCTCGAGCATGACCAGCGCATCGCCATCGAACAAATCGCGCGCACTGGCCTCGCGCAGATTCTCCACGAGCTCCGCAAGATCCCGCGGTTCGCCCGACATCGATTGCGTAATACGCTTTAACCAGCGGCCGGTGGTACCGCCATGAGGCTGTTCGGACATGGGGGGAGAGCATACCGGATCTAGGCATATGGGTTAGAAAACCCAAGCCGATCAAGGATTTGAATCTCTCGCGCCGTCATTTTCGCGGCCTCGGCCTCGCGTTCATGGTCGAAACCTTGCAAGTGCAGCAGGCCGTGGACAGTGATGTGGGCCCAGTGCGCCTGCAAAGTCTTATCCTGCTGGCGCGCCTCACGCGCGAGAATCGGCGCACAGATCACCAATTCGCCCAGAAAATACCGGCCGTCCGGCGCGGCGCCCGCCCCGCTAAAAGACAGCACATTGGTGGGGCTATTTTTATGCCGATAGCGCGCATTCAAGCTGCGGCTGCGCGCCGCACCGACGATGCGCACCGACAGCACCGTGGGCCTGAGTCGCGGCGCCAGCGCCGCAGCAGCCCACCCTGCCAGCAGCCGCGAGCTCGGCACCCAGGGCCGGTGCGACGCGTAGCTCAGGTCGAGTTCCAGCCGCTTCAAGCTAGCCGTTCTCGTCGGGGGCGCTCGCTTCATAGGCTTGGACGATTCTCTGCACCAAGGGATGACGCACCACATCGCGCGAGGTGAACATCGTGAACGCGATGCCGCGCACGCCGCGCAAAATGTTGATAACGGTGCGCAAGCCGGATTGCTTCGAGTTCGGCAAATCCACCTGCGTGATATCGCCGGTGACCACAGCCTTGGAGCCGAAGCCGATGCGCGTCAAGAACATCTTCATTTGTTCGTTGGTGGTATTTTGCGCCTCGTCCAGAATGACGAACGAATCATTCAGCGAGCGGCCGCGCATGAAGGCCAACGGCGCCACCTCGATGACGTTGCGTTCGATCAGCTTGGCGACGCGCTCGAATCCCAGCATTTCGTAAAGCGCGTCGTACATGGGGCGCAAATAGGGGTCGACCTTCTGCGAAAGATCGCCGGGCAGGAAACCTAAGCGTTCCCCCGCTTCAACCGCCGGGCGAACCAACACGATGCGTCTGACCTTTTCCGATTGCAGCGCCTCGACGGCGCAGGCAACCGCTAAATAGGTCTTGCCGGTGCCTGCGGGCCCAATGCCGAAGGTCAGGTCGTGGCTGCGCACATTGGCGAGATATTCGGTTTGATTGGCGCCGCGCGCGCGCACCGCCCCTCGCGAAGTGCGGACCTTCAATTCATCGGCCGATTCGCCGGCTTCCGCGTTGCCGCCATCCATGTCCAGTTCCTGCAGAGCGATGTGCACGCGTTCGGAATCCACCGGCTCGCGCTGCGCGCGCGCGTATAGATCCTGCAAAACCGTCTCGGCGCGCTTGATCGCATCGCTCATGCCCACCAGTTGAAAGCGGTTGCCGCGCCGCTTGACCTCCACGCCCAGCCGGTTCTCGATCAAGCGCAGATGCTCATCGAGCGGGCCGCACAGTTCGACCAGGCGGACATTGTCGACCGGGTCGAGCGATACTTCGCGGGACGATGGCAGTGAATTCACGCCGCCGCCGCAGCGGCGAGACGTCCGCGCAGAGAGTTCGGCATGGCTTGGGTGATGATCACGTCCGCAAAGCTATTGATGAGCGACATCGGATTGGCGCCGGGCCCGTCGAAATTAACCCAGCGATTGTTGTCGGTGCGCCCCGCCAGCTGCGACGGATTTCGTTTGGCGGGGCGCTCGATGAGCACCCGCTGGCGGCTGCCCACCATGCGTTGTGAAATGGCGCGCGCCTGACCGTTCAAACGCTGCTGCAGCAGTTCGAGCCGCTGATGTTTGACTTCCATCGGCACTTCGTCCGGCAGCGCCGCGGCCGGCGTTCCCGGCCTGCGGCTGTAGATAAAGCTGAAGGACTGATCGAAACCTATTTCAGCCACCAAGTTCATGGTCGCCATGAAATCCTCATCGGTTTCGCCGGGAAAGCCGACGATCAAATCGGTGGATATGCAGATGTCGGGCCGCACGGCTCGAAGCTTGCGCAGCTTCTGCTTGTACTCGAGTACGGTGTGGCCGCGCTTCATGGCGGCGAGAATCCGGTCCGAGCCGCTCTGAACCGGCAAGTGCAGGTAGTTATTGAGTTGCGGCACGTGTGCATAGGCCTCGATCAAGCTGTCGTTGAAATCCAGCGGGTGCGAGGTGGTAAAGCGAATGCGCTCCACGCCGTCGATGCCGGCCACGAAATGTATCAGCGTCGATAGATCGGCAGGCGTGCCATCCGCCATGGGCCCGGCATAGGCATTGACGTTCTGTCCCAGCAGCGTAATTTCGCGCACCCCCTGGGCCGCCAGACCCTGGATCTCCGCGAGCACCTGCCCGAAGGGCCGGCTGATTTCCTCGCCGCGCGTATAGGGCACCACGCAGAACGTGCAGTACTTGCTGCAGCCCTCCATGATCGATACGAATGCCGTGGCGCCGGAAGTGCGCGCTTCCGGCAGCCGATCGAACTTCTCATTCTCCGGGAAGCTCACATCGATTTGCGCCCGGCCGGAATCCTTCAAGCTCTTGATCATGGCCGGCAGCCGGTGCAGGGTCTGCGGGCCGAACACCAGGTCGACGAAGGGCGCGCGCGCCGTGATGCCCTCGCCTTCCTGGCTCGCCACGCACCCGCCCACGCCGATGACCACATGAGGGCGCTGCTGTTTGAACAGCCGCCATTCCCCGAGGAGCGAGAACACCTTTTCCTGGGCCTTTTCCCGCACCGAGCAGGTATTGACCAGCAGCACGTCCGCTTCGGCCGGATTGTCGGTCCGCTGCATGCCCTCGGCGGCCTCGAGCACGTCGCGCATCTTGCCGGAGTCGTATTCGTTCATCTGGCAACCGAAGGTTTTTATGTACAGCAGTCCAGGCATCTCGGGCGTGCGCTCAGGGGGAAAAGGTCGCTAAGATACTAGGAACCATGGCAATACGCGAAGTTCTCAAAATGGGCGATCCGCGCCTCCTCGAGGTGGCCGCGCCGGTGGGCGAATTCGGCTCACCCGAGCTCGCCGACCTGCTCGCCGACATGCAGGACACCATGCGCAGCCTGAACGGCGCCGGCCTCGCCGCGCCGCAAATCGGGGTGGGCCTGCGAGTGGTGATTTTCGGCTTCGAGGCGAATTCCCGCTACCCGGACGAGGACGCCGTGCCCTTCACGGTGCTGATCAATCCCACCCTAACGGCCTTGAGCGATGCCCAAGATGAGGGCTGGGAGGGCTGCCTGTCGGTCCCCGGCATGCGCGGCCTGGTGCCTCGGTACCGCGATTTGCGCTATACCGGCTTTGACGCCGCCGGCACGCCCATCGATCGCACGGTGAAGGATTTTCACGCCCGTGTCGTGCAGCACGAGGTCGACCATCTCGATGGGATCCTCTACCCGCGGCGCATTCGGGACCTCACCCAGTTCGGCTTCAATGACGCGCTATTCCCCGGCGAGAACCTGACCGACGACTAGAGCGCGTCGAACATGATGACACCGCGGCCCTGCTTGCCGGCATTCAGATCGGCAAAGGCGCGCGGCGCCTCGTCGATGGAATATGTGCGCGTGATCAACTCATCGAGCTTCAGCCGGCCGCTGCGATACAGGCCGATCAATCGCGGGAAATCCAGCTGCGGACGCGCCGACCCGTAGTAGCTTCCCGTCAGGGTTTTTTCGCTGGTCGCCACTTGCTGCGCATTCAATGTAATCTGATCCTTGGGTCCGGAGATGCCCACGATGACCGCCGTGCCGCCGCGCCGCAGAACCCCCCAGGCCATTTCCGAAATCTTGCCCACGCCGACGCAATCGAAGGCGTAGTCCGCCCCGCCGCCGGTGAGCTTGAACAGGGCCTTGCCGGCATTATCCTGACCGGTGACGTTGTAGCCATGCGTGGCGCCGAACTGCTTGGCCAGCTCGAGTTTCTCATCGCTGGTGTCAACGGCAACGATCATGCCGGCACCGGCAATGGCGCAGCCCTGAATCGCGTTCAGGCCGACCCCGCCGCAGCCGAATATCACGGCGATCGAGCCGGCCTCGACTTTCGCGGTGTTGACCGCCGCGCCCACTCCCGTCATAACGCCGCAGCTGATCAAGGCGGCACGATCCAGCGGCATTTGCTGATCGATTTTCACGACATTGCCCATGTGCACCGTGGCCACTTCGGCCATCACGCCGCAGCCGCAAAACACATTCAAGTCGCGGCCCGCAGAATCGCGCGTGCGCACCGTACCGTCAGGCAGTGTGTACAGCGACTTCAAGGACTGTACGCACAGCTGCGGGCGTCCTGTCTGGCAGTAGTGGCAATGGCCGCACATGCTGACGAAGGAACTGATGACATGATCGCCGACCGCGTAATTATCCACGCCCTCGCCGATGGCCACGACGACACCCGCACCCTCGTGCCCCAGCACCAGGGGGAGCGGATATTGAATCGTGCCGTTGGTGGCCGACAGGTCGCTGTGGCAAACCCCGCAGGCGGCCAAGCGTATCGTGACTTCACCGTGCTGCGGAGCCGCGACTTCGATTGTTTCCACCACCACGGGCTTGCCGACCTCGCGCGCCACCACTGCTTTTGCCAATTGAGCCATGGATTAACCTCGATGCCTCTCAGCGCGTGAGCGCCGCGTAGCGTTGCAAATGTGTATCGCTGTCACCGAACATCAACTCAGCGGACGTGAGCCGCTTGAACCAATGGCTGACGACCAATTCATCCGTCATCCCCATGCCGCCATGCAGCTGCACCGCCTGTTGTCCGACGAAGCGGCACGACTGCCCGATGACCGCCTTGGCTGCCGATAGGGCGCGGCGCCGCTCCGCGACATTCTCGTCCATGCAGCGCAGCGCGGCGAGATAACTCATCGAACGGGCTGATTCCAAATGGATCAACATATCGGCGATGCGATGCTGCAATGCCTGGAATCGGCCTATCGCCACACCGAATTGCTGGCGCGTTTGCACATAGGCGACGGTGGCATCCACCAATGCCTGCATGACGCCGACCGTCTCGGCGCACAGCGCGGCAAGACCGATGTCCAGAGCCGCTTCGATGGTCCCCAAGGCTGCGCCCTCCAACCCCAACCGGCTGTTGGCGGGGAGTTCAACGCCCTGCAGGTACACATCGGCCGCGCGCTGACCATCAATGGTCGGATAGGAGTCCAAACTCAGCCCCTTCGCATCGCGTGGCACACGAAACAGTGAAATGCCCGGCCCCTCGCCAGGTTCTCCCGCGGTGCGCGCCGATACCAGCAGCGTGTCGGCCGCAGCGGCATGCATGACCACGGCCTTGTGGCCGTCGAGCCGATAGCGCTCGCCGACGCGCTGCGCGCGCGTGGCCACCCGTTGAGTTTCGAAGCGGGACTGCGGTTCGAAATGCGCCAGCACCGCGATTTGCTCGCCCGCAGCCATGCGAGTCAGCAGCTCGGTGGCGGCCGCATCGTCGGTGAATGCCCGCAAAGCGGCGGTGGCGATCACGGCGCTGCTCAAGAAGGGCTCGAGCAGCAGACTCCGGCCGCAGGCGCCCATCACGGCAAGCGTTTCCAGCGGGCCAAACCCGAGGCCGCCCTGCGCCGTGGGAACATTGAGGGCCAGCACACCGATCTCCGCCAAGCCGGTCCATGCCTGCTTGTCCCAGCCGGCGCTCGAGGCATTCACGGCGCGAAATTTCTCAAAGCTGTACTGTTCTGTGAGGTAGCGATCGACCGTGTCGTGCAGCTGTTGCTGCTCTTCGCTGAATTCGAAGTTCATAGCCGTTCTCTTAGAGACCAACGATCATCTTGGAAATAATGTTCTTCTGAATTTCGTTGGTGCCACCGAAAATCGACAGCTTGCGCAGGTTCAAGTACGCGGCGGCCAGCGTCGCGGCGTAGCGCGGTCCCGGGGCTTCGCGGGTTGGGTCCGTCTGCCATCCCGCCTCCATGGCTTCCCGGCGAAACGGCAAGGCGTAGGGCCCGACCGCACGCATCATGAGTTCCGAAATACGCTGCCCGATTTCCGTACCCCGGATTTTCAGGATAGAGGCCTCGGGCCCCGGCGGTCGCGCGCCGCGCTCGGCCGACAGCACCCGCAGATTGGTGATCTCCAGCGCCCACAGATCGATCTCGACCTGGGCGATGTGCGCGGCGAACAGTGCATCTTCGATCAGCGGCCGGCCGTTCTTGCGCTCCTCCCTCGCGATACGCTTGAGCCGCGCCAATTCGCGCTTGGAGCCGCCGATGCCGGCGATATTGGTCCGTTCGTGTCCCAGGAGGAACTTGGCGTAGGTCCAGCCCTTGTTTTCGTCGCCGATGCGGTTTTGGATCGGGACACGGACATCCTCGAACCATATCTCGTTGACCTCGTGACCACCGTCCAGCAGCGTGATGGGCCGAACGGTGATGCCGGGACTTTTCATGTCGATCAACAAGAAGCTGATACCCGATTGGGGCTTCGCTTGGGCGTCGGTGCGTACCAGGCAAAAGATCCAATCGGCGTACTGACCCAGGGTGTTCCAGGTCTTCTGGCCGTTGACCACATAATGGTCGCCGTCCCTCACCGCCCGCGTCTTCAATGATGCCAAATCCGAGCCGGCGCCCGGCTCTGAGTAGCCCTGGCACCACCATTCGGCGCCGGAGCTGATGGTCGGCAGAAACCGCTGCTGCTGCGCCGCATTGCCAAAGGCCATGATCACCGGCGCCACCATCTTGGTGCCAAAGGGAATCAACCGGGGGGCCCCGGCCAGCGCCGACTCTTCCTCAAATATGTATTGCTGGACAGAATTCCAGCCCGGACCGCCGAACTCCACCGGCCAGCTCAGGCCTCCCCAGCCGCGCTCGTGCAGCGTGCACTGCCATAGCACATGGTCTGCCCGGCTCAATTCAAAGCCGTTCAGCACCTTGTCGCGGATATCCGCGGGCAGTTTCGACTGGAGGAAGGAGCGCACCTCTTCGCGGAACGCCTGTTCTTGCTCGGTAAACTCTAGGCGCATGGAGAGGTTCGCTCGATTGTTCTGCAGTACAGAATTTAATTCTGAATTAGTGCAAAATTATGCGGATAGCGGTCAGGGATTGTCAATGATCAAGACTTCGGCGGATCGCCACTTTGTCAACGCGCTGGCGCGCGGCCTGGAATTGCTGTCCTGCTTCCGGCACGGCGATCGCATGCTCGGCAATCAAGATCTCGCGCGCCGCTGCGGCCTGCCGAAATCCACCGTTTCGCGCCTGACCAACACACTCACCAAACTGGGCTACCTGGTATTTGTGGAAGAGAGCGCCAAGTACAGTCTGGGTACGGCGACCTTGAGCTTGGGCAGCGCCATGCTCGCGCGACTCGACATCCGCAAGCTCGCGCATCCGCTCATGCAGGAACTGGCCGAATTCGGTCAATGCATGGTCAGCCTCGGCACGCGCGATCGTCTCTCGATGATTTACATCGATGTGGCGCGCGGTTCAGCCGCCGTGACCTTGCGTTTGGATATGGGCGCGCGCATTCAAATCGCCACATCGGCCATGGGCCGTGCGTATTTGACGGCGGTGGCCGCGCAAGAAAGGGACGACATCTTGGAGCGCGTGCGCGAGTTGGCCGCCGATGATCGCTGGCCCGGGCTCACGGAAGGCGTCGCTCAGGCACTGCGCGACATCCGCGAACTCGGCGTGTGTTGCTCCTTTGGTGAATGGCAGAAGGATGTCAACGCGATCGCAGTGCCCGTGCGGCCGGGCGGCGGCCTGCCGCCGATGGCCATCAACTGCGGCGCGCCCGCCTACATGGTTTCGAAGGAATTCTTGCTGGAGAAGGTGCGTCCGCGGCTCATCGCGCTCGCCAACGAGCTGGAGACCTCGCTGGGCACGGACAGCTAGAAAGGGATGTCGTCGTCGAATTCCTCTTTGCCACCGGCGGGCGCAGCGGATTGATCGTAGTCATCGCGCGGCGGGGCGCCCTGCGGCGCACCGCGCTCGCCCCCGCGATCTGCGCCGCTGCCCGTGGCGCCGGCTCCGCCGCCGCGGCCGCCCAGCATCTGCATATTGTCGGCGATGATCTCGGTGGTAAATCGATCGTTGCCCTGCTTGTCCTGCCATTTGCGGGTGCGCAGCTTGCCTTCGACGAATACCTGGGACCCCTTGCGCAGGTACTCGGCGGCGATTTCGCCCAGTCGGCCAAATAGGGCAATGCTGTGCCACTCGGTGCGTTCTTGTTGGGCCCCGGATGCTTTGTCCTTCCACGATTCGCTGGTCGCGATCCGGATGTTCGTGACCGTCATGCCGCTCGGCATGGAGCGGGTTTCCGGGTCGGCGCCTAAATTTCCGACAAGAATGACTTTGTTTACACCGCGCGCCATGGACTTCCCCCGCAACTGCTTCAATGGCACATATTGTACACGTTGGTCCCGCCCCAATTCCGCCCTTCGGGCGCGCAATGGTGCAGAAAGTCGCGTTCATCAGAGGGGTTTTACCCGCACTTGACGCGGCGCGTATAGTAATCGGTTAGATGCAAAATATTCGAATCCGGGGTGCCCGGACCCACAACCTGAAGAATATCGACCTCGATCTGCCTCGAGATCGATTGATCGTATTGACCGGCCTGTCCGGTTCCGGCAAATCCTCGCTGGCCTTCGATACCATTTATGCCGAAGGTCAGCGGCGCTATGTCGAATCCCTGTCGACGTATGCGCGTCAATTCTTGTCGATGATGGAGAAACCGGACATCGACACCATCGAGGGCTTGTCGCCGGCCATCTCCATCGAGCAGAAATCCACGTCGCACAATCCGCGCTCCACGGTGGGTACGGTGACGGAGATTTACGATTATCTGCGCCTGCTGTATGCGCGCGCCGGCACTCCGCGCTGCCCGGACCACCATATCGATCTGGCCGCCCAGACGATCAGTCAAATGGTAGACGCCGTACTTCAGCAGCCGGAGGGCACCTCGCTCATGCTGCTGGCGCCGGCCATCGCCGAGCGCAAAGGTGAACACGCCGAGCTCATTGAGGAACTGCAGGCGGGCGGCTTTGTGCGCGCCCGCATCGACGGCGTGGTGGTCGAGTTGGATCAAGCGCCGAAACTCGATGTGCGCCGCAAGCACACCGTCGAGGCCATCGTGGACCGCTTCAAAGTGCGACCGGATTTGGGCCAGCGCCTGGCCGAGTCCTTCGAGACCGCGCTGCGCTTGGGCCAGGGCGTGGCGCGCGTGGCCTTCGTGGATGATAAGGCGCGGGACGAGCTGGTGTTTTCCGATAAATTCGCCTGCCCTGTCTGCAACTATTCGTTAAGTGAACTTGAACCGCGGCTGTTCTCCTTCAACAGTCCGATCGGCGCCTGCCCCACGTGCGACGGCCTGGGGACGCAGGATTTTTTTGATCCGGACAAGATTGTGGCCAATCCGCACTTGCCGCTGGCCGGAGGCGCGGTGCGCGGCTGGGATCGGCGCAACGCCTATTACTTTCAGCTGATTCAGTCCCTCGCGCGCCACGCGAAGTTCGACATCGAGGCGCCGTTCGACACGCTGCCCCAGAAGATCAAGGACTTGGTGCTGTTCGGCAGCGCCGACGAGCAGATCGAGTTCAAGTACCTGGACGGTAAGGGCGGCACCCTGAAGCGCAAACACACCTTCGAGGGCATCGTCCGCAATCTCGAGCGCCGCTACAACGAAACCGAATCGGTGGCGGTGCGCGAAGAGCTCGCCAAGTACCGCTCTTCCCGGCCCTGCCCCGACTGCCACGGCACGCGCTTGAATCGCGCCGCGAGAAACGTGTTTGTCGACGGCAAGAGCGTGCCGGAATTGTCCGCCCTGTCGGTGGCCGGTGCATTGGAATTCTTCGCCAAGCTGCACCTTGCGGGCTGGCGGGGTGAAATCGCGGTCAAGATCGTCAAAGAAATCGGCGATCGCTTAGGCTTTCTGGGTAACGTCGGCCTCGGATATCTGACATTGAACCGCAGCGCCGACACCTTGTCCGGGGGCGAGGCGCAGCGCATACGCCTCGCGAGTCAAATCGGCTCCGGGTTGGTCGGCGTCATGTACATCCTCGATGAGCCCTCGATCGGCTTGCATCAGCGGGACAATCAGCGCCTGCTCGACACGCTCGTCAATTTGCGCAACCTCGGCAACACCGTGATCGTGGTGGAGCACGACGAGGATGCGATCCGTCAAGCCGACCATGTGGTTGATTTGGGCCCCGGCGCCGGCGTGCACGGCGGCAGCATCGTCGCGCAAGGTTCGGCGGACGAAGTCGCGGCTCACCCCGACTCCATCACGGGCCAGTACTTGAGCGGGCGTCGCCGCATCGAAGTTCCTGTACTGCGGCGCAGTCCGGATCCGAAGCGAATGCTGCGCGTCATCGGTGCGACCGCCAACAATCTGAAGAAAGTCACCGCGGAATTTCCCCTGGGACTGATGACCTGCGTCACCGGTGTTTCAGGCTCCGGCAAATCGACCCTGGTCAATGACACATTGTTTCGCGCGGTCGCGACGCAGCTCAATCATGCCGCAGCCGGCACGGCGCACTTCGACCGCATCGAGGGTCTGGATTTCATCGATCGGGTGATCGAAATCGATCAAAGCCCGATCGGCAGGACCCCGCGATCCAACCCGGCGACGTATACGGGACTGTTCGCGCCGATTCGAGAGATCTTCGCCGCGGTGCCGGAAGCCCGCGCACGCGGCTATGAAGCGGGCCGATTCAGCTTCAACGTGAAGGGCGGACGGTGCGAGGCCTGCCAAGGCGACGGCGTGATCAAGGTTGAAATGCACTTTCTGGCCGACGTGTACGTCCCCTGCGATGTCTGCAAGGGCAAGCGCTACAACCGCGAGACCTTGGAAATTCGCTTCAAAGGGAAAAACATCCAGGAGATCCTCGACATGACGGTGGAGGATGCATTGCCGTTCTTCTCCGCCGTACCCACCGTGCAGCCCAAGCTGCAGACGCTTCTGGATGTGGGACTTTCCTACGTGCGCTTGGGCCAGAGTGCCACCACGCTGTCCGGCGGGGAGGCGCAGCGCGTCAAACTGGCCAAGGAACTCTCGAAACGGGCCACCGGCCGTACGCTGTACATCCTCGACGAACCGACCACGGGTTTGCACTTCGCGGACATCGCGCAGCTGCTCGCCGTCTTGCAGCGGCTGCGCGACGAGGGCAACACGGTCATCGTGATCGAACACAATCTCGATGTCATCAAAACCGCCGACTGGGTCGTGGATCTGGGACCCGAGGGTGGCGATGGCGGCGGCCGCATCATCGCCGTCGGCACACCCGAACAGATTGCAGCGAACAAGGCCTCCTACACGGGACATTACTTACGCGCCAAGCTGGCTGCGCCAAGCCGCCTGGAGCGCAAGCGGGCATGAGCGCCGGACATGAGCGCCTGACCGCCCGCTTCCCCGTATTTGCACCGCTCGCCGGCGCGCTGATCGGAGCGCTGGGCGGCGCGGTGTACTGGTTGGGTGTGCAAGTCTGGCCATCGAACGTGGCCGTGATTCTCAGCATGGCGATCACCGCCCTGCTGACCGCTCGAATAGGGTTGGCGAGCGGTTTCATTTGCCTGCTCATCAAGTACAACGCGCTTATGGCCTTGTCCGCGGCGCAGCTGCCGTTCGCGGCGCCGGCGAACCTCGCCTTGGGATTGATCATGATTTGCGCACAGGCGGCGAGCTTCGCACTGGTCGTGGCCATCAGGGCGACGCGTCCGGAAAAATCCTCGGCAAAGGTGTCGGGGTTCGAGCTGAGTATGGCGCTGCTGTTGGGTTTCGCGCCCGCCGCGCTGCTCGGTATCCCCGGTCTCATTGGCGCGGCCGCCGCACTCATCATAGGGATGGGATTCATTGCCTACCTTAAATTCAAGCGCGCGAGCGCATCGAGCGAGACTCTCGACTCGATCCAGGTGTTCACGGAGCTGGGCTTTTATTTGGGCGCGCTGGCGAGCTGGCGCTACGTATGAGGCGCCGCGGCGCATGGGCCCTCGCGCAGGCCGGCCTACCCATCCTCGCGCGCTTGGATCCGGAAGTCGCGCACGATTGGGGATTGGCGGGGCTCAAACTGCTGCGGCCCTTTCTGCCGGCGGCGAGCGCCCCGGCGGCGCATGCCGTGAGCTGTCTGGGGCTGCAATTCGCGCATCCCTTGGGATTGGCAGCGGGGTTCGACAAGAATGGTGATTACCTCGACGCGTTGGGGGCGTTGGGCTTCAGTCACATCGAACTCGGCACAGTCACGCCGCGTCCGCAGCCAGGCAACGCCAAACCGCGCATGTTCAGGGTTCCGGCAAGCTGCGCGCTGATCAATCGTATGGGCTTCAACAACAAGGGCGTCGAGCATCTGGTCGCCGCACTGTCGCGCAGCCGCTATGCGGGAATACGCGGCATCAGCATCGGCAAGAACTTCGATACGCCCATCGACAACGCTCACGAGGACTACCTCGCGTGTCTGCGCAAGGTGTACGCCTGCGCCGACTACATTGCCGTCAACGTCTCCTCTCCCAACACGGCCCGGTTGCGCGAACTGCAGGGGCACGACGGCCTGCAACGGATTCTGGGAACCCTCCTGGAGGAACGAGTCGCGCTGCAGGAACGCCATGGCAAGCGCGTGCCGCTGCTGGTCAAGGTCGCGCCTGACTTGGACGCGGCGCAGATAGCCGCGCTCGCGACTGATTTGCGCAGCCTGCAAATCGACGGAGTCATTGCCACCAATACCACGGCCGTGCAAGGCGGCGGTCTGAGCGGCGCGCCGCTGCACCCCATGTCGGTGTCAGTCATCGCGCAATTGCGCGCGGCGTTGGGTCCCAGCTTTCCCATCGTGGGTGTCGGCGGTATCGTGAGCGCGGACAACGCCCTGGCCACCTTGCACGCGGGAGCCAATCTGCTGCAGGTGTATACCGGTTTTGCCTACCGGGGCACCGCGGTGCTCGACGAAATCCTGGAGGCTCTGTGATGCGCAAGCTGCCGTGGATCGTCTTTGGGCTCATGCTGCTGTCCGCCATTTTTTTCGTGACGCGAACTGCCCCCGGCCTGCCGCCGATGGTCGCTTCGCATTTCGACCTCGCCGGCTACGCCAACGCGTTCATGACTCGCAGCCGCTACGTCCATTGGATGCTGGTGCTTGGCGTGGGGTTGCCCATTGCCATCGTGGCGCTGTTGACCTTTGTTTACAGGCGCGCCAACGATATGAAGCTGCCCAATCGCGACTATTGGCTCGCACCGGAGCGCATCGAGGCGACGCGAAATCGACTCGTGGCGCACGGCGTGTGGCTGGGATCGCTGCTTGTCGCCATGAGTTGTTTCGTGCATTGGCTGGAATTGGGCGCGCACCGGCACGTGCCGCCGCAGCTTTCCAATGCATCGTCCACCGCCGGCTTGCTGGTGTTTTTTCTGGTCGCCGGCGCATGGATCCTCGCGCTGCTGCTGACCTTTCGCCGGCCCCGCGGCGCTTGATCTTAAGGGGCGTCCACCGTGTACCCGCGGGCGCGCAGTTCATCCAGGAAGCCGCCGGTCTCGATCAGCATATCCATGTTCACCACCGCCACGGTCACGCCGCCGTTTTTCAGATGGCGCTCCATGTTGTCGAGCCAGGTTTTGCGCAGCAGCGCCAAAAGATCCCCGGCGCCCGCATCCACGGTGATGGCCTCGCGGCAGGCGGCAACTTCGGCCGGCTCGGGCGCGTTTTGAATGCGCTCGATGTCGCCTGTTGCCCAAGCCTGACCGCGATCGATGAGCCGCGGCAAGCCGGTTTCCATGGTGGCGAGACTGGCGGCCACGCATTTGTCCTCGGTCTCCTGCGGCAGGGTCTTCAGCGCGTCCAATACATCGTGCAAGCCGGCCACCTTGAACTCCTCGATCCGCACATGATGTTTGTGGGCCAGCTTGCGCACCTCCTCGGCAAGATCGAGCTTGGTTGACAAGCCCACTTGCTGCAACGCGTCCTCCTCGAGGAACGCCGCCGCGATGATGGGCCGAAACTTTTCCCACTTGGTCGGGTCCTTGGTGAACTTCGCCCGCTGCGTCGCGAAGCGCGCATACAGATCGGCGGGCAGCACATCTTTGAGCTTTTTACCATGCCCCACCATAAACAGATCCCGTTGCGTCAGCAGCAACCACAGAACGCGCGCGACCCCCACGTCCAGCGGCTTGGCGACCAGCAATTGATCCGTGCCGTCGAGTATCGATTCAAGCTGTTTGGAGCGCCACGTCATCTCCTTGGGCAGCGGCGACAAAATGCCGAAAATCCACAGCTGCGCGGCGCCCCGCTGCACATGCCACAGGCCAGGTCCGGCGCGTTCTCCCGTGACGATAACCTCTTCGAGCGGCGCAGGAGGCTGATCCGCGCCGCTGAGCAGCGGCGGCGCGAGAACGCCAAGCAGCAGCACGCCGATCAGCGCCGGTGCAGGATATCGCGTCATTCGCGAGGCAGCGGAATGGACTCGGTTTCACCGGGCACCGGGGCGAATCCGTCCTGTGCCCAACGATTCTTCGCAAGCTCGATTCGTTCTTGGGATGAGGCCACAAAATTCCACCAAATGTAGCGCGGCGTCGGGAATCGCTCGCCGCCGAGCAGCATCGCCCGAGCCTCGCCGGACGCGCACAGGGTGGGCCGGCTTCCCGGCTCGAGCACGGCGAGTTGGCCCGCGGCGATCTTGGCGGTGCCGACGGTCAGGTCGCCCTCTACCACATACACCGCGCGCTCGCCGTACTCGGCGGGCATCTGCAATGTCGAACCCTGCGTAAATTTTGCCTGCGCGTACAGCGTCGGCCACAGGGTATGGACGGGAGAGTGCATCCCAAAGGCCTGTCCGGCGATCAGCGCCAGCTCGACGCCGTCGGCTGCATGCCGCGGCAGAGCGCTGGCCGGGTAATGGGTGAAGCTCGGCTCGACATCCTCCTGACCGTCGGGCAACGCAACCCAGCTTTGGATGCCATGAATAGTCTCTGCGGCACGGCGCGCCTCGTGCGGGGTTCTCTCGGAATGCGCGATGCCGCGGCCGGCGGTCATCCAATTCACATCGCCGGGGCGAATCTCGCGTACCGTACCCAGACTGTCGCGATGTTCGAGCGAACCGGAGAATAAATACGTCACGGTGGCCAGCGCGATATGCGGATGAGGCCGTACGTCGATACCGTACCCCGCTGCCAATTGAGTCGGGCCGAGGTGATCAAAAAAAATAAATGGCCCCACCATCTGGCGCGCAGCGAAGGGCAGCACCCGGCGCACCGTGAATCCCCCGAGATCGCGCGGCCGCCCATCGATGACTTGCAGGATTGCCATGTCGCCCTCGCGCCGGCGACTCTTAGTGCTTGGTCGCCGCGATCCAATCGTCGATCTTCGTCTCCAACACCGCCATCGGCAGCGCCCCGGACATCAGCACCTGCGCATGGAAGGCGCGAATATCGAACTTGCTGCCCAGTTCCATCTCCGCCCGGGTGCGCAGGCGCCGTATGGTCAACTGGCCAATTTTATACGCCAGTGCCTGGCTCGGCGTCGCGATATATCGCTCCACTTCGGCGGTGGCTTCAGTGGGACTTAAGGCCGAATTATCCAGCATATACTTGATCGCCTCATCGCGGCTCCAACCTTGAGTGTGGATCCCCGTATCTACCACGAGGCGCATGGCTCGCAGCATCTCGTCATTCAAGTGCCCGAACAGCTGATACGGGTCGGTGAACATGCCCAGTTCAGAGCCGAGGCTTTCCGAATACAGCGCCCAGCCCTCGGCGTACGCGGTGTTTCCACCGAATCGCTGGAACGCGGGCAAGGAAGTATTTTCCTGCGCCAGGCTGATCTGGAAGTGATGCCCGGGAATGCCTTCGTGCAGGAACAGGGTCTCGAACTCCCAGGTATATCGCGACTTCAGGTCGTAGGCGTCGTAGTAGAAAACACCCGGGCGTGAACCGTCGGGAGTACCCTGCTCGTAGGATCCGCCCGCCGCGGATTTCTCTTTGTAGGCAGGCACCGGGCGAATCTCGAGCCGCGATTTCGGCACCCGCGCGAACTCGCGCGGAATCGCCACGAGAACCCGCTTGTCGATAGCCAGGAAGGCGTCGCGCATCGCCGCCCGCGAGGCCGGTGCAAATTTCGGATCGGTTCGCAGGAACTTGTCGAACTCCTTCAAGCTGCCCTTGAAGCCCACGCTGGCTTTGACTTTTTCCATCTCGGCGTGGATACGGGCAACTTCGGACAGTCCGAGCGCGTGGATCGCCTCAGGAGTCATATCAGTCGTCGTCGTGCTGGCGACCAGGTAGCGATACAAGGCAGGCCCACCGGGCATTTGCCCCAGGCCGACGCTGCTCCGCGCCCGCGGCAGATACTCGGATTTGATGAAATCGCGCATGCGCGTATGCGCGGGAATCAGCTTATCGCGGATGAAGGCGGCGTACGCGGCGGTGATCCGTTGGCGATCCGCTGGGGATACCGCCTCGGGAAATTTCTTCACCGGCTTGTAGAAAGTGGAGCCCTCGACGCCTTCGGCGATGAGCGCATCGAACTGCTCCGCCGCGTTGGCCATCACCAGTTTCGGATTGGTCACGCCATCGGCAAGCCCCTGCTTCATTCGCTCAATCGCACGGTCCAGATACACGATGTATCCGTCCAGCCTCAACAGATTGTTATCGTAGTCGGCCACCGTCTTGAAAGGCGCCGCGCCATCCCCCGACGAAAGATCCGGTACCACGGTCTGCAGCGAGGAGAAATGATCGATTGGGCGCTCGACCTGTACGCGCAGCAAATCCGGCTGGAATCCCCGCAAGTCATCGCTGCGCTGATACTTGAATACATCGTAGCTGACGCGATCTTCGGCTCCCAGGGCGCGCCGGTCGATGCGGGCAAGTGCCGCCAGATCGTCCACGGCAGCCTGCTTTTCGGCGGCAAAATAGCCGTCGGTGATGTAATCGCCGAATTGATCGGCGTAGCGCATGTCGCCGCGGAACAGCGCCTCCAGCGGGTTGCGCTTCAAGTGCGCTTCGTCGCTGGCGGCGAACAGCGCGCGCATCGCGATGCCGGCGCCAGCGGCCTGCGCCGCCCCCGCGGCCGGCGGCGCTTGCGCGAATGAAGTCGCCGCGGCGAGCAGCGCCGCGGCGAACAGGGCGGACTTGAGCATCAACTGTGGTCTAAGGTCTCGATAGCGTGCAGCACGGAGCGGCGGGCTTCATCGATGTGCTGAATCACGCGCAGCTGAAGACCCATGGTGTCCGGCTGGTCTTCCTCGCCGGATACATCCCGCTTGGCCTTGTCGAGCAGTTCCAGGGCTTTGTGAAAGCGGCCGGTGCGCTGCAAATGAGCATCGACCGGCATGTGATCTTGAACATTCTTGCCGTCCATGATCGCCGCTTTTTTGATCTCGCCGATCGCCTGGTCGATATGCCCGACCGCGTGCGATTCTTCCAAATCCACGGTGCCGTTATTGGTTACTTGATCAAGGTGGGCGCGCGCGTCGCGCAGATCGGTCAAGGCGTGCAGGTACGCCGGATGCTTGCCGGGATTGTCAGCCCACGAAGGGGCCGCGATAAACAATGCGACACCAGCTGCCGCCACGATTTTCAGCATTGAGGAACGCATAATTTCTCCTGGTTTTAACGTACCGGCATACTGATCTTGCACCGGGGTTTAGTCACTATACGTTTGCGTAATGTAACCTTATGTCGTGATATACAGACATTAACGCGCTATCGTATGCCTAAGATGCCCAGAAAAAAAACCGGTGGTGTGACGCGATCGAGCGCTGAGGCGGCGGTGCGGACCCTGCTGCGCTGGGCGGGCGAGGACCCGCGCCGCGAAGGACTGTCCGAAACGCCCAAGCGAGTGGTCGAGGCGTATCACGATTGGTTCTCGGGATACTCGAGCGATCCCGGCGCGTACCTGCGCCGCACCTTCGAGGAAGTCGAGGGCTACGATGAGATGGTGGTGCTGCGCGACATCGCATTCGAATCATTCTGCGAGCACCACATGGCACCCATCATCGGCCGTGCGCACGTCGGCTACTTGCCGAGCGACCGGGTCGTCGGCATCAGCAAGCTGGCGCGCGTGGTCGACGGATTTGCGCGGCGCTTCCAAGTGCAGGAAAAGCTCACCGCGCAGATCGCCGGCTGCATCAACGAAGTGCTCAAACCCCGGGGTGTGGGCGTGGTGATCGACGCCGTGCATCAATGCATGACGACCCGCGGCGTGCACAAGCGCGGGGTGTCGATGGTCACCAGTAAAATGCTCGGTACGTTCCGCGCGGATGCCAGTACACGCGCCGAATTTTTGCGTTTCATCGACATCGAAGGCAGCGCGCAGCGCTGATCAGTTGCGCGGCTTCGGTGCGGCGCGCACCGGCATCAACTCCACCGAAAAACTGTATTGATGCCGCTCGCCGGGCTGCAGTGCCCCGACTCCGACCACATGCCGGGCGAGCTTCTCGCCTTGCTCATTGGTGATCGACACCACCACGCAGTATTCGCATTGCTCGGCGCGTTCGGCGTGATGAATCGAACCCTCGATGCGCATCGCCGAAACCGCCTGGGCGCGCGGCTCCGTGGTAACGGTATTGAAGCGCAGGTGATGCTGGCAGCCCGGGCATATATCCGCGCTCTGCAAAACCGTCGCCTTGCAGTGCGGACATACTCGGGTTGCGCCGAGGGCGCTCTGACGAGCGACGCTCATCGCTAGCTGCCGTTGCTTACCAAGCCTGTTTTAATTTTTCCTTTTTCATCTTCCCAGCCAAACTCGACGTGGCCGCGCATGCGCGATCCGGCCGCGACCGTGATCGATCCCGCCTTCACGTCGCCGACGATGATGCCGCCCTCGAGCACATCGACTCGCTTGGCGGACTCGATATTACCCTGCAGTTCGCCGCCAACCACGACGATGCCGGCGAGCACTTGGCCGGTCAGATGCGCGCCGGTATCCATGGTGAAATTGCCGTCGATGCGCACATCGCCTTTGAATCGGCCGGCCATGCGTACATTTCCCGAACCCTCGATCTTGCCTTCAATCGACAGTCCCGCCGCAATCACCGACTCGCCGCCTTCGACCGCCGTCTTGGGGGTAGGACGGCGCGGCGACACCGCCAATCCCGGATCGCTGCCGGTGCGTTCCAGAGGAGCTCGGTCGGACACGGCCGATGCAGGAATGGATGAGCCCGCGGAGGCGGGTGTGGGGTTTTCTTTCCAAAGCGCCATAAAGTAACTCTCCCGCTTGTAACTGGCTGAAGCGTACACGCTAACGCCGGTAAATGTCATCGGACCACTGTCTTTGAATGGAGACGACTATACTGAGCGCAAACAAAGACCGAGGCGATAACTTTTGTTTCAACAACTTGACCGCTTGAGTCCGGATTCAATTCTCGGGCTGATGGGCAAATATCGAGCCGATCCTTCCGATCGGAAGGTGGACCTGGGTGTGGGGGTGTATCGGGATCCCAGCGGCAATACACCGGTACTGGACTGTGTGCGCCGCGCGGAACGCGAGATTCTGGCCGGGCAAACCACCAAGTCCTATGTGTCTGCCGCCGGCCGCGAGGAATTCAACGTGGCGGTGGAGGAATTGGTGCTGGGCACCACACATCCGAGCCGCCGGGACCGGCGTGCGAGAACCGTGCAGACCCCCGGCGGGTGCGGCGCCCTTCGTCTGGGCGCCGAACTGGTCCGCAGCGCAGCGCCCACTGCCGCAGTGCACCTGAGCGATCCGACCTGGGGCAATCACGCGCCGCTCTTGGGGAATTCAGGGCTGAGACTGATGCGCTACCCCTACTACGATCCGAGCACGCACGAGCTGCGCTTCGATGCCATGCTTGAGCGGCTGCAGAGCGCGCCCGCGGGCGATGTGGTGTTGATTCATGCCTGCTGCCACAACCCGAGCGGAGCGGATCTCAGTCCGGCGCAGTGGGAGGCGGTGATTGAGCTCCTGCAGCGGCGCGGACTCATACCGTTCCTGGATTTGGCCTATCAGGGTTTCGCTGAGTCGCTCGAGGCGGATGTCGCCGCCGTGCGCAAGGTCGCCGAGCGTCTTCCGGAAGCGCTGGTTGCGATCTCATTTTCCAAGAATTTAGGTCTATACCGCGAGCGGGTGGGCGCCTTGATCGCCATCAGCGAAAACGAAGCGCGTGCCGATGCCCTCCTCAGCCACATGCTGCAAAGCGCGCGCGGCATGTGGTCGATGCCGCCCGATCATGGGGCGGCGATTGCCGCCAGAATCTTCGCGGACCCTGGGCTCAAGCGAGATTGGATCTTGGAGCTTGACGCCATGCGCGCGCGTATTCTGCAGATGCGAAGATTGCTGGCGCAACAGCTCAAGGAAGTGATTGGCAATGGGTCGTTCGATTTTATCGGCGCCCAGCGCGGCATGTTTTCACTGCTCGGCGTCTCGCCGCAGGCGGTCGACCGGCTGCGCGAGACGCATCACATTTATATGACGCCGGACAGCCGCATGAATCTGGCCGGCATCATGCCGGACAATGCGCGATATGTCGCCGAGGCCATTGCGGCGCAACTGGGTTAGTTGGCCAGGGCCTGACTCAGGGCGGTAATTTCCGCGGCGGAATCTTGCATCACGGCCAGTGTTTTTGCTTCGCTCATGCCGAGGCGCTTTGCGGCGGGCAGCCCCTGCAACTCCTGTTCGAGACCGCCGATGTTGGTGCCATAGGAAACCATCAGAATGGCCACGCCGACCACGTCGCTTAAATCCGGGTCGCTGGCGCCGTTTCGAGCGAAGTCCTCCTGGCCCACCGCACGCGCCATCGATTCGGAGAAATCCCAATTCTCCAAAATCGCCTTGCCAATGGAGGGATACCATTCGCTGATGATGTCGTTCAAAACCGCCTTGCTGGCGAACAGCTCCGGGTGATCCGCGGCGCGGGTGAGGATGTACAGCTTGCCGATGCCGTGCATCATTCCCGTGAGCATCGCCTCGTCGGGGTTGACCCGGGTGCAGGTCCTCGCCAAAACGAAGGCATAGGCGGCCACATAGGTGCTGCGCTCCCACAGGTCATTGAGATGCGGCGCCAGGGCGGCCAATTTGTTGCTTTTGCGCATCTGATTCATCGAGAACGAAATTGATGCGCTACGCACCATGTTGTAGCCGATACGATTGATCGCGGTGCGCAGATCCGTCACCACCCGTCCGCTGCGATTGATCGATGCGGAATTCGCGATCCGTAACAGGCGTGCCGCCAGCGCCGGCTCGGATCCCACCACCCGCACGACCTGGTCGGTGGAGGACTTGGCGTCCGATAGGACCCGCCTGACCTGAACCGCTATTTCAGGAAACGACGGCAGATCGACATGGCCGCCAGATAGTTCGGAGGCCAGGACACGGACGAAATCAAAGGCGGCGTTCGGGGATTGCACAAGACCTAAAGAATCGACAGGACCCGCCGATTCTTGAGGGGCATAACGCGGTTTATCGGGCGGCGCGGCTGGTAAAGCGCTGCTGCACTTCGCCGTTATGAGCCCTTTCCGTATAGTGGCCCGCGCTATAGTGGGCGACCACGTTGCGCCAGAACGCGACCGAGCCGGGATGGCGCAGATACTCGACGATTTCCCAGTCGCCGGCGAAACGGTCGAACATCAGGGTGGCCGCGTCGCGGCCGATGCCGGCGCGGCGGTGCTGCTTGCGCACGAAGAACTCCGACATTCGGTAATTGGGCGGCTTCTCCCGCGCTTTGGGTATGCGCGGCCGCACCACCAGGGCAAAGCCCACCGGTTCGCGCCCGTGCAGAATGAGCAGCGGATGGGATTGATCGTTGGAAAACCAATTGGCGAAGATTTCGTCTTGGTGCGGGGTTCCCGTGCCAATCACGGAAAACAGACCGGTGTTCAAGTCGGCCAGGGAATCAATGTATTCGCCGTATACGCTCTGGATCCACTGGCGATCCTGCTTGGAACTCTTTACATCGCGAATACTGACGAGCAACGAAACTGCATCCTCAATACTGGAAAACACACAGCCCGGACGAACGTGCCTTACGGCAGCCCGTCCGGGCAGGTGGGATCAGCAGCGTGCGCGAATTATGGCTTCGCAGCCGATGCCGCGCTGGCAGCTGCATCGGCAGCGGCGCTGGCGGCAGCAGCCGAATCAGCGGCCGCGGAAGCAGCAGCGTCGGCAGCCGGCGCAGCGGCCGGGGGAGTCGTATCAGCGGCCGGGGCGGGAGCCTCGGTCTTGCTGCCGCAGGCACTCAGCACGAATGCAGCGACAAAGGCGCTTAAAGCTAGTTTGGTCTTCATCTATCGATACCCCAGAAATTTTAAGGATAAAAAGTTTAGGCCAGCATGTTGTTTTGGGCCATCACCCAAATGTCCTGGCCGATTTTAGAGTGTTTTTCCGCAATTTCATATCTCTTTCGCGAGGCGCGGCGAGGCGCATACTTTAGGCACCCCACTTCGGGATGGAGGAAATGTGAGCAATTCCAGCCTTGATCAGCTATATGCGGCCCATTTGACGACGCTTATGCAGCGTACCGACCGCTCGCTGGCGGCCACCGGCTTTGATGCGTTGGTGGTGCACGCCGGGCGGCCTCCCGTCCAGTTCCTGGACGACCAAGACTACCCCTACAAGGTTAATCCCCACTTCAAGGCTTGGGTACCGATTGTGGACAATCCGCGCTGCGTCATGGTGTACAGGCCGGGCGCGCGCCCGACAGTCTTGTTCTATCAACCCAACGACTTCTGGCACAAACCCGCGAGGCTGCCGCAGGCACCCTGGACGGCGGAGGTCGATCTGATCGCCATGGACGATGACGCGAAGGCCGCCGCGCACTGGGAAAGTCTCGGTCGTGTGGCCTTTATCGGTCCGGAGGCAGCAGCACCCGGCTCGGACCCCGCGGCGCTGAATCCGCCTGATCTGCTGAGTAAACTCAATTACGACCGGGCGGTGAAAACCTCCTATGAACTCGCATGCATGCGCAAGGCCAGTGACTTGGGCGCCCGCGGTCATAGCGCGGCGCTTCAGGCATTTCGGCGCGGGGCTTCCGAATACAGCGCGCACATGAGCTACTTGGAAGCCTGCGTGCAACGCGAAGAGGAGATGCCCTACAACAATATCGTGGCCTACAACGAGAATGCCGCGGTGCTGCACTACCAGCATTTGGAGCGCGCGACGCCCACGTCACTGCGTTCTTTCTTGATCGATGCGGGGGCTCAATATCGCGGCTATGCGGCGGATATCACTCGCACCTACGCACATGGACCCGGGCGCTTTGCGGATCTCGTGCAGGCGATGAACGGCGCGCAACTCGAGCTCTGCGATGAGATTGTCCCGGGCCGCGACTATCGCGACGTGCACCTATCAGCGCACCGAATCCTCGGCGACCTGATGCAGCGGATGGGGTTGACCAAGCTGCCCGGACAGGCGGCCTTGGAATCGGGCGTCACCAGCGTATTCTTTCCGCACGGCATCGGGCATCTGCTCGGGCTGCAAGTGCACGATGTGGGCGGGGTCATGGGCGATGACAAA
The DNA here is from genome assembly GCA_963756845.1 of uncultured Gammaproteobacteria bacterium. Taxonomy (GTDB): domain Bacteria; phylum Pseudomonadota; class Gammaproteobacteria; order Steroidobacterales; family Steroidobacteraceae; genus Bog-1198. The sequence goes on along the minus strand of CAVWPD010000009.1, from coordinate 223,953 downwards.
GGGCAGGAACGGCAGCGGCCGCCGGGCCATCCGTACCTGCGTCTGACGCGCATGCTGGAGCCCGGTGTCGTGGTCACCGTAGAGCCCGGCATCTACTTCATCGATTCACTGTTGGCCGCGGCCCACAAGGATGCGAGGCGCTCGCACATCGACTGGTCGGTGGTCGAGCAGCTCAAGCCCTATGGAGGAATCCGCATCGAGGACAATGTCGCGACGACGGCAGCGAAGCCTGAAAATATGACCCGGGATGCCTTCGCCCGGGCCGCGTAGCCCGTGTTTGGGCGAGCCGTTAGGCCGCGCCGTTAGGCCGCGGCCTTCTTGCGGCGCTTCGGCTTGGCGGCAGCCTCGCTCTCTTCGGCCGGCGCGGCGTCCTTCTTGGATTTCTTCGGCGCGCTCTTGGGCGCCTTGGCCGCCTTGCTGTCGTCCTTCTTTTCCGCGGCAACGACCGCCGGATCAACCAGCTGCATCAGCGCCATATCCGCCGAATCGCCCGGACGCGGCTCCATTTTCAGAATCCGCGTGTAGCCGCCGGCCCGCGCCTTGAAACGCGGCCCTAAATCCACGAATAATTTTTCAACGACGCTCACATCGCGCAAGCGTGAGTAGGCCAATCGGCGCATCGCCATGGAATCGACTTTGGCCAGCGTGATCAGCGGTTCGACCACCCGGCGCAGTTCCTTGGCCTTCGGCACGGTGGTACGAATGGTTTCGTGGCGCAACAGCGAAGTCGCCATGTTGCGCAGCATCGCATGACGATGAGAGGCATTACGCGATAGCTGACGACCGCTGTTTCTGTGACGCATGTTCTGAACCCTTATCGCTTAAATCAAATGCCGTCGCGCTCGTCGTCGCGCTTCAATCCCGGCGGCGGCCAGTTGTCGATCCGCATGCCCAAGGTCAAGCCGTGGCTCTCCAAGACCTCTTTGATTTCGGTCAAAGATTTCTTGCCCAGATTCGGAGTGCGCAACAGCTCGACTTCCGTGCGCTGCACCAGATCCCCGATGTAATGGATGTTCTCGGCCTTCAGGCAATTCGCACTGCGCACCGTGAGTTCCAGCTCATCGACCGGACGCAGCAGAATGGGATCAAACTGCGTTTCCGTGGCCTTGGTGGTCGACTCATCCTGGCCCTGCAAATCGACGAACACCGACAGCTGATCCTTGAGAATGCCGCCTGCGCGGCGAATCGCTTCTTCCGGATCGATGGTGCCGTTGGTTTCGATATCCAGAATCAGCTTGTCCAAGTCGGTGCGCTGCTCAACGCGAGCGCTCTCGACGTTGTAGGTCACCTTGCGAACCGGACTGAACGAGGCGTCCAGCTGCAGCCGGCCGATGGCGCGCGTCTGCTCCTCGAACGCCATGCGCTGTGCCGCCGGCCGATAGCCGCGTCCGCGCTCGACCTTCAAGGACATGGATAATTCGCCGGCTTTCGTCAGGTTGGCGATGACCAGATCCGGGTTCAAGATCTCGATGTCGTGATCTCCGGCGATGTCGCCGGCCGTCACGGGTCCAGGCCCCTTCTTGTGCAGGCGCACCTCGGCGACGTCGCGCGTGTGCATGCGGATCGCCACTGCTTTGAGATTCAGCAGTATGTCCACGACGTCCTCTTGGACGCCTTCGATGGCGGTGTACTCGTGCAACACGCCTTCGATTTCGATCTCAGTGATGGCCGCACCCGGCAAGGAGGACAGCAGCACTCGGCGCAGCGCGTTGCCCAGCGTGTGACCAAAGCCGCGTTCGAACGGTTCGATCACGATGCGGGCGTGGCGAGGCGACACAGGCTGTACTTTTACAACCCGCGGCTTCAAAAATTCATTGATTGATCCCTGCATGGATACCACCTACGTTAACTAAACCGGGGACAACGCAGCCGGAGGCTGCGGTGCGTAATTTGCCAATGCCTATTTGGAATACAACTCGACGACCAGGCTCTCGTTGATGTCCGGCAGAATCTCCTGCCTATCGGGAACCGACTTCAAGATGCCCGAAAATTTCTTGTCGTCCACTTCGACCCAATCGGGGAAGCCGACCTGGGTGGCGATCGTCAGAGCGGCCGTGACCCGCGTCTGCTTCTTAGCGCGCTCGCGCAAGTTGATCACATCGCCGGCCTTGCACTGGTAGGACGCGATGTTCACCAGTTTGTCGTTGACGGCAACGCCCTTATGGCTCACCAACTGGCGTGCTTCCGCGCGCGTGGAGGCAAAACCCATACGGTAGACAACATTGTCCAGCCGGCATTCCAAAAATTGCAGCAGAGTTTCGCCGGTCGCGCCGGGGCGGCCCGCGGCCTTCTGATAGTAGTTGCGGAACTGCCGCTCGAGCACGCCATACATACGGCGCAGCTTCTGCTTTTCGCGAAGCTGCAGACCATATTCCGACAGACGCTGCTTGCGCTCGCTCTTCACGCCGCCCGGCGGCACCTCGAGCTTGCACTTGGATTCCAGGGGCTTCACACCGCTCTTCAGGAACAGGTCAGTTCCCTCGCGACGCGACAGCTTGCACTTCGGACCGGTATATTTTGCCATTAGACGCGTCGCTTCTTGGGTGGACGGCAGCCGTTGTGCGGAATCGGCGTGACGTCTTCAATATTGGTGATTTTCAGACCGCAGCCGTTCAATGCGCGCACCGCAGACTCGCGGCCGGGCCCGGGGCCCATGACGCGCACCTCGACATTCTTCACGCCATGTTCCTGTGCCGCAGTGCCTGCGCGCTCGGCGGCCACCTGCGCCGCGAACGGCGTGGATTTGCGGGAACCGCGATAGCCGCAGCCGCCGGAAGTTGCCCAGGACAGCGTGTTGCCCTGCCGATCGGTGATCGTGATGATCGTGTTGTTGAACGAGGCGTGCACATGGGCAATCGCATCGAGCACGTTCTTGCGAACCTTCTTGCGCGCGGGCTTACCGCCCTGTGCGGCGCCGGCGCCGCCTTGAGTTGCATTCTGTTTTTGATCAGCCATAGTTATCTCTTAGACCTTGCCCGGCGGCGCGTTCATCTTCACCGCTTGCTTACGCGGCCCCTTGCGGGTGCGCGCATTGGTGCGCGTCCGCTGCCCGCGCATCGGCAGGCCCTTGCGATGCCGGATGCCCCGATAGCACCCTAAATCCATGAGCCGCTTGATGTTCATCGACACTTCGCGGCGCAAGTCTCCTTCCACCGCGAATTTCGCGACCTGAGATCGAAGCGAAGCGACCTCGGCATCGGTCAAATCCTTCACCTTGACGTGGTACTTCACCCCGGCCGCATCGCAGATGCGCAGCGCGCGGCTGTTGCCGATGCCGAAGATGTGGGTTAAACCGACGATGACATGTTTGTTCATCGGTATGTTGATGCCGGCGATACGCGCCATCTATTTCTCCACCCGCGCCCACGAAAAAAAGCGCGCTAGTATATTAGAAAAGTCTCTAAAGATCAATTGACTAGCCCTGGCGCTGCTTGTGCCGCGCATCCGACGAGCAAATGATGTAAACAATGCCGCGACGCCGCACAACCTTGCAGTTCTTGCAGATCTTTTTGACCGAAGGACGAACTTTCATTTCTTAGCTCCAATGCCTCGAAGACTGGCCTTTTTCATCAGGCCCTCATATTGCTGCGACATCATGTGCGACGAGGCCTGAGCGACGAAATCCATGACGCCGACGACGATGATCAACAGCGAGGTGCCGCCGAACTGGAAAGGAATGGCCGGATTCACCATCCGAATGATTTCCGGTAGCAGACACACCGCCATGATGTACAAACCGCCCCACAGCGTGAGGCGCGTCAGCACCTTGTCCAGGTAATCGCCGGTTTGCTGACCGGGACGAATACCGGGTATGAAGGCACCGGCCTTCTTCAGGTTCTCGGCCGTATCGCGCGCGTCGTACACCAAGGCCACGTAGAAAAACGCGAATCCGATGACCAGCAATCCAAACAGCAGAACGTGCAGCGGCTGCCCATAATTGAGGATGGCCGCGATCTTTTGCAAGGTCCGCTGAATAACATTCGGGTTCGGGCTGTTGCCGAAAAATTGCGCAATGGTCGCCGGGAACACCAGCAGGCTGGAGGCGAAAATCGGCGGAATGACGCCGGCCATGTTCAGCTTGAACGGCAGGTGGGTGCTTTGGCCCTGCATCATGCGCCGGCCCATCTGTCGTTTGGCGTAGTTGACTTGGATTTTTCGCTGCGCGCGCTCCACGAATACGCAGAACAGCGTCACCAGCACGACGACCACGATGATGAGCAGCACGATCAGCGGGTTCATTTCCCCCGAACGCACCATTTCCAGGGTATTGCCGATGGCCCGCGGCAATCCGGCGATGATGCCCGCCACGATGATCATGGTGATGCCGTTGCCGATGCCGCGTTCGGTGATTTGCTCGCCCAGCCACATGATGAACAGCGTGCCCGTCGTGATCGAAAGGGTGGCGACGAACAGGAATTGGAAGCCCGGATTCGGCACCAGATTGCCGCTGGAGTTCTGAATGGCCAGCGCCGCGCCGAAGCCTTGGAACGCCGCCAGGCCCACGGTGCCGTAGCGCGTGTACTGCATGAGCTTGCGGCGGCCGGATTCCCCATCCTTGCGGATCTGCGCCCAAGGCGGATACACCATCGATGCCATCTGCACGATGATGGAGGCGGTGATGTAGGGCATGACGTTCAGCGCCAAGATGCTGAAGCGCTGCAGCGCGCCGCCGGAAAACATGTTGAACATGCCGAGCAGAGTGCCGTTCTGGCTGGAGAAGAAAGCGGCGAATTTCGCGGCGTCGATGCCGGGGACGGGAATGAAGGTGCCCACCCGGTAGACCACGAGCGCGCCCAGCAAGAAGAACAGCCGCTTGCGCATTTCTGCGAAGCGGGTGATGTCCCCCAGAGCGGCGGCTGCATTGGTGCTGGATGTGACCACGAGTTTCCCTTAAGTCTCGAATCGGCCGCCGGCGGTCTCAACGGCGCTCTTGGCACCCTTGGTCGCGGTAATCACCTTGTCCTTGATCGTGTAGGGCTTGGTGACGGTGCCGGACAAAATGATCTTCACGAGTTTGGTGCTTTCGGGCACCAGATTCGCACTGATCAGCCCGGCCAAGGTGACATCGGCGCCGGCGACGCGCATCAAATCCGACAGCGTCAGCTCCGCACGCGAGGCCTTCATCGCGGATCGAAAACCAATCTTCGGCAGGCGCCTCTGCAAGGGCATCTGGCCGCCTTCGAATCCGACTTTGTGGTAGCCGCCCTTGCGTGCGCGCTGGCCTTTGACCCCGCGCCCGCAGGTCTTACCCTGACCGGCGGAGGCACCGCGCCCCACCCGCAATCGGGTGCGCTTCGAGCCGGCTCCCGGCTTGATGGTATTGAGTTTCATTAAACTTTCCCCGAGCCTGAGGGCTCGACTTTGAGCATGTGGCTCGCCGCATTCATCATGCCGCGATTCGAGGGCGTATCGGCCACCACCACGCTGTGGCCGATTCTGCGCAATCCCAAGCCCCTGGCGGAGTTGCGAATGCTGGCCAGCTGGCCGGCGAGGCTCTTGATCAAGGTGACTTTGACGTTCTTGCCGCTCATGTTCAGCCCACAATCTCTTCAACGGTTTTGCCGCGCTTGGCCGCGATATCGTCTGGTGTGCGCAGTTTGCCCAGCGCATCCATGGTGGCGCGTACCACATTGATCGGATTGCGCGATCCGTAGCTCTTCGCGAGTACGTTGCGCACCCCGGCGCACTCGAACACCGCGCGCATGCCGCCCCCGGCGATCACGCCGGTACCATCCGCGGCCGGCTGCATGTACACCCGCGTGGTTCCATGACGTCCTTTGACCGCATAGAACAGCGTTTCGTTCTTCAAGGATACGGTGACCAGGCTCTTGCGTGCCTGCATCATGGCCTTCGAAATGGCGACAGGCACTTCGCGCGCCTTGCCATAGCCAAAACCGACGCGGCCCGCGCCGTCGCCGACGACGGTCAGCGCAGTGAAGCCGAATTGCTTGCCGCCCTTGACCACCTTTGCGACACGGTTCACCGCGACCAGCTTCTCGAGCAGGTCATCGCCGGACATTGGTTTTTCTACTCTCGCCATAGTGCCCTCAGACCTTCAGTTAGAACTCCAGACCCGCTTCGCGTGCGGCATCTGCCAGCGCTTTGACGCGCCCGTGATACATGAAACCGGAACGGTCGAAGGCGACCTTTTTGATGCCCTTGGCTGTCGCACGCTCCGCAATGGCGCGGCCGACGGCCTTGGCGGCTTCAATATTGCCGGTGGCTTTCAATTCACCGCGCACGTCCTTCTGCAAGGTCGACGCAGCGACCAGAACCTTGTCGCCTTCCGGCGCAAAGATCTGCGCATAGATATGCTGCGGCGTGCGGTGCACCGAGAGGCGCAAAGCGGCCAGTTCTTTGATCTTTACCCGGCCCCGCAGCGCGCGGCGCAAACGGGTGTCCTGTTTGGTCAGTTTCATGATTACTTCTTCTTCGCCTCTTTGAGCGAAATCTTCTCATCCGAGTACTTCACGCCCTTGCCCTTGTAGGGCTCCGGCGGCCTAAATCCTCGAATCTCCGCCGCGGTCTGGCCGACGCGCTGCCGATCAATGCCTTTGACGATGATCTCCGTCTGGCTCGGCGTTTCGATGGTGATACCTTCCGGAATCGCGTAGTTGATGAGGTGCGAATAGCCCAAAGTCAGCGTCAAGCTCTTCGCCTGCACCGCGGCGCGGTAGCCCACGCCCACGAGCTCCAGCTTCTTCTCATAGCCCTTGGTGACGCCGGTGACCATGTTGGCCAGATGCGCCCGGGTTGCGCCCGCGATGGCGTTCATGCCCTCCGCCTCGGTATCGGCCTGCACTTCCAAATGCTTGTCCTGCTGGACGACTTTCACGCCGTTCTTGATCGCCAGCGTCAACGATCCTTTCGCTCCTTTCAATGTCACGGCATCCGCGCCAATCGTGGCGCTGACACCCTGCGGGAGATCTACCGGCATTTTTGCGACTCGAGACATAAATAAAATCCTATCGATCGGTCCTACTGGACAACGAACAGCACTTCGCCGCCGGTGCCGGCCGCGCGCGCTTGCTTATCGGACATGATGCCCTGGGGCGTCGACACCACCGCCACGCCCAGGCCGCCCAACACCTTGGGCAACTCGTCCTTGCCGCGATAGATGCGCAGGCCCGGACGGCTGATGCGCTCGATGCGGTCAATGACGGGCCGGCCGTCGTGATACTTCAGTTCGATAGACAGGGTGCTCTTGGCGCCCACGTTATCGACCCCGAATCCGGCGATGTAGCCCTCGTCCTTCAAGACTTTGAGGATGGCCAGCTTCAGCTTCGAAGCGCCCATGCCCACGGTAGGCTTGCCTGCGGATTGGGCATTGCGAATTCGCGTCAGAAGATCGGCAATCGGATCAGTCATGCTCATTGTGCGCGCCTCACCAGCTAGCCTTCGAGAGGCCAGGAATTTCACCGCGATTGGCGGATTCACGCAGCTTGGTGCGCGCCAACCCAAATTTGCGGTACACCCCGCGTGAACGGCCGGTGATCGAACAGCGATTGCGCTGCCGAGTCTTGCCCGCATCGCGCGGCTGCTGCTGCAGTTCGACTTGCGCGGCGGCACGCTCCTCCGGTCCGGTTTTCGGCGCTCGGATCAGCTCCTTGAGCTCAGCGCGCCGCTTAGCGTATTTCTTCGCTACCTTGAGGCGCTTCTTCTCGCGCATGAGCATGTTCGTCTTGGCCATGGGCTATTACCCTACTTACGGAACGGAAAGTTGAAAGCTTCTAGCAGCGCGCGCCCGTGCTTATCATCGCGCGCCGAGGTGGAAATGGTGATGTCCATGCCACGAATCTGATCGATTTGGTCGTACTGAATCTCGGGGAAAATAATCTGCTCTTTGACGCCCAGGCTGTAATTGCCGCGGCCGTCGAATGAACGCGTGCTGATGCCGCGAAAATCCCGAATACGCGGGATCGCGATGCTGACCAGGCGATCCAGGAACTCGTACATCCGGTCGCCGCGCAGCGTCACTTTGCAGCCGATCGCCTGGCCGTCGCGCACCTTGAAGGTCGCCACGGATTTCTTGGCTTTGGTCACCGCCGGCTTCTGGCCGGTGATTTTCGACATGTCGGCGGTCGCCGCGTCCATGACCTTCTTGTCGGCCACCGCCTCGCCCACGCCCATATTGACGGTGATCTTGAGGATGCGCGGCACTTGCATGGTGTTCTTCAGCTCAAGCTTGGCTTTGAGCTCCGGCACGATCTTCTCGCTGTAAATCTGTTTCAGTCTGGCTGACATGTCATTTCACTCGTTAAATGATCGCGCTACTTGGCGTCGACCATTTCTTTGTTCGACTTGAACACGCGCACCTTGCGGCCGTCTTCGAGCGACTTGAAGCCCACGCGGTCGCCCTTCTGGGTGGCCGGGTTGAACATCAACACGTTCGACACATGCAGCGGCGCCTCGCGCTCGATGATGCCGCCCTGAACGCCCATCTGCGGATTCGGCCGCTGGTGCTTCTTGGACATGTTGAGCCCCTCGACGCGCACGCGGTCATCCGCCAGCACTTCGATGACGGCGCCCTTGCGGCCCTTGTCGCGACCGGTGATGAGCACCACCATGTCGCCTTTGCGAATTTTTTTCATGACTAAAGCACTTCGGGTGCGAGAGAAATAATTTTCATGAATTGCACGTTGCGCAATTCACGGGTCACCGGTCCAAAGATGCGCGTGCCGATCGGCTCGAGCTTGTTGGTCAGCAGCACCGCCGCATTGGTGTCGAAGCGAATCAATGATCCGTCGGACCTGCGCACGCCGCTCTTGGTGCGCACCACCACTGCGTCGTACACCTCGCCCTTCTTCACCTTGCCGCGCGGAATCGCATCCTTGACGCTCACCTTGATGACATCGCCCACCGCGGCGTAGCGGCGCTTCGAGCCGCCGAGTACTTTGATGCACATCAGCCGCTTGGCGCCGCTGTTGTCGGCGACATTCAAAATCGTTCGCATCTGGATCATGTCGGCTCCTTATTCGGCGCGGGCGCGATCGACTACGCGCACCAGAACCCATGATTTACGGCGCGACATCGGTCGGCACGGCTTGATGGAAACCGTATCGCCTTCCTTGCACTCATTGCTCTCGTCATGCGCCAGCAGCTTGGTGGTGCGGCGAATGTACTTGCCATAGGTCGGATGCTTCACCAGCCGCTCGACCGAGACCGCAATGGTCTTGTCCATCTTGTTGCTGACGACCTTGCCGGTGAGCAAGCGCTGTCCGGGAACCGGAGCTGCCCCGGGCGCGGCGGCCGCCGCATTGGTTGGTTGTGCTTCGGTCGACATCACGCCTTACCTCCGGCCGCCTTGGATTGGGCAAGCACCGTTTTTACGCGCGCAATGTTCTTGCGCACCTTCGCAAATTGATCCGGCTTCGCGGCCTGCCCCGTGGCACGAGCCATGCGCAAATTGAATTGTTCGCGGCGCAGCTTGAGCAGCTCCTCGCCGAGATCCTTGGGCGCCTTGGCGCGCAAATCTTTTGCCTTCATGTACGCACCTGACGCTTGACGAATGCGGTCGACACCGACAGCTTGGCGGAGGCGAGGCGAAACGCTTCGCGGGCAACCGTTTCGGTCATGCCCTCGATCTCGAACAGCACCTTGCCGGGCAGCACTCTGGCCACCCAGTATTCGACGTTGCCCTTACCCGAACCCATGCGCACTTCGAGCGGCTTTTGGGTGATGGGCACATCCGGGAACACCCGTATCCAAATACGTCCACCGCGCTTCACGTAGCGTGAAATGGCGCGCCGCGCCGCTTCGATCTCGCGGGCCGTCATGCGGCATCGGTCGGTGGCCTTCAGGCCGTACTCGCCGAACGCAACGGAGTTGCCGCGCTGCGCGCTGCCCGAGATCTTGCCCTTGAATTGTTTGCGGAACTTGGTCCGCTTCGGCTGCATCATGCTTAGTTACCTAGTTCAACCTGCGGCAGGCGCCGCGGCCTCCGCAGATTTGGCGCCCGCGGCCGCTGCCGCATCGGCCTCGGCCTCCTGGGCCTCGACCTCCGGCTTATCGAAGACCTCGCCTTTGAAGATCCAAACCTTGATGCCGATCACGCCGTAGGTGGTCTGCGCCTCCGCCAAACCATAGTCGATGTCGGCGCGAAATGTGTGCAGCGGCACCCGCCCTTCGCGATTTGTTTCGGTGCGCGCAATTTCCGAGCCGTTCAAGCGGCCGGAGATGCGCACCTTGATGCCCAATGCGCCTGAGCGCATGGTGTTGGTCACGGCGCGCTTCATCGCGCGGCGAAACATCACTCGCTTCTCCAGCTGCTGCGAGATGCCTTCGGCCACCAGTTTCGCGTCGAGTTCGGGTTTGCGAATCTCGGCAATGTTCAGGCGCACGTCGTTCATCGTCATGCCGAGAATCTTGGCCACTGCGGTGCGAAGCTTTTCGATGTCCTCACCCTTCTTGCCGATCACGATTCCCGGACGAGCCGTGTGAATGGTGATGTTGGCGCGGCGCGCGGCGCGCTCGATATGAATGTGGCTGACCGACGCATCGGCGAGCTTTTTGTTCAAATACTTGCGCACCAGGAAATCGGTGTGGATATTCGATGCGAAGTTCTTCGAATGCGCATACCACTTCGACGACCAGTCGCGCGTGATGCCGAGACGAATACCAATCGGATTGACTTTCTGACCCATTAGGCCTCTCGCTTACCGTCGGACACTTGAACCAGGATGTGACTGCTGCGTTTGGCGATGCGCACACCGCGCCCCTTGGCGCGCGCATGGAATCGCTTCAGCATGGGGGCCGGATCGACCTCGACCCGGGTCACCTTCAGATCATCGACATCGGCATTGAAATTGTTGTAGGCATTGGCGATCGCCGAATCCAACACCTTGAGAACGATCTTGGCGCCCTTCTTCGGCATGAACTTCAGGGTGTTCACCGCCAGCGTCGCTGATTTGCCGCGAATGGTGTCCACCACCAGCCGGCACTTCTGCGGAGATATGCGCGCGTACCGCAATACTGCTTTGGTCTGCATGCGCTACTCCGCCGCCGTGACTTTCTTATCGCCGGAATGCGCCTTGAAGGTGCGCGTCGGGGCAAATTCGCCGAGCTTGTGGCCGACCATGTTTTCCGACACCAGCACCGGCACATGCAGCCGGCCGTTGTGCACGGCGATGGTCAAACCGACCATATCGGGGATCACCATGGAACGACGCGACCAGGTCTTGATCGGCCGGCGATCATTCTTTTGGCTGGCGGTCTGCACCTTCTTGGCGAGATGCAAATCCACGAACGGGCCTTTCTTGAGCGAACGAGGCACTTCAGTTTCTCCAGTCTCTTACAGACGTTTGTTCTTGCGACGCTGAACGATCATGCCGTCGGTGCGCTTGTTGCGACGCGTCTTCTTGCCCTTGGTCTGCAGTCCCCATGGGCTCACCGGGTGCGGGTTACCTTGACCGGACTTTCCTTCGCCACCGCCGTGCGGGTGATCGACGGGATTCATCACGACACCGCGTACCGTCGGGCGCACACCGAGCCAGCGCACGGCGCCGGCCTTGCCGAACACGCGCAGATTGTGCTCATCGTTGCCGACTTCGCCGATGGTGGCGCGGCAATCCACATGTACTTTGCGCATCTCGCCCGATTTCAGCCGCAGGCTGGCATAGACGCCCTCGCGCGCCGCGAACTGCGCGGAAGCGCCGGCGCTGCGCGCCATTTGGCCGCCCTTGCCGACCTTCAATTCAATGTTATGCACCGTGCTACCGACGGGAATATGCCGCAGCGGCATGGCATTGCCGGACTTGATCGGCGCATCGGCGCCCGAGCGGATCTCATCGCCGGCCTTGACGCCCTTGGGCGCCAGGATGTAGCGGCGCTCGCCGTCCTTGTAGAGCACCAGGGCGAGATGCGAGGTGCGGTTCGGATCATACTCGAGACGCTCGACGACGCCCGGAATGCCGTCCTTGTCGCGCTTGAAATCCACCAGCCGGTAGCGCTGCTTGTGTCCGCCGCCGATGTGGCGCGTGGTCTGCCGGCCCGAGTGATTGCGCGCGCCGGTACGGTTCTTCTTGGTGGTCAAGGACTCGAGCGGGCCGCCCTTGTGCAGGTGCGAGCGGTCGATTTTGACTACGAAGCGCGTACCCGGGGAGGTCGGCTTCATCTTGATGAGTGCCATGGCCGTGTATCCTATTTCGCTGTGGCGCCGGTGAAGTCGATGGACTGGCCGCTGGCCAAGCGCACGTAGGCCTTCTTGAAGCCGTTGCGCTTGCCCGCCATGTTCTTGAAGCGGCGTGTCTTGCCCGGCCGATTCAATAAATTCACGCCTTCCACCTTGACCTCGAACATCAATTCGACGGCCTGCTTGACCTCGGCTTTGGAGGCATCGTCGCGCACGCGAAATACGTATTGATTCGCCTTCTCGGTGACAGTCGCGGCCTTTTCCGACACGTGCGGCTGAATCAGCACGGTCATCAGACGTTCTTTATTCATGTGCGCCTCCGAGACGCTGTTCCAGCAGCTTCAAGGCGCCCACGGTGGCAATCACCTTGTCGTGCTTGATCAGGCTCAGGGGGTCCAAAGAGGCCACCGCCATCACATCCACATAGGGGACATTGCGGGCGGCCAGGAACAGCTTCTCTTCGTAGGCCTCGACCAGGATGAGGGCGCGCGACAAGCCAAATTCCGCCAGCTTGCTGATGAGCAGCTTGGTCTTCGGTGCCGTGAGCTCGATGGATTCCACCGCCACCAGGCGATCTTCGCGCAGCAGCTGGGACACCATGGTTTGCATGGCGGCGCGGTACATTTTGCGATTGACCTTCTGCGAGAAGTCACGCGGCTTGGCCGCGAATGCCCGCCCGCCGCCCACCCAAATGGGACTGCGGATCGAGCCGGCGCGAGCTTGGCCGGTGCCCTTTTGGCTCCAGGGCTTCTTGCCGCCGCCGCGCACTTCGGCGCGAGTTTTCTGCGCTTTGGTGCCGGCGCGGCCGGCCGCCATGTAGGCGGTGACGACCTGATGGACGAGCGCCTCGTTGTAGACGCGCCCGAAAGCGACGTCCGACAGTTGAATCTCGCTGGCGGGGTTGGCGTTTTTGAGTTGGACTTTCATGGAGGTCTACTTCTTATCGGCTTTGGCCGCGCCCTTGGCCGGCGCAGCGCCCTTGGCCGCGGGAGCGCCCTTGGCAGCGGCCGGAGCCTTGTTCGGCATCAACTTCTGACGTCGCGCCTGGCCCTTGGCTTTGACCGACGGCCTCACGATCACACGCCCGCCTTCCGCTCCCGGCACCGCGCCGCTGATCAGAAGCAGGTTGCGCGTGACATCGACTTCCACGATTCGCAGGTTTTCGATGGTGCGATTACGCATGCCCATATGGCCCGACATCCGCTTGCCCTTGAACACGCGTCCCGGCGTCTGACGCTGGCCGATTGAGCCCGGCGCGCGGTGGGATACCGAGTTGCCGTGCGTTTTCATGCCGCCTGCGAAGTTATGCCGGCGCATGGTGCCCTGGAAACCTTTGCCGCCCGTGGTGCCGGTGACATCGACGATCTGGCCCGCGCTGAACATATCGACCTTGATTTCGCCGCCGGCGCTCAAATCCTCGCCCTCGCCCTTGCCGAGGCGAAATTCCCGCGAGGCGTACCCGGCGGCGACATTCGCCTTGGCGAAGTGGCCGGCCAGGGCTTTGCCGACGCGCGATGGGCGGCGGCTGCCAAGGGTCACCTGGACCGCACGGTAGCCGTCGGTTTTATCGTTTTTGACTTGCGAGATGCGATTCGGCAACGCCTCGACAACCGTGACGGGCACGGTTACACCGGCGTCGGTGAACACTCGGGTCATGCCGCATTTGCGGCCAACCAGACCAATGGACATTTTCAATCCTCACAGCGAGGGCTTCTAAAGAGCCTCGCATTTGCAACAGACCGGCGGTCTAGACACTCGGACCCCAAGTACCCGTAGGCAATGGCGTCGGCGCCCACGCGCTCCGACCTCTAAAATGGACGCGGGAGTATACCCGAAATCGCCCTCAATTCAACTTGATTTGGACATCCACGCCCGCGGGCAGCTCCAGCTTCATCAGGGCATCCACGGTCTTATCCGTGGGGTTCAAAATGTCCATCAGACGCTTGTGCGTGCGGATTTCGAACTGATCGCGGGCGTCCTTATCGCCATGGGGCGCGGTTAACACCGTAAAACGCTCCATTTTGATGGGCAGGGGTACCGGACCTTTAACGGTCGCGCCGGTGCGCTTGGCGGTATCGACGATTTCACGCGCCGACTTATCGATCAGGCGATGATCGAAAGCTTTCAGGCGGATACGTATGTTCTGATTGGCCATGTTGATTCCTTAAGCAATGACTTTTGCAACGACGCCGGCACCGACGGTTTTGCCGCCTTCGCGGATGGCGAAGCGCAGGCCCTGTTCCATCGCGATGGGGGCAATCAGCTCCACCACGATCTTGATGTTGTCCCCGGGCATCACCATCTCGGTGCCCTCCGGCAACTCCACCGCACCCGTCACATCGGTGGTGCGAAAGTAAAACTGCGGCCGGTAGCCCTTGAAGAACGGCGTATGACGCCCCCCTTCCTCCTTGGTCAGCACGTACACTTCGGCCTCAAACTTGGTGTGCGGATTGATGCTGCCGGGCTTGCACAAGACCTGCCCGCGCTCCACTTCCTCGCGCTTGGTTCCCCGCAGCAGCACCCCCACGTTGTCCCCCGCCTGCCCCTCATCCAGGAGCTTGCGAAACATCTCAACCCCGGTGCAGGTGGTCTTCTGCGTCGGGCGTATCCCGACTATCTCCACCTCATCGTTGATCTTCACAATCCCCCGCTCAATGCGCCCCGTGACCACCGTGCCGCGTCCGGCAATCGAGAACACATCCTCCACCGGCATCAAAAATGCCCCCTCCACCGCACGCTTGGGGACCGGGATGAAATCATCCAGCGCCTGCACCAGCTTTAACACCGAGGGCACCCCAATCTCGCTCGCATCCCCTTCCAGAGCCTTTAAAGCAGATCCAGTGATGATCGGGGTCTTGTCCCCGGGGAATTTGTACATCGTCAATAAATCGCGCACCTCAAGCTCTACCAGCTCCAAAAGCTCCGCATCATCGACCATGTCCGCCTTGTTCAAAAACACCACCATGTGCGGTACACCGACCTGATAGGCCAACAAAATGTGCTCGCGCGTCTGGGGCATCGGGCCATCGGCCGCCGAAACCACCAAAATCGCCCCGTCCATCTGCGCAGCTCCCGTGATCATGTTCTTCACATAATCGGCATGCCCCGGACAGTCCACGTGCGCGTAGTGGCGCTTCTCGCTCTGATACTCCACGTGCGCGGTCGCAATCGTGATCCCGCGCGCCCGCTCCTCGGGGGCTTTGTCAATCTGGTCGTAGGCTTTGAACTCCCCGCCAAACTTCTCCGCCATCACCTTCGTCAACGCCGCCGTTAAGGTCGTCTTGCCATGATCTACATGCCCAATCGTCCCCACGTTCACGTGCGGCTTCGTTCGCTCAAACTTCCCCTTCGACACGGCAAGTACCTCGTAAATTAAATACGGTTTAAGAAGCTTTCTTCATCACGACGTCGGCCACGTTGCCCGGCACTTCCAGGTACTTAGCGAACTCCATCGTGTAATTTGCACGGCCCTGGCTCATGGAGCGCATGGACGTCGAATACTGAAACATTTCGGCGAGCGGCACTTCGGCCGTGACCACCTTGCCGGACGGCGATTCTTCCATGCCGACAATCTGGCCGCGGCGGCGGCTTAAGTCACCGACGATGTCGCCGTAATAATCCTCGGGCGTCACCACCTCGACCCGCATGATGGGCTCGAGCAGCACCGGTTTGGCCTTGCGGAAACCTTCCTTGAATCCCATGGAGCCTGCAATCTTGAACGCCATTTCGTTCGAGTCGACATCGTGGTACGAACCGTCGAACACGGTCACTTTGACATCGACGATCGGATAGCCGGCGATCACGCCGGTCTGTACGGCTTCTTGAATGCCCTTATCCACGGCCGGAATGAATTCGCGCGGTACGGCGCCGCCGACAATGCCATTGACGAACTCGTAGCCCTTGCCGGGCGGGAGGGGTTCGATCTTCAGCCAGACATGCCCATACTGACCGCGGCCGCCGGATTGGCGAATGAACTTGCCTTCCGACTCCACCGTGCCGCGAATCGTTTCGCGATACGCCACCTGGGGCTTGCCGACATTCGCTTCCACCTTGAACTCGCGCTTCATGCGATCGACGATGATCTCCAGATGCAGCTCGCCCATACCTTCGATGATGGTTTGGCCGGACTCAGGATCCGTATGCACGCGAAACGAGGGATCCTCCTTCGCCAGGCGCTGCAGAGCGAGGCCCATCTTTTCTTGATCGACCTTGGTCTTCGGCTCCACGGCCACGGAAATCACCGGCTCCGGGAACTCCATCTTTTCCAAAATGATGACCTTGTTCAGGTCCGACAACGTGTCGCCGGTGGTCACATCCTTCAAACCCACGGCCGCGGCAATGTCGCCGGCGCGCACTTCTTTGATTTCGGAGCGATCGCTGGCGTGCATCTGCAGCAGCCGGCCGATACGCTCGTTGCGATTGCGGTTCGGCACGAATACCTGATCGCCGGAATTCAACGTCCCCGAGTACACGCGGAAGAACGTGAGATTACCCACGAACGGGTCGTTCAAAATCTTGAACGCCAGCGCGGCGAAGGGTTCGGCATCGTCCGCCTTGCGCGTCAGGGGCTCACCGTGCTCGCTCTGGCCTTTCACGGGGGGCACTTCCGTGGGCGAGGGCATGTACTCGACCACCGCGTCGAGCACGGCCTGCACGCCCTTGTTCTTGAAGGCCGAACCGCAGGTGACCAAGCAAATTTGGTTTTTCAGGGCGCGCTCGCGCAAGCCGCGCTTGATTTCCTCATCGCTCAAGGAGCCGCTCTCCAAGTACTTGTTGAGCAGCGTCTCGTCGCCCTCGGCGGCGGCCTCGATCATCTTGCCGCGCCATTCCTCGCACTCTTGGCGCATGCCGGCCGGAATCTCGCGATACTCGAACTTCATGCCCTGCGTCTCTTCGTCCCACCAGATCGCCTTCATCTTCACCAGGTCGACCACGCCGACGAAGCCATCCTCGGCGCCGATGGGCAACTGAATCGGCACCGGGTTGCCGCGCAGACGCGTTTTGATCTGTTCCACGCAGCGCAGGAAATTCGCACCGGCGCGGTCCATCTTGTTGACGAACGCGATGCGCGGTACGCCATACTTGTTCATCTGGCGCCAAACCGTCTCGGACTGCGGCTGCACGCCGGAGACCGCGCAATACACGGCAATCGCGGAATCCAGCACCCGCAAGCTGCGCTCCACCTCGATGGTGAAATCGACGTGGCCGGGCGTATCGATGATGTTGATGCGGTGTTCCGGGAAGCTCTTGTCCATGCCCTTCCAGAAACATGTCGTCGCAGCAGCGGTGATCGTAATGCCGCGCTCCTGCTCCTGTTCCATGTAGTCCATCACCGCTGCGCCGTCGTGGACCTCGCCGATCTTGTGCGACACGCCGGTATAAAACAAAATACGCTCCGTCGCGGTGGTTTTCCCCGCGTCGATATGAGCGGAAATACCGATATTTCGGTAGCGCTCAATGGGCGTAGTGCGTGACATATATTCCCAGGCGCTTACGCGCCGAATTTAACGGGTCCGAAGCGGCCCCGACCGATAACCATATATAAGGCCGGACCGGGGCATTACCAGTCAGCAGTCTTGCTGAAGCCCTACCAGCGGTAGTGCGCGAACGCCTTGTTGGCATCAGCCATGCGGTGGGTGTCCTCACGCTTGCGCACGGCGGCGCCGCGATTTTCGGCAGCCTCCAATAATTCCGCGGCAAGCCGATGGGCCATGGATTTCTCGCTGCGGGCCGTGGCCGCCTCGATCACCCAGCGCATTGCGAGCGTCTGACGCCGATTGGCGCGCACTTCGACGGGTACCTGGTAGGTGGCGCCGCCCACTCGGCGGGATTTGACTTCGACCACGGGCTTGACGTTGTCCAGCGCTTGCTGCAACACAGCAATCGCGTCGGCGCCCGCGGCACCGCTCTTCTTTTCGCCGATGCGGTCAATCGCGCCATAGACGATCTTTTCGGCGGCCGACTTCTTGCCGCGCTCCATCACCATGTTGATGAATTTCGCCAACATGTCGTTGCCGAATTTCGGATCGGGAAGAATGGTGCGGTGGGGGGCTGCTGCTCTGCGGGACATGGAAAACCTTCTGGCCTATTTCAGGCTATTTCTTGGGACGTTTGGCGCCGTACTTGGAGCGGCCCTGGCGACGATCGCTGACGCCGGCGCAATCGAGCGCACCGCGTACCGTGTGATAACGCACGCCGGGCAGATCCTTGACGCGGCCGCCGCGAATCAACACCACCGAGTGCTCCTGCAAATTGTGGCCTTCGCCGCCGATATAGCTCGACACCTCGTAGCCGTTGGTCAGGCGTACGCGGCACACCTTGCGCAAAGCCGAATTCGGCTTCTTTGGCGTGGTCGTGTAGACACGCGTGCACACGCCGCGCTTTTGCGGCGAGGAAGCCAGCGCCGGTACCTTGGATTTCCAAGCGGGCTCATTTCGGCCGGTGCGAATTAATTGGGTCGTCGTCGCCATAAATACCTTTAGAGGCCGCCCCAATCGCGGAGCGGACCGTTGATGCATTGACTAATTTTACGGGCACTGATGCCCGACACATGTGCCCGTCAGGCAAAGGCCGGCGATTGTAGGAACCGGCCGCCCGGGTGTCAAGGTAAATGCTGCCGTGCAGCATCACTCTGCGCCATGAACAGGCATTAACCTTCCGCGCCCGGGGTAGGATAATGGCATTCAACTGGGAGATTCTCCATGAAAATCCGGCAGCTCGTATGGTGTTTCTGCTTCTTGGTTGCGGTGCCGGCGTTCGCTAACGATGCCCCGCCGACGGAGGAATCCATACAGCAGTTGTTGGAGCTGACGAATGTCCGTCAACTACTTGATCAAATGAAGCTGCAGTTCGACTCCTTGATGTCCACGGCCGTTCGCGATGCGCAACAAGGCCAGACCCTGACGCCGGAGCGGCAAGCCATCGTGGATCGCATGAGGGTCAAAATGACTGCGGTCATGAACGAAACGCTGAACTGGGACACGCTGATGCCGCTGTACGTGCGCACTTATCGCGCGTCTTTGACCCAGGACGAACTCGACGGAATGATCGCGTTCTATCAATCGCCGGCGGGGCAGGCCTACATCAAGAAAATGCCCGTGATCATGCAAAATGTCATGGTGGAGATGCAGGCAATGATCAAGCCCATGCAGCAGAAGATGGTGGAGATTCAAAAGGAAACGCTGCAAGAGTTGAAAGGGCTGCCGCCCGCCAACTCGGCGGCTCAGGGCGGATCCACTTCATAGCCTTTCGCGCGCAGTTCATCGAGCAAGCCGCCATGCTCGAGCAGCAAATCCAGATTCACCACGGCAATCGTCGCTCCGGCGGATTGTAGGTATTTCTCCAGGGTGCCGAGCCATGTCTGGCGAATGTGCGCGATAACATCGAGGGCGCCGCTGCCCGCGTCCAGGGCAGCTCGGCACGCATCCACTTCTTCGGGCTCGGGCAGGCTTTCGAGGCGCTCCACATTCCCGCCCGCCCACGCGGAAGCCCGGTCGATCAGCCGCGGCAGGCCGCTTTCGATCGTGGACAGAGAAGCTTCGACGCAGGTGCGCTCAGTGGCCACAGGCATGGTCTTCAGCGCCCCCAACATATCGCCCACGCCGGCGACCGTGACTTCCTCGACGCGTACGCCATGTTTTTTTGCCAGAATTCGCAGTGCGGCGCCTAGATCCAAGCGCATGGACAGGTTGGCCTGATGAAAAGCAGCCTGCTGCAAAAATGCCGCCGCAATGATCGGACGATAGTGTTCCCACTTGCCGGCATCGTCGGTGACTTTGCTGCGTTGAGCGGCGAAGCGGGCATACAAGTCCGGCGGCAAAACATCCTTGAGTCTTTTGCCGCCCCTGACCATGAGCACGCTGCGATCAACGATGAGCATCCACAAGATTCGCGGGACGCTGATTTCGAACGGCTTTTGCACCAAAACCTGACTCGTGCTCTCCAGCACCGTTTCCACCTGCCTCGATCGCCAGGTGATGTCCCGCGGTAGCGGCGAGATGCTGCCCAAGATCCATAAATTCGCAGCACCGCGATGCACGTGCCACAGGCCTGGGCCGGTGCGCTCGCCCGTGACAATGAGTTCGTCCAGGGCTTGCAGCGGGGGCGGCTGATCGGCGCCGCGCGCGATACTCGCCAAACATCCGCTAAGCGCGATCGCCGCCAGGAATGCCGCTGTCGCAGTTCGCATTTACTCGGGCCGCATTTACGCAGGCCGCGCCTGCGACATGATCGCCAAAGGCCGGCCTTCGAGGTCCTTGAATGCCGCCAGCCATTCTTCGGTCCCGTCGGCATGCCGATGAATCATGTGCGGCGCGTTGATGAATTCCACGCCGCGAGCGGCCAGCAGCTGGTGGGCTGCGGCGATGTCGGGGACTCGCCAGTAGAGAAGGGACTGGGCCGCGGACGCCTGCGCCTCCTGGCTCAACATCAGTCGCGTCCCATCGCAATCGAAAAACGCCAGGTGGCCGAAGGTGTACAGATGCTTCAGTCCCAGCACGTTGCTGTACCAATCTTGCGATTGCTTGATGTCATGCACCGATCTTGCGATCTGAGCGATGGGGCCCAGTGTGAGTTTCGTATTCATATCCGCCTCCTTCAGCGCGCTGCCTCGCGGCACGAGATGCCAGTGCCGCAACGCCTTGCGATTGGCAAGGCCCAACTTGGCCAGCGCATTCGCGACGTGGTACTTGACCGCATCGACGCTGATGCCGCGGCGCTCGGCAATCTGACGGCTCGTCAAGCCATGCTTCACCGCGTGCACGGTCCGCCATTCCGCCGGCGTCAGCACATCGTTGTGCGGAGGCCGTCCGCGCCGCGAACGGCTAGCCATGCCGAATCCTATTCCCTCGTCGACGCAATTTCCCTCCCCTTGAGCCGCAGTTGACTTGTGAGCGCGGCCACCCGCACTCTGGGTCGCGTGAATGTAGCATCGCTTCAGGGCCGCCATTCTGCTGTTCAGTGGGCGGCTCTACTCACTCTCTCCTTTGCCTTCATCCCGCTGCTGCAAGCCGCGCGCCTGCCCGCCGCCGCGATGCTCGGGCCTTTGACCGCCGCGGTCATCTTGGCGGCGGCGGAAGGATCGATCCGCGTGCCACTGGGCGCTTTTCTGTTCGCCGAAGCGCTGATCGGCTGCATGATCGCGCGCGCCTTTCAGCTGCCTATGCTGGCGGAGATCCTGCGCAATTGGCCGGTGT
The DNA here is from genome assembly GCA_963756845.1 of uncultured Gammaproteobacteria bacterium. GTDB lineage: Bacteria > Pseudomonadota > Gammaproteobacteria > Steroidobacterales > Steroidobacteraceae > Bog-1198. Next base: position 202,629 of record CAVWPD010000009.1, on the reverse strand, counting down.
TTCTCGCGGCGGTGGTCTGCGTACTCGCCATCAGCAGCGCGCTCAGTTGGCTCATGATGCGCTGGCGCGTGCTGCCGGGCACCGTGGCGATATGGGGTTCGTTTCCGGGCGCGGCCATGGTGATGACCTTGATGGCGGAAGCCTACGGTGAAGATGTGCGCTTGGTGGCGTTCATGCAATATCTGCGCGTGGCATTGATCGCCATTGTGGCCTCTCTGGTCTCGCGTATATGGATAGGATCAGCGGGCGCAGCCGCGCACAGCCTCTGGTTTCCGTCGGTTGCGTGCGGACCCTTTGCCGCCACCCTCGCGCTCGCCGCCTGCGGCGCGCTGCTAGGGCCCAGGCTGCGGCTTCCGGCAGGAGCATTGTTGCTGCCGATGATCTTGGGCGCCCCGCTTCAGGATTTCGGATTGCTCACGATCGAGCTGCCGCCCTGGGTGCTGGCGCCGAGCTACGCAGTGATCGGCTGGAGCATCGGGCTACGCTTCACCCGTCCCATATTGGTTCATGTGGCGCGCGCCCTTCCCCGTGTGCTTGCCTCGATACTCATTCTTATAGCCGCGTGCGCGGCGCTGGGCTACTCGCTCGCCGTGGTGACCGGCGTCGATCCGCTGACGGCGTATCTGGCGACCTGTCCCGGCGGGGTGGACTCGGTGGCGATTATCGCCGCGGGCAGCAAGGCTGATCTGCCCTTCGTGATCGCCATGCAGACGGCGCGATTCATCGTCATATTGCTGCTCGGCCCGACCCTCGCCCGCTTCATGGCCAGGCGCTCGCGTCTCTGATTTTTCCTCGATGCATCGATGCCACGCAAGGATTTGCGCCGAGCCCATAACTCAGCTGAGCGGGGCGTTCGATACGCCACATCGCCAGATCCGCGCGCTTGCCGGCTTCGATCGTCCCGACACTCTCCAGCAATCCCAGCGCGCGCGCCGCATTACGCGTGACGCCGGCCAATGCCTCCTCGGGCGTCAACCCAAACAGCGTGCAGGCCATATTCATGGCGAGAAGGAGGGATGTGCAGGGCGAAGTGCCGGGATTGCAGTCGGTGGCGACGGCGAGGGACACCCCGCTCTCACGCAGCAACGGGATGGGCGGCGGATGGGTCTGGCGCAAAGTGAAATACGCGGTGGGCAACAGCACGGCAACGCTGCCCGCCTCGGCCATGGCGGTTGCGCCGGCGGCACTCAGGAACTCAAGGTGGTCCGCCGAGAGCGCGCCCCACTTCGCGGCCAATTGCGCCGCGCCTAAATCGCTGAGTTGTCCTGCGTGCACATGAGCGCCGAGCCCAAGATTCTTGGCCGCCTGCAGCAATTGTTCAATTTCCGCCGTGGAAAACGCGATGCCTTCGCAAAATCCGTCGACGGCATCGACCAAGCCTGCTGTGGCAAGCGCGGTCAGCCAGGGTCCGCAAACTTCATTCACGAACGCCCGGCGGTCGGCCGCGAATTCCGGCGGCAGCGCGTGCAGACCGAGATATGTCTTTTTGATGGTTACCGGCAAGGTGTCGCCCAAATCGCGCGCCACTTCGAGCATGCGCCGCTCCGCATCCAGCTCCAGGCCGTACCCCGATTTGATCTCCACGGTCGTGGTGCCCTCGGCCATCAAGCGCTTGAGCCGCACCTGTGCTGACTCGTAGAGTTCCCGGCTCGTGGATGAACGCGTGGCGCGCACTGTCGACTGAATCCCGCCGCCGGCGTGGGCAATTTCTTCGTAGGAGCGCCCGCACAGCCGCTGCTCGAATTCCTCGACACGATTTCCGCCGTAGACCAAGTGCGTGTGGCAGTCGATCAGCCCCGGCGTGATCCACAAGCCCCGAGCGTCGCGTATGCTCAGGTGCAAAGATGCGGCGCGACGGCGGCCTTCGGCGGCAGTGCCGACCCAGGCGATGCGCTCGCCCTTTAAGGCCAATGCAGCATCGAGGATGCTGCCGTACGGACCCGCGCCGGCGGCCATGGTGGCGATGTTTGCGCCAATCCAAACCTCATCCCATTCGTTTTCCGAAGGTTTCCGCACTTCCGTATGATACAGCCAAGATGCCCATTTACCGTTTGCAATCCGTCTACCTGCCGCAGGGCTGGGCGCGTGACGTGCGCGTCGCCGTGTCAGCTCACGGAATCATCACGGAAATCGATGCCGGCGCGCCAGCCACGGCGCAGACCGCGCCAACGGCCCAGGAGGAGCGGATCGACGGTATCGTGGTCCCGGGCATGCCCAACGCCCATAGTCACGCGTTTCAGCGCGCCATGGCGGGCAACGCCGAATACCGGCTTTCGGCGCGCGATAGTTTTTGGACGTGGCGCCAAACGATGTATGCCCTCGCGAATCGCGTTGAGCCGCACGAGCTGCAGATCGTGGCCACGCAGCTATTCGTCGAGATGCTCAAGGCCGGCTACACCTCGGTGGCGGAATTCCATTACCTGCACCGGCAAAAAAACGGCGCGCCCTACTCGGCTGGGAATCCGCTGTGGGAGGCGGTCGAGAACGCGGCGGCGGCGGCCGGCATCGGGCTGACTTTTCTACCGACGCTATATCAGGCCAGTGATTTTGGCGGCGCGCCGCTCAGACCCGAGCAAGCGCGATTTGCCCTGCAGACCGACGTCTACTTGAGAGCGCTCGATGAGCAACTCAGCGCGCAGCGCCGGCGCGGCCCCTCCAGCCAGCGCATCGGCGCGGCGTTTCACAGCCTGCGCGCGGTGCCGCTCGACACGCTCAAGGAGGTGACGCTGGCCTTGCGCAGCTTGGACGAAACCATGCCGGTGCATATTCATGTCGCGGAGCAATTGCTCGAGGTGCGCGCCTGTGAGCGTGCGACGGGGCGGCGTCCCATCGAGCTGCTGCTCGATCAAAACCTATTGACCGAGCGCTGGTGCCTGGTACATGCCACTCACGCGACGCGGGCGGAGTTGCAGGGCATCGCCGCGAGCAAGGCAACTGTGTGCGTATCCATCAGCACTGAAGCGAATCTGGGGGATGGCTTTTTCGATGCGGCGCGTTTTCTCAAATCCGCCGGACGGCTGTGCATCGGCTCCGACAGCCAATCCACGGTTGATCCCGTCGAAGAGCTGCGCTGGTTGGAATACCAGCAGCGCTTGCGCAAGCGGCGGCGCGGCGTTCTCGCGACCAAGACCGAGCAGCATGTGGGAACGAAACTTTGGCGGGACGCAGCACTCGCGGGCGCGCAGGCGATCGGCCAGCCGGCGGGGAGCATCGCACTTGGCAAGCGCGCGGATTGGCTGGTTCTCGATGCAGCGCATGCCACGATGGCCGGCGCCGCGGCCGACGGCGCCTTGGATCATTTGTTGTTCGCGGGCGGCCACGCAGCCATCCGCCACGTCATGGTCGCCGGCCGTTGGCTCATCAAAGACGGCCGCCACCAGGCTGAGGAAGACCTGCGCAGCGGCTTTGCCGCACTGATGCAGCGCCTGCAGGTCCACCCTACTGCATCGTGATGCGCATTCGATTATCCGCTGAGACCCGATCGACGAGTTTGTTGTAAGGATCGATGCCCGCCTCGTAGGGATCGCCGTTCACGGTCACGGTGATGGTGCTGTCGCCGTCAGCGATGGCGCGCTTTTCCAGCAGCAGCACCGGTTCATTGCGCTCCTTGCCGTCTGCAGCACGAGCGAAAACGCCGATTTCAATCGGGTCGTGAATCTGTGCCTGCGTTTCCTTGCCGGATCCGTCGGTGTAGGTTTTTGCCGCGTGCACTTTGAGCGTGACGTCGTACCGGCCGTCGGCACGTTTCTTGGCCGTCGCCTCGGTGACCCGGTTATCGAAGATGGTTATTTTGGTAAATAGATCGTCGATCAGCGGCGACCAGCGCGGGCCGGCATCCTCCCGCAGGTAGTCGAGAAACTCATTGGTCGTGGTGTACGGCGGCTGCTGGAACGCCTTGTCGCGATCGTAGCGCGCCAGCGTCCTGTCGACCAGGTCCTCGCCGAGATAATCCTTCAGCGAGTACATCACGACCGAGCCTTTGCGGTAGTGGATATAGGGTTGATTCTCCACCAGCGCCAGCGGCATTTCCTCCACTTCCTCTCCGCCGCGGCCGCGCAGATATCGATCGAGTTCGTATTGCAGGAACTTGCGCATCTGTCGCGGACCGTATTGGCGCTCCTGGACCATGAGCGCGGAATACTGGGCGAAGGTTTCATCAAGCATGGTGGCGCCCTGCACCCGGGCACCGATGACCTGATGCGCCCACCACTGATGCGCCACCTCGTGCGCAGTCACGTAGTACACGTAATCGATGTCATCCGGGTCCCGGAGGTCGGCGATGAAGCCGATGGACTCGGAAAACGGCACGGTGTTTGCGAAGCTCTGGGCGAATCGCTCGTAGTCCGGAAATTCCAGGATGCGCATCTGGCGGAACTGGAACGGCGAGTACGCCGTGGAATAGTGCTGCAGCGATTTCTTCATGGCATCGATCATGCGGTCGACATTAAAGGCGTGACGCGCATCGTAATACACCTCGAGCGCCACGCCGTTCCAAACATCGCGCTTGACCGTGTAGCGCGCCGACTGAAAGGAAAAGAAATCCAAAATGGGCTTGTCCATCTTGTAATGGAAGTATCTACGGCCCTTCTCGGTCCACTCGCGCTCCAAGTAGCCCGGCGCCAGTGCGGTCTGATCCGGCTCGGTGGACACCGTGGTTTCGAAGGTTACCCAGTCGGCGTCGCAGCAGATCAACGGGTTTTTGCGCGCGTCCTGATCGTCAATTTTCGCCATGCGCGGCACCGGTCCTAAGCCGTATCTGCGCCGATCGTTGCGATCGATCAATTGATAGTCATCCTGGTAGCCGAAGTGCGGCAACTCGCGACTGTCGATGAACGTGCCATTGTCCACGACATGCGTATCGTCGGGCGTATTGCGAAAGCCGTGGCTCCAGTACTGTAGGACGAAGTCAAAATCCATGGTCGCGCCGGGCTGCATCGGCTGCTTCAATCGATAGATCGTGTAGCCGGCAACCCGGTCATCGCTGATCACCTCGTGCGGCGCGAACTGCATCGACAGCGGCTTCATGTCGATCGGCAGGAGCATGTGCAGGTCGCTGACCGGACCGCCGCTTTTGTTAACCAAGGTGTAGTGGCCGCGCACGTCAACGCGATGTGCCGTCGGAAAAAAATCGACATCGACCTTGACGTCGGTGATGCGCGGCTGCGGCAGATCCTTGTACTGGCGATAGTGCTTTTCGTAGTCGGCTTTCTGTTGCTTGGCAAGATCGTCAGGCACGTATCGATTGATGACATTCGTATTGTAGAAGATCCATGCGCCCAGGCCCGCAAAGCCGATGAACGCCGCAGCGCCCAGCAATTGTGCCGGCGTTTGAAATCGCTGACGAGCGATGCGCGCGCGCTCCTGCCAGCCTTGCGCCGTTCCTCGCGGCCAGTACAGCGCCGCGAGGACCATGAGTGCCAGGGCGAAACACAGCCAATAGGCCTGAAACCACAGGTGGCCGGCCAGGAAGTGTCCGTAGCCGTTCATGTCCGAATACGGCGTTGCGGGCGCGCTGCCATAATCGTACAAATGATGGTCGAAGTTCAGTTGCTTCAAGGCGATTCGGCTGACCAGGAACAGCACCGTCAGCAGATACCCGAGAAATTTGTTATTGGCGATGACCTGCAGGAACACCGCCAGCGCACCGAGCAGGAAGAAGGTCACTGTGTTGAGTGCGATGTATGAAAGATACAGACCGGGTTCAACCTGCGAGTAGCCGCGCAGCAGCTGATTGATCACGCACTCGAGCGCCCCCGCCGTCAGGAATGCGATGATGACAGTGGTAATCGCCACCAGCTTGGCGGCCAAGGGTATCCAATCCGGCAGCGAAAATGCGTCCGTCATTTCGCTGACGCGCGCGCTGCGCTCGCGCCAAACCAACTCGCCGGCGTAGAAAGCAACGACGATGAACAGCAGGAAATTGTAGCTGCCCTGCATGGCTTCCATCATCAAGTGCGTGACCGGATAGGGCTTGGTGCCGGCGAATTCGTCGCCGAATGCCAGCTCGCCGCCGAGGTTCATCAGCCCGAAGGCGAGCATGACCAAAAACGCGACGCCGCCCAGCACTCCTCGGGTATCGAACCAGGCAAGCTTGAGGAATTGAGCGAGGCGCGCCCGTCCGTCGGTACGCAGCGTGACTGCGGGCAGCTTGATCGCGGCGCCCAGGGGCGCGAATTGCGGGTCCTTATTGACACGCCGGCGGCGCCAAAGCCGCAGTCCTTCGCGGTCGGGACGAAACAGCGCCAGCGTCGCGGCGAGCATGGCGGCGCCCGCGGCAAACCAAATGGCCCGGTTGGCCAGCAGCACGCCGCCGATTTCCGGCAAGCGCGTGTTTCGCTCCTCGATGGACCAGTAGCGCGTCTCAAGCTGCAGAGCGCTCAAACCAAACGGATCGATCAGGGCACCGAGCGTGAGGTGCTGTAAATTCTCCGCGGTAACCACCGCGATTTGCCAGAGAACGAAGAACGCAATCACCCCAATGTAGGTGCTCAGCATGGAGCGCGTCAGCGTCGCCAGCAGGAACAGCAGCGCGGCGACAAAAAATAGATTGGGCAGCACGAACACGCCGAACGCATACGCATACGAGCCCAGCGAAGTGGGCCCGAGGCGCGCCGGATCGAGCCAGGGCATGAACGACCCTGCCAACAAACCGGCCGCCACCGCAAGCATCACCCCGAGAGCGGCGAGGTAGCCTGCCGCGAAGCGTCCGCTCAGGTAGGTCTTGCGCGACAACGGGGTGGCGAAGAACAGTTCCGCCGTACCCGCTTCGAAGTCGCGCAACGCGGCGCCGGCGACAAACACCGTCACCAGGAACATTCCGATCAGCGTAAAGCCGATGAGCCATTGCGTAATCACGAAAGGCGCATTTCGATGCGTGTTACCGATGCCGCCGCCGATTTGCACTTTGTCCGAGACCGCCGCCGCGAATGCCAGGGCGCTGAAGGCGCCGGCGATCATCCAAAACAGCGGTCTCTTGAGTTGCTGACGCAGTTCGAAGCCGAAGATTTCTCTGAACATGGGCGTTAGGCCGCGCGCGAAACGCTGGACTGCCGGCGCAATTGGCCGAAATAGACATCTTCCAAATCCGGCGCCACAGCCTCGAAACCCTCCTCGGGTTTGCCGTCGCCGAGCACATGGACGATGGTTCTGCCGCCATTCAGGCGTGTGGACAGCACGGTAAAGCGCCGCTTGTAATCCTCGATGGCCGCGGTGGGGACCGTGCGGCGCCAGACTCGTCCATCCAGCGCTCCAATCGCCTCGGCCGGCTCGCCGCTGAGCAGCACTTGACCGAGAGCGATAATGGCCATGCGCGGACATAGATCCGTGACGTCCTCAACGATGTGGGTCGATAGAATGACGACCACGTTCTCGCCGATCTCGGCGAGAAGATTTAAAAAGCGATTGCGCTCTTCGGGGTCGAGCCCGGCGGTCGGCTCGTCCACAATGATGAGTTTCGGGGCGCCGATCAGCGCCTGCGCAATCCCGAAACGCTGGCGCATGCCGCCCGAGAAGGTGCCTAGCTTTCGTTTGCGCACCTCCCACAAGTTCACTTGGCGGAGCAGTGCCTCGACAAGATTTTTGCGCTCGACGCGAGCGACAACCCCTTTGAGGACGGCAAAGTGATCAAGCAGCGCCTCCGCACTCACCTTGGGATAGACCCCGAACTCCTGGGGTAGGTAGCCCAGTTGGCGTCTTGCTGCCGGCTTGTCGCCCAGCACATCAAGCCCATTCAGGCTGATGATTCCGGAGTCGGGGTCCTGCAGCGTGGCAATCGTACGCATCAGGGTCGATTTCCCGGCGCCGTTGGGGCCCAATAGGCCGAACATGCCATTGGGAATATCCAAGGAGACGTTTTTCAGCGCCTGGACGCCATTGGCGTAAGTCTTTGATAAATTACGAATCTGAAGCATGGCCCCACCCATTGATTATTGCTGTTGTAGATAACTATAACACTACAATTCATTCGCCTGCAACTCGAGCGCCGTTTTCTGGGTTGACTGTACCTGTCTATACAGCTTAGTCTCGCCTCATGAACACCGCCGATGCGCCGTTGCAGCCGCTGTACTTGCGGGTCAAACGCCATATCCTCGAGAACATCGATTCCGGCAAGTGGAGCGCCTCGACGCGTGTCCCTTCCGAGAACGACATCGTGAAATCCTTCGGGGTCTCCCGCATGACCGCGAACCGCGCGCTGCGCGAATTGCGCGATGAGGGAGTTCTGGTGCGCATCGCCGGGGTCGGCAGTTTTGTGGCCGACCGCCATGCGCATGCCCATCCCCTCGAGATTCGCGGCATCGCGGATGAGATACGCGACAGAGGCCACGTGCACCGTGCGGAGATCGTGTCCCTGGAGCGCATTCGCGCCGTGGCGCTGCTCGCGGAGGATTTTGGTATCGCGCCGCGCAGCGAGTTGTACTGCTCGTTGATCGTGCATTTCGAGAACGATCGTCCCATTCAACTGGAAGACCGCTATGTGCTGCCGAAGCTCGCACCCGAATATCTTAACGTGGATTTCAGCGGGACGACGCCTCACGATTACTTGATCAAGGTAGCTCCGCTGCAGGAGGCCGAACACCTGCTGCGCGCGGAAATGCCGGATGAGCGAACGCGCAAACTGTTGGCGATGAAACGCGATGAACCTTGTCTGGTCGTGATTCGGCGCACCTGGACGGCTGGCCAAATCGCCTCGGTGGCGCGCCTCTACTACCCCGGTTCCCGCTACGAAATGTCCGGGCGTTTTCGCCCCTAAAGGAAAGCCATGCTCGCTCCCCTGAAACCCAGAACCATTCGCGCGGCGCGCGGCAATTCGCTCACGGCGCGCAGCTGGATGACCGAAGCACCGCTGCGCATGTTGATGAACAACTTGGACCCCGAGGTGGCGGAGAATCCGGCGGAACTCGTGGTCTACGGCGGCATCGGCCGCGCCGCACGCGATTGGAATTGCTTCGATCGCATCGTCGAGACTCTGCGGACCCTGACCGAGGAGGAGACGCTGCTGGTGCAGTCCGGCAAGCCGGTGGGCGTATTCCCGACCCATGCGGATGCGCCGCGCGTCCTCATCGCCAATTCGAATCTCGTGCCGCATTGGGCGACCTGGGAGCACTTTCACGAACTCGATCGCAAAGGACTGGCCATGTACGGGCAGATGACGGCCGGTTCGTGGATATACATCGGCAGCCAGGGCATCGTGCAGGGAACCTATGAGACGTTTGTTGAAATGGGCCGGCGCCATTTCGGCGACAACCTCAAAGGAAAATGGATTCTTACGGCCGGCCTCGGCGGAATGGGCGGTGCGCAGCCCTTGGCGGCAACCATGGCGGGGGCCAGCCTGCTGGCCGTGGAATGTCGGCACAGCCGAATCGCCAAGCGCGTCGAAACCGGTTACGTCGATGCCGAGGCGCGTAGCTTGGATGAGGCGCTAGCCATGATTGAAGCCGCCCATCGGACCGGCAAACCGATTTCGGTCGCCCTTCTCGGCAACATCGTGGATGTGCTGCAGACGCTGCTGGAACGAGGCATCAAGCCTGATGCCTTGACCGATCAGACCTCCGCCCATGACCCGGTCAACGGATACCTGCCCCAGGGCTGGACGGTGGAGCAATGGGACGAGCAGCGCGTCAATGACCCCACCGGCACTGCCGCCGCGGCGACCCTGTCCATGGCCAAGCACGTCGACTACCTGCTGCGCTTCAAACGCATGGGATTGCCGGTGTTCGACTATGGCAACAATATTCGACAGGTAGCATTCGATGCCGGCGTCGCGCAGGCCTTCGATATTCACGGTTTCGTGCCCGAATACATACGACCGCTGTTCTGCCGCGGCGTGGGACCGTTCCGGTGGGTCGCGCTCTCGGGAGATCCGCAGGATATTTACAAAACGGACGAGAAGGTGAAGGAATTGATTCCCGACGATCCTCATCTGCATCATTGGCTCGACATGGCGCGCTCGCGCATCCATTTCCAGGGCCTGCCGGCGCGCATCTGCTGGGTGGGGCTCGGTCAGCGCCATCGTCTCGGGCTCGCCTTCAATGAAATGGTCAAGAGCGGCGAACTTTCCGCACCCATCGTGATCGGCCGCGACCACTTGGATTCCGGATCCGTCGCCAGTCCCAACCGCGAAACCGAAGCGATGCAGGATGGCTCGGATGCGGTTTCCGACTGGCCCTTGCTCAACGCGCTGCTCAACACCGCCTCGGGCGCCACCTGGGTATCGATTCATCATGGCGGCGGCGTCGGCATGGGCTATTCGCAGCATGCCGGCGTGGTCATTGTTTGCGACGGCAGTGAGGCAGCCGCCCGCCGCATTCGTCGCGTGCTGTGGAATGATCCCGCAACCGGCGTCATGCGCCATGCCGATGCCGGTTATGAGACCGCGATTGACTGCGCGCGCGAGCAGGGACTGAATTTGCCCATGATCGAGCGGCCGTAAGGTGCCCCACTCGTTGGAGATGCATGCCGGTACGCTGACGCTCGCGCAATTGCGGGGTATCTACGCGCAGCCGACACTGCTCCGGTTGTCGGCGCAGGATCGCAGCCGGGTCGGCACGGCGAGTTCACTGGTGGATAAGATCGTCGCGGCCGGCGAAGCGGCCTATGGCATCAATACCGGCTTCGGCTTGCTCGCACAGACTCGCATACCCACCGACCAGCTCGAGCTGCTGCAGCGGAATCTACTGCTGTCGCACGCCGCAGGGGTGGGCGATGCGCTGCCCGACGCCGTGGTTCGATTGATTCTCGCACTGAAGATCAATGCGCTGGCTCGCGGATACTCCGGCATCACCTCCGGGCTCATGGATGCGCTGCTCGCCCTGCTCGAGCATGAAGTCTATCCCTTGATTCCATCGCAAGGCTCGGTAGGCGCCTCCGGAGATCTCGCCCCCTTGGCGCACTTGAGCGCGGTGCTGCTCGGTTTGGGGAGCGTGCGCGTGCGTGGCGCCGTGTTGCCCGCGCTCGACGGACTGAAAGCGGCCGGCCTCAAACCCATCAAGCTGCGCGCCAAGGAAGGCCTGGCGCTGATCAACGGCACCCAGGTTTCCACCGCTCTGGCCTTGGCGGGACTGTTCGGCGCCGAAGATCTGTTTGCCGCCGCCGTCGTGGCGGGCGCGATGTCGGTGGATGCGCTGAAGGGCAGCGATTCGCCGTTCGATGAACGCATCCACGCGGTTCGTGGGCAGCCCGGGCAAATTGCTGTCGCGCGCGAGTACCGCGACTTGATCGCCGGCAGCGAGATTAGGGCCTCGCACCTGGACTGTACGCGGGTACAAGATCCTTATTCCTTTCGCTGCCAGCCCCAAGTGATGGGCGCATGCTTGGATCTGCTTCGCAACTGCAGCGTCACCCTGGGGCTCGAGGCCAATGCCGTTACCGACAATCCGCTGTTGTTTGCCGACAAGGGCGATGTGCTGTCCGGCGGAAACTTTCATGCGGAGCCTGTGGCTTTCGCCGCCGATACGCTGGCGCTGGCGATTGCGGAGATCGGCAGCTTGTCGGAGCGCCGGACGGCCGTACTGGTGGACCCGAAGATGAGCGGTCTACCCGCTTTCTTGGTGCAGAACAGCGGCCTGAATTCCGGTTTCATGATCGCGCAGGTGACGGCCGCCGCGCTCGTATCCGAGAACAAAATGCTGGCCACGCCCGCCAGCGTCGATTCGATTCCCACGTCGGCGAATCAGGAAGATCATGTGAGCATGGCGACGCATGCGGCGCGGCGCCTGGGCCCCATGGTCGACAATGCCGCGGCGGTTGTCGGCATCGAGTTGCTGGCTGCGGCTCAGGGTATCGATTTTCACCGTCCTGCCCGCACCTCGCTGAAGCTTGAGACGGTACACGCCGCCATCCGCAAGGAGGTGCGCTTCTATGATGCCGATCGCTATTTCGCGCCGGATATCGAAGCGGCGCGTTCTTGGGTAAGATCCGGACGCTTCTCCCCGCAGCTTATGCGGGTGCTGCCTTCACGGAACTAAGATGAAACTATTCGGCGCCGGTCTTTTGTTCTTCTGTCTTGCGTCCGGCGTCGGCCATGCGGCCGATATCAATCTGGCCACGATGAGCTGTGCGAAGTACCAAAACGAGATGGTGGGGCCCGGCGCTCCGGCGCCCACACCGGATCCGATCAATACCATGATGTGGCTGTTTGGCTATGCGGTGGCCAAGTCCGGCGCACACGTCATGTATGGAGAAGCCTTGGCGGGATTCGGATTTGCGCTGGATGCGGAATGCAAGAGCAATCCTGCCGAAAGTCTGTTGGATGCTCTGGCTGTGGTCAAACCCAGCAGCAAGAACCCCATGGATTTGGCCTCGCTGGATTGCGCGACATTCGCCTCTCGACACGTGGATCTTGCACGCTCGGATCCGGAGAGCGCGACCACCATCATGATGTGGTTGTTCGGTTTTGCCGTCGCGAAATCCGGCAGCCATGTCTTCGATTCCGGCGCCATCAGCACATTCGAACCGGCGCTCATGGCGGACTGCGAGAAGTACCCGGAGCGAAGCCTGTACGATGCTCTGGCCTCAGTTAAATTCTCAAAACCGAAGACCTGATCGGACGTACTGATCGGCCAGGTTCAAATGCGTGGGGAAATACGGGCGCCTCGCCGGTCCGGTGTCCTCATTCTGCAAGCGCTGCAAAGTGATCCCGATTCTGCGCGGGGTGCCCAAATCGGTCCACCCGCAATGCGGTACCGCCAACACCCTGAGCGCGGATTCGTTTCCCGGCAACACGTCGCGTGAGAAATCGATGTTGGGTAGCCGCTGGTAAACATCGTCGATGGCGGCGCCCTCGAAACCGCGCAGCGCGGCGATTGTGGTTGCGAATTTGTCCTGAAACAGGCCAAGCAGCCTGCGAACCGAAGCCGCCATGATGAAGGCGTTCCACAGTGCGCCTTGATCGACCAGCGCTTGAGCCCCAGACTCATTCGGCTTTTCAAAAAAACTCCGCACGGTGGCCGCCGTGTCCTGGGTAGGGGATTCCGGCAGGATGTATCCCATTTCCGTGTCCGCTTCTTCCGGCTCGACGCCCAATAGATAAATCGACTCGCGATTCGCGTGCGCCAATTCTGCGACACGCTTCAGCGATGCGCTCAAGATTTCCTCGTCGCGCAAATAATGATCCGCCGGCAATAACACGACAACGGCGTCCGGATCGCGGTCCGCGATGCGCAGCAGGGGCAGCAGCATTCCATACGCGGTACCGCGGTTTTGCGGCTGCACGATCACATTTTTTTGGGGCAGGCGGGTGAGCATCGACGTCCACCACCGGCGATGCTGTTCGGCAACGACGGTGCACACCCGCTCCATGGGCGCCACAGTCGCCGCGCGCTGCAGGGCTTCTTGCAACAAGCTCGGACCGCCTCGCAATGAACAGAACTGTTTGGGAACCACCACGCCGTGCACATTTTTGGTGAGGCCTGAAAGGCGGCTGCCGTCGCCGCCGGCGAGCACCAGGGCCCAAGTGTTGCGATGTTTCATGGCGGCCATACTCCTGCGGCGTTCGCGCTACGGGAATTACGCCCCATCTTGTCGCGCTGTAGGAATCTGCCGATACGAATCGTCCTACGGTCGATTGGTAGGTTCGCCCAATGCGATGCCCGGCAGATCGTGGTCAACTGGCGCCATGGAGACCTGGGATAAAAAACGAGTGTCATGGGCCGTCGCGGCGAGCCTCTCGGGGCTGTTCGCACTGACGTCGGTCCAGGCGGCGCCCCCGCCCAACCGCCAGTTTCAAATTCTCTCCCAGCACCTGGACTTGAGCCCCCCTTCGCATCCAATCGAGCCGGAAAAGACGTCAGGTTTCAGAGACCTGTCGCGCGGCCAAAGCGAATGGAGCGATCACCTGCAGCTTCCAAAGCTTGGTTCCGACTCCATGCATTCCCCGCCCAGCATGCTGGAACGCGTACAAACCGCGCGCCGCGACGGCCTGCCGATCGCCCGGCTGTGGGAGAACAAGACCGCGCTGGTGCACCTGGGTTTCAATCAAAAAGGCAAACCGGGCTTGTGGGTCGTCCAAAAAATCCATTGATGCATTGCACGCCAAGAGCATGACGGTTTTATTCGTCCGTCATCGCACGGAGTACCAATATAAGCAGCCGGTCGCGTTGAGCGAACACCGGCTGATGTCCCGTCCTCGCGACAGCCATGATTTGCGCCTGTTGGATACGGCGCTGATGGTAGATCCCATGCCCAGCGAAGTTCGCTGGCTGCACGATGTCTTCGGCAACTCGATCGCCGTAGCGACCTTCGGCGACAAATCCGACTCGCTGGTGTTCGAATCGACGTTTCACGCACAGCACTACCCTCTGCCGGAAACGACCATTTGGATCGAACCCTACGCCCGGCAACTGCCGTTCAACTATAGCGGCGAGGACAGCGCAGACCTTGCCCGCACTCAGGAACGGCAATACCCGGACCCCGAGCACGCGATCGACCAGTGGGCCAAATTTCACGTGGATGCCACGCCTGAAAGAGACACGCTGAGTGTGCTGGTCGGCATGACGACGGCGATCAGACGGGATTTCCAATATTCGCGGCGCGAGGAGATCGGCGTGCAAACGCCGACGGAAACCCTGCACTCAAGGTCTGGCAGCTGTAGGGATTTTGCCGTATTCATGATGGAGGCGGTGCGCAGCATCGGCCTGGCAGCCCGCTTCGTTTCAGGCTATCTGTATGACGAGCAGCTCATCGGCGCGGGGGGCGGTATGGTGGGCGGGGGAGCAACGCATGCGTGGCTGCAGGTCTACTTGCCCGGCGCCGGCTGGGTGGAGTTCGATCCGACCAACGCCATCGTGGGCGGCCGAAACTTGATTCGAGTGGCGGTAGCACGCCAGGCATCCCAGGCTGCGCCCTTATCGGGCGGATTTATCGGCGCAGCGGATGATTTCCTCTCCATGCATGTCACGGTGGAAGTGACGGCGGAATAGCTACTGCCGCTGACGGCGCTGCAGGGACAGCAAAAGCAGCGCGGCGGCCAGCACAAAGTAGGCGGCGCAAAATTGCGTCGCGACATTGAGTGCCGTCCCCTCCAGCTGCCACAGGGCGTACAGGCTGCCATCGCTGCGTACCGAATGAATGATGCCAAAGAATGCCAGCGCGCCCCCGGCGGCCAGATAGGCGGCCGCGGATCGCAGCCGGTGCTCGGTCAATTCCACGACGAAGGCCGCCCAGAGGGTTGCCGTAATGATGAACCCATTGCCCAGCGCGACAATGACGCTCAAGGGCGGCAGGCCATGATCGGGCGCTACCAACAACCGTGCGAACGCCTTCGGCGCGACGAACTTTGGATCGCTCAATTCGATGGTCAATAAGCGCGCGATCGACGGGAAAAAACTGATGGCCACCGCCGTCGCGTGCCGCGCGGGCACCGCAGTGAACGCCTGCGAGACGATATTCAGAGACAGGAATACCAATACCGGTGCCAATACGGCCAGTGGAATCAGCTCGATCAAATTGGCCAATAACCCGAGCATCCCACCGACGCCGATGAAAATACCCGTGAGCAGCGTATAGCCGGAGCGCGCGCCCATTTCCTTGAAGGCCGGATGGCCAATGTAGGGAGTAGTCTGGGCCACGCCGCCGGCGAGGCCGGCCAGCAGCGTTGCCGCCGCCTCCGCCAACAAAATGCTGCGCACATCGTAGTCATCGCCGGCGACGCGCGCGCTTTCCGTATTGTTCACGCCGCCGACCACGGTCAGTAGCGCAAACGGAATGATCAGCGGTAGATAATCGGCCAGGCCTGCGAAGCCGTGCAGAATTCCCGCGTCGGGATGCGGAAACGCAAGACGCAAGGTTGGCAGCGCGGGCGCAGGGATCTGCATACCGGGCAGGTCCAATTGGCCCAGCCCGTAGTACAGCAGAGTGCCCACGATCACGGCAAACAACACGCCCGGCAAGCCGAAGGGCACCCTGCCCTTGCCGACCAATGCATAGAGAACCAAGCCGAGCGTCAGAAAGCCGATGACGGGCGCTTGAAACACATCGACGATAGGAAAGAATCCGATCATCATCAGCGCGATCCCCGCCAATGAGCCCAGCAGTCCTGCCGTTGGAATCAGCCGGCGCACGCTCCTGCCGGCAAATGACAGCACCAGCTTGACGACGCCCATGGTCGCGGTCGCCGCCATGCCCAGATACCAGGTCTCGAGGCCGGCGGCGGTGGGATCCAGGCCGGCGGCGCGGAATTTTGCGAAGGCCGGACCCAATACCAGCAGCGCCATGCCGATGGTTGAGGGCGTGTCCAAACCGAACGGCATGGCCGTGACGTCACTGCGCCCGGTGCGGCGCGCCAATCGCACGGCCAGCCAGGTATAAACCAAATCGCCCACCAGCACGCCGATGGCGGTGCCGGGAAACATGCGTCCGAATACAATGGATGCGGGCACGCCATAGCCGCCGATCAACACGGCGGCAAGCAGCGCCAGCACGGATAAATTGTCGACGACCAGACCCAGAAACCCGTTCACATCACCGGGCACCAACCGAGTGTATGCGCGGTCAGCCGCCAAGGTTGAGCAGCGCCGCGTTGCCGCCCGTCGCGGTGGTGTTGACGGTGAGGGTACGTTCGTTCGCGAATCTCGCCAGATAATGCGGACCGCCGGCTTTAGGACCGGTGCCGGACAATCCAGTGCCGCCGAACGGCTGCACCCCCACGACGGCGCCGATCATGTTGCGATTGACGTAAGTATTGCCAATCGAGGTATCCTGGAATACCTGCCGCCAGAATGACTCCAAGCGAGTTTGCACGCCCAGGGTCAAGCCGAAGCCGCTGGCACGTATGGCCTGCAGAACCTGTTGCGTGTGCGTCGATCGATAGCGCACCACGTGCAGTATGGGCCCGAATTCCTCGCGAGTAAGCTGGCCCGCATCCTTGAGCTCAATGAGGTGCGGCGCGAAGAAGCTGCCACGGGCGTGGGCCTCGCCCAGCTTGCACACCTTCACGATGCGCGCCTCCTCGCGCATTCGATCGACGTGCCGCTGTAGTCCCGCCGCGGCGGCCGCGCTGATGACGGGCCCGACGTCGGTATCCAGCCGGCCGGGATCGCCGATGATGAGCTCGTCCATGGCGCCGGCGATCATCTCCAAAACCTGCTCGGCAATTTCGTCCTGCAGGAACAGCAACCGCAGCGCCGAGCAGCGCTGACCGGCGCTCATGAACGCCGAACTCACCACATCATCCACCACCTGTTCGGGCAGCGCGGTGGAGTCGACAATCATGGCGTTCAATCCGCCCGTTTCCGCGATCAGCGGCACGATGGCGCTGCCGCGGTCAGCCAATGTGCGATTGATCGTGAGGGCAGTTGCCGTCGAACCGGTCATGGCCACACCCGCGAGCGCCGGATGCGCCAGCGCGATTTCTCCGAACAGACGGCCCGGCGCGGGCACCAAGTGCAGGGCCTGCGGCGGAACGCCCGCTTCATGCAAAAGGCGCACGAACCGCGCGGCAATCAAGGGGGTGGGTTCCGCCGGCTTGGCAACCACCGTGTTCCCCGCGGCCAGCGCCGCGGTCACCTGGCCCGCAAAGATCGCCAGCGGAAAATTCCAGGGGCTGATGCAGGCAAACACCCCGCGCCCCTGCAGGCTAAGTTCGTTCAACTCGCCGGTGGGCCCCTCGAGACGTTCCGGCGCCGCAAACTGGCCGCGTGCGCGCAGTGCGTAGTAGCGGCAAAAATCCACGGCTTCTCGCACCTCGGCGATGGCATCCGAGAGGGTCTTGCCCGCCTCCCGCACCAGCAGCCGGTGGAAATCCGC
Organism: uncultured Gammaproteobacteria bacterium; assembly: GCA_963756845.1. GTDB lineage: Bacteria > Pseudomonadota > Gammaproteobacteria > Steroidobacterales > Steroidobacteraceae > Bog-1198. Next base: position 184,890 of record CAVWPD010000009.1, on the reverse strand, counting down.
ACGATTGATTTCGAGCAGATCCGAGGCTTTTTCCAGACAACTCGCGCGCGCCCCGCCGCCGCTGCGATTCCACTCGAATTGGGCAGCGGCGCCCGCCTCGAAGGCCCGGTTGATTTCATCCGGTGTGGCGTCCCGCGCCGTACCCACCAGCTCGCGCCGGTCCGCCGGATTGGTGACCGGATGCTTGCTGCCCGAGACCAGCACGCCGTTGATAATAGGGCCGGAGGTTGCAGCATCCTGGGTCGTCGTCGAGTCATGCGCCGACAGCTCGTCGCGCAGGGCTTGCAGTTCTCGTGGATCGCCCAGATCCGCACCGCGGGAATTGCGCCGGTCCGAATACAAAGCCCCGGGGATGGGCAGCCGCGCATGGGCATACGATTCCAAGCGCTCCAGTTCTGCTATCGGATCGCGGACTATTTCCGCAACGGGCACCTGTTCGTCCATGAAGCGATTCACGAATGAGGTGTTGGCGCCGTTCTCGAGCAAACGCCGCACCAGGTAGGCCAGCAGATCCTTGTGCTCACCCACGGGCGCATAGACGCGCACGCGGGGAAAATTCGCCACTTGGCGCGCCGCCTCGGCATATAGCAATCGTCCCATACCGTGCAGTCTTTGAAATTCGTAATTCGCTGCCGGGGGTGCGAGTTCCAAAACCGATGCGATACTGTGAGCATTGTGGGTGGCGAACTGCGAATAAATGACATCGGCATAGCTGAACAATCTGCCCGCGCAGGCCAGATACGACACATCGGTCGTGACCTTGCGCGTGTAAACCGGGTAACCGGCAAGACCGCGCTCCTGCGCGCGCTTGATTTCGGAATCCCAGTAAGCGCCTTTCACCAAGCGCACCGTCATGCGGCGGCCGTACTGGCGGCAGGCGGCCGCCACCCAATCGATGACCTGCAGGGCGCGCTTGCCATAGGCTTGCACCGCTAATCCAAGCCCCGCCCAATCGCGCGTGGCGGCATCCTTCGCCAGGGCCTCGATGACATCCAAGGATAGGTCGAGGCGATCGGCCTCCTCAGCGTCAATAGTGAGCTGGATATTCAGCGCAGCGCATTGCCGCGCCAACGCCAGCGCCCGCGGCACCAGCCGCTGCATGACGCGCTCGTGTTGCAGCAGGGTATAGCGCGGCTCCAAGGCCGACAGCTTGATCGATATGCTCGACACTTCATGAGCGGGGCGCCCATTGGCCGCAGCCCCGATCACTTCGATGGCATGCTGGTAGGACTTCAGATAGCGCTCTGCATCCTGCAAAGTCCGTGCGCCCTCCCCCAGCATGTCGAAGGAACACAAAGCGACCTCGGGTTCTGCGGCGCTGCGCGCCAGGGCTTCCTCGATGCTGCGCCCGACCACAAACTCTCCGCCGATGATGCGCATGGCGCGGCGCACGGCGAGCCGCACCAGGGGCTCGCCCGCCTTGCGCGTCAGCTTGCGCATCCAGCCGCTGGCATCGGTTTTGATGGAGGGATCCAAATCGAGAATGCCGCCGGTGAGCATCAGTCCCCAGGTCGATGCATTGACGAATAGCGATTCCGACTGTCCGGAGTGAGCCGACCAATCCCCGGTCGCGAGCTTTTCGGCAATCAGCCGATCGGCCGTTGCATCGTCCGGAATACGCAGCAGCGCCTCGGCGATGCACATGAGCGCGATGCCTTCTTGATTCGAAAGGCCGAATTCCTGCAGGAAGGCATCCAAGAACGGACGCTCGTCGCGCCGGGCGCGCGCACCGTCGACCAACGCCACGGCGACGGCCACGGCGCGATGACGCGCGCCGCCGGTTAATTCCAACGAATGCAGCAAACCGGTCACCGCCCGTTGTTCTGGCCAGGCGCCGTGTTCCCTAATCGTTTGCCGCAGGTCATTATTCATTTGCTAATCGTCGCAAAAAACACCGCACTCGGTGCGGCCAAATCGCCGTGCTCGGTTCTGCTGAGGCGCGCGCCGCCTTGATCCATGACGGCCAAATCCCAAGGCTCGAGCCTGCAGGTTTCGCCCGCGTCCATGTGCACCCACAGTGGATCCGCAATGCTGAAAATCAATGTCGAGGCCAGCGGCGAGCCCGGCACCGCGAGTTCATTCGCAACGCACTCGATTCGCGCCTGCGTGTGCGCCGACTTGGAAACCATCACATTCAAATCCACGCAGGGTCCGTCCAATAAGTCACAGTGCGTGGACACGGCGCCGTCGAACTCCACCAGATCCCCCACGCGGCGCAGCTCTCGACAGTCGCCGCCGGCAAACTTGAGCGCCACGCCTGAGCCTCGCAGCAGCACCATCGTGCGGTTGTAAGCGGCAAAGTCCGAGAAGGGTCCGGAGGCATCGATGTGTGCCACGCTCACCCGCCAGCGAAAGGAATCGCCGCTCGCCGGCACGCGGATGGCTTCATAGGTCACGCCCCCGCCGTTTTTCCAAGGCGCGGCGGTGAAGGTGGATTTGCGGATGATCTGCAAGCCGGAACGATGACACAAATTGGTGAAAAACCCAAGATAATCAATTTATTACGACCATAATGAGTCCCGCGTCGCCAGCCACCCCGCTGAGGCATCGATGCGGTAGTACCAATCCCTAAAGCGCCCATGATCTTTGAAGGGGAAGCCTGCGATGGGAAAGTAAGTCACCATGCCGGCCACCGCAAAATCCGCAATGGTGAGCTTGTCGCCGGCTAGAAACGGCGAGGCATCCACTGTCGCGCCCAGCAAGCGGAACAGTGGGCGAAGGTCGATCGCGTCCCAATCGGGGCTCACATCCACACGCGGCACCACGTCCGGCAATAGGCGGTGGCCTACGCAGGGGGATAACAGTTGGGTAAGCGCAGGCTGCCAGTGCGCCACCAGGGTCGGGATCTTTCCGGTGGGATTGATGGCGAGATATTCGGCGGTGCGTCCCTCGCCGCGGTAGACGTTTACCAGTCGGATATCGGGCTGCAGCTCAAGCTCGCGGCTGACGGCGAGGACCTTTCGACCGTTGGCCGACAGCGGAGTGGCGTACAGGGTAAGCACCATAATCCCACGCTCGAAAGAACGCCATGCGTCCATTTATCCTAGGTTCGTACGCGCGTCAACTGAAAGAAACCGAACCGTTCAACCCGGCTTTCGGACCGCTTATCCCAAATGCTGCGACACGCGTTCAGCGCTGGCGCATCATCCGCCGATGTACTTAAAAATTGCCACGGCCGTTCTGGCCGCCACCATGCTCGGAACGGTTTCACGCGCAGCCGACCCGAGCAGTAGTCACCCGCTTGACCGATCCGACCTCGAAGCGTGGTTGGATGGCTTCGTCCCCTATGCGTTAAAGAACGGCGATATAGCCGGCGCTGTCTTCGCCGTCGTCAAGGACGGAAATATTCTTCTGCAAAAAGGCTATGGCTTTGCCGACGTCGACCGGAAACTGCCCATGGACCCCGAGCGTACGATGATCCGAGCCGGCTCGACCTCGAAGCTCTTTACTTGGACGGCGGTCATGCAGCTGGTCGAGCAGGGCAAGCTGGACCTTGGCCGCAACGTCGATGACTACTTGGATTTTAAGGTGTCGCCGGCGGCGGGCAAGCCCATTACGATGCTCGACTTGATGAATCATCGCGCCGGATTCGAGGAAGGACTGAAGGACATTCTGGCTACCGACCCGCGCCGCTGGCAATCGAACGAAGCCTATCTCAAGCAACACCCGCGACCCTTGTTGTTTTCAACAGGAACCGTGCCGGCTTACTCTAACTATGGCGCCGCCTTAGCGGGTTACATCGTCGAGCGCATCTCGGGCGAGCCCTTCGAGCGCTACGTTGAACAGCACATCTTCACGCCACTTGGCATGTTGCACACGACTTTCGATCAGCCACTACCCGCCCGTTTCAGCGCCGCAATGTCGCAGGGCTATGGCACCGCGTCGATGCCGCCGCGGCCTTACGAATTGGTGATGACCGCGCCTGCCGGCAGCATTGCCACGACGGCGTCCGATATGGCGCGTTTCATGATTGCCCAGTTGAACCAAGGACGCCTGGACGATGTTCAGATTCTGAGCAGTCAAACGGCGCGGCTGATGCAAAGCCCTTCGGAGCCTGCGCCGGCTGGATTCGGCACCATGGCCCATGGCTTTTTCTTCGAAAACAGGCACGGACACACTCTCATCGGCCATGGCGGCGATACGTTGGTATTTCACACGGAACTCGATTTGTTGCCCGAAGATCACGTGGGGATTTTCTACAACTTCAACAGCCGAGGGCGTGACAACGCGGTCTACGGGTTGCGTAAGGCGCTGCTGGACAATTTCATGGATCGGTACTTCCCGCCCCCGCCCAACGCCAGTATGCCAACCCTGGCAACGGCATCGCGAGACGCCCACCAGATCGCGGGACGCTACGAGAGCTCGCGCCGTGTCGAGCACGGGTTCTTGAGCCTGTTCTACCTCCTTCAACAGTCAGTGATCACGGCAAATCCCGACGGCACCGTCTCAGCCCCTCGAACCCTGGAAGCCGGTGAGGACACTTTTCACGAAGTGGCCCCAGATCTCTGGCGGCAAGTCGATGGCACGAGGCAGCTGGCCCTGCAACACATCGAAAACCTCAAGTCCGTCGTCGACAGCGAGGATCCGACCTCGGTCCTCCAAGCCGTTCCCTTCCATCGCTCCGCAGCGCTGAATTTGCCGCTGTTACTGGCTTCACTCGCCATCCTGGTGCTCACGGTAATAGCATGGCCGATCTCCTGGTCCCTGAGACGAAGTTACGGCGTTCAAGCGAAGCCATCAGCCTCGCTGCAGCGCGTGCAGCTGAGCACGCGGCTCGCCGCCGCGTTCGACCTGTTGTACTTGATCGGGTGGATGCTGCTGCTGAAGCCGATCCTCAGCCTCGACGTGCAGGTGTATGCCACCGCACTTGATCCGTGGGTTCGGGCGCTGCAGTGGGCGGGGCTCATTCCGATCGGCGCAGCAGTGATAGGCCTTTGGAGTACGTGGCAAGTATCCAAGTTGCCGGTCTCGCTGCGTTACCGCCTGTGGAACGGCGCGCTCACCGCGGCCATGCTCGGCATTGTGTGGATCGGATTCGTAGGCAAGCTGATCAGCTTGAACTTGAACTACTAGACTACTTGCCGAGCTGCAAGGCCACGTAGGCCGCCACATCTCTGATTTGCGCGAACGTCATGGCGGCGGCAAATGGCGGCATATTCTTCTTGCCGGAGACCACCGTGCTTGCCACCAACTCCGGCGACGTGATCTTGGTAATGTCGGGTCCGGCGCCGTGACCGCCCTTGCCCTCCTCTCCGTGACAAGCCGCGCAATAATGGGCGAATACTAGGGCGCCGGCGGCTGCCTCGCCACCCTTCAGAGACACCGCGGTTGCTTTGGCGGCGAGCGCCTGCGGCGCTTCGGAGGGCGGCAGGTTCCCGTCAAGGGAAAATAACCACAGGCTGTCGCCCGATGGGCTGCCGGCAAAACTATTTCCCGCCGAGACGATCGCGACTTTCTGATGACCTTTGTATTGAAAAACGGTGGCGGTGGCATTTACGCCCGCGCCGGTCTGAAATTCCCACAGTACATCGCCGTTGCGCGAGTCCAGGGCCACGAAGCGGCCATCATTGCGTCCGGTAAAAACGATGTTGCCGGCGGTGGCGGTCGAGCCGCTGTAGCAGCTGTCCTTCCAACGCTGTCGCCAGACGATGGTGTTGGTCCGCAGATCGACCGCCGCGAATATTCCGTTGAGCGGAATATCGGAAAAGCCATACAGGCCCTGGGTGTAGCCCGTACCGGGCTTCGGGTCCTTTGACTCGCCGACGAGAAAGCGTCCCATTTGATCGTTCGCGCAGACAAACAAGAAGCCCAGCCTGGGATCATAAGAACTCGGCGGCCAGTTGGCGCCGCCCCACGGACTGGGTTTTGCGACCACCGCCTTGTCCCAGTACGGAGTGAAGATTCCTCCCGCGTTCACCAAGCGAAAACCCGCCGGAGGAATGTCGATTGAATGCGGGACAACCGGCTCTCCTTTCGGAAATGGTTGTGTGGCTGCCGTGTTTTGGCGCGGCTCCTGGGGCACCGGCTTTTCATCGATGCCGATGAGGGGTTTGCCGGTGAGGCGATCGAGAATATAAACCCAGCCGGTTTTGCCGATTTCCGCCAGGGCCTCGCGACGCTCGCCGTTGTATGGCATATCGAACAGCACGACAGGACTCGGCGAGTCGTAGTCCCACAGGTCATGATGCACCTGCTGGTAGTGCCAGCGGTACTTGCCCGTCTTTGCCTCGATCGCGACGATGGAGACCGAGAAAAGATTATCTCCCTTGCGCAGGCTGCCGTTGAAGTCCGGGGCGGCGTTGCCCGTGGAGAAATAGATCAATCCGTGCTTTGGATCGACCGCGGGCGTCTGCCAAACCATCGCGCCGCCGTACTGCCAGGCAGAATTATCTGGCGGCCAACTGTCATGCCCGAATTCCCCGGGACCGGGAACGGTGAAGAAGGTCCATAAGGATTTACCGGTTTTGGCACTGAATGCCCGCACGCGGCCTCGAGCCGTCAATTCGCCACCGGCGAATCCGGTGATGATCATTCCGTCGTAGTAGAGAGGCGCGCTCGTGATGGTGAAGCCGTCCTGCCAACGCTCCGCTTGCACCGACCAGACTTGTTTGCCCGTGTGCTGGTCCAGCGCGACGATCGCACCGTCCAGGCGCCCGAGGAATATTTTCCCCTCGCCGATGGCGACCCCGCGGCTGACCCAGCCGCAACACACCGTTGAAATCGTCTTTTCCAAGTGTGCTTGATACACCCACAACTGCCTGCCGGTTTCGGCATCGATCGCGAATACATCATCCGCGCCGGTGGAGACGTAGATCACGCCATCGCGCACGATGGGTTGCGCCTCGCCGGAAAACGGCGGTCCGACTCCCGAACCGTTCATGTGCGTCTGCCACTCGGCTTTCAACCCCGCCACATTGCCGGCATTGATTTCAGTCAGCGGCGAGTAGCGCTGGTTATCAATGCTTCCGCCGTTGGTGATCCAGTCGGCGCCCGGAAGATCCGCCAGTTGTTTGGCCGTGAATGCCGGGGCATCAGCCGCGCCGGCGTAAAAAGCCGCCAATGTCATGCAAAGCAGCAGCAGCAATCGACGCATAGTTATGCAACCCCCCAAGAGAATGGCTATGCTAACCGGAATCTCGAGAGGTGCGTGTGCCAATGACGCTGCCCGGCTTTTCAGCGCGCCTCTGCGAGCCGCGCGTCGCGCCGATCGGCGCAAACGGTCGCACGGCGGCGCAGGAAAAAATGTTGGCAAGTCGCCCCGACTTCAACATTTACAAAACGCTGGCCCACCATCCGCCGCTCTACGAGCGCTGGAGCGCCCTGGGCCGATACTTGCTTGATGGTTCCACGTTGCCGGCGCGTGATCGCGAAATTGTCATTCTGCGCATGGGCTGGCTGTGCCAATCGCCCTACGAATGGTCGCAGCACGCCCGCATAGCCAAAGCGTCCGCGCACATGAATGATGCGGAGGTGCAGCGAATCGCCGCCGGTGCGGATGCCGCGGGGTGGAGCGACTTTGAGCGCACTCTCATCCGCATGGTCGATGAACTGCGCTACGACACCCAAATCAGCGACAGCACATGGGAGGCGTTGCGCGCGCGGTATTCGCTGGAACAGAGCATCGATGCGCTGTATACGGCGGGTCAGTACCAATTGGTGTCCATGGCGCTCAATAGCTTGGGCGTGCAACTTGATGGCGAATTGGCGGATCGCCTTCCCATCGATGCAGGTCTTCCACCGATCGCCGCGGAGCCGACATCGCCGCGCCTGACGATACCGCGCGTACTGCCGCTTGAGTTGCAGGCCATGAGCGCCGAGCAGCGTGAATTGGTGGCGCCCCAAATGCGCGATGGCGCCGTGCCCAACCTGTACGCCACGCTGGTGGCCCATACCCGGCTTTACGGGCCACGCCTGCGTTTCGGCAGCTATATTCAGCGCCATTCCCGCTTGCCTCCGAAAACGCGCGAGCTGCTCATCCTGCGCACCGCTTGGCTGATGAGATCGAGCTACGAGTGGCTGCATCATGAGCGCTTTGCGCAGGACGCCGGCCTGAGCGTGGCCGAGATCGCGCGCATCAAGCAGGGTCCACAGGCCCCGGAATGGAGCGCTGAACATCGTGCGCTTCTTCGAGCGGCGGATGAGCTGCGGTGTGAAGCGTTTATTTCAGGGTCCGCTTGGCATGCGCTCGCCAATCATTACGGCGTCCCTGAAATGATCGAAATTGTCTTCACGGTGGGCGGCTATGCAATGACGGCATTCGCCATCAACAGCTTGGGCATTCAGGTGGAAGCGGGTTACGAGTGAAGAGCGCGGACTATTGGGGCTAGCTTTTCCAAAAGGTCAGCAGCACGAAGACTAGGGCGATGACGGTCAAACCCAAGTGGCCCAAGGCCGCATGCGCCTGCGCCAATAAGTCGTTTGGCTCCGTTTCGCGAGGTACGCAGAGATGGGCAATGGCGGCAAGAAACAGCATGCCCCCAGAATAATGGCACCGGGCGCCAAAAGCGTGATTGGGTTCACGACTTCTCGATGCAGGCGCTGCCCGGGCACAGTGCGCCGTAAAAAAAGGCCCCGAACCCTTTCGGGTCCGAGGCCATATCTTTAGATACTTCTTATTGTTTTATTCTGCAGCCTCTGTATCCCCCGCCGGTACCGCATCATCCGAGTCGCCGATTCCGCCGCTCACATCCATGAAACTACGGCGGCGACTATCATCCGAAGCACGTCGGCGCCGCGCATGATACGCGAAGCCGGTGCCGGCGGGAATCAGGCGTCCCACTATGACGTTTTCCTTCAATCCCCGCAGATCGTCCTTGAGCCCACGCACCGCGGCTTCAGTAAGAACGCGGGTGGTCTCTTGGAAGGATGCCGCCGAGATGAAGGACTCCGTGGCCAGCGAGGCCTTGGTAATGCCCAACAACAGAGGTTCCCAGGTCGATTGGTGCTTGCCCTCGGTCTTCTGCTTGGCGATGACATCGAGCAATCTGCCCCGATCCATCTGTTCGCCCCGCAGCAGCGCCGAATCGCCGGCATCCAACACCTCGATTTTGCGCAGCATCTGCCGCACGATGACTTCGATGTGCTTGTCGTTGATCTTCACGCCCTGCAGCCGATAAACGTCCTGAATCTCGCGCACCAGGTAGTTTGCCAGCGCCTCGACGCCCTGTAGCCGCAGAATATCGTGCGGGTTCGGCTCGCCGTCGGCGATGACTTCGCCCTTCTCGACTTGCTCGCCTTCGAACACGTTCAGATGACGCCACTTCGGAATCAATTCCTCGTACTTGTCGGTGGCTTCATTGGTGATGATCAAGCGGCGCTTGCCCTTGGTTTCCTTGCCGAAGCTCACCGTGCCGCTGCGCTCCGCCAGAATCGCGGAATCCTTCGGCTTGCGGGCCTCGAACAAGTCGGCCACGCGCGGCAGACCACCCGTGATATCGCGGGTCTTCGAAGACTCCTGCGGGATGCGTGCAATGACATCGCCCACCGACACCTTGGAACCGTCTTCCAGGCTGACGATCGCGCCCGCGGGCAGCGCGTAGACGGCCGGGATATCGGTGTTGGCGAAGGTGACTTCCTTGCCCTTTGCATTGGTCAACCGAACGACCGGACGCAGGTCCTTGCCGCCCGATCCGCGCTGCTTCGGATCCAGCACCACTGTGCTGGTCAAACCCGTGACATCGTCCACCTGCGTCGTGACGGTGATGCCGTCGACGAAATCGGAGAACTTGATCATGCCGGCGACTTCCGTAACCACCGGGTGAGTATGCGGATCCCAGTTCGCGACCGACTGCCCGGCGGCGACGATATCCGCATCATTCACCGTGATGGTGGCGCCATAAGGAATCTTGTAGCGCTCACGCTCGCGGCCAAACTCATCTACCACGCCCAATTCACCGGAACGCGACACGGCGACCAAGTGGCCCTTTTCGTGCCGAACGGTCTTGATGTTGTGGAGGCGAATCGTGCCCTTGCTCTTGACCTCAACGCCGTTGGCCGCCGCCGCCCGAGAAGCCGCGCCGCCGACGTGGAAGGTGCGCATGGTCAGCTGCGTGCCCGGCTCGCCGATCGATTGCGCCGCAATGACGCCGACCGCTTCGCCGATGTTGATGCGGTGCCCACGGCCCAAATCGCGGCCGTAGCACTGCGCGCAAACGCCGTAGCGGGTCTCGCAGGTAATGGGCGAACGCACCATGACCTGATCGATGCCCATCTTTTCGAGCAGTTTGACCAACTTTTCGTCGATCAACACGCCGGCTTTGACGAGCACTTCGCCGCTGGAGGCAACCACCACATCCTCTGAAACGACGCGCCCCAGCACCCGCTCGCCCAACCCCTCAACCACATCGCCGCCTTCGACGATCGGGGTGATGGACAAGCCGTTGACCGTGCCGCAATCGATCTCGGTGACCACCAGATCCTGCGCCACGTCGACCAGTCGCCGTGTGAGATACCCGGAGTTCGCGGTTTTCAATGCGGTGTCGGCCAAGCCCTTGCGAGCGCCGTGCGTTGAGATGAAGTATTGCAGTACGTTCAAACCTTCGCGGAAATTCGCCGTGATGGGCGTTTCGATGATGGAGCCGTCCGGCTTCGCCATCAGGCCGCGCATGCCGGCCAGCTGACGGATCTGCGCTGCGGAACCGCGGGCGCCCGAATCGGCCATCATGAAAATGGAATTGAACGACTTCTGGCGAACCTTGTTTCCCTTGGCGTCGGTGACTTCGTCGGTACCCAGCTTTTCCATCATGGCCTTGGCCACTTGGTCATTGGTGCGCGACCAGATGTCGACCACCTTGTTGTAGCGCTCGCCGTTGGTGACCAGACCCGAGGAGTACTGCTCCTGGATCTCCTTCACTTCCTTCTCCGCCGTCGCCAGGATCTTTAGTTTCTGCTGCGGCACCACCATGTCATCCACGCCGATCGACACGCCTGCGCGCGTTGCGTACTGAAAGCCGGTGTACATCAGCTGATCCGCGAACACGACCGTTTCCTTAAGACCCACGGTGCGGTAGCACGCGTTGATCGTCCCGGAAATGATCTTCTTGGTCATATCCTGGTTGATGGCATCGAAGGACAGGCCCTTGGGCAGAATCTCGGACAACAATGCCCGGCCCGCGGTGGTATTCACCACTCGAGTCGTTTTCACCAGTTCTGCGCCCTTCTCGACGCGGGTCCACTCCGAGAGACGCACTTTCACCTTGGCTTGCAGATCGATGTTGCGGCTCTCATAGGCGCGATGCACTTCGGCCACATCGCCGAACGCCATGCCTTCACCCTTGGCGCCCACGCGCTCGCGGGTCATGTAGTACAACCCCAGCACCACGTCCTGGGAGGGGACGATGATGGGATCGCCATTGGCCGGCGAGAGGATGTTGTTGGACGACATCATCAGCGCGCGCGCTTCGAGCTGCGCCTCGATGGACAGCGGCACGTGCACGGCCATTTGGTCGCCGTCGAAGTCCGCGTTGAATGCGGTGCAAACCAGCGGGTGCAGCTGGATGGCCTTACCCTCGATCAATACCGGCTCGAACGCCTGGATCCCCAAGCGATGCAAGGTGGGCGCGCGATTCAGCAGCACCGGATGCTCGCGGATGACCTCTTCCAGAATGTCCCATACTTCCGGTCCTTCCCGCTCGACCAAGCGCTTTGCCGCTTTGATGGTCGAGGCTTCGCCGCGCAGCTGCAGCTTGGAGAAGATGAACGGCTTGAACAATTCCAGCGCCATTTTCTTCGGCAGCCCGCACTGATGCAGACGCAGGGTGGGACCGACGACGATGACCGAACGGCCGGAATAATCGACGCGCTTGCCGAGCAAGTTCTGCCGGAAGCGGCCTTGCTTGCCCTTGATCATATCGGCCAAGGACTTCAGAGGTCGCTTGTTGGTGCCGGTAATGGCGCGGCCGCGACGGCCGTTGTCGAGCAATGCGTCCACCGCTTCTTGCAGCATGCGCTTTTCGTTGCGCACGATGATGTCCGGGGCATTCAGCTCGAGGAGCCGGCGCAGGCGGTTGTTGCGGTTGATGACGCGGCGATACAGATCATTCAAGTCGGAGGTCGCGAAACGGCCGCCGTCGAGCGGCACCAACGGACGCAGGTCGGGCGGCAGCACCGGCAATACGGTGAGCACCATCCATTCCGGCTTGTTGCCGGACTCCATGAACGCCTCGATGAGCTTCAGCCGCTTCGACAGCCGCTTAATCTTCGTCTCGGAGTTCGTGTTCGACATATCCTCGCGGACTTTCACGACTTCGGAGGGAAGATCCATCGACTTCAGCAGCTCATGCACCGCTTCGGCGCCCATGCGAGCATCGAACTCGTCGCCATGTTCTTCGATCGACTCCAGGTACATCTCATCCGTGAGCAATTGGCCGCGTTGCAGCGACGTCATGCCCGGATCGACGACCACGAAGGCCTCGAAGTACAACACGCGCTCGATCTCGCGCAGCGTCATGTCGAGCATCAAACCGATGCGCGACGGCAGCGACTTCAAGAACCAGATATGCGCGGTCGGGCTGGCCAACTCGATATGCCCCATGCGCTCGCGGCGCACCTTTGACTGGGTCACTTCGACGCCGCACTTCTCGCACACCACGCCCCGGTGCTTCAGGCGCTTGTACTTGCCGCACAGGCACTCGTAGTCCTTTACGGGCCCGAAGATTTTCGCGCAGAACAAGCCGTCGCGTTCCGGCTTGAAGGTGCGATAGTTGATGGTCTCCGGCTTCTTCACTTCGCCGTACGACCAGGAGCGGATCATGTCCGGCGAGGCAAGTCCGATCTTGATCGAATCGAAGTTCTCGACCGGAACTTGCTGCTTGAACAACTTGAGTAAGTCTTTCATTGATTAGGCCTCGCTCTCTAGTTCGATGTTGATGGCCAAGGAGCGAATCTCCTTCACCAAGACATTGAACGACTCCGGCATGCCGGCTTTCATTTCATGGTTGCCGTCGACAATCGCCTTGTACATCTGCGTACGTCCGTTGACGTCGTCCGACTTGACCGTGAGCATTTCCTGCAAGGTGTACGCCGCGCCATAGGCTTCCAGCGCCCACACTTCCATTTCGCCGAAGCGCTGACCGCCGAACTGCGCCTTGCCGCCCAGCGGTTGCTGGGTGACCAAGCTGTACGGTCCGGTGGAACGGGCGTGCATCTTGTCGTCGACCAAGTGATTGAGCTTCAGCATGTACATGTAGCCCACGGTCACCGGCCGTTCGAATTGCTCGCCGGTACGCCCGTCGTGCAAGGTGGTCTGTCCCGAGGTCGGCAGGTCCGCCAACGTCAGCAGGCTCTTGATCTCCTCCTCGCTGGCGCCGTCGAACACCGGCGTCGCCATCGGCACGCCCTTCTTCAGATTGCTCGCCAATTCGATTACTTCGGCATCGCTCATGGACTTGATGTCTTCTTTCTGGCCGCCGGTCTCGTTGTAGACCTGGTTCAAGAACTTGCGCAGCTCCACGATGGCGTTCTGCGCCTCGAGCATCTTGCCGATCTTGGCGCCCAGGCCTTTGGCTGCCCAGCCCAAGTGGGTTTCCAGAATTTGCCCGATATTCATGCGTGAGGGCACGCCCAAGGGGTTCAACACGATGTCCACCGGCGTTCCGTCGGCCATGTACGGCATATCCTCCACCGGCACGATGGACGAAATGACGCCCTTGTTGCCGTGACGGCCCGCCATCTTGTCGCCGGGCTGCACGCGGCGCTTCACCGCCAGGTACACCTTGACCATTTTGAGCACACCGGGAGCCAGATCGTCGCCGGCGGTGATCTTCGCCTTCTTTTCCTCAAAGCGCTTTTCGAACGCCTTGCGCTGACCCTTCAAACGCTCGGAAACGGTCTCCAGCTGTGTATTGGTCTCTTCTTCCTTGAAGCGAATCTCGAACCATTGCTCGCGCGGCAGATCCGCAAGATACGCATCGTCGATCTGCGTGCCCGATTTGATCTTCTTCGGTCCCGCCTCGGCAGCCTTGCCTTCGATCATGCCGCGAACGCGCTGGAACAAGTCATCTTCCAGAATGCGCTGCTGATCGGCCAAGTCCTTGCGCACCCGCTCGAGTTCCGATTTTTCGATTGCCAAGGCGCGCGAATCTTTCTCCACGCCGTCGCGGGTGAATACGCGCACGTCGATCACCGTGCCGTCCATGCCCGGGGGCACGCGCAGCGAGGTGTCCTTCACATCGGACGCTTTCTCGCCAAAGATTGCCCGCAGCAATTTCTCTTCCGGCGTCAGCTGAGTCTCGCCTTTCGGCGTGACCTTGCCCACCAGAATGTCGCCGGCGCGCACTTCTGCGCCGATAAAAGCGATGCCCGCTTCGTCGAGCTTCGCCAGAGCGGAATCGCCGACATTGGGAATGTCCGCGGTTATTTCCTCGGGGCCCAACTTGGTGTCGCGCGCGACGCAGGTGAGTTCCTCGATGTGAATGGTCGTAAAGCGATCTTCTTCGACCACGCGCTCGGAAATCAGTATCGAGTCTTCGAAGTTGTAGCCATTCCACGGCATGAAGGCCACCAACAGGTTTTGACCGAGCGCGAGCTCGCCCAAATCCGTCGAAGGCCCGTCAGCCAGCACGTCGCCGCGCCTGATGGAATCGCCCGCATTGACCAACGGGCGCTGATTGATGCAGGTGTTCTGGTTCGAACGGGTGTACTTGGTGAGCGAATAGATGTCCACACCCGGTTCGCCGGCCGTGGTTTCATCGTCGTTCACTCGCACAACGATGCGCGAGGCATCCACCGAATCCACGCTGCCGCCGCGGCGCGCCACGACGGTGACGCCGGAGTCGATCGCCACGGCTCGTTCCATGCCCGTGCCCACCAGAGGGGTCTCCGACCGCAAGGTCGGCACCGCCTGGCGCTGCATGTTCGAGCCCATGAGGGCGCGGTTCGCGTCATCATGTTCCAAGAACGGGATCAAGGACGCCGCTACCGACACAATCTGCTTCGGGCTCACGTCCATGAAATCGATCTTGTCGGGAGCCGACAAAGTGAACTCGTTCTGCGTACGGCAGGAAATCAAGTCATCGATGAACTGGCCCTTGTCGTTCAGCGTCGCATTGGCCTGAGCGATCACATACTGGCCTTCCTCGATAGCCGACAGATAATCGATCTGATCGGTCACCTTGCCGTTGGACACGCGCCGATACGGAGTTTCCAAGAATCCATAATCGTTGGTGCGCGCATACACGGCCAGCGAATTGATCAAGCCGATGTTCGGGCCTTCCGGCGTTTCGATCGGGCAGACTCGGCCGTAATGCGTCGGATGCACGTCGCGCACTTCGAATCCGGCTCGCTCGCGCGTCAGGCCGCCTGGCCCCAACGCCGAAACGCGGCGCTTGTGCGTGACTTCCGAGAGCGGATTGTTCTGATCCATGAACTGCGACAGCTGCGAGGACCCGAAGAATTCCTTGACCGCGGCCGCCACCGGCTTCGCGTTGATCATTTCCTGCGGCATGATCGGTTCGCTCTCGGCGATCGTCAGACGCTCCTTCACCGCGCGCTCGACGCGCACCAAGCCGATGCGGAAGGCATTCTCTGCCATTTCTCCGACGCTGCGCACGCGGCGATTGCCTAAGTGATCGATGTCGTCCACGTGGCCGTTGCCGTTGCGGATATCGATCAAGGTCTTCATGACCTCGATGATGTCTTCCTTGCTGAGCACGCCGGAGCCGGTGATTTCGTCTCGGCCCACACGGCGGTTGAACTTCATGCGGCCCACCGGCGACAAGTCGTAGCGCTCGCCGTTGAAGAACAAGTTTTGGAACAGGTTCTCGGCAGCATCCTTGGTCGGCGGCTCGCCGGGACGCATCATGCGATAGATTTCCACCAGCGCCTCGAGGCGAGTCTTGGTGGGATCGATGCGCAGCGTGTCCGAGATGTACGGTCCGCGATCCAAGTCATTCACGTACAGCGTGCGGATTTCCGTGATGCCGCTTTCAATGAGTTTGGCTACGGTGGGTACCGTGAGGATTTCATTGGCCTTCGCCAAGATCTCGCCGGTTTCCGTGTTGACGATGTCGTGCGCCAGCACTTTGCCTTGCACGTATTCGGTGGGCACGGGCAGACGCTTCACGGCGGCCTCCTCGAGCTCCTTCACGTGGCGCGCTGTGATGCGACGGCCTTCTTCGACGATGACCTTCTTGCCGACCCGAATCTCGAAAGCCGCAGTTTCGCCGCGCAGCCGCTGCGGGATGATCTCGAACTCGATCTCCTTCTTGCTCAGATGGAATACATTCTTCTCGAAGAAGATGTCGAGGATCTGCTCCTCGGTGTAGCCCAGGGCTCGCAGGATGATTGTCACGGGCAGTTTGCGGCGCCGATCGATGCGCGCAAATACACAATCCTTCGGGTCGAATTCGAAGTCCAGCCATGAACCGCGATACGGGATGATGCGCGCGGAGAACAATAATTTGCCGGACGAATGGGTCTTGCCGCGGTCGTGATCGAAGAACACGCCCGGGCTGCGATGCAGCTGGGATACGATGACGCGCTCGGTGCCGTTGATGATGAACGTGCCGTTCTCGGTCATCAGGGGCAGCTCGCCCAAATACACTTCCTGTTCGCGCACGTCTTTGACGGGCTTCTTGGCGCCGCTGGCTTCCTTGTCCAACACCACCAGGCGCACTTTCACGCGCAGCGGCGCTGCATAAGTCAGGCCGCGCAGCTGACATTCCTTGACGTCGAACACCGGCTCGCCCAAGCGATAGCTCACATACTCGAGGGTAGCGTTCCCGGAGTAGCTGGAAATGGGAAACACGCTGTCAAAAGCGGCATGCAAGCCAATTTCATCGCGTTTGGATTCCGCGACGTCCGCCTGCAAGAATCTGCGGTACGAATCCAATTGGATCGCCAGCAGGTACGGCGTGCCGAGTATGCTCGGGCGCTTTCCAAAGTTCTTACGAATGCGCTTCTTTTCGGTGAACGAATAAGCCATGAGTGCGGTCTCCAGGCGCTAACGCGCCGAAATCAACCTAAAATCAAAATCAAAGGCGCAGCCGACGGCCGCCGCAGAAAATCTGCGGCAACCATCGCACTGCGCATATCAGCAATAATCACTACTTGATAGCAGCCTTGGCGCCGGCGTCCTCGAGCTTCTTCTTGATCGTGTCGGCATCCGCCTTCGGAATGCCTTCCTTGACGGTCGAGGGCGCGCCCTCAACCAGATCCTTCGCTTCCTTCAAGCCCAAGCCCGTGATCTCGCGAATGACCTTGATGACGCCCACTTTGTTGGCGCCGAACTCAGTCATCGTCACCGTGAATTCGGTCTGCGCTTCCGCAGCCGGAGCCGCGGCAGCACCTGCGCCCGCCGCTGCGGCCGCTACCGGGGCAGCCGCCGTCACGTTGAACTTCTTTTCCATGTCGGCAATCAGCTCGACCACTTCCATGACGGTCATCTTGGAAATTGAATCGAGGATTTCGTCTTTAGTAACAGCCATTATCGTCTCCAAATGAATCAGGTTTAATTCGTTGCTGCCTGCGCCGCGCCGCTTTTCTTGGCTTCAAGAACCGCAGCCAGCGTCCTTACCAACTTAGAGTTGGGGGCAGCCAACGTTCCAACAAACTTAGCAATCGGCGCCTTGAGTACACCCAGCATCTGCGACAACGCTTGCGCGCGCGTGGGCAATGCAGCCACACGCTCGAGTGAATCGGGCTTGAGCAGTTGCCCGCCCAGAGACACGAGCGTCGTCACCAATTTATCGTTGTCCTTGGCGAACGCCTTGACGATACGGGCAGCCGCGCCCGGATCGTCGTTGGAGAATGCCAGGACAATGGGTCCTTTCAGCGCCGGAGAAATGCACTCGAAAGAAGTGCCGGCAACAGCCTTGCGCGCGAGTGTGTTCTTGACGATTCGCAGATAGACGCCTGCCTTGCGCGCCTTTGCGCGCAGATCGGTCATCTGCGTTACGGTCAAGCCACGATTCTCTGCGCCTACGACGGACAGGGCTTTCGCCGCGACCGCGTTGACTTCTGCCACCACGACTTTCTTCTCTTCTAACTTGAGTGCCATATAGCTTTTCCCGGTCAGAAGCGTCACACACCAGATACGAACACCGCCGTTCGCATCCACCCTTGAGTACCCTTAAGTACTCTGCGGTGCGACCTTCATCAGGAGACTCCTGATTCTAGGTCCCACCATCTGCGCAGGCTTTTTGTTTAAAAGCTCAAAGCTCGCCTGCGGTCTTCGACGGTGAGTGCGTGCGGCCATTAGCCGTACGCAGCCCTCCATCAATTCAAATCTTGACCAATCCCAAACTGGCCTGATCGACCGACACGCCCGGACCCATGGTCGAGGAGAGAGTCAATTTCTTCAGGTAAATTCCCTTCGACGTCGCGGGTTTGATCTTCTGCAGATCGTTCACCAACGCCAACAGATTTTCCTTCAGCGCACCCGGCTCGAAGTTCGCGCGCCCGATCTGCGCGTGCACGATACCCGCCTTGTCGGTGCGATAACGCACCTGGCCGGATTTCGCATTCTTTACCGCCTCCGCCACATTGGGCGTTACCGTGCCGACCTTTGGGTTGGGCATCAGGCCGCGAGGCCCCAGGATTTGACCGAGCTGACCCACGATGCGCATGGCATCGGGGCTCGCGATCACCACATCGAAGTCGATCTGGCCGGCCTTGACCTTTTCCGCCAGATCCTCGAAGCCAACGATGTCGGCGCCCGCAGCTTTGGCCGCTTCCGCGTTCTTACCCTGGGTAAATACCGCCACGCGCACTGTTTTTCCGGTGCCGTGCGGCATCACGGTGGAGCCGCGCACCTGCTGGTCCGACTTGGTGGCGTCCACACCTAAATTTACCGATACGTCCACCGATTCGTTGAACTTCGCGGTCGCAAATTCCTTGACCAGCTTGAGCGCATCGTCGATGGGATATGACTTGCCCGGCGGCAATTTATCTTTCCAGGTCTTGGTTCGTTTCACTACGGCTGGCATGTCACACTCCTTCCACATCGACGCCCATGCTGCGGGCGCTGCCCGCAATGGTGCGTACCGCCGCGTCCAGGCCGCTGGCTGTTAGGTCCGGCATTTTCGTCTGGGCAATGGCCTCGAGCTGCTTGCGGGAAATCTTGCCCACCTTGGCCGTATTCGGCGTGGCGCTGCCCTTGGGAATGCCGAGCGCCTTGGCAATCAGCACGGAGGCCGGCGGGGTCTTCATGATGAAGGTAAAGCTGCGATCGCTGTATACCGTGATCACTACTGGGGTCGGCAAGCCTTTTTCCAAGGCCTGAGTCTGCGCATTGAATGCCTTGCAGAACTCCATGATGTTCACGCCCTGTTGGCCCAGCGCGGGTCCCACCGGCGGACTCGGATTGGCCTGGCCTGCAGGGATCTGCAGCTTGATATAGCCGGTAACTTTCTTCGCCATCGTCTTACTCCTGTGGGTGCTAGCGCTTCTCTTGCGAGAAGCTCCCCTTGTCTAGGCGCTTACGCGCCAGAGAAACCTCTAACCCTTCTCGACTTGCGAGAAATCCAATTCCACGGGCGTTGAGCGCCCCAGGATCTGCACCGCCACCTGCAGCCGGTTCTTTTCGTAATTCACCGATTCGACCACGCCGTTGAAGTCGTTGAACGGGCCATCGGTGACTCGCACCACTTCGCCGGGTTCGAACAGCACCTTCGGCTTCGGCTTGTCCACGCCTTCTTCGACCCGGCGCAGAATCGACATCGCTTCCTTGTCGGTAATGGAGGCCGGCTTGTCGCTGGTGCCGCCGATGAAGCCCAAAACCTTCGGCACTTCCTTGACCAGGTGCCAGGTGTCTTCGTCCATCTCCATCTGCACGAGCACGTAGCCCGGGAAGAACTTACGATCCGACTTGCGCTTCTGGCCGTCGCGCATTTCCACGACCTCCTCGGTGGGCACGAGGATCTCGCCGAATTTGGCATCCAAACCGGCGCGCTTGACCCGCTCCTTCAAGGATTCCGAGACTTTGTGCTCGAAATTCGAGTAAGCGTGAACCACATACCATCGCAAGGACATAATCTGCTCCGCGTCCGTTAGCCGGATTGGCCGCCCAAAAATCGAGTCATCAACGTCAGTAGCCAATCGAGCGCCCAGAAAAATACGCCCATCACCGCGGCGAAAATAAACACGACGACGGTGGTTTGAATCGTCTCTTCGCGGCCCGGCCACACCACCTTGCGCAATTCAACGCGTGCGGCCACCGCAAATTGCAAGAACTCTCGGCCGTACGAGCTCAGCCACATGAGTCCCGCGCCCGCGGCGAGTCCCGCCGCGACCATCCCGATTCGCAATGCCAACGGCATCTCGTCGTACCAGTAAAAAGCGACGATGCCGCCGAAGATCGCCGCAACCGCGAAAATCGCGAGCGCGGAATCCTTCGCCGACGCGCCCTGGGGTGTTTGCACTTCTGCCATGTACTTCCGCTATTCCTGCAGGCTCGCATCGATGGCAGGGCAGGAGGGAATCGAACCCCCAACCTGCGGTTTTGGAGACCGCCGCTCTGCCAATTGAGCTACTGCCCTGTGTTCAATGAACAATGGTTACGCGATTACCTTGGCAACGACGCCGGCACCGACGGTTTTGCCGCCTTCGCGGATGGCGAAGCGCAGGCCCTGTTCCATCGCGATGGGGGCAATCAGCTCCACCACGATCTTGATGTTGTCCCCGGGCATCACCATCTCGGTGCCCTCCGGCAACTCCACCGCACCCGTCACATCGGTGGTGCGAAAGTAAAACTGCGGCCGGTAGCCCTTGAAGAACGGCGTATGACGCCCCCCTTCCTCCTTGGTCAGCACGTACACTTCGGCCTCAAACTTGGTGTGCGGATTGATGCTGCCGGGCTTGCACAAGACCTGCCCGCGCTCCACTTCCTCGCGCTTGGTTCCCCGCAGCAGCACCCCCACGTTGTCCCCCGCCTGCCCCTCATCCAGGAGCTTGCGAAACATCTCAACCCCGGTGCAGGTGGTCTTCTGCGTCGGGCGTATCCCGACTATCTCCACCTCATCGTTGATCTTCACAATCCCCCGCTCAATGCGCCCCGTGACCACCGTGCCGCGTCCGGCAATCGAGAACACATCCTCCACCGGCATCAAAAATGCCCCCTCCACCGCACGCTTGGGGACCGGGATGAAATCATCCAGCGCCTGCACCAGCTTTAACACCGAGGGCACCCCAATCTCGCTCGCATCCCCTTCCAGAGCCTTTAAAGCAGATCCAGTGATGATCGGGGTCTTGTCCCCGGGGAATTTGTACATCGTCAATAAATCGCGCACCTCAAGCTCTACCAGCTCCAAAAGCTCCGCATCATCGACCATGTCCGCCTTGTTCAAAAACACCACCATGTGCGGTACACCGACCTGATAGGCCAACAAAATGTGCTCGCGCGTCTGGGGCATCGGGCCATCGGCCGCCGAAACCACCAATATCGCCCCGTCCATCTGCGCAGCTCCCGTGATCATGTTCTTCACATAATCGGCATGCCCCGGACAGTCCACGTGCGCGTAGTGGCGCTTCTCGCTCTGATACTCCACGTGCGCGGTCGCAATCGTGATCCCGCGCGCCCGCTCCTCGGGGGCTTTGTCAATCTGGTCGTAGGCTTTGAACTCCCCGCCAAACTTCTCCGCCATCACCTTCGTCAACGCCGCCGTTAAGGTCGTCTTGCCATGATCTACATGCCCAATCGTCCCCACGTTCACGTGCGGCTTCGTTCGCTCAAACTTCCCCTTCGACACGGCAAGTACCTCTCAAAAAAATATTAAAAACTGGAGCCCACGAACGGGATCGAACCGTTGACCTCGTCCTTACCAAGGACGTGCTCTACCAACTGAGCTACGTGGGCCGATCCTTACTGGAGCGGGTGATGGGAATCGAACCCACGTGATCAGCTTGGAAGGCTGACGTTCTACCATTGAACTACACCCGCACTCCTCTACACGCCAATGGCACGATACCCACTCACCGAGCTGGTGGAGGGGGTAGGATTCGAACCTACGAAGGCATAAGCCAGCAGATTTACAGTCTGCCCCCGTTGGCCGCTTGGGTACCCCTCCTTAAAATGAGCCGCGTATTTTGCGGTGCGAGTCACGCAGTGTCAATGTCAAGTCAGGCCTAAATCCTTGCGCCGGCAATGCCGGCGCGCCCTGAATAGCCGTTAGTTGACATTATCGTACGATATATATATCGTACGACCTGTCTTACACTACATGGAAATCATATGCACCACCGCATACATCATTTTTTCGGCCGCCATCAGGGCCACGCTGGCTTTGGCCGCTTCGGCAGAGGATTCATGGAGGGCGGCGGCATGGGCGGCCGCGGCTTTGGAATGGGCCGAAAATTGGCTTCCGCCGATCTGCAGCTTCTTATATTAGGGTTGTTGAACGAGAAGCCCAGTCACGGCTATGAAATCATCAAGGCTTTGGAGGAGCGCTCCAACGGCTTTTACGTGCCGAGCCCCGGCATGGTGTATCCCGCACTGACCTACATCGAAGAGATTGGCCACGCCACGGTTGAAGCCGTCGGCGCCCGCAAGCAATACCACATCACCGAATTGGGCAAGCAGCACTTGGAAACCCATCGAAGCGCCGCCGAAGATCTGTTCACGCAATTCGGCCGCGTCGGCGAGCGCATGGGCCGCTTGCGTCGCGCGTTGGACGGCGAGGACGTCGGCGATGAGGCGACTGCCGAACCCGGGCGGCGCGGTTCGAAGGAACTGCATCGCGCGCGGCGCGATCTGAAGCTTGCACTGCTCGAAAAATGGGGCGGCTCACGCGAGGAACAGCAGCGTATTGCCGAGATCCTAAAACGCGCCACGGCTGAAATCCTGGGCGAGTAATTCCCGCTACTGCAGGTTCGACTGGAACAAGCGATAGATGCGCTTGTACTCATCGAGCCACGAGTCGGCATTGGTGAACCCATGTCGATCCAGCGGATAGGGCGAGATCGAGAAGTTGTCCTTGTGCAATTCGATCAAACGCTCGTACAAGCGTATCGAATCTTCGAATAGCACGTTGTCATCGATCACGCCGTGACAGATGAGCAGCGCATCGGCCAGGCCGTCGGCGTATTCGATGGGCGATGAGCGCGCGTAGGCGATCGGATCGACTTGCGGATCGTTCAAAATGCCCGAGGTGTAGCCGTCGTCGTACTGCATCCAATCCGTGACGGGACGCAGTGCGGCGCCGGCCGCGAACTGTCCGGGGGCCCGGAACAGCGCCATCAATGTCATGAAGCCGCCGTATGAGCCGCCGTAGACTCCCACGCGCTTTGGATCGACCGCCGCGTTCTCCACCAGCCATTTCTTGCCGTCCAGCATATCTTCCAATTCCGGATGGCCCATCTGCCGGTAGATGGCCGTGCGCCAGTCCCGGCCGTAACCGGCCGAGGCCCGATAGTCGAGGTCGAGCACCACATAGCCTTTATGCGCCAACAAATTGTTGAACATTTGTTCGCGGAAATAGTTTGAGAAGCGCAGATGCACGTCCTGCAAGTACCCGGCTCCGTGAATGAACAAAACGGCCGGTCTTTTTGCGGAGGCACCGGCATCCGCTGCGCGATAAACTTTCGCGTAAATCTCCCCGGCGAAATGCGTCGAGGGGATCTTGACTATTTCCGGCTCGATCCAGGTCAGGGACTTGTATTCTGGGGTGCGCGTATCGGTCAATTCCCGGGGAACATCCGAACCGTCGGCCTTCAGCAGCGCAATCTGCGGGCGCAGATAGGGCGTGGAATGCGTCACGATCAGGCGTTTACCCGAATGGTCGAGGGCGACTGCTTCGACACCTCGCAGCCGCGTCAGGCGCTGCAGCGCGCCGCCGCCGCTGGGGACCCGATAGGCATCGTAGGAATATGGCGCATCGGCATTGCTCAGCACATAGAACCAGCGGCCGTCCGCAGATAGCTGCGGGTCCGATACTTCGAATGCGCCGCTGGTCAGCGGCCGTGCCGCGGCGTTCGGCGCCTTGGTATACAGATGCGCATATCCGGATTCCTCGGACTGATACCACAGCGTGCGATTGTCGTTGAGCCAACCGAACTCATTGAACGAGCGCTCGATCCACGCGGCGTCGCTCAGGCGATGTTCCGGGACCAGTTCATACTTGTTCAAGTCCACGCTGACGGTCCAGCGATCCTTGTTGTCGATCGAAAACAGCTGGATGGCGAGCGCCTCTCCGTCAGCGCTCCAGGCCACCCGGCGGGTAGCAAACTCTGCATTGCCGGCCACGATCCTGACGCCGCGGGCCTTCTTTGCATCGCTGCCGCCTGGGTGCGCCGCGTCGGCCGGCGGGTGCGCCAGGGCGTTTTCTTCGCGCACGGCTTTCAAGGGGTCGTCAAAGATGCCGGGCAGCTTGTCGATGGCCAGTGGGTGCGCGGTATGATCGACAAGATTGAGCAATAGCAAGGACTGCGGCGCCGGCGGATTGCGCCCCACGCGCAGGCGCTCGGTCTCGAATTCCTCATAGCCGGACTCCGTCACATAGCGCGTCAGCTTTCCTTCGACCCCCTTTGTATAAGGCTTGGGCTCGGTGACCACCAACAGCCAGCGCGCATCCGGCGACAATTCGGTGTCGCGAATAGTTACATCCTCGCCCAGATAGAAGGGCAGTGCCGCGCGCGAAATGTCGCCCTTCTGCAGCGCCTCATCGTGCTTTCTGCTGAGTTCCGCATCATCATGCAGCTTCTTCAAGGTCGCGAATGTCCGCAATTGCATTTCCCGCAAGTCATTGGGAGCCGGCGCAGCATTGGGATCCTTTTCCGCCTTGACCACTGCCGCCGGCGCGGTCACCCCGCTGCCGAAGTCATGCACGAACCAATCGTTGTCGATGCGGAAGCTCAGGAGCCGGCCATCGGCGGAAAAACGCGGCGATCTTTCGCGTTGCGGCGTGCGCGTGATCTGCGTCAAACGCCCATTGCTCAGATCGCGCACAAATACATCGTGGTTGCGTACGAACGCGGCGCGCTTGCCGTTGCGGTCATAGACCGCGCGCGCGTCGGCGTCCGCCATCGCACTCGCCTCGATGATCTCATCCTTGCCGCTGGCCGGATCGATGCGGTGAAGATCGACGATCGGCGAGCCGATGCGCTTCAGGGAGTAATACACGGTTCGGCCGTCCGCCGACCAGTAGGCATCGGTGACCGGCGGCCCGATCCAATCCGGATCGGCCATGATTTTTTCCAATGTCAGGCTCGATTGCGGATCGGGCGCTGCTATAGCCGCCACGCCTATCGAACCAGCCCCGGCGGCCAGGGAAATCCACAGCCAGCAATACTTCATGAATTCGGCGGCGCGGGCTTCGGGGCTGGCTTCGGCGGCGGCTTACCCGTCGGCGGCGGCTTACCCGTGGGCGGCGGCTTACCCGTGGGCGGCGGCTTGCCCGTGGGTGGCGGCTTGCCCGTGGGCGGCGGCTTACCCGTGGGTGGCGGCTTACCCGTCGGCGGCGGCCTACCCGTCGGCGGCGGCCTACCCGTCGGCGGCGGCCTACCCGTGGGTGGCGGCTTGCCCGTGGGTGGCGGCCGGGGCCGCGGAGGCGGATGGGGATGCGGCGGCGGCGGGGGTGGTCGAGCCGCCGGCGGTCGAGGCGGATACGGTCTGGGTGGATACGGATTGCGGGGCGGCGGCGGTCGATGGATCCAGTAACTCTCGCGCGCATACCAGGGCCGGGTGGTGTAGTAGCGGCCCCAATAATCGCCAATGCTAAAGACGACAACTCCGATTCCCAACGCTGCGCCGAACGTGAGGACCGGCACCCGCCGGTCCTGGTAGTCGTAATACAGATACTTGGCGTAAACCCAACCTCGATTGCCTTCCCAGTCCACGTCGCACCAGGTCCAATCGTCCAGGCACCCATTGACGTTCAACAGCGTGTTGGGCGGAATTGAATCGACCTGCGGATAATCCCTGCTGGGCCCGGCACGCAGGTTGACCTGCCCCTGTGTGTAGGCAGTACCCGCCCAGACCGCGGAAGCGCAACAGCAGGCCGCAAGGACAAACAACGCGCAGGATAGTCGTCTCATAGCCCACCCAAGCCCGATCAAAGGTGAGCTAAGTCTGAGCCTGTAACACCGGCGCTGCAACGCTTGCCGAAATCACGCGTAATCATCGATGCGGGATCTGGGCGGTCGAGGCGACCCGGTCGGTTCGGGATTTTCAGCCGCCTTCGGCAGTGGGATGTCCGGGCGCTGGTCGGAACGCGAACGGCGCTCCGAATCGTCCTTGGAAGATCGCCGATCAGCGATGGGGAGCGCAGGATAAAGGCCTGAGTTGCTCAGACGGTCAACTTCACTCATTGCGTGACCTCGATTATTCGGATTTGGGTTTCACTAAAACGGTCTTCTCCAAGGTCGCGGGCGACACGCGCGAGAACAGCCGGTTGGCGGCGCTGGCGGAATCGGCGGTATCGACTCCGGGAGCGGCGGTTTCGGGCGTTTCACTCGTGGTTCTCGCCGTGCTCGTCTCGCCGGGCGACACGGCTTCCAGAACCAGCACGGCCACGCGCCGATTCGCGTTGCGTCCTTCGCTCGAGTCATTCGGCTGACGCGGGTGAAATTCGCCGAAGCCGACGATCTCGAGCCGCAACGGATCGATGCCTTGCTGCGTAAACTGATGCACCACACTGGCGGCGCGGGCCGCGGACAGCTCCCAATTGGACGGAAATGTCGCAGTATGAATCGGCCGATCATCCGTGTGCCCCTCGACGCGGATCGGATTGGGGAAAGGCTTCAAAACCTCGGCCAGTTTATCGAGCACGGGTTCGGCGGCCGTCGAAAAAACCGCGGCGCCGCTCGGGAACAGGATATCCGTGTTGATCTCGATTTCCAGCCACATGTTCTCGCGCCGCACAGTGACCAACTTGGCATCGATGAGTGCCTGCATCGCGTCCTGCACCTGCCGCTCCATGCGAATCAGCGATCCGGGAATATCGGCGGGATTGTATTTATCGGTCCTCTCAGGATCCCTTGGCGCGAGCTGACCGCCCGGTGTGGCGATCTGATTCTTGATTCTCATGAGGGAGGTGGGCGTCACGCCCTCTAACGGCTTATCCCCGCCCCGGCCCGGTTCTTTCTCGCCGATATTCACCGGCTGCATGGTCTTCGGCGCGCCGTTGAATGCCGCGATCATCGCATCCGAGAGCACGCGAAACTTGCCTTCATTCACCGACGACATGGCGTACATCACGGTGAACAACGCGAACAGCAGCGTGACCAGGTCGCCATAGGGAATGGCCCAAGCTTCGTGATTCACGTGATCTTCATGCTTCTTCTTGCGCGCCATGAGGTCCTATCAGTGATGAAAGTAGCCCTGCAGCTTCGACTCGATGTTGCGCGGATTCTCGCCTTGGGCGATGGCGATGAGTCCCTCGATCACCATGGTGCGCACCTGCGACTGGCCATGAATCACCGACTTCAATTTGTTGCCCATGGGTAAGAACAACAGATTGGCGAAGGCGATGCCATAGATGGTGGCGATGAACGCCGCCGCAATGCCATGTCCCAACTTCGAGGGGTCATTCAGATTTTGCATCACCGCCATCAAGCCCATCACGGCGCCGATGATGCCCAGCGTCGGTGAGTAAACGCCCATCGACTCGAAGACTTTCGCGGCCTGCGTGTCGAAATGCTCCATGGTCTCCAGTTCGATCTCCATGCTGGAGCGGATCGCGTCCGGCTCGCCGCCGTCGACCAAGGACTGCAGTCCTTTCTTCAAGAAGTCGTCCTTCTCTCCTTCGACCGCGGATTCCAACCCGAGCAATCCCTGTTTGCGCGCGATGTTGCTCCACTCAACGATCTTTTCGATCATCGCGGCGGGATTGTTGACCGGCGGCATGAATACCCAGGAAACAATTTTCCACGCCCTCAAGAAGGTAGCCATGGGGGTCTGCACCAGGCTGGCGGCGAGCGTGCCCACGACGACGATGACGAAGGCAGCGCTGCCTACCAGCGCGCCGGCACTGCTGCCCTTCAATATCGCGCCGCCGATGATTGCGACGAGGGCGAGAACGATGCCGACGATGCTTAAGATATCCATCGCTTCAATCCGGCGTCAGCCACTCCGCCAGCCGGGCGCGCAAACGCACCAGCGCCTGGCCATGAATCTGGCACACGCGGGACTCGGACACCTCGAGCACCTCGCCGATTTCGCGCAGGTTCATATCCTCGTCGTAGTACAGGGATAGCACGAGCTTCTCCCGCTCCGGCAGCAGATTGATGGCCGAGCTCAGCGCGCCGCGAAAGCCGGCATCCTCAATGTCGTCGAAGGGACCCGGCCGCTCATCGCGGGCATGATCGGCCGGACTCGATTCATCTTCGCTGGATCCCACTTGATCAAAACTGAACAGCCGGCAGCTCGCGGCGTCCTGCACCAGCTTGTGATATTCCTCGATGGACACCCCGAGGCCTTCGGCAATGTCGGATGGCGTCGCATCCTGTCCTTTGGCATTTTCGATCTTGCGAACCACGTCTGCCATCGCACGCATGTTTCGATGCACCGAACGGGGAGTCCAGTCGGACTTTCGAACCTCATCGAGCATTGCGCCGCGTATGCGGATACCCGCATAGGTCTCGAAATTCGCGCCCTTGGTGGCCGAGTAATGCTTCGCCGCATCCAGTAGGCCGATCATGCCTGCTTGAATCAGGTCATCGACCTCCACATTCGGCGGCATGCGGCTGACCAAGTGGTAGGCGATGCGCTTGACCAGATCGGCGTGCCTTAGCACCAATTCCTGCTGCGGCACCTGATCGACAGGGACATGGTCCTCCGCCGGCTTCGGGCTCCGTTTTTGACTGTTCGAGTACTGTGTGCTTGCTCTCATTGCAATACCGCCGCGGGAGCTATCCGAGCCCCCACCATTCGTTCGACAAAGAACTCCAGGTGACCTCGCGCCCCTCGAGGCACGGACCACTTATCGGCTTTCGAGGCCAGATTCTTGAGCGCAATGGACGAAATTGATGCCGGATACGCATCCACGACGGCCGTTTGCCGTTGCACGGCTCGGCGCAGGTAATCGTCAAACGGTACGGAACCGGCAAACTCCAGCGTCACATTGAGAAACCGGTCACAGACCCGCGCAATTTTGTGGAAAAGGTTGGGGCCCTCGCCCGATTTGCGGGTCTGATTTGCCAAGATTTGAAAACGCTGCACACCGTGTTCGCGGCTTAAGACCTTGATCAGCGCATACGCGTCGGTGATCGACGCGGGTTCGTCGCAGACCACGACGAGCACGTGATGCGCCGCCTGGCTGAAGGTCATGACGCTGTCGTGCAGCCCTGCCGCCGTGTCCACGACCAGCACCTCGACGCGGTGATACAAGTCGCTGAATGCGCGGATGATGCCGGCATGCTCGGCCGGCGAGAGAGTCGCCATGCGCTTTACCCCGGAGGCGGCCGGTACGATTTGCAGGCCGTGCGGCCCGGTGACGATGGCATCCTCCAGCGCACAGTCGCCCTGGATGACGTGGCCGAGATGAAAACGGGTGTGTAGGCCGAGCACCACATCGACATTGGCCAGGCCCAGATCCGCGTCCACGAGCATGACGTCTCGTCCCTGCGCGGCGATGGCCACGGCCAGATTGGCCGACACCGTGGTCTTGCCCACGCCCCCTTTTCCGCCGGTGACGGCGATGACCTTGACGGGACGCGAGGCGTTGAGTTCCGCCAAGGCCTCGAGCCGATCCGGCGAGAGTCTGTTGTCACGCATGGGCAGATGCTCGAGCAAACCTGCGCGCGAGGTCCGCTTCATTGCGCAGCGCCGGTGCGCGCTCCTTGAGCTGCAGCGCGGCGCGCGCCAGCCAAACTCGCCTCTGATGCGCGGCATGCAAATCCTCCGGCACACGCTGGCCATTGCAGAGGTAGGCAATTTTCAGCCGGTGGCGCAGCGTGGCGGATAACACCGCCCCCAAACTCACCGCCTCATCGACCTTGGTGACGATGCAGCCGGCGGGAGTCACTTGGGCAAACGCGCGGACAATCTCATCGAGCGCATGCCCCTCTCCTTGCGCAGGAAGCGCCAGCAGCACCTGGGAGCGTGCCGCGCCGAGCTTCAGCGCGGACAGCTGTTCGGCGAGCCGTACGTCGCGTGGCCCCATACCCGCGGTGTCGATCAATATTCGTTTTCTGGATTTAAGCCTTTCCAGCACGCGGGCCAGTTCTTTGCCGCTATTCGCCGTGTGCATGGGCACGCCGAGGATGCGCGCGTAGGTCATCAACTGTTCGCGAGCACCGACTCGATAGCCATCCGTGCTGACCAACGCCAGATCCGCAACACCGTGCTGCAGGCACCAGCGCGCAGCGAGCTTGGCAATCGTGGTGGTCTTGCCCGCGCCGGTGGGGCCGACGATGGTGGTGATGCCGCCGCTGACGTTATGAACATCGTTGAGAACAGGCATGTGTTTGACCAGCAGGGCCAGCGGGATGTGCGAGGGATCGTCCAAGCTGGTGCGAAGCGGGGCCTGCGCGGCCAGCGCCAGCGCCACATCCGGGGCAATATCCATCGCCGACAGCTCTTCCAACACCCGTGCCCTCAAGGGTTCTCGCAAGCGCTTATCGTTCCAGGTCATGCCGGCAAGACCGCTTTCCAGCACTCTTCGCAAGTCCTGCAGCTCACGCTGCATGGCGCCGTAGCCGGCGTCCGCGGCCAAAGCGCGTGACGGCGAGAGGAGCGTCGTGCTGCGTTGCGGCGTCGAACCGCGTTGCGCCGGCGGGGCACTGGGATGCGGGGCCGCACTGCGTTGCGGCGGCGAACTGCGCTGCGCCGGTGTAGGTGCGGGCGGCGGCGGCGTCGGCGTCGGCGGCGCGGCAATCGGTGCGGAACGCTGCCGATGTGCATCGACCATGAGCGCCTCGTCGTAGTCCACGGCGGCGATGACCTCGATGCCCTCCGCGCCGCGCCGGCTGGACAAAATGACGGCATCGGGCCCTTGCTCGGCCCGGACCAGCGCAAGCGCCGCGCGCATGCTGACAGCCGTGTAACGTTTGATCTTCATGTCAATCTCCGTGAATCAAGCAATACATCAGCGTCCGACCGCGGCGATTACGCGGATGCGGCGGTTCTCAGGGATTTCGTTGTAGGCCAGTACGGCAAGCGTCGGCGTCGAATGGCGCATCAATCGGGCGATCCAAGGACGAATTTTCGGCGCGACCAGCAGCACCGCCGGTTCGCCCGCGGCTTCTTGCCTCCGCGTGCTCTCGCCAAGCGCTGTTTGAATCCTGTCGGCGAGACCGGGCTCAAATCCCGGCGATGTCTCCGCGCCGACGGCCATCGAGTCCTGCAGCACCTGCTCCAGCGCCGGATCCAAAGTAATGACCGGCAGTTCCTGGCGCAGCCCGCCGATGGCTTGCACAATGCTGCGCCCGAGCGCAACGCGCACCGCGGCGACCAACACCACCGGATCCTGAACCTTGGGCGCGAGTTCCGCGAGAGTCTCGCAGATGGTGCGCAGGTTGCGGATCGGGACCCGCTCCAGCAGCAGGTACTGCAGCACTTTGACCACCACGCTCATGGGCAGCAGTTTCGGCACCAGGTCCTCGATGAGTTTCGGCGCACTCTTGCTCAATCGGTTGAGCAATTGCTGCACCTCTTCATGGCCCAGCAGTTCATGGGCGTGCGATTGCAATAAATGGCTCAGATGCGTGCCGATCACACTACTTGCGTCCACGACGGTATAGCCCTGCGCCTGTGCTTGCTCGCGCCGAGACTTGTCGATCCAGACCGCATCTAGCCCAAAGGCTGGATCCTTGGTGGCCGATCCGGGCACCGTGCCGGAGACCTGACCGGGATTGATCGCCAGCTCTCGATCCGGAAATACCTCGGACTCCCCGACCGGGGCGCCAAGAATGGTGATCCGATAGCTATTCGGTCCCAGCTCCAAGTTGTCGCGGATATGCACGGGCTGCACCAGAAAGCCGAGTTCTTCGGAGAGCTTCTTGCGCACGCCTTTGATGCGCCCCATCAACTCTCCGCCTTGATTGCGATCGACCAAAGGAATCAGCCGATAGCCGACCTCGAGGCCGATCAGATCGACCTGCTCGACGTCGTCCCAGGACAATTCTTTTTGCTCCGCGGGAACGGCCGCTACGGCGGCGGGAACGGCCGCGGCAACTTTGCCGGCTCCGCGTCGCTTGCTCAAAAAATAGGCGCCGAGGGCGCAGGCCGAAGCCATGGCCAAAAACACAAAGTTCGGCATGCCGGGAATGATGCCGAGCAGCGCCAGAATTCCGCCGGTCACGCCAAGCGCCCGGGGCTGGCCCAGCACCTGGGCCATGATTTGCTGGCTCATGTCATGCGCGCGCGACACGCGCGTGACCAATATCGCGACCGCAACAGAGAGCAGCAGCGCCGGGATCTGGGCGACCAGACCATCGCCGATCGTCAACAAGGCATAGGTGCGGCCGGCATCGGCAAGCGACATGCCGTGCTGCGCCGCGCCGATAATGGTGCCGCCGAACAGATTAATGAACACGATCAAGATGCCGGCGATGGCATCGCCGCGGACGAACTTGCTCGCGCCGTCCATCGCGCCGTAAAAATCGGCTTCCTCGCGAACTTCCTGCCGGCGCACGATGGCCTCGGCCTGAGTAATGATGCCGGCGTTCAAATCCGCGTCGATCGCCATCTGGCGCCCGGGCATTGCGTCCAGGGTGAAGCGCGCGCTGACCTCCGAGATGCGCCCCGCGCCCTTGGTGATCACCACGAAATTGATGATCACGAGTACCGTGAACACCACCATGCCCACCGCGTAGTTGCCTCCCACCACGAATTGGCCGAAGGCCGCGATGACATGGCCCGCCGCGTGCGCACCCGTGTGCCCGTTGATCAGAACGATACGCGTGGAGGCCACGTTGAGCCCCAAGCGCAGCAGCGTGGCGCCGAGCAAAACGGTGGGGAAGGTCGCGAACTCCAGTGCGCGGCGCACGTAGATCACCGCGAGCAGAATCATGATCGAGAGTGAAATGTTGAAGGTGAAGAACACGTCCAGCAGGAACGCGGGCAGCGGCAGCACCATCATGGCGAGCACGACCATCACCAACACCGGCACACCGAGGCCGTTGCGCGCGAATTCTCCGATAGTGGCTGCAGCTCCGCGCGCGGTCATGCGTCTGAGTACTCGTCACTCACCTGCGGGTCGGGGCGCGCCATGCGCGCCGCAAGCGTCGGGTTCAAGGTGCGCAGCCTGAAGATGTAGGACAGCACCTGCGCCACCGCCACATACAGGCCGCTGGGGATTTCCTTGTTCAGGTCTGTCGAGCGGTACAACGCGCGCGCCAATTTGGGCGATTCGAACACCGGTATGCGGTGCTCTTCGGCGATGCGGCGAATGTTCTGAGCGACCAGATCAAGGCCCTTCGCGAGCACGCGCGGAGCACGCATTTTTTTCGGGTCGTACTTGAGGGCCACCGCGAAGTGCGTCGGATTGACGATCACGACATCGGCCGTGGGGACCTTGTGCATCATGCGGCGCCGCGCCAGCGTTTGCTGCATCTGACGAATGCGCTGCTTGGTTTCAGGGCGGCCGTCCAGCTCCTTCGATTCGTCGCGCAGCTCCTGACGCGTCATGCGCAGTGCCCGCTTGAATTGAAACAGCTGCAGCGGCACGTCCACGATCGCCACCAACGCAAGCGAGGCGCACAACCAGACGAAAGCCCAACTCAGCAGCCCGGCGCCGCGACCGACGGCCGTTTGAGGCGCCATGCGGGCGAGCGCCAGCACATCGCCGAATAGCGAGGAAACGATCACCGCGCACACCCCGCCGACCACCAAACACTTGAGCAGCGCCTTGCCGAGTTCCGAGACGCCATGCAGACCGAACACGCGTTTAAGGCCCGACAAGGGGCTTAGTCGGGAAAAGTCCGGCATCAGCGCCTGCGGGCTGAAATTCCAACCGCCGAGAACCACCGAGGCCAGCAGCACCAGCCCGATGAGGGCGCCGAAGACCGGCAACAGGGCAATGAGCGCGCTGGTGCAGGCGTCGCCGAGCGACGCCGTCATCGAGTCCGTGCCGCGCAAGGAATTCGAGTCGATCAGCAATCCGCGGCGCATCAACTGCGACAGCCGAGTGGCCAGCGACCCGCCGATTGCCACCAGCACCGCGCTGCCGCCGATCATCGTGGCGAAGTTGGTCAGTTCTCGTGAGCGCGGTAGCTGTCCCCGCTCGCGCGCCTCCTGTAGGCGTCGTGCCGAAGGTTCTTCGGTGCGTTCGCCGCCCATTTCGGAGTCGGCCATCAGGGCGCTCCTACATGCGGCGCGCCGACCAGTTCCGACACCGCCATGAGTGCGCTGTTAATGAGGCTCGAAATGCCCGACATGATGCCGTCGAGACCGGCGATGAGCACGAAGAACCCGCTGAGCAAGGTGATGGTGAAGCCAATGCCAAACAGATTGAGCTGCGGCGCGGCGCGAGTGACGACGCCCAGCGCCAGATTGACGATCACCAGCGCGATAACCGCCGGCAGCGCGATGAGCAGGCCGGCATCAAAGACTCGCGCTCCCCACAGAACGAGGGAATACAGAAAATTCCTGTCCACGTGCTCCGCGCCGATGGGCAGGGAGTGGAAACTCTCCGCCAGTGCGCCGAGCAGCATCAGATGACCGTTGATCGCCAGATAGGTCAAGGTTCCGAGGATCATGAAAAGCTGACCGAGCACCGGAGTCTGCGCGCCGCGCTGTGGATCGACCAAGGTCGCGAAACCCAAACCCATGGTCAGGGAAATGCTTTGGCCGGCGAACACCAGGGCCTCGAACGCCAACTGCACCACCATGCCGATCGCCACGCCAATGAGCACTTCGAGTATTGCAGCAAGCATGCCGGCCGCCGAGAAGATCGAAAGCTCCCCGGGCACCTGCACCAACGGGGCCATGAGAAAGGCCAGTGCGAGCGTCAATACGATTTTGACCTGGCCCGGCACCACGGCCTCGCTGGCGGCAGGCGCGGTGAGCACAAAGCCACTGACCCGCAGCGCAGGCCACCACATGCGGCTCACCCACAAGGATACATCGGCAGCATTGAGAGTGAGCGGCTGCACGGCGCTCACCCGATCATCGCTGGAATGCTGGCGTAAAGATCGCGCGTGAAATCGATCAACACACGCAAGATCCACGGGCCGGCGACGAACAGCGTCATGACCAGCATCAGCAGCTTCGGAATGAAACTCAAGGTGGATTCATTGATTTGCGTCGCCGCCTGCAGCATTCCAATCACCAGTCCGGTGATGAGCGCGATGAGGAGCAGCGGTGCGGAAATCATCGAGGTGACCATCAAGGTCTTGTGAGCCAGATCCATGACATTTTCGGGCGTCATTGATGAAAGCTCGAGGCCAGTGTGCCTATCAGCAGAGTCCAGCCATCAACGACCACGAATAACATGATCTTGAACGGCAGGGAGACCAGGACGGGCGACAACATCATCATGCCCATCGACATCAACACGCTGGCCACAACCAGGTCGATCACCAAGAACGGGATGAAAACCATGAAGCCGATTTGAAATGCGGTTTTCAGTTCGCTGGTCATGAAGGTGGGCACCAGTACCGTCAGCGGCACATCGTCGGCGCTGGCGAACTGCGCCTTGCCCGACAGCTTGGAAAATAGCTGCAGGTCGTTCTCGCGCACCTGCGCGAGCATGAATTTCTTCAGCGGCTGCACGGTGCGTTCGATGGCTATCTCTCCGGCGAGCTGACCGTCCATATAGGGTTTGATGCCGGCGCCATACGACAGCTCCAGCGTCGGGCCCATCACGAAGAAGGTCAGGAACAGCGCCAGTCCGGTCAGCACCTGGTTCGAGGGAGTGGTGGCCATGCCGAGTGCCTGGCGCAAAATTGACAGGACAATGATGATTCGGGTGAACGCCGTCATTGCCAGCAAAATTGCCGGCAACAGCGTCAACAGGGTCATCAAGATCAATATTTGAAAAGTGAGCGAATAGGTCTGCACGCCGTCGGCGGCCGTCTTGATGGCGACCGCCGGCAGCGTGGCCTGCCCGAACGCCGCGCCGAGAGGCAGTAGCGCCAGGAGAGCGATGCCTACCACCCGGCGACGGTTCATGGGCGCTTCATCAGGTCGCGCAGCCGATCGGCAAAGGGCGGCGCCGGCGCAGTGATTTTCAGCGCGATGCTCGCCGCCAGCGGTGCCAAAGGCGTCAGGCCGCTCGCGCTGATGCCCACCAGTACCTGGGATTCTCCAACGCGAACCAATAAGATGCGCTCCCGGGGTCCGACCTTGAGTTCGTCCAGCACCGCCATGTCGCCCGTACTGCGAGGCACGGCCAGCTTGAATCGCTTCAACATCCAGCCAATGGCCAGAATCAGGGCGATGATGGCCGCAAGGCTCAAGGTGAGCTGCGTCAAGCTGCCGACCGACAGCGGCGAGGCCGGTGGCGCGATGGCCGTCATCGGGCGTGCTCCATCCTTTCCGTCGCGCTCACCACATCGGTCAGCCGAATGCCGAATTTCTCATTGACCACGACGACCTCGCCGCGCGCAATGCGCACCCCGTTCACCAACACATCGAGCGGTTCACCGGCAAGGCGATCGAGCTCCACCACGGCACCGGGCGCCAGTTGCAGCAGATCGCGCACCGACATGCGCGCGCGCCCGACCTCGAGCGCCAGCGTCACGGCCACGTCCAGAATCAAATTCAAGTTCATTTCCTGCCCACCTGGGCCGGCGCTATTCGGGCTCAAATCGCTGAATTGCGCGCGCGCGACGGCGGCAGCCTTTGGATCGGACGGGCTCATACGAGGACTCCTGAAATTATCTTGAGAGCGTTGCGCCCTTGCGATACGCCGAATCGGCCGCGGTACAGCGGCACGTCGCCGGCCAACAAGGTCACCTGCTGGGGCGCTTCGATGGGAATGATGTCGCCGGGCGAGAGGCTGACCAGTTCGCGCAAGCTGATTTGCGCTTGAGCGAGTATTGCGCGCGTATCGAGCTGCGCCTCTTGAAGAGCGCTGGTCAGTACCGGCGCCCAGGCTTCCTGTTTGCGCACCGGCACCGCGCCGCCATTGCCGGCCAGTGCATCGCGAATAGGACTCAGCAGCGCGTCGGGGAAAAGCCACTCAATACGGCCGCTGCGGGCCGCGAATTCCACCGTGAATTTGGCGACGATGACCGATTCCAGTGGCCCGCCCAACTGCACCAGACGCGGATTGGTTTCCTGCTTGACCAGCTCCAACTCGAGCGGCGCCGCGGGCAACCATGCCGCGCTGAAATCCGCGCTGAAACTGCGCAGCATCAGGGCCAGAAATCTCTGCGCAGCCGGTGCGATGGCTGCCTGAGAGTCTGCATTTGCACGGCCCGACCCGCCGAAAAACCCGTCAAGCAACGTCAGCAGCAGCGCCGGTTCTACGCTGACGTAGGCGAAGCCGCTCAAGGGTTTGAGGCGTACGACCGCGAGGCTGGCCGGTACGGGCAGCGATGCTTGAACGTCGGTGCTCTTCACCGATTCCAGAGAATCGAATTGCATACCGGCATCGCGCCCAAGCAATGCGCTCAACGATGCGCCGGCCCGATCGGCAAAATTCTTGTTGATGACCTCCAGCAGGGGCAGCTGCGTGCGATTGATGCGCTGCGCCTGAAAATCATAGGGCCGAACGGCGCTGTTGCCGTCTTTGGCATTTCTCTCGAGCAGCGCCTCCACTTCCTCGTTGGAAATGGTCGCGCGAGCCGGGGCTTCAGCCATCACTGCACCACAAAAGTGGTGAACAGCAGATCTTCCACTTCCGGACCGCCCACTTTCTTCTGCACCGCTCGGACTTCCGCCAGCGCTTCCTGCCTAAGCTTCTCCTTTCCCTCGCGCGACATCATCGACTGATAGTTGCGATTGCTCATGAGCAACAGCAGATTGTTGCGGATCAGCGGGATATTCTTCTGCACGCTGTCGATGGCTTTCTCGTCATGGGACATGACTTCCATGGTGATCTGCAGGAAACGCACCACCGAGCCGTCCTCGAAATTCACCACCAAAGGCGGATCAATGGCGAAGTACAGCGTCGGTTTACCGGTGCTGCCCGACTCGCCTTTGGCCGCAGCGGCGACCGGCACGATGGCGGTGATCGTGCCGTCCTTATCCAACTTCAGATCCGGCAGCGGATGCAGCTTGGCGTTGATGAAACCGCCCGCCACAACAGCCAGCAAGCTCAGCGTGAACACGCCAAACCCGTTGACTGCGGTAGCCATGAAGCCGCCGGATTTTTTTGGCGGAGGTGAGGGAGCGTCGTCAGCTGCGTCGGCCATAGTTGCGATTCCAAAGCGCGGTCACATGCCGCACCCCGAATCGAGCAAGTTCTATGCCAGAAGACTTCTACTGCAATATGCGTCGAATATTCAGTGACTTATGGGGCATCGAGCTGGCACGGAGCGCGGTTCAATCCGCCGATAAATTGACGCTTACCCGTCCCGGCATTTGCGCCCCTCAAAATTTCAGCGAAACCTTCAAGCCGGGTCCGGCATCGTCCAGAACCAAGTGAGCACCGTGCAGCTTCGTTACCGCCGCCACCAGCGACAATCCCAGGCCGGATCCCGGGAATTTCCGCGCCTCATCCAGGCGGACGCGACGGCCGAGTACGATCTCACGCTTATCCGCGGGAATGCCGGGGCCATTATCTTCGACGATCACCTCCGGCGCGGTGCCGGACCCGCACAGCACGACGCGAATATGGCCGTTGTCGGGCGTGAACTTAATGGCGTTGTCGAGCAGATTTGCCAGGGCCTGGGCCAGCAATTGCCGGCTGCCTTGCACCGTGGCTCCCGATGCCACGGAACTCTCCAAGACGATGCCGCGCTCTTCGCTGACCGGCGCATACAACTCCACCACACTGGCAACCAATTCGGACAGGTCCACCGGTTCGCGTGCCACCGTGCCGGTCTCGGCCAGTGCGATGCGCAGCAAGGCATCCAGCGTGCTGCGCATGTGATCGACTTCGGTGGTCACCCGTTCCAACACGCGCCTCTCGGCCGAGCCGGCATCGAGCGAGCTCATCGCGCCTTCGGCGGTTGCCTGCAGGCGGTTCAAGGGCGTTCGCAAATCATGGGCGGCGCTGTCCAGCACGGTACGCATGCCGAGCGTCAACTGCTCGATTCGATCGAGCATGGTGTTGATCTCGCGAGCCAGGGTATTGATTTCATCGTCCGCATCGCGAACCGGCAAACGCTGCGACAAGTCGCCGCGCATAATCTGCGTGGCGACAGCTGAGATCGCGCCGGCCTGTGCCAGGATCCGCCGCCCCATCCAAAAGCCGCCCCCTAATCCCAGCAGCAGCGTCAGCACCACGGCGGCGATCAGGCCGCGCATCATGAGGCTCTTGACGTCCTGCCGTTCCTGCACGTCATGGCCGACCAGCATTTTATAGCCGCCGGGCAGCGGAAAGCGCTGCGCGCGCATCTCATGCTCCCGGGTTTCATCCCCGAACGGCACCGACACCTTGAATAGAAACCATTTGCTATCGCTCGCGTCCAGCTTCGGCCAGGCCGGCACATTGCCCGCCACCGGACGCAGCTGGGGGTCCACCATCAGATAGACCGCGCCACGGACATCCTGATCCTGGGAGCGCTGTTCAATCAGCTCGATGAAATCGCTGCGCGACAGCGCCAACATCTGCTCGCGCAGGCCCTGGACTTCGGCCTCGATAAGATTGTCGGTGCTGCTGTCCACCACGCGTGATACGGCGAAATCGACCGCGTACAACAGCGCCGCCGCGCCGAAGGCGAACACGATCGAATAGACGATTGCAATGCGGAAAGGCGAGGTGTCGAGAACGCCGAGAAACCGTTGATCGGGTCCCATCGCGGGCCCGCTATTCGTCTTCGCGCAAGCTGTAGCCCGCGCCGCGCACCGTGTGCAGCAGCGGCTTGTCGAAATCCTTATCAATCGCCTGGCGCAGACGGCTGATGTGCACGTCAATCACGTTGGTTTGCGGGTCGAAGTGATAGTCCCAGACGCCCTCGAGCAGCATGGTACGCGTCACCACCTGGCCGCTATGGCGCATCATGAACTCCAGCAATTGGAACTCGCGCGCGGTGAGCTCTATTTTCTTGCCATTGCGCGTCACACGGCGAGTCATGCGGTCCAGTTCCAGATCCGCCAATTTCAATTTGGTATTGGCTTCAGCGTTGCCGGCCTCGCCGCGGCGGGCCAACGCGTCCAGTCGGGCCAGCAGCTCCGACATGTGGTAGGGCTTGGTCAAATAGTCATCGCCGCCGGCACGCAGGCCGGTAATCCGGTCGTCCACGTCCCCCAATGCGCTCAAAATGAGCACCGGCATCTTGCGGCCGGTCGCGCGCAGCGATTGCACCAACGCGAGACCATCCAGCTTCGGCAGCATGCGGTCGACGATCGCCAGATCGACTCCGATCGAGGAAGCCATGTGCAGGCCGTCGAGCCCGTTCCCGGCGACGTCCACCGTGTGACCGGCTTCCCGCAGCGCCTTCGCCAGGTAGTCACGTGCCACTTCGTCATCTTCGACAATCAGGATGTGCATGGCTTGGTATCTTAGACTAGGATGCGGGCGCCATGCTGCACGAGCTTATCAGCGGTTGATGGTGGCTGCACGGAAGCGCGGCCGCGAATCCATGCTGCGCATTGCGGTGCTGCTCGCGGCCGCGTGCGCGGCGGTTCCACTTCAGGCGAAGGAGGAACCTTTGTGGGAATTTGGGCTCGGGGTAGGCGCAATCGCCTTTGAGGACTATCGCGGCTCTGATACCGTCCACGCCTTTCCGGTGCCTGTCCCATACTTCGTTTATAACGGCAAGTTCCTGAAGGCGGATCGCGACGGCGTGCGCGGTACTCTGTTCAATCAGGATTGGTTTGAAATCAATCTGAGCTTCAATTTGACGACGCCGGTGCGCAACGACGCGGAGCGCAGCGGCATGCCCGACCTTAAATCCACGGTGGAGCTCGGTCCGTCCTTTGATTTTCACTTGTTTCGCAGCGAAGATGCCAAGGTCAAGTTTGATTTGCGGATGCCGCTGCGAGCGGCAGCCACCGTTGAAGGATCGCCGCAGGTGATTGGTTGGACCTTCACCCCGCGATTCGCTCTGGATATCGCCGATCCCTGGGGAGTCGCGGGGTGGAACCTCGGGCTTCTGGCCGGTCCGCTGTTCGCCGATCGCCGCTACAATCAATATTTCTATTCGGTCGACAGCCAATACGCGACACCGTCGCGCCCGGAATTTCAGGCCAGTGGGGGCTATGCCGGCACGCAGACCATTACTGCGCTGTCCAAGCGATACCCAAAGTTTTGGGTGGGTGCCTACATGCGCTACGACACGCTGGCGGGGGCAGTCTTCCTCGACAGCCCGCTGGTGCAGCGCAAAAGCTACTGGTCCGCAGGATTCGGTTTTGCCTGGATGCTGCGTAAATCCTCGCGCCTGGTAGACGTTCCAGATTGAGTGCCTGCATCCATGCCGCGTTTTCTTAAAATCATGTATGAGTACTTCGCGCTCTATTCTTCGCTCACGCTGTTGGGTCTTATTTGTCTGACTTGGTCGGTGTTTGCACTGCCGCTTCTGTTCATCTTGCCGGCACGCATCGGCACGCGGGTGGGACGGCGCGGGATCATGGGCGGCTTCCGCCTGTATGCCTGGTCGTTATCCCTGACGGGCGCGTACCGCTTGGATCTGCACGCCCTCGACTCGCTGAGAGCCGGCCCACCGGTCATCTTGGCGCCAAACCATCCATCGTTGATTGATGCACTGTTGATTCTGACGCGCCATCCGAATCTGGTTTGCGTGATGAAGTCGCAGCTCATGCGCAACGTGTTCCTGGGTTCAGGCTCGCGTCTGGCGCGCTACGTGAGAAATGACTCCCCGCGGCAAATGGTCAAGGAATCCGTGGCGCATCTGCGCGCGGGCGGCGTACTGCTGCTGTTTCCCGAGGGCACTCGCACGACCCGGGAGCCGCTCAATCCCCTCGTAGGGAGCGTCGGACTGATTGCGAAACACGCCAAGGTACCTGTGCAGACTTTGATCATAGAGACCGACTCGGCATTTCTGAGCAAGGGCTGGCCGCTGTTCAAGCGCCCCGACTTGCCGGTCACGTACCGAGTTCGGCTGGGAAAGCGTTTCGAGCCGCCCGAGGATGTCGCCGCGTTTACGGAGGATCTGGATCGCTACTACAGGCATGCCCTGGAGGGCGCGCTGCAGTCGCGCTGGCTCAAGCGCCGCTATGCCTGAGCCGTCGAAAACTCATCTGGTGCTCATTCCGAGCTACAACCCAGGCCCGAAAATGGCTGCCACCGTGCAGGCGGCCCTGGACCAATGGGCCCCCGTGTGGGTGGTGATCGACGGCAGCACCGATCATTCCGAACATCGCTTGGCGGAAATGGCTGCGCGGCAGCCGAATCTTCGCATCTGGGTACTGCCGCAGAATCGAGGCAAGGGTGCCGCCGTTCTATTTGGCATGCGCGAAGCGCAAGCCGTCGGCTACACCCATGTGCTGACCATGGACGCCGACGGTCAGCACCCAGCCGAGAGCATTCCGGCCTTCATGCAAACCTCGCGGGCCTCCCCGGCATCGATGGTATTGGGCCGCCCGGTATTCGATGCCAGTGCGCCCGGATTGCGGGTCAAGGGACGCCAGGTGTCGAATTGGTGGGCAAACCTCGAGACCCTGTGGGCCGGGATCCACGACTCGTTGTTCGGTTTTCGCGTGTACCCTATCGCCCCGTTGATCGACATCATGCGCCGGCAGCACTGGATGCGGCGCTTCGATTTCGATGTAGAAGCCGCCGTGCGGCTGTGCTGGCGCGGCATCAAACCGCTCAACCTGCCGGCTCGGGTACGCTACTTCCGCGCGGAAGAAGGCGGCGTTTCGCATTTCCGTTATTGGCGCGACAATCTGCTCCTGACTTGGATGCACTGCCGTCTGTTTTTTGGATTCATCCTGCGCCTGCCCCTGCTCGCAGCACGGCGGGTGAGGCGGACTTAAACGAAGGGTTTGTGCGCGCAATATTCTGAGAATATGCCCATCGACACGCAGCGATGCACGCCGATGAACCCCGCGCCCTGAATCGCCGCGAGTATTTCCGCCGGCGCTGCGCAGGCCTCGATCGTGTCCCAGTAGTAGCGCATCAACTTGGGGGAATCGGGATTTTCCCCGAGGATGCCGGCGAGGATGGGCACTACGCCGCGCATATAGCCCTTGAGCAATGCGTGCGGCACGCGGCCCAGCGGCCGGGTGATCTCGAGCAAGCAGATCTTGCCGCCGGGTTTCAAGACGCGCAGGAATTCGCTAAAAGCCGCCGAAATGTCCGCGATGTGGCGCAGCGCGTAGCCCATGCACAGGAAATCGGCCGTTTCGGGAGCCGCCGGGATGATTTCAGCGCTGCCGATCAACAATTCGACCCCCGCCGGGACTTTGGCGCTGTGGATCATTCCCGCACTGGGGTCAATGCCGGTGACCTGTCCGGATGCACCGACAAGATTCGCCGCTTGCCGCGCCAGTAGCCCCGTTCCTACACCGATGTCCAACACGCGCATGCCCGGCCGGAGACCCGCGCGGCCCAACGCCCGGCGGCGATACCATGAACCGGACCCCAAGGCCATGACGCGTTCGATGCGGTCATAATCACCCGCCGTACGGTCAAATAGCTGTCTGACCCATGAGGAACGCTGCGCTTCATGTGGGTAATAGTCGTGCAACGGGGGATGCGGAGCTTGCATTGGGCTGAGCATACGCCCCTGAGCGGCGGGTTGCCGCACCGGCCGGCACCTATATAATGCCGAGCTTATAAGTCCAATCGAAAGCCTAGCCTATGTCCGACAAAGCGTCGCTCATGCAACAGCCGGCGCCGCTGACCGATGTCGGTCTGCAGCGGGAAATCGCCGCACTGTTCGTGCAAGCACTGAACCTCGAGGTGCAAGCAGAGGATATCGACCCCGATGCGCCCCTGTACGGCGAGGGGCTGGGATTGGATTCCATTGATATTTTGGAAGTGGCGCTCATCGTATCCAAGCAATACGGCATTCAGTTGCGCGCCGACAGCCAGGAGAATCAACAGATCTTCCGTTCCTTGAGGCACCTAGCAGAGTACATTGCGGCGCGAAGAACCAAGTAGCCATGCGTTCGGCGCCTAGACTGCAGCTCGCCGCTTGTATCCTCATTCTTGTCGGCTACGCGGGATTGTCGCACTACAGCAATTCCGATCCTCCTGCGCCGGATTTAGGCGCGGCGCTTGCACTGGCACCCTTGTTTTGCGTTGGCTTCGCTCTGCTCTGGCGCTGGGCCGGACGCGTTGCGGCGATCGCCGCCGCCGCGGCGACGGCGTTGCTGCTGCAGCGCTTTTGGCCGGTATTTGCACGGAATTTCTCTGTGCTCAGTCTTCTGCAGC
This sequence comes from uncultured Gammaproteobacteria bacterium, assembly GCA_963756845.1. Lineage (GTDB taxonomy): Bacteria > Pseudomonadota > Gammaproteobacteria > Steroidobacterales > Steroidobacteraceae > Bog-1198. The sequence continues at coordinate 140,626 of CAVWPD010000009.1, read as the reverse complement.
AGTGCGGCTTTTACACGATCATGGCGTTGAGCTTCGGCAGGTCGCTGCTGCAAGGCCGCGTGCCGCTGTGCACACAGCTTGCCGATAAGCTACACGCTCCGCTGAGCGTGCAAGAGCAGCGCTATACGCGCCGTGTGACCGCGGCCTGGACGATTTTCTTCGTGCTCAACCTGGTCGCGACCTGGGCTTTGTTCGAATTCGCGCCGCGCCGCATGTGGTCGGTGTTCGTGAATTTCTGCTCATTGCCGCTCATCCTGCTCATGTTCGCGGCGGAGTATGCGGTGCGGCGAATGGTGCTGCCCCATGTGCCGCGAGGCGGGCTGCTGGCCAGCGTACGCGTTTATTTTGCCAATCCGCACTAAACGGCCGATGGACACGATCGCGTTACTGTCACACACGTCGCCGGCGGCGGTGATCGCGTATCGCGGCGGCATCGCCGTGACGGCGCAAACATTTCTTTCCGACGCCGCACAGTTGGCGCGCAGCTTGCCGACAGCCACGCATGTGTTGAACGTCTGCACCGATCGCTATCGCTTCGCAGTGGGACTCGCCGCCTGCCTGATGTCGGAGCGCGTCAGCCTGCTGCCATCGACGCATACGCCGCAGGTGATCGCCCAGCTAAGGTCCTTCGCGCCGGATGCGTTTTGCTTGACCGATGATCCTCGCTGCGAAATCGATTTGCCGCGAATGCACTATCCTGAACAGCCGCTGCCGTCCTTGGATTCCTTCAGCGTGCCGCAGATTGCGGCGAGGCAACTCGCCGCCATTGTGTTTACGTCCGGCTCGACCGGCACGCCGCTGCCCTTCCGGAAAACTTGGGGCCTGCTGGCACGTTGCATACGCGATGGCGCGCCCCGCCTGGGACTATGTGATGGCAGGACACATACCCTCGTCGCCACGGTGCCCCCGCAGCACATGTACGGTTTTGAATCCACCGTGCTGCTGGCGCTGCTCAGCGGCAACGCCTTGAGCGCCGAACGTCCGTTTTATCCGGCAGATGTTGCCGCGGCGATCAAGCGGGTTCCGCGGCCGCGCGTATTGGTCACCACACCGATTCATCTGCGCACGCTGCTTACCTCCGAAGTAGAGTTCCCGCCGCTGGACCTGGTTGTCTCGGCAACCGCACCCTTGACGCAAGAATTGGCAGGCGAGGTGGAGAGCAAGTACCACACGCCGCTGCTGGAAATTTATGGCTCCACCGAGACCGGTCAGATTGCGCTCAGGCGCACCGCCGAATCGCCCGCATGGCGGCTGTGGCCCGGTGTGCGGCTGACGGTCTCGAACCACCACGTCATCGCGCAGGGCGGACATGTTGAGCAAGCCACACCCCTGTGCGACGTCATCGAGATCACCGGCGAGGACGAGTTCCTGCTGCACGGCCGCACAGCCGACTTGGTGAATGTCGCCGGGAAACGCAGCTCATTCGGCTATTTGAATGCGCAGCTGAATGCGATCCCCGGCGTGATCGACGGCGCATTCTTTCTCAGCGAAGGGTTAAGCGGATCGACCGGTGTGGCGCGCTTGGGAGCTGTGGTCGTGGCGCCGGGCTTGAGCGCCGCCGCCCTCACTGAACACTTGCGGGAATGCATAGATCCTGCGTTTCTGCCGAGGCCGCTGCTCATGGTCGAGCAGCTGCCGCGCAATGCCACGGGCAAGCTGCCGTTGCACACTCTGCAAGGGTTTGCCAACAGCCGGCTTCGGACCCAAGAATCATGAACATGCTCAGCACCCTGGTGATCGCGGAAAATCACCCGTCGTTTTCAGGACATTTTCCCGGATTTCCCGTGCTGCCCGGCGCGCTGCTGCTCGATGAGACAATCCGGGCCATCCAGGCCGCCCGAGGGATGGATCTGACCCGATGGTCGATTGTATCCGCAAAGTTTCTCGATGCGGTTCGACCTTGGGATAAATTGATTGTTGAACACGATGCCTCGCCGGGTTTGATTCGCTTCACCATTCGCGCCGAGAATCGTAAAGTGGCCGGCGGCACACTGTCGAATGTGACGCGCGAGCCCATCCCGTGACGCCTGCGAAGGCCGCGGAATGGATCCAGCACCGCGAGCGCGGCAGCATTGTGCTGCTGAGGATGATGGCGTTTCTGTCTTTGCGCCTGGGCAGAGCCGCGAGCCGCATTGTTCTCTATGTCATCGCCGCGTACTTCTTCATGTTCGCACCCAGCGCCCGGCGCCATTCCCTGCGTTATTTGCGTTTGGCGCTGGGCCGAAGACCGACTGCTCGCGATCGATTTCGCCAGATCTTGAGTTTTGCCACCACGATTCATGACCGCGTCTATCTCATCAACGGCCAGTCGCAGATATTCCACATCACTCTCGAGGGGGAGGAATTGATGCGCTCGCGGGCAGGAGGGGGCGCGCTGTTGGTGGGGGCGCATATGGGCAGCTTTGAAGTCATTCACGCGCTCAGCCGCCGGCACGGTGAACTGCATGTCTCCATGGCCATGTATGAGGCAAACGCGCGCAAGATCAGCGGCATCCTTGCCGCCATCAATTCTGATTGGGTGACTGATATCGTGTCGCTGGGGCAAATAGACGCCATGCTGCGCATCGCCGAGCGCCTCGAGCACGGCGGCTACGTTGGGGTACTCGGTGATCGCACCCTCGGAGATGAGCCGGTTCAGGCGGTCACGGTGCTCGGGGAGCGGGCTTACTTGCCCACAGGACCTATGCGTGCCGCGGCCATATTGCGTTGCCCGGTGTTTTTCATGGCCGGTTTGTACCGCGGCAAGAACAATTATCATGTGGTGTTCGAGCGAGTCGCCGATTTTTCCGCGGCTTCCATCGGCAGCCGCAGTCTGGCCGTACGCGCAGCCATCGAGCGCTACGCCGCCGTACTGGATCAGTATTGCCGCTCAGATCCCTACAACTGGTTCAATTTTTTCGATTTCTGGCGTCAACCGCCTGGGAACCCGAGCGCGTGATACGGCGCGCCGCGGTATGGGTCCTGTTGGGTGTCTGCGGCGCCGTGTTCGGCGCCGGGCCGCGCGCCGCGGCACAGGGCACGGGTGATCTCGATGCGGTCATGGGCCTGCTGGCGGCGCACCGGCACGGTCGCGTGGAGTTCATCGAGCAGCATTTTCTCGCCGTCCTCAATCGTCCGATCGAGTCCTCGGGCGAGTTGCGCTACGACGCGCCGGATCATCTCGAAAAGCGCACGCTCGAGCCGCGTCTGGAAACGCTGCTGCTCAGCGACGGCGTGCTGACCGTCGAACGCGCTCACAGCCGGCGCGTGCTCGATCTGCATGCCTATCCGCAGGTCCAACCGTTCATCGAGAGTATTCGCGCCACCTTGGCGGGCGATAGAGGCGCCCTCGAGCGGGTGTTCCATGTGGAGTTCGACGGCAGCGTCGGACGCTGGACATTGACGCTGGTGCCGTTGGAATCCAAGACCAAGCAAATTGTCTCTCAGGTGCGAATAGACGGCTCCCGCGACCAATTGTTGAAGGTGGAAATTCGCCAGCCCGATGGCGACCGCTCGCTGATGACCCTGCGCCCCGCCGCGACTCCATGATGCGGCGGAGCGCGAGGCTGATCCTCGTTATATGGCTCGCCTGCATTGCGTTCGCCGCGGTCGTGGTAGTACGCACTCACTATATAGCGGATTTATCCGCGTTCTTGCCGGCCAATCCGACTCCCACGCAGCGCCTGCTGGTCGATCAGCTGCGCGATGGGCCGGCCTCACGGCTGATTCTATTGGCGATCGAGGGCGGCGATGCCGCGGCGCGCACGCGCACGTCGCTCGTCCTGGTGGCCGAATTGCGCAAAGACCCTAGGTTCTCGGCCGTCAACAACGGCGCCGAGGATGCGGACCAAGGCGATCGCGAATTCTTGTTCCAGCACCGATACCTGCTGAGCGAGGCCGTGAACTCCGCGCGTTTTTCCGCGGATGGCCTGCGTGCGGCCATCGCGGACACGATCGATAGCTTAGCCTCGCCGGCCGGATTGTTATTCAAGTCCCTGCTGCCGCGCGATCCGACGGGCGAATTTCTGACCGTCATCGATCAACTGGCCCGCTCGTCCTCCGCGCGCAGCCTGGATGGAGTCTGGGTATCCCCGTCGGGTGATCGGGCACTGGCCGTCGCGCAAACCGCGGCGAGCGGGTCGGACAGCGATGCGCAAGCGGCAGCGATCGAGGCGATCCGCGCGGCATTCGCCGACGCGGTACGCGCCAATCCCCCGGCTCCGGCCGCCGTGCGATTGCGGCTCAGCGGGCCCGGCGTGTTTGCAGTGGCCGCGCGCGCCAAGATCGAGCGGGCCGCCATGCGCTTGTCGATTGCCAGCAGCGTGCTGGTGGTCACGCTGCTGCTCGTCGTCTACCGGTCGGCGGCGGCGCTCGCGTTGGGTTTGCTGCCGGTGGCCAGCGGCGCGCTGATCGGTATCGCGGCCGTCGCGCTGGGATTCGGCGCCGTGCACGGCGTCACACTCGGCTTCGGCATCACGTTGATTGGTGAGTCCGTCGACTACTCGATCTATTTCTTCGTGCAGTCGAATCGCCGCCAAGACGGCGAGGCCGGCCGCCGGCGCTGGGAGCAACTATGGTGGCCAACGATTCGCCTCGGGATGCTGACCTCCGTCTGCGGATTCGCATCGCTGCTGCCCTCCGGATTTCCGGGGCTCAAGCAGCTGGGCGTGTATTCCATCAGCGGCTTGATCGCCGCGGCTCTGGTCACTCGCTACGTACTACCGACGTTGCTTCCGGAGCGCTTTGCCATTCGTGATGTGGCGCAATTCGGGGAAGGCATCTCGCGGCTGCTGCGCGCCCTGCGGCGCATCGGCGGCGGCGCCATCGCCACGCTGGGGGCGGCGCTGGCTGTCGTGGCGCTCGCGCTGCTCTACCATCTCCGAGGAACTCTGTGGAATCGCGACCTCGCCGCGTTGAGCCCCATACCGATCGAAGCGCAGGACTACGATGCGAAGCTGCGCGCGGATCTGGGCGCCGCCGATCCGCGCGCCCTGGTGATCGTTTCCGGCGCCGACCTGGAATCGATTCTGCGCGGCGCGGAACAGGCCGGGCATGCGTTGCAGCCCCTGGTGGACATGCATGTCATCGGCGGTTTCGAGAGTCCGGCGAATTTCCTTCCCAGTATGGCGACTCAAGAGGCACGCCGCAGCAGCCTGCCCGGCGCGGCGGAATTGCGCGCCAACCTGCGGCAAGCGACCGCGGATTTGCCGATTCGCAGCGATCGCCTGCTGCCCTTCCTGGAGGACGTCGACGCGGCGCGACACACGGCGCTGCTCACGGCGCGCGATTTGGCGCAGACCACATTGCGCGCGGGGTTCGACGCGATGGTTATTCATCAAGGGGATGGCTGGAATGCGCTTCTGCCGCTACATAGCGCGGGCGTCGGCCAGGATGTCGACACGGTCAAGGTGGCCGCGGCGCTGCGGGCCGGCCATGTCGAGAATGCGCGGGTGCTGGATCTGAAACAAGAGTCCGATGCGCTGTACTCTGATTATCTCTCGCAGGCGATCCGCTTCTCCCTGGCCGGATTCTTGGCCCTGACGGTATTGCTGCTGGTTGCTCTGCGCTCTGCGCTGCGGGTTGCGCGCGTATTGGCGCCGCTCGTACTGGCGGTGCTCACCGTTGCCGCGGGGTTGGCCGCCAGCGGCGTGCAGCTCACCATCTTGCACTTGGTCGGCATGCTGCTCATCGTCGCGGTTGGCTCCAACTATGCGCTGTTCTTCGACCGCCAGGCCCACGCCGAAGGCGCGAGCCGCGCTCTGACGCTGGCATCGCTGGTCATTGCCAATGCCAGTACGGTGATGGGTTTCGGTCTATTGTCATTCTCGCAGGTACCTGTGCTGGTGGCATTGGGAACCACCGTGGCGCCGGGCGCGCTTCTGGCGCTGCTGTTTGCCGCGCTACTCTCGCCCACCGGCAAGCTCGCCGAGGAAGCCGGCCATGCGGGCTAGTTTCCGCCCTGCGAAGGCCGGCACCGTGGCGCCTGCGCGGATGGTATGGTTGCCCGGTGCCTACCATGCCGCGCAGGATTTTCTGAACGCCGGTTTTCCGGAAGCGGTGCAGCTGCGGCGCATATCCTTGGATCTGGTGTTCGTCGATCTGGAACTGCAACACCTCGCCGATCGCTCGGCGCTGCAGCAACTGCGGTCCGACATCGTGCTGCCGACACGCAATCTCGGCGTATCGATTTGGTTGGCCGGGGTCTCCCTGGGCGGCATGTTTGCGCTCAGCTATGCGGCGGCGCATCCGGCCGAGCTCGACGGGCTGTGCCTATTGGCGCCTTATTTGGGCAATCGTCTATTGACCGCAGAAATCGCCGCGGCGCGCGGACCTAATCACTGGGAGCCTGGTGAACTTGCGGATTCCGACGAAGAGCGCCGAATATGGCGTTATATCAAGACGCGGCGTGGCGGACCCCAATCGCTGTACCTGGGATTCGGCCGCGGCGATCGCTTCTCGGCGGCGCACACGCTGCTGGCCGAGACGCTGCCGGCAGAATCGGTGAACATCATTGAGGGCGGCCATGAATGGCGCACCTGGACAACCCTGTGGGAGAACTTCTTGGATTCGCGCTTCGCATGAACCCGCGAGAGAGCCTGTCGCACCGCTGGTCGCCCGCGCCGCTGTTGTACGCCTCCGCGGCGGTACATCTGGGCGCCGCGGCGGCAATAGCCGCGCGACCGCATACCTGGCCGTGGGCGCTGGGTGCGGTGCTTGCGAACCACGTGGCGTTGGCCGGCGCCGGGCTATGGCCGCGCAGCCAGTGGCTGGGTCCGAACTGGATCCAGTTGCCGGCGCAAATAGGCTGCGCGGGCGGCGTAGCCATCACCATCGATGATGGGCCGGACCCCCGGGTCACGCCGCAGGTGTTGACACAGCTGGAGCAATACCAAGCCTGCGCAACTTTTTTTTGCGTGGGTGAACGCGTGCTGCGTTATCCGGATCTCGCGCAAGAAATCATTCGCCGCGGACATACGATTGAGAACCACAGTCAGCGGCACCGGCACAACTTCTCACTGCTGGGTCCGAAAGGACTGCACAATGAGATTTCACGCGCCCAGGACAGCATCTTTCGGGTGACCGGCAGCTGCCCGGGATTTTTCCGCGCCCCGGCGGGTCTGCGCAACCCGTTTCTCGATCCGGTGTTGTGGCGCATGCAGCTGCAGCTCGCCAGTTGGACGCGGCGCGGCTTCGATACCGTCAGCGGCGATGCTGAGGTCGTATTCCGGCGCTTGGCAACTGCACTGCAGGGCGGGGATATCTTGCTGCTGCATGATGGCCATGCAGCGCGCGGCCGGGACGGCACCGCGGTGATCCTGAAGGTACTGCCGCGTCTGCTCGATGCGCTGCGAGCTAAAGGTCTTCAGCCGGTCACGCTGCGCGCGGCCTGGTGTGGATCGCGATGAGACCCATACTGCTCAGCGGCTTCACGGCAACCAGCTGCATCGGTCAGGGCCTGGCACCGACTCTACGCAGCCTCATCGAGCACCACAGCGGGCTTAAACGCTGCGACTTTGACACGGTGGACATCGATACCTACATCGGTGAAGTCCCCGAGGTCGATGCACAAGGACTGCCGCCGGACTTGCAGCGCTTCGACTGCCGCAACAACCGTCTGGCGGAACTCGCCTTGCGGCAGGATGGCTTCTTTGCATCCGTGCAAGCCGCCGCGTCGAGATGGGGTCCCCGGCGCGTCGGGGTATTCATGGGCACCAGCACCTCGGGGATATTGCAAACCGAGCTCGCCTATCGCGCACGCGATCCGCACCACGGCGCTCTGCCCGGAAGCTTTGAATACGGCGCTACCCACAATTCCTTCTCCGTCGCCGATTACGTCCGGCAGCGCTGCCGGCTGGAGGGTCCGGCGGCAGCGGTTTCTTCGGCCTGCGCATCCAGCGCCAAGGTGTTCGGCTCGGCGCGGCGCATGCTCGAGGCGGACCTCATCGACGCGGCCGTGGTGGGAGGAACAGACTCGCTGTGTCTTACCACATTGTACGGATTTCATTCCCTGCAGCTGTCCTCGCCCCTGCCCTGCCGACCCTTCGACGTGGCACGCGACGGCATCTCCATCGGAGAGGCTGGCGCATTTGCATTGCTGGAACGTTTGCCTGACAGCTTGGATCGCGACGCGGTACTGCTATTTGGGGTCGGCGAGTCCAGCGATGCTTATCACATGTCGGCGCCCCATCCGGAGGGTTTGGGCGCAAGGCGCGCGATGCAGCAAGCATTGGCGGCGGCCGGGATGGAACCGGGCGAAATCGATTACATCAACTTGCACGGCACCGGGACGCCCAGCAATGACCGTTCGGAGAGCCAAGCGGTAACGAGCATTTTCGGCCCGACGACCCCGTGCAGCTCGACCAAAGGGGCCACAGGTCATACTCTCGGGGCGGCCGGTGCGCTGGAGGCGGTCATCAGCGCTCTGGCGGTCAGGAACGGTTTGATGCCGGGCGGAGTGAATACCACACACGTCGACCCCACCCTCACGGCGCACTATATTCGGGACAATCGGCGCACACGGGTCAGACGCGTGCTCAGCAATTCATTCGGCTTTGGCGGTACGAATTGCAGTCTGATCTTTGGCTGCGCCGCATGAGAATATCCGCCTACCTCGGCGGCATCGGTGTACTCGGACCGGGTTTGCACAACTGGCCCCAGGCCGCTGCCGTGCTCACCGGTCGGCAGCCCTACCTACCCGCAGCCACACTGCTGCCCATTCCGGCGATGTTGCCGCCGGCAGAGCGGCGGCGCACCGGACGGGTCGTGAAATTGGCGCTGGCCGTGGCTTCCGAAGCCGCGGCCAGCGCAGGCGCAGACCCTACAAAATTGGCCAGCGTGTTCACATCTTCGGGAAGCGACGGCCACATCTGCCATGAGATCTGCCATGCGCTCGCCCTTTCCAGCCGCGAGGTGTCGCCGACACGCTTTTCCAATTCCGTGCACAACGTCGCGGCGGGTTATTGGAGCATCGCCACGGGTTCCATGGCGGAATCGAATTCCTTGTGCGCCTTCGATGCCAGCTTTGTGGCAGGTCTCTTGGAGAGCCTGACTCAAACCACGATTGATGGCCGTAGCGTACTGCTGGTGGCGTATGACACCGAGTATCCGCAGCCGCTGCACGAGAAGCGCCCCATTCCGGACGCGCTCGGGGTAGCGATGATCTTTACCGCCGGCAGAAGCGCGGAATCGCTGGCTAGAGTGACGCTGGAACTCACCGATGAGGCCGGCGATAAATTGGCAGATCCGCAGTTGGAGGCGCTGCGATGTGCGATTCCGGCCGCGCGCGCGCTGCCACTGCTGCAGCAATTGGCGCTGGGCGGTCCAGGCCGAACAATTCTCGATTACCTCGACGTGTCGCGCGCCGCCGTGCAAATCGAACCATGCCGATGAATCGCGCGTGGATCGAGGCACGGATCCCGCATCGAGGCCGCATGTGCCTGCTGGATGAAGTGATCGCCTGGGACGCTCGGCACATCCGCTGCCGCAGCGCCACGCACCGCTCTTTGGACAATCCGCTGAGTTCGTGCGGCAGCTTGGGTGTAGCCTGCGGCATAGAATACGCGGCGCAGGCCATGGCCTTGCACGGCTCGCTGGCCAGCGGCGGCGCCGGCAGCGCGCAGGTGGGTTTGCTCGCCGGGGTTCGCGACGTACGCATGTTCGTTGCGAGGCTGGACGACATCGCAGCCGATTTGATTTGCGAGGCTACCCTGGTTGCGGGCGATGAGTTAACGGCGTTGTACGAATTCTCGCTGGGCGTGCATGGGCAACATTTGCTAATTGGCCGTGCCACAGTGGTACTGGATGCCGGTGATCGATTGAAACGATGAACAAGATTGAAACTCGCGCATTGGTCACCGGGGGCAGCGGCGGAATTGGGGCTGCCATTTGCCGGCGTCTGAGCGCGGCCGGTCACTACGTGTATGTGCATGCGCATGGAAATTTCGCGGCGGCCGAATCGACAGCCCGCGAGATTAGCGCCGCAGGCGGCCACGCCGGGGCCATTCAGTTCGATCTGACCGATGCGGCAGCGACTCGCGCAGCGGTCGACAATCTGCTGCAGGACGGACCGATACAGATTCTGGTCAACAACGCGGGTATTCATGACGACGCCGTGTTCCCTGGAATGAGCCCGCAACAATGGCATCGCGTCATCGACGTGTCGGTCAACGGGTTTTACAATGTCACGCAACCGCTGATGCTGCCGATGATCCGCACACGCTGGGGGCGCATCATCAACATCTCTTCGGTCTCCGCGCTGCTGGGAAATCGCGGTCAAGTCAATTACGCGGCGGCCAAAGGCGCACTGAATGCCGCCACCAAGGCCTTGAGCCTCGAAGTAGCGAGCCGCGGGATCACCGTCAACGCAGTGGCGCCCGGCATCATTTCCACCGACATGGGCAAGCTGGCCTTCGATGAGGCGGCCATCAATAACATGGTGCCGATGAAGCGCGCCGGCTCGGCCGACGAGGTTGCGAGCCTGGTGGCATTTCTCGCCTCGACGGAGGCGGCCTATATCACCGGCCAGGTTATTTCGATCAACGGCGGAATGGTCTAAGCATAGGCGTCAACGACGCCGCTGGCGGCACGCGAAATCGAACGCGTTGCCGGCGCCTGCGCCGATATTGCGCCGTGTTCTGCCGCCGGCGTCGCATCATAGGTTTGGGATTGCGCAGAGCGCTCCTGAAACGAGCGCTGCGAAATATCGACGCTCACTTGACTGAAGCCTTGAGCGCCCAGCATTTCGCGCAGCTGCGGAGAACCTGATTCCAGTGCATCGCGCGTCACCGCGCTGTGACTCGTCAGCCAAACTTGCGCGCGGCCATCCTGCAGCGCGATGCGCACCTCGATAGGCCCCAGAGACGGCGGATTCACCTGTAGCCTGGCGTTGGTCAAATTGTTATCCACCATCAACGAGACGCGATCCGCCACGCCTTGACCGAAGTCGCCGCTATCCACGGGAGCGGCAACATTCAGCGTGGGCACGGGAGCCGTATCGGCAGAGGCCGACGAGCTGCCCGCGAGTTGCGCGGCCATGGCCTGACCACCGCTCGGATCCGCAGCCGATGATAAGTCGACACTGCCAACGGTTGCGTGCTTCCCCGCGCCGCCCGCAACCGAGCCGGCCGCGCCGGCAGCCGCGAGAATTGCGGCCGCGACCGGCCGCTGGGCGGCAACAGCGGCCAAAGCGGCGGGCGATGCAACTTGCGCCGGATCCTGGGTCGGTGCCCCCGCAGGTACCCCCGTCTGCATCCCCGTTGGCGTGGCTGCCGCCGCATCCGGTGTTGATGGGGCATCGCGCGACCGGGGGCCGGCGGCATTCACCACGGCTGCAGCGATTAGCGATTGTTGCGTGGCGTCGCCCTGCGCGGTCGACGCGCCGGCGGGCGCTGCCGGCGCTGCCTGCGCGGTCGATGCGATCGGCGCAGTCGCCGTTGACGGGCCGCCGCGCGGCGCGGCGATCCCCGAAGTCGTCTTGGCAAGCCCGTCTGTCGTCCGCTCTGCCTGCGCTGCGAAGGCAGCGACTGCAGGCGCAGCGGGTGCGGACGGCGGCGCCGCCACCGGCGCGGACCCCGGGGGCGGCACAGGGGCCGCCAGGGGCGCGGACGCCGAGGAACTGTCTTGGTCGCCCTCAATTTCAATCGGGGTGAGTCCGATGGCCTGTGCGGCCGGCGGCTGTGCGGCGGCCGCTGCGGCCGCGGCGCCAACATCGACCGCCGGGGCGCCCGCTTGCGTCCGCGCAGCGGAGGTCTGCGGGGAGGCCGGCGGCACCGCCACTGGCGACGTCGGCGCGGTCGGCGCGGGTGGCGCGGGCGGCGCGGGCGGCGAGTGATTGCCAGCCGCCGGCAATTGGCCGCCGCCTTGTGCGGCGGCGCCCGCTTTATTCGTCGTACTCTTGTGCGCAGGCGTACCGGTGGCATCGCTCAATGCACCGGCGAAATCCTGATTCCCAGACCCTGGTGTGGGCGCAGCCGCCGGGCTCACTGTATTGGGTGGCGTCGCTTCGCTGCTAGCTTGCGCCGGAGGTACCCGAGGAATTGCGTTCATGCGGGTGAAATTGCAAGCGACGTGCCAAGCGCGCACGCGCAGTCAGTGCGCTCTGAACCCTGGTCCGTGAAGAATCTGACCCGGCAGCGCGCCCGTCATGTTGCCGCCGTCGATCACCGGAACGCCGTTGACCAACACGTATTGCATGCCGATAGACAATCGGTTGGGATCCTCGTAGGTAGCGACCTCGCGTATCTCGCCGGCATCGAATACCACGACATCCGCCCACATACCGAGCTTCAACACGCCGCGATCGACAAGATGCTCGCGCTGCGCCGGCAGCGCCGAAAATTTGCGTATCGCATCGCTCAGCGTCAGCGCGTGCTCAACGCGCACATACTGATGCAGAATTCGCGGAAAGGTGCCGTATGCTCGCGGATGCGGATGTTCGGAGGCCAGGATGCCTTCGAGCGACGCACCGGACGCGTCGTTGTCCACCGAGACCCAGGGCTGCTGCAATATCAACCGCACATCGGACTCATCCATGCCGAACACCGCGACGCCGGTACCGGCAGAATCCTTGATCAGGAAATCGCAGATGGCATCGATGGGATCCTCGTGCCACTCCGCAGCGATCTCGCTGACGCGTTTGCCCTGATACTTGATCAAGTCCTTATTGATGACGGAGGTAATGAGGATGTCCTGCGGTCCCTTGATCTCCAGCCATTCGTTATCCCAGTCCGTACTCGGTGTCAGCATGTCCTTGCGAATGCGCGCCCGTGAGACAGGATCCTTGAGGCGCGCAATGAGCGCGGCGGTGCCGCCATCGGATGCCCAAGGAGGGATGAACGCGGAAAAGGAATTCTGCCACGCGGTGTACGCATACGTGTCTGCCGCCACATCGACGCCGCGGGCGCGCGCCTCCTCGATGCTGCGGATAACCTGCGGCGCCTTGCCCCAATTGTGCTGGCCGGAAACCTTCAAATGGAAGATTTCCACGGGAATATGCGCTTCGTCGCCAATCCGAAACGTCTCTTGTAAAGCGGCCATTTCAGCCTCGCCCTCGCTGCGCATATGCGTCGCGTACACGCCGCCGTATTTCGCGGCGGTGCTCGCCAGGGCGATGAGCTCGTCGGTATGCGCGTAAGGCGCCGGCGGGTATTGCAGCGCGCTCGACAACCCCAGTGTGCCCTGCTGCATCGCCTCAGCGACCAGCGCCTGCATGCGGATGAGCTCATCCGCCCTCGGCGCTCGATCATCGAAACCGACGATCATCTCCCGAATCGTCGTGGCGCCAACGTAGTGGCCCATGTTGATTCCGATTCCCTGCTTCTGCACCCGCGCAAAATATTGCTGGAAGTTGCGCCAATCGGCTTTGATCTGGTAGTGATCGAACGCTGCCTGATTCTCCTTGAGAATGGCGTCGTTGATCGGCGCCACTGAATTGCCCTCCCCGGTTATTTCCGTGGTGATTCCTTGAAATATTTTCGACGGCAGACGCGGGTCCACCAGGACCGTGAGCTCGGACTGCCCCAGCATGTCGATGAATCCCGGCGCCACGATCATGCCGTGGGCATCGATGGTCCGCTTGCGCGCAGCGCCGGCCAGGGATCCGATGGCGGCGATTCGCCCCGCCTTGATCGCCACATCGCCCCCGTACCACGGCGAACCGGTGCCGTCGATGATATGACCGTTTGCGATCACCAGATCATATTCATCGGCGGCCGCACACATCATCGGCAGGCCGGCGGCCGCCAGAAGCAGGATCAGTACCTTCATGGATGGCCTTCTTACTTCAAGTATTTATCGAACCAGTCAAGGGTGCGCCGCATGGCGTCGGCGAGATGCTCGGGATCGCGCAGCCCGTGTCCCTCGTCCGGATAGATCATGATGGACGTGGGCACGCGCATCGCCATCATTGCGTGCCAGAACTCCTGGGTCTGCGGCGCGGGGCATTCGACATCGCGCTCCCCGACATAGGCAAATGTCGGGGTCGTGACGTTGTGCATGAAGTTGATCGGCGATGACCGCGCATACACCGCAGGGTCGTCGTACACCGACGCGCCGAAATAAGGCAGCGTCCATCCATCGATGCCGTTTTCGCCAAAGTACGACAGCCAATTGCTGATCCCCGCGGAGGCCACAGCTGCCTTGAAGCGATTGGTTTGGGTCACGGCCCACATGGTCATGAAGCCGCCATAGCTTCCACCGGTGATGCCGAGCCGCGCCGTATCGATCGGCGCCGATTTCGCGGCGGCGTCGATGCCGGCCAAGATATCGCGCAAATCGCCGTAGCCGAAATCGCGCACATTGGCCAGAGTGAAGCGCTCGCCTTGGCCGTAGCTGCCGCGCGGATTCGGGAGAAACAGCGCGTAGCCCTTTTCCAGCAGCGCATTATCCACGCCGGGCCCGCCGAAGCTCGGTATCGCCGCCGCCGCCGGGCCGCCGTGAACCTGGGTGATCATGGGCAGCGTTGGGCCTGAATGCAGCGGCAGCAGCAGCCAACCCTGAACATCGAAGCCATCGCTTTTCCACCACAGGCTCTGCACCCGGGCCGGCAGGCTCAGGCCGGCATTGACTGCCGTCAGATTGCGCCACCGTCCTATGCCGCCGACCTCGATCTCCGGGGGTGCCGTAAACGACTCGTGCGCGGCGGCGGTGAGGCCCGAAGGACAAGCGGTTGAGATGCCGGCGGAGCGCCGGCCGAATGATTCGGCGCCGCTCCACAGAACCCGCGCGGGCGCCGCTTGGCGTCCTGACCCCAAGTCCACGAGCTGAACATGGTCGCCGGCGAGCAGCTGGGCCTGTAAGTGCCCATCGCAGCGCCAGGCAAGCGCAGTGGCGGAAGCAGGGAGGCCCGGCGTCAAGTTGATTGCGGCGCCGCCATCAAGGCTCAGAGAATATACATCCCCGCCCGTCGAGCCGAAGTCGCTCATGATTCCGGCGATAAACACCAGAGTCGAACCATCTCGCGATACTCGGGGAGAGGCCAGCTGCTGGCGGCTGTCCGCCGGACTGTAGATAACCCGGGCGCCGGTATCGCCCTCCGAAAAGGCGTACAACTTTGCGCTCCACCAATTGTTATCGCCGTCGCCGGGCGAGGCCGTTGCAACAAAGCCCTTGCCCCCGCCGCGCCAATCGTATTCGTAGACATAGAGGTCGGGCGGAGAGATCCAGCGTAAGGATCCGTTCTCCAGAATGGCGATTCGCTGCTCCGCCGGCGCCGCGCCCAAATCGCCGGCCAGCGGGGCGCCGGCTTGGGTCGCCCCGGGTTCTTTTCTGGCGTTTTCCGTAGCCAGCATGACAAGGCGGCCATCCGGCATGTAGCGCAGTTCCTGGATGGTGCCGCCAAAATCGAGCACCTTGGTCAGTCCACTGCCATCGCTGCTCAGGGTGTAAACAGCGCGAGCGCGGGTCGCGGGAGTGCGCAACACGAAGCTTAGCTGCTTGCCATCCGGACTCCAGGAAAGCGATTCCGGCCAACACTGCGGCACATTGCCGCACGGCATCGCCACGCTAACGGCGCTGCCGTTGCCCACTCGCCTGATCACCAGGGTTCGGATCGTCGGAGCGCCTCCGCCCGGCGGTGAATCGCCTTCGACGGATGCGACGCGCTCTGCGTCCGGGGAAATTTCCACGCTGGGATAGCGGTGCACCATGCGTTCGGACGGCAGTGCCGCCGCCGTGCTTTGCCCCACGGCAAGGCATAGATATCCCACTGCAATCAGTCGCTTCATCTCCGCCCCTTGTTGCGCGCGCCTGTTAGCTGCCGCGGTTGAACTTGAGCACCAGCGTCGCGCAACCCAACAGACCCGCTCCCTCGATGCGCGCGAGCCAGCGGTTCATATTGCCGGTGACGCCAAATTTGGCCGACGCGTGCGCTGCGCGATGCGCCAGCCAGCCGTAGCCCACCAAGATACAAAACTCCGGCAGCATGGATGTTGCCGCCAGAATCAACATTTGCGGCACCACCGAAGCGGCGGGATCGATGAACTGCGGCAGTAGCGCCAAAAAAAACAGCAGCGCCTTTGGATTGGCCAACTGCAGGGTCAGCGCGCCCAGATATACACCGCGCCAATCGCCGGCATTGCCCGTGGGTTTACCCGATGAGTTACTCGGAGGGCCGCCGCCCAATGCCACCGCATGCGTCTTGCGGGACGAGAGCAGTGCCTTAATTCCCAGATAAATGAGGTACGCGGCGCCCACCCATTTCGCGATCGTAAAAAACCGGGCGCTCGCGGCGATAATGGCCCCGAGACTGGTGGCGGACAGCGCAAAGTAAATGCCGTTGGCGCTCAAAATTCCGCAGGCCGACGGCAGCGTGCGCCGCAAGCCGCCGCGCACACCCTGCGATACCACATAGAAGACAGCGGGGCCGGGCGAAAGAGAAAGCGCCGTTTCCATCACCAAAAACAGCAGCCAGGTTTTGAGTGTCATGCGCCATCGATGATCTACCGGCGGCGCCGACATGGCAAGCCGATCGGTCGGCCCGAACAGGTATGATTCCTGAATGAAAACCGGCTACGACGCCGCGGCTCTTCCCGCGGGAATCCGTTCGCGCAGTGTCGACAACGGCAATGGTCTGTCGATGCATGTGCTCGAGTCCGGATACGCTGATCGTGAGCGGCCCTGCGTCTTGCTGTTGCATGGTTTCCCTGAGCTCGCTTATAGCTGGCGAAAAATCATGCTGGCGCTTGCCGCGGCGGGCCTGTATGTGGTTGCGCCGGATCAGCGCGGCTACGGACGCACGACGGGCTGGAATGAGAACTATGATGGCGACCTGGCGTCGTTCCAACTTCTCAATCTGGCAAGGGATGCGTCGGGACTGGTGAACGCCCTGGGCCATCGCAGCGTCGCGGCCGTCGTGGGTCATGACTTCGGCTCGCCGGTTGCCGCCTGGTGCGCACTTGCCTATCCCGAGACATTTCGGTCGGTGGTATTGCTCAGCGCTCCTTTCGGCGGGCCGCCGCGACACGGCGCGGCGCCGGGGACAGCATCAGGCATGGCGGATTCGCTCGCGGCGCTGCGTCCGCCGCGCAAGCATTACCAGGCCTACTACTCGACGCGCGCCGCCAATGCCGATATGCACGATTGCCCGCAAGGGATTCACGCCTTCCTGCGGGCTTACTACCATGTCAAAAGCGCCGATTGGCCGCAAAATAAACCCTTTCCGCTGGCATCCTGGACGGCCGAGGAACTCGCCAAGCTGCCTCGGTACTACATCATGGATCTCAACTATGACATGGCGCAGACGGTTGCCGGCGAGGCGCCGAGCAGCGCGCAGATTTCCGCGTGCGCGTGGCTGCCGGAAGATGAGCTGCAAGTCTACAGCGGAGAATTCGCTCGCACTGGTTTCCAGGGCGGCCTGCAGTGGTATCGCAACATGACGGATGCTAACGCCATCGCACAACTGCAGGACTTTTCCGGGCGCAGAATCGATGTGCCCTGCTGCTACATCGCGGGACAAAGCGATTGGGGCACTTATCAGAGTCCCGGGTCGCTGCAGGCAATGTGCGCCTCTGCCTGCAGCCTTTTTCGCGGCGTCCATCTCGTTACGGGTGCGGGTCACTGGGTGCAGCAGGAGCAGCCTGCCGCGGTGGCTGAACTGCTGATCGAGTTTATTGCGGCATCGTCTCGAGCCGGCTGAAAACCGCCTTCATCGCAGCCACGCGATCAAGATAGGCGCGGACTTCGTGATCGCCGCAGCGCTGACCGTCAAGCAAGCGAAAGCCGCGTTTCGCGTACTCATCGCCCGCGCCGGCGCCGCACAAGTGAACGAGCGCCGCCAAATTCTGCTTGTGTTGAAGCGTCGCCGCCGTGATTCTGTGCCGCTCGAGAATGACCGCCACGCTATGGTCGAGGAAGGCCGCGGTCAGTTCCACCGCATGCGAGGGAAGCACCCGTGCATACAGACTGTTGAACCAGCATGCGTGCCAGTCGTTCCAAGCACCTTGTTGCGCAACCACGTGATCATGAACGCAGTAGCGACGCGCTTCGGCAAATGTGCCATCGGTGAATTGGTACATGCCCACCGCGCTCGATGCGGGCCGGTACACCTCGAAGGGTTGTGAGGACCAGGACCAGCGCCAGTAGGTGCGCGCCACCGGATTGCCGGAACCCTCCACTTGCGCGATCGCCGCCAAAAAATCGGGGGTCATGACCTGGGTCGAATATTTCTTGAAGAGCGGCGCGTACTGCCGCCAGGTTTCCGGCGGCGTTTTGTACAAGGTTCCGCTCACCGGAAAGAACAGTTCCGATGGCTTGCGGATAACCTGATAGATCCAGTTGATCGCAAGCCAGAGCAGCACGATGAGCGCCGCCCCCATGAGCCACTTCGGCGTCGAGGGTGCGCGGCGCCACCAGCGTCTTGGACGACGCGACCAGCGCTGTGCCCGGCGCAGGCGCCGCATCCAGCGCGCGCGTACAGAATTGCGCTGCGTCATGAACCGCGCCCAGGTAACTTTATGCGTGGCAGCTTAGCGGGCCACGATCGTGACGCTTTCCGATTCGGGGTCGAAGATGATTTTGGCCTCGCCCTTCTTTAGCTGGCTCATCACTCGTGCCACCTTCTGCTGCAACGGAACTTCTTTTTCTCCATAGTCCGTGCCCTCGCGCAACACGAAGGACTCTATCAGGGCGAGCAGCAAATCGGCCGCCAATGCCGTGTACGGAACCACCACCGGTTCGGCAGCATCGTTTTCCATCATTGGGGGCGCTGCCGCGCCAGCCACGTATCCAGATGAGCAGCGAATGCGTTGCGATTCGCTTGAGTGAGCGGCGGCGGGCCGCCGCCGACATTGCCGCTGGCGCGCATCGTGTCCATGAAATCGCGCATGGCGAGCACACCGCGGATGGTGTCGGGAGAATAGCGCTCGCCGCGCGGATTGAGCGCCTCGCCGCCCTTGGCGATTACCTCGGCGGCAAGGGGTACATCGGCGGTGATCACCAAATCGCCGGCAATCACACGTCTGACGATCTCGGCATCGGCCACATCGAATCCGGACGCCACCTGCACGGTGCGCAGGCTCGGAATGCGCGGAATCGACAGCGTCTGATTGGCAACCAGAGTAACCGCAACGCCGGTGCGCTGCGCCGCGCGAAACAAGATTTCTTTGATCACGCCGGGGCAGGCGTCCGCATCCACCCAAATACTGGCTTGCATCGCCCGAAGAATATCACGCCGTACAAGCGCTTCTAGGAATCAGACCTACCAACAAGCGCCAAGCGCTGAGCGGCATCGTCGCCTTCGCGCTGTTCACGCTTGTCCGCGGCGTGCTGCTCTTCTTTGCGGAAGCGATCCACCACCTTGCTCAGGGATTCGGCCTCTATGCGCTTTTCGCTCCATTGTGCGCGCCGCTTCTCGAACTCGGCGCGAGCAGTGTCGAGCGTCTTCAAGTGCTGACGCATGGCCTCGCCCAGCCGATCGAGGAACGAGCGATAGTTCTGTAATTTGACCGCGTCCATAGCGCCGCTGGACTGCGTGGAATTGCGCACGTACTCATCGCGATACGCCTGCAGCTGTTTGAGCTGAAGCTCCAAATCGGCAACCTTGCGTGCTGCCTCTCCCATGGCGCGGCTCAGATCCTTGGCGGAGTTCGAGGCGATTTCCCGGATCGGTTCGAATCGTTTGGATTTCATCATGGGCAACGCACTATCGGACGGTTGCGGCCGCCGGCGCCGAGAACTGCGTCACGAGTTGCTTCAGATCCGCATAACTTCGCTCGATTCCCACCGGTTCGTACATATCCTGACGCAGGAATTCGAGCATTTTGGGCCATTGCTCCACGGCCAGATCCACCCGCGCATCCGAGCCGCGCCGATAGGCGCCCACGGTGATGAGGTCGCGATTTTGCTGGTAGGTGGAATAAACCTGCCTGAAGCGATTGGCCAGGTCGAGCTGCTCTCGTGTGGCGATTTGGTGCATCGCGCGGCTGATCGACGCCTCGATATCGACGGCGGGGTACAGTCCGTTCTCAGCCAGGCGGCGCGACAGCACGATATGGCCGTCCAGAATAGCTCGCGCAGCGTCCGCGATGGGATCGTTCTGATCATCGCCTTCCACCAGCACCGTATAAAAAGCCGTAATGGACCCGACGCCGCGATCGCTGTTTCCCGCGCGCTCCACCAGCTGCGGCAAACGCGCGAACACCGACGGCGGATAACCCTTGGTGGCGGGAGGCTCGCCGATTGCCAGCGCAATTTCGCGCTGCGCCTGCGCGAAGCGGGTCAGCGAATCGAGCAGCAGTAAGACCTTCAGCCCGCGGTCGCGAAAATATTCGGCAATCGCCGTGGCGAGCCACGCGCCGTGCAAGCGCATCAGCGGCGGATTATCCGCCGGCGTGGCGACAACCACGGCGCGCCGCATGCCGTCGGGCCCGAGGGTGTTGCTGACGAAGTCCTGCACCTCGCGGCCGCGCTCGCCGATCAGCCCGACGACGGTGACGTCGGCCTTGGTGTAGCGGGTCATCATGCCGAGGAGCACCGATTTGCCGACGCCGGAGCCGGCAAATAGGCCGATTCTTTGACCGCCGCCGACAGCGAGCAGGGCATTGATGGAGCGCACCCCGACATCAAGCGGCTCGCGGATGGCGCGGCGCATGAGAGGATTTAATGGCTCGCCGGTCAAGGACACCCGATCCGTGCAGCGCAATTCACCGAAGCCGTCGAGCGGCCGCCCCGCGCCGTCCAACACTCGGCCGAGCAGCTGCTCGCCCACGCAAGCGGAGGACTCGCTATGCGTCGGAATGACGCGCGCGCCGGGCATCAAGCCGCGAATATCCCCGGTAGGCATCAGGAACAATTTGTCGCCGGAGAAGCCGACCACCTCCGCTTCAATCTGCTTGCCTTCCGCGGTGTCGACCAGGCAGCGGCCGCCGACGGCCGCTTCACAACCCACCGCCTCCAGCGTCATGCCGACCATGCGATTCAACGTACCTTCGACAACGATATCCGTGGCGTTTGCCATGCGTTCGCGCGCTTGGGCCAGTGCCTCGGCCCAGCGTTTGGGCCGAGGGCGCGCGTTCGCGGCGTCGCTCATCAGGCCGCTCCGCCGCGCGGCACGGAAGTCTGGCGCTCGGTACCCAGCAGTTCGCTCAAGATGCCGCCGAGCCGGGTTTCCAGACGCGCATCGATGCGCGAGGTAGCGCTGGTGATTTGGCAGCCGCCTCGCGCCATGACCGGATCTTCGATGATGGTCCAGGCGCGCTCGTTTTCGGTGGGAGCCAGGTGTTCTTTAACCACCGCGGCATCTTCGGGATGCAGATGAACGCGCACCTCTCGCGCCGCGACCGGCAGCGCCGCGATTGACTCGCGGATGATGCCGATGATCTGCGTCGGATCAGCCTTCAATTCGCGGCGCACGATTTGCCTCGCCAAGGCCATCGCCAATGTCAGCAGTTCCCGTTCCACCTCCGCATCCAGGACTTCAAACGGTTTGGCCAGGTCGTAGAACATGCCGGCCAGCCGATCCACCTGCGCGCGAACCTCCGCGCGACCGGCGGCGCGGCCCTCGGCGAGCCCCTGGGCGAAGGCTTCCTGGTGCGCCTCCTCTTGCAGGTCGACCAGACCGCCCACGGTGGGCATGCCATGCTGTGAGGGCGCTCGGTCCATCTCGGGCGCCGTCCACAATGCGACAGCCGCGGTGGACTTCTTATTGCCCTCAGACAAACTCACCCCCCTTGCCGCCGAGACTGATGGTGCCTTCCTCGGTCAGGCGCTGCGCGATGACTACGATTTCCTTCTGCGCCGCTTCGACATCGATAAGTTTCACCGGCCCGCGGGCTTCCATATCGTCCTTGAGAATTTCCGCGGCCCGCTTCGACATGTTCTTCAAGATCTTTTCCTGCACCTCCGGTTCCGCACCGCGCAGCGCCACCGCCAGGGTGTCGGACCCCACCTCGCGCAGCAGCGCTTGAATGCCGCGATCGTCGATATCCATCAAGTTGTCGAATACAAACAGCAAATCCTTGATTTGCTGATGCATCTCGCCATCGGCCTTTTCGATCTTGCCGAGTTCCTCGCCGCTCTTGTCGCGCTCCATGGCGTTCAGGATGTTCGCCACGCTGCGCGCTCCACCAACCCGCCGCAGGCTCGCAGGCGGCGCCGCATTCGCCTGTTTTTCGACCAGCTGATCGAGCTCCGTCAATGCGGTTTGCGGCACCTCGCTTAGGGAGGCAATGCGCATCAGCACTTCGGTGCGCAAATCCTCGCTCAACAGCGGCAAGATGGACGCCGACTGCTCCGGCTCGAGGTGCGCCAATACGATGGCCGCGATTTGCGGATGCTCGCCCGCGATGATCTGCGCCACGGCCTTGGAGTCCATCCACTTCAACGCCTCGATTCCTTGGCCCGTCTGGCCGCTGGATACTCGGTCGAGCAGCAAGTCGGTCTTCTGCTTGCCGACCGCCTGCGTCAGCACGCGGCGCACATAGTCCTGAGAACCGCCGGCGATGTTCGCCTTGCCGTCCGCGATGCCGATGAATTTATCCAGCACCGAGCTCATCTGCTCGCGCGAGACTTCCCGAAGCTCGGCCATCGCAATGCCCAATTTCTGCACCTCGCGGGCATCCAGCTGCTTGAGCACATTGGCAGCATCCTGCTCGCCCAAACTCATCAGCAAAATTGCGGCGCGCTGAGTGCCGGCCAGTTCATCGGATTCGTTAGCCATCCGCGGCGACCCAGTCCTTGACTACCTGCGCTGCGCGACGGGGATCTTGCCCTACCAAGGTTCGCGCGGCGGTAATTTGCTGCTCGAAGCTCGGCGCGAGCTTGATGGCCTTGCCGCCCTGCCCTGACAGGCTCAATCGATCGCCTTCCATATCGTCGCCCGCCGCGCTCGAGGTCAATCGACCGGTCGGCTTGGTCAAGGATCTCATCAGAGGCCGAAGCACCAGGAAGGCCACCACCAGCACCAGCGCCGCGCCGACGATTTGTTTGGCCAGTTGCGCAACCCACGGCTGTTGCCACAGAGGCAAGCCATCGACCGGACCGATCGGTGCGTTGTTCTTGAAGGCTTGATTCAGCACGTTCAATTGGTCGCCGCGGTCTTCCTTCAATCCAATGGATTCCTTCACCAATTGCGTGAAGCGTTTGATGTCCGTGTCGCTCATGGGCTCGGTGGTGACCTTGCCTTCGGCATCCACCTTCTGCCAATCATCCAGGACGACGCCCACACTGAGGCGCTTCAATATGCCCACCGGTTGCTTCACATACGAGAGCGTGCGATCAACCTCGAAATTGCGCGTGCTGCGTTGTGCGCTCGAGCTGGGTCCGGTGGCGGCCGCTTGGGTGGCGCTTGCCGGGCCGCCCGGCTGGGCGGCAGCGGCCGGTGCGGGATTTCCCGGGGTCGCGGCGCCCGGGATCGAGGGTGCACCCGAGGTGCCCGGCGGCTGGTTGCTCAGCGCGCCCGGTATTCCTTCGGCGCCGTCTCCTCCCTTGCGCATTTCGTTGCTGGTTTGCTCGCTGCGCACCGCGGTTTTTTGCGGATCGTAGTTCTCATGCGTTTCCTCGGTAACCGTGTAGTCGACATCCGCGGTGACCGTCGCGCGCACACGTCCCGGTCCAATCATCGGCTCGAGCAGCTCGATGATGCGCCGCTGGTAGCTTTCCTCCAGCTTGCGCGAGTACTCGAGCTGCCGGGTGCTGGCGGCCGACTCCGCGCTTTCGTCGGGCGAGTTGAGCAAAGAGCCGGCTTGATCGACCAAGGTCACGTCGCTCGCCGCCAATTCCGGCACGCTCGAGGCCACCAGATGCACCACGGCTGCGACCTGTCCGGGCTCGAGGCGCCGGCCGGGGTACAGCTGCAGCATCACCGAAGCGGTGGCCTTGTGCGCATCGCGCAAGAAGACCGAGGGTTTGGGCAGCGCCAAATGCACCCTGGCACTCTGCACGCCTTGCACCTTGATGATGGTGCGCGCCAGCTCCGTCTCCAGCACCGATTGGTAGCGCGCACTCTCCATCATGGTGCTCGACCCGAGCGCCGATTCTTTCTGAATCATCTCGATGCCCATCGAATCGCTTTGCGGCAGGCCCTGGCTCGCCAAGCGAATCCGCGCTTCCTGTACTTTGGATTCGGGTACCGATACCGCGCCGGACGGATTGAGTTTGAATTCAATGCCCGCCGCGGTGAGCGCATCCATGACCTGGCCGCTCTCGCGCTCCGACAGTTGACCGTAGAGCACCGTGTAGTTTTGACCCTGCGACCACAACACCAGCCATATGGCCGCGGCAACGGCCGCCGCAACGCCGGCAAGCAATCCGACTTGCTTCAATCCGGGGATGTCGGCCAGCCCGCGCGCGGGAGTGGGTACGATGTCAGCCATGGGTTAATCCTTGCGGTTGAGCAGACACGGCCGTTAGACCGACATATTCATTACTTGTGTGTACGCATCGACCAGCTTATTGCGCACCTCGGTCATGGCGCGAAACGCCAATCCCGCTTTTTGGACTTCCAGCATGACCTTGGTGAGATCCACGCTCTTATCACCGGCTTCATAGGCATCCGCCAGCGAGGTCGCTTGATTTTGCAGGGTCGCAATGTGATCGACGGCGCCCTTCATGAGATTGGCGAAGTCGGAAGGCTGCGCGGCACTCGCCGGGGTTTCCTCAATTCCCGAGGCGCGTGCCTGCAGCGCACGCATTTCCGACAGCACCTGATTGATCTGTATGCTGCTCATGGGTTCATACCGCCACGAAAGGCTGCTCGTGCACGCGCGGCACGCTCACGCCGGCGGCCTTGAACCGCTGTAGTTTGTGCCGCAGCGTGCGCGGACTTATGCCGAGGCGCTCGGCGGTGAGTTTGCGGCTGCCGCCCGTGACGCGCAGCGTGGCCAGTATCAGTTCGCGCTCGCGATCCTTCAGGTCACGGTCCAAGCCCGGATCCAGCACTTGCGGCAGCACGTTTGCCGGCGCCGGTGCGCAGCAGGCGGCTCCGGTGTCCAAATCCGCGGCATCGATCAGTCCGCTCGAGGCGAGCCACGCCGCCCGCTGCACGATATTGGTCAACTCGCGCGCGTTTCCCGGCCAATCATGTTGCTGCAGCTTGCGCTCCGCCTCGACGGACAGGCTCAGCGCCGCCTGACCCGCGCGGGCGCACGCCTGCATGGCGCGGCGCGCCAGCGGAAGAATGTCGCCGCGCCGTTCGCGCAGCGCCGGCAGGCGCAGCGACATGACGTTGAGCCGGTAGTACAAATCCGCGCGAAAGCGTGCGGCGCGAACTTCCTCCGGTAGATCGCGATTGGAGGTCGCGATCACACGCACATCCAGACTGATGGTGCGGGTGCCGCCCAAGCGCTCCACTTCGCGCTCTTGCAGCACCCTCAGGATTTTCGCTTGCAATCCCAAATCCATCTCCGATATCTCATCGAGCAGCAGGGTTCCACCCTGTGCCTGTTCGAATTTTCCGGCGTGCGCAGCAAGAGCGCCGGTGAACGCTCCCTTCTCGTAGCCGAAAAGGCCGGCCTCGAGCATATTCTCCGGAATGGCGGCGCAATTGATGGCCACATAGGGTTTGTCGGCGCGCATCGAATGGTCGCGGATGAAGCGTGCGTAGACTTCCTTGCCCGTGCCGCTCTCCCCGGTGATGAGCACGGTCGCATCGTTTTCAGCCATCCTGCGTGCCAGAGACAGTACGCGCTTTGATTCCGGGTCGACTGCGACCAGTTCGTTCGGCATGACCCGCGCAGCCAGTTGCCGCCGCGCCATGTCGATCAGCGCCTGTGCATCGAAGGGCTTGACGATGTAGTCTGTGGCGCCCTCGCGCATCGCGGCCACCGCTTGCGCGACCGTGCCATACGCCGTCATCAGGACCACGGGCAAATAGGGCCGCAACCGTTTGATCGAGGACAACAGCTCATAGCCATTCGGCCCAGGCATTTGCACGTCCGATATCACCAAGCCGATGTCCTCATCCGCGAGCAGGCGCAGTGCACTGGGTGCATCGTGTGCCGCCAGAGCAGCAATGCCCGCGGCCTGCAGGGTGTCGAGCAGGGCCTCGCGAAGTGCGGCATCGTCTTCGACCAGCAGCACCGAATCGTTTCGAGTGTTCATGAATTATCCTCTGCCGGTAGTTCGATGACGAACGTGGCGCCGCCGCTCGAGTCGGCCAAATACACCTGGCCGCCGTGCGCCTCGACCACGGATTTGACGATGGACAGTCCGATGCCGTTGCCGCGCGCGCGTGTCGTAAAGAACGGCTCGAAAATGCGCTCGCGGATTTTCTCGGGGACCCCCGGACCATCGTCGCTGACAACGATCTGCGCCCGGCCCGCGGCGCTGCATCGCGCGAGTAACTCCAAATTCAGCGTTCCGCTGGCCGCCTGTAATGCGTTGCTGGCCAGATTCAACACCGCCGAAACCAGAGATGGCGCATTGGCACGCACCGTCAAATTTGGCGCTTGAGTGCGGATCGTGAGCCGAACACTCCCGCGAAGCGCCGGGCGCAGCCATTGCGCCACCTGCTCCAACAGGGCGCTGACGCTGACAGCCTCGCGCACCGCCCCGCCCTGCGCGAAGGCCAGCATGTCGTTGACCAACTTGTCGAGCTGCTTCAGGCTGCTGACGGTCTTCTCCGCGCAGCGCGCCAGGTCCGCGGAACTGCGGCCGGAGAGCGTCATTTGCGAGGCGTACAGCAGCGCCGCTGCCAGCGGCGTGCGGATTTGGTGGGCAAGACCCGCGGCCAATTCGCCCAGGGTGAGCAGTCGCTGCTGGCGGGCGAGGAATACCTGCATCAGGTGCGACTCGGTCACATCCGTCAGCAGCACCACCTCGCCGCCGTTCTCGAGGTAGCGCCGCGATACATTGACGAATCGTCCGCTGCGCAATTCCGACTGCTCGCCGCTGCCTCGAGGATTGAGTGACGCGCGCGCGAATACCGCCGTGAAACTTTGCCCGAGCAGAGGCTCGCTCAACAAGCCGCTAGCCGCCGGATTGAATTCCTGGATCTCGCCGGCGCCGTCCAACACCAGCACACCGCCGGGCAAGCCCTTCAGGAGCGCAGACAGCCGCGCCGCCAGGTGTTCCCGGCCGGCATGTGCCGCGCCCAATTCGCTGCGCAGCTGCGCGACCTGGCCGCGCAGCGACTCGAAGGCACCGGAGAGTTGCTCCGATACCGACCCAAACGCCTGGAACGCTGCCTGAAGGTCGGCGCGCCGGTTTTCGATCAGCTCAAGTTTGGTTGCAGCCATGCCGGAGATGGAAAGCAACTTCTGTGCCTCGCCGTTATTTGCTCCGCCTATCAACCAGTTACGATTCAGTCGAGGTGTGCGGCGGCGCCGGCGTCAATAAATTGTCAGGCGCTTAGACGGTATTTGCGCAGCTTCTCGACCAGGGTGGTGCGCCGGATGCGCAGCAATCGCGCGGCTTCGGCGACGGTGCCGTCGGCTTCCTCGAGCGCTTTGCGGATCAGTCCGATTTCGATCGCCGACAAATGGTCCTTCAAATCGATGCCGCCGCGCGGCATTGCATCTGATTCGTCGCTCGCCGCCGGCGACACCGGCGTCGGCGGGAGCAACTCGATCGGCTCGGGCCTCGCGTCGATGCGCGCCTCGCTGCCGAGCCAACCCACCCCGGGCGCGCTGCGATAGCGGTCGGGCAGATCGGCGGCCGTGATGGTTTGTGCGGGAAATAATATCGCCAAGCGCTCGAGCAGATTGGCGAGCTCCCGCACATTGCCTGGCCAGCGATTTTGGGCCAGACAATCCATTGCGGCGGCATCGAGTTGAATACGCCTGCCGGCGCTTGGCCCCTGACGCTGCACAAGATGTTCTATCAATACCGCGAGATCGTCGAGTCGTTCGCGCAGCGGCGGCATCTGCAACGGGAATACGTTCAGCCGATAATACAAATCCTCGCGAAAACGTCCCGCGATGATGGCCGCATCCAAATCGCGATGCGTCGCCGCGATGATGCGCACATTGCAGTGAATGGTCCGATTGCTGCCGACGCGCTCGAAACTGCGCTCCTGCAATACGCGCAGCAGCTTGACCTGCATTTGCAGCGACATGTCGCCGATCTCATCCAAGAACAGTGTGCCGCCCTCGGCAAATTCGAAACGACCGACACGGGTCGACAATGCGCCGGTGAACGCTCCCTTTTCGTGACCGAACAACTCGCTTTCCAAAAGATCCGCGGGGATGGCGCCGCAATTCACCGGCACGAACGGATGTCCGGCGCGCCCGGAGAGTTCGTGCACATGGCGCGCGACCATTTCCTTGCCGGTGCCCGACTCGCCGAGAATCAGCACATTGGTATCGAACGGAGCGACCTGCTCCACCAGTCGATGCACCGCGCGCATGGCCTGTGAATTGCCGCTGGGGCGGAAGCGATGGGCGCCCGGTTGCGTTGGATGACCGCTGCGCAAGTTTTGCGCTTGGTTCAAGACCGCCGATAGCCGGCGCTGTTTGACCGGCGTCTCCAGATGAAGCCATGCCAAGTCGCCGCTGCTCTCGGCGATTTTCGGTAAGCCGTCGCGGCTCATGCAAATGACCGGTAGCGGCTGACGCATGGCGCGCAGCTGCGCCACCAGCTCCGCGCCAAACGCCGTCACGGTGTCGCGGCTCACGATCACCGCCAAACAATCTGGGCTGCTGCAGTGCGAGGATTTGCGCAATTCGGTCAAATTGCGGACATGGACCGACTCCAAGTCCAAAAATCGCAGCAAGGCTTGAAGATCGCCCGCCTCAGAATCTGTGGGCTCGATCACAATCACTTTGGCTTCAACCACTACGCGGGACTCCTTCCCTGTTGAAAAAGTGTGACGGAATCCACAATTCTCCGATTCCGCCTTAAACTTATCGTCTAACCCTTTGACAAAGCTCAATCAATGTCGGGTTCAACTCCATACTAGCTGATCGACTTGAGAGAAAAGCAGTTGGCAAACCCCGGTAAAGGGAGTAGGGGCATCCCCCAAAGCGCCCGCGGTGTTTTGCTAGGTTGAGGCGAGTCTTGCGCCTGCAACCAGGCGCCGATGGTGTCGAAAGATGAGCTTGCTCAGCTGCTCCACGACCGCCTCGCTCAATCCCGTGAATCGCAGTTGCGCGGCGCGCGCGGCATCGGCAATACGCTCGCCGGCCACCACGCAGGGGATCTTCACCGGCTGCGGTAAAGCCGGATTGATGAACAAGGACAGCAGCCCGGTGCTCCCCACGGCGGGAGTGCTTTCCCCGAACCATTCGATGGCGCGCGAGGACAGGCGCACCCGCTGAGCGGGCGGCAGCCCGCTGCTGCGCAGCGCGAGTTCGGCGGTGAGGCGCAGCAGGATGTTGACCTTGTACTCCAGACGCTGCAGCTCATGCAGCAGCGCCGGCGATTCATCCTTGAGTGCTTCGTGGACCCGCACTTCATCGAGCGAGGATTCGGCGCCGAGCAATTGGTGATTGTCCGCGTTGACGCGCGCCAGCAGCAAGCCCTCCGGCAGCGGACCCGGGGCCCACCCCACCGGCAGTGAATCTTCGAATATCAGACCATCGCCGAGGAATGGCTCAGACATGGATCCTGGGTCCTTTCGACCTCAATGCGCTTAGCGTTGGCCAATGCTTGCATAGGCTGCGACGGCTCGCCGGCCCACTGCAGCCATATCCATTTCGCGGCCCTTGCTGCGCCGATGATGCTCCAACAGCCCAATCGCCCGGTCGTTCAGTTGAGAGATTTGTTGAAGTATTGATTGATCGGCTGCACCTGCATGCGCGACTTTGCGGCGAAAGGACTGTAGCAGCTGCCGCCGCTCGGCGTCGAGCGCCTCGATCAGTTTGAAATTCGCTGTTTCGGCCGCGGCGAACATTTCCTGGGAAAGCGCCAGAGCGCGCGCCAGTGCCGGATCGAGCTCTATATCGCTCATCGGGCGCCAGCGTCTGAGTCAGCAACGATCTGATCCCAGCCGGTCTTTATCTTTTGTACCAGCAAGACCACTTCGCCGACAATTCTCGCATCATTCGTGACATTGGCGAGCGTCAATCGAGCCAGCATGTATACATACAAAGCGCGCAGATTTTGAGCAATCTCCCGGCCCCGCTCCATGTCCAACGTGCTGTTCAGCTGATTGATCAAGCGGATGGCCTTGCCCAGGGCTTTGCCCTTCGCAACCACATCCTTGAGAGGCATATTGTTACTGATGCGATCCATGCAGCCCTGCGATACCGCCAAGTTCGACAGGATCTGTTCGAACATGATCTGCACCAGCCTCGCGGGACCGGCGTCGGCGACCAAGCCGTGGCTGCGCACGGACTGATATTGGGCGGCTCCCCTTTGAGCGTACATCGCGTTACGTGCCTAGACTGCCGCTGCCCAAACTGGAGTTGGTCGAGGAGGTACCGGACGCGGCGTTTGCAGTCGGATTGAACTCGGCGTTCAAATAGGTCTGAGTTTCCTTCAACGCCGCGACCGCCGTGTCCATCGCATTGTATTCCGCGGTGAGCCTGGCCGAATACGCCGCCAACTGCGCGGTGAGCGCCGTCTGCTGCGTCGCGTTACTCTGCAGGCTCGACTCGAGGCCTTGATTGATGGTGTCGAGCAAGCCGCCCGGACTCGTATATCCGCTGATCAGTGTGTCGATCTGGGTGGCGATGCCGTTGGTGCCGCCCAGCAGGGAGCCAACCGACGCTAAACTCGCCGACAACGCGTTGCCCAGCTTGGTGTCGTCGGTGGAATAGCTCCCGTCGGCGTTGGCAGTGATGCCCAGGTCGGTGAGCGAATTCACCCCGCCCGCTCCTCCGCTGGTCACTTTGTCGAGAATGTTTTCCAGTTGGTTTTGAAACGCCTCGAGAGTCGCGTTGCCGTTGAGCGGACCTGCGGTTTGCGTCGACGGGTCATAGCCCGTCAGGGTTTGAATGCTGCTGAGCGCGCCATTCAACGCCGTCACGAACTTGTCGATCGATGTTTGCGCCGCGGAAGTATCCGCGCTGATGGTCAATGTCGTCGGCGTCACGGTTGCCGGCGTGGTCGTCGTGTCGACCGCCGACGCTTGCAACAGATTGAGGGTCACGCCGGTAATGGCGTTGCTTACTTGATTGCCGGCACTGGTCGCCGCAAAACCGTTGATCGAGAAATTCGCATCCTGGGCCGCCTGAGTTTGGGTCAGCGCCAAGGACGATAGACCGCCATCGCCGCCCGACGGTGTCACCGTGATTGCATTCGCCGCGCCGGTGGCGGTTCCGGTAAGAATCAGCCGCGCACCCGCGGTCGTGGTGATGATGCTGGCGGTCACGCCCGGATTATTCGGCGCTGAATTGATCGCGGAGGCAATGCCCGCGAGCGTGTTATCGGTCGAATCGATGGTTATCGACGTCGAGGCGCCGCCCACCGAGATGCTTAAGGTACCCGTGCCCACCACCGCGGAGGCGCCTCCGACCACAGGTTGCGAGGTCAGCGCTGCCGCGGTCGCCAGATTGTTCACCTGCAGGGTGTACTGGCCGGCAACCGCATCTGAGGTGGTGGTTGCCGATGCAATGGTGGTGTCCGCGACGGTGGCATCGAATCCGGCCAGTTGACTGGGAACCTCCAGTGCCTGCGCCGCCTGTTGCAGTGTGTCGAGTGCGCTGGTGAAAGTTCCGTAGGCCGAGACCTGAGCGTCCAGCGTGTTGGCCTGGTTTGTCAGTTGGTCGGTTTGAGCCGCACCAAACGCCGTGGTCAACGACGAGACGATGGCGCTGATATCGAGACCGGATCCAATGCCGGTGGAAGTGATCAACGCGCTCGCCGAGGTCGGGGTCGCTGCCGATGTCGATGAACTGCTGGTGGGCGATACTGTACTCATTGACTTCGGATCCGCTGTTGCTTGATCAATTTATCGGCAGTCTGTCAGCAGACTTAAGCAAGCGGCGTACCAAATCAGGCGTGACTGTCCACCAGAGCGCCGGAAACCCCGAGACTGCGCGCCAACTCGGCGAACTCACTCGCCGAATACTCGGCAATCACCTCGCCATTGGCGGGATTGATCTCTTGGATGAGCTTATCGTCCGATGAGGGAGCCACGCGAAACTGATCCGGCTTGCCCGAATCATTGAGATTCTTGTTAAGCAGCGCCACCTGCGCCTGCAGATCCGGCTTAGGCAGCACGGCCGGCTTGGCGGCCGCCGGGGTGCCGCTTCGCGGCAAAGAATTGCCGCTGTGTTGAACTACAACCGTTCTAGGCGCCTGACTTCCGTGCACGAGGCTTGTCACCGGTATCTTTACCGGTTGTCCATCGCTAGCCATGTTTACACCTGTTTACCGAAACGCCCTACCTCGGAAGTTTTCTGGCTCATTCGAGAACCCATGGCTCGACCCTCAGTCGGATCGAGCCATGGTTTTTATCGACTATCCTCTAGACATCGGCTGTTACTGCAAAAGCTTGAGGATCAGCTGGGGCTGCTGGTTGGCCTGCGCCAACACCGAGATACCCGCCTGCTCCAACACCTGAGCCTGAGTCAGATTCGCGGTTTCCGCGGCAAAGTCTGCATCCTGAATGGTGCTGCGCGACTGAGTCAGGTTCTGTGCAGTGGACTGCAAGTTGCCGACCGCGGCCGTGAAGCGATTCTGGATTGCGCCCAATTGGCTCTGGAAGGAGCTGACCGTTTGCAGTGCGGAATCCACCGCGGCGATGGTCGAGTTGGCACCCGCAACCGTCAACACATTCTGGTTGGCCAGCGTGGCTGAGCCCAAGGCAATGCTGCCCACGCCCTGCCCAATGGCACCACCCGCGTCCGTGCCCGCGACAGCAATGTTGCTGTTAGCGGACAGGGTCAGTGTGCCCGAGTCGACTTGCGCCGTACCCAGTGTCGCACCCGCGATGCTGGCCGCAAGACCCGTACCAGACCCGGCCGCACCGGGCGTGGCGCCGGCGCCGGCTGCCCCGAGCGTAATATCCTGGTTGACCGTTATATCGCTGCCATCCGCCGCGGTCAGCGTCAATACGCCGGCTGCGACAGAGGCAGTGACGTTGCCGTCCTGCGAGGAAAACAAGTTAATCTGCGATGCCACATCGTTTACCGTCAGGGTCGTCCCTGCCGCAACGTTGCCGGTGCCGGAGTAAATATCAACCCCGTTGATATTCAGTGCATAGCTGGTCGGGCCGGCATTGGTGGCGCCAACGCCTGCGCCGTTGGTCGCCGCGACGATACTGTCGAACGCGCCAGATACCGTGTTGGTCGCGCTGGCCGTCAAACCCGAGATGTTCGCGGAATTGATAGCCTGTGCTTTGGCATACGCCGAACCGGCAGTTTGGCCGGGCAGCGCGCCTGCGACGCTGGCACCCACCGTCACCGGGGTTGCGGTACCGACAGCAAGGGTGAGGTTACCGGTCAACGCCGCCGTCCCTACCTGAACAGAAGACGAGGCGACCTGTCCGATCTGCGATGCGCCCACGCCCTGAGTCAAGTTAATGGAAATGGTGTCGCCGACATTGGCGCCCACCTGGTAGGTCGTCACGCCGCTGCTGCCGTTCAGCACGCTCAAGCCGTTGAACGATGTCTGCTGCGCAATCTGCGTGACTTCCTGAATCTGCTGCTGAACCTGGGCGTCCAGAGCCTGACGATCCGAGTCGCTGTTCGAACCGTTGGCCGATTCAACCGCCAAGGTGCGAATGCTCTGTAGGTTATTGACGATGGTGTTGAGCGCGCCGCCGGCGGTTTGCGCTTCGGACACGGCATCGTTGGCGTTGTTGACGGCCTGATTGGTGCCGTTGATCTGCGTGGTGAATTGCTGGCTGATCGCGAGGCCGGCGGCGTCGTCGGCAGCGCTGTTGATGCGCAGACCCGAAGACAGACGCTCCAGAGACTGCGAAAGTTGCGCTTGCGAACCCGTCAGATTGTTCTGCGCGTTGAGCGAGGCAATATTGGTATTAAGTACTAATGACATTGATGACTCCTGAAAGTTTAACCACCGGCCCCTCTTAGGCCCTATGTGTTCACTTCTCCCTCAAAGGGCGGACCGGTGACACATTCAAAGTCTTTATCGGTGCGATCCGGCGGTTCTTGAGGGGACCTCTGCCTATTGCGGGAGGATTTATTTGCGCTGGGTCGCAGAATTTGCGGGTCGTATTTGACAGTGGAGAAATGTCGATTCGCGGGCCTAAATGACCCCGCCAGCCTCTTATCGGCAGGGGAATGCCGTTTTGAAGTACAATTTCGCCCCAATCCCCGCCAACTGTCGAGTAGCGTGAAAACTGTCCACCGCAAGAGCCCGAAAGTGGGCTTTGTCAGCTTAGGCTGCCCTAAAGCACTGGTCGATTCGGAGCGAATTCTCACGCGCCTGCGCGCGGAGGGCTACGAAGTCGTGCCAACTTATCGGGCGGCCGACCTCGTGATCGTCAACACCTGCGGCTTCATCGACACGGCCGTGGATGAGTCGTTGGAGGCCATCGGCGAAGCGCTGGCGGAGAACGGCAAAGTGATTGTGACCGGCTGCCTGGGTGCGCAGCCGCAGAAAATTCTCGATCGGCACCCGCAGGTACTGAAGATCACCGGCCCGCAGCGCTACGAAGAGGTCGTCGCTCATGTACACGAGTACCTGCCGCCGAAGCATGAGCCCTTCCTCGACCTGGTGCCCGAGCAAGGCGTCAAGCTGACGCCGCGCCATTACGCGTATCTGAAGATCTCAGAAGGCTGCAACCATCGCTGCAGCTTCTGCATTATTCCCTCGATGCGCGGCGACCTGGTGAGCAGACCGGTGGGCGAGGTGCTGCGAGAAGCGGAGCAACTGGTGCGGGCGGGCGTCAAAGAGATCCTGGTGATTTCCCAGGACACCAGCGCCTACGGGGTCGATCTCAAATACGCGGCCCAGCCGTGGCGCGACATCGAACGCCGGGCCCGCTTCTACGACCTCAGCGCAGCGTTGGGGGAACTCGGCGTGTGGATTCGGCTGCACTACGTGTATCCGTACCCGCACGTCGACCAGGTGATCGAACTCATGGCAGCGGGCCGGGTACTCCCCTACCTCGATATCCCCTTCCAGCACGCCAGCGCGCGCATTCTGAAGTTGATGAAGCGCCCGGCGGCCGCCGAGAACACCCTGCAGCGCATCGCAGCGTGGCGGCGCATCGTTCCCGATATCACGATCCGCAGCACCTTCATCGTGGGATTTCCCGGCGAAACAGACGAGGACTTCGAAGAGCTGCTCGATTGGATGCGCGTCGCGCAGTTGGATCGGGTGGGCTGCTTCGAATACTCGCCGGTGAAAGGCGCCGCAGCCAACGACTTGCGTGAGCAGGCCGTACCGGCGGACGTCAAAGCGGAACGCCGCGGACGCTTCATGGAACTTGCGGCACAGATCAGCGCGCAGCGCCTGAAACAAAAAGTCGGGCGAAGGATGCAGGTTCTCGTCGATCGTATCGACGGCGATGTCGCCATCGCGCGCTCCGCGAGCGATGCGCCGGAGATCGACGGCACGGTGAGAATCGCGGGTGCCCGCGAAGCCAAAGCCCTGGCCGTGGGTTCCTTGCTCGACGTGCAGATCACCGCGGCGGGCGATTATGATCTCGAGGCCCGCTTGATCGACTAAGCGAATTGGAGGGAAAGACGTGGAAATTGGCGCAGATAAAGTCGTACTCATTCATTACACGCTCAAGGATGACGCCGGCGCGGTGCTCGACAGCTCATCCGGCGGCGAACCGCTGGCCTATATCCAAGGACACGGCAACCTGGTCGTCGGCCTGGAAAAAGCGCTCGAAGGCAAACAAGATGGCAGTAAGGTCGTGGTCTCCGTGGCGCCTGCCGAGGGCTACGGCAAGCATGATGCCGGCCTGATCCAGCGCGTGCCGAAGCGCTCGTTGCAGGGCTCCGGTACCATCAGCAAGGGCATGCAGTTTCAGGCGCGGACCGATGATGGCATGCGCGTATTTACGGTGACCGCCGTAGTTGGCGATATGGTGACGCTTGACGGCAACCACCCGCTCGCCGACAAGACCTTACACTTCGATGTGCAAGTCGTGGGCGTGCGCGAGGCGACCACCGAAGAACTTGAACACGGCCATGTGCACGGCGCCGGCGGCCACCATCACTAAAGGTATTTGAACAGCGTGAGACCCTGGGTCACGGTGTACGCCTGCAGGGCAGCGCTCAAGGTCGTGTTTTGCTGATCCAGGGTGGTGATGGCGCTCGCATAGTCCAGGCTTTGCAGCGAGGAAATGGAGGTTTGAAGCTGAACCTGCTGGCTGCCTGCGACTGACTGCTGGGTGGTGATGGAATTGAGCCTTGCACCGACCGAGGCCCGTATATTGGACATCTGATCGAGCGCCTGATCGATGTTGTTGATTCCCGTCGCCATGGCATTATTCACCTGCGCCGTGGCTACCGAGGAATTGCCGCCGGTTTGCAGTGCATTCACAATGTCCTGCACGCTGGTGAATAGGCTCTGATCCGTACTCGGCGCGACGCTGAATGAATCGTTGGCGGCCGGCGTGCCGCTCAAGGTCACTTGCACGCCGCCGAAGGCAATCGTGTCGCCGTCCGTATAGTTGCCGGAGGCCACTTGAGCGCCGGTTGAATCGTCAACGACATAGGCCCCTGGCGCCGTAAAATTGATGGTGTAGCTGCCGCCGGCATAAGTGACCGGTTCGGACACCGTGGTGGCGCCCACAACTCCGGTCCCGGTGTTCGCCGCGTTCGCCGCGGCGGCAAACGTGCCGTTGCCGGTCTTGATTTGATTGAAAACCGCGTCACCGCTATCGCCATCCGTGATCGTCTGGCCGGCGGCGATCTGCACCTGTCGCTGACCTTGATCGCCGTTGTACGTAGCGCCGGCGGCGCTCAATGTGAAGGGCTGTGTTTGCGTGTCGTAGCCGCCGAACAGGTACTCACCGTTGCCGTCTTGGGTATTGGCGAGCGACACCAGGCTTGCCTGAATTTGGGTCGCCTGGGACGCAATGGAGGCGCGGTCGGCGCTGGAAAGCGTGGAATTATTCGCTTCCAGAGCCAGATCTCGCAAGGTATTGAGTTGATCCTGCACCTGCGAGAGTGTGCTGTCCTCGGTTTGCAGCCGGGTCTGGGCACTGCTGGAGTTGGTGTCGTATTGCTGACTCTGCGACAAAGCCTGCTCGTAATTGTTCACAGCACCCGCGGCCGTGGGGTTCTGCGAGGCCGTGGTAAAAGCCAGATTGCTGGAGATCTGGTTTTGGGTCTGCGACAGGTTGGATTCCAACGCGCCGATCGCGGTCAGGAACTGTGATTGCTCGAGGCTTTGCGTAACGCGCATGACGAGTCCTAGGTGTAGGTGCCGTTCACGGAATCAATCAAGGTCGTGAACAAGCTGTTGCCGATGGTCAAGGCCTGCGCCGCTGCCTGATAGGCTTGCTGCCACTGCAACAGGTTCGCCGCTTCCTGATCCAGATCAACGCCGCTCACCGATTGCACGCTGCTTTGTGCCTGAGAATTCACCGCCGATTGTGCGGTTTGTGCCGTGTTGATCTGCTGCGCTTGGCTGCCGACCCCGGTGATCAAGGCGCTCACCGCGCCGGTGATGCTGGTGGTGGCGCTGTTGAGCACGTTGGCGGATTGCTGATTGGCGCTGATCAGCGCGTTGCTGTTATCGCCCGTGCCGCCGGCATTGCTCTGCACGGTAAACACATCGCCGGCCGCCGGCGTGCCCTCAAGCTGCACCTGCCAGCCATTCTGGTCAATGTCGCCGCTGGCCGGGAGGGTGAAAGCGCCGGCGCCATTGACCGAATACGTCGTGGGGCTGGTGAATGCAATGGTCGCGGTGGTCAGCAGATTTGGATTTGTCGAATCCTGAACGGTGGCGCTGCCGATCGCGGCATCTCCGGTATTGTTGTCCGAGGCCGAGGCCTGCACCGCCCCCGCGGCGGCGATTTTTGAAGGATCGGTCATCACCACACTCAGCGATGCAGCCGCCGTGGCGGTTGGCTGGATCAGAAACGCATCTCCGGCATTCGGCGCGCCCGATAACACAATGGATATGCCGTCGGCGGTCAACGGATTCGCGGCCGTGCCGCTGCCGCTCAGCGCCACGTTCGCGCCGCTGCTATTCGTTAGCGAATACGCGCCGCCCTGGTACGAGAGTACATAGTCATCCGATGTCAGCGCGCCCAAACCGGTCGGACTCACCGTCACGCTGGCCGCGGCGGTGCCGGTATTTCTCGAGGAGGCGGTTGCCTGTGCGCTCGGCGTTGAAAAAATGGCGGCGCCAAACTGCCCGCTCAGATCAAAGCCATCGGTCTGCTGCGCGTTGGCGGTCTGACTCAAGGCCACGGCGACTTGGCCCAATTGATTCAGGGCCGGATTAATGACTTGGGAGCGAGCCGCGAGCAGCCCTCCTAAGTCTCCCGAGGTGATGCTGCTGCTGATCGCGTTGCCGTTCGAGCTCGCGGTCGAGATCTCCAGCTGCGAGGCATTGAATTGATTGGGCACGGTGGTCAATGCCGTGGTTTGTCCCTGCAGCACCAGCGGCTGGCCGTTGCCGATGAAAACATTCAGCGAGCCGTCGCTGTCGGTGGTGGTGGAAACGCCCACCAACTGCGACAGGTTCGATACGAGCTGATCGCGCTGATCGAGCAGTTCGTTGGGCGGCTGGTTGCCGTCTTGCGCCGTTCCGACCACGATCTGCTGATTCAACGTCGAGATGGCCGAGGCAATCGAGTTGATTTGCGTGACATCGGCGGTGATGCGCGAGTTCACGTCCGTATTCAGGGTGTTGAGCTGCGAGCTGGTGGTCTGGACGCTGGTCGCCACAGCCTGTGCATCGCCGAGCAGCGCCTGGCGGGACGCGGTGGATGTCGGATTGTTGGCCACGTCGGACCACGCGTTGTAGTAGGTCTGCAACGACGTGCTCAAACCGCCCGCGGTGGTGCCGAAGAGATTGTCGACCTGAGTACTGTAGCTCTGCAGCGCCGTCAGTTGGCCCAGCGTGCTCTGCGAGGTATTGAGCTGATTGGCCGCGGCCTGGCTGTACGCGCGGCTGATGCCGGTGACCGCGACGCCGCTGCCGACGCTGGCGGTGCCATCGGTTTGCGGAATGGCTTCGGTGAGATTGACCGATTCCTCGTCATAGCCCGGCGTGCTGGCGTTGGCGACATTGTTGCTGGTCACGGAAATCGCGGTTTGAAACGCTTGCAGCGCCGACACACTGATTCCAAAAACATCTGACACGATTATTCTCCGCGCTCAACCGGCCTACGATCTCACTCGACTCCCGCAATATCGGCCACAAACTGAATTTCTAAAGTTTCGCGAGGCGCGAGTTGAGGGCCGACCTCAGCGTGCCGCTATCCAGTATTTGATTTAACTTATTACCGTATACCGGGTCCGTCGCGTAGCCTGACTTGCTGATGCTGTCGATATAGGCCCGAGCATTGCCTCCCACGCGGATCGCATCCCGGTAGCGCGGAGAGTTCTTCAGCAAATGCGCAAAGTCCTCGACGCTCTCCTCCACCGAACCATAGGCTCGAAACGCAGTGCGGCGCGGCGTCGCCACGCCGTTGCTGAACTCCACCGTGTCCGCGGTTGCCCGCGCCCCGGTCCAATCCTCGCCGGCTTTGATGCCAAAGAGGTTGTGGCTGGGAGAGCCGTCGGCGGCATGCGGCATGCGCTGACCCCAGCCGGTCTCGAGGGCCGACTGCGCCAACAGACCGAGCGGATCGATTCCAAGCGCGGCGGCCGCACGACGAATGCTTGGCATGATGCGATTCACGAATTCCGCCGGCGTGCTGGCGGCCGTGGCCGTGTTCGCGGCCGTGGCCGTGGCCGAGCGGCCGACTGCCGAGCTGGCGCCCGCCGCTTTGGGGGCCGCCGGCGCAGGCTTGGCATTCAGCTGACGTTTCAGCAGCGCGCCGAATCCTAAATCCTGGTGCTGACTGATGGTGAGCGCCACCTGCTTGTCGAACATATCCTGGTACATGCCCATCTCATTGCTTTCATTCTCGCCGGCGTTGGCGTCGCGCATGCTTTTCAGCATCATTTGCAGGAACAGCGCTTCGACTTGTTGGGCCACTGCGTTGATCGCCTGCGGCGACTGCGGATCCTTTTTGAGGGCCTCGAGGCCGTTGACATCCGTGTAAGTCGACGCGGCGGACGTGTTGGTCGGCGCCGAATTCAAGGTCGGCATGGCGCTGGTCAATGCGGGAGTGAGTGCCACCTAGATCACAATGAGTTCGGCCTGGAGCGCGCCGGCTTCTCTGAGTGCTTCCAGGATGGCGACCAGATCGCCGGGCGCGGCGCCGACATCGTTGACCGCGCGCACGATCTGCTCGAGTTCAACCCCGGGCTTGAACAAGAACATGCGGCTCGACCCCTGATCGACCTTAATGGTCGAGTTGCTGGTCACCACGGTTTGCCCGAGTTTGGAGAACGGCGCGGGTTGGCTCACGGTCTGCTCTTCCTTGATGGTCACCGACAATGAGCCATGCGACACGGCCGCCGGCGTCACGATGACATGACTGCTGATGACGACTGTGCCGGTGCGTGAGTTGATGATCACCTTCGCCGATGCCGCCCCCGGCTCCACCTGCAGATTTTCCACTGTGGAAAGAAACGCTACGCGCTGGGTGATATCGATCGGCGCGCGCACCTGCACAGAGCCGCCATCCAAGATGGTCGCGATACCGTCGCCCATGCCTCTGTTCACGCTCTCGGCCAGGCGCGTCGCCGTTGTAAAGTCCGGATCGTTCAAATTGAGGATGACGAAGTCGCCTTGGGTGATTTGCGAGGGAACGGCTCTTTCCACTGTCGCGCCGTTGGGAATGCGGCCCGAGCTCGGCACGTTCACCGTGAGCTTTGAGCCGTCGGTGCCCTCGACACCGAAGCCGCTGACGATGAGATTGCCCTGCGCAATCGCGTAAATCTGCCCGTCAAGTCCGTGCAGGGGCGTAACCAACAGCGATCCGCCGCGAAGACTCTTCGCATTGGCGATGGAGTTCACGGTGATGTCGATGGTTTGTCCGGGCTTCACGAAGGCCGGCAGCACCGCGTGCACCGCCACCGCGGCGACATTCTTCAGCTGCGGGGTGACGCCGGCCGGCACCGTCACGCCCAGCTGCGCCAGCATATTGTTGAGCGACTGAATGGTGAAAGGTGCCTGGCTGGTTTGATCGCCGGTGCTGTCCAGGCCCACCACCAGTCCATAGCCCACGAGCTGATTGGTGCGCACGCCCTGTATCTGAGCCATGTCCTTGACGCGCTCCGCCTCGGCGAGCGGCGCGGCCAGCACCGCGAAGATGGCCGCCCAGCAAAATCCTTTGAAGTGACGCGCGCGCATGGTCAGTAGGGTGCGAACACGGAATTGAAGAACCGCGCCAGCCAACCCATGCGGTTGGCGCTGTCGATGACACCCTTGCCGGAGTAACTGATGTGCGCGTCTGACACCCGGTCGGAGGTGACCGTATTGTCGGCCTGGATGTCGGCGGGGCGGACCGTCCCCGACACATGCACAAACTCATCGCCCTGATTGAGCTTCAAGGTTTTGTCGCCCTGCACCACGAGATTTCCATTCCGCTGTACTTCCATCACCGTCACCGTCAGGCTGCCGGCCAAACTGTTGCCCTGTGTGCTCGAGCCCTCGCCGTCAAAACTGTCGGCGCCGGACAAGGTCGTGGTGAAAATAGGCACTCCCGCGGTGGTGATGGTGCGGCCCATAATCGTCGGCCCGGTGTTGTTCACGGCGGTGGTCTTGGAGGTCTTGGTGACCGCGCTCTTGCTGGCGTTGGTGACTTCCGTCAGGCGAATCGTGAGTACATCGCCGACGCGGCGCGCTTTCAGATCGGCGAATAATTCGACCTGCTGGCCGGCCTGATAAATGGCGCCGTCGGTGCGCGGCGTCGGCGGCGGTAAAACTCGCGCGACCACCGGATCCGGTTTGTGTTGGCGCGGCGGAATGAGGCCGCATGCCGACAGCAGGCCGCACAGCAGGGCGAATGCCAGAACGGTCGGTGGCCTCATCATGTGAGGTTGGTCGTGAGGTACTGCAGCATCTCATCGGTACTGCTGATGGCCTTGGAATTCATCTCGTAGGAGCGTTGACACTCGATCATCGAGACCAGCTCGGTCACCGAGTTCACATTCGAGGTTTCCAGCGAACCTTGCGCAATCGTGC
Source organism: uncultured Gammaproteobacteria bacterium (assembly GCA_963756845.1). GTDB lineage: Bacteria > Pseudomonadota > Gammaproteobacteria > Steroidobacterales > Steroidobacteraceae > Bog-1198. The sequence continues at coordinate 98,653 of CAVWPD010000009.1, read as the reverse complement.
CTAAGCCGTTGCTTCCCGCGGTGCCCACCTGCGGAGCGCCGCTGGCCGCGGACTCGACCACCAAATTGTTGCCGGTGGGCTGCAGCCCCTCTTCGTTGATGAAATCCGCCAACTGTATCTGGCCGATCTTAGTGCCGTTGGGGTTGCTGGCCGACGTGGCGGTCACGGTGCCGTCGGCGCCGACGGTCACCGACTGTGTGCCCGCGGGGATGTTGATCGCCGGCTGCAGCGGAAAGCCACTCGCCGTCACCACGTTGCCCTGATTGTCCAAGGAAAATGTGCCATCGCGCGTATACGAGATAGTGCCGTCCGGCAAGGTGATCTGGAAGAATCCGCGGCCGTTCACCGAGAGGTCGAGCGCCCCATTGGTCTGATTGACGCTGCCCTGGCTGTAGTCCTTTTCCGTGGCTACGATGCGCGTGCCGGTTCCCAGCGTGAGTCCCGTGGAGTACTGCGTGTTCTGGGTGCTCTGCGCGCCGACCTGACGGATATTTTGATACATCAAATCCTGGAACGCGGCTCGGCCCGCTTTGAAGCCCGTCGTATTGATGTTGGCCAAGTTGTTGGAAATGATGGCCATCCGCGTGTTTTGCGCGTCGAGACCGGTTTTTGCAGCCCATAATGCTAGATTCATCGGCGTATTCCTTGAGGCGTTACGAGGTCAACATCAGTCGTTCGGCGCTCTGTTCGTCGCTATCGCTGGCGTTGATGCTCTTGATCTGAAATTCGTACAGGCGCTGCAGCTCGATCATGCTGATCAGGGACTGCGCCGCGTTCACATTGCTGGATTCCAACATGCCGGATGTCACCGTCACGGTGTCGTCGGTCTTTGCCTTACCGCCGGCCTTGAGCCGCAGCAGGCCGTCATCGCCCTTCTGCAAATCGCTGGTTTTCGGATTCACCAATTTGATGCGATCGACCTGCGTGATTGCGAACGGTTGCGAGCCCTGCGGGATCACCGACACCGTGCCGTCGCTGCCGACGGTCACCTGCGTCGAGGGTGGTATGACCATCGGCCCGGACTCGCTCAATACCGCCAATCCGCTGGCGGTGGTCACAGCGCCTTCCGGTGTGACGCGCAAATCGCCGGCGCGGGTGTAGGCCTCCTGGCCGTCGGTGCCGCGAACCGCAATGAATCCGCTGCCGTTGACGGCGAGGTCCATATCCCGGCCCGTGCTTTGCATGACGCCGCTGGAGAAATCCGTGCCGGCATCGCCGGCAACGGCGTTGACCCGCGTCGCATAGCCCGGCCCATAGATCGGCTGGCTGTCGAAGGACACTGCATCGGCCCGAAAGCCGATGGTGCTCAAGTTGGCGATGTTGTGGTTGTTGACGGCCTGCGCTTGCATGATTTGCTTCGCGCCCGTCATCGCCACATACATTCCTCTATCCATGATTTGAGCTTCTTATGGCCAACGGCTAGTGGTTGATGGCGATGATGGTTTGGGAGTTCTGATTCGCCGTGGTAATGGCCTGCGCATTCGCCTGGAATGCGCGCTGCGCGGTAATCATGTTGACCAGCTCCGTGGTCAAATCCACGTTGGAACTCTCCAGCGCGCCGGATTGAATGCTGCCGAATTGCGCGGATCCCGCGGTTCCCTGCACCACTGTTCCGGACTGGAATGTCGCGGCCCAATTCGTATCGCCGAGCTGCTCCAAACCGCCCGGGTTGGGAAAATTCGCCATGGCGATTTGACCCAGATTCGTCGTGCGGCCGTTCGTATACACCGCCGACACGATGCCGGTGGCATCGATGGACACGGTGCTGAGCTGGCCTGTGGCGTAGCCGTTCTGGATGACCGAAGTTACGCCGAAGGTGCCGCCGTACTGCGTCGTTTGGCCAAAATTGAAGCTCATGTTCATCGGGGCGGCGCCGTCGGTCGGCGCATAGCCGTTGAATGCCAGTAGGCCGCCCGCGGGTGCGGTAACGGCGCCGGTTTGCGAGAAAGTCAGAGTCTGCGCGGGGCCCGCCGAGGCGCCGTCGACGGTCATGTTGACCGTCCACTGATTGGGTACCGCGGTCTGCGTAAAATAAAAGGTGGCGGTTTGGGCGTTGCCCAACGAGTCATAGACAGTGGTCGATGTCGACTGGTTGTAGGTGGCCGGATTGGTCGGATCGAAGGGCAGCACCGGTGCGGTCGAGGCCGCCGGCAGATTCAGGATCGCCGTGCCGGTGGTCGTTGCCAGCGGCGCGCTCTGCGCGGTCTGCAAGTTAAGATCGGTCGTGGTGCCGGTATTGAAGCCGCCGTTGGCCGTGGGCGGATACACCTGTAAGGCCTGTCCGGTGGCGTTGACGACATTGCCGTTGGAATCTTGGGTAAATTCGCCGTTGCGCGAATACACGGTGCCGCTGGCATCCTGCAACGTGAAGAAGCCGTTGCCGTTGATGGCCAAATCCAAGCTCGAGCCGGTCGTCGTGACATCGCCCTGTGTGAATTGCTGCGCGACGCTGTCGACGCGCACGCCCTGGCCCACCGCATCCTCGTTAAGATTGACCGACCCCGCGGCGTAGACGTCGGCGAACTCGGTGCGCGAACTCTTGAAGCCGACGGTATCCGCGTTGGCGATGTTGTTGGACACGACATCCAGCTCGGTGCTGGCCGCCGTGAGTCCGGATAGTGCGATATTGAAGGATGCCATGTGTGCTCCTGAATGGATTAATTAGAGATGGTCTGGACGCTGCTGTAGGGCACGCTGCCGACGCCTGAGACATTCAGCGTGAGTCCGGTCGAACCGGCGCCCATGCTGACGCTCTCGACAGTGCCATTGACCAGGGTGGTTGCCGCCGCGCTGCTGCTGGTGGCGCCCGCGTACGCCGCGCTCAAGGTGTAGGTCCCGGCGGGTGCCTGCGAGCCGTTCGACTGCGTGCCGTTCCAAGAGAAATTCGCGAGGCCGGAGGATTGCGCGCCGAGATTCACCGTCTGCACCACCGTACCGGCGCTATTGGCGATGCTGAGTACCACCGAGGAAGTCGTCTGCGGCACGTTGACCGCACCGCTCACGGTGGCGCCGCTCGCCAGCTGCGCCGTAGTGCTGTTGACGAGCGCCTGATGCCCAAGCAGCGAGGAGGCCTGCAGCGCCTGGTTCGAGGCGAGTGAGGTCGATAGTGAGCTGAACGAGGTATTCAACTGGGTGATTCCCTGTACTTCACTGAGCTGCGCCAATTGCGTCAGGAAGGTGTTGCTGTCCACTGGACTGGTGGGATCCTGGTTTTGCAATTGCGCCAACATCAGCGTGAGGAAATCGGTGCCGCCGAGATTGACCCCGCTGCTGGCCGAGCTGCTCGAGGCAGCCGCGCCGCCCGTGGTCGATGTGGCGCCGGTGCTCCCGGTGGTGCCGGTATTCGGCGTGGTCGCGGCAGCGTGAGTTGCGTTGATTAGCATGGTGATCCTAAGCCTAGTGGCCCATCGATATGGTTTTGAGCAGTAAATCGCGCGCCGTGTTAATGGCTTCGACATTGGTCGCGAAGGAACGATTGGCGGAAATCATGTTGGTCATCTCTTCGATCGAATTGACGTTCGAGGAAAAGACATACCCATCTTTGTTTGCCGACGGATTCTCCGGCTGATAGCGCATCGTCGCCGGGGCGGTGCTCTCAACCACGCCGAGCACACGCACGCCCACCGAGGCGTCCGGGTCGTCGAAGCTTTGCGCAGACATATCCATCATCGACTGGAAGACGGGGTGCCGCGCGCGATACACCTTGGTCGCATCGCCATTGACGCTTTCGGCGTTGGCGAGATTGCTGGCGGTGGTGTTGAGCCGAATCGTTTCCGCGTTCAGCGCGCTTCCGGCGACATTAAATACATTGAACAGTGACATGGTCTCTCCTTGCGCGCGGCTACTGGCCGGCGATCGCCAGCTGTATTTCCGCAATTCTGGAATTGATGAACCCCAGGCTCGCCTGGTAGCGGACGTTGTTCTCCGAGAAAGCCGCCTGTTCCACCGGCATTTCCACCGTGTTGCCGTCGAGCGAAGCTTGATAGGGATTGCGGTACTTCAGTTCGCCAGCGGGCAATACAGCGTCTTGCACATTGATATGCGCCGCCTGCGTGACCGTCATCGGCAATGCCGCCTCTTCCGGATGCGCCAGCACTTCGCTGAAATCGATGTCGCGCGCCTTGTAGTTCGGTGTGTCCGCATTGGCAAGATTCGTGGCCAATACGCCGATTCGCTGTCCGTGCAACAGCAGCGCCTGCTCGTGGATGCCAAAAACGTTCTCGAACATAGATTCGGTGCTCCTCGAGCAAGTCAAAGCAAGAGCTGTGCCAACACCGCTTTCTGCGGTTCAGCCGCCGAAATGCGCCGCAGGCCGCGGATGCCTGGTCAAATCGCCGTTCCGCCCCGGCCGCGCGGCAAGATCTTGCCGCCGGCGGCAGGCCGCGCGGCCTGGCACGCCGCTTGCTTGTTAGTCTTCATGATGCAAACAGCGCCAATTTTTCGTCGCCCCTGTGCCTGTCTTGGATTTCTCCTACCGCTGCTGGGGATTTCGGCGCAGGGCCTCACAGCGCCGGCGGCACCCGAAGCCGTGCAGGACATTGCGCAACTGGAGAGCTTGGCGAGGTCCGAGGCGGAGCGGGAGTTTCCGCGGCTCACCGATCGTCAGCGCTTTGTGGTGGGCCCGATTGAACCGAATCTACAGCTGGAGCGCTGCAATCAGCCGGTCAGGGGCGCGCTCGCCTCCGTTCATCACATGCAGGATCGGGCGACGATCGAGTTGAGCTGTCAGTACCCCAAACCCTGGCATCTTTACGTCCCGGTCAGAATTGTCAGTACCTCGACAGTCGCCGTCGCGGCGCACGCCATCGTCGCGGGCACTGTCCTGACGGCGAATGATTTGCGGGTCGAACAGCGCGACATCTCGGAGCTGCCGGCGGGATTTCTGGATGATCCGGCCATTGCGGTCGGTCTTACCGCCAGCCGGCCGATTTCGGGGGGCGCGTACTTGACCAATCAGCAGCTGGTGGCGCCGAAGGCGGTACAGCGCGGCCAATCGGTCACTTTGGTGGCGGATACCGGCGGGATGAGCGTGCGCATGGCCGGCCGCGCCCTGAGCGATGGCATGATTAATCAACGGGTTAGAGTGCAGAATCTGTCATCCGGGAAAATCGTCGAAGGAGTTGCCCGTTCCGAGCAGGTGGTGGAAATTATTTCTCAATGACCCTTCAGTGAACGGCGTCACAGTCGATAACAATTCCAGAGTGTGCATTTTGAGCGTTATCGTTAAAGTTCATCTAAACCCTGACGATACATTGGTATGGGCCGTTGCCAGCCCCAGGAGATATTTCGGTGACCGAAAGAATAAGTGCATTTTCATCCGCTGACTCCGTCGCGTCCGTCAAGGGCTCGAACGCCGCCACGGCGGTAGCCGACAAGTCGCAAAGCGATGGCGGCGCGGCTGCCCCGACCTCGCAGACCGGGGATCACGTTACCCTGACCGACTCTGCGCGCGCCTTACAGAAGATCGAAGAAGCGGTCGCAAAAACCCCGGTGGTTAACTCCGCGAAAGTCGCCGCGGTGAAGCAGGCCATCAGTTCGGGGACCTATCAGATCGACGCGGGCCGGGTCGCGGATAAGTTGCTGCAGTTCGAACGCGGCCTGAAGTAATTCCATGAACCAGGATGCGCGCCGCCGTCTCGAGGATTTACTGGATCGCGAGATCGAGCTTGCGCGTGCCTTGTCCGATATCCTCGCCGCAGAGCGTACTGCGCTGACCGGCACCTCGCCGGGAACCGTGGAACAAAATGCCGCCGAGAAAATTCAGCTGCTGGGAACCATTGAAAAACTGGAATCGCAACGCCGCGGTCTGTGCGCAGACCCCGCCGCTCCCGGGATGGCCGCGAGCGTCACCGAACGCTGGCGCACACTGTTGGGGTTAATGGCGGGCTGCCGCAGCGCCAATGAAGTCAACGGCCACATCATTCATGTGCGCCAGCACCAGGTGCGTCAGCTCATCGACATCGTCCGCGGCGGCGCCTCATTCACGTACGGGCCGCAAGGTAAGACCTTCGCCAAGTCGCTGCGCGCGCTGGCGAGGGCCTGATCCATGTTGGTCTTGAGCCGCCGCGCCGATGAATCCATCGTCATCCAGCCCGCGGACGGCGTGGACCACAGCATGACGCTCGCACAGTTGTTTGCCAACGGCCCCATTCAGATCACCTTGCTCGGCGGCAGCGGCCGGCGTGTCAAGATGGGCATCGAAGCGCCGGAACAACTCTCGATTCGACGCAAAGACGTCTACTAGCGCCACGACGGCCTGCCGGAACCCTCGCTCCGCGCACTTGACAATGTAATCCTTTGAGCGGGCAGAGAATTTTCCTTATTGCGCCGGCCTTGAAAGGCGATACGACATAATTGCGCGCCCGCGCTCACGCACTTCGCTAACGTCGCGGCGATGTGCATAATGGCGGCTCACCACGATCAACCGGAAGGGAACGTACGGATGGAGCGTCGCTTGCATACCCGCCACCGCGCGCGCACAACGGTCTACGTCGTGTTGTCGGGCCGCAAGAGCCGTATTTGTAAGGCAAAAAACTTGAGCGCGAACGGCGTGTTCGTCGAAACAGAAAATCTCGGACTGCGCAAAGGCCAGCAAGTGCAGTTGGCGTTCGCCATCAATCTCGGGCTGGTGACCAAGATCCATCGGCGCACCGCGATCGTCGCGCATGTAACCCGCGGCGGCACCGGACTCATGATGGAGCAGTTCGCCGGCCGCTGAACTTGACACATCCTGTAAACTTACAGGAATGCCACCCTTCGATCCTCCACGCTCGGATGCAATCCGCATCCGCGGCGCGCGCCAAAACAATCTCAAAGATCTCGACCTGGATCTGCCCCTCAACGAGCTGATCGTTGTCACCGGGGTCAGCGGGTCGGGAAAGTCGTCGCTGGTCTTCGACACGCTGTATGCGGAGGGTCAGCGCCGCTACGTTGAAACCTTCTCGCCATACGCACGCCAATTCTTGGACCGGATGGACAAACCCCAGGTGGATCGTATCGAGGGTATCCCGCCGGCGATCGCCATCGATCAAACCAATCCGGTGCGAACCTCCCGCTCCACCGTCGGGACCATGACCGAGCTGAACGATCATCTGAAGCTGTTGTTTGCCCGCGCCGCAAGTCTTCACTGCCGCGGCTGCGGTCAGCCGGTCCGCCGCGACACGCCGGCGGACATTCAAGCGCAGTTGGCCGTGCGCTGCCGTGAACAGGACGATCCTCTGCTGGTGCTGACTTTTCCGGTGCCCATACCGGCAAATTTCGCAGAAGCCGAAATCAAGCAATTGCTGGAGCGCCAGGGATACACACGTATCCACTCACAGCACGGCGCCATCCTGCAGGTCATTCAAGATCGGTTTCGATGGTCATCGGTGGATACTGCGCGCGCCGGCGATGCCATCGAGGCGGCGCTCAGAGTCGGCCAAGGCCGGCTCGACGTGTATCCGGAAACGCGTGCCGATGCGCGCAACCCCATCCCGCCGTGGCGCTTTTCATCCGGCCTACACTGCCCTGACTGCGACATCACTTATAAGGATCCGAGTCCCAGCACATTTAGTTTCAATTCTCCGATCGGCGCTTGCGACACCTGCCGGGGTTTCGGCCGCAGCATCGGCGTCGACTACGGGTTGGTGATACCGGATTCCAGCTTGAGCCTTCGCCAGGGCGCCATCAAGCCCTGGCAGACGGAGTCGTACCAGGAATGCCAAGAGGACCTTCTGCGGTTTGCCCGCAAACGCGGCATCCCGTGCGATACGGCATGGCGCGACTTGACCGATGCGCAGCGCGCCTGGGTGATCGATGGCGAGGGTGAGTGGACCAAAAAGGTCTGGTACGGCGTGCGGCGCTTTTTCGCCTGGCTCGAGAGCAGAGCGTACAAGATGCACATCCGGGTGCTGTTGTCGCGCTATCGCTCCTATACCGAATGCGAGGCGTGCCACGGTGCGCGCCTGAAGCCCGAGGCATTGCTGTGGCGCGTGGGCAATCCCGGCATCAACATCCGCGAAATGATGTTGCTGCCCATTGACGATTGCCGCAGTTTCTTCGCCGCTCTGGAGTTTCCGGCGCTGCTCGATCAGGCCATGGACTTGCTCTTGCAGGAAATTCGCGCGCGCCTCAAATATTTGACCGACGTGGGCCTGGGCTACTTGAATCTCGACCGCCAGTCGCGCACGTTGTCGGGCGGCGAGGTGCAGCGCATCAACCTCACCACCGCACTGGGTACCTCGCTGGTCAATACGCTGTTCGTGCTGGATGAGCCCTCGATCGGCCTACACCCACGCGACGTCGAACGCATCGTCGGGGTCATGCATCGCCTGCGCGACGCCGGCAACACGCTGGTCGTGGTGGAGCACGATCCGAAAGTGATCCAAGCGGCGGATCGGGTACTCGACATCGGTCCCGGACCCGGCGAGCACGGCGGCGAAATCGTGTTCTACGGCCCGATACGCAATCTGGCGACTGCGAAAGGCTCGCTCACGGCCGATTATTTGTATCGCCGCAGGCGCGTCGAGATACCCCTCATGCGCAGCGCTCGCGTGGCGCCTGATGAGGCCCTGCGCCTCGAGGGGGCCGCCGAGCACAACCTCAAAGACATCGACGTCACGATTCCGCTCAAACGACTGGTGTGCCTTACGGGCGTCAGCGGTTCGGGTAAGTCCACACTGGTTCACGATGTTCTGTTTCCGGCACTGCTGCGCGCCCAGGGAAAACCGACGGAAAATCCCGGCAAGCACCGCGCGCTTCTGGGCGCGGAGCTGATCGACGCGGTAGTCATGGTGGATCAGAGCCGCATCGGCCGCACCACGCGCTCGAACTCCGCCAGCTATGTCGGCGCATTCGATGCCATCCGCGAGCTGTTCGGGCGCCTGCCGCAGGCCCGCGAACGCAAGTACACCGCCGGCACGTTCAGTTTCAACGCCGGCAACGGCCGCTGTCCTGGATGCGGCGGCAACGGCTTCGAACATGTCGAAATGCAATTCCTGTCGGATGTGTATCTGCGCTGTCCGGATTGCGATGGACGCCGCTATCGAGCCGAGGTGCTGGAGATCAAATTGTCCCGGGGTCACTTCGCGCCGAAGAGCATTGCCGATGTGCTCGACCTCACGGTATCCGAGGCGCTGGCGTTTTTCTCCGCGGACAAGGAAGTGTGTCTGCGCCTGGCGCCGCTCGCGGAAGTTGGCCTGGATTATTTGCGGCTCGGGCAGCCCGTGCCGACGCTTTCGGGCGGAGAAGCGCAGCGCCTCAAACTCGCCGGTCACCTGGCCGAGAGTGCCGTGCGTGCGGGTAAGGCGCCCAAGGTCGGCGAGCGCCGCGGCTCGCTGTTTTTGTTCGATGAGCCCACCACCGGCCTGCACTTCGATGACGTCGCGAAGCTGTTGCGGGCATTCCGGCGGCTGATCGATGCCGGACACTCTTTGCTGGTCATCGAGCATAACCTGGACGTCATCCGCGCGGCCGATTGGATCATTGACTTGGGACCGGAGGGGGGCGCGGCCGGCGGCGGCATCGTTTGCGCCGGTACGCCCTCACAGGTGATGCGATTCTCCGCCTCCCATACCGGGCGCGCACTCATTGGCGAGGACGAAGGTTACGAGGTTCGCGACGCGGCGGCGGTTCGCTACACAGACTCGCCCGTGAAGGGATTAGGCGTGCATCGAACGGCCCCCACGAGCATCGAGATTCATGGCGCCCGTGAACACAATCTCAAGAACATCGACGTAAGCTTGGGACTCAACAAATTCACCGTGATCACCGGCGTATCCGGCAGCGGCAAAAGCACTTTGGCATTCGATATTCTCTTTGCCGAGGGCCAACGGCGCTATCTCGAGTCCCTGAACGCCTACGCGCGGCAGTTCGTGCAGCCGGCCTCTCGCCCGGACGTCGATGCCATTTTCGGCATCCCGCCAACGGTCGCCATCGAGCAGCGCACCAGCCGCGGCGGACACAAAAGCACGGTGGCGACGCTCACCGAGATCTATCACTTTCTGCGCCTGCTGTACGTCAAGCTCGGCACTCAGTATTGCCCAGTTTGCGAAGCGCGCATCGAACCGCAAACGGCCGATGCCATCGCCGCAAGGCTGCTGCGGGACTATCGCGGCAAGACGATCGCTCTGCTAGCGCCTCTCATCGTTGCGCGCAAGGGCTTGTACACGGCGCTCGCCAAGTGGGCCCGCGGCAAGGGTTATGAACATTTGCGCGTCGATGGAGACCTGCTGCCGACCAAGAAGTGGCCGCGGCTCGATCGCTTCATCGAACACAACATTGAGCTGCCGATTGGCGAGGTCGCGGTAAACGCCGCCAGTGAAGGGAACCTGCGTCATCTACTCGCCCTGGCGCTGGAGCATGGCAAGGGCGTCGTGCACGTCGCGGGCCGCGGCCGAGGCCAGGGGTCCGCGACGACGAGGATTTTCTCCACCAAGCGCGCCTGTCCGAATTGCGGCACCGGCTTTCCGGAACTCGATCCGCGGCTGTTCTCCTTCAACTCAAAGCACGGTTGGTGCCAGAGTTGTTTCGGCACGGGACTTAGACTGCCGTACTTCGATGCGGAGCAAAGCGGCGAGGAATCCGTATGGCGTGAAGACGCGCAAGCGCCTCTCGAGATGTGTCCGGACTGCGCCGGCCGGCGCCTCAATCCGGTTGCGCTGCATGTGCTGTTTCGCGGTCAGTCGATTGCGATGCTTGCGCAGTTGGCCGTGCAGGATTTTTTCGCCCTGCTGGGGAAGCTCAAGCTGATCGGCCGCGAAGCCGACATCGCACGTGATTTGCTGGCCGAACTGGCCTCCCGCACGAAATTTCTCTGCGACGTGGGATTGGGATACTTGCAATTGAATCGCGCCGCGCCGACCTTGTCGGGCGGAGAGGCGCAGCGTATTCGTCTGGCCGCGCAGTTAGGGTCCAATCTGCAGGGGGTGTGCTACGTTCTGGACGAACCCACGATCGGCTTGCATCCGCGCGATAACCTAACGCTGCTCGATACCCTGGATCGATTGCGCGCGAAAGGAAACACCCTGATCGTCGTGGAGCATGATGAAGACACCATTCGCCGCGCCGATCATGTGATCGATCTGGGCCCCGGCGCGGGTAGCCGCGGTGGGCAGTTGGTGGCGCAGGGCTCCGCCACCCAGCTCGCGCGCATGAGCACCTCGACGACCGGCCGCTGCCTGGCCGCCCCGCTCATGCATTCCCGAGCCCGACGCCGCGCCATCGATCGGCGCACGCCCATGATCGAGATCAGCGGTGCAGCCCTGCATAATCTGCGCAAAATCGATTGCCGTATTCCCCTCGGGCGCTTGACCGTGGTCACCGGCGTGTCGGGATCCGGAAAATCATCGCTGGCGCGCGAGGTCCTGTTGGGAAATTTGAAGCGATTATTGACTGCGCCCGGCCGCCCCCAGGGCTGCGATGCCATCACCGGCTGGGATTCGATCAGCCGGGTCCTCGAAGTGGACCAGACACCCATCGGCAAGACTCCGCGTTCCTGTCCGGCAACTTACATCGGGTTTTGGGACTCCATTCGGCGGCTTTACGCAGAAACCACCGAGGCGCGCATGCGGGGCTTCACGGCCAGCCGATTTTCGTTCAATACGGCGGGGGGCCGCTGTGAGGCATGCGAAGGCCAGGGCGTGCAGCGCATTGAAATGAGTTTCCTTCCGGATGTTCAAGTGCTGTGCGATGTCTGCGGAGGCAAACGCTTCAATCCGGAAACATTAAATATCCTCTTCAAAGGCAGGAATATCGGCGAGACGCTCGCGATGAGCGTCGATGAGGCGCTGCCATTTTTCGCGGCGCAACGCAGCGTGCAGCATCCGCTGAGCCTGCTGGCCGAAGTCGGGCTCGGCTATTTAAGCCTGGGTCAGCCGAGTCCGACGCTCTCCGGTGGAGAGAGCCAGCGCATCAAGCTCGTTACCGAGTTGGCCAAGGTGCGCACCGATGCTCTGGGACAGGACATCGCGCGCCGCGACGGACAGCACACGCTCTATGTACTCGATGAACCCACCGTGGGCCTGCACATGGCCGATGTCGAGAAACTGCTGCATGTACTGCACCGGTTGGTCGATGCCGGGAACACGCTCGTCGTCATCGAACACAACCTCGACGTCATGGCGGAAGCGGATTGGATCGTCGATTTGGGTCCCGAAGGCGGATCGGGCGGGGGCGGCATCGTGGCCCAGGGCGCGCCCGATAGCATCGTGCGCAAACCGGGAAGGAGCCATACGGCAAGGATTCTCGGTCAGTTTCTCAGCGAGCGCGGAGTTGCCTGATGAAAAACATCTTGATCACCGGCGGCACCCGCGGCATCGGTCGCGCCACTGCGCTGCTCTGCGCAAGCAGGGGCTGGTCCGTGGCGCTCAATTACATTCGGGATAGTCGCGCGGCCGAGGAAGCGGTTCGCGACGTGCAGGCTGCGGGCGGACGCGCGGCGGCGCTGCAAGGCGACATGACGGCGGAGGCCGATGTCATCTCCTGCTTCGCTGCGGCCGAGGCGGCGCTTGGCCGGCTTGATGGGGTTGTCATCAACGCCGGCATTGTCGCTCCATCCCTGCCGCTGGCCGACATGGACGCCGCACGCCTCAAGCGGATGTTCGAGGTCAATGTGTATGGCGCGTATCTGTGCGCCCGGGAGAGCGCCCGCCGCCTCTCCACGGATCGCGGCGGAAACGGCGGCTCGGTGGTTCTGGTCTCCTCGGCGGCGAGCCGGTTAGGCTCGCCGTTCGAATATGTCGATTACGCGGGATCCAAGGCGGCGCTTGACACGCTGGCCATTGGCCTCGCCAAGGAATTGGGCAAACAATCCGTGCGGGTCAACGCGGTGCGGCCCGGCCTCATTGAAACAACCATTCACGCCAGCGGCGGACAGCCTGACCGCGCGCAGCGTCTCGGTGCAACCACACCCATGGGCCGCGCCGGGCGTGCCGAGGAGGTCGCCGAAGCGATTGTTTGGCTGCTGGGCGACGGCGCGTCCTATACCACCGGCGCCATACTCGATGTCGCTGGCGGCCGCTGACTCGCGCATGATTCTCGAAGCCGCCGTGCTCTGCATCCGACCCGGGCAATCCGAGGAATTCATCGCCGCCTTTCAAGAGGCGCAGCGGATCATCGCGGCCATGCCCGGATACCTCTCTCACGAACTCGGCCGATGCGTTGAGCGGCCCAATGAATTCTTGCTGCTGGTTCGCTGGACATCCCTGGAAGCGCATCAGGTCGGATTCCGCAATTCGCCGGAGTATCAGCAATGGAAGCAGCTACTGCATCATTTCTATGAGCCGTTCCCGGGCGTGCTGCACTATGCGCCGCTTCAAAAGCTGACCAGCGCGGAGACTTGAACGCGTCCACTGCTGGTGCCCGCCAGGCGCTTTAGCTCCCAACCGTAGTCAGCTTTGATTATGCCATGCGTGCTGATCTGAAGACGCAGTCCCGGGCCCGCCGACAGCAGGGTGCCTTCGACATCTCCCGCTTGGAAATCGTGCTGCCAATCCCGGCCGGCGTCGAGGAAGATGAAGGCCTGGGACTGATCCGGAATGCTGCCGAACAAATGGCGAGTCGGGGTACGCAGCTCCAACTGCGCGGAGATGCCGTCGTCGCCGTTGAGCACACGATCATCGTATCCGCGGACCGAATCCTCGCCCCCCAAACCGAACTGCTCGGTGGGCAGCAGGCGTGCGCTCGACCATTGACCCAGTACGTTAAGCGCGGCCGAGAAATCAGCCGGCAAGCGTTGCAGTCGCGACAGGCTCGCCCGCCAGTATTCGTAGTCGGCGGTGGCACCGACGCGCTGCATGCCAAAAGCAAGGTTGTTGTTCGTACCGCCAACGCCCCCGGGGCTGAAATACATCGAGGCCGAACCGTGCGTCGAACCGTTCGTGTCGCTCTCAATTCCGCTGTAAGTGATTAGGACTTGCGCGACGTTGACTGGCGAGCTGAACACCTGCGTTCCGCCATCACCCAAGTTGTTGTTGGTCCACTTGTAATCGAAGCCGAACACCAGCGATTGGGTGTAGCCGGTCAGCGCCGGCAAGGGAATGCCATAGCGCAGACCCACCTGCCACATGATGCCGGTCAGGTCGGACGAATTGTCGGACTGCTCCGGGACCGCCCGCGCCCAGGCTCCGAAGACGGTCAGGGTGTTGCGCCAAGGCAAGGGCAGCATGTAGCTCGCACTGTGGGACTCAAACAGGTCCCCATCCGTGCTGCGCGTATATTGGTAGTCGAGCTCATTGTCCCGACCCCAAAGATTGGCCAGGTTGAACCCGGCGAAAACTCGTCCCAGGCCGGTGTCCTGAGTGCCTGAGTCGTCATATCCCGCGTATACCCGTTCCGGCTTGGCATCGGCGACGCGTAGAATCACATCGGTTTCACCGGGCTGTTCACCCATCGCATACGCAAGATCCACTTGGCGGAAGGGGCTCTGATTCAGCCAATCCACATCCTGCCTCAGCGTCCGGCCGGTAATCTCCTGGCCGGCCTTGATGGACACCTCGCGGGACAGGTGCGCATCCGAAAACCAACGATTACCCTGAACGCGCACCTTACCCAACTTCCCCACCAACACGACGATCTGCAGCACGCCACTCGATGCATCCTGCGCGGGTGCAGAGACATCAACGACGGCGTGGTCCGCCTTGCGGCACAAGATGGCGATCGCCTGCGTGAGTTTGGAAAGAGCGCCGCGAGTGAGAGGACGAGATAAAAATCCCGCCGATACCGCCCGCACCTTCGCCACGGCGAGCCACGGCAAACCCTCCACCACCACCGGTTGAGCCGCGGGCAGCGGCGCGGTGCTCAGCAGACGAACACTCGGTATCAGCCGCAATCCTTTGAGCTCGGGCATCACGATAGCGGCGGTGTCGCCCGTGGGCGCAGGCGCCGCCGGCTCATGAGTTTGTGCGTGCACCGGTCGACCCAGCAACGTACAGCAACTCAACACGATCCAGAGCGTACGGCACGTGGATGCTTGCAGAAAACACCTCCGCGGCGAGCGCCGCACGCAGGCATTGTAGTCGCCAACAACCCGCGCTCAAGCGAATCATTGCGTTCTAAGCTGCCGATCGATCATGATGAGCGGGAATGAAACTCGCCGCAGACCCAGTTATTCCGCCGCAGCTGCATCGCACCTTGGGCACACTGGATCTGGTGTTTCTCAATGTCGCCGCCATTGTTGGGCTGCGCTGGCTCTCGGTCGCGGCGCAGATCGGGCCCTCGAGCCTGACCTTGTGGGCGCTGGGCATGGTGACTTTTTTGGTGCCTGCCGCCCTGACGGTGTTGGAACTCAGTTCCCGCGAGCCCGGCGAAGGCGGCGTATATCTTTGGTCGAAATCCGCATTTGGCGAAATGAATGCGTTTATCGCCGGCTGGAGCTACTGGATTTCGAATCTCGTGTTCTTCCCCTCCGTGTTGTTGTTCGCGGCCGGCACATTCCTCTACATTCACGGAGGCAGTTGGCTCAAGCTCACCGACGACTCGATCTACACGAGCGCGGTCTGTCTCGGCATTCTGTGGTTCGCGACATTACTCAATGTCGTTGGCCTACAGCGCGCAAAATGGCTGCAGAATGCCGGCGCCATAGCGACATGGTTGGTCGGCGCGCTGGTGCTGTGCGGCGGAGCTCTCGCCTGGCATCGATTTGGCGCCGCCACACCGATTACCGCCCCGGCGCTGGTACCGGACCTAAGATCGTTGGCGACACTCGCCAGCTTCGCGACGATAGCCCTTGCCTACCAAGGTCTGGAGCTCGGACCGATCATGGGTGGCGAGATCAAGGATCCGCGGCGCACGATCCCGCGCGCCCTACTCATCGCCTGTGTGGTGATTGCCATTCTGTACATGGCCGGCACAGCGGCTTTGTTCATGGCGCTGCCGGCTCAGCAAATCAACGCCATCAGCGGCGTTCCGCAGGCGCTCGCGGCGGTGGCGGCGCGTGCCGGCCTGCCGATGTTGGGATTTGCGGCCGCCGCCGTGTTGACCGTGTCTTCGGTCGGCGGTCTGGGCGCCTGGATCAGCGGTACCGCGCGGCTGCCGTTTCTTTTCGGCTTGGACCGCTACCTGCCCAAAGCGCTTGGCGCCGTTCATCCGCGCTTCGGCTCGCCGCACGTAGCGCTGCTCACTCAGGGCATTCTCGCCACCGTGGTATTGCTGGCTGCTATCTCCGGCGCCGCCGTCCACGAAGCGTACACGGTGCTGATCGACATGACGGTGATCTTGAGTTTCATACCGCTGCTCTATATGTTCGCCGCATTGCCGATCCTGCGCCGCCGCGCCGCAGGCGCGAGCTCCCACGTGAGGCTCATTCCGGGCGGCCCACTCGTATGCTGGCTGGTGTCCGGCTCGGGTTTTTCGGTGACCCTGCTGGCACTGTTGGTGGCGATGGTTCCGCCCGCCGACAGCGCAAGCCGGGGACTATTTGCCCTCAAGGTGGTCGGCGGCTGCGTATTCTTGCTTGCGGTCGGGCTGGTGTTTTACTTCCGCGGACGCACGAGAGTACTTCGAGACGCGATTGCCTGACCGATAGGCCGTCACTTGCCGGCGGGATCATCCGGCCGTGATTCGAGCCGCGGCTTCTTCGGGTGCAGGCCTTCATCCTCGATCAACCGCTTACGCACGTAGAGAAAGCGAATCCTTTCGTATTCGAACGGCGATCCGCTGGCGTAGTAGCGAAAGCTCACGTTGGCGCGCTGATCGACTGCGTTGACGACTCCGAGTCCCCAGGACACATCCCCGCGGTACAAACCCGCGATGTTGATCCCGTAGAGCGTGCCGTAGTCAGCCAAAAATCCGAAGCCGTCGCGCAGCGTCGAGGGGCCGAGCAGCGGAATTACCAGATACGGGCCCGGGTGCATTCCCCACTTGGATAGCGTTGTCGCAAATCCGGTGGGTGCGCCGGGGAGCTTGCTCTTGGTCGCAACGTCGAACAGACCGCCGACGCCGACCGTGGTGTTGATGACGAAACGCACCAGACTGCGCAATCCATACTTGAGCCGCCACTGCAGCGTATAGTTGATCACGCTGTCGATCTCCGAGAGATTGCCGAAGAAATTGTGAATGCCCGCGCGCACCGGCGACGGCGCGCGGCGATAGGCATTTGCCACCGGCCAAAAGATTGCTTCATCGAAGCGCGCGTTGAAGCGATAGATGAAGCGGTTCATGCGCTCCCACGGATCATACGTATACATGGGCGGCGCGTCCGCCGGCGTCACGAGCGGCAGCGCCTCCTCGGAATTTGGCGCAGATAGGTTCGCATTCTCCGTGGTCAAGGCCTGCGCAAGCGCCGCCACTTTGGCGGCGTTCGCCGCGTTGTCGGCAGCCGGCGTCTCGTCGGGAACCGTGCGCATGGTGAAGGTTTGCGAGGCACAGCCGCCCAGCGCCAACAGCGCAACCCCAATGAAAGCGGCGGCCCTCACAAGGCGCTCCTCGGCCAGCGCCCAGCCAACATATCCAACATGTCGGCAACCTGCTGGCGGTCGCCAAGCGCACCTAGGTGACCGCCGTGGTCGTAGACGGCAATTCTCCGCCCCAAGGTATTCTGCAGCCAGGAGAGTTCGCTTTTGTCGAGGATCAAATCATCGCTGCTGGTTTGCGCGTAGTAATCACCGTTCGAGCGCAGTGTATCGCCAATGATGTCGAGGCGATTGGCGGCAATGAGGGACTCGCGTGTTTGCCCCGGCCGGTGCTTCAGGTAGTACGGCGCGAAGACTTTTGAGAAATAGTCGTCGAACGGCTGATCGCGCAGAATGCGTTGGACTTCGTCGAGCGAATCGCCCACCTTGGGGGGATGCTCCGGGTCCACGACAACACCGGTTTTCGCGTAAAGATCGCCGGCAAAAAATACATCGACCAAGTCGATGCGAAACGAAAGTGCGATCGCCGCGGAGAACTCGGCGTCCGTCTTGAGCGAGGCGGCGGCCGCGCTGAGCAAAAAATCTTCGTCCACCTCCAGCCGATCCGAAGCCCGGTACAAATTGGCAAGCTGCGCGTACAGGCGGCGATACAGCTGCTCGACCGCGGCGTCGCCGGTCCCGATGTTCACCAAGAAAAGCTGATCGAGCCGGCCCACCGAGGAGAAGAGACTCACGGGTGGGTTGATCATCACCGCGCGATGAATTTTTAGCTTGCCCTCCGTCGCGTCGATCGATTTGACGATGGCCGCATTGGCGCCCCCCAGACTGTAGCCCAGCACATCGATGTCGGTGATTCGTACCTTGCGCGGCAAATGCGCGATGATCTGCTGCATGGCGGCGTACAAATCGTGCCCATCCTGCATCAAATCGCCGGCCACTCCCGTGCTTGATGTCGACACGATGAATCCCGGAAACGTTGGCGACGGCATGGTCAGTACGTGGTAGCCGGCGCCATACAGCACGGCCCGCAATACCGCGAGTTTGGCGGTATTGGCATCACTGCCGGTGCCCGAAATGACAATGGCCAGCGGCGCCGGTTTCTCTTGCGCGGAGAACCACACGCGCAGCCTGCCGTCGAACCAAAACACTGCCGGCACCGGCATTCTCCATGGCAGCAAAATATCGATTTCAGACAGAGGCACCCGGCTGGGCAGCGGCGCGATGTCCTTTGGCGGGGTGCCGAATACCGTCGCGCGAAGGCCCGCGGAGTCGGCGAGGCCGGCGGCCGGTCCGGGCGCGGGCGGCGGCGCGATGGACTGCGCCGCAGTGGCCAAGGGTGCTAGGCACACCCAGGCGATGAACGCAAACTGCTTCAGTGGCTGGAACATAGGAGGCAAGCTCGAGTCGATAAGTCGCGATGTTGGTACCATAACAGTATATGCGCCGCCGTTCGAACACCCCGGGCTCAAGGTTTGCGTCCCTCGAGACGCTCATCGAATCGAGGCTAGGCCGCGCGTTTCCGCTGCCGCCCGAATTGGCGCGTTTATACGGGCCGTTTCGCATGCCGCGGCCGCGCGCACATTTTCATGTGTTCGCAAACTTTGTCAGCACCTTGGACGGCATCGTGTCGCTTCAGTCGAAAGGACACAGCGGCGGCGGCGACATCAGCGGCTTCGACCGCCAGGATCGCATGGTCATGGGATTGCTGCGCGCGGCGGCGGAGGTGGTGATCGTGGGCTCCGGCACGCTGAATGCCGACCCGACTCATCTGTGGACACCTGCGGCCATCTGCCCCGAACTCGCGATCGACTACCGGCGCCTGGAGGCCGCTCTTGCCAAACCTGCGCCTGCGCTGAACGTGGTCGTCACCGCCGGCGGCAGTGTTAATCTGCGCTTGCCTGTCTTTGCCTCCGGTATCGTACCCGCGCTCATCGTCACGACGCCGGCGGGTGCGCGGCGTTTGCTCAAACAGAAGGTGCCGAACACGGTGCAGATCCGCGCGATACGACGCGGCGCCGGGGAAATTCCGGCAAGCGCGATTCTCGAGGAGCTGAATCGGGTGAATGCCGGCAGACGAATTCTCGTCGAAGGCGGCCCGCGCTTATTGGGTAGCTTTTTTCAGGAGCGGCTCATCGACGAGCAGTTTCTGAGCCTCGCACCGCAAATCGCCGGCCGAGACATCGGCGATGGGCGGCTTGGCCTGGTCATGGGGAAAACATTTGCTCCTCGCGAGCCGCTATGGGGTTCGCTGATCGATCTGCGCCGCGGCAAGCGGCTGCTATTTCTGCGCTATGCTTTTTGACTACTGCGTCACGCGTTTCAATACAGCCGTGTTGCGTTCGTCCCCTTCAATAATGCGGTACAACTGCTTGAGTTGCTCGGCCTTGCTGGCCGGAACGCTGAGTTCCTTGATCTCGAAACTGCGCGTGTAATGCAGCGCGCCGCCGGCGAAGACGGTCTTGCTGTGATAAGAAGCAAATCCATCATCCACGTCCACCGCGGAAGGTAATTCGTCGATGACGTAGCCGGCCGGCACCACGATCTCGAATGCATCGGTGTCGAGCCTCGGACCCTCGAATTCAACAGGATGGCGGCGCGGCTCCTTCGTTTCCAAAAAACCCCGCGACTTGCTGCCGATGACACGCGGCCGAACCAACAGAAGATCGCCTGCCGCTTTTGCGTAATCCACCGATTGCAGCGTGTACGCAAAGCGCACCGCTGTGCGGCAGCATGACGTAGTCCCTGGTATCCCTGTTTATTGTTATCAACCTACCTTGCGGTACGCTTTCCCAGTATGTCTGAAGCGCGATGCAACGTCGAATTGCGCGAGCTTTTCTTGCCCAACCCTACGCGGCGGCCATTTCAGAGTTGTTTCTCGGGCGCCGCCGCTTGAAACGCCGGCAATTCCCTGCATGCCGCATCTATTGCTGAAATTCGCGGATAGGGATTCATGTCCACCGCGAAGCGCCGCGCATTGAACACCTGCGGTATCAAACAGATGTCGGCCATGGTGGGGGCATTGCCATGGCAAAAGCGCCCGGTCGCGGCATCGCGCACCAGCCACCGCTCCAGCGCATCGAGTCCCACTTCAACCCAGTGCCGGTACCAGGCGTCGCGCGTGGTTTTGTCCAGAATCAATTTATCTTCGAGATAACGCAGCACCCGCAGGTTATTCAGCGGATGCACATCGCTGGTGATCACCTGCGTCAAGGCACGCACGCGTGCACGCGCGATCGGCTCCTTCGGCAAAAGCGGCGGCTCCGGGTAAATCTCATCGAGATATTCGATGATCGCCACCGACTGGGTCAGCACGGCGCCATCGTCCAAACCCAGTGCGGGCACGAACCCTTGAACATTGATGCGCAGGAACTCCGCCTGCCGGTGCTCGCCGGCGCGCAAATTCTTGAGGATCGATTCGTACGGAAGCTCTTTGAGAGCCAGTGCGATTCGCACCCGGTACGAGGCGGAGCTCAGACCATAGCCGTACAAAATCATTCCGCTCACTATAATTTCATCGGAGACCCGGAGCAATCAGCGTATATTGTCGGGGAGTCGACTCACTCCAAAGCGGGGCCTTTTTATGTTCAAGCAAGCGTGCCTGGCGTTCGCCGTCGGTGCTCTGTTGACGACTCCGTGCTTCGCTCATGCGAAGCTGCAAAGCTCCTCGCCGGGCAGCAACGAGCAGCTTACAGTTGCACCGAAAACATTGACGCTCAAATTCAGCGAGGCCGCGCAGCTCGCGGTATTGAAGCTGGTCCGCGACGGCAAGGAAATCACCATTCCCATCGACAAGAAAGCGCCCGCAAGCCAGACCTATGATCTGCCGCTTCCCGGACTTGCACCGGGCAAGTACACCGTGCAATGGACAGCGGTTGCTGCGGATGATGGCCATGTCACCAAGGGTTCCTTTGATTTCTCGATTGCGATGTAGCGACGGAGTTCGCCGGGGCGTCGATCTTGGATTTAAGCGGTTGGGATATCGCGGTGATGTTCGCGAAGGCGATCACCTATGCTGCTACTCTATGCGGAGCCGGTAGCGTTTTTTTTCTCGCCTACAGCGAGTCCCTGCTGCGCAGCGCGCAAGCCGCGCGGATTCGGCGAATGATCGGCCCGCTGCTGCTTGCAGCCGCGATCAGCAGCGTCGCGGCCATCCTATTGCTCGCGGGCTCGATGAGCGGCGATGTTGCAGGCATGTTCGACAGCACGTTTGCCGGCATGATCCTGAACGCGGGCCAGGGCCGCTCGACCGGGATTCGTCTCGCAGGCTTGGCGCTATGCGCCTTTGCGATGGCCGCCGATCGGCGCTTTCTGGCGCCGGCGATGATCGGCGCCATTATCGGCGCTAGCTCTTTCGCATGGATCGGGCATATTCATGCGCTGCAGCCGAACACGCTGCCCAGCCTTTCATTGTGCGTGCATTTGCTGTGCGCGGCGTTCTGGCTGGGCGCATTTGCGCCGCTACTGGTGGTGGTGCAAGGCGGCGAGCTTGCGCAGATCGCACAGGTCGCTGCGCGCTTCGGCAAGACGGCGCTGGGGATGGTGGCCATGCTGTTGTTGGCCGGCGCCGCTCTTCTGTTCTTGCTGATCCAGCACGCGGCGGAATTTTGGAACAGCGGATACGGAAGGCTGGTTGCGATCAAGCTGCTTACCGTCGGCGCACTGCTGGGTATCGCTGCGCTCAATAAGCTACGTTTGACGCCTCGATTGTCCGCCGGCGACTTTCAAGCCGTGGGCGCACTTCGGCGCTCGATTCGGATTGAGATGGTGCTGGGCGCGGGGATTCTGCTGGTCACTGCCGCCTTCACCACGCTTACCGGGCCACCGTAATGAGCGCACAGCGTTCACGCTATCCTAGGTAATCCACATAAACGTTGCCCTGAGTGCCGGAAATGCGCGCCTCCACATCGAAAGCGCTGCGGATCAAGTTAGGCGTCAAGGTCGCTGCGGTGGGCCCATCGCCCTGCACCCGCCCATTGCGAAGCGCAAAAATACGGCTCGCGTAGCGCCCCGCAAGACTCAAGTCGTGCAATGAAGCGATCACGAGCTTGCCGTTTTTCGCCAGTGTCTGCAGCCGGCGCGCGGTGTCCAGAGCATGCTTGGGATCGAGGCCGGCAATGGGTTCATCCACGATCAACACATTGGGATCTCCGACCAAAGCGCGCGCCAGCATGGCGCGCGCCAGCTCTCCGCCGGAAAGCGTCGTTACCGGCTGCTGTCGATGCTCGAGCAGATCGCAGGCCTGCAGGGCCTGGGTGATCAGAGGATCAAAAGAAACCGGCAACCCTCCTAGAGCCGGCAGCGTGGGGGTAAGCCCCAGGGCGACCAACCGTTCGACCGATATCGGCCACTCGCAGCGAGGGTTCTGCGGCAGATAGGCGCGGCGTTGCGCCAATTTCCTGCTCGACAAATGCTGAATAGCGACGCCGTCCAAGAGGACCGCTCCTTGGTCGGGCTTCAGCAGGCCCGCCAGAACCGCCAGCAGCGTGGATTTGCCGGCACCGTTCGCACCGATGACCGCGATGAATTCTCCAGCCTCGGCATGCAGCGACACCTTATCCAGAATCGTGCGCTGTCCGCGCTGCACCAAGATTTGCGATGCTTCGATAACCGTCATGAGCCGCCACGCATCGCTTGCAGCAGGCCGGCCCGCAGCGTCACTGCTGCATCCGCGCTTTCGACCACTCCACAGCTGTATAGGGCGCTGGGGTAGGTGACGATTCGACCGGAATAAAGCTTGAGGATGAGAGGATGCCGTGCCAAATCGGTATTCAGCCCCGGCGTATCGGCGATATTGCTGGCGTAGGCGAGCACGTCGGCATGCGCCATGAGCAGCTGTTCGATTCCGAAGGACGTATAGGGTCCGCCGGAGTCCACCGCGGCGATATTGACGCCGCCGGCCGCGCCGAGAATGGCATCGAACAAGGTGCCCTTGCCCGGCACCGACCCGCCCTCGCCCCAGGCGGCGACTCGGATGATCTGCGGCGGCCTGGTGGCGGCCAATTCCTGCAAAATCGAATCCATTCTGGCAATGAGAGTCTCGCCGACCGCTTCCCTGTCGAGTGCGCGCGCGACCTTGCGCGTCACTTCGCGAATCTCGTCAAAATTCACAGCAGGCGGCACTTCGAGCAGCGGCATATGGAGTTTCTTGAGCAGCACCCGAGCCGCCGGCGTGGTGTAGGTGCCCGCCAGCACGAGATCGGGCTTTTCGGCGAGAACTTCCTCAACGCTGCCCGAATTGATGGGCACTTTGGCGGCCTGCGGCCACAGGTAGGAATTGCTCGGGTCCCGTGCGTAATAGGTCACCGAGGCAATGCGATCCACGGGCAGCAGCTCGAGCAGCAAATCGTCGGTACACATGCTGAGCGACATCACGTGCCGAGGACCAGTGGACGCCGCCGCCGAGCCATGCCCGAACGTCGCTATGGCCAATGCCGCGCCGATGGCGAATGCCGTCCTAGGCATGCTGCGTCAACCGAATTTGCTGAAGTCCGGCGCGCGCCGTTCCGCGAATGCCGTGAATGCCTCTTTGAACTCGGCGGATTTCAGCTGCCGCGCGAAGTGCGCGTTTTCCTCGCCCATTCGCGCCAGCAGGGCCGCGGTGTCGCGCATCAATGATTTCGTCGCAACCACGGCCGCGGGTGCGCGTGCGGCAATGGATTTCGCCGCTGCGCGGGCGACCTGATGCAGTTCGGCCGGCGGCACGGCGCGATTGGCAATCCCCCAACTCACCGCCTGCTGTGCGTTCACCGGCTCGCCGAGCACCAACATTTCGAACGCCCGCGCATGACCAATGCGCAATGGCAGTAAAAGACTGGAGGCCGCCTCCGGCACCAGCGCGAGATTGACAAAGGGTGTGATGAGCAGCGCGTCCTCCGCCATGAACACCATGTCGCAATGCAGGAGCATCGTAACGCCGATGCCCACCGCGCGGCCATTCACGGCGGCAACGATCGGGGTGCGCGAGCGGGCGAGGACGGGAAGCAGCGGATTGCCGTCCTCAGGCTTGGGCGCAGCCGTCGCGGCGCCAACGGCGGCAAAGTCCGCCAAGTCGTTTCCCGCCGTGAACATATCGCCCTGCGCCATGATCAGCACGCAGCGGACACTGGGATCCGAATCGGCATTGCTGATTTCCGTCGCCACCGTTTTGTACATGGCGCGGGTCAGCGCATTTTTTTTGTCCGGGCGGTTCAGGGTCAGCACCACGAGATTTTCCGCCTTCTCTACCAGAACATGCTCAGTCACAAGAACTCTCCTTGGTGATCCTACCCGTGCATGGCTACGGCGCGGTCTTGCGCAGCCGCACAACGAGCCAGAAGAAAAACGGCGTGCCGATCAAACTGGTCAACACGCCGAGCTTCATTTCGGCGCCGACGTGAATCAACCGCGTGGCAACGTCCGCGAACAATAACAGCAGGGCGCCGGCGAGCGCAGCGGGCAACAGCACCCGGCTCGGCTGGTGACCCACCAGCGGACGCACCAGGTGCGGCGCCACCAGGCCGATGAATCCGATGACACCGGTCACCGCGGTGGCTGCGCCCACGCTGATGGCGGTGCCGAACACGGCCATGGCGTACAAACGCCGCAGATTCACCCCCAGGCTTTGCGCCTGAGCCTCGCCCAGCGCCAGTGCATCCAGCGCGCGCGCGGTAAACAGCAGCATGGCTGAACCCAGAACAATGAATGGCGTCACCAGCATCACATGCAGCCAGCTGCGGTCTGCCAGTGAACCCATCAGCCAGTTCATGATCTCGTAGGCTGCGTACGGGTTGGGTGCGAGATTGAGCGCCAAGGAAATGCCTGCCGCGGCAAGCGCGGAAACGGCGGCGCCCGCCAGCACCAGGGTAATCGTTCCGCCGCCGCGGCCCAAAGCAATCGTCAGAAAGCTCGCGAGCAACGCGCCCACCAGCCCGAACAGCGGCGCAGCGGTCGTGAAATGAGTTGCGAAGCCAAAATACACCGCAATGACCGCGCCCAGTGCTGCGCCCAGACTGACCCCAAGCAACCCGGGCTCCGCCAGGGGATTGCGCGTCACACCCTGCAGCGCAGCGCCCGATATCCCCAGGGCAGCGCCCACCTCGAGCGCCAGCACGGCGCGCGGCAGGCGCAGCTGCGTAACGATGGTTGAGGCGAGATTGATGTTTTGCGACCACAGGCCATGCCAGACATCCCCGATCGGCAGCCATACTCGACCGGCCAGAAGAGACAGCAAGAACATTGCGCCGAGCAGCAGAATCAGCGAGCTGTTGATTAACCAGTCCTTATGCATTGGTCAGTCTAGTGGTAATCGCCGGCACCGTCACTATCATTGCCCGCGAAACCTCGGCTCGCGCCGTTCGCTGCTCGCGCGAATGCCCTCTTGAAAATCCTCGGTGCTGCGCAAGCGGCTTTGCTCGGAGAGTTCACGCTCGGTGGCGCGCGCGATTCGCTCGACAAGGCCCTGGCGCAATGTGGCACGGGTCGCGATTACGCCGAGCGGCGCGCAGGCGGCGATTTCGCGCGCCAACGATATCGCCGCGCCGCGCACCTCACTCTGGGCGGCCAGCACATCCGCCAATCCGATGCGCTTCGCTTCGTCGCCTTTGATTCGCCGGCTGGTGAGCAGCAGCAATGCCGCAGCGTTTTTACCCACCAGATCGGGCAGCGTCACGGTGATGCCAAATCCGGGGTGAAAGCCCAGCTTGGTGAAGTTGGCGCTGAAAGTCGCCTCCGCGCAGGTCACGCGAAAGTCCGCGACGAGCGCGAGCCCCAGTCCTCCGCCGATGGCGGGGCCGTGAACTGCGGCGACGATCGGTTTGCCGATACGAAACAGACGCAGCGCCTCGCGATATAGCAACGCAGTGCTCGCGTCGCGCATGCCGGCATCCGCAGAAGCATCCTTGCCGCCGAAATTGGCGCCCGCGCAGAACGACTTGCCTTGCGCGGCCAAGACAATCGCGCGGCACTCCTCGCTACGATCCAGCGCCTCGAAGGCCGCCGCAATCTCGCCGATCAGCCGCACATCGAAAAAATTATGCGGCGGGCGGCGCAGCTCCACCGTGGCCACCCCTTCGTTCTGCTCAACGACGATATCTTGAGTCGGTCCGGGCATCGACATGGGGCCTCTTTAGCGCAATCCCAAGCCGCGGGCGATGATGCCACGCAGCACTTCGCTGGTTCCACCCTGCAGCGTGAGCTTTGGCGCAACGGCAGTGGCGTGCTGCAAGAATCTGTCGAAGCGCGCCCGATCCTGTGTATCACCGTCGACGAAGGCCGCGAGATCGCGAGCCTTGTGCGGCAATTGCTGCTGCCAAACCGTACCTAAGTCCTTCACGATGGAGCCCTCGATCATCGGATCCCTGCCGGCCTGAAGCATTCCGTTTACCGAAACCGACATGCGCCTCAGGGTGTGCAATTGCGCCACTAGCCGACCGATCCCTTCCGCACCGCGCGCATCGGGAGATTTTCCCAGCACGCGCACCAACTCGAAGAGTACATAGGAAATCTCGAGAAATCGCTCCGGGCCGCTGCGCTCATAGGCCAGCTCGCTGGTTGCCTGCTTCCAGGCCATATCGATCTCACCCAACACGTGCCCTTCAGGAACGAACATGCCGTCAAATACCACCTCATTGAAGTCATGCTGCCCGACCGCATTGAGAACGGGGTGTACCGCAATCCCCGGGGATTTCATGTCGACCAGAAACTGCGTGAGCCCGTGGCGGCGATTCTCCTGCGTGGCCGGCGACGTGCGAAACAGGCCGATCATATAGTCGGCGTGATGGGCGCCCGTGGTCCATAGTTTCGTTCCGCGCACCGTCCAGCCGCCTGTGCAGCGCGTCGCGCGCGTATTGGCGGCAAACAGATCGGATCCAGAATCGGGCTCGCTCATGCCGATGCAAAAGCAGCATTCTCCGCGGATGATGCGCGGTAGAACCTCCGACTTGATGACCTCGCTGGCGTACTTGAGCAGAATGGGACCGCTTTGACGGTCCGCCGTGAAGTGCAGGCCGACGGGCGCGTTGGCGACGCGAAATTCTTCAGTCACCACATAGCGCTCCAGGAAACTGCGCTCGCGGCCGCCGTAACGCTTGGGCCAGGTCATGCCGATCCACCCTTTGGCGCCCACCTTACGGCTGAACGACGGGTTGGATTCCGCATGCATCGCACCACGATGTGGATCGAACGCCCCTGCATCGATTTCCTGGCGCAGGAACGCGCGGACCTCCGCGCGCAGCGTCTGGGTTTCGGGAGGTAGACGGATCGGATCGAATTGCATGACGCCCATCGCGGAGCTCTTAGCGCGCCGCCAACATTGGCCACAGGGCATCAGCGCCACGATCTGACACCAGCGCTCCCAGCCTCACCGCCCAATAGCTCTCGCTGCCGAAGTCATCGCGCCACGCCCACAAGCGATGCGTATAACGGTGCAGCACGTGTTCGCGGGAAAACCCGATGGCGCCGTGAACTTGGTGCGCGATGGCTGCTGCCGCCGCGACCGCTTCACCGACGCGAATCTTGGCGCTCGCTACCTCCAGAAATACCGCGCCACGCGGCGGCGCCGAGTCCAGAGCGTCCGCCGCCGAACTCGCGGCAGCAAGCGCCGCCGCAGCCTCCCCGGCGAGCTTTGCCAGACTGTGTTGTATGGCTTGAAACTTGCCGATGGGTTTCTGGAACGCAATGCGTTGGTTTGCATAGGCGACCGAGATATCCAAGATTCTTTGCAAAGCGCCGGCCATTTGCATGCAGCGCAGGGTGGCACCCATCAGCATCAATGCGTCGAAATCGATCGCCGCCGGCGCGATGACGCTCGGCTCCACTTCGGTCAGTGTTAGCGTATCGCGCGCATCGCCGGCGAGATTGACGTGTTCCCGGAGTTGGCAGCGACCACGGTCAACCAGCGCGACGAAGGCCTGCCGATCGCGCATACCGAAAACGGCAAGCTGCGATGACTGTCTCGCAAACGGCACGCAGCGCGCGGCGCCCGACAGCTTCCCGTCCGCGCCGACCGCGATCCTATCGCGCACATCGACGGGCGCCACCGTGCTCGCGCCATTCGGCAGCGGAATGTCGGCCTGCTGCAGAAGCCAGCCGCTCAACAGCGAATCGGCAAGTGGGATCGCGGCGGCGAATTCGCCGCTTATCCGCGCCACCTCAAAGCCATCGGCCAGCGAGGCGCCGACGCCGTCGAGCGACTCGGGTATCCAGGTACGAGTCACGCCGGCCGTCTCCAAGGCGTTCCACAGTTGCGGATCGGCATACTCGCCAAAGATGCGCCGCGTAGCCTCCGCAATCAGGTGGGCGGTTTCGTTCATAGCGGTGATAATAGCCCGATGTTTCAAACAACGGCATGGCCCGGCGCGACTTTCGCGATCGTCTCGGCGCTGCTGTTTGGCGCCAGCACTCCACTGGCCAAATTGTTGCTTGGAGATGGCGCCGACCCGCAATTGCTGGCCGGTCTGTTCTATCTCGGATCCGGCATTGGGCTGGCCATCCTGCAGCGAGTTCGGCTTTTCGCGCGGCGCGCCTCTTTCGAAGCGCCCCTGCGGCGAGCGGACTTGCCGCGCTTCGCGCTTGCCGTGCTGCTCGGCGGTGCGCTCGCGCCCACGCTACTGCTGCAGGGACTGGTACGCACGACCGCGTCCACGGCCGCACTGCTGTTGAATCTCGAGGGCGTCGCCACCATGGCCATCGCGTGGTTGGTCTTTCGCGAGAATGTCGACCGGCGGCTGCTGGCCGGTGCGGCGGCGATCATCGCGGGTGCCGTGCTGCTGTCGTGGACGGGCGGCGCAGTAAGTCCTGGAGTGGGTCCGCTGCTGATCGCCGGCGCCTGTGCCGCCTGGGCGATCGACAACAATCTGACTCGCGCTCTGGCGGGCGCGGATCCGGTGCAAATCGCCATGATCAAAGGCCTGGCGGCCGGCAGCGTCAATCTTGCCTGGGCGTTCGCGATCGGATCGCGGCTGCCGTCGGGCGGCATCCTGATCAGCGCCGTGGTGGTCGGATTTTTTGGCTATGGCATCAGCCTGGTGCTTTTTGTACGGGCGCTGCGCTATCTCGGCGCCGCCCGCACCTCAGCCTACTTTTCGACGGCGCCATTCATCGGGGCGGTGCTGGCGGTTATTATATTTTCCGAATCCGTCAGCGTTCGATTGATCATGGCGGGGTTGCTGATGGCGATTGGCGTTTATGTGCATTTGCGCGAATCGCATGAGCACGAACATAACCATCCCCCGCTGGAGCACGAGCACAGCCACGTGCACGATGCACATCACCAACATCTGCACGACCTTGAGGCTACCGAGGAACCTCACTCACATTGGCATCAGCATGCACCCATAGTTCACAAACACCCTCACTATCCGGATCTTCACCACCGGCACGAACATTGAGCACGCGGCCTGCGTTTTAAAATCTCTTCAGCAATGTGAAGCGCGCCGATATCGGTTCGAGTGGGTGGATGTGAACGTCCGCGACACCGGCTGCCGGTTCGCCGGGAAGACGATCCACATACCAAAACTCCGCTGCATTGGCTTTGGTGTTCAGCAGATTGTAGACACCCAACACGGCGCCCCAGCCGTCGCCGAATTTGTATTGAACATCGGCGTTCCATTCGTGATAGCCGGATCCTTGCACGACGTCATCGGACGATAAGGGGTATGCCCCCAGGTAACGCAGCGCCAGGCTGCCGCTCCACGGACCCTGATCCTTCACATAGGCGGTCAAGGAACCGGTGGCAAAAGGAGCGTTGGGTAAGTAGTAGCCGACATGCCCGGTCCCATCATCGTAGGGCGAGGTAAATCGGGCGCGGTCCTGCGAGAAGCTGCCGTAGAATTCGAGCCAGCTCAAGGCTTGATAGGTGATATTGATTTCATAGCCCGTGCGACGGCTGCCGGGTCCGGCAACATCCTGGCCGATGTCCGGGTCATAGGTGGTCTCGGACTGGGCATCGAGGTTGTACACGGCAAGAGTAAGTGCAATTTTCCGGTCGAATAATTCCTGACGCATGCCGATTTCCTCGCCGGTTTGCTCGGCGATAAGCGGGGCACCCGGAAGTCCGGATACTCTCGCCTGATCCACGCCGCGAAGATCATCGCTGTGAAAGCCTCGTCCTGCACTGACATAAAATTCGGTGGTCGCCGCGGGCGTGAAGATCAAACTCGCCTTGGGTTCAAACAGCGCCCGGCTCGCAGTGCCATAGAACGTGCCCTCATCGGTGCCGCGCTGATAATCCTCGCGCAATCCGAACACGGTCCGGAACCAGTCATTCCAACGGCTGGTCAGCTGACCATAGACGGCATTGCTGCCGAGCCGCACCCGATCGTCTGAACTGAATCCCAACGGATCATCGGCCGGCGGTATTTCTTCCCGGTCCTCGGTCGGCAAGCGCTGCACGGTCACAAAATCGTAGCGCTCTTGGACACCGACGAGCACATCGTTATCCTTACCGAACCACTGGGTCGGATAGGCGTAGCTGATCGATCCTCCCACGGTGTTGCGGTTCTCGTGCTGCTCCTCCTGATCGCCGTTGACCGGGTCGATCAAGAAATGCGTGAAATCGTTCCACAGGGTCAAATAATTGTTGAAGACATAGCCGTCGATGATCAACTGGCCGGCGCCCAGGGTCGCGTGGTATTGCCCGCTAAGGTTGGCCCGTTGTGCGACCCCGCCGTCGGAGGGATTGAGCGAACCGAAACGGCTGATCAGGCCCTCGGTCACGGCCCGCTCCGGCTGATCTGTCGTCGCGTTCCACAAATCGTGATAGTACGAACCGGTGATGGAATAGCCGTTCTGCGCGTCGCCGGCGCTGTAGCGCAGCAGCGTGTTGATCTTGCGCTGATCGTCGGGGCTGACCCAGGGACCATCATAGTGCTGCAGCTCCAACGCACCGAGCAACGTCCCCCTGCCCACGTCGACCGAACCGCCAGCAAACACACGCTGGAAATCCAGAGTCCCGGCGGTCACCGCGAGTTGGTCCTGGAGGCTGTCCACATAGTTGATGTGCACGGAGCCCACCGAAGCGAAATCTCCCTCATCGGCATAGTACGTGCCCTTGGTGTAACTGATATTGGTCGCCAGCTCCGGGATCAAGAAGTTAAGGTCCGTATAACCCTGGCCGTGAGCATGAGTCGGTTCGTTCACGGGCATACCGTCGACGAAGGTCGCCAGGTCAGTGCCATGATCCAAATTGTAGCCGCGCATCAAGTATTGATTCGCCTTACCCTCACCGCTGTGCGAGGTCACATCGAGTCCGGGAACGGTCTCGAGCAACTGGCCCGGTCGAAAGACCGGCAACAGCGCCAGTTCGTCATTCACGACCACGCCTTCGCTCGCGGTGCTGGCCATGCCGATCAGCTTCAATCTCTCAGCCGTCACCGTG
This sequence comes from uncultured Gammaproteobacteria bacterium, assembly GCA_963756845.1. Taxonomy (GTDB): domain Bacteria; phylum Pseudomonadota; class Gammaproteobacteria; order Steroidobacterales; family Steroidobacteraceae; genus Bog-1198. The sequence continues at coordinate 66,973 of CAVWPD010000009.1, read as the reverse complement.
ATGCTCACAAGCTCGCTGTTGGAGCCATCCGACGGGTTAGCCGACGCGCCAGCCGGCGCCGTGGCCGTCGGTGAGGCGCCTGGGTCGGCTGCGGCGGGCAGGTGTGGACTGAGCATCAATGCGCCCGTCAGCAAAAGGCATCTCATTGCTCGACCGAAACGCCGCTAGGTTTCGGGCGCTTGATCCGGAAACAGGGGGATATGCTGGCCCGGGTACCAGAACTTCAAATGACAGCCCTCGCACACCTCGTCCAATGCCGCGCCGGCATCCATCAGATCGTGCGGGTTTTTGGCATCGATCGCCTTCAACATTCGCTCGCCGACCACACCGAGGGCTTTCGCAAATCCCACGAATGCCGTCCGATTCGCATCGATGGCTTGTTGCGCCTGCTCCGCCGAGTAGTTGCCGGGGGTACCTTGGTCGTCGAGTTTTTGCACGCCCTCTCGGGCCACGCGCCGGCCATCCATGATCAGCAGATTGGCGGCTTCAGTGAGCACCACCGCGCGGCCGCGCAGTGCATCCCATTGTTTGTCCGTGGTGGGATGATGGTCCTGGGTGCCCGCCTTACTCGTGACGATGCTGACGGAATCCCATAGCGCATCGGCGGAGGGATCGATCTCATAGGCCATGAGATCCTGAATGCCCGCCACCGGCCTGTAGACCGCGGGGGTGTCCGACGCCGGCGGGGCGGCGGAGGGTGCGACAGTGGCCGCCGAGACGGGCGCCGCCGAGGCTGGCGCCGCCGACTGGGGCGCCACGTCCTGTTGGCAGGCGGCCAGAACTGCCCCTGCGGTGATCGCGATGACTAACCGGCGCATCGCTGAGATTGCCATGAGTATTGCCTCGTGCACGTGCGCGGGCCCTCCCGCTCACCCAGCATACAGGCTGCCACCCAGGGCAGCGGGTTTCATGTAATTTACTGTTCTACATAGCGTTAATAACGTTAACATTGCGGCTTATGATCCGCCAACTCTCTGATTCTCATGGACGCTGACGCAGCACTGCGCGCGGAGGTCGAGCGGGTCCAGCGTAGCGGTGTGTTGGGCGAAGCGCGCTTGAGGCGCCTATTCGACTACCTCGCGGACAGATCCGCGGCGGGAGATTCCCCGAAGGAAATCGCCATTGCCATGGATGTTTTCCAAAAGAGAGCCGATTTCGATGTGTCTCAGGATGCCCTGGTACGGGTCTACATTCACAAGCTTCGAAAGGCTCTGGACGACTTCTACTCCTCGGCCATCGGCGAGGGCGGCGCGGCACTGCATATTCCTCGTGGCGAATATCGGTTGAAGTTGATCGCGGCCAAGGCGCCTGACGAGGCGTCAGCCCAGGCGCACCCCCGGGCGCGACCGGGCCGCTGGCGCCTCCCCCTCGTCGGCGCGGCCGCTGCGCTCGCTCTCCTCTTGGTGGGATTCGCGGCTGCCTGGCTCTGGGCCACCCGCTCGGATCTTGAGCGGGTGCGCGCCAATCCCATTTGGTCGGACATCCTGAAGGACGATCGGCCCATCATGATTGTCGTCGGCGATTACTACTTGATCGGCGAGACGGACTTAATGGGCGTGAAGCGGCTGATTCGCGAGTATTCAGTCAACTCCAAGAGCGATTTGGATCACTACGTCGCGGAACATCCGGAAGTCGCGGACCGCTACATGGATGTTGGCCTACGCTACCTACCGATCTCCGCGGCTTTCGCCCTGCGAGATGTCATGGTGGTACTCGCCGGGGAAAATCGGCGCATTACCGTGGCAAAGATGTCGGACGTGGAACCGGTCAGCCTCAAATCCGCGGACATCATTTATATCGGCTACCTCAGCGGCATGGGCATGTTGCAAGATATCGCGTTCACGGATTCGCGCTTCGAAATCGGCGGCACCTACGATGAGATCATCGATAAAAGGACACGCCATTCTTATGTGAGCGAGATAGGCACTCAGATCATGGACCCGCCGGCGCCCACCGGTAAGGAGCAGCCCTACCACGACTATGGCGTATTCGCGAAATTTCGCGGGCCCGGGGGCAATACGATTCTGGTGATTTCCGGGACGCACGATGAGGGCGTCAGCCAAACGGCCGAAGCCTTCACCAGCGCACAGAAACTGGCTGAATTCGGCCGCCAAGCCAATGCGAAAATGCCCGTCGAGGCGCTGTTGGATGTGAGTTCATTTGACGGTGTGAACTTGAGCGGCAAATTTTTATTGCAATCGAATCGCTAGGTGGTAAATCCGATCCAGCGACCGGCCGCCACAATAAGCGTCCACAGCAGCAGCGATGCGCCTCCGGCAACTCTTGCCGCGATCGGCGGCTTGCCCTCATCCCAGCTATCGAGACGGCGCGTGCCCATCCAGTGAAAAATCACCATGTTGATGCCGGCCAGCAGCAGGCAGATCATCTTCAGGCGAAACGGGATATTGCCGAAGTAAATGAGCGCCTTGGACGAAAACATCAGTAATCCGGCAGTCGCGGCCACCGCAAACGCCACCCACGTCCACGGCAGCATTTCGGCGGCAAGGTGTGTGAAGCGGCGCTCGCGATTGGTCAGCCCCAAAAGGCGCAGATCCACCGTCATAATTGAACCGACGACGAGTACCAGCGCAAATACATGCACAGTCTCGATCGTGGGAAACAACCAGCCCGACTCGCGAATCTCGGTCGGGAAACTTAAGTCTTGCAGCCAGGTCAAGGCACGATCCAGGCTCATGCGCGGCGCCCGCCATTCGAGCTACACATAGGCGATCCAGCGCCCGGCCGTCACGATGCAGGCGCCGATCAGCAGGCAGGCGATGCCGACAGCTTTCGCCGCGGCGCGCCGCCCCGCAGATTGGCTCCAATATTCCGGATTGCGGCGCAAGCGCGCCTGAACCAGCAGCAAAATCGCGGCGAGAGCCAGGACCAGCAGCATTTTTATGCGGAAAACCCAATTGAGCAATTCGCGTGCGGGTTCCGTAATCGTCAACAGTATGCCGCTGAGGAGCAGCACGCTCAAAGTCGCCCATATCCAGGGCGTCGACTTTGCGGCGAGCGTCGCCAGCGACTGCTGGCCTCGCATCAAACCGATGAGTCGAAAACTGATGATGTAAACGGATACCAGCAGAATCGCGATGGAGATGATATGCACGGTCTGCACCAGGGGGACGAACCAACTCGTCGACTGAAACGCCACACTGATGCTCGTGGTCGACAACCAATCGCAGAATTGTTCGATCACGTTCCGTCCATTCTCATCCAGGCAAGCGGCCTGCCGCGTGAAGTATAGTGAGCAAATGCCAGGCGCGCTGCAAAATCCCCGGGTGCTGATTGCATGGGCGGCCGCCGCGCTGCTGCTGATGTGGTGCGTCGGCTTGTTCGGGCGCAGCTATTGGACACCGGATGAGCCCCGCGAGGCCGACATCGCATGGCGCATGAGCTGGCAGTCCGGCAAGGCGGTGCCGCTGCTGGCGGGCGAAGCCTTCTGCGAAAAACCGCCGCTCACTTATTGGTTGGCGGCGATCCCCATCAAGCTCATGGGCATGCACGCCTGGACGGCTCGACTGCCCAATCTGCTGTATGCACTGATCACGGCGCTGAGCGTAGGATGGCTGGCAGCGCGCGGCGCCGGTCGATTTGCCGGCGTGGCCGCTGCCGCGGCCATGAGCACATTTCTGCTTTCCTACCAAGTTGCAATTTGGTTGGCCACCGATGCACCGCTGCTCGCCGCCGTCTCGGTGTCGCTGCTTGGCGCGTATGGGGGCTTTTATGCCCTGACGAGTCGCGAACGCTTGCGCGGCTATCTATTGATGCATACCGCCTTGGGCGTCGGATTCCTGTGCAAAAGCGCCGTGGTCTGGATGGTGCCGGCGATGGCCATTCTCGCGTTGAGCATCTGGGAGCGACGCTGGCGCGAACTCGTTCGATGGGAGCTGTATGTCGGATTGCTGATTCAAGCGGCGTTGATTCTCACCTGGGTCTGGTTCGTCTATGTCGGTGAGGACGGTCCGGCGCATTTGAAGGTATTCTTCTGGAACAATCTCGCCGGCAGGTTCGCGGCTATCGATGCGCCTGCGGATTTGCAGTACGCGACCGCGCACCGCAATTCGCCCGGAAAATACCTGATCGAATTGCCGATGTATGTATTCCCCTGGACATTGTTGGTCGCCGCCGCGTTGCGGCGCGCGTGGTACCAGCGAGGCCATTCGCCGCATGATTATCGCCCGGTTCGCTTTGCGCTGGCCGCGTCGCTTCCGTCCCTAGTCATCCTTTCGATGGCCGCGACGGCGCGCAACATCTATTTCGCGCCGGCGCTTCCCGGCGTCGCCTTGTTGGTGGGCTGGTGGGCGCAGGAGATTCGGCTGAAAGCAGACGTCTGGGATATCCGTGCACTGCGCGCCACAGCAGTGCTGTTGCTGCTCGGCGCCGCTGTTTTCGTTGCCGCGCTGGGGCTGATCGGCGCCGACGGCTGGGACAGCCTGGACGGGCATGTCGGGTATATCGCAATTTCTACGCTCGGTGCGGCAGCCGTCGCCGTGCTCGCAGCCCGCGCGTGGACGGCGGCGCGCGCGCATGCCGCCGCCGCGCAATGGGCGCTGCTGCTCGGCTACTGCGTTCTGTTGATTGCGCCGGCATCGCAGGTTTACCGGCAAGTGGATCAGTGGCAGAACCTGGCGGAAATCGCCCGCGCCGTCCAGCGCGACGCCGCGGGCAAGCCGCTCATGCTGCTCGGGCCCGATGAAACCACTCGGGCCGTCATTGATCTGTACGCTCGTAGCTCCGTGCTGCGCGTACCGGGGCCGATGGACGCAGCCGCCGTCGGCCGTATACGCGCGCAGGCTGCCGCCGCGCCGACCAGCGTGTTCCTGGTGCAATTGCCGACGCGCGCTACCCGTCTCGATGAACTGCTCGGGCGCGTGCCGCCGCCCGACAAGGTAGAGCTGCCTTGGCTGCGAACGGCGCAGCTGCAGGTGGCGAACATCTATTCGCTGCCTCACGGCCGGCGCTACGCGCTGCTTGAGTTCAAACCCTAGCCGCCCGTCTCGCCGCTGCCGACCAAGCTGCGGTACAGCGAGTCGTACTCGTCTATCCGCCGGCTCCAGGAAAAATCCTTCGCCATCGCGTTTTGGATCACGCGCTGCCAGTACTGCGTATTGGCATACCAGCCGAGCACGGTGCCCAATGCCCAACGTACCGCGGGTGCGTCGTAGTCATTGAATACGCAGCCGGTGCCCTTTCCGGTCTGCGGATCAAAGTGTTCGACCGAGTCCGCGAGGCCGCCGGTATTGCGCACGATGGGAATGGTCCCGTAGCGCAGGCTGTACATCTGATTCAGCCCACAGGGCTCATAACGCGAGGGCATGAGGAAAATGTCGCTGCCCGCCTCGATCAGATGGGCGAGCGGCTCATCGAACCCGGACACATACGCCACCCGGCCTGGGAAGCGCTGCATTAGTCCCTCGAAGAATGCACTGTACTGCGGCTCGCCGCTGCCCAGCACGACCAAACCAAAGTCCAGAGCAGGCAGAAGCGGCGGCAATGCCTCGAACAATAGGTCAATACCCTTCTGCTCGGTGAGCCGGGTCACCATACCCACCAGAGGGCGCGCCACCGGCACATTCAGTCGCGCGGCGGCAATCAGCGCTTCCTTATTAAGGAGCTTGCCGCGCAGATTTTGCGGGCGAAAGTGCGCGGTCAAATAAGGATCGTGGCGCGGGTCCCAATCCCGGTAGTCGACGCCGTTCAATATGCCGACCACCCGATCTGGGCGCGCCTGGAGTGCCATTTCCAGCCCCATGCCGAGCGGCGCTGCGCAAATTTCCCGAGCATACGTGGGGCTGACCGTACTCACCTTGTCGGCGAATTTTATTCCTGTTTTCAATGAGTTGATTACGCCGTGGGCCCAATCGTCCGGATCCAATTGCACCGCGGACGATGCCAACCCCAAGTCGGCGGCCGCTGCGCTGGGCAGGATCCCCTGGTAACCAATGTTATGGATGGTCAGCAGCGACTTGGCGTGTGCGAGCGTCGCATCCGAGTGGTAGAGGGTCTTGAGAAACAATGGCAGGAATGCGGTGTGCCAATCGTTGCAATGGAAAATGTGCGGCGCCCACTGCAGCCGGCGGCAGCTTTCCAAAGCCGCGCGAGTAAACAGCAGAAAGCGCCTGTGCTCGTCCGCGTCGTTAGTGTACAGACCCGCCCGGCTGAACAGCGCCGGACAATCGATGAAGTACATTGGCGCCTGCGTGCCGGGGAAATTCGCCCACTGCAACGAGAACACGTACTCAGTGGTACCAATGTTCAATGCAACCTGCTGGACGGCGGTAAGCGGCTGCAGCTCCGGATGCGCGCGCCGCACACTGGCGTACAGCGGCATGAAGGCGCGAACCTCGTGGCCCAGCGCCGCTAGGTTGCGCACCAAGGCGCCCACCACATCGGCCAGGCCGCCGGTCTTTGCGTACGGCACGATCTCCGAACTCAAAATACACAGCTTCAACGGGGACATGCCTGGGAGTCTAACAAAGGCCTGAAAAGAGGCGCCAGAAACCTGATGCAGGCCTCAGCCGAGTGTGTCAGGCTTTGGCAGATGCGACACGCTGCCCGCAATAACACCGGACGCTATGTGAGCCGTTTGACCAGCGGGACCCTGGCGGTGATCATGGCGGGCGGCCGCGGCGAACGCCTCAAAGCGCTCACCCAGCATCGCTGCAAGCCGGCGACGCCATTCGGCGGAAAATTCCGCATCATCGATTTCGTGCTGTCGAATTGCGTCAATTCCGGGATTCGCCAAATCGCGGTATTGACCCAGTACAAATCACAATCATTGATTCAACACATCCAGCGCGGCTGGAGTTATCTGCGCGGCGAACTGGGCGAATTCGTCGAGCTGATTCCCGCTCAGCAACAAATCGGCACCCACTGGTATCGCGGCACCGCTGATTCGGTATTTCAGAATCTGGAATTCATTCGCTCGCACAACCCGACGCATGTGCTGATATTGGCGGGAGATCATATCTACAAGATGGACTACGGTCCGATGATCGCGTATCACGACGAATGCGAAGCGGCGATCACCGTCGGCGTCGTGGACGTGCCGATCGAACGCGCCAATGAATTCGGCATCATGACCACCGATGACACAAATCGTGTGCTGAAGTTCGCCGAGAAGCCGCAAAAACCGGATCCCATTGTCGGCCATGAAAATCTAGCGCGCGCCTCCATGGGCATCTACGTGATCGCCATGGACCGGCTGGAGAAATTGCTGGCTGACGATGCTGCCAACGAATCGAGCAATCATGATTTCGGACGCAATATCATTCCGCCGGCCATCGAGCGCTTGCGCGTGTTCGCCTACCCTTTCCAGGATGTCGAAACGCGCGCGCAAAATTACTGGCGTGATGTGGGCAACGTCGACGCACTGTACGAAGCGAATATGGAATTGGTCGCGCTCAACCCTGAACTCAATATTTACGATCATCAGTGGCCCATCTGGACCTACCAGGCGCAGCAACCCCCCGCAAAATTTGTGCTCGACGATGATGGCCGGCGCGGGATGGCGGTGAACTCGATGGTGGCGGGCGGCTGCATCGTCTCCGGCGCGTACGTGCGGCAGTCGTTGCTGTCGAACGACGTGCGGATCGAAGAAGGCAGCACGGTCGACAGCTCTGTGCTGCTGCCCGGCGTGACCGTCGGCCGACGCTGCAGGATCACGCGCAGCATTCTCGATGAAAACTGCGTGATACCCGACGGCCTGCAAATCGGTCAGGACTTGGACATGGATGCGAAGCGCTTCTTCGTGACCAAACGCGGCGTCGTCCTGGTGACGCAGGATATGCTGCGGGCGGCCGGGCCAACCTAACGTTCGCGCAGCCTCAACCTAGACCACGCCGCGGTCACGAGGCCGGTGTCTATGCCCCGCATATCGGGCTCGCCGGCGATTTGACCGCACAACACCTGCACGTCCGCTCCCGCCGTGCCCCATGGCCGATACAGCCAGGGCGGAGCCTTGCCGAACAGCACAACCTGCGGACAGCCCACCGCCGCAGCGGCGTGCGCCGGGCCCGAATCGACCGTAATCAAACCCTCGGCGCGTTCGAGCAGGGCCAGCAAGCGGGGAATCGGCAGATCATCGGCGGCGTTGTTCAGCCCGGCGATATTCGCGAACGCCGCGATCTCCTGGTTGAGCAGATATTCAGGACCCGTGCCCAGCAAGACAATGGCGTGCTGCGGGTGGCGGTCGCGCAGGTAGCGCAGCACCTGCGCCCAACGTTCATTCGGCCAGTACTTGTTGTTGGGACTCAAGCGGCGCAGACCCCGCCGCATCGTGCGCTTGTTGCCGATCTGTACCAGAATCAGCGGCCGCTCGGCCAAACCTCGAATGTGCAGCCACGCATCCAGATCGAGCCTCTGAGCCTCCGTGACCTGCAGGTAGCAACCGGGAGTGACGACCGACAGATCCGCAACGCGCGGCTGGGGCATGGCGCTCGGCATAATCTGCGCCAGCCGCCGCCACTGCTCGGTGGCATGTTCACCGCTCAGCAAATCGTGGTCCTTCGCCTCGACGATGAATTCCTTCGGAATTCCTGCCCGGGTCAGAATCAGTCTGCCCGCATCGTTGCCGTCGCAGAACCAGGTGGGACCCGCGCCGCGCGCGCGCAACTGCCGCACCACGCGCTGTTGATCCGGGCTGAACCAGTACGGCGTCTTGCGGCTTCGCAGGCTGAAGATCTCGCCCACCCCGGGCTGGCCGCGCAGCAGCGGCTCGCTCCACGGCCCCGAGGTCACAATGTCGACCGGGCAGCTGAATTCCGCATGCAGCACACGGATCAGTGCCGTCAGCAGCACCATGTCGCCGAAGGCGCCGAAGCGCAGCGCCAGGGGTCGGTCAGTGACGCGCGGCACGGCGCATGACGCTATCGCTGAATCTCTCCATCTGTTCGATTTGCGGACTGAATTGCAGCAGCAATAAGTCGACTCCGGCGCAGATCGGTGGGCGCGGCGAGCGCACCGGCTTCTCAGCGGCTGCACCGCTCGATATGGACATGAACAATTCCCTCGCTCAAATGCAAAACTTCGGGCGCAAAATCATGCGCCCGACGGCAGCGCTAGGCAACACCATTGAACTACAATGCGCGCATGCGAACACGCCTCATTTTGGCCGCGCTCGCGGCGCTGGCCTGCGCCCCCGCCCAGGCTTGGGGCGACCTCGGCCATGAAGTCACGGCACTCATCGCCTATCGTCATTTGACGGCGCCGGCGCAGGCCGCATTGAACGCTCTGCTGGCCGGCGATGCCGATACGCTCACGGCTGATGATTTCGCCAGCCGCGCGACGTGGGCCGACAAGTACCGTGCCCAACATCGCGAGACCGCGGCCTGGCACTTCATCAATATCGAGCTCGATGACCCCGACATGCAAAGCGCCTGTTTCGGCTTCCCCGCGCTTGAGAAGGGGCAGCCCGCAAGCGAGGGCGCCGCGCAGGATTGCGTGGTCAACAAACTCGACGAATTCGCAACAGAACTGGGCAACCCCGCTACGCCGCGCGCCGAGCGGCTGCTGGCGCTGAAGTTTCTGATCCACTTCGTCGGTGACCTTCATCAGCCGTTGCACGCCGCGGACCACGCGGATCGGGGCGGCAACTGCATTATGCTTTTTCCGGCACCAAATAATCGCGACACCAATCTGCATGCCTACTGGGACGTCGCGGCAGTCGAGGCGCTGGGAAAATCCGCAACACAGATCGCGGACAGGCTGGACGCCGGCATCACGAGCGAGGAGATCAACCGCTGGACTGCCGGCACGCCGCGCAGCTGGGCGATGGAATCATTCGACGTCGCGCGGCGCGTGGCGTATGCGCTGGCCTTGCGTCCGACGTGCCGCGCCGGCGGGTCGGTCGCTTTATCGTCCGCCTATGAGGCCGAAGCGCAACAGGCTGCAGCCGTCCAGCTGAGCAAGGCCGCGATCCGTATGGCGGCCTTGCTCAATCGGGCATTGGGCGGCGCAGTCTGAATTTTATAGCGCCAGGCCGTTCAGTTCGGCGCCCGCGAGACGCACATGCAGAATCGCCGCGACCGTCGGGGCAATTTGCCGCATGTCGATTTCACCCAGTGAGCGGCCCTGCGCAATATGTGGACCGACGATGAAGAATGACGAGCGCATTTCAGGGCGATCCGGCAGGTAGCCGTGCATACCCAAATTGCCCGGGCTGCTGATCAACGGCGGCGAAAGCGCGTAGGCCATTTCGTAGCCTATGCGGAAGGCCACTAAGTATGCGGCGTCCGGGAAGCCGCGCTCGCGCTTAATCTGCTCGCGCGTCAGGATGCGATCAATGCCGTTGGCCGGATCACCGGCCAAGCGCTCGAGCAGTTCTTTGACCCGCTCCCGCACTGCTTCATCGGCGGGATTGGCGAGCATGATCGCCGCGCTGCCGCCCGCGGGCCAGGGTATCGCCTGCCAATCGGCAATCTTGCCCGCCTGATCGACTTTGAAAAGTCCTGCCTCCCGGAAGGCGGCGTACAGATTGACGTCGTGATCGACGCGGGCAAATCCGTGATCGGATACCACGCAGATGGTTGCGCGGCCGGGCGCGTAGCGCTGCGCGGCGGCGCGCAGCGAGCCGACCACGGCGTCCAGGCGCTCCAGCACCTCGTTTGATCTCTGGCTGAACGGGCCGGACAGATGTTGTTCGGTATCCAGTCCGGTGACGTACATCGTCATGAAGCTGGGATGCTTTTTCTCCAGCAGCCGAATGGCGAAGCGCGCCCGGATCTCATCCTCGGCAACCGATTCTTCCATGCCCCCGGGGTAGCGGCCAAGCTCGGCGGATAGTTCCTGCACCAATCCCGGCGTGCTCAGGGCGCGCTGCAGCTTCAGGTCGTCGTCCGTGCCGGTTCGCCAAATCTGCGGGATATTGAAAGTGATGTTCGCACCGACGCTGACCGGCCAATAGATGTTCGCCGTCTTCAAGTGAGCGGCTGCAGCCGCGTCCCACAGTGTCGGAACCTTGACGTCCTCCGCGTACCAGTACCAGCCTCTGTCATTGCGGGCGAGCGGATCAAAGGTCGTATTATCATAAATCCCATGCTTGGCCGGCGAGGCACCGGTCAACAGCGTGGTATGGCTTGGATAGGTCAAGGTAGGCAACACCCCCCGGACACCGCTTGAGTAGCTTCCATCCGTCATGAACGCCCGCAGATTCGGTACGTTCAATCCGTGAGTCTGCGCATCCAGCACCGCCTCGGGCTTCAAGCCGTCCACGGAAATCAGCAGAACGAATGGCGTGCCCGCGGAATCGCCTGCCGCGTAAACGGATGAGGTCACGCCCAATAGGATCAGCAGCACGAGATGCAATTTCATCGAATGAGGATACGTCAAATTCGACGGAACAGGCCGAGAAACTCTTCGGCTGCCCGGTGCACGTGGCGCTTCCACTCATTCGCCGCTGCGTGGTCCGCACCGTCGGTGACATATTTGGCACAGGCAAACTTCGCCTGCGCACGCCGGCATGACTTGGCAAGCGCATAGGCTTCCATATCGAGTACACCGCAATCCATATCGATGGCGGTGGTCGCAAAGGAATCGCCGCTCCCGCAAACTGCCGCCGGCAGATGCGTGAACACCGGCTCGAAGCGCAGACAAACCGGCTCTTCATCGTACGGCGTCATTCCCAAGGCGAACCCCAAGCCGCGGACATCCATATCCCGCTGCACGAATTCATTGCAGCCCACCAGTGTTCCCACGCCGAAGCGCCGGCTTCCCGCGGACCCAAAATTCACCACCTGCGGCATCTCTTGCGCACACAGCGAATATCGATTCAGTTCGCGCGTGAGCGCAATGGCGGCATTGACCTTGCCGACTCCGCAGTAAAGCACCGGCACTCCGGCGGCTTCGAATACGCCGTCCGATTCCGCACGCAGCGCAATGACCACGAGCGTACGCGGTAGCTCACTCATGCAGATTCGCGGTCAATAATCGATGCAGGCGCGTAACGGCAGATTCCGCCAGGAATATTCGGCGACCAGGTGCAGATCGATGAGCACAGCCAGCGCTTTGAGCTGGTAGCCCGCGCGATCGCACAGCTCCGCAGCCGCGCTCAAGGTTCCCCCCGTCGCCAACACATCATCGACCAACAGCAAGCGGCCGTTGCCTCGCTGCATCTCCAAAACGCCGGAGCCATATTCAAGATCGTAGGCCACATCCACCACGGGCGGCGGCAGCTTGCCCTGCTTTCGGACCAGGACGAATCCCTTGCCGCGGCGAGCGGCCAATGCGGCACCGAGAATAAATCCGCGGGACTCGATTCCCGCCACGACATCCAGTTCGTCCCACTCCTCATCAGCCAGCAACCCGTCCAAGGCGCGAACCGTGGCATCGAAGTGATCACGCAGCAGCGGGGTGATATCGCGGAATAAGATGCCGGGCCGCGGGTAGTCCGGCACACTTCTGATTGCTTGTTTCAAGTCCAACTTAGGTGCTCGCAATGACGGGCATAACGTACAGTTTAACGGCTTATTTCCGAAGATTCTCAGCGTATGTTTTTGCGGTTCGATTCGTCGATGCTATCCTTGCCCGCTTGGCGCTCGGCCCGATGGCTCACAGGATAATCAATTACGCATGATTTTGGTCATCGACGTCGGGAATACGCGGCTGAAGTGGGCTTGGCTGACCAGTACCGGACTGTCCGATCAACAGGCCGTGGTGCATCGAGATGCGACGCCGGGCATGTGGACCGCGGCTTTGTTCGAGTCTGGGCAAAAGCCAAGCCGCGTGCTGGTCGCCAACGTCGCGGGACCGGCCATGGCAAAGACCTTGAGCCGGCTGGCGAAGAAGATGTTTCGCATCGATATCGAATTCATCACCGCGGCCCGAGAGTCTCATGGACTCATCAATGGTTATCTTGATCCCTCTTTGCTGGGCGCCGACCGCTGGCTGGCGCTCATCGGCGCCTGGACCCGGGCCCGATCGGCGCTGTGTGTGGTGGACGCGGGTACCGCCGTAAAAGTCGACAGCGTCGATGCCACGGGACAACATCTCGGCGGCTTGATCGCGCCCGGCATCCACATGATGCGCGAGGTCTTGATGAGCAAGACCAGCGATATCGCCAAAGCGGCCTCGAGCAGCACGCCGTCGCTGGCCGGCGTGCTGGCGAACAACACGATCGCGGCAATTTCGCGCGGAGCGGTGTTTGCCCTGGCCGGCATGGCCGATAGGGCCGCCGAGGTCGTCGCACAGAGCACCGGCGCCACACCCAAGCTATTCATCACCGGCGGCGATGCCAGCATGATTGCCGGAAGCATGCGCTCGCACGGCGAGATCGTGCCGGATCTGGTGCTGCAGGGATTGGCGGTGATCGCGGCGCAGCCGCGCTAAGCCGTGTTTCACCCCGGCACTAAGAATCTCATCACCGATATCTCAGGACTCACCGTCGGTCACGCGACCGACGAGACGGTGCGTTCCGGCGTGACGGTGCTCAAGTGCGGTTCGGGCTGGGCGGCGGCAGTCGACGTGCGAGGCGGCGGCCGACGGCTAACCCTGCAAGGTCGGCCAGCGCCGCGGCCTGCCGATCATTCAATCCTCGGCGTGGCGGCAATCAAGGCTTTGGTATAGACGTGCTGCGGAGATGCAAACACAGTTTCTGTTGGCCCTTGCTCCACGATCCGACCCTGCTGCATCACATAGACTCGATCGGCGACTGCTCTGATGACATGCAAGTCATGCGATACGAACAGACAGGCCACATTCAGTCGCTCGGCGAGTTCCGCCAATAGCCGCAGGATTTGACCGCGCAGCAACACATCGAGCGCGGATACCGCCTCATCGAACGCGATCACGGCGGGTTCCGTGATCAACGCTCTCGCAATGGCGATGCGCTGCCGTTCGCCCCCCGAGAACTCATTCGGGAAGCGCCGCGCGTCGGCAGCCCGGAGACCCACCTGCTCGAGCGCCTCGCCCACCCGCCGGCGCCGCTCGGCCGCCAGGGGCGGCGAATCCAGCAGGAAAAAGGGTTCCGCAATCAAGCGCTCCACCGGCCAACGCGGATCAAAGCTGCCGTAAGGATCTTGAAACACGGCTTGTATGGCGCGGCGCAAGCGGCGCAATTCCGTGCCCCTCGCGCTGGAAAATGCGTCGCCGAGAATGCGCACCTCTCCCGACTGAGCGCGCTCCAGCGCGAGAATGACCTTCAGCAGGCTGGACTTGCCGGAACCGGACTCGCCGACAAGCCCCACGGTTTCCCCGGCGTGTACGGATAGTGACACCCCGTCGAGAGCGCGCAGAGGCGGCGCAGCGCGCCACAGCGAGCGCCGCCTGCGCGGGTAGTCGCGAACGATGTCGCGGGCGCGCAGCACTTCCGAGGACTGAGCCGTTCTCCCCGCTTGCAGTTTCGGCTTCAAGTCGGCGGCGGCCAGCAAGGCGGCGGTATACGGATGCTGGGCATGATGCAGCACTTGCGCGGTCGGACCCTGCTCGACGATTTCACCGCCTTGCAGTATGGCCACCCGATCGGCGAGTTGCGCAATCACCGCAAGATCATGCGACACCAGCAGCAAACCCATCTTGCGGGTGCGGACCAAATCCTTGAGCAGCGCCAGTACATGCGCTTGCGTGATGGTGTCCAGAGCCGTGGTCGGCTCATCGGCGATGAGCAGCGGCGGCGCCATGGCGATCGCCATCGCAAGGGCCACTCGTTGCCGTTGACCGCCGGATAATTCGTAGGGAAGCCTATCGAGCGCGCCCTGCTCGCCGGTCAGTCCCACCAAGTTAAGCGCATCACGCGCGGCGCGCCGGGCCTCAAGACCAGAAGCGCGGCGATGCAGCCGCACCGTTTCCGCTACCTGCTCGCCGATTCTCATCAAGGGATTCAGTGCGGTCATCGGCTCCTGGAACACCATGCCGATGTGGCCGCCGCGGATCTCCTGCATCCGCACATCGCTCTTTTCGGTCAGCATCTCGCCGCGTAAGCGAACCGCGCCGCGCAACGTCGCGGCCGCCGGCAGCAGCCGCATGATGGCCAGCGCCAGCGTGGATTTGCCGGATCCCGAGGCGCCGGCCAGCCCGAGGATTTCCCCTTCGCGGATCTGCAGCGACAGGTTACTGATGATTGGCGAGCCGGCGATGACCACGCTCAGCGCGTCGATTTCCAGCAGTGTCATGACGCGCGCTCGGTGCGCCGGCGCAAGCCCTCGCCCAGAAGGTTCAGGCCCAGCACGAACAAAAGCACGGCAAACCCGGGAAACAGCGCGAGAAACGGTGCCAGCGCCGTCAGCGTCTGCGCCTCGTTGAGCATGCGTCCCCAACTGGGGGTCGGCGGCTGCGCGCTCAAGCCCACATACGATAGACCCGCCTCGGCGATGACGCCCAAGGAAAACTGTATCGTCCCTTGCACGACGAGCAGCCCGGCCAGATTCGGCAGCAGGTGTTCCCAAGAGATTCTGCTGGGTCCCTTACCCGCGACGCGGGCAGCCAAGGCATAATCGCGCGTCCAAAGCTGCAGCGCTCCTGCGCGTGTAACGCGGGCAAATACCGGTATATTGAATATGCCGATGGCAATGATGGCATTGACGGCCCCGGGGCCAAATACGGCTGTGATCAAAATCGCGAGCAGCAAGGCGGGAAACGCGAATATCAGATCGTTGCCGCGCATCACCAGCTCATCGATCGCCCCGCGTCGGGCGGCGGCGAGCAGACCCAGGGGCACGCCAATGAATACGCCGATCATCACGGAAAGCAGCGCCACACCCACCGAGGTTTGGGCGCCGGCCATTGTCAGCGACAACACATCGCGTCCCAGTTGATCGGTGCCGAACCAGTGATGCCCATTGGGCGGCTGCAGCTTGTCGACGATGGACAAGGCCCGGGTGTCGTATGGTGTCCAGAAATGCGCGAGCACCGCGATGGCGCCGAAAAATCCGGTGATGATCAATCCGCAGATGAAGCTTAAGTTACGCCACGCCATGCGGTTCATACGCCGCGCGCCGCGCGCAATTGCGGATTGACGAGTACATACGCCAGATCGATCAAAAACGCTACCGTCACGACGGCAAATACCAATATGACCACGACGCTTTGCACGACAATCAAATCCCGCTGCACGATGGCCTGAAACACCAATCGTCCCAACCCCGGCAGAAAGAATACATTTTCGATGATCACGCCGCCGGCCAGAAGGAAGGAGAACTGCATGCCGAGGATGGTCAGAACCGGAATCAGCGCGTTGGGCAGCGCATGGCGCCACAAGACCTGCCAGGGTCCCGCGCCTTTCGCCCGCGCCGTGCGGATATAGTCCTGGTGCAGGGTATCGATGAGCGCGCCGCGCAATACTCTGGCTAAGATTGCCGCCTGCGGCGCGGCGAGGGCAATCGCCGGCAACGTGAGGGCCTTCAGCGCGGTCCAGAATCCCGCATTCCATCCGGGGAATCCGCCGGCGGAAACCCAGTGAAGGCTGACCGCAAATACCAGCGCGAGCAGCATCCCCAGCCAGAAATTAGGCACCGCCAGACCCAACTGCGTGAGGCCATTCACGACCGCCTCGCTGACTCTCCCTCGGCGCGCCGCCGACAGCAAGCCGAGCGGAAAGGCGAGCGCGGAGGCCAGCAGCAGCGCGTACAGCGCCAGAGGCAGGGACACTTGCAGCCGCTCGGCGACCAGAACGCCCACCGGAATGCGATAGGTATAACTTAAACCGAAATCGGCATGGAGCAAACCGCCGAGCCAATGAAGGTAGCGCTGCAGCGGCGCGGCATCGAGGCCCAGCTGATGCTGCAACACCGCCACCGTTTGCGGATCCGCCTGCAGTCCCATCATGTAGCGCACCGGGTCGCCCGGCACTATTTGAACGATAACGAACACGATCGCCGTGGCGGCCAGCAGCGTGGCGGCAAGCACAGCGATGCGTTGTGCAACATATGCCGCGCCGAAGCGGCGGGTTACCAGTACCAGCAGCAGCAGTGCGCCTGCCGCGGCGAACACTCCGGCAATTCGAAACGGCACGCGCGACGCTGCGGAATCGCCTTTGCCAACGCGCGCCTCGGCGGAGCCGTCGTAGTGCGCGTGGCTCAGCTCGACGACACCGAGTGGATTGTCGAAACCGACACCCTGCAGACGCGCATTCCAGACATCCAACCGCGGATACTGGAACAAAAAGCCGTTCACCGCATCGACGGCCAGCTTTCGCTGAATCTCCTGCAGCAGGTCATGCCGCCTCGAGGCATCGACGCTGTCGTCCAGCGCCGCAATGAGCGCCTTGAATTCGGGATTCGAATAGCCGAAGTAATAGTCGTCCCGCGCGTAGATGTCGTAGTCCAAGGGCTCAGCGTGGCCCACGATGCTCATGTCGTATTCATGGCGGGCGTACACCTGGTCGAGCCACTGCGCCCACTCCAGGTTCTCGATGTTGAGTCGAATGCCGATCTGCGCCAATTGCGAGGCCACGATCTCTCCGCCGCGGCGCGCATAACTCGGCGGCGGCAGCTTCAGCGTCATCGCAAAACCTTGTGAATATCCAGCCTCCGCCATGAGTTGTCTGGCCTTGACGAGATCATGCGCATACATGCTGGTCAGATCGACATAGGCCGGATTGTGCGGCGGGAAGTGGCTGCCGATCGGCGTGCCGTAGCCGAACATGGCACCGTCGATGATGGCCTGACGATCCAACGCGTAGGAAATCGCCCGGCGCACCAGCACATTGCCGAGCGGAGCAACCCGCTCATTCAGCGCCAGCACCGTCTCCATCTCGGTGGTTCCGGCGAATACCGCAAAACGCGGATCGGCGGCAAATTGGGCAAAACTTTCGGGCGCAGGATAATTGGCGAAAGCATCCACGTCGCCGGCCATCAGCGCGGCGTAAGCGGCGGTTGGGTCGGATATGAATTTGAAGGTGACTTCGGCCAAGCCGGCGCGAGTTCCCCAGTACGCCGGATTGCGCTCCAAGGTGATCGAATCACCGCGTCGCCAGCGCAGGAATCGGAACGGGCCCGTGCCGACGGGCTGAACCGCGTTGCTCGCGGCGGACCGCGGCGACACCATCACTGCCGAGCCGAAGGCCAGCGACTGCAGCAATCCCCCGGAACGGCGGCTGAGCTGCACCTTTAGCGTGAGAGGATCGAGTACTTCGACCGCGCGTATACTGCGCAGGCGCGATTTCTGGGGGTTGATGGAGCCCGCCGCCAGAATGCGCTCCAGTGAGAATTTGGCGGCAGCCGCATCGAAGGGGCTGCCGTCGTGAAAGTGGATGTCGTTCTCTAGATGGAACACGTAGGTGAGTCCGTCATCCGAGACCTCCCACGAGGAAGCCAGCTTCGGCAGCACCGAGCCGTCCGCGGCAAACTGCACCAAGCCTTCGTACACATTGTCGTACAGCATCTCTGAAATAGCCGCCGCCGGATTGGCGGTGGGATCCAAAACCGGTGGTTCCAGCTGCGTACCGATGATTACCCGCTCGGCCGCGTGGCTGTTCAATGCGCACGACAGCGATGCGCACGACAGCCCCAGCAGCAATGCGCCGAAGCGAAATCGGCTCCCCCGCAGCCGACTTGTCATGCGGTGCCGAGCAGCAGCGAGCGGGCGGCCAGCGCCATCACCTTGGCCGAGTTCACCATGTCCTCGATGATCACGTATTCGTCGGGCTGGTGCGCCAGATCCAAGATGCCCGGGCCATAGGCAATGCAGTCGCGCAACTTGCCGATGCGGTCGATGTGCTTCTGATCGTAGGTACCCGGAGAACAAATGAACTGCGCCTCGCGGCCGATCACGCGTCGAATCGCCGCCGCTGTGCTGCGCGCCACCGGGCCGTCGCGATCGGCCATGGTGGGCTGCACTTCGAAGATATCGCGAATGCTGTAGGCAAAATCGCTGCGATCCCGAGCAAGCTGCTCCAGCAGCTCGCGCATCTCTGCTTTCACGCCGGCCATGTCTTCCTCAATGAGCAAGCGCCGATCGATGACCATGCGGCAGGAGTAAGGTACACACGGGGCCGGGTATCCCGCCCCCTCCTCCTGTCCGCCATGGATGGAATTGATGTTCAGCGTCGAGTGCCGCGCGCCGGCAGGCACCACCGGCATATCGGTGCGGCGCGACGCGAGCTTAGGGTATAGATCCCGCTCCAGCCGCTCGATGACGGCATGCATATGGCGCACGGCGCAATCACCGAGGAATGGCATCGAGCCATGCGCCATCCGACCATAGGTTTCGATTTCGGCCCACCAAACGCCGCGATGGCCGATGCACACCCGATCCACGTTGAGCGGTTCGGGAATGATCACATGATCGACGCGTGGCGGCGAAAACCAGCCGCGCTCAGCCAGGTAGTGCACGCCGCCGTAGCCGCCGGATTCCTCGTCCACGGTACCCGAAATTTCCAGCGTTCCCGGCAAACTCGCCGCGGAGTCGAGCAGCGCCTCCACCGCGATGATGGACGCCGCGAGTCCCCCCTTCATATCGCAGGCGCCGCGGCCATACACCCTGCCTTCTTTGACCAATGCGCCGAACGGGTCCAGCGTCCAACCCGCCCCTGGCTGCACCACATCGATATGGCTGTTGAAATGCACGCAGGGACCGCCGGCAGCGCCTGTTCGGCGTGCAATGACGTTGATGCGCGGGTAGCGTTCGCTGTCGCCGGGCGTGCCTGCCGCATGCACGTACTCGACCGCAAATCCGCGGCTCGTCAGGCGCCGGCCAATGAACTCCGCGCACGGCTGATAGGCATCGCCCGGCGGATTGACGGTGGGAAAGCGAATCAGCTCGCGGGTCAGTTCGACCAAATCGTCGCGGCGCTCCTCGATGAGGCGCAGCAGCTTTTCCGTCGGGTCCATGGCGGTATTCACGTCAGACCGAATGTAGCGTGCGCGTATGCGCGGCGCGCTCGCGCGCCTGATCCGCCAATGCCGTCAACCCGAGTTTCGAGTACACGGCGCCGAGCGCCGAGTTCAGCGGCACGCCATGCGGGTCGGTGCGGCGCCGCTGCTCCAGCATTTGTTGCGCGGCAAGCAGACGGCCGCTTTTCAGCGCGGTGTCCAGAAGAATCTGTTCGAACAAATCGCGCTGCGCATGACTTCCGCCCACCTCTATCATTCGCGGCATCGCTGCGCCCAAGAGCTGCCAGGCGCGGACATAGTCACCGCTTGCGTAGGCGTACAAGCCTTCACAGCCGGGCAGTGCGACCTCCCGCCACACGGCGCGGCTGTAATCCGGCGCCCGCTCGGCGTAGCGCCGCACCGATTCCAGCAGCGTCTGCGCCTGCGCACGCCCGGCGCGGGCCAGACCGTACAGGTATTGCATGGTCAGGAACGGCTGGATGGTATCCTCGGCGCGCATCGCCAGATGATCGGCGAGGTCCTGCCAGCGCATTCCGACGTCGATGCCGGCGATTTCGAATCGCGCCAGCAGCGATATGGCGCCGACTTGATCCTGCGAATAATCCTTGGCAATTCCCCAACAATGCTCATCGTATAGCGCGAGGGCCCGGCGATCCCGCCCCTGGCTCAGATAGAACAGCGCCAAATGCCACCACAGGTGCGTGAGCATGAAGGAGTTCAGGCCGCTCCAGGTATCTGCCGCGTCCTCCAGAAATGCCGCGCCCTCGTCGATATGACCGCGCGTCAACAGTACATGGGCAAGGGCATGCTGCGCCCAGGGTTCCTTGCGCCGCATTGCCAACGCTGTGCGCGCTGCGGACTCGGCCTGCTCGAGCAGATGGCATTGTTCGTAGGCGAACGCGGCCATGCCATGCGCATAGGGGACATCGGCGTTAGCGGCGCCGACCTTGAGCGCAACCCGCAACATCGCCGGTGAATTGCCGCAATTGAATTCGAAATACTGATGCAACTTGACGATGACCAGGTCCCGCGGATATTCGTCCGACACTTGATCGCAGAGGAGCACCGCTCGCGGAACATCCCCATCGACCCAGGCGCGCAGAATCGCGGCGTTGAGTTGCTCGCGGCGCGAGGCGAGCGGCGCCGCGCGTTCCGCGGCGGATAAGTACCGGGCCGCGCGCGCGCCAGCCTCGGGCGCTTCGAGCAGCATCCACAGCAGTCCTGCGTAGGCATTGGCCAGGCATGATTCGGGATCTGCCTCCGCGGCGGCTACAATTCCCTCGGCGCGCGTCTCGTAGGCCAGGTACCCGCAGATGAACTCGTCCACCGCCCGCAACGTAGCATCACGCTGCGCCGTGACCGCGTTGCCCAGGTAATCTCGGTGCATGCGCGGATAATACCGGCTGGGGCGGGCTCATATCTCGCAATTGTCGATGAGACGGGTATTGCCCAGCCATGCGGCTCCCAGGATCACCAGGGATTCCGTGCCGCGCGGATCGCCCAAATCCCTTTGGCGGCGAATGGCCACATAGTCGGGACGCCAGCCTCGCAATGCCAATGACTCGCAGGCCGCCCGCTCAATCTGTTGCCGGTCGATACGAGCTGATCGCCATTCGGCCGCGGCGTTGCGCAGCGTCGCATACAACTGAGCTGCCTCGATGCGTTGCGAAGCATCCAAGTATCCATTGCGCGAGGACAGGGCAACGCCGTTCGAATCACGCACGGTTTCCGCGGAAATGATCTCCAGCGGCAGCGCCAGCTGGCTTACCATGTTCTTGATCACCAACAGTTGCTGGTAGTCTTTCTTGCCGAACACCGCGATGCTCGGCTGCACGATATGGAACAGCTTCAGCACCACGGTGCTTACTCCGGCAAAAAATCCCGGCCGAACCGCCCCTTCCAAGACACGCGCCAGCTCAGCGGGCGGCTGCACCGTGCACGCCTGCTGCTCGGGATACATCTCTTGTGCGCTCGGCGCGAAGACAAAGTCGCAGCCCGCGCCGGCGAGCAGCTCGCAATCGCGCGCCAGGGTGCGCGGATATTTGTCGAAATCTTCGTGAGGCGCGAACTGCAGCGGATTCACAAAAATGCTCGCGGCCACCACGTCTGCCCGCTCGCGCGCCGCCCGCACCAGCGACAAATGGCCGTCGTGCAAATTGCCCATGGTGGGGACCAGTCCGACATGGCGACGCGCCGACAGCGCAGCGCGCAGCTCGGCAATCGTATGAATTATTCGCACATCGAGCCCAAGATCAAAATGCGTGCAAGGCATCGTCCGGAAATCGGCGAGCCTTGACATCGGCTACATACTGGCGCACCGCCGACTCGATGCTCGAATTTTCTTCGAGGAAATTGCGCACGAAGCGCGGCGGCTTCGCGAATGTCAACCCCAACATGTCATGCAGCACCAACACCTGTCCGCTGCATCCCACGCCGGCGCCGATGCCGACTACCGGCACGGTGAGGGATTCGGAGAGATCCCGAGCGAGGGCGGCAGGGACCATTTCGAGAATGAGCAACTCGGCGCCGGCGGCAGCCAGCTCTCCGGCATCTTTGCGCAGCTCGGCTGCCGTGTTCTCATCCCTGCCCTGAACCCGATAGCCGCCCAGCGTGTGCACCGACTGCGGGGTAAACCCCAAATGCGCGCAAACCGGGATGCCGCGATCCACCAGGAGCTGCACAATCGAGGTGGTCCAACCGCCGCCCTCGAGCTTGACCATCTGCGCGCCGGCTTGCATCAGGCGGACGGCATTGTGCACCGCCGACTCGGGAGAATCGTGGTAGCTGCCAAAGGGCATGTCGGCGATGATCCAGGCGTTGCGATTGCCGCGCGCCACACAGGCCGTGTGATAAATCATCTCATCCATCGACACCGGCAATGTCGTCGAATGCCCTTGCAGCACCATGCCCAGAGAATCGCCCACCAGTAGCACATCCACGCCCGCATCATCCAAGACACGGGCAAAGAGGGCGTCGTAGCAGGTCAGCATCGAGATCTTTTCGCCGGCCGCGTGCATTTCTCGGATGCGGTGCAGCGTCATGGGTTTGCGATGAGCCATCCCGTATTGTGATACATGCCGGGTACGCGAGCCAGCTGATGTAGATCTTACATGAGGAATTTGCGCGATTTCCTCGCGGGCAATCCATGCGTACACTAATCGCTCATCGGATGGCAGGGATCTATGATGTTGAGGTATTTCTTGATGCTCGCGGCAGGGGGGCTGTTGATGACGGGGGTCCCGGCGGCGCGCGCGGACACCTCGCCGATACCCGCGGCAAATTATACGGTGGCCGGCAGCTGGCATCTGGCGGGAAACGGCGGTTGGGACCACCTGGCGTTGGAAGCCAGCGGCGCCCGGCTGTTCGTCAGCCGCGACGACCATGTCGATGTGGTTGAGACGGTCAGCGGCAAAATGGCGGGAATCATTCCGCGCACCGCGGGAGTTCACGGCATTGCGTTCGCACCGGCGCTGAAGCGAGGCTTCACCAGCAATGGCCAGTCCAATACGGTGACTGTGTTTGAACTCGATACGCTGCATGTCACCCACGAGGTGCCGATATCGGGAACCTTGCCGGATGCCATCTTGTACGAGCCGCAGCAGAATCACATTTTTACCGCCAACCGCGAAACGGTGAATCTGTCGGTACTCGACGCGGGCACGCTGCAGATCGTGGCCACCGTGCCGCTGCCGGGGACGCCGGAGTTCATGGTCACAGACGAGGCGGGCCATGTCTACGTCAATATCGGCACGGCCCCCGGCATGCTGGTGCTCATCGACGCGAAGTCCCTGACCGTCAAAGGCAAGTGGCCGCTGAAGGAATGCGCTAATCCCACCGGGCTCGCGTTCGATGAGGCCAATCATCGATTGTTTTCGGTATGCGCAAACCAAGTCATGACGGTGACCGACGCGCTGTCGGGAAAGTCCATCGCCAGAATCGTGATCGGCCGAGGAGCCGATGGGGCCGGATACGACGCCGAGTTGGGACTTGTATTCAGCTCCAACGGCATCGATGGCACGTTGACGGTTATCCACCAAGACAGCCCCGACGAGTATCGGGTCATCGCCACCGTCACGACTCAGGTCAGCGCCCGCACCATGGCGCTTGATCCTGCCACGCACAGGATTTATCTGCCCGCCGCGCAATTTGGACCCACCCCGGCGGCGACCGCGGAACGGCCGCTGCCGCGCGCCCATGTAGTGCCCGATAGCTTCGTCGTCCTGGTGGCGCAACCGAAATGAGCGCACCGGCAGGCGACAATATTCATGTGGTCTGCGGGCACTGCGATTCGGTGGTGGGGCTGCCCGCCGCGCGGCTGAAGGACGCGCCGCGCTGCCCAAAATGCCGCTTTCCCCTCTTCGAAGGCAAGCCCATCGAATTGACCACGGCCAATTTCGACAAGCACATGGCACGCAGCGGCCTGCCGCTGGTCGTCGACTTCTGGGCGCCTTGGTGCGGCCCGTGCATCGCGATGGCGCCGTTCTTCGAGGCAACCGCCCGTCAGTGGGAACCCAAACTGCGTTTCGCAAAACTGAATACCGAGGATGAGCCCGCTCCAGCCACTCGTTTCAACATACGCAGTATTCCCACGCTGATCGTATTCCGCGCCGGCAAGGAACTCGCTCGACAATCAGGCGCGATGGATTCGGCCACGCTTTCCGCGTGGCTGAAATCCGTCACTTGAATTGCGGCCGCGCTAGGTTTTGCGGAACACCAGGACGAAGCGGTCCGTTTTGCCGAGCATGGGGCCTTTGTAGCTGATCTGATCGCGCGCATCATCGGGTCTTCTCAGCAGATCGCTTTTTGCCACCACCTGAAAGCCATGGGACTTAAAATCCTGGATGGCGTAGGCTTCTTCGATGCGATGCAATGCGCTTGCATCGGAACTGCCGTGGCCCACGCGTGCGGAATGATCCACCAGTAAGAGAATACCGCCCGGCTTCAGGGCCCGCGACAATTGATCAAGCACGGCACTGACGTCGATTTTCGGCCAGGGGCTGTCCGGGCGCTCATCCACCCAGTACATATCGTGGTACACCTTGATCAGCAAAATCGCGTCGAGGCTCGCCGGCGGCAATTGCATCGCGTTAAGATTTAAGTTTTGGCGAGTTACGTTCGGCAGCCGGTTGCCCGCCAAACGATTGTCCAGGTCCGGCTCGCTCCATTTGTCGAAGGCGGTGTTGTTGATCAGGAACACCTGCCCCCGGGGTCCCACGAGTCCGCTCAGCAGCTCGCTGTAGTAGCCATCGCCCGCGAGTACGTCCGCGACTTTCATACCCGGCTTGATGCCGGCGAGACGCAGGATATCGGCCGGATGGTCCAGGGCATCGCGCTTCAGATCTGCGGCCGGCCGCCCCGCCTGCGCTACCGCTGCGTCGAACCGGTCGGAGGCATTGCCGCAGCCATACGCGAAGCAGCCCAACGCGCACAACAGCGAGGCAAATCTTCTAGGCGGCGGTCGAGTCATTTTTTGGTCCCTTGATGAATACCAATGCGATCAGCGTCGTAAGCCCGGCAGCCGATAAATAATAGCCCACATAGGCCAAGCCGTAGTGCTTGGCCAGCCAGTTGGCAATGGGCGCGGCGATCGAAGCGCCCAATATTCCAGCGAAGTTGAAGGTCAGCGAGGTGCCCGTGTAGCGCACCGGCGTCGGGAACAGCGTGGCCAGTGCGCTGCCCAACGGGCCGTAGGACAGTCCGCTCAATCCGAATCCCAACGCCAGGAAGATGAATACGGCGGCGGCGGCATGGGCGCCCAGCAATGCCCGGAAGCTAAATCCGAAGCCGATGATCAGCACGGTGGCGATCATCAGCATGCTGCGGCCGCTGATGCGATCGGCGATGGAGCCGGCCAGCGGTATGGCCGAGGCAAAGAACACAACGGCGATCATTTGCATGATCAGAAATTCTTGCCGGTCAAAGCCGAGCGTGCCGGTGCCCCACCCCAGGGCGAACACATTGGCCAAATAGAACACCACGAAAGTTGTCGTGGAGCCCAAGGTTCCCCACAACAACTGCAGCGGATATCGAGCGAACACGACGGCAAACGGGACGCGTACGCGTTCGCCCTGCGCGATGCTGCGCTTGAACGCGGGCGTTTCCACCAGCTGCAGGCGTATGTACAGTCCTACCGCCACCAGCACGGTGCTGGCCAAGAACGGCAGGCGCCAGCCCCAGCTGAACAACTGCGCCTCCGATAGGCTCCTGCTCATCAGCAAGAAGGCGCCGATGGAAAACAACAGCCCGAGCGGCGCGCCCAACTGCGGGAACATCCCGTACCAGGCATGTCGGCCCGGCGGCGCGTTCTCGGTGGCAAGCAACACCGCCCCGCCCCACTCCCCGCCCAAACCCAGTCCCTGCCCCACCCGGCACGCCGCCAGCAGCACAGCCGCGTAAACGCCGATGGATGCGTAGGTCGGCAGCAACCCGATGCAGATGGTGGAGATGCCCATGGTCAACAAGGCCGTCACCAACGTCGTCTTGCGCCCGACTCTATCGCCAAAGTGGCCGAAAATAGCGGAGCCAATGGGCCGCGCAACAAATGCCAGGGCGAAGGTTGCCAGTGATTGCAACGCGGCCGTGGCGGGGTCGCCCTTCGGAAAAAACAGCCTGGGGAACACCAGCACGGCCGCCGTGGCATAAATGTAAAAATCATAAAACTCGATGGTAGTGCCGATCATGCTGGCGAGAAGGATGCGGCGCGCTTGCCGTGCGTCGGGCTGCGGTATCGAGTCGAGCAAAGGGTAACCCCGGCATGGCATTGTCGATTTTGGCGCCAGTTTACCAGCGCTGCGGAATCCCGCGCGAACGTTGTTGCGATATGCTATGGGCCTGCGCAGCGCGAGGAGAGCTATGGATATCCAGTCGAATGATTTTCGGGTTCGCGAAGGAGCCGAAGTCAATCTGAAGAAATGGCCGACGCGGGTGGATCCCATTTACAGGACCTCTCAGCAGTACCGGGACATGCTGATCACCCACGTGCAGGCGCTGAGCGCGCAACAGGAGCTGTTGTACGCCTCGGACAGCTATTCGCTGCTGTTGATTTTTCAGGCCATGGACGCCGCCGGCAAGGATGGCGTCATCCGGCACGTCATGTCGGGCGTCAACCCGCAGGGCTGCCAGGTGTTCAGCTTCAAGCATCCGAGCGCGACCGAACTCAATCACGACTTCTTATGGCGCACCACGCGCGACCTGCCGGAACGGGGCCGCATAGGGATTTTCAACCGCTCCTATTACGAAGAGGTGCTGATTGCCCGGGTACATCCGGAGATTCTGCGGGCGCAGCGCCTGCCGAACAAATTGCTGAATGAAAGGACTATCTGGCAAAACCGCTACCGCTCCATCGTGAATTTGGAGAAGCACTTGGACCGCAACGGCACGCGGATCATCAAATTCTTTCTGCATTTATCCAAAGAGGAGCAGCGCAAGCGTTTTCTCGATCGTATCGAGAAGGCGGACAAGAATTGGAAATTCTCCAGCGCGGATATCGAGGAGCGGCAATTCTGGACCCAATACATGAAGGCTTACGAGAAGTGCCTGAGCGCGACCAGCACCACTCATTCGCCCTGGTACGTGGTGCCGGCGGATGACAAGCAAAATGCGCGTCTGGTCGTGTCGCGCATCGTGCTCGACGCCATCGAAGGGCTGCAGTTGAGCTATCCGAAGACCAGCGCCGCGAGGCGGCGCGAATTGCGGCTGCTGCGCAAGCGGCTGACGAAATAGCCCTAGCGGGCAGCGGGAATTTCTTTCCCTGCCACCGCCAGCGCCAGCGCGGCAGCCGAAGGGTTTACGCTGTCGACCATCGAGGTGGGCATGAGAATCGTGGCGCCGCGCTCCTTGGTGGTCTCGTAGATGATGTTCATCGCCCGCAACTGCAACGCCACCGGATGGCCCGCGTAAATCTCGGCGGCCTCGACAAATCTTCCCGCGATCGCCGCCTCAGCGGATCCGAGAATCATGCGCGCCTGCTTTTCTCGCTCTGCCTGGGCCTGCCGCGACATAGCATCCTGCAAGGCGACTGGAATCGCGACGTCGCGAATTTCCACGGAACTCACTGAGATGCCCCACGGAGCGGTCTTGCGGCCGATGTCAGTTTTAAGCTGCTTGTCCGCCTCCTTGCGTTCGGACAGCAATGCGGCCAACAGCGACGCGCCGATCATCTCGCGCAGCGAGGTTTGCGCGACCCGATCGATCGCTTCTCGATAATTGGTGATGGCCAACGCCGCCTTTTCAGCATCGTGCACATGCCAGAATATGATGGCGTCGACGTTGACCGGCACGGTGTCCTTGGTCAACGCCTGCTCAGCGTTAAATGCCGTCGTTTGGATGCGTTCATCGATGACGGCGACGATGTTGTCGACGAACGGAATGATGACGAACAGCCCCGCGCCCCGAACGCTCTGCAGCTTTCCCAGCCGCAAGATGACAAACTTCTGCCACACATTGGCCATCTTCAGCGATAGCGCGATGAGCACGGCGGCCAGCAGCAACCCGGCGCCGACATAGGGACTCAGCCAGCGGCCCGCTGCCAGGCCGGCTGCGGTGAGCGCAAACACCAAGAATGCGGTAATCGAATTCAT
This sequence comes from uncultured Gammaproteobacteria bacterium, assembly GCA_963756845.1. GTDB lineage: Bacteria > Pseudomonadota > Gammaproteobacteria > Steroidobacterales > Steroidobacteraceae > Bog-1198. The sequence continues at coordinate 38,625 of CAVWPD010000009.1, read as the reverse complement.
GGCGGCATTTCCTTATGGCTTACGGGCGCCCACCACGATGAGGACCACCCCTGCCGCCAGCGCAGCGCCTCCTGCCCAGGGCGGAATCGCATGCTGCTGCGCCACCTTGGCTTCCACATCGCCAATCTTGAGCAAGCTTTTCTCGCTGGAGTAGGACGGTGCTTTGATGAGAATGAACAGTCCTCCGGCAATCAAGATGACGCCTATGATTTGCAGAACACGCATGTTGAAACCTCGCTGGGGGCAGAGCCGAAGCGGCGGATTGTAGTCTTGTTCCCGCAGATGGGCGCAGTTCACGTGTAATTCGCCTGCTCTGGTGGTATGTTTTGGTGGTGATGCAAGGGCTTCGTACTCGTGCGCTGAAACTCGCACTGCTGCTGGCAGTGATGCTGCCGTTGCAGGGCTTTGCGGCGGGCTGGAGCTGCGAACCATTCAACGCCGCCGCGGCGCCCGCAAAACAGCATTGTGATCAGGGCCCTGGCATCGTGCTGCGTCACAGCTGCGGGACTTGCTGCTGCGTCGCAGCGGTTGCCCTGACGCCCCTGCGTTGGAGTGCGCCTCCTCCTGCACGCCCGTTAGCCGCCTTGCCGGTGCGCTGGTCCGCACCCGCGGTCGCCCTTGACCGGCTCGATCGTCCTCCCCGCCTCAGCTGATCGTCCGCGCGGTTTTCCGCGCCGCTTTCCCGCATCGACGATTGACAAGCCCGGGTGCTTGGCTGAGAGGATGTATGACACGGTTCCTGTTGATGGTACTTGCCGCGCTCTGGCTGTGCGGCTGCGCCGGCTTCTCCAAGGACGGCGGCTTCGACCCCGTCGCCGACACGACTCGGCGGCAATTGGGCAAGGATCTGCAATGGCCGAAAAGCGACTCGGAGCAGGCCAAGGTCGCGCACCAGGTAAACGAGCTTCTCGCGCGGCCGTTATCGGCGGAAGACGCCGTACAGATTGCGCTGCTCAACAATCGCGGCTTGCGCGCCTCGTTTGAGGAGCTGGGAATATCGGAGGCCGATCTGGTGCAATCCGGCCGCCTGCCCAATCCGCGCTTCGACATGCGCCATGCCGGCTCAGCGGGCGTGTACGACATCGAAGAGACGCTGAGCTTCAACATTCTGTCGCTCCTGACGATGCGCTACGCGCATGACATCGAAAAACAACGCTTCGCGCAGCGGCAGAACCTGGTCATTCTGGACGTCATGGAACTGGCCAAAGAAACCCGCGAGGCGTTCTTCGCCGCGGTCGCCGCACAGCAGTCGGTCGATTACCTGCGCCAAGTCAATGCGGCGGCCGAGACCAGCGCGGCGCTGGCGCGCAGTATGGCCGCGGCCGGCAACTGGAATCGCCTCGAGCAATCCCGCGAGCAGATCTTCTATGCCGACGCGGTTCGGCGCCTGACGCGGGTGCAATTGCAGCAGGTGGGCGCGCGCGAGAAATTGACCCGCTTGCTGGGCCTGCCCGGCCCGCAGGGCGCCGAGCAGCCGCCGGTACGGCTCGTGGAGCGGCTGCCGGAGTTGCCGCCAAGCATCGAGAAACTCCCCGATGTCGAGACCGCGGTGCTGCAAGATCGAATTGATTTACGCCTGCTGCGCATGCAGGTCGACGAGCTCAGGAGCAGTCTCAAACTCACCAAGGCCACGCGCTTCGTCAATGTGCTCGATTTGGGTCCAACACGGGTGCAGCAGGGAACGCGCCCAGAGCCTTATGAAACAGGCTACGCGCTCAGTCTGGAGGTGCCGATATTCGACAGCGGCGCTGCGCGCGTACGCAAGTCCGAGGCCATCTACGCCCAGGCGGTCGATCGCTTCGCGCAGGCGGCGATCGATGCTCGTTCGCAAATTCGGCAGGCCTATGCCAATTATCAAGCGAGCTTTGCGCTTGCCGCGCAGCAGCGGGATGAGCTCGCGCCGCTGCGTAAGTCCGTCGCGGAGCAAAATCTGCTGCGCTACAACGCATCGCTCATCAGTATTTTCGAATTGCTGGCCGATGCTCGCGAACAAGTCATGAGCATCGATGAGTCCATTCAGAGCGTGCGCGACTTCTGGATCGCGAAGTCGGAGCTTGACTGCGCCCTGCTCGGCGATATTTCACCCTAAGTGTGCAAGGAACATTCATGTTTTCACGACGAAGATTTTTCAGCAGCGCCGGCCTCGCGGTAGCCGCTTCGGCGGTGGCCAAGAGTGCGCTCGCGGCCCTGCCCGAGATCGTGACCGCGGATTCACCCGACATGCGGCCTCCTCTGGAGCCGCCCAACGGCCGTCCGTATCGCGCGGTCGCAACCTTGAATGGCTGGACGTTGCCGTGGCGCATGCGTCACGGCGTCAAAGAATTTCATCTGATCGCAGAACCGGTGATTCGCGAAATCGCGCCCGGCATGAAGGCCCGTCTGTGGGGCTATAACGGCCAATCGCCCGGCCCGACGATCGAAGTGGTGGAGGGCGATCGGGTGAGAATTTTTGTGACCAATCGCCTCGCGGAACCCACCAGCGTGCACTGGCATGGTCAACGCCTACCCAATGGAATGGACGGCGTGGTGGGACTGAACCAGCCCTCGATCAAACCCGGGCAAACGTATGTGTACGAATTCGCGGCGCAGCGCGCGGGAACCTTCATGTACCATCCGCACGCCGACGAGACCACCCAAATGGCCATGGGCATGATGGGATTTTGGGTCACGCATTCACCCGATCCGAAGTTCATGCCGGTCGATCGCGACTATGTGTTTCTGCTGAACGCCTACGACATCAGCCCCGGCAGCTATACGCCCAAGGTGAGCACCATGCTGGATTTTAATCTCTGGACCTTCAATAGCCGCGCCTTTCCCGGGACCGCCGCGATGGTGGCCCGGCTCGGGGAGCGCGTTAGGATTCGTGTCGGCAATCTCACCATGACCAACCACCCGATTCACCTGCACGGGCACGAATTCGTGGTCGTGGGAACGGACGGCGGATGGACCTCGCCGGGTTGCCGCTGGCCGGAAGTGACGACCGACATCGCGGTCGGCCAGATGCGGGCCATCGAGTTCACCGCCGCCGCGCCCGGCGACTGGGCATTTCATTGCCATAAAAGCCACCACACCATGAACGCCATGAATCACGCGCTGCCCAATCCGGTGGGCGCCGCGCAAGATGCGCTCGCAAAGCAGATTGCTGCGCTCGTGCCTGGGTACATGAACACGGGCGTCGCCATGAGCAACATGAGCATGGCCATGCCGCTGCCGGAGAATACGCTGCCGATGATGACCGGTACCGGTGCCTACGGGGATATTGAGATGGGGGGCATGTTCACCGTCATGAAGATCCGCGCTAATCTGGCGCGCGGCGATTATCGGGATCCAGGCTGGTACCAAGCGCCGCCCGGCAGCGTCGCCTATCTGTGGGAGGGAGAGACGCCGCCCGCAGACCGCGGTGCAATCGAACCGGCCCCCTCGGATGCCCCCGGCGAGGCGCCGTTCGAAGTCCACAAGCCCTCGAATCACCAGGAGGACTAGATGAGTTCCTTCAGCAGCACCGTCACCATCCATGCAGCGCCGAAGCGGGTGTTCGCCGTGCTGTGCGAGGTCGAGCGTTGGCCCGAGTGGACGGCGACCATGACGAGCGTTGAGCGCCTGGACGGCGGTCCGCTGGCGGTCGGCAGTCAGGCCCGCGTTCGCCAGCCCAAATTGCGGCCGGCGGTTTGGCGGGTCACAGAACTCGAGGAGAACCGCAGTTTCGCCTGGGTCGCCCGCGCTCCCGGCACTCAGATGAAGGCGGATCATGTGATCGAAGCGCACGGCGACACCAGCCGCGTCCTGCTGTCGTTCCATTTCTCGGGGCTGCTGGCTCCCCTCGTATCGCGCCTTTATGGCAACCTGGTGCGGCAGTACATCGATACCGAAGCGCAAGGGCTGAAACGGCGCAGCGAGTCCTAGCCGGCACTCGCGTGGTACAACAGGCTCACGCGTTCCCGCAAATCCTCAGGCGTAGCCGCGGCCGGCGCGACGCTGCTGCCTACTTCAACGATGACACGATGCCAGAGTTTGCGCGGCAGACGCTGCCACAGCCGCTCTCCTTGACGGGAGAACATCGATCCCCACAGACCGACAATCGCAATGGGGATCACCTGAACCGGATTCTCGGCCAGAATGCGTATCAATCCCGGCCGGAACGCGGCAATTTGTCCATCGGCGGTCAGGCGGCCTTCGGGGAAAATGCACACCAGCTCCCCATCGCGCAGCGCCGCGGAGGCCGCTTCGAATGCCTGTTCGTACACGGCGGCGTCCTCCTTGGCCGGCGCGATGGGAATGGCTTTCATGCCCTTGGCCAAGGTGCGGATCACGGGTGCCTGAAATATGGCATTGTCCATGATGAATCGGATCGGGCGTCGGCAGGCGGCCGAAATCACCAGCGCATCCACAAAACTGACGTGATTGCAGACGATGAGCGCCGCGCCCGACTCGGGAAAATGTTCGCCGCGCTTCTTCAGTCGATACAGCGTGTGCACCAATAGCCAGCATACGAATCGCAGCAGGAATTCGGGCACCAGGGTATAGATATAAATCGCGACGGCGGCATTCATCAGCGCTGCCATCAATATCAGCTGCAGTACGCTCAGGCCCTTGGCGAGCCCCACGGCACCGATCACAGCCGCGGCGATCATGAACACCGCGTTTAAAATGCTGTTGGCCCCGATCACGCGCGCCAGGGTTTCGGGGGGCGAGCGCTGCTGCACCAGCGCGTTCAACGGCACCACGAAGAAGCCGCCGAACGCGCCGAGGGCGCCGATGTCGAACAACGTCCGCACGCCGCCGGGGAGTGCGGCAAGTCCGCGCGCCGTGAGCAGAACATGGGGATCCACATGCGGGGTGGCCACAACCCAATCGATGGCAAAAAGACTCAAGCCGATCGAACCGAATGGCACTAGACCGATCTCCACCTGCCTGCCGGACAGGCGCTCGCACAGCAGCGACCCGGCGCCGACTCCCACGGAAAACATCGCGAGTGTGATCGTCACGAGGGACTCATCGCCGTGCAGCACGTTGTGGCAGTACAGCGGCAACTGCACGAGCACCAGGGCGCCGAAGAACCAAAACCAGGACATGCCCAGAATGGACAAGAGCACGGTACGCGAGTGGCGCGCGGCGCGCAGGTTATCCAGCGTCGATGTCCAAGGATTCCAATCCAGCCGCTGCGTGGGTGCGACGGCCGGGGACGACGGAATCGCCAGGCTGGTCGCGAACCCGATGCAGGCAATAAAGACCAAGGCGCCGGCAATCCACGCAGTGTTGCTGTGGCCGGCGAGCACGCCGCCGGCCAGCGTGCCCAACAAAATGGCGAGGAATGTGCCGGTTTCCAGCATGGCGTTGCCGCCGACCAGTTCCGCGGCGCTCAACACTTGCGGCAGTAGTCCGTACTTGGCAGGCGCGAAGAAGGTCGAATGCACGCCCATCATGAACAGCGCAAACAGCAGCAGCTCGACCCGGTGCTGCAGAAAACCGATGCTCGCGACCAGCATGATGGCCACTTCCAGCGCTTTGACGCTCTTGAGGATGCGCGTCTTGTCGAATCGTTCGCCGAGCTGACCGGCGATTCCTGAAAATACCATGAAGGGAGCAATGAACAAGCCGGCGGCAATATTGGTCAGCAGTTCCGGCCGCAGCGAGCTCCAGCGGGTGGCTTGATAGGTCACGAGAATGATGAGCACATTCTTGAGCAAATTATCATTGAATGCCCCGCTGGCCTGCGCGACAAAGAAAGGCAGGAAGCGCCGCTGGCCCAACAACCGAAATTGATTGGCTTCGCGCATCGCCTCGGCCCTAGGTTTTTTTCAGCCGGTCCCTGCAGTAAATGAACAGGCTATTTCCGGCAATGCTCACGGCGAACAATGCCAGGGATGCCGGCACGATCTCGAATACCTTGTGGACGCCGAGCCAGTCCATCGGTGCGTCCAGCCAATGCAGCAATGCGGCCAGCTTGCCGGAATCGCCATCGCGGACGCAGCAATGCAGCAGCGAAATGCGCACGCCGTCGCCCACGCCGATGTGCGTCCATTCTCCATCGCGAAACCAGCGATACACCTGCACGCCGAGTAGAGTCAGAAAGGCGGCAAGGCATCCATAGCCGACGATGGCGCCGAGGCCGCCGGCCAAACGCAGCACCGCTGTGCGGATCTTCATTGCTGCGCCCCCGGGCATCCTTTGACTTCGAGCCGCACGATGCGCCCGGACTCGCCCTGCAAATCGGAGGGGTTCAACAAGCTGTCGGTGGACTTCAAATCGATATCGATCCAGTACACATTGCCGGTGCGCTTGCGATCGGCGATCCCAGGATTGAAGCCCAGCGCTTGGGCTTGAGCAACGCGGGCTTGCGCGCGCTTCGATTCGCTATAAAGCCCCAGCGAAATGACCGATCCATCGTTGGGGCCGGGCATTTCCAGTGCATCGTCGATTCCGCCGGCTTTGAGTTTGGCAAGCGTTTGGTCAGCCACCGGGCGCGACGCCGGCAGGGGCAGATACACCCAGACGCCGGCCCAGACCTCGCCGTCGGCGACTCGCTGGCGCGGATCGTACCCGCCTCCGCGCAGGGTGGCGGCGGCGTGCGCCGCTTCCGATACGTCGCGAAACGGCCCGACGCTGATGCAGCGTTTCACGTTGGTAAGGAGCGTGCCATTGGCCGCTTCCGCGTTGTCGGCGCCCGGGCTGCTGGTCGACGCACTGCCGGCTCCCGATGCGTTCGCGCCTGAAGCGGCGATATGCACAGCGTCCGGATTTTCGGATGCCAGTTGCAGTGTTGCCGGTGTTGCTGTTTGGGCGGGTTCGGGCGCTTTGGCGATACCGCGCTCCCACAAAAAATAGCATACGTTGGCCAGCACCAAGCACACGACGATGCTCTTGATCAGCGTCATGTGTCAGCCTGGCGCCAAGCGCAGGCTGGCTTCGCCGGAAACGAATCGTTGCATACGGTCCCCAGTCTCGAGCAATAAAGCGCCCTCCAAATCGACGCCGCGGGCTATCCCCCGGATCGCCTTCTCTCCGACAATGATCTGCGCCGCTCGACCGTTCAGTGCATCGAGGGCGCTCCACGCGTCCCGAAACGCCGCAAATCCAAAGCGCTCGTACTGCGCCAGCATACTCAAAAGCTCATCCAAGATGGCCCCGGCCAGCAAATTGCGCGAGGGGGGCTGAATGCAGGCATCCTCCACCGCTGCCACCGGGCTCGCCCGCGCCGTGCCCTCCGCACTCTCCTCAATCCTCTGGCGCGCCGCCGCCGGCATCGAAACGTTGATGCCCACACCGATGACCACGTGTGCCGGGCTGCCGGCATCGGCTCGCAACTCGATCAGCACCCCGCCGACCTTGCGGTCGCGGTACCAAATATCGTTCGGCCATTTGAGCGAAATGTCGGCGGCGCCGGCACGCACCAGCGCTCGCGACACGGCGACTCCGACACCCAAACTCAAGGCCGGGAGCGTTCGTACCCCATCGCTGCAGCTCCAGCCCAGCGACAGGGCGATCCCGCCGCCGAACGGGCCAATCCAGCGGCGGCCCTGCCGCCCACGGCCCGCGTGCTGCAATTCGCTCAAACACACATCGGCGCTGCCCGGGGGCGGCGGCGCAGCCGCGAGCAAGCGGGTGTTGGTCGAATCGACCTCGAAGAGCAGCTCCAGTGCGCGCAGCCGCGCCGCGCTCGGCTCGGCGAGTTCGCGGAGGATGCGGCCGGCATCCAGCAATTCGACGCGATTGGCCAGCCGATAGCCGCGCCCCGCCAATGCCTGCACTTCGATGCCCGCGGCTCGCAATCGCTCCACACCCTGCCGAACGGCCGCCCGCGTGTGGCGCAGTTCCCCAGCCAGCCATGCGCCTGAATGCGGTTCTCCGTCCGCCAGCAGCACCAGCAGCGGCGGATGCACTAGGCCGCGCGGGACCGAAACAACCATAGGCGTCGCACGCGGCTCTCCGTGCCCGCGCGCATGCGAGCGATGTTGGCACGATGGGTGAAAACCACAAACGCGGCCACCGCCGCGCAGAAACTCAGCAGCGGGACATTATCCGGCTCGAGCACATACACCGCGATCGCCAAAGCGATGGCCGACAACATGGTGGCCAAGCCCACATATCCGGTGAGCACCAGCACGATGAACCAGCTGAGGAGCAACGGCAGCAGCAGGCGCAGCTGCAATGCTGCCACCACACCCACCACCGTCGCCGCCCCTTTGCCACCGCGAAAATCGAACCACACCGGATAGACGTGTCCTAAGATGACGGCGAAGCCGCAGGCCACGCCCAGCCAGTCGCGCGGCACATCAGGATCGATACCAATACCCGGCAATACCGCCGCAGGCAGCCACCACACCGCCAGCAGTCCCTTGGCAATATCGATGAGCAGCACCAGCAATCCAAACAGCTTGCCCTGCGTACGCAAGGCATTGGTGGCGCCGGCATTGCCGCTGCCCAGGCGGCGAATATCCACGCCGCGAAACCGGCCCAGAATTAGGCTGCCCAGCGCCGTGCCGAGCAGGTAAGCGATAAGTAGTTTGACCCCCAGTTCCAACATCGGCCAATTATGACACCAGAGGCCGAGTCGCCGTAGCCGCGTCTCTCACGCGCGCTTCGGTAGGTGCACTTCTGCCAACATGCAACGCACGCCGCCGCCGCCCACGCGCTCGACGCTGGGAACGCAAACGACCACGAGGGCGGCATGGGACTCCAACCTGCGGCGCTGCTCGGGCCGGAAACTATCCAGGGCCGTGGCCGACAGGGCAATGAGCCTTCCCTTCGCGGGTGCCAATTCTAGGATATTCCCGGCGAAATTCGCCATTTGCGCTGTTGAAATATCGATGACCTCGTGGCCGGTCGCTCGCAGCTTTGAAAACACGGCCATGCGATGCTCCGCTTTCGCCAAGGACTCCCCGCAGACCACGGCAAAGCCCTGGCCGATGGCCATCATGACATTGGTGTGATAGACCGCACGCCCCGCGCCGTCCACCGCCTCGAAGCTCATGAGCTCGTAGTCCAGCTGCTGCGCGAATTCGCCGAGAACATCCAGATCGGTGCGCGGCGAGGAGCAGGCGTACGCCACGCGGTGCGTTCGATCCAGCACCACACTGCCGGTGCCCTCCAGATACTTATCCTCGGTCTCTCGGTGGGTCAGATCGACCGTGCGTGACACGTGAAATGAGCCTTGCCGCACGACTTGCTCGAGAATCGCTTCACGCCGCTCGGCGCGCCGGTTCGGCGCCAACATCGGATACAGCGCCACCGTGCCGTCGCGGTGAAAACTCACCCAATTGTTGGGGAATATCGCATCGGGTTTGAGCGGCTCGAGCGTATCAGCCGCCACGATCACCTGCGCGCCGGCTCGCTCCAGGGCGACGGCGAGCCCGTCGAACTCCGCCAAGACCGCGGCCTGAACATCGGCAGGGGCGGCAGCGCCTTGGGTCTGCTGGAAGGCATTGCTGGCAGCGGTTTGCGGATTGGACCCAAATCCAGCCGGCCGCACCATGAGCACCGCCCCGGCGCTTTGCGGTTCCTGGCCTGCTGCGGCGGCTGGCGGCATAGGCTGCGCACTGTAAACTACAGGGCTTCCGGGATACCAGCCTTGACCTGCTCATTGCGACGATACGGGGTGATTGCGTTGCCGTTTTCAATTCTCAAATTAATTGGCGTCCTGGCCCTTGCCGCAGTGGGCGCCGCGGCGAATGGTGCCCAGGCTGCGCCGCCCCCGAAGCCGGCTGGCGAATATCCCTTTAACTTCGAAACGCTTTTGGAGGATGCCAAGCACCGGGCGTCGATCCCCTATGCCCCGCAGCGCAGCAGCCTGCCCGCCGCACTGGACAAACTAAGCCCTGAGCAGTACCGCAGCATCCATTTCAACCCCGATGCAGGTATATGGCGCGCCGAAAAACTGCCCTTTCGTCTCGAGCTGCTGCGCGCGGCGTACAACTTGCCGACGGCAGTGACCGTATCCACCGTCGAAGACGGTGTTGCCAAGGATGTGGTTGCCACCCCGGCCATGTTTCAAATGGGGGCTCAACCCGTGCAGTTGGGCAAGGTGTCGCTGCCGCTGTCGGGATTCCGCATCCGCAGCCGCATTAATTCGAATAAAATCTGGGATGAGTTTTTGGTGTTCCAGGGCGCAAGCTACTTTCGCGCCGTGGCCAAGAATCTCTTGTACGGACTGTCGGCGCGCGGCCTCGCCATCGACACCGGGGAACCCTCGGGCGAAGAGTTTCCCGCATTCACGCATTTTTGGATTGAGCGGCCGAGTGCGCGTGCCGCCGCCATCGTGATATACGCGCTGCTGGAGAGCGCATCGACCACCGGTGCGTACAAGTTCACCGTGCAGCCCGGCGCAGAGACTTTAATCGACGTGGATATGACGCTGTTCCCGCGCGCCGAAATGCGCGTCGTCGGCATCGCACCGCTGACCTCGATGTTTCTTTTCGATGAAACCAACCGCGGGCATCTCGATGATTATCGACCCGAAGTGCATGACTCGGATGGTCTGCAGATCACCACGAAGAACGGTGAACAGATATTCCGGCAACTCGCCAATCCCCTCAAGCTGCAGGTATCCGCGTTTACCACGCAGGCGCCGCAAGGCTTCGGGCTCGTGCAGCGCTCGCGGGATCAGAGCGATTTCCAGGATTTCGATGCGCTGTATGAGCGCCGGCCAAGCGCTTGGGTGGAACCCAAGGGTGAGTGGGGCGCGGGGGCTGTCGAGCTGGTCGAGATTCCATCCGGGCGCGAGAGCAACGACAACATCGTGGCATTTTGGCGTCCTGCGCAGGCGCTGCTCCCCGGCCATCCCGCCCAATTCGCCTATCGCATTACGTGGAACGACGAGCCCGGCTTGCCCAAGGGGCTGGGTAAAATCATCGCCACGCGATCAGGGGCCAGCATCGACCGCAAACGGCGCGTATTTCTGCTCGATATTGTCGGCGCCGGCGAGAAGCTGGATGGACTACGCCTCGACTTATCCGCCTCCGCGGGCAAAATTTCCAACGCCACGCTGATGTCGAACAGCGAGCTGCACGGACTGCGCGCCAGCTTCGATATCGACCCGAATGACGCCGAGCTGATCGAGCTGCGCCTGCGGGTCATGCGCGGCGATGTGCCGGTCACCGAAACATGGCTGTACCGATGGACCAGCAGTTAAGCTCCGCGGTGGCATTCGAACGTCGCGAGCGTTTGGGGGGCATGCCGCCGGAGGCGCCTCTGGGTATGCCCGCGCAGGATTTGCGCTACAGGCCTTGGCGGCTCGCCGGCAGTGGGATTTCCGACGCCGTGCTGTACGCGCGTTTTATCCTGATCGCCGTCACGGTGGGCGTGACCACGTACGGCGTCTATCAAATGCTGCAAGTCGTCCGATTCGCCAGCATGACCTTCTTGCAGGGCACGATGATTTTTTTCTTCGCGGTGTCCTTGGGGTGGATTGCGTTTGCCGCCGGCTCGGTACTGGCGGGCGCCTCGAAACGACGCGACCCGACTCCGCCGGATCCGCCCTTGGCCGAGCTGTCGATGACGGCGATACTGATGCCCATATACAACGAAGACCCGCTGCGCACCAGCGCCGGGCTGCAGGCCATGGCTGAAGCGCTGCACCACCTCGATGCGCATCGCGGCTTTGAAATCGTCATTCTCTCTGACTCGACCCTTGCCGATGCGTGGATTCGCGAGACTCTGTGCGTCGATCGGTTGCGCGCGGCGCTCAGCGGCATCATGCCGGTCTGGTATCGGCGCCGATGGCAGAATGTTGCCCGCAAGTCCGGGAATGTGGAGGACTTCGTCACCCGTTGGGGCGGCCGCTACGATCACATGATCGTGCTCGACGCCGACAGCTTGATCGACGCCCCGACACTGCAGCGGCTGGTGCAGTTGATGCGTGCCGATCCTAAATTGGGGATTTTGCAGACCGCTCCGCAGTTGATCGGCGCGCGTACCTTCTTCGGCCGCTTGCAGCAATTCGCAGCCTGCGTTTACGGTCCCGTCATTACCCGCGGCCTGTCCGCCTGGTCGGGGGACAGCGGCAACTACTGGGGACACAACGCCATCATCCGAGTCAGCGCGTTCGCGCAAAATTGCGGACTGCCCAAACTGAAGGGCCGCAAGCCCTTCGGCGGCTTCGTGCTCTCGCATGATTTCGTCGAGGCCGCGCTGATGCGCCGCGCCGGCTGGAAAGTGCGCATGGCCACCGATTGCCGCGGCTCATGGGAGGAGTCCCCGCCCTCCCTCATCGACATCGCCATTCGCGACCGGCGCTGGGCGCAGGGCAATTTGCAGCACATGAAGATCATCGGCTCTACGGGCTTGCGCTTCGTCAGCCGGCTGCACCTGGGCGTGGGCATCATGAGCTATTTGTCCTCGCCGCTGTGGCTGGTCATGCTGGGCATCGGTTTCGCTCTCGCCGTGCAATCGCACCTCATCCGTCCGGAGTATTTCAGTCACGATTTCCAGCTGTTTCCCACCTGGCCGCGATTCGATGTTGCGCTGATGATGGCGCTGTTCTGGTTCAGCATGCTGGTGCTGTTGATACCCAAGATGATCGGCCTGATCTGCGCGCTGCTGTCGAGGCGCATCCGTCGCGGCGCCGGCGGCGTCATCGGCGTAACGGCGAGCTTCGTGCTCGAGGCGATCCTCTCGGCCTTGTACGCGCCGATTTTGATGGTCATTCAGTGCCGTCATGTATTCGAAGTGTTCATGGGCCGCGATTCGGGCTGGAAACCGCAGCGCCGGGATTCGGGCACCACCACCTGGGCGGTGGCGTGGCGCTACCACCGGCGGCACATGCTCCTGAGCTGCGTGACCGCTGTCATCGTCTACTTTCTCTCGCCGTCGCTGCTCGCCTGGGTGTCGCCCGCGCTGCTCGGCCTGTTTCTTTCCGTGCCCCTATCAAGGATCAGCGGCAGTGAAGGGTTGGGGCGGTTCCTGTCGCGCTTCGCGCTGCTGCGCACGCCGGAAGAAGTGGATACGCCGGCATTGGTCGCGCGCCGCGAGGAATTGCTGCGCACGAGCGTTGAGTTGCCCGAGGACGGACTGCGCTTTCTGGCGCGCCATCGCGAAGCGCGGCACATACACATCGACGGCAATCTGGAGCGGCCCGCTGATCCGCGCGGCCAACCGGACGCACATGCCTTTACCGCCGAGCAGAAGCTTCTCGACGCAAGATCCTTGGATGAGGCCTTGCTATGGCTGACGCCCATGGAACGCGTCGAAGTCGCCGCCGATGCGCGCATGCTCAATCAGCTTACCCTGCTCCCCGATGCCCTCGAGGTTTCATTCTCGATTTAGGATCCCACCATGATTCGTCGACGCGAAATATTGAAAGCCGCCGTGGCGATTGCCGCCGGGCAACTGTCCTACGGCGATCCTGCCGCCGCAGCGCCGGCCGCGGCACCGGCCGCGGGGACCGGCCCCTCAAAGGCCTTTGATTACGCCTGGCTCAAGGGCCAGGCGCGCTATCTGGCTAACAACGCCTACCAACCCTCCAAAGATGTGCTGCCGACCGGGATGACGGCGTTGAGCTACGACCAATACCAATCGCTGCGGTTTCGCACGGATCACTCGCTGTGGGGCGGTTCCGGCCTGGCGTTCCGTCTGCAGTTCTTTCATGTGGGCCGCGGTTTCTCGGAAGCGGTGCATCTCTACGAGGTGGTGGACGGGCAGGCGCGCGAGATTCTCTACGACCCTGCCATGTTCGAGTTCGACAAGGCCGGCATCGATCCGAACCTGATGCAGGGCCGCGCAGGATTCGCGGGTTTTCGCGTGCAGTTCGTGACGGATTGGAAGGCGGATGTCACCGCATTTCTGGGCGCCGCGTATTTTCGTGCGGTCGGCGGAGATACGCGACAGTATGGCCTCTCGGCGCGCGCGCTGGCGGTGGATACGGCGTTTCCCCGGCCCGAAGAATTTCCCCGTTTCACCTCATTTTGGTTCGAGCGCCCGGCAAAAGGCTCGGGAACAATGACTTTGTATGCGCTCATGGATTCTCCGAGCATCGCCGGCGCGCTGCGCTTTCAAATCGCGCCGGGCGGCACGCTGATCATGGACATTGACTCGGCACTGTATCCGCGCAAACCCATCGAGCGTTTGGGCATCGCACCGTTGACCAGCATGTTCTTCTACGGCAAGAACGATCGGCGCGCCGCAAATGATTGGCGCCCGGAGATACATGACTCGGATGGCTTGGCGATGTGGACCGGCGCCGGCGAATGGATTTGGCGGCCGCTCACCAATCCTGCGCAGACCCACCTGAATTCGTATTTCGACGACAATCCGCGCGGCTTCGGTTTGCTGCAGCGGGATCGAAACTTTGATCACTACCAAGATGACGGCGTCTATTACGACCGGCGGCCCAGCCTTTGGGTTGAGCCCAAGCCCGGCGTGCACGGCGGCTGGGGCAAGGGCGCCGTGCAGTTGGTGGAGATACCGACGCCCGATGAAACCAATGACAACATCGTTGCGTTCTGGAACCCGGACGAAAAACCCAAAGCCGGACAGGAACTGCTGTACAGCTATCGGCTGTATTGGGGCACTCACGTGCCCTTCGCATCGGCGCTCGCGCAGACCATCGCGACCCGCACCGGCATCGGCGGCACCGTGGGCCAGAAGCGTCAGTACTACTCCTGGCATTTTGCCGTCGACTTCGCCGGCGGTGAACTCGCTGCGTTGGGCAAGGACGCGAATGTCGAGGCGGTGATAACCACCTCGCATGGCTCGACCGAGCATGTGACGGCGCACTATGTCGATGAGTTCAAAGGCTATCGCGCGCTGTTCGATGTCAAACCGCCGGAGGACTCTGGCGAGCCCATTGATTTGCGCATGTACCTGCGAATCGACGGCAGACCGCTGACCGAAACGTGGATCTATCAGTGGACGCCGCCGGCGGTCAAAGACCGCAAGGCCGCATTGGGCTAGCCGGCCGCGCCCAGGGCGACCACATGTTCGCGGCCGGACACCACGGCGCCGCCGGGCTTCTCCACCGTCACCGCGAATGCCGCGGGTTTGCGCACCATGAGCGCCGCGCGAATGGGTATCACGATCTCGCCGGCATTTGCCGGGATATCGAACACGCCGCCATCCACCGGATAGCGCTTATCGCGGCCGGCGTCGAAAATCCATAATTGATATTGGCGCACCGCGGGATCGTTTGCGGCCAGACCGGAGAAATGCATAAAGCCGCGTTGCGTCGCCGGGTCCCACACCACATCGCCGCTGACCCCGGCGGCTGACGGATCCTTGGTCGCCGCCAACGTCACCTTCAGTGAATCGGGCTTCGCCAGCAGCGCCGCGCGTTCCTCGGCTGCCGTTGGCGCAGGCGTCTCGATCGGCGCCGGGATTGCAGCGGGAGGCGGCGCCTGAGCCATCGGCGCCTGTGCCTCGGGCGGCGTGCGCAGCCATCCGAAAATTGCCAAGACCAAGCAAGCAGCTGCCGCGAGCCATCCGTAGGCCGGAGTTCTTTTCGCGGCGCGGCTCGGCGCGACGCGCGGCGCGGCACCTTCGCCCGCACGGTCAAGAGGCGCAAAATGCTCTGCCGCCTGACGCGCCACCCGTTGCGCCAGGGCGGGCGGCAGCGGCTGACCGTCCGTGCCGGCGGCAAGCGTAATCGCGGCCGCCGCGTGCTCCAGATCCCGCAAATACGCACTCGCAACGGCGCTGTCCAGCACATCGAGCGCGCGCTGCTCAGCCGGCGACAAGCCTTCGGTGACTTGCTTGATCAGCAAATCCACCATGGCCTCGTCGGGCTGACCTTGCGGATGCGTGTCAGACATCACACCCTCGCAGAGACGCTTTCGGCATCTAGGTTCATATATTCGCGCACTTTGATCAGACCTCTGCGCATAAACGACTTCACGGTCCCCAGGGGCATGCCGAGCCGAGTCGCTATCTCAGATTGACTCAAGCCGTGCAGCAGCCCCAATTCCAATACCTGCCGTTGTTCCGGACGCAGTTCCGCCAGGGCCCGAGCGGCTTGCTCAGCCTCCATCGCGGTTTCCGAGGCCGTGCCCGGATCAGCCCAGGCGGCGGTTTCGACGACATCGATGGAATCCATCGGGGGTTCGGCGCTGGTCTTGCGCAGCCTGTCGATCAAGCGACGGCGGGCAATCATCGCGATGAAGACCTTCTCGGAACCCTGCGAGGCATCGAAGCGGCTGGCGCTGCGCCAGATATCCAGAAAAATTTCCTGCGTCGCGTCCTCTGCATCCGCGGGGGTCCGCGACAACCGCCGCGCAATACTCCACACCAGCGCACCGTACTGGTCGATGCACTCACGCACCGCGGCAGAATCACCGCTGGCAATGCGTTGGAGCAGGGGCAGACTCATGAGGTGCCTAGTGAGCTTATTCGGATCAAACCGATGGACGGATTCAACCTGGGGTACCAGCCGCGTTTGTGCGCGGCAGCGCGAACCATACCAAGAATTGGCCGACTATAGGTAAATCAGCGCAACTTCGGCATTCGCTGCGTATCGCCGAGCGCCCGGCGCAGTTCGCTCTCGCGGCGCACATGCGGCAGCGCCTGCTTCGGATTCAAGATCGCCCAGCGCCATTCGTTGATTTGATGCTTGAGCAGGGGCAGTAGGGATCCTTGGGACTCCGACGGGACATTGTCGAGAGGGAAAAGAGTGGCGCAGTAGATGGAGAAATACTCGGCGTACAAGGTTTCGTACTGCTGCATGGGGTCGATGAATGCGGCGTCTTGAACCAAATCGCCGCCGACGTGACTCGCACACAAATAGCTGCAGGACTTGCGCACATAGGCGGTGTGTTCGGCGATGACCGCGTGTGCGTAGAGTCGTGTGGGATAAAAGTGACCGAGCATCCGCGCACGCACGGAGCCGCGCACATTGTGTTTCTTCAGGTACTCGAAAAGTGCCTTGCCGTGAATCAGCCGCAGGGCGGTGCGCCTGAGCGCCGCCGCTTGGTGACGCAGGGCATGATAGTCGGCGATATGGCGCATGAGACCGGAGTGTTCGAGTTCCCAGGAATGCCAGCTTCCTGGCGTCGCGAGAATGCGCTGTGCAACCAAGTACTCATTGGCATCCGTACTGCGCAGCGCGGTTTGGATGCGATCGGTGGATAAGCGCATGAGCCTTTCGTGACTGAACGCGCTGCGTTGCACCAGTACCTTCCTCTTGCGACGCTAAGATGGCGGGGAATATGTCGAACGGTTAGCTTAGGCGCGATGTATTGCAACAATAAAGCCGTCGCCAATGAGCGACGTCGGACAATCGTGTTTTTCTTGGCGCTGCTGCGCCGGCCTCACGCGGAGTGGGGTTGCGCTACATGGATTCGGTTGCGGCCGGATCGCTTGGCGACATACACCGCGGCATCCGCTTGCGCGAGTAGATGCTCGCCCCACAGCCCGAGCGCATCGCTTGCCGCGATGCCGATGCTGCAGGTCAGGGTGATGGGTATGCCGAAGCCATCCACGCGCACATCGGCCACCCGCTCGAGTATGCGCTGCGCAATGGGACCGGCGGCGGCGCCGTCGGCACTGCTCAAGATCACGACAAACTCCTCGCCGCCATAGCGGCCGATGACATCGGACTGGCGCAGCTCGGCGTGAATGGGATCGATGATGGCGCACAGACAGGCGTCCCCCGCCTGGTGGCCGAAGGAATCGTTGATCTGCTTGAAGTGATCCAGATCAATGAACAGCAGCGCGATCGGCAAGCCCCGTGCCCGAGCGCGTGCGCAGGCAACATCGAGCCGCTCAATCAAGGAGCGCCGGTTCAGCACGCCGGTCAGTGGGTCGGTCTGGGCGCGGCGCTCTGCTTCGGATAATGCCAAGCGCTGCGCCCGCAGCCTGTCCGCGACCCCCAGCGCCGTCAATATCGACGCCGCCACCATCGATGCGGGCAAGCCGTAATAATAGAGGGCGTCCGAGTTGGAGGAAGTCACCAGGAAACGCACGGCGGCGGCGATTGCAAAACCCTCGAGCAGGCACCAGGCGATCAGGAACCAGCCGGCCGCGCGATTACCGCGCCGCCACGCAAGAAAACATACCACCACGGTAAATACTGCCGCTGCGGCAAACATGACATCGCCGACATCGTTCACCAAGCCTTCGAACCCGACGAACCGGGCCAGATTGGCCGCGGAGATGCCGACGAAGGCCAGCGCAAGCCAGCCGAAGATGCGGTAAACCCGCAGTGAATAATGCCGCAGGTCTGCGATCTCGCGCGTGAACAGACACGCAGCCGCGCCGCTCAGGCCCACGGGTACGTTCCACGCGAAGGAACCGAGCGGCGCCGCCAAGGATAGCCACGGCCAATCAAATCCCTGGCCCGAGATGTAGGCGATGTACAGCGCCTGCAGAATGAACATGGTGGCGTACAAAATGAACAACCGATCCTTGAGCACGAACCAGATCAACAGCGCGGCAATCGACACGGCCATGAGCGCGCCCAGCGTGAGGGCAATCATGCGTGCCCGTGCGGCGCTCTCCTGCAGGACGCTATCCAGCCCCGCCGCGGAAAAGCTCAAGAATTGCTCCTCGGTGCTGTCCGACGTGACGTGGGCGTACCAGGGCTGTCCATCGGCAAGTCCCTCGGGCAGCGTAAATACCAGGTCGCGTGTGCCGAGAAATGCCGGCAGCTTCGCGGCACCGGGCAGTGCAACCACTCTGCCGTCGCGCCAGGCCACAAGAGTCGCCTGGAGTCCGGGCGTTGCGTTCATGACGACCGTCGGAATCCCGCTGCCCTCTGGCGGGCCCTGCGGAGTCAGCTTCAGCCAATAATCTCGCCAGCGCGTGTGTCCCGGCGACTTGGCCATGGGCTTGAACTGATCATCCAGCGCTCCGCTGACAACGGCATCTATGGTCGGCGCGCCGTCCGCGGGGGCCAGGGCTCGAATCTTGACGGTGGGCGCGGCGAAACAGGGGTCCGGAAGGAAACTTCCGAGCCAGATAGTCAGTCCGGCTGCGAGCAGGGCGCGCACAGGAAACCTTAATTCAATACTGGCGCGACAAGAGCCAGTGGGCCAAGGAGTGCAGGATACGTGCCCGATCGCCAAACGGCGCCAGTGCTTGAATGGCCTGGTTGTGCAACTGTCGCATGCGCTGCTGCGAGGCTGTGATCCCGATAATCGAAGGATAGGTTGGCTTCGCGCGATCGCTGTCCGCGCCGGTGGCCTTGCCCAACAAGGCGGCATCGCCGGTCACATCGAGCAGATCGTCCTGAATCTGAAATGCCAATCCGACGGCGTTTGCGAATTTCGTCAGCGCGGCATAGAGCGAAGCGTCAAGGGACGGCGCGCATTCGGCCGCCATCAGCACGCTGGCGCGAATGACGGCGCCGGTCTTGCGGGCATGCATATCCTCCACCTGGCCGATGTCGAGACGCAGGCCCTGAGCGGCCAAATCAATCGCCTGGCCACCCGCCATGCCGAGAGTGCCGATCGCCTGCGCCAACATGTCGATCAATCGCAGACGGATCGCGGGCGAGGACGGCAGCTTCGGATCGCACGCCAGCAATTGAAATGCCAGAGGCTGCAGAGCGTCGCCTACCAGCAGCGCCGTCGCCTCATCAAACGCCTTGTGACAGGTCGGCCTGCCGCGGCGCATGTCGTCATTGTCCATGGCCGGCAGATCATCGTGCACCAGCGAGTAGACGTGGACGAGTTCGATGGCGCAGGCGGCCGCTTCCACTTCGTCTTCCGCGAGATCCAAGGCGTGCGCGGTGGCGAACAGCAATGCCGGGCGAATCCGCTTGCCGCCGCCCAAGACGCTGTAGCGCATCGCCTCGTGCAAACGAGAGGGCGCCAGGTGGGAATCAGGAAGCCTTGCCGCGAGCGCGCGCTCCATGCGCAGCCGCCACGATTCTAGCTGGCGGCCAAAATCATCATCCTCCTGCCCCGCGATGCGCCGATCCGCGGCTTCGCTCACGGCCCCCGGCTCATGCGCTTGATGTCGCTCAGCGGAATGGCTGTCACTGCCGCATAGCGCGCTCCGCCGTCGCTATATTCGAACGGCAATTCGGGCGCCATCGGGCCCGCAATGCGCGGACCGCGCAGCGAAGTCAGCAATGCTTTGATGGGGTTGCTGAACGCGTCATTGACCGCCGTACCTTCGAATCCGCAATGCGCCATGCAATTGTCGCAGCGCGGATTCTTGCCGACACCGTACTTTTCCCACTCCGTATCCTCGATGAGCGCCTTGTAGGTCGGCGCGTAACCCTCGTCGGATAGGAGGTAGCAGGGTTTTTGCCAACCGAACACGTTGTAGGTTGGGTTGCTCCACGGCGTGCACTGGTAGGTTTGATTGCCCGCCAGGAAATCCAGGAACAAGGCGGAGTGATTGAACGACCAAGCCGGTTTTCCAAAGGGGCGGCGAGAACGGCTGAATATGTTGCGGAACAATTGTTTACTCGCGCTGCGTCCCAGGAACACGTCCTGACGCGGCGCGTGGTGATAGCTATATCCGGGCGATACCGTAATACCTTCGACGCCCAGCGCCATCGCCGTATCGAAAAATTCCGCCACATCGTCCGGATCTTCGCCGTTGAAGAGCGTGCAATTCACCGTGACGCGAAACCCTTTCTCGCGAGCCAACTTGATGGCGGCAACCGCTTTCTCGAAGACCCCTTCCTGGCATACCGACTCGTCGTGGCGTTCCTTGTTGCCGTCCAAATGAATCGAAAAGGTGAGGTACACCGAGGGTTGGTATTCGTCGATGTGCTTGGCAAGCAGAATCGCGTTGGTGCACAGATAGACAAACTTCTGGCGCGCAACGATGCCGGCAACGATTTGCGGCATTTCCTTGTGAATCAGCGGTTCCCCGCCGGGTATGGAGACGACCGGCGCGCCGCACTCGTCGACCGCGCGCAAGGCGTCATCCACACTCACTCTTTTTTGGAGGATTTCCTTCGGGTAGTCGATCTTGCCGCAGCCGGAGCAGGCTAAATTGCACTGGAACAGCGGTTCCAACATGAGGACGAGCGGGTAGCGCTTGTCGCCGCGCAGCTTGCGCCCAGCGATGTAGCGGCCGACCTTGTACATTTGCAGGAGTGGGATAGCCATGGCTCATCTTACCAAGGACAGCACCGCCGGGCGATGGTCACGCCAGATCCGCACCCATTCCATCAAGAACCACGGGGTAAAGCTATGCTCCCCCTGCGTGCTGATTTCCCGCTGCAGAGCCTCTGGGCTGACCCAGCGCCAATCGATGATTTCGGCATTATTGACCTTAATCCGGTCGCCAGATCGGCCGATAAACACCGAGCAAAGCTCGTTCTCGGCCCCTGTGGCGTCGAATTGGGCCTGATATTGAAATTTATACAAATAGTGCAGCGGGCAGCCGATCCCCAGCTCCTCTCGTAGGCGCCGTTGCGTCGCCATCTCGAGAGTTTCCGCGCCGCGCGGGTGGCTGCAGACGCTGTTCGACCAGTACAGCGGCCAAAGCCGTTTGGTCGCGGCCCGTTGCTGGATCAGTAGCTCGCCATAGTCATTGAAAATCAGCAGTGAGAATGCCCGGTGCAACACCCCGCGGCCCTGATGGCACAGGCTCTTGCTCAGATAGCCGACGCCTTGGTCGTTTTCGTCGACCAGCAGCAATGCATCGGGGTCCAAAGCAGCGCCGGCGGCCGTATCCAATCCCATATCGTGGCCGTCATCCATTCGAGAATCATAGCTTACCGTGCTCGCGAAACCAGCGAATCGCGTCCTCGAAGGCCTGCGCCGGCGGCCGCCACCGATACCCCAATTCGCGCACGGCCTTCGCGCTGGAAAAGAACATGCGCTTGCGCGACATGCGCACCCCTTCGAGGGTAATTCGCCCGCTGCGCCCGGAGAGCTTCGCGTAGCCTTCGGCGAGGTAGGCGATGGGCAAAACCAGGCCATAGGGGAGTCGCACTCGGGGCGGCGCGCGGCCCACCTGCGCGGAAATCTGTCCCAGGATCTCCCGCAAGGTCATATCCTCGCCCCCCAAAATATAGCGCTCGCCTACTTGGCCGCGTTCGTAGGCCAGCAGATGCCCGGCCGCGACATCGTCCACATGCACGATATTGAGGCCGGTGTCGACGTAGGCAGGCATGCGACCTGCCGCCGCATCCAGCACCAGCTGTCCCGTGGGCGTGGGCTTCACATCGCCCGGGCCCACCGGCGTCGAAGGACTGACGAGCACCACGGATAAGCCTTCGCGAGCGGCTTCCAGAACCAGCGCTTCCGCCAGAAATTTTGAACGTTTGTAATGCCCGATCATGTTCTCGAGCGCTACGGGGGATCGTTCATCCCCGGGGCTGCCGTCGCCAGGGATTCCGACTGTCGCGACGCTGCTGGTGTACACGATGCGGCGCACACCCGCGCCGCGCGCGGCCATCAACACGTTGCGGGTTCCATCGACATTGTTGCGATACAGTTGCGAGGGATCGCGCGCGCCCAGACGATAGTCCGCCGCCGCGTGAAATAGCCCATCACAGCCCTCCGCAGCGCGCTGCAATGAACCCAAATCCGTCAGGTCGCCTGCCGCCACCTCCACATCGAGATCACGCAAGTTGCTGCGATCGGATTCCTTGCGTGCCAGCACTCGAACCTGCCAACGCGCGGCGAGCAACGCCCGCGCGACTGCCGCGCCCACGAATCCGGTCGCGCCGGTCACCAGCGCCTTCATACGAGGTGTGCGCCGACCAATCGCAGAGAGCGCATCGCGGTACGGTAGCGCCGCGCGAGGCGAAGCAGCGCTGCGATCTGTCCCGGCGCGACAACCAGTCCCGCGACCAGGCGCCCGATCTGCACTCGGCCCGCGCGGCTGGCGGCAACCACCGCCGGGGGCAGCGCATCGGCGGCCGTGTCCACGATCACCCGCACCGCAATGAAGGGCAACGCGTGAGAGGCGGCAACCTCGGCTACCGCCGTGCTCTCCATGTCAACCGCCGCAGCCCCCGTGGCACTGAATGCCGCCGCCTTGTCGGCAGGCGATTCGATCGCATGATCACTGGTGAACAAGATCCCTTCGTTCACGCAGTGTGCCGCACCCACGGCGGCCGCGACGCGTTCACGCCACTCCTTGCAGGTGGCGAAACGCAAGCCGTCGCGGGATATCAATTCGCTGGGGAGTATGATGCTGCCGGCATGCAGCGCCGGATCCAACGCGCCGGCCAAGCCAAAGGTCATGAGCGCGCAGACCCTCGCCTCGATGAGCGCGCGCGCAGCGGCGGCAGCGGCTGCGGCGCCGATGCCGCTCACCGCCAACACTGAACCATCGCGCCGCCCCAGCGCCCGTGCTTCGGCCGCGAGCGCCGCGACCACACCTACATCCTTCAATGAGCGAGGCCGCGGCTCAATGAGCGATTCCGCGGCGCGTCAGCGTCCGGTAGGCAGCCAGCGCCCACACAGGGAAATAGGCCGAATACCCGTGATAGCGTAAATAAAATACCCGCGGGAAACCCGGCGCCGTAAAACTCGCGTCGTTCCACAATCCGTCCGCTTGTCTGCTGTGCATCAAAAATTCCGCGCCGCGGCGCGCCGCGTCGGAACTTGCCTCGCCCGCCGACAGCAAACCGAGCAGCGCCCAAGAAGTTTGATAAGGCGTGCTGGCGAAGTGCGCAGCAATTTCTGGCTGCGCATAGCTGTCGTTGCTCTCACCCCAACCGCCGTCGGCGTTCTGTCGCTGCTTGAGCCATACGATCGCGCGCTGTACCGCGGGATCGTGCGGCCCGACATGCGCCTGCGCGAGCGCCATGAGCACTGACCACGTGCCGTAAATGTAGTTGGTGCCCCAACGGCCGAACCACGAGCCGTCGGTCTCCTGCTGCGCGCGCAGGTACGCGATCGCGCGCTCCAGGGCGGCCTTGTCTTGCGGCCGGCCGACTCGCGCCAGCAGCGTCACCACGCGAGCGGTCACGTCGCTGGTGGGTGGATCCAGCAGCGCGCCGTGATCGGCGAAGGGAATCTTGTTCAAGTAGTAACTGGTGTTGTCTGCATCGAAGGCCGCGAATCCGCCATCGCGGCTTTGCATTCCCACCAGCCAATCGAGCGCACGGCGCACACTTTCCGCGTACCGCTCCGAATCCTTCGCCTGATGCATGGCCCACGCGACCACCGCCGTGTCGTCCAGGTCCGGGTAATAGTCATTCGCGAATTGAAACGCCCAACCGCCGCCGGCCAAGTCAGGGCGGTTCACGCGCCAATCGCCTGGCTGATCAAGCAACTGCTTGGTTTGCAGCCAGTCCAGCGCTTTCTTCGACGCGTCGCGCGAGGACTCATCACCTGCTTCCTGCAGCGCCAAACAGGCCAGAGCGCTGTCCCAGATGGGCGAGACGCAGGGCTGACAATAGGCGCTCGAGGGACCCACCACCAACAGCTTCTGCAAGGCGCGTCTGGCCGTCGCGCAGCGCGGATCGTCTTTGGCGTATCCCAGGACCAGCATGGCTTCCAAGGCATTGACCATGGCGGGGAAAATCGCGCCGAGTCCGTCTTCTCCATTCAAGCGCTCGAGGATCCACTGCTCCGCCCGGCGCGTCGCCCGTTCGCGCATGCGTGCGGGGATCAAGGGATCCAGCAGGCGTCCCATCCGATCAAATACCAGGAATGCCTTGGCCAGCAGCCCTGCACGCCGGAAATAGCGGCGCTCTTTTTCCGGCGGTGTCGTGAACAGCTCGCGAATATTGACGTCGCGCGGATTCTTGGCGATGGGCTTGCGCGTGCACAGAATGAACAGCGGCACCATCACCGTGCGCGACCAATACGACACCTTGTCGAGATGAAACGGAAACCATCGCGGCAGCAACATGATCTCCACCGGAATGTAGGGCACACCGCGCCACGGCAGTTGCCCGAACAGCGCCAGTGCGATTCGCGTGAACACATTGGCAGTGGCCGCGCCGCCGCGCTGCAAAATTGCCGCGCGCGCCCGCTGCATATGCGCGGCGTCGCTGTGATCACCGGCAAGCTTTAGAGCAAAGTAGGCCTTCACCGTGCAGCTCATGTCGAAGTCGCCACCGTGGTACAGCGGCCAGCCGCCGTGCTGCGCCTGGCGCGCGCGCAAGTGATTGGCGATCTTCGCCTCGAGCGCGCCATCGATCTCATCCAAGAAGTGCATCATCATGATGTACTCGGCGGGGATGGTGCAGTCCGCCTCGAGCTCGTACAGCCAGTAGCCTGCTGCGTGCTGGCGCGCGATCAGTGCATCGCGCGACTCGGCAATGGCACGATCCAGCGGCGAGGTATCCGAAATCCGCCGCAGCGTGTGCGAGACGATATCGCCGCGCGCCGCGATATCGGCGCGAGCATCCGGCAGCTCGAGTTCCGTCTGGAACTCGTTGGGTTTGGGCGCCACGCGATTCACGTGCCGGAACTCCCGTAGGAGCGCAGACGCACGGGCTCCGGCTCGAGGTCAGCCTCATCCGATCCTGGCGTGGGCTGGGGGCGCGGCCGCCGCACCTCGGGCAGAGCTGCCAACGGCAAACCTTGCGCGGCAACGGCGAACAGGCGCCGCAACATCCAATCATTGCGTAAGGCGAGGGTGGTCAGCAGCAACGTCAGGCTGACGGTCGAGCGCCGCACCTTCACCTGCGCCCCGGCGGTGAAGCCCGGATGATGCGCGATCTTGCGCAGCGTGAGAACGGCAAGACCGATGGCCCACAGGCAGAAGCGCCGAATGCCCTTCTCCGGGGCAGGGATTAATAATGTGTAATCTAGGGCGTTGCGCAAATGCGCATGGGCGACACCCACCAGCTCGAGGATGCCGGCGTCGAAACGCGCATCGCCCGTGTCGCGCGATACCTTGGCCAGATCCACGCCGTGCCGGCTAAACACCTCCTGGGGCAGCCAGCAGGCGCCGCGGCTGCGGTCCTCCCAGATATCCTTGAGGATGTTCGTCATCTGCAGGCCCTGCGCAAAGGACGCGGCGAGTGCGGTGAGCGCGGGCCGGCGGCGGGCGATGTCCGCGGAATAGTCGCAAAACAAATCGGTGAGCATTTCACCGACCACGCCGGCCACGTAGTAGCAGTAATCGTCCAGATCGGTGGAACGCGCCAGGCCCCGAACGCTGGCATTGAACTGGAAGCGCGGCATGCCGTAGCACATGAGCTCGACGCAGCGCCGTATGGCGGCTGCTTGGGCTGCTCCCAGGCCCGCGGTCACGCGGACCACCCGTTCCATGTTGCAGACCAGATCCCGCTCCGTCGGCAAGGTCCGCTCCGAGAGCCGCTGCTCAAGATCCCGCGCTAATGCCACCGCATCCCCGTTTCCGGCCACCACGGCACTGAATCGCTGCAGAAAGCTCAAGGTCTCCGGGGCGGAGAGCGCCGGCTCATCCTCGATGGTGTCGGCGATTCGGCACAACAGATAGGCGCTGGTCACGGGAGTACACAGCCCGGGCGGCAGCTGCGGAATCGTCAAGGCGAAGGTGCGAGAGACGTGCGGCAGTATCTGGTCCTGATAGCGCTCGTCTGAACTCATGGAATCCATGCGCCCAGTATCTCAGCGGGTCAGGTCTGGTGCAAATCCGCAACAAGCGTGCAGTCCATTGCCACCTCGAGGGTGGCGCAGTATAAACTGGCATAACATGGACGCTCCGCCCGACCGTTATTCCCTGCTTGAAACCATCAACTACCCGCCGGACCTGCGCCGCTTGCCGGCGGCCAAGCTCACGGCGCTCGCCCAGGAGCTGCGTCAGTTTCTCATCCATAGCGTCGCCACCCGAGGCGGACACTTCGCCGCAGGATTAGGCACCGTTGAACTGACCATTGCGCTGCATTATGTATTCGACACGCCTTACGACCGTCTGGTCTGGGATGTGGGTCATCAGGCCTACCCGCACAAGGTACTGACGGGTCGGCGCGAGCAGCTGCACACCATCAAGCAGGACTCTGGGTTGGCGCCGTTTCCGACGCGCAGCGAGAGCGAGTACGACACCTTTGGCGTCGGCCACTCCAGCACCTCGATCAGCGCCGCGCTGGGCATGGCCGTCGCGGCCGCGCAACGCGGCGAGAAGCGGCGCGTGGTCGCTATCATCGGCGATGGCGCACTGACGGCTGGCATGGCATTCGAAGCGCTGAATCACGCCGGTTCGCTGCCCGCCGACCTGCTCATCGTACTCAACGACAACGATATGTCGATTTCCGAGAACGTCGGCGCGCTATCCAATTATCTGGCGCGTGCACTGTCGGGCCGGATGTATTCGCACCTGCGCGAGAGCGGCAAGAAGGTCCTGCGGCAAATGCCCACCGTGTGGGAACTTGCGCGCCGCTCGGAGGAACACCTGAAGGGCATGGTGCTTCCCGGCACGCTTTTCGAAGAAATGGGTTTCAACTACATCGGGCCCATCGACGGCCATGATGTGAAGGCGCTGGTCGATACCTTGCGCAATCTGCGCAAGCTGCGCGGTCCGCAGTTCCTGCATGTGGTGACGCGCAAGGGCAAGGGCTATGCGCCCGCCGAGGCGGATCCCATCAAGTGGCATGGCCCCGGCCCCTTTGATCCGGCCAGCGGCATGATCTTCAAGGAGGCGAGCTCGGGGCCTACGTATTCGCAGATCTTCGGCAAGTGGCTATGCGACATGGCGGAGCGCGACCCTGCCATCGTGGGCATCACGCCCGCAATGCGCGAGGGTTCAGGATTGGTCGAATATTCGAAACGCTTTCCGCAGCGCTACTTCGACGTCGCCATCGCCGAGCAGCACGCGGTGACATTTGCAGCCGGATTGGCCGCGGAAGGATTGAAGCCCGTCGTCGCGATTTATTCAACGTTTCTGCAGCGCGCCTACGATCAACTCATCCACGACGTCGCGCTTCAGAATCTTCCCGTGGTATTCGCCGTGGATCGAGCCGGCTTGGTGGGTAGCGACGGGGCGACCCATCAAGGCAGCTATGATCTGTCCTTTCTGCGCTGTATACCCAACATGATCATCATGGCGCCGGCGGACGAAAACGAATGCCGCCAGATGCTGTACACGGGCACCACCTTGAGTTCGCCGTCGGTCATTCGCTACCCGCGGGGTACCGGCCCCGGCGCCGCGATTGCCGCGGAAATGACTGCGCTGCCCGTGGGCCAGGCGCAGCTGCGGCGCGAAGGCCGCAGCGGGTTGCTGATCCTGGCCTTCGGCGCGCTGGTCGACTCGGCGCAAAAGATCGCGGAGCGGTTGGACGCGACGATCGTCAACATGCGCTTCATCAAACCGCTGGACGAGAAGCTGGTTTTATCGCTCGCGCAGCGGCATCGAGCCCTCATCACCGTCGAGGAAAATGCCGTCATCGGCGGTGCGGGAGCGGGCGTCGGCGAGCTGCTGGCCTCGGCCGGCGTACAAATTCCGCTGCTGCATGTGGGCATCCCGGACACGTTCATTGAGCACGGCACACGCGACACCTGCCTCACCCGGGCGGGTCTCGATCTGGCGGGCCTGACGGCGAGCATCGAGCCTTGGTGGGCCTTGCAGCCGCAGACGCGCAAACGCTCGGTCGGCAGCGCTTAAAGGGACTGAAACGCATCAAGCGCTTGCGGATGTTCAGTCAATAGCGCTGCCATTCGCGGCCGCCGCGCGATGGCTGCCGCACGTAGCGCCCGCGGCGCATCTTGGAAAGACTCGCGCAGTGACCTGCTCTCCTGTTCGACCAGAATGGCGGCCAAGGTCGCAGCTTGGACGAGATCCTTTTCGGCCTTTGTCGGATCCTTGCTGCGATGTGCGCTTGAGTAGAGCTTGTGCCACATCATGCGCGCAGCCTCCGGCAGCACGATGGGAATGCAGTGTCCGCCGGCAAGCATTGCGGCACTGTGGCTATCCTCGAGAAGATAATCGTAAAACGGAATTGCCTGTGCATGCCAGGCGAGCTCCGGAACCGCGACGATGTTACCTAACACCCGACCAGGGGCGAGCATGTCGACTCGTAGGCCCCCGGCGCCCGGTAGCTTCACAGACGTCGACGGCTTATGGCTGGGCAGACTAGGAATTCGCACGAAGGGAAGTTGGGTCGCTTGCAGGGTGGCTAGAAACGAAACGGTGGCAGCCAACTTCAGGGGTTGCCTACGCGCAAGATCGATATCCTGAGTCCGGGCCGCGGTGGCCAGTGCGCCGTACTCATTGAGCCAGCTCATGTAGGCCAGGGTTCCGACCATGACGAGGCCCGCGTCGAATATTTTCCGGTTATACAGCTCGACGAGTACGCGGCCTATGCCCTTGTCCGCAACCTGAAAGCCTAGCTTGGAAAGCGTCGCGACCTGGTGGGCTGTCCATTCAGAGTGCGCAATTCGATCCCGCATTGCCTCGTAGGCGGCGGCATTGCTTGTAGCGGCCACAAAATCCTCGGATCGCTTCTTGGGTACTGGGTAGTAGGAGCGATACCAATATTCGTGCCCGGTGCCCGAACGCTTGACGAGGCTGCCGGGTGTTCCCGGAAGCAGATCTCCTGTGGCGGTCGCGCGCTCTTTGACTTCCGCATACAGAGTACGGATGGTCAATTCATGTGGGCGATAAAGAGAATGCGGTTTCAGCCTGTTACCCACTAATTCTGAATATAGTGGGTAACAGATTTGACGTCAAACCCGACTCCTTATTTAGGCAACTCCCGCTTCGGGTAGAACGGATAGCGTGAAACGCCATCGGAGGGCGCTGTGGGCCGATACTTCGTATGGCAGGCTTCGCAAACCCCCTGCAATTGATCGCCGGCCGCGGCCAACCTCTTCAGATCTTGCGATTTGACCGCGGCGCGAACCTGCAAGGCGGCCTTTTCCAGGTCCCGCACCCATGTCTGCCAATCGGCGTTAGCCACCCATTTTTTATCGTTTTTCCCGGTGCCGGCGGCCGCGATAACGGTGCTCGCAACGATGAGGTTCACCGCATCCTGGTCCGCCAGCTGCCACTCATCGTCGGTCAGCTTGTCGGCGCCCGCGGCCGCGCCGATGCCCTCGGCCGGAATCTCTACCGAGGCGCGCATGACATCGACCAAGCTGACGGGGAGTGGCAGCGGCTTGGGCGCGCTGGGGGTTGTGGGCGTCGCGGCGTCCGCATAGGCGATGCCCATTGCCAGCGCCAAGCCTGCGGCGACGGCTCTGCGCAGCGGGAACGCAGAAATTCGAGTCACAAGATCCTCCTGACTCCGAAGGGGACGTGAGTGAGGAATTGTAGCGTTTAATGCGTCGCGAGGGATGCCGCCATCGCGTCGTTGAACTTCTTGAAGAAGGCGTCATAACCTCCGCTCGCTTCGGCAAAGCGCAACGGCTTGACGCGCTCAACGCAAATCTCCGTGGCGTCCGGCGAGTTCCTGAGAATGCTCATGACCTCGGTGATGAATTCCTTCAGAGGCATGGCGTTGGGATCCGTGGCCTGCCGCGATCCCATCAATTCCGTCTGCACATAGGGCGGAATGAGTTCGAGGACTTGAACGGCAGTGTTTCGCAGCTGGTAGCGCAGCGATTGGGTATAGGAATGGATGGCCGCCTTGGTGGCGCAGTAGGTGGGGGTCATCGCCAGCGGAATGAAGGCGAGCCCGGACGATACGGTCATGATCGCAGCGCGCGGTTGCTTCTGCAGCAGCGGTAAGAGCACGCCGTTCAAGCGCATCGGCCCCAAGAGATTGGTCGTGACCATGGCCTCCGCATCGGTCACCGCGCCGTTCTGAAGAGACTCCGGTCGCATGATGCCGGCGTTATGAATGACGACGTTCAACCCCGGGTGCTCGGCTTTGAGCCGCTCCTCGACCTCATGGATCGAATCGGGGCTTTCAATATCGAGAACCACGGACTGCATACCCTGATTGGCGTCAATCGTCTCCTCGAGCCGGTCTTTGCGGCGGCCGGCGATCAGGACCTTGTTGCCCTCCGAATGAAACGCCTCGGCCAGCGCGCGGCCGATGCCGGAACCCCCTCCCGTAATCAGAATGGTATTGCCGCGTACTTGCATGGTGGTTCCTTAGGAGATTGGATTTTGCTATGGGAAGCCATGGTAGGATTAACACAAACTTATGGGAAGTAGGCACCCATAATTGCCATACTTACCAATCGGAGAGTATAGAGATGTCTGATTCGGCCGCGGAACCGGATGATCCCGAGCTCGAAGCGCTGGTTCGAGAAATCATCGGCCGGGTGGCTGATAAGTGGACCATGCTCGCCCTGGAGGCACTCGCGGAGCATGGCCAACAACGTTTCACGCGCCTCGGGGAACTGATCGGCGACGTAAGCCAAAAGATGCTGACCAAAACATTGCGGCAGATGGAAGCGGACGGACTGGTGACGCGCACGGTATTTCCCGTCATCCCGCCACGGGTCGAGTATCAACTCACCGAGCTCGGACAAAGTCTCGGCGCGGCCTTCTGTGGCGTGTGGATCTGGGCCGAGCAGCACCGCGCCGCCATCATGCAGGCGCGCAGAGCCTTCGCCGAAAGAATGCGGCCTTCGGCCACTTTCACATTGACCAAGTAGACCTTAGCATCGGCGCAGACCGTCTTCGCCACGGCGAGCCTCGATATGGCCGAGTTGCCTGAACTTAAGATTTTCTTATCTTCCCCCGGAGACGTGGCCGAAGAGCGCGCGCTCGCGGAATTCGTATTCCGGCGTATAGCAGCCGAAGTAGCGCACGCGGTGCGTTTGACGTTTGTGATTTGGGAACATGAACCACTGTTCGGCCATACCGGCTTTCAGCAGCAGATCGAACGGCCGTCGAATTGCGATCTTGTGGTCACCATTCTCTGGTCACGATTGGGTTCGAGGCTGCCGTCCGATTTCGCGCCCGCGCAGGGCGAGCCCGCACCCACCGGGACAGAATTTGAAATTCAAGACGCGCTCGCCTCATTCGCCGAGCGCGGCAAACCGAAACTGCTGATCTATAGAAAGGTCCCCGGACCGCAAATCAGCCTTGGCAGCGATGATTTCGCCGAGCGCAGCGATCAATACCAGCGCCTGAATGAGTTCTGCCAGCGAGCATTTCACGACGAAGACGGTGCCGTGATCGTTGCGCACCATACCTTCAGCGACAGCCATGCCTTCGAGCGCCGCCTCGCCGAGCATGTGCGCCGATGGTTGGACGCCGAGATACACGTGCCGCACTTGGAAGGATTTCGGCCCTTCTGGCGCGGCGAATCGCCATTTCGCGGCTTGCAGTCCTTCGAAGCTGAACACCAGGCCATTTACTTTGGCCGGTCGGAGGCCCTCAGCGACCTGATGCGGCGCATTCGCGAGACAGAGACTGCTGCATTGACGGAATCCGTGGCCAGATTGTTGCTGGTGCAAGGGATGAGCGGCGCCGGCAAGACCTCATTGTTCAAGGCGGGTCTGGTGCCGCTCCTCGGCCTGCGGCCGGTCGAAGGCATCGCTCAATGGATCACCGTGAGCGTGCGACCGTCGGAGTCGGATCCAGCCATGCGCGAACTGGGCGCGATTGCGGTGCTGGCTGCTCGCTTAAGCGAGCGCATCCCCGCCCTGGAACGACTCGGCAGCCCCGTGCGCGAGCTCGCCGACGCGCTATTCGCACGTCCCGATGAAGCCGCCGCCAAGATCGAGATGTGCTTGGCCGCGGACGCCGCATTGGCGAACATGGAGACGCGGCTGATTCGCGTGCTGATTTACGTGGATCAGTTGGAGGAAGCCTTCGCCAATCCGGATTCGAGCCTCGGCGAAGGTCCGTTCATCGCGGCGATGACTGCCCTGTCGCGGTCCCGCTCCATCTGGATTGCGGCAACACTGCGCAGCGATTTCGTGCACCGCCTCGAAGCGCACCCTCAACTTATCCAGTCCCTCGGCCGCAGCGGGCCGTACACCCTGTTGCCGCCGCGTCCCGACGAGCTCGCCGAAATGATCCGCGAGCCGGCAAGAGCCGCGGGGTTGATCTGGGAGGAACGCGGAGGAGTATCCCTCGATCAAGCGCTGCTGCGCGATGCCACCGCGAACCCCGAGGCGCTGCCCTTGCTGGAGTACACCCTCGAGGAACTTTACGAGCGGCGCGCCGGCCATCTGCTGCGCTGGTCGGACTATGAGGGCGGCCTGCGCGGAGCGCTGATTGCGGCAGCCGATGAGGTGGTCAACGGAACGGCGGGCGACGCGGATACCGCCTTCCGCGACGTCATGCGCGAACTGGTCGGCGTTGGCGAGGACGGGGCGGCGACCCGCCGCTATGCGTCCCTGTCGCGCTTTCCCCTCGGAAGTCCTGCGCGTGATCTGCTCGACCGGCTGGTCGCACGAAGACTTTGTGTGACTAATGATGAACGGCGCGGCGATGGTCCGGTGACCTCTCTCGCTCACGAGGCGCTGATCAAGTCCTGGCCACGAGCGCAAGACTGGCTGCAACGCGAGACCTCGCTGCTGCGCATTCGCGATGAACTCGCGCGCGACGCGGCGGTTTGGGATTACCACCAGCGCGTCGATGACTGGCTGGCCGTGGCGCCGGAAAAACTCGCCGGGATTCGCCACGTCGAAGAGGCCGGCTTGATGCCTTCGGGCGCCGCCGCTGATTATGCGCAGCATTCGCGCCGCCGCGGCAGGCGTAATCGCTTGATCAGGCGCACGGCGGTGGCAGGACTCTGCAGCCTCGCCGTCATCACCGGCATCGCCTGGTGGCTCGCCTTGAAACAACGCGATGTAGCGCGCACCGAGGCAACCACTTCCGATCGCACCACGCAGTTCATGGTGGGGCTGTTTCAACTGGCGGATCCCACTGAGAATCGCGGCAATGCCGTGACGGTGAAAGAGGTTCTCGATAAAGGCGCGAAGGAAATTCGCAGCGACAGCAGCACCAACAGCCTTCAAGGTGAACCGCGCGTTCGCGCTTCGCTGTTGACGGCGATGGGCGAGGCCTATTCAGGACTCGGACTGTACAAACCTGCGGAAGAACTGTTGACACAGGCGCGCACCGACCAAGGCTCCGCCTCGGTACCGGATGATTCGCGGGTTCGTACCCTGATCGCCTCCGGGCACACGTTCTATCTTGCCGGCGAGTACGACGACGCAGCGCGAGTACTGCGTGAGGCGGTCGACCTGGCACGCAGGAGCTTATCGCCGTCTAATGAGTTGCGTTCGGGAGCATTAACCGGACTCGCCGATGTGTTGGGCCAGCTCGAGAAATACTCCGACGCGGAGAAACTCTGTAAGGAAGCGCTGGCTGCCGATCGTAAGCGTGGTCCGGCGGAGGCACCGGTTCTGGCGCGAACGCTCGGCTCCCTTGGCCTCATCTATCTGTACAGCGGCGACCTTGCGGCCGCTGAGGCGCCACTACGCGAGGCGCTTAGGCTGAGGGAGCAGTCCCTCGGCATGCATCATGCCTTGACCGCATTATCGCTTAACGATCTCGCTACTGCTCTATACCAATCCGGGCGATACGATGAAGCCATGTCGCTGTACCAACAGGCATTGCCGATTTATCAGGAAATATTTGGAGCCGAACATCGGGAAGTCTCGACGATCATGAACAACATTGGACGTTCCGCGCTCATGGCGGGCCAGATCGATCAGGCTGAACAGCCCCTGCGCCAATCGCTGGCGATGACGGAGAAATTTGAAGGGAGTACTCACGACGACTTGGTGGCGCCGCTCAACAGTCTCGCCATGATCGATGCCTATCGGGGTCGCGCGGGCGAGGCGCAGCGCGAAATCGAGCGTGCCGCGGCGATCGCCAGGCTACCGGATCACGGCGAACTTCTGGACCAAGTGCTGCTCAATGAAGCGGATTTGGAACTGGCGCAAGGCCACATGGAGCGCGCAGCTGAGTTGTTGGCGGAGTCCAAGGAACTGCTTCAGAAGGCGCACCCCCTCGACCCAGCCAATGCATGGCGCTATGCCGTTTGGGACGCTGTTGATGCGCAGCTGCTCGCGATCAACGGCGATCCCGGCGCTGCCGCTACGCTCGCGGGCGCGCAGCGCACCATTGTTCAACGATTTGGATCCAACGGATTTTACAATTTGCTCGCGAAACGACGCGCGCTTTTGATCGCAAACGCCCGGAAATCTTGAATTGTCGATCGGCACGCTCCGCGAGATGGATAACATAATCATCTGGCCAGAGTTCGTAGCTTTCACAGTCGTCGTTCGACTGCGTCTCAAAATTGACATCGAAGTGTACTGCGAGTAGCTTTTTACTGCGCCTCGATAGGTCTGCGATGTTGAGAGTGCCAGTAGCCGTCGATGCGCCTACACCGGTGTTCTGTTTCCGCTCAGATGAAGCGGCATGCATGAATTTGTAGTAGCGAGCAACTCTTAGGGATGACCACGCCATGAAATACAATTTTGCGATTATTACCGCGGTCTCCTTGATAGGCTGCCTGGCTAGCGCGAATCGTGCAGACGCCGGAGGCGGAAGCGGCCGCAGTACGCGCATCGATGACGAAAATGGCGCGGGATGCATGTCGACGTATACGACTGACGCCAGTAATGCGGCCTCCTTCAACTTCACGCCGGGCGGCGTTTACCTAAATCAGACTGCCTGTACGCCTAATTCTGCTGCGAATCCGGTTCCCACCAGCGTTCTATTCCCCGACGGAACATTTAACGGCGCCTCGGGTGGCAGCGACACTTCGCCGTTCATCGCCACAGGCGGCGCCATGTACCAGTACTTCACGGGTGCGATCACGACAGGCTCGTCGAATAACATTCCCGACGCACAAGTCAGCGTTTGGAACTTGGCCAATACGGATACTGAAATCGAATTGAATGGCTGGTGCCCGGGCGGGTCCGGCGCCTCATTTAAATTCGACGGCAACACCTTCGCGGGCGGCTGCGCCGCCGGAAGCGCAGAGGATTTGCTTTTCAACAAGACCGGCGGCGTCATTGGTTTTGTAACCTATACGAATGGCGACCCCAGCACTGCAGCAGTCGATCTGTCAGTAAAGGATCTGACTGGATGGACGGAAAACGGCTCGGCAATCGGCGGATCGGGCACCGTAAGCGCGCCTGAGATCGATGCATCATCTGCCGTAGCCGCCGTCACCCTGCTGTTCGGAGGTTTGGCGGTCCTGCGCGGCGGCCGGCGGTCGCCGATCCGCATCCGCCGCTAATCTCTTTTCCGGGAGTTATCGGACAAGGGCTGCCTCGGGGCCGCGTACCTTCGCATGACTTCGGGCTTTGTATTTAACAGTTGCGGTGGGAGCGAGCCGGGTAGAAAGTAGCGGCATGGCCGACTTGCACAACCCGCGATCTTAGCCATGTAACCGAGAACTCAGCTTGCTCTCGGCCTCTCCAGAACCTGCCGCTCAATTCAAGATTCCGTTCATGATCGGTGTCGTGGGCCACAGGGACCTGCTGCCCGAGGAAATCCCACAGATCCGGGCGGCGGTCGCCAAGCTGCTGGGCCAGATTCGCACCGATAACCCCGATGTGCCGCTGCGATTGCTGTGCTCGATGGCAGCCGGAGCGGACCTGCTCGTGGCGGAAGTCGCCGCCGAGATCGGAATTTCCATCATCGCCTTGCTGCCTTACGCGCGTCGTCTGTGCCGCCAGGATCTCGAAACGGAACCAGACCGCCAAACGTTTGATCGCCTTTGCGATATGAGCGAAGTCGTGGAACTAGAATTACCGGCAGATGCGAAGGCGGGGGACATTGAGCGGCCCGGCGAATTGCGCGACCGGCAATTCCAGCGCAGCGGGGCCATCATCGCGCGCTACAGCGGAGTGATGATTGCCATATGGAACGGCGCAAGCACCGACTTTCGAGCCGGCACCGCTAAATCGATAGAATTCCGGCGCCAAGGTGTCATGCCGACTGCCGAAGCCGGCGTTGCACCGCGCGACATGTTGTTCTCCCCGCTGGATGACGACCTTAACTTTGAGATTCGCTGCGGCCGAGCCTCGCAGCCCGGCACAGGCGGCGTCGAGGTTCTTGGATTTACAAGCAGCGACAGGCCGGGCGGAGAGGCGTATCCGAGACACCTTCGCACAACGCTGACGCGCCTGGCGGAATTCAATCGCGATGTCGCGGCGTTCGGCGACACCATTGCAATGAAAGGTCGGCGCTTATCGCAACCGAGCCCGACTCCCATCCCAAACACGCTGCAGTACCTGAACCACTTGTTTGTCGCTGCGGACTGGATGGGCAGCCATTACCGTCGCTGTTTCACCACCGCACTCCAAGCTCGGTACCTGCTGTGGGCTCTCATGGCATTTCTGCTGATCGCCTTCAAAAAGAATTCGATCGGGCAGCTCGCAATGGTCGCCATTACGGGCGTGCTGGCCGTATTTCTTTTTGGAACGCTGCTGGCCGTGTGGGCGCACCGGCGCGCCTGGCATCGCAAGTACCTAGACTATCGCGCCTTGGCCGAGGCGCTGCGCGTGGATTTCTACTGGGAAGTCGCCGGCGTACGCAATGAATCTGCCGGAGAGTTTGCCCACGAAAGTTTCCTGCAGAAGCAGGATGCGGAGCTGCAGTGGATCCGAAATGCCATGCGCGCGGTGAGCCTGCAGCTCGCCATTCACCCGTGCGGAAGTTTCGAGGAGGGCTTTCCTTACGTTTACGCCAATTGGGTGGGAGATGATCATCCCGTGAATGGCAGCGGGCAGATGTTCTACTACCGTCACCGGTTGCACAAATTGAAAAACAAAATTCACCTCTACGAGCGAATTGATCGCGTACTGCTGTTTGGAGGCTTGGTATTGGCGCTGATATTCGCGGTCGATGTGGCGTTAAGAGCTGGGGGTCGCACGCTTCTCCCGCTGCAGATACGGAATGGTCTGTTGTGGGGACTTGCGCTAATTCCCGTCTACGCCGCGATCTTCGAAATATATTTAAACGAAAAGGCGGATCGGGCGCTGATTCGCCAGTATCAATACATGTACACGCTGTTCAGCTTTGCAGCCGGTCAGCTGCGCGCCGCCAGCACGACAGAGCGAAAGTTAGGAATCCTGCGGTCGTTGGGACATGCCTGCCTGGCTGAGCATGCACAATGGATTCTTGCGCATCGAGACAAACGAATCCAGGGGATGCGCTGGTAATTCGAGAAAGACGATTACCACCGCCCGGCAGCGGCAGATCGACGTTGCGGCCTTCCTGCCTTACTCGGACTTAGGCGTAATCAACCGTACCGTCGGAAAATGGGTGCGGTAACGCGCCAGGTCTCGAGTCAGGAGCGGCCATCGCATGACCGCGGCGTGCGCACCGATAAAGAAGTCAGGCAGCACATTGTGCTTCGTTCCTCGGGCTTTTCGGTAAGCGAGAAACGCCTTACCGGCCAGAAACAAGGCTTCTTTGGGGATGCTCTCGACCTTCAGGGACACCTCTTCGATCGCCGTGTCGAGCTCTTCAATCCGCGCAAAAGCCATTGAAAGCTCCGAGTAGATGATCGAGTTAATCGCTAACGTATCGGTCATAGATAGGGCGTCTAGGTGTTCTTGCGACCAACTGGCCCAATTGATATCGTTGACCAGAACATCGAGCAGGACGTTGGTGTCGACGAGCACCATCGAATCAACCGCGCGTCAGTGCGAGAATATCCTCCGTCCTCATACGCACCGTCGCTCGGCCGCGAAGCCCGGCGAACTTGCTGATCGGAGCTTTGGCGCTCTCTCCGGCAGCCTTTAGCACAATCTCTCCCGTCTTCAATCTTTCAAAAGTGACGGGCTTGCCGGGCTTTAAGCCCAAATATTCCCGAATCTTTTTGGGGACTGTGACTTGCCCTTTGCTGGTCAGATTGGTGGCCATGAAGTGTTACCGATATTTCTTAAGTAATACTTTAGCTCATTTCGATTCGCAAGCACAAGTATGCGGATATAAAAAAACCCTCACCAACTTGCGTCAGTGAGGGTTTCG
>CAVWPD010000008.1:805000-808609 GCA_963756845.1 uncultured Gammaproteobacteria bacterium | reverse complement strand
AAGAGCCTGGCAGTGACCTACTTTCACATCGACAAAGTCGACACTAGCATCGGCGCAGAGCGTTTTCACTTCCGAGTTCGAAAAGGGATCGGGTGGTTCCCACTCGCTATGGCCGCCAGGCAAACCGGTCGCAATGGGGCGAGTCATGGCTCGCCCCACCGCTAATTCGTACAATTTGTTTTGACGTTTGTCGCATTCAAGTCAATTGTACCCAATCACGATTTGCCACGTTAGGGACAAATCGCTTGGGTGTTATATGGTCAAGCCTCACGGGCAATTAGTACTGGTTAGCTAAACGCATTACTGCGCGTACACACCCAGCCTATCAACGTCGTAGTCTTCGACGGCCCTTTAGAGACCTTAAAGGTCTAGGGAGAACTAATCTTGGGGGGGGCTTCCCGCTTAGATGCTTTCAGCGGTTATCCCGTCCGCATATAGCTACCCGGCAGTGCCACTGGCGTGACAACCGGAACACCAGAGGTACGTTCACTCCGGTCCTCTCGTACTAGGAGCAACTCACCCTCAATTCTCCAACGGCTACGGAAGATAGGGACCGAACTGTCTCACGACGTTCTGAACCCAGCTCGCGTACCACTTTAAATGGCGAACAGCCATACCCTTGGGACCTGCTACAGCCCCAGGATGTGATGAGCCGACATCGAGGTGCCAAACTCCTCCGTCGATGTGGACTCTTGGGAGGAATAAGCCTGTTATCCCCGGAGTACCTTTTATCCGTTGAGCGATGGCCCTTCCATACAGAACCACCGGATCACTATCACCTACTTTCGTACCTGCTCGACATGTCCGTCTCGCAGTTAAGCACCCTTATGCGATTGCACTCTATGCGCGATGACCGACCGCGCTGAGGGTACCTTTGCACTCCTCCGTTACTCTTTGGGAGGAGACCGCCCCAGTCAAACTACCCACCATACACTGTCCCCAACCCAGATGATGGGCCAAGGTTAGAACTGCGAAGTTGTCAGGCTGGTATTTCAAGGTTGCCTCCATGAGAACTAGCGTCCCCACTTCATAGGCTCCCAGCTATCCTACACAAACAAATTCAAAGTTCAGTGTAAAGCTATAGTAAAGGTTCACGGGGTCTTTCCGTCTTTCCGCAGCTACGCCGCATCTTCACAGCGATTTCAAGTTCACTGAGTCTCGGGTCGAGACAGTGGGGCCAGCGTTACGCCATTCGTGCAGGTCGGAACTTCATGATTTCCACGATTACTCGCGGCATAGACTATACGTTCATCTGACTACGATGATTTGATGTGGTCTCATCGCTTTTTTGAAGTCAGAGCCGGCGTGTTATGGACTAGCTGTCTAGACCATCTGAGGATCTCACCCCTCAAGTCGTTACGGGGAAACCAGGCGGCGCGCATCGCGCTTGCCTGGAATCTTACCCTCGGTATTGCCCTCGACGCACTTGCACAGACGTCGTTAGGGTTCCACCGATTTGAGCCGGTCATCGGAATAGTGTCGCCACTATCCTGGGCAATGTTACTTACCCGACAAGGAATTTCGCTGATCCATGTTATTGATTTGCTATGATAGTTTTTCGTTCGAAATCAAGGTGAATTTTCCTTATGACTTCACCCTGCATGTCGCCATGCAGATCGGACTATATCTTCACCGGATTGAATTCGGTGTCTGGCGTGTAGTCTCTGAGGATTCTGATCATTTCAGTTCGTGGCTTGCAGTGATTCATGGTTTGCAGCGATCTCGACGATCTTGATCAACCCACTAGGAGTGAGATGAGCACTTCGTCCCGATCAGATCGCATGCACTCACGAAACGCTCAAGAAGTTGTCTTGCTTGGAAGTTCGCAACGGATACTGTTCGAAAGAACGGAATGATCGTCTTCGACCAGATCGCTCCGAGCTCGAACACAGTACCTGATACAAATGTTCTTTGTGGTTGTCGTATCGCTGATTGATATACACACGTCCCAACACCAAAGAACTGTTGCAGCAGTTGGAGACTATCGACGCTTGACGCGCCTTGAGTCACCGCAAACTCATGTGCCACTTGGAAGCCGGTTTTGTACCCTCGTCGATTTGGTCGATGAGGCTGACGCATGAAGTTGATTGAAAAGCAACCTTCTCCGTCGACATAACCGGTAATCCAACCGATTTTGATCAGTCTTTCCTGCTGATTGTCCGCAGCTGACGAATTTTCACTGCCGTACGACTCATTGATGTCCGGTTCGTAGCCGATCTAATCTTCGTCGATACAGACGAGTATCGCAGCATGCACGGGGATTCCAGCATATGGCCAAATTTTACTAAGGCAGCGTTTGTTCACCTTAGGACCGTTCTGGTCGTTCATCAACACGCAAAAGTCACGCATTGAATGGAGTTATGCATTGCGCTTTACTCCTGCATGTCGCCATGCAGTTCGGACTTTATCATCCCCTCGAACAAGGGGCCTGGCGTAAAGTCTCTGAGGATTCCGGCGAAAGCCGGCCTTTCCTGCTGATTGACTGCACTGAAAAGATTTTCACTACCGCCCGCCGTCGAGCGATGAGTACTTTCAGATACTCAGTGTTTCCAGCATATAGCCAAGTTTATTTACGTAACTACAACTATAGAAGTTGTCCCAATTTACTTACCCACGAACTCTACATCGTCGACTCGACTCTTCGTTTACCAATGCCTATAGTTACGGCCGCCGTTTACCGGGGCTTCGATCAAGAGCTTCGCCTTGCGGCTGACCCCATCAATTAACCTTCCGGCACCGGGCAGGCGTCAGACCCTATACATCCACTTTCGTGTTCGCAGAGTCCTGTGTTTTTGGTAAACAGTCGCAGCCCCCGATTATCTGAGACCTCTATCAGCTTGGAGAGTAAATCCCCTCACCATCAAAGGCACACCTTCTCCCGAAGTTACGGTGTCAAATTGCAGAGTTCCTTAACCCGAGTTCTCTCAAGCGCCTTAGAATTTTCCTCCCACCCACCAGTGTCGGTTTGCGGTACGGACGATCATTACCTGAAGCTTAGAGGCTTTTCCTGGAAGCGTGGCATCAACAACTTCGGTTTCCGAAGAAACCTCGTACTCAGTTCTTGGGATTAACGAGCCTCCGGATTTACCTGGAAACTCTCCCTACGACCTTGAACCGGGAACCAACCCCGGCTTGTTTAGCCTTCTCCGTCACCCCATCGCAGTAATGATCGGTGCAGGAATATTAACCTGCTTTCCATCGACTACACCTTTCGGTCTCGCCTTAGGATCCGACTCACCCTCAGCTGATTAACATAGCTCAGGAAACCTTGGGTTTTCGGCGTGCGGGTTTTTCACCCGCATTAACGTTACTCATGTCAGCATTCGCACTTCTGATACCTCCAGCAAACCTCGCAGTTCACCTTCGCAGGCTTACAGAACGCTCCCCTACCGCTTAACTATCCGAAGATAATCAAACCCATAGCTTCGGTGCTTGGCTTAAGCCCCGTTAAATCTTCCGCGCAGGCCGACTAGACTAGTGAGCTATTACGCTTTCTTTAAAGGATGGCTGCTTCTAAGCCAACCTCCTAGCTGTTTTAGCCTTCCCACATCGTTTACCACTTAGCCAAAACTTTGGGACCTTAGCTGATGGTCTGGGTTATTTCCCTCT
>CAVWPD010000008.1:0-800000 GCA_963756845.1 uncultured Gammaproteobacteria bacterium | reverse complement strand
GCGCCTATCGAGAATCTGAAACTTCACCATGTGTAGATGAATGGGATGCACATCGTCGGTCAGATTCACCAGTTCCCAAATTTCCGCAGTGCCCAACACCGGACGCTCCGTGATGGGCATGTGCCAGGGCGTTTTGTTGAGCAGCATGCCCTCGGATTCTGCGACCAGGTTTTGCTTCTCATCCAGTGTCAGGCGGCGAGTCTTAACGGCAGCGGATTCTGCGATGCGCGGTAGCGGCCGCAGCGCCGCCGGCAAATCGCTCGGATCGGACACGGCGGCGGCGCTCACCCTGAATTGCATGAGCGTGAAGCTGTCGCTCACGAGCAGAATATTCGTGCCTCGCGCTGCAGCGAAATCAACCACCAAATCGGCGCGCTCGCCCGGCGCCAGCTGCACATACGTGAGCGCCACCGGCGCGCTCAGCAGTCCCTGATCCGACCCGATTTGATGCATCGGCGCGCCCGGAGTCATCGACAGACGATAGAAGCGGCCATTGGCGGCATTCAAAACACGAAACCGATACTTGCGCGGCTCGACCTCAAGATAGGGGAAGAGTTTGCCGTTGACTAATTGCGCCTCGCCGAAGAACTCCGGCACCCACGGATGTTCGGGATTCGCGGACACGGGATAGCTTAACTGTCCATCCGGGCGCAAATCGCGATCGCACAGAGTGAGCGGAATTTCGTATCGGCCGCTCGGCAGATTCAGCGCATCTTCCACCGTGTCGCGTATCACGTGCAGCCCGAAAAGACCGGCATAGATATTCAGGCGATTAATTCCCATCGCATGGTCGTGGTACCACAGCAGCGCGGCATCCTGCTGGTTGGGATAGTAGTAGCTGCGCGATTGGCCGGGGACGTACCAGTCCTCCGGATATCCATCGCTCTGCGGCGGAGTTTTTCCGCCGTGCAAATGCACAACGCCGCGCACCTCCGGATTGCTTTTTTCGGCGCCATGCAGCGTATGGTCGATGGGCAAAAAATGCCGGGCCGGAAGTTCGTTGGCCCATTCAACGCTTAAGCCCTCGCCGCTGCGCGTATCGAACATCACGCCAGGCAGCGCGCCTCCGTAAGTCCACAGGTTGGTGGGGGGTAGATCACGGTGCAGTTTCACGGCCGCTGCGCGCATGGCCACACGGTAATGCGGCACGCGAGTTGCGGTGGAGCCCGGCACCGGACGATATCCTTGAGGGCGCGCCACTACCGGCATGGGCAGCGTGTCGACAAACCGCGCGAGAGTGTTTGGATTCAGATTTGGGACCAGCGGCGCGGCCGCCG
The DNA here is from genome assembly GCA_963756845.1 of uncultured Gammaproteobacteria bacterium. GTDB lineage: Bacteria > Pseudomonadota > Gammaproteobacteria > Steroidobacterales > Steroidobacteraceae > Bog-1198. The sequence goes on along the minus strand of CAVWPD010000008.1, from coordinate 798,723 downwards.
GCATGCTGTGGCTGAACGCTCGCGGCGCGAACAGGCCGGCAGTGGTCAGCGCGGCTGAGTCTGCCAGAAATCGACGACGGGTGGTCACACGCGCAATACTTTGGTATTCGCCAGAAAACAGCAAGGGCGCGGGTTGCCCCGCGCCCTTGCCAGGCAGCGATATCGCGTGACTACCAGCCGGATGCGCCCTCGACGCTGCCGGTGCTCGGGTCGAGGGTAAGGCGTTCCACGTTCTCGGGAAACTTGAAGTTGAACATGTTGTTGATTGGATTGGCGATGGTGTCGAATGAGCCCGCGCCAATTCGCTTTCCGCCCAACCAATTGTCTTCAACGAATCGAAGCACCGAGGATTGATCGGTGATCGTATGGTCCACGAAGTTGCGCCGCGCCCAGGGCGAAATCACCAGCAAGGGCAGACGCGGGCCGTATCCGCAACGGCCCTGCGCGTGGGCAGTCGCCGGATTGATACCGGGCAGCGCCGCCGTTCCGGTGCCGCAGGAACTCTCTCCGGACGGAAGCACATCGGCAGCCGTGTTGGATTGATTTACGAGTTGCAGCGCGTGATCGTACCAGCCGTCGGAGTCATCGTAGGCGATCACCACCGCTGTGGAGTCCCAGTCGCGCTGCTTCTGCAGGAAATTGATGAGCGTGACGACAAAGGTCTGTTCATCCAAGGGATCCGAATAGCCGGCGTGGCCATCCTGATAGCCCGGCGCCTTGATGTACGAGACTGCCGGGAAATTGCCGGCGCTCACCGCATCAAAGAAATCTTGGCTGTCGTACTGATGATTCGCGCCGTCGCCGTTGTGCCCGATCATGGCCACCGAAATAGGCCGCGCATGCGTCGGATTGGCGGTCGAGGCGTAGTACTGGAAGGGTTGGTGATGCGGGATATAGTCCGCTTTCTTCGTGTTGGTGACCGCTGAAGTGGTGCTGCGCTTGCAGCCGGTGGTGCCGTTCGAGTTGGTGGTCCCCAGGTTGAAGCCGCCTTCGAAAAATCCCCACGTGACGCCGGCGGCGCTGAGTAAGTCGCCGACATTTTTGCCGCCGAATTGCACCAATTCACCGCTGGTCGTCGAGCACACATCACCCAACGGGTCCGAATCACTGATAAGCGTCAGACCGCCATTGCCGTCGCTGATGGTCGCGCCGCCGGGGCTCACGTCCGAGGTGACGCCGTTGGTTTGGCCGGAGATCAGGTTGATGGCGCCGGGTGTCGAGGGACCGAAGTTGGTGTCATAGGAGTTATCGCTCATCGCATAGCGCTGCGCATAGTTCCACAAGGCCGTCACGGTGTTGCCGTCGTAGTAGCCCATGGTGAGGCCCGTCGTGGCGGTGATCGGGCTGCCTGATGGCGGCGGCCCCGCCGTGCCCACCGACACCGGAAATGCGTCCATCAAGCCATGATCGAAGGCCTGCTGTTCCGGCGTGTAGTCATGATCCTGGTCGGCCGTCGCGGCCTCACTGCGATCCAGCCGAAACGGGTTGGTCGCCCCTTCGGCGTTCAGAGGGTTTGCGGCATTGGGATTGTGGGTCAGCAACAGTCCGCTCAGACCATTGATAGACGGCGTTGCCGGTGCAGCCACGAAGCGCGGTTCACCCGCCGGATTGGCGGCATAAGGATAAGTACCGAAATAATGATCGAAGGATACGTTCTCTTGGAAAATCACCACGAGGTGCTTGATAGGCGTTGCGGTTCCCGCACCGCCCCAATTGCCACTGTCGCCCGCGGACGCCGTCGACAAGACGGTGCCGCTAATTACTACGCCGGCCATCAACGCTGTTAACCTTTGCATTTTTCAACCCCCTCTCAAGTCGAACCTATAGATCACGTGGCGGCATTTTTAGCGGCCAACATGAACAGCCGGTTACAGGGAGATAAAAGCTCGTGTGCCGGTTCATTGACCGGACCGGGGCCGGCGGATAGCCTACCCGCACATTCGCTAGGAACGATCTGGTGCACCGCAATACTCTTGGATCCCCGAAAAATCCCTCGCGAATCAAAGTACTGATTACCCGCCTGGTCGGATGTGGCGTTGTGGCGGCCGCGGCGCTGATCCTGTGGCAGATCAACCGCTCGCCTCCCTCGACGGCCGGCGCGGGTGCGCCGCCAGCGGCGGCCCTGGGCGGGGAAACCCAGCTCCCCGCCTCGGTCGCGCCCAATCCCGCCCCGCCGGTCAGTGTCCCCTCGGTTAGCCAGGTGATCGTCGGCAGGAATGACACGCTGGACGGCATTTTTCGCCGCATGGCGCTCAACATGACCGATTTGGCGGTGATTCGCGCCTTGCCGGGCATCCGCCAGCACTTGGATTTTCTAAAGCCGGGCGATGCGATCAAGCTCTCGCGCACCGACGGGCAACTCACGGAACTCTCCCGCAAGATCAACGACACCCAAACCTTGGATGTGCAGCGCCAGGATGGCGCGTTCGTGGCGAAGATGATCGAGGATCCGGTGGAAGTGCGCGTCCGCACCGCCACCGCCACGATTGATTCCTCTTTATTTCAAGCGGCCGAAGCCGCCGACATCTCGGACGGGGTCGCTTTGCGCCTCGCCAACGTGTTTGCCTGGGACATCGACTTCGTGCTCGACATCCGCGAGGGCGACCGATTCACCGCAGTCTACGAACAAATCTATCAGCAGGGAAAATATATTCGCGATGGCGAGGTGCTGGCCGCCGAATTCGTGAACAACGGCCGGGTGTATCGCGCGGTGCGATTCGTGTCCGATAGCGGCAGCGTCGGTTACTACACCCCGACGGGTCTCGCGATGCGCAAGGCGTTCCTGCGCGCCCCCCTGGAATTTACCCGCGTCAGCTCGGCGTTCAACCCGCATCGGCTGCATCCCATCTTGAACACCATCCGCGGCCACATGGGCACCGACTATGCGGCGCCCACCGGTACTCCGGTGCATGCCGCGGGCGACGGGCATGTGAGTTTCGCCGGGTGGCGCGGCGGGTTCGGCAATGCACTGGTACTTGCGCATGGCAGCAATGTCTCGACGCTGTACGGCCACATGTCGCGCTTCGCCCGCAACATACACGTGGGCACACGCGTGCAGCAGGGGCAGGTCATCGGATACGTGGGAATGACGGGCCTGGCCACCGGTCCTCATTTGCACTACGAGTACCTGATGAACGGCGTTCATAAAAATCCGCAGACGGTCAAGCTTCCCGGAGCCGAACCGCTGCATGCGGATGCCTTGCAGAGATTCCGCGCCACGACGGCGCCCCTGCTCGCCAGCTTGTCGCCGCAGCCGGTCCCGGCCGCGGCAGCCGCCGCGGGCGCTGCCGCCGCAAGCGCTGTTGGTACGGCAGGCGCGGCCAACGCACCCGGCCTGCCGGCCGCCGCAAGCCCGGGCATCGTCCCTGCCGCCGGTGCGGCACCCGTGGGCGATTTACACTCGAAAACTGCGGCTTACTAATTCGGCGGCAAGCACGCGCGCGCGAACATGAACGACGTCGACCTACAAATTCCGCAGCTGTATTTCAATCGCGAACTGTCGTTTTTGGAGTTTAACCAGCGTGTCTTGGAGCAGGCCAAGGATCTGCGGATACCGCTTCTGGAGCGCGTTCGCTTCTTGTGCATTTCGTGCGCGAATCTCGATGAGTTTTTTGAGATTCGCGTGGCCAGCCTCAAGGAACTGCTCGAGGCCGGCGCACTGCAAGGCGGACCCGATGGACTGTCGGTTCCGGAACAGCTGAAGGCCATCCGCGTTCGCGCGGTGCGTCTGGTCGATGAACAGTACCAGCTGTTGAACGACGTGCTCATGCCGGAACTCGCGCGCAGCGGCGTGGTATTCGTCGAGCCGGAAACCTGGACCGAGGCACAGGCCGCGTGGATTGCGGGATATTTCAGCCGCGAAGTAGAACCCGTACTGAGCCCGCTGGCGTTGGACCCTGCACGGCCGTTCCCGAAAATTCTCAATAAGAGTCTGAACTTTGCGATCGTGGTAGAGGGCGAGGACGGGTTCGGCCGCAACAGCGGCCTTGCGGTGGTGCAGGCGCCGCGCTCCCTGCCGCGCCTGATCAGGTTGCCCGATGAGCTGGGCAGCCGCAACTTCGTGTTCTTGAGCACCATCGTCGAGGCCTTCGTGGCGAAGCTGTTTGGCGGCATGCGCATGCGCGGCTGCTATCAGTTCCGGGTCACACGCAACAGCGATTTATTCGTCGAGCAGGAAGAAGTCGACGACCTGCTGCGCGCGGTCGAGGGAGAGTTGGCTTCGCGCCGCTACGGCGACGCGGTGCGCTTGGAGACGGCGCATGATTGTCCCGACGAGATACTCGCCTACTTGGCGGAGCAGTTCGGGCTCACCGCCGATGACTTGTACCGGGTGCCGGGACCTGTGAACCTGAATCGCCTGATGGCCGTCTACGATCTGGTGGATCGCGCCGAGCTCAAGTACGCGGCGTTCGCGCCCAGCATCCCGGAGCGATTCAAAGTGGGTGGCGATCTCTTCGCGACGCTACGCGCCGGCGACGTGCTGCTGCATCACCCGTTTCAGGGTTTCGCGCCGGTCGCGGATTTCATCAAGCAGGCGTCCAGCGATCCGCAGGTCCTCGCCATCAAGCAAACCCTGTACCGGGTCGGCAGCGACTCCACCGTGGTCGGCGCGCTGGTCGAAGCGGCCGCCGCGGGCAAGGACGTGACCGTCATCATAGAACTGCGCGCGCGCTTTGACGAAGAGGCCAATATTGAACTCGCGACCAAGCTGCAGGAAGCCGGAGCGCACGTGATGTACGGGGTGTTCGGCTTCAAGACCCACGCAAAACTGGTGATGGTTGTGCGCCGCGAGGAAAAGGGTCTGAGGCGCTACTGCCATATGGGCACCGGCAACTATCACACCAAGACCGCGCGCTTATACACGGACTACGGCCTCATGACGGCCGACGAGGCGATCGGCGAGGATATTCACGAGATATTTTTGCAGCTCACCGGCCTGACGCAAGTGCCGCGCCTGAGAAAACTGCTGCATGCGCCGTTCAGCTTGCATCAGGCGCTGCTGGCCAAGATCGAGCGTGAAGCGGAACATGCGCGCGCGGGAAAGCCGGCGCGCATCATCGCCAAACTGAATGCGCTCACAGAACCCACCGTCATCCAGGCGCTGTACCGCGCCTCGCGAGCCGGAGTCGATATCGATCTCATCGTTCGCGGCGTGTGCTGCCTGCGCCCCGGCGTCCCCGGCGTCTCGGAGCGCATCAAAGTACGGTCCATCGTCGGCCGCTTCCTGGAGCACTCGCGCGTGTACTACTTCGAGAACGCGGGAGCACGCGAGATCTATTGCGGCAGCGCCGACTGGATGGACCGCAATTTATTCCGCCGCATCGAAGTGGCGTTTCCGGTCGAGGCCCCGGAACTGCAGGAGCGCGTCGCCGAGGATCTGAAACTGTACTTGGACGACGATATGCAGGCCTGGACTCTGAATGCGGATGGCCGCTACCTGCGCGCCTCGGGCGATGGCAAGGTATCCGCGCAGGTGCGCCTCCTGAACCTATACGATGAAAGGGTCGCGCTCACCGAAGCCTAAAGCAGGCGCCTAGACCAACGTCAGACGAAAGCCGGCCTCTTTCAGATAAACACGCTCCTGCTCGATATCCTCAAGAGTCAGCGGATGTTCCTTCATCCAGCGCTGCGGCAACTCCAATGTCATGTTGCGTCCCTTGACGGCCAAACGGACCTCCGGCAGCGGCTGCGGGCTGCGGCCCCGATGCAGCAGCACCGCGAGACGCAGCAGGACGGTCAGAAATTCCGCATGGCGATCCCAGGGCGGAAGCAAATCCTCGAGTGACCCGAAAGACAATTGGCGTCGATGACCGCCGACCAACGCCGACAACAGCAGCTGTTCCTCTCGGGGAAAGCCCGGCATATCGGCGTTCTGCAGAAGATAGGCGCTGTGGCGATGATATTTGGAGTGGGCGATGTCGAGGCCGGTTTCGTGCAGCCGCGCGGCCCAGCGCAGCACCGACTCGGCCAGCGGATCTTCCAGGCCCCACTCCGATTCGACCTGTTCCAGCAATGCGACGGCGGTTGCCTCAATGCGATCCGCCTGGCCCGCATCGATGTGGTAGCGCTTTTCCATGGCGCGCACGCTGAGCACGCGCGCATCTTCGTTGGTGAAACGCCCCATCAGGTCGTAGAGCAACCCTTCGCGCATCGCCCCTTCTGCCACGCGGACCCGATCGATACCGAAGCTCTCGACCACTTCCAGCAGAATGGCAAGACCGGCCGGAAACACCGGAGCCCGCTCCGCGTCCACTTCGGGCAAATCAAGCTCGTCCACATGACCCGCGGCAATCACCCGCTCAGCCAGGCCGTTCAAGTTGTCCAGCGTGATGTGGGGCGCCTCCGGGTTGAGGCTACGCAGGGCATCGCCGATCACGCGCACCGTACCGGAACTGCCGAAGGCCTGCACCCAGCCCAGGCGCCGATAGGCCTCTTGTATGGGTTCGAGCTCCAGTCTGACTGCCGTGCGTGCGCGTTCGAGCCGCTTGGCCGAAATTCTGCCGTCGTCGAAGCAGATGGTGGTCAACCCCACGCAGCCGACGGACAAACTCTCCAGCAGCAGCGGATCGAAGCCCTCGCCGATCACGACTTCGGTGGAGCCGCCGCCGATGTCGATCACCAATCGCTTGTCCGGAGTCATGGGACTGGTATGCGCCACGCCCGAGTAGATCAAGCGCGCCTCTTCCAATCCCGAGATGATCTCGATGGGATGGCCCAGGGCGGCGCGCGCCCTTTCCAGAAACCAGCGCTTGCGTTTGGCGAGCCGCAGGGCATTGGTACCCACGACGCGCACGCTGTCGGCGCGCATGACGCGCAGCCGTTGTCCGAATCGTTCGAGGCAGCGCAGTGCGCGGTCCGTGGCGGCATCATCCAGACGACCGCTGTCACCCAGGCCCGCGGCGAGCCGTACCATTTCGCGCAGTCTATCGAGGATGACGAGTTGGCCGTGCGAGTAGCGCGCGACGACCATGTGGAAGCTGTTGGAACCCAAATCGACGGCAGCGAGCACGTCGGGAACGACCCTACGGCGGCTCATCTAGCGATCAACACTCTTAGGCCGAGAATGAAGACCCGCAGCCGCAGGTGGTTTTGGCGTTTGGATTGCGAATGACGAACTGGGCGCCCTGCAGATCCTCTTTGTAGTCGATTTCCGCACCCATGAGGTATTGCGCGCTCATCGGGTCGACCAATAATTGGACGCCGTGATTTTCGACGCAAAAGTCGCCGTCTTCGATCTTCTCATCGAAGGTGAAGCCGTATTGAAAGCCTGAGCAGCCTCCGCCGGAGACGAATACCCGCAACTTCAGGCTGGGATTCGCTTCCTCGCGGATCAGCTCGCTGACCTTGCCGGCCGCGGCATCGGTGAAAATCAGCACATTGGGCGCAGCAGGGGGCGCATCCGCGCCGCGCATCGATTCTGGGGTCGTACTCATGCTGCTAGTCTACTCGGCGGCCCGCGGCCAATCAAAGTTATGAACTCTCTTTGGGACTTAGGTTCACTGTTGACCCCGAATCCGCTGCAGCGGGCGTCGTTTTCCCCCGGTGAACCAGCTTCCCCAATATCTGGGCGCCCACGGCCGTTTCAATGGTTGAGTAGTGAACGCTGCCCAGCACCCGCGCCTTGGGACCCAATTCGACCCGATCGCCGGCCTCGATATCGCCTTTCACGACGCCGTTGAGCACGATGTTGGGGACGATCACGGAGCCCTCGATGCAGCCTTGTTCGCTCACCGACAGCGTGGCGCCGGCATCCGCTTCGCATTTGACGTTGCCATTGATAAAGCCGTCGAGATGAAAGCCGCCGACAAATTCAACATCGCCGTTGATGCGCGTCTTGGCACCGATCAAGGTGTCGATTTGCATGACCTTATTCTGTTTCTGTTTGAACATTCTCTTCACCTTTGGCCGCCGGCGTGCCGGCCAGACCCTCGCCGTTCGCCTCGGTTTCCACGGATATCCCCTGCGCCTTCCAGACGAAAGCCTGCCGGACACTGTGGGCGGCATCCCGGCCGCTATGAATCTCTACGTCCACGCGCGTCGGCTCAAAGCCCTTGGGCAATTGGATAGGCTCGTTATATTCCTGAAAGTACTTGAAGGAGTATGCCAGGGTGACGCGGCGGTTAGGCGAGACTTGCGCGTAGCTTAAGCTGAGCGGTTTGCCCTGCAGCAGTCCGTCAATCGTGATCGCCGCGTTGCCGACGACTTCCTTGTCCGATTTTCCCGTCTGCATGAGCACGAACTTGAGGTGGAATTGGCCGGCGGCAGCGTCCGGCACGATTTGCATCTGCTGCACCTTGACATGAATGAGAGACTCCGGCTGCACCAAGCCTCGGTAGAAGGACAGATCCTGATTCAAGCGCGCGATCTGGCTTTGCATATCGCCGAGACTGCGCTCGACCTGCGCATAGCCCTCGCGATCGACGCGTCGCGCCGTATCGGCCGCCTCCAACTGACGCCGCTGATTCTCGTTTTCCGCTTCGAGCGACCGAATGCGCGAACTCGCCGACAATGCGCCGCGCACCGAATCGACCACGCGAAAGCCCGCCTCGTAGCGGCCGAGTTCGAAGGCCGTGTACAGGATGACGCCCGCCGCGAGCGCGTACAGACCCCAAAGCAGCGCGCGGCGCTTCGGCGCATGCCATCGCACCACCAACTTGCCGAACGAATCCGCCATCTAGCCGCGTCCTCCCGAAGATGCTGCCGCCACGGTATCATCGATCGCAAAGTTCAAGGAATCGCTCATGCTCTGGCTGAAGGCCCTACACGTCATTGCGGTGGTCACCTGGTTCGCCGGTCTGTTCTATCTGCCGCGGCTCTTTGTCTACCACGCGAGCGCCCAGGACTCGATCAGCACCGCACGCTTCGAAATCATGGAGCGGCGACTATTCATGATCACGACGATCGGCGCAACGCTCACGGTGTTTTTTGGCGCGATGATGCTGATTGGGGCTCCAAGCTACCTGGCACTGCTATGGTTGAGGATCAAGCTGTGCCTGGTGATTTTGTTGATTGGCTACCACGGGTATTGCTACACGCTGCTGCGCGATTTTGCTCTGCATCGCAACACAAAATCCGACCGGTGGTACCGCCTGTTCAACGAGGTGCCGGCCTTGCTGCTCATCGCCATTGTGATTCTCGCCGTCGTCAAACCATTCTAGGAGGCGGCCTGGACCTCCGGCCACCAATCGGGGTACGGCGGCAATCCATCGGGGAAAACGTACTGTCCGAGGTCGCTGAGCGCACGCACGTAAACCCGCCGCTTGAAGTACACGACCTCGCGCACCGGCGTCCAATAATCCGCCCATCGCCATCGATCGAATTCCGGCTGGTCGGTGCAATCGAAGCGCAGTTTCGATTCGTCGGCGGTGAGTTTCAAGAGAAACCAGCGCTGCTTCTGGCCGATGCACCGGTCGCGCACATATTGGCGCGGCAGGCGATATCGCATCCACCCTTGGGTGGACCCCAACACCTCGACGTCCTCGGGCCCCAAACCGATTTCTTCCTTGAGTTCGCGAAACAGCGCGGCCTCGACTCGCTCGCCGCGATTGACACCGCCTTGGGGAAACTGCCAACCCCGGCCGCCGACGCGGCCGCCGAGAAACAGCTCGCCCGCCCCGCGCATCAGTACGATTCCGACGTTGGCGCGAAACCCATCCTTATCGATGTAATCCGTAGCGGGGGGTGTGGACATTGGGCCAATTGTTCCATATCAACGAGCCCTTGTGGTCGCTGCGCGTATCTCGAGGCTAGCCGGCCCCCACCTGCACCCTATTTCGGCCCAGGGTCTTGGCGCGGTATAGAGCCGCGTCGGCGTCGGCGATAAGCCGGTCGGCGACCGCCTTCAGATCGGTTTCGTGGCGCCCGGGCGAGACGGCGGCAACCCCCACGGAAACTGTCAAATTGCGCGAGATCTGCGAATTGAGCGAAAACGGCTGCGCCGCAATGACCTCGCGGATGCGCTCGCCCAGAGTCGCGGCTTCGACCGAGGTGGCCTCAGGCAGCAAGATGGCCAGCTCATCGCCGCCAAAGCGCGCGGCTGTATCCATACTGCGAATCTGCCCCTCGATGCGATGCGCGACTTCCTTCAGCGCATTGTCTCCGGCCAGATGCCCATAACCGTCATTGATGCTCTTGAATCGATCAATGTCGATCATCAGGCATGCAATGGCTCCGCCGCGACGCTGTGCGCGCGCCAGCTCCTCTTTCAAGCGCTGCTGCAAGTAGCGCCGATTGTGCCAGCCGGTGAGGAAGTCCGTGATGCCGGCCCGCAGCAGACGAGCGCGGTTGACTGCGTTCTCAATGCACACGGCCGCCACCGCGCCCAAATGCGCCAGGAAGTCCGTACCGTGATGGCGGGTAAAGCGCGTGGGATCACGGCTGCCGAAGCACAATGCGCCCGTGGCGCGGTCCTTGCGGGGCAGCGGCACGAGAGCCGCGCTCTTCAGGTTCGATGCGCCCGGGAACAACAGGTGATGATCGGCGCCCACAAAGGGTCCGAGCCAGGGCTTGTGCAGGACACTCAGCTGCGGCGCCAAGCCGACCAGCGAGTCGACGAAGAAAATTTGTTTGAACTCTTCCGGCCGGTCGCCGCCGGCGACCAGCAAGTGCCGTACTTCATGCTGCGGATCGAGGAGCACGACGCTGACGGCATCGAGAGAGTAAGACTCGCGCAAGCCGCTCACCATGGCGTGCAGCAGCTGCGACAAGCTATCGGCGCGCAGCAACGTCAATTCGCGCGCCTGCGTGCGCTTCATGATGGTCTCGTTGTTCGCTGCCTCCGCCGTCATTTCCGCGACGCGCTTCTTGAGCCCTTCGTTGTCGCGCACCACATCGTCAATTTCTGTCATCTTCAATCCTTCATCCCGCACGCGCGGCGGCCCGCACGTCCAAGTAGGCTCTGCCGCGATTCATGATGGCGGTGAATTCCTGAGAATTCTTGGTCCGAACGGCCGTCACCAGCCGTTCCAGCGCCCTTTGCAATGCCAGCAAAGACTCGCTGCCGTAGTCATTCGAACTTTGAATTTCGAAATACAAATCCGGGCTCTCGGCCGCGACGCGGCTGGCCACCTCGAGTTGCGAATCAAAGGTCGTGCTCGAGAGCCTTGCTAAGCGCGGCGCGGCTTCGCCGCTATCGGCCAGCGCTGTAAAGAAGGCGATATTCAGCGCATGCGACACCCCCAGCACATAAGCGATCAAGCGATCGTGCTCGTCCAGATCCATGACCACCCGCTCCGCCATGGTGGGCGCGAACAAGTCCTGCGCCTCCGCCAGTGCGCTCGGGTTTCCCAGGTCGATGAAGATCACGTGCCGCCCCGACAGCAGCTCGGTGTCCGGACCGAACATCGGATGCAGTGAGGTCACGCGGCAGCCGGCTTTAACCAACGCATCCAGGCCCGCCCGCAGCGGCGTTTTCAAAGAACCGATGTCGAAGATCAGACTGCGCGGTGCCCGCTGCGCCAAGACTTGCAGCAGCTGTGCGGTGGCCGACAGCGGCGTCGCCAGCACAATAAGGTCGAAATCCAATGCGTCGGTTTGCCAATCGAGAACCACATCAAAGCCCGGAAGTCCGCCCTGAGGGTCGGCGATGGCGACGCGGAACCCCTGAGATGCCAGGAATTCGGCGAACCAGCCGCCCATTTTGCCGCGACCGCCGATAACCAGCGCCCGCTTGCCGCTGCCCTGAGCCTGCGCCGCGACCCGGGCCTGTTCCTGCGTCGCCAGCGAGGACTGAATGAGCTGCCGCAGCAGCGATTCGGCCAGGTCAGGCGAGATCCCGAGGTGCTCGGCAGCCGTGCGGCCCCGCAAAATGACCTCGCGCTCACGGCCAAAGTCCCGCGTCGCCCGTCCGGTGGCGCGCTTCACGGCGGCCACTTGTTCACTCAAGGCTTGACGGCGCGCCACCAATTCCAGGAGCTGCGCATCGAGTTCAGTGAGTGCCGTGCGCAATTGGTCCAAATTCATATTAAAGAATGCCCCATGTTTCTATTGGCGCGGCTACCATTCTCGTATGAGCAGCAACAAAAAGACATTTTGGCGGGAAATCCTGCCGGATCCGCTGCCGGCAAATCCACTCGAGATCGCTTCGCAGTGGTTGGCCCAGGCGCGGCTCGATGCCGCGCAACCCAATCCCAACGCCATGGTCCTGGCGACCGTCGACGGCCGCGGCTATCCATCCGCGCGCGTGGTCCTGTGCAAGGAAATGGACACGCACAGCGGTTCCATCATGTTTTACACCAATTATCGATCACGCAAAGGCGCCGAGTTGACAGGCAACCCGCGCGCTGCCCTGGTCTTTCACTGGGATTATCGCCACCGGCAAATCCGCGCGGAAGGACGCGTCGAACGGCTGTCCGATGCCGAGAACGACGCCTATTTTCGCACCCGGGCGTGGCAAAGCCGGCTGGGGGCCTGGGCCAGCCAGCAGAGCGAACCGGTGGAGTCCCGGGAAGCGCTCGCCGCCGCGATGGCACGCGAAGCGCGCCGCTTTGGGATCGCCTACGAGGGCCCGGGATCGCCGGAGCCCGAAGAAGTCTCCGTGCAGGTGCCGCGGCCACCCCATTGGGGCGGATTCAGGCTCGTGGCCGATGCTGTGGAATTGTGGGTCGAGGGCGAGTATCGCATCCATGATCGCGCACGCTGGACACGGTCCTTGGACCCTCGGGCCGGTTCTTACACAGGCTGGTCGGTAACGCGCCTACAGCCCTAGACCTCCATGACACATCACGTGTTAATCGTCGGGGCCGGCTTCGGCGGTCTTGCCGTCGCGCAAGGTTTGCGGCACGCCGCCGTGCGCGTCACCCTGGTCGATCAGCGCAATTATCACTTGTTCCAGCCTCTTTTGTACCAGGTCGGAACGGCATCGCTGGCGACCTCGGAAATCGCGTGGTCCGTCCGGCATTTGATGCGCAGCCGCAGGATGGTTACCACCCTGCTCGGCGAGGTCACAGGCGTGCAGACGCAGGACCGTCAGGTGATCCTCGCGGATGGCAGCACCCTAGCCTACGACACGCTGGTGTTGGCCACGGGCGCGCAACATGCCTATTTCGGGCATGACGAATGGGAACCCTATGCGCCCGGGCTCAAGACCCTGGACGATGCCACCTCGATCCGCCGGCGAATTCTCTTGTCGTTCGAACGGGCGGAGCGCGAAACCGATGATGAGCGGCGCGCCGCGCTGCTGACCTTTGTGATCGTCGGCGGCGGGCCCACCGGGGTGGAATTGGCGGGCGCCATCGCGGAACTCGCTCGAGAGAACCTACCCGAGGAGTATCGCCACATCGATACCCGCAAGGCCCGCGTAGTGCTGGTCGAAGCGGGGCCGAGAATTTTGCCGGCCTTCAGCGACGATTTGTCGGCGTATGCCCAGACATCGCTCGAGCGCTTGGGAGTGGAAGTCAGACTCGGCTCGGCGGTGCGCGAGTGCGGCCCGGACGGGGTGATTTTTGCAGATCAGCACCTGGCTGCGAGGGTGATCCTATGGGCCGCCGGCGTGCGCGCCTCGCCTGCCGCGGTCTGGGTGGGACTGCCCGCGGATACCGCGGGGCGCGCGAAGGTCGAAGCTGACCTGACGGCCAGCGGGCACCCGGAGATCTTTGTGATCGGCGATACCGCAACGATCAACGCCTGGCACGGCAAGCCCGTGCCTGGAATCGCGCCGGCAGCCAAGCAGCAAGGCGCGCATGTCGCGCGCACCATCATGCTACGGCTCAAGGGGGACGCGACCCGGCAGCCCTTTCATTACAAACACGCCGGCAATCTTGCGACCATCGGCGGCGGAGCGGCCGTTATCGACTTCGGCTGGATTAAGTTACGGGGCTCGATTGCCTGGTGGATCTGGGGTTTGACGCACATTTACTTCCTGATTAGCGGCCGCAATCGCCTGGCCGTCGCGTTGAGCTGGTTGTGGACCTACGTCACCCGCAGCCGCAATGCCTGTCTGATCACGCAGGGCGAGCAAAAAGGGGCAAAATGACACGGGTTGGCCCGGGCGTTCACCGGGAATTGGGGGTTATTGGCCGAATAACGCATGATCGACCGGGGCAACTCCGGCAGCATGCGTGCATCGGATCGATAACACGGAGCGAGTTCACATGGGCATCCAAATCAAAAGGCATTTTGGCGTGCGATTCATCGCGGGCGTCGCCATGGTGATGACCGGCGGGTTATTGCTGCTGCAGCAGGCTGGCTACCTGCATGCGATCAATCTCGGGCGCAGCTGGCCGCTCATCCTCATCGCTTTCGCCATCGTGCAGCTGGGCACGACCATGAACAAATCGCGCCAGCGCGGGTGGGGTCTGCTGCTCTTGGGTGACTGGCTGTTTGCCAACACCATGACCGACTGGGCCTATGCCCAGATCACATGGGCCATCCTTCTGACCAGCCTCGGTGCCGCGATGATTGTTCGCGCCATGCGTCGCGGCAGCCGGACGGCACGGGAGAACTATTTTGCCGCCTGATGAGCGCCCCTCGATTACGCCGCGGTTTATCGTCGGCGTTTTTCTCGTGCTGATCGGCATTGCCCTCACCCTCGATCAATTGGGCGTGGTGCCGGCTCATCATTTGATGCGTTTCTGGCCGGCGGTGCTGATCGTGCTGGGGCTGTCGATTTTGCAGCGAGGCCGACGCCGCGGCGCGGTGGGCGGCGTCGTGCTCGTGATCGTGGGCACCTGGCTGCTGCTCAATACGCTGGGCCTCGTGAGCCTGGATCTGTGGGAGTTTCTCTGGCCTTTGATATTGGTGATCGTGGGCGTACGCATCATGATGCGCGGCGACCGTCGTTCCTCCACCGACCCGCGGTTCTCGCCGACCCCCACCTCGCCCTTGAACCCCAACCCGCCGTTGAACCCAAACTCGCCCGTGAACCCCAACGCGCCACCGAATCCCGGCGCTGCGCCGGAGTCGGGATTATTTTCGGGCATGGGCTGCGGCTCGCAGTTCTCGGATCACAGCACGCAGTTTGCTATTTTGGGCAGCTGCCGACGCCGCTGGGGCAGCACCACATTTCGCAGTGCCGAGGCGACCAGCGTCATGGGCGGTTGCGAGCTCGATTTGCGCAACGCCCTGCTACCGGCGCAAGGATCTGCGCAAATCGAGGTGTTCGTCCTCATGGGCGGGATCAACATATTTGTGCCGCCGAACTGGACGGTGGTTACCGAAGTAGTGCCCATTCTCGGTGGCGTCCATGATAAGACGCGCACCTCTCCATCGAACCCGGCGCAGCAGTTGATCATCCGCGGCACAGTGATGATGGGCGGCGTCGAGATCAGCAATTAGATGCACCCGATTCTCGCCGACGGCAAGCAGCTGGGTCTGTACTTGCTGGGCTATCTCCCAATCGCCATTGTGCTCATCATCGGCTTTGGTCAGCGCGAGGCATGGGGCACCGCGACGGTATTTTTCCTGCCGCTGACGATGCTGTACGCATTCATCGGGCTCTGCGCATATTATTTGTGCTGCGCGTTTCCGATCAATCGAGACTATCCGATCTGGCGTGCGCTGCCTGCGCATATGAGCGCCGCGGCCACGGTGGGGGCCATGGGCGTCGGTATCGCGTGGCTGTGGGCTGCCGTGCTGACATCGCTCAACATAGGACTTAAGCCCCAGCTGTACGTCGAGCAACCCTGGCCGCTGTTCGCCGTCGGAGCGCTGCTGTTCTGCCTGGCGATCGCCCTTCACTATGTGTTGATCGCCTCCTATGCCTCGCAACGCTCGGAGAAGCATGCTTTGGAGTCCGGTCTGCTGACCCGAGAAGCCGAACTCAAAGCGCTGCGCGCGCAGCTCGATCCGCATTTTCTGTTCAACAGCCTCAACTCGATCAGCGCGCTGACGGGTAGCGATCCCACTTCCGCGCGCAAGATGTGCCTGCTGCTGGCGGATTTTCTGCGCGACACGCTGCGCCTTGGCGCCACTCACCAGATAGCGGTGCGCGAGGAGCTGGGTGTCGTGCGGCGCTATCTGGCCATCGAGCAGGTCCGCTTGGGCGCCAGACTGGCGGTGGATTGCACGGCCAGCGAAACGGCGCAGGGGGGATTTATTCCCGCCCTACTGCTGCAGCCGCTGGTGGAAAACGCCGTGGTGCACGGCATCGCCCATTTGCTGGATGGCGGCACGGTGTCCATCCATGCGGAACTGCAGAATTCGACGCTGCGCATTCGCGTGAGCAACCCGATCGATGCCGATCGCCCGCGTAGCCAGCGCGCCGGAATCGGTTTGCTGCTCGTGCGCCAGCGGCTTCAATCCCAGTATGGCGCAGCTGGCCAGCTGCAAATCAGCGAGGAGCGCGGCGAATTCATCGCCGATGTGAGCATGCCTTACACCACATCCGCGGTGCCCGGCAATGAATGAATCAGCGCCACTCACGGCGATCGTCGTCGACGACGAAGCGCCGGCGCGCGCATTGATTCGGGAGTATCTGAACGAGCATGCCGATATCAGCATCGTGGCCGAGTGCGCCAACGGATTCGAGGCAGTGAAGGCCGCCAGTGAATTGAAACCCGATCTGCTGTTCCTCGATGTGCAGATGCCCAAACTCGACGGATTTGAAGTTCTGGACCTGATCGGCCGCGATGCGGTTGGCGTCATCTTCACCACCGCTTACGACGAATACGCGCTGCGTGCTTTCAACGTGCACGCGGTGGACTACCTGCTCAAACCGTTTGGCGCGGAACGTTTTGCCGAAGCATTGGTGTTGGCGCGCTCGCGGCTGCAGGAGCGAGGTCCGTTGCCGACACGCGAGTTGCTGGATACGCATCGCGACGGGGCCGCGATCGATCGCGTGCTGATTCGGGATCGATCCAAAGTGCACGTGATCCCCGTGGATCAAATCGACTACGTTGAAGCGCAGGATGACTATGTGTCGATCCGTGCGGCCGGGCGCACGTACCTGAAGGAACAGACGCTCGGCGAGCTGGAAGAACAACTGGCGTCGAAGGGGTTCTTGCGTATCCATCGACGCTTTATATTGAACGTGTCGCGATTGGCCAGAATCGAGCTGTCCGAGAAAGACAGCCGAATCGCGATCCTCAACGACAAGACCGAGCTGCCGATCAGCCGGTCCGGCTACACGAAGCTGCGCGATCTGCTTTGAACTTGGCTAGGGCACTTGGTCTGGTGTGTGCCTGCGCGATACTGGTCGCGAACGCGCCAGCCGCGCCTGCAGCGACGCCGAGCCACTGGTCCGTGCCTCGAATCGAATCCTCGTACGCCGATTGGTTGGATGCGATGAGCGCAGTCGCGACCATCGATTCGGGGCTGACTTCGCATATCGCGGGCCTCGGCCGCAATGTGTGGGCGGCGCGGCAGCGGGACTTAGCCGCGATGCTCACGGTGGCGCTGGCGGCCGCCGACCCGCAACGGCTGAACACCGCCGATGCGCGCGCGCTCCTGGCAATGCGCAAGGGGTTCGCCGATGCCGATTCGGAAGAGCCTACCGCCGATGCCGAGCATCCGAAAATCCGCTGCGCAGATCGCAGCGTCGAGACCAGCGATGCCGCGACGCTGCAACTCGCTCTGTATGCGTGCTTCGAGGAAATCGGCAATCACCTGCGATTCGACGGCCAATCCATCGTGCGCACCACCGCTCTTGAGCAACTGGGGCAGCTTGCCGACGGCGAGCGGCGCAAGCGACTGTTTCTCGCCTTTTCTCCCCTGTGGAGCGCGGTCAACGGCACCGACACCGCGGACAGCCCCTACCGGCGAATGATGGGCTTGGTCGGCAGCGCGGCGCAGCGCAGCGGCCGCTCGCCGATTTCGGATGCCGCCCGAACGCTCGGGGTTGCACCGCCGTCGGTTGAGCAATGGCTGTGCGAGATCCTCGATGCTTGGCGGCGCCAAAATGCCGGCCCCGCGCTCGAACCGTGGGACTATTGGTACGACGCGGCGGCGGCGAGCCGCCTCTTGGCCCCCGCCATTCCGCGCGAGGCCGTGCTGCCCATCGCAAAGCGGTTCTATCGGGACTTGGGCGCGGATTTGGATCAGCTCGACGTGCAGCACGATTTGGACGTGCGGCCGGGTAAAGCCCCGTTGGCATATACCGATCAGGTGCGAATCGGTCGGCGCATCGGGCACACCTGGCATCCTGCACAGGCCCGGGTTTCTGCGAACTATGAGCAGGGCGGCCTGTTCGTGCTCAACGAACTCATCCACGAGGACGGGCACGCGGTGCATTTCATGGCGCTGCGCACGCGCCCGGCCTATTTTTCGCTGGGCGACGATTTGTTCTTCGAGGCATTCGCCGATGTGCCCGCCTGGAGCAGCGGGGAGCCGGCATGGCAACAGAAATACTTGGGCGCAGCCGCGGACGAGGCAACCTCGCTGCGCGAGATGTTCGCGAATGTCATGCTCGATGTGGCGTGGAGCCTATTCGAGCTGCGCATGTTCGAGAATCCCTCCGCCGACCCCAACGCGCTATGGACCGAGATCACCGCGCACTATCTGAACATCGCCCCACACCCGGAGTTGTCCTGGTGGGCGCTGCGGGTTCAGCTGGTGCGCTGGCCGGGCTACATGGTCAATTACGGATTGGGCGCGGTGGTGACCGCCGATATTCGCGAGCGCACGCGTGCGGTCATCGGGCAGTTCGACACGGGCAATCAAGACTGGTACGCCTGGACTTCGGATCACCTATTGCACTTCGGCAGCGGCATCCCAACGCCGCAATTGCTGCGCGAGTTTCTGGGCCGGCCGGTCTCGCCGGGGGCGCTGCTGACTCAGTTACAGCGCGTCGGATCAGTGCCCGGATTCGCTCGCCAGCACCTCACCGAGACTGCGCTCAAGCAGCAGGAGCGCTTCGTCCACGTCGGATTCATCGATCACCAGCGGCGGCATGAAACGCACGGTACTCAAGCCGCAGGACAACAGGATCAGACCATTGTGGTAGGCGCGAGTGACTAGCGCGTCGCAGAGCTTCTTCGCCGGAACTTTGCTGGTGCGATCCGTCACCAGCTCCATGCCGATCATCAAACCCTTGCCGCGAACCTCGCCCACTTGCGCGAATTGCTTGGCAAATTCTCGCAGTCGGCCGATGAAGTAGTCGCCTACCTTGGCCGCGTTGGCGCAGTATTCGCGCTCGATCAAATCGATGGTCGCGAGCGCAGCGGCGCAACACAGCGGATTGCCGCCGAATGTATTGCCATGCGCGCCGCGCGACCAGTTCTGCATGATGCTGCGCTTCGCGACCACCATGCCGATGGGCAAGCCGGAGCCCAGCCCCTTGGCCAGCGTCATGATGTCCGGGGCGACGTCCCAATGCTGCGCGGCAAACATCTTGCCGGTGCGGCCGATGCCCGATTGGACTTCATCGAATATCAGCAAAATGCCGTGCCGATCGCACAATTCCCGCAAGCCTTGCAGAAACCCATCGGGGGGGACCAGGTAACCGCCCTCGCCTTGAATCGGCTCGACAAGAATGGCGGCGACTTCGCTGGCCGGAACGTTGTTCACAAACAGCACGTCCTCGATATAGCGCAGCACCGCGTGGCCTTGGTCAGCCCCCGCGAATAATGGCCGATAATTATTCGGATAGGGAACGTGGGTGACGCCGGGCATGGTCGGAAAAAAGCCCTTCTGCTGGGTGTACTTGCTCGACGTGAACGACAAAGAGCCCATGGTTCGTCCGTGAAATCCGCCCAGGAAGCCAATGAAACGGCCGCGCCCCGTGGTGTACCGCGCCAGCTTCAGCGCCGCTTCGACGCTCTCCGTCCCCGACTGCGCAAAGAAGCTCATCACCGGCTCTTTCATGGGCGACAGATCGTTCAGGCGCTCGGCCAGTTTGACTTGGCCCTCATGCCAGTAGTCGGAGGAGATGTGCAGAAACTGCTCCGCGGCATCCTTGATGGCCTGCACCACCGCCGGATGGCTGTGTCCCGTGCTGCACACGGCAATGCCCGCGGCAAAATCCAGGAATCGATTGCCGTCGACATCCCAGATCTCCGCGCCCTTGCCGTGCGACATCACGAACGGGTAATCGCGCGGATAGGAAGGCGAGACGACCAAGGCATCGCGCGCCAGCAGAGCCCGCGCCTTCGGGCCGGGCAAATCGGTTTTAATGTTTGGCTTTCGCATCTTGCAACTCCTCACCAGCCCACGGCTGCGCCATCTTTGCGAAAATCGGATCCGGCGCGGTAGTAGCCGGCACCCGTGGCGCCCGGCGCGGCGATGAACATGATCGACTGAACACCGCCCACGTCCTCGCCGCTGACGGATTTTACGCTATGTCCCATCGCCGCGAGTTTTGCGCCCACCAGTTCGTACAGCGGCGCCTCCAATGTCAGCTCATTCGATACTTGGGAATGCCGAAACCTCCCGATGTCGGCTGCCGCTTGCAGATTCGCTCCCAGATCCAGGATATCGACCAACATCTGCGCGTGACCCTGGGCCTGCATGTCGCCGCCCATCAATGTCACGGTCATCAGCGGCTCGGCGCCGCGCATCACGAACCCTGCGGACAGCGTATTGAATGGCCTCTTGTGAGGCTGGATGACGTTGGGACTGCGCGGATCGAGCGTGAACAGCGCGCCCCGATTGTGCAGCAAGAAGCCGTAGCCCGGCACCGTGATCCCGGACCCAAAGGCCATAAAATTGCTGTTCACCCAGGAAACCATGTTGCCCGCGGCGTCGGCAGCAGACAGCACGATGGTGTCGCCCGGCACGGCGAAATTGCCCTGCGGACCTGTGCTCGAGGCGCGCTGTGGATTCACCTTCTCGCATAGCGACGCCGCATAGGAATCGGATAGTAATTTCGCCAGCGGCACGGCGACGAAATTCGGGTCCGCGTTGTAGCGATACAGGTCCGCGTAGGCCAGCTTCTTGGCCTCCACGAGGAAGTGCCAATACTCGGGATTCGCGGGACCCAGTGTTGCCAGGGTCTGGCCGGGCGCCCAGCGCGGCACGCAGGCTTGGAGAATGTTCAGGATTTCATTCGTGGCCCAGGCCTGCGAAGGCGGCGGCAACTCAAGGATGTCCAATCCGTGGTACTTCGAGCGTGCCGGCTCAACCCATTCTCCCTTGTAGTCGGCCAGATCCTGCATCGTCATGCTGCCGCCGAGCGCCTTCGACTTGGCGACGATGGCCTGCGCGATCTCGCCCTTGTAGAAGGCGTCGGCCCCCCGGGCCTGCAGCAAACGAAATGAGTGCGCGAGATCCGGATTCTTGAATATCTGTCCTGACTGCGGCGGCGCGCCGTTCACGTACCAAGTCTTGATTGAGTCCGGATCGGGTTCGCTACAGCAAGCGCGCAGCGGCAGCGCGTTTGGCAAACGCCAGTCGTGCGCGATGCGCTCGGAAATCGGGAACCCGTTCTCCGCATACAAAGCCGCGGGTTCCAAGACCTCTTTGAAACTCAGCTTCCCGAAGCGTTGCAGCACGGCCTGCCAGCCCCACACTGTCCCGGGGACGGTCACCGGCAAAATGCCGTTGCGCGGCATTCCGGAACCGGGTCCCCAGTTCTTCGGATTCCAAACGTAGCCCAACTCATTGAAACGCTCCACCGTTGCGCCGCTGGGCGCCATGCCGCTGGCATTCAAGACGTAAACCCTGTGTTCTTTGGCGATATAGATGACGGCAAATAAATCGCCGCCCATGCCCACCATCATGGGCTCCATCAAATTGAGCACCGCGGCCGTGGCCACAGCCGCGTCAATCGCATTGCCGCCTTGCCTCAGAATTTGCAATCCAGCTTGGGCAGCCAACGGTTGACTGGTCACCACCATTCCGTGTTGCGCCATCACTTCCGAGCGGCTCTGCGCCGGCCATCCCTCGGAACGGACACCGCGCGCGGCGGCGCAAAAAGCTGGCTGTGGTGTCGAGTCGCACGGCAGCATCGGCAGCGCGGGTTGCCCAACTGCGGTGCTGACGCCGAGTGCGACGATGCTGCCAAGGGCAGCGAGCATTTGCGCGGCGACAGTGATTTTGAATTTTTGCATCGCTGGCATCCAATTCGTGGCAGCTGTCAGTGTAGCTCACCGGTACCGCTGCTGCTGACGGTCTTGAGCTAGACTCGCCCCCAATGAAAGGGAGCCGTTGATGTATTTGTTGCTGCTGAAGACGCTGCTGAAAACCTTGCTGCTCCCGCCCGCCGGCCCGCTGTTGCTGGCTGCACTCGGTGTATTGCTCATCAAGCGCCGCCCCGTACTGGCGCGCACCTGCCTGATTCTCGGCATCGCGTCTCTGTGGCTGCTGTCAACACCACTGGTCGCGGATGCACTCGAGCGGCTGGCAGAGCATTTTCCGCCGATCGATCTGCGCCTCGCTGCCAATGCCCAGGCCATTGTGATCCTGGGCGGCGGCGGCCAACGAGCCTTCGCACCCGAATACGCTGGGGCTGCGGCCGAGCCTGCGCTGCTGGAGAGACTGAGCTATGGCGCCTACCTGTCGCGAAAAACCGGGCTGCCGGTACTGGTGACCGGTTTTCACATCGAAGCGCAGGCGATGCAGGAAACGCTGCAACGAAATTTCGGCATCAACGCGCGCTGGGTCGATGATCAGGCGTATGACACCTTTGAGAACGCGCGCAACTCGGTGCGCCTGCTGAAAGCGGACGGCGTGAGCCGCATTATTCTGGTGACGCATGCCACGCATATGTGGCGGGCGGCGCACGAATTCAGCGCCGCCGGCATCGAGGTGATTCCGGCGCCGGTAGGGATGCTCGCGGATCGCGACCCCGGATTGTGGACCTATCTGCCCGGCCCGGAGGCGCTGCTGAGATCCCATGCGGCGGCCAACGAACTATTGGGGGAGCCGGTGCGCGCCTTTCTCGCCGTCACGCATCTCAGGCGGCAATAGATGTCCGCACTTTATCGGTACCGCCCCATCAATTTGTCCAACGCGGCGCTTCCCGGCGACAGCTTGTCGAACGGGATGCTGTTGAGCGGGGCCTTCGCCGTCCGATTCAGATTGTGAAATTCTGTATTGTCCGACTCATCGATGTGGATGAGCCCGGTCACATATTCATTCTGCTTGAGCTTTTGTTCGATGTAATTGTAGGCCGCGGTGCGGTCCGTGGGATCGTACGCCGGGTCCAATTTGCGCAGCACCACCCGACTGCCGTCGTGTAGGCTCACCGGGATGGATTCGCCTTCCCGGTAGTCGACGGCGATTTCCTCGGCCCGCGGCACGAAGTCCGCCTCGACGGCCGCATGATAGTGCTCGCGGGTAAATCCGTAACTCTTCGTCGACCCCTCATGGTCGTTGAAGGTCACGCAGGGCGACAGAACATCGATCAACGCGAAGCCATTGTGGCGCATGCCGGCTTGGATCAGCGGTACCAGCTGCGCCTTATCGCCGGAAAAGCTGCGCGCCACAAATGTGGCGCCCAAGGTGAGCGCCAGCAGCACCGGATCGATGGGCGGCGAGGAATTCGTCTCGCCGCGCTTCGCCTTGGTGCCGATGTCGGCGGAAGCGGAGAACTGGCCCTTGGTCAGACCATAGACGCCGTTGTTCTCGATCAGATAGAGCATATTCACATTGCGGCGGATGACGTGCACCAATTGACCGACGCCGATCGACAACGAATCGCCGTCTCCCGACACGCCCACATAGGTCAAACCGCGATTGGCGGCGTTCGCGCCGCTGGCGATCGATGCCATGCGGCCGTGCACTGAATTGAAGCCATGCGAGCCGCTCACAAAATACGCGGTGGTCTTTGATGAACAGCCGATCCCCGACAGCTTCACCAATTGTTCAGGTTGCATGGACAGGCCCCAGCATGCTTCGACGATGGCGGCGGTTACCGAGTCGTGGCCGCATCCGGCGCACAATGTCGACATGCTGCCTTCGTATTGCCGGCGCGTGAGCCCCAGGGCATTCGTGGGCAACGAAGGATGGGCGACTTTGGGCTTATTGATGTAGGACATGTCGACTCTCTATGTTCAGCGCGGCACGACGGCGGTGAGGCGGGGGGCTTCGGCGAGCTTGGCGCGAATCTCGTCAACGATGGGCTGCGCTGAAATCGGCAGTCCGCTGTAGCTCAAGATGGAGAACAGTTTCGATTTTTCCACCGCGGTCTCGAGCGTCAGCAGTGATTTCAATTGCGCGTCTCGGTTCTGCTCCACGACGAAAATTGTCGCATGAGATTTTAGGAATGCTTCCACGTCGCTGTTGAAGGGGAAGGCTTTGACGCGCAGATAATCCACCTCGATTTTTTGATGCTTGAGCACATCGAGGGCTTCGCGGATCGCCCCGTCGCAACTGCCGATGCTGATGATGCCGACGGGACTGTTACCCTTGCCCATCATCGCGGGTTTGGGCACGTATTTTGCGGCGGTCGCAAACTTGCGCTTCAGCCGATCGAGCACCACCTGGTATTCCGCCGAATCCTCGGTGTATCCACCGTACTGATTGTGCCCGGAACCGCGCGTAAAATAAGCGCCCTTGGAACTGGTGCCCGGCAGGGTTCGGTACGGAATAGCATCGTCATCGCGATCCAAATAGCGATAAAACTTCTCCAGACCGTCGATCTCCTGCTTCGACAGAACCTTGCCCCGATCCGGCCTGAAAGCATCGTCCCACTTCAAATCGGGACACATCCAATCATTCATACCGATATCCAAATCCGACAGCACGAATACCGGCGTCTGCAGACGCTCGGCAATATCGAAGGCCTGTACCGCCATGTAAAAGCATTCCTCGGGATTCGCGGGGAACAGCAGCACATGGCGCGTGTCGCCATGCGAGGCATAGGCACAGATCATGATGTCGGATTGCTGCGTGCGCGTCGGCATGCCGGTGGAGGGCCCGACGCGCTGCACGTCGAAAATGACGCACGGCACCTCGGCGTAATAGGCCAACCCAACGAATTCGTTCATCAAAGAAATGCCCGGGCCGCTGGTGGGCGTGAACGCCCTGGCGCCGTTCCATGAGGCGCCGATGACCATGCCCACGGCAGCCAACTCGTCTTCCGCCTGCAGAACCGCGAAATTGCGTTCGCCGGTTTCCGCATCGACGCGGTAGCGCTCGCAAAAACCCTTGAACGCGTCCATGAGCGAGGTCGACGGCGTGATGGGGTACCACGCGCCCACGGTGGCGCCGGCATAAACGCAGCCCAATCCGGCCGCGGTGTTCCCGTCGATCATGATGTGGCCGCGGGTCTTCTCCATATGCGCCACGTGCAGCGGCAGCGGCGAGGTCAGGTTCTGCTTGACGTAGTCGTATCCCAGGCGCAGCGCCTTGGTGTTCGAATCCAGCAGTTTTGGCTTCTTGCCGTAGCTCTCGCTCAACAATCCGCTGATCACATCCAGATCGACGTCGAGCAATGCGGCCATCACACCGGCATAGGCAATATTCTTCAGGAGAATGCGGTTACGCACGCCGTCAAAATTTTCATTCACGAGCTTGGCGAGCGGCACCGGAATTACCGTGATGTCGCCGCGCTGTAGAAGCGCACTGCGCGGCCAGGTCGAGTCATAAATCAAGTAGCCGCCGGAGCGCAGCTCGCGAATATCCTTCGAGTAGGTCTCCGCATTCATCGCCACCATGATGTCGACGTGGCTGGCCCGCGCCGCGTAGCCGTCGCGCGTCACGCGAATCTCATACCATGTGGGCAAACCCTGGATGTTCGAGGGGAAATAATTCTTGCCGGTGACCGGCACGCCCATGCGGAAAATCGCCTTCATGATCAGCGAATTGGCGCTCGCAGATCCGGTGCCGTTGACGTTCGCGAATTTGATCACGAAATCGTTTACGCGGTTGGCCTCGGCTATCAAACTGGGCATGCGCGAATCTCCTCATCGCTCGCGAGCGGAATGCGGATGGTGGACTTCTGCATATCCCATGCCGCTGTCGGACAGCGTTCCGCGCACAAGCCGCAATGCACGCACACGTCTTCATCCTTGACCATGACCCGGGCAGTCTGCGGCAGTCCTGACGACACATACAGAGCCTGAGTGGGATTGGTCGCAGGCGCGGTCAAGCGGGAGCGCAATTCTGCATCGGCACCATTCTCGGTGATCGTCAGGCAATCGACCGGACATATATCGATGCAAGCGTCGCACTCGATACACAGCTTCGCGGTGAACACAGTCTGCATGTCGCAGTTCAGGCAGCGCTGCACTTCCAGGGCGGCCTCCTCGGCCGTGAATCCCAGCTCCACCTCGATATTGATCTTCTTGAATCGCTCGACGAGCCCCACGTGCGGCACCAGACGCCGCTCGACACCGTTGTACTCGTTTTTGTATGCCCATTCGTGCATGCCCATCTTGCGGCTCGACAAGGTCACGCCGCGCGGCAGGCGATTATCGATGGCTTCGCCGTGGCAGAACTTGTGAATCGAAATGGCTGCCTGATGACCATGCTCGACGGACCAGATGATGTTCTTGGGGCCAAAAGCCGCATCACCGCCGAAAAAAACTTCGGCTCGAGTGGACTGAAAGGTGTCGGTATTCACCGTGGGCACATTCCATTTGTCGAGCTCGATGCCGATGTCCTTCTCGATCCACGGGAAGGCATTCTCTTGGCCGATGGCGAGAATCACATCATCACAGGGAAAGAACACATCGCCGAGCGAGCGAGTGGCCTTGATGTCGCCGTTCTCGATGTCGTATTCCAATTTCTCGAACATCATTCCCGTCAGCCGGCCCGCCTCGGTGACAAAGGATTTGGGTGCGTGATTGATGACGATTTCGACGTTTTCGTGCTCGGCATCCTCGAGCTCCCATTCGGATGCCTTGAAGAACTGGCGCGGTTTGCGCGCCATGACTTTCACATGCTTGGCGCCGAGCCGCAGCGAGGAGCGGCAGCAGTCCATCGCCGTGTTGCCTACGCCGATGATCAATACACGCTCGCCGACCTTTTCCACATGTCCAAATGCAACGGACTCCAGCCAAGTGATGCCGATGTGAATGCGATCCGTGTCGTGGCGCCCGGGCAACTCCAGTTCCTTGCCCTTGGGTGCGCCCGAACCCACGAAAACGGCGTCGAACTGTTTAGCGTCGAGTAACCGCTGCATACTCTTGATAGGCGAGTTCAGGCGCAGGTCGGCGCCCATATTCACGATGTAGCCAATTTCCTCATCAAGCACATTCGCCGGAAGCCTGAAGGCCGGAATGTTGGTGCGCATCAATCCGCCGGGCACGCCGTATTGTTCGAAAATCGTGATCTCATATCCCAACGGCAGTAAATCGTTTGCGACAGTCAGCGACGCAGGACCTGCCCCGATGCAGGCGATGCGCTTGCCGTTCTTGGTCGCCGGGGCTTGGGGCAGGCGCGCTGTAATATCCTCGCGGTTATCCGCCGCGACGCGCTTTAGACGGCAGATGGCGACGGGCTTTTCCTCGATGCGGCCGCGCCGGCAGGCCGGCTCGCAGGGCCGGTCGCACACTCGTCCTAAAATGCCGGGGAAAACGTTGGACTCGCGATTCACCATGTAAGCGTCGGTGAATTCGCCCTGCGCGATCAGGCGGATGTACTCGGGAACGTCGGTGTGCGCCGGACAGGCCCACTGGCAATCTACAACCCGATGGAAGTAATCAGGTTTTGAAGTATCGGTCGGCTCCATGTTTCCTCGTAATTCTACCCCTAAAAAGCCAGTGGCGAAGTATAACGGCCTGCTTTCGGTTAAGACGTGACGCAGCCGCAATCTACCGTCTCCCGCCAAACGGCCCTTGCGGGAGGTGCGTGGGATGAATACACTGATTTGCATCCGAGGACGACTTAAGATTCTGAAATATATGAATATTTCTAACGCGCGGCGGCCGCCCGCATGATCCTCATCCAAGGTCATGACGCCACCTGTCCCCATTGCTGGCAAGCCATCAATCTGACCCTGGATCTGTCGATCCCCGAACAGTCATACATCGAGGATTGCCCCGTCTGCTGCAAGCCATTGGTCGTGTCGTACGCGGCGCACGGCGGTGAGATCACCGAGTTCAACGTCGAAGCCTCCGATTGAAACCCGCGCAGGCTGCGCCGTCCGGCGCCTGGAAAATGCTGCGCATCGCCATACTGCTATTCGTGTTGCTCGCGGTGGCGCTAAGCACCTGGCTCGACCGCTATCGCAGCACGCGCTGGCACGAGCCGCTGTATGTCGCGATATACCCCATCGCCGCCGACCAAAGCCCGGTAACCCTGCGCTACGTCGCCGATCTTGATGTCGAACGCTTTCAACCCATCGATGAGTTCTTCGTGCGCGAGGCTGCCCGTTATCATTTGGACAGCAGCGAACCGGTCAAAATCAGACTCAGAGGCGCGCTGCACGCTCTCCCGCCGCAGCGTGCGCCCGGGGCGGGCCTGCTTGCCACCGCACTATGGAGTTTGCGACTTCGCTACTGGGCCTGGCGCGCCAGCGGCCATGTCGAGGATCCGGAAGACATCCGCATTTTCGTGCTCTATCACGATCCGGCGCTAAGCCCCTCCGTACCGCATTCCTTGGGCCTCACCAAGGGTCTGATCGGCGTGGTCTATGCCTTTGCGGTGCCTGAAATGAACGGCGAGAACAACGTCGTCATTGCGCATGAACTGTTGCACACCCTAGGCGCCAGCGACAAATACGACCCCGGCACCGACGCGCCGATTTTTCCCAACGGCTACGGGGATCCGCGGCAGCTACCTCTCTATCCGCAACATACCGCCGAGCTGATGGCAGGCCGGCGGATGCTGGACCCAGTGCACTGGCAGCAGGCGGAGAGTCTCGAGGAAGTCGTCATTGGACCGGCCACCGCTTTGGAAATACGCTGGCTCCAACACGCTCGCTGAACGCCTGTCAGCCCAGCGCTGCCAGCACCGGGCCATGCAACCGGCCGTTGGTAGCGAGCACCGAGGTGGACGCGAGCGTGATGGGCGCGCCGCTCAACTCCGTGAACCGCCCGCCCGCTTCGGTGACGATGGCAGCGCAGGCGGCAATGTCGAGAATATTTACATCCGATTCGATCACGACGTCGATTTTGCCCGCGGCCAATAGATGATAATGCAGAAAATCGCCATATCCGCGACTGCGGTTGGCTTGCGCAATCAGTGCGCCGTAGCCCGCCCACTGCGGACCGGCAGCCAGACTCTTCAGGTTGCCCGAGGAAATCGCGGCGGCCTCCAGCGCGCCGACCTGACTGACGGCAACGGGTTTGCCGTTGAGGAACGCGCCCTGGCCGCGCTCCGCGTAGGCGACCTCGCCATACGCCGGCGCACTCGAAACGCCGAGCACCACCTCGCCCCGGCGCATCAAGGCGATCTGCGTGGAAAACATCGCATACTCGCGCACAAAGGCCTTGGTGCCGTCGATGGGGTCCACCAGCCATAAGTTCTCTGCGTCCAGACCACGCGCACCGGTTTCCTCGCCGTAAAAGCCATGCGAGGGAAAGCGCGCCTCGATGATCTCGCGAATCGCTATTTCACAACGCACATCGGCCTCAGTGACCGGCGATTTGTCGCTCTTGATGCGCACCTCGATATTGTGGCGGTACAAGGACAGCGCAATGGCGGAGGCCTGCTCCGCCGCTTCCAGCGCCGCTTGAAGCTCTGCTGACTTTTTCATGGCGCCACATTAACAAAGCTTGTGATAACGTCACACCCATACAAGAAGTTCTCGAATCATGGGCAACCGGCTTAGCAAGATTTATACGCGCACCGGCGACGATGGCAGCACCGGCCTCGGAGACGGGTCACGCGTGGCCAAAGAGAGCCTGCGCGTCGAGGCGTACGGCACCGTCGATGAGGCCAACAGCGCCGTGGGCGTGGTGCTGGGAAGCGATGGGCTGCCGCCGGAAATACGGCGCTGCCTAATCGAAGTGCAGCACGATCTATTCGACCTTGGCGGGGAGCTGTGCATTCCCGGCCATGTCATGATCAGCGCCGCCCATATCGACAAGCTGGAGAAGGAACTGGACGGTTTCAATGAGGCGTTGCCGCCGCTCAAGGAATTCATTCTACCGGGCGGCGGCCCCGCCGCCGCCGCCTGCCATCTCGCTCGCACCGTCTGCCGCCGCGCTGAGCGGCGCTGTTGGTCGCTGGCCCGCGAAGAGACGGTTGCTCCGGAAGCGCTCAAGTACCTGAATCGACTATCGGATCTTTTATTTGTGCTCGCGCGCGTACTGGCGCGCCAATCGGAAGGCGGCGAAGTGGTTTGGCGGCGATCTAACGCGCCTGGCGCTTGACGGCCGGACCGCTCACGCCACGCTTGCGGGACGGCGATGATTGGAATGCATCCACTCCGCATGCCAGCGCTCCAAGTCCTCGATCGCCAGCGGCCGGCAAAACAGGAATCCTTGAACCTGATTCGCTTGCCGTGATTTGAGGTACTGCCACTGCGCTTCGGTTTCCACGCCTTCGGCGACCGTCGACAGGCCCAGGCTCTTGGCCATCGCGATGATGGCATCGACCAGCGGCGTGTTGCCGCCATTCTTCGAAACAATGTCGCGTACGAAAACCCGGTCGATCTTCAATGTATCGATCGGGAAATGACGTAGGTATGACAGAGAACTGTAGCCCGTGCCGAAATCGTCCAGTGCGGTTGCGACGCCCAATTCCTTGAGCGCCTTGACCGCCTTGCTGACCATGGCCGAATATTCAATCAGTGCCCCTTCCGTAAACTCCAGCTCGATCATGCGCGGCTCGATCACCGCGGCGGCGATGGCGCGGGACACGCGCTCGACCAGGCTGCCGTCGCGAAACTGTACCCCCGAAACATTCACTGCCACCTGCCACCCAGGGCCGCCGGCGTCGCGCCAGCGGCGCGCCTGGGCGCAGGCCTCGCGCAGAACCCAATCGCCGATCTCCACGATCAAGCCGCTTTGTTCCGCGAGCGGAATGAACTCGTCCGGGGATACGAAGCCGCGCTGTGGATGCCACCAACGCAGCAATGCCTCGACGGCTTCGACGCGCATGCCTTCGATGGCCAGGCGCGGCTGGTAGTGCAAGGTGAACTCGTTGCGCTCCAGCGCCTTGCGCAAATCCGCCTCCATGGACAAGTGCTTGGCTGCCCGGGTGCTGATCGATTTCTTGAAGAATTCCAGCCTGCCGTGGCCGCTCTTCTTGCCGTGGTGCATGGCCGCGTCGGCATTGCGGATCAGCGCCTCGGCGCTTGCCGCATCACCCGGATACAAACTGACGCCGATGGTTGCCGATAGAGGAATCTCCTGCTGCGCGAACACGAACGGCCGCGCCAAGGCGAGCTGTACGCGCTGCGCCACAACTTGCGCCGCGTCGGCGGTGGCTACGCCGGGCAGCGCCAGCGCGAATTCGTCGCCTCCGGTGCGCGCCACCCAGTCATTGGTATCGCTGTTTTCCGCGCCCTCTTCATGGGCGCGAGCGGTGTCCCGCAGACAGTGCTGCAGACGATGAGAGATTTCCTTCAGGAGGCTGTCGCCTACCGTCTGGCCCTGCGTGTCGTTGATGCGCGAGAAATTATCCACATCGAGCATCAGTACGCCAATTCCGCGCTGCCTGGGTGCGGCCCAGGCGACTTGCTGCTGCAAAATTTGCAGCAGACGTTGGCGGTTTGGCAGCGCGGTCAGCGGATCGTAGTAAGCGAGATAGCGTACGCGTGCTTCGCTGGCGCGCAGCTGATCCTGGGTCTGCTTGGCGCGCACCAAAAATTTTACGCGCTCCGCCAGCAGCATCGGGTTGATCCCCTTGGATGAAAAGTCGGTGGCTCCCGCATCGTAGGCGAGCTGCACCGACTCCATGTCATCGAGGCTGGTCTGCATCAAGATCGGCACGTGGCGCGAATCCGGCAGCGCCCGCAGAGCGCGGCATACATCGAATCCGCTCATGCCCGGCATGACCACATCGAGCACCACGCAGTCGGCAGGTTGCGCATGAAACAAACGCAGCGCGGCGGCGCCGTCCGCGGCCGTGAGGAGACGAAATCCGGCAATCTCCAGCGCGCTGCCCACCAGCAATCTCGCACCCGGATCGTCGTCGACGACGAGTACGGTCGCGGGAGTATTGAGGTCAGGATCGGTGCGTTTCATTGAGTCCTCTTCGGCTACGCCGCGCTCGGCGAGCGCTGTTGCAGCAATGCATTGCAAAATTCCTGATATTCCTTGCGGATATGTCTGATGACGGGTGCGGCCCGATTGACACCCTTCTCGCGCACCAGCGCCTCGCACTCCTTGGTGAGGGTCGCGAGACGGATGCCGCCCAGATTGGCGGTACTGGACTTGAACGTGTGCAAGGCTTCCTGCAGCGCCTCGGCCTGCGCGGCGGCGGCCGCGGTTTCGATCGCATCGACGAGCGGCGGCGAGTGCTGCAGGTACAGCTCGATCATTGAATTGAGCAGCGCCGGTCGAGCCAGGGCGGCGATATTGCGCAGCACCGATGGATCGATCAGCGGCAGCGTGGAACCATCGCGCCGCTCCAACTCCGGCAGTACTTGCAGCGCCAGCCAGCGTTTCAGCAGCGCGGCCAGCTGTTGCTGGGAAAATGGTTTACTGAGAAAGTCATCCATGCCGGCCGCAAGACACTTTTCGCGCTCGCCCTCCATGGCGTTCGCGGTCAACGCAATGATGGGTACGCGCGCGCCACCTGAGTTCTGTTCGCGCCGGCGCAGTTCCGCGGTCGCCGTCAATCCGTCCATGACCGGCATGTGGCAGTCCATGAGGACGGCGTCATAGGCATCGTTGTTCAGAATCTCCAGCGCCAGCCAGCCGTTCTCTGCCGCCTCCGCGATGCAGCCCAGGCTCTCGAGCATTCCCACGGCGACCTCTCGGTTCACCGGATTGTCCTCCACAAGAAGAATTCTCGGCACGAATGTGCGTTGAGCCGCCATCGGTAGCGAGCGTATCCCCGTGTCTTCCATAGCCAGTTCCGGTGCCGCAGTCATGGCTCGAGTCACGCAATTCAAGAGCTGCGAGCGGCGCAAGGGTTTGGTGAGGATGGCGGCGAATAACTGCACGGCGTCGGAGTCGCCATCCAGGCTGTCGCGCACGGTGAGCATGATGAGCCGCATGGCGGACAGGCGCGAATCGGCCCGGATGCGCTTCGCCAGCTCGATGCCATCAATGCCCGGCATTTGGTCATCGAGCAGCGCGAAATCGAATCGCAGGCCTTCCGCGGTCGCAAGTACCGCCAGCGCCTCGGCGCTGCTTGCGGCCGCCACGACCTCGACTCCCCAGGATTTCAGGTGCTGAGAGAAGATTTCCCTGTTGCTGGCATTGTCGTCCACGATCATCGCCCGAAGGCCGACCAGCCGCATGCGCGGCAAACGGGTAAAGGTCGGCGTCGCCTCGACAATCGGCTCGAGCTTCACTTCGAACCAGAATGTCGACCCCCGACCCACGACGCTGTCGACGCCGATCCGCCCGCCCATCAGTGTCGCCAGTTCACGGCAGATCGCCAGGCCCAATCCAGTGCCGCCGTACTTACGGGTGGTGAACGAGTCGGTCTGGCTGAAGGCGTTGAAGATGTCTGCCTGGGCGTGCGCGGAGATGCCGATTCCGGTGTCGATCACCTCGAAGCGCAGCAGACCTTCGTTGCCGATGTGCTTGACGCGTGCGATGACTTCCCCGGCGTCGGTAAACTTGATGGCATTGCCCACCAAGTTGATGAGAATCTGCCTCAGCCGCATCGGGTCGCTGCGCACTTTGGCGGGTACGTCGAGCCCGACGTCGCATGCCAGCTCTAGTCCCTTTGCATGGGCGCGCGAGGCACAAATTTCGATGGCCTGTTCCACCGTTTCGCGCAGGCCAAATTCGATGCATTCCAATTCGAGCTTCCCGGCCTCGACCTTCGAGAAGTCCAAGATATCGTTGATGATCTGCAGCAGCGCGCCGGCGGAATGGTGGATGGTTTGCGACAAGTGCCGCTGCCGAGGAGTGAGCTGAGTCGCCTGCAGCAGCTCCGACATGCCCATGACGCCGTTCATCGGCGTGCGAATCTCGTGGCTCATGCGCGCCAGAAATTCGCTTTTTGAACTGCTGGCGCGTTCTGCCACCTCTTTGGCACGCGTTGCTTCGGTGATGGCAAGCTGCAATTCGCGGTTCGCATTGCCCAGGTTTTCGGTTCGCTCGTCTACCTGCTGTTCGAGGAATTGGCGATATTTCTCCAGGCGCGAGTCGCGATGCCTGATCTGGGCGAGCATCTGATTGAAGCCGTCGATCAGGGAGCCGATCTCGTCTTGCGAGCTGCGCTCGACGCGCAGACCATAGTTTTCCTCCGCGGAAACCCGCTGCATGGTCTGCGCAAGATTGACGATGGGCCCCGATATCTGCTGCTGCAGTCGCGCCGCAAGCCAGTACGCGATCAAGATCGCGGCTGCAATCGCCGCCAGGCTGATCAAGGCGTAGCCCCGCCAGTCCGGGTAGATCGCGGCGAGCGGCACGAGAATATGCATGTATCCGAGAACCGCGCCGGCGCGCTCCGCGGGGACCGTGATCTGAAAATGATTCCCATTCACCAGCCATCCCGTGCCGCGGGGAACCCGCCGCTCCTGCGCCGCCGGCGGCTCGAACAGCGCGTCATTCGCGGCGCGGTCTGGGGGCTCGAGCAACACATCGTTCGCTGCGCGGTCGTAGGTCGCCAGTTTGCGGCCGTTCGCCAAAAAAACCTCGGCAACGTCCACAATGGGTTCATCGTGCAGCGCATTCAACGCCGCCAGTGCACCCTGGGTATCGCCCCCGCGCAGTGCGTCAATCGCGCTGACGCCCGCGGCGCGTGCGATGCCGGCGGCTCGCCGCTGCATGTCCGCGCGAACGTGCAGCAGGTTGGTCGCGATATGCATGACCATGGCAATCCCAAAGGCGGCCATCGCGGGAACCGTGATCACCACTCGCAATTTGCGCTCAATTGGGAGGTCCGCGAACCAGCGAATCAATAGCCCTCCCTTCACCAACCGGTATGGATTACCACCTCACCTTAGGTGTCGGCCCTCGGGGGCAAATCTGCTGATCTCGAACGTGACGGGGTTCACGTTGCGCCGACGAGCGTGGTTTTGCCTAACGGCCTGCCTAACGCCGCACGCTCGGTGCGCGTGCGGTGGTTATGCAGCGGCGGGCGCGCTGCCAGTCGAACGCCGGGCCGGGATCGGTCTTGCGACCCGGCGCGATATCGCTGTGCCCCACCATCCGATCGGGCGACAACCCGGGATAGGCTTTACATAGTGCGACAACGATTTCGGCGAGCGACTGGTACTGGGCCGCTTCATAGGGGACGGTGTCTGCCCCTTCGAGCTCTACGCCGATGGAGAAATCATTGCACGCTTCGCGGCCCTCATAGCTCGAGACGCCGGAATGCCAAGCCCGGTCATTGAAGCTAACGTACTGAGTCAATCGGCCGTCGCGCGTGATTACCAAGTGCGAGGAGACGCGTAACGCGCCGATTTCCGCAAAATACGGGTGTGCGTCCAACGGCAAGGTATTGGTGAATAAGCGCTCTATCCATGAGCCGCCAAAATCGCCCGGCGGTAGGCTGATGCCATGCACGACGATCAAGTCCGTTGTCACGCCAGGCGGCCGTGCGTCATGATTTGGCGAGGCGATTTGCCGGGCGCCGCGCATCAAGCCACTTTCGAGGTCAACCTCCAAGTACACCTCCTTTCAGTTTCGGATCCCCCCGTTAGCATATGCGACAATTGCGCGCATATGAATGGCACACCCACCGGCGAGTCCACGGCGTGAGATTGAGCCGCGTGTATGTCGAGGGCAACTTGAGTCCGGGGAGCATCGTGGAGCTGGCCCGGGATACGGCTGCGCATTTAGTGAAGGTGCTGCGCGCGCGCAACGGCGATGAGCTCGTGCTGTTCAACGGCGACGGGCGGGAATTCAGTGGGGCGATCGAGACTGTGCGCGGCTCGCGGGTTTCGGCGTCAATTGGCGCTGCCCGGCTGATTGATCGGGAATCCCCGCTGCGGTTGACGCTGGTGCAATGTGTGCCGCGCGGCGATCGGATGGACTTCATCGTGCAAAAGGCAACGGAACTCGGCGTCTCGCGCATCGTGCCGGTGTTGAGCCAACGCAGCGTGGTGCGGCTCGACGACAGCCGGGCGGCATCGAAACAGTCGCATTGGCAGGCGGTCGCGGTGAGCGCCTGCGAGCAATGCGGCCGCAATCAGCTGCCGCGCATCGAGGCCGCACAGTCGCTGCTGAATTACTTGGGAACGTCGGCGCCGAACGGCGCGACTGCGCAGAGCACGCTGCGGCTGGTCTTGGAGCCGGAGCGCGGCCTGCAGGCCGGCGGGGATACCACACCAATCAGCCTCGATGAGCCCGGCGCGATCAAGTCCGTGGAAATCGCCGTTGGACCGGAAGGCGGTTTCGCGCCGGATGAACTCGAAGCCTTTCGACTGTCTGCCTACGGGCGTCTCGGACTCGGCCCGCGGGTGCTGCGCACCGAAACCGCGGCAATCGCCGCGATCGTGATGCTGCAGACGCGATTCGGAGATATGTCGGCGGGCTCCGACGACTCGTCGCGTACTGCCGACGCTTGAAAGCCGGCGCGTAGCGCGTGTAATACGGCCTGAGGAACTGAATTGGCGGGATGTCCATGAAGCAGAAATTTCCGTTCGCACTCGTCGCGCTATGGTGCGCTCTGCTCGCCGCTTGCGGCGGGGGCGGGGGTGGCGGCGGGAACGCCGCCGCACCTCCGACTACCGCCTCGATCAGCGCACAGCCCGCTGACCAAAGCGTGATCGTCGGGCGCACGGCTACTTTTTCCGTCGCGGCCACCGGGGCCGGCCCTCTGACGTATCAATGGCAAAAGAGCGGGACCGCGATCCCCGGAGCCACGGCTGCGGCCTATACCACACCGCCCACCACGGCGGCTGACAACGGCAGCGGCTTCGCGGTGGTGGTCAGCAATGCGAACAGCAGCGCGACGAGCCGTACGGCAAAACTGACTGTCGCTGTCGGGACCGCAATGCCGGCGGGCGTCGATGTGGCCACTTATAAAAATGATGTGAGCCGCAGCGGTCAAAATCTATCGGAGTCGACGCTCACCCCGTCAACTGTCACGTCGGCAACCTTCGGCTTGCTGCGCAATTTGCCGGTGGACGGCAAGGTCGACGCGCAGCCGCTCTACATATCGCAACTCAGCGCCTACGGCGGTTCGTTCAACGCCGTGATTGTGGCCACCGAGCATGGCTCGGTGTACGCCTTCGACGCCGACTCTGGCGCCCTGCTGTGGCAGGTATCGCTGCTGGCCGCGGGTGAGAACCCCAGTGGCACTCAAGGCTGTTCCCAGCTGACTCCGGAAATCGGAATCACCTCCACACCGGTCATCGACCGCAACGCCGGCGCGCATGGGACGGTCTACGCGGTTGCGATGTCGCAGGATAGCTCCTCGAAATACCATCAGCGTCTGCACGCGCTCGATCTTGCCTCGGGAGCGGAACTGCTGGGTGGTCCCACGGAAATATCAGCGACCTATCGACCGCCCGGCGGCACGACGATCACTTTCAATCCCGGCCAATACGCGGAAAGGGCGGCGTTGCTGCTGGCAAATGGGACGCTCTACACCAGTTGGACTTCGCACTGCGACGGCCAGCCGTACTCCGGGTGGATCATGGCCTTCTCGGCGAGCACGCTTACGCAGAGCGCGGTACTCAATGTGGCGCCCAACAGCACGGGCGGCCCTGCGATTTGGATGAGCGGCGGCGGTCCGGCCGCAGACTCAGCCGGGAATATCTATCTGCTTACCGCAAACGGCGCCTTCGAGTCCACGCTGGATGCGAATGGCTTTCCCAGCGGCGGGGACTATGGCAACTCCTTCCTCAAGCTCTCGACCGCCAACGGCAGCCTGAGCGTTGCCGACTACTTTACGATGTCGAATGAAGTGGCGGAGTCTTCCATGGATCAGGATCTGGGGTCGGGAGGAGCAATGCTGCTGCCCGATCTGACAGACTCCACCAATACCGTGCGGCACCTGATGGTCGGCGCCGGCAAGGACGGCAACATCTATGTCGTCGATCGCGACTCGATGGGCAAATTCGATGCAAAAGCCAACAACATCGCGCAGATGCTGAGCGGCGTATTGCCGGGCGGGATATGGTCGACCCCGGCTTACTTCAACAACACGGTCTTCTACGGCGATGTTTCCGGGACTTTGAAGGCCTTCGCGATAGCCGGCGCCCAGCTCACGACCACGCCCCACTCTCAGACCGCCACCCAATTCGCCTATCCGGGCACGGCACCGTGCATATCCGCCAACGGCACATCAAACGCCATCGTCTGGGCCCATGAAAACGCCAACCCCGCGGTACTGCACGCCTACGACGCCACGAATCTCTCCCACGAGCTGTACAACAGCAACCAGGCGGCAGGAAATCGAGATCAATTCGGCGCCGGCAATAAATACATCACGCCGACGGTGGCGGACGGCAAGGTGTTCGTGGGAACGACCAACTCTGTGGCAATTTTCGGATTATTGAATTAGAGGCGCCGCATTCACTGCATCACCGAGGTTTCCTCGGCGATCATGTGCTCGAGCCGCTGCAAATCCGGAATCAGCGGCGTCTCGTTGACCATGCGCACCTGACAGATGACAGGCGAGCGCTCAGGAAAGCTGCGCGACGGATCGGGGCGCACGACATCGGCGTTTACGCGCACCAACTGCGGAAATCCCTGCGTCAATA
Organism: uncultured Gammaproteobacteria bacterium; assembly: GCA_963756845.1. Classification (GTDB taxonomy): domain Bacteria; phylum Pseudomonadota; class Gammaproteobacteria; order Steroidobacterales; family Steroidobacteraceae; genus Bog-1198. The sequence goes on along the minus strand of CAVWPD010000008.1, from coordinate 760,238 downwards.
TGCCGAAATAGCCTGCCTGCAGCTGCCCGCCGGAGGCATGGAAAATCACGATGCGGGTTCGAGTCGACACGCTGGGCAGCGGTTGGCCGAAGGCTCCTTCGAATGACACGACCGGGACATTGTGGCCGCTCCAGTTCACCAGACCCGCGTACCAGGGAGGGGCGTTGGTCATCTCGGCGGGCGATTGATAGCCGATGACCTCGGCAACGCATGCGCGCGGCACGATCAATCGCTCCCCGGCCAGCGGCACCAGCAAGCTGTACAGCTCATCTCGCAAATCAGACATAGGAACCTCTAGCGCGCGGCGGCGGTGCGCCGATTGACCAACGGCTCGATGGCATCGAGCAGCTGGCTCTCTTGGTATGGTTTGCCCAGATAGTCGTCGACGCCGAGCTCGATCGCGCGTGCCCGGTGCTTTTCGCTCACCCTCGAGGTGATCATCACGATGGGAATGTGCTTCAGGCGCGGATCGTTGCGCACATGGGCGGCGACTTCATAGCCGTCCATGCGCGGCATTTCTATATCGAGCAGTATGATGTCCGGTAGATTCTCCTGCAGCAGCGACACGGCATCCACCCCGTCTTTGGCGGTCAATACGCGCATGCCATTGCGCTCCAGCAAACGCTGCGTCACCCGTCTCACCGTGATCGAGTCGTCCACGACCAGGGCAAAGGTGCGCCGGTCGCGCTGATCGAGGACAACCGTTTCGGTGGGGCGCGCGCGCCACTCCGAACGCACCAAGGAGCCCATATCCAGGATGAGGACGACGCGTCCGTCGCCCAGAATCGTCGCGCCGGCAATGCCGCGAATGGCGGATATCTGCGGCCCCAGCGATTTCACGACGATTTCCCGGCTGCCGACCAATTCATCGGTGACCAGCGCGGTGGAATGCTCCCCGGCGCGGATCAGCACCACCGACATCGACACATCCGCTTCGGGCAATCGCGTGACGCCCAAGCCAACGAAGGAGCTCAGGTGCTGGAAGCGGTACTTCTGGCCACCATACTCGAACAGCGGCGCCTCCTTACCCAAGTGTCGCGCGACGATATTCCTCGGCAGGCGCACCACGCCTTCCACGGTGGCCAGCGGCAGCGCGTAGGTTTCCTCGGCAACGCGCACGATCAACGCTTGGCTGATGGCCAGCGTGAACGGCAGGCGAATCGTAAATCGCGACCCCTTGCCGTAGGTCGAATCAATGAACAGGCCGCCGCCGAGTTTCTTTACCTCGGTAGCGACAACGTCCATGCCGACTCCGCGGCCTGCCGCCTGCGTGACATGGCCGGCAGTGCTGAAACCCGGTTCCAAAATGAGCTGTACGGCCTCCTCGTCGGTGAGTTTTGCGTGCGCGTCGACCAACCCGAGCGCAACCGCCTTTTCGCGGATCAGCTTCACATTGATCCCGGCTCCATCGTCCGCCACGACAATCACGATTTCTGCGCCATCACGCTCCAAGCTGATGGAAATTCGGCCCACATCCGGTTTGCCGAGGGCCGCGCGTCGGTCTGGAGTTTCGATGCCGTGCACGACGGAATTGCGCAGCATGTGTTCCAGGGGGGCAACCATGCGCTCCAGCATCTGCCGATCGAGTTCCGCGGCGGCACCTTGCACGGCGAGTTCTGCGCGCTTGCCGGTATCGTTCGCGGCCTGGCGTACCAGGCGCGTCAAGCGCTGCACATGGCGCTGAAACGGAACCATGCGCGTGCGCATCAGGCTGTTCTGCAATTCAGTGATGACGCGCGCCTGCTGCGTCAACAGACTCTGCGCTTCGCGCGTCAAGGTCTCGAGCAGACCCTGAATGCTGGCAACGTCGCCCGACGTCTCGGCCAGCGCACGCGAGTACTGCTGCAGCACGGAATACCGATCCAACTCCAGCGGATCGAAATCCTCGCGTCGCGGCTCCAGATCTTGGTGTCGATGCAACACTTGCGCTTCGGTTTCTATTTCCAGTCCGCGTAATTGATCTTTCAAACGCGTCACGGTGCGCGCCAACTCCGCCAGATTGAAGTCGATCGAGTTGACCTGCTGATCGAGACGGGCGCGGAAAATGCTCACCTCGCCGGCGTTGTTGAGCATGGTGTCGAGCAGATCCGCATCCACCCGCGCCATCTCCACCCGCTCCACCGGCGCAGCCTCCCGTCCCGGCAAAACCGGCGCATTGCTCAACTCCAAGCTCGGCGTGCTGTCTTCGCTCACCGCCACAGCCTCGGGCGCCGGCGGCACGGGACGCAGCGGTATCGGTGCCGCCGCCGGCGTAGCCTGCACCGGCGCGGCCGGCGGCGCCGAGGGCACCATCGGCGCTGTGGGGGCCGCGGGGCGCGCCACGGCGGGCGCCGGCGCTGCAGCGGATCCCGCCTGCGCGGCCAGTATGCGCAGTTGCGTGGTCAGTTCGCGCGCATCGGTTGGCAGCGTACCGTGGCTCACGGCGTCGCGCATGCGCGCGAGTTCATCAAGACTGGCCTGCATGACGGTGTGCGCCTGTTCATCGTCCGCCACCGTGCCATTGTCGATTTGAATGACCAAGGTCTCGAGTTCATGGCTCAAATCGCCCATCGCCGTGATACCCGCCATGCGCGCACCGCCCTTGAGGGTGTGCAGCTGGCGCTGCAGTTCGGCAACCGTCTGCTTATCGCCGGGCGCTCGGTGCCAGCCGGTCAACGAGGCCTGCGCCGCTTCGATCAGCTCAGTGGCCTCTTCGCTGTAGATATTCGCGATCTCGTGATCGAATTCCTCGGCGGCCGGGGCAGTTGCCTCGAGCGCGGGCAGCCCAGGCATGATCGCCGATGAGCTGACCTCCACCGCCTCGCGCGCGATCATCGCATCGACCTCGGTTTCAAGTCTCTGCAGGCGTGCGAGCAGCTCGGGCTGATCGGCAAAAAAGCCCGTCGCCTCATTGATGTGCGATACCACATTGTCGATGGCGCGCACCGAATCGTCCAAAGTCGCCAGCCCGATATCCGACAACCCATGACCGCTGTCGAAGACCTTGCGCATCACATTGTTCAGCGGCTCGGTGATTCGAATTCCGTGCCGCGCTTCGGCCATCTTCGAGCTGCCGCTCAATGTGTGTATGGCGCGATACACCGATTCCGGCAGGTCGTGTGGTGCGGGCTGACCGGAGCGCTTGCGCAGGTATTCGCGAATTTCCGCCAGATGACTCGATGTTTCCTTGCTGTAGATGTCATGCAGTGCCGGATCCATTTGCACCGGCCGCGCCGGCGGCGTTGCCGCACTTCGTGCGGGGGTCGGCGCAGGTATTGGCGCCGGTGCGGCCGCGGGCGCCGCGCCAGCCACCGAGGTGCCGGCCCAACTGGTGGTGGCGCTGTTGGCGTCGGATCCCACCCGATCTTCCGGCGCAACATTCACTTTGAGCTGCTCCGGATCGCGGCCATCGGCGTAGGCGAACGAGCGGGCCATCAGTGCCTCGATCGGCATGGAATTTTGCCGTCCCGTCTCCAACTGCTCCACCAAGTGCGGCAGCGCGGCCACGGAGTTGCGCAACACGCTCATCATGCCGGGTGTGCGCGAGAGGGTCTTGTCGATAATGCGATTCAGCAAATTTTCTATCGACCAGGCAAACTCCGCGATCGATCGGGCACCGACCATGCGTCCGCTGCCCTTGAGGGTATGAAAACTGCGGCGCAGGGAAGATAGGGATTCCAAATCCATGGGGTTCTGGTCCCATAACGGAAAGCTTTTTTGTATCGAGGCAATCTCCTCCTTCGCTTCCTCGATGAACAGCTCGACGAATTGCGGGTCGACGGCTTCTGGTTCCGGGACTGCGATCAACGGATTGGTGGCCGCGTGAGCGACCAAGGTGCGCTCCAACGCGACGGTTTCCGCCATATCCAGCTTCATCGTGCGAGCCGCTTCACTGCTCGACAGGCTCAGATTCGGGACGCGCATCGGCGCTTCTTCCGCCAGCGTCTTCAAGCACGTTTCCGCATTGTCCAGCATGTACCAGGGGTCGGTTCGCCCGTTCTGCAAGGTCTCCATGTAGTACTCGATGCTGACTATGGCATCGGCCACCCGCTCCAAGCGGGTGGAATCGGGCGCCGGGGCCCCCGGTTCGATGAGCTTGCGCACCTGCGTGCCGATGGCGTCCATCAAATCCACCGCCCGGCCCTTGCCCAGCATCAGAAGCCCTGCGGTGATGCCGCGCAGTAGTTGCGGCACGTTGTCGAGGCCTTGGGGCGAAAAGTCTCCGCTCGGTTTCTGCACGGCCGCCGAAATCGCCTCCTTGATGCGCGCCAGGTTGACGATGCATTCGCGCAGCACCGCCTCGCTGACCTGTTTGAACTCGAGATCTTGATCAACCGGTATGTCAGCGGCTTGCGCGCCCGAAGAGGCCGGGAGAATCAGCCGCAACAGCTGATCATCGAGGCTGTCTTCCACCGACAGCAAGACGCCGGCGACCTGCACCAAGGTCTCCTCGGGCGGCGTCTTGCCGTCCGTAAAGATTTGCGACAGGGCCGATATCTCGTCCTGCACGCGCTGGCGCAGCTCTCCGAGACCCAGCACGCCGAGCGTGTCGCTGATTTTCTTCAGCAGCTCGAGCTGGGGGATGAGTTCATCGCTTTGACCGCCGCCGCGGCGCACGAATATGTCGAGAACATCCTTGACCTTGGATAAATCCTCCTTGATGGCGGCAGCCACGGTACGCATCAATTTGACGCTCGGCGCCGACAGGCTCTCGCGTTCCTCCTCGATGCTGTCGTCGACCGGCAGGAGTTCTGCGAGCTTGAACGAGGCGCGTACCGCGGCGATGCGGCCGCCGCTGGTCGATGCGCGAGCGACGTAGTACAGCAAGTTGTTCAGCAAATCGATCGGCGGATCTTCGCAATAGCGCGCCTCGCCGACTTCGTACAATACTTTGATCTGCCGGTCCGCTTGGCCCAGCAGGCGCTTCAGCGTCGCACTGCCCTCGAGCCCATTGGCGCGAACCGCCTCGAGAATGGCGCCGGTTACCCACCACAGCTGAAAGACAGGCTGCGTGGTCGCCACTTGCTCGAGCTTTTCCGCCACCTTCGCCAGAATCTCCAGATTCTGTACCGTGCGTTCGCCGCGGATGTACCCCAGTAGGCCAATTTGAAATCGAGGCCTCAGCCGCCGCGCCCATTGCGCCACCGAGATCGACTGCTCGCCGGGCCCCGTTCCCTGCGGCTTGGCGGTTTGGTCGGATTTCAGGTTCAGCAGCAGCAGCGTGCCCTCGGACAGCAATGGGCTGCCGCGCACGGAGCGCAAATCGTTGAGCAGCGGCAACAGCACCAACGCCAGATCCCGGCCGCCCGACAAGACGCGCTCGAGATAGGTCGGCAGCTGCACCATCGCGCGCATCAAGGCGTCCAGCCCGTCTATCTGGCGCTTCTGATCGTTGCTCGACGTCAGCAAGTAGTGCGTGACGTGCTCCATCTCCTCGGCGAGCAGCGCGGCGCCGTACACTTCCACCAGGCGCAAAACGCCGTGGGCGGTATGCAACTGCTCGCCGCACTTTTCCAGCAGCACACGCTGATCTGGCCGTTCCGCGTAGGCCTCGAGCGATGCGCGCGCATCATTCAACGTCACCGCCAGTTCCTTGGCGACGATGTGCAGGGTTTGAGAACTGATATCGGTCATTACGGAATCGTCTCTGGAGCTACGCTCCGATGCCGCTCGCCTTGCGTACTTTTCCGGCATTGCCCGGGGAAACCGGCTGGTTCAGGGCCGGCAAGCGGGTCGCAGAAGCGTTCGTGCTGACCGCGGTAGTACCACCGCCATAGTCGGGAAGTCGGAATCCGGCCACGGACTTGCGCAGCTGGGCAGAGAGCGCCGCCAGTTTGGCGATCGAGGTCGATGTCGCCGTCGAGCCCTCCGCTGTCTGCGTCGAAATCTCGCGCACCACCTGCATGTTCTTCGAGATATTGCCGGACACTGCCGCTTGCTGGCGCGCACTGGCGGAAATGTTCTGCACCAGGCTCGCGATCTGATTGGAAACTTGCTCGATCTCCCCGAGCGCGGCGCCGGCATTCTCGGCCAACAGCGCGCCGCCCACCACATCGGTGGTGCTGCGCTCCATCGACACTACCGCCTCGTTGGTATCGGTTTGGATGGTGCGCACCAAAACCTCGATTTGCTTGGTTGCGTTGGCGGCACGCTCCGCCAATCTTTGCACCTCATCCGCCACGACGGCGAAGCCGCGGCCCGCTTCTCCTGCCATCGAGGCCTGAATGGAGGCGTTCAGCGCCAGAATATTGGTCTGCTCGGCGATATCGTTGATCAATTCGACGATGTTGCCGATTTCCTGGGAACTTTCGCCCAAGCGCTTGATGCGCTTGCTGGTCTCTTGAATGGTCTCGCGAATCGCATTCATGCCATCGATCGTGCGGCGGACCGCGTCGCCGCCCTTATGAGCCACGTCGACCGAGTGTCTCGCAACATCGGAGCAACGTTCCGAATTTCCGGAAACCTCTTCGATGGAAGCGGCCATATCGGCCATGGATTCGCTGGCCGCAGAGATCTGCCGCGACTGGGCGCTGCTGGCCTTCGCCATGTGCGCCGCCGCCCCCTGGGTTTGCTTCGCTGCGCCGTCCAATTGAATGGCGCTGTCGTTGATGGTGGTGACCAGTTCGCGCAGCGCCTCGATGGCGTAGTTGATCGAATCGGCAATTGCACCGGTGATGTCTTCGGTCACGGTGGCTTGAACGGTCAGGTCGCCGTCAGCAAGACTCGACAGTTCATCGAGCAAGCGCATGATGGCTTCTTGGTTGCGCTCATTCTCGCGCACCCGCAGCTCGTTGCTGCGCCGCATATTGATGGTCTTTGAATAGGTCCATGCCAATGCCCCCAAGAGCACCGCTGCCAACCCCAGCAATGTCAGTATCCAGGGCTTGTAGCCCGAGCCGGATTCCACGGGCGGCGCAGCTGTCGCCAACTCGCCGGTCAGAGAGCTGGTAATCCCAGGCAGCGCCCTAGCAGCGGCCTGCGCCTTGGACAGCGCGTCCGCGGCGCCGATCGCCTTGCGCACGCTGGCGTTGTATTGTTGGTTACGCTGCACGACGATCTTCAAGCGCTGCTCGGGATCCGCGCCCGTCACTTTCTGAATCGCAATGCCGGACTCCTCGCCCGACAATGCGCGCATCACCTGGTTTAGGAATTCCAGGCTATCGGCCAGCCGCTGCGCGCTCGGCCCGGCATCGCTCACACCGGAACCCAAACCGCCCAAATCCTGCTGAACGCGCTGCACGGTCAGTTCGAAACGCTCCAGGTAACGGCTCATGCCTTCGAGCTTCTGGGCGCCGACGGAACTACCCAGATCGCCCAGTTCAGACAGCAGCTTGGGCGCCAATTCGCGCACCTCTTGATTGGCGGCTTGGATGGTTTCCACGGCCGGCCGAGCCCCCTGCACCACCGTTTCGTCGTCGCTGAGCTTGCTCCATTCCGCAGGGCTTCCGGCTCCCGGCACTTCGCCACGCAGCGTTTTCAATCGGATTGCGCTCTTGCCAAGGGCGTCAAATGCACTCGTTTCGCCCCGCAAGGCATTCTGCGCCTCGAACGGTACGCGCTGCAGCACCAGCGAAAGCTGCTCCGCAGGGGCGGCAACCGGAGCGGTGGCGCGGGTCAGGACGGTCAGCGCGGCGGCTCCCGCCAGGCAAACTACGACGAGCGCAGCCAGCCCCGGCAAGAAGTTAGCGTTGGGACCTGTTTCGGTTCGCCTTGTCATAACTGTTCCACGGGAACTTAGCTCGCTGCCTGCAAGAAGCTCTGGCTCTCCACCAAGGTCTTCAAACTGAGTACCGGCCAAACCTCGCCGCCGCGGCGAAACGCGCCGGCCAGGTAGCTATCGCAGCGAATCACGGTCGGCGGTGCTTCCGCATTGAACTCCGATTCTGCAAATCGCCGAAACCCCAAGACCTCGTCAACCATCAGCCCGGCGGGGATGTCGCGGTGATTGACCACCACAATGCGTGCGTTGCGCCCCGTGACAGTCGCTCCGCTGCCGAGGAATTGCCGCAAATCCAGCATCGGCATCAGCGCTCCGCGCACATTCGCCAGCCCTTTGACCCAGCTCTTGGCGCCCGGGATGCGGGTGACCGCCGCCGGATATCCCAGCACCTCGCGGGTTTCCTCGCGCGCCGCTAAAAAAGTTTCCCCGCCCATGCGAAAAGCGACGCCGACCCATTCTTGTCCGGCATTGGCCTCCGCAACACTCTTGGCAGCCACCGTGCGGCTGCGCTTCTCCAGCTCCTTGAGCAATTCGAAGGGTCGGTCGCGCAAGCTGCGCAAGCTCAAGTCGGGCCCGCTCGTCGTACTCGTCATGTGCCCAGTGCGGCCTGCGCCTTCTCAACCAACGCCTGCGCCGAAACCGGCTTGACCAGATAATCCACCGCGCCTTGCCGCAATCCCCAAACGCGATCCGTCTCCTGACCCTTGGTGGTCACCATGATGATGGGGATCAGGCTGGTCTCGGGGTCGTTGATCAGCATGCGGGTGGCCTGATAGCCATTGACGCCGGGCATTACGATATCCATGAAGATCAGATCCGGCTTCATCTCCCTTGCCTTGCGCACGCCCTCTTCGCCATTTTCGGCTGCGGCGGTCTTGAAGCCGTGTTTCTCCAAGGCTTTTTGCATGACGAACACTTCTGTGGGGGAGTCGTCTACGATTAGAATTAATGCCATGTTCGTATTCTCCGTCATTTCCCGACGTGAGCTTCGATCGCGCCCAACAGTTCGTCTTTGGTGAACGGCTTGGTCAAGTAATGCTCCGATCCTACAATGCGGCCGCGAGCTCGATCGAACAGGCCATCCTTGCTCGACAGCATGATTACCGGGATTTGCTTGAATACTTTGTTGTGCTTGATCAGGGAACAGGTCTGGTAACCGTCAAGCCGAGGCATCATGATGTCCACGAACACGATGTCCGGCTGATGGTCGGCGATCTTGGAAAGCGCGTCGAAACCATCGACCGCCGTGAACACCTCGCAACCCTCCTTGGTGAGCAATGTTTCAGCGGTACGGCGAATAGTCTTGCTGTCATCGATCACGAGAACCTTGAGTCCCGTGAGTTTGGGCTTGCCGCTGGTGATCATGCTCTCCACTACGTGCGTAGGTGCTGGAATCTTGTGGCTTTTTAACATATCCAGGCCGCGCAAGCCACGGTATGGGGTCGACATTTCGAGGCATGCGCGACCAAACAACGGTGGCCTGGTTCACAGTTTTCTCAAGAGAGCAGGCGGCGCAGCCGCTTGCGCTAGACTTAAGGCATGAGCATGTCGTCGGAACTTCGTCTCGTCGTGGTCATGGACCCCATCGGTGCGATCAAGCCGGCCAAGGACACCACGCTGGGCATACTGCTCGCCGCACAGGCGCGGGGTTGGCAACTCTTCTACGCCGAACAGAAGGATTTATGGCTGCGCGACGGGGTGGCTTGGGGCCGTCTCGCCGCGCTGCGGGTTGCCGATGACCCGGCAAGCTGGTTCACCCTGGGCGCGGCGCACAACGCAAAACTCGGCGAATTCGACGCGATTTTGATGCGCAAGGACCCGCCTTTCGACACCGAGTACATCTACACCACCTATATTTTGGACCGGGCGCAGATTCAAGGAGCGCTGGTTTGCAATCGACCGCAGGGGCTGCGTGACATGAACGAAAAAGTCTACACGGCCTGGTTTCCCGAGTGCTGCGCTCCCACGCTCATCACGCGCGACATGCACGCCATGGGTGAATTCCTCCGAGAACACGGCAAGGCGGTCGCCAAGCCCCTTGACGGCATGGGAGGGAAATCCATATTCGTCCTTGAACACGGCGATAAGAACCGCAATGTCGTCTTCGAGACCCTGACCGGCTACGGCACTCGCTATGCGATGGTGCAGCGTTATCTGCCGGAAATCGTCACCGCGGGCGATTGCCGCATTATTCTGGTGGACGGAGAGCCGGTACCTTTTGCCCTGAAGCGAGTGCCGACGCCCGACGATAACCGCGGCAATCTGGCGGCCGGGGCTCGAGCCGAGAGCCGGCCCTTGAACGATCGCGACCGCTGGCTCTGCGCGCAGATCGGACCCAAGCTGCGCGAGGCCGGAATGATTTTCGTCGGGCTGGATGTGATCGGCGATTACGTCACCGAAATCAATGTCACCAGTCCGACCGGCATTCGCGAACTTAATAAAAAGCATGCTGTCGACATTGGTGGCATGCTGGTGGCCGCGATCGAGAGGACTTTGGACTCCGCGTGACTTCCGAATCGATTCAAGCGAGCGATACGCTGCGTACCGGGTTGCCGCCCGCCAGCGATCGCATATTGACCACCTGCTTTCTGGCGGCGCTGGTGCATGGAATCATCATCCTGGGCGTCACGTTCAGCTCCACGCGCAGCGCGGCGGATGATGAAGCGGCCGGCGGCCTCGAGGTGGTGTTGGTGAGCGACCGGGCCCCCAGCGTCGCGAACAATCCCAATGCCCGCTATCTTTCAGAGCGCACCCAGCTAGGCTCAGGCAATACCCTGAAAGGCGAGCGCAGCCTGATTCCCAAATCATCATTGATGGCCGTCGATCGTCTGGGGATCCCCAGCGGCGACGGCTTGGCCGACCAACAAGCCGGCGCGGACACGGGCGAGGAAGAACTGGTCTCGACGCATAGTCCTTCGCAAAAGATTTTCTACTATGCGGATCCCACAGAAGCAAAAGACCCGTCCCAGCTGCCGTTGTTGCTCGAGAAGCGCCCCGATCTTGCCATGACCCCGAACGATGACGGCATCGAGCTGCGTCTGCGCGGCGAGCCCAAGCACGAGCTGTGGATTGCCGCGGATACGCGCGAGTCCGATGTAGCCGTCTACCTGGATAGTTGGCGCCGCAAGATCGAGCGCGTCGGCACCATGAATTTCCCGGCCGCCGCGCGCCGCGACAAGCTCTCGGGCACGCCGGTGATCGAAGTGACCATAGGGGCTGATGGCAAACTGTTGCGAACCGTGGTTCGGCGCAGCAGCGGCCATGCGGAAATCGACGAGGCAGCCATCCGAATCTTGAAGCTGGCCGCACCCTTTGACCCCTTTCCCAGCGATTTGACCGCAAAGCATGACGAAATACGCATCGCCTACGAGTGGCAGTTCCTGGGCGGAGCCGCGCAGGGCGGCGCTGTATATTATTCGGAACCGAACCAACCTTAGCGAATCGACGCATTCATGAGCGAATCCGGATATCTGACCAACCAGCTGCTGATTGCCATGCCGTACATGGGCGATCCGAACTTTGCGCAAACCGTAGCGCTGGTCTGCGACCACAGTTCGCGCGGCGCCTTGGGCTTGATCGTGAACAAACCGTTGCCTATGCGCATGGCCGAAATCTTCGAGCAGCTGGAGATCAAGCTGGATGTAGGTCCTTTGCGGGAACGCCAGGTGCTGCGTGGAGGCCCGATGCAAACCGATCGCGGCTTCGTCGTGCATCGCGCCGGCGGCGAATGGGATTTGACCATCAAGGTCTCGGACGCTCTGCATGTCACCACGTCGCGCGATATCTTGGCGGCCATGGCGCGCGGCGAAGGTCCGGGCGAAGCAGTCGTGGCGCTGGGGTACGCCGGCTGGGATGGCGGTCAGTTGGAGGAAGAGATTCGGGCGAACGCCTGGCTCAGCGCCCCGGTGGACCTGGCGCTTATTTTTGATGTGCCGTTTGAATCTCGCTGGGAGGCAGCCGCGCGGCTGCTCGGCGTGGAATTGTCGCGGGTCAGCCCAATCGGCGGCAATGCCTAAGGGCGGCGCGCCGAAAATCGTGTTGGCGTTCGATTTCGGACTGCGCAGGATAGGCGTTGCCTGCGGCGATACCGTCAGCCGCACCGCCTCACCCTTGGAGGCGCTGGCCTCGGGTCCGAGCGGACCTCGTTGGGAACTCATCGGCTCGCTGTTGCGCGAGTGGCAACCCGACCTGGCGGTGGTCGGTCTACCGTATAATGTGGACGGTTCCGACAGCCCGATGACGAGCGCGGCGCGCGGCTTCGCGGCGGAATTGGCGCGGCGCTACGCGCTCGAAGTCGCGATGGTCGATGAACGCTACTCCTCGCGCGAAGCCGCAGCACGGCTGAAATCGGCGCGCGAGTCCGGCCTGCGGCGCCGGCGCGTTGCAAAAGCCGATGTGGACGCGGCTGCGGCCAGCGTGATTTTGGAACGGTGGTTCACAGAATAAATTTGGGGCGCAGATGCGATCACAACAAGACAGCGCCGGGGGCCTGCGCCACCTCATCACACTCGATGGTCTGACCCGAGACGCCTTGACCGCGATTCTCGATCGGGCCGAGCGCTACCGGCGCGTGCCCGGGCAGCCCGCCTACGAGGGCCGCGAATTGGCCGGCGTGACTCTGGCCAACTTATTTTTTGAACCCAGTACGCGCACCCGCGCCTCCTTCGACCTCGCCAGCCGCCGCTTGGGCGCTCATGTGCTCAACCTGGACCTGCACTCCAGTTCGCGGGCGAAGGGCGAGAGCATGCTGGACACGATATACACGCTGGAGGCAATGAACACCGACGTATTCGTGATTCGCGATTCGGAAGCGGGCATGCCGGAATTCCTGATCGATCACGTGGCCCCGCACGTGTCGGTGATCAGCGCGGGTGAGGCGCACCTGTCGCATCCCACTCAAGGCTTGCTCGATGCGTTGACGATTCGCGCTCACAAACGCCGCTTCGCCGGGCTCAAAGTCGCCATTGTCGGCGATATCAAGCACTCCCGCGTGGCCCGCTCGGTGGCAACTGCGCTGGGCACGCTGGGGACCACGGATCTGCGGCTGGTGGCTCCCGAAGCGCTGTTGCCGGAAGAGGCTGAGTTTCGCGGCGCACAGCGCTTTACGCATATCGAGGACGGCATCGCGGCGGCGGACGTGGTGATGATGCTGCGCATACAGAAAGAGCGCATGGCGCAGGCCGCGTCGCTCGATGATGCCGCTTACTTTCGGGACTTCGGACTCACGCCGCAGCGCCTGAAATTGGCCGCGGCCAGCGTGCTCGTCATGCACCCTGGACCGATGAACCGCGGTGTGGAAATATCCTCCGAGGTTGCGGACGGGCCACGATCGGTGATTCGCGAACAAGTGAACAACGGCGTCGCCGTCAGGATGGCCGTACTGGCCTCGATCGCCGCGACCCTGACGCGCCATCGGCGCCCCCTGTAAAAACCGGCCGGTGCCTTTTTAGCCTGCAGCCGGCCGGCTGGATGCGATGCCCGCCCGCTCGAGCACTCGTGCGGCGGCAAGACAAATATCCTCGCGCCACGGCGCACCGATCAGCTGAACACCCATGGGTAGGCCTGGTTTGGCGGGCCAGGTAGGCACGGTGCATACGGGCAAGCCGATACAGGAAATGGGCTGCGTGAGCACGCCCAGACCGGCTCTTGTTGGAAGGCTGTGGCCGTTGACCATAAACGTGTCGGCACCAATGAGCGGCGCGCTCACCGGAGTGGCGGCCGCCAGCAGCAAATCGAAGCAATCGAATAATTCTTCGGCTTCCCGGTACACCTGCTGACGCACCCGCTGCGCTTGCACCACCCAGGATGCCGGGATGAGGCTACCCGCCACCAAACGGGCGCGCGAGTGCGGTTCAAAGCGATCGAATTCGCGGCGCAGGCGTTCCCGATGCAGGGCGCCGGCCTCGGCCCCGGTAATGATGAAGGCGGCGGCTCGCGCCGCTTCCGCGCCTTTCAACTCCACGTTGAGCGTGGCGTCCAAGGCGCCGGCTGCAAGCTGCACCGCGCGCCGCGCCGCGCCGTCGGCCCACTCATGAAACCAGCCGCCGAGTACGCCGATCCGACAGCCCGCGGGCAGCTCGAGCGCAGTGCCCACACGCTCAATGTCTCGCTGCGCGCAGGCGGGGTCATTTGGATCAGGACCCTGCAGCACATCGTAGGCAGCGGCCAAATCGGCGACCGTGCTCGCCAAGGGTCCCAGATGATCGAGGCTGTAGACGAAGGGAAATGTGCCGCTTCGTGGCAAGCGCCCGTAGGTCGGTTTCAGCCCGAAAACGCCGCAACAAGAAGCCGGCACGCGAATCGAGCCGCTGGTGTCCGAGCCCATGGTCAGCGGTACGAGGCCGCCGGCCACAGCCGCCGCCGACCCGCCGGAAGAACCGCCGGCCACGCGCAGGCGGTCGTGCGGATTGCGGGTAGCCCCGTAGTAGGTATTTTCCGTCGTGAAACCGTAGGCGTGCTCGTCCATATTGAGTGCACCGACCAGGACCGCACCGGCGCCGTGCAGGCGCGCGACGAGCTCGGCATCCGCGACAGCCGGTGCGTTGCCGGCATTCACGTGCCCACCCGCCAGCGTCACCACTCCCTCGATATCAAACAAGTTCTTCACGGCGTAAGGCACGCCGGCCAACGGCGGAAGCGGCTCACCTTGCGCGCGCAGCGCATCGATTGCGGCTGCCTCCCGCCATGCACGCTCGAATGTTTTGGCGGTGAAGCAGTTCAGACTCGGATCGTCCGCCTCGATCCGCGCCAGGGTTTCTGCCAACACCGAGGCGGCGCTGCGCGCGCCGCTGCGGATTTGCCGCGCGATATCCACGGCGGCGCCCATCATGGTCGAAATACCGGCGCCGCCTCCGCGGCGAATGCCAGCGGGTACTCGAGGATGCTTTGCGCGACTGCCTCGATACGCGCGAACTGCGCGGTGATTTCAGCGATTTGCGCCTCCGTGAATTCATAGCCCTGCAGCTGCAGCGCGGCGCGCACGTACGAATCGGGATGGCCGGAAAGATGGCTCACCGGGCTATACCAACGGCACCCCTTTTTTTGCCTGCACCACCACGGTACCGGCAATTTTGTCGTGCCAGGCCTGCCGATTGTCATCAAAGGCAATCCAGATGAAGCCAAGGCCGACCACAGCCAGGGACAGAAAGCAGCCGAGTGCGCGCACGATTGCCGTCTCCCAATCGACTGGTCGCCCGTCCAAACGCACCACGTGCAAGTCGAATACGATACCGCCGACCGTCGTGCCGCGCAGTTTCCACATCACCGCACCGTACACCGCCAGTATCACGATGTGCACATCGTGAAACGGATGCAGGAAGCTCATGGCGATGCCGACCACCAACACATCGATGAGCAGCGCCGCCATGCGTATCCAGAAGCCTGCGCGCGGCATGGCCGCCGAGATCTGCACCGTCGCGCCGGCAGTAGCTGCCGGCGTATGAGACGCCGTATCAGTCGATGCCGCCGCGGTGGATGCCGCCGCACTGGATGCCGCCGCGGGAGCCGCGCCGGCCCACGCAGTCGTTTGCGCAGGCGCCGCGGCGGGCACGCCGGCAGCCGCGGGCGAAGCAATTTGTGCGGTCCGGCGCGCGCGCGCCGTGAGCAGTAAGGTGTAGACCACGGCGCCGAAGCCGAAGAAACCGAGCAATTTGTATACCAAGAATCCCACCACCGGTATGACGTATAGCAGCAGTACGATGGCGCCGCCGATGAGTACGGCCAGCGCAGGGTGCACGGCGGGATTGGTGCGCTTGCCGGTGATGCGGCCACCCAGCCATGCCAGCATGACAGCCTTGCCAAACAAGCTCGCACAGAACAGCGAGATCACCACGAAGGGAACCGCTGCGATGCCGATCACGGTGATGCATAGCAGGACTATCAGCACCGGCGTCAGCAGCATGGCCAGCAACGCGGCCAATGCCGTGTGTCCGGGTTGGGTCTCGAGGGTATGCACGCATTGCTCGACACTCGAGCGAAAACACAAGGCGAGACCGGCGTAAAACGCCAAAAACCCCAGCGCGAGGGTCCAAGCCCAACCGAGCCCCGGTACAAAAGCGAGTGGTCGACCATACAACAGGCAGTGCCTGATCCAGGTATGCAGCCACTCGAGGGGTGCAATGCCACCGACAGAGACATTCTGCACACTGCCGTGAATTATCGCGGCAGGATCACGGTGCACTGTGCCCAAGACCGCCACCACATCGCCCCCGATCTCCGCGTGGGGTCCAAGCTCCACATCTCCCAGCACGGCCACTGCGTCGCCGTCGACTTTGCTGTCGATGTAGGTGTTGCCCAAAACCGCGACGGCGCTGTCGGTGACGGGGCCGGTGACGCGCGTATTACCCAGAACAGAGACCACATCGGCGGCATCACCCTCGCTGGTCGAGGAGCCGAACACCGACACCACCGCGTCTGCCTGTTCCCCGCTCGACAACGAAGAGTCATGGCCGATGCTGACCAGGCTGTTGCCCTGGCGATTGCGCCAGGCATGGCGGCTGCGCACCTCGCGGGCATGCCAGTCGAAATGGCTGCGCCGATCCGCCGACGCCGACTCATCGTCGAAATCATCCTTTGCCTCGGGGGCGGCCGCCGAGGCAGCCCCAGCCGAGGGCGAGGTCGATGGCGAGGCCGGTGGCGCGGTGCCGGCATGAACGATCACGCTGGTGGCGCATAGCAACGCGAACACAAAGCTCAGCCGGCGCATCAAAGAAATACTCATGAATTGTCACCTGCCATTGAGGGCCGAAGGTAAAGCGTCCGATACGCCGCAGCGCCGAGCCCAAACAAAGTCACATACAGCATGGCGCCCACCGCCATGCCGCCATACAGCCAAAGCGGCGGAATCACCCTAACCAATAGTGCGACCAAGCCGCCCGCCGAGGCCACGAGGGCCAAAGCAGGCTGCGCCCAGGAGAGCAGCAGCGCACCGACTTCGTTCAGCGACGGCGTCGCCACGGCCGCGGAGAATCCCCCCACCAAAGTCCAGCCAACCAGCGCTGCGCAAACCACGATGAAGATCGCACGTTGAGGCCACGGCCAATGGGTAAAACTGCGGCGCCATCCGGGAAGCGCGGCGCGACGTTCCAATTCGCCCAGCACGCGCGCTTCGAGCGTCGTCGGCGCGCGCCGCAAAGGCACGGAGCGCAGCGCCGCGTTCAGCGCTCGCTGCATTTTTTCCCCGGTTTCAGCCTGCTCGTTCATATGGTTCACCCATCCAATGTGTCGCGTGCACTGCCGCCGCGCTCGAGCGCCGGCAGCAGCGCAGCCCGGGCGCGTCGAATGTCGGTTTTGACCTTGGCGAGAGACACGTTGAGTTTGGCTGCGATCTCCTGGTACGACAAATCCTCGAAGTGATACAGCACCAACGGCACCCGCTGATGATCGGGCAGCTGGCGCAACGCATCGTCAACCAGGGCGCAGCGCTGTTCGGCGCTCAAATCCGCAAGCAGCGTATCCGGGACTTCCCACTCGATCTCTGCGGCGCCGGCATCCTCCTCCGACGCGGCCGGCCGCATCTCCGAGAACAGCCGCCAGCGCTTGCGATACCGGTTTAAATAATTGAGCGTCAAATTGGTGGTCACGGTCTTCAGCCAACCGCCGGCGGTGGCGCTGGTGCGCAGATCGGAGAAGTGTTCGTAGGCCCGGATGAACACCTCCTGCGAAATGTCCTCCGCCTGGGCGTCGTTGCCGGCCAAGCGGGCCGCAGTCGAGAAAACCATGTCCTGGTAGGCACGCATAAATGTCGTGAACTCGGCCGTAGGTTGCGTTTGCACTGGAGTGTGTGTTCGTTTAGAAACAAAACACCGCTGGCCGAAAAAAGTTGCGGTTTATTCGAATTCCGTCAGCGCCTGCCAATTTATGGCTCGCGCGCGGCGCCCGAGGCTCTTAGGCTAAGCATATACCGGGAGGCGCGACAATAGGCGCCCGAGCTCGATCGCTCGCGGGCGATCGCGGGCAACATCAGCCGAAGTTGATCTTGGCCTCGAGATTGGTGCGAGAATCGGCGCTCGCCAATGCTTCTTCCAGTTCGATTCGGCCCTCGCGCACGAGATTGTAGAGCGCGCTGTCGAAACTCAACATACCGCGTTCCGTGCCCGTTCGGATCGCCTCCTTCACGCCGATCACATCGCCCTTCTTGATCAGTTCCGAGATGTGCGGGGTATTCACCATGACCTCTGAGGCCGCGATGCGCGTACCCGCTTTTCCGAATACCAGCCGCTGCGACAGGATGGCGCGCAGGTACTGCGACAAATCCAGAAATATTTGGTTGTGCTGATCGCGCGGAAACATGTTGATGATGCGATCCAGGGTTTCTGCGCAGTTGTTGGCGTGCAAGGTGGCGATGCATAGGTGCCCAGTCCCGGCCAGCGCAATCGCGGCTTCCATGGTCTCGCGATCGCGAATTTCACCGACCAGAATCACGTCCGGAGCCGAACGCACGGCGCTGCGCAGGGCGCGGGCAAAAGTCTTGGTGTCCAGGCCCACTTCCCGCTGATTGACGATGGACTTCTTGTTGGTATGCAGGAATTCGATCGGATCCTCAATGGTCAATATATGGTCGGAGGAAGTCTCATTGCGGTAATTGATCATCGCCGCGAGCGTGGTCGACTTACCCGCGCCGGCGGCGCCAACCATCAGAATCAGGCCGCGCTTCAACATCACCAACTCTTTGTAGATTTCCGGCATGCCCAGATCTTCGAGCTTGGGCATGTCCGCGGTGATGTAGCGCAGCACCATCGCAGGATAGCCGCGCTGATAGAACACGTTGACGCGAAAGCGCCCCAGGCCGATTTCGGAGATCGCGAAATCGATTTCGAGCTCGGCATTGAAGTGTTCGATCTGATCCTGGGTCATCAGACCCAACGCCGCCTGGCGCACGGTCTCCGGCGTCAATACTTGCTTGTTGACGGGGAAAATCTTGCCTTCGATCTTGATCTTGACGGGCGCGTTGCAGGTAAAAAAGAGGTCCGATGCCTTCTTCTCGACCATCAGTTTGAACAGCGGCTTGGTGTTCATCACCTGCGCCGGCAGGTCGGCGGGGGCACCCATGCGCTAGAACACCTGCCCTTCTTCTTCCTCGACGATTTGCAGCGACTGGCCGCCCTCTTCCGGATTCTTCATCTCGCGCTTGCTCTCCAGCTTCACGCGCAATCGCAATTCGTTCTTCGAGTCGGAGTTGCGCAAGGCATCTTCGTAGGAGATCAATCCGGCTTCATACAGTTCGAACAGCGCCTGATCGAAAGTCTTCATGCCCAGTCGATTCGAGCGTGACATCACGTCCTTGATCTTCGCGACCTCGCCCTTGAATATCAAGTCAGAGATTAGCGGCGAGGCGAGCATGATCTCCATGGCGGCGATGCGCCCGGATCCTGCTTCGCGCGGAATCAAGCGCTGGGAAATCAACGCGCGGATGTTCAGCGACAAATCCATCAGCAGCTGCTCACGCCGCTCCTCGGGAAAGAAATTGATGATGCGGTCGAGCGCCTGGTTGGAGCTGTTGGCGTGCAGCGTGGCAAGCACCAAGTGGCCCGTTTCGGCGAATTGAATGCCGTATTCCATGGTTTCGCGATCGCGAATTTCGCCGATGAGAATGACGTCCGGCGCTTGGCGCAGCGTGTTTTTCAGGGCTAGATGCCAGCTCTCGCAATCGACGCCCACTTCGCGGTGAGTCACCACGCAGCCCTTGTGGGCATGCACATATTCGACCGGATCCTCGATGGTGACGATGTGTCCGCGGGTCTTCTCGTTGCGATAACCGACCATTGCGGCCAGCGAGGTGGATTTACCTGAACCGGTGCCGCCGACCAGGATCACGAATCCGCGCTTGGACAGCACGACTTCCTTCAGGACAGGCGGCAGTTCGAGTTCCTCGAGAGTCGGGATCTTGGCGTTGATGGTACGCAGCACAGCGCCGGTGAAGCCCTGTTGTATGAAGGCGCTGACGCGGAAACGCCCGATTCCGGGCGGCGCGATCGCGAAATTGCATTCCTTGGTGCCGTCGAATTCCTTGGTTTGCCGATCGTTCATGATGGCCCGCACCATCCCGGCGCTCTGCTCGGGGCTCAAGGAACGGTCGGACTGCGGCCGGATTTCCCCATCGACCTTGATGGCAGGCGGAAAGCCCGCGGTGATGAATAGATCCGAGCCCTTCTTCTCGACCATGCGCCGCAGCAGGTCTTGCATCAATCGTATGGCTTGTTCGCGTTCCATCTAGATGCTGTCCTTGTTCTGCGCCTTGTACTTGGCTTCCTCGCGGCTGACTACGCCCTTTTGCACGAGTTCCGTCAAGCATTGATCGAGCGTTTGCATTCCCTGGCCCTGGCCGGTCTGAATGGCGGAGTACATCTGCGCAATCTTACCTTCGCGAATCAAATTGCGTATGGCGGGCGTGCCGATCATGATTTCGTGCGCCGCAATACGGCCGCCGCCGACTCGCTTCATCAAGGTTTGCGAGACTACTGCCCGCAGACTCTCCGACAACATGGCGCGAACCATGTCTTTTTCCGCAGCCGGGAACACATCGACGATACGGTCGATGGTCTTCGCCGCCGAACTCGTATGCAAGGTGCCGAACACCAAGTGCCCCGTCTCCGCCGCGGTCAAGGCCAGGCGAATGGTCTCCAGGTCGCGCATTTCACCCACCAGCACCACATCCGGATCTTCACGCAGCGCCGATCGCAGCGCCTCGCTGAATCCCAGGGTGTCGCGGTGTACCTCGCGCTGATTGACGAGGCAGCGTTTGCTTTCGTGCACGAACTCGATTGGATCTTCGATGGTTATAATGTGGTCGGGGCGATTGTCGTTACAATGATTGACCATGCCCGCCAGCGTGGTCGACTTGCCGGATCCGGTGGGCCCGGTGACCAGCACCAGACCGCGAGGGAGCATGCATAAATCTTTGAAAGACTTCGGCGCATTCAACTCGTCCAAAGTGAGAATGGTGGACGGAATATTGCGGAACACCGCGCCGGCACCCCGATTTTGGTTGAAGGCGTTGACGCGAAAGCGGGCCAGCTTGGGAATCTCGAACGAGAAGTCCGTTTCGAAGAACTCTTCGAAGGCCTTGCGCTGCTTGTCGTTCATGATGTCGTACACCATGCTGTGCACTTCTTTGTGCACCAGAGCCGGCATGTTGACCCGCTTCATATCGCCGTCCACCCGAATCATCGGCGGAACGCCCGCAGACAGATGCAAGTCCGACGCATTGTTCTTCACCGCAAAGGCGAGAAGCTGCGCGATATCAACCGCCATTTACGGCTCCTAAGTCACGACTGGTTCAGCACCAGCAGTATATAAGAGGGTGTTGTCACCCAATATGTTAATTGGTCCGCAGAATTTGACGGTTCCTGTGAACCATGTCCGGTCTCGGATACGTCAAGCGGCCGTTGCCGCGGGGCGAGACCCCGGCGCGGTCATTTTGGTCGCTGTTACCAAGGCACAGACTGCCCAAACCATACGGCTGGCCGCCACCGCCGGCGTCACGGATTTCGGCGAAAATTATCTGCAGGAAGCCTCGGCCAAAATGGAACAGCTGGCCGATTTACCCTTGACGTGGCACTTCATCGGCGCCATTCAGTCCAACAAGACTCGCGCCGTCGCCGAACGCTTCGATTGGGTGCACAGCCTGGATCGGCTGAATATCGCCCGGCGGCTGTCCGAGCAGCGACCCTTTCACGCGCCCGCGCTCAATGTTTGCCTGCAAGTGGCGCTGGTCCCGGAACCTAACAAAGGCGGCGTTGCACCCGAGGCGCTCGCCGAGCTGGCAGCGGGCGTGGCCTCCCTGCCGCGTCTACGCTTACGCGGCCTGATGTGCGTGCCGCCGCCGCCTGTCGACGTGGCGGCAGAACGTGCCGTTTTTGCGCGCCTGAGAGTTCTATTCGAGGATCTGAACGCCGGCGGCCCGAAGCTCGATACACTATCGATGGGAATGAGCGCGGATTTTGAATCCGCCATCGCCGAAGGTGCAACGATGGTGCGTATCGGCACGGCGCTTTTCGGCAACCGTTAGGGGGCCCCATTGTCCATGAACAACATACGCAGATTGGCATTCATCGGCGGCGGCAACATGGCGGCCGCCCTAATCAGTGGATTGACCAAGCGCGGCCTGCCCAACGACAGGCTGGTGGTTGCCGACCCCAGCCAGGATCAATTGCAGCGGCTGGTGCGCGACTACGGCATTGAGCCCGCGACGGACAATGTCAGCGCGGTGCGGGGGGCGGAGGTGGTGGTGCTGGCCGTGAAGCCGCAGCAAATGCGTGCGGTGGCCTTGGGGCTGGCTCCACATCTCGCCCAATCTCGGCCCCTGCTGATATCAGTGGCCGCGGGTATCCCGCACGCATCCCTCGCACGCTGGTTCGGCCCCCAGATTCCCGTCATTCGCACCATGCCGAACCGCCCGGCTCTCAATGGCTTCGGCGCAACCGGACTGTTCGCCCCCGCAGCGGTCGGGGCCGCGTATCGCGCCTTGGCGGAGTCCATCATGGCCGCTGTCAGTGCGACCGTGTGGGTAGAGCACGAGTCGCAGATGGATACCGTCACGGCATTGTCCGGAAGCGGTCCGGCGTATTTTTTTCTGTTCATGGAAGCGCTCGAGGCCGCGGCCCACGAGCGCGGTCTGCCGACCGATGTGGCGCACCGCCTGACCTTGGAAACGGCGTTCGGCGCCGCGCAAATGGCGCGCCAGTCCGGCGACTCTCTGGCCACGCTGCGCGAACAAGTCACCTCGAAGGGCGGCACCACGGCGGCGGCGCTGGAGGTTCTGGACGCGGCAGGCCTTCGTGCTATCGTCGCCCACGCGGTGGCGGCTGCCGACCGCCGCTCTGCAGAACTGGCTGCCGAATTCGGTGCCCCCTAAGATCCCGCCCCTTAATACCCAACGCGTGATTGGCTATGGAAGCGATTAGATTTATCGTCGATATGTTGCTGTGGCTGCTGACCCTGGCGTTCGTGCTGCGGCTGCTGTTGCAACTGGTACGGGCCGACTTTCGCGACCCGATGGCCGACGCCATCGTGCGGGTGACGAATTGGCTGATATTGCCGCTGCGCCGCGTGCTGCCGCCGATCGGTAAAGTCGATACGGCTACGGTCGTGGCCGTGCTGTTGGTGGCGGCACTGCGCACCTTCATCATGATGGCGATGGTCGGCGAAGGCGCCGGTGAGCCCCTCGTGTTCCTGCGTTTGACGCTCGTTGAACTGATCGGCATCGTTCTGCGCATCTATCTGTTCGCCCTGTTGCTTTACTGGCTGACGAGTTTTGTATCGCCGGGCGGCTACGCACCGGGCGTGCGGCTGCTCGCGCAGGTCTGCGAACCGATCTTAAAACC
The DNA here is from genome assembly GCA_963756845.1 of uncultured Gammaproteobacteria bacterium. Classification (GTDB taxonomy): domain Bacteria; phylum Pseudomonadota; class Gammaproteobacteria; order Steroidobacterales; family Steroidobacteraceae; genus Bog-1198. The sequence continues at coordinate 737,216 of CAVWPD010000008.1, read as the reverse complement.
CGTGCGCCGGCTCATTCCCCGCATCGGACAAATAGATTTTTCAGTGCTCTGGGTATCGATAGCGATCGGCGCGCTGCTTGTGTTACTGCGTTGAACATCGCCTCGTACATGCCTGATATCACAGTGAACGAAGCAACTCTTTGCGCTGCGAACCGAACCCAACCTAGGCGCACAGGCCTGAAAAACCAGCGCGAATTGCATCTGCGATAGAAATATTTTTTCTCAATTGCGCTAAACATCGGCTTTTTTCTATGTTATTTTCGGCGCCGAGTTGAATTTGTGGGCAATTACAGCCCACGTTGGGACAACTGTCCGCGTTCGCAAACATTTGTAGGAGATTTAATATGGCGAAAAAGAATGCAGCACCGACCAAGTCTGAAATTCTCGCTACCATTTCGAAGGAAACAGAGCTCTCTAAGAAGCAGGTCGGAGCCGTGTTTGACTCGCTTTCTGCGACGATCAAGAAGAGTCTACGAGGTCACGGCCTGTTTACGTTGCCCGGGCTTCTGAAGATGAAAGTCGTCAAGAAGCCGGCCACCAAGGCTCGCGAGGGCGTCAATCCGTTCAACGGCGAAAAGATGATGTTCAAGGCGAAGCCGGCGAGCAAGAAAGTGCGCATTGCCGCGCTGAAGACGCTCAAGGAATTCGTGAACTGATTGATTCTTGGGTTTGTTGGAGCGGCTGAGACGGCTCAGCCGCCCCGAATCGATCGGGACCTGGTCAGGACATCGAATCCAGCACGGCATCGTGCAATTCCGCCAGGTGACCGTGAAAAAAGTGGCCTACACCGGGTAGCACCACCAGGCGCGGTGCGGGAATGAGGCTTTGGGCCCAGGCAATGATGGCCTTGGGATCCACCACATCGTCTGCGTCGCCCTGCACAATGAGCCAGGGGCAATCCGGCACCTGCCCCGAGAATGCCTCGAAGCGCTGCACAGCCGGCGCTACGGTGATCAAACGTGCCGCGCCGCGCTTCAGCGCCAGGCGCAGGGCGACATAGCCCCCGAAAGAAAATCCCGCAATTACCAGCGATCTGCCCGGCCAATGCCGCGCGCCCCAGGTGGCGACCGCGTCGGCGTCCGCGGTTTCGCCCACACCTTGATCGAAGGCGCCGGCGCTTGAGCCCACGCCCCTGAAATTAAAGCGCAGCGTCGGAACGCGTGCGTCGCGCAGCGCACGGGCCAGCGTGGTAACGACTTTGTTGTCCATGGTGCCGCCGAACAGCGGGTGCGGATGACAAACCACGCCGTAGCTGGGTCCCGGCATCCCGGCATCCTCGAGGATGCTCTCGAGTGCCCCCGCGGGTCCGTCTATGACAAAACGATCATTCAATCGCGACCAGTTCGACGTCGAACACCAGTGTTGCGCCCGGCGGAATGACGCCGCCCGCCCCGTTGTCGCCATAAGCAAGGTCCGGCGGAATGATCAGCCGCCGGCTCTCGCCGATCTTCATGCCCACCACGCCTTGATCCCAACCCTTGATTACCGAGCCGGTGCCCAATGGAAATTTGAACGGCTCGCGCGCGGTGCGCGAACTGTCGAATTCCTTGCCCTTGTTGTCGGCGGCGGAAGCCTCGTACAGCCATCCGGTGTATTGCACAACCGCAATTTGTCCGTTGGCAACCGCAGGGCCGTTGCCGGGCTTGAGTGCCACCGTCTGCAGCGAGGTCACCGAACTCGCCGGCGGCGCCACTGCGCTCGAGGACGGCTCGCCCGGCTTGCCGGAGCAGGCAGCGAGCAATGCAAGGCAGAGGAATAGACTGATTCGCGGACGGGTTGCGGATGCCATGGGCGGCATCTTAAAGGATTTTTCGGGCGTTGTTTCAACCCGCCGCGCGCAGCAGCGCCGCGCAGACGGCGCTTGCCGCCGCGCCGCTTGCGGCGAAGAGGCCGATCTCCGCATGCAGGCCCATTGCGTACAGTCGCAACGCGCCGACAGCATCGTCGATTTCATCAACCACTTGCAGCACCCACTCCATGGTCAAAGTCTATGCGCGCACGAACGCGCCAACCGTGAGTGGGGTCACACCCTGCCAGGGCAACTGGCTTGCTATGCCGCTTGGGGCTGCGTAGGCTCTGCGTACATGCAGCGCATTCTGGTCCTGAATCCCAAGGGGGGTTCTGGCAAAACGACGATAGCCACTAATCTCGCGAGCTATTTCGCGAGCCAGGGTGACCGTCCGCTGCTGTCGGATAACGATCCGCAGGGTTCGAGCACCCGCTGGCTGAAGAAGCGCAAGCCGGATCAACCCTTCATTCACGGCGTCGCCGCATTCGAACGCAACTCGCGAATGACGCGCGCCTGGCAGATGCGCGTTCCGCCCGATGCGGCGCATGTCGTGGTCGACACGCCGGCGGCGGTGCCGGCGCAGGAGATGCCCGATATGACCCGCAACGCCGACGCCATCATCGTGCCGGTGCTGCCCTCGGACATCGACATCCACGCCTGTTCGAAGTGCATTGCCGACCTGCTGCTGATCGCTAAAGTGCGGCGCGACGAGTATCGCATCGGCGTGGTCGCCAATCGCGTCAAGCGCAATACGCTGATTTACCAGTCGCTGATGCGTTTCCTCCAGACGCTGCGAATTCCCGTCATCGCGACCTTGCGCGACTCGCAGAACTACGTGCATGCCGCCGAGCAGGGTTTAGGCGTGCACGAAATGAAGCGCTACGTGGTGGCGCAGGATCTTGAAGATTGGAAACCCATGCTGGCGTGGTTGCAGGCCAAGGAAGTTGCGCGGCTTCCGATTGGAGGCATGAATCCTGTGCCAGTGACCGCCTGAAGCCGGCGGCGATTCTCCCGCGAGCCTTTGGCGAGCCTTTAGCGAGCCGTTCGGGAGCCCCTCGGGGTTCCCTTCGGGTACTTCGGTATCCCTTCGGGATTCTATTTTTTCTCGTCGAAATTACCGCGAGCCTTCTCTGCCCAGTTCTTGTAACTGTGCCAGTTGTAAAGACTGTTGGTAATTGCCGCGTGGCGACCGCCGGGTTTTCCGACAGCCGATTCTGGGCGTGGCGCCCTGCGGTCCACTCCGGTGTATCGAGTCGGATTTTTAACGTCGCTCATCTCGTTTGCCTCTGTGATGCGAACGACAGTATGTGTCGCGCACTCTCATCGACAGGAACTGTGTCACGGCGGCCCGGCACTGTCGCGTCCCGGCGACAGGCAATGCGATGCGCATCTCAGAGACTGTCACGGTAAGTTAAATGGACTAAATCGGCTTGCCCCGCCAGGCGCCGAACAACGGTTTCAGTTCCTCCAGACGGGACTCGAGCGCCGCCGGCAGTAATGTCGTGTACGAGTCGAGCAGAGCCATCGCATTGCGCGCCGGATCGGTCCTCGTGGCCGCGCCCAAGCGGCGCGACATGTCGCGATTCACCACGTGCAAGTTATCGTAGAGATCTTCAAGCGCGGCAAAACCATGCCCACCCGCGCCCACCAATTCGCGCGCCAGCAGAAACATGCAAACGCTGCGATACACGGTTTCCGCCTCGCTGGCGAAGGGAAGATGAAATCGCGCCATCGGGCGCAAACGGTCTGTCCACGGACAGCCCGCGGTCGCCATGATCAATCCGAGCACGGAACTCATTGCATGTTGCGCGCTGGTCTCCGCATGGATGGTGCGTTCGGCTTGCACAACCGTTACCCCCACGGTATCGAAGGAAACCAAGGCTTTCAGCGAATCGACCGCGGGCGCCATTTGCAACGCGGCCGGACAATGCGTGTGTTCGCCGGGATTCAAAGGGCAATTCGCGCATTGACTGAACTTCAGTTCCGTCCAAAACGGAGGCTCGGCCGGCGCCTCGTTGACCAGGCGAAAGTCTGCGGCGTCGAATGACAGATCCAGAGTTTTTCGTGAGCCATCCGGCAAATCGAAGCGATAGCGGATGCGCAGCGGCTCCGTCATGCCACGAGTCGATAGCAGGGCGTGTATTCCGCGCCGGCGAATTTCATCCGGCCCTGGGCGACGAATGAGCGCAGCAGCTTATCCAGCGGTTCCATGATGGAGACATCCCCGGCGAGCTCGAAGGGACCGTAGCGTTCGATGGCGTTGACGCCGTATTCCTTGATGTTGCCGGCGACGATGCCGGAGAATGCGCGCCGCAAATCGGCCGCGCGTTCGTGTACGGGTTGCTCGTGCGACAGGCGCAGCGCGCGCATCGAGGCATGCGTGACTTCGAATGGCCGCTGGAATTCCAGCGGGATCTTCAACAGCCAGTTGAATCCGTAGGAGTCGCTCGCCTGGCGCCGGTAATCGCGGACCTCCGCCAGGCCCTGCACCATCGTCCGCGCCACCTCCGCGGGATCATCGATGATCACCTTGTAGCGCTCCTGAGCGCCGCGACCGAGAGTTGCCCCGATGAAGCGGTGAATTTGCTCAAAGTACTCCGCGCTGTCGCCCGGGCCGGTGAATACCACCGGAAACGGCAGCGCTTGGTTGGCAGGATCGAGCAAAATCCCCAGCAAATACAGTATTTCTTCGGCGGTGCCGGCGCCGCCCGGGAAGATCACGATCCCATGGCCGAGGCGCACAAAGGCTTCGAGGCGCTTTTCGATGTCGGGCATGATGACCAATTGACTGACGATGGGGTTGGGCGGCTCTGCGGCGATGATGCCGGGCTCAGTGATCCCGAGGTAGCGTCCGTCGATGATGCGCTGCTTGGAGTGCCCTATGGTCGCGCCCTTCATGGGGCCTTTCATGGCGCCCGGCCCGCAGCCCGTGCAGACATCCAGACTGCGAAGTCCGAGTTCATAGCCGACTTTTTTCGTGTAGTCATACTCGAAGCGGCGGATCGAGTGGCCGCCCCAGCACACCACCAGATTCGGCTTGACCTGCAATTCCAATACGCGTGCATTGCGCAGAATATGAAACACCGCATTGGTGATGCTGGCCGAAGAATTCAGGTCAAAGCGCCCGCTTTCCATGATTTCGTTGGAGATGAACACCACATCGCGCAGCACGGCGAACAGGTGGTCCTTCAATCCTCTGATCATGACGCCGTCGACGAAAGCCGCCGCCGGTGCGTTCTTAATCTCGAGCTTGATACCCCAGGCCTGGCGCACGATGCGCAGGTCGAAGTCACGGTACTTTTCGAATATTGCGCGCGCATCGTCCATTTCGCTGCCGGAATTCAGTACGGCGAGTGCGCACTTGCGGAACAAGGGATAAAGCCCCCCCTGGCCGGAATCAAGCAGCTTGTCGATTTCCTGCTGCGATAAGTGCTCCAAGCTGCCTTTTGGGGCGACCCGCGCATCGACCATGTCCGACGATAGAATCGAGGTTTCCACGCAGTACCTGTTTTTATGGGTAGATATCGATGGGAATATTATCCTGCGTGCGCATCCAGACCTCGACCATGTCGGAGTTCGACAGGGCGATGCAGCCGTCGGTCCAGTCATTCGATGCATAATACGCCGACGGATGCTTAGGGGCGTTTGGAAATCCGTGAATCATGATCGAGCCGCCGGGCGCCCAGCCATTCTTGTGCGCGCGCTCCTCGTCTTCTTTGTTCGGGTAAGAGACTTGCAGGGCGAGAAAGTACTCGCTGCGCGCATTGCGCCGCGCCAGAAAATAACGCCCTTCTGGGGTCCTGAAGTCGCGCTCCCGCTCCTTTTGTCCTACGGGACTCAAACCCAGCGCGACTTTGTAAACTCCCAGCAGGCGGCTGCCGCTGTACAAATACAGCTTGTGCTCTGCTTTGTGGACGACGATATGGTCGCCGAGAGCGATATCTTCGGCCAAAACACCGCGGGTCGGGGCCATCGCGCACGCGGCAAGCGCCAACACAATCCCCATAATTTTCGCCGTCGGGCGGCCGAATCGCTTGAACATTGTTAAAAGTATACCGCGTCGGCGCAACTGGATAATCGGCTCTAGCTCACGTCCCGGTATACTGCGACCCATGCGCGCGCCATGGGTTCCGATCGTTTTGCTTTTTGGCCTGATGGCCGGCTGCGCCGCGTCGTCGACAAAGCCCGTGGAATACTTGGACGATCGCACGGCGATGACGGTCGGTGCGCTGAAGGAGCCGATTGAATTGGTGCCGAGTTCGCCGAGCGGCGGGATTCACCTGTTCGGCAAACGCCCGAGTTTTGCCTACTTGGGGCCGATCGAGTGGGATCGCAGCGGTTCCCTGGTTTATGGATTGTGGATCCACGTTGCGCCCGGAAATGAGCGGGCCATCGCCGATATCCGCTCCCCCGGTGCGCTCACACTGGTCCTCGACGAGGGGCCGCTGGTGCTCTTGCCGATGGATGCACCTCAGCTTGGACAGAGTGCCTATCAACCGGTCGCTTCTTGGGGTCAAACCGGTTACTTCGAATTGACGGTGGAATTGCTCAAACACATGGCCGCCAGCCAGAGGCTGTCGCTGGATGTGCGCAACGTGGACGGCTCCATCGCGAACTTCGTTCCTACGTCCGATACACGCACCGCCTTGACCGATTATCTGCGCGCACGCGGAATTACTGGCGATTGATGGCTTCGACCCGAGGCAGGGTAATCGTAGTCCCTGGCCGAACATCATTGAAATCCACATCCGGGTTGTATTCGGCCACCAGCCATACCGGCAGATCCGAGTGCTGTTGCGCGATCACCCACAGGGACTCACCGCGCTTCACCGTGTAATTCTCCGTCCCCGAGATCCTGTGCGCGGCGAAGAAGGTCTCTTGCAGCTGGCGATGGTAGTCGCGCCGCGCCGCTGCGAATTGCGCCGCGCTGACCCTGGATAAATCCAGTTTGACCTTGTGTCCCAGGGTCACCAGTGCATTCTTGTGCAATTTATTCAAAGTAAGCAGCGCCTGGGCGCTGACTTTGGACCAATCGGCGTAATGCCCCAGGGTCTCTGCGGCTTGCACGATCACGGTGTTATCCGCGGCAACGCCATAGTCGACGCTGTCCGAACTGGTCGGGGCAGCGGCGGGCAACAATGCCGTGGATTCGGCTTGCCTCTGGGATACAGGTTCTCGCGGCGCGGGTGGCAGCTTGGCAAGCACTTCGGCAACCGGCTCGACCGGCGCTTCGGGAGCGGCCGCAGACGCCGGCACGGTGCCGGCAGTCTCGGCGCGCGATGCCGGCAGGGGTATGCGTACCCGATCTCCGCGTACCACTACATGTCCCTCGCTCCAGCCATTGGCCGCCAACAGCCGCGGCAAGGTGACGCCGTTGGCCGCGGCAACGCCGGCGAGGGTCTCACCGCGCCGCAGCCTGTGCGAGCCATCGTTGCGCTGTAGTGCGTAGCGTTGCGCCTGCGGCAGACGCGCCCAGGCGGCGGAAATGTCGGACGATTGCGGCACGCCCGGCACCCGCAGCGCGTAGCCGCGCGGCACGAAGCGCGCGCCACTCCAGATGGGAGGACGCAGCGCCGGGTTCAGCACCCGCAACGCGCCCAAATCAGCCCCAAAGGCCTTGGCCAGGGCATCGACAGGGATGTAATCGGGCACGACGACCAGGGTGCTCTGGGCGTCAGGAAGGCGCGTCAGGGGCCCGAAATATTTCTCCGCATGCCGATCCACCTCGAGTGCGGCGAGAAACGCGACGTAGAAGTTCCGCGACGCGAAGCCGAATGTCGCGCCCTGGTAGCGCTTGACGATCACCGCAATGTCGCTGGTTCCCAATTCGTCCTGCGCCCGCCGCAAACCGCCCGGTCCATGATTGTAAGCCGTGACCGCCAGCGGCCAGGTACCCAACAAGCGGTAGTTGTAGAGCATCAGATTCGCGGCGGCCTCGGTGGAGCTGTAAGGATCCAAGCGCTGGTCGACCAGGGTGTCGACACGCATGTAGCGCCGCGCGGTTGCGGGCATGAATTGCCACAGACCCGCCGCGCCCACCCGCGAATAGGCGGCCGGATTGAACGAGGATTCGACGTGCGGCAGCGCGCCTATCTCCGCGGGCACGCCGCGCTCGGCCAGAACTCGCGAGATATTTGCCTCGAAGGCCTGCGCGCGGATCAAGCCCTCATGAAAGCGATCCGCCTGCCCCAGCTGAAAACGAATTCGCTCGATGGCATCGCGAAACCGAGTCGGTGCCGGGTTCTCGCCAAAGGCGCGCAGGATGCGCCGCTCATGCGCCGTCAGATTGTCCGTGGAGCCGGCGGCGAAGCGCCGCAGCAGGTCCGCGTAATGCGCTTTCGCCTGCAGCACCTTGCGCTCGCGCTGGCCCGGCGAGTCAGCCGGATCGAAGCGAAGCACTTCGTAGACCAACGCGAGATTGTGGTCATCGTGCAGCAGGCCTTGGTCGGTGGTGACCTCGGTGTACACGCGAATCCAGAAGCGCACATCCGGTTCGAGCTCAGCCGGATGAGCAAAGGGATCGGGGGCCTCCGCCCCCAGCGCCGGGCCGTTCACGAGGGGCGCCAGCAGGAAAGCGGCCAGTAGTGCGCGAGTAGGCAAAATCACCGGCTTCTTGAAGCCGGTCAGCTCGCGCCTTGCCCTAGAACAACCTTGCCCGGCCGAAATACCAGCCCAAAGATCAGGAATATGCCCAGCGCGGCCGCCGCGGGAATCATCCAAATCGCGTGCCAATCGTGCTGCAGCTGCAGGCAGGCGTGGGCGGCGGCGGCCGTATCGCCGCAGGCGGGATTGCTGATCGCATAATGATTCACGATGGCGCCCGAGACGAATGCGCCCACGAAGTAGCCTAAGCCATTGGTCACGAAATTGATCAATCCCTGCGCGGCGGCGCGTATTTTTTCCCCGGCGCGTTGGTCGGTGTAGACCTGGCCGCCGACAAAGAAAAAGTCATAGCACACCCCGTGCAGCAGGATACCGGCATAGATCAGCGGCATCGCGCTGCCGGCATTGCCGTTCGCGAATGCGAAGTATCTCAGGGCCCAAGCGAGCATGCCGACCAGCATGATGACCTTGATGCCGAATTTGCGCAGTACTGTCGCGAGTATGAGCATGAATCCCACCTCGGAAACCTGCCCGAAGGTCTGGATGAACGCCGCCTCCGGCACCTTGATCTCGTTCAGAAAGGGATTGGCGAAGGTGTAGTAGAACTGCAACGGAATGCACAGCAGGAACGAGCCGAGCACAAAAATCAGGAAATCGTTCTTCTTCAGCAGCTCCAGCGCATCCAACCCCAGGGCGTCGCGAAAATTGAATGCCGTGTTTGCCGCCTTGGGCGGCGTGTGAGGCAGGCACAGTGCATAGGCGCCCATGATCATCGAGGCGCCCGCGGCGATTCTCAGCGGCAGGACGAGCGCATCGGCGTGCAGCGTTTTGCCGACCAAGACGCCCGCCACGATCCAACCGATCGAGCCGAGCACGCGCACGTAGGGAAAGTTGCTGGATTCGTTCAGGTGATGAAAGGTGATCGAATTCGTCAAAGACAGGGTCGGCATGTAGCACAGGGCGTACAGAATGAGCAGCGGATAGAAGGCCGCGAAGGCTGTTTGTCTGGAGACCGTCCACATCAGGGCGGCGCCGAGAAAGTGCAGCGCGGCCAGGAGCTTCTCACTGGCGAACCAGCGGTCGGCGACGATGCCGATGAAGAAGGGCGACACCAATGCGCCTATGGCCGTGGCGCCATAGGCGAGGCCAATCTGCGAGTCGCTGAAATGCAGAGTCTGTCCCAGGTAGGTGCCCATGGTGACGAACCACACGCCCCAGATGAAGTACTGCAGAAACATCATCAAGGCCAGGCGCGCCTGGATCATGGCAGCTCGCGAATCCGGATGTGCCGCAAGGCCAGCTCGCCGGGATGATCCCCTTGAATGCCGATCAGGCCCCGCTTCGCCAGGCCGTAATTGGGATACTTCGAGAATTTGCTGGCGGCAACCTTGGCCTTCCAATCGGGGCTCTCCAAATCATAAGCCACGACCAAGCGGCCGTTCATCCAATGTTCGACGTGCGTGCCATTGACGATGAGCCGGGCCGTATTCCACTGACCGAACGGTTTGACAATGCCGGGCGGCGCGCCATAAAGCGCGTAGGCGGCCCCTGCGGCGGTGAGTCGGCTGCGGCCGTCGGGCGCGTTTTGGTCGTCGAGGAGCTGATACTCCGGTGCGCTCCAATAGATGTGATCGTATTCGCGCGTGCCTCGATAAAAAATTCCGCTGTTGCCCTCCTTGCCGATCTTCCATTCGAGCCGCAGTTCGAAGTTGCCGTATTCCGCGCGCGTCACCAGATCATCGACATCGCCTTGCTTCGCGAGCGTGCCGTCTACGACGTGCCAGCCCGCGGGCAGTCCGTCCGAATTCCAGCCGCGAAAGGCGTCCGTGGCCGCGCCGTCGAACAGCCACACCCAGGGTGCCGCGGGCGCGGCCGGTTTCTCCGCGGCATGACTGCTCAGGCAGCCTGCGAGACAGAGAGCGACGATGCTGCTAATCCTGCTCTGCATGGTGAGTCCCTCGTTAAGGCTGTGTTTTCCACGTGCCGCGCGCCACCGCCGGTACAAATCTGTCCAGACCCGGCGGGGGAAACTCCAGCGTCCTGCCTGCTTCAGCGCTTTGGTAGGCAGCCATCAGAAGCTGTACCACGTCGAAGCCGTCGTCGAAGGTGAGTCGCGGTTCTTCCTTGCCGAGGAAAACCCTGACGAAATGGCGATCCTCGTTCTCGTATCCGTATGCCCCGGCCTCGTTCGCGACCACCGGCATCAATCCGACTTCCGCGTTTTGCTTCTCCACCAGATCCTCGCCACTGGGGGCCCGCACCGCACGCGAGAAGAAGAGCTTTAATCCACTGTCCAAGGTATTCCACGACATCGAGTACTCCGGCCCCAGCAGTTCGGCGGACAGCCGCAGCCCGGCACCGACGAAACTCCATGAGGTGGACGCCTCGCCGATCAGTCGTTGGCCGTCGTCGGTCTCAAATTCCACCATGACGCTCGCAAAATCCTCCGAGGGACGGTGCGCGTAATCGACCTCGCGGCCAAAAGTATCGGCGAGCTGCGCGGCATAGGGTGGACGCGACCATTTCAAGCTGGCGATATGCCCCGTGATTCGCACTGGGCGAACGGAGGCCCGGGGCGCCCCGGGCCGGGTGAGCAGGTGGCGTACCAAGAGTACCGAGTGACACATCATGTCATTGAGTACCCCGCCGCCCTGCAGGTCGCCGCGCCAGAACCACGGCGCATGCGGCCCGCTATGTTCCTCCGCTGCCCGCGCCAGATAGGGCCTACCGGTGCTTGCCGCGCCGCGGGCCCAAGCCAGGGCCCGACCGGTCTCGATCTGCGGCGCGAACAGTTGATTCTCCAGGTAGCCATGCGCGATACCGGCTCGTTTAATGAGCGCCAGCATGTCTTTGGCTTCCGCGACCGTGCGCGCCAGCGGTTTCTCGCAGGCGACCCCGCGCAGTGTGCCCTTTCCGGCGTCGATGGCGTCCACGATCTCTTCCATGTTGGCCAGGCGCATATGGTTCGGGCCGGTGAGCCACAGCGCGTCGATCGACGGATCGGCCACCATGTCGCTGATGCAGGCAAACGGCTGCGCATCGCCAATGTCGAGACTGCGCGCCAGCGCCGCTGCCGACCGCGCATGTTCGGGGTTGGGACTCCACACGCCGCGCACATCGGCTTCCCGCACCGCGCGGAAAGCCTGCATATGGAAGCGTGCGTTGAAGCCGCTGCCGACGAAGCCCACGCCAAGCCGGGCAGACACTTATTCCAGGCCTACTTTGCGAAGCACTTGCGGAGGGGGACCGCTGTATTTCGCCAGCGGCACATTGCCTATATACCCCAGATCCTTGCGGCCTTCAGGCGTGGTGTAAAAGCCGCCGGCGGTCAGATCCCGATAGCGAGCGAAGAATCTTGCGGCCGCTGCAAATTGCGCCGCGGCTTTTTGTTGGTAGCAAATATCGTCGCAGATGGCATGCCGCGAAGACTCGCCCACGTCGGCGAACTGTTTGCCGAAGCGCCGCAGCGATTCCGCATCAATCCACTGCAAGCCGTCGAGTATCAACGGACGGTCCTCTTGCTGCCTGGGGTAGGGAGCGCTCACCCATTCGTCGATAAATTCCACGACTCCAACGCTGGCGGCGCTCGGCGACTGCGAATCTCCCGGGATGATGACATCGCACAAGGCGGCGGCGGCGCGCCGTTGCTGCGCCGTGAGCGTCAGCGGCCATAGATCACCGGGATGGTAGATCTTGGTCAAATCGGGATCGGTTCCGTAACCGTGCGCCGGCTGCGTCGCAACGGGTTCGCCGGCCGCGCGCCGTGCCAGCAACGGGATCGCAGCCGAAGCGCCGAGCATCCACTTCAGTGTACTGCGCCTATCCATCACAGTTCCTTCCTGCGCATGCGGTCGAGAATATGATCGGCCGAGCGCCACGCGAGCGCCATGATCGTGAGCGTCGGATTCTTGTCCGCATTGGAGGCGAACACGGCGCCGTCGGTGAGAAACAGATTCTTGACATCCCAAGTCTGGCACCACTGATTGGTGACCGACGACTCTTGCTTCGCGCCCATGATGGCGCCCCCGACCTCGTGAATGATGTAGCCGCCCGGCGAGATCGCCTTGGACCCGTCGGTTATCGGGCCGTCCTTCACGCGGCCGCCCATCGCTTCGACGATTCCCGCAAAGGTTTTCTGCATGTGGGCGGCCTGCCGCGTCTCATGAGGCGACCACTGCCAGTGAAAGCGCAGCACGGGTATTCCCCATTTATCCTTCACGCTCGAATCGATTTCGCAGTACGACTGCTCATTCGGAATCATTTCCCCACGCCCTGCGAAGCCGACGAAGGAACCGAAGTAGCGCCGGGCATCCTCTTTGAATTTCTTGCCGTAGCTGCCGCCTGTCAGCCATTCGGCGCCGCGCATGGTGCTGACGCCGGGCATCTGCTTGCCGCCCCCCATTTCGATGTGATAGCCGCGCGCGAAATCCAGTTTGCCTGCGTGTTGCTGCTGGTACAGCCACCAGGGCGCGTATACCGCGTCGCCGCTGGCGCCATCCTCGTTTTTTGGCGGCAGCGATTCGAGGAGCGGTATCTGGCCGTAAAGCGAGCTGCCTACGGTATCCATCAGGTAACGCCCGACCTTGCCGCTCGAGTTGGCTAGACCCTGCGGAAACTGCGCGCTCTTTGAATTCAGCAGGATTCTCACTGTTTCACAGGCGCTGGCGGCCAGCACCACCACGCGAGCGGTCACGGAATGCGTGATGTCGTTGGTCTTATCGACGAAGGTCACCCCGCGCGCAAGGCCGTTTTTGTCCACTTGGACCTCTCTTACCATCGCATCGGTGAGGATGTGTAGGTTGCCGGTGGCGAGCGCCGGGGGCAGGTGAACGGTGGTGGACTGGTAATTGGCGCGAATCGCGCAGCCGCGTCCGCAGGGAGTCGCCCAAAAACATGCTGCGCGGCGTTGCATGTCCGCGGCGATGATCTTCTGTGCGTTGGGATTACCGGGATGCAACAGCGCGGGCGAGCGCTTGAAATCGAGCTGCTGCGTGAGTACGGCGCGGTGTCCGGCAATAATGGGTACGCCGATGCGGGCGGCGCGCTGCTGAATCAAAAGATCGGCGATCTGCGGCGCCGGCGGGGGAAGCAGGCACCCCGGCGGAGAATCCGGGGTATTTTCCATCCCTTCGGAGGTGCCGTACACACCGATGAGCATTTCGACCTTGTCGTAGTACGGCGCCACATCCTCGTGGGAGATGGGCCAATCGAATCCCAAGCCGTCGCGGCTATGCGGTTTGAAGTCGTAAGGGCCATTGCGCAGCGAGATGCGGCCCCAGTGATTGGTGCGGCCGCCCAACATGCGCGACCGCCACCAGTCGAAGCGGCCGGCCGGATCTTCCGTGGTGCGCACGTACGGTTCCCCCGGCACTTGCCAGCCACCATCGACCGTCGCGTCGTAGAACCCGAATTTCTTATCGGGGGTGTCGACGCCGCGCAATGGCGCCTGGTCGGGGGTTTGAAACATCGGCGTTTCGAGTTCGGCGACGTACTTGCGGCCGGCCTCCAGCATCAGCACCTTGGCGCCTTCCATACAGAGCGTATAGGCCGTCTGTCCGCCCGCGGCACCCGAGCCGACCACGATGACGTCGTAATGTTTTTCTATTGTTGCTGCAGTTAGGAAACTCACGCGCACAGCATATGCGGAAGGCCGGCGCTTGCAAACGGGTGGCGGCTAAAAAAGGCTACGGAGCTGTTTGTCCCACCCACACATCGCTGTGTTTAATGCGCTCGATCAATGACTGCGGGTCGGTCTTGCGATAATCCGGCGGTATCGCAAACAGACTCGCCGGCTGGGCCGCGACTCGAATGTGCTCGAGCGTGAATGTCGCGCCATCGGCGGCGCGAAGCTTGACGGGAAAATCAAGCTCGGGATCGATCCAGCGTTCACTGATAATCCCGGCCGGCCCGCTCACGCGATATTTAATGCGGCCGGGCTGCCCGCGGCTAGAATCGCGGCGCTCGCAACGCCACGCGCCGCCGGCAGCCGGCAGACCCGCGGCGATCGCCGCCGCCTGCCAATGACGGCAGGGATCCTTGCCATCGAGCGGAATGAACACTTGCGTGAAGGGTGTCGACTGCTTGGCGTCCATGAAGACGTGCGCTGTGGGCCGCACGAAGAATGCAGTGCCCGCTTCGGCGTCGATGAGAAAGAACTCGGGGGACTCACCCGGTGTTTCGATGCGTACCTTGCGGTTCGCCGCATACAGCCGGGCGCCGGCGCCGACGGGTGCGCCGGCCGCATCGCGGCTCACAATGTCTGCGGAGAACCCCTGGTTCGTGCCGAGCTGCGCCGCGGGAGTTAGGCTCTGGGGACCAAACAACAGCCCAAGCGCCAGCGCGCAGGCCACAGGCGATGCCGATTGGACCAGGGTCCGGATCGGCACCGCCTGCGCTGCGTTTCCTCGCAGACTACTCGAGGTACGGCTGCCTGACCGCATGATCGAAGTCAAACATATCGAACAGATCGGACAGTGCGGGCATATTGGCGGGCACATAGGGTTGATCGCCGCGCATTCTGGGGTTGGGCAGATTGTCGCGGCTGCGATCAGTCAGCGCGGTGAGACGCCAGTTGCGCTCGATGAACTTCAACAGCGACACGTGATCGGCGTAAGTGTGATTGACCTTGCCGCCGGTGGAGTACGGCGAGAGAACCAGCAGCGGGATGCGCGGTCCGTCGCCGAAATAGTCGATCGGCTGAATGAAGCCCGAGTCCCAATAGCCGCCGGCCTCGTCCCAGGTCACAAACACCGCCGTCTCTGCCTTCAATTTGGGATTGGCTTCGAGCGCATCGAGAACCTGCTGCACATAGGCCTCGAACAGGTCGATCTTGGATGATGACGGATGACCATCCAGCAATCCGTCCGGCTTTCCGAAGGAGACCGAGGGAAGCGTGTTGCCCCGAATGTCCGCCAGCAGGTCCACGGTGTCCTTGATATGAGCCGCCCGCTGCGCCGGGTTCCCCATGATCGAGGCGGAGTACTGGAAGGGATTGCAGATCTGACAGTAGGACACGCCCAGCGAGTGAGCGGGATCCGCGATCGCCGCTTCAGCGAGCGCTGTGGAGGAGTTAAGCGTCGCGGCAGTGCCGCTCGCCACCGCTTCGTTGGAGAGCACGACGGCATCGTTGTACGATCCGCCGAAATAGGCCCAGCTGATATTCTTTTCGTTGAGTGCATCGCCGATGGTCCGCACGGGCGAGGCTGGAATCATATTTTGAGTGGACGGCGACGGTGCCTGGAAACCGTTGGGAAAGAAGCCCGGGTTGGTGTTGTCCAGCATGTAGTAATGAGCTTGCGCACAATTGGGCTCGGCGCGATACGGAAGGGCCTCGAGGTAAGTGACTATCGGAGCGACGCCCGGCTGGCTGAAGTCCGAACAATTGGTGAAGTTGTTGTCGGCGGTGTACTTGTTCGTGGTGCC
Source organism: uncultured Gammaproteobacteria bacterium (assembly GCA_963756845.1). Lineage (GTDB taxonomy): Bacteria > Pseudomonadota > Gammaproteobacteria > Steroidobacterales > Steroidobacteraceae > Bog-1198. The sequence goes on along the minus strand of CAVWPD010000008.1, from coordinate 721,402 downwards.
TGACACGGGATTCGGATTGGCGATCTGGCTCGCGGGCGGTGTGATGGGATTGCCGTTGCCGTCGCTCCAGAAACCGGCGTCTCCGGTGCCTAGCATGAAGTGATTAGCGCCGGTGCCGCCCTGAAAGGATTGATGGAAATTGTCGCTGAGGCTGAATCGGTCGGCGAGCGTCTTCAATGTCGACGCCTGTTCCTGCTCTGCGTCATAGAACCCCATCTCGTTGCCTTCGCTGAAATTGTGCTGCACCGCCGGCGCCACGTTATCGCTCAGGTCGTAGGTGGCCATGACGAAGGGGAATAGATCGTTGAGGCATCCCGCGGGATTCGCCTTGCTGGCATTGGCCACGCTGCAATCCGATTGTTGCCATGCCTGGTAGAAGCGGTGGGTCATATCGCCGGTGTAGTCATCGTCCGTGATATTGGCCCCCTGCAGTACGAACGGCCCATTGGGCAGTGCGCCGGCGCCGGGAATGCGCGTGTCGAGAGTGTCGGCGGGGAGGCCGGTAAAGCCGGTGGTCAATATCGTATCGGTGATGGCGTTGAAGTCCGGGCTCGGATCCATCGCGGCGAGCCCTGCCAGAAAGGCCGGCACAAACGGCGCTCCGGTCTCGCTCTGCGCTACGGGCGCCCCATTGGTATTGGGCTGCGGCATCTGTCCGGTGCTGCCATAGGGTGCTTTGTCCGCGTCGGGCGCGCCTACATAGTAGAGCGGCTGCGGGGCGACGAGAAATTGCTGGGCCAACGAGAAATTGGGGCCCGGCGAGCCGTTCTCGTTCACGATGCCCTTGGAGAGAAGGTTGGAAATCGTCTGTCGCGCGCCCTTTGGCTTGTACACGCCGAAGGTGTGATCGGTGCCGCGATTCTCGCCGATCAGAATGATGACGTGTCTAATTGGCGATTCGGTTCTGGCGCCTTCGTGATCCCAGTCTTTGGACTGCTCCTCCGCAAAGCCTGCCGTCGCGGCGGCCAGCGAGAACGAGAACGACGCGCTCAGTATAGCCACGCTGATTCCCCACCTGGATCGATCTCGACCTGAACTTCGCATGATTGCTTCCCTCGGGTTGGATGGTTGGACCGCTTCGGGAAGATTAGTGGTCCAGTGTCTCAGATTCGTGAAGGTATGATTTCAACTGGCCATCCATGGCCAGCGATTTCTTTAGCGAGAAGCTGCTTGGCGCGCGGCGTGCTGTGTCGGATTGAATAACGACCAAGGTTCGGCTGCCTGCAGAGTCAACGCGGCGGCGGCGAATGTCAGCTTGCGGTAGTTGGAGTATTCCGCGAGCGCCGTGTCAAATCGCCCGGCATTCACGTCCAGCTCTACACGATGCAGAATCCTCATCAACGCCGCGACGACGGCTCGCGCCCGGGCCCGTTGCTCGGTCCCGCCGGAAATTTCCCCGTCCGCGCTGTCCGGATAGCGCTCGGCCAGATCCTGCAGCTGATCGGTCTCGTTGCGCACCGCCAACGCAACGACCTCGGTGTCACGCAGCGAAATCGCCAGGTCCAGCACACTGGCGAAGCCATCGATGTCGGCCAGAACGTTGACTCCGCTCAGACGATATTCCGGCCGCACGCCATCGCCGATCGCCTTCAGATAGGCGGCCAGATCGTCGCGATCCCCGGCGGTCAATCCAAGCTCGAACACATGATCAAAGTAATCGATGACCTCGCCGTACGTGACGAACCGACCGTCATGAAAATAACGCCCGTTGAAATCGGCATTCAGCAGCGTCGGTGTCTTGTAGAAACCGCCCGAGCCGATATCGTGCTGGCGATGATCCACGAAGGCCGCGGAGGGCACGTGACAGGCCGCGCAGCTCATCGTGGGATCATGCGGGAATGGCTTGGCGAAAAGCGCCTCGCCGCGACGCGGCGCGGCGCTCACGCCGCGTGTGAGGCGCCCCATGGCGTCCAAATTCGGATTGGGTAGAAAATCGATATCCTCGATATAGACCACGATCGCATCGAGGATCTGCGGCGAGGGCACGGGTCCCGCGAACTCATCGACGATGACGCTGCGCACGAAATCGCGCAGGGACGCCGTGCGTCCGTCATGCCCATAAGGAGCCAGGAAGCGCGCGCCGCGCAAACTTGGAATGATCAGCGGATCGAGCACGCGATTGTCCATCTTCGGATTGAACAGCGCACTGCTGGTGTCGAAGTTTCCCGGGTGCGTGGACAAACCGGGTATGAAGAGCTTGGGATTCGATGCGCCGTTCACGTGACAGCTGCCGCAACTGATGCGCGCCTTGCGGGCGGCCACTCCTAAAATGGCTGGCGAATTGAAAGCTAGATTGCCGAGACTGGATAGGTAGGACTTGTAGCCGCGGCTGGCTTCGGAATGAAAGATCTCGCGCGGATTGTCGATCGCGTCCTCGTCCAGCTCCGATCCGATCGGCAAGCCCGTCTTGTCGTCGGTCACCGGAGACGCGTGCGCGACCGGCCAAAACCCGGTGAGCAACAGCAGCGCAGTGACCGTGAGCAGCGTACCTCTCCCCCGCCGCCGCGTGCCGCGTTTGCAATCCTCGCTCATCGAAACACCCCCGCCTGCGCCTAGCAGGGGTGATGATCTATCATCCGCGCATGTCGGATTCGTGACGGCGCTCGAACAGCCACTTTGCGATGGATTCAGACACGCTGTTGCGCGCCCGCGAGCTGACATACATGCCAATGTGACCCACATCGACGGCCAGCTGCGTATAGTCAGCGCTGCCGACGTGGGCGCCGAGCGCAATGCTGGCGCTGGGAGGCACCAAATGGTCGCGGCTCGCAAAGATGTTCAGGACCGGCTGTGTTACGGCGTTTAGCAATACGCGCCGGCCCTTGAGGTCGAGCAGACCTTTGATCAATCGATTTTCCTGAAACATCCATTTGACGAACTCGCCGAACGCCCGGGCCGGTTGATCGGGACTGTCGAATATCCATTTCTCCATACGCGCAAAATTCTCGAGCTTTGCGCGGTCGCCCTGCATGTTGGCAAGATCCACATACTTCTGCTGGGTGAGGCGAAACGGCATCAGCGCGAGATACGCGACATTCAACAGCTCGCCGGAAACATTTCCCGACTGGGTCATCAGATCGATATCGACCCGCTGCACCCATTTGGACAGCAGATTTTCAGGGGTTTTGAAGTCCACCGGCGTCACCATGGTGATCATGTTTGCGATGCGCCGTGGTTCAAGCGCCGCATAACACAAACCCAAAGCGCCGCCCTGACAGACACCGAGCAGATTCAACGATTCCGCGTCATGCGCTTTCAAGATGTGATCGACGCAGCGGTGCAGATAGCCCAGGACATAGTCCTCCAGCCCGGTGAAGCGATCCGCGCCGTCGGGATATCCCCAGTCGAGCAGGTAGACATCGATGCCGAACGCCAGCAGCTCGCGAATGAGCGATCGATCCGGCTGCAAATCCAGCACATAGGGTCGGTTGATCATGGCATAGCAGATCAACAAGGGCGCAAGGCCCGCCGGGCGTGCAATCGGCGCGTAGCGATACAAATTGATCTTGTCTTCACGATAGACGCAGGTTTTTTCGCTGGCGCCCACAGGCAGTTCGCCGAGTTCTTTCAGCACCCGCAGTGCCTCCAGGCCATTTTTCTGGAACTGCTCGGAGAATGGAAACATCGAGGCGATCGAATCTTGATCGGCGTTCATTTGTCGTTTCGGTCGCGGGCTTGCTCGCGCAACAATCGAACCTGCTGATGCAATGAATCCACTTCGGCGCGAGTCGGCATATCCAGTTGCCGGGAGAGGTATTCGAGCAATTTCCCGCGCTGCACCTTCAGCGCGCTGAAGGTGTTGCAAAGCTGCGCCAGCAATCGCGCGAATGTGGCGCCGTGCGCAAGCGTGGAATACGCCGATTCGGCACTGTCGATCCATTCGTCATAGCTGGGAACTGCGCCGGGCTTCTGTATGGCGCGCAGCGCCTCTTGCTGGATGCCGGAGAGATGCCCCATGAATTCGGCGTAGCCTTGCTGCAGCTGCACGCTCAGGTCGGTGATTTTCTGCGCGATCTCAAGATGCTCGCGTGCAAGTCCGAGCGCCGGCGGCACGGACGTCAGGGCGGGCGCCATGGGCGCGAAGGGACCTGCCTTAACACCAAATTGCTGCAAGAACTCGCCGAATGCGCCGAGTTGCTCTAGCCAGGCTTTCAGATAGTCAGCAGAGAGCGGATTGACCGGCGACTCGGGCGAGGTGCTCATCGGGCGCTCAGCGAAGAGGACCAGAACGTGGTTTTATGCGCTGCATCACAAATGGCTCCCATTCGCTGTAATTCCCGGCAAGTAGTTATTGTGCGACGCATACAAAAGAGTCTATGCTTCCGCCTCCGAAAAACGGGCTGGGCTAACTTCAGGTGAACTGCGATGGCGACTGAGCGAATCATCAAGAAATACGCGAACCGGCGGCTCTATGACGCGACGGGCAGCCGTCACGTGACCTTGGAAGACATCCGGAAAATGATCGTGTTGGGAGAAAAAGTAAAGGTCGTGGACGATAAATCCGGCGACGATCTCACCCGCGCCGTGCTGCTTCAAGTCATTTCGGAGCAAGAGCAATTCGGCACACCGGTCTTAAGCACCGAGCTGCTCGAGGCCATCATTCGCTTCTACGGCAATCCGGTGCAAGACATGCTGACCAAGTACATGGAGCAGAGCGTCGGCGCGCTGGTTCGCCAGCAGCAGACGATGCGCGCCGAAATGGCCAAAGCGCTGGAAGGCCCGATGGCGCCCATGGCCGAATTCGCGCGGCAAAACTTCGAGCAGTGGTCCAAGCTGCAGGCCTCCATGCTCTCCGCGTTTGCGCCGCCGAACCCCGACAGTGCGACCAAGCCCAAGACCGACACCAAGTAATTTTACGCATCGCATCAGCGATGGGACCCATACATGCAAATCAAAGACAAAACCATTGTAGTTACCGGCGCGGGCCGCGGCATTGGCCGCTCGTTAGCAGTACGTTTTGCGCGCCATGGCGCCAACATCGCGCTATTGGACCTGAACGCGGCGGATTTGACAGAGACAGCGGCGCAGTGCTCGGCCTTGGGCGTCCGCGCGCGTGCCTATACCGTCGATGTGTCCGCTGAACAACAGGTCGCAGCGGCGTTTGATCAGGTCGTGAGTGATTTCGGCTCCTTGGACGTCATCATCAATAACGCAGGGATCGTCAAGGACGCCCTGCTGCTGAAAGTAAAGGACGGCCAAGTCGTCAGCAAGATGAGCCTTGAGCAGTGGCAAGCGGTGATCAGCGTTAATCTCACGGGAGTATTCTTGTGCGCTCGCGAGGCGGCCGAGCGCATGATCAAGCTGGCCAAGGGCGGTGTGATCGTCAATATTTCCAGCATTTCCCGCCATGGCAATGCGGGCCAGAGCAACTACAGTGCCGCTAAGTCGGGCGTCGCGTCGATGACGGTGGTATGGGCGAAGGAACTGGCGCGTCACGGCATTCGCGTAGGCGCCATTGCCCCCGGATTTGTCCGCACCGATATCCTCGCGGCGATGAAGCCCGAAGTTCTGCAGAAGGTCATCGCGCCGGTGCCGATGAACCGCCTGGGCGATCCTGACGAGATCGCGCATGCCGCGCAATTCATCATCGAAAACGAATTTTTCACCGGCCGATGCCTGGATCTGGACGGCGGTCTGCGGCTTTGATTCGGGGTATCTTTGGATGCGGCGCGTTAAATATTCTGATTATTGCCGCCATCTATGGCCATTTTTTACCAGATAAAACAATGGATTAAGTCGATGAACCCACCCGTCGGCAACGGCCGATAAATTCCTTTTGCACTGCATACTTTTTTGTGTATAATGCTCCTCACCCGCTTAGTAATGCTTTTATCAGGAGCCCGACCATGACCCAGAAAGCCTTTGATTTGAACACCTTGTTCGACAGCTATCGCGATGCGCTCGCGCCTATTTTTCGCGCCCAGCAAGAAGGCCTGAAGACCATTGAGAGGCTCGCGCGCTACCAGTTCGCGGTCGCCGGCGACTACCTGGACTGGTCCTTGTCGCAAGCGAAAGCCAGCGTCGGACCGAAATCCGCCGCCGAGCTGATGAGCGAACAGACCGCCTTGAACACGAAATTCGGCGAGAAGCTGCGTGCCCGGGGCGAAGAGTTCAGCCAGATTGCTACCGAGACCCAGGGTGTGGTCAGCCAGTGGATCGGCGAGACCAGCAAGAAAGTCGCCGACACGGTCAAGAAAGCCGCGTAATCGACATCCTCAGTGAAATGAGAAGGGGCGACTTCGGTCGCCCCTTTTTTTTCCGTGCGCGGCGAGCGCGTGCGATGATCTGAGAAATCCGGGTTGAGGACCTTCGCCATGAGCAACACCGACCCCCCCAGCATCGAGCAACAGCTCGGCCGCGAGATGCGTTCCCAATTGGCTGCGGTGACCGGCGGTCTCGCGCCGGATGACTACGTACAAGCCTGGTGGGATTGGTATTTGAATCTCGCCAAATCGCCGGACAAGCAGGCAGCGATCGCCCAGTCGGCCGTCAGCGCCGCCATGGACAATTTCTCATTCGCCATGCGTGCCTTCACCGGTCAGCCGCTCTCGCCGGCGCCGAATGACAAGCGTTTTGCCGGCGAGTCTTGGAGTCGTTGGCCTTTCAATGTGATCGCGCACAACTACTTGAATTTTGCGCAAGTGCTGACCCAGGCCACCACCGATGTGCCGGGTCTTGCCGGCCGCAGCGCCGACCTGGTCAATTTCTCTGCCCGCCAGGGACTGGACGCGGGATCGCCCGTGCATAACCTGTTTGCAAATCCTGAACTCGTTGAGTTGACGCGGGCGCAATCAGGCCAAAACCTCGTGCAAGGATTCAAGAACTGGCTCGAGGACGTCGACGCCACGCTGCACAACAAACAGCGCGCGGGCACGGAAAGCTTCCGAGTGGGCGAGCAGGTGGCCGTCACGCCGGGAAAAGTCGTCTACCGCAATGAGCTGATAGAACTGATTCAATATCGGGCGCAAACGCCCGCGGTGCATGCCGAGCCGATCTTGATGGTGCCGGCGTGGATCATGAAGTATTACATCTTGGATCTGTCGCCCGAGAATTCGCTGGTGCAGTACCTGGTTGGGAAAGGCCACACCGTTTTCATGGTGTCTTGGAAGAATCCCAACGAAGCCGACCGCGATTTGAGCATGGATGATTATCTCAATAAAGGCGTGCGCGCGGCTCTGAACGCGGTCAGCGCCATTGTGCCCGATATCAAGGTGCATGCAGTCGGCTATTGCATCGGGGGCACGCTGCTGGCGATCGCGGCGGCGGCGCTCGCGCGCGAAGGCGACCAGCGGCTCGCCAGCATGACCTTGTTCGCAGCACAAACAGACTTCAGCGAGCCTGGCGAGTTGTCTCTGTTCATCAGTCCCAGTCAATTGGCAATGCTCGAATCGGTGATGCACAAGGCCGGCGTGTTGAGCAGCGACAAGATGGGCGCGTCCTTCGCGCTGTTGCGCGCCAATGATTTGCTGTGGACCCCGTCGGTCAACACCTATGTGAAAGGTAATCGCGAAAAACTCAACGATCTCATGGCCTGGAACGCGGACGGAACACGCATGCCGTGGCGCATGCATACCGAATATCTGAAGCATCTTTACTTACAAAACGATCTTGCCGGAGGCCGCTTCGAGGTGGACGGCGCGCCGCTGGATCTGGCGCGCGTGACGCTGCCGACGTTCCTGGTCGGCACGGAAACCGATCACGTCGCCCCATGGCGATCCGTGTACAAGACCCGATCCTTGACGCGCTCCTCGGACTTCACCTTTCTGCTCACCAGCGGCGGCCACAACGCCGGCATCATCAGCGGGCCGGTGCATCCCAAGCGGCGCTTTCGCGAGTTGACCTGGAAAGATCCGGACACCTGTTTGGGGCCGGATGAATGGCTGGAGGCGGCGCAATTGCATCAAGGTTCTTGGTGGTCCTGGTGGCAGGCCTGGATCGCCAACCACTCCGGACCTCTCGACGCGCCGCTACCTGATCTGGGCAACGCAGCCAAGGGCTATCGCATTCTGAGCGATGCGCCCGGGGACTACGTCCGGCAGCGTTAGCGCATTACTGCATGTGCTGGCCGCCGTTGATCGCGATGTTGGCTCCGGTTAGAAATGCGGCCTCCTCGCTCGCCAGATAGGCGACGAGGCCCGCCACTTCTTCGGGTTTTCCGAGCCTGCCCATCGGTATCTGCGGAATGATTTTTGAATCGAGCACCTCACGCGGAATCGATGTCACCATTTTTGTGCCGATATAGCCGGGTGAGATCGTGTTCACGGTCACGCCCTTGCGCGCAACTTCCAGCGCCAGGGCTTTGGTGAAGCCGTGCATGCCGGCTTTCGCAGCCGAATAATTGGTTTGTCCGAATGCGCCCTTTTGGCCGTTGACCGAGGAGATGTTGATTACCCTGCCCCAGCCCCGCTCCACCATCCCGTCACAGACCTGCTTGGTCATGTTGAAGCAGGAATCGAGATTCGCATGCATGACTGCGTCCCAATTGATCTTGTCCATTTTTTTGAACGTCATGTCGCGCGTGATGCCCGCATTGTTGACCAGCACATCCACCGGTCCAAGCTCCGCCATGATCTTGGCGGTGCAGGTCTTGCACGACTCCCAATCGACCACGTCGCAGGAATAGGCATAAAAGTGGTGCCCGAGATTTTCCATTGACGCCAGCCACTGCGGAACCTTGTCGTTGCCGAGCGAATGGGTGGTAATGACGGTGTAGCCCAGAGCGGCCAATTTGATGCAGATCGCTTCGCCGAGCCCACCCATGCCACCCGTCACCAGCGCGATGCGTTTCGTGTTCATTTAAGCCCCCTTCTTGCTGCAGGATTTCGTTAGTTGCCAACCATCAATCCAACGTCCCCGTTGGCCGCGCTGAACTGCGTTGCCTTTGGGCCAGAAAAAAGCGAATCATTTCCGCCGAAGCGTCCGGACCGCTCTGGTCCGTGAATGATCCGGCAGAGGAGCCGCCCGACCAGGCGTGGCCTGCGCCGTGCACCGACCAATGTTCGACGATGGGTTGCGCGCTGGCGGCTTGGTGCGTGGTGGCGGTAAATTCACGGCCGTTGACTCGGTGCCGCTCCGGACCTGAGCTTGCCAGCGGGCCATGCGTAGCCGCGGCGTTCGCCACGGCTTGGTCGGCGATGATGAGTCCGTTGCTGGGGCTCACGGTCGCGTCTTTATCGCCGTGAAACACAATGGTCGGAACGGCATGCGTGCCGGCCGGCGGCGCGCCCTCGCCGCGCATCGCCGCAAATGTGGATGCCGCACTGTGGGCTGCGCCATAAGGCAGCCCGGAATGCACACCTACCGCCGCGAATAGTTCCGGGTAGGTGGCGCCGAGAATCACCGCCATTGCGCCGCCCGCCGACAAGCCGGCAATAAAAATCTGCGCGCCGTCGACAGAGTAGTCCGATGCGACCTGGCGCGTAATGCCGGCAATGAGCGAGGGCTCCCCGCGATCGCGACGTTGGTCATTTTCGCTGAACCAATTCCAGCATCTCATTCCGTTCGCCGCCGGCGACTGCGCCGGATAGACCACGAGAAAGCCGTACCGATCCGCAAGCTGATTCATGCGCGTTCCGGCCGCGAAATCATCCGGGCTTTGCGTGCAGCCGTGCAGCATGACGATCAGCGGCATGGCCTTGCCGTCGTAGCTCTGCGGCACGTACAGCTTGTAGGTCCGCGTGCCAGCCGAATTAGAATAGCTGCGCTCGACAAACTGTCCGGGCAATGCTCGCGCAATGACAGGCTGCGAGCCAGGCGAGAGTCCGTCGATTTGAGACCTACCTTGCGATGCCTGCGCGTCGCTATAAGAACGTTTCAGTAAACCGGCCGATTTAAGAGCGCGCCGAATGGTGCGGCTTAACCCCATCATATCCCCCGGGCGCGCTTCAACACCGATCGCGTGCCTGTCCGAAACGTCGCCGGTGTATTCTATCGCCCGCATGAAAGTCCTGCCCACCGTGTTGGCCCTGATTGCCACTCAAGCCGCGGCTGCCGCGAATCCGGTAACCGGCCTCGCCGAGGCGGCACGCCCGTTCTCTGCAAAGGACTTGGTCATGCTGGATCGGGTCTCCGAACCGCGGCTCGCACCCGGTGGCCGCAGTCTGGCCTTCACGCTGCGGGAAACGGACTTTGAGGCAAACCGCGGCGTGAAAAGCATCTGGTTGCTCGATCTTCGGGACAAGGCCTCGCATCCAAAGCGGCTGACGGTCAGCGGCTCCGACGCCTGGTCGGCACGCTGGTCCGCGGACGGCCGGACGTTGTACTTCCTGTCGAATCGAAGCGGCAGCGTTCAGGTGTGGAGTCTCCCCGCGGATGCCGGCGAGGCACACCAGGTAACGCATCTGCCACTGGACGTCGGCAGTTATCTCCTCGCGCCGGACGGCAGGCGACTGGCGCTATCGATGTCGGTATTCGCGGACTGCGCCGATCTCGCCTGTACCCAGCAGCGATTGGCAGACCGGGGCGCCTCAAAAATGTCCGGAATGGTCTATGACAGCCTGTTCGTGCGCCACTGGGATACCTGGTCGGATGGCACTCGCTCGCAGTTATTCATCGCTGATCTGGCGGCGGACGGCAGTGCGGCGTCCGAGCCGCGTCTGTTGACGCGCGGGATCGAGGGGGATGTGCCTTCGAAGCCCGACGGCGACGAATCCGAATATGCCTTTGCTCCCGACGGCGCCACGGTGTATTTCGGCGCGCGCATCGCCGGTGCAAGCGAACCGTGGTCGACGAACTTCGATCTGTATGCCGTCCCGGTGGAGGGATACGCCACGCCGCGCAATCTTACGGCGGAGAATGCGGCGTGGGATGCCTATCCAACACCGTCTGCGGACGGCGCGAAGCTCTATTATCTGGCCATGAAGCGACCCGGGCACGAATCCGATCGCTTCGCCATCATGGAACTCGATCTTGCCAGCGGTGCCCGGCGGGAGATTGACCCGGGCTGGGACCGCAGCGCCGGACCATTGCAGCTGTCGGCGGACGGAAGAACACTCTACACGGCGGCCGACGATCAGGGCGAGCATCCGCTGTTTGCCGTCGACATCGCGAGCGGGCACGTTTCGCGCGTGGCCGCAGGCGGCAGCATCAATGAGTTCTCGCGCGCCGGTTCAGTGACGGTGATCGTTCGCGAGTCCTTCAAGTCGCCTGCAGATCTGTACCTGGTCGGGGCGGGAGCCGAGAAGCGCCTCACCGAGCTCAATGCCGCGCGGCTGAAGGGCGTTGGCTTCGGTGACTTCGAAAAATTTTCCTTCGCGGGCTGGAACGGCGAGACGGTGCACGGCTACCTCATCAAGCCTTTTCCCTTTGAACCCGGCCGCAAGTATCCGGTGGCCTTCCTCATTCACGGCGGGCCGCAGGGTTCCTGGCTGAATGAATTCCACTATCGTTGGAACCCGCAGACCTATGCCGGCGCCGGGTTCGCCGTGGTGGAGATCGATTTCCATGGTTCGACCGGCTACGGGCAAGCCTTCACCGAGTCAATTTCGCGTCACTGGGGCGACCGGCCGCTCGAGGATTTGCAAAAAGGCTGGGCGGCGGCGCTCATGAAGTTTCCATTTCTCGCGGCGGACCGCGCCTGTGCGTTGGGCGCCAGCTACGGCGGCTACATGATCGACTGGATCGCGGGTAATTGGACGACGCCGCAATCCGGTCCCTGGGCATGTCTCGTCAGCCACGACGGCGTTTTCGATACGAGGATGATGTACTACTCCACGGAAGAACTGTGGTTCGTCGAAGTCGACTTGGGCGGCACGCCGTGGCAACAGCCGGAGAACTTCGAGCGCTTCAACCCGGCGGCGCACGTCGGCGACTGGAAGGTGCCGATGCTCATTATCCACAGCGCCAAGGACTACCGCATCCCGCTCGAGCAGGGGCTGGGTGCGTTCACCGCGCTGCAGCGGCGCGGCGTGCCCAGCCGATTGTTGACTTTCTCAGACGAGAATCACTGGGTGCTAAAGCCGCAGAACAGCCTCGAGTGGCATCAGACCGTCGAGGGCTGGCTCAAAAAATGGACAAGTCCGTAGCGCTCGACGCGCCGCAGCGCGGTTCTAGCCGCACTTGGAATCGCCGCAATTCAAACAGGTGTTGCAACCGTCCATCATGACGACGGCGGCGGTGCTGCACTTGGCGCAGAGCTGCGCGCCTTCCGGAAAATGCGACTTCGAAAAAGCGTCGGTCTGTTTGGTGCGCGCTTCGAACTCGGCTCGCTTCTCCTCGACGAGTTTTCGCTGATGCGCGTCCAATTCCGGCTTCTTCAGTAGGCCGATCGACTGCAAATGGCGCTCGATCACGTAGCCTAGTTCCGCGATCGTCGAGGGCATGAATTTGCCGCCGGGCTGCCAGTAGCCGCCCTTTGGATCAAATACCGCTTTGAGCTCGTCGACCAGGAACGTTGTGTCGCCGCCCTTGCGAAATACCGCGGATATGACCCGCGTCAACGCCACAATCCATTGAAAGTGGTCAAGATTCTTGGAGTTGATGAACACTTCGAACGGCCGGCGCTGCTCATGCGGCGTGCCCTCATTGAGAACGATGTCGTTAATGGTGACGTACATCGCATGGTCGGATACCGGAGTCTTGATCTTGTAAGTCGAGCCGATCAGCACTTCGGGCCGCTCGAGCTTCTCGTGCATCCATATCACGTTGTCCTGGCTTTTCAGCGCATCCTTGGGCGCGGCGGCTGGGGCCTCCTTCGCTTCAGGCTTCTGCACCCGATACTTGGCGATCTTCTTGACGATTTTGATGTGCGACATGCTCAGAATTTCCCGTAATAACCTTCTTTCAGCGCATCGAAAAGATTCGCGGCGGTATGCATTTCGCCGTCGTATTCGATCTCTTGATCGCCGCGCGCCTCGACTTCCGTACCATCCTCCAGCGTGAACACGTAGGTCGTGTTCTTCAGGTCGTCTTCCTTGACCAAAACACCTTGGAAGGCCTCCGGATTGAATCGAAACGTCGTGCAGCCCTTCAAGCCCTGCTCAAAGGCGTACATATAGATGTCTTTGAAGTCTTCGTACTTGTAATCGGTCGGCACGTTTGCCGTTTTGGAAATGGACGAATCCACCCAAAGCTGCGCGGCCGCCTGAATATCCACATGTTCCTTGGGCCCAATGTCATCCGCGGAAATGAAGTACTCGGGCAGCTTTTCGGCCGGATTCTGCGAGTTAGGCATGGCGCGAGAATTCACCAACTCGCGGTACGCCAGCAATTCGAAGGAAAAAACATCGATCTTTTCCTTGGATTTCTTGCCTTCCCGGATCACGTTGCGGAAATAGTGATGCGCGAAGGACGGTTCGATGCCATTCGATGCATTGTTGGCCAGCGACAGGGAAATCGTGCCGGTGGGAGCAATCGACGTGTGATGCGTGAAGCGCGCGCCGACCTCCGCGAGTTCGTCCACCAATTCCGGCGATGCCTCGGCGATGCGCTGCATGTAGCGGCTGTAGCGAGCATGCAGCACGCGGCCCAAGACCCGCGCGCCGACCCGCCAGCCATCCTTCACCATCTCTGGACGCTTACGCAGCATTTCGCGCGTGACCGTGAACTCTTCGTTCATGATCGGGGCCGGCCCCTTTTCCCTGGCCAGATCCAGCGCAGCTTCCCAGCCCGCCACGGCCATTTCGCGCGACACATTCTGCGAAAATGCCACGGATTTCTTCGAGCCATACTTCATACAGAGCATGGTAATGGCCGAGCCCAATCCCAGGAATCCCATGCCGTGACGGCGCTTGCGGGTGATTTCCTCGCGTTGCTGCGCCAAGGGCAAGCCGTTGATCTCGACCACATTGTCGAGCATGCGCGTGAATATCTTCACGACTTTGCGATAGGTTTCCCAATCGAAACGCGCATCATCGGTGAACGGATCGACGACGAACTTGGTGAGATTCACCGAGCCCAAAAGACAGGACCCGTAGGCAGGCAACGGCTGCTCGCCGCAGGGATTGGTGGCGCGAATGTTTTCGGTCCACCAATTATTATTCATCTCATTGACTTTATCGATGAGGATGAAGCCCGGCTCGGCGAAGTCGTACGTCGAGGACATGATCACATCCCACACGCGACGCGCAGGCAAGGTCTTGTAGATCTTGCAGGCGACCAATCCTTCTTCATTCGCGACGTAGCTTTCCGTATACGGCCACTCGCGCCACACATAGTGTGCGCTGTCATCGAGATCGGGCTTTTCCTCAGGCGTGAAGGCTTCGTATTCCTTCAGGCCCAGGGGAAACGCAAGCTTCCAGTCGCCATCCGCCTTCACCGCCCGCATGAATTCATCGCTGACCAGTAAGGACAGGTTGAACTGCCGGAGACGGCCGTTTTCGCGCTTGGCGCGGATGAATTCCAGCGCATCGGGATGTCCGATGTCGAAAGTGCCCATCTGAGCGCCGCGCCGCCCGCCGGCGGAAGACACTGTGAAGCACATCTTGTCGTAGATATCCATGAACGACAAAGGTCCGGAGGTATACGCGCCCGCCCCCGACACGTACGCGCCGCGCGGCCGCAGTGTCGAAAATTCATAGCCGATGCCGCACCCCGCTTTGAGCGTCAGACCGGCTTCATGCACCTTGTTCAAGATGTCGTCCATGGAGTCGCGGATCGTGCCGGACACCGTGCAATTGATCGTCGAGGTGGCCGGCTTGTGTTCCAGTGCGCCGGCATTCGAGGTGACGCGACCGGCCGGAATCGCGCCTTGACGCAGGGCCCAGAGGAACGACTCGTACCATTGCTCGCGGCAATGCTCCAGTTCCACATCGGCCAGCGCGCGGGCGACACGCTTATAGGTATCGTCCATCGTCTTATCGATGGGCGAGCCATCCTTCGCCGTCAGCCGGTATTTTTTATCCCAGATGTCGAAGGAAGCTTCTTGATAGGGAATGCTGCCGACATCCTTGGGTTGGATTTTGACCACCGTATTCATGGGTATCTACACCGCTCCCTTATAATTATCGAGCTGAAACTTGAACACAAATGCCGGTGTTCCTGCGAATCAAAACCGCCAGTAACTTTACGTAAGGCTGATGGGACTTAAGCGAACTCATAAACACAATATCTTGTGTTCGGTGCAAGAGGGTACGGCGCGATGGCGATCATCGTCAAGATATTTTTCACAGTATTTTTGATCAAAAAAATATATATCTATCAATTGGTTACGAAACTGTCCCGAGAAATTAGCTGATTACCCTATTTATGGCATCGGTCAAGAGGAAAAAAACGGAATCCCTAGATCTTGTGTTTACACACGTTATCCACATTATGTTCCATTGACTTTGAACTGCGTCACAGTTTCTCCCTGGCCAAAGCAGCCTTACGCGGCTCGGAAAAATCATTGTGCGAGTTGAAATGCGATGACAAGACCCAACTTCGTGAGTCACGCGCGCGAGTTTCGATTCACAGAAATTTAGCCTCAATCTTTTATTAGGAGTTTAGACAATGACCGTCGTACGTTATGAGCCGTGGGCACTCGTCAGCCGGCTCCAGAAAGAAGTCGATCGTTTGTTTGGCGCACCATTGAGCACGGCCGCGGATTCCGGCGCCTGGTTGCCGCCGGTTGATATTCTCGAGGAAGGGAATCAGTTCGTACTGCACGTGGATCTGCCCGGCGTCGATCCCAAAGCGGTGGAAATCACCTCCGATCAAGGGGTGCTGACCATTCGCGGACAGCGCGAAGACCTGCACAAGGAATCGCGTGAGGGTTTCCGCCGTGTCGAGCGCATCAGCGGCGAATTCCAACGCCGATTCAGCCTGCCGGAGACCGCCGATGCGCAGAACATCAAGGCGAAAGTGACCAACGGTGTGCTGGAAGTCGCCATTCCCAAGTTGGCGCAGGTGCAGCCGCACCGGATTACGGTGGAGGCTGCCTAAGTACCCGCCGGATGCGTCCTTCCGTGTAATATTCCGCCGATACTGGTGAAGAGGCCGGACGAATGGGTCCGGCCTCACTTTTCTCGCCGGCGACAAATCATCCGGAAGGATTGCGCATGAATCTGCGTTTGAAGTTTGCGGCAGCCGCGCTTGCCGGGGCCCTCATCGGCCCCTCGGCTTTCGCCGCGCCGCCTGCGGCGCCCACGGCAACGGCTGATGCCGCGCCGATGCCGACCCTGGCCCCGATGGTCAAGCGCGTCTCTCCCGCAGTCGTGAATATCGCCACGCGCGGAACCGTCAAGGAGCAGCCGGGGCGCAATCCCTTGATGGACGATCCGTTTTTTCGCCGCTTCTTCGACGCGCCTCCGGACTCGAAGCCGCGCGAGCGCCAATTCCAAAGCGCCGGTTCCGGCGTCATCGTCGACGCCAAAAATGGCTACATCATTACCAATCATCACGTGGTCGAGAACGCCAGCGAGATCACCATTACGCTGCTCGACAATCGCACCTTCACCGCTAAAGTGATCGGCAGCGACGAGGGCGCCGATGTCGCGGTACTCCAAGCCAAACAGCCGAATCTCATCGCCATGGCCCTCGGTGATTCGGCCAAACTCGAGGTCGGCGACTACGTGGTCGCCATCGGCAACCCCTTTGGCCTGCAGCATACGGTGACTGCCGGCATCGTCAGCGCCTTGGGCCGCAGCGGCATCAATCCGGAAGCCGGAGGCTATGAGGACTTCATCCAGACCGATGCCTCGATCAATCCCGGCAATTCAGGCGGCGCCTTGGTGAACTTGCGCGGCGAGTTGGTCGGGATCAACTCCGCCATCCTGTCGCGCAGCGGCGGCAACATCGGCATCGGCTTTGCGATCCCGGTCAACATGGTGAAGAGCGTCATGGACCAGCTGATTAAATTCGGCGAGGTCAAGCGCGGCGTACTCGGCGTGCAGCTCTACAGCGTCACGCCGGACATCGCCAAGGAATTTGGCTTGACGGAAACCACCGGCGCGCTCGTGGCCGGCGTCAGCAAGGGATCCTCGGCCGAACGTGCCGGTATAAAGACCGGCGATATCATTATCTCGCTCAACGGCACCACGATGAAGAGCTCCGGCGAGCTGCGCAATGCCATCGGCATGCTGCATGTGGGCGACAAAGTGGAGATCGGTCTGCTGCGCGATGGCAAGCCGCATAAAGTCAGCGCATTGATCGCTGAGCGCACCGATGTGGAGTCATCGGCCGGCGCCGCCGATATCAACAAGGGCCTGGATGGTGCTGAACTCATGGATTCCACGGATGCGAGCGGGGTTCTCGTGAAAACGGTGCAGCCTGCCAGCGCCGCAGCCCAATCCGGAATTCGCGCCAACGATGTGATCGTGGGCGTGGGCCGAACCCCCGTGACCGATCTGAAATCGTTTCGCGAGGCGGCCAAGGGGGCGTCCATCTTGGTGCTCAAGGTGCGTCGCGGATCCGACATTCTCCTGCTTCCGGTGCGTTGACCTGATGCGACTCCTCTCCATAGCCGTTCTCGGTGGAACTGGATTTCTGGGAACCCGGCTGGTGGCCCGATTGATCAAAGACGGTCATCGGGTGACCGTGCTGTCGCGGGATCGGGAGCAGCACAAACACCTCCTGGTCCTCCCGGGCCTTACGCTGCAGAACTGCGATGTCTATCAGGAAGCTCAGCTCAGCGAGCGCTTCCGCGGCCAAGACGTGGTGATCAATCTGGTCGGAATTCTCAACGAACGCGGTTTCAGCGGTGCGGGCTTCCGTCGCGCCCATACGGAACTTACCCAAAATATCCTACTGGCCGCCCGCTCTGCCGGCGTCGCGCGCCTGCTGCAAGTGTCCGCCTTGAAAGCAGACCTCGGCGCGCCGAGCTACTACCTGCGCACCAAGGGCGAAGCGGAAAAATCGATTCGCGAGCACACCGGTGCGCTGGATTGGACCATATTTCAGCCGTCGGTCATGTTCGGCCCCGGCGACTCCTTTCTAAATCGTTTTGCCGGATTGCTGGCGACGATTCCGTTCGTGTTTCCACTCGCCATGCCGAATGCGCACCTGCAGCCGGTGTTGGTGGATGATGTGGTCGATGCATTGGTGGCCTGTTTGCATGGCGGGGCATCCAGCCGCCAAACCTACGAACTGGGTGGTCCCAAGGTGTACACGCTGCGCGAAATCGTCGAGTTGGTGGCGAAGCTGACGGGTAGGCATCGGCGCATCATCGGACTGCCGAATTTTGCGGCCCGGATTCAGGCATTCGTCATGGATTTCGTCCCCGGGCGCCCCTTCTCCAGCGATAACTATAAATCGCTCAAGGTCGACAGCGTGTGCAGCGTCGATGGGTTCTCCAAACTCGGCATCCAGCCGCAGTCGATGGCCGGCGGGGCACGCTCTTTCTTGGGGGCCCAGGAGGACAACGCGCGCCTCAGCCGCAATCGCGCCGCCGCCGGCCGCCACGCCGCACGCGGCTAGAGGCCGCCGGGCCTCGGGAAAGCGGCCGCGGCGGCGAAGATCCATTCGCGAAACTGCGCCACCTTGGGCAGGCCCAAGAAACTCTTCGGACAGACAAAGTAATAAGCCGAGCCGTAGGGCATCACTTCCTTGCCCGCCAGCCGCAGCGTGCCTTTTTGCAGTGCGCCGGTGACCAGCGTCCAGCGCCCGAGTGCGTACCCTAAGCCTTCTTCCGCCGCGGTCAGCAGCCCTGCCGAGTCCTCGATGCTCGGCGCTCGGCTCTGCCACGCGGCCTCCTCATCGGATTGCGCCCAAACCCGCCACGGCACGTCGCCGCTTTCCAGCAGCGGGTACTTGCTCAGCGACACGCCGCGCTCGATCATGCCGAATTGCTTGATCAGCTCCGGCCGCGCCACCGGCACCAGCCAATCATCGAGCAATTTTTCGCTATGCACGTTCGGATAGTCGCCGCGGCCGAAGCGGATCGCGATGTGATTGGAGGTGCGCGAAAAATCCACCATTTCACGCGAGGTGTGAAAGCGCAGCTCGATATCGGGATATTTGCGGCGAAAGGAGCGGATGCGCGGCAGCAGCCATATCTGCAGGAAGGAGGATAGCAAGCTGATCTGCAGCGGCCCGGCACGGCCGTGATGCTTGATTTGCTGCAGGGCGGACTCCAGCTTTTCGAGTCCTGCCCGCACCGCGGGCAGCAGTTCAAGACCTTCTTCGGTAATCTCTACCCGCCGGCCGCTGCGCCGAAACAGCGGTACCTGGATATAGCTCTCCAACGCCTTGATCTGTTGGCTGACGGCCGCGGGCGTCACGTTGAGCGCTTCGGCCGCCTCGGTGAAACTCAAGTGCGCCGCCACCGCCTCGAACACGCGTAGCGACCCCAGCGGCAATCGATTGTGGGCGGTGGGCACCTTATGGCTTCCTTAATATGCGATCAGACTAGACTGGCACAGGCGCTACTGGCCGTCACCCGCGCTGCCGCATACCAGCGCGTCGCGCCGTGTCTGGGCAAGCTTCGCAATCTCGCGAACGCGGCGATAGAAGGCCGGCAGGTCTCCGCCGACCGACCGCAGTTCCCGTTCGAATCCGGGCACACAGGTAAAATAGGTGGCGATCGAGGCCAGATAAGCGTTGTTGATGTCCTCCTTGAAGTAAGCCTCGAACGGCGCATGACCGCCCCATTGGCTGCGCAGCTGCTCATAGGATGCACGCATAGCGGCGAATTTGCCGCGCTTATCCTCGCGCATCTGCCGAGGCGAGACGCCCGAGGCGTACACCGCGCGCAGTTCGGTTCGAGTGGCGATCATGAGCTCAATCACCGTACGGTAGTGGGCTTGTTCCACCAGAAATTTCGCCAAGTCCTGGTCTCGGCCTTGTTGCCGCAGCCAGCGGCGCACGCCTTCCTCCTCGACCGTTGTCGCGAAGGCTTCATTGAACGATGCATCATTCGGCACGTACAGCAATTGATGCGTGAGCTCATGAAAGATAATCGCGGCCAGCTCGACATCGTTCCAACCCACCATGGTGTTGAGAATGGGGTCATCGAAATGGCCGAGAGTGGAATAGGCCGCCACGCCGCCGACGACGACATCCAATCCTTGGCCGTGCAATCTTGCCGCGAAGCGCCGTGCTTTGGCCTCGGCAAAGTAGCCGCGATAGGCGACGCAGCCGACGATCGGATAGCACCACAGTCGGGGCTCGACCGAGAATTCTGGCGCGGCGACCACATTCCACACAACGTATGGCCGGCCGACATCGGCGTAAGTTCTATAGCTGCCGTTGTCGGGCAGCGCCAAATCCCGGCTGGCGAAGTTGCGGATGGCGGTGACGGCTTCGAGTTGGGCGCGCAATCCCGGCGAGGTGGTGGGCTTGTCGATGACGCTGCTGATGGGTTCTCGCTTGGACATCAGCGACAACTGCCCTTGGACACTTTGCAATAAGTAGCAGCCGACGCTCGAGCAAGCGATCAGCAGGACAACCACAGCCACACGGAATGTGGCGGCTATGCTGTTAATATTCACGCATGCAAGTGTATCTGGTTGGCGGCGCCGTTCGGGACGCCCTACTTGGATTGCCGGTCAAGGAGCGCGACTGGGTCGTCGTCGGCGGTTCCCGCGAGGAGCTGTTGCGGTTGCAGTACCGCGAAGTGGGACGCGACTTCCCGGTGTTTCTACACCCGGACTCGCATGAGGAATACGCGCTGGCGCGCCGCGAGCGCAAGGTGGCGCCGGGGTATCGCGGCTTTACCGTTGAGTTCGGTCCGGAGGTGACGCTCGAGGCGGATCTCGCGCGCCGCGATCTGACCATCAACGCCATCGCAGAAGCCGCCAATGGCACCTTATTCGACCCTTTCGGCGGACAGCGCGATATTGAAGCCCGCGTGCTGCGCCACGTTTCTCCGGCCTTTATCGAGGATCCCGTGCGCATCCTGCGCGTGGCGCGTTTCGCCGCTCGCTTCGCGCCGTTCGGCTTTCGCGTGGCTCCCGAAACTGCGGCACTGATGCGCGCCATGGTCGATCGCGGCGAGGCCGCCGCGTTGGTGGCCGAGCGCGTCTGGCAGGAAACCGAAAAGGCGCTCAATGAATCCTCAGCGGCGGAATTTTTCCGTGTGCTGCGCGAATGCGGCGCATTACGCGCCGTCTATCCGGAAATCGACGCGCTGTTCGGCGTGCCGCAACCGGCGCAATGGCACCCGGAAATCGACACGGGCGTCCATACCTTGATGGTGCTCGAGCAAGCCGCGATTTTGAGCGCGGATCCGAGAGTGCGCTTTGCCGCATTGGTGCATGACCTGGGCAAGGCCGCGACACCGCAGGAGGAGTGGCCCAGTCATCGGGGACATGAGGAGCGCAGCGTCGCGCTCATTGATTCGCTGAGTGCGCGACTCCGCATGCCGAGCGACTATCGCGAACTTGGCGTCATCGTGGCGCGCTTTCACGGCAACGTGCATCGCGCTTTTGAGCTGCGGCCTAAAACCATTCTGGATATGCTGGAGCGAGCCGACGCGTTCAGACGCCCGGAGCGCTTCGCGCAGATGCTCTTGGCCTGCGAAGCGGATTCGCGCGGCCGCTTGGGCCTGGAAGCGGTGCCCTATCCGCAGCGCGGCTACTTGCTCCAGGCCCGGGATGCGGCGGCCGCGATCAAGCCCTCCCCGCAAGACATCGCCGAACATGCCGGTGCGAAGATTGCAGAGCGCCTGCACGAGCGACGATTGGGTGCGATCGCGGAAATAGCCGCGAGCGCCGAGTATCGCGATTTTCGGGCTTCCCGCCCCTGATCATAGTGAGTGCCGCAGGTCCTGCAGCGCGAAGCCTGTCAGCGGCATGTCCAGTCCGCGCAGCCACGCCATGGCCTTGAAGCGCTCGCCCATTTCGCCGGGCAGCATGAGCTGCCGGGCTTGATTGGCAAATCGCGCAAATTGATTCGCATCATCCGCGGCAAGCCGGCGCATCTCGCGATCGATGCCTGTACCCGCCAGGAAGTACGCCTGCGTGGTAAAACCACCCAGCTGAAAGCCCGCCTCGCGGGATGCCTCTGCCAGCAGCGTGAAGTCCACCCACGCCGTGATGTCCTGCAACCCCAGATGAATAAATGGGTCAGCATGTGCTCGATGCCGGAAGTGGCACAGCAGTGTGCCCTCGTGCCGCTCAGGCAAATAGTACTGCGCTCGCGGCAGGCCATAGTCGAACCACAGCACGGCTCCCTGGCGCAACGAACAGGTGACGGCCTGCGTCCACGACGCAAGACGGGGACAGTACTCGGAGACATAGCCCTCGTCCCACCCGCCGGCGGCGCTGTACAGATCCTGGCACCGCTGCGCCATCGCCGTGTTCGCGGGGCGTGCCTGCCAGCGGAAGTTTCCGCCGTCGATCACGACGCCGAGTTCCTCGATGCGATCGGCCTGCCAGCGAAAGCGCGCGACCGGCAACGCGTCCAGGACCTCGTTGGCGATGATGAGGCCGTCGAAGCGCTCCTCAGGGGGCCGATCCAGCCACGACACGCGTTCGATGAGATGCGGCAGTCGGCCTAGAAGATGATCACGCTGGCGCTCTCGAAGGTCCGCGCTGACCTCCAGAATCCAGTAGCGCCGAGGCAATTCTCCGAGCGTCTCGAGGCGCGCCAGCACATCGGCCGCGAAACGTCCGCTGCCGGCGCCGATTTCCAGGATGGATCCTGAGGATAGCCTTGCCAGAATGTCGGCGCACTGCGCGGCCACGCAAGCGCCAAACAGCGGCGAGACTTCGGGGGCGGTGATGAAATCGCCGCCCATGCCAAATTTTTGTGCGCCCCCGGTGTAGTAGCCCAAGGCCGGCGCGTACAGGGCAGCGTCCATGAAGCGCTCAAATCCCATCCAGCCGCCGGCTGCGCGGATCTGTGTGACCAGATAGGCGCGAACCTGCGCGCTGTGGGCGGCGGCAGCCTCATCCAGCATGGGTACACGCTGCCGAGTTCTTGCGGTATCGTTGCGGCGCATGGCACATACCCGTGAGCATTCGGCGTTGCATGGCCAGGTCGCATTGATCACGGGCGGAGCGCGGCGCATCGGCGCCGAGATCACGCGCACGCTGCATGCGGCCGGCGCCAATGTATTGATTCATTATCGCTCGTCCGCCGCGGCGGCCATGGCATTGGCCGACGAGCTCAACACGGTGCGCGCTCATTCGGCGGCCACCCATGCCGCGCACCTGTTGAATGCGGACGCCCCGGATAAATTGGTGGCTGCGGCGGTGCTGGAGTTCGGCCGCCTGGATATATTGGTCAACAATGCTTCGAGTTTCTACCCGACGCCGGTGGGATCTATCTCGCTGCCGCAATGGGACGACCTGATAGGGAGCAATTTGAAAGTTCCGCTGTTCCTGTCGCAGGCGGCTGCGCCCAGTTTGCGCGCGCAAGGCGGACTCATCATCAACATCATCGACATTCACGGGTTTCGGCCCCTCAAGGCGCATGTGGTCTACAGCACAGCCAAGGCGGGACTTGCCATGCTGACGCGTTCGTTGGCGCGCGAACTGGGCCCAGAGATTCGAGTCAACGGCATTGCCCCGGGGCCCGTGCTGTGGCCGGAGGGCGACATGGACGAGGCGCTGAAGCGCGAAATCATCGATAAAACTGTTCTCAAGCGCCATGGCACGCCGCAGGACGTTGCGCGCACAGCGCTGTTCCTGGCGAAGGACGCCCCGTATATCACGGGCCAGATTATCGCAGTGGACGGCGGACGCAGCATCTAAACCACGCGGGTACGCCAGGCCGCCAGATCGTCGCGATTTCGTTCCAGCGTCACGCCCACATCCCGCGAGCTGCGGATCGCGCCGGGCTTGCTCAACGAGATGCCAACCCACGCGACGCCGAAATCCTCGAGCACCAGCATGGCCAAATGCTCGGCGAGCGTTTCTACCAAGTGAAACTTCGACGCTTCGACAAAGGCCAGCACGCGCTTGGCCACCCGTTTGTAGTTCAGCGTGTCGTCGATGGAATCGGAGAATGCAGCCTTGCGGATATCGGCGCTGATTTGCAAGTCGATGAGAACGGTCTGTTTGACCTGCCGTTCCCAGTCGAAAATGCCGACGATGGCCTCGGTTTTCAGCGCATGAATGAATATCTTGTCCACGTTTGATTTAAACCCCTTAAGGTCCGCTGTCTCCGAGTTCCCAATTCGCGCGCGCGTGCACCGGCGTGGCCGAGTACAGGCCGGCAGCCAATCGCATGCATCCGGCAAGCGCGATCATCGCCCCATTGTCAGTGCAAAATTCGGTGCGCGGAAAAAACAACTCGGCGCCCAAGGATCGCACCACCCCGGCCAGGCGCTGGCGCAGCCGCCGGTTCGCACCGACGCCGCCGGCGATGACCAGGCGGCGGTGTCCCGTCGCCTCGAGGGCGCGCCGGCACTTCTCCACCAAGGTGTCGACCACCGCTTCCTCGAAGCCGCGCGCCACGTCCGCGCGGCTCGCCTCGTCCAAAATGCGGCCGCGCAAGGCTACTAGGGCAGCCGTCTTCAAGCCACTGAAACTGAAGTCCAGCCCCGGCCGATCCAACATGGGCCGCGGAAACACGAACCGATCAGTCCGTCCGGCTTCGGCCAGTGCGGCCAGGGCGGCTCCTCCCGGATAGGGGAGCCCGAGCAGCTTTGCGGTCTTGTCGAACGCCTCGCCGGCCGCATCATCCAGCGTCTCCCCCAGAATCCGGTAGCGCCCGAGACCCGCCACGTCGACCAGCTGTGTGTGACCGCCGGACACCAGTAAGGCTAGGAACGGAAAGGGCGGCGGATTGGGTTCCAGCAGGGGCGCCAAGAGATGGCCTTCCAAGTGGTGCATCCCCAACGCGGGCTTGCCCCAGGCCAGGGCCAGGCCGGAGGCAAAGCCCGCGCCCACCAGCAAGGCTCCAATCAGGCCGGGGCCCGCGGTATAGGCGATGGCATCGATCGAGTCCCGGCCCGAGGCGGCCTCGGCGAGCGCCTCCCTCACCAGCGGAAGAAGCCTTCGGACATGGTCCCGGGAGGCCAGTTCGGGCACTACCCCGCCGTAGGCCTGGTGCATGGGCACCTGGCTGTACAGCCGATGCGACAGAAGCCCCAAGGCCCCGTCATAGACCGCGACAGCGGTCTCATCGCAGGAAGTCTCAATGCCTAAAACGCGCATATTTTTGCCTTTTACGGGGGCGCACTTTAGAATGCGCCCCCCTGTCGCCGAATGCCGGCGGCCGTGCCATTAACTTTTGAGGTTTGAATGCCCAGCGTTCGTGTTCGCGAGAATGAATATTTCGACGCCGCCCTGCGTCGCTTCAAGCGCGCCTGTGAAAAAGCGGGCGTCCTCACCGAGCTGCGGCGCCGTGAATTCTACGAGAAGCCGACCCAAGAGCGTAAGCGAAAAAAGGCCGCCGCCGTGAAGCGGCACTTGAAGCGCCTGTCCCGGGAGAATATGCGCGGCACGGGACAACCCGCCAGTCCGCCGCCGGCGGCTGCGCCGCGACCCTCTTACTAGACGGCCTCGGGTCGATTCAGTAAGGATGTCTCTCAAAGAGCGAATTACCGATGATATGAAGGCAGCCATGCGCTCCGGCGAGAAGGAGCGGCTCGGCGTCATTCGGATGATCACCTCGGCCATCAAACAGCGCGAGGTCGATGAGCGCATCACGCTCGATGATTCGCAGGTACTCTCCGTTCTTGAAAAAATGATCAAGCAGCGCAAGGAATCCGTGCTGCAGTTTCAGGCCGGCAATCGCCAGGACCTGGTCGACAAGGAAACGGCGGAAATCACCCTGCTGCAAGGCTACATGCCCTCGCAGCTGAGCGGTGCTGAGCTCGATGCTCTGATTGACGCTGCGGTTGCCGCCAGCGGCGCCGCCAGCATCAAGGACATGGGCAAAGTCATGGCCATCATCAAGGGCAAAGCGCAGGGCCGCGCCGATATGGCCGCCGTCGGCGCTAAGATCAAAGCCAAGCTCGGCGCTTGATTTAAGGCTGCTAGCGCGGTCCATGACCGGCCGTATTCCAGACTCGTTTCTCGACGAACTCGTGGCGCGATCGGATATCGTCGATATCATCAACGCGCGCGTGCCGCTGAAAAAAGCCGGCCGCGAATACAAGGCTTGCTGCCCGTTTCATAGCGAGAAATCCCCATCATTCTCGGTAAGTGCCGAGAAGCAGTTTTATCACTGCTTCGGCTGCGGCGCGCACGGCACGGTGATCGGTTTCCTCATGCAATACGAGAAAATGGAATTTCTCGATGCCGTGGCGGATCTTGCGCAGCGCGCCGGTCTTGAACTGCCGCGCGAAGCCGAAGGGCGGCGCGATCCGGTCAGCGGGGATCTGTACGACCTCATGGGCGCCGCGGCGCGCTTCTTTGAACAGAACCTGAGCGATACTGCGCGGGCCAGGGATTATCTGCAGCGGCGTGGCATCGATGCAAAAGCCAGCGCCACATTCGCCTTGGGCTATGCGCCCGATGCCTGGGAGGCGCTGCTCAAACGCTTTGGGGCGAAGGAAGAGGATCGGCGCCGGCTGTTTCAGGCGGGACTGGTATTGGAGCGCAGCGGCGAACGTAACAGCGGCTTTTACGACCGCTTTCGCGATCGGCTCATGTTTCCGATTCGCGATTCGCGCGGCCGCGTCATCGGATTCGGCGGCCGGGTGATCGATCAGGGGGAGCCTAAGTACATGAATTCCCCGGAAACGCCGCTGTTTCACAAGGGCCGCGAGCTGTACGGTCTGTATGAGGCAAGGCAGGCGCGCGGAGACTTCAAACGTCTCCTGATTGTCGAGGGCTATATGGATGTGGTTCGCCTGCATCAAGCCGGCATCACCTACGCGGTGGCCACGCTTGGGACAGCCACGACGCAGGAACATCTGAACAAAATCTTCAGGATGACCAGCGAAGTGGTGTTCTGCTTCGACGGAGATCGCGCGGGACTCAAGGCGGCTTGGCGTGCGCTGGAAAACGCCCTGCCGCTCGCGCAGGACGGACGCGAGCTGAAATTCATGTTTCTGCCCGAAGGCCACGACCCCGACACCCTGGTCGCGGCGGAGGGCGCGGAGGCGTTCGAGAATCGATTGAAGGACTCCTTGCCGCTCTCCGAATATCTGCTGCAGGAGCTCGTGGCCGGCGTGGACCTCACGCACGTCGACGGGAGGGCGAAGCTCAAGGCACTCGCGGGGCCTCTGTTTGCACGCATGCCGGACGGCATTTACCGGGAGATGTTGGCGGATGAACTCGCCGCTCGGGTCGGCATGCCGGCGCACGCCCTTAAGGAGTTTTTTGCCGCGGGCGAGCATCCGCGCGGCTCGCGCAATTCATCGGAACCGACGCCAAGATCACGCGGTCGAATCAGTGCAGGAAGGGGTAATTTGCTCACTCAGGCCATCACCCTGGTGCTGCACCACCCCGCGGCGGCGGCCGGTATCGAGGATTTCGGATCTCTGGAGGCAGTGGCGATGCCCGGCGTTGCCGTCCTGAGAGAACTGCTCGCCCAGGCCGCCGGGACCGCGGCGCCCAGCACAGCGACGCTGCTGGAGCGTTGGCGGGATCGTGCAGAATACGATCGATTGGCCCAGCTGGCCATGCAGGATCCCTTGGTTGCCGACGCCCCTGCGGCCGCCAAGGAGCTGAAGATGGCGATCGAGAAGTTGCTGCAGGAGGCCGGTCCGGGCCGCAGAATGGATGAATTGTTGAGGAAAGCGGGGGAATTGGGCTTGAATTACGAGGAAAAGGCCGAATTAAGCCAGCTTCTGAAGGCCAAAGGCGGCCGCCCCTAAAATTCCCTAGTTGCCAAGCATGTATGGCTACGGATTGGCCGCGATCGTATACTGCTCGGCTTGCATTTTTAAATGCCCCAATCTCTTAACGAGGCGTACCTTGATCAAAAAAGCGCCGGCAGGCACAGCGACTCAAATCGCGGACGAGCGTCAGTCGCAACTTAAATTGTTGATCGCGCGCGGCAAGGAGCAGGGCTACCTTACCTACGCCGAAGTCAACGATCATCTTCCCAGCGAAATCGTCGATCCGGAACAGATCGAAGATATCGTCAACATGATCAACGATATGGGCATACCGGTATACGAAAAAGCGCCGGATGCCGAATCATTATTGTTAACCGACGCTACCGCCGCTCCGGATGAAGAGGCGGTCGAAGAAGCTACCGCGGCACTTGCCAACCTCGATGCGGAATTTGGCCGCACCACCGACCCGGTGCGCATGTACATGCGCGAGATGGGGACGGTCGAGCTGTTGACTCGCGAAGGCGAGATTCGGATCGCGAAGCGCATTGAGGAAGGTCTCGAGGCGGTCAAGATAGCTCTCGGCAGCTACCCGGGCACCTACGATTTGCTGTTGCGCCACTACGAAACCGTCAAGGCCGGTCAAATGCGGCTCGTCGATGTGATCGTCGGCTTCGTAGATCCGAATGCGCCTGATGAAATCGCGCAGCCGCAGAATCCGAAGATGATGGCATTGGAGCGTGAAGAAGCCGCCAATGATGATGATGAGACCGAAGCCGATGAAGACGAGGAGGCCATCGATACAGGCCCGGATCCTGAGGAAGCCGCCAAGCGCTTCAGCTCGATCGCCAAAATCCATCATCAGTTTTTGAATGCGCTCGACAAGCTCGGTTCGAAGGATCCGAAGACTCTGAAGATCCGCAAGAAAATTTGCGGCGAATTGATGGAATTGAAGCTGTCGCCGAAGATGTTCGATCAGCTGATCGACAATCTTCGCCAGCATGTGACCGAAGTGCGCTTGCTGGAAAAGGAAATTATGTTCCTGTGCATCAAGCAAGCCGGCATGCCGCGCAAGGATTTCATTTCGACGTTCCCGAAGAACGAAACCAGCACCCGCTGGCTCGACAAACATATCAAGGCCAAGAAGCGCTATTCAGGACCGCTCGCGAAATTCAAGGACGAGGTCGAGCGGCGCCAGAACAAGCTCAAGGATCTCGAGGGCCTATTCCACGTCCTGATAAACGAGATCAAGGAGATCAACCGCGAGGTCTCCATCGGCGAAGCGAAGGCGAGGCGCGCTAAGAAGGAAATGGTGGAAGCCAATCTGCGTCTGGTGATTTCGATCGCCAAGAAGTATACGAATCGCGGCTTGCAATTCCTGGATCTGATCCAAGAGGGCAACATCGGCTTGATGAAGGCCGTCGACAAGTTTGAATATCGGCGCGGCTACAAGTTCTCGACGTACGCCACCTGGTGGATTCGCCAGGCGATCACGCGCTCCATTGCCGATCAGGCGCGCACCATTCGCATTCCCGTGCACATGATCGAAACCATCAACAAGTTGAACCGCATATCCCGGCAAATGCTCCAAGAGATGGGACGCGAGCCGACGCCCGAAGAGCTGGCGGTGCGCATGGAGATGCCCGAAGACAAGGTTCGCAAGGTCCTCAAGATCGCCAAGGAGCCCATCTCCATGGAGACTCCGATCGGCGATGACGAGGATTCGCACCTGGGCGACTTCATCGAGGATACCTCGGTGTCATCGCCGATCGATTCCGCTACCACGGAATCCTTGCGTGAGACCACCCACTCGGTGTTGGCACAGCTGACGCCGCGGGAGGCGAAGGTACTGCGCATGCGCTTCGGCATCGACATGAATACCGACCACACGCTGGAGGAAGTGGGCAAGCAATTCGACGTCACGCGTGAGCGGATCCGGCAGATTGAAGCCAAGGCGCTGCGCAAATTACGGCATCCCAGCCGCAGCGAACAGCTGCGCAGCTTCCTGATGGACGATTGAGCGTCGCTGCTTCGTGGATCGGACTTAAGGGCCCTTGGTGGGCCCTTAATTTTTTTGGGCCGCGCTAACTTCCACGGTAAGGTGGCGCTCGCTGCTCAGCGAATTAGCGACGAGACACGTTGCCTCCGCCTTCTCCAGCAGCTTCTTCGCCCGCTCCAGATCCGCCTCGGCGCCAACTTGCAGTTTGGCGTGCGTGTCAAAGCGGGTGAAGCGCATCTTGCCCTCCACTCGGTCCAATGTGCCGTCGGTGCGTACCTCGAGTCTGTGCCAGGGAAACTTCGAAGCCGTGGCAATGGCCCGAAAGCTCAGCGCAAAGCAATCCGCCACCGCGGCGGTCAGAAGTCCTTCCGGGGACCATTGATTCCCCGGCCCGTCGAACTCCTTGGGGGAGGAGGATTCGATGATCCTGACGCCCTCTGCCGAGAGCGGCACATCGCCATCGGGACGAATGGACGCGTTGACGGTGTAGTGATGGGGGAACGGGTGCATGAGGATCTCCGCGGGATTGGAACATTCTCAGTATGCAGCAGCTTGCGCAGGGCCGTAGAGCTTCAGTTCCGGGCTGTTTTCCGCGAGCCGTATCATGCGTTCGAACCGTAAGCCGATTTTCTCCAATACCGCGATGGATTTGGTGTTCTCCGGGGAGGTGATCGCGACGATGCGCGGCAGTTCAAGGACCTGCCGACCGTACGCCAGCGCCGCCGCGGCCGATTCGGCCGCGTACCCCTTCGAATAATACCGCGAGAGAAACGCGAACCCCACATCCGGATCGTCCAGACCGTCGCGCTTGACGAGGCCACAGATGCCGATCGGCGTTTCGGCCAAACACGTTGCGTACAATCCGAAACCGTTGCGCTGATAGCTGTCCATCGGTCCGTTTGCCAGGTACTCGCGGGCGTCGGCCAGGGTTCGTACCCCCTTGTCTCCGATGTAGCGCAAGAAGCCGTCCTCGTTCAGCAGCTCCAGAATGAACTCGGCGTCCGCAAAATTGAGTTCGCGCAGTTCCAAACGCGCTGTGCGAATGACGGCGATTGATCGAGTATCGACCACCTCATTCCCGCGCCGCGAGCATGGCCGCGATTTCATGCGAATCGGCATCGCCGGCATCATTAAGGTGCTTCACCACACCCTGCCGATCTGCGCTCGAGCGGTTTTGACTCACCTTCCATTTGCCGCTCAAACTCGAGATGGAAAACTCGAAACCGACAATCATGCGCAAATTTTTCTCGATGTATTCGCTCGGCGCATCGCCGATCTTCCAAGGCAGCGGGCGCCCTGCCTCATGGGTGTCGGTCAGTCGAGCGACGAATGCTCTGAGCCAGTCGGCCTCCTCGATGAAACGCAAAGTTCCGCGCGCCTGCACCACCGCGTAATCCCAGGTCGGCACCACCTCGCCTGATTGCACTTTGGACGGATAAAACGACGGCGAGATATACGCGTCGGCTCCTTGAAAGATCGCCAGGGCTTCGCTGCCGCGGTATTCCCGCCACACCGGATTGGCGCGGGCGACATGGCCGCGCAAGCTCCCGTAGGGAGCCGGATCATTCAGCGTCTCGACCGGCAAGTGGTTGGCGGTGAGACCGGAGTCGGTTTGCGTGACCAAGGTCGTCAGCGGACGAGCTCGCATGAGCGCGTGCAGCACCTCGATGCGGGACTCCGTGAAATGTGCGGGCAGGTACACGATCCAAGCCTAATGGTTCCGCGGTGCCACTGCCACCGGGGGCGAGCTTGACAGCCAACCCGGGGGCCGCCGATGATTTGGCGGGTTCCCCGCAGCCACCGCAGAAGGCTTCCCTATGTGTAGAAGCATCAAGACTCTGTTCAACTTTGAACCACCGGTGACAGACGATGAAATTCGTGCCGCCGCGCGCCAGTTCGTGCGCAAGGTGAGCGGATTCCACAGCCCATCGAAGCCTAACGAACTGGCCTTTCAGCAGGCGATCGATGCCATAGAAGCGGCGTCCCGGGGCCTGTTGAACTCGTTGCAGACCCATGCGCCGGCGAAGAGCCGAGCAGAGGAGGCGGCCAAAGCTCAACTTCGTGCCGCGCAGCGATTTGAACGAGTGCCCTGAGCCGGGCGCGGCGTTGCCGCACCCGGGCGCGAACCACTCTTGAACTACCAGCGCATCGTTACGCCGAGCGCCGGGCCCGTGAAGCGCACCGTTTGAATCAGCGGCGAGCCTTCTTTGGAGCGGTGATAGTTCAGGTTTCGCACGCCGAGCTCCACGTCGCCCCAATGAAAGTGATAACCGGCGCCGAGCACGGCATTCCATTCCCAGTTTTCATCTCCCACGCCAACGTCCATCTCGTAGGGAAGAAACCATTTGCCGTCGGGGGACAGCCGTAGTGAGCCCCTGATCCCGGTAATGACGTCCGTGGAATCAAAGCTGGGCCAGAAGCCGCCACCGTAGCTGATCTCGTCCCGCGGGCCGCTCAATACGTAGGAAAAGGACACTTTCACGCTGGTGTAGCGAAGCCCCGCCATAATATCCAATGTCCCGACGTTGTTATTCATCACGGTGAAGGAGGGTGCCAGGGTCAAGATCGAGGCCCTAACGCCGGCGTTCATGGCGAGGGATATCGGCAGCGTTGCATCCACGCCGGGCAGGCCGATTTGATGCCAGACCGTGGGATTGGCCGACAGGTTCAGATACATGTAATCCATCCACAGGCTGGCGTCGCCCTTGCGTACCGAGGCGTCCAACATGACGGCCGCGTCCAAGTGCTTCAGGTACTGGCTGGGTTGTGTGTTAATCGACGGGTCGCCACCCCCCGCAATCGGCGGGAGCTGCAAATTAGAAACCACCCAGGGCACCCAGAGATAGGGGGTCGCTTCGAAGTGCCATTGGCCATCCCACATATCCACATCCCCGGACGCGGCCACCGCGCTCGCGGATGCCAGCGCACCCATGCCGACGACCAAGGCTGCGATTCGAAGCTTTAGGAATCTCAGGTGCTGCATAAAATGACCCTATGTTCTCAATGGCGACCGCTGCGGTCCAAGTACGCCCGGAGAGGCGCGGCTTTTCGAGGAGTCCCGTTCGCTACAAATCTCACTGCCACTGCGGAGTTTGCTGCGAACAGGCCCTCTCCTCGCTAGTTGATACTACAAAACCGGTGGGGCCTATTGGACTTTGGTGGGGCTGTTTCTATGACCCAATCCGATGCAGGCAGAGCGTGGCCGCCGCGCAACATGCCCTCGCTGGCTTGCTGCCCACTGCCCGAAAGCCCAATAGATTAAAGACGCGGCTGAGCGCAATGTTCTCGCGCTGAAAATAGGTTCCGTTTCTGCAACGGCCAAAAAATCCATCGGCGACCTGGGACGCCGGTTTCACCAAAATTACACAGGCGGAAGAATGACTGCGCGTTCAATCTCGGGTCTTGTCACCGCATTTGCCCTCATCATGTCCTGCATCGGGTACACCTCAGCTCAAGTGGTTACCGGCGTGCCGGGGTCCCCGAGCGCAACCACGACCGTTGAGGGTTCTCAGCTACCGCCGCCGCCCACAAAGTTTGGCGGCGTGATCAAGCCGAGCTACAAGGATTCGACGCCCTATTGGCCGCCTCGAGTTGTGCCGCCCAAGGGCGCGCCAAACGTTTTGTTGATCATGACCGACGATCAAGGCTACGGAGTGTCAAGCACCTTCGGCGGTGTCATTCCAACGCCTTCGCTGGATCGGATCGCCAAGGCGGGACTGCGCTATACCCAGTTTCACTCAACCGCGCTGTGTTCGCCGACACGCGCCGCGCTGATCACCGGCCGCAACCACCACTCCGTGGGTTTCGGCGTCATTGGCGAATTGTCCACCGGCTATCCCGGCTATGATTCCGTGATCGGCGAGGAGAGCGCCACGATCGGTACGATCCTGCGAGACAATGGCTACGCAACCTCGTGGTTCGGCAAGAACCACAATACGCCGGGCTTCCAATACAGCGCGGCCGGACCTTTTAATCAATGGCCGATCGGGATGGGGTTCGAATATTTCTACGGTTTCATGGGAGGCGAGACCGATCAGTGGCAGCCGTATTTATTCCGCAACACTTCGCAGGTGTTTCCGTGGGTCGGTAAGCCCGGCTACAACCTCATCACCGATATGGCGGACGATGCCATCAGGCACATGCACGAGTTGAACGCGGCGGCGCCCGACAAGCCGTTTTTCGTCTACTACGTGCCCGGCGGCAGCCACTCGCCTCACCAGCCGACCCAGGAATGGATCGACAAGTTCAAGGGCAAATTCGACATGGGTTACGAGAGGATGCGCGAA
The DNA here is from genome assembly GCA_963756845.1 of uncultured Gammaproteobacteria bacterium. GTDB lineage: Bacteria > Pseudomonadota > Gammaproteobacteria > Steroidobacterales > Steroidobacteraceae > Bog-1198. The sequence continues at coordinate 687,588 of CAVWPD010000008.1, read as the reverse complement.
CAAATATTCGCCAACCAGAAACGACTGGGCGTCATTCCCGCCGGCACGCAGCTCACCCCATGGCCCGACGGGCAGGCCGCTTTTGGCGGCGCCAAACTGCCGCGATGGGACTCGCTGTCGGCCGTGGAGAAGAAGATTCTGTCACGGGAGGCGGAGGTGTTTGCCGCTTACACGGCCTACACCGATTATGAAATCGGCAGGGTTATCCAAGAAGTGCAAGACGAGGGAAAACTCGACAACACACTGATTATCTACATCGTCGGCGACAACGGCACCAGCGCCGAGGGCACGCTCTACGGCACCTATAACCAGCTGATCGCCTACAACGGTATTCTCAAAACTCCTGAGCCCCTGCAGCTATTGCATTACGAGGATTGGGGTTCGGACAAGACCTACCCGCACATGGCGGTGCAATGGTCGTGGGCTTTCGATTCACCCTTCAAATGGACCAAACAGGTGGCTTCGCATTTCGGCGGCACTCGCCAAGGTATGGCCCTGTCCTGGCCGGGACACATCAAGGATGTGGGCGGCATGCGCACGCAATTCCACCACGTGATCGATATTGTGCCGACCATCCTCGAGGCGGCAGGCATTAAGGCGCCCGACGTGGTCAATGGCATTAAGCAGCGGCCGATCGAAGGCGTGAGCATGCTGTACACCCTGGACAAGGCAAATGCCAATGCCCCGAGCAAGAGGGATACACAGTATTTTGAAATGGTCGGCAATCGCGGCATCTATCACGATGGTTGGATGGCCAATACCACTCCGCCGTCTCCGTCTTGGGAGCTGGGAACGGGAAAGCTGGCCGACCTGGCCACCGGCTATCAGTGGGAGCTTTATCACATCACGGAAGATTATTCGCAGTACAACGATCTCGCCGGAAAAATGCCTGACAAACTGAAGGAAATGCAGGCTTTGTTCGCGGCCGAAGCAGCGAAATACAACGTATACCCGTTGGATAACACGGGCTTCGCGCGCCTGCTGACAGCGCGTCCAAGTGCAGTCGCTGGGCGTACCGTGTTCACCTACACGGGTGAGAATGTCGGGATTCCTCTCGGCAATGCGCCGAGCATTTTGGACAAGGACTACACCATTACCGCCGATGTGACCCTCCCCAAGGAAGGGGCGGAGGGCATGATCGTGACGCTCGGCGGACGCTTCGGCGGCTACGGCCTGTACATACTCAAAGGCAAACCGGTCTTCGTCTATAACCTGCTCGACATGGAGCGATTCCGCTGGGAAGGTGGTGTGGGCGCGGAGGATTGGTTGGGCTCATCGCTCAAGGCGGGGAAGCACACCATTGTGTTCGATTTCAAATACGACGGGCCTGGGCCCGGCAAAGGCGGCACCGGCGTGCTCTCCGTTGATGGCAAGGAGGTCGCGCGCAAGACCATCCCGCACACGATCCCGCTGTTGATGACCATCGATGAAACCTTCGATGTCGGGGCCGATACGCGTTCGCCTGTCGATGACAGCTACAAGATTCCGTTTCGCTTCAATGGCACGATCAATAAGCTGACCTTCAAGCTCGGGCCGGAACAGATGACGGCGCAGGACAAAGAGGAAGCGGCGAAGAAACTGGCGGCCGCGCACGACTAGGCTGCGCCACGGCACGGACCATGGTGGATTGACGTTGCAGAAATATCTGGTGAGGGCGGCCGCGTGGCTCGAATTTGTCACCGGCGTCTTCCTGATCGTGGGCCCCAAAATGGCGTCTCTGCTGTTGTTCGCGGCCCCGCTCGAGGGCGTCGGCGTGGCAATCACGCGTTACGCGGGCATTGTGCTGCTCGCGCTTGCGATCGCCTGTCTGGCAGACCCGCCCCTGCCGAACTCTCGGGGTGCGGCGTGCGGGCTTCTCGTCTATAACGCCGGTGTCGTCATGCTTTTCGTGTGGCTGGGAATCGCCACCGCGCTGCAGGGTGTTTTGTTGTGGCCAGCCGTGATTCTCCATGCAGTTTTTGCGGCCGCATTGGCGGCGCAGTTGTTGGCCACGCGTTCGCTCGCGACATGAATAACGTGGGCGGCATCTATCGTTCCACATCGCGTGCACGGGTCCTGTTTCGCGCGGTGCTGGGTTTGGTCCTCCTGCTTGCGGCCGGCTTCGCGCCGGCGGCCGGATTCGAACCGACCGTGCCGAACACTCAGCCGCCTCCCGGCGAGGCCCCGAACGGAATGGCGTGGATTCCGGGTGGCGAGTTCTCGATGGGCGCGAAAGCGCTCCCCGACATGAACATGGTGGGAATGCAAGCCACCCAGGATTCCAGACCCATCCATCGTGTGTATGTGAACGGCTTTTTCATGGATAAGACGGATGTCACCAACGCGCAGTTCGCTCTGTTCGTGAAATCCGCCGGATACATCACCCTAGCGGAAAGAACCCCCTCTCCCGCCGATTTCCCGGGTGTTCCCGCGGACAAGCTCGTCGCCGGCGGCGTGGTCTTCGCGCCTCCCGATCATGAGGTGGCATTGGACGACAACTATGAGTGGTGGAGCTATGTGAAAGGCGCCAATTGGCGCCACCCCACCGGCCCGAAGAGCTCGATCAAAGGGAAGGAGAACTATCCGGTGGTTCAAGTGGCGTACGCCGATGCAGAAGCCTATGCGAAGTGGGCTCACAAGCGCCTGCCGACAGAAGCGGAATGGGAATTTGCTGCCCGCGGGGGCCGCGCCGGCGAGGTGTATGTCTGGGGCGATCAATTCAGGCCGAACGGAAAATGGATGGCGAACACGTATCAAGGACATTTCCCGAATCACGATTCAGGCAATGATGGGTTTGTTGGACTGGCACCGGTGGCGCAGTATCCGCCCAACCAATACGGTCTCTATGACATGTCAGGCAATGTTTGGCAGTGGACTTCTGACTGGTACCGTTCCGACTACTACTCTCAACTCGCCCAGGCCGGTGCCGTGGCACGCAATCCGAGCGGCCCCGCCACGTCCTTGGATCCCGCGGAGCCGTCTGAGAAAAAAAAGGTTCATCGCGGCGGGTCGTTTCTGTGCACCGACCAGTACTGCTCGCGATACATGGTTGGAACGCGCGGCAAGGGAGAGGTCAACACCGGAACGAATCACCTGGGATTTCGCTGCGTGACGCCATGATGCCGTTGGCGGGGCCGCCACCCCGCATCAAGGCATAGAACCGGGAGCTTCCGCGACCGCGATGGGGACGTACAACGCGCTGCGCCGCTTCGCATCGTGCAGGATCTGCACCGTGACCGGACGCGAATTCTCGATCGTCTCATCCGCGACCACACCCTCAGAATTGTAATTTTTTTCATTCTGAATGGAATTGGCCGCCGACACGATGAGGGCAAGCCGGCTCCCCTTGCGCACGAGCCGCGACGCAAAGGTGAAATGATTGAAGTCGTAGCGCAGCGGCTCCTTGCCGGTTACCAGCTTTTGCGAGCGTGGACTTTCGCGATAACGAGCCCGCATGATGTCGGAGCTCAGTGGCGTCAGCGTACCATCCGTGCCAACTTCGGCGACATTCACCGAGAAATCCGTATCCGCTTGGTCGATGGAAATCCACGCATCGAGGCGGAAGAAGCCGCTCAGCTCTTGGTCGTGGGGAAACGGCGCGGAAACGTAAATCAATTGAGCCGTATTGGCGAGAAGCACCCGTTGGTCGAGGACCGAGTCGAGGTTGCTTTCCGATTCGATCTTGGCGAGCGACACATCGCGCGGATCGTACCGATATTGATCCGCAGCGCCTCGGCCTACGCGCTCAGGCGTGAGACTGCCGGCGCCGTAAAGATCGCGAGCGCTATTGCCCGTTGAATCAAGATAGAAGGGCCGCGACTCCGCGGTGATCGCTTCAAGGCTGTCGGCGTACCGCCAGCGCTCGGCGCCGCCGACATAGTAGGCGACCGGTTTCTGCAGGAACGCCGGTTTAGGCCCTCCCTCCATGGTGAAGCGATACCAATCCAGATGCAGTTGCGGCAGGTCGACGAGACTCGCCGGTCCAAATTTCAAGCCCTGGAATTCTTGCTTGGGAGTCCGCGTGCCGGGATGATCCCAGGGACCGATCACCAGGAAGTGGCGGGCTTTCGCGGCTGGAGAAGCCACTTGCATGTACCTACGGTAATGCGCCAGTGCTCCGGGTTGGTCGTCATCGTACATGCCGGTAATCGTCAGGATCGGCAGCTGCAACTTCGCGTACTGCTCGCTGGTCGGATTGTAGGCATCCCAATAAGCGTCGAGATCCGGGTGAGCCACCCACTCCTGAAAAATCGGCGACGGATTGCCCAGGAAGGAATCGAGTTTTCGGTAGGCGGTGCCGGACTCGATCCAGCGTCGGAACACCCCCACCCAGAAAGCGTCATCCGCAAAAAGCGCATCCTGGCCGGCATGGCCGCTGGTAAAGGTGAGCCACTGCATGTCGTAGGGTGCGAATACATTGTTGCGCGCCGGAAAATCGACGCCGGCGGCGGGGGACGCGACAGGCACGATGGTCGCGAGGTGCGGCGGAAATTCCTTTGCAGTCGCCCACTGATCGTATCCGGCGTAGGAGCCGCCCCACATGGAGATCTTGCCGTTGCAATAGGGTTGCTTCGCCAGCCACTCGACAACGTCATAGCCGTCTTTCGCTTCCTGTATCAGCGGCCGAAACGATCCTTCCGAGTTGCCGCGGCCGCGGACGTCGACGGTCAGAAATGGATAACCATGCGCAGCAAAGTACATGCCGCGGTCATGGTAGCTCTGGCCGATATAGGGCGTCAGCGTAAACAGGCAGGGCCGCGGTTCCTTCTGTCCGGCGGGCCTATAGAGGGTCGCGTTCAGGCGCACACCATCCCGTAGCGGAATTTTCACTCCCCACAGCCACTCCACCTTCGAGGCGCTGGCCAGCGCCTCGGGCGGGACCGAGCCGGCGGTGATTGGCGCCAGCAGCAACAGCAACGCGATGCCGGCGATCCAAGGAGTCAAGTTCGACTGGTTCATCAGACTTATTCCTCTGGAAAGCGACGGATTGTCTTTGCGGCGAGCGCTCGCGAAAGATCATCGAGTGTGGATTCGATGTGTGTGTGCATCAGGGTACTCGCTTCCCTCGCCGTGCCGAGACTCCAGGCCTTCAGCAGCGCCGCGTGTTCTCGCATCGCGCGTTTGACGCGGCCTTCGGGGCGCAAATGAGCCTGCACGTAGCGCTGGGCGAGCGTGTGCAAGCGGCTCAAAATCTCGGTGGCGACGGGCTGTAAGCGCGGCACGACAAGGCTCAGATGAAACGCGCAGTTCAACCGACCCGACGAGGAGAACTCTTCAGCGTCCAACGCGTCGTTCAATTGGGCGAGCGCGCTGCGTGCCGCGGCGTGATCGGCAGCGGCCGCCAGTTTCGCGCCCAGCGCCACCGCGGCAGGCTCGATCTGCAATCGCAGGCGAAACACTTCGTCGAGCTCGGCGGTTGCGAGCGGACGCACTTGAAAACCGCGATTGGGAAAGATATTGACCAGACCTTCGGATTGAAGCTGCACCAGCGCCTCGCGCACGGGAATCTTGCTGGTGCCAAATTCTGCGGCAAGGGTGTCCTGTCGCAGCGCGGCGCCTGGGGGATAGGTGCCGGCCAGAATGCGGTCGCGAAAGCGAACAATGAGCTGGCTGGTCATCGATCGTACCAGAGGCTCTTTCACTGGCGGATTCCCCAGCAGAAAGGGTCATCGGGATCCAGGCGCAACAGCGTTTCGCCGGTGACATGCGCGGTGCCGATGATGGTCGGCACGATCTGCCCCCGAGCGCGATCGTGCCATCGGTAGCGGCCGGCGAACCTGCTGCCAATCAAGCTCTCTTGTATCCAGAGCTCGCCTTCGTCCAGCTTGCCGTCCGCCGCGAGGCAAGCCAGCTTGGCGCTGGTTCCGGTGCCGCAGGGCGAGCGGTCATAGGCTTTGCCGGGGCAGAGCACAAAATTGCGGCTGTGGGCGCCGGACTCAGGGGAGGCCGAAAACAGTTCGATGTGATCCACCTGCGGCTGTCCCTGAGCGTTGAGTGCGGCGCGCACCCTCCACGCGTAATCCGTCAGCGATTCGACATGCTTAAGATCAATGGCCTGATCGTGCTCGGAAACTAAAAAAAACCAATTGCCTCCCCAGGCCACATCGCCGGCGATGCGGCCGACGCCGGGAACGTCAACGGCTAGCCGGTGCGCGGCGCGGTAGCTCACGACATTGGCCACGCTGATCTGGCCATCCGGGCTTAAGCTAGCCTCGATGACCCCGACAGGGGTGTCGATCTTGAATGCACCCGGCGCGAGCTGGCCTGCATGCTTGAGCGATGCGATCAAGCCGATCGTGCCGTGGCCGCACATCCCCAGGTAGCCTACGTTGTTGAAGAAGATCACGCCCAGCCGGCAATCGGCGCGATGCGGCGGGACGAGCAGTGCACCCACCAGAGTATCCGAACCCCGCGGCTCGTTCACGATTGCCGACCGATACGCATCGTGCTGCTCTCGAAAGCGCTGCACGCGCTGCGCCAGTGGACCTTCCCCCAGATCCGGACCGCCCGCCAGTACGAGCCGCGTGGGCTCGCCGCCGGTATGAGAATCGATCACGCGGATCTCGGGCATCATGTAGGTCGCGTATCGCGGGCGCGCTCGATCATGGCGGTGACTACGGCGCGGCGCTCGCCCGAGAGCGGCAGCCGCGGCGGGCGCACACGTTCCGAGCCCCGTCCCATGATCTGCTCCGCCAGCTTGATGGATTGCACCAGATCGTGCTCCGCATCCAAATGCAGCAGCGGCATGAACCACCGATATATTCTGCGCGCGAGTTCCAGGTCGCCGTTGCGCAATGATTCGTATAGCAGCAGCGATTCAAATGGAAAGGCATTCGTGAGACCGGAGACCCAGCCCTTCGCGCCCAAGGTCAGGCCCTCGAACGCGATATCGTCGAGTCCTGCAAACAGCACGAATCGATCGCCAAACACGTTGATCAGGTCGGTGAAGCGCCGCGAGTCGGGCGCGGATTCCTTGATGGCCACAATACTCGGCACATCGGCGAGCCGCACAAGCGTCGCGATGTCGATGTTCACGCGATATGAAGGCGGATTGTTGTACAGCATGATGGGCAGTCCGCTGGCCGCCGCCACGCTGCGGAAATGGTATTCCAGCTCGGCCGCGGTCGGCACATACACCATCGCCGGCAGCACCATGAGCCCGGCAGCGCCGATGCGTTCGGCATCGCGCGCAAAACTCGCGGCCGCCGCCGTTGTGAATTCCGAGACGCCGGCAATGACCGGGACTTTGCCCGCACTGACCTCCACCGCCGCGCGCAGCACGTTGCGCTTCTCCTCGGCACTCAGGGAATTGCCCTCGCCCACCGTCCCCATGAGGACCAAGCCATGCACGCCGTCTCGAAGCAGCGCCTGCTGCACTTTTTGCGTGGCAGGCAAATCGATATCCAAGGCGGCGTCGAATTGCGTCGTGGCGGCGGGAAAAACGCCGGACCAGGTGCATGACAAAGGTTTGGCCATGAATTCCTTACCGTCACCGGGGTTGCTTGGCGGATCGTAGATCGTATACGGTGTTGACATGAGCGAGCAAGACACGATCGCCGTGATCGGCGCCGGGGTGATCGGGGCGGCCGCGGCGTTTGCATTGGCGCGAGAGGGACGGCGCGTTCTGTTGCTCGATCGCGCTGACCCGGGTGTCGCGGGCGCGAGCTTCGGCAACGCGGGCCACATCGCTACCGAGGTGCTGCAGCCCCTGCCCTCTCCTTCGTTGCTGTTCGGTTTTTGGCGGGAGCTCTTTGGCTTCGGCGGCACCCTGGACCTGCCTGCCGGGCAGGCGTTGCACATGCTGCCGTGGATCCGGCGCTTCGCCGCCGCGGCTTTTCGGCGGTCGGCGAACACCCGCCACTTGGCCCCGCTGGTGCGTCCAGCCGCGGAGGTCTGGGCGCGCTGGCTCGAGGAGATCGGCCGCCCCGAGTTGTTGCGGCGACATGGGCATTACGAGATCGAGTTTGGCGGGCACTGCCAGGCTCGCGCGCGCGCCAATGCCGACATGATGGCTCGACTCGGCGTGAAAACCCGGCACATGGCTGCTGAGCAACTATTGCCCGCGCAGCGCGCAGCGCACGAGAAAACCGCCGATGGTCTGTGGTTCGAGGACAGCGCGCACTTGATCGATCCCTTGGGGGCGGTTCAGGCGCTCGCCGCCGCGGCCGTGGCGCGCGGAGCTGCGCTGCGCCGAATGGAGGTGCGCGGGCTATCTGCGCGCGGCGGAAAAATCGACGTACTCAGCGACCAGGCGACTCTGTCGGTGGACGCAGCCGTGGTATGCGCGGGGATGGGGTCGGCGCCGCTGCTGGCTACCTTCGGGTTGCAGGCGCCGCTGCAAGCGGTGCGCGGCTATCACATCGAACTAGCCGGACAGGCACCGTTTCTCGATGCGCCCGTGGTCTACAACCGCGAGCACGTGATCGTCACGCCGATGGCCGGTCGTTTGCGAGCCTCGAGTTACATGGAATTCAACACCGCGCAGGCTCCGGCTGATCCGCGCAAGCCCGCGCGCCTGCGAAGGATAGTGCGATCGCTGGGCTATGCCTGCGAAGCCGACGGCGCAAGCTGGATGGGAGCACGCCCGGTGCTGCCCGATTATCTTCCCGGCATTGGCCGCGCCGCGGGATCGACAAAGCTGTTTTATGCCATCGGCAATCAGCACATCGGACTCACCACCGCGCCGGGCACCGCCGAATTGGTGGCAGACCTGGTGGCAGAGCGCGCGCCGCGAATTCCGATCGCCGCCTTTGATCTGCGACGCTTCGGTGCGCGCCATGCACCGGCACCGTGACCTGATCGTATATTCTTCGCCATTCATGAAGGGACACCGCATGTTCTCACTCTCTCCCGGTATTCGCGCCGCTGCTGTCGCAATGATCCTGGCACTCTGCGCCTGCACGGCGGGGAGCAACGCGGCCGATGCTCGCTTGCAAAAGATTTACCAGGACGAATGGAAATGGCGCAACGAACAGTTTCCTGACGGCGAAGATGCCCAGAAATCCATCCAGGACCATTTACCCAAGGTCGATCCCGGGACTCAAGCGATGCGGACTCGCATGTGGCAAGACGTGCTGCAGAAGCTCGATGCAATACCGCGGTCGGAGCTCTCGCTCGGCGAGCAGCTGAACTACGATGTGTATCGCCCGCAGATCGAAGCGCTGATCGCCGCTCAGCAGTTCCGCGACTATGAAATGCCCGCCAATTCGGACACCACCTTTTGGACGGACCTCGGCTACACGGCGCGACGCACCTTTCGAACCGTCCAAGACTATCGCAACTGGATTGCGCAAATGCGCGACATCCCGCGGTATTTTCACGAGCAAATAGACGAGATGCGCGCGGGATTGAAGCGCGGCTTCACGCCCCCCCGGGTCACGCTGCAGGGGCGCGACGCCTCGATCACCGCCGTCACCGATGCTACGCCGGAGGCGAGCCTCTTCTACACGCCGTTCAAGGATATGCCGGGCGTGCCCGAGGCCGACAAAGCCGCTCTTCGTGAACAGGCTCTCGGCGTCATCCGCGACTCGGTGCAGCCGGCATACCGGGAGCTGCTGCAATTCATGCGCAACGAATATCTGCCCGGCACGCGCACTTCCCTCGCCGCATATGACCTCCCTGACGGAAAGGCCTTCTATCGCGCCAAGATTCGGGAATTCACCACGATCGACGAGGACCCCGCCACGATTTTCGCGTTCGGTGAAGCGGAGGTCGCGCGTCTGCATGGCCAGATGCTCGAAGTCATGAAGGAAACCGGCTTCAAGGGGGACTTCCCCGCCTTCCTCAAGTTCCTGCGCAGCGATCCGCAATTTCAGGCCAAGACCCCGGAAGAACTACTGATGCGCGCGGCCTGGATCGCCAAGCGCTTCGATGGCAAGGCGTCGCAATTCTTTGGGCTGCTGCCGCGCGGCCGCTTCGCCATCAAGCCGGTGCCCGAGGATCTTGCGCCTTTCTATACGGCCGGGCGCGGCGGCCCGGGGGTGTACCTGCTCAACACCTACGACCTGCCGAGCAGGCCCCTGTACAACCTCACTGCGCTCACCCTGCACGAATCAGCACCGGGCCACGCCTTCCAGATGCCGCTGGCCCTCGAGCACAAGCAGCAGCCTGAATTCCGCCAGCACACCTACCTGTCAGCCTACGGCGAAGGCTGGGCGCTGTATTGCGAGCAGTTGGGTCTGGAAATGGGCATGTATGAAACGCCCTACGATCGCTTTGGGATGCTGAACTATCAGATCTGGCGCGCGGCCCGTCTGGTGGTCGACACGGGCATTCATTCTCAGGGCTGGAGCCGCGAGCGCGCCGTCGCCTACCTGATTGAATACACCGCGCTCCCGGAACATGAAATCGAAACAGAGGTCGATCGCTACATCGCATGGCCCGGACAGGCGCTGTCCTACTATCTGGGGGAGGACGCGATCCTCAAGGGCAGAGCCAAGGCCGAAAAGGCGCTGGGTGAAAAATTCAATGTCCGAGCCTTCCACGATACCGTGCTGGAGCTCGGTTCCGTGCCCCTTCCGGTTCTCTCGGCGCGCATCGACCGTTTCATCGCCGAGGGCGGTAAAGGCCCCTATCCCGACGTGGAATAGAGCGTTGAACGCCGGTACGATCGGCCTTCTGGCAGCGCTGGTTCTGGGCGCCGTCGCCTACCTTGCGCGATGGTGGTCGCTCGAGCGGCGCCGGTGGCGCGATACCCTCGAGGCGTGCCGGCCGCGCCCCACCGATGCCTTGCTCGGATTTGTCACAAACTTTCTCGATACGCTGGGCATTGGATCTTTCGCGCCTGCCACCGCCTACTTCAAGTTGCGTGCGCGCATGCCCGATGAAGAAATTCCCGGTACGTTGAATTCGGGCCAGGCGTTGCCCACCATCACGCAGGCCGTCATATTCATCGCGACAGTCAGTGTGGATTTGACCACCCTGGTCGGCATGGTGATCGCCGCGGTCCTCGGTGCCTGGCTTGGCGTCGGAATCGTCGCACGCTTGTCGCGCCGGGCGATTCAATTGGGAATGGGGGCGGCGCTGCTATGCGCGGCTCTGTTGTACTTGGCGAGCAACTTGCACTGGATGCCGGGCGGCGGCGAGGCATTGCAGCTGACAGGTGCGCGCCTGATCGTGGCAGTTGCGGGTAACGCCGTGCTCGGCGCCTTGATGATGCTGGGCATCGGGCTGTACGCACCCTGCCTCATTCTGGTGAGTTTGCTGGGCATGAGTCCGCTGGCGGCCTTCCCCATCATGATGGGCTCGTGTGGTCTTCTGATGCCTATCGGCGCTGCGCGATTCATTCGCAGCGGCCGTTACAATCTGGGCGCCGCCTTGGGGCTCACCTTCGGGGGTATACCCGGTGTATTGATGGCGGCGTACATCGTGAAATCCCTGCCGATCGTTTGGCTGCGCTGGTTGGTGCTGGTGGTGGTGTTGTATGCGGCGCTGCAGATGCTGAGATCAGCGAGGAGCCCCAGAGCGTGAAATCCCTGCTTACTCTTGCAGAACAATCCGGCTTTACCCAGACCGGGCGTCTCGATGAGGTGGATCGGCTGTGCGCCGCCCTGTACGCGGAGTGGCCTGAGGCCGTCAAGATCCTCGAGTTCGGCCGATCCGCGGAAGGACGCGCGATGCGCGCGCTCATTGTCTCCCGCAGCGGCATCCTGTCGGCGCCGGCGCTTCGCGAGCGGCGCATTCCTGTGCTGATGATTCAGGGCGGCATCCATCCGGGCGAAAGCGACGGCAAGGATGCCGGCTTCATTGCGTTGCGCGAGCTGCTGTCGCGCGGCGCGGCACCGAGTGCACTCGAGCAGATCGCCTTGCTATTCGTCCCTGCATTCAACACCGACGGTCACGAGCGTGTGGGGCGCTGGAATCGGCCCAATCAGAACGGACCCGAATTCACCGGCTGGCGTGCCACGGCGGAAAATCTCAATTTGAACCGCGACTACACCAAGGCCGATGCGCCGGAAATGCGGGCCATGCTGGCGCTCATTAATGCCTGGGATCCGTTGATCTGCGCGGATTTGCACGTCACGGATGGTGCAGATTTCGAGCCGGATGTCTCCATTCAGGTGGAGCCCATCAATCAAGGCGATGCGCAGCTGCATGCCAGCGGCGTCCAATTGCGCGATGCGCTGATCGAAATACTGGCGAAACAAGGTTCGCTGCCGCTGTCCTTCTATCCGGATCTGTTCGAGACGGATAACCCCGCCTCCGGATTCGTCCTGACGGTGTATTCGCCCCGCTTCTCGACCGGCTACTTTGCGCAGCGCAATCGCTTCACCATGCTGGTCGAGACCCATTCGTGGAAGCCCTATGCCAAGCGCGTGCAAGTCATGCGCAACGCCATCGTGGGGCTTGCCGAACTCACCGCCGAGCGCGGCGTCTCGTGGCTTGCGCAGACCCGCGCGGCGGATTTGTCGGCGTGTGCGCTCGGAGGCGCCACGCTAACGCTGGATTATCGGTCGGGCTGGCGCGAACCGGCGGCGGCCGGAAAGGCGACCGTCCCGCACGGCGTCGCTGCGGACATGATCGACTTTCGCGGCTATGCCTACACGCGACGACACTCCGACATCTCGGGCGCCTTGGCTACGGTGTACGACCCCAACACCCCGCAGATTTGGCACGTTCCCTACCGCAATCGCATCGAACCGACAGTCACCATTCAGGCCCCGCGCTTCGGCTACTTGCTGCCACCCGCCTATGCGGACGAGATCGGTGCGAGACTTAAGCGGCACGGCATCATTACAGAGGCCGCGCCGCCAACCCCAGCGGGCAAAACTCTGCAGCGGTTCCGCGCCACTCGGGTCGCGTTCTCGACGCAGTCCTTCGAGGGCCGGATGCGCGCGCAGATTTCCGGCGGGTGGCATTCTGCGGATCTTGAAATCACGGCGCACTTATTGTTCGTGCCGATTGCGCAACCGCTGGCGCGATTGGTCGTGGCGCTCCTCGAACCGCAAGCGCCCGATTCATTCGCCGCTTGGGGGTTTTTCAACGCCTGTTTCGAGCGCAAGGAACAACTTGAACCCTACGTCGCGGAGCAAATCGCGCGGGACATCTTTGCATCCGATGCACAGTTGCGCGATGCATTCGAGCGCAGGCTCAGAGAAGATGCGGCATTTCGCGAGGATCCCGCGGCTCGCCTGGAATTTTTCTGCCGGCACCACGCCTCCTGGGATGAGCCGTTGGCCGGCTACCCAATTTATCGAGCGTAACGAGCAAGTGCTGGCGAGCTTAGGCGCCTTTCAGGCCCTCGCCGACTCGAGCAGGCGCTCGGTGAAAGTCGGCCGCGTCCGCACCTGTAGGATCGAGCCCAAGGCACTGAGCTTAGCCGAGCACTGGATCAACCAGGGACGTGCGGAGTGGGAGCAACACTTCGACCAGCTCGGCGAGTACCTGAGCACTCTCGTAAAAAGAGGAATCCATGCAAAATACAAGTAGCGGATTGCCGCGCTCGGTGGTGCAATGACGATGCCGGTTCTCGTCAGCACGGCTCCGATCTACTGCTCGATGCACTGGGCAATGCGCTCAAATAGTGTCCGCAATCGTTGTTAATCAATCGCTTTCAAAGGGAATCTGTATGTCGTTGACTCTTTACGCTCACCCGTTCGCGGCCTACAGCTGGAAGGTGTTGATCGCCCTCTACGAGAACGGCACGCCGTTCAGCTATCGTGCGCTGGACAACGCGGAAGCGATGGCCGAGCTTGAAAATCTCTGGCCGCTCAAGAAGTTCCCGGTTCTTAAGGATGGCGAGGCAGCGGTCATCGAATCCAGCGTCATCATTGAACATCTGATGCTTCGATACCCGGGCCCGACGCGGTTAATTCCAGAAGGAATCGATGCAGCCCTCAAGGTGCGCTTTATGGATCGATTCTTCGACAACTACGTCATGACACCGATGCAGAAGTTGGTTTTGGATAGCATGCGAGCCAATGACTCGCACGATCCTAAGGGTGTCGCGGAGGCCAGGGTGATGTTGGACGCGGCCTACGGATGGCTCGAAAAGCAAGTTGGGCACCAGGCGTGGGCGGTCGGCAACCAGTTTACGATGGGGGATTGCGCCGCTGCCCCCGCACTTTTCTATTCGGATTGGGTGCATCCCATTGGGGCGCGATTCCCAAGTGTTTGCGCCTATCGCGCTCGACTGCTCGCTCGGCCGTCCATCGCCCGCACAGTTGACGAGGCGCGCCCGTACCGCAAGCTATTTCCTCCTGGCGCGCCGAATCGTGACTAGCAGATAGTTAAAATGCGTACTCCACTCGCCTTCGTCATTAGTCTCGCGTGCGCGCTCCTCAGCTTCAAATTGGCCCATGCATCGGATCTGACTCTCGTTCACGCGCGTATTTACGCATCACCCAGCGCGCCGGCGATCGAGGATGGGACCATCCTTATTCACGATGGCCGCATCACGGCCGTGCGGGCGGCTTGGAAACCTACCGCGAGCGTCGCCTCCGGCGCCACTGTGATCGATTGCACCGGCATGAGCGTCACTGCGGGTCTGTGGAATAGCCATATCCATATTCTTCCCGTCAAGCTTCTTCACGCACATGAGAAGACGGGGCCGCAGCTGACCGCCGCCTTACAGGAGATGCTGACTGGTTGGGGATTCACCACGGTCTTTGATGTCGCCTCAATCCTTGCCAATACGAATGAGATTCGCCGCCGTATAGCAGCCGGCGAGGTCCTCGGCCCGCGTATCCTCACCACGGGCGAGCCGTTCTTTCCTCTGCATGGGGTGCCGAGCTATGTCTCGGGATATCTTGAACAGAACCACATCAGTATTCCCGACGATGCGACCACGGCATTGGCGGTCGATCGTGTACAGCAGGAGATTCGCGCCGGCGCGAACGGCATCAAGATTTTCGCCGGTTCCATTGAAGGCGATTCAGTCTTGCTCATGCCTTTGGAACGCGCGCAAGCCATTGTCAAAGAAGCCCATCGCCTGGACCGCCCGGTATTTGCGCACCCCTCCAATCTCGCCGGCATCGAGATCGCTCTTGATAGCGGAGTCGATGTGCTTGCCCATGTCAGCTCAGACAATGCACCCTGGGGACCCGCGCTGATCAAGCGCATGCGCACGAACCACATGGCGCTGATTCCGACGCTGACGCTGTTCGACGTCGAGGTGAAGAAGGATGGCGGGACGCCAGAAATCGCGCAAGAAGTTGTCGATCGCGCCGTCGCTCGACTTCGCGCCTACAACGCCGCCGGTGGCGAGATTCTGTTCGGCACGGATGTCGGCTACATGTACGAGTTTGATACTGCCGAGGAGTACGTCCTGATGCTGCGCTCCGGCATGAGCTTCCCACAAATCCTCGCCTCGCTGACCACCAACCCCGCGCGCCGCTTCGGCTTTGCCGATCACAGCGGCCGCATCGCCGCGACAATGGATGCCGACCTGACGGTTTTTACGGGCGACCCAGCCATTGACATCACGGCCTTATCACGCGTGAGCTATACGATCCGCAGCGGCAAACTCATTTTTAAAGCCGCGACCGCCAAACCCAACCCGGGTCAATAGGTCGGGCTGCCGGGAGATTGGCTCCAAGGCTTAGGTGGCGCCGCACCCGGTGAATAGCGGCGGGTCATTCACCGGTAATTGCGGATCATTCGCCGAATATCGCGTGAGCGCGTGCAGGATCCCGCGCACTATCTTCGCCACTGGAACCCCCCGTCCAACTAATGGAGACAGTCATGAAGAACGAGATCAAAACCAAATCTAAACTGGCGAAATTCATCGCGGTTGCCGGCTTTTTCGCTCTCGCGGGAACGGCGATCGGTGGAACAGCGCTAGCGCAGCAGCCCGCAGGCGCGGAAGCAACGACACATCAGTCGGTGTCGTACCCGGTGCGATATTCGGATCTTGATGTCTCTCAATTGAAAGGCGCAAAAACGCTCTACTTGCGTATTCGCTACGCGGCGGAAACGCTCTGCGAGAGTGCGTTCACCTGGGGCAAGAAAGAGGGAGAGGCTTGTGTGAACAAGGCGGTAAATGACGCCGTTGCTGGCGTCAATGCCCCGCTGCTCACGCAATACAGTCAGTTGCGCGGCAAGAGTGATCAGACTGGAGCCGTGCAGCTGGCAAAGGCCAATTGATTTTTCGACATCAGGCAATGCCGCGTACCGGGTGGTCCTTGCGCGGCATTGTTCCTGCCCGGCGCGGCCCGTTGCTCCTCTTAGTTGCTCCCCGCGGCTGTGGGTTCGCCGTTGAGTCTGTAGACCGTTCCGCCCTTCATCACGAAGGTGACGTGCTCCAACGCATCGGATGATGTCAGGGGGTTCCCGCTGACGGCGATGATGTCCGCAAGATAACCCGCTCGAAGCGAGCCCAAAGAATTGGAGGTGCCAAGCAAATCCGCAGCATCGCGGGTAGCGGCGAACAGTGCGTCCATCGGCTTCATGCCATTCTCGACGAGCAGGCGAAACTCCATCGCGTGATCACCATCGCCGAGATCTGTACCGTAGGCAATTTTCACCCCCGACTTGACCGCCAGCGCGAGGTTCCTCTTCGGCAGAAGATCATTGGCGAGTTCCTTCGCCGCCGTGCCTGGCGCGAGCAGTTCGGGATGGTCGCGTGCGACGATGTAGAACACTTCGTAAACGCTTAAGGTGGGCACAAGGTAGGTACCGTGTGCCCGCATGAGTGCGAAGGTCTGTGCCGTGGCGAATGAACCATGCTCAACGGAGTCCACGCCCGCCCGCACGGCATTCTCTATCGCCGCCGCCGGATATATATGCGCCGCAACCTTCATACCCAGGGAATGGGCCGTATCGACCGCCGCCTTCATCTCCTCATTCGTCATTAATTGTTGCCGCGGATCATCGCCCGTGGAGGCCATGCCGCCGGAAGGAATCATTTTGATGAGATCCGCGCCGCGGCGTTTGTGTTCGCGCACCGCCCTGCGGGCCTCATCGGGAGAATCCACAATGCCGTTGTCCCACCCCGGATGCATGAGCTTGGGGTCCAGGCCGCTGCGCGGATCACCATGACCGGCTGTGGGACTTAAAGGCTCCAGGGACACCAACAGACGGGGACCTGCAGTCTTACCGTCGTTGATGGCGTTTCGCAAAGCCACGGTATCATCCCCGCCTCCCACGTCGCGGGCGCTCGTGAAACCCTGCTGCAATAAACGGCGCGCAAACAGCGCGCCGTCAAACGCACGATCGATGTCCGAGTGCGTGAGTTCATATTCGGTCGCGTTGGTGCGGCTCGGCAGCAGCGCCGAGATGTGAATGTGACAATCAATGAGACCCGGCAGGACGGTCGCATTCGACAAATCGATCACCTCGGCCCCCGCGGGCGAGATATATCCCGGATCGATCGAGACGATTTTGCCGTCGCGAATGACAATGGACACCTGGGAGCGCGGCGTGTCCGCGATTCCGTCAATGAACATTCCTGCGTGCAGTACAACGTCCTTGCCGCACGCTGCGCCGGCCGCGAGCAAGCCCATCAGCGTCAGTGCGCTGTATGCGATTAATCGATCGATCAAGTCACGCACCATGAGGAGGGAGGGGGCGCGGCAGTATACTTTCGCCGCCGACTCTCGTCATCAGGTGATCGAGGCGTTGCCGTAATGAATCAGCATGACGGCAAACAATAGGCCGACGCCGATGTAGTGCACGACCCTCGATGTGGTCCAATACAGAATGAGCGCCAAAACGAGTGGTGCAGCCATTTGGATCACGCCAAGTGCGATTACCATCCCAGAACGCCTGAGAAAACCCCGACGGCGAACTCAAATGCTCGAATCTCAGGTGTCATCACCACGCGTTCCGGTTAAACCGAATTCTGCTCACCACGAACGCATCCCCCGGTTGTCGTATAAAGCCACCCCGGTCTCAGCTGCGTGGTTGGCGATTTCAGCGACGAAGGCCTTGCCGATGTCGCGCTGTTCGATATTACCCCACGGACCGGGCACCCACTTGCCGAACCAGCTTGCCCAGCGCGGCGTATGGGCATTGCCGACGATGATTCCTGGGCGAAAAATCGCCACGCGAGGAAAATTCACGGCTCGGACCGTTGCTTCTTTTAAGCCCATCATGCGGACATATTTAATGCGGCTGCCCGCGTCAGCGCCGACTGCCGACAGCAAGCAGAACTGCGACACTCCCGCCTGGTGCACACCGCGTGCAAAAGCGCCGACCACGCCGATTTCGAGCTGTTTGAGTTGCTCTTCGCTCCACCGAGAGGAGCCGCTGCCTACACCGACACAGCTGACGGCAGACACGCGATCGCCCTCCGCGACGAGCTCCCTTGCTAGATCGGCGACACGCACTTCAAAATCGGCGGCACCCGTATCCATCAGCACCTGACGAAGTTGCGCACGATCGGCGATCACCGCTGGTTTGCGAATCACCCTGACCACTTCGCGGCATGCAGACTCGGCGAGCAAGCCTTCCACCACTGCGCTGCCGACTTGTCCTGTGCCGCCGATAACAATCACGCGAAATTGTGGATTCATAAAGTTCTCATCTCGTGCACAGCCCCATTTTCCATCCCATTTCCAATTTACGCGTTTGGGGCCGCTTCGCCCGCTGGGCTTTACCGCTTCTCACAGGGTCCAAGCTATTGACTTTACGCATTGTTCTGTTGTGTAATCACAATGAATTGCTAGTATTTGTATCAAGAACATGAGTTTATATAACCGAATATCTGTTTTTCGTGCTGAGCAGGGCATCTCTCGGCGGCAATTGGCTGGCGCTGTTGGGGTCAATAACCAGACCATCGGTTATCTCGAACGCGGCGACTACAAACCAAGTTTGGAACTCGCCTTGAAGATTGCGCGTCATTTTGGGGTGGCTGTCGAGATGCTTTTCTCGTTCGATCGCTTCGAACCCATTGCCATGACGCTCAAGCGCGCCGGAGAAGATGAATGAACACGCCTTGCCGAAACATTCTTTCGATTCTGGATAACGCTCTGCGATGGACGGGGATACCTGCCAGGGTTGCAGATGAGATGTCCGATGGTCCCTCGGTCGATCGCAAGCACGCACCATTGCGCTGGATCCCGATTTGGCCGATCGCCTTCTCGTGCGCCCTGTTCATGCTGTCCTTGACCTGGCCGTCGGCGCTGAATCTGGCGGCGCTGGCGCCCTCATTGGGCGTCGTCATCGTGGCGATGGCGCCGATGATCCATGGGAACGGGCCGCTGGGAAAACCTTCGCTCGACGATGACGAGCGCGAGGCCGCGCTGAGAAAGGATTCCTTCCTGTTTTGCCTTGGGCTGCTGGCAATACTCAATTGCGTCGGCCAACCCGTCCTCATGATCCTGTCGCATGTGCAACATTGGCAAACCGTGCGCAGTGCGAGCGTGGCGGCATCAGCCATAATGTTGAACGCCACCCTTTTCGGATGTTTGCCGACACTTTACGCGAGCTGGAGTTTGCGGCGATTGCCGAGGGAATGATCCGACCCGCTCATGGCGCCGGTACGTAACGAGCCGCGGACTTGATTCGGCGCGCGATGCGGCTGTGGCATCCTTGCGTGGATGTTTACGTCTCGAACCCGCAGGCGACGGTGGTGGCTCGCAGCGATCGCCACGGCGCTGGTCTTAAGCCTGGCCGCACTGTCGCTGAGATCCACGCTCGAGCACGCGGTGCGAGCGCGGATCGAGTCCGCGGCTGTGCGCCATGGCGCGGTTGCTCGAATCGGTGTGGTGCATGTCGGCGTCTGGCCGTTGCTGCGATTGGAGGAATTCGATCTCGACTTTGGTCATGGAGTGGCATTGCATGCCGACATGATCGCAGCCACGTGGCGCGGCCGTTTGCGACTCGCAGTTCGCGCCGCCACTCTCGCGGGGCCAGTAGGGGTCAAGGTCAGCTCACTAGCCACTGCCTGGGACGTGGCGGGCATTTTCGGCGAGGACCTCCGGTTCACGCTGGCCGAGCCACAGGCAGGCCTGTCAATCCGCAAGCTGGCGTATCCGGTGGGCAGCACGTGGAATATCGAGGCTCGTAGGCTGGACGCCGGACGTCTGTTCGACGTGCGGCGCGATGCCCATCCGCTGCTCGATGGTGGTATCGCGGACGGCCGCGTGGAGCTTCAAGCCAGCACCGACGCGCTCCGTTTCCACGTGGACGTGGGCGCGCGCGGCGCGCGCTTGGGAGCGCTGGCGGATAACGCCGCCGACGAGCCGCAGCTCGGCGATCCGACAGACGTGACGCTACGATTCGATGGCGCCTGGCGCCGGATCGGGGGAACGATCGAGATCCCCGAGATCCACGCGACGGTGGCCGGTGCCGCCCTGTCGGGCTCGATCACAGTGCGCGATGTCGGTACCGATCCGGTAGTCGATCTCGTACTCGGCATGCAGCATCTGGACTTCGCGCAATTGTTGGGTGCATCCGGGCTCGCGATGCCCGAAAGCTTGGGAATGGCGCCCGGCGCCGGCGATGACCTGGGCTCGGCCACGATCGATGTGCGAGTCCGCGGA
Source organism: uncultured Gammaproteobacteria bacterium (assembly GCA_963756845.1). Lineage (GTDB taxonomy): Bacteria > Pseudomonadota > Gammaproteobacteria > Steroidobacterales > Steroidobacteraceae > Bog-1198. The sequence continues at coordinate 667,186 of CAVWPD010000008.1, read as the reverse complement.
CGCCTGGCGGACCCTGCCTCGCTCGCGGTGAGCCAGAAGATCGACTTCAGGCCGCCGCGTCCGATGCCGCCGGCAATCGCGCGCCTGCGCGGCGATTTTATCTTCCGATCCGAAGACGGCCCCGGGCCGCACCGCCCGATCGACGTCTCCCTCGCGTCCGCCGACTTCATCGCCCTGCGTGACGTTCCGCCGCTGTTCGTGCGCACGCTGCTGCTTGCCGAAGACGCAGGTTTTTACGGGCATCGCGGCATCGACCTGCGCGAATTACCCGCGGCGTTGCTCACCAACTGGTCGCGCGGCGGCGCCGCGCGCGGTGCATCCACAATCACCCAGCAGCTGGCCAAGAACTTATTCCTGTCGCGCGACAAGCAGCTCGGACGCAAGCTTCAGGAACTGGCGATCACGTTCCTGCTCGAGTCGGCACTCGGCAAGAATCGTATCCTCGAGATCTACCTGAACATCATCGAATGGGGACCGGACCTGCGTGGCCTGCGGCCGGCGGCCCGCCGCTATTTCGGTCGCGAACCCCGAGAGCTGACGCCGGCCGAAATGGCCTTCCTGGTCGCGATCATCCCCGGGCCGATCAAGTACCAGAGTTCATTCGCGCACGGCACGCCGGGGCCTGGGCTGCGTTCGCTGATCGATGAGCTGCTGGCGAAGCTGCGGTCGGTGGATGCGATCGGCGAGGAGGAATATCGGCGAGCGCTCGGCGAACCTATCGTCGTGGCCGGCGGCAGGCCGCCCGGATGATCGGTGTCGAATGGACGCGGGCGGGAGGCGAGAACATTGCAAATTGGGTCGCTCACCATCGAACTAGCGCAGAAAACGCCTATTTTTGCAGGCTTTTTGCTAATTCGAATATCGCAGTTACCCCTAAAGTTACCCCCTTTCACTCCGCAAGAGATTCGGGGCGAAAAATAACAGTACTTGGCCAGCTGAACGCCCCAAGCCCAGCTCGCTCGACTCTTTCTAGTCGTCGATGAGGACGGCGATCACGGGGAAGGCCTTTCCTCTTCAGCCGCCAATGCGTCGAGATAACGTCGATAAACGTAGACACGATCTCGGGCGCGCCCGGTTGATTCTTTCACGATCCCTAGCGACTCGAGTTCTCTAAGTAGCGAATTGACGGTCGGTGTCGTGAGCCCCGTGGCTGTTTTCAGTATCGATACCGTAGTGACAGGCTTCGCCTGAAGTGCTTCCTGTAGCATGAGCAGCGAGCCGGCAATCCGCGGAACGGCACGCAGTTGCGCTCGATCCTCGTGAAACGCTTGCGTCACGCGCCTGCCGGTTTCGATCGCAACCTCCGCACTGTGACGAATTGCCTCCGCAAAAAAATCGATCCAATGCTCATAGTCGCCGCTTGCGCGCACCGCGTTCAGCTCGTCGTAGTACTGCCGGCGGTGTTGCTTGAAATATAAGCTGGGATACAGCAGCGGTTTGTGCAGTACTTTGTCATGACAGAACAGCAGCGTAATCAACAAACGCCCGACGCGACCATTGCCATCCAGAAACGGGTGAATGGTTTCAAATTGCAGATGCGCGAGGGCCGCTTTCACAACAGGATTAGTTGGGTGATGCAGGTATTCCTCGAGATTCGTGAGACACGCGTCTAAATGAGTTGGCGGCGGAGGCACGAAGGCGGCGTTGCCTGGCCTCGTCCCTCCGATCCAGTTCTGAGAGCGGCGGAATTCTCCTGGCTGCTTCTGTGCATCACGACCCTCGGCAAGCAAGATGCCGTGCATTTCGCGTAACAGTCGGTTCGTTAGCGGGAAGCCGGCAGCAATCCGTTCCAGACCATGGTTCATGGCATCGACGTAGCGCGAGACCTCCCGAACGTCATCGCCGAGTGCCCCTGGCAGTGCTTGGACCTCGTGTATTAGAAGCTCATCCAGCGTCGACTGGGTGCCTTCGATCTGGGAGGAGAGAACTGCTTCCTTGCGGACGAAGGTGTAGAGCAGTAAGTCCACGTCGGGCATCGTCGTCGTGGCACCATCGAGCCTTCCGAGCGAATGCATGGCGCGATCCAAGGCGGTTTGAGCGCCTTCCGTCATGGAAAGAGGCTGATCCGGAGGCAGCGACGGCGGCACAAAGGCGCGCACGGCCTCGCCCAGAGTCGTGGTCTCTATATATGTTCCGAACGGATTCCGCTTCATGGCGCCCCTGGCCCAGGTTAAACGGCTTTATCAGCCGTCCGATCTTATTTAAATATAACATACTATATTTAATTAGCATCTTGAATGAGTCAAAAGGATTTAAATAACGACCTACCATAATTAAATTTATATTCTTATTTTAACTAGGATAACCCGATGAGACGGAACACATTTCGGCGAATTGGCACCACCTCCAATTGCCCATCCGATTCCATCCAATTAGGCCTTTTACAAGCCCGTTCCATCTATCCACCGGCTCAGTATTGTGTCGAGCTGCTGCAATGGAGCCATTGGAGACGGGGAGGCAATTCGTGGCCATCACTGGAGAGCAAATTAAAGCGGCAAATAAACGTGGCTCGGCGGCCATCGCTCGCGGCCCAGTCGTACGAACAGCTCGTTATGATGCCCGCCGCGCGCTGATCGTAATTTCGCTGGAAGGCGGTTGCGAGTTTTCCTTTCCGACGGCATTGGCCGAAGGACTGACGGATGACCGCGTTCAAAACTGAAAAAATAGAGATCAGTCCGAACGGACTGGGATTGCATTGGCCGCAGCTCGATGCAGACCTTTACGTTCCAGCGCTCATCGAAGGCGCTTTCGGTTCACGTCGATGGATGCAACGCGGGGGCTGTCGCTGAGATCCACGCTCGAGCACGCGGTGCGAGCGCGGATCGAGTCGGCGGCTGTGCGCCATGGCGCGGTTGCTCGAATCGGTGTGGTGCATGTCGGCGTCTGGCCGTTGCTGCGATTGGAGGAATTCGATCTCGACTTTGGTCATGGACTGCAACTGCATGCCGACATGGTCTGCTGCGTTCTATCCGTATGGCCTCGATTTACGGCCAAGATTGTCTCCCCCGGAAAGCTCCCCGAGTCGCAGGGGTTGATCGACGCGTTTCAGCTCATGGGCTGCGCCGGGCTCGCGCTCGTAGTAATTCGCGGGGCGCTATCGTTTTTGTTTTGAGACGCGATTCGTCGCGTTGAGCTCTCTTTGACGACCTGCCTTGCGCTCGCCTCACAGCCGAGAAAAATATTCGCGTCCACGAACGCAAAAGACCGCTCCGCCCATCTGGAGAAAGCGAAGGCGTGGGCCGTCAACAATCGGCAGGTAGCTCATTGCGAACAACACATTTAATTTGGTAGTGCGGAGGACGAAATCGAATTGGAATCCGAAAGAGATCAGATCTTCGACAAGAGCCCTGTTTTCTGCGGCAATTATCCACGTCCAAAATTTTGCCTCGTGGGGGTAACCCTAATTCGGGATCTTGAGTTACCCCCAAAGTTACCCCCAAAATGTCCGGTTGCCCCCGATCCTTGGCGATCGTTAGCGACCATCGTTTGTAGGGCGATTCGAGTCCGGTACACCTGTTTTTCCAGTGTTTGACCCGAATGCCGTCCCTCTCCGATCGTCCCCGAACATCGAAAATTAGTGGGCCCGCTCGGACTCGACTACCCGAGGCAAGCCCCTGAAACGCTTGCGATACCGGGAATTCGAACCGCGGCGTTGCCCCTAAACTTGCCCCAGCGTTCCCCGTGAGGCTTCACTGGAATCAGGCGGCGTCGAGCTGTCGTACCGCGAGAATATCCTTCGAACCCACGGGACGAATCGACGCTGTCGCCAGCATCACCAGCGCCTGAGTACGGCCCGAAGCAGTAACGAATTCCACCTCGACCGCGTCTTCCGAGTACACCTGCACCACGGCGCCGATGTCGCCGGTCTTCAATCGATGACTCGGCATGTCGACCTTCAGAACTACGGTATCGAATTCATGAAAACGCATGAGCTAGTCCTTGGGGTATGCCGTGACAAACCGAGGCACGTCCTCACCCGTCGAGTATAATCCAGACCGTCACGATCTCGGCCATACGTCCATTCAGGCCCGTCAACGGCCCAATAATCGCATATTTCGTGCCGTATTCTGTCGACTCCAAGGGCTCCGCCGGCAGCGATGCCAAAGATCGCAGGTCGGACGCCAGTTGCTGCCAGCTGGTTTGGTCGTAACCCAGGGTGCGGAAGAACAGCGCCTTGTACCGTCCAATCGGATGTGCCGGCGACAACAGGTAGTCCCTGAGCTTCTCCGGGGCAATCACGGCCTTTGAGCAATTGGGCAAGACCACGGCGGGAATTCTAGCATCCAGTCAATCTCACGCCGTCGTCATGACGCGCGCAATTGCCACGATTTGCGGGTCGCGCTTGGGGCTCTCCTGAGCATCGTGCCCCCGACTACGCTGGAGTGGGTTGCCGTAAAAATCCCCGGACGTTATCTACGTCTCTGGCAATCCAAACCCTAACGACACCATTCGTGTCCAATTGGAGGCGTGCATGTCCACGACAGTTGAACCGCTCCCGCACCTAAGATTCGAAATTCCGGAGGCCGCGCGCATTCTGCGCATCAGCCGCGCAACGCTTTACGAACGGATTCGCGAGGGGTTGATCACCACGCAGAAAGACGGCCGCCGCACGTTCATCACCGCTGCGGAATTGCAGCGCTATGTCATTCCGGGATCGTAACGATCGTCCGCGTCGCGGGGCTCGCATTGAAAATGCCGCTCGCACCGCGCCAGAGCGACGCCGGCCGACGGCGATCTCCCGTTGATCATGACCAGGCCACCAACCGAAACTCCCGCTTCTGTTTTATATAGCTATGAATTTACGCCACTGGACGCCGGCAGACACGCCGAGACGTTCGCGGATGGAAGGTTGGTGGGCCCGCTCGGACTCGAACCGAGGACCAAGGGATTCACTTCTGCCCCGCCGTTTCCGGAGGGAGTGGACTATCTCTTCACCCCGGTGGGGTGCGGGACGCTCTAGCCTGTTATTAAGCGCGACTCAAACGCGCTCAGGTAGTCTCTGCACCTTCCGGCGGTGCACCGCCGGCTTGGCTCAGGGTTGCCAGCAGCCCGCAGCTGTTGAGGTTTCCCTGAATTCATCCCGTCCACTTCGCACCTTGCGATGCGAAGGCACCATTCAATGATGAGTCCCCTGCTCTAACCAACTGAGCTACAGGCCCGACGGCGCGCATCTTAACACGGGGTCTACTTAAAGCCCTGCTCCCTTGGGTTATCGTATCGAGCTTGTGAAATTACCTGCACTTCCCGAGTACCCGATCAGCGCAGCACTTCCGGCACTGGCCGCGGCGCTGACGGCGCGTCGCGGGGTGCTCCTGGAGGCGCCGCCGGGCGCCGGCAAGAGCACTATCGTGCCGCTCTTCTTATTGAACAGCCCCTGGCTGCGTGATCAGAAGATCCTGATGCTCGAGCCGCGTCGCATTGCTGCCCGCGCCGTGGCAAACCGGATGGCGGCGCTGATGGGCGAGGCCGTCGGCCGCACGGTGGGTTTTCGGACGCGGCTCGAGACGCGCGTGAGCCGCGACACCCGCATCGAAGTCGTCACCGAAGGGATTCTCACGCGCATGCTGCAAGAGGACGGCAGTCTCGACGGCATCGGCTGTGTGATCTTCGACGAGTTTCACGAACGCAGCTTGAATGCCGATCTCGGCCTCGCCCTGTGCCTGGAAAGCCAACAGAACCTGCGCGAGGATCTGCGCCTGCTGGTGATGTCGGCCACTCTGGATCTTGAGCCGCTGGCGCGGCTGCTGGGAGACGCGCCGGTTGTCTCGTCGCAAGGTCGAAGCTTCCCGGTGACCACTCACTACGTGCCGCGGCGAACCGATCTTCATCTGGAACTGCAGATCGCGCAGGTCGTGCGCTGCGCCTTGCGCGATCACACCGGCGACATCCTGTGTTTTCTGCCCGGCGCGGCGGAAATTCGCCGCGTGCAGCGCTCGCTGGAGGAATCGGGCCTGGATCCCGGCGTGCGGGTGCTGCCGCTGTACGGCGAGCTCGACGCGGCGGCCCAGGACGCGGCGCTGGCACCGGTCCGCGACGGCCGCCGCAAGATCGTGCTTGCCACCAGCATCGCGGAGACCAGTCTGACCATCGAGGGAATCCGCGTCGTTGTCGATGCGGGGCTGCGCCGCTCTGCGGAGTTCGATCCAGCTACGGGCATGAGCCGCTTGGTGACCGGCAAGGTGTCGCAGGCCGCGGCAGATCAGCGTCGCGGGCGCGCCGGCCGCTTGAGCGAGGGGGATTGCTACCGCCTCTGGTCGGAGGGCACACAAGCTTCCTTGAGCCCGCAAACTCCGCCGGAGATTCTACAGGCGGACCTGGCTCCGCTCGCCCTGGAGCTTGCTTGCTGGGGCGCCGTCGACGCGGCGGGCCTGGCATGGCTCGATGCGCCGCCCGCAGCGCCGTTGGCTCAAGCCCGCGATTTATTGCGGCAGCTCGAGGCAATCGATGCCGCCTCGCGCGTTACGACGCACGGCCGAGCCCTCCAGAGGCTCGGCATGCACCCGCGTCTTGCGCACATGCTCGTCAAGTCGCGCGAGGTCGGCGCTGTACGATTGGCCTGCGATCTGGCCGCGATCTTGAGCGAGCGTGACATCTTGCGCGCAGCCCCGGGAGCGCGCGACGCGGACTTGCGGCTGAGGGTGGCCGTGTTGCGCGGCGACCGTCGGGAAGTGCCTCCCGGTGTGACCGTGGACGCCCGCGCCCAGGCGCAGGCGCAGCGCAGTTCCGCCAGCTGGCAGCGCGACCTCGCGCGCGACTCCCGAGATAATGCGGATCCGCACGACGCCACGGGTGTGCTTCTGGCTTGGGCGTATCCGGATCGTATCGCGCGAGCGCGGGGCGAAAGCGGCCGGTACTTGCTGGCCAACGGCCGCGGAGCGCGCTTCGGTGAACCACAGGCGCTCAGCAAGTCAGAATTCATCGTGGCCGCTGAATTGGACGGCGCGGAGCGAGAGGCACGGATTTTTCTCGCCGCTCCGGTCAGACTTCTGGATCTGGAAGAGTATTTCGGCGCGTTGATTCAAAGCGATGCCGAGATCCGCTGGGATGATCGGAATCAGTCGATTCGTGCGCAAACCCAGCGCCGCCTAGGAGCGCTGATTCTCGAATCGGTCGACATGCCCCATCCTGATCCGGACGCCATGCAGGCGGCCGCGCTTGTGGGGCTGAGGCAACTGGGTATCGGCGGCTTGCCGTGGACGAAGGCGTTACAACAATGGCGCGCGCGCGTCATGCTGATGCGTCAATACCAAGTCGCGGCGCCCGCCCCGTGGCCGGACTTGAGCGATGCGGCGCTCGCCGCGAACCTGGAAGAGTGGGCAGCGCCGTGGATCCTCGGATTCTCCCGCCGCGAACATTTTGCGCAAATGGACTTGGGCAATGCCCTGCGCTCTTCCATGACTCACGCCCAGGGGGCAATCCTGGAACGGGAGGCGCCGACGCATTTCACCGTGCCCAGCGGATCGGTCATTCCCATCGATTATCTGGATGGCGAGATTCCGACGCTGTCGGTGCGCCTGCAGGAACTGTTTGGTTTGAGCCAAACGCCGACGGTTGCCGGCGGGCGGCTGCCTCTGCTTCTCAAGCTCTTGTCCCCGGCCGGACGTCCCGTGCAAATCACGCGGGACCTGCTGAGCTTCTGGAACCGCGGCTACCACGAGGTCAAAAAGGACTTGAAGGGACGCTACCCCAAACACTTCTGGCCTGATGATCCCTTCACCGCGCAGGCGACGCGGCGCGCGCGGCCGCGCTAAAATCCACTGATGCGCCAAGCCGCGATCTTTGCCGCGTCGATTCTGGGTCTTGCGTGGTCCGGCCATGCGGCGGCTTCCGATAATCCCGCGGCCTCGCTGGAGCCGGCCGCCGCCGCGCGCTTCGCGGGACTCGCGCTGAAGTGCCTGCATGCTGAGTATCCCAACCACATCAGCCTGACCCTGGACAGCGATGCCGATGCGCGACCGCCCCGTGAACTCACACCGGCATTCTATGGCTGCTTTGATTGGCACTCGGACGTGCATGGCCACTGGCTGCTGGTACGTTTGCTGCGGCAGCTGCCGAATGCGCCCTTCGCGGTGCAGGCTCGGGCCCAGTTGGCGCTCAGCTTTACCGCGCAAAACATTGCGGGCGAACTGGCGTTTCTTCAGCGCCCCGGCCGCGCCTCGTTCGAGCGGCCCTACGGGCTGGCATGGCTGCTGATGCTGGCGGCGGAACTGCGCCAATGGAACGACCCGCAAGGGCGACAATGGTCCGACACACTGCGGCCTCTGGAGGATGAAGCGGCGGCGCGCTTGAAGAGCTGGCTGCCCAAACTGCACTATCCGATCCGCATCGGCGAACACGATCAAACCGCGTTTTCTTTCGGATTGATCTGGGACTGGGCCGGCATCGCCGGCGATGAACAGATGCGCGCCCTGCTCAAAGACGCCGCTCGTCGATTTTATCTCGATGACCGCAACTGCCCCTTAAGCTACGAGCCGTCCGGCGAAGATTTTCTCTCGCCCTGCCTCGCCGAGGCGGATTTCATGCGCCGGGTGCTTTCACGGCAAGTCTTTGGCCGGTGGCTGTCCGGCTTTCTGCCCGGAATTCCTGCAGATGCGGGCGTGGATTGGCTGCCCCCGGCTGTGGTCACCGACCGCGCCGATCCAAAGCTCGCCCACCTTGACGGCCTTAACTTAAGCCGCAGCTGGATGCTGCAAGGCATTGCCCACGGATTGGATCAAACTGATCGGCGCGTGCCGGCGCTGCTCGCCGCCGCCGCACGCCATCGGGATGCGGCGCTGCCCGAGGTGACGGGCGAACACTACGAGGGCGGCCACTGGCTGGGGACATTTGCGGTATACCTGACCAGCGCAGCCGGGTTGCGCTGATATAATGCGGGCAACTTAGGCATCGCGACGCAGCGGGGGAAATGATGACTGATCACACTGAGACGGATCGCGCCACATTCACGGCGATGACAGAGAGCACCGAATCGGACTGGCGCAGGATCGCCGCAGCCGCGAATGCCTTCAACGGGGATCTGGCGAATCGCGTGCTCGCCCATCTTAAAATGCTGCAGGGCGATTGCGGCGGCTTCTCGGTGGACCGCCTCGAACACTCGCTGCAATCCGCCACGCTTGCCTACCGTGATCGCAAGGACGAAGAATATGTGGTCTGTGCGCTGTTGCACGACATGGGAGACATCCTCGCCTCTACCAATCACGCGGAGCTGGCGGCCACCGTGCTCAAGCCCTTCGTGACGGACGAAAACTGGTGGATGCTGCAGCATCACGGCATCTTCCAGGGCTATTACTTCTTCCACTACTTAGGGTTGGATCGGAACATGCGCGAGCAATTTCGCGATCACCCCTATTTCGAGCGCACGGCGCTGTTTTGTTCGCGCCATGATCAGAACGCCTTTGATCCGCACTTCGACACGATGCCGCTCGAGGCATTCGTACCCATGGTGCAACGCGTGATGGCTGCTCCCAAGCGCTCGATTTATCTGCGCGAAGATCAGCAACAAGCCAAGGAGCTACTCTCGGTTTAGACCTCCGCCGGCGGTATCTGCGCCGGAGTTGAGCCCCGCGGCGATGACGGCGGGCGTGCGCCAGCCGCTGCGTAACCCCCAGAAGTAGAAAGCCAGCGAGGCCAGCGCGACGCACAGCTGATCCCAGCCGTAGCGAATATAGTCATGCCCCTCGAATTCCTTGCTGCCGGCCCAGGACAGGACCGTAATGACGATGAGGTAAGCGAACAGCCACCAAGAAGCGCGCAGCTGCCGCCCGAAATCGCGCCAATCCGCCTTGGCCTGGTAGTACAGATACACAGGCATCGGCAGGATCAACAGCAGCATGATCTCGCCGGTGTGCGGCCAGCGCGCCCAGAACAGCATGAGCGTCGCCAGCACAAAGGCCATCGGCGCCAGAACGGCCAGGCCCGGCACGCGCAGCGGACGGTGAAGGTCTGGAGCGGTGCGTCGCAACACCATGACGCTGATCGGTACGACCAGATAGGTGATGATGGTGGCAACGGAAATCACCGCGGCCAATTTGCCCCAGCCGCGAAAGAAGAATAGAAAAACGAAAGACACGGCCAGGTTGAACCACATCGCAGGGCGGGGGATGCCGTACCGTGGATGCACGCGCCCGAACACTTCGGGCACCGTGCCGCTGCGCTCCATGGCATAAATCATGCGCGCCGTGGTCGCTGTGTAGGTACTGCCCGTACCGCTGGGACTGACGAAGGCATCGGCATAGAGCAGCAGAGCCAACCAGTTCAGGTTCAACGCCAGCGCGAGTTGCGCGAAGGGCGAACTGTATTCCAGGCCGGCCCATCCTTCGTGCAAATGTTCCGGCGCCACGGAACCCAAAAAGGCCACCTGCAGCATGAGGTACACCACGGTGGAGAGTGCGATCGAACCGAAGATAGCGAAGGGCACGCTGCGGCCCGCGTGGCGCGCCTCGCCGGCAAGGTTCACGGGACTTTGGAAACCGTTGTAGCTGAAGACGATGCCGCTGGTCGCAACCGCCGTGAGGATTGCGGCCAGATTTCCGACATGCGGACCGCCATGGACACCGACATGGAAGTTATCCCAATGAAAACCGCTGCACATCAGCGCGATGGCGGTGGCGGCCGGTACGATCAGCTTGAAGAATGTAATGGCGCTGTTGGTCGACGCGAATACCTTCACGCTCCAGAAATTGACCAGAAAGTAGATCACGACGAGTGCGGCGGAGATGGACAGTCCGGCAGAGGTCAACTCGCCCTGGCCGTTGGCCGCGTGCACGTACAGGTGCTGGGCCCAAGCCCACGGCCATGAACTCATGTATTGCACCGATGCTTCCGCTTCCACCGGAATCACGGAAACTATGGCGATCCAAGCGGCCCAACCCGCGACGAAGCCCACCAACGAGCCATGCGAATAATGTCCATAGCGCACCGCGCCGCCGGACTCCGGAAACATCGCGCCCAACTCGGCATAGGTGAATGCGACGAATAAAATGATCACCGCGCCGATGATCCACGCATACACCGCGCCGGGGCCGGCCAACTGGGCGGCGCGCCAAGCGCCGAACAGCCACCCTGAGCCGATGATGGAACCTAACCCCGTGAACATCAGCGCGATGGCGCCGACTTCGCGTCGGATTGCACTTTCATTGGACATTGTTGTTCTCCCTGGCAGGACTGTAGCGGCTTTGCACCGCTGCGCGCCATACGGACGGATAATGGGCTATTTTCCAACTCCCTGAATCCAGCGTGCCGTTGCTGCCGAATAGCTGGTGACGAGACCCAGAATGTCTACAAAAACTGCGCTGAAAATACTTTTTACAGGCGTTCTGCTGTCATTGCTCATCTGCACGGCGTGGGCGGCCTTGCATCAGCCGGTTTGGCGCTGGTCCGGCCTCACCTCGGGACAGAATCGCTATTGGACCATGGCCACTCTCTTGGATGCCTACTTCGGGTTTCTCACGTTTTATGTGTGGGTGTTTTACAAGGAAATCCAATGGTCGCGGCGCATCCTCTGGTTCATCGGCATCATGCTTCTCGGCAATATGGCCATGTCGTGCTACGTGCTGCTGCAGCTTTTCCAGCTGCAGCCCGGCCAACCCGCGGCCGACGCACTATTGGGCCGCAACCGCGGAATTCAGCGGTGAAGAACTGGCTGCATCGCCGGCTTGTCGAACCCCTGCTCGTGCTGCTGACGCAGGGCATGGCGCCGAACCGGTTGTCGCTGTGCGTGGCGATCGGCGTGGTGGTGGGAAACATCCCGGTTCTTGGCGTTTCGACCATTGTTTGCGCCCTCATCGCACTCGTGTTTCGCTTGAATTTGCCCGCCATTCAACTCGTCCAGGCGGCGATGGCGCCGACGCAATTATTGTTGATCATTCCCTTCGTCCGGGTCGGCGAATGGATCATGCACGCGCCCGTGCAACCCGTGACGATCAAAGCCGCACTGGCGCTGATGGCACAAGGCATTTGGCACTCCGTCGTCGTACTCAGGGACGCCATATTGCATGCGACTGTCGCGTGGGCGCTGATTGCTCCCTTCTGCATCTACTTCCTACACCGCCTGCTCACTCCGCTGTTCGAGCGGGCGGCGGCAGAGCTTCAAAAGTCACCATCATGAATACCGCCGCCCTCACCGTTCCGATGTCTCTGCCCCTGCGCCTGCTGGAGCGGGATTTGCTGCCCGATTTTCTGATCCGATTCGGCATACGGCGCCTGTTGAAAGCGCGGCTGCGCGAGCTGGAGCAGGGTGACGCGGAGACGCAGCAGCAGCACCTGATGAATCTCATCGCGCGCGGGCGCCGTAGCCCGGTGGCGATCAATACCGGCGATGCCAACTTGCAGCACTACGAGCTCCCGAGTGCATTCTTCGAACATGTGCTCGGTCCGCACCTCAAGTATTCCTCCGGCTATTTCCGACACCGCGGTGAAACTCTGGCGGAGGCGGAAGCCAACATGCTGGAACTCACCGCCGAGCGAGCTTGCCTGCGGGACGGCGACCGGATTCTTGAATTGGGTTGCGGTTGGGGTTCGCTGTCGTTGTGGATGGCGCGGCGCTTTCCCAACTCGCGGCTAACGGTGGTGTCCAATTCGCGATCGCAGAAGCGCTTCATCGATGCGCGCGCGGCGGGCGAGGGATTGAAGAATCTGCAGGTTATCACTGCCGACGTCAATCACCTGTCGTTCCCGGACGGCATCCAGTTCGATCGGGTCGTGTCGGTGGAGATGTTCGAACATCTGCGCAACCACGAGTTGCTCCTGCAGCGAATCGCCGGCTGGCTCAAGCCTCAGGGCACCTTGTTCGTGCACATATTTGCCCACAAGGCCTATGCCTATCCCTTCGAGGTGCGCGATGCATCCGATTGGATGGCGAAATTCTTCTTCACCGGCGGCATCATGCCGAGCGACGATCTGCTGCTGTATTTTCAGAACGACCTGAAACTGACGGATCACTGGCGAGTCGACGGTCGACATTACAGCCAAACCAGCGAGCATTGGCTGCGCAACATGGACAGGCATCGCAGCCAGATCGAGCCCCTTTTTGCGCAAGCCTATGGAAAGGACCAGGTGCGGCGCTGGTGGGTCTATTGGCGCGTGTTTTTCATGTCTTGCGCCGAATTGTGGGGCTACTCACAAGGTCGGGAGTGGCTGGTATCGCACTACCTGTTTACCCGGCCCTGAAGGTTCCTGCGTCCTCGTCGGCTGCTAGGTCCCCGTCTCGGCAACGGGTTCTGGTTCACAGCCATGTTCGCAGCGATCCCGTTCGATTTGCAGCGTGGCATGGTGGATGTGAAAGCGGCGTTTCAAGTCCGGTGTGAGCGCATTCAAGAGCGTGTCTTCCGCGCCCGGCTCCGGCACCACGAGATGTGCGGTCAGCGCCACACTGGTGGTGCTCAGCGCCCAGATGTGCAAATCGTGCACATCGGTCACGCCGCGCTGATCGGCCAAGTACGACATCACGGCCGAGGAATTCACACCGGCGGGCACGCCATCCAGCGACAGGGCCAGCGCATCGCGCAGCAGCCTCCAGGTGCTCACCAGGATCACGGCGACAATCAGCAAACTGACAATGGGATCCAAGCGGCTCCAACCGGTGAGCACAATCAACATTCCTGCCACCAGCACACCCGCGGATACCGCCGCATCACCGAGCATGTGAATGTAGGCGCTGCGCCGGTTCAAATCGCCGTGGCTGCCGGCGTGCAGCAGCCAAGCGCTGATGCCGTTCAAGACAATGCCGATCGCCGCAACCGTCATTACTATCCGTCCGGCCACCGGCGGCGGAGAGCCGAGCCGGCTTACAGCCTCCCAGGCGATGGCGCCGCAGGCCAATAGCAATAGCACCGCATTGACGAGCGCCGCCAGCACCGAAGAACGTCCCAAACCATAGGTAAATTTAGCGCCGGGTGCCCGGCGCCCCAATATCAGGGCCGCCCATGCGCATACCAAACCCAGCACGTCGCTCAAGTTATGACCGGCATCCGCGATCAATGCGACGGAATTAGAGACGAACCCAAAGCCACCCTCGACCACCACGAAGACCAGGTTGAGCGCGACAGCGATGCCCATGCGTAGATTGATGCGGTCGGTTGGGATCCCATGAGCGTGACCATGACCGTGGTCGTGATCGTGATCGTGATCGTGATCGTGATCATGGTCGTCGTGATCGTGCGCGTCATGGTCGTGTCCATGCGCATGCGTGCCGTGGTCCTTATGATCCATCAGGAGGATTCCTTCAGTTGCTCGAATGTGTGCATGCGCCACAGCCCGGGGAAAAATACACGCGCCCATAAAACAGAAACCAGCAATGTGGCGGCTCCGCCGACCACAATGGCGGGCACCAACCCGAACCAAGCCGCCGTCATGCCTGATTCAAACTCGCCAAGCTCATTCGATGCGCCCACAAACACGGAATTTACCGCGCTGACCCGTCCGCGAATCTCATCCGGCGTCTCCAGTTGTACGAACAGCGAGCGGACGAACACACTGATCATGTCTCCAATTCCCAGAATTACAAGGGCAGTCATGGCCACCCAAAATCGCTGCGTCAGGCCCAACACGATGGTTGCGGCGCCGAACGCCGCGACACCGGCGAACATCGTCATGCCCACATGCCGCGAAACAGGCCGGAATGCCAGCCACAGGGCCGTGATCCCTGCGCCAATCCCGGGCGCCGCCCGCAAATAGCCGAACACCTCGGGCCCCGCGTGCAGCACATCCCGGGTGTACGCCGGCAGCAGCGCGGTCGCGCCTCCAAACAATACCGCAAACAGGTCCAGCGAAATGGCACCCAGTACCGTTTTGCGGTGCCACACAAAGCGCAGGCCCTGCAGCAGGGTAGCCCATGATAGCAACGAGCGGCTCGAAGGAAGCCGCCGTTTGCGAATGAGCACCACCAAGGTAATGGCGGCCAGCAGCAGCAGCGCTGCAGCGCCATAAACCACGGCTGCTCCGCTGTTGCGGCCCAGGGTGCTTTCGGCGATCGCATAGAGGACACCGCCGATGCTGGGACCGGCAATGGCCGCCACTTGGTTGGCCGAAGAGTTGATCGGCAGGGCATTGCGCAGCATCGCCGTCGGCACGATGGTGGGAACGAAGGATTGCGCCGCGGGGACCTGGAAGGCGCGAGTCACCCCGAAGATCGCGAGTACGGCGAAAATCGGCAGCGTCGTCGTTATTTTGATCAGCGCAAACGTCAGCAGCATCAACGCGCAAATCGCATAGCAGCCGTGGCATATCATAATGATGATGCGGCGATCGAATTGGTCCGCGACATGGCCTGAAAACAACACCAGGCATAAAAACGGCAGAAACTGAGATAGGCCGATGAGCCCTAGGTCGAGCACCCGCCCGGTGATGTGATACACCTGCCAGCCGACGGCCATGATGATCATCTGCGTGGCTATCGTGGCGAACAGCCTCGAGAACAAGTACAGCGTGAAATCGCGATGCTTGAGAACCGCGAATCCGGCCGCGGCCGTCACAATCCCAGATCGGTCAGTGAAGCGTGGCCGTCGGGCCGGCGTCCGAGCGGCCAGTGATAATGACGGTCAGTCTCCGCCATGGGCAAGTCGTTGATGCTGGCGATGCGCAGCTGCATCAGGCCCTGGGCGTCAAACTCCCAATTTTCATTGCCGTAGCTGCGAAACCACTGGCCGCTGTCGTCGTGCCACTCATACGCGAAGCGCACGCTGATCCGGTTCTCGCGAAATGCCCAGAGCTCCTTGATCAGACGGTAATCCAGTTCTCGCGCCCACTTACGCGTCAGAAATGCTTGGATGGCATCGCGACCCTGGAGGAATTCCGCGCGGTTGCGCCAACGACTGTCCTGCGTATAGGCGAGCGCCACACGCGCCGGATCGCGCGTATTCCAGGCATCTTCCGCCAGGCGCACTTTTTGCGCCGCCGTTTCCACGGTGAAGGGCGGCAGAGGCGGTCGTTCCATGCGCTGTGCTTCGCTCAACCGCCGGCGCGCAGCGTTTGGATCTCAAAGCCGCCGGTTCCGTTCAGCCAGGTGTCCTTGTCGCGAATGATGGCCTGCGCCGGCAGCGCCGCGGTTTTCACATCCATGCCCGCAAGCTTGCGCACCGCCGTGCCTACCGCGAATATTTCAACCAAACTGGACCCCAACTCGACGATATAGGTTTTGATCCCGATGACTTCCTCGGCGCCGAGCGCGGCCGCCTCGTTCTTCAGCCGATCGAATACTTGCTCTCGAGCATCATAGATAAGGGTGGTCAGATCGCCCAGCTCACCCCGAACCAGGCTCTGGAATGCCGCCTTGAGCCCGCCGATGGCGCCCAGCGAATACACGGAAGTCGAAATGAGCAGCTTCATCGGCATGTATCCCAACTGCGACATACCCCATAACTCCTCGCCGGTCAGGTCGCTGGTGACGGGGGAGGTTTGCGCGTCCGCCGGCAGCGCGGCGTGGAGGGCGGCGGTTCCGGACATATACATCTCGTGAAATCCGGCAAAATGCAGCACATTGGTGCGCACGCCGACAACGGCGTTGGCACGAACTTCCTTGGCATGCGTGACGAGCCGGTCGAGAGCGTGGTGGCGCGTCTCATTGAAAACATCGCTGAATTCTTTGATCTCGCCGCGTACCAGTGTCTTCAATGTACCGGCAATACCGCCGACGGCGCCGACCGAATAGGCAATATTGCCGAATACGAATTCCTTCGGTTCATAGCCGGCGTCCATATGGCAGTACAATTCCTGGGCGTCTCCCGCGCTGGTGAATAGCGCAGTGCCCGGGCCGCCGCTGACGCCGGAGCCGACGAACAAAAACTCCGAATTGCCGCTGAGATTGCGCAGCTCCGAAGTGACGCCCACGACGCCGTGCACCTGTTCACGATCCGCTTCCGCCCTCATGCGGGCGAAGGCGGCCGCACGGCCCTCATGGATCATCTGCGTCACATCGGGAATCTCGCCCCCGACGATGCCGCGGAACGCCGAACGCACACCGCCGAGAAAGCCCATTGACTGGATGCTGTTGCCGATCACCACGCCGCTCGGGATGAGTCCCTTGAGCCGCATGCAGTAGATCTCGTTTCCCGACAAACCCGTCAATTTGGCAGCGCTCGGCATCGATGGATCCTAAGTGATTACAGTTTAGCTGTCGACGCGCGCACCCGCTTGGCGCGCCGGGCCCCAAGTGCTCCAAATGATGAGCGCGAGCAGCGCCACTTGGAAGGGCAATCGAGCCACCAGCGCCCAATGCGGCACTTTGAACAACTCGGCATGCTGCAGCATGTAGACATTCGCCGGCGTCACGGCAATTGTCAAAAAAAATAGACCGATACCGGCCGCACGGCGCGTGGCCGGTATCAAAATGCCCAACGCGCCCAGCCACTCAAACGCACCGCTGATCAGCACCGCCGCCCGCGGCCAGGGAATATAGCGCGGCACGATTTGCATTTCAGCGTCCAGCGCCTTGAAGTGAAAAAAGCCTCCGACCAGGAACCACAGAAAAACCACCACGAGGCCGAGCCGCTGCAGCGTTCGCTTGCTCAACACGTCATTTTCCATCGCTGTCATGCGCGCCCCCCGAGGAATAATCCGGATCCATCAAGCGGCGCCGCGCGAGTCGCCGGCGTCTCGTGAAACGCTCCAGCCGCGGTGCAAAACCCGCCCATTCGGGCCGCAGCCACAGCGGGTTTTGCGGTTCATCGCCGAGCACCGTGAAGGTCAACGCGCGGGTTTCTCTGACCGCATCCACGGCCGCCGCCGGCACATCGCGCCAGGCACTGACCGCGTTGGCGGCTTGTTCGCCCCCCGCTTGCAGCGCCGATTCTGCGCGCACCAGCGCCGCAGTCCACGCGCTCACATCGGGCGCATCGTCCGGCATGGCTTGCAGCACCATTTCCACCAACTGCTGCGCCGCTTGCACGGGGCTCTCCACTGTGGCGCCGCCGCTCGTGGAGCCGGCACTCGACAATTCCGGCTGCTGGCCGAACGCGGCCCGGACTTCGGCCACGAGAATCTGTAGCGCCCCCGGGATATCCAACGGCCGGATGTCGGCTCGGTCGCCCAACGGGGCGATGTCATCCGCCGCCCGGGAACCCTGATCGGCGACGGTCGCGGCCTGCGCGCGATTTGCGGCGGCTACGGTCGGCGGAAGTTTGCTGATATCCATCTGGGCGGAACGTTGCTTACGCGGGCAGATGCCGATTCACGAGAAGGATCATGCGATCGATCGCGGCGTTGAATAAGTCCAGGCCCAGATCCGGCAGGTCCACGTAATTCGCGGTGCTCTTCAGCAATGGCTTGACCCGCAAAGTCTGCTCGATAATGTCGTCGTGCGGCGCGAACACCGTCAACGGCGTCTTCAGCGTTTTCAGTTTCTTGTCGACCGAGTAGCCGCAGGCGGCGCGAAACGCCGCGCCAGGGTTTGCCGCAAGCACATGTTCGATGAATCGGCGGTGCGTGTCGGCGAGATCGTAGGGCGGTTCGCGCAAGGCAAATCCGCCGCGCCAGGCGCCCAGCACATGCCCTCCCTCGGTCGCCGGCTTCAAGGGCTGTTCGCTGTATTTCTCCAGCTGTCGCTGCTGTTCCTCGGCGGTAAACAGCGGCATGCCGACCACCACCACACGGCGCACCTGGGAGCCCAACTGATGCGCGATCTCGATGGCCTCGATGGAGCCGGTGTGCACGCCCAACAAATCGATGGGGCCTTGCATGCCTGCCGCCTTCAGGCCATCCACCGTGCTCTGTGCATACTGCTCCAAGGATAGGGCCCAGGGCGGCGCGTCGGAGAACCCATATCCCAAGCGATCCGGCGCGTGGGTGGGCCTTTCCAGCCGTTCCTGCAGCGTCTCCCACATGGCACCCGAGCGGGGCGACATGTGCAGCAGTACCAACGGCACACCTTTGCCCTCATGGCTGCGCAAATGCAGCTGGCCGAATCGGGTGGGGTAAATTCGCCGGATCATTCAATGCGCGTCCAAAAAAGCTTCGACCAACGGGGCTACCGATTCCGGCTTTTCTATATGCAGCATATGGCCTGCGCCCGCGATGCTCGCAATCTCGACGCCGGGATGCGCGCTGCGCAACGCTTCAATCGTGCCGTCAGCACCCAATCGCTTCAGGTATTCGGATTCCTCTCCCAACATCATCAGCAGCGGCGCGCGGATTTCGCGCCATGTGGCCTCCGCATCTTCACGCTTGTAGAGGATGGGATTCACCCAATGATGCCTCGGATCCGCGCTGAGACGCACGCGGCCGCCCTCATCCGGCGTGCCCCACGCTTGCGCGACGAACGCGGCGGTTGCTGGCGAAAATCGTGGATACCGGTATTGAATGACTGCTGTCAGCTGCTCGAAGGAATTATAGTTCTTCTCGGTCGCCGGACTCTTGATTTGATCCAGCCACTTGCGCATCCTTTTTGGCGCATCTTGCGCGGAGGTGCGGTTAAGTCCAAAGCCTTCGAGATTGACCACGCCGCGCACGCGCTCGGGCCGCAGGCCGGCATATAGGTTGGCAATATTGCCCCCCATGCTATGGCCGATGATGCATGCGGGAGCGATGGGCGAAACACGGTCCATCAGCGCATCGAGATCACCGAGATAATCCGGAAACCCGTAGCCCTCTTGCGGCCATTCGCTGCGCCCAAATCCGCGCCAATCGGGCGCCACGAAGGGCCAGTCTTTCTTGCACGCATCCACCATGAATTGAAAAGTGTCGCCCACATCCAGCCAGCCATGCAGCAAGAAAATCGGCGGCCGAAGCGCCGTGGGCGGAGGTCCCCAGCACGTCAAATGCATGTCGAGTCCGCGAAGCCGCAGAATCTCGTGCCGCGGCTGCCGCAGCGCTTGGTAGGCGGTCACGCTATCCAATCAGTTCAGGTGCAGGCGGCTGCGGGTCACGTTGGCCGCGCTTTCGGCTGCGGCGGCTGGTCGTTGCCGTCATTGGGTTTAAATGTCCCACCGGATTTTCCGGGTTTTGAGCCTGTGCCGGGCGGCGGGGATGGCGGGGGCGCGGGCGGCGCCTTGCGCGGGTCGTTTCCGTTTGACATGTGAGTCCGACTCCTGGGATTTGCCGATGAGCCCCCGCCTACATACACGCATGGAGCACCCGGCCGCAAGGCCCATTCGTTTGCAGTCCACCGGCAGGGGGGTATGCTCCAAAAATGATGGGAGATCGGATAGGACCCTATCGGGTACTGCGTACCTTGGGTATCGGCGGTATGGGCGAAGTTTACCTAGCCGAACGCGCCGATGCCCAGTTCGATCAGCAGGTCGCCATCAAGGTCGTGCACGGTGGGGCGCTGGCGACGGGAATGCATTCCCGCCTGAAGCTGGAGCGCCAAATACTGGCTCAGCTGGATCATCCGAACATCGCGCATTTGTTGGATGGCGGCGCATTGCCGGATGGCAGCGCCTACATCGTCATGGAGTACGTCGACGGCGTCGCCATCGACGCGTTTTGCGATTTACATCGTCTGGATATTGCCGCCCGTCTGCAGCTGTTTCAGACGGTGTGCGCTGCGGTTCATTACGCCCATCAGAACCTCATCGTGCATCGCGACCTGAAGCCGTCGAATATCCTCGTGACGGAAGCGGGGGTTCCCAAGCTCCTGGACTTCGGGATTGCAAAACTGTTGGATGACCGTCAGGCGGGACACCATACCCTCGCAGTGACGCATGCCGACATTCGGATCATGACCCCGGACCATGCCAGTCCCGAGCAGGTTCGGGGCCAGGCCATCACCACCTCGAGCGATGTCTACGTGCTCGGTGTGCTGCTGTATAAACTGCTGTCAGGCTATGGGCCCTTCGTCATCTCCTCGGTGCGTCTCACGGATATCGAGCGCGCCATCTGTGAGAAAGACCCGCCGCCGCCCAGTCTGGCGGTGAGCACGGATGATTCCCCCGAGGCGCGCCGCATGGCCGATTTGCGCAGCACCAGCCCCAAGCGTCTGCGGCGCAGCCTGGCGGGCGATTTGGACACTATCGTGTTGATGGCGATGCGCAAGGAGCCGGAGCGCCGCTACGGTTCTGCACAACAAATGGCCGGGGACATACAGCGCTATCTGGAAGGTCGGCCGGTGATTGCGCGCCGGGACACGATGTCATACCGGTCGGCGAAATTCGTCAGACGCCACTGGCTGCCGGTTGCCGCCGGCGCCGCTGCCGCCCTTCTGGTCATGGCATTCGCGGCGATGACGTATCTGCAGTCCCTGCGGATCGGGGCGGAGCGCGACCGGGCCGCACAGCAGCGCGAACGCGCCGAGCATGAACGCGCTCGGGCCGAAGAAGTGTCTCGTTTTCTGGTGAATCTGTTCAAGCTCTCCGATCCGGAGCAGAACCGCGGCAATCGAGTCACGGCGCGGGAATTGCTGGATTCCGCCGCGAAGAGTCTGCAGGCGAGTCTGCAGGATCAACCGGCGACCAAGGCTGCGTTGCTATCGACCGTCGGCGCGGTGTACGACAGCCTCGGACAGTATCAGGACGCGCTGCCGGTGCTGGACGAATCGCTGCAGCTACAGGCGCAGTCTGCGGATGGAGCGCGCATTGATACGCTGCTCGAAATGGGCCGCGCCCGCATCGGTGCCGGCAATCTTCCCGGCGCCGAGGAGCCGCTGCAGGAAGCGCTGCATCTTGCGCAAAGCAATTTCGGCGCGGCCAGCGTGGAAACCGGCCATGCGCTGTGGAATCTGGGGATGCTGCGGCTGCAACAGGGTCAATTCATCGAAGCCAAGGAATTGTTCATACGCAGCCTCGGCATTCTGGAGACCAGCCGCGCCCCGCAGACGGATGTCTCCGCGG
This sequence comes from uncultured Gammaproteobacteria bacterium, assembly GCA_963756845.1. GTDB lineage: Bacteria > Pseudomonadota > Gammaproteobacteria > Steroidobacterales > Steroidobacteraceae > Bog-1198. The sequence goes on along the minus strand of CAVWPD010000008.1, from coordinate 645,428 downwards.
TGCTCAGCGATCTGGCCCGCATGTATTCGCGCGAGCAGAAATGGGCACTGGCAAAACAGACCTACGAGCGCGCTCTGGAAATCGATCGGCGCGTGCTCGGCGACGATCACCCGCGGGTCGCCATTCGCTTGCAGAACTTAGCCGTGGTCGCCCAAAACATGGGGGACTTGAAACTAGCCGAGGCGCTGTACCGGGACGCGATCCAGCGGCAGCAGCGTATCTACGGCGACCGGCATCCTGAAACTCTGGTCGCCAAGGGCAATTACGGGCTGCTGCTGCAGCACGAAGGCCGCCTCGCCGAGGCCGAGCCCCTGTTGCGCGATGCCGTTTCAGACACCCTGGCGCTATACGGCCCCGAGCATTACAAAGTGGGCTACGCTCGCGTGAGTCTTGCGATCCTGCTGCACGATGAGGGAGATTTGGCTGCGGCCGAGAGCGAGTTTCGCCAGGCGCTCGCCATATACGATAAATCGCTGCCGCCGAGTCATCAAAACCGTGCATCACTGCTGATGAATTTCGCGCGTCTGCTCGTGGATCGCGGCAAGTTCGCGGAGGCGCTCGCGAAGAGCGATGAATCCTTGAGCATCTGGACCGCGACATCGATTTCTTCAAGCCCTTGGACGGCGCAAGCACACGCCATCCACGCCTATGTATTGGAGCATATGAACAAATCGCGCGAAGCCGCCCAAGAGCTGCAGGAGGCTCTGCCTGTGCTGCTGAAGGCGCGGGGCCCCGATGATTTGGCCGTGCGCCGCGCTCAGGGCTGGTTAACCGCGAGCAACCGGCGCTGATCCTTCCGCCGATTCATTCGCCCAAGAAAATCTTGTAGGCCGCGTTTTCCGTTTCTTCAGTGTAGGCGTATTGCAGCTCGTTCAAGTGCAGCAGAAAATCGGTGCGGGTTTCGGCGGGCACTTGAATCCCTGCGAGCACACGCCCGTAGTCGGAGCCGTGATTGCGGTAGTGAAACAGGCTGATGTTCCAGCCGGTGCCGATGGCCTGCAGAAATTTAAGCAACGCACCGGGACGCTCCGGAAACTCAAAGCGATACAGCCGCTCGTCGGTGAGTCCGCGCGCCTGGCCGCCCACCATGTAGCGCACGTGCAGCTTGGCCATTTCATTATCCGTCATGTCGCGAGAGGCGAAACCGGCGGCGACGATCCTTCGTAGAAGAGCGTCGCGTTCGGATTTCCCCTGGGTGAGAGCCAGTCCGACGAAGACTTGCGCCGTGCGCAAGTCCGCGTAGCGGTAATTGAATTCGGTGACATTGTGCTTGCCGAGCAATTCGCAGAAGCGCAGGAATGATCCGGGAGCCTCGGGAATCTCCACGGCAAATAGCGCCTCGCGCTGGGCGCCGATGTCCGCGCGCTCGGCCACGTAGCGCAGCCGGTCGAAATTCATGTTGGCGCCGCCGTTGATGGCGATAAGCGTACGTTCTTCGCAGGATTCGCGCGCCACGTACTTCTTGATGCCTGCCACCGCCAGCGCGCCGGCTGGTTCCGCGATCGAGCGAGTGTCCTGAAAGATGTCTTGGATGGCGGCGCAGATCTGGTCGGTGCTCACCAAGATGATTTCATCCACGTACTGGCGGGCCAGGCGAAAAGTCTCCTCGCCCACCCGCCGCACCGCCACGCCGTCGGCGAACATGCCAACGCGATCGAGCGTAACGCGCTTGCCGGCGCGCAGCGATTCAAACATGCCGGCCGCGTCCTCTGGTTCCACGCCGATGATCTTGATGCGCGGATACAGGGATTTTGCGTAGGCCGCGATGCCTGCAATCAGGCCGCCGCCGCCCACCGGCACGAATATGGCATCGATCGTGTCGCCGTGGTGCTGGCGCAAGATCTCCATCGCTATCGTGCCCTGGCCGGCGATCACATCCGGATCATCAAACGGGTGCACGAACACCAGCCCGCGCTGGCGGGCGATTTCCGTGGCTTGCTCGTAGGCCTGGTCGTAGTCATCGCCGTGCAGAATGATCTCGCCGCCCAGATCAGCGACAGCCTGCACCTTGATGTCCGGCGTGGTGAGCGGCATCACGATGACCGCCGGAATTCCGCGCGTGCGCGCGGCCAGTGCGACGCCTTGCGCATGGTTGCCTGCCGAGGCGCAGATGACGCCGCGCTGCGCACTGATGGGCGACAATTGGGCGATCTTGTTGTAGGCGCCGCGAATTTTGAACGAAAACACGGGCTGCAGGTCTTCACGTTTGAACCAGATGTGATTGTTCAAACGGCGTGATAGCCGCGGTGCGGACTCCAGGGAGGTCTCGACGGCGACATCGTAGACTTTTGCTTTAAGGATGCGGTCGACGTAGTTTTCGGGCATGGGCGGCATTGTTGGAGCTGCTACCTTAGCTCAAGCGGCCCCCCAGCGGTATGTCCGGCCAGAGACTGTGAGACGTTCCACAGCCCGCGGAGCCTCGGCGCTCTTAACGGAGAGTTATTGGGTAAAGTAGGGCAATGCGCGCACTTAAGATTTGGCTGATTGGCTTTGCACTGGCCTCGCCGGCGGCATTGGCGCTGTCGGGAAGCGTGGCGGCAACCGACAACGTCAAGGCTAAACTGATCAGCGAGGTCAGTTCGGTCGGCCCCGGCCAGGTGTTCTGGGTTGCCCTGGAACTGGATATCCGCGAGGGCTGGCACACCTATTGGCGCAATCCGGGCGATTCGGGTGAGGCAACCAAATTGACGTGGCAGCTCCCGCCGGGATTTTCCGCCGGCGACATCGTCTGGACTACGCCGCACCGCTTCGAGATTGCGCCGCTGGTCAACTATGGCTACGCCAAGCATGCCGTGCATCTGGTGCAGATCACCGCGCCCAAGGATTTGAAGGCGGGTCCGCCGGTCTTGCTCAGCGCCAAAGCGAGCTGGCTGGTGTGTTCCGATGTGTGTATTCCTGAAAGCGCGGATCTGCAGCTAAAGCTGCCGGTGAGCGCCCAGCCGGGCGGCCTCGATCCGGCCGAATCTTCGGTGTTTGCGGCCGCGCGGGCCGAACTGCCCAGTGCGCAGCCGGCGGCGACCAGCGCCCGGATCCAAGGCGATCAGCTGATCATTACCTTGGGTCCAGAGTGGGGCGCCACCCTGCCGCAAATCAAGTCACTGGCCTTTTTTCCCTATGATGAGGGCGGCATCGAATACGCCGCGGCGCAGACGCTGAGGCGTACCCCGGATGGTGTGGAACTTGCCATGAAGGTCGGCTATCAACCGCCCAAAGCCGGCACCATTCGCGGTGTGCTGGTGGCGACCGAGCAGAACGGCACGGAAACGCAAATCGTCCCCATTGAGCTCGCCGCCGATTTCTCGGGTGCCGGCGCCGCAGAGCTCAAGGCAGGCCCGCGCTTTGCGCCGCTGAGTCACACGAGCAAGGAGCCCGAGCACTCGCTGCCCGTGTTGCTGCTGCTGGCCATGTTGGGGGGCCTGATTCTGAATTTGATGCCCTGCGTATTTCCGGTGCTGTCGATCAAGGCCATTAACGTCGTCGAGCAAGCCAAGAAAGATCCGGCCGCCGTGCGCATCAAGGGTCTGGTGTTTGCCGCCGGCGTCATCAGCTCCATGCTGTGCCTCGCCGCCGTGCTGCTGGTGCTGCGCGCCGGCGGGGAAGAAATTGGCTGGGGCTTCCAGTTGCAGTCGCCGCTATTCGTGACGCTATTGGTGTACTTACTGTTGGCCGTAGGGCTCAACCTGTCGGGCGTCTTTGAATTCGGCGGTGGCCTGGCGGGCGTCGGTGACGGACTCACCCACGGCGATGGCTATCGGGCCTCATTTTTTACCGGGCTGCTCACGACCTTGGTGGCGACGCCGTGTACGGCGCCGTTCATGGCCCCAGCGCTCGGCGCCGCGCTCACCCAATCCGCGCTGAATGCGCTGTGCATTTTTGCGGCTTTGGGCTTTGGACTGGCGTTGCCCTATGTTCTGTTGTCGTTTGCGCCCTGGATGCGCCGCGCGTTGCCGAAACCGGGCGCGTGGATGGATACGCTGAAACAGATTTTCGCCTTTCCGATTTACGCATCGGCCGCTTGGCTGCTGTGGGTTTTGTCTCACGAGACATCGTCCTTCGGTCTTGGGGCTGCGCTGGCGGGCACGGTTCTGATTGGTTTGGCCGCGTGGGCCTATCAAAAATCTCATGCCAGCTCCGGCGGCGGTCGAGTCGCGGTGCTGGTCACCGCGGTGGCCGCGCTGCTGATCGCAGTGATTCTGCCGGTACGCTTTGCCGACGTGGCGGCGGCCTCCTCCCACGACTCGGCCTCGTCGCAATCAGGTGCGGACGAGTGGCAGCCGTACAGCGCGGCGCGCGTGGCGGAGCTCAACGCGGCCGGTCGCCCGCTGCTGGTCAATTTCACCGCGAGCTGGTGTTTGACCTGTCTGGTCAACGAGCGCAACGCGTTCGCGGATTCCGCCGTGCAAAAGATTTTTCGCGACAAGAAAGTGACCCTGATGAAGGGCGATTGGACCAATCGGGATCCTGCCATCACTCACGCCTTGGCCGCTTTCGGTCGGGCCGGTGTGCCGCTGTACGTGGTCTACAATTCGAAGCGCGGTGCAGAGCCGCTGGTTCTTCCGCAAATTCTCACCGCCGGCGTCGTTCAAAATGCATTCGCCGACGCACCTTCCCCATAGATTATGGTACATGCTAGGGAATGGCCTCAGATAACGCGACCACCATTTCCGTGATCGATTTCCGCCGCCAAAGCATGGTGCTGCAATGGCATGCGCTCGGCGGCACTTGGACGGCCTGCGATTCCCCGCCGTCGCTGGTCCACGGCATCGCGCTGATCCGCCCCTCGGGACCGAACATCTGCGTATACGGTCAGGGGGGGCGATTGCGGCTGCAGGTAGGGCCCAATCAATACGCGTTGGCGGAAAATTCACCCCGCATCAGCTGTACCCGCGGATTGGCCAGTTTCGGCTTTCGCAGGCGCTTCACCGTCAAGTCCAGCTCCGGTGGTGTGCTGTTCAATTACTCCTACTGGACCAATCAAGGCCGGGATTTCTACCGTTGGCTTGCGGAGAAAGCCGAGGACCCGGACTGGCGCGTCACCAGCGGCCGACAATGGTCCGAGGGGCTGGCCTCAACGGCTCTGCGGCAAGATTAGCCCGAGCGCGGCAGCAGCCCGGCAATTTCTCCCTCGGTCAGATGGCGCCAGCTGCCCGGGTTCAAGCTTCCCAAGTGAATGTTCATAATTCGCACCCGTTGCAGGCGCTGCACCTTGTAGCCGAGCGCAGAGCACATGCGGCGGATCTGCCGATTCAGCCCCTGGGTGAGGATGATGCGAAATGATTGCGCGTCGATGCGCACGACTTGCGCCGGCTTGGTTTTTTCGCCCATGATTTTTACGCCGCCGGCCATCATGCTCAAGGATAGATCCGTGATAGAGCGGTCGGCAGTCACGATGTATTCCTTTTCGTGATTGTTCTCGGAACGAAGGATTTCGTTGACGATGTCGCCGTTGTTCGTCAGCAGTATCAATCCCTCCGAATCCCGATCCAAGCGCCCGACGGGGAAAATGCGCTCGTGATACTTCACTAGCTCAATGATGTTGTCCGGAATGTGCGTTTCCGTGGTGCAGATGATGCCGATAGGTTTGTTCAAAGCCAGGTAGACCGGTTTTTGCTTGGCGCCGAGCAGCTCGCCGTCGATTCGCACTTCATCGCCGTCGGCTACCTGAGTTCCCAGCGCGGCCAGTTGACCATTGCAGGTGACACGACCCGCGTCGATCCACTTATCCGCCTCGCGCCGCGAACACACACCGGACTCGCTGATGTATTTATTGAGCCGCATCGAGCCCTAGGGAGCTCTGTTCAAAAACGCGCCGATCTCCTTGGCCAAGGTGTGCGCCTCGGCGCCGAACTGTGTGTCGGTCGCCCGCATCAGCAAACTCGGCTGCGCCACCCGCGGCAATCGCTCCGGGTCGGGCACTCCCACCAACACCAGACGCCGCACCAATTCCGGCCTCGCGGCGGCGAGTTCCACCGCAACGCCCGCCCCGTACTGCATCCCCAGCAGATCGATGCGGCGCAGCCGCAAATCATTCGCCAAATCGGACACGGCGTCGGCGGCGGCGCTCACGCTGGTACTCGGTGACGGATCCGACTCCCCGCAGCCCGGCAAATCGGGCGCATACACCGAACGCACATCGGCGATTTGCGCCAGGAACCGCGCAAACACGCGGCTCGAGCTTTGCGCCGGATGCAGACAAAACAGTGTCACCTGTTCATCGAAGCCGCCGGTGGCGGGAAATGCCGTCCGCACATGCAATTGCCCAAACTTGAAATCAAAATACGCGCGTCGCGTACGCACGTTTGAGGGCTTGCCCAAGGGTTGATCTCCAGCGCAATCAGGGAATGCCGCCAAGGATACTAGAACTGGAGCGACCTCCTTGAGCTGCCGAGCCCCCGGTGAAGCCTGTTGCTTTTGCGCTACATTAATTTTTACACTTCTTTGCAATAGGGCTAGCTTCGGCACCAGCTCGAGGCTAGAGTGTTGCCCGAACGCAATAGGACGTAAGGGAAAGAAATAAGACCGATCAATCGTCGAGCGCAGCTTTAATAAAGCGCCGCGAGAGGCATGGGGACTTGAAAGCCGGGCTTTGGCCCGGCTTTTTTATGGCGAATCAATGCACCCCACCGCCCGGCCGAGCTCACGGCCCAAATTGACTGAGCTTCGTATCTTGTGGCATATAACTTCCATGAAAAACCAACTGAAATTCGTGATGATTGTCCTCTGCGGTCAGATTCTTTCCCAGGCCGTTGCGGCCGACCCGCCATCGACGCCTGCGCCGGCTGCCACGGCGTCTACGCAGACTGACGCCTCAAATGCCGCCGCGGCGGCGGAGGCGAAGAAGGCCGAGGATGCGGCGCAGGCCAAAAGATTGCGGGGATTGGGCTACAAGCCAGAGGTTCAAAAGGGCACCTTGGTCTTCTGTAAAAAAGAGGATGTCATAGGCTCGCGCTTCCCGATCAAGAATTGCGCCGCTGCCGACTCGATTGAAGCATCCGAGAAACTCAAGCAGGAAAATTTGGCGTCGGCTCCGAAGCCGTTAGCCGGCCCGGGCAGCCCCCGCGGTAACTGATCCGCTTACGGCGCCCGATCCCAGACGCGGGACACCGTAAATCCGTTGGAACGGCCGCCTTTGAATCCCACCGTCTCGATCAGCCGCTGACCGTCCTCCGAGAGGCTGTAGCTCTCTTCGAAGGGTGCCCGGTCATCGTCGCTATCGCGGCTTTGAATAATCAGGGTCTTATCCGACCAGCCGCATCGGGGCGGCGGCGCCTCACGTGCGGCGGGCAGCGGGGCGTCGCGATCCGACGGGTCGCTGTGATGCCGAGGTCTCTTCTCCTCGTCGCTGGGCTGGCAGATGCGGTTCTTGCCATCGGACGTGAATGCCACGACGCCGGCAACTTGTTTGATCTGGAGTGCCTTCCCGGGCCAGCGCAGCGCCTCGCCCACGGCGCCGAAGGAGGGCGTGATCGGCCCATAGAGCGCGGGATTCCCCATGCCGCCGGCCCCGCCGCGGCTGCCGCGGCCGCCCGCTCCGCCCGACCCTGCATTGCCGGAGCCGGCGCCCGGGTTGCTGGCCGGTTGCGCCAGGTGCATCGGATCATCGCTGTCAGCCACATTGAGCTGCCAATGGCCGCTGAAATCCACCCCGGGCGGCGGCGCCAATTTAAGTTTCTCGCTCGCGCAGGCGCTTAAGCACAGGACTGCCGCAAGTACGGCGAACCGCATGATTGACCCCCTTTGAGGAGGGGAATCTTATAATGAATCTAGCCGACGGAGTGATGCGCTCGACCGGCGGCACGCAGGTCGTTGGGGCCGCATATCCAGACGCGGCCCTCGAAGGGTTGGAAACAAACGCGGACACTCTCCACCCGGCGCATGGTTTGCGCGCCGCAGGCAATCTTGCCGTCCGCCAGATCCGCCTGGATCAAATCAACGAGCGATGCACTGGGCTCACCCGCATCGGTGGGGGGCAAGGCGTGGGCGAGAATGCGCGCTTGCACTTCGTCGCGCGGCGAGCCGTTGCCGAGCACGGCGCGCTTGAAGCGGTCGAGCACCACTAAAACGGAACTCAAGGTGTTGTCGGTGACATCGCTGGGGCGCCCCGTGCCCCCCATGAATCGTAGATGCAGCAGGCCGCCGACGCCCCGGCCCTCGTCGTGCAGGCACAGCGCCAGAGCCCCGTGCAAATCGGCGATCATGAGCATGGGCTCAGGGGAGACGTGAAAGGTGTCCGGTGCGACCGATACTTCCGTGAGATCTTTTGCCAAATGGGGGACCCTTTGTTACCCCCGCGATGCTGCGCCGAACCGTGGAATCCCACTGCTAAACAAATCACGGTTTTTAGTAGTTGCGAAAAGGACTTACTGCACAGATTGACAAGGATCGGCACTCACTGACAAGGATGGGCAGTCATAAGCTCATGCCGCGCGGTAATTGGCGCGGTTTTGGGGCGCGACGTATGGTGATCGCATGTATCGGTATGATCACACCGACAAGACGCTTGTGAATGAGCGAGTTGCGCAATTCCGCGACCAGACGCGCCGATTCCTGTCCGGAGAGCTTTCCGAGGACGAATTTCGGCACTTGCGGCTGCGCAATGGTCTGTACATCCAGCGTCACGCTCCCATGCTGCGCGTCGCAATACCCTACGGCCTGCTGTCGACACGGCAACTGCGCGCGCTGGCGAGCATCGCGCGCCGCTACGATCGCGGCTACGGCCATTTCACGACCCGTCAGAATATCCAGTACAACTGGCCCAAGCTCGAGCAGGTGCCGGATATCTTGGCGGAGCTCGCCGAGGTTGAGATGCATGCCATCCAGACCAGCGGCAATTGCATCCGCAATACCACCACCGATCACCTCGCCGGCGTAACGCCCAATGAACTCGAAGACCCGCGTCCCTGGTGCGAGATCATCCGTCAGTGGTCCACGTTCCACCCGGAGTTCACCTACCTGCCGCGCAAATTCAAGATTGCGGTCACCGGGGCGCCGCAAGATCGGGCCGCCTCGCTGGTCCATGACGTCGGCGTGCACATCGTGCGCGGGCCCGCCGGCGATGTAGGCTTCGAAATTCTGGCCGGGGGCGGCCTCGGCCGTACGCCCATCATCGGCCAGGTGGTGCGCAAATTCCTGCCGCGCGAGCACTTGCTGTCCTATCTTGAAGCGATACTGCGGGTCTACAACTTGGAAGGCCGCCGCGACAATCTGACCAAGGCACGCATCAAGATTCTGGTGCGCTCGTTGGGCATCGAGGAATTCACGAAGCGCGTGGAAACCGAGTGGGAACTGCTGCGCGACAAGGGCCTGCGCATCGATGACGCCGAAGTCGCTCGCATGCGCCGCTTCTTTGACCCACCTGCCTACCGAACACTGCCTAACGGCAATCCGGATGCGGGGAAAAGCACCGAGTTCCGCGCTTGGTACCGCTACAACACCGTCGCACATAAAATACCTGGGTACCGCGCCGTATACGTTTCCTTGAAGAAACCCGACATGCCTCCCGGGGATGCCACCGACACACAGATGGAATTGGTCGCCGATCTCGCCGATCAATATAGTTTCGGTGAAGTGCGCGTGACCCATACGCAGAACTTGCTACTCTGCGATGTCGAACAGGAAAAGACCTACGAGCTTTGGGAGCGGCTGCGCGCGGCCGGCCTTGCCACGCCCAACATCGGCACCTTGACCGATATGATCTGCTGCCCGGGTCTGGATTTCTGCAGCCTCGCCAATGCCGGATCCATCGATGTCGCGAAGCTCATCAATGAGCGCTTCGACGATTACGACTATGTCTACGATCTGGGCGAGATCGACATCAAGATGTCCGGCTGCATGAATGCTTGCGGGCATCACCATGTCGGGAACATCGGCATTCTCGGCGTGGATAAAGGCGGCGAAGAGTGGTACCAGATCACCATCGGCGGCGCGGCGGGCGCTGACGCTTCCTTGGGCACCGTGATTGGTCCGTCGGTGGCCAAAGCCGAGGTCGCCGAGACGCTGGCCCAGCTGTTAAATGTGTATGTTGAGCAGCGGCATCCCGAGGAGCGCTTCCTCGACACGGTGCGTCGCCTCGGCGTGAAGCCGTTCAAGGAAAGGGTGTATGCCGCGCCGGTTGCTGCGTGATCGTCAAATCGTGGCAGACGAATGGCGCTACATGGCCGAAGCGCCGGACGCGCGCGCGCCGCTGATCCTGACCGTCGATCAATGGCACGAGCAACGCGATACCTGGATCGCCCGCGACAGCCGTTTAGGACTGGTGCTGTCGCCTGCCGATCGGGTCGAGCAGCTGGCGTCGGATTTTGAGCGCTTTGCGCTGATTGCCGCCGATTTTTCCGGGCCCAGTGAGGGGCGCGGCTACAGCCAAGGCCGGCTGCTGCGCGAACGGTGGAACTTCAAGGGTGAGCTGCGCGCGCGAGGCTACGTTCGTCGCGATCAAGTGTTTTTTCTGGCGCGCTGCGGCTTCAACAGTTTTGAGTTGCCCGATGCGGATATTGAGGATGCCCACGAGGCGTTCGTAACATTCAGCGCCGCCTACCAACCCTCGAATGATTTGGGATTGGCGCTCAAGCTGCCGCGGGATATACCTGCCAGCGCCTGAAGCGCAAACCGACCTTCTGGCCGACGCTGAAGTGCTCCGCCGCAAAGCGCTCGCGGCTGATTTCCGCCTCGAGCGGTTCATGCAGCGGTAGGCCATCGGCGCACAAATCCAGCCTCACAATGGGTCCGATTACGCGCACCGCCACCACGGTGGCGGGCCAACCGGATGAGCTGGAGCCGATTTCAATTTCGTGGGGTCGAACCAAGGCAACCTGCCGTCCCTCGAGCGGCGGGACCGCCGCAGCTGCCGAGATGTCCAGCGGGCCGATGTAGGCGCGGCCCTCACGCCAGGTGACGGGTAGCTCGTTGACCTGGCCCAGGAAGCGGTGCACGAATGCCGAAGTCGGCTGGTCATAAATTTCGCCGGCAATGCCGACCTGCTCGATTCGGCCGCGATTCAATACCACCACCGTGTCCGCGACCTCGATAGCCTCTTGCTGATCATGGGTGACGATGATGCTGGTGAAATGCAATTCATCGTGCAGGCGGCGCAGCCAGCGGCGCAGTTCGTGTCGAACCTGGCTGTCCAGCGCACCGAAAGGCTCATCCAACAACAGTACCTTGGGGTCGACCGCCATCGCGCGCGCCAACGCAATGCGTTGGCGCTGTCCCCCGGACAGCTGCGCCGGATAGCGGTCATGGGCCCAGCCGAGCTGCACCAGCTCCAGCAGGCTTTGCACTTTTTTGCGAATGACCGCGCGACTCGGGCGTTCGCGGCGCCGCTTCACCTTTAGGCCGAAGGCAACGTTGTCGAATACGCTCATGTGCCGGAACAGGGCATAGTGCTGGAATACAAAACCGACTTTGCGGTCGCCGATGGGCCACAAGGTTGCGTCTTGTGCATCGATGAGGACCTGGCCCGAATCCGGCGTCTCGAGACCGGCGATGATGCGCAGCAGCGTGGTCTTGCCGCAGCCCGAGGGTCCGAGCAGCGCCACCAGCGCGCCGGTGGGAATATCGAGATCGATATCCTCGACCGCGGCATATTCGCCGAACCGCTTGGTCACGCCTCGCAGGGCAATGCTCATGGTTTTCTCCTGGTTCGGGCGCGCATCACGCGCGCCGCGTGGCGCAATTCCGGCTGCCGCCATTCAAGAATGTTCTTCCCCGCCAATGTCAGCAATGCCAGCAGCGCGAGCAGCGAGGCGACGGCGAACGCGGCGACGTAGTTGTATTCGTTATAGAGAATTTCCACATGCAGCGGCATGGTATTGGTCAACCCGCGAATGTGGCCGGACACCACCGAGACCGCGCCAAACTCGCCCATGGCTCTCGCGTTGCACAGCAGCACTCCATACAGCAACCCCAGGCGAATATTGGGCAGCGTCACGCGCCAAAAGGTCTGCCACCCGGTGGCGCCGAGCGAGAGCGCAGCCTCCTCGTCCGCCCTGCCCTGCGCCTGCATCACCGGGATGAGCTCGCGGGCGATGAAGGGAAAGGTGACGAACAGGGTCGCCAGTACGATGCCGGGCACCGCGAACACCACGTGAATGTGCTCGGCCCGAAGGTAGCCGCCAAACCATCCGTGCGTGCCGAAAATCAAAATGAAGATCATGCCGGCGATGACCGGCGAGACGGCAAACGGTAAATCGATCAAAGTGATCAATGTGCTCTTGCCGCGAAACTCGAACTTGGCGATTGCCCACGCGGCAGCGACCCCAAACACCAGATTCAGCGGCACGGCGATTGCCGCCACCAGCAGCGTGAGCTTGACGGCCGCCCACGCCATGGGGTCTGAGATGGCGTTGTAGTAGGCCCCAACCCCCTTCAGCAGCGCCTGCACGAATACCGCGAGCAATGGCAGCACCAGGAATAGTGCGAGGAACAAGAGCGCCGAGACAATGAGCAGGAACCGGCCCATCAGCGCTCACCGTGTCGGGCGGAGGCCCAACTCTGCAGAGTGTTGATGCCGAGCATCAGGCCGAAGGAAAGAACCAGCATGACCGCCGCAATCGCGGTGGCCCCGGCGTAGTCATACTGCTCCAACTTGGTGACGATCAACAATGGCGCGATTTCCGAGCGCATCGGCATGTTGCCCGCAATGAATATCACCGAGCCGTACTCGCCGAGCGCGCGTGCGAAAGCCAGCGTGAAGCCGGTGAGCAGCGCCGGCCACAGCGCCGGCAGCACCACCCGGAAGAATGCCTGCGCGGGCGAGGCGCCAAGCGTGGCAGCCGCCTGCTCCACTTCCTGGTCGAGGTCATCCAGAACCGGCTGCAGAGTTCGCACCACGAATGGCAGCCCGATGAAGGTGAGCGCCACGACGATTCCCAACGGCGTAAAGGCAACTGTGATACCCAAAGGTTTCAACCAATGTCCGAGCCATCCGTCCGGCGCGTACAGCGCCGTCAGCGCAATTCCCGCCACCGCGGTCGGCAAAGCGAAGGGCAGGTCTACGAACGCATCGATGAGCCGCTTGAAGGGAAAGGTGTAGCGCGCCAGCACCCAGGCGACGATGAGGCCAAACAGCACGTTGATCAGCGCGGCGATCATGGAGGCGCCGAAGCTCAACCGCAGGGAGGCCAGCACGCGGGGCGCCGTCACGACTTCCCAAAAATGACCCCATCCCAAACCGGCGCTGCGAATGAATACCGCGGACAGCGGAATCAATACCAGCAAGGAGAGATACACCATGGTGTATCCCAACGTGAGCCCGAAGCCCGGTAGTACCCGTCGTACGGTCGTCACATGGCTCGATTACTGGCCGTAGATCCTGTCGAAGGTACCATGGTCCGCGAAGTGAGTGGCCTGGGCCTTTGTCCAACCGCCGAATGCGGCGTCAATCGTCAGCAGCAGCGGAATGCTTTGATATTGAGCGGCGTAGCGCGCTGCGACGGCGGCATCGCGTGGGCGATAAAAGTGCTTCGCCGCGATTTCTTGCGCCGGCGGAGAATAAAGGTATCGCAGGTATTCCTCGGCCACCTTGCGCGTGCCATGTTCGTCGACATTCTGATCCACCACGCTGACCGGCGGCTCAGCGACGATGCTGATCGAGGGCGCAACGATATCAAACTTGCCCGGACCCAACTCCTTGACCGCCAAGTAGGCCTCGTTTTCCCAGGCCAGCAGCACGTCCCCGATACCCCGTTGAACGAATGTCACGGTCGCCCCGCGCGCGCCGGAATCGAGCACCGGCACATTGTGATAAAGCTTTTTCACGAAGGCCTCCGCCGTGGCGTCGTTGCCCCCGGGCTGCTTCAGGGCCCACCCCCAAGCGGCCAGATAATTCCAGCGCGCTCCCCCCGAGGTCTTCGGACTCGGTGTGATGACCGCGACGCCTGGCCTCACCAAGTCGCCCCAATCATGGATGTTCTTCGGGTTGCCCTTACGCACCAGGAATACGATGGTCGAGGTATAGGGCGCGCTGTTGTTCGGCAGCCGGTTCTGCCAGCTCGCGGGAATCAGGCCGCCCTGTGCCGCCAATGCGTCGATGTCGTAGGCCAGGGCCAGCGTCACCACGTCCGCCTCCAGGCCATCGATCACGGCGCGAGCCTGTTTGCCGGAACCCCCATGGCTTTGATTGACCACGACCGCATCGCCGGTCTTGCTCATCCAGTACGCGGCAAATACCTTGTTGTATTCCTCGTAGAACTCGCGCGTCGGGTCATAGGATACGTTCAGGAGTTTCACCGTGGCCGCCGGCGACGCCGCCGTGCCCAGACCCAGCGCCAGCAGGGCGCCCGCGAGAATCGCCCGTAGTTGCAGCCGCATGCCTCTAGGCTAATGGGTGGTGGGGGATGCCTGAACTAACATCCCGGCATCTGCATATGCCTTCAAGGTATGTCACGCAGCGGAATCTCAATATCTTCCAAGCTGCGATCCACTTCTTCCTGGGTTTCCAGTTTCTCCGTCTCGCGCACCAGTTTTCGCGGTAGGTGCGGCGCCAGCAATTCGATGAATTCATACATATAGGCCCGCAGCAGCGCGCTGCGTCGAAACCCGATCCAGGTCGTGTGCCCTTCGAACAGATGCGCGGCATCGAGTACCACCAAGTCTCCATCGGTGGCCGGGTCGATGGCCAAGCGCGCCAAGATGCCGACACCCAAGCCGATGCGCACATAGGTCTTGATGACATCTGAATCGCGCGCCGTCAATGCCACGTCCAACGACAAACCCGCAGTTTCGAACAACGCGGGCAGCGAGGAACGTCCGGAAAAACTGAATACATAGGTGACGATGGGATACTCGGCCAGCTTCTTCAGAGTGAGCTTTCCGGCCGATGCCAGCGGATGCCCTCGCGGTACCACGACGGCCCGATGCCAGCGATACACCGGCAGACGCACCAAGTGCGGAAATAATTCCTCTGAACCGGTGGCGATGGCGAAATCCACCCGATCGCGAGCCACCATTTCCGCTATTTGTTCGGAGGTGCCCTGGTGCAAATGCAGCCGCACCTTCGGATACTTGATCCTAAACGCCCGAATCACCTGCGGCAGTACATAGCGCGCCTGAGTATGTGTCGTCGCGATCGACAAGGTGCCGCCGTCGGCTTTGCGCAGTTCCGCCGAGGTGCGGCGAATATTTTGCATTTCGCGCAGGATGCTGCTGGCTCGGGAAATAATCTCCTCGCCCGCGGCAGTGGTTCGGGTCAGCGCCCGGCCTTCGCGTTCGAACAGTTGGAAGCCGAGTTCTTCCTCCAGCAATTTAAGCTGGCGGCTGACCCCGGGCTGCGAAGTATGCAGTTGCCGAGCGGCGGCGGTGATGTTCAGGCCATTTTCGTGCACAGCCACGAGATAGCGCAATTGCTGAAATTTCATCGACTTACGCGGTCCTATCGTTAAAATGATTTGTCGCGCCGCTAGCATATACTGCAAAAATGGCGCGGGCGCGCGTTGCGCATTGCCAGGAGCGGATTTTCACCATGAATTATTTCCCGGTGTTCTTCGACCTCGCGGGGCAAAAAGTGCTGGTCGTCGGGGGCGGCGAGGTGGCGCTGCGCAAAGTGGCGCTACTCGAGCGCAGCGGAGCCGCGATCACGGTGGTCGCGCCGCGCATTCTGCCGGAGCTCATGGAGCGCGCCGGCGCAGTCACGCTCAAAGTGCGCGAGTTCGAGCCTGCCGATTTGGATGGCGCGCGCCTGGTGATCGTGGCGACCTCGCGGCGGGCCATCAATCGCTGGATTGCCACGGTGAGCGAATCCAGGGGCATTCCCGTCAACGTGGTCGATGATCGAGCGGCGTCGCGCTTCATCGTTCCGGCCATCATTGACCGCAGCCCGGTGCTGGTGGCGGTCTCGACGGGCGGCGCATCGCCGGTATTGGCGCGCCGTTTGCGCGAGCGGCTCGAAGCATTGATACCGAAAACAATGGGCGAATTTGCCTTATGGCTGCGTGCGCTTCGCGGACCCGCGAAGCGCCTGCGGGGCATTGATGCGCGGCGCCGATTTTTCGAACAATTGGTCGATGGGATGGCGGCTCGGCGTTTCGCCGCAGGAGATGTCCAAGGAGCGCGCCGCGTCGCCCATCAGTTGCTGGCCGCTGCTTCGGCAACGCCGCCCGCGCGCGGCGAGGTGACGCTGGTGGGCGCCGGCCCGGGCGACCCGGAGCTGCTCACGCTGAAGGCGCTGCGCGCCCTGCAGGACGCCGATGTCATCCTGCACGATCGTCTGGTTCCGGACAGCGTGCTGGATCTGGCGCGGCGCGACGCGGAACGAATCTGCGTGGGCAAGGCGGCCGGCAGTGTCGGCAGCACGCAGACCGAGATCAATGACTTGCTGATCACCCATGCGAACCAAGGCAGGCGGGTGGTTCGCCTCAAGGGGGGCGATCCCTTCATCTTCGGGCGGGGCGGGGAGGAACTCGAGGCGCTGGCGCATGCGCAAATCAGCTTCTCGGTGGTGCCGGGCGTGACGGCGGCATCGGGTTGTGCGGCTTACGCCGGCATACCCCTGACCCACCGGGATTTCGCGCACAGCGTCAGTTTCGTCACCGGCCATGCCGATGACGGCGGCAAGGAACCGGACTGGCGTGCCCTGGCGATGCCCGGCACCACCGCGGTGTTTTACATGGGCCTCGCACGTTTGACGCATATCGCCGGCAAACTGCGCGAACACGGCGCCGCGGCGAGCCTGCCGGCGGCCCTCATAGCCCAGGGCACGTTGCCGAACCAACGCGTCCTCACCGCGACTCTGGCTACTATCGGCGAACTGGCCGAACGCGCGGAAGTTAAATCGCCGGCGCTGCTCGTGGTCGGCGAGGTCGCCTCCCTGCACGCCTCGCTCGCCTGGTTCGGCAGCGAAGTGCCGCCCGGCGTCACTCAGTCAGCCTAATGCTCAGGTGGTGGCCTGAAGAAAGCCGCGCTCGGCAATCCATGCCTGATTGAACAGGCGCGACTGGTATTTTGCGCCGCCGTCGCACAGCACGGTGACAATGGTGTGGCCGGGCCCCATTTGCTTCGCCAGCGTGACTGCCGCGGCCACATTGATCCCCGAGGTGCTGCCGAGCAGCAGCCCTTCCTCGCGCAGCAGCCGATAAACGAAGTGCACGGTCTGCGCATCCGGTATTCGCAGCGCGTCGTCGATCGGCGCGCCTTGCAGATTCGCAGTGACGCGGCCCGTGCCGATTCCCTCGGTGATCGAAGAGCCCCCGTCGGTTTGCAATTCGCCCTCCTTGATGTAGTGATAGAGGGCACTTCCCGGCGGATCGACCAGCACGATCCGAATGGCGGAAGATTGCGACTTCAGATACCGGGCGACTCCGGCCAGCGTGCCGCCGGTGCCTGTGGAGGCGCAGAAGGCATCGATTTTCCCGCCGGTGTCGCGCCACAACTCGGGACCTGTGGATTCAAAATGAGCATCCCGATTCGCCGTGTTGTCGAATTGATTGGCCCAGATCGAATCGGGCAATTCTTCGGCCAAGCGGCCCGCCACTTTTTGGAATTGATTGGGGTTGCTGTAAGGCACAGCAGGCACTTTGCGCAGCTGTGCTCCCAATGATTCGATGATTTGGTACTTCTCCGCAGCCTGATTGTCGGGCATGACGATGACGCACCGATAGCCGCGTGCGTTGCAGACATGGGCGAGCCCGATGCCGGTGTTGCCGGCGGTACCCTCCACCACCGTGCCGCCCGGCTTCAACAGGCCGCGGCGCTCGGCGTCCAGCACGATCCATTTCGCGGCACGATCCTTCACTGAACCGCCCGGGTTCATGAATTCGGCCTTGCCCAAGATTTCGCAGCCCGTTTCATCGCTGAAAGCGCGCAATCGAATCAGCGGCGTATTGCCGATCGCATCCGTAAACCCATTTCTCACGCTGTTCGGCGTCATCGCTGGCTTCATCCTGACGTAGGTTTTGGGGGGCCGGATAAAAGTATCCCCGGACATGCCGGGGAATTCGAGGGGAACTGGTGCTGGGTAAAGACCCGGCACGTCCGTAAGTGGCAGATACGCCGCACAAAAGTGCCCAAACGTTCGACCTTGTTTGTGTCGTCCAGTGTTGCAACTATGAAACGCTGGCAATAAACACGAACGGCTTCGTTATCTTTATGATAGTCGATACTTTAGGGAAATCCAATAGTTAAGTTCGAGATTTCAGAGATTGCTGCGCTATGTCAAATCTGTAGCCAATTTGTAACAAAACAACACCTAGGGCCACCGGGTCGCTTGGGCGGCAAAATTCTCGGCGCTGGCGCGAACCACGCAAAAACGTTGCCCGGTGGGCGCTTCCATGACCCACCAGGTGTGAATAGCCTGAATCTTCTTGGCACCGAGTCCTTCCAACCGGCTGACCTCCGCCTCGATGTCATCGGTTTCGATATCCAGGTGCACGCGGCTCGGATGGCTGACCGTTTGGACTTCGATGTTCAGTCCGTGATGCCGATCCTCGAGCTTCTTGTAGATCTCCCCCTCGCCCGGCGGGAGCTCGCGCACCGGCATGCCGAGGGCGCTGCCCCAGAATTGCGCCGCGCCATCCAGATCCTTGGTTTGGCAATCGATGATGAATCCGGCCAGTTTGCTTTTATGCATTGCTTCCTCCAAATTCGCTTTTTTCGCGGTGAGAATTGCCATGAAATACCTGCACACGATGGTACGCGTGACCGACATCGAGCAATCGCTGCGCTTCTACCGGGACGCCCTCGGCCTCGTGGAATTGTCGCGAAAAGACTATCCCCAGGGGCGCTACACGCTGGTGTTTTTGGCGGCGCCCGGCGATGCCGGCGCGCAAGTCGAACTCACCCACAACTGGGATCCGGAGGAATACTCAGCGGGCCGCAATTTCGGCCACCTAGCCTACGCGGTCGACGACATCTACGCAGCCTGTCAGCGCCTCGCCGATCACGGCGTCACCATCAATCGGCCGCCGCGCGACGGCCGCATGGCTTTCGTACGTTCACCGGATCAGGTATCCATCGAGCTGCTGCAGAAAGGTTCCGCGCTGCCTCCCGCGGAGCCCTGGAGCACCATGGCGAACACCGGCCGCTGGTGAGGCCGCCGTCAAAACATTTCGGAGGCATCCGGAACCTTGATTTGCACCGTCGTTCGCGACGGAATGTGCTCGCCGGTGATCATGTCGCTGTAGCCTTGTCCGGGACCGACCATGGGATAGACGCCGGCGTCGCGGTCGATCATGACTTCGAGAAACGCGGGCCCTTTGAAGCGGATGAACTCTTCGATGACCCGCGGCACATCCGCTTTGCGATCCAGCCGCACGGCGTATTTGAAGCCGTCGGCCAGCGCCGCCTTGATGAAATCCTTGGTGTGTAGGCTCTTGTCGCTCGCGCTCAAGCGGCCCTTGTGAAACAGCTTCTGCCATTGCTTGACCATGCCGTCGCCGAAATTATTGAGGACCACCACCTTGACGGGCAAATCGTAGGTGGTGACGGTTTCCAGTTCGCCGATATTCATGCGGATACTGGCATCGCCGTCGATATCGATGACCAGGCGATTGCGCTGCGCAAACTGCGCGCCAACGGCCGCGGGCAATCCGAAGCCCATGGTGCCCATGCTGCCCGACGTCAACCACAGCCGCGGACTGCGGAAATCAAAATATTGCGCGGCCCACATTTGGTGCTGGCCAACACCGGTGGTGATGACGGCCTCGCCCTGCGTCAATCGGTTGATCTCTTCGATGACGTAGTACGGCTGAATGAGCTCGCTGTCGCGCGCGTAATTCATGGCGTACTTCACGCGTAGCTCGTCGCAATGCCGATGCCATGACGACCAATCGCGCGTAAAACCCTGCGATTTGCCGAATTCCAGCAGGCTGCGCAGCGCCTCCGGCATCAAGCCGACGTGACTCCAATCCACCCGCTTGACCTTGTCGATCTCGGAAGCATCGATGTCCAGATGCGCGATGAATTTGGCATTGCCGGCGAACTTGGCGGGATTGCCGGCGACTCGATCATCGAATCGGGCGCCGAGCGCCAGCAGGCAATCGCAATCATCGACGGCGTAGTTAGCGAACGCCGCGCCATGCATGCCGAGCATGCGCATGGATAAAGAATCGGTGGTATCGACGGCGCCGATTCCCATGAGAGTGGTGACCACCGGGATGCGAAATTCTTTCGAAAATTCGCGCAGCGCGTAGGCCGCCTTACCGTTGATCACGCCGCCGCCGGCGTAGATCAGGGGCCGGTTCGAGGCGCCCAGCGCCGCAAAGAAATCGGCGCAGGCCGCCTGCGGCAACTTGGCCGCCTCGAGGCGATTCATCCGCTGCCGGTATCCCGGGACCGGCAAGCGCCCGGAGCCTTGGAACACGCCTTGCCAGTTCTGAACGTCTTTCGGCACGTCGAGAACCACCGGACCAGGCCGGCCGGTGCGCGCGATCTCGAATGCGGTGCGTACCGTCGCCTCCAATTTGGCGGGATCCGTGATCAGGAAAACGTGTTTGGCCACCGCGCCCATGATGCTGGGCACGGGCGCCTCTTGAAACGCATCCGTGCCGATCGCGGTGGTGGGCACTTGGCCACAAATGACCACAATGGGCACGGAGTCCGCCAAACTATCGCGCACCGGCGTCACCGTATTGGTGGCGCCGGGTCCGGAGGTCACCAAAGCCACGCCCACCCTGCCGCTGGCGCGCGCGTATCCGGCCGCCATGAAGCCGGCGCCCTGTTCATTGGCGGGCACGATGAGAGGCATGGTGGATCCGTGTTCCTGGTTGTAGCGAAACACGGCATCGTAGATCGGCAATATCGCGCCGCCGCTGTAGCCAAATATCGTATCGACGCCCTCGTCGGCCAGCACTTGCACGAGCATGTCGGCGCCGGTCATGGCGGCGCCTGCCAGGGGATGGGCGCCTTGGTTCAGAAGGTCGGAGCGGTCTTTCACGTGGAAAGACTAGCAGTTCCCGCCCTGGCGCCCAAGTGCCGCCCTCCCGTATCCTTCGGTTCATGCGCCATCTCATCGCCATACTCCTGCAGAATGAAGCCGGTGCGCTGACGCGCGTCACCGGACTCATTTCCACGCGGGGATACAACATCGAGTCGCTCTCGGTAGCTCCCACGAACGATCCAACGGTTTCTCGCGTGACGCTCGTGACCATCGGCTCCGATCATGTCATCGCGCAAATCAACGCACAGCTTCTCAAACTGGTCGACGTCGTGGCGGTGGAGGACATGACAGGCGGCGATACGCTGGCGCGCGAATTGCTGCTGATCAAGCTGCAAATCCCGGCCGAGCACGTCGAAGGGGTGGGTGCTCTGCTGGGCCGAGTGGGCGGCAGGGTGCTGTCGCCCAATCCGTCAAGCTACATCGTCGAATTCACCAGCACCGAATTGGAGATAGGCGAATTCATCGCCAACATCGGCGCATTCGGCCAGATCATCGAGGTGGTGCGCAGCGGCGTTTTGGGAATCTCGCGCTCCAACCCTCGGCTGCACGCGGTCAAGTGAGCGGGCGGCGCGGTGCGACCGCGGCGGTAACGGCGCCGGAATCGTAATCCTTGGCGTAGATCTGCCATGCGCGGTGAATGCGCTGCGACGCGGTGTGCGCGAGACGCTGCACCGATTGTCGCCACGCCTTTTGCGCAACGTAGGCCTGTAGGCTTTCCGCGGAGGCGGCGCCGTCATGTCCGCAGCCGCGAAGGTGCGCCCAGGCCGTCACATGTCCCATGCCTTCAATGGCCTGGACGATGCGCCGCGGCTTGGTGCGCCAGCGAGCAAGATCGAGCCGATCGATGGCGGGTTGCAACTCCTTCAATACGAAGGGTTGGCCCTCGAAGTGCACGGCCTGCAGCAGCGCGGGTGAAATGGCTTGCACGGCGCGTTGCACGATGACAACCCGCGCCGCCTCGCTGGGCCACTGCGGCTGCGGACCCGACAGCCAGTCGGCCACAGCGGAGGGCGCCGCAAATTTAAGATCCAGTGCGAAATTCTGATCCGGCGATCCACGGCCCTGCACCAGCAAGATATAGCGCTCGAGTCCGAGACTGCCGCAACCGGCGATGCGGCGCGCCGCATCGAGAAGCTTGAAGAACGCGCGCCCCGCCCCGGGCGCGCAGATGCGCGCCAGGAAGCGTTTTAGACGCGCTTGTTCGGCCGGCATCGCGGCGAGAGTCCGGACGCCATCGAGGCGGATGCGCCTGCCGCCCGCCTTCAGCTTGGTAAATCGAGCCAGCAGTTGCAGGCGCGTGCGGCGCATCGCCCGCCGCAGCAGGGCGCGAAACACGCCCTGTGCCAGCGAACGCTCGATCCAGCGCGGCTTTCCGTCGGCCATGCTGTGCAGGTAGGCGCGCAGGAAGCGCTCCACCAGCGATTTGGACTGCGCGCGGTTCAACCCCAGGCCAGGAGCGGCTATTTTGATGCTGGCCACGAAGCGCACGATGTCCACCGTGAAGGGGGCCAGGCAAGCCTCGTCGAAATCGTTCAGATCGAAATAACAAAGTCGATTGTCGCCCTTGAAGGCGCCGAAATTTTCCAGGTGCAAATCGCCGCAGATCAGGATGCAGGGCGCGCGAAACAGTGCATGCGCCCGCGGCAGGAACTTCAAGAAAAGCGGATTGGTACCGCGAAAGAAGGCAAACGGATCCTGTCGCAGGCGAGCCAGCTTCAAAGTCAACCTATCGAAGTCGCGCCCGTCGTTTTGCGCTAAAATTTGCCGGGTAATTTGACTCAGTGCTCGCATAACGGCCCAGATTCTGCCATGCGCGGAGTGTTTTGGCGCAATGGGGGGCTGGAACGGAGCGGTTAACCGAGGATATTCATACGCCATGCCTGAGATTGAGGTCACGCCGGAACATGCCGCCGATCCCTATACCCGGCGCGTTGGAATTTTGGTGGCCACCGTGGGAGTGTTGCTATCGGTGGTCACGATCTCATCGCACCGCGCGCATACCAAGGCAGTCATTTATCGGACCGAATCGAACGATCAATGGGGCTACTATCAAGCCAAGAAGATCCGCGAGAATACCGAAGAGGTGGCACTGACCTTGATGCAGACGATGGGCTCCGACCCATCCAAGATAGAGGCCCTGTCGCGCAAGCTCGAGGCCGCGCGTGCCAAGTACGCGGCGGACGCTGAGAAGATCCAGGAGGACGCGCGCAGCAAGGATGCACAAACCGAAATCGAGGAACGACGGGCGCTGCGCTTCGACATCGGCGAGGGACTGCTGGAGCTGGGTTTAGTGCTGTGTTCGCTGTATTTTCTGGCGCGCAAGACTTTCTTCCCCCTATTCGGCGTGCTGTCCAGCATCGCCGGCACGGCGCTGGGCGTGTCGGGTTTCCTGCTTTGAGATGGCTGCAGGCGCTGCGCCGCGTTGGCGCCCCGGCAATGCTGGCTGTGCTGGCCGCGGCGGCGGCCGGCTCTGCAACCGCTGCCACGCCGCGAGTAGAGGCGCGCTCCGCCGATTTGTTGGCCGTCGGGCTGGTCAACGGCGACCAGATGATCATTCATCTGAGCCGCTTGCTCGATAATGCCCCCGTCCGCGATGCCGCGATGACGGTGGTATTGCGCGGCACGACCTACCCAACCACCGCGGAAACCGACGGCAGCTACACGCTGCGCAGCAAGGACTTGTCGCTGCCTGGCGCCGCCGCGATCGAATTTCGAGTACAGGCCGGTGTGCCGGAGACTCTCAAGGGCACGCTGGATGTCGCGCCTCCGGCCGGCCCATCGGTCAACAACAATGCCCGGCAGCTGTGGTGGTGGGTGCTCAACTTCGGCGTATGCATTGGCTTTCTGTGGTTGTTCTCGCGGCGCCGAAAGAGCGCCAAGGACTAAAAGCTCTGCATCGTTTGCACCAAGAATTGGAATTTTGGTATCCCCGGCAGATTGTCTAGCGGGAAGGCGCAGTCGATGTGCAGCACGTTGCCGAGGCCCGAGCGCGTATTGCCCAACCGCAATCCGAAGCCCACGTCTTTGAGCAGGCCCGGGTCGCTGTTGCCGATAACGCCGTTGCCCCAGGTGCGTCCCACATCGGCAAACAAGGCAGCTCCGACCCGGGCGAGCCGAAATGGGTACCAATCGGTGAACACCCGTTGCTCCACCGTGAAGAGCGCCCGCGAAGTGCCTGACTCGAAGCGCAGCGGATAGCCGCGCATACCGTTGTCGCCACCGAGCAGCAGCTGCATATCCGGATCCAGCATATAGGTGGTGGTCCCTGACAGGGACGCATACAGCAGCCAATCCTCGTGCCAGCGCCAATAATATTTTGCGGCGGCGTCCGCGATCAGATTGCGGGCGTGCCCGTCTTCCACGCGCGAGGAGAAGTCGCTGGTCAAGAACAGCTGCTGCTCATCGGGAAACTCCAGCCCGCGCAGCGCCTTCGAGGCCAGCATGATGGCGTTGTGGTTGGCGCCGAATAGGCTGTTCGATAGACCGATTTCGCCCGTGACTTCGGTGCCGAAATACAGATCCTCGGTGCGGCCGATTTCGTTTTCGTCACCGACCTTTTTGTATTCGTCCTGAAGAATGTCGAAGCCGGTGAACGGGTATGACAGGGTTCTGTCGGGCGGCATGAGCGCGGTCGGAGTCGGAGTTGCGGTTCCCGGCGTCGGCAAGAACACATTGCGGTCGTAGCGCATGCCGAAGGTCCAGCGCCGGGTCCAGCCGTCGATCAAACCGCTGGATACGCCGCCGCTCAGTTCGTAGGCGTTTTGGTTGTCATTGAATTGATCGACGATGTCGCCCAGGTTGTAACGGGAAACCGTGCGGTCGAAACTGAATGCTAGGATTTTCGTGCTCCAGGGCGCATCCAGGGAATAGAAGGGCTGCTGGACCAGCAGCGAGCGCTGTGTGCCGTCGCTGGAATCCGAATAGGTGAGCGCAGACGTCCATCGTGATCCAAACACGTTCGGATCCATCCAGCCTACGGTATTGCTGGTTCGATCGACGTTGCTCGACCGGGAAACCTGCAGCGTCTTGCCCCAACCTAGGACGTTCTCATCCTCCAGATTGAACTTGCTGGTATTGCTGCCGCCCGCGCGGGCGAAGGAAACGCCGGGACTCAAGGTCCATACGTCCTTGGTAATGACTCTGATGTCGACTTTGCCGTCGGCGTAATGCACGGGCACGATGCGCGCATCATAGATATAGGTTTGCAGGCGCAGTGCACGCTCGGTTTCCGCCAGCTTGCGGGCGAGATATTTATCGCCGCTGGCGAATAGCAGCTGCGCCTGGATAGTGGACCGCTTGGTGCGGACATGTAGGTGATTTCCGAGCCGGAACAACGCATTGTTCTCGCGAGGGTCGGCCTCGTCGAATATGTTGCGAATGCTGATATCAACCGTGCCGATGACCGCTCCAGCCGCCTCCAGCGCCGCGTCGCTGGGCACATCGGCCGGCCGCGGTTCCTCGATACGAGTGTGCTCCTGGTCAGTGAGCTTCGCGGCGAATATCGGCCCGAGCAGCGCCGTGGTCAAAACCACCAATAAGATCAGGCGCCCGCCGTCGGTAGGCCTCATCCGAGGAATGCACTACAAGGCAGCGTTGTCGCTCTCGCCGGTGCGGATGCGCAATACCCGCAGGATATCGGTGACGAAAATCTTGCCGTCGCCGACCTTTCCGGTTTTTGATGCGCCCACGATGGCTTCCATGACCTGATCGACGAGTTCGTTCTTGACGGCAACTTCGATGCGGGTTTTAGGCACAAAATCCACGACATACTCCGCGCCTCGATACAGCTCGGTGTGGCCCCGCTGTCTGCCGAAACCTTTCACTTCGGTGACCGTCATGCCGGACACGCCAATTTCCGACAGAGCGGCTCGCACGTCGTCCAGCTTGAAGGGCTTTATGATGGCGGTGATCAATTTCATTCTAGACTCCGAGCAAACTTGGGCCGTCCCGGCAATACTATTACGATTACAGCCGTCCGGCACGAACGATTGTCGCCGGGGCGAGGTTTTGGCACCTATGGCTAGACGCAGACACATCACCAACCGCAGCCCCGTTTCGCTGGTCTGATGCCCCGCATCATATTTATCGAGCCTAGCGGTGTTAGGCGCGTGATCGACGCACCCATCGGCATCACATTGATGGAGGCCGCCGTGCAAAACGGCGTGCAGGGTATCGTTGCCCAGTGCGGGGGTGCCTGCGCCTGCGCAACCTGTCATGTGTATGTCGACGCCGGGTGGGCCGTCAAACTGTTGCCCCGCGAGGAAATGGAGGAAGGTATGCTGGAGAGTGCCTGGGAGCCGCGCGAGAACAGCCGTCTCGGTTGCCAGGTTCATATCACCGCAAATCTCGACGGCCTCGAGGTCACAATTCCAGCGCGGCAAGGAGCGATGTAACGCATGTTCGGCTTGGCAATTCACGGCGGCGCAGGCACTTTGCCGCGCGCCGAAATGCAGGGGGAAGCGGAACTGCGCTACCGCGCCGGGCTGAAGGAGGCGATTGACGCCGGTTTCTCGGTGCTGCAAGCCGGCGGCACGAGTTTGGACGCGGTAACCCGAGCCGTGGTGCTGCTGGAGGACAATCCGCTGTTCAACGCCGGCAAAGGCGCAGTCTTCACGCTCGATGGCCGCAACGAGTTGGACGCCGCGATCATGGATGGCGGCAGTCTAAGGGCCGGCGCTGTTTGCGGCCTGACCCGCATCAAGAACCCAATTCAGCTGGCTCGCGCCGTCATGGAGCA
Organism: uncultured Gammaproteobacteria bacterium; assembly: GCA_963756845.1. GTDB lineage: Bacteria > Pseudomonadota > Gammaproteobacteria > Steroidobacterales > Steroidobacteraceae > Bog-1198. The sequence continues at coordinate 618,825 of CAVWPD010000008.1, read as the reverse complement.
ATCCGAGCACGTCATGCTGGCAAGCGGCGGCGCGGAGGAATTTGCTGCGAGCCGGGGGTTCGACTTCGTGCCGCAAAGCTATTTCTTCACCCCTGAACGGTGGCAGCAGTTGGAGCGCATCCGTGGCGGGGACATCGGCCTTTCCGCACTGACCATATCGCATGTCGGTACCGTGGGCGCCGTTGCCCTCGACGCGCAAGGGCATTTGGCCGCCGCCACATCCACCGGCGGGATGACGGGCAAGCGTTATCAGCGCATCGGCGATTCGCCGATCATCGGCGCCGGTACCTACGCCGACGACCGCTCCTGCGCCGTGTCGGCAACCGGACACGGAGAAGTATTCATTCGCGCCGCCGTAGCTCATGACATTTGCGCGCGGGTGCGCTTCGGCGGCCGCCGCTTGTGCCAGGCAGTGCGCGAGGTCGTGCTCGAGGAGCTACCCGCGTTGCGCGGCGAGGGCGGCGTCGTCGCGATCGATGCACATGGCGATATCGCCATGGAATTCAATTCTGAAGGAATGTTTCGTGCGAGCCGAAGAGCGGGCGAGGAGCCGCAGATCGCCATATATCGGTGAGGTCCCGGGCGGATCTATGCGTCCGCCTGACCGCGGCGCTTTTCGAAGCGTCCGGTCCTTAAGGTATGGTATTCCGCCTCCATCACGATCACTCGGTTCCGGCCTTCCTCTTTTGCGCTGTACAGCGCTTCGTCGGCGAGCTGAATCAATCCTTCAACCGTGCGATCCGCGGTAGGCAGCACGAAGGCCGCCCCGATGCTCACCGTCAGCCGGCTCGCGACTCGCGAGGCGTCGTGGGGAATGTTCAGTTCGGCGATGGAGCGCTGAATGCGGGTCAGAACCTCGGCGATATATTCGCGGTTGGCTTCGTAGAGCACGAGAGCGAACTCCTCGCCGCCGTAGCGCGCCACGAAGTCCAGCGGCCTGCGCGCGCACTGGTTGAGGGAGACCGCAACGGCCCGCAGGCATTCATCGCCGGCCTGATGCCCATAACGATCGTTGTAGTCCTTGAAACAATCGATATCCACGAGCAGTACTGCAACGCGCTTCTCTTCGCGCACCGCCTGCTGCCAGACCCGCCTGATATGCTGATCGAACATGCGGCGATTCTGAATGCCGGTCAGGCCGTCTCGCGCCACCAACTCGCGCAGCAGGCACGCCTCGAGAAACCGCATCCGGCTGGTTTTCTCATGCATATAGCTCACCGACGCGCCAAACAGATTGGTTCCGAGGATGGCCAACGCGTCGTGGCTGAATTCACGGCCGGGCAGCATCAGCAGGGTGCCCACGGCCAGAAACATGAACATCACGAACACATTCGCGGCTACCGCGTGGTAAAAAATGAGTCCGCCCATCAGGTAGATGAACAGGATGGTGATCATCAAGCTCGGAAACAGCAGCGTAATCCCACCCAGCGAGGCGATGACCTGGATCGCGACCGCGCTCAAGCCCAGCAGCGTGAGCACGATGATACTGAGCGAGGCGTGCAGCCGGTGTCGCAGCGATGAAAAGCTCCCGGCGAGCCCGATCAGCAGCACCGGAACGATAATCAGCATGCGAATCATGCTGGGAATCCGGTTCAGTTCCGGACCCAGCACCATGGAGTCCATGGCTGAAAACGCGATGGTGACAAGGATCGCAAGACACAGGTTGACGCGTGTTTGCTGCAGGTTCTCGTCGAAGTTCTTACGCCGGAATTGCGCCTCGAGATCTGCCTCGAACGTCAGCCAGGGAAATCCCGCTCGCAGCTGCCGCGCATGCGGCGAATCGGGGAGATCTTCGTTCGGAAATCCATTGGCGAGGCTCATTGGCCTCACCGTACCCACGTAGCCCGCAGCGCTCAACGACCTGGGGCACCCTTTGAATGAAAAACGCCGGCTGGGCCGTTGAACATTATGTCAAATACAGCGCTCAATCGGCCAGATAGCGCGCGAGATACGTGTCGAAATCCGTATCGTCGGAGGCCTCGATGCGGGCCTGAGCCTCATGGGATTCCACAGCCGCCGCCGCGAATTCGGCGAGGCGGCGTTCGTTGGGCGGATACAGTCCGAGAAAGTAGTCCTTGTGCAAGTTCGACATGCGCAGCGCCAGTTGAAAAAAGGATTCCCCGGTTTGGCGCATTTCTGCGAGCAGACGCGCAGACGGCGTCCGTTCAACATCGTCGATCTTGGCGCGCTGCTGATCGAGCGCAGTACCATAGGGCCGCGCGGCTTCGCCATGATCGAGCATCTCGCACAATCCTTGCATCGCATCCAGCAGTTCGGCCGCCCACTCGGTCATCGGCACATTGCGCCCTTCCCGCAGCAACGTGAGGTTGGGTTCCCGGCCGCGGCGCGCAACCAGCAGATGATTGGCATCCAGCGCTTCCTGCTCACCACGGCTGATCGGAGCGCTCTCGCGCAACAGGCATAAGGCGAGAAACGCCTCGAGAAAGCGCAGCTTGTTTTGATTGACGCCGACCGGATCGAAGGCGCTGACGTCCAATGCGCGCACCTCGACGTACTCGACTCCGGCGCGGTGCAGCGCCTTGGTCGGCCGTTCGCCGCTGCGTGCGATCCTTTTCGGCCGGATGAAACTGTAATACTCATTCTCGATCTGCAAAATATTCGTATTCAGCTGCTGGTACACCCCGTCGACTTTCACGCCGATCTTCTGGTACGGCGGGTAAGGGGTGCCGATCGCGCGCGAAAGATCGCGCACGTATTCGTCCAAGCTGTTGACCGACACGCTCAACGTCGATTGATTCTTGTTGCGATAGCCGATGTCGCTCATGCGCAGCGACGTGCCGTAGGGTTCGTACGTGGTATCGGCATCGAAACGCGGCAAGGTATTTTCGCGCCCCGCGAAGAAGCTGTTCGATACCGCCGGCGAGGTGCCGAATAGGTAGAGCACGAGCCAGCCGTAGCGGCGATAGTTGCGCAGCACGCCGAAGTATTGTTCCGAGATGAAGTCCTGGCGCTGCCGCGTGGTTTGTGTGACATCGGCCAGGACGCCCCACAGCTTCGGCCCGAAGGAGTAGTTGAAGTGCACGCCGGAAATAGCCTGCATTATCCGCCCGTAGCGCACTCCCAAACCATGGCGATAAATGGTCTTCATGCGTCCGACATTGGAGCTGCCGAATTGCGCGAGCGGAATGCTGGCATCGCCGGCGATGGCGCAGGGCATACTCGTCGCCCATAACAACTCGTCGCCCAAGTGCCGATACACGAACTGATGGATATCGCACAGGTATTGCAGCAGTTCCCAAGTCTCGCCGAATGGCGGCGTCACCAGCTCGATCAGGGATTCGGAAAAATCCGTCGTGATGTGTTCGTTGGTGAGCGGAGCACCGAGCGCTTCGGGGTGTCGCGTTTGCACGATGTTCCCGTCGGGTGATACGCGCAATGACTCCTTCTCAACGCCCTTCCTTCCGCCGCGCAGCACCGCGCGCTCACCGGAATTGATGAGACCCGCGAGGCGGCGCTCGAAATTCTTGTCCACGACATTACGCAACAGCTACCCTCGATTCACGCGACTACGGAAGCTCGGCGATGACTTCTATTTGTACGAGAAACCCGCGATCGATCAAACGTTCTACTTGCACCCATGAAGTCGTCGGCAGCCGCTCCTTGTTGTAATACTCGAAGCGTAAATCTGAGGCTTTTAGCAACGCGTCCATATCCGTCGTATATATCGTCTCTTTGACGACTTCTTCGAAGTCGGCGCCGTGCGCGGCAAGCGTGCGGCGTATGTTGGAATAAGCGGCTCGCATTTGCCCGGCCATGTCGCCCGGGGACACCAACCGGCCGTTCTGATCCGCAGCCACCGAACCCGAAATATACAGCGTTTTGTCGATCAACACGGCTTGCGAGTAGCCAAAATCCTTCTCGTAAGCATTCAGGTGAAATATCTGCTTGACGCGTGGCGGCGGGGTTTCCGGCTCGCGCTGGCACGCGCACAGCGCCGCAGCCCCCAGCATCAAGATGGCGATGCCGGACCGGCGCCGCGCGGCGTGCGCATCAGCGGGCCTGGCTTTGCAGGGTTTCAGCACGGGAGCGCAGCGCGCGCAGCATCTTGGGCAAATCGTGACGCAGGGCCGTGCGCACGATCCAATGCGGCACCCAGAAGCCAGGCGCCAAATCGACCATGTAGTGCGCAACCGTGTAGTCCCCCTCGCTCTTCAAGTCCCACGAGCCGCGCAGCGTGCGTAAATCCCCCGAGATGCGTTCGATCGACACCCGCGATGGCGGGTCGTAGGTGGCGCGTATCTCGTAGCTCACCTTGGGAAGGAGCCAGGAATAGTTCATCACGTGGCGAATTCTCTGCCATGACCGGTCCTCGGCCGTCTCCAATACATCGCAGACCTCCAGGCCCGGAACCAAGCGCACAGACTCCGGGCAGCTGGTGATCAGCGACCAAACAACTTCGCGACGTGCATGAATTCTCACCGTCGCGTTGGCGTTGCCGTTTTGTTCCGCGGGGTCCAGCGACACGGACACCTGGACGTCGCCCTGCTGCGCGGCTTCTTGCCCAAGACTCGCCGGCATGGCCATGTCGGTGACGACAAGCAAGGTAAGTAGGTATGAGAAGCGCACTGGGTAGTCTGACTCCACGCGGCGTCCGCCGTTCGAAAGAGATTGCCTCTAGTCGGTTGTTCCCGGCCGAACGCCTCACGGCCGGCCCTCCATCCATACCTTCATCCGGGCTTCGAGCAAGTCCATGGGCATCGCGCCGGCCTTGAGTATTGCGGCATGAAATTCCCGAATATCGAAGCGCGCGCCCATCGTCTGTTGAGCGCGCCCCTTAAGCGAACGAATTCCAAGCTCGCCCATCTTGCAGGCCAGAGCATCGGCGGGATTTGCCGCGTACCAGTCGATCAAAGATTGGATATCGGCCTGCTCGCCTGCCAAGTGCGCATGAAGATAATCGGATGCCATGGTCCGCGTCCAGCCCTTTGCGTGCAGACCTGTATCCACCACTAAGGACACCGCGCAGCGCATGTCGGCCGCCGATGCATCCGGCTTCGCCGCGCCGTCTGGGTACATGCCCAACTCCTCGCCGAGCGTGGCGGCGTAGAGTCCCCAGCCTTCGATGAAGGCGGGCTCGGCGCCGTAGCGGCGAAATCTCGGCAATTCGAGTTGCTCCTGTTGTAGCGCAATTTGATAATGGTGCCCGGGCAGCGCTTGCTGCAGAAAATCCGCAATCGATACCGGGCGCCGAGAGATCCCGGTATCGACAAACAGAACGGCCGGCGGCATTCCCGAGGGTCCGGGGCGCTGATAGAACAGAGCCGTCGCCGGTTCCGGCAGCGAATCCGCAGCTCGAATTGCAAAATCGGTGGGATCCTCGGAAAACAACTTGGGCAGCGCTGCCCGCGCTTGGACTGCCAAGTCTTGATAGGCGCTGACCAGCTCATCGCCGGAGGGCGCGCGCGCGGCGGCCGCATCCTGGGGCAGCTGCTCGCGCGGCGGCGGCGCGTGCGCGGCGATGCGCTCTACTTCCGCAAGGCCGATGCGGTGAATCTCCTCGGCCGACAATGCCGTGCTGGTCGCGCGTTGTAGGCGAAACGCATACCATTGCGCGCCCAGCGGCAGTTCCGACAGTGCGATCCCCGCCCGCGCGCGCGGCAGATAGTCGTGCTGCAGAAAATCGTGCAGCGCTCGGTTCGCCGGCAGCAACTTCTCGCGCACAGCGGCGGCGATCGCTTTGGCAAGGCTCGAGCGCTGCGGTTCCCGGATGCTTTCAGGCACCGAGCGGGCCAGCGCAATGAACACATTCGCGGAATCGTCCCGGCCCAGGCGCTCCAGGATGGGAAGCATCCGTTCGATCAATACGCGCGGCGAGGTGTAGCCGCGACGCATCCCTTCGCGCATGTTGATGATGGCTTGCTGTGTCCAGTTCACGTACTCATCAATTCGCCGCGGCCATTTCAGGTAATCCGCAGCCATCGATGCGGGAAGCTGCCCGGCCGCGGCCGCCAAAGCTGCGAAATGCAGCGGCTCGCCGCCGAAAGGATTCATGGGCAGCAGCTCGAAAGGAAAGGAAAATCCCTGGATTGCCAACTCGCGCTGCCTCTTGAAGATATCGTAGGTCAGCAGCGCATTCGCATCCAGCCGATCGCGCGGAACGGCGAGAACCTCCGCGAGATAGCGCCGTTCAATATCGAGCGAATCGGCGAGCAGCTGCGGGGAAATCGCATAATCGACGGCAATGCGCTCATCCCAGTAGCGTTCCACGAGTCGGTTCAATTGCTCGAGGGGCGCCGCGGTTTTTGGGGACTGCGCGGGGGTAGGGGCCGGCGCCGCGCCGCAGCCGATCAGCGTCAATACCGCCAGCCAGCACCATGAGCTGTGAGAAAATCGAGTCATGAATGGATTATATGCCGGTGGGTAGGTCCATAATCCGCAGCTTGTAACGCAGGAGGCAAGTATGTTGGTTGGAGCGAGTCCGCGCCGCGTCGCGATTGTCGGTGGTGCACGAATACCGTTCGCCCGCGGCAACGGCGCCTATGCGCAGGTTGGGAATCAAGAGATGTTGATCGCAGCGCTGCGCGGCGTCGTGGAACGCTTCGGTTTGCAGGGTCAGCGACTGGACGATGTCGCCGCGGGCGCCGTCATGAAACACTCGAGCCAATGGAATTTGACGCGCGAGTCGGTGCTCGGCTGCGGCCTTGCCGCGGAGACGCCGGGGCTGGATTTGCAGCGTGCCTGCGGGACCAGCCTGGAGGCAGCAATCCTGTTGGGCAACAAGATTGCATTGGGACAGATCGACTGCGCAATAGCCGGGGGCGTCGACACGGTAAGCGATCCGCCCGTGGTTTACCCCAGGAGCTTTCAGCAACTTCTGCTGCGCAGTTATCGCGGCAGAACCGCCTTGCAACGAGTGCGCCCCTGGTTTGGGTTGCGGCCGAAGAGTTTCCGCCCGGTGCTGCCCGGAATCGCTGAACCGCGCACGGGCCTGTCCATGGGAGAGAGCACGGAACTGATGGTCAAGACCTGGGGCGTCACGCGCGCAGACCAGGACCAGCTCGCGCTGGAGAGCCACCAAAAGGCGGCGGCGGCCTACGCGGCGGGCTTCTACAAGGATCTGGTGCTCGAGTACCTGGGACTCTCCCAAGATAACAATATTCGCACCGATACGACATTGGAAAAACTGGCCAAGCTACGTCCGTCATTCGACTTGTCAGGCGCCGGCACCTTGACCGCCGGAAACTCCACGCCGATGACGGACGGGGCCTCCGCCGTGTTGCTGGCCTCCGAGGCCTGGGCGCGGGAGCGCAATCTCCCGGTGCTCGCCTACTTGAGCTACGGCAAGGTGGCCGCGGTCGACTACATCGAGAAGAAGGAGGGCCTGCTGATGGCGCCCGCCTATGCTGTGCCGCGAATGCTGAGCGATGCGCATTTGGGGCTGCAGGACTTCGATTTCTATGAAATACATGAGGCATTCGCCGGTCAGGTGCTGTGTACGCTGAAGGCCTGGGCAGACCCGGCCTATTGCCGCGACAAACTTGGCCTGCGGAGCGCCCTGGGGACGATCGACCGTTCGAAGCTCAACGTCAAGGGAGGCAGTCTCGCGATCGGCCACCCATTCGCAGCAACCGGTACGCGCATTGTTGCCACCTTGGCAAAGATTCTCGACGACAGCAAAGCTAAGCGCGGCCTGATATCCATCTGCACGGCGGGTGGCATGGGCGTCACGGCCATTCTTGAACGCTGAAGCGATTACCGCCGCCATTTGAACGTCGGCCGCGCGCCGCGCTATCCTTTGCGGCCAACAGTCGAGGAAGCAGCCATGGCCCAGGGTATTGATTTAAAGGACTCAGGACTGCTGCGCGAGCGCTGCCTCATCGATGGTGGCTGGGTGGCCGCCGACAGCGGTACCACCGTAGAGGTGAGAAATCCCGCCACCGGCCAGACGCTGGGTTCGATCCCCAACATGGGCGCCGCTGAAACGCGGCGGGCGATCGCGGCCGCGTCCGCCGCACTGCCGGAGTGGAAAGCGCGCACCGCCAAGGAGCGCGCCATCCTGATGCGCCGCTGGTTCGACCTGATAGTCGAGCATCAAGAGGACCTAGCCATATTGATGACGGCCGAACAGGGCAAGCCGCTGGCCGAATCCAGAGGCGAAATACTCTATGCGGCGTCATTCATCGAATGGTTTGCGGAAGAAGCCAAGCGAATTTACGGCGATGTCATTCCGGGCCACCAGCCGGACAAACGCATCCTCGTACTGCGCCAGCCGGTCGGTGTGGTCGCCGCCATCACGCCCTGGAATTTTCCCGCGGCGATGATCACGCGCAAGGCGGGGCCCGCGCTGGCCGCCGGCTGCACCATGGTGTGCAAGCCGGCCACCCAGACACCCTATTCCGCGCTGGCGCTGGCTGAACTCAGCGTGCGAGCGGGCATACCCAAAGGCGTTTTCAATTTGATCACCGGCTCGGCCGCCGGCATCGGCGGCGAGATGACCGCCAACCCCGCCGTGCGAAAACTCACCTTCACCGGCTCGACTGAGGTGGGCAAGAAACTCATGGCGCAGTGCGCCGGCACCATCAAGAAGCTTTCGCTCGAGCTCGGCGGCAATGCCCCCTTCATCGTCTTCGACGACGCCGACTTGGACGCCGCGGTTCAGGGAGCTGTCGCGAGCAAGTACCGCAATACCGGCCAAACCTGCGTTTGCGCCAACCGTCTGCTGATTCAGGCGGGAGTCTACGACGAGTTCGCGAAGAAACTGCGCTCGGCCGTTGCGCAGTTGCGCATCGGGGATGGGCTTGCAGGCGTCACTGAACAAGGGCCGCTGATCGACGCCAAAGCGGTGGCGAAGGTCGAAGAGCACATTGCCGACGCGCTGGCGAAGGGCGCGAAACTCATGCTCGGCGGCAAGCGACACGCCCTGGGCGGTTCGTTCTTCGAGCCGACGATTCTGACCGAGGTCACGCCCAAGATGCTGGTGGCCCGCGAAGAAACCTTCGGGCCGGTGGCCCCGCTGTTCAAGTTTGATACCGAGGCGCAAGCCATCGCCATGGCCAATGACACCGAGTTTGGCCTGGCTGCCTATGTGTATACCCGCGATCTCGCGCGTAGCTGGCGAGTGACCGAATCGATTGAGTATGGAATCGTAGGATTGAACACCGGAATCATTTCCACTGAAGTCGCCCCCTTCGGCGGAGTCAAAGAGTCGGGAATCGGGCGCGAGGGGTCCAAGTACGGCATTCTCGACTACACCGAGCTGAAGTACGTTTGCGTCGGCGGAGTGAGCCCGTAGCGCTGTGCTTGGACGGTTCCTGGAGTTTTCGCTTGCCACGCCTGACATTCAGGCCTCGTTAAATTTCTATACCGAGCTTGGGTTCTCGCAAGCGGAAGTAGGCGAGGCAAGGCTGCATCCGTACGCCGTGGTCACCGACGGAAGGATTTACCTGGGGCTTCATCAAGCCGCGATCGCGGCGCCTTCACTCACGTTCGTCAAGCCGGATTTGCTCAAGCACCTGCACGAGCTCGAATCGCGCGGCATCGAATTGGAGTTCCGGCACCTGGGTAATAACGTGTTTAATGAGATCGGCTGGTTCGATCCTTCGGGTCAGCTGGTCAGATTGGTGGAAGCGCGCACATTCTCGCCCAGCAAACGGCTGGCAAACGAGACGTCGCGCTGCGGCTACTTCGTGGAGATCGCGCTGCCGGCCCCGGATCTCGACGCGGCCAAGACTTATTGGGAGCAATTCGGCTTCGTCGGGATGGATGAGTCGCAGGATCGCATGCCGCACATTGCCTGCACCAGCGATTTTCTCGACCTTGGGCTGTATCACCCGGCCGATCTTCGCCGTGCATCCTTGCGGTTCGAAGTCGAGGATGTGGGCGGCACGCTGGCCCGTCTTGCCGACATCGGCATGCTTCCTCAGGGTGAGTTGCCGCCAGGATTGCGCGGTGTGCCTGCTGCCGCCTTGATAGCGCCCGAGGGGACCCCAATTCTGCTGACTAGCTGATTGGGATGACTATCTTGAACTTCACGCGCATCGCATCCTGCACGGCCAATGCGCCGTGCAGCAGGCTGTACGGCATGAGGCCAATGGCGGTCTGCCGCACCTCGAGCGAGCCGGTTGCCCACAGCTGGTGAGAGTCTCCCCGCAAGGAGAACGGCGCGGTCAGCGTAGTTTCGTGGCCGGCAAGCTCGATGATCAGGGTGACGCTGAGCGCGTCCGGTGTACCGCCGAGCGCCGTGCTCCTGACAGAGATCTGCGGAAATTCGGCGGCGTTCAGAACGGCGGGACTCAGCATATTATGCCGCGTACCTGACTTGTCCTCGTCGCCAATATCTCCCGGGAAGTCGCTGCCCTCCTCGCGCCTCGATTGCGCCGAGTCGATCGCGAAGGCCGCCGCGGGCATGCTGAGCGAAAATGACGACGCGGAAATCGAGCCGGCGATATGCACGGTGCCGGTCAGCGCGCGATTGACCATCACATGGTTGTGGCCGAGAACCGATAGCGGTCCGGCTCGATACACCAACAGACGCAGTTCGGAATTGTTCGAATCGATTTGGTAGATGCCGGGCTTGGGGAGCGAAACGTTCGCTGCCGGCTGGCCTGGCGATGGCGGCGCGGGCGCCTGAGGAACGGACGGTTGCGGCCTCGGCGCGCTGCAAGCGACCAGGACACTCACCAAAACCGCGCAGCAGAGGCCTTTGAACACGTAGAGACTCACTGAAGACTTGCTAAACTAAGGCGCGCAGTGTGCACCCGGGGGGTTTCGATGCCAATTCAAAGGTCCAACGCCCGCTACGGTGCGGTTGCGCAGGGATTCCATTGGATCATCGCCGCGCTGATCGTGACTCAGTTTACGCTGGCATGGATGGCCGATGATTTGCCGCTGGGAATGCACAAACTGGCGCTGCTGGCGCGGCACAAGAGTTTTGGCATGACCGTGCTGATGTTGGCCGTGCTGCGCCTGCTGTGGCGCCTGTTCAATCGCCCGCCCGAATTGCCCGCCGGCATGTCCCGGATCGAGAAAACTCTGGCGCGCGCCACCCACGCTGCGTTTTACACGCTGATCTTTGCCATGCCGCTCACCGGTTGGATGATGTCCTCCGCTAAGAACTATTCGGTCAGCTGGTTTGGCCGCTTTACCTGGCCGAATCTAATCGGCAAGAACGAGCACGCCTTCGACTTGCTGAAAGCAACCCACGACGTGTTGAGCTACGTACTTCTGACGCTGGCCGTACTTCACATTCTTGCGGCGTTCAAACATCATTTCTGGAACAAGGATGATGTGTTGGTGCGCATGCTGCCATTCACCCATTCGGGGACCCGTCCGGGGACCCGTTCGGGGACCCACTCGGAGAAACTTAAGTGAGCAAACTAGTCGTTGCCCTGGCCGCCGTTGTTTTTCTCGCCGCGACGCTGCGCGCCGCGGGCACCGTCACCGCTTACACCGCAGACGCCCAGCAGAGCCGGCTGGAATTCGTCGGCGTGCAGGCCGGCGCCGATTTCAAAGGTTTATTCCACAAATTCACTGCCGCGGTCGATTTTGCGCCGGATGCATTGGCGAATTCGCACATCGAGGTGCAAATCGACATGAACTCGGTGGATTCGCAGGATAAGGATCGCGACAACACGATTCGCGGCGCGGATATATTCGATGTGGCGCACGCGCCGACCGCGCACTACGTTGCCAAGAGCTTCACCAAAACCGCGGCGGGCTACTCCGGCGTCGGCGCGCTGACGTTGCGGGGCGTGACGAAGGATGTGCCGATTGATTTCCAGTTCGTTCAGTCCCCGGGCGGCGCCACCCTGCAAGGCAGCGCCAAGCTTAAACGCCTCGACTTTGGCGTCGGGCAGGGAGATTGGAAGAGCACCGAATGGGTCGGCGATACCGTGAAGATCAGCTTCTCCCTGGTGCTCAAGCCCAAACCCTAGTATGCCGGGCACTTTCGATGACGTGGCTGAATGCGTTGAGAGTACGTTAAGCCGCGTAGGGCCGCATATCGTTCTGGCCATGCCGTTGGGGATAGGAAAGCCGAACCCGCTGGCCAACGAGTTCTATCGCCGCGCGCAGCGCGATCCGTCGATCACGCTCAAGATTCTCACGGCGCTCAGTCTGCGCGCACCGCAGTGGAACGGCGAGCTGGAGCGGCGTCTCGTCGAGCCTCTGGTGAAGCGCCTGTTCGCAGGTACCGTACCTCTGCACTATGTCGCGGATCTGCACGCCGGCGATGTTCCCGACAATGTTCAAATCGTCGAGTTCTTTCTGGATCCGGGCGCCCTTCTCAACGTGGCTCATTCGCAGCGCCACTATGTCAGCATGAACTACACGCATGTGGCGCGGGACGTTGCGGCTCTCGGCGTCAATGTCATTGGCCAGCTCGTGGCGAAACGCAGCGTCGAGGGCCGCATCGAGTACAGTTTGGGATCAAATCCGGACGTCACGCTGGATTTGCTGGAAGCTTTGGCGCCGCAGCGCCGGCAAGGCAGACCGGTCGTCGTCATCGGTGAGGTGAATCGGCAGATGCCCTTCATGTTTGGGCCGGCGCAAGTGGAATCAGAAATCTTCGACTACCTCATCGAACACCCGCGCTACGACTACGACTTGTTCGCGCCCCCGAATCAACGCTTGAGTACCGCGGACTACGCGATCGGACTGTATGGGGCGCGTTTGGTGCGCGACGGCGGCACGCTGCAGATCGGCATCGGACAGCTTGGCGACGCCGTGGTTTATGGCCTGCAGCTGCGACACCAACAGAACGCGGAATTCCTCGAGATCCTGCGGGGAATGCAAGCGACCGAGCGCTTTGATAGCGCGTTGGATTCGATAGGCGCGGCATCGCCCTTCGAGCGCGGTTTATACGCATGCACCGAGATGTTCGTCGACGGATTTTTGGATTTGTATCGCAGCGGCGTGCTTCGCCGGCGCGTCTATGACGACATCCGGATTCAGCGCTTGCTGAACGCGGGAAAGATCGGCGAGCGCATCGATGAACGCTTTCTCGCGGCGCTGGCGGAGGAAGACTTCGCCGCCCCGCTCAGCGCCGAGCAGTTCGCGTCGCTGCAAAGATGCGGAGTCTTTCGGCGGGATTGCCGTTATCGGGACGGCTGCATCGAAAATTCGGAGGGATTTAGTGCCGCGGCGCGCCTCGACACCGCGGCGGCGCGGCGCGAATTGCTGGCGTTGTGCGGCCGCCAGCTGATAGGCGGCACTCTCTTGCATGGCGGATTTTTTTTGGGGCCGCGAGGTTTCTATGCCGCATTGCGGGATCTGCCGGAATCAGAGCGGCGTCAGTTCTCCATGGGCGGCGTCTCCTTCGTCAATCAGCTTGAATCAGGCCGGGACTTGAAAATCGAGCAACGCCAACAGGGGCGGTTCATCAATTCCACCATGATGGTGACGCTGTTGGGCGCCGCCGTATCGGACGGTCTGGCCGATGGACGCGTAGTCAGCGGCGTCGGCGGCCAGTACAACTTTGTAGCCATGGCACACGCTTTGCCGGACGCGCGCGCTATTTTGACTCTGCGCAGCACCCGCGAGAGGAATTCCAGCATCGCCTCGAACATCGTGTGGAATTATGGGAACACGACGATTCCGCGGCACTTGCGCGATGTGGTCGTGACCGAATATGGCGTCGCGGATTTGCGCGGCCGCACCGATGAGGATGTGATCGCCGCCGTGCTGAACATCGCTGACTCTCGCTTTCAAGACCAATTGAAACGCCAGGCGCAGGCAGCGGGAAAGCTGCGGCATGACTATCGGATACCGGACTTGCATCGGAACAATACACCGCGGGCTTTGCAGGAGCGCTTCGCGCTGGCGCGCGCCCGCGGACTGTTCTCGGAGTTTCCTTTCGGCACCGACTTTACCGCGGAGGAAATCATCTTGACGAAGGCGCTGACGCGTATCAAGGAGAAAACCTCTCGCGGCTGGCCTCGCGTCAAGACCCTTTTGGGCGCCTTGACAGCGCGCGGCACGCCGGCATCCATTAGGCCGTATCTGGAGCGCATGTCGCTCGGCGCGCCGCAAACGCGCCAGGAATGGCTCTGGCAGCGCCTTCTCGTCCAGGAATTGCGCGCCATCGCCTAGCGGCGAGCCTAGCGGCGAGCCTGGCGGCGAGCCTGCCAGGATCACCGCTGGATTGTTTCCGGACGCCCGGGTGAGTAACCTTGCCATCCCTAGACAGACTCGTCAGCGGAGCGACTTTATGAAAATTGGCGTGCCCAAGGAAATCAAGATTCATGAGTATCGAGTCGGATTGGTGCCTGCGGGGGTCCGCGAACTGGTCGATTCGGGGCACCAAGTGCTGGTGCAGAGCGGTGCGGGCGCGGGTATAGGATTCGACGATTCGCACTACCAATCGGCAGGCGCCACCATTGAACGCCGGGCGGAGGATATCTTCGGCTCTGCCGACCTCATCGTGAAGGTCAAAGAGCCGCAACTTAGCGAGTGCAAACTGCTGCGCAGCGGGCAAACGCTGTTTACGTATCTGCATCTGGCAGCGGATCGCGAGCAGGCGCAGGCGCTAATTGCCTCCGGCGCCACTGCCATCGCTTACGAAACGGTGACGGCGCCGGACGGTTCTTTGCCATTGCTCACCCCCATGAGCGAGGTTGCGGGACGAATGTCGGTGCAGGTGGGGGCCAACTGCCTGCAGAAAGCCAATGGAGGCTTCGGTGTACTGCTCGGCGGCGTCCCCGGGGTCGCGCCGGCTAAGGTTGTCGTCTTGGGGGGCGGCGTATCCGGCACGCACGCCGCTGAAATGGCGGTGGGCCTTCGCGCGGATGTCACCGTGGTGGATCGGTCGGTGAAACGCTTGCGCGAGCTGTCTTCCATTTTCGGCAGCCAGTTGAAAACCGTGTACTCGACTGCACATGCGATCGAGGAGCTGGTGCGCGACGCCGACTTGGTGATCGGCGCGGTTCTCATTGCGGGGGCAGCCGCCCCCAAGTTGGTCAGCCGCGCCATGGTCAAAACCATGAAGCCCGGCGCCGTGCTGGTCGACATCGCAATCGATCAGGGCGGCTGCTTCGAGACCAGCCGCCCCACGACGCACGCGGAACCGACTTACGTGCTGGACGGCGTAATTCACTATTGCGTGACCAATATGCCCGGCGCGGTACCGCGGACCTCCACATTTGCGCTCACCAACGCGACGCTGCCGTACGTCAAAGCGCTGGCTGATCATGGCTGGCGCGCCGCTGTTTCCAAAGACGCCGGATTAGCGCAGGGCCTGAACGTGCATGCCGGCCAATTGACCCATGCGGCGGTGGCGAGCGCGCTCGGCCTGGATTATCGAGCCTACCGCGCCGCCTAGCACGCAAGCCGCAGCATGCGGCGCGCCCAGCCTCGGTATAGTTGTCCATGGAAAAAAAGCGGCATGTTCCGAAATTTCGCCGCGCAACGCCCGCCGTGCGCCGCGAAGCGCTCATCGAAGCCACATTGCGCTGCTTGAAGAAGTATGGGCATGACGGCGTCTCGGTGCGACGAATCAGCGCCGCCGCCGGCGTCTCCATCGGCTTGATCAATCATCATTTTCCGAGCAAGGCGAGCTTGGTGGCGGAAACCTACGAGACCCTGGCGCTGTCGCTGCAGGATTCGATTCGCTCGCAAACCGAACACGACGCGGGGTCGGCGCGCGCGCGATTGAGCGATTTTTTTCGCGCATCCTTCGCTCCCGAGCTGCTCGACCCGCAGCTATTCAACGTGTGGGTGGTGTTCTGGAGCATGGTCGCGCACTCGCGCGAGATTCGCGCCGTGCACGATCGAACCTACGGCATGTATCGATCCATCTTGGAAAAGCTGCTGGGCGAACTCGTAAAATCCGGCGAGGCCCCCGCTTTGAAGCTGCGCTCGGCCGCCATTGCCCTGTCCGCATTGCTCGACGGCCTGTGGGTCGAACTCAGCCTCAGCGCCGATACATTCAAGCCGCGCGAGGCAATAGCCATCTGCGAGGATTGGGTCAGCGCGCTGTGCGCCGGCGCTTTTCCGCGCATTCTGCGCACTAAACCCCGCAATCCGTAGTGCGGCGCGGATGGCGCCACCGCGCACCTCTTGTTATACTACCGTTCAACAAGGGTTTGGAGGTGCTAGATCATGGAAGCGAAGCGCTGGGCGCACGATGAACCAATGGGTCTCACGAACGCCGATCAAACCGGCTTCAGTCTCCCGGGGTGGATATATCGGGATGCGGATTTCCTGGAGGCTGAGAAAGAGCGGGTATTTGCCACGTCCTGGCAGGTGATATGCCACCTCAACGACATCCCGAAATCCGGCGATTATCACACGCTTGATTTTCTCGGCGAACCGCTGGTGGCGGTGCGCGGCACGGATGGCGGTGTCAAGGCATTTTTCAACGTTTGCCGTCATCGCGGGGCCCGGCTGGTCGACGGCGGTTCGGGGCACTGTGCCGGGCGCATCGTATGCCCCTACCATGCGTGGACTTATGATCTTGACGGCCGTCTGACGGCCGTGCCGCGTCGCAAGGAATTCGCGGATTTTTCACTGGCGCAATACGGTCTCAAGCCGCTCGAAACCGAACTCTACAAGGGCTTCGTGTTCGTGCGCCTAAAGCCGGGTCTGCCGAGCGTCGCGGAAATGCTGGCGCCGTATCAGGAAGAGTTAGATCAATACCGGCTCGAGGATCTACAGCCCCTCGGGCGCGTAACTTTGCGCACGCGCAAAGTGAACTGGAAGAACGTCACCGACAACTATTCGGATGCGATGCACATCACGGTCGCGCACCCCGGCCTGACGCGTTTGTTCGGGCAATCATACGGCCTCGAGTCGCGCCCCTGGGTCGACAAAATGTGGGGGCATCTTCGCGATATCCCCTCCCCGCAGCGCTCGGAACGCATGTACCAGGCCGTTCTGCCTCGCTCACCGGGCTTGTCCGAGGAGCGTCAGCGGCTATGGACCTACTTCAAGCTGTGGCCAAACATAGCGTTCGATATTTATCCGGACCAGATCGATTTCATGCAGATGATACCCATATCGCCGACCGAGACCTTGATTCGCGAAATTGCCTACGCGCATCCGGATTCACGGCGCGAAATGCGCGCGGCGCGCTATTTGAACTGGCGCATCAATCGCCGGGTCAGCTTGGAGGACAAGGCGCTCATCGAACGGGTGCAGACCGGCATGAGCTCGCGCAGCTACACGCCGGGTCCGCTGGGAGACAGTGAAGTGGCGTTGCGCAGTTTTGCGCGCCGCATGCGTGAACTCATTCCGGAGAGCCGCTTGGAACATGCGCCGCGCGCCGGCTGGTGGACCACCGAGCACGGAGGGAAGCACCGTGAGTGAGTCGCCCCAGCGGGACGTCATCATTGTCGGCGGGGGCCACAATGGGCTCGTCTGCGCCGCCTATCTAGCCGCGGCCGGGCTCAAGGTCACGGTACTCGAACGGCGCTCCGTTGTCGGGGGCGCCGCCGTGACCGAGGAATTCCATCCGGGCTTCCGCAATTCGGTGGCGGCCTACACCGTGTCGTTGTTGAATCCGAAGGTTATCCGCGATCTGGACTTGCCGCGCCATGGTTTGCGCATTGTCGAGCGCCGATTGGCGAATTTTCTGCCACTGGATGAATCAACGTACCTCAAGGTGGGCGCGGGCCAAACCGAGCGCGAAGTTGCGAAGTTCTCCGTGAAGGATGCAGATCGACTCGGTGCCTATGCGGAGCGCCTCGATGTGATCGCCGATGTTTTGCGCGATCTGGTGCTGGAAACCCCGCCCAACGTAACCGCCGGCAGCTGGCTCGAGGCATTGCCGGAGCTGCTGCGAAGCGCCCGCTTGGGCAAACGCATCGCGAAACTGGACATGCCGATGCGGCGCGAACTGCTCGATCTGTTCGTGAAGTCTGCCGGCGACTATCTCGATGCATGGTTCGACAGCGCGCCCATCAAGGCAGCCTATGGATTCGATGGCGTCGTCGGGAATTATGCGAGTCCCTATGCGGCGGGCTCCGCCTATGTGCTGCTGCACCACGTCTTCGGCGAGGTGAACGGGAAAAAAGGTGCATGGGGGCATGCTATCGGCGGCATGGGCGCCATCACCCAGGCGATGGCGAAAGCCGCGGCCGAACGCGGCGTAGAGATTCGGGTCTCGACGCCGGTGCGAGAGATTCTGACCGAGGCCGGCCGCGCGGTCGGAGTGGTGACCGAGAAAGGCGAGGCAATACGCGCGCGCAGCGTCGTGTCCAACTTGAACCCGAAGTTGCTGTACGGCTCGCTCATCGATCCTGGCGCTCTGCCGCAGGATTTTCGCGAGCGCATCAGCCGCTGGCGCTGCGGTTCGGGTACTTTTCGCATGAATGTTGCGCTGTCGGAATTGCCCGATTTCAAGGCGCTTCCCGGCCGCACGCTGGCCGAACATCACACCGCCGGCATCATCATGGCGCCCAGCCTGGCTTACATGGACCAGGCGTATCTCGATGCCAAGGCCGGCGGCTGGTCGAAGCGGCCCATTGTGGAAATGCTCATACCCTCCACGTTGGATGACAGCCTGGCGCCCCCGGGCAAGCACGTGGCCAGCCTTTTCTGCCAGCATGTCGCGCCAATCCTGCCGAATGATGCGTCATGGGATGCCCATCGCGATGAAGTGGCGGACCTCATGATCGATCTGGTCAACACGCATGCGCCGAATTTCAAGGCTGCCGTGCTGGGGCGGCAAATCATGAGCCCGCTCGATCTGGAGCGCACATTTGGGCTCATTGGCGGCGATATTTTCCATGGCGCGTTGAGCTTGGACCAGCTGTTCTCAGCGCGGCCGATGTTGGGGCACGGCGATTACCGCGGCCCCTTGAAGGGGCTGTACATGTGCGGGTCAGGCACGCATCCCGGCGGCGGGGTGACCGGCGCGCCCGGTCACAACGCGGCGCGCGAGATCATCGCCGATTTCCGCCGGGGTCGCCTGAAGCAGGCGTAAGCACCGAGGCTGCAAGGCCGAGCAACAGCATCACTTCTTCGCAGGATCGGGGTATTGAAATGGGTCGGTTACCCGCGGTTGCGTAGTCCTGACGTTCGCCAGTCCCCAACTCATGAATTTGTCCTGGGTCCAACGTTCGGCTTTTCGCCTGGCGGGAGAATTGGTCATTCGCCCGCCGATCTCGTCCGCAAGATACGCCGCCGTATCGACAACTTCGCTATGGTTGGAGCCGGCATCGGCAATGCGATTGATGGCGTCGGGCTCATCGATCGCCGTCCCCGCGACGCTGAATGCACTCAGCAAGATGCAAACGCATGAACCAGTCAAACGTTAGCACCGCTCGTCTCCCTTCCTGTTAATTACCTTCCCAATCGAAACGCCAGACCGCTATCAGCGCAAACAGCGCGCTCCATGCCAGCAGTATCACGGTGGGTGCAACCGCATTATGCAGCGGCAGCCCGCGCCAGGTCATTGCGTCCAGCCCGTCAACGGCCCAGCGGGTGGGCACAAACTCCGTCACCCGCTGCAGCCATTCCGGGAATAGAAAAGATGGCACCCAAGCGCCGCCCAGCATGACAAGGATCAGCACGGAGAACATAGCCACTCCGCGTGTCGCGCCCACCGAGCGGCCAAGCGAGGAGATCATGAGTCCCGTCGTCGCGGCGAGCAGGGAGAACGCCGTTGCCACCATCACGAAACCCAAGGGACTGCCGGCAATGCGCACGCCAAATATCAGGCCCGCGGCCAGGTAGACGACGGCGAGAATCAGCATCGCGATCAACGCAGTGCCGGCCACGCGGCTGCCAAGCAGCACGCCGCGCGACAGGGGCGCCGCGCGCAATCTGCGCCACATGCCTTCTTGACGCATCAACAGCAGCGCCACGCCGGCATCGATACCCATGAACAGAATGAACTGAATGCTCATGCCCGCGAATGAATGCGCGTAGCTGTTGTAACGCGGACCTGTGGTGACGCCGCTGCTCTCCAGACTAAACGGTGCCGGGACGGCGTTGCCTGTAAAATTTGGCCGCGATATGCGCTGCATGACGTGCTGCGTCAGCAATCCGGCGACCACCGGCCGAACCATCGATTGCGACGGATCATAGAGCAGCTTGACCTCCGGCATATGCCCGAGACCCACCAATGCGCCGGTTGCGGCAGCCTCAAACCCCACGGGGAACACGATGGCCGCGCGCAGCTTGCCGGTGCGAACCAGCTGCTGCGCCTCCGCCTCGGGCAGCAGCTGGGTTTGCAGCGACTCATCGTGACTGAGACTGTCCAGCACCGCTTTGGTCAGTGCGCTGTCGTCCAGATCAGTCACGCCGATCGACATGCGCGAAATCACATTGCCGCCCGCGCCGGTGCCGCCGAACAGGAAACCGAAGAAGGCGGCCACGACGATGGGCGTCAGCACACTCACGACCAGTGCCCGGCGGTCGCGCAGGAATATCGCGACATCTTTGCGCACCAAGGCCCGAAACGCGGTCAGGGTGAGGCTCATGTGTCGCGCAACGTGCGGCCGGTGAGTGCGAGGAACACGTCCTCGAGATTGGCGCGCCGGCTCGTCAGTTCCTGACAGCTGAAGCCGCGGGCCGCGAGGCGCTCGAGCACACGCGGCGCGGCGACCCCTAAGTCGGCGGCGGATACCGTCACCTCCGACCCTGCCAGATCGACCTGAGTCACTCCAGGCAGATTCTTGATTTCCGCCAGTGCCGCGCCGTCCGGAGACAGGTCATATTTCAGCGTCAGCCTGTTCGATATGGGTGCACTCGCCAACAAGCCTGCCAGCGTGTCGTCGGCGAGCACCCGTCCATGATCAATGATGACGACCCGGTCGCAGAGGCGCTCGACCTCTTCCATGTAGTGCGTCGTGTATACCAGCGTGCGCCCCTGTCCTGCCAACGTTTTGATGGTGTCAAAGATCGCATTGCGGCTCTGCGGGTCGACCCCCACCGTGGGCTCATCGAGCAGCAGTATCTGCGGCTCATGCAGCAGAGCGCAGGCTATGTTCAAGCGCCGCCGCATTCCGCCGCTGAATTCCTTGGGTGGGTCGCGCGCGCGGTCCGCGAGACTGGTCAGTTCCAGTGCCGCCTGAATCCTCTGGGTTAGCACGCGGCCCGCCAGACCGTACAGTCCGCCGAAGAATTCCAGATTCATTCGAGCCGGCAAATCCTCCAGCAGCGCGATTTCCTGGGTGACCAGTCCCAATCTGCGCTTGCTCGGATCGGCGCCTGTGCCTAAGGGTATTCCATCGATGTGCACCGAACCGAAGTCCGGTTTCGTCAATCCCGCGACCATGCTGATGGTGGTGGATTTACCCGCACCGTTCGGGCCGAGCAGCCCAAGCACCTTGCCGGGCGCAGCGCTGAAGGATACGTCCGCCACGGCGGTGGTCGCACCAAATTTCTTACGGAGACGGTCGGCGACCAAGTGCATTCGCCGAATAGTGCCAGCACACCGGCTGTAGCGCTACGCTTCGAGTCCCTGCGATTTCAGGTACTCATCATAAGTGCCCCTGAAATCGACGATTTTGGCGCCGGGGCGCAATTCGATGATGCGCGTGGCGAGACCGCCGACAAACTCTCGATCATGCGATACGAATACGAGGGTTCCGGCGTAGTGCTCGAGGCCAATTTGCAAGGACTCGATCGTTTCCATGTCCATGTGGTTGGTGGGTTCATCCATCAGCAGCACGTTGGGTTTGGTGAGCATCAGCTTGCCATAGATCATGCGTCCCTTCTCGCCGCCGGAAAGCACCTTTACCGACTTCTTGGTCTCGTCCCCGGAAAATAACAGGCGGCCCAAGGTGGCGCGCACGATCTGATCGTCATCGGCCTTGCCGGTGTATTGGGACATCCAGGCAAACAGGTCGGTCTTGTCGTCGAATTCGGCTTGCGGATCCTGCGGCATGTACCCCGGCTGGGCATTTTCGACCCACGTGATGCGCCCCGCCGTGGGCCGCAACTCCCCCGCCAGACAGCGCATCAGCGTCGTCTTACCAGCGCCGTTGGGACCGATGATGGCCACGCGCTCCCCGCCTTCAATATTGAAAGTAAGGTTGTCCAGCACCTTCTCATCGGAGCCCGGATAGCTGAAGCTCAATTTTTCTACCGACACCGCCGAGCGATAGAGTTTTTTGCCTTGTTCGAAGCGAATGTACGGGTTCTGGCGCGACGAGGGGCGGATCTCCTCGATCTTGATCTTTTCAAGTTGCTTCTTGCGGGAGGTTGCCTGACGCGCCTTGGAAGCGTTCGCGGAAAAACGCCGCACGAATTCCTGAAGGTCGGAAATGCGGTCTTTTGCCTTGGCGTTGGCCGCTTCCACGCGGGCGCGCGCCTGTACGGAGGCCAGCATGAAATCGTCATAGTTGCCGGGATAAATCTTGAGCTGCTGAAAATCCAGATCGGCCACGTGGGTGCAGACTTGGTTCAAGAAATGCCTATCGTGGCTAATGATGACCATGGTGGCGTCGTAGTTGTTGAGCGCACCTTCCAGCCATCGAATCGAGTTGATGTCCAGGTTATTGGTCGGCTCATCCAGCAGCAGCACATCGGGCTTGGAGAACAAGGCCTGCGCGAGCAGCACGCGCAGCTTCAGACCCGGAGGCACTTCGCGCATGGGGCCGTTATGGCGCGACTCATGTATGCCGGCGTCAGTGAGAATGCTGCCGGCTCGAGCCTCGGCATCGTAGCCGCCGTATTCGGCGAACACCCCCTCCAGTTCGGCGGCCTTCATGAAATCCGCGTCAGTGGCGTTCGGATCCGCATAGATCCGGTCGCGTTCCTGCATCGCCGCCCACAACTCCCTGTGGCCGCGCATGACGACATCGAGAACGCGCTCATCCTCGTAACCGAATTGGTTCTGGTTCAGCTTGCCGAGCCGCATGCCGGCCTGCAGCATGACGTCGCCGGCGCTGGCCTCCATATCGCCGCCCAGCACCTTCATGAGCGTAGATTTGCCCGAACCATTCGCACCGATCAGACCATAGCGGTTGCCGTCGGAGAATTTGACCGTGACCTGCTCAAAGAGCGGTTTGGCGCCGAATTGCACGGCGACGTTGGATGTGGAAAGCATATTGTCCAATCACTCATGCGGCCACGTTGGCCGCCGAACATTCAGCAAAGCTGTCTTGATGGAATGCCGTGGGCTGCGCGCAATGGCATCGCTGACGCTGCAGATCGCCCGTTCCGGCAGGGAGGGATTCTAGCCGACCTTGGGCCGAAAGATCGCTCTTTTCGATGCTTGGCGGCGCAGTTTGCCGTTTTCTGGCGATCGGGGCCGCAAGCTGCTAGGTTATGATGAACCCATCGGAGCGGCGATTGAAAATCCTCTTAATCCTGGCGTTATGCTTGCTGTCTGCGTGCAGCTGGTTCCATCGGAAAGCTCCCCCGCCCCCCGACCCGCCGGAAATCATCGTGACCGGCGCTCCCACAGGATCGATCGTGTTCATCGACGCTACGCGGCGGGGTCAGCCTGAGGAAGCGGGGAGTAAACCGCAGATTTTGACCGTGGCCGAGGGTAGCCATGTGGTGGAAGTGCGTGTGGGCGATAGCGTGGTGTATCGCGAGAATATATTCATCAAAGGCGGCGAGAAGCGCATCGTCACCGTTTTATCGGGCTCGAGTCGCGAGTAGGCACTCTCACTTGTTGCGCCGCGATTTGCGCGGCCGCGATTTAGGCCGTTTTGTCCGCGCGACTTGCTTCTTTGGCAGCGCCCGCTTCGCACCCTTGCGTTTCGCTGCCCCCTTGCGTTTCGCTGCACCCTTGCGTTTCGCTGCCCCCTTGCGCTTGGGTAGTGATTTGCGTTTTTTTGCCGTCGGTGCTCTGGGCGACTCCGGTGCCGCGGCTCTCGGGCCGCCCCGCAGTTGGTCCAGGATCGCGGGATTCTCCAGCGTGGACATGTCTTGGGTGATTTCTTCGCCGCGCGCCACGGCGCGTAGCAGTCGGCGCATGATTTTTCCCGAGCGCGTTTTCGGCAAATTGTCGGTGAACCGGATTTCATCCGGCTTGGCGATGGGACTGAGCTGGTCCGCCACCCAGGCGCGCAGCTCATCGATCAAGGACTTCGCGGCGGCGCCTTCCGGCCGCGGCATGTTCAACACGACATAGGCAAAGGCAGACTCCCCCTTGATCTCGTGTGCCTTGCTGACCACCGCGGCCTCCGCGACCTTGGGATGAGCGACCAGCGCCGACTCGATTTCCATGGTGCCGAGCCGATGCCCCGCGATATTCAGCACATCATCGATGCGTCCCATGATCCAGTAGTAGCCGTCGGCGTCGCGGCGCGCCGAGTCGCCGGCCACGTAGTAGCGGTTCTGGAATTTCTCCCAGTAAGTCCGCAGGTAGCGCTCGTTATCACCCCAAATCGTGCGCAGCATCGAAGGCCAGGGCCGCTTGATCACCAAGTAGCCGCCGCCATCAGGCGTCTTTACGGGCCGGCCTTCATCATCGACGATGTCGGCGAATATTCCGGGAAGCGGTTTGGTGCATGAGCCCGGCTTGGTGGGCGTCACCCCGGGCACGGGCGTCATCATGATGGCTCCCGTCTCCGTCTGCCACCAGGTGTCGACGATCGGGCAACGCTCGGCGCCGATCACGCGGTGGTACCACATCCACGCCTCGGGATTGATCGGCTCGCCCACGCTCCCCAGCAAGCGCAGCTTGCGCAAATCGAATTTCGCCGGCACCGCGTCGCCCAACTTCATGAGTGCGCGAATGGCCGTGGGAGCGGTATAGAAAATACTGACGCCGTGGGTCTCGCACATCTTCCAAAAGCGGCCGCCGTCCGGGTAGGTCGGCGCACCTTCATACATGAACACGGTGGCTCCGGCTGCCAGCGGCCCATAGGCTACGTAGGTGTGTCCGGTAATCCAGCCGACATCGGCGGTACACCAGTAGACATCGCTGTCCTTGAGGTCGAAGGTCCATTTGGTGGTCAGCTTGGCATTGAGCAAGTAGCCGCCGGTCGAGTGCTGAATGCCCTTGGGTTTGCCCGTGGATCCTGAGGTATACAGGAGGAACAGCGGATGCTCGGCATCCAACCACTCCGGCTCGCAGGCAGCACTTTGTTCGCAGACGGCATCGTGCCACCACACATCCCGGCCCGCGTGCATTTCGCAGTCGGCGCCCGTGCGCCGATACACAATGACGCCCTGCACGGATTCGCAGCCCTCGGCCAGCGCCTTGTCGACGGCGCGCTTCAGCTCCACCGCATGCCCGCCGCGCCACCCGCCATCCGCGGTGATCACCAGCTTGGCGCCGGCATCCTCGATGCGGTCCTTCACGGCATTGGCGGAGAAGCCTGCGAACACCACCGAATGCACGGCGCCGATGCGCGCGCAGGCTTGCATCGCGATCAGCACTTCGGGAATCAATGGCATGTAAATGATGACCCGATCGCCGCGCTCTATGCCTGCGGCTTTCAGCGCATTGGCAAAACGGCACACTTCGGCGTGCAGTTGCCTGTAGGTCAGCGTGCGCACGTCCCCCGGTTCGCCTTCGAAGATAATGGCGACCTTGTCGCCCTGACCGGCCAGATGCACATCCAGGCAGTTATGCGAGACATTCAATCGCCCATCGGCAAACCAGCGATAGTTGGGCGCGCGCGAATCATCCAAAGGCAGCGTAAAGGGCCTCTCCCACGCGATCTCTGCGACCGCCAAATCCGCCCAGAACCCCACATAGTCCTGCGCGGCCTTCTCATGCATGCGCCGCAAGTCCGCGGCCTTGATACCGGCCTGTTTACGGAACGCCGCGGACGGCGCAAACACGCGGTCCTCTTGCAAGACGGATTGAATGTCTTTCTGCGCCATTGCCACTTCCCCCATCTCAGGCAGCGGCAGCGATGCGCCGCACCTGCTGCCGCAAAATATTGCCAAAACCATGCGTATCAAAAAAGGAATCCAGCCCGCCGCTGTTTTGCGGTCTTGGTTTCAAATCATCCAGTGTGGCTTCGATCGGCATGTCGCAGACAATCCCGGTCAAACGCCTGGCAAGATACGCCGCGTCCTTGTGCGCGAGCAGTCTAGCAGCGACCGCAGCGGCACCGCGCAGCTTCAACGACGGAATCCGGTGCAGATTGGCATACAGCTCATCGAGGGAGCCGAATACCGCAAACAGTTCGGCGGCGGTCTTCTTGCCGACTCCGGGCACGCCGGGAATGTTGTCCACGCTATCGCCGGTCAGCGCCAGAAAGTCGGCGATGAGTTCGGGCACTGCGCCGAAGCGCGGACCGATGTCATCGTACTGATAACGCACGTTGCCGCTATAGTCCCAAAATACATCGCCGCCGCGAATCAGCTGCGATAGATCCTTGTCGCGCGTCACCAATACATTGCGCAGACCCGCGGCGCGCGAACGTGCGGCAAGCGTTCCGATGATGTCGTCGGCTTCGTATTCGGCGCTCGCGAACTCGGCCAAACCCATGTGCCGGCAAAACTCCCGGCACAGCGCAAATTGCCGCTCCAAGTCGGCCGGCGGAGCTTCCCGGTTCGCCTTGTATGCAGGGTAAATGCCATTGCGAAACGAGGTGACGCTGCGCAGGCTCAAGTCGAAAGCCACGCCGATTCGCTCCGGCCGGACCTGCTCGAGAAGATCCGACAAGAAGCGCGCAAACCCATACAGCGCGTGCGTGGCGTTGCCGTCGGCGTCCACCATATCCGCGGGCATGGAGTGATAGGCGCGAAAGATGAAGTAGCTGGCGTCGATGTAGTACACGACGCCCGACCGCGCAACGGAACTCGCCGCGATTGGGTTCACATGGGCCAGCGTTGCATGCGCTCGTGCAGCGGGCTTGATCGCGGAAAGTGCGCCACCAAGTACTCCATCTGGTCCGCGAGCACGCGCCGGCCCTTCAGGAAAATATATTCTGCGTAGGTGGGTGTGAAGGGCACGGCCAACAGCTGCATGCCCGCCTGCTCCGGGGTGCGGGACGCCTTGGCATTGTTGCAGCGGCGGCATGCCGATACCACGTTGCTCCAGGTATCCTGACCGCCGCGGCTGAAGGGCGTCACGTGATCGCGCGACAGCAGGCTATATGTAAAACGCGCGCCGCAATACAAACACAGATAGGCGTCGCGGCGAAACAGCGTTTGATTGTTGAGCGGCGGCGTGTACGCCGCGCCGCGCAGGTTACCTGGATTACCGGTGACTCCCAAAGTGGCGATGATTGAGTTCACGTCCACGATGGTCCGCAGCCCCGTCCGCGCGCATGTGCCCCCATAGAGCCGGTACAAACGCGTGCCGCAGGTATAAGCCACCTGTTCGGTGTGATAGAGACGCGCGGCTTCACGATAGTCCACCCACTCCAAGGGCATCCCGGACACATCGGTTCGCAGGATTTGCTGGGACAACGGATAGCCGTGCGTCACGACGGCAAGATCGTCCCGCCAATCCAGCAATTGATACTTGTCCTGTGCGGCCGGCTTCATAACAACTAAAGATAGTCGACTCTTATGCCATAATTCAATGCTTCGCACGTAACTTACGGCTGGGGAGAGTTTTGCATGCCTGTCGTCGTCGGTGTCCTCTCGGAGACCGCTGCCAAAGAAACCCGCGTTGCCGTTGTCCCGGAAATCGCTGCGAAACTCACCGCCCTTGGATGCCGCGTGTTGATTGAACGCGGGGCCGGGGCGGCTGCGCATTTCCCGGACGCGCTGTACGCGGGTGTCGAATTCAGCGATGCCGCCACGATTCTCAGCTCTGCGGATGTGTTGCTGATGGTTCAGCCGCCGACCCTCGCGCAGGTCGCTGCGCTGAAGAAAGGCGCCGTCATCGTCGGATTCATGCAAGCGTATGCGCGTCCAGAACTGGTGCGCGCACTGAAGGCACACGGCATCACCAGCTTCGCAATGGAATTGGTGCCGCGAATCTCGCGTGCGCAGTCCATGGATGCGCTGTCTTCACAAGCGTCCGTTGCGGGATACAAGGCCGCGCTGATCGCGGCCAATTCGCTGGAAAGGTTCCTGCCCATGTTGACCACGGCGGCCGGCACCATCCGGCCGGCGTCGGTACTGGTGATCGGCGCGGGTGTGGCTGGATTGCAGGCGATCGCCACCGCAAAGCGGCTTGGCGCGGTGGTCGAAGCCTACGACGTTCGCGGCGCAACCCGGGATCAAGTGAAATCGCTGGGTGCGAAATTCGTCGAGACGGGGGTGTCGGCGGAGGGCGCCGGCGGTTATGCCCGCGAACTCACGGATGAGGAAAAGAGCAGGCAGCAAGAAGTCCTGGATGCACGAATCGCCGCCAGCGACGCGGTGATCAGCACCGCATCGGTTCCCGGGCGCGCCGCGCCGCGCATCATTTCTCAGGCGGCCGTGATGCGCATGAAGGCCGGTTCGGTGATCGTCGACATCGCCGCTGAGCAGGGCGGCAACTGCGAACTAACCAAGGCGGGCGAGACCGTCCTGCAGGGCGGCGTCAAAATCATCGGCCCGCTCAATCTGCCGGCCTCGTTGCCGTATCACGCCAGCGAAATGTATTCGCGCAATTTGTTCAACCTACTGAAGCCGGCGCTTCCCAAGGGCGAGCTGGCTATCGACTGGCAAGACGAGGTTTTCGCAGGCGCCGCACTCACGCATGATGGCCAAATCAAGCACGAGGCGACCCGCAAAGCAGTGGAGGGATAGTCACTATGATCGACGGCGTCATTGCGCTCTATATATTCATGTTGGCGGGCTTTACCGGCTACGAAGTCATTTCGCGCGTGCCGGTAATTCTGCACA
Organism: uncultured Gammaproteobacteria bacterium; assembly: GCA_963756845.1. Taxonomy (GTDB): domain Bacteria; phylum Pseudomonadota; class Gammaproteobacteria; order Steroidobacterales; family Steroidobacteraceae; genus Bog-1198. The sequence continues at coordinate 590,223 of CAVWPD010000008.1, read as the reverse complement.
CACCCCTCATGTCGGGGTCGAATTTCGTTCACGGCATCGTCTTGGTCGGGGCCATGGTGGCGCTGGCAACCGCGGACACGACTTTGGTGCGCGTCATCGGCTTCATCGGCGTGATGCTCGCGGCCGGCAACGCGGTGGGCGGCTACGTCGTCACCGAACGGATGCTGAAAATGTTCGTGCTGGCTGGCAAGAAGAAAGGACCCTAGAGTGCTCTCCGCCGCAACGCTTCAGACTTTGATGCAGCTGTCCTACCTGGTGGCCGCTGCCCTGTTCATTCTCGGCTTGAAACGCATGAGTTCCCCCGTGACGGCGGTGAGCGGCGTGCGCTGGGCCGGCGTCGGCATGCTGCTGGCGACGGCAGTCACCTTGGCGTTCATGGGCCGCGCATCTACCTTGAATTTCACGCTGGTGATCGTCGCCATCGGCATCGGCGGCATCGTCGCCTGGATCAGCGGCAAGCGCGTGGCCATGACCGATATGCCGCAAATGATTGCGCTCTACAACGGCATGGGCGGCGGCGCCGCGGCCGCCATAGCGGCCGTAGAGCTCTACATCGGCAGCGAACAGAATCTCGTGCATGTGACGATAGCCACGGTCGGCGGCTTCATCGGCGCCGTTTCGTTCAGCGGCAGCCTGATAGCCTTCGCCAAGCTGCAGGGCCTGATCACCAAGTCGGTGCGCTTCAGCGGCCAGAAATTTGTCAATCTGGCAATCTTGCTGATCACGGCCGGCCTGGGCTTCATGGTGGTCAGCGGCCTCGGACAGGCGTCCGGCTTGCCCGCGGTGTCGCTGCTGTTCGTGTTTGCGCTCATTTTGGGCGTCGCGATGACGCTGCCCATCGGCGGCGCCGACATGCCGGTGGTCATATCGCTTTACAACGCGCTCACGGGTTTAGCGGTCGCCCTCGAGGGCTTCGTGCTCGACAATGCCGCCATGATCATCGCCGGCACGGTGGTCGGGTCGGCCGGCACGCTGTTGACGCAGCTCATGGCCAAGGCCATGAATCGATCTTTGGGTAATGTGCTGTTCTCGAATTTCGGCGAAAGCTCGGCGGCGAGCGGCGGCGGCGTCACGGGCACGCAAAAGGCGATTGAGGCTTCGGATGCCGGCGTGATGATGGCGTATTCGCAAAAAATTATTATCGTGCCGGGCTACGGCTTGGCAGTGGCGCAGGCTCAGCACAAGGTGTGGGAGCTCACGCAACTATTGATGGATCACGGCGTCAAAGTGCGTTTCGCCATTCACCCGGTGGCCGGCCGCATGCCCGGTCACATGAATGTGCTGCTGGCGGAAGCCGGCGTGCCTTACGATCTCATTTCAGATCTGGATGAAATCAACGCGGAGTTCGAGACAGCCGATGTGGCGCTCATCATCGGGGCCAATGATGTCGTGAATCCGGATGCGCGCAGCAACAAGAACAGTCCGATTTACGGCATGCCCATCTTGAACGCCGACAAAGCCAAGAATGTCATCGTCATCAAGCGCGGTCAGGGCCAGGGCTTCTCGGGCATCGATAACGCGCTGTTCGTTCTGGATCAGACGCGTATGCTCTACGGCGACGCGCAGGCGGCCGTGAGTCAATTGATCCAGGCGGTCAAAGCCGCGGGCTAGGCCGAAGTCTCGCTATGCGGTTGATATTCATTGCGCTGCTCTGCCTATGCAACGTCGCCGGCGCCGCCGCACACTCTGACCGAGCCGCGCGCTGGCGGCAACACGCTCTACAGGTAAGCATCGTCCGCGACACATGGGGCATCGCCCACATCTACGGCAAATCCGACGCGGACGCGGTGTTCGGGGCGATCTACGCGCAGGCCGAGGATGACTTCAATCGGATTGAGCGCAATTATCTCAGCAGCCTCGGCTGGCTGGCCCAGGCCGAGGGCGAAACCGCCGTCTACGCCGATCTGCGCGAGCGGCTGTTCATCGATGTTCAAGTGCTGCGGCAAAAATACCGCTCGAGCCCACTATGGCTGAAGACGCTGATGCTTGCCTGGTCGGACGGCCTGAATTACTACCTCGCGAAACATCCGGACGTGAGACCCAAGGTGATTCGTCATTTCGAACCGTGGATGGCGCTGTCTTTCACCGAAGGCAGCATCGGCGGCGATATCGAGAAAATCGATCTGGCGCGGCTCAAGGAATTCTACGCTCCCGGCGCGCCGCGCGTGGCGGAGGTCCCGGCCGCCGAAGAGGCTTCACCCGGAGGCTCCAATGGTTTCGCCATCGCGCCCAGCCGCAGTGCATCAGGCCATGCTCTGCTGTGGATCAATCCACACACCTCGTATTACTTCCGCTCGGAACTACAGATGATCAGCGAGCAGGGATTGAATGTGTACGGTGCCGCGACTTGGGGGCAGTTTTTCGTCTACCAGGGATTCAATGCGCACAACGGCTGGATGCATACCTCCTACGGCGGCGACGCTGTCGACGAGTACGCGGAGTCCATCGTGCAACGATCGGATGGGCTGTACTACCAATACGGCGACGCGCTGAGAAAATTGAACATGAGCCGGATCAGCATTCGGGTGAAACTGGGCAGCGGCCTGACGCTGCAGCACTTCACCGTCTATCGCAGCCATCACGGCCCCATCGTTCGCGCCGAGAACGGCCGCTGGATAGCCGTCAAGTTGTTCCAGGAACCGGTGGCGGCGCTGGCACAATCCTTTCTGCGCACCAAAACCGCGGACTACGCATCCTTCCGCAAGATCCAGGATATGCGCACCGACACTTCCAACAATACGGTGTATGCGGATGCCGACGGCACCATCGCTTACTTTCACGGCAACTTTATTCCCAAGCGCGACACCGCGTTTGATTTCACGCATCCGGTGGACGGCAGCAATCCAGCAACCGAGTGGCAGGGTCCGCACGCACTCGATGAGACCATCACCCTGCTCAATCCGAGCAGCGGCTACATTTTGAATACGAATAACTGGCCGTTTTCGGCAGCCGGATCCGCCAGTCCGAAGCGTGAGGGCTATCCGGTCTACATGTGGACCAGGGGTGAGAATCCGCGCGGCATTCACGCCGTGGAGGTGCTGCAGAATATTCGCGGCGTGACCTTGGACACTCTCATCGCCGCCGGCTACGACGGTCATTTGACCGCATTCGACGTCCTGCTGCCGCCGCTGTTGACGGATTACGATGCGCTGCCTGCGGATGATCCCCGGCGCGCCGGTCTGCAAGAGGCAATCAGCAGCCTGCGAAGCTGGGACCGGCGCACCTCGGTGGATTCCGTGCCCACGGCCGTCGCGATTTTCTGGGGCCGGGAACTCATCGCGCGTAAAGCCGCCGCCGCGCGCGAGGCCGAGCAACCGGTAGTTGATTATCTCGCGGATCATCTCAGCGACGCCGAGCGCATCGACGCGTTGAGTGCGGCATTGGACAAGTTGCGGCGAGATTTCGGCCGTTGGCAGGTTCCTTGGGGCGAGATCAATCGCTTTCAGCGCCTGACCGACGACATCGTGCAGCCCTTCGATGATGCCAAGCCCAGTTTGCCGGTCGGATTTGCGCCCTCGCAATGGGGCGCCCTGGCTTCATTCGATAACCCGAAGCCGCGCACCACCCAGAAGATCTACGGCACCGAAGGCAATAGCTTCGTCGCAGCGGTGGAATTCGGTGCGGTGGTTCGCGCCAAAGCCATCATGAGCGGCGGAGAAAGCGGCGATCCAAAATCAGCGCATTTTGCCGACCAAGCCCTCATGTTCACTCAAGGCCGATTCCGCGACGTGCTCTTCAGTCCAGAGGACGTGCGCGCGCAGGCGCAACGCACCTACCATCCCTAGCCCGACCGCGGCTAATGCGGGTTGTGATGCGGCGGCGGCGCGCCACGTGACATGGGGTGCGAGCGTGCTTGTTGGACGGCCCGGTGACGCTGTTCAGGCGTCATTTGATGCCATTGTCTGCGCAGCTCCGAACGCTGTTCCGGCGGCATTTGGCGAAACCGGTTGAATGATTCGCGTACCTGCTGTTGCCGTTCAGGGGGCAGACTCTTGAATTGCTGCCAACGCTGGCGCAACAGCTGCCGCTGTTCCGGCGGCATTGCGCGCCACTGTGCAAAGCGTTGTTGCGCACCGCTGCGTTGCTCAGGTGTCATCGACAGCCAGCGTTGACTGCCCTTCGCCAGTGCCTGCTGGCGATCCGCAGGCAGGCTGTTCCATTCGCTTTGATGGCTTTGCAGCAACTGCTGTTGTTGGGGCGACAGGCTGCTCCAAGCTTTGGGCGCAGGCGCTGCGGGCACGGAAGACGGCGCAGACTCAGGCGGGGGGCTCTGCGCAAACCCGTTTGCAGCAGCGAGCATAAGACTTGCACAGATGAACATCGCCCTGATCATTTCTTTGCATCCTGCGGCGGCGGCGCGGGAGGAACGTCCCCGCGCAGCGGCGCCTTCTTCAGAAATTCCCACCAAGCCGAGTCTCCAACATCGTCCGATCCCAAAAACTCGATGAAGCCTTCATCGGTCGTGGCAGCCGGTGCTGCCGGCGCAGCGGGCGGCGGCGCCGGCGGCGTCGACGGCGCTGCGGCGTTTGCCGGCACGCCGGGCGCCGACGCGCACACGATGCCAAGCAGCAGCCAACTCCTTGCCGATCTCAACGGAAATTCAACCTAAGCGGCCGGTTCCGGATTCGCGGCGTTATCCGCGAAATCATAAAAATCGATATCGTCTTGCATCATTTCCATGGCGTCACCCGACCCCTCCGAAGATGCGACCAGCTCAAGATCCTCGAGATTCGATTGTGCAGCGCTCAGGCTTGCACCCTGATGACCCAGCGGCGTACCGAGCCACAAGGCCACGCCCAAAACAGCCGCGGCGGTCACGCCGGCAGCCGGCGTCCACAGCGTCCGGCTCATAAACCAAGGCCGGGTCGTCGCGGCCGCAATCGCGGCGGAACGCGCCTGGGTAAGACGCGAGCGCATGCGCATATCGAGGCTCTCGACGCTGTCCTGAAACAGCGCGCGGCTGCGCACTTCAAAAGCATCGTTGTCTGTTTCGCTCATCACCAAGCCTCGCCTAATTTTTCGCGTAACGCATGCACGGCGCGCGAGTAATGCGTCTTCACGCTGCCTTCCGAACAAGACATGGCGCTCGCAGTCTCCGCGACATCCATGCCTTCGAAATTGCGCAGCATGAAGGCTTCACGCTGCCGCGCCGGCAGCGCACGCAGCGACTCCTCCAACTTCTCCATCGCCTGCGCCTGCATCAGCCTCTCCGGTATCGCCGGCGCCGCATCCGCGACATTCTCGAGCGGATCCTGCGCTTCGTTGTCCGGATCCTCGTTCGCCCCCGGCAGCCAGGTCATGATCCGCTTGCGCACGGTTCTGCGCCTCTGCAAGTCGCGGATGCCGTTTTCCAGTATTCGATAGAACAGGGGCCGCCATTCGGCGCTCGGCTTCGAAGCGTAATTGCGCGTCAGTTTGAGCATAGCGTCCTGCACCACGTCGAGGGCATCGTCGGGGTCGCGCAACGCGACCTGTGCCATTCGGAACGCCCGGCGCTCGATATCCGCCAGGAATTTCTCCAGCTCTTTCGTGTACTGCAGAACCGCTCCCTTAATTGTTGGAGCGAGACTATCCCAGACCATCCAAGCCGTGTTGAGCGTATCAACGGGAGTCATTCTTGCCTCGTAGCGTCGACGGATCAATGCCGTTCCAGGTATAACGCCTACGCTTGCCTAGGGTTGACTTTGCCGTGGCAAGATCAGCGACTTACGCACACCAAATGTGACTTCCATTGCAATAATTTCGATTAACACCTCAGGCTGGGTTCCAGAGGGTACCGTAACCCATTGAATTTGAATGAATCATTTCGATTTCGGCCACTTTTTCATCAAATTGAACGCGACCCGAAACGGAACGGGCACTTAGGGCTAGTGATCCCTGTTTCTCAACAGACTTATCCACAGCTTTTGTGGACAAAAGGACCGATGATTTTGCAAATCGCGCTCGACACGCCGCTGCGTCGAGTATTCGACTATCTCCCGCCGGCAATCGCGGCGGACCCAGCGCAAGGCCCTCCCCGCCTGGGCGTGCGCGTGAGCGTTCCCTTTGGCCGCCGACGCCTCATCGGAATCCTGGTTGGCATCGTTTCACAAAGCGCTGTCGCCCTGCCCAAGCTGAAAGCCGCATTCGAATATTTGGATGAGCGGCCGGTGTATGACCCGGTCACTTTCGATCTGCTGCGCTGGGCTGCGGATTACTATCACCACCCCATCGGCGAAGTGTTTGCCGCCGCGTTGCCGGTGAGCCTGCGTTCCGGTCAGGCCGTGCACAAGACCAGCCCGCGCTGGACGCTCACCGCACAAGGCCATCAGGAACTCGTCAATCCAAGTGCTCGGCGGGCGCCGCGGCAGCGCGCCCTGCTTGAGTGGCTGAAGGTTCGGCCCGGCGCCAGCGCCGAGCAAATCAGCGAAGGCTTCGCAGCCTCTCACCTGCGCAGCCTGGCAAAGCGGGGATGGGTCATCGCCGAGCGCTTGCCCGACGGCGCGGCGGGATCCGAACACGTCACCTTCGAAATGCGCCCCAGCGAGGTGTCCCTCACTGCCGCACAGGCCGTGGGGGTCGATGCCATCATTGCCACGCTGTCGAGCTTCGCGGTGCACTTGCTTCACGGCGTCACGGGCAGCGGTAAGACCGAGGTTTACCTGCGAGTCATCGCCGCGGCGATCGCCGGCGGCGGGCAGGCCTTGGTGCTGGTGCCGGAAATCGCGCTCACGCCGCAGCTGGTCGGGCGCTTCCGGCGCCGATTCAGCGCCGGCGTGGTGGTGGTGCATTCGGGCCTCACGGATGGCGAACGTCGCGACGCGTGGCGAGCCGCGCATGGCGGAACCGCCCGAATCATCATCGGCACCCGCTCCGCCGTCTTTACGTCGCTGCCGAATCTCGCGCTCATCGTGGTGGACGAAGAACACGACGCTTCCTACAAACAACAGGAAGGGTTCCGCTATTCGGCGCGCGACCTCGCGGTGATGCGGGCGCGCGGTGCGGGCGTGCCGATCATTTTGGGCTCGGCGACGCCGTCGCTGGAAACGCTGGAGAACGCGGCGAGCGGCCGCTATGCAAGACATCTGCTGCCGCAGCGCCCTGGATCGGCGCAAGCGCCGCGCATGTCGTTGGTGGACTTGCGCCGGCACGCCGCTGATCAGGGATTGTCGACGCCCGCGATGCAGGCCATGGCCGCGCACCTGGCGGCCGGCGGTCAGGTCATCGTATTTTTGAACCGCCGCGGCTATGCGCCGACGCTGTTCTGCAATTCCTGCGGCTGGGTCGCGCCCTGCGCCCACTGCGACGCGCGCATGACCTTGCATCGCCGCGCACAGCAATTGCGCTGCCACCACTGCGGCGCGCAGGCACCGGTGCCGGCCATCTGCGGCAGTTGCGGCCAAGCATTGCTGGCCGTGGGCCAGGGCACTGAGAGAGTCGAGGAGACGCTGGGACGATTGTTTCCCGGCGCACCGCTCGCGCGTCTGGATCGCGACACGGCGGCGGCGCGCGGCTCCATTCAAAGTGTGCTCGAGCGGGTGCATAGCGGCGAGGCCCGCATCCTGGTCGGTACGCAAATGCTTACCAAGGGTCACCATTTTCCCGATGTCACGTTGGTGGTCATCCTGGACGCCGATCAGGGTCTGTTCGCCAGCGATTTCCGCGCAACCGAACGGCTTGCGCAAACCATCACCCAGGTCGCGGGCCGTGCCGGGCGCGAGGCGCGCGCCGGGGAAGTGATGATCCAAACGCAGTTTCCCGAGCATCCCCTGCTCACCCGGCTGATTACAGACGGCTATGAAAGCTTTGCGGTGCGCGCGCTGGAAGAGCGCCGCGAGGCCGGTTGGCCGCCCTACTCACGCCTCGCGCTGCTGCGCGCGGAAGCCAGGGATCCGGCAGGTTTGGACTCCTTCCTGCAGGCCGCGCTGCAAGCCGGACTCGCTCTGCACGAATCCGCGCTCAAGGTGTGGGGACCGGCGACCGCCTTGATTGCACGGCGGGCCGATCACTTTCGAGCGCATTTGATGATCGAGACCGCGGCAAGGCCCACCTTGCAGCGCTTTCTTAGCCAATGGCTGCCGCAGGTAGAAGTCCTGCCTGGACCCAAGGGCTTGCGCTGGTCAATCGATGTCGATCCGCTGGAAGTGGATTGACGGCTTTGCGCTAAACTGCCGACCCCTCGCCAATACATGACGGACTGCTCTTGAAGACTTTGATCGAATCGTTGCTGAAACAAGCCCTTGCGGCGTTGCCCGAGGATCTCGTCCCCAGCGCCGCGCGCAATGTCGGCATCGAAGTAGAGCATGCGCGCGATGCGCAGCACGGCGATTTCGCCAGCAATCTGGCCATGCGTCTTGCCAAGGCGACGCGCCAGAACCCGCGCAAGCTGGCCGATGCGCTGCTGCAGCGGCTGCCCGCGAACGCCGCCGTAGCGAAGGTCGAGATCGCGGGCGCCGGATTCATCAATTTCTTTCTCGAGGAACATGCCTATCACGATGAAATAGGTCGTGTGCTCAAGCAGGGAAGCGCGTACGGCCACTCCCAGGCCGGCAAGGGAGCACGGGTGCAAGTAGAGTTCGTTTCCGCGAACCCGACCGGGCCATTGCACGTCGGCCACGGCCGACACGCGGCATTCGGAGCCTCGATTGCCGCTTTGCTCGAAGCGGTGGGCTATCGGGTCGAGCGCGAATACTACGTGAACGATGCCGGCCGCCAAATGGAGATTCTGGCGGTCAGCACCTGGCTACGTTATCTGGAGAAATGCGGGGAGCGGTTTGCGTTTCCCGCGAACGGCTATCGCGGCGATTACATCGTGGCCATTGCCGAGCAGCTGTACCGGGCAGAGGGCACTGCCCTTGAGTCAAGCGCGGAGGAAGTATTCCGGGATTTGCCCGCCGATGAACCGCAGGGCGGCGACAAGGACGTTTATATCGACGCACTCATCGTGCGCGCGCGCGCGCTCATCGGCGCCGATGCGTTCCGGCGCGTGCTGCAATTGGCTCTCGATGGGATCTTGGCCGACATTCGCGAGGACCTGGCGGAATTCGGCGTAACCTTCGAATGCTGGTTCTCGGAGCGCAGCCTAAGCGACAGCGGCGCGGTCGACCGCGCCATCGAATCGCTGAAGAAGAGTGGTCACGCGTATCTGAAGGACGGCGCGCTGTGGTTCAAAAGCACCGACTACGGAGACGAGAAGGATCGGGTCATGGTGCGCGACAACGGCGTCAAGACCTACTTTGCGTCCGACATCGCCTATGTGTTGAGCAAGCGCGAACGCGGCTTCGATCAGTTGCTGTACATCCTAGGGTCTGATCATCACGGCTACATCGCCCGGCTGCGCGCCGGTTTGGTGGCACTTGGCGGCCGGCCCGAATCCTTCGAAGTGCGCCTGGTGCAGTTCGTCTCCTTGTTCCGTGGCGGGGAGAAGGCGCAAATGTCGACGCGCTCGGGCGAGTTCGTGACCTTGCGCGAATTGCGCAAGGAAGTGGGCAACGATGCCGCGCGCCTCTTCTACGTCATGCGCAGCAACGATCAGCATCTGGACTTCGACCTGGAGCTGGCCAAGGCTCGCTCCAATGACAATCCGGTGTACTACATACAGTATGCGCATGCGCGCGTCGCCAGCGTCATGCGGCAACTGCAGGAGCGCGGACTTGCCCATGATGTCGAGCAGGGCCTGAATTCACTGGCGAAGCTCGTCGAGCCGCAGGAATTGCAGCTCATCAAACGCATCAGCGCCTTCCCGGAAATCATCCTGCAGTGCGCGGCGCAGCGTGCGCCGCATACGCTGGTGCACTATTTGCGCGATCTGGCCAACGACTTTCACACCTACTACAGCGCTCATCAGTTCATCGTGGATGAGGCGGCGCTGCGCGATGCGCGGCTCGATATCGCGCTCGCGACGCAGACCGTGATCCGCAACGGCTTAAAAATCCTGGGCGTCTCAGCGCCGGACACGATGTAGGCTTTGCATGGCGCGCGACTATAAAACCAAACGCGGCAGGCCTTCCGGCTTTTCCGGATGGGCCGGCTTGGTGTGCGGATTGGCGTTGGGACTGGCGGTGGCCGGCGTTGTGTACCTGAAGGACCATCGACTCGATGCGCCGGTGGCGAGTAGCGGTAAAGTGGCCAAAAAGAAGTCCCGCGCCAACGAACCTCCGGAAGCCGATTCGAGCGCCGAGGAACCGGCAAAATCCTACGACTTCTATGATCAGCTGCCAAAATTCGAAGTGGTGGTACCGGAGAAGGACAAGGACGTGCGGCCGGACATCAAATCAGTGCCGGAAACGCGTGCCGGCACCTACGTTTTGCAAGCCGGCTCGTACAAGAACTTCGCAGACGCCGATCGGGTGCGTGCGAAGCTTGCGCTGCAGGGGATCGAGTCAAAGGTCCAAAAGGTATCCGTGGATACGGATACCTGGAACCGCATTCGCATCGGCCCCATCTCCAAGCTGGATGAGCTCAACCGTTTGCGTCAGATCCTGCGCAAGGCGGATGTCGACGTGCTGGTCATCCGGGTAGGCGACTGAGCGCTGCACCGGAGTCGATCCTAGCTACTGCGGATTGATCTGCATCTTCTCCAGCCGTTGATAGCTTGCTTCCATGCCCCGCTCCATGCCGGTGGTCAACATGCTGTGCCGGGTCTGCGAATCCGGCAGCGTCATGCGCGTAGTCATCAGGGTGCCCACGCCGTCGGCGTCGAAGCGCGTTTCAACATGATTGTCAGGGGTGGGGTCGGGCAAGTACATCCGTTCAATGTGTACGATCTTGCGGAATGGAATCACTTCCACGAACTCGCCCGTGACGAAGAACCCCGCGCCCTTCGCGTTCTTCCACTCGTAGCGGAATTTGCCTCCCGCTCTGGGATCCGTGATACAGACCGGCATGCTCCAACCCTCCGGGCCGAGAAGCCACTGCTGGATCAGCTTTGGCTCGGTGTGAGCGCGAAATATCAATTCCGCAGGAGCCGCAAATCGCCGCGTCACCAAAATACCCGTATCGCCCTGAGTCTCCAGCGTCATTGGGCTCATCGTTTCCCCTTGCGCCTCTCGGGCGGCGCCATGTTTGCCAGTAGCGTGTCGAGCCGGTCATAGTTCCGGCTCAAGGCATCGCGCAGCGGGCTCAGCCATTGATCGACCGCGTCTATTCCTGCCGGCGCCAGCCGGCAAGGCCGCCGCGTGCCATTGATGCGCCGGATGATCAGCCCCGCCTCCTCCAACACCTTGATATGCCGTGAGATCGCCGGCTGCGTAATCTGAAAGGGTTGCGCCAATTCACCGACGGTCACTTCGCCGGCAACCAGTCGCGCCAGGATCGCGCGTCGCGTGGGATCGGCAAGCGCGGAAAAAGCAGCATCGAGATTCGGCATAGCGCATCCGTCGTTATATAAATCCAATGTTATATAACTGAGTGCGCGCTGTCAAGCAGAAGCAGGGGATCTTGAGCGAGGTTGAGGCCGCGGAAGCTTTTCGGCGAGGATCGGCGCTAATCCTCGCCCAATTGGCGAAAATCGACCCCCAATGCCCGCAATTTTCGGTATAGGTGCGTGCGCTCCATACCCACCCTTTTTGCCAATTGGCCGACTTTGCCATTACACAGCAGCAATTGTTGCTGCAGGTAGGCGCGTTCGAACTGCTCACGCGCCTCGCGCAACGGCAGCGCCAGAAGATCCTGCTTCACCAGAGGCTCATCGACCGCCAGTTTCACGGCCAGCTCGCGCTCGATCTCTTCCAGCCGAATCTCCTCGCCGGCGCCCAAAATCAACACGCGCTGCACCAGGTTTTTCAGCTCGCCGACGTTTCCAGGCCAGGGATAGTTGCGCAGCCGGTTCTGCGCGGCGACGCTGAAGCGGCGCAGCGGCAGATGCTGATCGTCGACCAGGCGATCCACGTAGTAGCGCAGCAGATCGGGAACATCCTCGGAGTAATCGCGCAGCGGCGGTACGCGCAACGTGATCACATTCAAATGCGCGAGCAGATCGCGGCGAAAGGGTTCGCGGCTGGGATGTGCTTCGAAGCCGTCTTGAGCCGAACTAATCCAGCGCACATTGAGCGGCAGCCGCTGCCGCCCGCCGACGCGGGTATAGCCATTCTGCTCGATGGCTCCGAGCAGGGCGCGCTGCGCATCGCTGTTCAAATCCTCCAGTCCGCTGATGTACAGCGAACCGCCGGCGGCTTGATCGAATGCGCCCGGCTCGATTTTGCCGTCGCGCTCGCTGCCGAATAGCGAAGCGGCCGAGTCGTGCCCAAGGCTCGCGGCAACCACGATGAAAAACGGCTTGGCGGAGCGTGCGCTCAGGGAATGCAAGTAGCGTGCATAGGCCTCGCGTCCGGACCCCAGCTCGCCGATGAGCAACACCGGGGAGGAGCTGGACGCGGCCTGCTGCACCTGTTCGCGCAGCATCTGGGTGATCTTGGCCTTGCCGATCGGCACCGCCAAGGCCGATCCTTGCGTGCGCGCCGAGAGGCGTTTGCGCCGGCCCGCATCGAGCGCCCGCTCCACGGTTCTCAGCAACTTGGTCAGCGACAGGGGCTTCTCGACGAAATCGAAGGCACCCAGGCGCGTGGCCTCAACGGCAGTCTCGACGGTTCCGTGACCGGACATCATGACCACGGGACAGTCGTACCCATCGGTCACCGACCACTCGCGCAACAACGTAATGCCGTCCGTATCGGGCATCCAAATATCGAGCAGCACCAAGTCCGGGACCTGGGCGGCGCGCGACGATCGCGCCTGGGTCGCGTCAGCCGCGATTTCGACCTCATACCCTTCTTCGGAGAGAATCTCTTTGAGCAAGCCGCGGATGTCCGCCTCGTCGTCCACCACCAATATTCTAGAAGCGGTCATACCCGTTCTCTCCTGTGTTCGCCCTTCCGCGGCTCGCGTGCGCTCGCCGAGCGCGCACCATCGCCCAACGGCAATAGAATTCGCACGCGGGCGCCGCCGGAACGCAGATTATCCGCCTCAATGCGGCCGCCGTGTTCCTCTACGATTTTCTTGACAATTGCCAGGCCAAGCCCGGTGCCCTTCGGTTTGCTGGTGACATAAGGATCGAAAACCGTGCCGATCAGATCACGCTGAAACCCCGGGCCGTTGTCCGTGACCACGATGGCCACCGAGGCGCTGTGTTTCGGGCCATCGTCGGCGATTAGCGTCTCGATCTCGATGCGGGCGCCGACCTTGCCTTCGAGCGCCTCCAGCGAATTGGTGACCAGATTGTTGAGAATCTGCCGGATGCGCACGCGGTCCGCGGAGATGTTCGGCAGGTTCGGGCTCAACAGCAGGTTCAGGTCCGCGCTGCTGTCTTGAACTCGGTATAGATCGACGACCTCCGTGATCAGCTGGTTCAAGTCAAAGCGCGTGAATTGCATGTCCGGCGCGCGGGCGTACTCGCTGAACGCATTGACCATCTGCTTCATGGCATCGACTTGGGCCACGATCGTGTGCGTCGCGCGTTCGAGGATTTGTGCATCCTGCGCATTCATGCTGCCGAGGAACTTGCGCCGCATGCGTTCCGCCGACAGCTGGATCGGCGTCAGCGGATTCTTGATCTCGTGCGCCAAACGGCGCGCCACCTCGCCCCAGGCTGCGTCGCGCTGCGCCTGCAGCAGGGTGGTGATGTCGTCGAACACCAGCACCATGCCGGCGGCGCCGCCGACGTCGTTCGGCAGCGCGGTGCATGCGCACATGAGCACGTGTTTGCCGGACTCGGCGAGCAACTCGATTTGTTCGCGCCAATCGAGATGCTCGGGCCCGAGGCGCTGCTTGATGGCCGACAAAAACTGCGCGAACAGGGCGCTATCGCTGATGGATTCGTCGAAGTGCTTGCCGATTGCCGCCTCCAGATCCACCCCTAAAATGGCGCTTGCCGCTTGATTCGCCGTGCGTACCGTCAGATTGGCCTCGAGCGACACCACACCGGTGGACAGCCTTGCGAGAATGACCGCGAGACCCGCGCGCTCCGCTTCCACGGCTTGCTGACTGCGGCGCGTTTCCTCGCGCGCGCGGCCCAGGCGTTTGGTCATGTCATTGAACGAAGTCACGAGAAAACCCAATTCATCTCGGCCCGGCAACGGCAGCTTGGTGTCGTAGTTGCCCTTTGCCACCGCCCGGGTTCCCGCGATCAAATCCTGCACCGGCTGCACCAAGCGTTGTGCTGCGAAAAATGCGCCGTAAACCGCGGCGATCAAGGACATCAGCACCACAAAACTCAAGATCAGCACGAAAGTCGATTTCAGAGGCCGGCGCAGTTGCACCAAATTGGCGTACTGCGTGGCGGATCGCTGGATCGTGTCGGCCAACTGGCTCAACTGCTGGGGCACCGAGTACATCGCGATCAATACCCGCGCGCTGGCGGCGCCCTCATCCAGAGGCGCCGCGGCGCGAATCACATAGCCGCCCACCGAGTCGGTGTCCAGGCTGACGTACGGGCGGCCGCGGCGCAATTGCAGCCTCATCTCGTCGGTGGCGGGCACCGGCAGAGCATCCATGGGACGATCGGAGCTGGTGCTGGTGGCGATGATGCGCCCTTGCGGCCCGACGACCGTGAACTCGAACGCCGCGCTCTCGCGCCGTTCGCGATCCACAGCGGCGCCCAATTGAAAGTCGGGCACGCTCGACAGCGAATGCGCCACGACTTCGGTGTGCTGGAGAAACTCGCGGACCCGCACTTCGAGCGCGGCGTGGGACAGCTCGCGCGTGTCCTTCAACCCCTGGCTGACCTCCAGCTCGAACCAACTGTCGATGCCGCGGCTCAAGAATTGCAGGGAAAAATAGTACACCACCAGAATGGGCGCGACGGCCAACGCGCTGAATATTGCCACCGTACGTCCCTTCAGACGCGATCCCGGCACGTGCCTGCGGTAGTCCTGCACCAGCCGCGTGACCTTGATCACGAGAAGCATCGACAGAGTCAGCATGCCGGAAATGTTGACCAGCAGGATCCATGGCAGCCACTTGTCGAACTTCTCCGAATTCTGCGCGGCCGAGGCGAGCAGGTACAACGCCACCACCCAGAGCACCACGCCGATGCCGCCGAGTACCGTGGAGCCGTACTTGCGAATCATGGTTGAAACGTCCAAGCGTACGCATCGGATTCACGATGCCAATCGCTCACCCAGAACATGAGCAGACGCAAGGTAAATGGCACCGTGCCGAAATCGATCTTGGCGCGCACGTTCGCCTCGTAGCGCCGATCAGCGGCGATGAGCGCCTTGTCCAGGACCGGTAGGCTGCGCACTTCGGATAACTGTTCGATGGCGCCCTCAACCGTGCCCAGCGACTCCTGCTGGCCGCTATTCTCGTTGCGCAAAATGTAGTGCCCGCTTACGGCGTTGTATTGCAAATGGTATCGCTGGGTCAGCTCGGCAACCGTCGAATTAGGCAGCAGCTGGCGCACGCGCTTGATATTCAGCTCCAGCGTCAAAGTGAGCGGCACGCCTTCCGCCAAACCGCGCCGCACGGCGTCGCTGATCGGCAGATCGATGCGCGCGTTCAAGTGATATACGCCGTCCTTCAGTTCAAGATCCGCCGAACGAACCTCGAAGCGGCCCTCCAATCCATCGGCCCGCGCCGGCTGCAGCGCAAACGGCATGGCGAGTGCGGCCACCGCGCAGACGAGTCCCGCGAGGGGACGCGCCCTGCGGCGATCGGGTCGTTTCACGTTGAAACCGGCGGCTTTCATTGTTTAGACAAAGCAGCATAATAGAAGCCGTCGGCACCCGCCTCCCCTGGAAGAATTTGGCGGCCAAATTCATCCGCTTCCCCCAGAGTCGGCCAGCCCTCCCACTCCGCCACGGGGATCACGCGGGCGTCGGCAGCGCCTTGCAAAAATGCCGCGATCACGCCGCTGTTTTCGCTGCGAGTCAGCGTGCAGGTCACGTAGACCAAGCGCCCGCCGGGGGCGAGCAGGCTCCACGCGGCTCGCAGCAATCGGCCCTGCAAAGCAGGCAGTTTGTCGATGTCCGACGGGGACTTACGCAGCCGAATATCCGGGTGACGGCGAATCACGCCGAGCCCCGAACAGGGCGCATCGAGCAAAATTCGGTCGAATGGCACCCCGTCCCACCACTGCGCCGGACTCGCCGAATCGCCGCGGATCACTTCGGCGGCCAGCTGGCCCCTTGCAAGATTCTCGCGGACTCTTTCCAGGCGCTGCGGGTCGATGTCCACCGCCAGCAATTGTTTCAGGTTCGGTTGCCGTTCGGCGATCAATGCGGTTTTGCCGCCGGGGGCGGCGCAGGCATCGAGCACGCGCAGATCCGGCGCCAAACCCAGCGGAAATGCAACGCATTGAGCGCCCAAATCCTGCACTGACACCCTTCCTTCGGCAAATCCAGGCAGGCTGTGTACATCGCAAGGCGAGTCCAAAACGATGGCCTGAGGAACTGCCGGATAGGCACGTGCGCCGATTCCCGCTTGCCGGAGCTGATCGAGGTATTCCTCGGCCGTCGCGTGCCGGCTACTGACCCGCAACCACATGGGCGCCTGCGCGTCGCTGGCGGCGAGCAGCTGGGTCCAGCGCACTGGCCAATCGGCGCGGAAACGATCGCTCAGCCAGATGGGTGCCGCATGGCGTGTGGCCGGTTTGCGGGCGATCTCCGCATCCAGCGTTTTGCGTTCGCGCAAGTAGCGCCGCAACACGGCGTTGATGAGACCGGAAGCGCGTGCGGCATCCGTGGCTTTGGCGGTTTGCACTGCCGCATCCACGACGGCATATTCGGGAGAGCGCTGGTCCTCCAGTTCGAACAGCGCCACGGAGAGCAGCGCGCGCACGAGAAAATCCAGCGATCTTACCGGCTGCGATAAGAGCAGGCCGAGAATCGCTTCGTGGCGATAATAGCCGCGCACCGCGCCGTAACTTAAAGAACGCACCGATGGACGCAATTGAGAGTCAGCGGCGGCGAGTGCATCCTTCAATGCCGCATCCAAAGTGACGCCCTCGCGCAAGACCCGCGCCACCGCATACCCCGCTAGGGACCGGGCGCTGGCGGCGGCGCCTGTCATGATTCCACGAAGCGCGCGCCGATGAGCCGCTGTCCCGTGAGGAATTCGCGCGCTGCTAACGGCTTGCGGCCGGCGAGCTGCAGGCGAAGCACGCGCAGGATGCCGCGGCCGCAAGCCACGTCGATGCCCTCGTTCGCGGCCGCGACTACCGTTCCCGGGAGGCAGGCCGGCGCCGGATTGGCCGCAGGATCGAGCACTTCAGCCTCCCAAATTCGCAGCTGCTGCCCGCTCCAGCGAGTCTCCGCCACGGGCCAGGGATTAAATGCCCGAACCTGACGCAAAATAAGTTCGGCATCCAGTTCCCAGTGAATCAGCGCTTCTTGTTTGCTGATCTTTTCCGCATAAGTAACGCCAGTGTTCGGCTGGGGGACCTCCCGGGCGCGGCCGGCGCGCAACGCATCGAGCGCCTCGCTGATGAGCTCGGCGCCAAGACCGGAGAGCCGGTCGTGGAGCGTTTTGGCGGTGTCGTTCGCTCCGATAGGCGTGGACTGGACGGCCAGGATGGGACCGGTATCAAGGCCTGCATCCATTCGCATGATGGTGATGCCGGTACAGACGTCTCCGGCCAGCAAGACGCGTTGAATGGGAGCCGCGCCGCGCCATCGCGGCAGCAGCGAGGCGTGAATGTTGATGCAGCCGAAGCGAGGCACATTCAATACGCTGGGCGGGAGAATCAGGCCGTACGCCACCACGACCAGTGCGTCCATTGCCTCGCTCCGCAGCAGCCCCAACACCTCGGGGGACTTGAATGTCGCTGGCTGCTGCACTACCAATCCCAGCTCCAGCGCGCGGCGCTTCACGGGACTTGTGCGCAGCGCCTGACCGCGGCCGGCGGGACGGTCCGGCTGAGTGAACACCGCGCAAATCCGATGCAACCCAGCGAGCCGCTCGAGTGCCGGAACAGCGAAGTCAGGCGTGCCGGCGAAGCCCAGCTTCAGGGAGAGTTGAGCGGTGCTCAAGACTCACAGAGCCGGTGAAGCGCCAGAGGCCGGAGCCGAGAAATCCCTGCCCGCGACGCGCTGTTTGCGCTCTTTCTCCAAGCGGCGGCGGATTACTTGGCGCTTCAGCTCGGACAGGTAATCGACGAAGACTTTGCCCTCGAGATGATCGATCTCATGTTGAATGCACACGGCCAACAGCCCCTCGGCATCCATCTCGAAGGTCTTACCGTCGCGGTCCAGCGCGCGTACTCGGATGTTTTTTGCGCGCGGCAATTTATCGTAGATGCCGGGCAACGACAGGCATCCCTCCTCACCGACGGCTTTACCTTCCGCCGCCACCAGTTCCGGATTGATCAGCACCAGGGGCTGATCGCGAGTCTCGCTCACATCGAGCACGATGAGACGCTTATGGACGTCGACCTGGGTGGCTGCAAGGCCCACACCGTTCGCCGCATACATGGTTTCGAGCATATTGTCGGCCAATTGACGCACCGCATCATCGACGCACGTCACCGCCGCGGCCTTCTTCCGCAGCCTGGAGTCGGGATACTCCAGAATTACGAGCTTTGTCATGGGAGTTATGAGAGCAATATCGTGTTTTTGGCTGAAGAATGTTGCTAAAGTTCCGCCGCTGCTTAACTTAATGCCTAGTTTGGCAGCGCGTTGGGCGATGGCAAACGGCAAAAACGGGCGATACGTCCCAGTCTTGAGCGGCAGGGCGGAAGTATACCAGTCAGTCTGCAACCATAAGCTGACTCACGGGAGCGAAACGAATGCAAGGTCATCAGTTAATAGCCCTCTTTGTAGCGGTTGCGCTGGTCGCGGGATGTCGATCCACGCCACCCGCGCCATCGGCGCCCGTAGCGGTCGCTGCGCCCGAGCCCACCGTGGAAGGTACCGTGGTCGGCGACGAGAAGACGGCCATGGAAGCTGCGGTTGAAGTCGGCCCCTCGAGCGGCGGGCAATCCGAGGTCGCGCCGCGATCCGGCATTGCGCTCGCGCCCAATGCACCCGACAGCTATGTCGTGAAACACGGGGATACTCTGTGGGCCATCGCCAAGGTCTTCTTGCGTGATCCTTGGTACTGGCCGGAAATCTGGCAGGTCAATCCCCAGATTCAGAACCCGCATTTGATCTATCCCGGCGACACGCTTCGCCTGGTATTTATCGAAGGCAAACCGCAAATCCTGTTGCAGCGCGGCGATTTCGCTCGCGTCGAGCCACGTGTGCGCAGCGAGCCCCTCGAGGCAGCGGTTACCACCATTCCTTATGAGACCGTCGCCGCGTTCATGTCCAAGCCCACGGTACTGGACAAGGACCAGATCAAACACGCGCCCTATGTGCTGGCGACGCGCGACTTGCACGTCGTTATGGCGGAAGGCAACACCTTGTATGCGCGCGGCTTTACCAGTCCGGTCGAGCCCGGCACTCACTACAACGTGGTTCGGGTGGGCGAACCGCTGCGCGATCCGGACGACAAACGCATACTCGGTTATAACGGCATTTTCACCGGAGCCGCTCATGTCACTCGCGACGGTGAAACCGTCTCTCTCATAATGACCGAGTCGGCGCAGGATACCCGCGCCGGCGATAAGTTGTTCGCCGGTGGCGTCGATGTACCGCTCGATTTCATCCCAAGCGCGCCGCGCACCAAGGTCAACGGCCGCATCATTGCTGTTTCCGACGGCGTGACCATCATCGGCCAATACTATGTGGTCGTGATCAATCGGGGCTCGCTCGACGGCCTCGCTCCCGGCAATGTCCTGGCGGTATCCGACTGGGGTCCGACGGTCAGAGATACCAGTGCCAAAGGATGGTTCAATTTGGACGCGTTGGGAGCGAAGAAAATACAGCTTCCCTCCGAGCGCACCGGCACGTACATGGTGTTCAAGACCTTCGACAACATCAGCTATGGCCTGATCATGGAAGCCACGGATCTGATCCAAGTCGGCGATAAAGTCGAGAACCCGTAAGCACTTGCGAAGCGCGTAGCTCTCGCGTCGATATCTGCATGAACCCACCGCGCCAGGCCAGGGCGCGGTCGCATGGCCTGCGACATACTCGGGCTGATGCGCGGGTCCGAAGAGTTGTTGGCGTGGATGGCGCTGTCGCGCGCCCCGTCGCTCGACGTTCCCACCCTATCCACGGCGCTCGAACGGTTGGGCGGTGCCCTGGGCCTGCTCGGTGCCTCGGACAGCGCGCGTCAACATGCCGGATTGTCGGCGGCCGTACGCGATTATCTTGGCGGCGCGGCCGTCGCCTTCTCCCCCGTCGAGCGCGCATGGCTGCGCCATCCCGCACATCATGTGGTGCCCTTCACCGACGCGCGCTATCCGTCCTTGCTGCGCTCGAGCGTGGGGTGTCCGCTGGTTCTGTATGTGGTGGGAAATGTCGACGCATTGAGCGATCCGCAGCTGTCGATCGTCGGTAGCCGCAATCCCTCCCCGGGCGGCTGCGAGACCGCGTTCCGGTTCGCCGAATCTCTGGCCGGCTGCGGGGTTGCCATCACCAGCGGACTTGCCGTCGGTATCGACAGCGCCGCGCACCGCGGCGCACTGGCCGCGCAGGGCATCACGCTTGCCGTGCTCGGGTCCGGAGTCGACGTCATTTATCCTCGCAGCAATCGGCCGCTGAGCGAGCAGATCCGTGCTCAGGGCGCTTTGATCAGTGAATTCCCGCTGGGCACACCCCCGCGGCGCGAGAATTTTCCGCAACGCAATCGCATCATCGCTGCGTTGAGCCTGGGTACGCTGGTGGTTGAAGCGGCGTGCCGCAGCGGTTCGCTGATTACGGCCAGGCTGGCCGCTGACCATAATCGGGAACTGTTCGCCGTGCCGGGGTCGATCCACAATCCCTTGAGCCGCGGCTGCCACGAGCTGATTCGCCATGGCGCAAAATTGACCGAGACGGCCGCTGACATACTGAGCGAGTTGAACTTTTCAGCGTTTTTCGCATCCTCGCGGTCCCGCTCCGCGCTCCTCGCCCCACCCCCAAAGCTTGAGGTGGGCATGGACAAGGATCACAAAATCTTGTTAGATGCGCTCGGCTTTGATCCTGCGGACCTCGATATGTTGGTCGTTCGTACTGGATTCAAAGCAGAAGCCGTGTCCTCGATGATGCTGATCCTCGAGCTCGAAGGCCACGTTCAGGCCGCCCCCGGGGGCCGTTACTCCCGAGTCGTTAGGAGCCGGAGGTGAAAGATAACGTTCTCGATCTACTCATCTATCTCTTCGAGAATTACATGAGCGCCGATGACGAACCGCGGCCGGATCGAAATACGCTGAAACTCGAGCTGGATAAGGCCGGCTTCGCCGAGCCCGACATCGAACGGGCGCTGGAATGGCTCGACGGTCTTTCCGGCGAGCAGCTCG
Source organism: uncultured Gammaproteobacteria bacterium (assembly GCA_963756845.1). GTDB lineage: Bacteria > Pseudomonadota > Gammaproteobacteria > Steroidobacterales > Steroidobacteraceae > Bog-1198. Next base: position 568,928 of record CAVWPD010000008.1, on the reverse strand, counting down.
GTAAAGTCGCCGAGGCCACGGCGCGCGCGGTGCGCGTGTTCAGCAGCCAGGAACTCTCGCGGCTCGACACCGACGTGCGCGGCTATCTGATGTACTTGGAAAACGTGCGAATACTCTCAGGCAAGGAGCGCGAACTGGTGATCGACCGCTTGATGGCGCTCGAAGCCGACGAAATCGATATCGAGCAGGTTAAATGGGTCGTGCTGATGGTGCTGTTCAGCCAGCCCGGCCAAGAGTCCGCTTACGCTCAAATGGAAGACCTGGTCTTCGAAGAGCGCTCCGACGCTTTGCATTAAACGACTTTGAGCAGCAATCTCGTTATCGTGGAATCACCTGGAAAGGTGAAGACCATCAAGAAATACCTCGGCAAGGACTTCGAGGTGCTTGCCTCTTACGGTCACGTGCGCGACCTCGTGCCGAAGGAAGGCGCGGTCGATACGGCGCACCACTTCGCGATGAAGTACCAGGTGGTCGAGCGCAATCAAAAGCACATCGACGCCATTTCGCGAGCCTTGAAGAAAGCCACGTCGCTGTTTCTGGCAACCGACCCCGACCGCGAGGGCGAAGCCATATCGTGGCACTTGTTCGAATTGCTGAAGGCCCAAGGCGAACTGAAAGGTAAGACGGTCAGCCGCGTCGTGTTCTACGAAATCACCAAGGACTCGGTGCGCGATGCGATGGCCAATCCGCGCGAGCTGTCGGTGGATCTGGTGAATGCGCAGCAGGCGCGCCGTGCGTTGGATTTCTTGGTGGGCTTCAACCTCTCGCCGCTGTTATGGAAGAAAGTGCGCCCCGGGCTGTCGGCGGGCCGGGTGCAAAGCCCCGCCCTGCGCATGATTTGCGAGCGCGAAGATGAAATCGCTGCGTTCATTCCGCGCGAATACTGGACCATCGATGCCGAATTGGAGCATTCGGCCCAGAAGTTTCCCGGCAAGCTGGTGGAGTTCGACGGCGCCAAGGTCGAACAATTCACCTTCACCACCGAAGCGCAGGCCCGCGCGGTGGAACGTTCGCTGTTGGCGGCTGCCGGCGGCGAGCTCAGTGTGTTGTCGGTGGAGCGCAAGCAGCGCAGGCGCAATCCTGCGCCGCCATTTACAACCTCGACCTTGCAGCAAGAGGCCGCACGCAAACTGGGTTTCAGCGCGCAGAAGACCATGCGCGTGGCTCAACAATTGTATGAGGGCATCGACACGGGCGAAGGCGCCGTCGGTTTGATTACCTACATGCGCACCGACTCGTTGAATCTTGCGCAGGAAGCCATCGGGCAAATTCGCGAGGTGGTCGTGCACCTCTACGGTCAAGAAGGGCTCGCCGAGGAGCCGCGCATTTACAAGACCAAGTCCAAGAACGCGCAGGAAGCGCACGAAGCGATTCGTCCGACCGCCGCCAGCGTGTTGCCGGGCGACATCGAGAACAAGCTCGAGGCCGATCAATTCAAGCTGTACTCGCTCATCTGGAAGCGCACCGTGGCCTGCCAGATGGCCCCGGCGGTCTTTGATACCGTCACGGTTGAAATGCTGGCCGGCGAGCCTGGGCCGAAGCGCTCCGTGCTGCGCGCCAATGGGTCGACTTTGGTGAAGCCCGGCTACATGTCCGTCTATCAAGAGGGCTTGGATGACGCCGTCCAGGATGACTCGGACCACGTACTGCCTCCCATGAAGGAGGGCGATCGCATCAAACTCGCCGCCGTGGTGCCGAGCCAGCACTTCACCGAACCGCCGCCGCGCTTCTCGGAGGCCTCGCTGGTCAAGGCGCTGGAGGAATACGGCATCGGCCGCCCCTCGACATATGCCTCCATCATCTCCACGCTGCGCGACCGGCAGTACGTCGATATTGAAAGCAGGCGCTTCACAGCGACCGACATCGGCAAGATCGTCAGTCGATTCTTGACGCAATACTTTACGACTTACGTGGATTACGATTTCACGGCAAAAATGGAAGATTCGCTGGACGCCGTCGCCAGCGGCGATGAAGAGTGGGTGTCGCTGCTGGAGAAATTCTGGAAACCGTTCATCGATCTGGTCGATCATACGGAAACCTCGGTGAGCCGCGACGAAGTCGCGCAGGCTCGCGACCTGGGGGTCGACCCCGCGAGCGGCAAGCCGATGAGCGTGCGCATGGGTCGATTCGGGCCCTTCGTGCAGATCGGTACCAAGGACGATGCCGACAAACCGCGCTTTGCGGGTCTTCGTCCCGGTCAAAAAATGGATGCGATCACGCACGCGCAGGCGATGGAACTGTTCAAGTTGCCGCGTAAACTGGGTACCACGGCGGACGGCCACGAAATCACCACGAATGTCGGCCGCTTCGGTCCGTATGTGAAGTACGGGACAAAGTACGCTTCGTTGAAGACCGACGACCCTTACGAAATTACGCCTGAACGGGCACTGGAAGTGATCCGCGAAAAAGAGCTCGCGGATGCCAACCGGCTGATCCTGGATTTCCCGGCTGCCGGGATTCAAGTGCTTAATGGACGCTATGGTCCCTACATCACCGACAAGGCGCGCAACGCAAAGATTCCCAAGGACAAAGAGCCGAAGAGTCTGACCTTGGAGGAATGCCAAGCGCTGCTGGCGGCGGCGCCGGAACGCACATTCGGCAAGTGGGGACGAAAAAAGGGCGCCAAGGGGACGAAAGCCCCGGCCAAGGCGGCCCCCGCAGCGCAGCCGACGCCGGCCTCGAAGACTGCGTCGCCGAAGTCAAAGCCCGCGCCGGTCAGGTTGGCCGCGAAGCGCTCGGAGCCGGCGGTGGACAAGCAGGCGCCGCTGAAGAGCGCCGCGCCCAAACGCAAACCGAAGGCCAAGAAGAGTTCCGCCGCAAAGAAGTCGTAGCCCATGCCAGGTGATTCGAGCCAAACGCCGATCGGCGCCGCCGCAGTTGACGCCTCCGCGGTGAAGCGCTACTTGAGCGAATTGCAGGATCGCATCACGGCGGCTGTCGAAGCGCTCGACACGGTGAAGTTTCGGCGCGACACATGGGATCGCCCGGAAGGCGGCGGCGGCGAAAGCCGCGTGTTGAGCGAAGGTGCAGCGTTTGAACGCGCCGGCGTTTCAATCTCTCATGTACTCGGCGAGAAAATGCCGGCCTCCGCGTCCGCCCAGCGCCCGGAAATCGCCGGTGCGCCCTTTGAGGCCATGGGCCTTTCGCTGGTGTTTCATCCGCGCAACCCGCACGTGCCCACCACGCATTGCAATGTGCGCTTCTTCGCGGCGCGGCCGGCAAACGCACCCGCGGTGTGGTGGTTCGGTGGCGGCTTCGACCTCACTCCTTACTACGCCTATGACGAGGATGTGCGGCATTGGCATCAAACAGCGTACGAGGCCTGCCTGCCGTTCGGTTCCGGAATCTACGCGAAATACAAAGCCTGGTGCGACCGCTATTTCTATCTGCCGCATCGCAATGAAACTCGCGGTGTCGGCGGCTTGTTCTTCGATGATCTCAACGAAGGCGGCTTTGAACACTGCTTCGCTTTTCTGCGCAGTGTCGGCGATCATTTTCTGCCGGCATTCATGCCCATCATGGAGCGCCGCAAGGATCATCCGTACGGCGACCGGGAACGGCAATTTCAATTGTATAGGCGGGGCCGCTATGTCGAATTCAACCTGGTTTACGACCGCGGAACTTTGTTCGGCTTGCAGACCCGCGGACGCACCGAGTCCATACTGATGTCGATGCCGCCGCTGGCCCGGTGGGATTACGATTGGCGTCCGCAGCCCGGCTCGGCCGAGGCGCGTCTGTACGAGGATTTCCTGCGCCCGAGGGACTACCTGGCGGAACTGAGTCCTCTCTGATTCAAGGATCCGCGTCGATCCGCACCCTGTCGATGGCGCAGGTCAGCGTCTCCTCGCCCAATGACAAATACAGCTGCCGATCAGCGACGGTCAGCGCGAACTCCATGCGCCGATTGAGTCGTGCGGCGAGAGCGGCCAGCCATTCTCGATCGATGGCGTACAACTCCAACGCCTCCGCGCGATGAATGCGTTCAAGTTTGAGCCGCGCCGCCAGCAGCGCAGCGTCTTTATGCGTATATACCGCGACTCGCTGCGCAAGCTTTGCGGCGCGATGCAGTCGGGCCGCCTCCGGCGCCCCCACGTCAATCCAGACCCGCAGTGCGCCGGTCAAGTCGCGTACCGCCATCGCGGGCTGGTCCGGTTCAGACAGTCCGTTCGATAAACTGATTCCTTCCGTGTATTCGAGACAGTAGGCGACGACGCGCGTCAGCAAGTGCTCTTCGGTTTCAGACGGATGGCGCGCGACACGCATATCCAACGACGCGTACACACCGCGATCGGAATCAGCGAGTTCGATTTTGAAGACGTAGATAGTCGCGCCGAGCGCCATGCGTGAAGCTTCCTAGCCTTCGATCAGCGCCCGAGTAAGGCGGGCGGCGGGAATTTCTCTGCAGCCGAGCGTATTCTGGCCGCTCCAGAGAGGCGAAAAATCGCCGCAACCCAAGCTTTCCGCCTTCTTGCGCAGCGGGGCAATCGCGGCCGCGGCCAGCGGGAACGCCGGCGCGGCGTCATTCATCGGCCCGAGCTCGCCCATCAGCCGATTCATAATGCCGCGCGCGGGTCGCCCGGAAAACAGGTTCGTCAACGCAGTATGGCGGCCGCGCGTGCTCTGCAGCGCGGCGCGATGTACGCTGCTGGTGGTCGCCTCGGGGCACAGCAAGTAGGCAGTGCCCACCTGCACGCCCGCGGCCCCCAGCTTCAAGGCAGCCGCTGCGCCGGCCGCATCTGCGATCCCGCCGGCGGCAATCACGGGAACACCGACCGCCGCTTTAATCTGCGGCAGCAGCGCGAAGGTTCCCACCTGCGTGGTCAAATCCGCCGAGAGGAACATGCCGCGATGTCCGCCCGCCTCCAGTCCCTGCGCGATAATGGCGTCGACCCCTTGCTTCTCGAGCCAGCTCGCTTCCGCCACGGTGGTCGCCGAGGACAGCAGCTTCGAACCCCAGGATTTCACGCGGGCCAAGAGAGCGTCCGACGGCAGCCCAAAGTGAAAGCTCACGACCGCCGGCCTGAATCCCTCCAGTACATCTGCGGCAGCGGCACTGAAGGGGGATCGCGAGGCTGAGGCGGGCGCCGGCACGCTCGCAGGCGCGCGCTGTTGGACAAGTCCGTACTCCTCGAGATAGGGCCTGAGCAAGGCTTGCCACGCCGCCTCGCGCACGCTGTCCCCCGGGGGCGGGGCGTGACAGAAGAAATTCACATTGTAGGGCCGATGGGTGCCTGCCCGGATCACTTCCAACTCCGCGCGCAGCGCATCCGGACTGAGCATCGCGGCGGGCAGCGAACCGAGTCCGCCCGCATTGCACACCGCCACACACAACGCGCTGCCTTGAGATCCGGCCATCGGCGCCTGGATGAGCGGCAGATCGATCTTGAGAAGTTCACACAGACTCATCGCGCGCCTCGTTCACCCCAACCGGGCCCTTAATATATGTTGTAATCGGCCAGTCGGGTGGGTCGGGGACGTCAGGTGAGTGCCATTCAGATTCGAACGCTGCAAACCATCGGCGAGCGCGAAATCCGGGAATTGAGCGATGTGCTGATCGACTGCGTGGAAGGGGGTGCATCCGTCAACTTCATGCTGCCCATTGCGCGCGCCACAGCGGAGGCGTTTTGGCGCAGTTTATCCGGCAGTGTGGAGCGCGGCGAACGGGTGGTGCTGGCGGCGCAAGACGCGGCGGGCGCGATCGTCGGAACGGTTCAAGTGATTTTTGCACAACAAGAGAACCAACCGCATCGCGGCGACCTTGCGAAAATGCTCGTGCATCGCCGCGTACGCCGACTGGGTGTCGGCGCCGCGCTGCTCTGCGCCGCCGAACGCGCAGCGCTTGATGCCGGCAGGACCCTGTTGGTGCTCGACACGGCAAGCGGCGACGCAGAACGGCTGTACGCGAGGCTGGGCTGGCAGCGCTGCGGGGTCATCCCCGGCTATGCGCTGCTGCCGCAGGGCGGCCTCTGCGATACGACGGTTTTCTACCGGTCGCTGTGAACATCGCCGGGCACACAGCACGCTTTGATGCGCTCGGCCATCTTCTGCCCTGGACCTCGTGGACCGCGGCGCTCGATTTGGAAATGAATTTCTACCAGCAGTGCCCGCTGGACCACGGCTACCCGCGCTTCGTGTGCGAGACGTTTCTGGATGGCGATTGGACGCCGAGCGCCAGCCGCATCGACACCATCCCCGCGACACAGAATGGAATGGGGATTCTGTCCTACCTCAAGTACAACGCGCTGCGCGGCGCGCACGCCCCCGGCGTGCTCGCGACCGCGTGTCTGATGGGCGATTACCTGCTGCAGGAAGCACTCACGCCCGCGGTCGGAAAATATCCGGCGTTTACGCGCTCGACCGGCAGGCGAGAACAGTTCCCGCAGCCGCCCGATTGCGGCTCGCAAGCCGACCGCCCCTATGAGATCGAGCCCGACAAGGGCGGCATCGCCGGCTATGCGCTGCTGCGGCTGTTCGAGGTCTCGGGCCAGCACAAATACTTGCGGCAGGCGCTGCACAACGCCCGCGTGTTGGCTGCCGATCAGCGCGACGGCGATGCCGGCCAGTCGCCCTGGCCATTTCGCGTCGACTATCGAGACGGCACGGGCCGCGGGCCGGTTTCCGGCAACATGAGCTACATTTTGCGGCTTTTCGAGCTGCTGGCCGAACACGGCTACCAGGAATTCTCTAAGCCGCGACAGTCCCTTTGGCAGTGGATCACGCAGCACCAAATCCCGAGCGCGGCCGGCGATGGCGCTTTGTTCGCCCAGTTCTTCGAGGATCACGACACCCCCACCAATCGCACCGCCTGGGCACCGCTGAATCTCGCGCGTTACCTGCTCGAGAAAAAACAGCAGGTCGGTCCCGGCTGGTTGGATGATTGCGGCACGCTGATCGATTTCGTGCGCCGCCATTTTACCCACGTGGAAACCGGTGTAACCGTTTGCCACGAGCAGGACGAGGACCATCAGGCATGGGGGGGCGTGAACGCCAGTTACGGCGCCGTTCTGGCGATGTACGCCAAAGCCGCGGAATCGATGGCATTAGCCCATGAAGCGCGTCAGGCGCTGAATTTCACGCTCTATTCGATCGACCGGCAAGGCCGTCCGCGCGATCTGCCGCAGAGTGCTCAGCCGGGAGGCTGGCAGGAGGATGCGCACACCGACGTCATTCACAATTATATCGACGCCTTGCGCGCTTTTCCCGAATGGGATGATGCAGGTGGCGCCGCCGCGGAATCACCGGCCTCCGGCGCAGGAATCTAAAATAGCCACAATCAATGCGCCGGTGGCCGCGTCCGTTTCGCCGAAGCACACCCCGGCGCGGAATCGAGCCTTGCCCAGGGGCACGCAATAGCGCACTTCCGCCGGAATATGAAACGCGTGGCTCACACCACAGGCTTGTAATTCCAAATCGATGCGGCAGCGCTGTCCGGGCGCAAGCTCATAGGGCAGTGTGATGCTCGCGCCGGCGCGCGACAGATCGATCGTCGTGCCCGGCAGCACCGACCTGCCGAGCACCGTGACCGTGGCGCGAATGCCGATGGATTTTCGCGGACAAGCGCGGCGTTCCGCCGCGGGCAGCGCATGCAATTCGTGCGCATGAAACTCATGCGTCTCCAGGCTTCCGGCGAGCGTATCCATGGATGAAATGGTAGCCGATCCGTTGCTATGCCGACCGGTGCAACTGTGAACTGCACCGCGAATCCGCGTGCTGCCGCGAGAATGTGTTAAACCGCTTAGCCGCCGCTCATCAACAAGCCGCCGATCGCGGCGAAGGCGGGCAGCGTTATCGGATCGTTGGCCGCGCTGGTGGCGATCGGATGCGAACTGAAGCGCGCGATCACCAGCTCGGCCTTGGGCGCGATATAGAGCCGCTGACCGTGAATGCCGCGGCCCTCGAACATTCCCAACGAATTGTGCGACACCCACCACATGTTGCGATAGGAATAGCCGGGCAGCAGCGTATATCCCGCGGTTGCGAATTTAGCCGGATCGGCGCCGCGCCGAATATCGGCGACGACCTCCGCGGGTATGACCTGTTGTCCCTGCCAGGCGCCGTCGCAGCGCATCAGCTCTCCAAACCGGCACAGGTCGCGCAGGCTGGCGTTCAAACCACCGCCCCCCATCGCCACGCCGATCGAATCCACGGACAAATAGCCGTCCTCCTCGCAGCCGATACGCGACCAGATGCGCTGGCTCAATAACTCCGGCAGCCCGACGCCGGCGACTCGGGTCATCACCCAGCACATCACCTCGGTGTTGACGGTCTTGTAGGCAAAGCCGGCGCCATGGCTGCCTTCCGGACGCAGCGTGCGCAGGTACTCGTAGAAATTTTCCGGCCCGGCGTAATGACTGCCGCGCGGGCGCAGGCCACCCGCGCGCGCGTAATTCCAGATGTGCGCTTGCGGATCCGAATACAGCTCGGAGTAGGCCACCCCGATCTGCATGTCGAGCACCTGGCGCAGCGTTGCATCCTCATAGGCGGTACCGGCCATCTCCGGTAGATAGTGAGAAACGGTTTTGCGCTCGTCCAACGCGCCTTCTTGAATCAATGCCGCGGCAAGCGTCGCCGCGTACGATTTCGTAATCGAAAAACAGGCGTGCTGCCGCTGCGGCTGCAGCGCTCCGAAATAGCGTTCGTACACACGGCGACCGCGATGCAGGACGACGATGCCGTCGGTGTAGGTGTCTTGCAAAGACTCTGCCCAGGTGTGGCGGCGGCCGTGCATATCTTCGAAGCTCAGCGCGTCGATGGACGCCTCGGCGGCCCCAGGTACGGTTCCGAGCTCGCTCGGCGTACCCACGCCGCGCCACACAGCGGCTGTCGGCATCAGCTCGCGCAAGTGCGACAGGCTCCAGCGGATTTGCGGAAACTCCATGAAGCGATCGTCCTCGAATCGAATGCGTTTCGCGGCCGGCGGCGGCGTGCCCTGCATCCAGCCGAGATCCTTCGCGTCCGAGGCGCGTCCATCGAGGTAGTCGATTCCATCAAACTGCAATGTGCCGGGCTTCATGGATCCTAGCCTGCCGCCTTGCGGCCGCCTGTGCAAGTGCACGATCGCGCTACAATGGCACAGCACCATGAACTACAAACATATCTATCACGCGGGCAATTTCGCCGATGTGGCGAAGCACGTCGGATTGCTGTACTGCCTGAGCGCATTGAAGCGCAAGGACAGCGCGTTTTTCGTGCTGGACAGCCACTCGGGCCGGGGTTATTACGATCTGCAAGCTCCGGAAGCGCAGAAATCCGGTGAAGCGGAGCGCGGTGTGCAGCGATTGATCGTCAAGTGTTTGGAAGAGGAAGCTTTGGGCGAGTATTTCACGGCCATACGCGCTCGGCGCGGCAAACGGCTGCCGTGCTATCCTGGCTCGCCGGCATTGATCGCAGCGGCGCTGCGGCCGCAGGATCGGGCGCTGTTCGTCGAACTGATGCCGGCGGAGGCGCGCGCCGCCGAGCGCGAAATCGAATCTTTGGGCAGACTACGCACGGAAATCGAGGACGGTTACGCGGCGCTCAAGGCCTTTCTCCCGCCCGACGAGCGGCGCGGGTTGGTGCTGATCGATCCTCCCTATGAAAGCCTCGACGAGTTGAAGCTGATGCTGCAGGCGTTTGCGGACGCCTATCGGCGCTGGCCGAGCGGAATTTTCCTCATGTGGTATCCGATTCGCAGCGCAACGCAACGCAGCAGGGTGCACGCGCGCTTCGAGGCCTTGGGAATTCCCAAAATGCTGTTTGCCGATCTGGCGATTCATCCGGACGACGCGGGCTTGGGCTTGGCCGGCAGCGGCCTGATGATCGTGAATCCGCCCTTTGGCGCGGACGAGTTTCTGCGTCAGGCCTATGGCGCCATTCACCAAGGAATCGCGCCATCAGGAGCCGGTTACGTCGAAGTTGGACGCCTTACCCCTGAGCGGATGGCACAATAGGCCACGCTTCTTTCGAGGACTCTCCCATGGATCAAACGAATTTGCGCGAGCGGCTCGCCAAGCTGCACGCCGACCTGGTCAATGCCCATCAGCAGGATCCCGCCGCGCGGCAAACGCTCGGCGAGATTCTTCCGGATGTCAAACGCGCGGTCGAGCAGCAAGCCGGCGGAGGATCCGGCGCGGCCGATGCTTCGCTGCCGGATCGACTCGAACGCGTCGCGGTTCAATTCGAGGCCGAGCACCCCACCCTGGCGGCCAGCGCGCGGCGGCTCATCGATCTATTGAGCGAAGTCGGAATCTAGGAATTCAGTGCGTCCAGATGATTGCCTCGCGCACTTGGGCCGCGATGCGCTCGATTTGCGCGCCGTCCGCGCCCGGATCGCGCATGAGAACGGCAATGCTGCCGTGGCCCGGAACGGGCACGATTGTTCCGCGATAGCCTTGCTCATTGAACTGCTGGGGCTTGCTCACGGTTTCATGCACCAGAACCATGACGGTGACCGGCCCCGATTCGGTTTGCACCACTAGATGCGGCACATCGTGTCCGCGGAACAGGCAGCTGCTGGCGTAGGAAACCAGTCCGGCCGGGGACCGCAGGCGAAGATTCGACTGCCACAACACGGCATTCAGCACCGGCTCCGGCACGGACACATCCGTGCGCTGCCAGGCCTGCGGCTCTCCGGCCATATGCGCGACCACGGCCGCCGCCAAAGTGCGTTGCGGCAGGGCGAGCCATACGCCTCCGGCCACCACGGCCCCCAGCAGCACGCTCGCGGCGAGCGCCATCCAACGCCGAGTTTTCACCACAGGAAGGTTCGCGCGCGCCGACATGTCCAGATTGAGCGCGCGTTGCAGCCGAGTTTCAAAGCGCAACAGCCGCTGCGTGTACAGATTGCACTCCTGACAGCTTTCGCGATGCTCGCGCGCCTGCGCATCCTGGCTGTTCGGATCGGCGCCGATCAACAATCGATATTGTTCGTGGTCCATCATTTTTGGCCTTCCGGAGCGATGTCCTCGCCCAGCGCCGCACGCAACTGCTGGCGTGCGCGAAATAGGCGGGTGAGCACCGCCGGACCCGACAGATCGAGCTCACGGGCTATTTCCGCTGTCGAATAGCCCATCAACACCTGCAGCACCAGCGGCTCGCGGTATTCGTCGGCCAGCTTGAACACAGCGGCACGCAGCTCGCTCAGGTCTTGTTCCTCTGCGGCAGCCAACATCGGCTCCTCTTTGGCGATGAGTTCGTCGACATCCACAGTCACGAAGCGCTTGCGCTCGAAAGTGCGGGCATATTCCCGGCGGACAATAGTCAACAGCCAGGGTTTCGCCGCGCCTTCGTCCAATAGCGTGTCCTGCGCCTTCCAGGCGCGCAGCATGCTTTCCTGCACCACATCCTCGGCCAAGGCCCGATCACGGGACAGCCAAAACGCAAAGCGCAGCAGGTCCGGACGCAGCGATTGGCATAGCGCTTGAAACCGGGCGCGTCTCTGATTTCCGCCAGCCGCATCGTTCATGTATAAATCAGCACCCGGCTTAAGATGTCGTCGCGGCGATATTACCTCGTAATGCCGCCGGCGCCGACGGTCGGATAGCCCGGCCGGCCCGGGCGAATCTGCAGTGCCGAAACTGACGATAGGAGTCACACATAAGATGACCGGAACTGGCGGCAATTCATTTCCAGGCACCCGCATGCGGCGCATGCGGCGCGATGAGTTTTCGCGCCGCCTGATGCGGGAAACCCGCTTGAGCGTGGATTCCCTGATCTATCCCGTCTTTGTCGTGGAAGGCCGCGGCGAGCGCCAGCCCATCGCTTCCATGCCGGGTATCGAGCGGCTGCCCGTCGATCAATTGCTGCGCGAATGCGAGTCCTTGATGCGACTGCGGATCCCGGCAATCGCCCTGTTTCCGGTGACCCCCGAGGGCAAAAAGACCCTGGACGCACGTGAATCCTGGAATCCCGATGGTATCGCTCAAGTTGCCGTGCGCGCAGTGAAGAAGGAATTTCCCGAACTCGGCGTGATTACCGACGTGGCGCTCGATCCCTTCACCACCCACGGTCAGGACGGCCTGATCGATGCCCAGGGGTACGTCATGAACGATCTGACGGTGGAAACACTGGTGCGTCAGGCTCGTTCCCATGCCGATGCGGGCGCAGACATCGTCGCGCCCTCGGACATGATGGATGGGCGCATCGGAGCGATTCGCACTTCCTTCGAGACTGCGGGGCTGATCCATACGCGCATTCTGGCGTACGCGGCAAAATATGCATCGAACTTCTACAGCCCGTTTCGCGATGCGGTCGGTTCGGCCGCCCAGCTTGGCGGCGGTGGCAAGCATACCTATCAAATGGACGTGGGCAACTCCGATGAAGCGCTGCGCGAAGTGGCGCTGGATATCCGCGAGGGCGCCGATATGGTCATGATCAAGCCGGGACTGCCCTACCTGGATATCGTGCGCCGGGTCAAAGACACCTTTGGATTGCCCACCTTTGTCTACCAGGTAAGCGGCGAGTACTCCATGATCATGGCGGCAGCCGGTAATGGCTGGCTGAACGAACGCGCCGCGGCCCTGGAGGCATTGATGTGCATCAAGCGCGCCGGAGCGGATGGGATTTTGACGTATTTTGCGAAACGCGCGGCGGAGTGGCTCGTAGCGTGAGCGCAGGGACGGAGGCGCTCGATCAATACGGCGTCGCGGGTCATCCCGTCGCCCACAGCTGGTCGCCGTTCATTCACGGCATGTTCGCCAAAGCGACGGCCCAAAATCTGGTGTATCGATTGTTCGATATCACTCCGGAGAATTTTCGCCGCGAGGTGCTGCGACAGTTCGCCGGCGGGCTGAAGGGCCTCAATGTCACGATGCCGCACAAGCAGGCCGCCGCGGAACTCGTGAACGAGCTCACGCCGCGCGCGCAGCGCGCGCAAGCCGTCAACACCATCGCTTATTTCGAGGACACGGCACTGCTCGGCGACAATACCGACGGATTGGGTCTCACCGCCGATCTGGAGAATAACCTCGGATTGGCGCTCGCGGACAAACGGGTACTCATCCTCGGCGCGGGCGGCGCCGTGCGCGGTGTACTGGGGCCGCTGATGGAGCGCGAATTGCGCGAGGTAGTCATTGCCAATCGCACGTCAAGCCGAGCCCGCAAGCTCGCCAGGGAATTTGCCGATCTCGGCCAGATTTCCGGATGCGGCTTCGCTGATGTGCAAGGGCCTCCGTTCGACCTGATCATCAACGCCACATCGGCCGGTTTGCAAGGCGAGATGCCGGAGATGCCGGTGGGACTGGTTGGCGAGGAAAGCGTTTGCTACGACATGGCCTACGGACGCGGCCATACCCCGTTCACGCTGTGGGCCAAATCTCTGCACGCCGCCCGGACCACCAAGGGTTGGGGCATGCTGGTCGAGCAGGCGGCAGAGTCATTCCTCTTGTGGCGCGGCATACGTCCCGACACGCAACCGGTGCTCGAGGCACTCGCGCAGCATTCTTAACGCATCGTAACGAGTTCTTCCGCGCTGGTCGGGTGGATGGCGACGGTGTCGTCGAAATCCTGCTTGGTGGCGCCCATGCGGATCGCCACTGCAAATCCCTGCAGCATCTCATCGGCGCCAGCGCCGATGATGTGGCAGCCGATGATGCGTTGCTCCGGCCCCACGCACACGAGTTTCATGTCGGTATGCGTTTTGCGCGCGGTCAACGCGTGATACATCGGTGTGAAGTCGGCCACGTACACCTTCACCGCATCGCCATACTGCGCGCGAGCCTCAGCCTCGCTGGCCCCCACGGTGCCGATGGGCGGGTGCGTGAACACCACAGTAGGAATCATGCTGTATTGCAAATGCCTTTCAGGTTTGGCGCCGAACAATCGATCGCTCAACCGCCTGCCGGCCGCGATCGCCACCGGCGTCAATGCCGCGCGGCCGGTCACATCGCCGATGGCATAGACACCTGGAACATTCGTATTCTGGAAGGCATCCGTGACGACGAATTCGCAATCGTCGACGGCAACCCCGGCGTTGCCCAAGTCGAGTCCGGCGACATTCGCGCTGCGCCCGACTGCCCACAACAAGCAATCGAAGCCGCCAAAACTGCGGCCGTCCAGCGCCAGCAAGGCTTTTTGGCCGGAATCCTCGCGCACCCCGGCCGGCACGACGTGTTCATGAACGATCATCCCTTGGGCGCGAATCTCGCGCATCAAAGACTTGCCGAGCATGGCGTCGAAGTGCGTCAGCAAATGATCCTTGCGGATGAACATCTCGACCTGGCTGCCGAGCTCCTGAAAGGCGCCCGCCAATTCGCCGGCGACGTAGCCGCTGCCCACGATGGCGACACGCTTCGGCCGCTTCTCGAGTTCAAAGAAGCCGTCGGAGGTGATGCCGAGTTGCGCGCCGGGCAAATTCGGCACGCTCGGTTTGCCGCCGGTCGCGATTACGATGTGCCGTGCCGTGAGGATTTGGCCCGCAACCTCGACGCTGTGCGCAGTGACGAAACGTGCAGCGCCGCGCACGTAGCTCACGCCCTTGGCCTCGAGATTGCGTTCGTAGATGCCGTTCAAGCGCAGCACATACGCATCGCGCTTGGTTTTAAGAGCCGTCCAGTCGTGATCGCCCAATTTGAGGTCGAAACCGTAATCGGCCGCGTCGCTCAGGGCCAACGCCACGGACGCCGCGTTCCACATGACTTTCTTGGGAACACAACCCACGTTCACGCAAGTTCCTCCCAGTCGATTCGGTTCAATGACCGCGACCTTGGCGCCGTATTCGGCCGCACGCTGTGCGCACGCCAGGCCGCCGCTGCCGCCGCCAACGCTGATCAGATCGAAAGTTAAGTCCGCCACGCTCGGCTCCGTCCCGTGAGATCCGCCCAATGATACGTGTTCGCGCTGCGCCGCGCCCGCAGCCGGTCGCCGGCGCGCGTCTGGTAGAATCGGCTCCGTGAACAACCCACTTTTGGAATTGGGCGAGCTTCCCGCCTTCGGACGCATTGAGGCAAGTCATGCCCGTCCGGCATTGGAAAAAGTACTGGCGGAGAATCGCGCGCGGCTGGCCGAATTGACCGCGCAGCCGAACCCCACCTTCGCCTCGCTGGTGGCACCCGTTGAGGAATTGAGCTACCGGTTGAGCCGGGTCTTCAGCCCGATCTCGCATTTGAATGCGGTGGCCAACTCCGCGTCGATGCGCGAGGCATACAACGAATGCCTGCCGCTGCTCACCGAGTATTCCTCGGAACTCGGGCAAAACGCGGCGCTGCAGGCGGCCTACACCCACGTGCTGGAGACCGAAGGCGACAGCCTCGATGCGGCGCAACGCAAGGTGCTGCAAAACGCGCTGCGCGATTTCCGGCTGGCCGGCGTTGATTTGCGGCCCGAACAGAAAACCCGCTACCGTGAAGTGGCGCAGCGGCTGGCGCAGCTGGGCACGAAATTTTCGGAGAACGTGCTCGATGCCGGACGCGCCTATACCCGCAGCGTCACCAACAGCGCCGAACTTGCCGGCTTGCCCGGCAATGCCATCGACCGCGCCGCGGCCGATGCGCGCGAAGCGAATCAAACCGGCTGGCTGTTCAAGCTTGATCAGCCGACCTACATGACCATCATGGCCAGCGCCGAGAGCGAGCCCTTGCGCCGCGACATCTACGAGGCCTGGGTGACTCGCGCGTCGGAATTGGGCCCCAGCGCCGGTCGCTTCGACAACAACGCCGTCATCGCGGAGATCCTGCCGCTGCGCCACGAGCTTGCCGAGTTGCTGGGTTTCGGCAACTTCGCCGACTTCGCATTGGCCACGCGCATGGCGAAAAGCAGCAAGCAGGTGCTGGCCTTCTTGGACGACTTGGCGCGGCGCTGCATGCCGGCGGCGCGCGAAGAATACCTGGACTTGGAGGAGTTCGCGGGCCGCAAACTCAACGCCTGGGATATGGCCTTCTATGGAGAGCAGCTGCAGGAAAGCCGCTTCAAAGTATCGCAGGAGTCGCTGCGCCCGTATTTTCCGCTGCCCAAGGTGTTGAGCGGATTATTCGCGCTGATCAAGCGTCTGTACGGCATCAGCGTGCGCGAACGCCCCAATGTCGGCGTCTGGCATCCGAGCGTTCGCTACTATGATCTGCTCGATAAGGACGGGCGCCTGGTAGCCGGGTTTTTCCTCGATCCTTATTCGCGCAGCGAAAAGCGCAACGGCGCCTGGATGGATGAGTGCGTCGTGGCTAAATCGCTCCCCTCGGGAACGGCGCTGCCGGTGGCGCAGTTGGTGTGCAATTTCACGGCCCCGGTGGGCGCGGCGCCTTCGCAATTGACGCACAACGAAGTCATCACTCTGTTCCACGAATTCGGCCACGGTCTGCATCACATGCTGACGCGGGTGGCCTACCCCAGCATTGCCGGCATCAACGGCGTCGCCTGGGACGCCGTCGAGCTGCCCAGCCAATTCATGGAGAACTTCGTCTGGCGCGCGGAGGTTCTGCCGCTGATTTCGGCTCATGTCGACAGCGGCGAACCGTTGCCGGTCGACTTGCTGCAGCGTTTGGTGGGTACGCGTACCTTCAACGCAGCGCTCGACACGCTGCGGCAAATAGAGCTCGCGAGCTTCGATTTCGAATTGCATGCGAACTTCGATCCCGGTGTGGGCGCGAACGTCGCCGAAACGCTGGCCGCGGTACGCCGGCGCGTGGCGGTGGTGCAGGCCGCGGCGTTCAACCGCATTCCGGCCAGCTTCGCGCACATATTTGCCGGCGGCTATGCCGCCGGTTACTACAGCTACAAGTGGGCGGAAGTGTTGGCGGCCGACGCGTTCGAAGCCTTCGAAGAGGCTGGCGTGTTTGACGCCGCAACCGCCACCCGCTTTCGTGAATCCATCCTGGCGCGCGGCGGCAGCATCGATGCGATGGACGCGTTCGTCCGATTTCGCGGCCGCCAGCCCGACGTGCGGCCGCTGCTCAAACAGACGGGTATCGCCGCGTGAATCGCCTCGCCGTCCTGCTGTTGGCGCTGTTGGCGCTGCTGGCGGTCAGGGCGGTCGCGGCCACGGCGTACGTCAGCGATGAGCTGGTGCTCGGTGTTTACGCCGAACAGAATAATCAAGGACAGCGCTTGGCGACGCTGCATTCCGGGACCAGTGTTGAGACGCTGGCGGAGAGCGGCGATTTTACCCAGGTGCGCTTGAATGACGGCACGACGGGTTGGGTGAAGTCGGCATTTCTGACCACCAAGGAACCGGCCATCGTTCGAGTCAAACAACTGGAAGAGGAATTGGATCGCAGCCGCGCGACCACCCCCGCGCTGGCCGCCGCTGCCGCCCGCAGCGAGGTGGAACAGCTCACGCGGCAACTCGCTGCCAAGCAAGCCGAAATCGATGCGGCACGCACCCCCAACGCGCCGCCCGTGGGGACAGGCGAGGGCAACCCCGGAGGGAATCCCGGAGGGAATCCCGGAGGGCAGCTTGCGGCAGCCCCAGCCGCTGCGCGCGGCACTGTGTGGATCCTGGCTGCGGCCGTCCTGGTGGCGCTGGGCGGCGGTTTTTGGCTGGGCTACGCCACGCTGGCCCGGCGCATAAGACACAAGTTCGGCGGCCTGAAGGTTTACTAAATATAGTGACTTAGGACAGATTCCGGCGGGGCTGTTGACTTAATGCCACGGCGTGCTCGGAAAGGAGAAATAGACACATGGCGCGGTGTCGGACAAGAGCTTAAACTCGCTGCGATGTACGACCTTAGACGTAACGACTACGACGTCGCAAATACCGTCCAAGTGAGCTCCACCATCGCGGTAACCGCCGCGGTCCGCGAACTGTTTACCACCGCTTGGCCGTCCGAATCCTTCGACAAGGTCGCGCTTGCGTTTGAAGATTTCGACAAGCTGTTCACCGGCCGCATGCCCGGCTATCACGGCGTGGACACGCTCTACCACGATCGCCAACATTCATTGGACATGACCCTCGCCATGGCCCGCCTGTTGGTGGGCTACGAGCGCAGCGTCGAGAGCCGGTTGCGCTTCGGCGCGGAACGGGCGGCCATGGCACTGGTCACTTCGCTGTTTCACGACGCCGGATACATCCGCGAATTCGACGACCGCAAGCATAGCAACGGCGCGGAGTTCACCCTGTATCACGTGACCCGCAGTGCGCGCTTCCTGGCGCGCTACCTGCCGAGCATCGGCATGGAAAGCTGGGCGCCCATTTCGACGCGAATCGTGCACTTCACCGGTTACGAAATCATACTCAATCAGATCCAACTTGCCGATCCGCGTGATCGCAAGCTTGGGCACCTGCTGGGAACCGCGGATCTGATCGCGCAGATGGCGGATCGCTGCTATTTGGAAAAGTGCCGCGACCGCCTATATCCGGAGTTCGTACTGGGCGGAGTCGCCGCCGCGACGGGCGTCGACGGCGCTCTGCGGATTCGCTATAGCTCAGGACTTGATTTGCTGCGCCAGACGCCGGAGTTCGTGCGCGAAACGCGCATCTCACGCCTCGAAGGTGAATTCGAGCATGCGTATCGCTATGTCGAGCCCTTGTTCGGCGGCAGAAACCCGTACATCGAGGCCATCGAGCGCAACGTTGGCTACCTGCACCGCGTGCTGCGCACCGAGCGCTGGCCGATGCTGCGGCGAAATCCGCCGTTGTTCACATCCGACGACACCGGGATTAACCAAGTTCGCGGCTTGATGCTGGATCGTCTGAAAGAGCTCTGGGCTTAAGGTAAATCGACGCTCGCGACATAGCGCGCGTGGAGTTCGTCCAGATGCGCGAGCACTACCTCTTTGCCGAGCAGCGGTGCGGCGGCGAGAGCGGCGCGCAGTACCGGCGCACTCAAGCTTCGCCGCGCACTTTCCGCCAGCGGCGCGAAACTGAAATGCCAGGGCTCCGCCTGCACGCCCGAACGCAGACCTTGATACGGACGGAAGAAACCGAATCGAGCCGCGTTGCTGTCCAACCAGGCGCAGAGCGGCGCGAAAGGCCCTCCCGCTGCGAAGGCCGGACGGGTGAGTTTATCCGGATAGTCCGCGGCGCTCGCCCGCCCGTCGATCAAATCCACATCCGTGCCCCAATGGTGCCGACTGCCCCCCGGCAGTGCGGACCACAGCAAAATCGCATTGATGCGTTCAGAAGGACCCAGCAGGCCGGCATCGAGCAGAGCGCCCGCCGCGTCATGCATCGGCTTCGCGCCGCTGTACTTGCCGTTCCAAATCGCCAATTGGCGTGCAAAATCGCGGAAACTGCTCACCGGCACCAAGTCGATCCCGTCGGCCGCGGCGGCGCGGCGCAGATTCAGGAAAGGCGTTACCACTTGCGCGTGCAGCATGCATGGCGGGTCGGCGACGGCGGCGATATGCGTGCGCACCTGGCCGGTGAGCTCCTCGGCGTTCACGAGGCCACCCCGCGCTTCGAGGCGAATTCCGCCACTTGATCGAAGACACGGGAAAAAACGGCCGCCTCTTGCGCGCCTGAAATCGTGTATTGGCCGTCGAAAATGTAGGTTGGGACGCCCGTGATCCCCAGCACGGCCGCGTGCCGCTCGGCGGCGACCACGCCATCCTGGCCCGCTCGCAAGATGAGTGTGTTACGGGCCTCGGCCTCGCCCAAGCCCGCCTCGCTGCCCAGCCGCACCAGTTCCTCCAGATCCCCGATGTCGCAGCCTTCTTCGAAATAGGCCCGCATCATGCGTTCCTTGACCGCTGCTTGCAGCGAGTAGCGCGCCGCGTGGGCGATCAGAAGATGCGAGCGGCGCGTGTTCGGCATGCGCTTGATCAATTCGAAGCGGAATTGAATGCCGGCCGCCTCCCCGAGTCGCACCAACTCCGTCTGCGCTTCAACCACGCGCTCGGGATCGGGAAATTTGGCCGCCAAATAGGCGGCGCGGTCCATCCCTTCGATCGGCAATTCGGGATTCAGCTCGAAAGGCCGCCATGTGACCTGCGGCTCGTACTGCGGCCGCGTGGCGAGCGCGAGTTCGAAGCGCCGCTTGCCGAGATAGCACCACGGACACACGGTGTCGGAAAAGATGTCAATTCGCATAGTCTCGCCCCTTATAGCGATTGCCCCGAACGGGTATGATCCTTCGCTTCGAGGTGGGGGACCGGTCGTCGATGGCGCGAAGCCTAAAAACCAAGTATTTGCTCCTTGCCGCAGGGGTCAGTGCCGTGCTCGCGCTGATTCTGGGGGGCCTGGCGTATTACGATCATCGAGTCAACACGGCCGATGCCAACCAGCTTACCTATGCCACCGTAGAGCAGAAGCTGGAGACCGATCTGGAGGCGCGCGCCGGCTCCCTGATCAAGATTACCAGCTCTTCTCTGGCAGCGGCACTCAAGGAGGGCAACAAGGCATCGGTCGCCGCGATCGCCGGCCGATTGCTCGATGAACACGACATCGAACGCGTCGAAGTGCTGGATACGCACAACAACGTACTTTATTCGGCCAGCAATCCGGCCGCGCGGTCCACCTCCTCGGGGCCATTCGTTCTGCAAAGCGACATACAGCGCGTCGGCAGCCTCGAGATCTGGATGAGCCGCGCGGAAATGCAGGACACACTCTCCAGCATTCGCACGCAGCTGCTGAGCAAGCAGGGAGTGCAGAACAAGCGCATCCGCGGCGTGCTCGCGGTCATCACGCTGCCGCTCATCATCCTGGGGCTGCTGGGCGCTTTATTTATGGCCCGCCAGCTCTCCGGTCCGATCTCGGCTCTGGTAAAGAGCGCGGATCGAATCGGCGACGGCGACTACACGCGTCCGCTCGCCGTCGTGCGGCACGATGAGCTCGGTGACCTGCAATTCGCGCTCGAGCGCATGCGCCAGAATCTGAACGAAACCACGATTACCAAGAATTACCTGAACACCGTCCTCAACAGCCTGAGCGATGCGGTTTTCGTGACCTCCCCGGATGGCCTCGTCAAGAGTTGCAATGAGGCCGCGCAGCAGCTGCTGGGCTTTACCGAGCAGGAATTGGTCGGTAGACCGCTGGCCAGCTTCATCGATGATGAGCATCGCAGCGCATTCGATTTAAGCAACTCCGTGCCCGAAGCTCGCGAGACCGTACTGCGCACCGCGCGCGGTCAGACGATTCCGGTGTCCATGGCCAGTTCGGCCATCACCTCGGAAGATCCGCAATTTCAGGGCAACATTTACGTGGCGCGCAATATCACGGAACGCAAACGCGCCGAACGCCGTATCCGCTACTTGGCTCGATACGACACCCTGACGAAGATGCCGAATCGCATGCAGTTCCAGCACCTGTTGCAGCAGGCCATCGCGCGCGCGCGGCGCAATCAGCGCTCCCTCGCGCTGCTCTACCTGGACTTGGACCGGTTCAAAGAAGTCAACGACACCTTCGGGCACGCCGCAGGCGACCGTACTTTGGAAATCTTGAGCGAACGGCTCACGCGAAACTTAAGCAAGGACGCGGTCATCGGCCGGCTGGCCGGCGATGAATTCGCCATGTTCATCGACGATCTGCCATTGGACGCCGACAACCGGGCGGGACTGGGAACCTTGGCGCGCACTCTGCTCGACGAAATAAGCCGCACGTTTTATGTCAACCAGCAGGAAGTCTATCTGACGGCCAGCGCCGGTATCGCCATCTGCCCCTATGATGCGGAGAATGTGATCGATTTGATCCGCAATGCCGATGCGGCGATGTATCACTCGAAGCAAAATGGCGGCAATTCATGCGCGTTCTACGTGCCCAGCATGAATGCCGCTGCGGTGGAAAGGTTGATGCTGAAGAGCAAGCTGCGGCGCGCACTGGAACGGGACGAGCTGGTGATTCTGTATCAATCCAAGGTGGACCTGCGAACCGGCCAGGTAGTGGGCGCCGAAGCATTGCTGCGTTGGCGGCTGCCGGGACACGGCGACATTTCGCCTTCGCATTTCATTCCTCTGGCCGAAGAAACCAGTTTGATCCTGGATATCGGCGAATGGGTATTGAACCGCGTCTGCGCCGACTACCGCGAATGGCAGAAGGTGGTTCCTGAACCCGGCCGAATCGCGATCAATCTATCGCTGCGGCAACTCAAGCAGGCCAGCTTCATCGCGCGCTGCCGCAGCATATTCCGCAAACACGGCGTTTCGCCCACCTGCTTCGAGCTGGAGGTCACCGAAACCACCTTGATGACCGATCCGAAGCGCACCATCGGCCTTCTCAATGAGCTGTATGCCATGGGCCTTAATCTGGCCATCGATGATTTCGGCACCGGGTATTCCTCTCTGTCCGCCCTGCAGCAGTTTCCCATCGGCACCCTGAAGATCGACCAATCATTCGTCCGCGATGTCGCCGTCGACTCGAACGATGCCGCCATCGTTCGCACCATCATCGACATGGGCAAGAGCCTCGACCTGGAGGTGATCGCGGAGGGCGTGGAGGAAGCCGAGCAGCTCGAATTCCTGCGCACCCACGGCTGCTACTATGCGCAGGGTCGCCTGTTCGGCGACGCGATGGAAGCCACCAAAATGCTCGGCATACTGGCCGGCCAGGAAGGCGGCGCGCCGCATCACGGCGCATTGTGCGCGCCCTCGGTGCTTCGACCGATGCGCCTCAGTTCGTAGCGGGACTCGATGCTGAGTGCCAGGGACCTGTGCCTGCGGCGCGGCCCGCTGCCGCTTTTCGAGCAGGTCAACTTCACCGTTTTTCGCGGCGACAAAGTCGGCATCACCGGCGCCAATGGCGCGGGCAAGTCCAGTCTGTTTGCGGCACTGCGCGGTGAACTGACGCCGGATCGCGGCGATATCGACGTGCCGGCGGCGCTGAAAATTGCGCACGTCGAACAGGAGATCGACGCGAGCCCCCAGCAGGCGATCGAATTCGTGCTGGACGGCGATGTGGAATTGCGCGCCGTGCAGTCGGCAATCGAGGAGGCGGAGCGGCGCGATGCGAGCCTGGCGCTCGCGGAACTGTATGCCGCGCTGGAAGCCATCGACGGATATCGCTGCAAGCCCCGCGCCGCGGCCATCATGCATGGACTCGGATTCAAAGCATCGGATCACGGGCGCCCGGTTGCTGAATTCTCCGGCGGCTGGCGCGTCCGATTGGCCATGGCTCGCGCCCTGTGCTCCCGGGCGGAACTATTGCTGCTGGATGAACCCACCAATCACCTCGACCTCGATGCCATCGTCTGGCTGGAGGAGTGGCTCAGAGCATTTCCGGGCACGCTGCTGATGATTTCGCACGATCGGGAATTCCTCGATGCCATCATCGATCGTGTGCTGCACATCGAAAATCGCACCATCCGCGCATACGCCGGCAACTACTCGCAGTTCGAACAAAGACGCGTCGAGGAATTGGCGCTGCAATCGGCGCTGCACGCAAGGCAGGTACGGCGCATCGCGGAAATCACTTCCTTCGTGAATAGATTTCGAGCCTCGGCGACCAAATCGCGCCAGGCGCAGAGCCGCCTGAAGATGCTGCAGCGCATGGAGCGCATCGTTCCCGCGCATGTGGATAGCCCGTTCGAATTCGAGTTTGCCAGGGCGCAGAAAACCCCGCGGCCGCTGCTGACTCTGGAAGATGCTGCCTGCGGCTATGCCGGCGTGCCCATTGTGAGTGGCGTCAATATATCGATCGGACCGCTCGATCGCGTCGCGCTTTTGGGGCCGAACGGTGCCGGCAAATCGACATTGACCAAATTGCTGGCGGGCGAGTCGGCGCCCCTGGCGGGCCGCAGAGCAGCGGCGGCGGATCTCGCCGTCGGCTACTTTGCGCAGCAGCAGCTTGAGCAGCTGAAGCCCGACTGCGACGCGTTTTGGCACCTGCGCAACCTCGGCGGTGCAGACTTTGCGGCGGGGGAGGAACAAAAGTTGCGCGATCATTTGGGCAGTTTTGGCTTTCAGGGCGATCGAATTTTCGAGCCGGTCGCGCGATTTTCGGGCGGCGAGAAAGCCCGTCTGACCCTGGCTTTGCTCGTGGCGCGGCGGCCAAACCTTCTACTCTTGGACGAGCCGACCAATCACCTGGATATCGACATGCGCCAGGCGCTTACCGTCGCCCTGCAGAGTTTCGAGGGAGGACTGGTCGTTGTTTCCCATGATCGGCATCTGATCAAATCCGTGGCCGACACGCTGTGGCTGGTTGCCGACGGGCGCTTGAGGGTATTCGACGGCGACCTGGATGATTATCAGACGTGGCTGCGAACGCGAGGCAGGACCAGCCCCGGCACTGCCACCGGCAAGACCACAGCCGAGAAAACCGCCGGGCCCGCGCCGAGCCGCGATCGCGATCCCTTGCAGCGCCTGCGCAAGCAACTCGAGACGCTGGAGGAACGCATCGCCGCCGTCGCCGCGGAGCGCCTGCGGCTCGAGGCGGAGCTGGCCACACAGCCGTTGCGTGACACGCTCAGATCGCGGCGCGCCAATTTGGACCGGGACGCCGCCTATCTGGAAACGCAATGGATGCAGATCGGCATCGCTATCGAAGCCGCGGAAGCGGATCGGACTAACGGGGCTTGAGCGCGACGAGCGTGCCTGCGGCGAGTTCGGTAAGCGCCTTGTCGGCCGCGCGATTGTAGGCATCCACAATGGCGCTCATGCGGTTTTCGGCCGCCGCTTCCTGCACATTGGCCTCGAGGCGCGCCACGACGCGCCGGTCGGCAGATAGGCCGATGCGCGCCAGAATATGCACCTGTACGGTCGGTGCTGCGGCCGATGCATTGTAGACCGCCTGAAAATCCGCCACCTCGAGTTCCATCCAGTATTCGCTCGCGAACATCGAGGAGTCCGCGCTCACACTGCGCAGCCCCGCGTGAGCGCGAAACTCCTGCACGGCGAGTTGCTGGATCACTTCGTCGAGCGGCCCGTTCCAGCTTACGCCGGCGAAATATTCGAAACGCCGATCCGGATACAGCACCGCGATGTGATCCGTGTCGAGTCCGGCCCGCACCTGCGGTTTGAACACCGCGAGATCTGCCGGGATTTGCTGCGGTTCGGCGCTGGTCGCCGCCGCGGACAACCGGTACATTTTCGGCGGCGCCGCCTTGGTCTGAAAGAAAGATCCGCCGCACGCCGCCAGTGCGAGCGACATCGCCACCCATAACGCCGCGAAACGGTTCATTGAGGCACCTGCACGCCCCGGTAAGCGGACTCGTAGATCAGCTGCGACGGATTTTGCTTGAGGCTATGCGACAGGTCGCGAAAATCTCGTGCTGCCTGCCGGCTTTCGCGCAACAGTTGCTCGAATTGCGGCAGCCCCTGCTGGGTGAAGTGGGACAGCGCGGGCCCGTTCTCCACCAGGAAGTTGTCCAGGCGCTGCGTCGTCGACGCCAGGTTATTGGAGATCTGACGGACATTGGCGATCGCCGCCTCCAGATCGGGACTGGAGTGCGCGATGAGTACCCGAAGATCGCCGGCCGCTCCTTGAACTTCTTGAGTGGTGCGCCTTACATCCGCGATGAGTCCCTGCACCTCGCGCACGGTGTCCGGCAGACGTTCGCTCGCGAGCCGCGCGTTCTGGAGGGTTGCCTTGAGCGAACCGACATTCTCATCGCTGAAGACCTGATTGAAGCGATCCGCCACTTCCACCAAGTTCGTCGTCAATGCCGGTAGATTGCTCAATAAAACATCGAAGTCCGAGCGCGCCGACTGAATCACGGGATAGTGCAGTCCTTGCGCCAGCGTGCCGGTTGCGGCGGCCTTCGGGTCCTGCTCCAAATTGATGAATAACAGTCCGGTGATTCCCTGCAGGCTTAAAGATGCGCGGGTGCGATCATCGATGGGCGCCGAGGAGTCGATGTCGGCGATCACCTGCACGCGCTTGCGCTGCTGTGGGTCGAGCAGGATGCGCACCACCTTGCCGACATCGACACCCAGGTAACGCACCGGACTGCCGGCGGTGAGCCCGCTGACCGACCCGTCGAAGTAAATCTCGTAGCGCTGATAGGTACGCTTGTCCTGTTGATCGGTGTACCAAAATACGAATGTCACGGCCATGGCGATGACCAGCAGCACGAAGGCGCCCACGGCGACGTAATTGGCATCCCTATCCATGCGATTCCTTTTCGGCGGCGCGCGCCCTGGGCCCGTGGAAATACTCATGTATCCATGGATCCTGATTTTCGAGCATGCCGTCCAAGGTGTCGGAGATCATTCGATGCTCGACGATCACGCCGACCCGCGTGCAGGTACGAAATAAGGTATCCAGATCGTGGGTAATCATGACAACCGTGAGCCGCAGCTGCGAATGAAGGTACAACAGTAGCTCATCGAACGCCGCGGCGGAAATAGGGTCGAGGCCGGCGGTGGGCTCGTCAAGGAACAGGAGCTTCGGTTCCAAAGCCAAGGCACGCGCCAAGGCGGCGCGCTTGACCATTCCCCCCGACAACTGCGATGGAAATTTGGCGCCCGTTTCAGGCTGCAATCCCACCATGAGCAAATTCAGCTCCGCCAGCTCATCCAGGGTTTCCTCGGACACCGAATAATGCTCGCGCAGCGGCAATTGAATGTTCTGGGCAACCGTCAGGGAGCTGATGAGGGCTCCGTTCTGGAAGGTGACGCCATAGCTTTGCACCAAACGGCTGCGGTCGGATGCGCCGATGCTTCTGACGTCCCGCCCGTACAGTTCCACCGTTCCGGCGTCCGGGTGGCGCAAGCCTAGAATCGAGTGCAGCAATACCGACTTGCCCGTTCCCGAGCCGCCGACAATGCCAAAAATTTCATTTTCCCACACATCCATATCCAGCCCATCGTGCACGATCTGCGCCCCGAATCGGTTGACGAGACCGCGCACTTGAATCACGGCAGCTGCGGGGGAGCCCTGCATCAGAAACCGATCTGCACGAACAGCACGGCGAACAAGGCATCGGCGAGTATCACCATGAATATCGACTGCACCACGGCCACCGTCGTCAGGCGCCCCAGTTCGCGAGCCGAATCGCGTACCTGCATACCCCGGTACGTGCCCACCATGGCGATGAGCAGGGCAAATACCGGCGCTTTGATCAGGCCGGACCAAAAAGTCGTGGGCCCGAGCGCTTCGCGCAGGCGTGCGGTGAATTGCGGCAGCGGGATATGCAGGTGAATGACCGTCAACAAACCCCCGCCCGCCAGACCCATGGCATCGGCAATGATGGTCAACAGCGGCAAAACGATGATGAGGGCCAGCACCCGGGGCACGACCAACACCTCGATGGGGTTCACGCCCATCGCGCGCAGCGCGTCGGTTTCTTCGTTGAGCTGCATGACGCCGATCTCGGCTGCAAAGGCGCTGCCGGAACGGCCGGCGACGATGATGGCCGTCAACAGGACGCCCATCTCGCGCAGCACGGCGAGGGTCACCAGATCGACCACGAAAATGTCCGCGCCAAAACGCGACAGCTGCTGGGCGCCGAGGTAGGCCACGATCACGCTGATCAGAAACGCGATCAGGGCGACGATGGGTATGGCGGTGATGCCGGTTTCATAGATATGCCGAGCGACCGACGACACCCGCAATGCACCCGGCCGGGGAAAAACCTGGCCTATGACGGTCGCGATGCGTCCTAAAAAGGCGACGACGCCGCGCGCATGCCAGCCCTGCAGCACCGCCCAGCGCCCCAAGTTGCCGACCTCTCCCTCCAAAGTCGGATGCGGACTATGCGCGTGAGAGGAGGCGTGCCGATCGATCTGCAGTTTTTGCAGCAGCTGCAAGAAATGGGGTGGGTTGCCCGTATGGCGGATGACCGCGTGCAACGCGCCCACATCGGTGAGTCGGCGCAGCAGCACCCAGACCGGGCCGAGGCCCGGGGATTGCGCCAACGCCCAATCGCAGAGCACGCCGCCCTGCAGCGCGGCAGGCAAAGCCGCAAGCTGGGCTTCGATTTGCGGCAGCGCCGCCAGTGACCAATCGCCGCGAAGCTGCAGCCGCCAACCACTGCCTTCTGGCTCGAGCGCCAACGGGGCCGTCATGGTCGGACTCATAGCGATATGCTAGCAGGCAATGGGGAATAACGATCCGCTGTTGCAGATCCTGATTCTGCTCACCGCATCCGTATGTGTGGTCGCGGCTGTGCGCAAGCTGGCGCTGCCCGCCATCCTAGGTTATCTGGTCGTGGGCATGCTGCTGGGCCCGCACGCACTGGCGCTGGCGGCCGATAACGAGACCACGCAGCTGCTCGCGGACTTCGGCGTGGTATTTCTGGTGTTCACGTTGGGGCTGGAATTCTCGCTGCCACGATTGGTCGCCATGCGCTGGGAGGTGTTGGGCGTCGGCGGCGCACAGGTATTGATCACCACCACGATCATTGCCGCCGGCGCGCACTGGCTTTTCGCCATTCCACCGGCGGTTGCCGTGGTGGTCGGCGGCGCGGTCGCCATGTCCTCGACGGCCATCATCATTGCGCAGCTCACCGAACAATCCGAGAACAACCGCACCCACGGACGTCTCGCCGTGGCGATTTGCTTATTTCAGGACTTGAGCTTTCCCTTGCTGCTGGCGCTGGTGTCCGTCTTGGGGGGCGGCGGGGCGACCGATGCGATGCATATCTTAGGCGCGATCGCCATCGCCGCGCTCTGCCTGCTGTTGGTGCTGGCCGCGGGCCGATGGCTGCTGCGGCCGCTGTTCCTCATCATTGCCGGGGTGCGGTCCGCGGAACTGTTCTCCCTGGCGGTACTGCTCGCAGTGCTGGCATCGGCCTGGGCGACGCATGCGGTGGGTCTATCGCTGGCGCTCGGCGCGTTTCTGGCCGGCATGATGCTCGCGGAAACTGAATTTCGCCATCAGATCGAAGCCACCATCCGCTCCTATCGCGAGATCCTGCTGGGTTTATTTTTCATTACCGTCGGCATGCTGCTCGACGTTGGATTGCTGCTGCGGCACTTGCCGTTGGTCACGGCGATCCTGGCCGGCATGGTGCTGCTCAAGGCAGCCGTGGTCGCCCTCGCCGCCATGCCGGCGACCGGCAGCTGGTTCAAATCCGTGCGCACCGGCGTGGTGGTATCACAGGGCGGAGAATTTGGATTCGCGCTGTTGATCCTGCTGTTCAGACGCGAATTGCTCGACCTGCGGCTGGTCCAGCCGCTGCTTGCCGCCACCGTTTTGAGCATGGTCGTCTCGCCCATCATCATTCGTCACAACCGGCGCATCACGCGCGCGCTGCTGCGCGAATCGGGCAGCCCTCTGACCGCCGCGATGCGCGAGAATCAGGCGACCTTGGCCGTGGCCGAGCGGGACCATGTGATCATCTGCGGTTATGGCCGGGTAGGGCAGAATATTGCGCGAGTGCTCGAGCAAACCGGCTTCGAATACATCGCGCTCGATTTGGATCCGCATCGCATTCGCCAGGGTCGCCAAGCCGGCGATCCGGTGGTGTATGGCGATGCCGGGCAGATCAAAGTGTTGGAAAACGTCGGCGTCGCGCACGCCAGCGTCGTGGTGATCACCTTTGCGGCCCCGGAAGTTGCGCTGCGGATTCTGCGAGCGGTGCGCGAATTGCGCGGCGACGTGCCCATTCTGGTGCGCACCCAGGACGATAGTAAATTAGAGGAGTTGCAGGCCGCCGGCGCTACCGAAGTCGTGCCGGAGACTTTCGAGGCCAGCCTGATGTTGCTGTCGCACCTTCTGCTGCTGATGAAATTGCCCGTCGGCAGAGTGATTCGCACCGTGAATGACATTCGCAGCCATCGCTACAGCATGCTGCGCCAGTATTTTGGCAACAGCGGCTCCGGCGAAGAACTGCACAGCGTCATCCTGCCGCCGCAGGCTTGGGCGGTCGGACGCAGCATCACGGAGTTGACGGCGCGAGGCTCGGAGGCACGCGTGAATGCCGTGCGGCGCGACGGCATCGTGGGACGCGATCCCGGTCCGGATACCATATTCAAAGTGGGGGACGTGGTGGTGGTCCATGGCACGCCGGAGGCTGTGGAGCACACCGAAACCTTGCTGTTGATGGGATAAAATGCTTGAAAAGACGGCCACTTAGAAACCGCTTTACAAGGCTTGGTCGTCCATCGCATAGTAGACAGGCTGTTTAAGGGCAAACCCGCCGAAAGGTGGGGACGCAAAACCACCGGTCTAAGGGGCTTCTCGAGGGAAGTCTGACGATAGCGGGGTCGCCAGTGAATCTTGAGCGCAGATGCGCAGCCAGAACCGCCAGGTTTTGTGCCCCCCGACAGCAAGCGTTTAGCAGCTTGTTCTAGTCTTCCGGGGGGAAGCACATGGTCAACAAAGTCATCGATCCGCGGGGTGCGGATTCTTCCGGTATCTATCGGCGGCCGCGGCTTGTCATGCGGCTGAAGCGATTCGAGGATCTCCCCAGTCTTCTGTCCAAAGCCAAGAGCTACCCGACGCCGGTTCGCATGGTGGGTGCGGATTATTCGCAAACCCGCTGCGTAGGCGGGGACGGCGGAACGACGGTGGATACCAGCGCTCTGGATAGGATCTTGGAGTTCGGCGAAAACTTCGTCCGGGCACAGGCGGGCGTGCGGGTCGGGACCCTGGTCAAAGCGCTCGCCGAGCGCGGCCTCGAGCTGCCGCTGACTCCGGAAATGGGACAGATCTCCCTCGGCGCGGTGGCCGTTACCACCCTGCCGCAGGCCTCGTACGATCCGGACATGGCGCAGTTGTCATCGTGCGTCGCTGAAATCAAGATGATCACGCCGCAGGGCAAGCAAATGATCGTGACGGAGCGCGAGCGGGATTTGATGCGGGTGCTGCGCTCGAGCTTCGGCCTGCTCGGCATCGTTCACGAGCTGGTGCTGCGCGTGCGGCCGCTGACCGCGGTCAAGATCGATTATCAAGTGCTGACGCTGAAGGAATTCACGTCTCGCTACACCTCGATAATCAAGGCCCCAGGCGCGGTGCGGCTGCATATCTCGCCGTTCCACGACCGCATAACGGTGGAGCGCCGCACGCTCGATGAGTCCGCCGCCATCAATCGCTCCGGAATTTGGCAGATCAAAAACTCCGTGATGCGCAATGTGTTGCCCGCCTTCGGCTCCACCGTCGGCAGCGTGCTGGCCGCACCCGGATTGCGCGCAGCGGTCATATCGGGCATGCATCGCGCGCTGTCGGGAGGCAGCCGCGACGTGGTGATGTACGCACACGAATGGATGCGCGATCTTCCCAAACAATCCTGGAAGGCGCGCCATACCTACAGCCTGTGGGCCTTTCCGGAAGCCGACTACCCAAAACTGCTGGCGGCATATTTTGCCTTTTGCAAGGCCTACTACAAGGAGCATCGATACCGCAGCAACGTCGTCAATGGTGCGAGCCGGCTGCATCAGGATCGCGGCTCTTTATTCAGTGTCAGCTATTCGGGCCCCATGTTCACTCTGGAACCCTCCTCCACCGGCGACAAGGGCTGGGATGATTTTCTCATCGACTTCAACGAATTCGCCTCATCGCACGGCGGTACACCCACCTTCAATCAGACCCGCGCGCTGCAGCCGGAACACGTGGTGAAATCCTTCGGCGAGCGCGTGAAGTTGTTTCGCGCCTTGCGTCAGCGCACGGATCCCTTGAATCGGCTGCACAACAGTTACTTCGCGTATCTTTTGGGCTAGAGGCTGGAAACGATCTTCGCCTTGATCGATTCGAACTCCGCGTCGCTGATGAGCTTGGCCTCGAGCATGTCGCGCGCCTGGCGCAGGCGGCGCGCGGGTTCGGACTCCGCGCCTACGGGCGCAGCTGAGCCGGCCACGCCCGCTGCGAATTGCATGCCGCCGGATTTGGCGCGCAATTCCTCCAGTTCGCGCACGCGGCGTTTTTCACGCCAAACCTGATCGTGCTGCTGGCAAATTCGATACATCGCCTGCGCCTGCTCCTTGAGCAGACCCTCGAAGCTCCAAACTCGATTCACTTCGGCACCAACGCTCAAGTCGGAACTGGTCTGTGCAACCAGTGTGAGGTCGGCGGCCAATATCCCCGCGCTGATGCGCGTTTCCTTCAGGTCCTGCCAGCGGATATTCACCGACTCATAGCCGCCGAACAGGCGCCGGTCGAGTGAGATGAAACGCCCGCTGGTGGCGGCGATGCACAGCCGGCGATGCGTCAGTGCGAAAAGACGATGCTGCGTGGCCCAGGCTTCCAGCGTTTCGCCGCTGGTCAATAGGTCTTGCAGCGTGGCCAATGCTCCGCTCAGCCCCAATTCCGCTGCTGCGCCGCCAGGATCCATGTTCATCATCGGCTATTTTGCACCATTAGCCGCGGATCGAGACAAACAACGTGATGTCCGGGGCGGTATTCACGGCCACGTCCTCGGTGAAGCCGAACGACAGGCGCCATTGGCCGCGCAGGCGGCGCTCCGCGCCCACGCTGAGCTGCAAGCTGGGTCCCAGGAAGCGCATATCGGTGTCCGACACGCGGGCCGTCTGGCCGTCGAGTTGCGCGCGCAGCGACCACGCAGAACCGAGGCTGCGGGTCACCGCGAAGCGTGAGAACAGCGAGGTCTTATGGGCGTAGCCGCCGAATATTTCGTCGCCGAACGGCTGCGCCACGCCGAGTTCCGCGCCAATCTGCCATTGCGGCCAGCGCAGCGCAGCGTGCGCCCAGAGGGCGCCATCCCATGCGCCGTCGCCGGTGAGATGGGCCACCGAGCCGGTGGGGGCCTGCACTCCTCCCCACAAGGACAGCGTCCGTCGCGCATCGTCGATCGGATACCAGCCCGCTTCGCCGGCGATATCTCCCAGGCTGGTCCCCGTCTCATGCATATCGATATCGGCGCCCCGGCCGACATAGTCGTAAACCAATTTGTTCTTCGGATAATAGGGTCTTGAGCCCTGCGGCAAGCCGAAAAATTGATGCCAGTCATCGATCACGGAATCCAATATGCCGCCGCTGTCGTAAATAATGGGTACGGTGACGCGGTAGCGCCAGGACTGAAACAGCGCATTTTCATAGGTGAGGCTGAGCACCTCGCTTTCCCCGTCAACGAGCAGGCTCTCCTGGCCGCTGCTTTGCGCATTGAGCGTGTTGGTAAGCAGCAGCGTCGCCGACAGGCCCTCACCGGCATTCAGCCGGCTGTCGCTCGGGAGCGGCAGGTAGAAGCTTCGGATCAGCGGGTTCTCGTCGCGCACCAGGAAGAATTCGTCCGCATGCACCACGGCGGGAGCGGTGGACAAGACGGCGGCGGCTAACCAGGCGCCGCCGCTCCCGGCGCTTCGCATCAAATCTCGGTGCGCCGCGTTCGCATCTGGATGGCGGCGACAATCAGCCCGATTCCAACGAGGGCGCCGATCCAGGTCTGCGGATTGGAGAAAAACCCTGTCGCATCGATGAAATTCCAAACGCTGTTCGGCAAATGCAGCGTACTGCTATCGCCCGTGCCGGTTACGGCCCAGGAGCGAGCGCTGCTGGGGCGGAACGACGCGGCCGGAAGTCCTATGAGACGCTCGCGGATCACGTGCCAGATGGTATAGGTACCAAAGAACCGCTCGATGATGCACAAAACCAGCGGCGGCAGAATGGACCACAACATCACGGCGCGCTTCGCCCAGGCGGAGACGACCAGCAGCCAACCCGCGACCGGCAGGTACCAAACCGCGGTGGTTACAATGACATAGGCCCATAGCACTTGAATTTGCAGCCAGGTGTCGGGATGCCACAGCGCGTTGCCTACCAGCGACCTGAGCCGAATCGAGACAATGAACGCCATGATCAGCGCGGTCACATCCGCGGCGATGAAGTAGACCGCCGGTATCACCACCATGGCAACAATCAGCTTGCTCACAACCGTTTCGGTGTCGGATATCGGCAGGGACTTCCAGAACAGAATGCTGCGATCCTTGCGGTCGGCGTACAGGCAGTCGAGCAGGAACCAGGTTGCATACACCGACATCACCAGATAAAAAAACATGCCGATGGCAACATAGAAGATGGCGCCGAATTGGCGATTGTCTTCCGCAGAGGAGATAGGCGGAAGGCTCACATGGCTAAACAGCCCCGCCGCAATCAGCAGCAGTCCGATGACTGCCGGGATCGTCCAGATCGCGCGATTCTCCCAGAATTCACGCTTGATCAGCCACACCTGGTTGTTCATGCCGCACCTCCGGAAAGCTTCGCGACGAATAAATCAGAGACGCTGGGCGTGTGCAGCTCGCCAAAAGCGGCAATTCTATCCCGCTCGGCATTCTCGAAATACAGGACGACCTTGCCGAGAATATGCCTTTCATAGAACGGCTTCGCGGCGCGTGCCGCCTCGAGCCGATCGCTCGGCACGGCCACCGCGACGAAACGCGTGGCGACATCCTCGAGCGAGGAATCCAGGACAATTCGGCCCTTGTCGATGAATATCACGTCGGTGAGCAAATTCTCCACTTCTTCAACTTGGTGCGTGGTGATGAGGATGGTGCGCGTCTCGTCCATGTAGTCATTCACCAGCGCGTCGTAAAAGGCACGGCGCGCAAGAATATCCAATCCCAAGGTGGGCTCGTCCAGCACCAGCAGCTTCGCATCGATCGCCATCGTCAACGCCAGATGAACTTGAGTTTTCATTCCCTTGGACAATTCCCGCATGCGGCGCTTGCCGGTGATCTGGGTCTTCTCGAGGAACGCCTTGGCCCGGTCCCTGCGGAACCGCGGATGCACGCCGGCCACGAAGTCGATGGCATGATCGACGCGCAGCCAGGAAGGTAGGACCGCCACGTCGGCGATGAAGCAGCAGTCGTTCATCAGTGCAGTGCGCTCGCGAAAGGGTTCGCGGCCGAGCACGGTGAGCTGACCTTCATAGTGGGTAAGCCCCAAGATGGCGCGAAGCGCACTGGTTTTTCCGGCCCCGTTAGGGCCGATGAGGCCGACGATGCGTCCGGCCTCAATGCTGAGGTCGGCGCCGTCCAGCGCGATATGCTTACCGTACTTCTTCGTTAATTTGCGAGCTTCGATGAGCGCAGCCATGGGGGGTCTCATTCTTCTTTGGGGTCGCTGCCGCGAGGCGGCGGCGCCGGGTGGGTAAGTGCAGGTGTTTGCGCAAACAATTCTTGGGCCGAGAATCCCAGCCGGTTGATGACCGCAAGAATCTGCGGCCATTCTTCGTTCAAGAAGCGTTCACGCTCGCCTGCGAGCAGTAGCCGTCGCGCGCCGTCGCTGACATACATGCCGCGACCGCGACGTTTTTCGACCAAATTTTCGTCGACCAGCTGCTGATAGCCTTTCAGGACCGTGAGCGGATTGAGCCGGTAATCGGCAGCCACCGCCCGCACGGAGGGCAGCGGATCGCCCTCCTTGAGTGCCCCTTCCAGAATCAGGGCGACCATGCGATCGCGCAGTTGGCGATATATGGGTTGGTTGTCGTTCCAGTTCGGGTCCATTTCTCGCTCGATGTGCCGACCCCGTGTGTGGGGGACATATAGCACGCTAATCTACCAGAGCGCCGAGCTTCTTCCGGCTTAGGCTGAGTGGCTCAACGTGGTCGCAGTCGCGGCCAGCGATATGGCTGCCGTGGGCTGCTGCAGTTGTGCGTTGAACAAGTAGGCCATGCCGCCCATGATTACGGTGTTAACCATCAGGGCCAAACCTAGGGCTGCGAGTTTTGTGGAAATTGAAGTGCTCATGATCGTCTCCTATTCAATGTTTCGGTCTTCAGTTCGTCATCGGGGTGTTTCGGTGACTTGGTGATATAGTAATATACAACACCACTACATGCAAGCACTTAATGAAAATATTTTGCTGTTAATTAACTTATTGTTTTTAAAGAGGAAATTGTGGTTTATCCATCGACCCGCGCAAAAATAATCCTTCGCTCAGCGCTGCTGACGGCCCTATGGCTCGCCTGTACGCCTGCCGATTCCGCGATTGCCGCGTCGGTGCTCATGGTCTCCGTCGACGGCATGAAGCCTGAGTACGTCCTGGACGCGGACGCACATGGCCTGAAGATCCCTTACTTGAGAAGTTTGCTGCGCGATGGCGTCTATGCGCGCGGCGTGACCGGCGTTTGGCCGACCGTCACCTACCCCAGCCACACCACACTGCTGACCGGCGTCGCGCCTGCCGAACATGGCATCTACAACAATCTCGAATTCGATCCTTTGCACAATTTCGCGGATGACTGGTATTGGTACGCCAGCAAAATCCGCGTGCCCACGCTGTGGCAGGCAGCGCACGAGGCGGGTCTATCCACGGCGAGCGTCGGTTGGCCGGTCAGCGTCGGCGCCACATCGGTGGATTTTCTGATTCCGGAATATTGGCGATTATCCCGGCCCACAGCCGACCTTAACCCATCGGGTGCCGATCTCATCGCCGCGCTGTCGCGCCCGGAAAAAATGCTGCAGCAAATGCAAAGGCGGCTGGGTCCCTACATGGCCGGAAATGATCCCAGCCCGCCCGGAGATGAGATCAAAACGCGGTTTTCCCTGGATATCCTGCGCGCGCAAAAGCCGGCGTTCATGACCATTCACTTGAGTTCGCTCGACGAAGAGGAGCACGGCCATGGCCCCTTCAGTGCCGAAGCGAACCAGGATTTGGAAGTCATCGACGGCTGGCTCGCGCAACTCTTCGCGGCGTCCCGCGCCAATGATCCGGACGCCGTTGCCGTGGTGGTATCGGATCACGGCTTTGTAGCGGTGACCCATCGCCTCAATCTGATGCAGGCATTCGTGCACGCCGAGATGGTTCAAAGCGGCGGCGCATGGAAAGCGCAGCCCTGGGGCGCAGGGGGAATGGCCGCCATCGTGCTGCATGACCCCGGTGACGCGCAAAGCCTGGCGCAGGTGCGCGAATTGTTGCAGACGCTGAAGTTGGACGCTCGCAACGGTATCGCCGAGATTCTCGAGCGGGATGCCATCCGGCAGCGCGGCGCATTCCCAAACGCCTCATTCTTGGTGGTCATGAAGCTGGGTTATTACGTGATCAATGATCCGACGGCCCCCTTGGTCAGCGAGGTGCACGGCACGCAGGGCAGCCATGGATTTTCGCCGGAATATCCTGAGATGCGTGCTTCATTCTTCATGGCGGGCACGGGCATTGCCCGGCATCGCGATCTCGGGGTGATCGACATGCGCCAGATCGCCCCCACCGTGGCGCAGCAGCTGCACGTTGCGCTGCCTGCCGCGACGCTTGCGCCGCTGCGGGTCCAGCCATGACGCTCGGGGGCCATTTCGGCTACCATTCCTGGTTTTTGCGCGGGAGTTCCACATGAAAAAGCCAGTCACCGTCACCATCACGGGCGCCGCCGGCAACATCGGCTATGCGCTGGCATTTCGCGTCGCGTCGGGTCAGATGCTGGGGCCCGACCAGCCGATCAACTTGAATCTACTCGAGATCCCGGCCGCCGCGGCCGCGGTGCAGGGCGTGGTGATGGAATTGAACGACTGCGCATTCGCAACTCTCAACAAGGTCACCGCCACATCCGATGCCCTGGTGGGCTTCAAGGATTGCAACTTCGCGATGCTGGTGGGCGCCCGGCCGCGCGGTCCGGGCATGGAGCGCAAGGATCTGTTGCTGGAGAACGCCAAGATTTTCTCCGCGCAGGGCAAGGCGCTGGATGCGGCCGCAAGCCGCGATGTGCGCGTGCTGGTGGTCGGCAACCCTGCCAACACCAATTCACTCATCGCGCAGCACAACGCGCCGTCGCTGCCCGCCAACCGATTCACCGCGATGACCCGCCTGGATCACAATCGCGGGGTGGCGCAGCTGACGGAGAAAACCGGCGCTCCCTTGGCCGACATCAAAAAAATCATCATCTGGGGCAACCATTCAGCCACTCAGTACCCGGATCTGCATCATGCGACGGTGGGCGGCAAGCCGGCCCTGTCCTTGGTTGATCAGACCTGGTTCCAGGACAGCTATATTCCCACCGTGCAGCAACGCGGCGCTGCCGTCATCAAAGCGCGCGGCAGCTCCTCGGCGGCGTCGGCGGCGGCCGCGGCCTTGGATCACGTCCATGATTGGATGCTCGGCACGCCGTCGGGAGATTGGGTGAGCATGGCGGTTCCCTCCGACGGCAGCTACGGAATCGCCGCAGGCGTGATCTATTCCTATCCCGTGACTTGCAAGAACGGCGAGTACAGCATCGTGCAGGGATTGGAGATCAACGAATTCAGCCGCGCAAGAATGCAGGCAACGTTGCGCGAATTGCTGGAAGAGCGCGACGGCGTGAAAGACTTGATCTAGAGCCGATCGATGAGTTCCCCGGTGCCGCTTGGGAACGAAGTTGCCTCTGCGCCGCCGACTCAGGCGCCCGCAGGCCTGCCCGCGTCCGCGCCCATGCATTGCAGAAATTGCGATGCCGTGCTGCTGGGCCGCTACTGCGTGAACTGCAGTCAGGCGGCCAACGTGCATGTACCCACCACCCTGGAACTCCTGCACGAATTGATGGAGGGGCTGACGCATTCGGATTCTCGACTGTGGCGCACGCTCAGCTGCCTGTGGTTCAAACCCGGCAGGCTTACCCAGGAATTCG
This sequence comes from uncultured Gammaproteobacteria bacterium, assembly GCA_963756845.1. Classification (GTDB taxonomy): domain Bacteria; phylum Pseudomonadota; class Gammaproteobacteria; order Steroidobacterales; family Steroidobacteraceae; genus Bog-1198. The sequence continues at coordinate 530,718 of CAVWPD010000008.1, read as the reverse complement.
TCGCGGGCAGGCGCGCTGCCTATTTGCCGCCTTTCCGCCTGTACCTGATTTTGAGCCTGATATTCTTTCTGATCTTCTCGTACTGGAAGCCCCCGGGCGGCCAATTCGTTCAATTCGACATGTCGAAGCAGGAGCTATCGGCAGACAATCTGTGCGGCAATATCAATATTTCGATCAATGGCCATCCGGAATTGAATCCGCGGCTCAAGCACGCCTGCATGGAAGTCTATCGGGACAGGGGCGAAAAACTCTATCACGTCGCCCTCAGCACCATGCCGAAGGCCATGTTCCTGTTTCTGCCGCTGATCGCATTTCTGCACATGCTCATGTACTGGCGGCCCAGATACCGCTACGCCGAACAGCTGCTGTTCTTCGTGCATCTTCATGCGTTCTATTTTTCGGTGGCAACCGTGATGCTGCTGGCCTTCAATGCCGGCCACGCGTGGCCCAAGGTGCACGGCGCCTCAGACCTACTGGGAACGCTGCTGAATTGGTGCTTGCCGGTCTACACCGTCATGGCGGTACGTCGCGTATTCACGAAATCCTGGATGGGTGCGTTCTTCAAGACCTTTGTGCTTTTCTTGGTGTACATGATCGTATTCGGCCTCACCGTGGGCGGCGTATTCGTGTACGCCGCGCTGCAGCTGTAAGATGGGCCTTCGATGTCCTTAGCTGACCGAATAAGGAGAGCCGCATGAATCGTCTAGTACTCGCGTTGGGCGTATGTTTGCTGGCCGCCTTCGCCATGGCGGGGGATCGCATGGCGCCTCCTGCCGGCGCGGAGGTGTACTTCATATCGCCGCTGGACGGCGCCACGGTGAGCAGTCCGGTCACCATCCGCTTTGGCTTGAAAGGCATGGGCATCGCGCCGGCGGGAATCAAATTCGACAATACCGGCCATCATCATCTGCTGGTCGACACTGATTTCAGCGAACTCGCCTTGGACGCGCCGATGCCGGCCACCGATAAGATATTGCATTTCGGCAAAGGGCAGACTGAAACCTCGCTCACGTTGGCGCCCGGCAAGCACACGCTGCAGCTCGTATTCGCGGACTATCTGCACACCGCGTTCGATCCGCCGCTGCACTCGAAGAAAATAACCATCACCGTGAAATGACCCATGCGGCGCAGCGACGCGCGCGCGATTCTGCATATCGACATGGACGCTTTCTACGCATCCGTCGAGGAGCGGGACTGCCCGGAACTGAAAGGGACGCCGCTCATCGTCGGGGGCACCGGCGCCCGCGGCGTCGTGGCTGCGGCCAGTTACGCGGTGCGCCGCTTCGGTGTGCGTTCGGCGATGCCCATGAGCGAAGCCCTGCGGCGCTGCCCTCACGCCATCTGCGTGCCGCCGCGCATGGGGCGCTACAAAGAAGTGTCGCAGCAGGTATTTGCGATCTTTCGGGAATTCACACCGCTGGTGGAGGGATTGTCTCTGGATGAGGCTTTCCTCGATGTGACGGCCAGCCAGCAGTTGCTGGGAGACGGCGAGACGATCGGCGCCGAAATCCGCCGGCGCATTGCCAAAAATACCGGGCTGACGGCCTCGGTGGGCATCGCACCGAATAAATTGCTGGCTAAAATCGCCTCCGATCTGCGCAAGCCCGACGGCATGTGCCGCATCGGCGCCAACAATCTGCGCGAGATCCTGGATCCTCTGCCGATCGACAAGTTGTTCGGCGTCGGCCGCAAGACGCTGCCGATCGTTCACGCCGCGGGCATTCGCAACTTCGGCGATGTGCGCGCGGCCAGCGATGCCGTGCTGTGGCGCGCCTTCGGCAAGCATGGCAAGTCTATGCGGGACCGTGCCTGCGGCATCGATGATCGGCCGGTTGAGCCGAATCGCGAAGAGCAGTCCATCAGCGCCGAAGAGACCTTTGCCGCGGACATTCATGCGCTGGACGAGTTGACCTCGCAGCTGGTGCACCTCGCCGATCGAACGGCTTCGCGGCTGCGCGCTCACCATCTGCTGGCGGGCAGGGTAAGCGTCAAGATTCGCCGCAGCGACTTCACGACCTACACTCGGCAACGTGCGCTGGAACCGCCTACCCAGGACACCGGCGTGGTCTCGGATGCCGCCCGGTCGCTGCTCAGCGCCTGGGTGGCATCCCAACCGCGCGCCGCAGTGCGGCTTCTGGGCGTAGGCGTCAGTGATTTGCAGTCCCTGCGGCAAGCGGATCTTTTCTCCTCGGCGCAGCCGCCCTTAGGCTCGCGGCTGGACTCGGCCGTGGACGATATCCGCGGACGCTTTGGCGATGGCTTGCTGACCCGCGCCAGCCTCCTGCCCCGCAGCCCCGGCCGCGGGAACTGACGGTCGGGTCGCCGTTGGTATTATCCTAGGGCAGCCATGTACACGAGCTTCTTTGGCCTCAGCGAAAAGCCCTTCGCCATCACGCCCGATCCGCGCTACCTCTATTTGAGCGAGCGCCACGCGGAGGCCTTGGCACATTTGCTGTACGGCATCAATGAGTCCGGGGGTTTCATCCAGTTAACCGGAGAGGTGGGCACGGGCAAGACCACCGTCGTGCGCACACTCTTGTCGCGCGTACCGCATCACGCCGATGTCGCGGTGATTCTCAATCCGCGCGTGACGCCGGTGGAATTTTTGCTCACCATCTGCGAGGAGTTGGGCCTGGAGATCGCGGAGGCCGATCGCAGCAGCGTCAAACAAATGGTCGACGCGCTGAACCGCCGGCTGCTGGGGTCGCATGCGGAAGGACGGCGCATCATCGTCCTGGTGGATGAGGCGCAGAATCTCGCCATCGACGTGTTGGAGCAAGTGCGCCTGCTGACCAATCTGGAAACTCCCACGCAGAAGCTGCTGCAAATCATTTTGATCGGCCAGCCGGAGCTTCGAGAATTGCTTGATCGCACGGATCTACGCCAGCTCGCCCAGCGCATCACGGGCCGCTATCACCTGAAGCCGCTGTCGCGCGAGGAAACCAAGGGCTATGTACGCCATCGTTTGCGCGTGGCCGGAGCGACAGAGGAGATTTTCACCCCCGCGGCCCTGAGCGAGGTACACCGCCTGTCGCTCGGAATCCCGCGCGTCATCAATGTCGCCTGCGATCGAGCGCTGCTCGGCGCGTACACTCAGGAAACCCGCAGAATAACGCCGGCCCTGGTGCGCCGCGCCGCCGGCGAAGTGTACGGCCGCCGTTTCGCTCCCCCCTGGTTCGGTTGGCTTGCAGGCGCCGTGAGCGTTGCGGCATTGGCCGCTACCGGCGTAGTGGGCTGGCAGCTCTATCATCGCCAGGGCTCGCTGCTGACAGCCGGCCACGCGCGGCGGCCCGCGGTGGTCGCGGCATCGGTGCCGCCGGCGCAGACAACCGTTTCGCCCGCGGCCGCCGTGACCCCAGCGCCGCCTTCCGCGGCTTCGCCCGCGGGCGCTGTACCGCCGCCGGCCGCGCCTCCCGCGGCCAAGGCGGTTTCGGTCAACGAACTGCTCGAGGAGAATGCGGCCAATACCACGGATGCGGCCGCTTTCCGCCGCCTTCTGTCGCTGTGGGGAACCGCGATGTCGGTGGACAAGGATCCCTGCGGACAGGCGGCGAAGGCCGGGCTGTCCTGTCTGGAACAACGCGGCTCCTGGGCGCAGGTCAAGACCCTGAACCGTCCCGCCATCCTAACGCTCACCGATGATCATGGCCAAAGGCACCGCGTGGTGTTGTCGGGCCTGGACGATCAGTTCGCGACCTTGGATCTGGGGGAGCACAATCAGAAAGTGTCTCTCGAGGATCTGTCGCGCGACTGGTTCGGCGAGTTCACGGTCATCTGGAAGCCGAAGACTTCGCGCACGCGGCTGCTATCGCTCGGCATGCAGGGCGAGGAAGTTCGCTGGCTGCGCCGCAGCCTCAATGCGCTGCGGGGCGGTGCGTCGGATCCGGAACATGCCGATGTCTACGATGAAGAATTGGCGATTGCCGTACAGAACTTCCAGCGCGAGCATCGGCTCAATGTCGACGGGATCGCAGGCGTACAAACACAAGTCGTACTCGACACGGCATTGGCGGATCCAGGCTCACCATTGCTGACCGGCGCGCCGCGCGGCAGTTAGGAACTTCCATGTCCTTTATTCTTGATGCCTTGAAGAAATCGGAAATCGAACGGCAGCGTCAATCCGCGCCTGGATTGATGGACACCCGGATGACGCGGCGGCGGGGCGGTCTACCGGTCTGGGCGCTGCTGCTCGGCGCGCTCCTTGGAGTCAACTGCGTCGTTTTGCTGGTGCTGTTGATGCGCAACGGCGCAACGGCCAGTCTACCGGCGCCTGCCCGGCACGCGGCGGCCGAAGCGAACGCATCGGCCGACCCGGCGCCGCATTTTAGTCCGTTGGATTCCACGCCGGTTTACGCGCCGGAAATTCCGGTGGCCGGCGCCACTGGCGCAGCCGGGGATGGCGCTGCCAATCATTTACCGGCATCGCACGCGGCCGTGCCGCTGCCGCGCCCCTTGCATCGGCCCGACCCGGTGCTCTCGGGCGAGGATGCCGTGTCCGAAAACGAGGAGGTGCTGCCCTCCATCAGCGAAATCAATTTGACCGGCGCCGATGCGCTGCCCGAACTGCATCTTGACGTGCATGTCTACGCCACCAAACCGGCCGATCGCTTCGTCTACATCAACATGCGCAAATATCGCGAGGGCGCGCTGCTGCAGGAAGGGCCCGTCGTGGAGCGCATTCGGCGCGATGGCGCGGTGCTGAATTTCCACGGCGTGCGTTTCCTGCTGCCGCGCCAATCATGATTGCGGCGATGCCAGGCGCCGTAGCGCATCGCCGGAGATGCGGTGAATGATCCAGTCCGATTTCGCCTCGGCGCCGAGTCCTTCGTAAAAGTCGCGCGCCGGACGGTTCCAATCCAGCACCGCCCATTCGAATCGTCCGCAGCCGCGCTGCAATGCAAGCGCTGCAAGATGCCGCAGCAAAGCCTTGCCGATTGCGCGCCCCCGAAAAGCCGGGCGCACGAACAGATCCTCCAGATACAAGCCGTGCCTGCCGAGAAACGTCGAGAAATTATGGAAGTACAGGGCGAAACCGGCCGGCTCGCCATCGACGCGGGCAATCACGGCCTCGGCGCTGGGGCGGGGCCCGAACAGCGCTTGAGCGAGGGACTCCGCGGTCGCCACGACCTCGTGACGGAGTTTTTCGTAATCGGCAAGTTCGTTGATCAGCGCCAGCACCAACGGCACATCCGAGAGCTTGGCGGGAAGGATGTCGAGGGCGGCGTCTTGCGTCATAGGGTCCATACCTAAGTGGGCGGGTAAGGCCCGATCATGCGATGATAAACCCATGCGCAAGATCTTAACGCTGACCATGAGCGGATTGGTTACCGTGCTGCCGCTGGCATTGACGGTGTATGTGATCTGGTGGCTGGTCAATACCGTCGAAGGGTGGCTGCGCCGCGCGTTGATTGCCCTGGGGATAGTCAGCCCGCAACACTATTGGCCCGGCCTCGGATTGATCGCCGGATTTGTCCTTCTGCTGCTCATCGGCAGCCTGGTCAACGCCTATGCGGGCAAGATTCTGCTCAAGTATTGGGACGATTTCCTCGGCCGGATTCCTTTCGTGAAAACCCTCTATGGAGGATTCCGCGACGTCTTGAGTTTGCTGCCGTCAGGAAGCGGGGAGAAACGGGATCTGCAGCGCGTGGTTCTGGCGCGGTTCGCCGACGTGCATGCCATTGGCTTCGTCACCCGCGAGGACGTGCCGCCGGTGCTGTTTGCACATGGCGGCCATGATTGGGTTACGGTTTATTTTCCCATGAGCTATGCCTTCGGCGGCTACACGATCTACCTGCCGCGCGACCGGGTGCAGCCGCTCGACATTTCCGTCGAGGATGCCATGCGCCTGGCGATCACCGCGGGACTGACGGCCGCCGGCAATCGCAGCCATTCCTAAGGCCCGCGGTATTGACTCATGGTCAAGCGCTGTCTGAAGCTTCTCACGCTCGCCTATGTAATGACGCATGCGACATCGGCGACGGCGGCAGCAGCAGTCCCCGATACCGAGTTGGTGTGGGCCAACGATGCGATACGCGTGCTCACCGCCCGCCCGGAGGCGAATGATCTAGCGACCGCGGCGGCGCTGCGATTCGTCATGAAGAGCTCTGCCAGCCCCACGGCTCTGCAGCTGCTCGGCCAGGCCGCCGAATTGGCGCCGCAGAGCGCAGCCATCGGCTGGCTGCATCTGCAGATTTGCGCGGCGAGCGCGGGCTGCGACAGCCGCGATGTCGCGACGGTCCTGCGTTGGGTTGATCCGGACAACAGCGCCGCGTGGATGTCGGCGCTGTCTGCCGCACATAAGGACAAAGACGCGATTGAACTGGATCGGACGCTGGCCGACATGGCGCACGGCACGCGCTTCGATCTTTACTACAACCAGATCGTCGTGCTGATGTTCGATGCATTGGCGAGCGTTCGCCGCGAGTTGCCCGAAAGCGTGGCCGCATCGGACTCCACCCGATTGGCCACCGTCACGGGCATCGCAAACGCCGAGATCATCCCGCCGCTGACGCCGCTGGTGGATATCTGCCGGGAGGCGGCAGCGGGCGGCGAACGGCATGAGGACTGCCTGAAAATCGCCAAGATCATGCAGCGCGGCGACACCATCCTGGTGCAGATGGTCGGTTTCGCCATCGAGAAGCGTTTGATTGCTGCGGACAGCAAGGAGGGGCGAGCTCTCGCCGAGAAGCGGCGCCTGCTGGAGTGGCGCTCGGCGGCCGCGGACAACTTGGGTGCGCCGCTGCTGCCGTGGAGCAAGAACACGCGGGCCCGCGAGCGGCTGGCGCAAATGCGGTTGAGACCTCGTGAAGAGGATGTTTGTATCGCGCTATTGCGCAGCCACAGGTTGGCGCTCGAACCCGCCGAGGCTCATCAGTGACCGACATCGTGCGTACTGAACCACGCCAGCACATAAGCCACCTTGCCGATGAGCAGACTGGGACGGGCAGAAATATCGTGCGAAGCATTGGGCACGCGCACCAGCGCCGTATCGACCTTGCGCAGTTTTAGCGCCTCGTAGAACTGTTCGGCCTCGTTGGACGGCGTACGGTAATCCACCTCGCCGGTCATCAGCATGGTGGGTGTATGCACATTACCGACGTAGGCAAGCGGCGAACGCTTCCAATACGCCTGCATATTGTCCCAGGGAAATTCGCCGAACCAATAGCGAGAGAAGAAGTTGGTCATATCGGCGGTCAGCACAAAGCTGGTCCAATTGATGACCGGCTTGACCACCACGGCGGCGCGAAAGCGATCCGTGTGGCCCACGATCCACGCCGTGAGTACGCCGCCGCCGCTGCCTCCGGTGACGAACAGTCTGTCCGTGTCGATGTACCCGCGCCCGATCACCGCATCGACGCCCGACATGAGGTCATCGTAATCCTTGTCCGGATAATCGTGATGGATCAAATTGGCGAACTCCTCGCCATACCCTGTGCTGCCGCGCGGATTCATGTACACCACGAGGTAGCCCGCCGCTGCGTACAACTGTAGTTCGGCGGCAAAGCTGGCCGCGTAGCTGGCGAAGGGTCCGCCGTGAATCTCAAGCAGCAAGGGGTATTTCTTCGCCGGATCGAAGCCCGGGGGTTTGATGATCCACGCTTGAATGCGCCGATGATCGGCGGAGGAATCGAAACCGATTTCCTCGACGGTGCCCAAAGTCCGCTGTCCGAGCAACGTGTCGTTGAGCGCCGTGAGCTTGGTCGTGTCGCGCAATGACGTGCCGGTGGCGAGCGCCGCGGGTGCGGAGGCGCTGGCCAAGGTGTAGGCAAAGCGGCCGTTGGCGGAGATCGTGAAGGAACCGCCCGAATAGGGTCGAGTTACATCGCTGCCGCCCAAACCCTCGGCAACGACGCGTATTTTTCCCTGCAGATCGATGGCTGCGATCTTTGTCGATCCGTGGTCATCGTACGCGAAGATCAATTGTTTGCCGTCCGCGGTCCATTTCGGCGCGGCGGCGTCTCGGTCGAGCGCGGCGGTCAGCGAGTGCGAATGGCTGCCGTCGCTGTCCATGACGTACAGTTGCTCGGCTTGGTAGCCGAGCAGTTTGTCATCGAATCCGAGGTAGGCGATATGCTTCCCGTCGGCGGAGGGAACCGGATACCGGTCCGGTCCGCGCCGGTCGGTGAGCGCATGGATGGAGTCATCCGCCAAATCGATGCGATAAATTTCGCTATCGAGCGGATCGTAGTCGGCATCCGGGCGGCGATTGGCGCTGATGAGTACCCCGGCACCATCGGCGGTGAATGCCGGCGGACCGTTGTGGTCGAAATCACCGCGGGTCAATTGCCGTGCGGCGCCGCCGTCAGCGGAGACTATGAACAACTGACTGAAGACATTCGGCAAGTAGCCTTCTCCATCGGCGCGGTACACCAACCGATCGATCAACTTCGGCGGCTCCGCCCAATGCGCACCCTTCGGCGCCTCGGGCAGCTCAACTTTCAGCGGTTTGCGTTCAGCGGCAACCGGCATGGTGAAAGCGAGCCATCGGCCATCGGGAGACCACGCCAGGCTGCTGGGTGATTCGGTGAAGTTGCTGATCGCCGTGGCCACGCCGCTGCTGGTCCAGTACATGAACAGCTGCGTCGAATCATCCGCGGCGCGCGCCAAGTAGGCGATGCGCGTGCCGTCCGGGGACCAGCGCGGCGCCGCGCTGCTCGCCGCAGCGGTCAGAGGGCGCTCATTCTTGCCGTCGATTCCGACCAACCAGATGCTGCCGCGGGGCCGGTCGGTTTTGATGTTGTAGCTCATCCGCACGTAGGCGATGCTGCGTCCGTCGGGCGAAATCTGCGGATCGGCGACCCATTGCAGATCGAATACATCGAGCGGCTTCAGAACCGGCTTGGGCGTCTGCGCAAAACTCGGCGCCGCGGCGGTCGCCAAAAGCGCGGCCGCGCACAGCAGCCAGGTTGGCCGGTTGGCGTTACGCAAGGCCTTGCTCACCCCGGGCGGCCCAGCAATATCGTTGATGTTCATTCACAATCCCCACTGCTTGCATGAAGGCGTAGCAAATCGTCGAGCCGACAAATTTAAACCCCCTGTGTTTGAGGTCCTTGCTCATCGCATCGCTGTGCGGGCTCGTTTGGGCGACGCCGCCCAGATACAACGGCCGGCGGCGCACGACCTTGCCGTCCGTGAATTGCCAGAGGTAGTCGCTGAAGGATTCACCAGCGGCGCGCAGCTCGAGGTAGGCCTCGGCATTGGCAACGAAGGCGTCCACTTTGAGCCGATTGCGGATGATGCCGGGGTCCTGCAGTAGGCGCCGGCGTTTTGCGGCCGTGTAGCGCGCCATTTTTTCGGCATTGAAACCGTCGAAGGCCCGCCGGTAGGTTTCGCGCTTGCGCAGCACCGTAATCCAGCTCAGGCCCGCTTGTGCGCCTTCTAGACAGAGCATCTCGAACAGCCGTTGATCGGCGCGGATGGGCACGCCCCACTCATTATCATGATACGCGATGTACAGCGGGTCCTGCGGACACCAGGCGCAGCGCAGCTTGCCATCCGCATGCCGCTGCGCATTGAGTTTCCGACGATCTACGCCGCTGGCCATCGATAGCGATCAATGTGATTTCGCGGCAATGACCTCGATCTCGACCAGGGCGCCGGGCGCCGCCAGGGCGGCGACTTGAAAGGCGCTCCGCGATGGTTTGTTGGGCTGATCCGCCGTGCCGAAAAATTGCTTATAAGCGGCCATCATGCCGGCGAAGTCCATCTTGTTGTCTTTGGCCGGATCGCCCACCAAGAACACCGTCATTTTCACCACATCACCCATCGTGAGGCCGAGCCGCGCAAGCGTCCCTTTGATCGAGGTAAGTGCGCCCACGGTCTGAGTTTCCGTGTCGCCATAGGCAGCCACGCTGCCCTTCGGTGCGTCCTTGTTGATCACGGGCGCCAGCGCACCGCTCAGAAAATACGTATCGACTCCGGCCTTGACCGTGACCGCAGCAGAGATGGGAAAGTCGTTGTTGTCCGGCAAAGGCAAACGCACGACTTTCTGCGCGTCGGCGGCGAATACGCTTGAAGCTGCCGAAGCGATCACCATGACGGCCGCGGCAAGCGTGAGCGCGCGCCGCCCAGGATTCACTTTAAGCATTACATCCCCTCGTTTGGATATTCTGGCGGCTAGCCGTGCAATCTGACGGCGTGTCGGACTTTATAAACCAATTCTATGGAATCCACCCCGCGCGTGCGCCGCGCCGTGCTGCGGATTTCGTGCATGAGCTTGAGCAGCACCCGCGTATTCACGTCGGGAGTCGCGCTCAATCGAGGATCCACCCCCAGATGCAGAACCGCGAAGCGTTCGTGCGCCGAGCGTACGAAAACGGCAACCCCGACCGGCCGGCCCCCGTCCGAGATGGCGAACAGAGTCTGCACGCCGTCGATATCGCCCACACGCACGCGCAGACCACCGTCTTGTTCATAGATCTCCGGCACCCCATAGGTATCGATGGATTGCTGAATGCCCAGACGCACACGATGTTGATTGACGTTGAAGAACAGCAACTGCTCCAAGGCAGGACGCTGCTCCGCGGCTAATTTAGAGGTGATACTGATTGCTGCGCTCAATGATCCCCCGAATAGCACCCGCTTCCGAATGAGCGACCAGTCACAGAACTGGATTGACGCATTGCAACAGAGGTTGTCTGCCGCCCGAGACTCCGTATCGTATAGCGTCGCCCGTGGAATGACACTAGCCTAACCGCAGGTCTTGATATTGCTGCGGCGCAGTATGAGGAAACACTTGGTGCTAGCTTCCGACGAAGATGGCGGCTCACTGGATGCGCTGAAATTCAGCCTCGCGAGCGACATTGTTGAGCTGGTCGTACTGACGGCGGACGACGCCTTTTTGCAGACCTTACGCGAGGCGGTGGGCGGCGCACGGCGCCTGTGGCATGTGCCGACCGGGGATAAGGTCAGCGACCTCTTGGTCGCGGGCGAGGTCGGAATTGTGGTGCTGGACGTGCAGGCCCTGCACGAACAGGCCAGCGTCTTCATCGGCCAGATCAAACGTCAATTTCCCGATCTCGTGATCGTAGTTGCCGGCAACCGCGACGACGAGACCAGCTTGGCCGGGTTGATCAGCGCCGGCATCGTTTATCGATTCATTCACAAACCCATGTCCCCGGCCCGGGCGAAATTGTTCGCCGAAGCCGCCATCAGAAAGCACGACGCGCAACGCCGTCGCGCCATTGATTCCCCGCGCAGCGTCGGCGAGCCGCGCTTGATGCGCCCTTGGCTGATCGCAGCCAGTATCGCGATGTTGGGTGTGATTGCCGCCGTTACCTGGCTCATCCACGGCAACACGGTTCGAGACGGCGCGCTGCCGCCGGCCGTACCCTCGAAAACCGCTGCCTCCGCGCAGTCGCCGCTTCTGGCCCTGGCCGCGGCCGCGCTTGCGGCCAATCGCCTGACCGAACCGCCTGGCGACAATGCGCTGGAGCTGTACTCGCAGGCGCAAGCCGGCAGTCCCGCCGATGCGCAAGTCCGCGCCGGATTGGGCGAGGTTCACGAACGGCTGCTGGCGCGCGCCGAAAACGCCTTGTTGGAAGAGCGTTTGGATGAGGCGGCGGCGGCCATCGAGACCGCGCGCAAAGCGGGCGTTGAAAGCGGCCGGATAGCGTTCTTGACGGCGCAGCTGGCGAAATCGCGCGATCAAGCTAAAGGCGCGCAGGCGAAGGCTGCCTCGAAGGGGCAGGCGCAGGGTGCCTCGCAGTCTGCCCTGCAGACCGCGGCGCCCGCCGAGGCAAAGCCCGATGCGGATCGGACCGCTGGCTTGCTTAACTTAGCCGCACAACGCATCGAGGCGGGACAATTGCTCGAGCCCGAGCGCGACAATGCGCGCTTCTATGTACAGGAAGCCTTGCGCGCGGCGCCCGACAGTGCCGCCGTACAAGAGACCAGGAGCGCACTGGCGTCGCGGCTGCTCGCGGACGCGCACAGCGCCATCGATGGCCGCGATTTTGCGCGGGCGGCAAGCCTCATCGAGGGCGCCGACGGAATCGTCGCTGCGGCGAACATCGAAGCGGCACAGGTGCTGCTCGCGAACGCCCGCAATCAAGCGGATGGCGATGCCAGGGCGCAATTGTTGAAAAACGCCAATGATCGCTTGCTGCAGGACCGACTGATCGAACCGGCGAAGGACAACGCCAAGTATTATTTTCTCACCTTGCGCCGTCTGGATCCTGGCAACGCCGCACTGGGCGCGCTCATGCAGGATCTTGGCAATCGCATCGCCGCCAAGGCGCGCCGTGCGATCATTCTGGATCAGCTGGACGCGGCTCGAAGTTGGCTGGATGCGGCGGAGGAGATCGGCTTTAGCTCCGCCGAGACCACTTCAGCGCGGCGCGATTGGGACAGCGCCACCGCGCAGCAAAAATTCCTGACAACATTGGTGCCGGCGAGCCAGCTCAAGCTGCTGAAAGCCGTCAATCCGGTTTACCCGAAAAAAGCCCAGGCCGACAAGACGGAAGGATGGGTGGAGCTGGATTTCACCATTGCGGAAACCGGACATGTCAAGGATGTGGTGGTGCATGCCGCCAGTACTCCTGGCTTGTTCGACGAGGCCGCCGTGAAGGCCGTTTCGCAGTGGCGTTACCAGCCGGTTCTGCGCGATGCAAAACCGGTGCCCGTTCGCACTGAAATCCGCGTCCGCTTCACCCTCTCCTAGGGTCGGGCCAAGGCTAGCCCTCGGCGACGATCTGCGGGGCGGCACTCTCAGGCACTGCCCAATTGCTGACCGTAGCCTCGTAAATGGCAAGTTCCTGCAGCAGCTCCTCCAGCGGCTGAGCCTTGCCCATGGCAAAGCCCTGACCGTAATCCACGCCGAGGTCCGCCATGCGAACACGCAGGAGGTCGGTTTCAACGTATTCCGCGATTGTCTCCATGCACATGACTTTGGCGAGCTGCGCGATGGCCTTGATCATCGACTCGGAGCGCGCATTGGTGATGGCATCGCGCACGAAGCTGCCGTCGATCTTGATGTAGTTGACCGATAGATCTTTGAGGTAAGCCAGCGAACTGACCCCTGTGCCGAAATCGTCGAGCGCGAACTGGCAGCCCAGGTCCTGCAGCGTGCGCATGAAATGCTGCGCCTTTTCCAGGTTGCCGACGGTCGCCGTCTCGGTCAATTCGAAACACAGCACGCCGGGCGGCAAACTGCTCGCCTTGATCTGATCCACCACGAAACCGAGGAATGACTCATCCTGCAGCGATTGGCCGGAGAGATTGATCGCAAACCGCGCGAACTCCTCGCCCACCGCGGCACTGTGATCGCCGAGCAGCTCGCAGGCGCGCCGTACGACCCAACGATCTATGGTAGGCATGAGCTGGTAGCGCTCCGCCGAGGAGAGAAATTTGCCGGGCGGAATGATTTCGCCGCGATCGCCGAGCATGCGGATGAGCAGCTCGAACCGCGGCCGTCCGTAGCTGCCGCGCAACGGCAGTATGGGCTGCGCGTCGAGGCGGAAGCTATCGTTGTCCAGCGCCTCGCGCAGCTTACCGATCACCAAAATATCGGTGTGGCGACGAATGATGCTCTGGTCGGAATCCTGAAACATTTCCACACGATTGCGGCCTCGATCCTTCGCGGCCTTGCAGGCGATCTCCGAGGTGGCTAACGCATGGGCGAGGGGGTTGTCGGAGTGGCCTATGGGAGACACGCCCACACACACCGACACCTCGAATGAGCCCTGGCCCGCTCGCGGCACGATACTCTCTGCCGCGGCGCGAATCTGCTCGGCAATCACCGCGCCGGCTTCCATACTGGAATTGGGAATGAGCGCTGCGAGCCGATCGCCGGAAATTCGCGCCGAGAGCGCGCCTGGCGGCAGCGTTCTTGCCATGCGCTCCGCCACGCTGACGATGACATCGTCGCCCATGTGCATGCCGAAGGTTTCATTGATGACGTGCAGCCGGTCGATATCGAGATACAGAATGATATGCGCGCCGCCGGATTCCCCCGCACCGAGCAGTCCGCTGGCCTGCCGTTCGAACGCCTGGCGGGTCATCAGGCCCGTGCTGGTGTCGTACTGAGCCTGAATGATGATGGTGGATCGTTTCGCCAGCATTTCGGCGACCCGGGTTTGCGGAACATCGAAGTCCGGAGCGCTCGGAGGGTTGAACAATGCGAGTACGCCCATGACACGTTCCGAATGATGGCGAATCGGGCAGGCCAAAATCTTGTACGGAGCCGCGACGTCGCTCGCCACCTTGGAAATGTGATTGACGACGATGGTGCGCTGCTGCAGTTGCATCCACGCCATCAAGTGCTGCTGGGCGCGCAGCAGCGACTCGGGCGACAAGGGCTGGCCGCTGCGCGTCAAGGATACGGAGATATTCTTGTCCGGCACCCACAGCGCCGCGAGCGCGCAACCCATGCGATCCAGACCGGTCTTCAAGATGATCGAAAATTCGTCGCTGTCGCTCGCCGAGGCCGACTGATTGGAGGAAATCTCCATCATCAGCTCAAGGTCGCGCTCTCTGATGTCCAGATCCCGCTCGCTGGACCCTAATTTGGCGCGCAGCGTCAGTTCGCGCCGCAGACATTCCAACGCCGGCAGCACCAGTTGACGGATGCTCTGCAGCGGGCGCGGCTCTATCTGGGTACCGGATAATCGTACGATGAGACTGACGATGCCCAGCAGTTCGATGTGCTCGCCGCGCACCGCGAAGGAGTACACCACGCGATCGGCATCGATGGTCCGCGCGACACCGGGAAAGTCCGCGGTGTCTGACAGCGCGTTGGCGATGGCGTCGTTGATGACCTGCGGCTCATCGTTAAGATCGCAGTCGTCTGAGGCCCAGACCAAATTGGAGTACCCGTCGTGCACGACCACGCCGCGCAGGCTGGGCATGATCATGCGCAGTAAACGCCCATAGGGATCGAACGAGCCGTCCGCGGCTGGAATCTCGACGCTGTTAGATTTGATGTCCAGCACTGAGGCCATCTCGGCGTTTTCTACAGTTTGAATTCACGAATCAATGTGCGGCAAACGCGGCTGCGTAGCTTTGACGAGCGTCGCAGTTCGACGCAAGATTTAACCGGCTGGGCCGCAGGTTAGCCGCTCAATCCCCCAAAAATTGACAATATATTGAGGATCTTGTGATGCACATCGCGGTTCGCGAGCTGTCGCGCCAGGCTGTCGCCGAGGCTATCGCCGAGGCTATCGCCGAGGCTATCGCCGAGGCTGCCGCCGAGGCGAACGGCTCAAAAACTTCAACAGGTAGCGGCCGCCGGGGATGCGCACCAAGCCGAACACCCTGCGCCAAAAGCGGCGCGCGGCGGCGTCGAAATTCATCAGCGGCAGGCTGTCGTACAGATGCCCCAACGGCTCATGGACGATCGCGCCGGCGCTCTCGACAGTGTCGATTCTGTCGCCCGACGCAAAACTTAGCAGGGCTGTCTCGCTGTGCCATTCGATACCCAGATCGACGATGGGCTCGGATCCAAAGGCCTGCGCCGCGCGGCGTTCCGCGCCGTGCAGATAGACGTCTATGGCATGCGGTACGCTCCGGTTGAGGCGCCACGCACCATGACCCAGATGTTGCGCGCGAAACTCGCCGGAAAAATTGCGTCGCATCTTCGGGTGCATTGCTTCATCCTACCTAAGGACTTGCATAGCTGTTAGAGAGATGAGGATTTTGCGGTGGATGCGCCGATGACACTCCTTCCTGGACAAGCACTGAGCGCAGGCGGCCGACCCCGGCTCGACTACCGCGCCGTCGCCTCCCTGGCGTTTCCCTTCATGGTGAACAGCGCCGTGCAGGCGGTCTTGAACGCCACGGATACCTGGTTCATCGGTCGCGTATCCCCGGCGGCAACTGCTGCCATTGGCGCGGTGTACTGGCCCGTGCTGGTATTTGCGCTGTTGTTCGGCGGTGTCGGACTCGCGGTGCAAACCTTGGTGGCCCAAGCTTATGGCGGGCACCGCTATGCCCGCGCCTCCCAGGCCACCTGGACTGCACTCTGGGCATCCTTGTTCACGGTGCCCCTGTTCATGGTGCTCGCAGTCTTCGGCTCCCTATTATTCGCCCCGTTCGGCCTGCCCGATGGAATCATGCACCTCGCTCTGGCCTATTGGTTTCCCCGCATGCTGGGGGGCCCGCTGGGAGTGGCCCTGATGGCGATTCTGGGCTTTTTCAACGGCATCGGCCGGCCCACGGTGACCCTGCGTATCGCCTCGGGTGTCGCCGCGGCGAATGCGCTGCTGAATCAGCTGTTCATGTTCAATCTCGGAATGGGCATTGCCGGCTCCGCCTGGGCGACCAATGCCGCGCAGCTGCTCGGCGTCGCCGCGGCGCTGATCTGGTTTTTGGGTCCGGCTACGCGCCAGCGCTACGCCTCGCATCTGACGACGCGCCTGCACGCGCGCACGCTATGGCGCCAAGTGAAACTGGGATTTCCCATGGGCCTGCTGATCGCGGCGGACATCCTCGGATTCGCCCTGTTCCAGTTGATGCAGGTGCGGCTCGGCACCGTCGACGGCGCCTCGAGTCAAATTGTCATGATGCTGACGTCCTTTTGCTACATGCCTGCAGTAGGGATCGCCATGGCCGGCACCACGCTCGTTGGGCAAGCCATCGGCGCGCACCGCCGTGACTGGGCCTTCAAGGTCGGCAACGGAATCGTATGGATTGCCGTGCTGTACATGGGCGCAATCGGCGTGCTGCTGGCGGCGGCGGGAACCTGGGTCATGCCCTTCTTCACCAACGCCGCAGACCCCGCGGCAGGGGCGGTCGTGCTGCGCGGGTGCACATTGCTGTGGATCGCCGCGGGTTATCAGTTATTCGATGGTCTGAATATCAGCTGTGGCGCCTGCCTGCGCGGCGCCGGCGATGTGCGCCTGCCTGCGCTCATGGTTCTTGCGCTATCCTGGCTGCTGTTCGTTCCACTCGCGCACAGCCTGTCGTTTGCGCCGGGGAAGGGCTGGGTTAACTGGCTGCCGCAATTCGGCTGGGGTGCGGTCGGCGGATGGTTTGCGGCATTGATCTACATCTGTTGCTTGGGCTTGATGCTGTTTTTGCGCTGGCGCTCGCGCGCTTGGCAGCGCATTGAGCTGCCCCTCAATTGATGAACCGTTCCATGATCGCGTTCACGCGTGCAATTCTCGCCTGCATTTGTTTCGCGCCCTGGTGCGCGATCGCGGCCGGCGTGCCGATCAGCGTCACACAAGTGATGGCGGCACAACGGCTGCCGCCGAGCGCGGTCAGCTTCGTGATCCTCGATCCGGACTCAGGCCACGTCCTGATGAGTCAAAACCCCGATACGCCAAGAAGTCCGGC
Source organism: uncultured Gammaproteobacteria bacterium (assembly GCA_963756845.1). Taxonomy (GTDB): domain Bacteria; phylum Pseudomonadota; class Gammaproteobacteria; order Steroidobacterales; family Steroidobacteraceae; genus Bog-1198. The sequence continues at coordinate 513,444 of CAVWPD010000008.1, read as the reverse complement.
CTCAACGATCAAAACGCTGACAACATTTGCCGCCTTGGATATGTTGGGACCTACCTTCACCTGGCAGACCCGCGCCTGGATTCGCGGCACGCTCAATAACGGCGTACTCGACGGCGATTTGATCTTGCAGGGCGGCGGTGATCCGTACATGACCTTGGAGCGCTGGTGGAGCGTCGTAAGATCCTTGCGCGCCGAAGGCTTGAAGTCGATTCGCGGCGATATCGTGATCGACGATGGCGCCTTTGCGCTGCCGCCGGGGGATCCGGGCGCCTTCGATGGCAGGCCGAATCGTTCCTACAATCTGTTGCCGAACGCACTGATGGTGAATTTCCAGTCCGTGGAATTCCGGCTGGCCGCAAACGCGGACACTCGGCAGGTGGAGGTCGTCGCCAGTCCGGCGCCGGTCAATCTCACCATTGAGAATCATATTCAATTCGCCGCGGGACGTTGCAGCGGCGCAGCCGCCAGCGTCGATTTTCAAGTGGCATCGCCGGTATGGGACCGCGTGGTGTTTTCCGGCGCGCTCTCGCCTTTCTGCGCACAACGGCGCTTCACCCGGGTGCTGCTGCAGCCGGCGACTTACGCATTCGGCACCTTCGTCGAGCTATGGCGTGAACAGGGCGGCGAGTTCACGGGGAAATTACGCATCGAGGCCAAGCCCTCGGATGCCAGACCGTTCTTCACGTTCGAATCCTTGACGCTGGGCGAGATCGTGCGGCTGACCAATAAATTCAGCAATAACCTCATGGCGAGGCAGCTGCTGCTGACTCTGGGTATGGAGAAGTACGGCGCCCCCGCGACACTGGAGAAAGGCGCCGCCGCCATGGCCGAATGGAGCCACGAACGCGGCTTCGATTTGCAAGGAATGGACATCGACAATGGATCCGGCTTGTCGCGCACCACCCATATCTCCGTGCAACAACTGGCGAGGGTACTCGGCGGTGCCTTGCACAGCCGCTTTGCGCCCGAGTTCCTAGCATCGCTGCCCCTGGCCGGCATGGACGGCACCTTGCGATCGCGCATGAAGGCGAGCCCGGGGGGTTCGGTGCGCTTGAAGACCGGCCACCTGGACGCGGTCAGCGGCGTGGCCGGTTACGTGACCACTCCGGGCGGAAAGACCTATGTACTCGTATCCCTGGTGAACCACGTTCGCGCGGACGATGGGGCGGCAGAACCCGTGCACGCCGCCCTAGTCGCGTGGATGTTGGGCAATCTCTAAGCGCTGGGCCTCTCCATGTCCCAGAGTATGGCGGACACATCCTTGCGCAGCCAAACGCCGAGACCAATGTAGCGGAAGGACTTTCCCAGACGCCGCCTGTACCACGCGGCAGAGCGCAGGTGCACGGCTCGATCGGTGCGGCTGCGATCGCAGTTTTCCCGCCAATCTTGCGTGGTCAATGCCGACACATACAGCGCCGCCCGCGTCAGTTTGCGAAAGTTTGCGATGGCGCGCGCCGCTTGCGGGTCGGACAGGTACTGCAGAACGTCATAGCAAATGACAAGGTCGAAGGGCTTTCGCGGCGCAAAGTCGACGACTGATCCCGATAACCAGCCGAAGCGATTGCACAGGTACTGGCTCGCTTCGAGCCCGCAATAGCGCGCCCGCGGCAAAAGATCCGCGAACGGCTTGCGCAACAGGCCCATGCCGCAGCCCGCATCGAGGAGGCTGCGAACCGGAATCTGCGCCTGTCTTAAGATCGCGGCGATGAGCGTCGCGCGAGTGCGCATCTCGGCCCCGGTAACGACGCGCGTCGCGCGATTCACATAAAATTTAGAAAAATAGCCGGCATCGAAATTGTTCGCAGGCTTCTCAGCGTGTACCTTGCGTGGTTTGTTCCGTCGTAACGAGGCTGCACTCATGCTCAAGACGTTCCCGCGCAAACATTGGCTGGGCGACATCATAATGATCTCGCTGATTCTGTGCTGGCCGTCTTCCCGCAGCGACGCGCAATCCTCCGCCTCCCCCCGGGGTCTGCCTAGCATTGAATCGAAAACCGCCGGGATGCGTCATCTGCCGGGCTTTCTGCCGCTGCATTGGGACGCAAGGAGCGGCAGGCTGTACTTGGAAATTCCACAATTGAATGTTGATTTGCTGTATTTCAACTCGCTGCCCTACGGCACGGGATCGACTGATCTGGGCCTCGACCGCGGGCAGGTGTCGCCGGCAATACTGGTGCGTTTCGAGCGCTTGGGACCGCGAATATTGCTGGTTCAACCCAATGAATACTTCCGCTCGTCCGCGCCGGATCCGGCGGAGCGCCTCGCGGTACGTCAGTCCTTTCCGGAATCGATTTTGAGCAGCTTTACGCTCGAGGCGGAGAACGCGGGCGATGGCGGCGCTGTGCTGGTGGACGCCACGGAGTTCTTTTTGCGCGATGCGCATGGGGTGTTGGACGAGCTGGGCAAACAGGGTCCGTACAAGCTCGACGCCGCGCGCTCCAGTATTGTCATGGACGCCACGCGAGTGTTTCCGAAGAATACCGAGGTGGAAGCGGTGCTGACCTTTGCCTCGGAGGCGCCCGTCCGCGGGTCTTTCGTCGGCGAGGTCGCGCCCGACGCGCATGCACTCACGCTGCGCGAGCATCATTCCTTCCTCGAGTTGCCGGGTCCGGGATATGTGCCGCGCCGCTACGATCCGCGTGCCGGGTACTTTCAATTTGCGTACCGCGATTACGCCGTACCGCTCGGGGCGCCACTGGAGCAAATGTTCATCGTCCGCCATCGCTTGATCAAGCGGGACGCCACCTGCAGCAGCGGCTGCGAAGCGGAGCGGCCGATCCAATACTACGTAGACCGCGGCGCGCCCGAACCGATTCGAGCGGCGTTGGTCGAGGGGGCGCGGTGGTGGGATCAGGCGTTCCAGGCCGCCGGTTGGGCGCCGGGCACTTTCCGCGTGGACGTGCTGCCTGAAGGCGCCGATCCCATGGACGCCCGATACAACATCATTCAATGGGTGCACCGATTCACGCGAGGCTGGTCGTATGGACACCCGGTGGCGGATCCGCGCACCGGCGAAATCATCAAGGGCAACGTGACCTTGGGATCATTGCGGGGCCGGCAAGACTACCTCATCGCCGAAGCGCTGCTGTCCCCGTATGTGTCGGGCAAGCCCTTAAGGCCGCAGGAGGATCCGATGCTGGCCATGGCACTGGCACGCACCCGCCAGCTGGCCGCCCACGAAACGGGCCACACACTGGGTCTCGCCCACAACTTTGCAGCTAGTTCGTATCCTCACACTCCCGCCGAATCGGTCTCGGTCATGGACTACCCGCATCCGTGGATTACGCTGGACGCGGCGGGTGTCCCGAATCTGTCTTCAGCTTACGCCACGAATATCGGCGTCTGGGACAAGGTCGCCATCAACTACGGATATCGTCAATTTCCCGATAGTGGAACGGAGCGTCGTGAACTCGATGCCATCTTGAGCGAAGCGACCCGATCCGGACTGCCCTACATTACCGACGAGGATGCGAGGCCGGCGGGCGGCGCGCATCCGCACGCACACCTTTGGGACAATGGCCCGGACGCCGCCGAGGAACTCGCGCGCATCATGAAAATCCGCGCGGCCGCCATGGCGAGGTTCGGCGAGAACGCGATTCCCATGGGCACTCCCATGGCGCGATTGGAAGATACCCTGGCGCCGCTGTACTTGATGCATCGATATCAGACCGAAGCGGCCATCAAGGAAATTGGCGGCTTGGATTATCGCTACCAGCTGCGCGGCGACGGGCAAGCCAATGCGGCCATCGTGGCCCCCGTCGAGCAGGCAAAGGCGCTGCGCGCCGTCGTGAAGACCCTGTCACCGGAATTTCTCACCTTGCCCGAGTCCTTGCTCAAAGCGCTTCCGCCCCGACCGCCGGGTTTCGAGCGAACGGCCGAGTCCTTGCCTGCCAAGACCGGGCTGACATTCGACCCGGTTGCAGCGGCGGAATCTGCCGCCGATCTGACTCTGGCAACACTGTTCAACGCGGAGCGCGCGGCACGCATCGTTGAATATCACGCCCGCATGGGCGCTGGGCCCGATCTTGAACAAGTGATCGAGGCTGCCCTCGCCGCCAACCGCCCCGCACTCGCTCAATCCGCGGTCGCCGATCGCGGGCTCACGGGTCAGGTGCAGGCCGCCGTGTATGCACGCACCGTAGAAGCGCTGCTGACATTGGCCGCCGATCCGAAGGCCTCCGTTGCCGTTCGCGCCATCACCTATGCCAAACTGGAGGATATCAAACGACACGCGGACCCAACCTCAGCGATACAGGCCTACCTGAGCCATCGCATCCAGCAGTTTCAAAGTGACCCCGCAAAATTCGTTACCGCGCCCCTCATTGCGGCGCCGCCGGGAATGCCTATCGGCGACGATGAGATCGATTAGAGGGATCCGCGCTATTTTTGGGCGGCGGCGAACTCGCGTTCCGATGCGGCGTTCACCGATCCATCGGGCAACTCGTATGCTTCATGCGTGCGGCACGACGTAGTGGCCAAGGCGCTCGAGGAGGCGCTCCGGATCAATATCCGACAACAGCAACCCACGATTCACGTCCCGCACAAAACCCTCCGCTAAAGCCCTGTCGGCCAATTCCAGCAGCGGGTCGTAGTATCCATTGACGTTCAATAGCGCACAGGGTTTGCGCTGGAGTCCGAGCTGCGACCAGGTCAGCATCTCGAAGAATTCCTCCCAGGTTCCAAAGCCTCCCGGCAGCGCCACAAAGGCATCGGATAGATCGGCCATCACCGCCTTGCGCTCATGCATCGAGCCGACTACGCGCAATTCCGTCAATCCTCTGTGTGCCAGCTCTCTGTCCGCAAGGGACTGCGGAATGACGCCGATGACGCGACCTCCCTCGTGCAAGCACGCGTCGGCAAGCGCTCCCATGAGGCCGACGTTGCCGCCTCCATACACCAGTTCAAAGCCGCGCCGGCCAAGCAGCCGCCCAACGGCCCGCGCCGCGTGCTCATAAATTGAGTGCGCGCCCGAGCTGGAGCCGCAAAATACAGCAATGCGCCGAAGCATCCGTAAATTGTAGAATACGGGGCCGCCCCATGGGCCAAACTTATGCATCGCGGGATCCATCATGAGAGTGAAAAAACCTTCGAAATCTGCGCCGCCGCCCTTTAATCTGTCGCTTCGAATCCGTCATCCCTCGATGGATCCAGCCGATATCACCCGAGAACTGGCCCTCGCGCCGGAGCATTCCTTCCGCGCCGGCGAGCCGCGCCAATCTCGCAGTGGGCTTGCGCCCGCCGCCCTGCACGCCGAAACGTATTGGTTGGCGGCGCTGGATCCGGCGGCATGGCTGGGGGATTTATCGCTCATCCAACCGGTTGTATTGGCCGCCTCGCAGCAGCCCATGCAGGCGGCCATGAGGCAGAATCTCGGCTGGGTCCTTTCATTGTTCTCGGCGCGCTTTGGCAAGGCTCATGGCGGATTGCTGCGTCAAATCCGCTCAGACGGCGGTCAGGTCACTCTATTAGTGGCACTCTCCGCCGATGCGGTAAGCGGTTTTAGTCTGGCGCCGGAGGTGAGTCGCGTGCTCGGCGAGTTCGGCATCGCGATCGAATTCGAGATGACCAGCGATTGAGTCATGATCCTCCTGGCGATACGCTACCCCCATGAGTGATGAGACCATAATTCTCACGAGCACCGCGCGTATCGACGATTCGAGCGCGATGACTGCGTTCCTGGCGCCGATACCGGATAGCGAGATACTGGCCGAGCTGCTTAGCGCCAAGCAACCGCTGAATACGCGAGCGTACGACGACGAACGCCAAGCCGCGCGATTCGTGATTAGCGACGGGACAACCGCCACATGCTTCGCGGTGACCGGAATTACGATTGACCAGGCTGAGATGATCACGCTGGAATGCGAGGAAACCGATGCCTGGAGCGACGCGGCTTTTCGCGCGGCTGCGGATCGGATTCTAAGGAGGACGCTATGACCGAGCGCCTGTTGAAATTCCCTGTGAAATGCCCGATCTGCGGAACCGAATGGATCTCGGCGTTAAGCGTCACGGCGATCCAAGAAGCGCTTGAAAAGGGCACTCCCATTCGCGTTTATGCGGAGTGCCACGACTGGGAATGGGACTTGAAGGAGGCAGAGCGCGAGGCGCTGTCGGCGAGAATTCGCGCATAGTGCGCTGCTGGACGGGTTTGGGACATCCGGCCCCGTCTATACTGCGCAATCAACCGACGCGATTCCGGGGAGCAGCAATGTGACGACATCACCCATCCCAACACTGAAGCCCCTGGCGGGTCTTGCGCGCCCGCCGCTGAAACCCGCCTCATTTCTGGCTACCCTGCGCTCCAGCAAGGGCAATCTCTTTGAAATCATTCCGCTCATTGCCTACGAGCAGCCGCTCTATGTGTGGAAGTCGTTCATGGGTCGCGTACTCATGGTCAACGACCCGGAAGGTGTGCGTCGCGTGCTCCTCGATAACGTTGCCAACTACCCCAAGGAGAGCTTGGGGGATCAATTCTTTTCCGCGATGTTCGGCGAAGGCTTGTTGAGCGCGCCGGGCCCCAAATGGCGCACCCACCGCAAGGTGATGGCACCGTCATTCGGCACACGCACGGTGGAGTCTTATGCGCCGGCTATGGCGGAGACCGCGGTCGCATTCGCGGAGCGCTGGCGTGCGCTGCCCGATTCGACGGAAATAGACATCGCCGAGGAGATGAGGGCGCTGACGCTGAAGATTATTTGCCGGACCATGTTTTCCACGGACGGCGAGGAACTGGCCGCGCACGCCGGCGGGGCACTCGAGTTCGCCCAGGATTCCATGGTATTCGGCTTGCTCGACATTGTGCCGGTGATAGGGCCCGGGCGGCTCAAGCGCAAGCAAGATGCCATCCGCGCGCACTTCAAGAGCATGGATGCCGCCATCTATCGGCTGATTGGCGAGCGGGAGAAGATTCGCAACGAAGCGCCCAAGGACTTTTTAACCCGCCTCGTCGCGGCGAAGGATCCTGATGACGGCGTGGGCTTGAACGCCGCCGAAGTGCGCGACGAAGTCATCACCATTTTCATGGCCGGCCATGAGACCACCGCCGTGACCATGACCTGGGTGTGGTATGTGCTGTCGCACCATCCCGCCGAAGAAGCGACTTTGCACAATGAATTGGATACGGTGCTCGGCGGCAGAATTCCGAGCGTGGAGGATTTGCCCAATCTGCCCTACACCCGCATGGTTATCGAGGAAGCGATGCGCGTCTACCCGCCCGCGCCTGGAATTTCCATGCGCCAAGCGAAGGAAGCCGACGAGTTGTGCGGATTCAAGGTCACCCCGGGAATGCTGGTGATGGTGTCGCCCTGGATACTGCATCGCCATCGGAGCCTCTGGGACGAACCGGAGCGCTTCGACCCGACGCGATTCGCCAAGGAGCCGAGTGAACGTCGCCCGCGCTTCGCATACCTGCCCTTCGGCGGTGGTCCGCGTATTTGCATCGGCGCGACCTTGGCCATGACCGAATCGATATTGATCCTCGCCGTGCTGGCGCAGCGGTTTCGCCTGCGCCTGAAGGAAGGGCAAAGAGTTAGCTTGCAAACGCGCATCACGCTGCGCCCCAAAAACGGAATGGCGATGATTTTGCAGCAACGCAGGTAGCTGCCCGCTAAATTGATCGTTGTCGGCCGATCCTGCGCAGCGAGGTTTTGGAGGCGACCAGCGCAATCGCCTCGTCCGGAGTGCCCTGCTTCATTGCCAAGTCCGGCAGCCAGCGAATCACGCCCGCGCGCAACAGGAGGATGCCATCCGTATAGCGAACAGAACGCGGGTATGCGCTCCAAGCCCACTTTCGTTGTCCGTTGGGTCCGCTTGCGGCCACGCCATCGCCGGACAGGATCACAGTCGCCTCACTGCCGAAATCCGCGTGCTTCTTGAATCGCCGCAGAATCCCCAACTTGGTGAGCTGCACGCCGCCGATGAGTATGAGTACGCCGATGAGCAGGGCAACTCCCCCCGCCGCGCGCAACGAGGCCGCGTTCCACAGGTAGATGCAAATCACAACCGTCGCGAGAAATCCAAATTGCACCGGCAATTGCAACAGAACAGGGCGTTGCCGGTAGTACCTATCAATCACCGTTCTGTAGTAGGCGGCGTCCATGTGGAACTTGTAGGTTAGTGCTATATCGTTCATTGCGCTCAACCCATATCCCCAGAATCCGTTTGCCGCTGGCCTCGCGGCGATGCAGTGGCTAATATACAGCGCCTCAAGAGCCCGGCCCCAGGGACCTCGGAAACCATCGCAGAGGGAATCAGTCATGCGCTACGCCACTCTTTCTATCATCTACATCGCCGCATGTCTCGTCGGCGGAGCGGCACTTGCGGCCAGTGATCTGCAGAACATTCCTCTGAAATGGACGCCGACATCTTCGTTCGCCAGCATGGGAACCATAGATCTCAGCGGCAACATCATGGCAACAAGCGTTCATTTTGACACGCTGGTCGATGCTCGCCAGAATCCGACACTGGTCGCGGAAAATCGCGAGAAGGCCAACAAGTTTCGTCAGGTGACGACGACGACGGACGTCGCCGCTTTCGTTACCGACCACATCAAAGAGAATCTGCACGGAGCCGGTCTGAATATCGTCGACGGGGTTGGCGACGTCATTATCAGCGGCGAACTTCGCCAATTCTTCGTGACCGAGACCTCGACCTATAAGGGCGAAATATCGATCGTGATCCACGTCAAGAACAGTGCCGGGAAGGAACTGTGGAGCGGCGTGGTGGGCGGTGAAGCCGAGCGGTTCGGGCGCTCGTACAAAGCCGACAACTACTACGAGACAATGTCCGACATGATCGTGCGCTCAACCTACAACCTGCTCAACAATCCGGGCTTTCGCGAAACACTGCAAAAACATTGACGAAGGCTAGGCGCCCGTGAAGCGCACCTGGACAATTATTGGCGTCGCCGATGTCGCGCGTAGCCTCAAGTGGTATCAATCGCTGTTGGGTCAGCGGGAAACGAGGCCGGCTCATGATGACTTCGCACAGGTCTTGGACGATGACGGAACGGTGCTGCTTTGCCTTCATCAATGGGGCGCCCACGAACACCCGCCCCTGACCAGCCCCGATGTGGCGATTCCGGGGAATGGACTGCTACTTTTCTTCCGCGTGGATGACTTCGACGAGGCACTGCCGCGAGCTCGCTCCCTTGTCGAGGCGTTAGAGGAGGAGCCGGAGGTAAATCCCGCCACAGGGACAAGGGAGTTCGCGCTCCGGGACCTGGACGGCTACTACGTCATGATCAGCGCTCTCGACGATGCGCGATAAGCTCAAAATAGCGATGGCCCGCGGGCTTTTGCCCTGGGTGATTCGCTGGTACTGGCGCGGCGCCAAGGCCACCGAATTGTCCATTCATGACGAGACGATGGGGGTGAGTGGCGGCAGCATCCGTGTGCGGATCTACAAGCCCAGAGGGGCGGGTCCATTTCCGGTACTGCACTTCTTCCATGGCGGGGGTTGGGTCTTCGGCGACCTTGAAACGCACGACGCCCTGTGCCGCGATCTTTGCGTACTGGGTGGACAGCTGGTGACGGCATTCGATTATCGCCTCGCGCCGGAACATCCGTTTCCCATTCCGGTGGAGGATTGCTTGGCCTCGCTGGCCTGGATCAAGGAAAACGCCACGCGGCTGGGTGGCGATGCGGATTCAATCGTGCTGTGCGGGGACAGCTCCGGCGGCAATCTCGCCGCGGTGGCCGCACAGCAGGCGCGTCAACTATTCCCGGGCATGATCAAGGGCCAGGTACTCATTTATCCGGTGACAGCCCACTACGCGCACGCGCGATGGAACTCCCACCGGGCAAACGGCAGCAGGCAATTTCGCGGCATGATGGAGCTGTGGGATCTCTATCTGCGGAATAGCCCGCTGTGGAGCGCCGGCATGACAACGCATGAACTGGCCACGCCCCTCTACGTGCCGGATCTTCGCGGCCTGCCGCGCACCCTGGTGGTGATCGCGGAAGAAGATCTTTTGCGAGACGAGGCAGCGGAGTATGCAAAGCGCTTGGAGGAAGCGGGCGTTCCCGCGCAAGTACGGCGCTATGCCGGTCAGCAGCACGGCTTCGTCGGCCTGAAGCCGTCCTCGCCATACAGGCAGGCCGTCGTCGATATCGTCGACTGGCTGAACAAAGGTATCGCTCCGAAGCAGAGCGACTCGTAAATGACCGAACGCCATGACTACTACTCGACCGTGAGGCTTTTCGCCAAATTGCGCGGTTGATCCACGTCCGTACCCTTGAGGACTGCGACGTGGTATGCCAGCAGCTGCATCGGAATGGCAAACACCACGGGCGCTTGCAGCGCGGTGGCGTGTGCCGGCATCGTGATCACCGTGATGCCCTCTTCGCTCTGCATGCCCGCATGGGGATCGGCGAACACGAATAGTTTGCCGCCGCGCGCGCGCACCTCGTGGAGATTCGACTTGAGCTTTTCCAGCAGCGCGTTGCTCGGCGCTACGGCGACCACAGGCATGTCTTCGTCGACCAAGGCCAGCGGCCCGTGCTTCAGTTCCGCTGCGGCGTAACCTTCGGCGTGAATATAAGAAATCTCTTTGAGCTTCAACGCGCCTTCCATGGCGATGGCCTGCAGAGGTCCGCGCCCCAGAAACAGGGCGTGCCTTTTCTCCACGAAGATTTCGGCCAGCGCCTGGATCTGCCCGTCTAGCTTCAACGTCTTGTCGACCAGTCCGGGCAATTGCAGCAGCTGCGAAATCATTGCGCCTTCTTCGGCGGCGGCAGGGCCCGCCTTTGCAAGCGCGATGGTCAACATGGCGAGCGCGGTGAGTTGCGTCGTAAATGCCTTGGTGGAGGCGACGCCGATTTCCGGGCCCGCGCGCGTCAATAGCACCAAGTTGGATTCCCTGACCATGGAACTTTCGGCGACATTGCAGATGCTTAAGGTCGAGAGGTACTGCGCGCGCTTGGCGTTGCGCAGCGCGGCCAGGGTATCGGCTGTTTCGCCGGACTGCGAAATGGTTACGAACAATGTATCCGCGGTAATCACCGGATCGCGATAGCGGTACTCGCTGGCAATCTCGACACGGGCAGGGATGCGGCAAATTTGCTCGATCAAGTAGCTTGCGACCAGGCCGGCGTGGTAACTGGTGCCGCAGGCAGCGATGTGCACTGCCTTGACCCGCTTGAGGACCTTCGCCGCATCGGGGCCGAAAGCGGCCGCCAGCAATTTGCCTCCCGCGATGCGCTCCTCCAGCGTCTGGGATATCGCCAGCGGCTGTTCGTGAATCTCCTTGAGCATGAAGTGCCGATAGGGGCCCCGCTCGGCGGCATCCGTCGACATATCGCTTTCGCGTACCGGACGCTCCACGAGTCTGCCGTCGGCATCCACAACCTTCACGGATTTGCGCCGAACCTCCGCAACGTCGCCTTCTTCCAGGAACATGAAGCGGCGGGTGACCGGCAATAGCGCTGCCACGTCCGACGCGGCGAAATTCTCATCGACACCAAGGCCAATCACCGCGGGACAGCCCTCGCGGGCCATCACGATGCACTCGGGGTCCGCCTCGCACACCACCGCCAACGCATACGCTCCCTGTAGTTCAGCCACGGTCTTGCGCACGGCGGTGAAAAGATCCGTGGATGAGCCCAAATGATGGTGGACGCGATGCGCAATGACCTCGGTGTCAGTCTCCGACGTAAAGGCGTAGCCCAGAGTCTTCAGTTCGGCGCGCAACGCCTCGTGATTTTCTATGATCCCGTTGTGCACGATGGCGACGCCGTCGCGAGACACATGAGGATGCGCATTTTCGGTGGTCGGTACGCCATGCGTAGCCCAGCGCGTGTGCGCAATGCCGACACCTCCGCTGATGGGTCCGGCATCCATGGCCTCTTGCAGAATTTTGACCTTGCCGACGGTGCGCAGGCGGGCGAGGCGCCCGTTCTCGAGGACGGCCAGGCCGGCCGAATCGTAGCCGCGGTACTCCAGGCGGCGCAAACCCTCCATCAGAATGGGTACCGCATTGCGCTCCGCGACCACGCCCACGATGCCGCACATGATTTGCTATCCCGGCCAGTAAAAGGGTGCCTAGTGTGCCCGAGATGGGTGGGAATTCCAGCGGGGCGCCTATAGCCCTGCCAGGCGTGGAATCGGGGTTATGACTATCTAATAATACTGTTTGCTAAATACTATTAGTAACTATATAGTATTGGCCTATGGACGATAGTAACGAGAGAAAATTCCAGAAAGAGCTCAATGGAGGCCTCGTAGGCCTGGTTTTGTTGGCTGTGCTCGCCCAATCGGGAGACGATCTGTACGGCTACGAGATTGCCAAGCGACTGGCCAATGCCAATGAGGGCACCTCCATTTTCAAGGAAGGCACTATCTATCCGGTGTTGCGGGCGCTGTCGGCTGGGAGTTTGTTGACCAGCCGCATCGTTCCCTCCTACTCGGGACCGCCGCGCCGCTACTACCGCATTACCGAACTGGGCCGAGGCGTGCTCGCCGAATGGAAGCTCATTTGGCAGGGTACCCGCAACTTCGTCGATCGCTTCATAGAATCCGAACAAACGGACACAGGACATTTGCCATGAACCGCAGCGCGCCACGTTCCATCGATCAGTACCTCCGGCAACTTCGCGAAGAACTCGCGGGCGCGGACTCCGCTCTCATTCAAGACGCGCTCTATGACGCCGAGGAATATCTACGCGCCGAGGTCGCCGCGCACCCCGACAAATCGGAATCCGACGTGTTGGAATTGATTGCATCGACCTACGGAGCGCCGGATGAGGTGGCCGCGGCCTATCGCGACACGGAGATCAAAGTCAAAGCGGCGATGGCGACGCCGCGAAAAATCGCCAAAAGCCCTATGGGCGCCTTTTTTGGCGTGTTTCTGGATCCTCGCGCCTACACCTCTTTGTTCTTCATGCTGCTGTCCCTGGTGACGGGCATTATCTACTTCGTTTTTGCCGTCACCGGCCTATCGCTGTCTCTCGGCTTGGCGGTTCTGGTCATCGGCGTGCCGTTCTTTCTCATGTTCGTGGCACTGAGCCGAGTTCTCTCACTGGCGGAAGGGCGGCTGATCGAAGCCATGACGGGCGAACGCATGCCGCGACGGCCGGTCTACCAAGGCAGCGCGCTGCGTTTTTGGCCGCGGATGGGTCGCATGCTGAAGGATCCGCGCACCTGGACCACGATTGCCTACTTCATCTTGCGCCTGCCCATCGGCATCCTCTACTTCGTCATCGCGGTGGTGGGACTGTCGGTGAGTCTGTCCTTCATCTTCGCGCCGCTGGCTACGCTGCTCGGTCGCGCCGGTGTTTTCGGGGTGAACGGCAGCATTGTCTTTGACGGCGCGCAGCCGGAGTGGCTGTTCGAGTCCGTCGCGGGCTCCATCGTGGCATTACCGCTGATGATTTTGATCGGCGTGGTGATGCTGACCTCATTGATGCATTTGGCGCGGGGCATAGGACGCCTGCACGCCATGTTCGCAAAGAGCCTACTGGTCGCGCGTAACGCGCCGGCCACGCCGGACACAGCCTCGGCATCCGGCGCGCCCTCGCCTGCTCACTGAGCGCTGGGGGAAATCGATCCGCCCAGCGCCTGGAACAGGGCGGCGGTGTCGGTGAAGCGCTCGGCGCGCGCCTGTATGAGCGATATCACCGTCTGCTGGTAGGTTTGCTCGCCGATCAACAGTGCCAGGTAGCTCACCGAACCCAGCTCCAGCTGATGCCGCGCCACCGCCAGACTGCGCCGCGCCGCATCCTCCGCGCGGCTCGCCGCATTCAACGCATCGGCATCCGTATCCAGCGCGTGCAATGCATCGGCCACGTTTTGAAACGCCGTGAGCACCGCTGACTTGTACATCGCGCCGGCTTGATCCAGCGCGGCATCGGCGGCGCGCTTGCGATGGATCAGAGTCCCGCCGGCGAACAGGGTCTGAGTCGCATTCGCGCCCAGGCTCCAAAACCCGGTGCCGGCCTTGAACAGATCGCTCATCGATGTCGCCGAGCTACCGATGCCGCCGGTGATCGTGAACTGAGGCAGCAGATTGGCGATCGCGACGCCGACTTGGGCGGTGGCGGCGTGCAGTTGCGCCTCGGCAGCGCGCACATCGGGACGCCGCTCCACCAGCTGCGAAGGCACGCCAAGCGGCAGTTCGACGGGCAGCACCAGTTGCTCCAATTCCAATTTGGGCGCTCGGAATTCCGCGGGTAGCCGGCCGGTCAATACCGCCAATTGATCGCGCGTCGTTTGCAGCTGCCGGTGCAAGGGAGGCAGCGTTGCCTGCAACTGCGCCAGCGCGGCCTCCTGCGCATACACGTCCACTTCCGCGATCGCGCCGAGTTCAAGTTCGCGCTTGAGCACCGCCAGTGATTCAGCCTCCAGCGATATCACCTGCTCGGTTGCTTGAATCTGCGCCCGCAGCCCCGCTTCCTGGATTGCCGCCGTGACGACGTTGGCCGTCAACGTCAAATAGGTGGCATCGAGTTGGAAGCGGCTGGCTTCGGCCTGCGCCGCCAAGGATTCCACCTGGCGGCGGTTCGCGCCGAATATGTCTGGAACGTAGCTGACAGTCACCTGGGGCGTAAACAAGTTGTAAACGGCGGTTCCCGAAGCCAAGTCCGGTGCTAGAACGCCGGTGGCATTGCGGTTGCGGGTAGCATCGACGCTGCCCTGCACGGTCGGGAAATAGCTGCCGCGCTGCGCCGCGGTGTTCTCCAGCGCCTGACGCAGCGCCGCCTGCGCCGACAACACATCAGGATTGGCGCGCAGAGCCTGGGTCACCAGCGTATTGAGTTCCTGCGAACCAAATAAAGTCCACCAATTTCTCGGCACCTCCTGTTCCACGAGAAAGCGTTGCGCCGCCCCTCCCGGTCCCTGCGCCGATACGGTTTGCATCGGCCGTTCCTCGGCGGTGTAGCTTTCAATCATCGGCGGCGCCGGCCGATGAAAGTTCGGACCCACGCAGGCGCAAAGACCCAAGGCCGCGCACGCCGGCGCGGCACGCCATCGCGCTTCGAGCCGCAAGGGACGCGCAGCCCGCATCAGGTTCCGCCTGGCCGCGGCAGTTCTTCCGGCAGCTCTTGGGCGCGGGAGAATTTCAATATCAGCACCGGCAGCACCAACAGAATGAGCGCCGGCGCGAGCAACATGCCTCCCACCACCACCAGCGCGAGCGGTCGCTGCACCTGGGAGCCAATGCCTGTCGAAAACGCGGCCGGCAACAGGCCCACGCAGGCCACGATGCAAGTCATGATGACCGGCCGCAGTTGCGTGCGGCAGGTTTGCAGCATGGCGTTGATGCGATCCAGACCGGATTCCAGGCTCAAGTGGTAGTAGGACAGGATCAGAATCCCATCCATGGCCGCGATCCCGAACAACGCCACGAAGCCGATTGCCGAGGAAACACTGAACGGCGTACCGGTCAACCACAGCGAAAAAATTCCTCCCAACAGCGCCATGGGAATGACGCTTGCGGCCAGCAGTGCATCGCGCAGGCTGCCGAAATTCAAATACAGCAACAGGATGATCAGCGCCAGGGACAGCGGTACTGCGATGCTGAGGCGCGCCGCCGCCTCCTGCAAATTACCGAATTCGCCTACCCACTCCAGGTGGTATCCGCCCGGCAACAGAACCTCCGAATCCACAGCGCGTTGCGCTTCGAGTACGGCGCCGCCGAGATCCCTGCCGCGTACGCTGAACTTGATCGGCACATAACGCTGCTGCTGCTCTCGAAAGATGAATGCCGCGCCGGACACCAGGCGTACATCAGCCACATCCTCCAGCGGAATTTGAATCGCGCTGCCATTGCTCGCGACGGCGGATATCGGTATGTGCCTGATCGCATCCAAGTCCTGGCGGAATGGCGCCGCCAGACGCACCATCATCGGAAAATGACGATCGCTGCCGCCCTCGTAAAGATCCCCGGCGCTCTGGCCGCCGATGGCCGCCTGCACCACGGCGTTGATGTCGCCCGGCGCCAATCCATAGCGCGCCGCGCGCACCCGATCGGCATCGATGCGAATAGTCGGCTGGCCGAGAGAACGCAGCACGGCCAGATCCGTGATGCCCGGCACCTTGGCGAGCACGGCGGCGATGCTGTTGGCGGTTTTCTCCAGAGTCTCCAGGTCATTTCCATAGACCTTGACCGAGTTCTCGCCCTTCACCCCCGATGCAGCCTCCTCCACATTGTCCTGGATGTACTGAGAGAAATTGAAGCCCACGCCGGGAAACTGCTCTTGCAGCGCGTTGGTCATGTCTTGAGTGAGCTTGTCCTTGTTCATGCCGGCAGGCCAGGTATCGAAGGGTCTCAATGGAACGAAGAACTCGGCGTTGAAAAATCCGGTGGCATCGGTGCCGTCGTCGGGCCGGCCATGCTGAGAGACGACCGACTGCACCTCCGGATACTGGGACATGAGCACCCGCATCCGATTCACATACGTGTCGCTGTCCTCCAAAGATATCGATTGCGGGAAGGTCGCGCGAACCCATAGGTTGCCCTCTTCCAGCTTGGGCAGAAATTCCAGGCCCAGAGAGTGCACCGCGAACAGCGCCAGCAGGGCAATCAGCGCAAGGCCGAAAAAAGTGATGATGCGATTGGCCAGCACGAATTCCAGCGCCGGTTCGTACACCCGCCTCAGCAGACGCACCACCGGCGTTTCGCGCTCCGCGACCTTGTCCTGAAACAGCATCAAGCTGAGGGCGGGGGCAACCGTGAAGGTGGCGATCAGTCCGCCGGCAATGGCGTACGCGTAGGTTTTGGCCATCGGTCCAAAAATATGACCTTCGATGCCGGACAGCGTGAACAGCGGCACGAATCCGGCGATGATGATGGCGGCGGCGAAGAAAATCGACTGGCTGACCTCGGCGGCGGCCACGGAGATGGTGGCCGTGCGGCCGCGAAAGCCGCTGCGCACGCGAATCCGATGCAAGGTGCTGGGTCCATGGCCAAGGTGTGCCGCTTCCTGCGCGAGATGGCGAAAAATGTTCTCGACCATGATCACGGTGGCATCCACGACCAAACCAAAATCAATCGCGCCGACCGACAGCAGATTCGCAGACTCGCCGCGCAGCACCATCAGGCCGATCGCGAACGACAAGGCAAAGGGGATGGTCATTGCGACGATAACGGCGCTGCGAAGGTTGCCGAGAAAGGCCCATTGCAGGATGAAGATCAACACGACGCCCGCAATCATGTTGTGCAGCACCGTGCGCGTGGTGACGTGGATGAGGTCGCTGCGATCATAAATGCGCTGGATGCTGACACCGGGCGGCAGAATTCCCGTCTTATTGATCTTGTCTACCTCTGCTTCCACACGCTTGATCGTGGGAATGCTTTCGGCGCCTCGGCGCATGAGCACAATGCCTTGAACGATGTCATCCACATCGTTGAATCCGGCGATTCCGAGCCGCGGAAGATTTCCGATGGTGACATCGGCCACATCGCCTATGAGCACCGGGGCACCCTGGTTGCTGCTGATCATGGTGTGGCGGATTTCATCCGCCGAATGGATCAGGCCGACGCCGCGTACGACCGCGGACTGTGCGCCAAAGTTCACCGTTTGGCCGCCGACGTTGATATTCGCGTTGCCGAGCGCCTGCAGGACCTGCGGTATGGACAGTCCGTACCCGACCAGTTTGCGCTGGTCGATCGCTATGTCATAAGTCTTGGTCTTGCCGCCCCAACCGGTCACATCGATGACGCCGGGCACAGCCTTGAAGCGCCGTTCCAACACCCAATCCTGCAGGGTCTTCAAGTCGGTGATCGAATAATTCGGCGGACCTACTACCCGGTAGCGAAATATTTCACCAATCGGGCTGGTGGGAGAAATCTGCGGCTGGGCGTTGTTGGGCAGCGCGGCGAGTTGCGACAAGCGGTTCGTGACCCATTGCTCCGCCTGTGTGTAGGTGAAGTCGTATGTGAATTGCACCTTCACGTCGGAGAGGCCAAACAAGGAGATCGTGCGTATCGCCTGCACATTGGGAATACCCGCCATCTGGATCTCGAGCGGAACCGTGATGTAGCGTTCGATTTCTTCGGCCGACTGTCCCGTGCTCTGCGTGACGATGTCGACCAGCGGGGGTACCGGATCGGGGTAGGCTTCGATGTTGAGCTTGAGGAAGCTCGCGGCGCCGCCCGCCAGTACGGCGACCAGTAGCACCACGATCAGCACTCGCTGCCGCAGCGCGAAGGTGACGATCGCGTTCATGACGAACCAGCGACCGCCGCTTGATCGATGAACAATCCGCCCTTGGTTACGACGCGTTCGCCGCTCTTCAGGCCATCGAGCACTTCCACAAGGCCATCGTTGCTGCGGCCGGTGCGTATGGCCCGGAACTCGAGCAATCCGTCGAGCGCGACGACCCACACGTGTGCCGCCTCGCCCTCGTAAATCACGGCCGCTTCAGGCACGGCCGGAGATTGCGTCGCATCGCTGGTCAGGATGCGAAAACTCGCGAACATTTCAGGTTTTAGAGCGCCGTCGCGGTTGTCGATCTCCGCGCGCACCGGCAAGCGATGGGTTACCGGGTCGACGGTGGGAGCCACATACGTCACGCGTGCTTTGAAGGTGCGCTGCGGGTAGGCGAGCACGCGAACCTCAACGGATTGTCCCAGCTTGACCAGCCCGGCGTCAGTCTCGCGCACATTCGCGAGAAGCCATACTTTCGATGGGTCCGCAATGGTGAAAACCGGCGAACCGCCCGCCTGCAGATATTGGCCCGGGCCCACCTGGCGGTCCACGACCACTCCGTCGATAGGCGCCACCAGCGTCGCCGCCGGGTTCATTGTCGCGGAGGTTTCCAAGCTCTGAATCTCGGCTTCCGACTTGCCGAAGATCCGCAAGCGGTTTCGCGCGGAACCCAACGCTGTTTCAGCGGCGGCCAGGTCTGATTGCGCTTGTTGCCAGTCCTGCAGGCTGCCGCCTTTGGCGTCGTACAGCGCGTGCTTGCGCGATTCGTTGATGCGCGCCAACTTGACTTGAGTGGCTGCCACCTTCAGATCATTTTGCACCTGGACGAACTCGGTGGCCTCCAGCGTGGCGAGCGGTGCGCCGGCTTTGACGGCGTCGCCCAGTCCGGCAATGACTCGCGTGACTCGACCCGAATAAGGCGAGACCACGGGCGTCGCCCGGTCGCCATCCACCCCGATCTTTCCTTCGGTCAACTCTTCGCTTGCGAACGCGTGAGTCTGAACCACCTCGACAGTGAAGGTTTTGAGCTGCTGCGGGGTAGCGCGAAAGGTACCTGGCGGGGAGGCTGCCGCGGGCGCCGGCTCATGATGTCCGAAGACTTTGCCGCCCAGCCAAACCGCGAGTATGAGAATGACCACCGCCGCGGAAGCGATGGCTGCTGCACGCCACTGGCGCGCGTCGGACCAAGCGCGCTGGTAGATTTGCTGCTCGCTCATTCTTTGACTCCACTGAAGGTACAGCGCTGATCGGAGATAGCGCTGAGCGTGCATTGTAATTAGCGCACGGCTGCAGAGGTGATCTTCGCATTCATCGATAGCACAGGTATGTCACTGCAAATGCGCCGTATTTCATTTGTAACAGACGCTCCGGCGCGGCCGCCATATGCGCCGCATATAGAATCCGGGGCAGGGCATATAGAATGTGCTAATGGATCACATGTCGCCCCATATTCTCGCGCTGGATGACGATGCCGATATTCGCAAGGTGTTGCTGGAGTACCTCAGCGCGCAAGACTATCGGGTGACCGCCGTCGCACGGGGCAAGGAGATGCTGGCGATTCTCGGCAGCGAGCCGGTCGACTTGCTGTTGCTCGATTTGCGGCTGCCCGGAGAGAACGGACTGGAGCTTGCAAGGCAAGTGCGCGAGCGCTCGCAAGTTCCGATTCTCATCTTGAGCGGTCAATCCGATGAAGCCGACCGTGTGATGAGCTTGGAGCTCGCCGCCGACGATTATGTGGTGAAACCCTTCAGTCCGCGCGAGCTTCTGGCCAGAATACGCGCCTTATTGAGGCGGACGCAGATCGGCGCCGGCGCGCCGTTGTCGGACGATGAAGTGCGTGCCTATCGATTCGCCGGATGGGAGCTTAACCTTCGCTCGCGTCGATTGACGTCCGCAACGAGTGAGGTTATCCCTCTCACCAACAGCGAGTTCAGCCTGCTGTGCGCTTTCCTCGGCAGTCCTCAGCGCGTGCTTTCGCGGGAGCAGCTCTTGGAGCGTTCGCGTCTGCACAGCTTGGAAGTGTATGACAGGTCAATCGACGTGACGATTCTGCGCTTGCGCCGCAGAATCGAATCGGATCCCTCCAACCCTTCGCTGCTGACAACCGAACGAGGCGCCGGCTACATTTTCAATTGCCCCGTGACCCTGCTCAGATAAAGCCGCTGCGCCATGAATTCATCAGAAGCCCCGAAAGCAGCGAGCGGCGATGCGGGTACGCTGCGCCGCCGAGTTACCATCGCGGGAATCGCACTGATTGTGCTCATCATCGCAGCGGACACCTATGAAGGTTGGCAGGACTATCGACGAGTCATCGCCGACAACGAAAATCTGCAGGTGGCGCTCACCCGTGCGGTGACTGAGCAGACGGCCCGGATGATTCAGGCTGTGGACATTGCCCTTTCGAGCTACACCGAGTGGCCGCTTGCGGAGGACGAAAAATCCGATCCGCGCCGAATGCGGCAGCTGTTGTCGCAGGTTATGCGCCTGCCCTTCGTTCGTTCCGCATCCGTGGTCGGCATAGACGGTCAGCTGCTCGCCTCGACAGAACCCAACACCGGCGAGCAACCAACCCTGAAGGATCTTGAGGTCTTCACCGTTCCGGAACATGCCGAGGGCGATGCGCTATACATCGACAAGCCCCGCCTCGAGGCCAAGGACGGCTCGATGAGCTTCGCAGTGAGCCAGCGCATCAACGCTTCGGACGGCCGGTTTGCCGGAATTGCCATAGCGCGCTTATCTCTCGAGTACCTTGCGATCTTCTACGCGCGCGTGAATGTCAATTCGGATACATCCATTCTTCTGGCACGCGACGATGGTGTGGCGTTGGCGCAATACCCGCTGAGAGCTCAATCCCTGAGCGAGGATCCCAGCCGGCCGGGCGGCACTCCGGCCTTGATGCCGGCTGAGCAGGTGCGCTATTACCAAGCGAACGGGCATACTCGCATCGCGGTAACGCAGAAGGTGGCCGGCTATCCGATCAGCGTCGTCGTGTCCCGCTCCCTGTCCGACATTCTGAAGCCGTGGATCCAAGAAGAACGCAGCAGCGCCACGAGAACGCTGTCGCTGGCGGTGCTGGCCGCGATTCTCTTGGTGGTGCTGCGTTCCGCGCTGAACAGACAGGAAATGGCTGATCGTGAAAGGCATCGGCTGGAGCAAGAGCTCGCGGCGGTGCAGCGAGTGGAGGCCCTAGGTTTTCTCGCCGCCTCGGTCGCTCACGATTTCAACAATGTGCTCACCGTTATCATTGGATACGCGGAGTTGGCGCGGGAGACGGGGAGCGCCGACGCCGCATTCGCCGCCAACATCGACCGTCTGCTTGCGGCGACCGAGCGCGCGCGTTTGCTGGTGCGGCGAGTGTTGACCTTCGATCCACGCCGCAGCTTGAGCTACCGCGCCACGCAGGTCGCGCCCATCATCACTGAGGTCTCTCAGCAGGTACAGGCGACGTTGCCGGCATCGGTTGATCTGCAAACTGAAGGTCTGGACCTCTCCGCAACCATATTTGGCGATGCGACGGAAATCTACCAGGTAGTCATGAACCTTTGTTCGAACGCCGTTCATGCGATGCCCTCGGGAGGCTCGCTGCACATCCGCCTGGAAATACTCGAATTGCGCGACTCCCAAATCCTGGCCTTGGGTCAATTGCGTCCGGGCCGATGGGTTTGCTTGTCGGTCATTGATACCGGCATCGGTCTTGCTGACGATAAAACCACATCGATTTTCGAACCCTTCTACACCACCCGATCGGCGCATGGCACGGGCATCGGATTGACCGTGGTCCGAAACATCATTCTGCGCATGAATGGCGCGCTGGATGTGTCGAGCCGTCTCGGCAGCGGCACGCGAATGGCGGTCTATTGGCCTGCCATCAGTGTGCCGGCGGATTTGCCGCGAACTGCCAGGTCAGCCGGTGATGGGGCCGGCGAAACAATTCTTGTCGTTGATGACGAGAGGGAGCTGGTCGCGCTGACCGAGGAGTTGCTTGCCTCCTTAAGCTACGAACCGGTGGGATTTTCGGATGCGCGAGCGGCATTGGACGCCTTTCGGCACGATCCCAAGCGATTTGATGCGATTTTGACCGATGAGCGCATGCAGCCGATGAGGGGTCTGGATTTCGCCCAGCTCGTGCACGAAATGGAACCGGATGTGCCGATCATTGTGATGACGGGTCACCGCGATGCGGAACTCGACGCGCGGGCGGCGGCGGCAGGCATCGCCGAGATCCTGGACAAGCCGCTGCGCGTGCAAACTTTGCGCGAAGCGCTCGCGCGGCATCTGCGTTCAGCGAAACCTTCGTGAGCCGGCGCTAGCGGCGGTTGGCCCTGCTTTAGAAGTGAAAAATCGCGTCCATGGCGATCATGGCCTGGGAATGTTTGCCGCCGTTCGGGGTGTCGCTGGGGTTGTCGTAGGCTTCCGCGTCTTGCGCATGTTCGAAGCGAATCTCCGGGCGCAGTTCGATGACATCGCCGACCCAGTGCGTGTAGCTCAAATCGAATTCCATGTAACGCGTCTTGAAGCCCGTGCGTTGGCCCGTGGCATCGTTCAGATAATCGGTACGCCACGTAGCGATGTCGCGCGGCCCAAATTGATAATTAATGTAGTTGACCGCTGCCCACTCATACGAGTAGCAAAACACCACGGCCGGATTGCAGATGGCGCCGTTCGGTGCGCCGACCTTGAGGTAGGAATATCGCTCGGCGATGTAGGCCAAGCCTGCCGGATTGTTGACGTTTGGGGTATGGCTTTCCCACATGTACCAAACCTCGGTGTCAGTATGCCAATGCTCGTCGAACTTGTGGTACCAGGTAATCACCGCATGCTGCACGTTATTCCAGCGCCAGTCGCTGTCATTCAGCCCGTTCATGCAGGGATAGATGTTGTCCTTCCCGGAATCCGAGGTCCAAATGACGCAGGCCGCGGGGGTCAGGTGGCGTTCGCTCTTCACCCAGGGCGCGACATCGTTGCCCGAGGAGAGCTCGGTCTGTATCGTCCAATTCTTGTTCAGCTTGGTCGTACTGACGATGCCGTTCTGCGTGTAGGGATCGACCGTATACAGCAGTGAATGACTGTAAGTGAGATTGTTGGGCGCGAGCTGCGCTTCGATATCGGGGATAGAGATATAGCGGCCCACACGTACGTTCTCGCCGTCGAAGAAATGCGGGAACCAAAAATCCATGTAGTACATGACCGGGTCGAAGCCGTACTGCCTTTCCTCGTTGGTGTACTGGTTGCTGAATATGCCTTGCGCAAAAGTGTACTTGTAGTCTGTCCCATAGATTCCAGCGACGCGAAATCCCCAGTCGATATGATCCAACTGAACTTCATCGGGTGTGCGCTCGAAGTACAGCGCCGCTTGATCGAGCTGGACGGTGTTCGGTTCGAACGAATAGGCCGCCGGTGCATTACCGCCGGTCCCCGTCGTGTAATTGAAGCGGGTATTCGAGGTGCTGACATTGCCACCAGGTTCGATCCAGCCATAGATGGTAAAGCGGCTGTCCTTCAATTTCTGCCCGCCCTCCCCGCAATACAGCGCGTCCATGAACGCGCTGTAGTACATGTTGTCGACACCGATGACCGGCGATCCGCCGATATTCCAGGTCGAATAGGGCCACGGGGGATTGGATTCCGGCACGTCCGCACCGCCCACAATCTTGGTGGGCGGTGCACCCGGGTCCGGGCCATTCCAAGCCAGGTGCGTTTCATAGCTGTCCTTGAGGCGCGAGAAAATTCCTTCGTTCTGCGAGCCCTTCACGCAGCCTTCCGCGGGCCCATCGGGATCGCGGGAAGCCTGCGGCGGGCTGGGAGGCGGCGGATCGTCGGCGAGCACCGGCATCGCGATGAGCAACAAACCCGCAGCGGCGATTGAACGGGCGAAATGGGCGTAGTTCATACGCTCAAGATACAAAGACGCGCATCAAAAAAAAGCCGCGGTTGGTAGCCGCGATGGAAAAATCATGTAAAAGCGTTCGCGGGGGGGCGGCGCCCCGCAATCGTCAGAAGTGTACGATGGCGTCCATGGCGAGCATGGCGCCCATCGCGGGAATCGCGATGCGCACCCATCCGGCGGCTGCCAGTGAGGGAAAGCCGCGCATGGCGGGCCGCACGCAACCGCTACGCGGGCCGTTCGGGCTTTGCAAAGAACTTCGTAATCCGTTGAGCCGCGTCGGGCGCCAGGCCTTCATTCTTGAACAATTCGAGGGCGTGCGCATCCTTCAGGCTCAATCCGTCAATTTCAATCAGCGCGCGCTTGTTCACCCGGTTCGCGTACCAGGAGTTGCAGAGGATGTCGGCGCACAGCGCATTCAGCTCCGCATCGAACTCATCGTCTGGGAAACAGAAATTGGCCAGGTGCATGGCCGCGGCCTGCGTCCCGCTATAGCTTCGGCAGGTGAACATCATCTCGCTGGCCTTCGTGGTGCCGATGCGATGCGGCAGCCGCAGGCTCAAGCCCCACACCGGGGTCAGACCCCAGCGCGCGTAGACGTCCGAGAAATGCGCGGACTCGGAGGCGACGATCAAATCCGCCGCCAGCGCGAGCTCCAGTGCGCCCGTGGAGCAGTGCCCCTGCACCGCAGAAATCACCGGTTGCGGCAGATTCGCAATTTTCTGAATCACCTCGGAATGAAAGTGCGGCTTGGCATGCGCCTTGACGTGCTCGAGCACCTCGTTCATGTCGTAGCCCGCGGAAAAATTGGCGCCCGCGCCGCGCAAAATGACCAGGCCGATGGTCTTGGTCTGGCGCGCGATTGCTTCCACATGCTCATCCAGCGCTTCGAACACATCCTTGCTCAACGCATTGAGCTTCTCGGGCCGGTTCAGCGTCAGCGTCGCTGCGCCGCCGCTATCCTCCCGGCGGACTAAATTGCTCATAGTGAGGCATCTCCTGGGTACGATTCCACCAACCACCGCCGAGCGACTGAAACAGGCCTGCCGTGTCGGCGTACCGATTGGCTTGCGCCTGGACCAAGGCCAGCTCCGCCTGGACGTAGCTTTGCTCCGCGTTGAGCACGGCCACCAAGCTGATGCTCCCAAGCAACCGCTGACGCTTCGCTAGATCAAGGGTCTTTTTTGCGGCGCGCTGCGCCTCGGCGCTTGCCTTCAGGGCATCGGTGTCCGACTGCAGCGCTCGCAGCGTATCGGCGACATTTTGGCACGCCAAGATCACCGCGGCCCGATATTGCGCCGCCGCTTGGTCCAGCGCGGCTTCGGCAGCGCGCTTCTTGTGCACGAGCGCGCCTGCGTCGAACAACGTCTGAGTGAGGGAGGCCCCGAGGTCCCAGAAGCCGGTGTAGGGAGTGAACAACTGCCCCAGTTTCAGCGCGCTCGAGCCCATATCGGCATTGATGCTGAACTGCGGCAGCAGATTGGCAATCGCCACACCCACCGCGGCCGAGGCCATGTGCATATTTTCTTCGGCCTGACGAACGTCCGGCCGCTGCTCAATGAGTTTCGAGGGCACGCTCACCGGCAGATCGGTGGGCAAGGTCAACTCCTCGAGGCGAAAGGTTTCCTCCGGTTCGTCGGAGGGCAGCCTGCCGAGCAATGCCGTCAACGCGTCGCGCGTTTGGCCCAGTTGCTTCTGCAGCGGCGGCAGCAACTGCGCGGTCTGTGCTTCCAGGGATTGTTGGGCAAGAATGTCCAGCTCGCTTGTCGTACCGAGCCGCCGCTGCTGCTCGACGAACCCTGTCAATTGGTGCTGCAGCTCGAGCGCCCGCATGGTCGCTGCGATCTGGCCGCGCAGGGAAGCCTCCTGCACCACGGTCACGACCACATTGCTGCTCAATGTCAGGTAAGTGGCTTCGAGCTGGAAGCGGGTGCTGTCGAGCTGCGCCTTGGCTATTTCGACTTGGCGTCGCGTGGCGCCAAAAATGTCCGGTGCGTAGCTCAACGTCAGCTGTGCCGTATACAGCGTGTACGTAGAACTCGATGCCACGGTGGGACTGGTCAGCGTATTGGTCGGGAACTCCGAGCGCTCGCCGCCGAAGCCCCCTTGAAGGGTTGGGAAAAAACTGGTGCGCTGCGCCGAATACAGTTCGTGCGCCTGCCGCAGCGCCGCTTGGGCCGCGCCGACGTCGGGATTGGCTTTCTGCGCCTGTTCGATCAGGTGATTGAGCTTGGGCGATTGAAACAAGGTCCACCACTGGCCGGGAATGTCCAATTCAGCCACGAAGTGCTGCGCGCCGCCGGCGGCCGTGTCGGCCGCGCTCGTCTCTGCCTGCGCGGATGCGCTGCCGTAGCCGGCCGCCAACGGCGGAGCGGGACGCTTGAAATTGGGGCCCACGGCGCAAGATGACAGATTCGCGACAAGCAGGGCGAGCGCGCCGGCCATCAGCGCACCGCGGCGCATCTTGGCGATGAACCGCCGAGTCATCAGCGGCCCCATCGCGCTTCACCGTGACGCTGTTCGGCCCAGTGTTCGATGACGTGGTACATGGATGGCAACACCACCAGGGTCAGCAGAGTTGAAATCGCCAGGCCGCCGACGACTACGGTGGCGATGCCGCGCTGCACGTCGCTGCCCACGCCGGTGTGGATCGCCGCCGGCAGCATACCCAAGGTCGCGACCGTCGCCGTCATCAATACCGGGCGCAGGCGTTCGGTCGCTCCCTGCATGATGGCCTCGTGCAAGTCCAGGCCGGATTTTCTCATGCGGTTCAAGTTCGACACCATGATGATGCCGTTCTGCACCGCGACGCCGAACAGAGCGATGAAGCCGACGCCGCTCGCGACATTCAGATTCTGTCCTGTGAGATGCAGCGAGATCAGGCCGCCGAGCATGGCCAGCGGCACCACACCCAAAATGAGCAATGCTTGACGGAACGATTTCAGCCCAACGGTGAGAAAGATCAGCATCATGCCCATCACCAGCACGAGAATTATCAGCAAGCGGGCCTCGGCGCGCCGCTGATTTTCGAACTGCCCGCCCCATTCGAGCCTGATTTTGCTGTTGTCGAAATGCACCTGGGCGGCGATCTTGGCCTGCGCTTCCGCCAGGTACGAGGTCAGATCGCGATCCCGGTTGTCGATGCGGATGGTCAGATTGCGCTGGCCGTTCTCACGCGTCACCGTGCTCTCGCCGGTGCGCACCCGGATCTCGGCGAGCTCCGACAGGGGCACCTGCGCTCCACTCGAGGTATTCACGAACAGGCTGCCCAATGCGTCCGCCGAATTGCGCGTGTCCTTGGTGTAGCGCACGGTCAGCGGGTAGGTCCGCTCGCCCACATAGACGGTCGAAACCGGCGCCTGCCCGACGCCGGTTTGGATGACGTTCTGCACGTCGACCATGTTCACCCCATAGCGGGCGGCCTTTTCGTGGTCAATTTTGACCTCGATCTGCGGGATCGGCGGTTCCTGGAAAATTGATGCGCTGGAGGTACCTTCGACGCTGTAAAGGACTTTGACGATCCGATCGCCGATGAGGCGCAGCTGATCCAGATCATCGCCGTAGATTTTGGCGACCAGCGGGCTGTGCGCACCACCGATCATGTCATTGACCCCATCGATGATGGGTTGGCTGATGCCGATCGAATACCCAGGAAGATCCTTGGCAAGCCCCGCCGCGAAGCGGTCCACGAACTTTCGCTTGGATTCTCCCGCAGGCCAGCTGTCATAGGGGGTCAGTCCCACGGGCGCTTCGATATGCGACATGGTCCAAGAATCCGTCCCATCGTCATTGCGTCCGGTCTGCGTGACCACATAGGAGACTTCAGGGTACTTGAGGATGGCGCGGCGCAAGTCGCTTGCCATATCGCTGGCCTTGTTCAGCGCCAACCCGGTGGGCAACTGCACCTGCAGCCACAGCGCGCCTTCGTCCAGATCCGGAAGGAAATCGCGGCCCACGGTTGCGCCCAGACCCACCACCGTGAACAGCGCGAAAATCACCACGCCGTAGATGATGCGCGGTTGATCGAGACACCTGGCCAGTATGCGGTCGTAGAAGACCGTCAAGCGTTCCAACCAACGGTTGTGATACACAGCACCGGGTTTGCGGAAAGCCAGATAGGCCAGTCCCGGCACCAGCGCGAGCGCGGTCAAGAGTGCGCCGAACAGCGCATATCCCATGGTATAGGCCATCGGCGTAAAGAGCTTCGCCTCGGCGCGCTCGAAAGAGAACAGCGGCAGGTACGCCGTGATGATGATGAGGCTGGCGAAGAAGATGGGGCGAGTGACTTGCAGCGTCGCGGCCTTGGCTTCGCTTTCGCTGAGCTCTTCGCCGGGCATCGCTTCCCGCCGGCGCAGCACCGCTTCGGTCACGACGATGGCCCCATCGACCAGAATGCCGAAATCGATCGCGCCCAGGGACAAAAGATTCGCCGACACGTGCGTCAGATTGAGCAGGGAGAATACCGACACCAAGGCCATCGGAATGCTCACCGCCACAACGAAAGCGCTACGCGGGCTGCCGAGAAATAAAATCAGAATGAGAAAAACCAGCGTGATGCCTTCGAGGATGGTCTGTCCGACCTTGTGAATCGTGGCATGCACCAGATCGTCGCGGTCGATGTAGGGCACGATGCGCACATCATCATGTGCCAACCGGGCATTCAATTCGGCCACTTTGGCGTGCACGCCTCGCAGGGTTTGCGATGGGTTTTGATACTTGAGCATCAGCACGATGCCTTCGATCGTGTCGGGATTCTTGTCCTTGCCTAAAATGCCCTCGCGCTCCTGATGGCTCAACGTAGTGCGGCCAAGATCGCGCACCAACACCGGCGTCCCCCCCACCTGTGTGACCACGATGGAGCCCATTTCAGAGAGTGTGTGAATCAGGCCGACGCCGCGGATGACATAGCTCTGATCACCTCGCGACACGCGGCCGCCGCCCGCATTGGCATTGTTGTTGTTGATGGCATTGATGACGTCGGTGATCCCCAAGCCATAGTGCTGCAGCTGCTTAGGGTCCAGGTCGAGCTCGTACTCGGTGGTGAAGCCGCCGAAATTCGTGTCATCGACCACGCCGGGCACCGATTTCAAGGCCGGAATCACGATCCAGCGCTGAATCTCGGACAAATCGCGCAAATTTTTGCTGCCCGACTCGAGCGTGTAACGGTAGATCTCGCCGCCCGGCCCCGCCACCGGATCGAGCGATGGACTCGCGCCGGGCGGCAATACCGCTTGATTCATCCGCTCGGTGAGGCGCTGCCTTGCCCAATAATCCTCGTAACCATCGCGGAACAGGACGGTGATCAACGAAAGCCCGAAGGTGCTCGAGGAGCGCATCAACAGCAGTCCCGGCGTGCCGTTGATCTCGCGCTCGAGCGGCACCGTGATCAGCTGTTCGATCTCCTCCGCGGCAAGGCCGGGAACCTGCGTGGTTACCTGCGCGGCGACATCGCCGAGTTCCGGATAAGCTTCGACCGACAAGGTCTCCCAGGCGTAAATGCCGTATCCGGCGAGCAGTCCCGCCAGAATGAACACCGCGACTCGCCGGTGCAGGCAGAAGCCGACGAATTGATCAATCATTGAGCAGGATTCCGCCTTTGATGAGCACCTGCTCGCCGGCCGCCACGCCGGAACGAATGGCCACCGAGTCTCCCTCGTCGAACTGCGGATCGACGGTACGCCGCTCGAACGTCCAAGGGGCGGTGGCGACAAAGACCGTGGTGCGATCGTTGTTGACCAGCAGCGCCGTGCTCGGTAGCACGACCAGGGATTGCTGCCGTCCCGACAGGGCGACGGTGGCGAACATATTGGGCTTCAGGGCGTAGTCGGCGTTCGCAAACGCGATGCGGATTTTATTGCGGTGCGAATCCGCCTCCATCACATCGGAAACGAACAGGACCTTGCCGTGCAGTACCTTGTCGGGATACGCGGTGAGACTGACGGCCGCGTCTTGATTCTTGGAGACCGCGGCGACTTGGTTTTCCGGGACCTGTGCCGTCACCCAGACCGTGCTCAAGTCGGCGATACTCATCAACGGCTGGGTGATGTCGTTGATCATGTTGCCGGGCGCCGTGGCCAGCGTCGTCACGCTGCCGCTCATCGGCGCCGTTAATGTGAGCAGGTGGGAGGAGAGCCGATGCTCAAGCGCGACGCCGAGCATTTTCAGGCGCGCCTGGGTTCGGGCGTATTCGGCCGCGGCCTGTGCGTAATCGCTCTTGGCCTGATCCAAGTCCCGGTCCGAGGCGACACCGAGTTGGTTCTGTGCCTCTTGTCGGCCGAGGTTTTTTTTCGTCAAATTGAAGCTGTCCGCGGCTTTCTCATCGTCCTCGTAGGCCTGTCCTAGATCCGGCGAATCGATGACCGCGAGCACCTGACCCCGCCTCACCCGGTCGCCCAGCCCCACCTTAAGTTCGATCACCCGGCCGCCGAGCGGGCTGAGCACCGCCGAGGTGAGCGCGGGATTGGATTCGACCACCGCCGGCAATAGGAGCGCCGGACTGACCGGCTGCGTCGGCGCGGCGATGACGGTCAATCGTTCGCGCAGCGCCGAGCCCTCGGGCACGAGGATTTTGTTCCCTTGTCGGACCATCGAATCAGCCGGCGCAGCCCCTTTCGCCGATCCTCCCATGAGGCCAAAACCATGCGTGAGGAACCCCGCCAGAACCAAGAGGCCGAGTGCGATACCGCCCCACACAAAGGCACGTCCCTGCAGTGATGGCTCATGGTCGTGTATCGGCATGGCATGCCCCTTTAAGAATCAGTGGTCAAAACGGCCGGCAAAACCTAAGGATTCTCGCGCTTATATGTGACTGTTTGAGGCGAGGCGATGCTAGGCTTCTTCCATTATCCTGTCTAGGGGGATAGGATATGCAGCGAGGTAAAAAAAGTGCATAAATTTCCCCTGATCGCCGCGCGCCTGAAGCGCGCCCAAGGCCATCTTGGCGCCACCATCGACATGATCGAGGCCGGGCGGCCTTGTATGGACCTGGTACAGCAGCTGCACGCCGTGGAACGCGCCTTGAGCAACGCCAAAAAGGAACTGATCAAGGACCATATTCATCACTGTATGGAAGAGACATCCGAAGCCCTGCCCCGCGAGTTCCGGGACTTGATCAAGGAGTTCCAAGGCGTGACGAAGTATCTCTAGCGGGGCCTTAAGGCCGCTCAGGTCTTCGGTGATTTCCTCGTGGCCGCATCGATGATGCTGGCCTTTGCTTCCTCATCGAGCTTTTGCGGCCGCGTCCAGGCCTGCACCGTCAGCTGCTTGGATCGCTCCAGGGTGAGCTTGCCCTCGGGCGCGCTGGCAGTGACCGTCGACCCCGCGCCGATGTTGGCGCCCGCCCCGATGCGCAGCGGTGCGACCAGCATGCTGCCGGAGCCGATGAAGACGTCGTCGTCGATGAGGGTCGGCCACTTGTTGGCGCCGTCGTAATTGCAGGTGATGCTGCCGGCACCGACGTTCACCGCTTTGCCGATCCGGCTGTCGCCCAGGTAGGTTAGATGGTTCGCCTTGCTGCCGGTGCCGATTTCCGTGTTCTTGACTTCGACAAAGTTGCCGATATGCACCTCCGCGTGCATCACGGTCCCCGGCCGCAGGCGCGCGAATGGACCGATGCGGCAGTTTTCCGCCACGACGGCGTTGTCGATCACGCAGTTGGCGAAAACCTCCGTGCCCGGGCCGATATGCGAATGGGCGATGTGGCAATTCGGTCCGATCTTCACGCCGGCGGCGAGCGTCACCTTGCCGACCAGGACTGTATTGACGTCGATGAACACATCGCGGCCGACCTGAACGTCGCCGCGGATATCGATGCGCGCAGGGTCCGCGAGGGTCGCGCCGGCGAGCATCAGTTCGTCCGCGCGTTCGCGTCGGTAGGCGGCCTCTGCCCGCGCCAGCTGAATTTTGTCGTTGACGCCCATCACCTCGGCCGGCTTCGCCGCCGCGGTCTCGACGCGCGCGCCCGCTTGCACGGCGATGGCGACCACATCGGTTAAAAAGTATTCGCGCTGGGCGTTGTTGATGCCCAATCCCAACAACCATTCGCGAAGGCTTCCTGCGGGAGCCGCCATGAGCCCGGAATTGACCTCGCGTATTTGAAGCTGGGCTGCGTTCGCGTCCTTGTCTTCGATAATGGCGCTAATACGGCCCTGCGCATTGCGCTCGATTCGCCCGTATCCCGTCGCATCATCGAGAACGACGGTGAGCACCGCCAACGCGCCCTCGGCGGCGGGCACCACCAGTTGCTTCAGGGTAGTTGGACGGATCAGCGGCACATCGCCATACAGCACCAGCACCGTATGCTCATCGGGGATGACGGACATGGCCTGCATCACGGCGTGGCCGGTCCCCAATTGTTCGGCTTGCGGGATCCAGTCGAGCGCCTCGTGGCTGAAGGCCGCCTGCACCTGCGCGCCCCCATGCCCGTACACCACGTAGATATCGACCGGATCCAAGGCCCGCGCGGCGCGGATCACATGCTTGAGGAGGGGCTGGCCTGCCAAGGGCTGCAATACTTTCGGTAAGTCGGAGTTCATCCGCTTGCCCTGGCCGGCGGCCAGAATGACGACCGAAAGATGCATGAAGACTCCGGAAGTGGCGGAGGTCCTTAGCGTACCTTACGCAGGCGTTCTATAGCCTTCAATTGCGCCATCGCGCGCACCAGTTCGGCCTGTGCCTCGGCGACATCCATTTTATCGCCGCGATTGCGCACCGCTTCTTCGGCTCTTTGTTTCGCGGAAATCGCGGCGGCCTCGTCCAAATCGTGCGCCCGTACCGCCGTGTCGGCAAGCACGGTCACGAGGTGCGGTTGAATCTCGAGCGCGCCGCCGCCCACGAAGAATGACTGTTCTTCCTGGCCTTCCGACTGCACGCGCACTTCGCCGGCCTTCAAGGTGGTCAGTAGGGGCGCATGCCGCGGGTAGATGCCGAGCTCGCCCTGCGAGCCCGGCACGAACACCATGCTCGCCTCGCCCGAAAAGATCTGTCCTTCGGCGCTGACGATGTCGACGTGAATGGTGTTGGCCATGATCTCTTCTTAGGTCAAAGTCTTGGCTTTTTCGACAGCCTCTTCGATGGCGCCGATCATGTAGAAAGCCTGCTCGGGCAGATGATCGTATTCGCCGGCGATGATGGCCTTGAAGCCGCGGATGGTGTCCTTCAGCGACACGATCTTCCCGTCCTGTCCGGTGAACACCTTGGCGACGTTGAAAGGCTGCGACAAGAAGCGCTGGATCTTGCGCGCGCGGTACACGCTCAGCTTGTCTTCTTCCGAGAGCTCGTCCATGCCGAGAATCGCGATGATGTCCTGCAATTCCTTGTAGCGCTGCAAAACGGCCTGTACGCCGCGCGCCGTGTCGTAGTGCTCCTCGCCCACCACCAAGGGATCGAGCTGGCGGCTGCTGGAGTCCAGGGGATCGACGGCCGGATAAATGCCAAGAGAAGCGATTTGCCGCGACAGCACCACGGTCGCGTCCAAGTGCGCAAAGGTGGTGGCGGGCGACGGATCGGTCAAGTCGTCGGCCGGCACGTACACAGCTTGAATCGAGGTGATCGAACCGGTCTTGGTCGAGGTGATGCGCTCCTGCAGCACGCCCATTTCTTCGGCGAGCGTGGGTTGATAGCCCACGGCGGAGGGCATGCGGCCGAGCAGCGCGGACACTTCCGTGCCGGCGAGCGTATAGCGGTAGATGTTGTCGACGAAGAACAGCACGTCGCGGCCCTTGCCGGTGGCTTGTTTTTCGTCGCGGAAATATTCCGCCATGGTGAGGCCGGTGAGAGCGACGCGCAGACGATTGCCCGGCGGCTCGTTCATCTGACCATACACCATCGCCACTTTGGATTTGGGCAGATCGTCCTTGTCGATGACGCCCGACTCGATCATCTCGTGATAGAAGTCATTGCCTTCGCGCGTACGCTCACCGACCCCGGCGAACACCGAGAGGCCGCTGTACTGCTTGGCGATGTTGTTGATGAGCTCGAGCATGTTCACCGTCTTGCCCACACCGGCGCCGCCGAACAAGCCCACCTTGCCGCCCTTGGCGAAGGGGACCAATAGATCGATGACCTTGATGCCGGTGACCAGCAGATCCTGTCCGCCCGCCTGTTCGTCATAGGCCGGGGCGGGACGGTGGATGGGCAGGTACTCCGTGGTCTTCACCGGACCGCGTTCGTCCTGCGGCTTACCGAGCACGTCCATGATGCGTCCAAGCGTACCCGCGCCCACCGGCACCGAAATCCCCTTGCCGGTCCCTTTGACGGTGAGTCCGCGGCGCAGGCCCTCGGAAGGTCCCATCGCAATGGTGCGCACCACGCCGTCGCCGAGCTGCTGCTGCACTTCGAGGGTCAGATCCACCTCATCGAGAATGAGCGCGTCATAGATATTGGGGATCTGGTCGCGCGGGAATTCCACGTCGATGACCGCGCCGATGATTTGGACGATTTTGCCGCTGGACATAAAATAACCCTCTGCTATACCGCTGCCGCGCCGCCGACGATTTCCGACAATTCCTTGGTAATCGCGGCCTGGCGGGCCTTGTTGTAAATGAGTTGCAATTCATCGATGAGATCGCCGGCGTTGTCCGTCGCGCTCTTCATGGCGACCATGCGCGCCGCCATTTCACAGGCCACGTTCTCGACCGCGCCCTGGAAGATTTGTGCTTCGACATAGCGCATCAGAATGCCGTCGAGAATGGCCACCGAATCGGGCTCGTAGATGTAATCCCAGCGTTCCTGCAGCTCGTCCTTGTCGACGGCCTGGATGGGCAGCAGCTGCGACACGATCCCCTTCTGCGTCATGGTGTTGACGAAGACGTTGTGCACCAGGAGCAGCTGATCGACCTTGGTCTCGCGGTAGAAATCCAGCATCACCGTGGTGGTGCCGATCAAATCCTTGATGTGCGGCCGATCCCCAAGATGCGTGACCGAGGCCGCGATCTCGACGCCGGACAGGCGCCGAAAGAATTGCAGGGCCTTCGATCCGATGACGCACAGGTACACCTTGGCGCCGCGCGACTGCGCATCGCGGATGGCCGCCAAGGTCGCCTTGAACAAGTTCAGGTTCAGCGAGCCGCACAGACCGCGATCGGTGCTGATCACGACAATGCCCACCGACTTCACCGGCCGTTCCAAGGTGAAGGGGTGCTTGTAATCCAGGTTGACCAGGCGCAAATGGCCGATGATCTTGCGGATCTTCTCTGCATAGGGACGCGCCGCGCGCATGCGGTCCTGCGCCTTGCGGATCTTGCTCGCGGCCACCATTTCCAACGCCTTGGTGATCTTGCGAGTATTTTTAATGCTCGCAATCTTGCCGCGGATTTCCTTTGCGCCTGCCATTTAGGTTCTCTTGGCCCTACAGCGTGGCGAAGAATTCATCGCAGCACTTCTTCAAGGCGGCTTCGACTTCCTTCGACAGATCCGGTTTGGAATTAATGCTCTTCAGCAAATCGCCGTAGCTGGAGCGCGCAAAGGACTGCAACGCCGCTTCGGTCTCCACCACTTTGCGGCGGTCCACTTTGTCGAAGTAGCCGCCGTTGCCGGCATACAGCGACAGCGCCATCTCCGCCACCGACATGGGCGAATATTGCTTCTGCTTCATGAGCTCGGTCACGCGCTGGCCGCGTTCCAGCTGCTTGCGGGTGGCTTCGTCCAAGTCGGACGCAAACTGCGAGAAGGCGGCGAGTTCGCGGAATTGCGCCAGCGCCAAACGCACGCCGCCGCCCAACTTCTTGATGATGTTGGTCTGCGCCGCGCCGCCGACGCGCGACACCGAAATGCCGGCGTTGATGGCCGGGCGCATGCCGGCGTTGAACAAATCGGTTTCCAGGAAAATTTGCCCGTCGGTGATGGAAATCACGTTGGTGGGCACGAAGGCGGTCACGTCGCCCGCCTGGGTCTCGATGATGGGCAGCCCGGTGAGCGAGCCGGTCTTGCCCTTGACGCGGCCGTTGGTGATCTTCTCCACGTATTCTTCGTTGACGCGCGCGGAGCGCTCCAGCAGGCGCGAATGCAGATAGAACACGTCGCCGGGATAGGCTTCGCGACCCGGCGGCCGGCGCAGCAGCAGCGAGATTTGGCGATAGGCGACCGCCTGCTTGGACAGATCGTCGTACACGATCAGCGCATCCTCGCCGTTGTCCATGAAGTACTCGCCCATGGCGCAGCCGCCGTAGGGGGCCAGATACTGCATGGCCGCCGGCACCGAGGCCGAGGCCGCGACGATGATGGTGTGGCCCATGGCGCCATGCTCTTCGAGCTTGCGCACCACGTTGGCGATCGAACTCTGCTTCTGTCCGATGGCGACATAGACGCACTTAACGCCCGTGCCCTTCTGATTGATGATGGTATCGATGGCCACCGCGGTTTTGCCGGTTTGCCGGTCGCCGATGATGAGTTCGCGCTGACCGCGGCCGATCGGCACCATGGCATCGATGGCCTTCAGGCCTGTTTGGACCGGCTGGGACACGCTCTTGCGGAAAATTACGCCCGGCGCGACGCGCTCCAACGGTGATTTCAGCTTGGCATTCACCGGACCCTTGCCGTCGATGGGGTTGCCCAGCGCATCGACCACCCGGCCGAGCAGCTCAGGACCCACCGGCACTTCGAGAATGCGGCCCGTGGTCTTGACCTCCGAGCCTTCCGAAATGTGCTTGTAGTCGCCGAGCACCACGGCGCCCACCGAGTCCCGCTCGAGGTTCAAGGCCAGGCCGAAGGTGTTGCCGGTGAACTCCAACATTTCACCGTAGCGCGCATCCGCGAGACCGTGAACACGCACAATGCCGTCGGTGACGCTGACCACCGTGCCGACGTTGCGCGCCTCGGTGTCCGATTGAAATTTGTCGATCCGCGCCTTGATCAGGTCGCTGATTTCCGATGCCTTAATGGACATAAATAGTTCCTAGCTTCCCAATTCTGTGGCAAGTCGCTGCAAGCGGCCTTTCAATGAACCGTCGATGACCAGATCTCCGGCCCGCACGATGGCGCCGCCCAGCAGCGACGCATCGACCGAATTTTTCATGCGCACCTTGCGCTTGAGCCGGGTGTTCAACGCCGCGGCGAGTTTTTCCTGCTGCGCGGCACTGAGGACGACGGCGGAGATCACATCGACGTCCACCGTGTTCTCGACTTCCGCGCGCAGCACTTCGTAGTGCGCCGAAATCTCCGGCAACAGCAGCAATCGATGATTTTCCGCCAGCACTCGTACGAAATTTTGCATGCCCGCATTCAGACTGGCGCCCGCAACATCACTTACGATGCTCACCAGATCCGCCTGGCTCAATCGCGGATTCCCGATGAGTTCCGCTACGCGCGGATCGGCGACAATCACAGCCGCTGTTTTCAAGCCTTGCGACCATTCGGAAAAGGCCTTGGCATCGCGCGCGTATTCGAACGCGGCCTTTGCATAGGGGCGCGCGATGGTGGCTCGCTCAGCCACTGGCGACCTCGGCGGCCAATTTATCCAATAGCTCCGCGTGCGTCTTCGGGTCGATCTCCCGTCCCAGCAGTCGCGATGCGCCCTCGACGGCGAGCCTGCCGACTTCCTTGCTCAATTGCTCGCGCGCGCGCGAACTCTCGCGAGCCACTTCACCCTGTGCCTGGGTGACGAGCCGCTGCGCTTCGGTGGAGGCCGTGCCCTTGGCTTCCTCGACGATTTCGTTGGAGCGCTTGCCGGCCATGTCGACGATCTGTGCGGCGCGGTCGCGCGCCTCGCGGATGATCTCCTTGGAGCGCGCCTCGGCCTCGCCAAGTTCCTTCTCGCCCTTGTTGGCGGCGGCCAAGCCTTCTTTGATCTTGCGCTCGCGCTCATCCATCGGCCCCAGAATCATCGGCCACACCACCTTCATGCGAACACAAGAGGGCGATGAACACGAGCATCTGCACGATCAGCGTGAGATTGATGTTCACTGTCGTCTCCTTGCCGGCGACTCGCCGGCCTACGCCTTTAGTGAGTCAGCCCGGAGGCGAACGGATTCGCGAACGTAAAGAACAGCGCGAAACCGATGCCGATCATGGGCGACCGCGTCGACCAATGCCGCGACGATGAACATCTTCATCTGCAGCATCGGCGCGAGTTCCGGCTGGCGCGCAGCGCCCTCCAGGAAGCGGCCGCCGAGAATGCCGAAACCGATGGCGGTGCCGAGCGCTCCCATGCCGAAGATGATGCCGACGGCAAGCACGGTCATGGCCTGAACATGTGCAAAATTTTCCATTCAAATTCTCCTAGACGAAACAGATGCGAAAATGGTTATCAATTGAGGCATCAATGATGTTCCTGCGCCATCGCCAAGTAGACGATCGTCAACACCATGAATATGAAGGCTTGCAGCGTTATCACAAGTAAGTGAAATATTGCCCAGGCCAAGGCCAGAACAAACTGCACCAGCAACAAGCCCCAGCCGCCGACGCTGCCCAGCTGAGTCATGCCATGTAGCGTCAGCGCGGCAAGCAGAAGAAAAATCATTTCACCGGCAAACAGGTTGCCGTACAAGCGCAGCGACAGGGAGAGCGGCCGCGCCAAGAACGGCACGATCTCCAGCAGCAGGTTTACCGGAATCAGCAGCACCTTGACGACGGGATTCTTGGCGCTGAAAGGCTGCATGGTGAACTCGGCCAGGAAGCCGCCCAAACCCTTGGACTGGATGCTGTAATAGATAATCAGGACGAACACCGTCAACGACATCGCGAAAGTGGCATTGAGATCGGTACTCGGCACTACCTTTAGATGCTCGACGCCGACGAAGCGCCCGGCCCAGGGCAAAAGATCCACGGGCAGCACATCCATGGCATTGAACAAGAGCACCCAGCAGAAAATCGTCAACGCCAGTGGCGCGAGCAGCTTGCTGGTACCGTGAAAGCTGTCTTTAACTTGGTTATTGACCGTTTCGACAAGCAACTCGACGAAAGCCTGAAATCCCGTCGGCACACCGGCCGTGGCCTTGCGGGCGGCAAAATAGAAGGAACCGCCGAACAACAGGGCCAATGCCACTGAGAAAAACACCGTGTCCAGATGAATGACGGAAAAATCCACGATCCCCTTCGGTTCCTTATTCGACAGGAACGTCAGGTGATGAAGAATGTATTCATTCGCGGTGGGGGGCTGTTCTGCTGCCATTTACTCTTTCGCTCGCTCTCGCCTCGATGTCAATTACCTTTCGCGCCATCGCGCGGCGCCCCGCCCAACGGCGGCAGCGCGTTCGCCAGCGCCACCCAGAACACGAAGAAGGTGGCGACGTACGTGCCGAGCATCGCCAGCGGAACCACCCTCAACGTCTTCAACACCACCACAAACAGCACGATCACCACCGCAATCTTGGCGGCCTCGGCCACCAGAAACGCGCGCAGTGCCCGCTGCGCGTCCACGACCGACTGGCCGCTGAAGCCGAGCAATGCCATCACAAGACTCGCGGCCGTGCTGATCCCGCCGCCCAGCGCCGCGGACAGCGCAGCATGGGGACCTGCAATCAGCCAGCTCACGAGCGCGCAGACCACAGTCACGCCTGCTTGGCCCAGTACGACGCTGAGAGCCAGCCGCCGCCGCTAGGGCCAAGTCGATCGCGATCACTTTAAAATCCCGCTGTGGGGCGAGGCTCGCAGTCCCGAAATAACTCGGAAGACGCGAACGACGCTTTTACTGTGAACTAGGGTCCACTTGCGTGGAAGGCCGCCCCGGCCAAAATTACCGCGCGCATTATAGAGACGCTGACCTCGGCTCATCAAGGCGTTTCAGGCCGTATTTTGTCGCATCACTGAATGTGCGCGAGGATGCCTTCCAGCTCGTCCAAACTGTTGTAGCTGACAATGAGCTTGCCCTTGCCCGAGGCGGCATGTTGAAACGCCACTTTCGCGCCCAGCTTGTCGGCGATCTCCGTTTCCAGGCGGCGAATGTCCGGATCTACCTCGGGGCTTGCCGACTCGGCGCCGCGAGGAGCAATGATGCGGCGCACCAAAGCTTCGGTGTCCCGCACCGATAAGCCCTTTTTGGCCACCAGGGTCGCCACTTCGATCTGTTGGCGGCGTGTGGTCAGTCCCAACAGTGCCCGGGCATGTCCCATCTCGATTTGCCGGCTCTCCAGTAGCTCCTTGACCTCGTCGGCGAGCTCCATGAGCCGGAGCAAGTTACTCACCGCGGCGCGGGAGCGCCCGACGGCTTCTGCCGCCGCCTGATGGGTCAAACCAAACTCTTCGATCAGGCGCAGCAGCGCCCGCGCTTCTTCTAGGGGATTGAGATCTTCTCGCTGAATGTTCTCGATGAGTGCCATGGCGACGGCGTCTTCGTCGGGCACATCGCGAATGACCGCGGGAATCTCCGAGAGCCCGGCCATCTGGGCCGCTCTCCAGCGCCGCTCACCGGCAATGATTTCATAGCGCTGCGATTCGCTCGGGTTGGGCCGGCTCAAGGGTCGCACCAGGATGGGCTGAACCAATCCCCGCGCTTTAATCGAATCCGCGAGTTCGCCCAAGGACTCGGGCCGCATATCGGTGCGCGGCTGGTACTTGCCCCGCTGCAGCAAATCCACCGGCAGCGTCGCCAAGCGGTCGCCGACCAGCACCGGAGGCTTGGCCGCCGCCGCGCCCGCACGACTCGCCAGCAATGGGGACAGTTCCGCAAGGCCCCGACCCAAAGACGGCTTTTTGCCGGACATGCTTGAAGTTCCCCGTAGCGATCAGCGGATTATACGGGCGCGCCCGGCAAATCGTCGCGGCGAATCATCTCGCCGGCCAGCGCCAGATAGGCGAGTGCGCCGCGCGACTCCTTGTCGTGAAACAGCGCCGGCTTGCCGAAACTCGGCGCTTCCGCCAGCCGCACGTTGCGCGGGATCAAGGTGCGGAACACCTTTTCGCCAAAATGCTCCAGCAGCTGCGCGGACACTTCGTTCGCCAGATTATTGCGCGGATCGAACATGGTGCGCAGCAAACCCTCGATTTGCAGATCAGGGTTGATGCTGTCGCGGATCTGCTCGATGGTCTGCATCAAGGCGGTCAATCCCTCCAGCGCGTAGTACTCGCACTGCATGGGAACCATCACGGAATCGGCCGCCACCAGCGCG
This sequence comes from uncultured Gammaproteobacteria bacterium, assembly GCA_963756845.1. Taxonomy (GTDB): domain Bacteria; phylum Pseudomonadota; class Gammaproteobacteria; order Steroidobacterales; family Steroidobacteraceae; genus Bog-1198. The sequence goes on along the minus strand of CAVWPD010000008.1, from coordinate 472,375 downwards.
TTCAAGGTCAGCATATTGAGCGACGGGGGACAGTCGATCAGCACCACGTCGAAGTCCTGGCGCACCGGCTGCAGCGCGTTGCGCAGTTTGAACTCGCGCCCGACCACCATGGTCAGCAGGCGCACTTCCGCCGCGGTGAGATCCTGATTCGACGGCATCAGCATGAAGCCGCCGTATTCGACAGCGACCAGTGCCTCGATCGCAGTGCAATCTCCGAGGAGCACATCGCAACTGGTGCGCGATTGCGCATGCTTGTCGATGCCGCATCCCATGGTGGCGTTGCCCTGGGGATCTAAGTCGACCAGCAGCACGCGGCGCTTGGTGGCGGTCAACGAGGCGGCAAGATTGACGGCCGTCGTGGTCTTGCCGACGCCGCCTTTCTGATTGGCTATTGCGATGACGCGCTTCATGTCTTGACCTGATTCATGTCTTGCTCGATTTGCTGTGCACCGGAATCAGCTCCACCAGATGCCGCTCATCGGCCAGGCCCGGCACGCTCAGACGATGCACGGCCAACACGCGAAAGGATCTTGGCACGGCGGAAATCTCCTCCTCCGGCCGCCTTCCCTTCATCGCCAACAAGCGACCCCCGGGAACGCACAAATGGCCGGCATAAGCCACAAAATCGGCCAGTGAGGCTAAGGCCCGCGCCACCACTGTATCGAAAAGTTCGAAAGGTCTATAGCTTTCCGCGCGGGAATTCACGACTTGCACATTGTCCAATCCCAGTCGCGCGGCGGTCTGTTCGACGAACCGCGCCTTCTTGCCGGTGCCCTCGATCAAGGTAAAGCGCCGCTGCGGATTGACGATGGCCAGTACGAGACCGGGAAAGCCCGCGCCGGTGCCGACATCCGCCACACGGGCGCCGCGCAAGTACGGCTGCAAGGTCAAGCTATCGAGGACATGTTTTCGAAGCATCCCCGGGCGATCTCGGATGGCGGTCAAATTGAACTGGGCGTTGCCGAGCTCCAACTCATCGACGAGGCGCAGCAATGTCTCAATGCCCGCATCCGCGATGTCGACCCCGATTTCTTTCGCACCCGAGGCGAGTATGTCGCGTTCAGCGTCCCGCATCGCACTACCGATCGGCGGCAATGAGCTTGATGGACAGCAGCGCATCGGCGTGATCGGGCTGCGATTCCAGGCGGCTGCTGAAGGCGACAGCGGCGCCCGATCCTTCGCACGCCACACTGCCGGGTGCCGGCGGCGGCCCGGCACCCTGCGCCGCGTGCTTCATCCAGAGGCCGCAGGCGTCCGCGAATACTTGGGCGGCTTGCGAGTCGGGGAGGTCTACCGTGGCTTGGATCCGCGACAACCGGTCGTGCGTGAAACACAAAAGGTACGCGGAGGGTTTCCGATCGATGAAGCGGGGCGGCGTTCCATCGATGGCGTAGCACTCCGCATCATCCGGCGCGGAGTCGGTGTGCGCTTCGTCCTTGAACAACAAGACTTCGTGCACCGGCAGAGGAACATCCTTGAGCAGGGTGCCGAACGGCGCCGCCACCAGTACCTGCCAATCATAGGAGGGGTCCAATGAAACAACCGGTTTCGGCGCGCTCTGCGCCGGTGTAGGCGCGGGTTTGGAGTTCGAACCGGCGCAAGCCGCCAACAGCAGCGCGGCGGCCGCGGGCACCAGCCGCGTCAATGAGTCAGCTCGCCTGAGTGCGCCCATTCAAACTCCAGCCAATCGAGTGACCAGCATTTCGATCTCCGTCGCCGCATCGGGATCCGTCGGGCGATCGTGCTCCAGTACCCGGCGCAACGCCTGCAGTGCCAAGTCCTTCATCTTCGCGCAGGTTTTTGCGTACTGCATGCGCCAATCCGCGATCAACTCGTGCTCGAAAAACTCGTATTCTCGATCATCGACGATGCCGTCCAGCACCATAGCGCACACCGCCAGCTGTTGCACTCGTGCCCAGGACAGCGAGGGCGCCGAGATCGCCTCGGCAAAGCAGCGCCGCAGATAGGCGGGCGGGTCTGCGCTCGCTATCTCATCGAGCTGATCGCTGACGTCGTATGATTTCACCAAATGCTCGAAACCCGCCATCGATCTCATTATCCTCGCCGTGTGAGAATATTAAGAGTATGAACCGAATTTATTTGTCGCTGTTCTGCGCCGCGCTGCTCGGCAGCAGCCCCGCTCTAGCGTTTACGCGTGTGGAGCGCGGCAGTCTGACGTTCGAGAATATACCGGAGGTGCCCGTAGAATTGGCGCAGCAGCTGGATGGCTATCTCAATGCGCGCCAGGCAACACCGCTCGGTTGGTCCCCCAAGGGCCAGCTGTTGATCGCGACGCGCTTTGGCGACGTTGATCAGCTGCATTGCGTGGAAATGGCGGGCGGCGCGCGCCGTCAATTGACCTTCTTCAGCGATCCGATCAGCGTGGCTGCATTTTCGCCCGACCCCGCGCGCAGTGCCTATGTGTTTCTGAAGGATTCAGGGGGCAGCGAGGACTCTCAGCTCTACTACCAGCATCTGGGCGAACCGACCGCCAAAATGCTCACCGACGGGAAATCCAAGAACGGCGGTCCTGTCTGGTCGAACGGCGGCCGCGAGGTCGCATTTTTCACTACCGCCCGAGACGGGCACAGCTATGACATCGATATCGTGGATCCGGAGTCGGGTGCGCTGCCGCGGCTGGCCTTCAGCGGCGACAGCAGCGGCGCAGCCTGGTCGGTGCTCGATTGGTCGCCGGATGACCGCAAGCTGTTGGTGCTCAAGGTGGTCTCGATCGCCGAAGGCTATTTGTACGTCGTCGACTTGAGCTCCGGACAAAAGAAGGAAGTGGAGCCATCTCCCGGCAAGGTCGGAATAGTCTCGGCCAAATTTTCACGCGACGGACAGGGTGTCTATTTGATTTCGGATCGGGAATCCGAGTTTGCGCGGCTGCGCTACGTCAATCTATTCAACAATGAAAAAACGCTGATTTCAGGCCACATACCCTGGGACATCGAGGAGTTGGCGATTTCGCGAGACGGGCACTATCTGGCCTACGTGAGCAACGAGGCCGGGGTGGGAAAACTCAATTTGCTGGATCTGCACTCGCACCAGGACCTCACGCCGCCGCGGCTGCACACGCCGGGAGTCATCGATTCCTTGAACTTCGATGCCCAAGGCACGCGCCTGGTGTTCGGATTTGCGGCCGCGAATCAGCCCCGCGATGCGTTCGTGCTGGATTTGGCCAGCAACCACCTCGAGCCTTGGACCTCTAGCGAGGCAGGCCCGGTCGATCTTGCCAAGTTCGTTCTGCCGAGCGCTGCGGCTTTTCCCACCTTCGATCGCATCGACAGCGGGCCGCGCCAAGTGCCCATGTATGTGTACGAGCCCACCACCCCGGGACCGCATCCCGTGCTGATTATTTTGCACGGCGGTCCCGAATCTCAGTTCCGCCCCGGCTTCGATCCCTGGATTCAATACGTGGTCAACGAGTTGGGCTTCGCCGTCGTCGCGCCGAACGTGCGCGGCTCTTCGGGGTACGGAAAGAGCTATATGGCGCTCGACAACGGCACGCTGCGCGAAGACGCCGTGAAGGATGTCGGCGCACTGCTGGTATGGTTGGGTGTGCATAGCGCGTACGACGCCAAGCATGTAGTGGTTGCGGGCGGTTCTTACGGCGGCTATCTGGCGCTGGCCACGCTGGTCAACTACAGCGACCGGTTGCGCGGCGCCGTCGATGTCTCCGGTATCGTCGACTTCGTGAGTTTTCTGACCAATACCGCGCCTTACCGGCAGGATCTGCGGCGTGCGGAATACGGCGATGAGCGCGATCCGGACACGCGCAGCTTTCTGCGGCGCGTCTCGCCGATCACCAATGCAGATCGTATGACGCGCCCGCTGCTCGTCGTACACGGCAAGAACGATCCGCGGGTGCCGGTCAGCGAAGCGGACCTGATCGTGAACAGACTGCGCGCCAAAGGCGGCGAGGTTTGGTATCTGCTGGCCGCCGACGAAGGGCACGGCTATCGCAAAAAACGCAACCGCGATGCCTACTATCAAACGTTCGCGCAGTTCTTGATGACTCTGCGCCAGTGAGTCCGCGCGTCGCCCCGGATCAGTTGCTCTCGGTGGTCGCGGTCGTCAGGGGCGAGGCTTGGGCGGCGAAGTAAGCGGCGGCAATTTTGACGTCTTCATCGGTGGTCAGCAGCGCCGCCATCGAGTCCATTACCACGTTCTTGCGCCTGCCGTTGCGATACGCGGTCAAGGCCTGCTCCAGGTAATCGGCGTGCTGTCCGGCAAGCACTGCGGGTTTGGGAGTCAATGGCGCATCGACGCCGGTGCCGTTCTCCCCGTGGCAGGCGACGCAGGCCGCCACTTGTTTCGGCACGCTGCCCTTCACCGCGGCGCTGGGCTTCACCGGTTGCGGACCTTGTAAGTACGCGGCGATGTCCTCCATGTCCTGATCGCTCAGCGATTCGGCTTGGGCATGCATGGTGGCATGCGGCCGCAGACCGGTTTTGTACTCCTGCAGCGCGGTGACCAAGTACGAGGCGGTTTGGTGACGCAGTTTCGGCACGCTGTAGTCCGGATACGCATTCTTATAGTCGATGACCCCGTGGCATCCATAGCAGGTATAGAATTTCTTCTCGCCGTCGGCCGGGTTGCCCGCCGCATGCGCGCCAAGCGATAGACTCAAGCTCAACGCCGTGCCTGCAAGCCACGCTCTGGCATTCGATCGACAAAGCATCCAGTTCTCCGCCTTCAAGGGGTGCAAATTGGCGCTGATGTTAAAGAGTGGCCGGACAAATTACCACTGGGGGCCGCGCCAACGACATGGCTTCAGGCGTTGCCTGCACTATAGAATGTCTGCCAAATCCTGCAAAAAGGTCGGGTCGGTCGGCTTGGTTCCGGCCGGGTATCGACAACTGACGCGGCCGTCGCGATCGATCAGAAATTTCTCGAAGTTCCAACCGATGTCGCCGGGAAAGCCATTCTCCGGTGCGGTCAACCAGGCATACAGAGGATGGCGGCGTTGGCCGTTGACATCGATCTTGGCGGACAAGGGAAAGCTCACGCCGTAATTGAGAGAGCAAAAACTCTGGATTTCCGCCGCCGTGCCCGGTTCCTGCGCGCCGAATTGGTTGCACGGAAAGCCGACTACCGAAAAGTTCTTGTCCTTCAGTTCCCGGAAAAGGTCCTCGAGGCCGCCGTACTGCGGTGTGTACCCGCAGCGGCTGGCAACGTTGACCGCGAGGGTCACCTTGCCGCGTAAGCGCTCTAGAATGCTCGCGCTGCCGTCGAGTCCCGGCACGGTGAAATCGTAAAACCCGGTGGTGACCTGGTGCATGCTCGGCCTCGCTACGCAGCCCAATCGCGCTTCTTCAAGTGCACCAGCAGCAGCGATACCGCGGCCGGCGTGAGTCCCGGAATCCGCGCAGCCTGACCCAGCGTTTCGGGGCGCACCTCGGCAAGCCGCTGGCGCGCTTCATTCGACAGGCCGCTGACTTGGCGGTAGTCGATGTCGGCGGGAAGCCGCAATTCCTCGTGTCGCAGCTGGCGATCGATTTCACTACTCTGACGCTTCAGATATCCCGAGTACTTCGCTTGGACCTCGACCTGCAGCGTTACTTGTTCGCACAGGCGCTCATCGTCGCGCCATTCGGCGCCGAAGGCCCCGCCGGACGGCTCGCCGAACGGCTCGCCGCACGGCGCAACATGGCGCAAATCCTCGTAGCCGAGCTCCGGGCGGCGCAACAAATCCAGGGCGTGCGTCTCGCGCGTCAGCGGCGCGCCTAACTTCGCCAACAAAGCCGCGTCCACCGCCGCAGGATGCACCACCGTCTGTGCCAATCGGGCAACGTCCGCCGCCACGGCAGTGCGCTTGCGCTCGAAGAATGCCCAGCGCTCATCATCCACCAGACCCAATTCGCGGCCGCGCGCGGTCAGGCGTAGATCCGCATTGTCTTCGCGCAGTGACAAACGGTACTCCGCGCGGCTGGTAAACATGCGATAGGGTTCGGGGGCGCCGCGCGTGATCAAATCATCGACCAGCACGCCGATGTAGGCTTCGCTGCGCTTCGGCCACCACGCCTCGCGCTCACACGCCGCGCGGGCCGCATTGATGCCGGCCAACAGTCCTTGCGCAGCGGCCTCTTCGTAGCCGGTGGTGCCGTTGATTTGGCCGGCAAAATACAGGCCGGGGAGGAATTTGCTCTCCAGGCTGTACTTGAGGTCGCGCGGATCAAAAAAATCGTACTCGATGGCGTATCCCGGCCGGGTGATATGCGCCTGCTCGAATCCAGCGATGCTGCGCACGAAGGCGTATTGAACATCGAAGGGCAGGCTGGTCGAGATCCCGTTGGGATAGATCTCGTGAGTGTCCAGACCTTCGGGCTCCACGAATATCTGGTGCGCGTGCTTGTCGGCGAATCGCACGACTTTGTCTTCCACCGACGGGCAGTAGCGCGGACCCACTCCCTCGATCAATCCGCTGAACAACGGCGAACGAGCCGTCGCGGCACGAATGATGTCGTGGGTTCGCTCATTGGTCGCCGTGATATGGCAGGGAAGTTGCCGCGGGTGCGCGTCACGCGTGCCCAAATAGGAAAAAACTGGGCGCGGATCGTCGCTGTGCTGCTCGCGAAGCGCCGAGAAATCGATGCTGCGGCCGTCGAGGCGCGGCGGCGTGCCGGTCTTCAAGCGACCGACTCGCAGCGCAAGTTCGCGCAACCGCTGCGCCAATCTCGTGGACGGCGGATCGCCGGCGCGTCCTCCCGGGTGGCTATCCAGACCGACATGAATCTTGCCGCCCAGGAAAGTGCCCACGGTCAACACCACGCAACGGGCGCGAAATTCGACGCCGCTCGAAGTGACGACGCCCACCACCCGATCTCCCTGCAGCAGGAGATCGGCCGCTTCCTGTTGAAACAGCGTCAAGTTCGGCTGCGTTTCCAGGATGCGGCGAATGGCGCGCTTGTACAGCTGCCGATCCGCCTGCGCGCGGGTGGCGCGCACGGCGGGCCCTTTGCTGGCATTCAGGGTGCGAAACTGGATGCCCGCCTGATCCGTCGCCCGCGCCATCGCGCCGCCGAGCGCATCGATTTCCTTGACCAAGTGTCCCTTACCGATGCCGCCGATCGCTGGATTGCAGCTCATCTGTCCCAGCGTTTCGATATTGTGCGTGAGCAGCAGCGTGCTCTCGCCCATGCGAGCGGCCGCGAGGGCAGCTTCGGTGCCGGCGTGGCCGCCGCCGATCACGATGACCGCGTATTCCGTCGAAAAGCGCATGACGCTGAATCTACTCGATTTTTGCCGGGGCGCGTACTGTAATCCCAGCGCGGTAAAATCTCCAGGGAACCATTGGCCCACGGCCCCGACTAAAGTTTGGGCGAGCTCACGCGAATTGCCAAGGAGACAGTCATGAACACCTTCAGGACATTGAACCGGGGCGGCATGCGGGCGCTCATCGCCATCGCACTGGCAGGCGCGATTGGCATCCCCGGGTGGGCTGACGCCGCACCCCAAATTGGTCAACCCGCGCCCGATTTCACCGCGGTGGACAGTCAAGGCCATGCCGTTCAATTGAGTGCGTATCGCGGTAAGACCGTGGTATTGGAATGGACCAACGCCGACTGCCCGTACACGCGCAAGCACTACAGCAGCGGCAATATGCAAAGCGTGCAGGCCCTGGCGCAACAGGGCGGCATCGTTTGGTTGACGGTGATTTCCTCCGCACCCGGTAAGCAGGGTTATGTGAATGGCCCCGCCGCCGACGTGCTCACCCAGTCGCGCCATGCGGTTCCCTCCGCGGTCCTGCTGGACCCCAGCGGCGCCGTGGCCCGCCTGTACGATGCGAAGACCACGCCGCATATGTTCGTCATCGACAAAAACGGGGCGCTGCGGTACATGGGCGGCATCGATAGCATTGCCACCGCCGATCCTGCCGACATTGCGCGGGCTGAGCCCTATCTGAAGGAGGCCATGCTGGCCGTGGCCCAAGGCAACCCAGCGCCGCATGCGGTGACCAAGCCGTACGGCTGCTCGATCAAGTATTGAGCGAGGCTATTTCGCTCAATTTGGCTCGAGGCTCGGCTCGTTGCAGTGCGCATTGCATTGCGGCACACTCGCCAAGCCAACAATATCAACACTGTCGCTGCCTGATCGCGCATGCGGAAGCGAACTCTGGGGAAGGAATTGATTCTGCATGAGAAATAGCGCGAGTGCGGCGGCGGCGATGGCGCACCTCGATGACGATGCTTGGGAGGACTTGCTCAGCTTCATCGAGGAGCGGCGCGTCATTCCCATCGTGGGACCAGAACTTCTGTTGGTCTCCACCGAACGCGGACCGCGGCGGCTGCTTGACTGGCTGGCCGAAAAGCTGGCGGCTCGGCTCAACGTCGACGTGGCCGAATTGCCGCAGCCCTACACCCTCAATGATGTCGTCTGCTGGTTCCTCGCGGCCCGCGGCCGGCGCGAGGAGGCCTACGTCCGCTTGCGCGGTATCCTCAAGGAAGCGAATTTCGAACCGCCGCCCGCCCTGCGCCACTTGGCCGCGATCACCGACTTCGATTTGTACGTCTCCACGACCTTCGATTCCCTGCTGGAGAATGCGATCAACCTGGAGCGCTTCGGCGGAGCCTCATCGACGGACACGTTGTCCTACGCGCCGAATCGAGTCGCGGACTTACCCTCGGAACGCGACCGGCTGCAGCGCCCCGTGGTCTACCACCTGTTTGGGAAGGTCTCAGCCTCGCCCACCTATGTGATCTCGGACGAGGATCTGCTCGAGTACATTTGTGCCTTGCAGAGCGAACACCTGGCGCCCGAGAAACTCTTTCATGAGCTCGAGCACAATCATCTGCTGTTCATCGGCAGCAATTTCACCAACTGGTTGGCGCGGCTGTTTTTGCGCATGGCCAAGCGCCAGCGCCTCTCCGACCCCCGCGATGTCGGCGAAGTGCTGGCCGACAGCCACAGCAGCCAGGACGATCGGCTCATGGCGTTCTTACAGCAGGTGAGCGTGCGCACACGCATCTACGTCGGCGCAGAGCAATTCGTCGAAGAGCTGTACAGCCGTTGGCTGGCGCGCCGCAGACCCATCGCTGCCGCGCCCGCAGCCGCGCCCGCTCGATTCTCGCCGCCCGCCCGCGACATGCCCGAAAATGCCGTATTCATCAGCTATGCCCGCGAGGATCTGCCGGCGGTACAGCAGATCAAGGCCGGACTCGAAGCGGCTGGCGTCACCACCTGGTTCGACATGGACCGGCTCGAGAGCGGCGATGACTACGACCGCAAGATACAACGCAATATCGCGCGCTGTTCCTACTTCATCCCGGTGGTCTCCAGCGCCACCCAGGCGCGCCTGGAGGGTTTTTTCCGCCGCGAGTGGAGCTATGCGATCGATCGAGTGCGCAACATGGCTGACGGCGTGCTGTTCATCCTACCAGTCACGGTCGATGCCACGACGGCGGCCGAGGCGCTGGTGCCGGACAAATTCAAGGCGCTGCATTTCACGCAGCTTCCCGGCGGCGCGGTGAGCGCAGAATTCGCCCAACGTCTGAGCGCCCTTTTCAAGGACAAAACGTGAGTGCCGTGCCGGCGGTAGACGAGCGCAACCCCTGGCTGGGCCTGGCCTCGTTCACCGAAGAGACCCGCGCCTACTTCTTCGGGCGCGACGAGGAGGTAGCCGAGCTGGCGCGGCGCGTGCAGCGCAAACTGCTGACCGTGTTATTCGGGCAATCGGGGCTCGGCAAGACCTCGGTGCTGCGTGCCGGCCTCGTGCCGCGACTGCGCCAGCAAGGATACTGCCCGGTCTACGTGCGCATCGATTACGGTCGTGACAGCCCCGAGCCTGCCGAGCAGATCAAGCAGGCCATCATGCGCACCGCCGTGCGCTCCGGGCAGTGGACCCAGGCGGGCGTCGCGGCCGCGGGCGAGTCGCTGTGGGAATTCATGCATCACCGCGATGATGTGCTGCGCGACGCATCCGGCGCCACCTTGATACCGCTGCTGATATTCGATCAGTTCGAAGAGATTTTCACGCTGGCGCAGAGCGACGACTTTGGGCGCGCCCGCGCGGCGCGTCTGATCGAAGAGCTCGCCGACCTGGTCGAGAACCGTCCGCCCAAGGCCCTCGAAGCGAAGCTCGAGCACGACGACTCGGCGGCCGAACGCTTCGACTTCGGCCGCAGCGACTATCGGGTGCTGATCGCGCTGCGCGAAGATTATCTCGCGCCGCTCGAGGGTCTGAAGGCGGCGATGCCCAGTATTTCGCAAAACCGCCTGCGGCTCGCGCCGATGACGGGGACCCAGGCGCTGGCCGCGGTGCTGCAGCCAGGCAAGGGCTTGGTTACTGAGGAAGTGGCCGGGGCCATCGTACGCTTCGTGGCCGGCGGTGCCGAACTCGCCAACGCGGAGGTCGAGCCCTCGCTCCTGAGCCTCATCTGCCGCGAATTGAATGATGCCCGCATCGCCCAAGGGCGCAGCGAGATATCCCTCGATCTGTTGGCCGGATCGCACGCGAGCATCCTCAGCAATTTCTACGAGCGCGCGCTGGCCGATCAGCCGGCCGCCGTGCGCCAGATCATCGAGGACGATCTGTTGACCAGCTCCGGCTATCGCGAGAACGTCGCCGAAGAGAGTCTGGTCAGCCGCTTCACGGCCGCCGGCGCTCCCGCAGAGACGCTCGCGACATTGGTCAACCGCCGGCTGCTGCGCATCGAGGAGCGCCTCGACGTGCGGCGCGTGGAGCTCACTCACGACGTGCTGTGCGGCGTGGTCAAGCGCAGCCGCGATTTGCGCCGGGAGCGCGAAGCCAGCGAGGCCACCGAGCGCCGACTCGCCGAGCAGCGCGAGCGCGAACTCGCCGCGCGGCGCGCGCTGGTGCGCGCGCGCCAGATCGCCACCGTCTGCATCATTCTGGCGATCGGCGCCATCGTCGCCGCGGGGTTCGCCATCGTCAGTTCGCAGCGCGCCCGGCGCGCCGAACAGCTGGCGGAACAGTCGCGCGCTGGCGCCGAGCAATTGCTGGGCTACCTCACCGATGATTTTGTGCGAGAACTCCAGAGCTTCGGGCGGCTGAAGGTAGTGGCCGAATTTTCCAAGCGGCAGATCGATTATTTCCACTCGCTGCCGCCGGCGCTGCAAGGTCCGGAAACGGTGCGCAACGGCGCGCTGGCCATGCTGCACTACGCCCGCGCCATGCGCATCATCGGCGATCTGGATGCGGGCACCGCCAATGCCAATGAGGCCATTGGGCTGCTGGAACGGCTGCGCGCCGGCGGCGACGCCTCCGAGGCCACGACCATCGCGCTGGCCCTGGGCTATTCCACCCAAAGCGCTATCCTGGACAACCGCAACGATGCCGCCGGCCCCGTGGCGGGCAAGAAGTCGCAGGACATTCTGCGGCCCTTGGCGGAAGCGCCGGGCGCTTCGGTGGCTGCGCGCCGCGCCTATCTTGAGGTGCTAGGAAGGCGCGGCTACGAGTTGCTCACCAACAATCAAAACGAAGAGGCCGTGCAAGCGGAACAGCAGGCCATGCAGCTTGCCACCGAGCTGGGCGCCCACGATGTGGCCAGCGTGGACATGGGCGCGATGTACGCGGAAGCCGCCGCCTGGCGGATCAATGCGCTGCAGAACCTGGGCCGCAATGATGAGGCGCGGCGCATCGGCGAAGAAGCCGACGCCGTGGCCGACAAGGTGCTGGAGGAACGTCCGGGCTACCGGCTCGCCCTGCACGCCAAGCAGGTCATCGAGAGTGTGCTTGCCGCCGTGGCCCAAAACGACTTGAACCCCGGCGAGGCCTTGGCGTATGCACAGCGCGATGAACAGACCTCCATCGCCCTCATGAATCTGGATCCGAACAGCAGCGTAAGCGCCAATAATCTCGGCAACGCGCGCCAAAGCGTGGGCGATGCGCTGTGGGCTTCCGGTCGCCTGCGCGAAGCGATTCCGCATTATCTCGGGGCGCTGGCCGACATGGCCAAGGCGACAGCCGCCGGCAGCAACGAGATCCTGACCTACACGTACCAAGTATTTTTTACCGAGTATCCGCTGGCAAGGCTGGGCGATTTCGCGGCGGTGGCCTCCACGCTGGCGGGCGCGGCACCGTTTCACGCCATGCTGCTCAAGACCGAATCCAAGGACAGCGTGGCGCTGGTCATCAACGAGACCTTGATGAGTGCCGTCGCAGCCGACGCGGCCATGGAGCAGGACGATGCCGAAAGAGCGCAGCGGATCGCGTGGGACGCTGTCCATAAGGCACAAGCCATCGAGCCGAAGAGCGGCTTTCAGGAAACGCAGAAATTCGTCGGCCTGTTCGTCTCGGCCGACGTCGCCGGACAGTCAGAGTATTTGCTGCGAAACTTTGCGGCGGCCGAAAAAGCCGAGCGGATCGCAGTGGAGGCGCGCCGCAAGTATCTGACCGATTCCGTTTCCGACCGGCGCGATGAGGCCGAGAAAGCCACCTGGCTGGCCATGGCGGTGGCGGAGCAGGGCCGGCTCGATGAGGCCGCAAAAATAATTGCGCCGGTGGTGAAATTCCATCGCGAGCTGGCGGCGAAGAATCGCGGCGATCAATGGCAGCACATGGAACTGGCCGCCGCCCTGTACGCCGCTGCGCTCACCGACCCAAAAAATCGCGCCGCGTTGCTGCACGAAGCCGCTTCGCTGACGGATGCACTGCCGGCTACGCTGCGCGCGCTGCGCGACACGCGGCAGTGGCAGGAGCGCATTCGCCAGGCGCAGAAGGGCGCCGCATAGACGCGCCATGCAACCCGCGGATGTCTTTTGGGTGGGTTTGGGCGGCGGGTTGGGATCGGTGCTGCGCTGGTGGATCGGGCGGCTTGTCGGGGAGCGCTACCGGGGACGATTTCCGCTCGGCACCTTCCTGATCAACATATCGGGAAGCTTCCTGATCGGCTACCTCTCGGTGCTGTTCAGCGTGGACTGGCACAACCGCTACGGCCACGGCCTGGTGCTGAATGCCTTCGTGATCACCGGAATACTCGGCGGCTATACCACTTTCAGCAGCATGCAGCTGGACGCCGCCAAGCTCGCGCAGAAACAACAGGCCCGACTCGCCGCCCTCTATCTGCTGCTGTCGGTGGCGGCGGGACTAATCGCCGCCCTGCTCGGCGCTGCGCTGGCCCGCGGAGAAGGCTGATTATGCCGGCCAAATTGGCCGCATGGGTATTCATCGGCGGCGCGCTCGGCGCCATCGTGCGCGAGTTTCTCATGCTGCTCGTGCCCACGTTGTCACGCGGCTTTCCGCTGGACATCTTGATGGCCAATGTGGTCGCCGCATTGCTGCTCGGCTTCGTCACCGGTCTGCAAAGCCGCGAGTCCATCAACGAGGGTCTGCATGCGATGATCGCCACCGGCTTCACGGGCGGTCTGTCGACATTTTCGAGCTTTGCCTATGCATCCGCGGTGTTGATGAAGGCTTCGACGAGCAGCGCCCTCGTGGCGGTCGCTTATGTGCTGATCAGTCTCACGCTGGGCTACATCGCCGTCGGCATTGGCATGAAGATGGGCAACAAGCCTGTTTGACGACGGCGTCCGCGGCAGGACAGGGCCCAAAATTACTCGACGGCGACCGGGATTCCGGCAAATTTCCCCGCCCAGGCTTTGGGTCCGGTCTCGTGCACCGAATCCCCGTCGGCGCTTACCGCGACGGTGACCGGCATGTCGTGCACGTCGAATTCGTACACGGCTTCCATGCCGAGCTCCGGAAAAGCGACGATGCGGCTGGAGCGAATGGCATTCGACACCAGGAACGCCGCTCCGCCGACCGCGATCAAGTAGGCCGAACGATGCTTGGCGATGGACTGGATCGTTTCGGGCCCGCGCTCGGCCTTTCCCACCATCGCGAGCAGTCCTGCCTTGCCCAGCATGGTGTCCGTGAATCGATCCATGCGATTGGCGGTGGTCGGACCCGCGGGTCCCACGACTTCCGTTCCCACCGGATCGACAGGACCGACGTAGTAAATCACCCGGCCCGCGAAATCCAGTCCCTCGGGCAGCGGCTCGCCGGCATCCAGCAGCGCACAGATGCGCTTGTGCGCGGCATCGCGCCCGGTCAACATCTTTCCCGACAGCAGCAAGCGTTCGCCGGGCTTCCAGCTCGCAATCTCGGCCCGCGTCAGGCCCTGCAGCGCAACGCGTTTGGCATTGGCATCGGCGCTCCAACGCACCTTGGGCCAAAGATCCAAATTCGGCGGTTCCAGAACCGCGGGGCCGCTACCATCCAGCGTGAAGTGGATATGGCGCGTGGCGGCGCAATTGGGAATCACGGCCACGGGCAGGGAGGCCGCGTGCGTGGGGTAGTCCAATACCTTGACGTCGAGTACCGTGGTCAGGCCGCCGAGGCCTTGGGCGCCGATGCCGAGCGCGTTGACGCGCCGGTAAATCTCCACGCGCAGCGCTTCGAGCTGGGTTTTGGGGCCGCGCGCAATCAGATCGGCGATGTCGATGGGTTCCATGAGAGATTTCTTCGCGAGCAGCATGGCCTTCTCGGCGCTGCCGCCGATGCCGACGCCCAGCATGCCGGGCGGACACCATCCCGCGCCCATCTCGGGCACCCTTTCCAGCACCCAATCGGCCACTGAATCTGACGGGTTCAACATGGCGAACAGGGATTTGTTCTCGGAGCCCCCGCCCTTGGCGGCCACGGTGATGTCGACGTGGTCTCCCGCGACCAACTCGGTATGGATCACCGCGGGCGTGTTATCGCGGGTGTTGCCGCGCTTGAATGCCGGATCCGACACGATGGAGGCACGCAGCTTGTTGTCCGGATTCAGATAGGCGCGCCGCACGCCTTCGTTGATCATGGCCTCCAGATCGAGCCTCGCCTCCCAACGCACGCCCATGCCCACCTTGACGAATACCACCACGATGCCGGTGTCCTGGCAGAGGGGCCGATGTCCCTCGGCGCAGAGGCGAGAGTTGGTGAGAATCTGCGCGATCGCATCGCGCGCCGAAGGGCTCTGTTCGATGGCGTAGGCGCGGCCCATGGCGCGGATGAAATCCGGCGTGTGATAGTAGGAGATGTACTGCAGCGCATCCGCAACACTCGAAATCACATCCGCTTCGCGAATCACGCTCATGGCTGCACCGAAACTCGACTTGGGCCGCAAATCTACCAAGTTGGGGGCAAGCCTGGGTAGCGAATCCCCTACAATCGCGATAAATCGGAGTGTGGCATGCGCTGTTCGGGGGTGATTTTTGGTCTTTCTTTGGGCCTGCAAGTGCTGTGCGCGCAGCGCGCAGCCGCGGCGGCCGAGTCCCTGGCGTTGCACGAGTGCCGGCTCGAACATCCGCTGCATTTGAGCTCCGTGGCTGCAAGCTGCGGGACCTTGCGGGTGCCGGAGGATCGCGAACATCCCGACGGGGAAGCCATCGAGTTGAATGTGGCCGTGGTGCCGGCGCTGAATCGGCGCAGCACCGCGGCGCCCTTGTTTCTGCTGGCAGGGGGTCCGGGACAAGGCGCCGTGCAGACCTACGCAGCCGTCTCGGCCGCATTTGCGCGCATCAATCGCAATCACGCCATCGTATTGGTGGACCAGCGCGGCACGGGAAAATCCAGCCCCCTGTCCTGCGAATTCCCTGAGGAATGGCAGGAGCCGGTGGATCCGATGCCGGTGCTTCGACAGGCCACTACCGAGTGCTTGGCGAAACTCGGACAGCGCGTGCGCTTCTATACCACCAGCCTCGCGGTTCAGGACTTGGAAGACGTGCGCGCAGCCTTAGGCTTCGAGCAGATCGATCTGTACGGCGGCTCTTACGGTACGCGGGTCGCGGAGTTGTACATGCGCCGCTACCCCAGCCGTACCCACGCCGTCATCCTCGACGGAGTGACCTACCCGGAACAGTTGATCGGCGCCGAAACGCCGCAGGATGCCGAGCGCGCGTTGAATCTCATCTTGGCGCGCTGCCGGGACGCGCCGCCATGCGCAGCGGCCTACCCACAGCTGCAGCAAGATCTGGACACATTGCTGCAGCAATTCGGACCGCAGAAGGTGATGGTCACCATCGATGACCCGGACAGCGGTCTGCCGCTGCCGATCGAGTTCAATCACACGGTCCTTGGCATGGCACTGCGATTTCTCTCCTACGCCGCCACGCCGGCTTCGCTGCTGCCCGATCTGATCCACAAGGCCGCGCATGGCACGCTGCGGCCTATTGCCTCTCAAGCCGTCATGAACACGCGGCAAATCTCCAACCTGATCGCGAACGGCATGCAGTACAGCGTGCTGTGCAGCGAGGATGAACCCTTCTTCGGCGAGGCGCATATCGATCGCGCCGCCATGACGAAAACCTACCAGGGCACGGCGCAAATCGATGCCTTGCACGAGATTTGCAAGCTCTGGCCGCGCGGTCCGGTGGATGCCGATTTGCATCACCCGTTGCACAGCGACATCCCGACTCTCCTGTTGTCCGGCGAAGCAGACCCGGTGACGCCGCCTGCCGATGCCGAGCGTGCGGCCGCTGGGTTGTCCCGCCACCGGCACCTGGTACTGAAAGGCGAGGGTCACGGTCAGCTGGGCACAGGCTGCGTGCCGCGATTGATGGCCGAATTTCTCGATAGCGGCGCGCCCGAGAAGCTCGACGCGGCCTGCCTCGAGCAGCATTCGCCGCAATCTTTCTTCATCAGCATGACGGGT
This sequence comes from uncultured Gammaproteobacteria bacterium, assembly GCA_963756845.1. Lineage (GTDB taxonomy): Bacteria > Pseudomonadota > Gammaproteobacteria > Steroidobacterales > Steroidobacteraceae > Bog-1198. The sequence continues at coordinate 455,777 of CAVWPD010000008.1, read as the reverse complement.
CCCTCGCCATGATCGAGGCTATGCAGCTCAGCAAACGCTTCGGCACAATCGAGGCGGCGCGCGAGGTTTCCTTCATCGCCCGCGATGGAGAAATCACCGGTTTATTGGGAGCGAACGGCGCCGGCAAGTCCACCTGTTTGCGCATGCTGTACGGCGTCCTCACGCCGGATGCCGGCAGAGCCCGCATCGACGGGGTGGACATCCGCGGCGAGACTTCCAAGGCGCGCACTCACCTGGGGGTGCTGCCGCATGCCGCGGGCTTGTACAACAATCTGACCGCGCGCGAAAACATTCGTTATTTCGGTGCACTGCATGGCATGGAGCCGGCACGCTTGAAAGCGCGCACCGAGGAGCTGTCGCGATCTCTGGGCATGGAAGGATTCATCGACCGGCGTGCGAAGGGCTTTTCGCAGGGGCAGCGAGTCAAAACGGCCCTGGCGCGCGCGCTGGTTCACGACCCGGGGAATGTGGTGCTCGATGAGCCGACCAACGGACTGGACGTGATGGCCATCCGCAACTTGCGCGAGATGCTTCTGGCCTTGAAGGCGGACGGCCGCTGCGTGTTGTTCTCCTCGCATGTCATGCAGGAGGTGGCGGCGCTGTGCGATCGCGTGATCATCATCGGCCGGGGGCGAGTGTTGGCCGACGCGACCATCCCAGAGATTCGCGAGCGTAGCGGCGCCGCGTCCCTGGAGGAGGCCTTCCTGCAGGTGCTGGGGGACACGGAAGGGGTGAGCTGAATGCGCACGCTGATCACCGTGTTCGCCAAGGAATTCCTGGAGAACTTGCGCGATCGCCGCACGTTGCTGTCGGCGCTGCTGCTCGGACCGCTGTTTGGGCCGCTGCTGTTCGGACTGATGGTATCGCGCATGTTGGAGCAAAGCGTGGTGGAGTCCGACGCGCCGCTGAAGCTGTGGATTTCCGGCAGCCAGCACGCACCGGGACTCACGCAGTATCTGGAAGGAAGCGGCGTCAAGCTGACCAAGAAGGATTTGTCGGAAGCCGAAGCGCGCGCCGCCGTGCGCAGCGGCGCTTCCCCAGTCGTGCTGCTGGTGCCCGAGGATTACCCCACACTGTTCGCGGGCGCTCAGCCCGCGCCCGTGCTGTTGTTCGCCGACAGCGCGGATTCGCAAACGCGGAAAATTGCGGGCAGGGCCCGCGCCATGCTGGCCACTTACGCCAGCACCATCGCGCAACTGCGGCTTGAAATGCGCGGCGTGAATCCGCTGTTGACCGTGCCCGTGGCGCTCAACGAGGTCGACGTCGCGACGCCCACCGGCCGGGCGGTCGTGGTGCTGGGCTTCATGACTTACTTCGTGCTGTTCGCCCTGCTGATGGGCGGCTTGTACTTGGCCATCGATTCCACGGCCGGCGAACGCGAACGCGGCTCCCTGGAGGCGCTGCTCAGTCTGCCCGTGGCGCGCGCGGCCTTGGTGGGCGGTAAGCTGCTGGCGACCTGTGCCTATATGTGCATTTCGCTGGCCTTGAGTCTGACGGCCTTTGTCTGCGTGTTTCGATTCGTTCCCTTGGAAAGGCTGGGCATGAGCGCCAATCTCGGGCTGACTACGGCGTTGATTCTGTTCGCCATTTGTCTGCCCTTCGTGCCACTGGGCGCCGCGCTCATGACCTTCGTGGCCTCGTTCACCCGCAGCTATCGCGAGGCGCAAACCTATCTGACCAGCGTGCTGTTGATTCCCACGCTGCCGATTGCCTTTGCCAGCATTTACTCGCTGAAAGCCACGCGCGCATTGATGTTTATTCCCTCGTTGAGCCAACACTTGTTGATGACCAGCGTGCTGAAGGACGAGCCGATCCCTCTGCTCGATGCGGTGATCTCCGCCGCGGCCTCGCTCGCGATCGCGCTGCTGCTGTTCATCCTGACCGCGCGCCATTGGCGGCGCGAAACCATGCTGGGCTGATTGCTAACTGTATGAGCGTTTAACAAGGACCCAAATTAAGGGGTTTCCTGTATAGGCGTTTAACTTTGTAATATGTATAATCACTGATAGCGAGTCATTTGCATTGATCCTGGGGAGGAAGCTGGCATGACCGACTCACCGTCCACGCGCGCGCGCATCGTTGCACTGCTGTCGATACTGACCCTATCCGCGGCCACCATGCTGTGGCTTTTCTGGCGCTTTCCGCTGACCACTGCAATCATTACGCTGTTGGTGCTGGGTGCGCTGGTGGTGCTGGCGCGTCTTGCGCGTTCCACTGATGTCGACATGCTCGACATGGACCCGCGCAAACAGAGCGTGTAAGTCCGCTATTTTCCGATACAAAAACTACTGAAAATCTCGCCCAGCAAATCATCGCTGGTAAATTCCCCGGTAATCTGGCCCAGCGCGACTTGCGCCAGGCGCAAATCCTCCGCAAATAACTCATAGGCCTTGGTTGCCGCGATAATTTCCGCGGCGCGCTCGAGGCATTGGCGTGCTTGTGCAAGGGCCTCCAGATGGCGGCGCCGCGCCGACAGCGCCCCGGCCTCGCCGTCACGGAAACCCGCGCTGGCTTTGAGGTGTGCGCGCAGCAGATCGAATCCCGCGCCGGTTTTGGCGCTCAAAAAAATCCGCGGTGGAACCGCAGAGGCCTCGATGCGCGGCGGCGTCGCGGTCACGTCAATCTTGTTGAACACCAGCGTGACCGGAATCTGCTGCGGCAATTGCGCCAGCTCGCCGGTGAAATCCGGCATCGCGGCATCGACGATGTAAAGCACCCGATCGGCGCGGGTGAGTTCGCTTTTCGCGCGGCGCACGCCCTCGGCCTCAACGAGGTCGGCGGCCGCTCGCAGACCCGCGGTGTCGACAAGGTTCAACGGCAGGCCATCGACATGCACACGTTGGCGCAGCACGTCCCGTGTGGTGCCCGGCACATCGGCGACGATGGCCACTTCATCGCCCACCAGCCTATTCAGCAAGCTGGATTTACCCACATTGGGACGGCCGGCGATCACGACGTTCAACCCCTCGCGCAGCAGCGCGCCTTGACGCGCCGCCGCCGTGATGGCGTCGAAACCGGCGAACAGCGCGCTGAGGCGACCGCGCAGCGCTTCATTCGACAGCACATCGAGCTCCTCATCCGGGAAATCGATGGCCGCCTCGACCCGCTTGCGCAGCTCGGTGATCTGCGCCTGCAGCGCATGAATGCGCGCGGAGAATTCTCCCTGCATCGAGCGCACGGCGGCGCGCGCCGCCGCGCTGCTGCCGGCATCGATCAAATCAGCGACGGCCTCCGCCTGAGCGATATCGATTTTGCCGTTCAAGAAGGCGCGTTCGCTAAACTCTCCCGGTCGCGCCATTCGGCAGCCGAGATCAATCAGGCGCTGCAGCAACACATCCAGGATGAGTGGGCCGCCGTGACCTTGCAGCTCCAGGACATGCTCGCCGGTGAAAGAGGCGGGAGCGGGAAAGTACAATGACAGGCCTCGGTCGAGGGCATCGCCGTGACTGTCGTTGAATCGTGATACCTGGGCGTGGCGTGGCGCCGGTAGGGATCCGAGCAGAGCAGTGGCGATGCGCGGCACCTGCGGCCCGGAGACCCGAATGACCCCGACAGCGCCTCGCCCGGGAGCGCTGGCGATGGCGACAATGGTGTCGGGCGAGTTCACGGCGGATCAGCTGCGCTGCTTAGCGGCCTCTCTCTCGACGACTTGATTGACGCGCCACTGCTGCGCGATGGACAGCACCGTGTTCGTCAGCCAGTAAAGCGTCAAACCGGAGGGAAACCACGCCATCATGCCGGTCATGACCAGAGGCATGAACTGCATGATCTTCGCCTGCATGGGATCGGGCGGTGCGGGATTTAATTTAAATTGCGCGAACATGGCGCCGCCCATGAGCAGCGGCAGTACGAAGTACGGATCGCGCGAGGACAGATCGTTGATCCACAGGAGAAAGGGCGCCTGGCGCATTTCCACGCTCTCCAGCAGCACTCGATAGAAGGAGATGAAGACCGGGATCTGCACCACCATCGGCAAACAGCCGGCGAGCGGATTTATTTTCTCTTTCTTGTACAACTCCATCATGGCGCGACCGAGCTTCTCGCGGTCATCCTTGAAGGTTTCCTGGATCTGCTTCATGCGCGGACCGACCGCGCGCATCTTGGCCATGGAGCGGCCGCTGGCCTGGCTCAAGGGATAGAACAACAGCTTGATCAATGCCGTGACGATGATGATCGACCAACCCCAATTGCCGGTGAGTTTGTGCACCCAGTTCAGCCCGGTAAACAAAGGCTGCGCGAGCACGGTCAAAATGCCGAAGTCAACGGTGCGCTCGAGGCTCCGATCCGTGGCTCCCAGCTGCGATTGCAATTTGGGGCCGACGAAGAGTTCCTCATGGAACTGAACCTGTCCGCCCGCGGGTATCGTCGCGGGCGGGCCTGCGGCGCTTAACAAATACTCCTTGTCGCGCACCTGCAGCTGGTACTGGTACGGCTGCCCGGCCGGAGGCACGATGGCGGAAACGAACTGATGCTGCAGCGAGGCCAGCCAGCCATTGGTGATGCTGGCCGCGTACTTGGCATCGGTTTCACTTTCGACGTTCAGATCCTTCGATTTCGTACCGTCGTAAACCGCGGGCCCTTTGAAGGAATAGGTCTCGACATCGAAGTAGGATCGCGACGCATGCTCCCAATGACGCAGGAACTGCGAATAGGGTGCCAAACTGCGCGGCGCGCCAGTGTCGTTCTTCACATCGTAAGACAGGCCAATGCCGTACTGGCCGCGCTTGAAGACGAACGTTTTGGTGACGGTGAGGCCCTGTCCATCACTCCAGGTCAGGGGTACGCGCAGCTCCTCCGCACCCGGGGCAAGCACGTACGCCTTCTGCTCGGATTGATAGGTGGCCAGATGCGTCGGTGCCGCTTCGCCGGCGCCGCCGGTCAGTCCGCTTTGCAGCAGGTACAGCGTCGCGGGATCATCGTTCAACAGCCGCACCGGCACATTGGGCGTGTCCTTGCGCAGCGGATACGCCAACAGATCGGCGCGATCGAGTTCGCCGCCCTTCAGGTTGATCAAGATGTCGAGTACATCGGTCGTGACGCGCACCGGCGATGTCGATGCAGAGGCCGCAGGCGCGGTCGCAGCAGCGCTCGCCGTGTCGCCAGGCAGCGTTGCCGGGGCGGCCGGCGCGGCAGCGGGGGCCGCAGCGCCGGCAGCGCTCTGCGCCGGTTGAGGCACCGAATCGCCCAGGCTGCTGGCGCCAACTCCGGGGTGCATGGCGGCGCTCGCGGCGGATGTCGCGGCCGGTGTCGCGGGCTGGTAGTCATGCATCCAGGTTTCATAGTTGAGAAACAGGATCGCGGCGAGCACGCCCCACAGGATCAGGCGGATATTAGGCATTGGTCAGTCTCTTTTCCGGCACAGGGTCGTAGCCCCCTTCTGCAAACGGGTGACAACGTAGGAGGCGGCGAACCCCAAGCCAGAAACCGCGCCAGACCCCATAGCGTTCGATGGCGGTATGCGTGTAGCAGGAGCAGCTGGGATAGAAGCGGCAGCGCGGGCCCAGCATCGGACTGATCGCGAGTTGATAGGCGCGGATCATCCCCATGAAAATATGTCGAGGCGTTAGCATCGCTGCGTAATCGATTTCCAAAGCTGGTCCAGACTGGCTCGCAAGTCGCTTAACGTAGCGGATCGTGCAGCTTCTCGCGCGGAGACGGCGACATCGACCGGCGGCAAGGAGTGTTGGTTCAATCGGAAGGACTCTCGAGCGAGGCGTTTGATGCGATTGCGCGCCACGGCCGAGCCAAAGGTGCGCGTCGCGATGCTCAAGCCCAATCGAGGATAGGTTTCATGGTTGGCCAGCACCGCCAGGCTAAAAAACGCGTCGGCGAATTTCCTGCCGCGCCGCTTCACATCGCGAAATTCGGCCGGCTGGTGCAAACGCTTGCGCGGCTCGAACGTCAGTTTACGGATCGTTAGACTGCCCTAGGGGAGCGCGTCAGGGGCAGAGACGCTTGCGGCCCTTCGCGCGACGGCGAGCCAGCAATCGACGGCCGCTCTTGGTGGCCATGCGCGCGCGAAATCCGTGAGTACGGGCACGATGCAAATTGCTGGGATTAAAAGTACGTTTCATAGCGCGGCTCGAACAAAACCAGGGGGCTAAACGGCCAAATTGAGGGATTTTCGAAAGGCGGCAAGGGTACTGAGCGAGCATGGATGTGTCAATAGACGCCCCTTCAAGTTGGAGCTAGACTCCCTGCCCTTTCGTTGACTTTGCCCCTTTCAAACCCCAAGGAGAGCGCTCTTGCCGGAGTCGCTATGGAACCGCTGTCTGCGAGTGCTCGAGGGAGAGCTCCCGGAACAGCAGTTCAACACCTGGGTGCGGCCCCTGCAAGCGGTCGAGCGGGACGGCGAACTGAGGCTCCTGGCGCCCAACCGCTACGTCATCGAATGGCTGGGTCAAAACTTGCTGCCCCGGATCAAGGAATTGATTTTTGCGTTCGCCGAGGGGTTGGCGCCGGAGGTGGCGCTGGATGTGGGCACGAGAGCCGGGGTCATCGTCCCGGTAGCAGTGCCGCCGGAGGCACACAATGGAGCCGCTGCCGCCGCGGCGCGCGCGCGCAAGGCCGCCCCGACGGTACTCGGCAGCCGCATCAACGCAGAGTTTACTTTCGACAGCTTCGTCGAAGGTAAAAGCAATCAGCTCGCCAAAGCGGCGGCCATTCAAGTGGCCGGGAATCCGGGCAAAGCCTACAACCCATTGTTCATCTATGGCGGAGTCGGACTGGGCAAGACGCACCTGATGCACGCAGTGGCCAATAAGCTCAAGGAACGAAACTCCGAGGCGCGCTTGGCCTACGTGCACAGCGAGAGATTCGTGGGCGATATGGTGAAGGCGTTGCAGCACAACACCATCAATGATTTCAAGACTGCGTATCGATCCTTGGATGCGCTCATGATCGACGATATTCAGTTTTTTGCGGGAAAAGAGCGCTCTCAGGAGGAGTTTTTCCATACCTTCAACGCGCTCCTCGAGAGCCAGCAGCAGGTGATCCTGACCTGCGATCGCTACCCCAAGGAGGTCGACGGGCTGGAAGAGCGGCTGAAGTCGCGCTTCGGTTGGGGTTTAACCGTCGCGATCGAACCGCCGGAATTAGAAACGTGCGTGGCGATTTTGATGAGCAAGGCGGCGATGACCCAGGTGGATCTTCCCGAGGAAGTCGCGTTTTTCATCGCCAAGCGCATTCGCTCGAACGTTCGCGAGTTGGAAGGTGCGTTGCGAAGGGTGGTGGCGACGTCGAATTTTACCGGCAGACCGATTACCCTGGAGTTCGCCAAAGAGGCGCTGCGCGATCTGTTGGCGTTGCAGGAAAAGCTGGTCACGATCGAGAATATTCAAAAGACGGTGGCTGAGTACTACAAAATCCGGGTCGCGGAGTTGCTATCCAAACGCCGCAGCCGGTCGATCGCCCGGCCACGGCAAGTGGCCATGGCATTGGCCAAGGAACTCACCAACCACAGCTTGCCGGAGATCGGCGATGCATTTGGCGGCCGCGACCATACTACCGTGCTGCATGCGTGCAGACGGGTGAAGGAGTTGCGCGAGACCGATCGTCGCATCGGCGAGGACTATCTGAACCTGTTGAGAACCCTGGCGGGTTAGGGTAGGAAAAGCTGTGGATGAGTCTGTGGATAAAGATATCCACAATTGAGTGACAGCTTATGGGCGGCTAGACGACAGGTGCCTGACCTGCTTATGCCTAGTGTAGTGTGTTGATAAATATGGTAATTTTTACGTTATCCACGGGAAAATCGTTGCTTCATAATCATAGTAATAAGCTCTTTAAGAATCTGAATCTAAGAATGGTAAGACGGGTGAGCCCATGAAATTGACGGCAGAACGCGAGAAATTATTGGCGCCATTGCAGGCTGTGATCGGCGTGGTTGAGCGCCGCCAAACCATGCCGGTCCTGGCCAATGTGCTGCTGGGGGTTCGCAAAGGACAGCTGTCGATCACGGCCACGGACTTGGAAGTCGAGTTGGTGGCCGGGACCGAAGTGGCGGTACAGGACATCGGCGACATCACCGTGCCGGGGCGTAAATTTTTGGATATTTTGCGAGCGCTACCCGAGAAAGTGACGGTGTCGTTGAGCGTCGAGGGCGAAAAGGTCGTGATCAAGGCCGGCCGCAGCCGTTTTAGCTTGTCGACCTTGCCCGCCGCGGATTTCCCGGTCATCGATGACATCAATTCACAGCAAACGGTGCAATTACCGCGCAAGGAGCTGCTGCGGCTGCTGGAGAAGACGCATTTTTCCATGGCTCAGCAGGATGTTCGCTACTACCTGAACGGCATGCTGCTGGAAATGGACGCGCAGGTGTTACGCGCGGTGGCGACCGACGGTCATCGGCTGGCGCTTTGCGAAACGGCGCTGGCGGCCAAGGCAAAGACCTCGCAGCAGGTGATTGTGCCTCGCAAGGGTGTGTTGGAACTGCAGCGGATACTGACCGATGACGGCGTGGCGGATCTCGCGATCGGTACGAATCATGTACGTGCCCAGATCGGCGATATTCGCTTCACTTCGAAGCTGATTGACGGGCGTTTTCCTGAATATAGCCGCGTGATCCCCGCAGCGCCGGCGTCGGCCATTCGAGCGGATCGGGACGTCCTGCGGCAAGCTTTGCAGCGTACCGCGATTCTGTCGAACGAGAAATACCGGGGCATTCGCGTGACCGTGAAAAGGAACATGCTCACGGTGCAAGCCCATAATCCCGAGCAGGAAGAAGCCGAGGAAGAGATCGAAGTGGCCTACGAGGGCGCCGATTTGGAAGTGGGATTTAACGTCAATTACTTGCTGGACGCGCTGGCGGCCATCGATGGCCAAGATGTTGAACTGGGTTTGACCGACAGCAATAGCAGCTGCCTGATCCGCTCACCCGGTAATGCCAGTGCGCGCTACGTTGTGATGCCGATGAGGCTATAGGCGGTGAGCTTGAGCCGGGTGCAAGTAACGGATTTCCGGTGCTTGCAGTCGGTGGACCTCGAACTGGACCGGCACTTTACGCTGGTCAGTGGCCCCAACGCCTCCGGCAAAACCAGCTTGCTGGAGGCCATGTACCTGCTGGGTCGCGGCCGCTCGTTTCGTACTCGGCGGCTCGATAATCTAATCAGACACGGGGCGGAGCGCTTCGTCGTCTTCGGTGAGGTGGCCACGGCCACCCGCCGGGTGCCCCTGGGTATCGAGGGATCACGTGCGGGCGTTCGCGCCCAAATCGATGGCGATAAACCGGCCTCCCTGGCCGAGTTGGCGCTCATGCTGCCGGTGCAGATCATCGATCCGGAAGTCCATCGCCTGATCGAAGAAGGACCCAGCCGCCGCCGCCGGTTCTTGGACTGGGGTGTGTTCCACGTGGAACCAGCCTTCGTGGGTCACTGGCAAAGGTACCAAACGGCGCTGAGGCAACGAAATGCGGCGCTCAAGTCGCGACAGCCCAAGGCGGTAGTCTCGGTATGGGACAGCGACCTGGTGCGGGCGGGTGAGGCGCTCTCGGCCGCCCGCGCCCGCTACCTGTTGGCGTTGAGCACACACGCCTCGGAGATCGGCCGCCACTTGCTGCACAGGCAGTTGGAGCTGGGCTACCGGTCAGGCTGGGCAAAGGATCAAAGTCTGGCAGAGGCCCTTCAGGGCAGCTGGGACCATGATCAGGAGATGGGCGCTACGCAGGTCGGTCCTCATCGGGCGGAACTCAGCATCCGCCTGGACGGTAGCGCGGTCAAAGATCGTATTTCGAGAGGGCAGCAGAAGCTGTTGGCGGCGGCCCTGCTTATCGCGCAAGTAAAACTGTTCCCGGAGGACTTACCCGTGCGACCCAGCCTGCTGCTGGACGACCCTGCAGCGGAGCTGGATGACCAACGCCTCGGCGAACTCATTCGAGAGGTATCGGCGCAATCCGTGCAGTTAATCGTGACCACGCTGCACAGCGAATTTGCCGCCTTCGGTACCCCCGGGCGCCGCTATCGCATGAATCAGGGCAGCCTGAACGATGCTGTTCCACGTGGAACATGAGCGCGGGGATCCCGCGCGCCAAGCGACGGCGCCGGGACCCCCATAACTCATTGATTTAAAACACCTTTTCTGGCTCCAAGGATTGGTTTTTAGTGCCGGAAACTGTTAACATGATGGGTTATTAATTAGGATCCATTATGGCCCAGGACAACGTTTACGATTCCAGCAAAATCAAGGTCTTAAAGGGGCTCGACGCGGTGCGCAAACGCCCCGGCATGTATATCGGTGATACCGACGACGGCAGCGGACTGCACCACATGGTTTTTGAGGTTGTGGATAACGCCATCGACGAGGCGCTCGCCGGGTACTGCGATCGGGTGGTAGTGACTATTCACGCGGATGAGTCGGTTACCGTTTCCGACAACGGCCGCGGGATCCCTGTGGATATCCATGCCGAGGAAGGGCGCTCCGCCGCCGAGGTCATCATGACCGTGCTGCACTCCGGCGGTAAGTTCGATGACAGCTCCTACAAAGTCTCCGGCGGTCTGCACGGCGTCGGCATCTCGGTGGTCAACGCGCTGTCGGATTTTTTGGAATTGAATATTCGCCGCGACGGCAAGATGCATCGCCAGGAATATCGGCTCGGCGAGCCGCAAGCCCCGTTGGGCGCCATCGGCGATACCGCAGAACATGGTACGACGCTGCGCTTCAAACCCAGCGCGCAAATCTTCACGAACATCTCCTTCAATTATGAAACTCTCGCGAAACGTCTGCGGGAATTGTCGTTCCTTAATTCCGGCGTGCGTATCGAATTGGTGGACGAACGCGACGAGAAGTCCGAGGTGTTTCAGCACGAGGGCGGTCTCAAAGCCTTCGTCACCTACCTGAATCGCAGCAAACAAGCCGTTCACGACACGGTGCTGTGGTTTCAAACCCGCGATGGCAACACGCAAGTCGAAGTCGCGATGCAGTGGAATGATTCCTACCAGGAAAGCATGTATTGCTACACCAATAACATTCCTCAAAAGGATGGCGGCACGCATCTTGCCGGTTATCGAGCGGCCTTGACGCGCACGCTGAATAATTACATCGAGAAAGAACTCGCCGCCAAGAAAGAAAAAATTCAAACCACCGGCGATGATTCACGCGAAGGACTCACGGCCATCTTGTCGGTGAAACTGCCGGATCCGAAGTTCTCGTCGCAAACCAAGGACAAGCTGGTCTCATCCGAAGTCAAGGGTGTGGTGGAATCCGCAGTCGCGGGTCGGCTCGAGGAATTCCTGCTGGAGCATCCGCAGGAAGCCCGCGCCATCGTCAACAAGATTCTGGAAGCTGCGTATGCGCGCGAAGCGGCGCGCAAGGCGCGCGAGATGACACGGCGCAAAGGCGCGCTCGATATCGCGGGGCTGCCCGGCAAACTGGCGGACTGCCAGGAGAAAGATCCGGCGCTATCGGAGATGTTTCTGGTCGAGGGCGACTCGGCCGGCGGCTCCGCCAAGCAGGGCCGCGACCGGCGCACTCAAGCCATACTTCCTCTCAAAGGAAAAATTCTCAACGTCGAAAAAGCGCGCTTCGACAAAATGCTGGCCTCTGCCGAAGTCGGCACGCTGATCACGGCCTTAGGGTGCGGCATCGGGCGCGACGATTTCAATGTCGATAAATTGCGCTATCACAGAATCATCATCATGAGCGTAGACGGCGATGAGCATGTCTTCGTCAGAGACAATCAGCTCGGCGTACGCATGGTGCGCATCGGCAGCTTCATTGATGAGGCACTCGCTACGCATTCCCCGAACGCGAGTGTGGACAAGCTGACCGCCGATCACCTCGGAGAGGTACTGTGTTTCGGATTGGACGATCACGAGGTCCGTTTTCGACGGATTAAAGGTGTCATCCGTCATCCCTTGGAGGAAAAACTCTTCAAAGTGCGCACTTCGTGCGGCCGATCAGTGCGGGTCACGTCCAGCCACAGCGTCTTTGTGCACGAAAAGGGACAAATAAAGCTGAAACGCGGCGATGAATTGCACCTGGGTGATTCCGTCGTTGCACCATTCAAAGTTCGCTTTCCATCCGACGCACCTCAACGCATTGACCTGCTGCGCGCGTTGCATGCCGTACCGAAAGCTGCGAGGCAAACCTGGGTTCGGGGCGCGGCCGTGGAAGCATGGTTCAAGGCCGGTGTTCTCAACAAACATAAGCAGCATGCACAGCTAAGCGATGCGCGCGTCGAGATTCCGGAGGAGCTTCGTCTGGAATTGGCAGAACGCCGCCGCGGCAGCGGCGTCACGAATCGGGCCTTGTGCGCAACCGCGGGCGCCATCGGTGCGGATACGCAAGCGGAGTTGGGGCGCGCGTCAGTCGCACCCAGTCGTCTGGAGCGCGCCTGGAATGAACAGTACACCGCTTCTGGCAGAAACATCGTTCGTGACTACGTCCGGCTCAGCGATCTTGATGCGGACGATCTGGAGTGGTTTGCCGGCAGCGAGGATCTGCGCCTGACGGCGGAACATTACGGGCGGACCGGGATTCCACGATTCGTTCAGGTCACTGAAGAACTCATGGGGCTCCTCGGCTTCTATCTGGCCGAGGGCTCATGCTCGGATCGAAATGGAATTCGCCTCTCGATCGGCAACGGTAATCAGCGCTTCGCCGCCGAGATGGCCGCCAAGTTTGCCAGCGTGTTTGGCCTCCATGCCATGACCTATTCGTCGCCGCAGCGCTGCACGGAACTCAAACTCGTCAATCGCGTGGCGGCCTTGGTTTGGCAACACATTTTCGGCTTCGCGCATGCCGACTCAATTACAAAGCAGATTCCCAATCTGGTATTCAACGTTTCCGAGGAGCTGCGCGTCGCTTTTCTGCGCGGGTACCTGCTGGGGGACGGTACCGTGTGCAAGAATCGGATTGCATTCAGCACCTCGTCGTACGACATCGCCAGCGGCATCGTTTACTGCCTAAGTTCGCTGGGCGTGATCGCGTCCCTCTCGGAGCGCGAGCCCGACGGTGTGATTCGCGAAGTAAATGGTCAACCCTGCGAAACCAAGCATACCCATTGGATCGTCGGCGTTACCGCAAAGCCAGACCTGCAAATACTGCGTGCCGTGTGGCAGGATCATGCGGGCGCCGCCGAACTCGGTGACTATTTGGCGTCTTCTCGAAAAGGCGGCAAGCGAGATTTCCAGATGCTCGATGGCGATCTGATGGCGCTGCCGATTGTCAGTATTGAAGAGGTGCAGGCGAGCAACGGCAAGGTCTATGATTTTTCCGTGGAAGGCGACGAGAATTTCGTCGCCGGCATGGGCGGTCTGTGTTGCCACAACACCGATGCGGACGTTGACGGATCGCACATACGCACGCTGCTGCTGACGTTCTTTTATCGGCAAATGCCCATTCTGATCGAGCGCGGACACGTCTACATCGCGCAGCCGCCGCTTTATAAAGTGAAAAAAGGCAAACAGGAAAACTACGTCAAAGACGATGCGGAGCTCAATGCCTTGCTGCTCAGCACCGCCATCGACGGCGCGGCATTGCATGTCAACGCCGAGGCCCCGCCGCTTTCCGGTTTGGGCCTTGAGTCGCTGGCCACCAAGTACGTCGAGGTGCAGAGCATCGTGACGCGCTGGGCCCGTCGCTACGATGAACGTTTCCTCGAGCAGCTGCTGTATGTGCCGACACTCTCGACGGCGGCCTTTGATCGCATCGACTCGCTCAAGGATTGGTGCCAGAACCTGGAGCTGCGTTTGAACTCCTTGGACGATGTTTCGCGCCGCTACCGGGTGATCGTGGAAACCCTGCCGGCCGGCGGACATCGAATCGATTTGCAACGCTTCGAGCATGGCTTGAGTTCCGAGAAGCACATACCGCGGGAGTTTTTCGACTCCGCGGAATATTTGCGCATCGCCGAACTTGCGCAAACCTTGAGCGATTTGATGGGACCCGGCGCTTACGTGCAGCGCGGCGATGACAAGCAAGAAGTCGCGAGCTTCAAGGTGGCTATCGCCTGGCTATTCGAGCAGGCCAAGAAAGGGCAGACCATTCAGCGTTACAAGGGCCTCGGCGAAATGAACGCCAGCCAGTTGTGGGACACGACCATCAATCCGGAGACGCGCCGCTTGATGCAGGTGCGCATCGATGATGCCGTGGCGGCGGACGATATATTCACGACGCTCATGGGCGATGCGGTGGAGCCGCGGCGCGAATTCATCGAGAAGAACGCGCTGCATGTGTCGAATTTGGATATCTAGCCGGGAACAGCGACCCGCGCGATCTCCAGCAAACCCTTCGATCCCACGGCGGCCGAGATCGGATTGGAATCCGGCGCCGTGGCGATCAGTAAGTCTCGGCCATCCGGGCCCCCGAGTACGCAGGCAAAGGCCGGCTGCGAGGTCTCGACTCGATCAAGGATGCCGCCTCCCGCGCCCACGCGCAGCACCTCGGCACCCAGGGCATTCGCCACCCAGATGGCGCCTTCGTGATCGGCACAAATGCCGTCGGGCACAACGGGCGGCGATGTGGACAGCAGGGCCCAGGTACGTCGATTACGCAGAATGCCGTCCGCACCGAGATCAAAGGCGGTGAGGCCCGGCAGCAGGGATTCGGCGACGATCAGCGTATTGCCGATGAGCGCCATGCCGTTGGGAAAACGATGATTCGCGGAGGCGATTCCCGCCTTGCCGTCCGGGCTCACCATCATAAGAGGCGCCTTCGGCGGCCCCGGTTCGGCGAACAATGCTTCGGCGCCGTGCTCGTCGATGTAGGCATGCAGATCGAAACCGAAACAGCCGATGTAAGCGCGCCCTTGAGAATCGACCAGCATGTCGTTGGTGTGGAATTTCGCGAACGGCCTCAAATCGGCATGCAGGACGATGCGGCCGTCGGCTTCACGGCGCAGCACTCGCTGCGTGGTCATCGCCACGACGAGCAGTCGTCCATCGGGCAGCCAGCCAAGACCCGAGGGCCGGTCGTCGAGCTCGAGCTCAACCCGCGGGTTGCCGTCCGGCGCCACACTCGAGACGCGCTGATTGAAAAAATCCGAATACCAAAAGCGGCCGTCGCGCCAACGCAATGCCTCGCCGAATTTCAATCCTCTCACGAACGGTTCTGCTTTCATTCGCCACTCCTGATCGCCTGCGCGCAATGTACCGCTTTCGCCAGTTTTCTTGTCCATAATATGTGTGGCAACGGCCCAAACACCCAGAGTCGCCATGCAGATACGGCTTATTACAGGTAATGACAGGATGCTCGCGAGCCTGATTTGCAGGGACGCGGGCCCGCCGTACGCGAAAGCATTGGGGTTGCTGTGGTCGGGTGTCGAGTCGCTGCGCGAGCGGGGCGCCGGCGGCGAGACGGTGATCATCGACAGCACGCTGAACGACGCGGAGGTCGGCGGCGTCAAAGAGTTCATCGAGAAGCAACAGGCCCTGGTGCTGCTGAAGGTGGTGGACCCTTACTGGGTTCGCGGCAACTATGGCAAACACAAGACCGCCTACAGTACGCTCGTCGAAACCCACTGCGCACTGCCCAATGTGGCCATTCTGTCACCCTACGAGCCGAGCGAATGGCTGAAAATGGTCGTGGACAGGTGCCGGCCCAAGCTGCTCGTTTTGCCATACCCCTACGTGCGGGAAGCGGAACAACCGCTCAGCCGGGAAGGCTTCGCAGCAAGGCACGACCGTGCGGTGTTGACCGGCGCCCGCAGCGCCCGCAAGTATCCGCGCAGGGCGAAGGTATACCGGATGCGTTATCTGCTGCCGCAATACCGAGGAAATTTCGACTTGCTGGAACATCCCGGATATCCCATCCCCGGCGAAGCGCGCCGGCATCAATTGATCTTTGACGACTTCGTGAAATTCATCGGCGGCTATAAGTATTTTTTTGTGGATCCGTCGCGCGCCGACTTGGAATTTCTGAAATACACGGAATGTGCCTACGCAGGATGCGTTCCGGTCGGTGCGCCCGCCAGCAGTTTGGATCCGCAGGCGCAGCGACTGGTGCTGGAAACCGCTACTTTTCTAAAGTCGATGCGAGACGCCGCTGCGATCAGGGATCACGACCATTTCGAGCGAGCGCTCGAATATCGATCGATCATGCGCGAGTCGCGACAGGCGGAGGAATTGCGGGCGCGCTTGGAAACGTTTGTGCGCGCCCATGCTTAAGCCACTGCCGGTGCATTTCTTTCTGCAGCCGAGCGCTATTCCGCTCGAGCGGGCGCTCAGCCTCGATCCGGACCGGGACTGGACGGATCTGCGCCGCGCGCGCGAAGTCTGGATCGTGCAAACCTGGAAACGCCTGTGCCGCGTGGGCTATCAGCCCACGTTGAGCGATCAAGCGCCGCCCAGCGGCATCATCGTCTATCACAAAGAGGACCAGCGGCTGCTTCTGAAGTGCTTGCCGCCCGCGGCAACCCCGGTGCTGGTCGGTGTGCGCGCGGATTTTCGGTCCTGCGAGTACGCGGATTTCGAGGTGTTGCAGAACGGCTATTACGCCGACGGGCACCGCTCTTTTTTCATGCCGCACTGGCCCCAGCCCGGCTTGTTGCCGCGCGATCCGCAACGCGGCGACCGGATTGAACGCATCGCCTACAAGGGCTATGTCGGCAACCTGGCGGCGCCGTTTCGCAGCAGCCGCTGGCAGCAATTCCTGCGCGGCCAGGACATGGTCTTCGAAGACGACGCGGTGCTCGACGATGCCTTCGATCACCCGATTCAGACGCGGTTTCACGATTATCGCGAGGTGGATCTGGTGTTGGCCGTGCGCCCCGGTGAAACCAGAAACAAGCCGGCCAGCAAACTCGTCAACGCCTGGCAGGCCGGCATCCCGGCGCTGCTCAGCCCCGACTACCCGTTCGAGGAATTGCGCCAGAGCCCGCTGGACTACCTGGCGGTGCGTGATCTCGCGGAGGCCGAGGCGGCGGTGCTGCGGCTGAAGCGCGAAGCTGGGCTATACCGCGCGATGATAGAAAACGGCCGCCGCCGCGGCGGGCAATTCAGCGTCGACACCATTGCCCAGTCCTGGGCGAAGCTCTTGTATGAGACGATCCCGGCGCTGGCGGCTCAACGCCCCGATCGCTACTACGGCAAGGGCCGCCGAGAGCTGCGCCATTTTTGGCGCAAGACCGTGGAGCGTCCGGGCGTCGCCCGGTTGACTCGCCGCCTCGCGGCGCGGCGCCGCGACACCCGCTGATCACCAAGCGGGAGTTCAGGCGAACCAGGTCACCGCGCCCGTGCTCACATCGTGCATGGCCGAGACGATCTTGAGTTTTTGGTCTTGAACCAGTTGGGCCAGCACTTCGCTGTGGCTCGTCAACATCACCGCGGCGTCCTGGGCGTTCTGATCGGCAACGCTTTGCACGAATTTTTTGTCCTTGGAGGTGTGCGCGCCTTGCGCGGCGACAACCTTTTGGACCGACGGCCGAATGTTCGCCAAGGTCGCGGTCAGAATGCCGAGCTTGACATCATCCACGGCGCCTTTGATGGCACCGCAATCGCTGTGGCCCAGCACGACGATGAGCTTGCTGCCCGCCACCTGGGTGGCAAATTCCAGACTCCCCAGAATGTCGGTGTTGACGAAGTTGCCGGCAATGCGTATGGAAAAAATACTGCCGATTCGCTGATCGAACACCACTTCCGGAGGAGCCCGGCTGTCCATGCAGCCGAGGATGGCGGCAAATGGGGCTTGGCCTGAGGCCGTGTTTTTCACTTGGGCCATCAAGTCGCAATTGATCAGGCGCCCGGATAAGAATCGGGCATTGCCTTCCTTGAGCCGCGCCAGCGCCTGATCCGCCGAGGTCGCCGACTGAACTTCCTTGCTGGGCGGGGCACATAATTCGTCGCCGCGCGCGAGCGCCGCACCTGCCGTCCACAGTCCCGCGGCCGCCAATAGATCTCGCCGTGTGGTCATGGTGTATTCCCTTTTCGCAAGCTGATCCGGGAGATTCGCCGGCGATTGTAACCGCACGACGCCGAATGGGTAAATCGGCCCTAATCCGCTATCCTCCCCGAATGATGATCCAAGATTGGATTCGCAAGGGCCGCGAACTGGGCGCCAGCGATTTGCATATCGAGGCTGACGGCGCGCTGATCGCGCGGATCAGGGGACAATTATCGTCCATCGGACCACCCGTGCCGGGAGCGGTGCTGATTCAAGCAGGGCGGGAGTTGCTCGGCAACGACGGCTGGGCGCAGTTCGTGGCACGGGGATCCGCCGATCTGTCGCGAACCATCGCAGGCGTGCGCTGCCGCATCAATATCTTTCAAACCGTGCGCGGTGTGGCGATGGCCGTGCGACTGTTAAGTTCCTTCCAGAACAATTTGCGCGCCTGCAACCTGCACCCCGACTTGAAGAAATTGATCGAGGCGCCGACCGGTTTGGTGGTCCTGTCGGGGCCCACGGGTAGCGGCAAGTCCACGACGCTGGCGGCACTCGTTGAGGAGATCAATGCCGGCAGTGCGCGCAATATCATCGCTATCGAAAGCCCCATCGAATATTTATTTACCAATCGGCGCTCTTTCATTCGGCAGCGGGAGATTCCCACGCACTCTCCGAGCTATGAACAGGCGCTCATCGATGCGCTGCGGGAAAATCCCGATGTATTGATTATCGGTGAAATGCGGACTCCCGAGGTGATGCGCCTGACGTTGAACGCCGCAGAAACCGGACACTTGGTCATCGCGACCATGCATTCAGCGACCTGCGCCGAGGCGCTCACTCGGCTTTGCATGTCCTTCCCCGCGGAGATACAGGCCGGTATTCGCGCGCAGCTCGCGGATTGCTTGGTCGGCTTCGTCAGTCAGCGGCTGGATTTTCTCAGCGAGTTTCGGCTGCGGGTGCCGGTATGCGAAATACTGCTGCCGAGCGCTGCGGCCAAGGGTACGATTCGCGGCGGTCAATTCAGCCAGATCGCCAATGTGCTGCAAACCGGCGGCGAGGCAGGCATGTGGAACTTCGAGCGCTACCAGCGCTGGGTGGCGCAGAAAAAAGACTGGGTACTGCCCACCCTGGCGGCGGCCCTACCGGAGGAACGTATCGCGCCGCAACCGCCCAAAATCCAACGGCGCGAAGCGGCGCCGAAGTTGCCCAAAGACGATTCGCTGGTGATTTCCATTGAGGAAAATGCCGATCTCGACGAACTGGCCAAGCGCATCGAACGAGATACGCGCTAGCCAAGCCGGCGCGCCAGGATCCGCACCATGCCGCTGGCGAGCGATTCGCTGCGAACCGTCAGCCCATGTTCGATCAGCTTGGCGGTGACCCATGCGGGAGCGAGACGCAGCTTGGGGTAGCTGCTCACTTCCTGACGCCATTGACCGTGGTCGCGCACATTCAACAAGTCATGCACCGTGACCGCCTGCGCCGCGTATTCCAGAAAGCAGGTAAGAATCCTATGCTCATCGGCGCGCACCAGGATGAATCGTTTGTCACCCTCGAGTGTCTCGCCGGCGTAATCGCGAAATGTTGCCGCAAACAAGCCTTGCGGCGCCAAGCAAACGGCCACATCGGCGAGCAACGACTCGACTGCGGAATGTGTCGACAGATGGGTGAGCGTATCGCCCAAACACGTAATAACCTGTGCCTGCCCTTTGACCCAAACGCGAAAATTCAGCAGGTCGCCCTTGACCACCTCGATGGACACACCGCTGCGGCGCGACTGCCATTCATCCAGCAGCCTCTGACAGTTGTCGATGGCTGTGACGAGAAAGCCGCGATCGGCAAGCTGAAGTGCATGTAGGCCCAGGCCGGCGCCCAGATCAACGGCCAAGCCGTTGCGGCAGGCCGGCAGCTGCATCTCGTCCAGTTCCGATGCAGCGCGTGCCAACGCGGCTTCCATGTCGCCGAGCATCCACGAATAGACGGGTCCGAGATGACTATCGTAGTGAGCTGCCGCGGTCTGCATCGGGTGGCACTTGTTAATCTGCGTCGATTTCTCGCAGGGCGGGGGTGGCGAAGGCAACGCCGCCGTCCACCGTCAGGGTCGAGCCGATGACGTAATCGCCGGCGCGAGAGGCCAGGAAGATGGCAGCGCCGGCCATATCCTCATCCATCCCGACGCGCCGGGCGGGAATGTGTTTCGCGACTTCCTCGGCATGGTCGCGCGCTTCCCGGTTCATATTTGATTTGAATGCACCCGGCGCAATGGCCGTCACGTAGATATTGTCCTTCACCAAGCGGGCCGCCATCAGGCGCGTGAGCTGGATCAGGCCGGCCTTGCTGGTGACGTACGAATAGGTTTCGCGGTGCGTGAGGTAGATGCCGTCGATCGAGGCGATGTTGATGACCTTGGCCGGCCGGGCGGCGCTGGCCGCCTTGCGCAGCGCCGGCGCCAGCGCCTGGGTCATGAAAAACGGCGTCTTGGCATTAAGATCCAGGACCTTGTCCCAGCCTTCCTCGGAAAATTCATCAAACGGCGCCCCCCAGGCCGCGCCGGCATTGTTCACGAGAATGTCCACCTTGGGTTCCTGGGCCATCACCGCGGCGGCGAGCGCGCGCGCGCCCGGCACGGTCGCGACATTCATGGGAATGGAGATGCATTCGCCGCCCTCCTGGGACAACTCGCGCGCGGTCTCATCGCAGGCCTCGGCCTTGCGCGCCGAGATGTAGACTTTCGCGCCCTGCGCAATGAATCCCGCGGCGATCATTTTGCCGATGCCGCGCGAGCCGCCGGTAATCAGCGCAACGCGTCCCTTGAGCGAAAAAAGATCTTTGGTGACCATCGGATGAGTTCCTGGAGGGGGTGAATTGTCCGCCCATTGTAACGATTGGCGTGTGATTTATGGCCTCTCCCTCGGCCATCGTTCATGGCACAGGGCCAAGAAGCGAGTCCCCGCTTGGGACAGGGGGCGGTGCTTCAAACAGTACGCGCCGACCTGGCGATCGATGTTGGAATAGGGCAGGCCCTCGATGGGCACCAGTTGCGGCGGAACCGCGGTCAGCAAGTCCGACACATAGGTAACGCCCTTGCCGTCGGCGACCAGCGCCAGCCGCAATTCCATATGGCTGACTTCCCACACCGAGCCGAAGGCATCGCGCAGCCGCTCGCCGGTGGAGCGGCGTGCCGTATCGTCGAGAAAGGAGGTGACCAGCGGCAACTCGCGCATGGTGCCGATGGGATCGCGCGCCAGCGCGCCGCGGGCCGCATGGTCGCGGGCAATCATCAAGCGGCGAGTCTCGGAAAAACAGGGATGCAACGCGAAGTGTGCCGGCATGTTGTGATGAAACGGGCCGAATCCGAGTTCCCAGCGGCCTTCGCCCACCCCATGGACGATCTCGCGGCTTGGCGCAACCACCACCTTGAGCCGCGTCAAGGGATTGCGCTCGCAAAACTCCTTCAACAGCGCGATGCCGATCCGAGCGTTGGCGGCGGGTGAGATCGCGAGCGACAACGTCGAGAGTGCGCCGGACTTGATATGGCTGATATCCGCGAGCGTTTCACGTTCCTCGTTCAGCATGGTTTCCGCGAAACGCAGCAGCCGAATGCCGGCTTCCGTGGGCTGAGGCGGGCTGCCTCGGTGCAACAAACTCGTGCCCAGCCGGTGTTCCAGATTCGCGATGGTCTGACTGACCGCCGATTGCGACAGGTCCAGCCGCTCCGCGGCACGGCTGAATCCTCCCGCCTCGATGACGGCTTGAAAGCAACGCAGCTCGTTACGCTCAATCTGCATGCTTCAAGGATAACCGACCGCCACCCGGATTATCCGCCGCACTAATAGCTCCATCAGTTCCACGCTCTGGCCTTGCGGCGGCGCATGGCCTTATCTTGGCCTGCCGCGGAGGTGTCATGAACGCAGTGGTTGAAATCAAGAAGGGTCTCGAGGGTGTGGTGGTCGACAATACCTCCATCTCCCTAGTCGACGGCGAGGCCGGTCGGCTTTACTACCGCGGCCATCCCATTGAGAGGCTGGTCAAAAGCCCGTTTGCGGCCGTCGCGCACCTGTGCGTTTTCGGGACGCTGCCGGATGCAGCGCGACTGGAGGAATTCGAGGAGTTTCTGTGGGAGGCGGGAAAACTGCCGGCGGAACTTGTCAGGACGATCGAGCAGCTGGCGCGCATGGGAGGCCATCCCATGGCCACGTTGCAGGCAGCGATGCCCCTGATGGGGCTGGAGCCGCCGGCCCGCAACCTCGGACGCAGCGATGATGAGCGGGAAGCGCTGTTGGTTGCCGCCAGATTGCCTACCGCACATGCGCAGCTCGTGGCGTTGCGCGGCGACAGGACTCCGACGCCGTATCCGCAGACTCGCCGTTATGGCGAGCGATTCCTGCAGCTGCTGCACAACCGGCTCCCCACGGCTGCGGAGGTCAGCATTTTTGAACAGACGCAAATTCTGCAGATCGATCACAGCTTCAATGCCAGTACCTTCACCGCGCGTGTCGTCACCTCCACCTTGGCGCCTCCCGCATCCGCGTTGTCGGCCGCGATGGGCTCGCTATATGGGCCCTTGCATGGCGCCGCCGATCAGGGTGCGTTGGAAATGGCCGAAGAAGTCGGCACGCCGGGTGCCGCCGCGGACTTCGTGGCGCGTTGCCTGGCCGAGGGGCGGTTGGTGATGGGCATGGGTCATCGCGAATATCGCGTTGTCGATCCGCGTTCGAAAATCGTCAAGGTGTTGGCGGAGAAAATCGTCGCCACGGCCCGCGAGAAAAATCTGCTCGATACGTTGAGCGCGGTGGACGCGGCCTTCGTCGCGCAGACTGCACACAAGAAGCGCTCGCTGCGCGCCAATCTCGAATTCTACAAAGGCGTGGTGTATCTGGCGTTGGGATTGCCCAAGGAATTCTTCACCGCGACCTTCGCGATGGCGCGTATCTTCGGTTGGTCGGCCCACATCGTGGAACAACGACTGGATAATCGCATCGTGCGCCCCGCTGCCAATTACATAGGACCCGCGCCGCTGCCGGATTAGACATCGTCCGCGCGCCTTCCGGTAAGATCGCCGAATCTGCCCTGGGGTGCGCATGCTGTTTTCTCAGACGTTGGCGTCGATGCAGGCTTCGAAAAAAGGCTGGAGCGCCGAGATCGGCGAGGACTGGTCGCAGGGCCGCGCTACTTTCGGCGGCATGGTCGCGGCGCTGGGCAACGAAGCCATGCGGCGCGTCGTACCGGCTGATCGCGCCTTACGCGGCTTGGAAAGCATTTTCGTCGGGCCCGCCATGGCCGGCAGCGTGCAGCTGGAAAGCGAAGTGTTGCGTGTTGGCAAGGCCGTGACGATCGCCTCGGCGCGACTCTGGAGCGCAGGGCAAATTGCCGCGACCTTCACCGGAATCTACGGCGCGTCGCGCCCGGCGGCGGTTTCGATTGCGCCCTTGGCAGAAGCGGCGGTGCCCCGCGTCGATGATCTGCCGGATTCGATTTATCCGCCGAGCAAGGGCGGTCCGGCATTCTTGCAGCAGTTTCACATGCGCTTCGCGGAAGGCACTCGTCCTTTTACCGGCTTGAAATCAAGCCGATCCAAAGTCTACGTGCGCCATCAGGACCCGGGGGCGATCAGCGAATCGCATGTCGTCGCCCTCATCGATTGCATTCCCTCGCCCGTCATGCAGATGATGACCGCGCCCGCTCCATCCAGCTCCGTGATCTGGTCGCTGCAGTTTATTCGTCATGACTACCGCTTTTCTTCGCAGGGGTGGTGGCGGATCGATACCGAGGTGGATAGCGCCGCCGACGGCTACGTGTGCGAGTCGAGCGTCGTCTTGGATCCTGCGGGCGCGCCCGCAGCACTCAGCCGACAGCTGGTGGTGGTATTTGGATGATGAGGGCGGCTATTTGTCGAGGAAAATGCTTTTCGGCAGCTTCACATGGACCCCGACATTGGGCTTATCCACCAGCTGGGTAATGACGACATGCGCGGCGATGCTCACCAGTTGATACGCCTGGTGTCGAGTCAGTTTCTTCTCCGACACCAGGAAGCCCACCATCTCTTGAATCGCTGCTTTGGTGGCCACTGTCAGATCCGGATCGGTCGCCATGCTGATGAAATCCGTAGAGGTCTCCGCCCGCGGCCACTGTAGGTTCATGTCCTTGCGCACCGTGAGCTGCACGCGGCCGCGCAGCGAAGTCTCGATGGCGGTTTGATCGACCTCGCCGTCGCCCTGGGCTGCATGTCCGTCGCCAATCTCGAACAATGCACCGCGCGCGAATACCGGAATATAAAGAGTGCTGCCGACGACCAGCTCGCGGTTGTCCAAATTGCCGGCGTGCCGCCCGGGCGGATTACTGCTGAGACGCCCCATTTCCGGTGCCGGCGCGACGCCCATCGAGCCGTAGAAGGGACGCAGCGGAATCACGATGCCGGGAAGAAACTCCGCGGTCATGCGGTTGCGGTCAAGCGCGATGATCTTGGAAGGCAGACCGCTCTGGCAGTTCTCGGGCAGGTATCCGCTGCAGCCGTTGTAGCCATAATCAAGCACCAAATCGATGGATAGAATTTTCACCTCCAGCACATCGCCAGGCTCCGCGCCCTGCACATAGATCGGGCCCGTCAAAATGTGGCCGCCCGGTCCGCGGCGATCGCCGGTGACGTCGCTGACGATGGCTTTGAGCGAGGCCTGAATCTTCTCCTCCGGTACGCCCGCCTTCGCCAAGCCAGCAGGCGTGTTGGTCAACAGGGTATCCACATCGATGATGTCGCCCGAGTCGATGCGCAACACCGGCGCCGCCTCGGACCAGTAATAGCCGTAGGCGACGGTGGCGGGTGTCGCCTCGAGGCGGTGCGTGACGGGCGGGTGTGCGGCGGCACTCTGCAGCGCAGCGAGCGCGAAAAGACTGCAGGGAGCAGAGAATAATTTCATGGGTGTTGGGCTTGCCGGCCACGGAGCCGCGCCCGAAAGATTACCTGGATTACTCGTTAGGCACTATGATTCGCCGGCATCGCCAGACAATAACGTACCTTGTTTCCGGGGGGATTCATGCTCAAGCAATTCCAATGCATCGCCATCGCCGCAATCCTGGCAGCCGGGACTTCGGCCTCTGCGGCCACATCGAAACCGGCCGCGGTGCCGCCGCTCGATTTGACGATCTATCACCTGGAAGGGCGACGCTCCGAGCGAATTGTGTGGCTGTGCGAGGAACTCGGCATCCCCTACAAGCTCGAGTACAAGCGCGGTGATCTTGCCGGATCGATGCAGACCATTAAGAGCATCAATCCGCTGATGCCGGTAGCTCCCACGGTGCGCATCGGCGATCAGGTCATGGTCGAGTCAGGGGCCATCATCGAATTGATTTTGGCGCGCGCAGGCAAGGGCCGGCTCGAGCCGGCCGTGAATTCTCCGGACTTCATCTATTACTTGCAGTGGCTGCACTTCGCCGAAGGATCATTCGCGGCGCGCGTGATTGCCGACTATCGCGTTGCGCTGATTCAAGGCAAGCCGAAGACGCCGGAGGGCGGCTACAAGCTGGTCGACACGGAAGCGGTGCTGAAATTCATGGAGGATTACTTGAGCAAGCATCCGTATTTTGGCGGCGCCAATTTCTCCGCCGCCGACATCATGATGTTGTTTCCCACCAATATCACCGAAGGATTCAATGTCGCGGATCTCACGCCGTACCCCCACATCACGGCCTGGCGTGCGAATGTGCAGGCGCGTCCCGCGTACCTGAAGATGATTTCTATTGCGCGGCCAGACGGCATCCCGGGTGCGCCAAGGCCTCTGCCGAAGTCCTGATCAGCGGGTCGGCCTCGTTCCTTGACAGGCATGGCGCGGCCGTCGTGTACGGCCCGGAAAGGTCACCGCCGCGCCTGCCCCGAGGATGAGGATCAGCGTCGCGACCTGCTTGGAATCGGCTGCCGCGACGATTCCGCACGCCGCCACGAATGCAATCGCTAAAAGCAGCGTGGGCGCGGTGGGGCCGCGTCTTTCCCCTTGCAGCTGCCCGCGGAGACGATAGGCAAGGGCACTTGAGCCGTCTATGACACTTGCACGCCAATATTACGCCAAAACTGCGCCACGCTACGCCGCCAGGTCCGCGCCGCGTGCCGCGATCGCGGCAAGTCCCGCGTCGATGGCCTGTTTGACCTCGTCATTGAGCTTGCGGGGATCCTTGCCTGCCGCGCCAATGGGCTCGCCGATGATCACGCGGACCGTACCCGGCCTCTTCAGCAATCCCCGCCTCACCCAGAAGTTGCCGGCGTTGTGCGACAGCGGCACGATATATTTGCCGGTCTCGGTTGCCAGCAGCGCGCCGCTCACGCCGAATTTGCGGGTCTCGCCGGCCATCACCCGCGTGCCTTCGGGAAAAATAATGATCCACAGGCCGTCCGCGAGGCGCGCTTTTCCTTGTTCGATGACTTGGTTGACCGCTCGATGTCCGGCGCCGCGATTGATGGAAATTGGGCGCAGCAGCTTCAATCCCCAGCCGATGCAGGGTATCCACAGCAATTCACGCTTCAGCACCCAGACCTGGGGCGGGAAAATCAAAAATTGCGCGATGGTTTCCCACGCCGAGGTGTGATTGCTCATCACAATGTGAT
Organism: uncultured Gammaproteobacteria bacterium; assembly: GCA_963756845.1. Lineage (GTDB taxonomy): Bacteria > Pseudomonadota > Gammaproteobacteria > Steroidobacterales > Steroidobacteraceae > Bog-1198. The sequence goes on along the minus strand of CAVWPD010000008.1, from coordinate 429,370 downwards.
TTCCGGCCGGGATGCGCTCGCGGCCCTCGACGCTGAATTTCAGCCCGCACAACTTGTCCAGGAGCCAAAAAATCATGCGTGCCCAGCAGCGCGCGATCGCGAATTGCGTGCTGTACGGGGCCCAAAAACACAGCGTCATGAATGCGCCGAACAGCAGCGCGGAGACCATCATGTACGCCGTAAAGATCACCGAGCGCAGCAGCTGCATCGCGTCAACCCGGCAGGCGCGACAAATCGGCGACGCCGCCGAGCAAACCCTGCACGTCGCGCAGCAATGCGAGGCGGTTATTGCGCCGGGTAAGGTTCTCGTCCATGACCATGACGCGCTCGAAAAAATTGTTCACCGGCGCTCTCAAGGCCACCAGCGCCCGTAAACTATCCGCATAGCGGCCTTGCCGCGTTGCCGCGAGTACCGGACCCTGCAAACCCGTGAGCGCCAGGTGCAGTTCCCGTTCGGCATGCTCCGTAAGTGCGGCAGGATCGACGGCCAGTTCGCCGCTCACCTGAGTCTTTTTCAGAATATTCGCAATGCGCTTGTTGACGGCTGCGAGCACGGCGGCATCCGGCAACAGCAAAAATTCTTTCAGCGCGGCTAAACGCGCCAGAGCATCCAGCGGCGAGTGCGGCCGGTTGGCGAGCACGGCATCGAGCATTTCCGAAGTCGTTCCCGGTTGCTCCAGCAGCATGCCGCGCAGCCGCTCGATGATGAAATCATAAACCTCCGCCGTTACGGCCTCGCGCTGCACCGGCTGCGCGGCGGCGGCCGCGGTCAGCAACTCGCGCAAATTCAAATCCAAGCCCGCCTCGAGCACAATGCGCAGCACGCCGAGCGCCGCACGGCGCAAGCCAAAAGGATCCTTGGCGCCGGTAGGCCTTTGCTCAATGGCAAAAATGCCGACCAGCGTATCGAGCTTATCCGCGAGGGCGACCGCCTGGCCGGTGGGCGTGCTGGGGATGGCATCGCCTGCGAAGCGCGGGCGGTAGTGTTCCTCGAGCGCCAAGCACAGCTCCGGCGCCTCGCCCTGCGCCGCGGCATAGTAGCGGCCCATCGTGCCCTGCAATTCCGGAAACTCCCCCACCATGGCCGTCATCAAGTCCGCCTTGCACAGCTGCGCCGCCCGCGCCACATCGGCACCGGCACCGATGCGCCCGCCGATCAGCTGCGCGAGCTGCGTGATGCGCGCGGTTTTATCGGCATAGCTGCCGAGCTTCGTCTGAAATGTGACGCCGCCGAGCTTCGCCGCATGCGCCTGCAGCGGAATCTTTAAATCCTGATCCCAAAAGAATGCCGCATCGCTCAATCGCGGTCGCACCACCCGTTCGTTGCCCTCCCGCACTTTTGCGGCATCACGACTTTCGATGTTGCTGACCGTGATGAACCATCCGGTTAATTTCCCATCGGCGCCCTGGACGGGGAAGTAGCGCTGATGATCCTGCACGGTGGCGATGACCACTTCGCGAGGCAGCGCCAAGAACCGTTGTTCGAATTGCCCGGCCACCGGCACTGGCCATTCAACCAGGGCAGTGACCTCATCTACCAGGGCATCCTCCAGCAGCGCGGCGGACCCGGGGGAAGTTTGCGCCGCCGCCGCCACCACGCCGGCGCGGATCAATTCTCGGCGCTTGGCGAAATCCGCCACGACCCGCGCCTTCAGCAGTCGGGCCTCGTAGCTCTTTGCACTGGTGAGCGAAATGGGCTTCGGCGCATGGAAGCGATGGCCGTAGGTGATTCGGCCGGTGGCAATGCCCAGTATTTCACCGGGCACCACGCTCTTGCCATAGAGCAGCACCACCGCGTGCACCGGCCTGACAAACTCCGCGCTGCGATCGCCCCAGCGCATGCGCTTGGCAATCGGCAAAGCGGCGATGGCCTGATTGAGAATACCGCCGAGCAGAACCGTGGTGGCCGCGCCGCGTTCGGTGCCGCTGAATTGCAGCCAGGCACCTTTGTCGGTGGTCAGTCTCGAGAGCTCCTCGACTGCCACGCCGCAGCTTTTCGCGAAGGCCGCGGCCGCCTGCGTCGGCCGGCCCTCGGCGTCGAAGGAGTTGGCGAGCGGTGGTCCGCGCCGCTGCACGGCCCGATCGGGCTGGTGCTCGGCCAATTTCTCAATCAGCACCGCGAGCCGCCGCGGTGTGGCGAAGCCGTGGACCCGGCCATGCGCCACCCCGGCTGCATCGATGCCGCGGGTGATGCCCTCGGTCAGCGCAGTCGACAATGCCAACAAAGTCCGCGGAGGCAGCTCTTCAGTACACAGCTCGAACAGCAAATCTGGCGCACTCATCAGGCCACTCGCTGCGCCGCAGGCTTGAGCAAAGGAAATCCCAGCGCTTCACGGCTGTCGCGATAGCCCTCGGCAACGCCGCGCGCCAGGGTGCGTACTCGCAGGATGAATCGTTGGCGCTCCGTGACGGACACGGCGTGCCGGGCGTCCAGCAGATTGAAGGTATGCGACGCTCTGACCATCTGTTCGTAGGCCGGCAGGACCAGTTTGTCCTTGAGCAATCCCTGGCAGGCCGCTTCATACGCATCGAACTGCGCGAACAGCACGGCGACATCGGCCTTCTCAAAGTTGTATGTGGATTGCTCCACTTCGTTTTGATGGAACACATCGCCGTAGGTCACGGTGCCGAACGGGCCGTCGCTCCAAATCACGTCGAAGATGCTTTCCTTGCCCTGCATATACATGCACAGCCGCTCCAGGCCGTAGGTGATCTCGCCCATCACTGGCTTGACATCCAAACCACCGACCTGCTGGAAGTACGTGAACTGCGACACTTCCATGCCGTTCAGCCACACCTCCCATCCTAGGCCCCACGCGCCCAAGGTCGGGGATTCCCAATTGTCTTCGACGAAGCGAATGTCGTGCGTCAGTAAATCGAAGCCCAGGTTACGCAGCGAGCCTAAGTACAGCTCTTGGAAATTATCCGGAGAGGGTTTGATGCAGACCTGAAATTGATAGTAATGCTGCAATCGAAACGGGTTGTTGCCATAACGGCCATCCGTGGGCCGCCTCGAGGGCTGTACATAGGCCGCGCGCCACGGCTCCGGCCCAACTGCGCGCAGGAAGGTAGCCGGGTGGAAGGTCCCGGCCCCCATTTCCATGTCGTACGGCTGCAAAACCACGCAGCCCTGCTCGGACCAGTACTTTTGCAGTGCAAAAATCAGTTCCTGAAAGGTGCGTGCAGGAGGGGTGGCGTGCGGCATCGGCGCGAGTATAGCGACGCCGGCCAAAGCTTGTCCCGTGGTTACCGTGCACCCAAATGGCCCACGCAGGCCACTCCGGGACCGGACCGCCCGACAAACACAGTCGAATAAGGCTGCGTGCACCAAAATGGCGCAATGATTTTTCCCATTCGATCCACTATGATGCAAAAAGAGCACTGGCCATGGCCAAGTGCTTGATCCTTATATGCACGCTAATGGCACATTAGCTGCATTGCTCTAGAGCCCCGGCGCCGGCCGGGCCCGTTGTACTAGCTTCGCGAGGACGCAAATGACTCCCGCCGATGTGTTGAAATTTATCAAGGAAAAAGAGGCGAAATTCGTCGATCTCCGCTTTACCGACACGATCGGTAAAGAACAGCATGTCACGATACCGACGCGTCTCGTGGATGAGGGGTTTTTCAAAGACGGCAAGATGTTCGATGGCTCATCAATCGGCGGCTGGAAGGGCATCAATGAGTCCGACATGATCCTCATGCCGGATCCTGCCACGGCGGTGATCGATCCTTTTTACGAGGAGACCACGCTCAACCTGCGCTGCGATGTCGTCGAGCCGATGACCATGCAGGGCTACGAGCGCGATCCGCGTTCGCTGGCAAAGCGCGCGGAGGCTCACTTGAAGGCATCCGGCATTGCCGATTCGGCGCTGTTTGGCCCGGAAAACGAATTCTTTATCTTCGACACCGTGACGGTGAGTTCCGGCATGAACGGCTGCGCGTACGAGGTCGACGCGTATGAGGGTGCTTGGAATTCGGGCAAGACTTATGAAGATGGCAACAAGGGACACCGGCCGGGCGTCAAGGGCGGCTACTTTCCCGTGCCTCCGGTCGATGCGCAGCAAGATATTCGCACGGCGATGTCGATGGCCTGCGAAGAAATGGGCCTGAAGTTCGAAGTGCATCATCATGAAGTCGCCACCGCCGGCCAGGGCGAAATCAATGTCGCGGCGAATACGCTCGTGAAGAAAGCCGACGAAGTGCAGATCCTGAAGTACGCATTGCAGAACGTGGCCAACGGCTATGGGAAAACCCTGACTTTCATGCCGAAACCCATCGTCGGCGACAACGGCAACGGCATGCACGTGCACCAATCGCTGCAAAAGGACGGCAAGGCGCTGTTCGCGGGCGACAAATACGGCGGCCTGTCGGATATCGCGCTCTACTACATCGGCGGGATCATCAAGCATGCGCGCGCGCTCAACGCGTTCACCAATGCCAGCACCAACAGCTACAAGCGGCTGGTGCCGGGATTCGAGGCGCCCGTGAAGCTCGCGTATTCCGCGCGCAACCGCTCCGCGTCCATCCGCATACCTTGGATTCCCAATCCCAAGGGGCGGCGTATCGAAGTTCGCTTTCCTGACGCCACCGGGAATCCCTATTTTATGTTCGCGTCCATGTTGTTGGCGGGACTGGACGGCATTCAGAACAAAATTCATCCGGGCGATCCGGCGGATAAGGATTTGTATGATCTGGAGCCGGAGGAGGACAAGAAGATTCCGACGGTGTGCCATTCCCTCGACATGGCCCTCGACTATTTGGACAAGGATCGAGGCTTCCTCAAGGCCGGCGGCGTGTTCACCGATGATTTAATCGATGCCTACATCGAGCTGAAGATGAAGGAAGTCACCCGCTTGCGGATGACGACACATCCCATCGAGATCGAGATGTACTACAGCTTGTAGGGAATCAGGGTGCTTAAGGCCTTAAGGTGACGGCGGTCACGCCGCCGTCACCTCGTTTTGTGGTCGGGAGGCGATAAGGCTATGCTTTGCTTGTATGCACCCACGGATACTATGGATAGTCCTAGGCGGCCTGATCGCGGTGTCCGTGCAGGCGGCGGTGGTGTACAAATGGGTCGACGCCGACGGGGTGGTTCACTTCTCCGATCAGGCGGAGCCGGGCGCGGAGAAGATCTATACGGCGGGCGCCACACACAGCGGCACGCTCGGCGCCAAGGTGCCCACGCCAACTGGCCCCGCCAAGAGGCTCGGTGCACTGAACTTCACTCAATTTGCCATTACCTCGCCCCAGGCGGAGCAGACCTTCTTCGGCGACGAGGTCGTCGGCGTGCACCTGGAATTGGAGCCGGCCCTCGGTCCCAATCAGGTCGTCACCTGGCATCTGAACGGCCAAGATCTCACCGATCAGCCTCCGGCGACCACATCGTTCAAGCTGCCTCGCTTGGATCGCGGCACCTACGCCATCGCGGCGACCGTTACCGATCAAAGCTCGGGCGAGTCGCAGAGTACCGAGAGCATCAGTTTTTACGTCCGGCAGCCTTCCGCGCTGTCGCCGCAGCACAAGTAGGCAACGGTCCTGCGGCGGATGCTCAGCTTGTCCGCTGAGCTGCAACTAGACACGCTGCGCATCGACGGCACCGAACTGCTCGATGCCATGGTCACCAGCGTTTTTCTGCTGGACCAAGACCTCAACGTCCGATACTTAAACGCCGCCGCGCAAACTTTGATCGGCGTCGGCCCCAACCAGGCGTTGGGGCATTCCATCACGGAGCTGACGCGCGGTGCCGAATCCCTGCTGCCGTTGTTTGATCGCGCGCGCAAGGGCGGCGAGGGCGTGGTGCAGCGCGAACTCGCGTGGCCGGCACCCGGAGGGGTGGACCGCATCCTCGATTGCGCCGTCACGCAAATTACACTCGGAGAGTACAGCCTCACGCTGCTCCTCGAGATCGAAGACATCACTCAGCACCGGCGCCTGACTCGGGAGAACGCGCTGCTGGCTCAGTTGGGCGGCAGCCGCTTGATGGTCCGCCAGCTCGCGCACGAAATCAAAAACCCGCTCGGCGGCTTGCGCGGCGCCGCGCAGCTGCTCGAACGGGAGTTGCTCGACCCGGCGCTGCGCGAGTACACGCGCGTGATCATCAGCGAGGCGGATCGGCTCACCAACCTGCTCGATTCCATGTTGGGTCCCGGCCGCCCGCCTGCCAAGCAGCTGATCAACGTGCACGAGCTCCTGGAGCGCGTCTATCACCTGCTGCGCAGCGAAGCGCCGGAAGGCGTGAGCATCGACCGGGACTACGATCCCAGCCTTCCGCCCCTGACCGTGGATCCCAATCACATCATTCAGGCAATGCTCAATCTCGGCCGCAACGCGATCCAAGCGCTTTCCGGCGCAGCCGTGGCGTCTCCGCGGCTGATCCTAAGAACCCGCGCCGCCAGCAATGCCAGCGTCGGCACGCACCGCCATCGGCTCGTTGCCTCTATTCAATTCGAAGACAACGGTCCGGGTGTGCTTTCCGAGATTCGCGACACCATTTTTTATCCGCTCGTGTCCGGGCGCGCGGACGGCACCGGACTGGGTCTGGGAATCGCCCAGGATCTGGTCAGCCGCCACGGTGGGCTGATCGAATTCGACAGCGCGCCGGGCCGGACGATATTCCTGATCTCCCTGCCGATGGACTCTGTATGAATTCGAAGCCGCTGCAAGTTTGGTTGGTCGATGACGACGCCTCAATCCGCTGGGTGCTGGAAAAGGCCCTCAAAGGCAGCGGCATGCTCGCTAAATGCTTCGACCAAGCGGACAACGTCCTGACTGCGCTGCGCACCGACGCGCCCGATGTGTTGATGACGGACATTCGCATGCCGGGCCGCAGCGGCTTGGAGTTGCTCAAGGAGATCCAGGTGTCGCGGCCGGGACTGCCCGTCATCGTCATGACGGCGCATTCGGATCTGGATGCCGCGGTCGCTGCCTATCAAGGCGGAGCCTTCGAGTACCTGCCCAAGCCCTTCGACATCGACAAGGCCGTGGATCTGGTGCGCCGTGCGGCACAGCAGGCGACGGTGTCCACCGACGTGGACGCCGCGCGTCGCAGCATCCCGGAACTGCTGGGTCAAGCGGCGGCCATGCAGCAGGTTTTTCGCGCGGTGGGTCGCTTGTCGCGTTCGAGCATGACGGTGTTGATCACCGGGGAGTCGGGCACCGGCAAGGAACTGGTGGCCCGCGCCTTGCATCGGCACAGCCCGCGCTCCAACAAAGCCTTCGTGGCGCTCAACACGGCCGCGTTCACCGCCGACCTATTGGAATCCGAGTTATTCGGACATGAAAAAGGCGCCTTCACGGGAGCCGATGCGCTGCGCCGCGGGCGTTTCGAGCAGGCGGACGGAGGGACGCTGTTTCTCGACGAAATCGGTGACATGTCACCGGCACTGCAGACGCGGCTGCTGCGGGTATTGGCGGAGGGAGAATTCTACCGGGTGGGTGGACAAACGCCGGTGAAGGTCGATGTGCGTGTCATAGCGGCGACTCACCAGGATCTGGAGACCCGGGTGAAGTCCGGTCATTTTCGCGAAGATCTCCTGCACCGGCTCAACGTGATTCGAATCGAGATCCCGCCGCTGCGCGAGCGCCGCGAGGATATCCCGGAGCTATTGCGGCACTATCTGTCCGTCGCCGGACACGAGCTGGGCGTTGAGCCGAAATTGCTGACGAGCCCTGCGGAAACCACGCTCGTGACCTTCGACTGGCCGGGCAATGTGCGCCAGCTGGTGAATGCGTGCCGGCGGCTTACCGTGACGGCCCCCGGACGCGAGGTGCGTGCCGAGGACATTCCCCCCGATCTGGGCGGCGCCGTGGCGGGCCAGATCACCAATCACGACTGGATGGCAAAGCTGTCGCATTGGGCCGAGCAAGAGCTGGATGCCGGGACGCAGAGACTGCTGGATCAGGCAGTACCTGAAGTGGAGCGCATCTTGATTCGCGTGGCGCTGCGCAAGGCCGACGGCCTGAAGCAGGATGCGGCGAAATTATTGGGATGGGGCCGCAATACCCTGACGCGCAAGATGAAGGAGCTGGGCATGGAGGATGTCAACTAGCCAGGCGTGCATGCGCCCGCGGCAGTCTATAATTCGCCATCATGGGCGATTACCTCTCGAAAAAACTCGATGCGGCGCACGGCTTGCTGCTCGGCAACTCGTTGAAGGATTGGATCACCGCGGCCGGCATCGCGGCCATCGTCTGGACCGCGCTGTGGATTGTTCGCAGCCTCATCGCTTCACGCTACAGGCGCCATTCGGGCGCCAAGCGTCCCACGCTGATCAGGCTCATCGCCTACCTGATCGGCAACACCAAGCAGATTCTGTTCCTGGCCATTGCGCTGGACGCCGGCCAGGAAAGCCTCACTCTGCCGGACAAGGTTCAGCGCGCCGTGTCGGCCGTTGTCCTGATCCTGGTATTGATACAAGTGGGGCTGTGGACCGGACGGGCGCTGCGATTTTTTCTGGAGCTCAAGGAACAGGAGCGCGGCGGGGACCGCACTTTTTCCGGCTCGCTCAATATCATCAACTTTGTTGCCCACATGTTGATTTGGTCGCTGCTGATCTTGGTGGCGCTGGACAATGTGGGCGTCAACATCACCGCGCTGCTGGCCGGCCTCGGGGTCGGCGGCGTGGCCGTGGCGCTGGCTCTGCAAAATGTGCTCGGGGATCTGTTCGCGTCTCTGTCGATCGCCCTGGATAAGCCGTTTGTGGTCGGCGACAACCTGCACCTTGATGCCTACATCGGCAAAGTCGAGCACATCGGCATCAAGACGACGCGGCTGCGCAGCGAGAGCGGCGAGCAAATCATCCTCTCGAATGCCGACATCCTGCGCAGCCGTGTGCGCAATTTCGGCCGGCTGCCGGAGCAGCGCATTTTGACCACCATACGCGTGGCCTACGAGACTCCGATCGAGAAACTCAAGGGAATACCCACTCTCCTGGAAGGCGCGGTTCGCGATCAGGCGCAGGCTCGTTTTGAGCGCTGTCACTTCAGAACGTTTGCCGACAACGCGCTGCACTTCGAACTCTCCTACTTCGTGCAGCAGCCTGCGGTGAACCCTTTGCTGGATCTGCAGCAGGCCGTGAACTTTCGCATCCTTGATGTGTTGCGCGAGCTGGGCGTGGAATTGGCCTATCCGACGCAGACGGTTCTCGTTGGCCCGCGGACCGGCGCCGAGAGTTAACGCGTGTTTCACGTGGTGTTGTTCGAGCCGGAAATACCGCCGAATGCCGGCAACGCCATTCGGCTGTGTGCGAACACCGGCGCGACTCTGCACTTGATCAAACCCTTGGGGTTTCGCCTCGACGATAAGAGTTTACAGCGCTCGGGACTGGACTATCACGATCTGGCGGCCGTCAAAGTGCATGCGCATCTCGAGGAGTGTCTAACCGGTTTGCAAGGCGCGCGCTTATTTAGCGTCGAGACGGGTGGCCTGCACTGCTACAGCGATGTGCCGCTGCGCGCCGGAGATGCGTTCTTGTTCGGACCCGAAACACGCGGTCTGCCCGACGCCGTGATGGAACGGGTAGGCCGCGCGAATTCCTTGTTCATCCCCATGCAGGCCGGCAGCCGCAGCATCAATTTATCGAACGCCGTGGCGCTGGTGGTATTCGAGGCCTGGCGTCAGTCAGGCTTTGCGGGCCGCGCGGGCTGCAAGAACCGGCGTCGATAGTCGATGGGACTCAGGCCAATGAACGCCTATCCTAAGTCCACGCTGTTCGTCGCCTACTGCGCGGGCCCGCATTGCAATGGCGCGGCGCGCCCGGCGGTGAAACTGGCGCGGCTTGGCTACGCGGTGAATATCATGGCGGGGGGAATCACCGGCTGGCTCGATGAGGGCTTTGCACTGGAGCGCTCCTAGCGATTTCACTGGCGCCGCCATTAGCGTAGATTTTGGCGGATGGACATTCAAGATTCTCAAGCGGCACCGCGCGCTGCCCCCACCCCCTACCGGCTGCTCGCCGAACAGGCATTGAGCCGCGCCGCCGGCGCGCCCCTGCTCGAGGGCAACTCGGTCGATCTGTTGATCGATGCCGCCGCACACTTCGCCGCATGGCTGAAATCCATCCGCGGCGCGCGCCGGCGAGTGCTGCTCGAGAACTACATCGTCCGGGATGACGAAGTGGGGCGCGAGTTTCGCGAGGCATTGGTGGAGCGCGCCAAGGCGGGAATACTGGTTGCAGTGATCGTCGATTGGGTCGGCTGCCTCGGCCAATCGCGCAAATCCTTTTGGGCGCCCTTGCGCGCCGCCGGCGGCCACATTCGAGTATTCAATCCGCCGCAGTTCGGCGAGCCCTTCGGCTGGATCAGTCGCGACCACCGCAAGTTGTTGGTCGTCGATGGCAGCGAAGGCTTTCTGTCAGGCGTCTGCATCAGTTCAAAGTGGCTCGGCGACCCGTCTCGCAACGTGCCGCCCTGGCGGGATACCGGCGTCGCGGTGCGCGGCCCTGCCGTGGCGGAACTCGAGACCGCATTCGCCGAAAGCTGGAGTTCCATGGGCGCGGCATTGGATACTTTCTCGGACAGGCTCGGTTCGACGCCCCCGGCCGGCTCGGTGTCCATGCGCGTGATTGCCACGCAGCCGCCGAGCGCCAGCCTGTACCGGCTGGACCAGCTCATTGCATCGATGGCCCGCAAGACGCTGTGGCTTTGCGATGCCTACTTCGTCGGCATCGCACCCTACGTGCAGGCGTTGGTCGCTGCGGCGCTGGACGGAGTTGATGTGCGCATGCTGGTACCCGGCAACAGCGATATTCCCGTTGTCAGCGGCTTGTCGCGCAGCGGCTATCGGCCCCTGCTGCGCGCCGGCATCCGGGTGTTCGAATGGAACGGCTCCATGCTGCACGCGAAAACCGCCGTTGCCGATGGTCAATGGGCGCGGGTGGGATCATCAAACCTCAACCTCGCCAGCTGGCTGGGCAATCGAGAAATCGACGTGGCGATCGAGGACGTGCATTTCGCCGGACAGCTGGCCGCGCAGTACGAACGCGACCTGGAAAACGCCACTGAAATCATCCTGGCGCCGCGACGCCATCGGCGCGCCGAACCCATTCTCGCCGGCGACCCGCGCCGACCCAGGGTGGGCAGAGGCGGCGGTGGTTCCAGCCGCGCCGCCGCCACCGCACTACGCATGGCGAATTCCGTGGGGGCCACGTTGGCCAATCATCGCGTGCTCGGCGATATGGCGAATGCACCGCTGCTGACGGGCATGCTGCTGCTCGCCACGCTGGCGGTGGTTTCATTTCTATGGCCCGCATGGATCGGCTGGCCTGTCGGTGTGTTGTCCGCGTGGGCGGCTCTCAATATGGGCGTACGCGCCTGGAAAGCCTGGCGGCGCAGAAAGCGACACGCCGAGCGCCGTTGAGCTAGCGAATCCAGGGTCGCATGACCCGCCGGATGGGATGGGTGACCGTGGCAATGACCAGAGGATCCAGGAGCTGGCGGCGGCGCAGGTGCCGGATGGCCGCTTGCACCGTCGATTTCGACAGACCCGTGTTCGTGGCAATGGTCTGCAGACTTGCCGGCACAGCATCTCGTTTGGCCGATGTGGCGTTGCGCAAGAGGTATAGAAAAACGATAAACGCCGCGGGTCGCCGATCGTGCCCGACCAGATCCGGCATGAGCACATCGATGACGTAGCTGTCCAACGTGAAGCGCTGCATGGTTAATGACTATACCGATTATCAGTACCAGGGGCGCTTCGAATATAGAATAATTGCGGTGGCATCGGCAAGCAATGCTCAAAATTCTTATGGAGCACCACCCGTGATCACACAGCTCAAATTCGTCGGCATTCCCACGCGCGATCAGGATCGCGCACTCAAGTTCTATACGGAGAAAATGGGATTCACGGTATCCACCGATCAAGTTTTCGATGAGAAGCAGCGCTGGATCGAACTGCGCATCGGCAATTCCGCCACGCGCGTTGTACTGTTCACCCCGGAAGGACACGAAAGCCGAATCGGCAGCTTCTTCAACGGCTCATTTGCCTGCGACGACGTCGCGGCGACGCATCGGCAACTCTCGGCACGCGGGGTCGAGTTTGTTTCCGGCCCGCAGAAGCAGCCGTGGGGGGAATTTGCGGTGTTCAAGGACCCCGACGGCAATCAGTTCGTGCTGTCCTCCTCGTGACGAGAGGGTCTTTGACTGCGCTACTGGTTCGCCGCCGATTTGGCCGCCATTTTTTGCTCCCGGATCCAGCTGTCGGTGCGCGCATCCAATAAGTCCAGCGGCAGCACGCCGCCGTTCAGCATTTCGTCGTGAAAACTGCGGATATCGAACTTCGCACCCAGCTCTTTCTGCGCGCGCTCGCGCAGCTCGCGAAATTTCAGCTGACCGAGCTTGTAGGAAAGGGCTTGCGCGGGCCACGCAATATAGCGGTCTGTTTCCGATTGAATGGTGGGCTCATCGACAGCCTGATAGGTGCGGAAGAACGCGACCACCTGATCGCGGCTCCAGCCCTCCGAGTGCAGGCCGGTATCGACGACCAGGCGCACGGCGCGAAACAACTCGCTGCTGAGCCGTCCATAATCGCTCACCGGATCCTGGTAGAACCCCACTTCCTTGCCAAGCTGTTCGGCGTACAGTGCCCAGCCCTCGATATATCCTGAGTTGCCGGCATGCTGGCGAAACTTCGGCAGCCCCGTCATTTGTTGCGCCACCGACAGCTGCATGTGATGCCCGGGAATACCTTCGTGATAGGCGGTGGCCTCATCATCGATCAGTGTGCGATGCGCGAAATTGGAGGTAGCGACCACGACGCGTCCGGGGCGTTTGCCGTCGGGAGTGCCGGTTTGGTAGTGAGTGGCCGCGGCGGCCTGAAACGCCGGAATGGCTTCGACAGTCACCGGCGATCCTGGGATGAAGCCAAATAAATCCGGTAACTTGGGCTGCATTTGCGCAATGTACTTGCGGAAATCGTCCAAAATTTGCTCGGATGAAACGGGAATGTACTGCGGATTGGTTTTCAGCGACTCGCGGAAGGAAGGCAGATCCGGGAATCCTGCGCCTTTGGCGATGGTCAGCATATCGGCCTGAATGCGCTCGATCTCCCGCAAGCCGATCGCGTGAATCTGCTCGGGCGAGAGATTGCTGACCGTCGTACGGCTGCGAATATCATTCAGGTAGCGCGCCTTCCCATCCGGAAGAGAAGCAACACTTAACACCGTGCGGCCGTGGGGCGCGTATTGCGTGGCGATGAAGCGGGCGAATCCCTGGTAAGCGGGAATCACTTCGTTGGCGACCGCGTCGTTGATCGCCTTGCTCAAGCGCCGTTGATCCTCCGGCGACATGCCTGCAGGGAATTTCTTCAGCGGCAATAGGAATGGATTTGCCGCGATGACGCCATCGCACTGCGCGGGCACTTTTTCAATGAGAAAGCGCACCGGCATCACCCTGTCCTTCATTCCCGCGCCCAGCACGGCTTCTGTTTCAGTGAACACCCGCGGTATCTGATGCAGGCGCGCCAGATAGTCCTCGTAATGCTGGGTAGAATCGAGAGGAACGGACAGCGGCAGGTCGGCGAGGCGCACCTGTGGGCCTTCCATCTGATTCACGGGCATTTCGTATTCTTTGAATTTAAAATTCGCCATGCGCTGCGCCAGCGCGCGCGCCATGACCTCATGGGAAAGAGCGTCCTGCTCCGCAAAACCGGCGGTCGACAAGGCCTGCAGCCGCGCAAGATAACTCTCGTCGCTGGCATGCTGGCGCTCGAATGCGGCGGGAGAATAGTCATCTAGCCGATCGTTGTAGCGATAGTCGCCGATTGCCGTCGCGCGCTCCGGGTGAGTCAGCAACTCCGCCTGATAGTAGTCCTCGAACAGGGCGTTCTGAGCGGCCAGCCGCGACTCGACCGAGTCCGCGGCCGCACACACGGAAACGCCGCAACAAAAAATCAAGATAGCGCCGATGAGGGACTTGGGCATTGAGAATGTCTCGTGTTTACTTTGCGGAAGCGGGAAAAGCCGGCAATTTATCGATGTCGCGGGCATCGTGCTGGATGATGACGGTTGCCTTCAAATTGGCGGCCAGCTTTTTGAATCGGTCGAGCGACGCCAAGGTATCCGCGCGGCTGGTATTGAAGGTCGGAACGCCGTTGCTGTCGTAGTTTTCGCGAAAGTGCGCCAAGTCGCCGGTGATCAGTACGTTGCCGGTACCTTTGAGCTTGACGAGCAAACTGTGATGCCCCGGCGTGTGGCCCGGGGTATTCAACATGATTACACTGCCGTCGCCGAAAACATCCTTATCTCCTGTCACGGGCTCGACCTTGCCGCCGCCGCTAATCCAATGGGCGAAGTTGGCTGGATTGGCGGCGGTAGTGGACTTTCCCTCCGTGAGCACATCCCAATCGCCCTTGCCGATCAGCAGTGTCGATTGCGGAAAGGAGGCCACTTGGCCGACATGATCACCGTGGTAGTGACTGATGCCCACGAAGGTGATTTGCGCGGGAGTGAGATTCAGCTGCGATAGTTGCTCCAGTAAACTGGCTTTTGGCGAGGTCGGCAGCGGCTTATCAGGATTGGCGGCGGGATTGCCGGTATCCCAGATCAGGTAATCGTTGCCGTGCTTGATCAAGTAGCAGCTGAAGGTCAGCTGAATGCTCAATCCCGGGAAGGCCGCCACGTCCGAGAAGCGGCTCACGTCGGCGAGAGTGGTTGTCTTGCCGCAATCCAAGCGCGTCAAAGAAATCTCCGGGGCGGTCTGCGCCGAGGCGGCCATGGCCATGCTCAACATGCTGGTCATTAATGCCGCGCCCACATCCAATCTCATTGCTGTCATGCCGTACTCCCGCCTCTCAAAGTTTGGAACCCACGCCCCCTATTATTCGGTCTCGGAGCGCACTTCCCGTCCCATGAGCGCCTGCACCGCCGCCGCTACCGGTTTATTTTCATACATGATGCGATAAATCTCTCGGCATATGGGCATGTCCACGCCCAAACGCTCGGCCACCTCACACACGGCGCGCGCCGCCGGCACGCCTTCAACCACCTGATGAATGGCGTTTTGCGCTTCGCTCAGCGCGTCGCCCCGACCCAACGCCATCCCGAAGCGCCGGTTGCGGGATTGGTCATCGGTGCAGGTAAGTACCAGATCGCCGAGTCCGGCAAGACCCATGAAGGTTTCGCGCGACGCGCCGAGCTTCACGCCCAGCCGCATCATTTCCGCCAGGCCGCGCGTGATCAGTGCGACGCGCGTGTTGGCGCCATATCCCATGCCGTCCGCGATGCCCGAGCCGATGGCAATGACATTCTTTACCGCGCCGCCGACCTCCACACCCATGATGTCAGTCTGGGTATAGGCACGAAAACTGGGGCCTGACAGGCTCATCGCGAGTTCTTTGGCGAACTGCTCATCGCGGGAAGCGATGGTCATCGCGGTGGGTAGGCCGGCGCCGACCTCCTTGGCAAACGTGGGCCCGGACAACACAGCGCCTGGTCGTGCGCCGAGAACTTCACGCACCACTTGGTGCGGCAGCATCCCGGTCGTGATCTCGAATCCTTTGGTGGCCCAGGCAACACGCGTGTCGCGGTCAAGATGCCGCCCAATGTTTTCCAAGGTGGCGCGAAATGCATGCGAGGGAACGGCGATGAGAACATCGCGGGCATCTTGCAGCGCGGCCTTAAGATCGCTGGTCACCGACAACGCTTCGGGAAAAGGCGCCTCCGGCAAATAGCGTAGATTGCGGTGTGCCTGGCGCATGGCATGCAGCTGTTCGGGATCACGTCCCCATAGCTGTGTCGGGTGCCCTTCGCGCGCCAATAGAATGGCGAGCGCCGTGCCCCAAGAACCGGCGCCAATAACCGTCATCGGTTCTGCGCGCCGCGTCTGCATACCCAGCTAGTTGACCAAATTCGGCTGCGGCGCTTGCGACGCCTGGGCGAACAAGGCGTCGAAATTGACCAGGGGCAGAAGAAAATTCGGAAAGCCGCCCTTGCTGATCAAATCCGAAACCACTTCGCGCGCATACGGGAACAGCACGTTGGGGCAGAAGCTGCCGAGCAGGCGCTTCAAATCCTCCAGCGACGCGCCGGAGATCGAAAACAATCCCGCCTGCTTGACCTCCACCAGGTACAGCGTCGCTTCGCCCTGCTTCGCCTCCACAGTGATGGTCAGCAACACCTCGCGTACCTCGGCCGACAGTTCCTCCGCCGAGGTATTCATATTGAGCTGAAACTTCGGCTCCCAATTCTGGTTGTTCGGCAGGCGCGGACCGTTCGGCGATTCGTAGGAGCAATCTTTCAGGTAAACACTCTGCAAACTGATTTGGACCCCGCCGATATTGGCCTCTGGATCCGCCGTTCTAATCTCGTTCATCCTGCCCCCTGAATTAGCCGATCCAACTCGCCGCTGCCATCGAGCGCGAAAAGGTCATCGCACCCCCCGACATGCTTATCGCCGACAAAAATCTGCGGAACTGTTCGCCGTCCGCTGCGCGCGATCATCTCCTCGCGCAGTTTCGCGTCGTCGTCGATATCAATTTCATTGAACACGATATTTTTCTGCGTCAACAAGCCTTTGGCTCGCTGGCAGTACGGACACCAACCCGCAACGTAGACGGTAACGGCGGGTGAACTCACTTCGAGCTGCCCTTACCCCCGGACGGCGTTTTCGCGAGCGGCATGTTGTCCTTCACCCAGGCATTGAGCCCGCCTTGAAGATTGAACACCTTGGTAAAGCCAAGCTTGATTAGCGCGCGCGCGGCGCCGGCGCCATTGGCGCCGCTGTCGCAGTACGTGATGACGTTCCGGTCGCGCCACTTCTTGAGCGTCTCAGCCTGCGACTCGAGCTCCGCCGCGGGCACGTTGCGCGCGTCCACGATATGCCCCGCATCGTACAAATCCTTGCTGCGCAGATCGATCACCAGGGCGCCTTGATTCATCAGCCGCACGGCCTGCGGGGCGCTCAACGCGGCAAATGACTGCATGCGCTCTCGAAGTTCGAAAATAACCACCACCACCGCGGCTGCGACGGCTGCCGCGGCAAGATAGGGATGATGGCCGATGAATTCTAACAGTCTCTGCATGCGGTCCGTACAATTTGGGTTTTTCGGGCGCGCAAGTATAGCAGCGGGCACAAGGCTTGTATGCTTGGGCGCAAGCATGAACGCCGCAATGCACCGCCCTTTTCAACCACTCTGCAGGGTCGCTGTACTGTCCGCCCTGTTGTGTGCCCTCGGCCGGATAACGGCCGTCGAATCCGCCGCTACGGCCTCCGCAGACGCGGCCGCCGTGGAGACGGCCGCCGTGGAGACGGCCCCCGCGGATGCCGCGAAGGCCAAGCTCGCGGCGGTGCGGGCGCGAATCGCCGATCTGACCAATCGCTTGGGCTCGCAGCTCGCGCAGCGCGACGCCTTGAGCGCGCGAGTTCGCGAGGCCGAACTCGTCATAGCCGCGCAGCGTCAACGCGTTGATGCGCTGCATGCAGCACAGGCTGTCGCCGAGCGGCGCCGCTCGGACTTGCGCGCCGAGCAAACCCGCAATCAAAATGCGCTGCAGGCGGAGCGGGCATCCCTCGCCGCACAGGCGCGTGCCGCGTACATGATCGGCCATCAAGAGGAGCTAAAACTGCTCCTCAATCAAAGCGACCCC
Organism: uncultured Gammaproteobacteria bacterium; assembly: GCA_963756845.1. GTDB lineage: Bacteria > Pseudomonadota > Gammaproteobacteria > Steroidobacterales > Steroidobacteraceae > Bog-1198. The sequence continues at coordinate 411,788 of CAVWPD010000008.1, read as the reverse complement.
GCCAGTCTTGGGCGCACGCTCACCTACTACGGATACCTTGCGCAGCAGCGCAGCCGCAAGATCGAATTGATCAAGGATGATGAGCGGCGCTTGCAGCAATTGGTCGAGGAGATCGAGCAGCAAACGCAAAAATTGCAGAGTCTGGAAGAAGATGCCTCGCGCGAGATTGCGGGACTCAAGCGCGCACGCGCCGAGCGGACCGATGCGGTCGCGGCGCTCAATAAAAAATTGGCGAGCGGTACTCAGCAACTCGGCGATTTGAAGCGCGAAGAGCAGGCCGTGGAATCGTTGGTGGAGCAGCTCGCGCAAGTCATGCAGGACTTTCCGGTAGACCCCTCGCAAAGCTTCGTGGCCATGCGCGGCAAGTTGCCCTGGCCGGTGCTGGGCCGCGTGAGCGCTCACTATCAGGCGCCGCGCGACAGCTCTGCGGCAGCCGTGCGCTGGAACGGCGTGATGATTGATGCGGCGCGAGGCGCGAAGGTGCGGGCGCCATTCTTTGGCCGCGTGGTGTACGCCGATTGGCTGCAGGGCCTTGGGCTGTTGCTGATCATCGGCCACAGCGGCGGCTATATGACGCTGTACGGACACGCCGAGGTTCTCTACAAGTCCGTGGGCGATTGGGTGGCGCCGGGCGATGTGATCGCCGCGTTGAGCGACAGCGAGGGCGCCGTCCCGCAGCTCTATTTCGAAATACGCGAAGGGCGCAAGACCGTGGACCCGAAGCTTTGGTTGCGCTCCAATCCCTAGGCTCAACGCCGGCTGGCGGCCGGCCTTCCGCGCACGTATGCTGGCCCGATGATCAAGAAATCCGGCAACCTGTTACTGCTGGCCGTCGGCATCGCCATCGGTCTGTCGCTGGGGCTGACGCATGGCGTCCTGGCCGACAAGCCGGCTGCTGCCGCAACCGATCTACCCTGGCAGGACGCGCGCATGCTCGCCGAGGTCCTGGAGCGGGTAAAGCGTGATTATGTGAATCCGGTCGATGACCACCAGCTGCTGCAGGCGGCAATTCGCGGCATGGTGGCATCGCTGGATCCTTACTCGGCGTATCTGGACGGCGAGGAATACGACGAAATCAAAATCAGCAGCTCCGGCCGCTATTCCGGCGTCGGCATCGAACTGTCGATCGAGGATGAGCAGGTCGTGGTGATCGCACCCTTCGACGGCTCGCCTGCCGCACAGGCGGGAATTCGTTCCGGCGATGTAATTGTAACGATCGACGGTGTGCCGGTGAATACCAGCACTTTGGCGGACACCATAGGGCGCATGCGCGGCGCCGAAGGGACTGTGGTCAAAATAGGGGTCATGCGCGAGGGCAGCGCGGAGCCGCTGCTGTTCACCCTGAAGCGTTCGCGGGTTGATTTGCACAGCGTGCGCTCGGAATTGCTCGAGCCCGGTTTCGGCTATGTGCGAATTTCTCAATTCAGCGAAACCACCGGCAATGACCTGGCACTGGCCATCAAGGAATTGCGCAAGCACAACGGCGCGCCCCTCGAAGGGTTGGTGCTCGATTTACGCGACAATCCCGGCGGCGTTCTGGAGGCAGCGGTGGCGGTTGCCGACACCTTCCTGGAGAGCGGCATTATCGTCACCGCCAAGGGACGAACCCCCGACTCGAAATTCGAGATGGACGCGACGCCGGGAGATGCGCTGAATGGCGCGCCCATCGTCGTGCTGGTGAACGGCGGCTCGGCTTCGGCGGCGGAGATTGTCGCCGGCGCCCTCAAGGATCATCACCGGGCGAAACTCATGGGACGCACGACATTCGGCAAGGGTTCCGTACAGACCATCGTGCCTCTGTCTGATGACCGTGCCATCAAGCTGACCACCTCGCTCTATTACACACCGTCGGGCGTGTCGATCAATCACCGCGGTATTGCGCCGGACATCGAGTTGCCGCGCGATCCAAAACCGCCGGCGGTTCCGGTGCCGGAAAACGCGCCCTTGCCGCAGCGTGATGCGGAGGTTGGGCGCGCCGTGCAGGAACTGAAGGCCTCGCAGAACACGCGGCCGGGTTCGGTTACGACCGCGGCCGATATCCGCTAGCCGTGCGCAGCACGCGCTCCATCGAAATACTGTGTTTGGCGCTGGCCGCGCTGGTTTTGGTGTGGTCCGGGGCACTGAGCACGCAGCTGTGGCCGGTGCTCGGACTGCTGGCCGCATTCGCTGCCGCCATCGTGGCATTTCGCGCCCGGCGTTTCTTTCCGGGGCGCACGCTGCCGAAGCTGCTCGTCGAATCGTGGTCGATGGTGATATTCATCACTGGTGTGTTGTGGTTCACCGGGAAGGGCGCCAGTCCGCTGCTCAACCTGTACTTGTTGCCGATCATTTTGAGCGCGCTGACGCTGGGGCGCTTGGTGACGCTGCTGCAAGTGGCGGTCATCGCGATCTGCCACTTGCTGCTGGCTCTCGCGACGCCGGGCTTGGACGTGCTCTCCTTGCCCTACGCCAGTGAGGTGGTGGGACAGCTGGCGCCGTTTCTGCTGGTGGCCTACTTGACCACCACCTTGTCCGCGGACATCACCGAGGCGCGCGAACGCATCGAGAACTTGGCGCAGACGGATTCGTTGACGGGCCTGTACAACACGCGGATGTTCAATGAGGTGTGGCAGCGCGAACACGGCGTTGCGGAACGTGGTCGCGGTACATATTCGCTGCTCATGATCGACATGGACAAGCTGAAGGAGATCAACGATACATTCGGCCATGAAGCGGGAAACAGCGCCATCACGCTGGTTGCGCAATGCCTGCAACGAAGCATTCGCACGACCGATCATGCCGCCCGCCTAGGCGGCGACGAATTTGCGGTGATCCTGCCGGGCGCTTCCCCAGAGGTCGCCGAGGTCGTGCTCAAACGCGTGCGGCACAATGTCTACAAAACCACCCTCGACCTGCGGTCCCGTATGATTCGCTGCAGCGTGAGCGTCGGCGTGGTCAATTTTCCCAAGGACTCCCGCGACACCCGCGAGCTCTTAAGCCTTGCGGAGCACAAAATGTATCGCGACAAGGAACTGCGGCGCACCCCCGGCGCCGAGGCAAAAGCCTAATAAGTGAAGCAAAAGCTTGGATATGCCAAGCAAATGCTTGAATAAGCTGGACTTTCGTAAAAATGATGGCAAAGTTAGCGCTGCGTCACGCCGGAGCGTGATTTACATATGGTGTGCTTGCCCTGTTTCGCCCAATCTCAAGAGATGGTTAATGCAGTCAAATAATAGACAAGAGTCTTCGCCCTGGCGGGCAGCAAGGCTGCCGGTACGCATCGTTGCCGGGGCTTTTTTGTGCACCCTGGCGGTTCACGCCACGGCGCGGGATGTCGGCGACCCGAAACTCATGTCCAGCTCGGTGCTGGTCGTTGATCAAAGCGACTCGTCGGTATTGTATTCACGCCATTCGGACGTCGCCGCTCCCATCGCTTCCATTACCAAGTTAATGACCGCGTTGGTGGTGTTGGACGCCAAGCAATCCTTGGACGAACCTATTCAGATCACCGAGGCAGACCGCGATTTCCCCAAGTCGGCGTTTTCGCGGCTGGCCGTGGGCGCCACCCTGACCCGCGGCGACCTGATGCACCTGGCGCTGATGTCGTCGGAAAATCGCGCGGCACACGCCTTGGGAAATAATTACCCGGGCGGCATGCCCGCCATGGTGACGGCCATGAACGCCAAGGCGGCCTCGCTGGGCATGACCAATTCGCACTTTGTCGATCCCACCGGGCTGTCCAGCGAGAATGTCGCCAGTCCCGAGGACTTGACCAAACTGGTGATGGCCGCGGCGAAAAATCGCACCATTCGCGAGTATTCGACCGATAAGAGCTACGCGGTACGGGTACATCGGCACCTGGTGGAATACCACAATACGGACAATCTGGTGGCAAACCCCACCTGGAACATCATCGTGCAGAAAACCGGCTACATCACCGAGGCGGGCAAGTGCCTGGTCATGGCGGCCGTCATCGAAGGCCGTTCCGTGGTGATCGTGCTGTTGGATTCGCTGGGCAAGTACACGCGGGTCGCGGACGCGAAGCGGATCAAGTCTTGGATGGAGGCGAGCGCGAACGCCCGCCTGCGGGTGTCCATGCGCTGAGCGGTGGCGGCGACGATGACAAGTCGCTCGGCATAATCCAGACTGGCCTACCAACACCGGGGGTAGGTATGCGCAACCGTTTACTTTGCATGGCCGGCACCGCCTGGCTATTTGCCTATCCGGCCGCAGCCGCCGACCGGGCGCTATCGGTCACGATTTACAACGATGATCTGGCGCTGGTTCAGGACCAGCGGGACATTGAGTTGAAGGGCGGGCGCCAGCGCATCGAATTTCAAGACGTGTCGGCGCAGATTCGACCGGAAACCGTGTCGCTGGTTGCCGGCGACATCAGCATCGTCGAGCAGAATTTCGATTTCGATCTGCTGACCCCCGCGAAATTGATGGAAAAGGCGGTGGGACAAGAAATCACGATCGTGCGCGTGAATCCGGCTACCGGTGCTGAAACGCGCGAGCAGGCGCAGGTTCTCGCCACCAACGGCGGCGTGGTTCTCAAGATCGGCCAGCGCATCGAAGTGCTGCGAGACGACGGACTGCCGGTGCGGGTGATCTTCGATAAGGTGCCCGATAACCTGCGCGCGCGGCCCACCCTTTCGGTCACGGTGATCGGCGCGCACGGCGGAACTCGCCGGGCCACGTTGAGCTACCTTACCCCGGGTCTTGGTTGGAAAGCGGATTACGTGGCGCTCTACAACGAGAGCGACAGCAAGATCGACGTGCAAGGCTGGGTCACGCTGACCAATTCCAGCGGCACGTCCTATGACAATGCCCAGACTCTCTTGGTCGCCGGCTCACCCAGCCAAGTGGATGGCGGCAGGCAGGTCAATTTCCGTCCCGCACCCCGCCGCCCCACGTTGCAGGAGGCAGGGACCGAAAGCGGCAGCCGCGAGCGCTTGGGCGATTTTTATCTTTATCCGCTGGCGGAACGCACCACGATCGCCAATCTGCAGACCAAGCAAGTGAGTTTTTTGGATGTGCATGGCGTGCCTGCCGAGCACGGCTATGAGTACCATAATCATTGGCTGGGAACCGCGGAAACACCGCTGAGCGCCAAGAGCGTATACAGTTTTTCCACGAGTGCTCATGCGGGTCTCGGCGATCAGCTGCCCTCCGGCGTGCTGCGGTTTTATGTGCGCGATAAGCGCGGCGACCCGCAGTTTATCGGCGAGAGCCGCATCGATCACACGCCCATGGGCTCGACCCTGTCTCTGGCCACGGGCGACGCCTTTGATGTGAAAGTCCACGCCGTCGTCGACAAGCGCACGCGTCTGGCGCAATTCGATTGGCAGACCGATATGCGCTACGAATTGAGCAATGCACTGCCTCGTGCCGTGGTGGTCAAGCTGATTCAGGATGGCTTGTGGGGCGATTCCAGCATCAAGACCGAGAGTCAAAAAAGTACACGCCGCAGTGCCGACAGCGCCGAGTGGGCGGTGACGGTGCCCGCCAACGGCAAGACGGTTCTGACGGCCAGCTTCGACACGCGGTACTAGGCCGCGGCGATGGGCGTGCGAGGCGCGAGCTGGCTCATCCTGGGTTTGGGCTCGGCGCTGGGGCTCAGGGAAGCCGGCGCCGACCAGGCCGTGGCCGAGCCGCCCTCGGATCTGTCGGTAACCATTTATCGTGCGCCCTACCGGGATTCAGGCTCGATCGATGTAGATGACCCTGCGGGATTCGCGTTGGTCAGCGAAACCCGCCTCGTGCATCTGCCCGCCGGGGTCAGCCGCCTGCGATTCGAGGGAGTCGCCGACGGCATTGAGCCGGCCAGCGCCATCATCACCGGTCTGCCGGGCGGGGTGATCGAGAAGAATCGAGATGCGAAGTTGCTGAGTCCCAGAGCCTTACTCGACTCCGCCGTGGGGAAGCCGGTCGAACTGCTGCGCAGCAACCGCAAAACCGGCAAAACGGAACGCGTGCCCGGTACTTTGCTGTCGGATGCGGGCGGCGGTGTGGTGTTCCAAACCGCCCAGGGGATCGAAGCCCTGCGCTGCTCGGGATTGCCGGAGACCTTCGATTTCGCAACCATCGGTGATTTGGCCGCCCACCCGACCCTGTCGGTGCTGGTCAGCAGCCCGCGCGCCATCACCCAACAAGTCACGCTGTCCTATCTGTCGCGCGGCTTCGATTGGGCGGCCGACTACACTGCGACATTGTCCGCCGACGGCAAAAGACTGGATCTCGGCGCGTGGGTGACACTGGCGAATGCCAATGGCGTGAGTTTTCCGTCCGCGCGCACTCAGGTCGTGGCCGGCAAGCTGAACCGCGAGAACGGCGATGTGGAACCCATCGATGCCGGTGGACCCCTACTGGCACAGTGCTGGCCGCGCGGCTCCACCAGCGATTTGCCCATGGTGCTGCGCATGGCCGGCAAACATGCAGCTGATTCCATGCGTATGGCGTCCCTCGCGGCTCCGGCCCCTGCGGCGCTTCAGGAGATAGCCGTTGTCACGGCACAAAAAGTAACGCAGGAACAACTGGGCGATTTGAAACTGTATCGGGTGCCCGAGCGCACCACCGTGGCAAGCCGCCAATCCAAGCAGGTGCGGCTCATGGACCGGGCTGGTGTGCCCATCTCCACGGTGTACAGCGCGGACCTTTCGGCGGATGAGACGGCAAGCGTCGCCCCCGCGCAGCGCCTGATCAGAACGATGAACAATACGGCGAATCAGCTGGGCCTGGCCCTGCCCTCCGGCACGGTGGCCGTGTTTACGCCCCATGAGGGCCAGAATTTGCTCGAGCACGAATCCGGCCTGCGCGACACCGCCGTCGGCGAAGAGCTCGAGATCAACCTGGGTGACAGCCCCGACGTTCAGGTGTCGGTGGCCAAGGAGGTGCGCAGCGTCGATACCGCCCAGGCCGAGCTGCTGCCGCTGGTGCCGGGTGTGATCACACTTCGATCGGTCAAGGTCAATGAGATCAATCGCGTCGAGATCAGCAACGCGCGGGCGACCGACATTCAATTCGAGCTGCGGTTGCGCCTGCACTCCGGCGGCCGTGTGGTGCGCGCCGATCATGCCTTGGAGGCCAAGAACGGCCGGCCGCTATTCCGCTTGAAGATCCCCGCCAACGGCAGCGTGACGCTCCGCTATCAGACGCAGCGAACCGCCGACCAAGTCACCTAGCACGCGCGTCGAACTTCGACGGCCCTGTCACGGTCGAAGCAGGCGCCGATGTCCTACAATACTCCCATGCCAACGATTCTTCGCGCCCAGAACCCCTCATGGTGAGAAGCCGCCAGTCGCGGATCAAGAACTATTTCGCCGAGAGCCGGCTGTTCACGATTCGCAGCATTGTCGCCGGGGTCATCGCCGCGGTGTTGCTGCTGGCGGTCGCCGGACGCCTGTTCTATCTGCAGGTGCTTAAATTCGACTACTACTCCAATTTGTCGCAGGGCAACAGCATTCGCAATGAGCCCATACCCCCCAGCCGCGGATTGATCTTGGATCGCCATGGCGTGGTGCTCGCCGACAACTTTCCGGCCTTCAACGTCGAGTTGGTCCGAGAACAGGTGGGGGACTTGAAGGCGCTCGATGCCACGCTGGCCCAGCTGGTGAGCATCGGTCTGCTGCACAGCGAGGAGGTCGGCGCGATCCGTCGCACCATTCTGGTCCACAAGGTCTACGAAAGCGTGCCCATCAAACTGCTGCTCAACGAGCAGGAGATGGCGTTGTTCGCGGTGCATCGCTATCAGTTCACCGGCGTGGATATTCGCGCGCGGCTGGCGCGCCACTACCCGCTGCGCGAAATCGGCGTCCACGCGATCGGCTATGTCAGCGCCATCAACGAACAAGACATGAAGCAGATCGACAGCGCCGAGTACGCGGGAACGAGTCTCATCGGAAAACTCGGCGTCGAGGGAGCTTACGAGGCGCAGCTGCACGGCAAACCCGGCTATAGAGAATTGGAAGTCAACGCCGCCGGCCGTCCGGTGGAAAAGCAGGGAGGCTACGCGCCCAGGCTCAACACCCGCCCTCCGGTCGCAGGGGTGGACTTGATTCTCGGGATGGATGTGCGGGTGCAAAAGATTGCCGAAGAGGCGTTAGCCGGCAAGCGAGGATCCGTGGTGGCTCTTGATCCAAAAACCGGCGACGTCATTGCGCTCGTCAGCACGCCGGGCTTCGATCCAAACGAATTTGTCCGCGGTCTGTCGGTGGCGCAGTACAGCGCGCTGGCGAACAACATCGATGTGCCCCTGCTCAATCGCGCATTGCGCGGCGCCTATCCGCCGGGCTCGACGGTGAAGCCGCTGTACGCCTTGGCCGCCCAGAAATACGGCGTTATCTCGGCGCAGCAGACAATGTACTGTCCGGGGTTCTTCACGTTGCCCGGCAGCAGCAACAAGTATCGGGACGATGAGGTGCATCATGACGTAGACATGCGCACCGCGATTTCCCGCTCCTGCGATGTTTATTTCTACCGGGTCGCCGAGAAAATGGGCATTGATCACATGCATGAGTTCATGAGCGCCTTTGGCTACGGCGAGCTGACCGGCGTAGATATTCCCGGCGAAAAACCCGGTCTGTATGCCTCCCCCGAATGGAAGAGGCGGGTGTTCAAACGCAAGGCCGATCAGGTTTGGTTCCCCGGCGAGACCGTCAGCATGGGCATCGGTCAGGGCCCCATTACCGTCACACCGCTGCAGCAGGCGCACTTTGCTGCTGAAATTGCCGAGCGCGGTGCGGTCATCGCAGCGCCGCGATTGGTGGCGGCCACCCGCGCACCCGGATCCCTTGACGTGATCCCGCGCAGTCCCATGTTGATGAAACCGGTGAATATGGCCACCGATGAGCAATGGAGCGTGGTCTTCGACGGGATGGAAGGGGCGGTCGGGCCGAGCGGCACCGCGCACGTGGCCGGCGCCGGCGCCAAGTACAAATGGGCCGGCAAGACCGGCACGGCGCAAGTGGTCACCGTCAAACAAACAGAGAGCACTAAGCACAAGGAAGCCGACGAACGCAAACGTGAACACGCCTGGTTCATTGCTTTCGCACCCGTCGATGATCCTAAGATTGCCGTGTCCGTTTTGGTGGAGAACGCGGGATTCGGCGCGACCGCGGCAGCGCCAATTGCACGCAAAGTCATCGACGCTTACTTGCTCCCCGACGAGCCATCCGGCGAGAAGCCGAAGGCGCCCTAAGTGCGTGTTTTTCTCACCGGCGCTACCGGCTTCATCGGTTCGGCCATCATTCCCGAACTCATCCAGTCGGGCCATCAGGTGCTCGGACTGACGCGATCGGATGCGGGCGCCAAGTTACTTGCCGCTGCCGGCGCCGAGGTGCACCGAGGAAATCTAGAAGACCTGGACAGTTTGCGCCGCGCAGCGGCGATGTCGGACGCGATTATCCATTGCGGCTTCAACCACGACTTCTCGAAGTTCGTAGCGAATTGCGAGCAAGATCGACTGGTCATCGAGGCGATGGGGGCCGTGTTGGCAGGGTCCGACCGGCCGCTGATCATCACCTCCGGGACCGGAATGGGAACGGCGGCGCCCGGCAAACCCGCCACTGAAGATGTTTTTAATCCCAACCACCCGAACCCGCGCAAAGCATCGGAAGTCGCCGCTGCCGCAGTGGCGCAGCGCGGTGTGAACGTGTCGGTGGTGCGCCTTCCTCAGGTCCACGACCCCATCAAGCAGGGGCTCATCACCCCATTCATCCAGTTGGCGCGCGACAAGGGAGTCGTGGCGTACTTGGGGGAGGGGCTCAACCGATGGCCGGCGGTGCATATCCGCGACGCCGCGCGAGTTTACAAGCTCGCCCTGGACAGGCACGAAGCAGGCAGCAGGTATCATGCGGTTGCTGAAGAGGGAGTGCCGCTTCGGCACATCGCTGAAGTCATCGGCCGCGGCCTGAAGATGCCGCTCGTCAGTGTCCCTGCAGAGGACGCGGCGAGCCATTTCGGGTGGCTCGCCGCGTTCGTCGGCTTGGACATGCCGGCGTCCGGCGCGCTAACGCAGCAGCGGCTGGCATGGCACCCGACGGGACCTGCGCTGATCGCGGATCTAGAGCGCGCGAATTTTTAAATTTGGCAGGCGCGGCGGAGCGCGGGATACTGCTGGAAGTGCGCGCGGAGTGACTAGCGATGGCGGTCAATAAGACGAAACCAACCGGTACAAGCGCGGCGGCATTCGTCGATGCGATTACGCAGCAGGCCCGACGAACGGACGCGAAGGCGCTGATCAAGTTGATGTCGAAGGCCACCGGTGAGAAGGCCAAAATGTGGGGGCCATCGATCATCGGTTTCGGTACCTATCACTATCAATATGAGAGCGGACGGGAGGGCGATACGGTGTTGGTGGGTTTCTCACCGCGCAAAGCCGCGTTCGTCCTTTACGGCATCACGGCGGCGGAAAAGGCCGGGTCGTTGCTGTCGAAGTTGGGGCCGCACACCACTGGAAAGGGCTGCTTGTATATAAAGAAACTGTCGGACATCGACCAAAACGCATTGGAACAATTGATTGTCCGTGCCGTCGCCGAGAGAAGGAAGCGAAGTGCTTGAGGGCCGAGAGAACGCCGCGCGCCTGTCGCGCGAGCAGTTCAGGTAATGGGGCCGGGTGTCTTGAACGCAAATGCAAAGAATGCAGCGACACCCAGGAAGACGAATGCCACGAGATAATTCCAGGCAAGCTTCTCCTTGAGAAAGAAAATCGCGAACAGGACAAAGACAGAGATCGTGATCACCTCCTGCAGGATCTTGAGCTGAAATCCCGAGAACTGGACAAACCCGAGGCGATTGGCGGGCACGGCCAAACAATATTCGAGCAACGCAATACCCCACGAAATCAGAATTGCCTTCCAGAGCGGCCAGTCATGGCCGTACTTCAGGTGTCCATACCATGCGAAAGTCATAAAGACGTTTGACAAGCTGAGAAGGACAATGGTGCTCATAGGTGGTTATTGGAAAATCTGTGACTGTTGCCGGAATCATAAAATAGGCGGCCTCAGCAAGAAAGCCACGGGACGATCTCACCGCAGCGTCGTCGCATTGTCGAAACACGCCCATGCGCAAGCAGCCGCACTCTGCGGCTCGACGCCGACCGCGCCGAAGTTGATGGTACCGAGACTGAGGCTTTACTATTTCGGGCCCGGCGCCGACTGCACTGAAATGGCGAGTGCCTCGGTGTAGACGACCTCGACCTCATCGCCCTTGTTGACGGTCTTAAGTTGTGCAATGTCGGGCACTTGTAGATCGTACTCGTTGCCGAGAGGGCCGCGCAGAGTGACAAATTGTTTAGTGAGGTTGACGGCTACCACCGTTGCGAAGGCGGTGACCTTACGACCGACCGCCCCGCCCGGCTTCGCGCCCTTGGGCGAGCGGATTACTGCCTGTTCCGCACTCGCGGGTGGAGCGGCGCCGCTGCCACGCTTCTTCAGTTGCAGGGAAATCGCTTCGGTGTATTCCGCGTTTACCTTGTCTCCGACCTTCACCTGATCGAGGTTCCTCACTTGATCGCCCACGTTGACCTTGTGCATCTTGCCCTGCGAATCGATCAGCAACAGATCACGGCTCCCGAGGTCGATGGATACCACGGTGGCCGCCATCTTCACCGTTTCGCTTACCCCGATTTTACCGGGGGCCGTTGCCACGTCCGCGGTGGCTGTCTGCGCGCGCGCGGTGAGCGGCGCGGAACTGATCAGAATCGCTGAGATTGCAAATGCCATCGTGGATGCGCCGACTTTCATGGTGGGATATCTCCGGTTGTTCATATAAGCCTCTCGTTAGCGAGGAGGCGGTTCCCCTGGCGGGGCCGCCCCTCAAGGGGTGCGTGCTAACTTGGTTCCACCCGCTTGCCCGGGCTATTGGACCTTCGTCCCAGGATCCGCCAACGTACCCAGTACGACACCTGTTTTGTTGTCTTGTACATCGCTCAAGGACAGCCCGTTCATATTGACGACCTGTTGCAGGCGCGCAAAGGCCGCGTCTTCAGTCCCCGGCCGGGACTTGGAAGAAATCTCGAGAATCTTGCCTGTCGGCCATTCCCACATCTCGAGCGCGAGGGGGCCCAAGGCTGATTTGGACGGGGTAACCCATGTAGTTGAACGGATGCTCGCAATTCTCTTCACCGAAGACCAATTGATCGACACGCCCGCCTCCTGCAGCAGCGCTTTCTGCGCAGCATCGAGAAGGCTCTCAATGGCGACACCGCTTTCCGGTACAGCTCCGCTAAATGAACGTCGAATGGCGTATGACGTGACAGCTCCCGCCGGTGTGCGATCGATTTCGCACGGAAATCGATCGCGAAGGGAAGCCCGGTCAATTTGCCGATTGCCCCTAGGTGGCCGCACTTTCACTGTGAGATCGTTACTTGCGCCCCGGCGAAGGCGCACATTCACCCCCTGCGTCGCTAGATCCAGTGCCTCAGTATCAAGGAAATAAACGCGGCCTACGCGCATATTCTCAAACCCCAGGGATGCCACCACCGTTGGCGCGCTGGGTGGTGTCAACAGGAGCTTGGCCTCAACGGGACATCTGCTCTGCGCGTTCGCCGCAGAGGCAAAAAAAGCGGCCGCAATCATTGTGAAGGCCCGTCTTAGCTGCCGTTTCATAGGCTCATCTTTTCGCCTCGTGCGCTCCCTCATGACTCTAGCTTACCGTGAAGCCGCGCATGCGCGCTCGAAGCCACAACAGTGACCTTAAGGCTCATAGAATCCCACTTGCAGCTGATGTAAACAGATGACCTCGCTTATCCAGAATCGTTGGAGAAAAAGCTCATGAAATCGATGCAAGCCCGGTTCTCCCTGAACAAACTGTGCGCATGCTTGTTTGCTATTGCGATCACGGCCGGGTGCGCATCCACCACCGTCAGCAACCAACAGCAATACGGCAGTGGGTATCTGCCCCGACCCCCGCAAATTTGGGTCTACCCCTTGGCCGCCACGCCGGCCGACGTCCCTCCGGAGTCGGCGTTGGCCGGAAGCAATCCTCAAGACGCCGCGCCGCTCACCCCCCAACAAATTGCCGAGGGGCAACAATTGGGCTACCAGATCGCGGTGCAGGTCGTGCAGCAGATCATCGGCATGGGGTTGCCCGCCGCCGTCGGCTCGGCGGCCGCGAGGCCGCAGCTGAATGATCTGATCATCGAGGGCTCCTTACTGTCCGTCCAACAGGGGAACGCTGCCGAACGGGTCACGATCGGATTTACCGCCGGAGAGTCCGAATTGCAAGTGGCGGTGGAAGGATTTCAAATGACCGCAACCGGCATGCGCAAGCTCGGGTCCGGCGATGTGAGCTCAACAGGTAATAAAACGCCCGGTATGAGCGTCGGGCTTCTTTCGACGTTGATCACCCACAACCCGGCCGGGCTCATTCTTACCACCGGGATGAAGGCGTATGGGGAGGCAAGCGGCAGCAACACGATCGAAGGCCGCGTGCAGCAGATCGCCAAACAAATCAGCGACGCGCTCAAGGCGCGATTCCAAGAACAGGCCTGGATCTAGCCAGCGATTCCCGACATGGTTAATCACTTCGCAGGACATTGAGGGTGCCCGCTTTCAGCGCAACGACTCCCAGCAAGACCAACCACAGCCCTTGAAGTCCCACCGCCACAATCGCGCCATGACGATCCATGGAGAGATGCCCCGCCGCGATACTCAGTGACAGTGAGGCTGCGACCAGCAGGCCCAGGCCACCCACCATCCGCCAGGCGAGGCTGTTACGCATAAGGCCCACGCATCCGATCAGTATGCCGACTGAGGTGAGCACAAATCCCACGTTGGTGCTGGCCACCACCCACGCCATGCACACCTTAAATACTACAGCACTGTTTTCAAGATCCGCCGCCGTGTCATGCGCGAAACTACCCGCCAGGCGTTCGATCACCCACCCATCGATGGTAGCTGCTGCGAGCCAACAAACCATCCCCGCTGCGTACACCAGGCTTGCGGCCCGCATGAGGGCGGCAGGAATCCGAAGCCGTATCAATTCTCCCAAACAATAGGCGATGAGCAAAAAACACCCCATGGCGATTCCATGTATCCAACCCGCCAGGGGACCCAGAGCGATGATTTGCAAGGTGGCCTGCAGTTGATCTCGAGATTGCACGTGCGGATGGTGCACAATCGCGACAAACTCCACGGTTGTCGCCAACATCAAGAGGAGAGCCATTGCTCGAATCCTCTTCTCCGGCTTCATTATCTCCGCCACCGCTGCCTGTGCCATGATCGGTTTCCCTATGCGACGATCAGCTCAAGCTAACGAAAAATCTCGCCTCCCGCCCGGACAAAAGAGCGCTAATGTCCGATCGAGCGCACCGCCCGCGAAGACCGCCGTGTTGCGCGCATTTGCCTCACTCATTGCAACGAAGCATTACGATGAGATCAGGATCGGAGAGATTATCGATCGCGCCGACGTGTCGCGCTCGTCGTTTTACGAACACTTTAGCGGCAAGCAGGATCTTTTGACCCTCAGTATCGCGCACCCCTTTAAAATATTGGCGGATGGTATTTTCTCCGCCTCGCCATCCGCTCTCATTCCCTTGCTCGAGCATTTCTGGAGCAATCGCGCCTTTGCGCGCGGCGTGTTGCAGGGCGCCGTCCGACAGCGCACGGCGACCGTTTTAGTCGTTCAGATAGAAAGGCAGCTCAAGCAATACGAAACGGCGTCACTTGAAAAATTCCGGCTGCCCCGCCGATTACTGGCGTGGCAACTGACGGAAACAACACTCGGCCTGATTACCGCGTGGCTGACGGGCGAAGCACGCTGTTCAACCTCAGAAATGGCCCATGCACTGTCGCGATCCGTGCATGCCGTGGTGGAAGCAATGCGCCATCGGCCGCCCTTCCCTTCTACAATCACACGCTGAAAAACCTGGCTGTCCCGATGATGGCGATCATTGCTCTGTTTCCTTACGGCAGCGCCTGTGCTTCCACGTCAGCCGAAACCCGCGAGGCGAGATTGGCGAGGCACATCGAAGAAGCCATCGTCGCCCTGCAAGTCAATCGCGACGCCGACTCCCTGGCCGCTGCCGCTCTACTAAGCCTCTCCGAACACCTCGACCAATCATTACTGCTCATCGCCCGCGCAAGCGCCGCGGCACCTGATCGAGCGGATCTTCACTGGCTACACTCACAAGTGTGCCGCGGGGCTCCTCCCTGTGATCCGGAACCCATCGAGCGGCGTCTACAAGCGCTCGACCCATCCAACGGCGCGGGATGGTTTGGGGCGCTCACTCGCGCCGGCACTGCAAACGACGATCCCGCCAGGGAGGCCGCATTGGCCGCCATCGGCCATTCGCAGCGCGTCGACATTTATTGGACGACACTGATAGCTCCACTGAGTCGGGCAGCCGCGAGCACCCGAAAACTCTCCCTCGAGGAGGCTGAGACCGCCATCATCGGGGTCCTTGCCGCGGAAGGGACTCCCGCATATCAGTACGCTTCAAACGCATGCAAAGGAGAGCGCTTACAGCGCGCCGAAACGCTGGAGTCCTGCCGTGGACTCGCCAATGCCTTCCAACACGGCGACAACTATGTCACCGAGATGATCGGCGCGACCATCGCCAAGCGCGTCTGGCCGGAAAATTCACCCGAGTGGAAAGCGGCCGACGAGGCCCGCCGCGTGTATGCGTACAGATCGAAGTTCGCCGCACAATTGGACATGCGCGGAGAGAAGCGCGCCGAACAGTACGCCGCGCTATGCGAAAAATACCGCCGCGAACAGGAAGTATTTGCTGCGCTACTGATCGCCGCGGGCGTGAACCCGAATCCCCCTCCGCGCGAGGCGCTGGCTGAACACCCCGGCTAAAGCCGCTGCCGCGAGGGCGGTTAATCGTCGATTCCCAGTCCTCTCAAAATTCTCGGCGCATGTTTCTCCACGCGCGCAGCGCGAGTCGCCGCTTGTTTCGCTGCGGCGAAATGCAGCAAATAACCCTTCTGCCTTCCAGGGGTAAGCGCATGAAAGGCTTCGGCTAGTTTAGGGTCATCATCCAAGCGGGTTAGAAACTCCGCGGGCATCTCGAATTGCGCGACGCTTCTCATTGCCACCTTGGCCCCGGATTTTTCAACCGCAATGGCTTCTTTGATATAGGCCTTGATCGCCGCTTTCTGCCGGTTGAGATCCGCCAGTGAAGCGAACCTGATTTGCCTCGCGGCCTGCACATTCTTGGTCTGCTGAATGAGGATGCCCTTGGGGTCCTTGAGCAGCGCGCCTTTCATGAACAGCAATGCGCAATAATTCTTGAAGCCATGAATGAGAACCACGTTGCTGCCATTGAGATCGTAGCAAGCTTGGCCCCATTTCAGTTCTTCGTTGAGGCCCGAGGCAAGGCAGAGCTTGCGAAGCTCCGCATACTCGGCACCCCAGCGTTTCTCTTTGGCGTGAACCTTGCTGACGAGGGGATTCATAGGTCCTTTGATTCGATTCGAACGATTTCCTGGTTAGATGTCATTTGTTCGCATCGTGAGCCCCGCTATCGGCTAATGGTAGCGATAGATAGGATGCCGTGTCACGCCGGAAATCCCACCGATCCGGCAGGTCAATTCGCCGCCGCGCGCTGCTGGGCGAGATAGCTCTCGACCAAGGGTCCCCACGTTTTCGCACCGCCCGGTTGGGAGAACAAGCCATGACCGTCCTTGCCGGAAGGGCCCAGCTGTTCGAAATCGCCCTTGCCGCCGGCGGCCGTGAAGGCGCGCCATAGAGCGCCCGCCAGCCGCGGCGCGAAGAAACTGTCATTGGATGCATAGATCCACAGCATGGGGGTACTCGCGGTCCCGCCGTAGCGGCCCGCCGCCTCGACCAAGACGTCCTCGCGGCAATTGCTGTTCGGAATGTTGTTGCGGTGTCCGCCCCGGCCGCCGGCGAAGTTGATGAAAGCAGCAACCTTGGGGTGAGGCCGGCTGTCGTAGGCGATCGTTCCCCAACCGCCCGCGGAATGGCCCACCACCACTACGCCATCCGGCCGCACAAAATCCAATGCCGTCGCGTAAGCGACGATGGCATCGATGTCGCGCGCCGTGGAAAGCCCGCCGCGAAAGAATTGCGGATTTGAGCATTCACCGTATCCTTCGGCCCACTCGCCGCCCGTTTGCCCATAGCCGCGGCGCAGGGCAAACACGACCACGTAGCCGCGCCTCAAAAACCACTGCGCCGCCTCCTGTTCGCATCGCCCCAGCTGCATTTTCGGACGATCCTCAGGCTTGGCGGGCGATCCATGATTGATGATGACCAAGGCGGCGGGAGCGTCGCCCGCCGGCCTGCAGATGCGCGCGCTCAGCTGCACCACATCGCCGCGGGCTTCTTGGACAGGGATGGAGTGCAGCTGATCACGCGGTTCGGCCACGGCGGTCGATGCCGGAACGGTAGCGGTGTCGGTTGGCGCGGCGCAGAGCGCCGCACTCGCGCTCAGTGCTGCCCAGAGAAACCCTATGACAAGACTGTTTCGATTCATCGGAGCTCCTCCGCTGCGGCGATGCCGACTGCCTTTGCACGCTAAAAGCGCACCGTAAAATGTACGCCCCAATTGCGTGGCTCGCCCAACTGCGTGTACAGCTTATTGGGAAAGTCGGGCGGTTCGTCCCCGAAATAAAATCCGCGCACCGTATAGTCCTTGTCGAGCAAATTGCGCCCCCAGAGGTACACCTCGGTACGCTCGGTGCTCCAGCCGAGTTTGGCGTTGATGAGCCCGTAGGCGCTCGAGCGCGTCCAGTTCGGCGGCAAATCATAGAAAAATGCGCCCATCCCCGTGACATCCAGCCGGGCAAAGGGCCCGCGCGGATCGCGCCATGTAGCGTTCACGGCCGCTTGCCAGGCAGGGGCGTGAGGCAGCGCCCGATCCGGGAGAACCATATCGTTTTGCACGAACCCGTGGTACTGGGTCTGCAGCAGGCCGAGCGAGCCCCCGACTTCCAGGCTGTGTGTTGCAGCCCACTCCAGCGTGCTCTCCAAGCCGTAGTTGTAGCCGGATGGCGCGTTGCCGGTATAGAAGATGAACGTGTCCGGATTGGTCGGATCCAATTGCTCCCCGGTCAGCAACTGCTCATCGTGACGCATCATGTAGAACAGCGAGGTATCAATTCGCAGTCCGCCGATTTGCGCTTTGTAGCCGACTTCAAGGTTCAGATCCCACTCCGGTCCAAACAGCAATTGGTTGGCCGGCAAACCCGGGCTCAAGTTAAAACCACCCGCCTTGTAGCCGCGCGCGACGAGCGCGTACACATGCTGGCCGTCCGCGATCGCATAGTCGAGCGATGCATGCCCCCCCCAGAGATTTTCCGCGGGGCTGAAATTGTTGGTCGTGGTCGGCGCATCGAGATTCGTGGTGGCATCATTGTAGTTGCTGGTGTGCCGTTCGCCGCGCAGTCCAAGCGACCAGCGCGCGGCACTCAGATCCCCGTCGAGCTGCGCGTACAAGGCGCCGTTCCGTGAGCTGTAGTGACTCGAGATGACAGTCAAAGTCTCGGAATTCTGAGTCGCATCGAAGGGATCCACATAAACGCCCGCGCTGGTGTCGGTTAACGACTCGCGCAGCTCGAAGGCATACACGCCAACCAGCCAGGAGAACCCGCGCATGGATTGTTGAGAGAGCGCCTGCGAGGGCGCCTGGGCCGGGGAGTCGCTGACTCGAAATTCCAAACTTTCCGTCGATCGATGCCGGTCCTGATACTCGGTGTAGTCATCCGTGTAAGGCGCCCAGAGCACATCATTGCCCCAGTCGCCGTCGTAGCCGTAATTGACCGTGGTGTCGGCATACGTCGCGATGGCAGTCAGGGTGAGCGGCTGAAACCCGGTGTAGGTCGACCGCGCGGAAATGCCCGTGGAATATTGCGCATCGACGCCCGGCTGGTTGGATTCGGTGATGCGGCTGTTATCGATGGCCCAGGCATCGTAGCCGTTGTCTATCTGCGCGCGCAGCAGCGTCAAATCGACGCGCCAGGCATCGTTCGGCTCATACAGCCATTTGGCGCGCGCCGTAAGTTCATCGCGATCGTCGGTGCTGCGGTCCAGATACGCGTTGTGGTAGAACCCGTCGCTGGTATAACGCTGCACCGCCAGTCTGAACGCCGAGTCCAGGTCGCTCACCGGACCTGTGATGACGGCCCCGTAGGAACGCTCGTTATAGTCTCCAACATCGAACTCTGCGCGGCCGCCGAAAGTATCGGCAGGCTCCGCGCCCTTCACGTAAATAAGGCCGGCCAGCGCGTTGGCGCCGTACAAGGTTCCCTGCGGGCCGTGCAGCACCTCGATGTGATCGACGTCGAACAACGTGGCCGCCGATCCTAAGCCGCTGAAGTCGATATCGTCGATGAGGAACCCGACGGACGGATTGGGGGCTCCTTGATACTGCTGCAGCTCGCCGATGCCGCGAATCTGAAAGTAGCGCGGACGCGAGGTATCGCCCGCCCAGTTCAAATTCGGCACTAATGCCGCGACATCCTCGAAATGCTCCTGTCCTGCATCGTGCAGCGTTTCCCCGGACAGCACGGAAATGCTGCCTGGCACCTGCTGCAGGGGCACGGAGCGCAGCGTGGCTGTGACCACAATCTCATCCAGGGGTTGATCGGTGCTGCTGTCGGCCGCGCCTGCGGGCGTCAATCCGGCCAACCAGGGCGCGGTCAGCGCGCCGAGCGCCATATAAACAAAGGAATTTCTAGAACCCATGCTCCCTCCGCCGGTACTAACCGGATCAGGTTCAATGGGTTTGCTGGTGGGCTTGCGCGGCCAGCATCTCAGGCCCTATAGGCCACCCCAGCTGTTGATTGTCGAAAAAACCGTCTAAAAGAGCGCCCGTACGGCGCCGATCAAGCCACCCGCCACCAGGATTAGCATGGGCAGGAAGGTCATTCCGTAGCCGACGCTGCGATTGGCCGGGTCCTTCACATAAGTAAAGGCATACAGCTCCCGTCCGAGCAAGTACACCACCCCAAGCGCCGCCGCAACCAGCGGATTGAAATAGCGCGCGAACAGGTATAACCCGGGCAAAAATACAATTAACTGCTCCAAAGTATTTTGTTGGACGCGAAAATGGCGCTCGAAAATCTCGTTTCCGGTAATGGCCGGCGCCTTGATTCCATAGCGGCCGCGGGCTCCCCCCACCTTGAAGCCGAACACAATGAACTGTAGAACTGCGAGCGCAGTCACGATATCAACATATGCCATGGATCTTCCTCCCCTGTTGTTAGATTCTAGCACTCCGCCGCAGCCAGCTTTCCGTCAGGCTTTAAGACACCGCAACGCACCGTAAAGGCCGAAGTCAGCCATGAGCTTACCCCGAAAATCCTCCAAAAACGGCACTCGAGGCTACGCCCATCTGGTCGAGATCGATGTGCCGGTCGCTCGGGTGTGGCGCGCCTTGATCGATCCGGGGTTGATCCGTATTTGGTCCGGCCACGAATCCGAAGTCGACCCCCGCCAAGGCGGCCTGTATCGGATCGGCAAACGCGATTCAGGCGCTCGCGAGGCGCACATCGATATTTTTGATGTGAATCGCCGCCTAAGGCTCATCTACCTCGACGGCCCCGATTCACCGCCCAGTGAAAGTGCTGCCGTGGACGACTTCCTGCTGGATGTGCGCAAGGGCGAAGGCAAGACCTCGCTGCGCCTCTTGGGATCCGGAATTTCCGATTCGGCCGCCTGGGATCAAAGCTATATGCGCATGCGCATGGGCTGGGAGCGGTTCATGGCGCGGATCAAGGTGACTCTGGAGAGTCCGCCCGTGCCAAAAAAGCCGGCAAAAGTTGAGCCCAAGGATCCGCCGCTAGCCGGTCTCGATTATTGAAGCAGACGTGGGCTTCCTTGATATGCTCGCGCGCGTAGCGGGGCGTAACAGGAGGCAGGCATGCTCGGGTTCCTCATTCGCGCGGCGCTGGTTGCACTGGGTCTGTGGCTGGCCACCGACTGGGTGCACGGCGTCTCAATCGACAGCCCCTCAACGCTGATTCTCGCCGGCATACTGCTGGGCGTCGTGAATTCCATCGTGCGGCCCATCGCCATACTGCTCACGCTGCCCATGACCATTCTGACGCTGGGTCTGTTTCTGCTGGTCATCAACGCCGCCATGGTGGGACTGGTGGCCTGGATGCTGCCGGGCATGCACGTGGCAGGGTTTGGTCCCGCGTTTTGGACCGCGATTCTCGTCAGTCTGGTGAGCATGGTCGGCTCTTGGTTCGTGGGCGGCAAGGGCCGCGTGGAAATCATCAGGAAGCGCAGCTAGCCCAGTGGGGGTAGACGCGGCCCTCCACCGCGCCGATGTGTAGCGAGGTGTCGTACAAGACCACGCGGAAGCCGACGACGGGGAGTCAGGCGCGCGAGCCCGACTCGCCGCCGCAGAATTTCGCCCCGCAGCGGGATTTCTGGCGGTTGAATGAGTGGGCAGTTATTGCGCTGTGCTCTCTTGTGCCCACAATTGCCGAGTGAAAACGCTGCGTGAACACCTTAATCAGCGGTACAAAGGTCTCGTGGTGAATGAGGAAATGATGAGTGTGGTGTCTGACACCCGCACGGTGTACCGCTGCTGTCTAAGCGCCATTGCCAGGGGCACCAATGAAAGGAGGATTACAAACCCAACCGCGTTGTTTGATGAGCCCAAGTTGAGCTGTAAGCCGAAAAGAACGGCGGATAGAACAAGCAAGAACAGCAGGAAAAACAGGAAGGCAGAGGGCCTTGGCTTGCGACAGGTAACTTTGCCGCTGCGCGCAGGTCCAGTGGCGACATGCCCAGCATCCGCGATGAGTTTCTCCGCGTCGCTGCGAAGATTTTTATCGCGTTGGGAAGATACCCGATGATACCTATGAGGGGCGCCAATATGCATGCAAGCACGATGAGGGGCGCGGCGTTTGACATAGATGTCGGCGTTAGTCAGTGCCGGCGTTTATCCACCGGGCCGCTGCTTCCGCCGTGTCCTCCGGACGCGTATTGAAAGCGATGGACGCATTCGGCGCCAACTTATGCACGGTGTTCACTACCGTCTCGAGCAACGACAGACTTTTGGGAGGCAGGCGAATGCCGCCTCCGATCACAACGCAATCATAGGTCGCGGTTGCCAGCTGCTGCTCAAGTACGATCCTTGCCATTTTGTCGGGCGGGATCAAGCAAAGGTCCGCCTGCCATCCCCGATCCGCCATTTTGCCCATGGCAATCGCTATTCCGGCATGGATCTTCTCGGGGTTGAAACCGGGTGGTATGGCAGCATCCGAGAAGTCCACTGTCTCCGGCAGTTGGCCGACGAACAATACGCGTGTCATGTGCTCTCTCTTCCAGGTGAAGTCAGAAATGCGGATCGCATTCATGCGACCGTGAGTCGGGCATCGAGCGGTCTCAACTCGCGGGAGGATGTGCAACATGTTATACCACGACGGATTTGGCGTCGGTCTCTGGTCGACCGACACACCCTCGACCCGGAGCTGCCGGTCAGTAGGACTTCTTGAGCGTCTGCAATTACAAGTTGAAAGCCGTCAATCGATGCTATTCGAGATCCGCAAGCCTGAGTGCGTCCTCTAGCTGGCTCAACTTCTCGGGCGACAATGCGCCCGCATATTCGACCAAGTCCGCTCGGGTCAGCGTGACCAGCCAGTGACAGTTAATGTAACCAGGTCGCGGGAAGGCGACACGCAATACACCTTCGCGTGGAAGGCCTTCGAGAACACCAATTGGCACTTCGACCGCGTAACCTTGAATATTTGTGCTTGCGGGAGCGACGATGCGCATCGCCTGAATATTGGCCATTCCGTCAGCCGACAAAATCACCAGGGGAATCCGTTCGTCGAACGCCCACCAGACCTGGCCACGTTTTAGAATTGTACCGGTAGGCATTCTGGGTTCTACCTGTTTGTTCGATCTAGGGGCTGTCGCGAAAGTGTTTTCAGAGTAGCAATAGATTAATGAGCGAGGCGAATGACAGCTCCTGGCCCGGGTGCTGCCCCACGGCACCAAGAAACTGAATCTTGAGACTGAATTTCCGAAGTCGACCCACTGCAGACCTTAGCCAACGACAGCTTTATCGTCGCACGGAAAGGTGTCGCTGCACCTACGTTCTTGCGGTTGAATCGCCGCGAAGCGATTGGCCACAGTGCTTACACTTGGAGACCCACGATCCCACGAAATACTTCGATAAGAAAAAATGTCTCCCACAGCGTGGGCAGGCGCTCAACCCGAATCGAAATACGAAAAAGAAAACCGGTATCGTAGACATAAAGAAGACGGTATCCAGATATGTTCGAGGAACTCTGGGTAGGGTTAACGAAGCAACCAATAGCCATATTGGTCCGGCGAGTATTGCTACGATCCGTCGGCGCCGAATTTCTTGCACATCGATTGTTCGGATGACGGGAAGCCCTTTCCAGCCAACGAGAGCCCAAACAGCACCAACTACGACGCCACCCAGGGTCATCGTAGAGAAGTCAACGAAGGCACCTACTACTGTTGCAAGTCCAAATAGAACGAATGGCGTGCGGATCCAGTTCGGGAGAGGCTGCGTCCATTGCATGCACTAAGTTTACCTCAGACACCGTATGGCCGCTTTATGGCACCCAGTTCGGGACCGTCACTGTCCGGATGTGTTAAGGGTTGCCCGCTATCTGCCCGTCAGAGATGAGCATGCCGTACCCGACGAGGGTTGAGGGCAGATGGTGGGCAAGCCCCAAGGGAGGAAACCGCGGGGCCGCACTGAGGCCTCAGCGGGTGCGGTGGGCTATGGGGATTTGAACGAAGACGCTGGGCCCGGCGAGCTTGATAGCGGAACCGATGCGGGGGCCACGGCGCTGCGGGATGTAAAACCGGTGCGGCCGGAGCCGTGATATTGGCGACGCTCGTGTGCAAGAACGATGGATGCCGGGGGCGATGACCATGGGCGTTCGCCTCAGCCAAGCGCGATGATGTGCCGAGGAGGAGGACTGCGGGGTAGAGCATGGTGTGCTCATGGCAACCTCGAAGGGATCGGAGGTCCGCGGATGTGCTGAGCCCGCGCGAAGGTCTCGATGACGAGCATCGGGGCGCCGCAGTGTCGGCAGAGGAAGGTAGGCCTGTGGGAAGCGTGATCGGCATTACCGTCGCCGGGCTCAGCGGGCGGCATGGGTGGCGGTTGATGCAGGAGCTCGCGAACGGCGGGGATATCGTGCTTGCGGCGGGCGTTGGCGAGGAAGCCGTAGTGGCGGATGCGATGAAAGCCTGAGGGCAGCACGTGCAGCAGGAAGCGGCGCATGAACTCCTCGTGCTCCAAGGTCATCGTTTTGTAGCGCGTGCGACCGTGCTCACGGTAGTCTTTCCATCGGAAGGTGACGCCGCGTTCATCGTTGGCGATGAGTCGTGAGTTGGAGATGGCGACGCGGTGGGTATACCGAGACAGATACGCCAGCACCGCTCGGGTCCGGCGAAGGGCCGCTTGGCGTAGACGACCCACTCGCACTGGCGCAGCGGCATGAGCCAATCGGCGAAGGCCTGCGCGTCGGCCAGATCCACGTGATCGCCGAAGAACTTCAACTGCTCGTCACGATGCAGGTTCTGCAACTCTTCGAGGAAGCGACGCCGAAACAGGCGCGAGAGGACCCGCACCGAGAGGAAGAACCCTGGCTTGCAGGGCACCCAGCGGTCGGCATCGGGCGCGAGGCCGCCGCCGGGTACGATGCCGTGCACGTGCGGATGGTGAGTCAACGCCGAGCCCCAGGTATGCAGCACCAGAGTGGTTCCGATCCGAGCACCCAAGTGCTTCGGATCGGCGGCGATCGTGCGCAGCGTCTCGGCGGCGATGTCGAACAGCAGTCCATAAATAATCTCCTTGTTGGTATAGGCGATGGCGCTGATGGGCGCCGGCAAAGTGAACACCACGTGGTAATACGGCACGGGCAACAGATCCGCCTGCCGCGCCTCGAGCCAGCGCTGCGCGGCGCTACTCTGGCACTTCGGGCAGTGCCGGTTGCGACAGGAGTTGTAGGCGATCTGCGGCTCGGCGCACGACGAGCAGCGCAGCGCGTGGCCGCCGAGCGCGACACTGCGGCACTGTTCGATGGCCGACATGACCTTCAGCTGGCCGAGGCTCAAGTGGCCGCGCTCGTGCTGCCGCCACGCCGGCCCGTGGGCGCGGAAGATATCCGCGACCTCCAGGGCGGGGCGCTCCACGCGCGGCTACGGTGTCGGGGCGGGACCCGGCTCCAGTGGACCGATCACCTGGCGCAGGATCTCGGTAGCGACGTGGGTATAGAGCGACGTCGTCTCGAGCTTCTTGTGGCCGAGCAGCACCTGGATCACGCGGATATCCACCTTCTGTTCGAGCAGGTGGGTGGCGAAGCTGTGCCGCAGCGTATGCAGGGAGACCTGCTTGTCGATGCGGGCTGCGAGCCTGGCCTCATGCACGGCGCGGTTTAGTTGACGGGCGGTCAGAGGCTCAACGGGGTTCAGTCCCGGAAACAGCCAACCACCGTCGAGCATCTTGCCTTGGGCACGGGCGACCCGCCACCAGGTGCGCAGCCGCTCAAGCATCACCGGCGAGAGCATGGCGTAGCGATCTTTGCCGCCCTTGCCTTGCTGGATACGCAGCGTCATGCGCGTGCTATCGACGTCTCCGACCTTCAGCGAGATGACTTCGTTGGCGCGAAGTCCGGCACCATAGGCAACCGAGAGGGCCGTCTGATGCTTCAAGTTCTTGGTCGCCGCGATCAGCGAACTGACCTCCTCCCGGCTCAACACGACCGGCAGCGTGCGCGGCACAAAGACCGGCTTCATCTTCGACATCAGCTCGGCGCGGTCGAGCGTCACGTCGAAGAAGAACTTGAGCCCCGTGATCGTGGCGTTGAGGGTAATCGGCGAGGTGCCTTGATCGACCAAGTGCAGCTGGAAGTTGCGCAGATCCTCGACCGTCGCGGTATCGGGTGGACGGCGCAGGTAGACTGCCAGCTTGCGAACTGCACGCACGTAACCCGCCTGCGTGTGGGGTGCGAGCTTGCGCAGCCGCATGTCCTCCAGCATCCGTTGACGCAGCGGGGAAATCTCTCGAGGGGAATCGTTCATGGCTCTGCTCCGGGTTGCGATACGAGGCGGAATGCCTCACTTCGCAACTTACGAAACAGAATCCTCAGTGGTCAGCCTCTCCGACGCCTGATCGAAGCCACCCCTACCGCGCGAATACGAAGGGACTTTCCACAACCTGCGACGGCGCTGAGGCGTCAAAATGGGTGGTGCCGAGTCATCAATCGGAATTGGGAAAAGGGGAAACTCATGGAGCAACTTACGCACGGTGAAATCGTTCGAGTAGGGGTCGATCTGGCTAAGCACGTGATTCAGGTGCATGCAGTTGACAGCGCCGGCCGCGTGGTGGCGGCCAAGGCATTGGCTCGAGATCGGTTCACGGCCTGGTGTGTACAGCTACCGCCGGGTTGTGTGGTGGCGATGGAGTCATGCGGTGGGGCACATCATTGGGCGCGGAAACTTACGGCGATGGGGCTTCAGCCGCGCCTGATCGCCGGCCACTTCGTCGGTCCGTATCGCATGCAAGGCAAGGCTGGCAAGAACGACGCCAACGACGCGGCAGCGGTGTGTGAGGCGGCATCGCGTCCGAGCATGCGGTTCGTGCCCGTGAAGACGGCCATGCAGCAGGGGCAACTTGCCGTGCATCGGCTGCGCGAGGGCTACAAGGAGGAGCGCACGGCATGCCTGAATCGCATCCGAGGTCTGCTCACCGAGTTCGGTATAGTGATTGCGCAAAGTCCCGAGGCTCTGCGCCGGGCGCTGCCTGAGTTGCTGGAGGACGCCAGCAACGAACTGTCTTCCCTGGCGCGCATGGCGCTCCAGCGAGCGCAAATGCAGTGGGCGGAGCTGGACTGCCATATTGCCTGGTGCGACGAGTGCATTCTCGCTCATGTTCGCAGCGACGATCAGGCCAAGGCCGCAATGCAACTGTGCGGCATCGGCCCGGTCACCGCATCGGCGCTGGTGGCTAGTGTCGGTGACTTCAAACAGTTCAAAACAGGCGCCCAGTTCAGCTCCTGGCTTGGCGTAGTTCCGAGCCAAAACTCCAGCGGCGGAAAGTCCAGACTTGGTGGCATCACGAAGCGCGGGAACGATTACCTGCGCACGTTGCTGATCCAGGGGGCGAAATCCGCAGTGATGACGGCGCACAAGCGTCGAGATCGGATCTCACAGTGGTTAGTGCAGTTGGTGATCAGAGTCGGCTGGCAAAAAGCCGTGGTGGCGCTAGCGAACAAGAACGCCCGAATCTTGTGGGCGGTACTGGTCAAGGGGCGACGCTTCGACGCCAATCATGTCTCAGTCAAACCCGATGGGCCTGCCTTGGCCATACCGACCATAGCAGCGTGACCAAACCGCCAAGACCAAGATCTTTGCCGAAAACGTGCTCACGAAGATGCATTACACAGGTCAGACCGGCAGCAGGCGAACTCGGTAAACCGCATGTTGAGCCCTTCGGGGTAAAGACGACGCGCGAATGGAGTCCTGCTGAGCGGTTCGTATCTGGGCCCGCACCGACGGCGGTGCAACAAGGCCGTCTGTAGATGTGCAGTCTGTTCTCTGTGGCGTTGCATCTGAATCGAGCATCAAGACATGGAAAGAGAAGATGAAAATTAACGAAGCTGCTTGACTCGCGGGAAAGTCCCTGTAGAGCGGTTTAGTCCATTGGCCGACTCCGGACGGCCATTCCTGTAAATGATCGAATCCAAACTCAAGTGCGGTGGCCATGCACAGAGGGACGCCCGCAGTCGCGGGCTCGGTGCTGTCGCACCCAGAGGGCCTGTCGGAGATAGGCCTGTGTCCAGGGAACGAAGTGTGGACGGGAGTCCATATGAGGCCGCGGCTAGCCGACGAACAGAGCATCGCCACGCCGAGGTTTAAGACAATCAAGTATTGTAGTGTCGCGGAAACAGAATTCGAAAGCTGGTGCCAATATTAGGCTCAGACTTGAGTTCGATGGTGGCGTCCAACATGTCACAGAGTCGCTTGACGATCGAAAGACCGATGCCTTCGCCCGGTTCGTCGATCGGAGATTGGCCGCTCTTATTCTCCTGCTGGAGGTGATTTATCTGCTTCGCGCCGGTCGCGTCGGTACTTCTATCAGTGCCGCACGGCAACGAGGGAAGATCCGGTCTTTCCAGAGCGCCCGCCAAAGGCGTGCCGGACTTGGTGTGGAGTCCGGGGCCTGTATCGAAAACGCAGAGCTCCCAGCGCTTGGCATCATTCTCATCACTGTCGCCCCATTTCACGGTGACGCCCCCCTGAGCGGTATATTTGACCGCGTTGAGAATCAAATTTTGCGCGACGCGCCGCAACTTGATCGCATCGCCCTCGGCGGCGAAGCCAGGGGGTCCCTCACAACGCAGAAAAAGCTGGCGTTGCTGCGCGACGGGACGAATGCCTTCGCACAACTGCTGCATGATCGAGGAGATGTCCAGAGATTCAATGCGGCGCGATTCCCGACCGGCTTGTAAACGTGCGAGGCTCGTGACGTCATCCAAGAGGTGATGCAGCGAAGTTACGTTGCGCATTAAAATGCGCACGAACTCGTCACGCGAGGTTTCACGCAGCGTGCTATTGGTGAGCCCCACGGTGGCGTTCGCCACGATCCCTAAGTTGCCGCGAAGATCGTGAGCAGCCTGTTGCCACAAATCGCCTCGCTGTTGCTCCAAAGCGCGTATTTCTTGGAGCGCGCTTTCCAGATCCTTTGCGTGGCCGGCGGCTTCCTGCTGTTGAAGCTGAAAGTACTGTGCGACGCTTTCTTCTATACCCGCGCTGCACAAGGCGGCCCAAATTCGATGCGCGGTCGCGACTGCCATGCGGGAGAGTTCTGGATTCGCCGCCGTGTAGTCTTGTAGCTCCGAGACCATGCATTCGTTGAGCTTGCCAAGTTCGCGCGTGACTTCGCGCAAATCATATCCTTGCTGCCATCGCTGCAAGCCGTGAGCCGCGGCTGAACTATGCGCCGCAGCACTCACGTGATTGACTTCATTGGCGTCGGGGTTCGCGAGTGCGCGCGTAAACGTGTGCAGCAGTGCCGGGATATGATCGTACAAATCCTCACGAGGCAGTGCGTCGCTCGTGGTCAAACTCGGGTCCCTTTTCACTGCAGCTCGCCACGCCATGAGGATGGCTTCCCGACGGGAATTCAAGTGCTGAGCAAGACCTGCAAGATCCGCACTGATTTTCGTCATTGACACTCCGATCGCGGTGCCCAGCCTGTGCGGGCTGACCCTAAACTCTGGGTCGATAAGCCTAGCATGGCAACAGTTCTGTCTTGAAGGGCTCGTTCTGTGGTGCTCAAAGCGCCTTGCGGGAATCGGGATCACGAAGTTGAGACATGCCGATATACCGGCAATGAGCGCAGAAACGGCTTGGGCTCGAGTTTCGACGTGCGGGTGGTGGAATAGGCCCCGCAAATCTTGCGGATGGCGCCGCCCCCGGTTGTCGCGGCGTCGAATTGAACGGCCGGGCTGCCGTGGGCGAAGGTATCGGTGAGGCGCGCGATGGCGGACTCCAAGGCGAATAGGCCCTTTGCAACCGATTGGCGAGGGGAGTCGAGGTCCCTGGAAATGCAAGTTATACATACTCCGTACTGGACGGAGCAGCTGGTCCGGTGGGAGGCGACCGGGCTCAAGGCGAGGACGATAATTCCAGCGCCTCGAGACGCGGCCCCTCCACCGCGCCGATGTGTAGCGAGGTGTCGTACAAGACCACGCCGAAGGCGATGAGGGCGATGAAAATGGCGGCAAATGCCTTGATGTGGCGCGATTCGAAACGGCGTATCGCGGAAGCGAACCCAATGAAGCCGAGCACCGCCGCAACGACGATGATGGCATCCACGCTGGCGCGCTGCCAATAGCTGCCGCCGAGGTGCAGCCACATGCCGAATTCATCGAACGTCAACGCCATGGCGATGCCATAGGCAACCGCAGCCACGCGCAGATCCTTGCCGCTGCGAATGCCGAACAGCAGGTAGGCGCCGACAGCCGCGAGCAGAAAGATGCCGTAGTTCAAGTGATGCACGTGCGTGCCGCGCAGGAAGAAATAGAGATTCGGCATCCGGTGCGACATGATGAGCAGCACCACCGTGCGCGCCGCGATGAAGGTGAGAATGAAACCGAGCAGCGCCAAACGGCCGAGCTTCGCCGATTCGGAAGATGCAGGGTCGGGGCCGGCGTCGAGCGATGCATTCATGGCTATTGAGTCTTCGGTTCCGCCAGGGTCTTAGGATCCGCGAGACTGCCGCCGGGCAGGGTCAGAATACTCACGCCGATGATGATGACTACCATGCCGACAAGCTGCAAGCCGGACAGATGCTCATCCAGAAATTGCCAGCCGAGAAACACCGCAATCGCCGGATTAACGTAGCTATACGTCGAGATGACCGCCGGCGTGGCATTCATCGTCAGCCAACCGTACGCGGTATAGGCCAGGCAGGAGCTGAAAAAAGTCAGATAGCCCATGGCAATCAGTCCGGGCGCATTGGGCGGCCAGGGCATCGAATCGCCGCGCAGCAGCGCCAAGAGCAGCAGCATCAGCCCGCCCATGAGCATCTGCAGCGCCATGAACAGCATCGAACTCAACTGAGTATCGATGCTGCGATAGTAAAGGGTCCCCAACGACCACGCGGCGCACGCGGCCAGCACGGCCAGCTGCGGCAGCAATCCTTTTGAGCTCAGGTGTCCCTGCGGCAGCAGCATCAATACGGCGCCCACGAATCCGATGACCAGACCCACGATCGCCCATCGCGTCAGCGGATGGCCGCGCTGGCCGAATACGCCCAATCCGGCGATCCAGAAGGCCGAGGTGCCGTTGAGCAAAGCCGATTGATTGCTCGGGATGTATTGCATGGCCCAGGTATTCAATCCATTGCTCACAAAAACCATGAAAAAGCCCGCGACGATGACATGACGCCATTCCTGCCGGCGAGCGGGCAGGCGGGCCCCGCTCACCAGGCAGGCGATGAGGGTAAGCAGAATGCCGGCCGTGACAAAGCGAATTCCTGCGAACATCGCGGCAGGCAGGTTCTCGACGGCTATCTTGGTAAATAGAAACGCCGATCCCCACACGACATACACGGTGCCGAGACACAGTATCAGGGCAGTGGATTTTCTTCGGTTGTGCAATCTACTCGGCGCGGCGCGGGGTGCCGGCGCGGAAAATCCAATAGCACACGCCCAACAGCAGTACGGCGGCGATCCACTGTGCGCCGGGCAGGCTGACACCCAAATCCAACACCCCGGGCTTCTTGCTGACCCAGATACAGATGGCAATGAAAATACCCACCAAGGCCTCGCCGGTAATCAGGCCCGCCGAAAACAGCATGCCGTTCTGTGCGAGCTTTTCATGATCGTCCGCCTCGTGCCGACGGCGATGAAAACGGGCAACCATTTCCGCGACGATGCCGCCGGCCAGCACGGGCGTGGAAACATCCAGCGGCAGATAAATGCCCACCGCCACCGCCAGTACGGGCGCGCTCCAGCGCGAGCCGCGGTGCTTCAGATACAAGTCCAGGAGGATGATCAGCACGCCGATGGCAGCGCCGATGGCAATCATCACAAACGGCAGCGTGCCGCCGAACATGCCCTCGGCCACCGATTTCACCAAGTTGGCCTGCGGCGCCGGCAATGCTTTGACGCCGGCGTGGGCCGGCTCCCCGATGCCATAGGCAAACAGCAATACATTCATCACGGGCGCCATGACCGCGGCGCTCGCGATCACGCCAACGCCGAGCATGACCTGCTGACGCCAGGGGGTCGCGCCGATGAGCTGGCCGGCCTTCAAATCCTGCAGGTTATCGCCGGCGACCGCCGCGGCGTTGCACACCACCGCGCCGATGAATACCACAGCGACCGCGCCAATCGCAGATTTGCCGCCGACCATCCACATGAGCACCAGCGAGGCGAATAAAATGGTGCAAATGGTGATGCCCGAGACCGGATTGTTCGACGAGCCGACCAGACCGGCCATGTATCCGCTCACCGATGAAAACAGGAAGCCCGCGATGATCATGATAATGGCCATCGCGAGGGCTACGCCCAGGCTCCCCACCACCAGGTAGTACAGTACGAACAGCGGAATCACGAATAAGGCGATTCCCAACAGCACCGCACCCATGGGCAGATCGCGCTCGGTGTGCGTGGTGCTCGCGGCCCCTTTTGCGCTGGCCTTAAGTCCGCTCTTGACGGCCTTCCACAGGGACTTGCGCAAGGACCACAGCGCCCAGAACGCACCGGTCAGCATGCAGCCGACGCCGATGTAGCGCACCTGCGCGCGCCAAATGGCAAAGGCGGCGTCCTCAGGATCCAGACCGACCAGCTTGTGCAGCAACACCGGATCGTGATCGAAGAAGAAACTGTTGTAGAGAGGGATTGCCAGCCACCAAGAAAACAAGCCGCCGGCCGCGATCAGAATCGCAACATTGAGCCCCACGATGTAGCCCACGCCCAAGAGCACCGGCGAGAAAGAAAAGCTGAAAAACGCGATGCCCCGCTCGCCGATGAAGGACTTGGCGACAAAGGTCTCGGGCAGCAACCCAAAACCGGAAGTCACCAGCTTGAAAAGCCCGGCAATGATACTGGCCAATCCTAGGACCTTGGCGCCCGCACCGGGGTTGGCTCCTACTTTGAGCACCTCCGCGGCCGCAACGCCCTCGGGAAACTTAAGTTTCTCCTCGATGATGAGCGAGCGGCGCAGCGGTACCGAGAACAAGACGCCGAGCAATCCGCCGAGACCGACAATCGCCAACGTCCACCAGTAATCGAAGCTCGACCAGTGATGCAGAAGAATGAGTGCGGGCAGGGTGAAGATCGCCCCGGACGCGATCGATGAGCCGGCCGATGCGCCGGTGGCGACGATGTTGTTCTCGAGAATATTGGTCTTGCCGAACAGCGGCAGCAGGGCCATGGAGATCACCGCGGCCGGTATGGCCGTGGCCACCGTCAAGCCAACGAACAAACCCACGTACGCATTGGCGGATGCCAGAATCACCGTGAGGATGATGGAAAGGATGATGGCCTTTAACGTGAATTGCGCGGCGGGTGTGGCGTTCACCGATGTGCCCGGTGCCCCGCTCGTTGCTGCGCCGGCTGCTGCGCGAGCACTCATTGCACGTTGCCCATCAGCTTTTTTACCGGCCTGCTAAGAACCAAGAGCACCGCGCCCAACCCCACCGAAAAATACACGATGCGCATATATTGCCCCGGCATGGCCGCCAGGTTGTTGGCGTCGAATTCCCCCGCGATCAAGCCGGCGACCAGATTGCCGAGCGAGGTGGCCAGAAACCACATGCCCATCATCTGTCCGACGAAACGCTTGGGGGCCAACTTGGTGAAGTAGCTCAAGCCTACAGGACTCAAGCACAGCTCGCCGAAGGTGTGCAGCAGGTAGGTCATCATCAACCAGTAAGGCAGCACTTGCGAGCCGCGGGCAACGATGGCCGCAGCGGCCGCCATGACCAAGAATCCCGAGCCCATCAACATCACCCCGATCGCGAATTTGGCCGGCGCAGAAGGATTTAAGTTGCGGCGCGCGAGGGCAATCCACATCCATGCAAAAAACGGCGCGAACATGACGATGAACACGGAATTCAACGACTGAAACCAGCCGGTCGGAATCACGAAGTTCAGCCAGCCAATGGTGCGGTCAGTGTAGCGCTCTGCAAATAAATTCAGCGATGAGCCGGCCTGCTCGAATCCGGAGAAGAAAAGCGCGCAGCCGCAGAACAGCACCACCAGCACGACTCCGCGCCGGCGCTCCTCAGGCGTAAGGTCGGCAAAAATAAAGTAGTACGCAAAGTACAGCACACCCATGCCGCCGATCACGTAGGCGGCGGCATGCGCCAATCGCAGGGGATCGACCGGAATCCAGCCCGCATTCACCGCGATCAACACCAATACAAAAGCGCCGACGCCGATCCACAATCGCAGCCACTGCTTGGAGCGCGGCACCAGCGCCGCGCTGCTGCCGGCCGCGTGGATGGGCGCGGGATGCACGCCCGATTCTCCCAGGTACTTTCGCGTGAAGTAGAACTGCAGCACGCCGATGATCATGAACACCGCGCCCACGCCGAACCCCGCGCGTAATCCGAAGTAGCGCTGTGCCAAGGGAATAACGAGCGGCCCCAGCGCGGCGCCGACATTGATGCCAATGTAAAAAATCGTGAATGCCGAGTCCAAGCGCGCGCCGCCCTCGGGGTACAACCCCGCCACGATGGCGCTGACATTGGGTTTCAGGAGCCCGACGCCGATGATGATGACCACCAAGCCGATATAAAAGCCGGAGGCATTGGCGGAAATCGCCAGCAACAGATTGCCGGCGGTAATAAACAGGCCGCCGAGCATGACGGCGCGCTGCGCGCCAATGAGCCGATCCGCGACCCAGCCACCCGGCAGCGCCGCGAGATAAACGGATGCGTTGTACAGGCCATAAATGGCGGCCGCGGTTTTGTCATCGAGGCCCAAGCCGCCGGTGGCCACCGAGGCGACCAGGAATAAGATGAGCACGGCGCGCATGCCGTAGAACGTGAATCGCTCCCACATTTCTGTGAGAAACAAGGTGGCCAATCCACGCGGATGCCCAAAAAAGGTAGCGCTCAACTAGAAATCCCCGGCCTTCGGCTCAGTCTGTTCCGCTTCCTCTTTTTCGCGTGCCGCAATTTTTTCTTTGAGCAGCAGTCCCGCCATGATGATCCCTATCTCGTACAGCAAGTACATCGGCACGGCCATTGCGCTTTGCGACACCGCATCGGGCGGAGTGACAAAGGCGGCAAATATGAATATGCCGAGGAGCACAAAGCCGCGATTCTTTTTAAGCGTCTTGATCTTTACGAAGCCTGTCCACACCAATAGTACCGTAGCCACGGGTACTTCGAAGGCCAAACCGAACGCCAGCAGCAAAACCATCACGAAATCCAAATAGCTGCCCATGTCCGTCATCATCTGCACGCCGAGCGGCGTTGTGGCGACGAAGAAGCTCAGCATCACCGGAAAGACGACGTAGTAGGCGAAGGCCGCGCCCAAGTAAAAAAGCACGATGCTGGATACGAGCAGCGGCACGGCCAGTTTCTTTTCGTGTTTGTACAAGCCGGGTGCGACAAACGCCCATGCCTGGTACAGCACGAAGGGGATGGCCAAGCCGATGGCGAGCACGAGTGCCAGCTTGAACGGCACCGTAAAGGGCGCCACGACGCTGGTCGCGATGATGGTTGCGCCGGCGGGCAACTTCGCTTTGAGGGGGACCGCGACGAACGTGAACAGTTGGTTCATGTAGAAGGCGCAGGGCACGAAACAAATGCCTACCGCCAGCATCGCCTTGAGGAGCCGGTCGCGCAGCTCCAACAGGTGCGAGATCAGTGTGCCTTCGGCGAGCCCGCCCGGTTCGCCGGGCTCAGCCATTGTCCGGTTTTGACGCTGGTGGGGCGGGATGCCAATCGGCGCCATGCGGCGTGGCGGCGGTGTCGGACGAATAGCTGCCCGGCGCGGCTGGCGGGGGTGGGGCGAGCGGTGGTTGGGCCGACGCTTCCGGCGGCACTGGCGCGATCGTCTGCGGGTACATATCCGCGATCGGGCTGCTGCGTGCGGTGCCGGTCTTGGGGTTAGCGGCTTTGTTCTGCTCCTTGAGCAGCTCCTCTGCGCTGACTTCTCGCTCCAATTGTTCGGTGAGCTGGCGTGCCATCGCGCGGGCGCGACCCATCCAATTGCCCACCTGACGCGCAACCTTGGGAAGGCGCTCCGGTCCCAACACGATGAGTGCTATGGCCGAAGTGAGCAGGATCTCCGAGAATCCAACATCAAGCATGCGGCATCAAACGTTGGTTTTGGGCGGCACCTTGGCGTCGCTTTCCCGGGTCGCGGCGCTGGGGGTGAAGTCTGCGTCCTTGTCCTGCTTGAGCTGCTTGGCCTGTTCCTCGGTCTCGCCCTCGTTCATGGCCGACTTGAAGCCCTTCACGGCAGCGCCCAGGTCCGAGCCGATGGTGCGCAAGCGCTTGGTCCCAAAAATGACCAACGCAATGGCCAAAATGACCAGTAGCATCTTTGAGTCGAACATCTCGCTTCTCCGATTCGAACGGTAACCAATTGGGGCATCAATGATACGCCAAAAATATTATGACATTTGACCGCGGCGGGTCGATGCGTGTTCGGTCGCATTTGCAAGAAACCCCGGAATAAATCAGCTCTCCAGCCAAATGGTTACCGGGCCGTCGTTGGTCAGAGACACCTGCATATTCGCGCCGAACACGCCGCTGCCGACCGGATTGTGCGCAAGGCGCGCTGCCCTGAGCAGCGCGTCGAACAGCCGGCGGGCCTGTTCCGGGGGAGCCGCGCCGGAAAAACCCGGTCTTAAACCCTTGGTGGTGTCGGCGGCCAGGGTGAATTGAGGGACCAGCAGTAAACCACCCGCCGTTTGGGCGAGGCCTAAGTTCATTTTCCCGGCACCATCGTCGAAGACCCGGTAACGCAGCAATCGGTGCAGTAGACGCTCCGCGGATACTTCATCATCGCCGTGCTTAACCCCCACCAATACCAGCAATCCCGCCCCAATGGCGGCGACGCTTTTGTGGTCAATTCGCACTTCGGCATGCAAGACGCGCTGCAGCAGAGCAATCATTTAGACATTTAATTCCACGGAAAAGGCATTTCTGGGCAATTTCAAGCCGCGAATTCCCACAATGAGATATTGTTTGAGAAATGGTTCCTAATGAGCTCTCCAGGCGCTATTTTCGCCACAAAGTGGGGGTAAACAGCACCAAAATGGTGAAAACCTCCAATCTGCCGAGCAGCATGGCCGCCGAACACACCCAAGTCTGAAAATCAGATAGCACCCCATAATTGCTGCCGGGACCCACCAGCCCCAGGCCGGGACCTGCGTTATTGATGCAGGCAATGATGGCTGAAAAAGAGGTCATGAAATCCAGGCCGCTGGCCAGCAGCACGAACACCAGCGAGACGATGCTCATGAAATATAAAAAAACGAAGGCCAGCACCGCGAACACCACGCGATTGGCGATGACCGTACCGCCTACCTTGAGCGGGCGCACCATGTTCGGATGGACCAGCTGATTCAGTTCGCGGTGCGCCTGCTTGGCCAGGACCAGGGTGCGGATCATTTTGATGCCGCCGCCGGTGGATCCGGAACTGGCCACGATGCAGCTCAAGAACATCATCCACATGGGCGCGAAGATCGGCCAGCGCGAATAATCCAAGGTGTGCAAACCGCTGTCCGTGGCGGCCGATACCAGGTTGAATGTCGTGGCACGCAGCGCGGCGGGAAAATCGCTGTAGCTGCCCTTGAAGTACAGGAACAGCGCCACGCCGATGCAGCTGCCGGCGAGCACGCCCAGAATGGCCTTGGCCTCGGCATCGCGAAAATAGGCGAGTACCCCGCGTTCGCTCCATGCCAGATAGTGCGTCGCGAAATTCAATGCGGCCAGGATGGTAAATACGGTCAGCACCATCTCGATGGGCAGCGAATTGAAGTGGCCGATGCTCGCATCATAGGTGGAGAAGCCGCCCAACGAGAGCGCGGAGAACCCATGACAGACGGCATCGAACCAGTTCATGCCGGCAAACTTGAGGCACAGAATGCAGGCCAACGTCAGCCCGGTGTAGACAGTCCACAACAGTTTCGCGGTCTGTCCGATGCGCGGGGTGAGTTTGCTGTCCTTCATCGGCCCGGGCATTTCGGCGCGGTAGATCTGCATGCCGCCGACGCCGAGCATGGGCAAAATGGCGACCGCCAGCACGATGATGCCCATGCCGCCCAGCCAGCTTAAGAGACAGCGCCACAGATTGATGGAGCGCGGCAGAAACTCCAGTCCCGACAGCACCGTGCCGCCGGTGGTCGTCAAACCCGAAGCCGCCTCGAAGTAGGCGTCGGTGAAATTGATCGGTAGGTAGTTCCACAGCGGAAACCCGGCCACCGCCGGCAGTGCCACCCAGGTGAGCGCCACCAGCATCAAGCCGTCGCGAGTTTTCAGCTCACGCTTGAAACGCCGCGTGGCAAGCCAGAGCAGCGCGCCGAGCACGAAGGTGGCCACGGCGGAAATGACGAAGGACCAGAGCGCCGGATCCAGTTGCCACACCGCCATGATCAGCGGCGCGAGCATGGTCGCCGAAAACACCATCATGACGAGGGCGAATACATGGGCGACCGGCAGCAGGATGTCTTTCACAAAAAGGAAGCGGAGCCCTGAAAGAGTTTTTCGACGGCTTCGATATGGCGGCGGTCGGTCAAGAACAGGATCAGATGGTCATCCGGCTGAACCGTGGTGTCGTGATGCGCGATGATGACATCCTCGCCGCGAACCACGGCACCCAAGGTGGTGCCTTCCGGCAGGGAAATATCCTCGATGCGCCGGCCAATAACCTTGGAGCTGTCGGCATCCCCATGCACCACCACTTCGAGCGCTTCGGCTGCCCCGCGCCGCAGCGAGTGCACGCGCACCACATCTCCGCGGCGTACATGCGCGAGCAATGAGCCGATCGTGACGGTCTGCGGCGATATCGCGACATCGATGGAACCGCTTTCGATGAGTTCCGCATAGGAGGGTTTGTTGATTAACGCCATGACCTTGTGCGCGCCCAAGCGCTTGGCGAGCATCGCCGAGAGAATGTTCGCCTCCTCGGAGTTGGTCAGCGCGGCGAAAATGTCCGCGCTGTCGATGTTCTCCTCGAGCAGCAATTCTTCGTCGGCCGCATCGCCATGCAGCACGGTGGTGCTTTTCAATTGCTCGGATACGCGCCGGGCGCGCTTGCCATCCCGTTCGATGAGCTTGACTTGATTCTTGCCTTCCAATTCGTTGGCCAATCGCAGGCCGATGTTGCCGCCTCCGGCGATCACCACGCGTCGAGCGGGGGCCTCCTCGCGGCGCATTTCCTTCATGACCACGCGGATATTTTCCCGCGCAGCGAGAAAAAATACCTCATCGCCGTCTTCGATGACGGTGGTGCCCTCGGGTTTCACGCTTTTGCCGGCCCGATAAATGGCGGCGACCCGGGCATCGGCGGTGGGAATATGTTTGCGCAGCGCGCTCAATTCCTGGCCAACGAGCGGCCCGCCCTGCAAGGCGCGAATTCCCACCAAGCGCACCCGGCCATCCGCGAAGTCGAGCACCTGCAGCGCGCCGGGATAGCGGATCAGCCGAGCGACGTACTCGGTGACCAACTGCTCCGGGCTTATCCATACATCCACGGCAATGCCGTTCTCGCCGAACAATTTATCTCTTTCGGTGTAGTCGGCGGAGCGCACGCGCGCGATTTTCTTCGGCGTGCGGTACAGCGTCCAGGCCACGTGGCAGGCGAGCATGTTGACTTCGTCGCTGTTGGTCAGCGCGACGAGAATATCCGTGTCGGCAATTCCCGCGGCTTCCAGAATGCGCGGACTGGAGGCATTGCCGTTCACGGTGCGAATATCGAGGCGATCCTGCAGATCCCGAAGAATCTCCTCATTCTGGTCGATGACGGTCACATCGTTCGCCTCTTCGCGAGAGAGGTGATACGCCGCCGTACGGCCTACTTGTCCAGCGCCCAAAATAATGATTTTCACGGCTTAGATTACTACACGACCTGCAAGTTGGCGTAGGACAGCATCAGCCACTTCGTGCCCTGACTCTCAAAATTGACCTGAATTCGAGCGTGCGGTCCGTTGCCCTCGAAATTAAGCACCACTCCGTCGCCAAACTTCAAGTGCCGCACCCGGCTGCCCATGCGCATGTTCGGCGTGGGCGACTCTTCCAGACTCGCGCTGCGTTTGGCGAACACCGGCCGCGACACCTGCAAACGCGGACGAATTTCCTCGACCAGCTCCGCCGGCAATTCGGCGATGAAGCGGGAGGGTTGGCCATAGGTGTCCACGCCATACAGCCGGCGCTGCTCGGCATAGGTGATGTACAGCTGGCGCATCGCGCGCGTCGCGCCCACGTAGCACAGGCGCCGTTCTTCCTCCAAGCCAGCCAGGTCGGCCACGGAGCGCTGGTGCGGGAACAAGCCGTCTTCCATACCGGCGAGAAACACCACCGGGAATTCCAGACCCTTCGCCGAATGCAGGGTCATCATCTGCACGCAGTCGTCGTAGGGATCTGCCTGGCCCTCGCCGGACTCCAGGACGGCATGTGCAAGGAAGGACTCGAGCGGCGAGAGTTCGACTTCCGCCTCGGTCTCCGGGGAAAACCCCCTCGCGGCGCTCACCAGCTCCAGCAGGTTCTCAATGCGGCCCTCGCCGCGCTCGCCCTTCTCTTTCTTGAAGTGCTCGATGAGGCCGCTCATCTGGATGAGGTGATCGACCTGTTCGTGCAGTTCCAATCCCTGCACCTCGTGGGCCAATTTATCGATCAGCTGCATGAAGGCTTGCAGAGCTTGCGCCGCCCGCTGCGGCAGCGCTCCCTGCGTGCATTCCACAGCGGCGTTCCATAAGGAGGTCGATTTCGATCGCGCGGTGTCGCGCACCAGGTCCATGGTCTTGGCGCCGATGCCGCGCACCGGCAAGTTCACCACGCGTTCGAAGGAGGTATCGTCCGCGCGGCTGGCTATGAGGCGCAGGTAGGCCAGTGCATCCTTGATTTCCGCGCGCTCGAAGAAGCGCAAGCCGCCATACACCCGGTACGGCATGCGCGCGTTCAGGAACGCCTCTTCGAAGACCCGCGACTGGGCATTCGAACGGTACAGCACGGCGACCTCGCGCCGCGCGCCGCCGCGCGCGACCCATTCGCGAATTCGATTGACCACGAAATCCGCTTCATCACGCTCATTGAATGCCGCATACAGTTTGACGCGCTCGCCGTCCTCTCCGCTGGTCCACAGCGTCTTGCCGAGCCGGCCCGAATTGTTCGCGATCAGCGCGTTGGCCGCCTTCAGAATGGTGCCCGTCGAACGGTAGTTCTGTTCCAGCTTGTAGAGCACCGCTTTGGGAAAATCGCGCCGAAACTGATTTAAGTTCTCAACCCGCGCGCCGCGCCATCGATAAATGGATTGATCGTCATCGCCCACGACAAAGGGCATGCCGTCGGGGCCGCACAGCAGCATCAGCCACTTATACTGGATGGCGTTGGTGTCCTGAAACTCGTCCACCAGCACGTGGCGAAAGCGTGTGCGGTAGTGCTGCAGCAGGCCGGGGTTATCGCGCCATAACTCGTAGGCCCGCAACAGCAGTTCGGCGAAGTCCGCCACACCGGCGCGCTGACAGGCCTCTTCGTAGGCCTGGTAGATTTTGATCAGCTGGCGCCGTGTCGGATCCCCATCGTCCTTGATGTGCTTGGGGCGGTGTCCCTCGTCCTTCTGGGCATTGATGAACCAGAGGATTTCGCGCGGAATCCAGCGAGTCTCGTCCAGGTCCAGCGCTTTCAGCACCTTGCGCAGGAGGCGCGCCTGGTCCTCGGAATCCAATATCTGAAAACTCTGCGGAAGCCCCGCTTCGCGCCAATGGATACGCAGCAGCCGGTGCGCCAAGCCGTGAAAGGTCCCCAACCACATGGCGCCGCTCGGCAATCCCAACAAAGTCTCGATGCGGCTGCGCATCTCCGCGGCCGCCTTGTTGGTGAAGGTAACCGCCAGAATGCTGTTCGGCGAGGCGCCCTCGACCTGGATCAGCCACGCGACTCGATGCACCAATACCCGGGTTTTACCGCTGCCCGCGCCCGCCAATACCAATGCCGCGCCGAGCGGCGAGGCCACCGCCTGGCGCTGATCATCGTTGAGGCCGTCAAGTAGATGAGATACGTCCATAAGGGCGCGGATTGTACTGCAGCTTTCGCCTTCTGCAGGCGCATCTTTCAGGAGATTTTCGGCCGGCTTTCCTCGGCAAATTCCATGAGCGCGAGCACCAAGGAGAGCACCACGGGGCCTGCAATGAAACCGATGGCGCCGAATGCGGGAATGCCGCCCAGTACGCCGACGAACACCGCCAGGGCAGAAATTCGTGCCCGGCCGGAAATCAGCAGCGGCCGCAGCACGCTGTCCAATCCCCCGAGCAGCAGTCCCCATGCCAAGAGAAATATGCCCGAGCCCCAATGTCTTTCAACCAACAGCCACACCGCGGCCGGAATCCACACGAATGCCGAACCGCCCACGGGCAGCAGTGAGAACAGCGCGGCGAGCACCCCGAACACCACGGGGGTGGGCAGGCCGACAATCGCGAAGGCAATCGCGATCAGCACGCCTTGCAGCAGCGCCGTGACGGACGTGCCGAACACGATGGCCCGCGTCACGCCGCTCAGCTGTGCGAACAGCCGTGCCTTGCGTTCCTCGTCCAAGGGAATCAATTGGCGCCCGCGCGCCATCATCACCTCTCCGTCTCGCAGAAAAAAGAACAACAGCGACAACATGACGACGAAGGAGAGCAGGGAGCCCAGAGCGCCGAGGAAGAACGAGCCGCTGATGCTCGCGGCGCGCTGCATCACTTCGCGGGTACCGGAGACCAGCCAGGATTGCACCTGCTCGGCGGAAATACCCGCGTGCACCTGCAGCCAGGTGTTGGCTCGGGCGATCCACGGAAAATGCTGCAGATCGGAGAAGGTTTTGATGTCGAGCTGCGCGGCCGAGTTTTGAACTTGGTGCAGCAACACGGAAATCTGCGCGACGAACTCGACCGACAGCGCACTCAAGGGCAGAAGGATGGTGAAGGGGGCCAGTACCGTCAAGGCGCCCGCCGCAACCGATTTGCTCTTGAGGCGGCGCCGCAGGCGTAGGTTGAGCGGGTAGAGCACGAAGGCGAGAAAGGCAGCCCATATCATGGGCAGAGCGAGGGGCGCGAATATCAGGAATAGTGCGTACCCCAAGATCGCCGCGACACTCAGCGCAAAAACCCGCGCATAAAAATTCGGGGTGGTTACCATGTCGGCATCCTACCATTCACGGAACATCGCGATGATTTCAATTACCGTTAACAATCTAGCGCTGAGTGTCGACGCGGCGGAGGATACGCCGTTGCTTTGGGTGCTGCGTGATCACCTAGCCATGACGGGCACCAAGTTTGGGTGCGGTATGGCCTTGTGCGGCGCCTGCACCGTGCACATCGATGGAATTGCGCTGCGCTCCTGCGTCATGCCGCTGCGAGCGGTGGCGGGTAAATCCATCACGACGATCGAAGGGCTCTCCAAGGATCGCAGCCATGCCATCCAGAAGGCGTGGCTTGAAATCGATGTACCGCAATGTGGCTACTGCCAATCGGGCCAAATCATGTCGGCGGCCGCGCTGCTGACGGTCAATCCGCATCCCAGCGATGCCGACATCGACGCGGCCATGTCGGGCAACATTTGCCGCTGCGGCACCTACCCGAGAATCCGCAAAGCGATTCACCGCGCCGCGCAGTTGCTCGCCGGGACCGCGACGTGACAGCGCCGCCGGGTCTTGGCCGTCGCGACTTTCTCAACGCCAGCGTAGCCGTCGGCGGCGGCCTGATGTTGGCGCTGGCATTGCCGGGGTATGC
Organism: uncultured Gammaproteobacteria bacterium; assembly: GCA_963756845.1. Classification (GTDB taxonomy): domain Bacteria; phylum Pseudomonadota; class Gammaproteobacteria; order Steroidobacterales; family Steroidobacteraceae; genus Bog-1198. Next base: position 368,435 of record CAVWPD010000008.1, on the reverse strand, counting down.
CGGCAAAACCAAGCGCGCCGCCCGATCGGCAGGCATGGGCGCGGACGAGCAGCTCAATGCATGGTTGAGGATCGCGTCCGATAATTCCATCACCATCATCGTCGATCGATCGGAGATGGGTCAGGGCGTCTATACCGCGCTGCCCATGCTGCTGGCCGAGGAATTGAACGTGGGCATCGATGCGATCCAGATTGTCGCGGCGCCGGTGGGCGATGCCTACAACAATCCTGGAAATGGCGGCCAAATCACCGGAACCAGCAACAGTGTGCAGGATGCCTGGGAGAAACTGCGCATCGCCGGCGCGCAGGCCCGCACCATGCTGATCAGCGCGGCCGCCAAACGCTGGCACCTTGAGCCGGCTCAGTGCCACGCCGCGAATGGGTCGATCAGCAATGCCCGCGGCGAATCACTGACCTACGGCCAGGTTGCCGCCGCCGCCGCTCGGGAACCGGTCCCCAAGGAGGTCACACTAAAATCACGAGCCGACTTCCAGCTCATCGGCAAGTCGCTCGCGCGCATCGATTCCCCCGGAAAGGTTGATGGCAGCGCCGTGTTTGGCCTGGACGTCAACCTGGCCGGGATGCTGTACGCCGTGGTCGCACAAAGCCCGGTGCTCGGCGGCAAGGTCAAGTCGCTCGATGCTGTCGCCGCCGAGAAAATGCCGGGCGTGCGCAGAGTCCTGAATACCGACAGCGGTGTGGTGGTGGTGGCAGAGCATTTCTGGCAGGCGCTGCAAGCTCGCAGGGTCTTGAATATCACCTGGGACCCCGGTGCCAATGCGCACCTCGACAACGCCGCCATTTCCGCTCTGCTGCGCAACGCCGCGGCGCAGGGCGATGGACTGGTGGCGCGCGCCGACGGCGATGTCGCGGCGGCGCTGAAGTCCGCGACAAGGCAATTCAACTTCGATTACGAGCTGCCGTTGTTGGCGCACGCCACCATGGAGCCGATGAATTGCACCGCGGATGTCAAGGCGGACGGCTGCGATTTATATGTCGGCACGCAGGTGCAGCAGGTCGCGCAAATCACGGCCGCAACCGCGGCGGGCCTGCAGCCTTCCCAGGTGCGCGTTTTCACCACGCTGCTCGGCGGAGGCTTCGGCCGCAGGCTAGACGTCGATTTCATCCCGGCGGCGGTGCAGGCCTCGAAGGCGGTGGGTGTCCCGGTGAAGGTGGTTTGGACCCGCGAGGACGACATGACGCATGACACCTATCGGCCGCCGGCTTTGGAGCAAATCAGTGGTGGCTTGGACGCGGCAGGAAAACTCAGCGCCTTCAAATTGCACATCACCAGTCCGTCCATCACCGCGCGCATGTTTCCGCCGGTCAAGGGCGTCGATGACTCGGTGGTCGAGTACGCCATCAATTATCCTTACGATGTGCCGAATGTGGCGGTGACCTATTCACGCCAGGAGATCGGCATCGATGTGGGGTACATGCGTTCCGTCAGTCATGCGCCCAACTGCTTCGCGATCGAGAGCTTCATGGATGAGATGGCTGCCGCGGCGGCCAAGAACCCCTACGACTTCCGCTTGGCGCTGCTGCATAAGAATCCTCGGCAACAGCAGGTGCTGCGCTTGGCCGCAGAACGGGCGGGTTGGGGCAAGGCGCCCGCAGGCCGGCACCAAGGCATTGCCTTCATGGTGGGATATACCACGCAGGTGGCCCAGGTTGCAGAGATCTCCATTGATGCCGGTGTGCTCAAGGTGCATAAAATCTGCTGCGTAGTGGATTGCGGCCAAATGGTCAATCCGCGCATCGTGGAATCGCAGATCGAAAGCGCAATCATCTTCGGACTGTCCTCGACCCTGTGGGGCGAGGTCACTCTCGTGGCGGGCCAGGTTCAGCAGACCAATTTCAACAACTATCGGGTGCTGCGCGGCAATGAGGTGCCGGGAATCGACGTGCATCTGGTCCTAAGCGATGAGTCACCCGGCGGCATTGGCGAGGTCGCGGTTGCCTTGGTGGCGCCGGCGATCTGCAACGCGATATTCGCCGCCACGGGCCGGCGAATTCGCACGCTGCCCATCGGCACGCAAGACCTGCGGCGCAGCTAGCGCTCAAGCTGCGCACGGCACGCTCTGGCCGAGCAGCCACGCCTGCATCATCTCGTTCACCCGATCGGGTGCTTCCTGCTGCACCCAATGAGACACGTTGGGCAGGTAGCGAAGCGTCAGATCGCTGACGTATTCATCCGTGCCATAGGAGAGTTCTTTTCCCAGCGCGGCGTCCACTTCACCCCAGATCATGAGCGTGGGTACGGCGATTAGCGGCGTGCCGCGCCGGCGCGCGCGGCCCAAACCGCGCAGCAGCGCGCGATAATAATTCAGCATCGCGGTGAGTGCGCCGGGTTGTGCGGCGGCCTCTTGATAGACCCGCAACACCGGCGTGGGGAAGCGAGTCTTATCCACCGCCATGTCCCGAAAGGCTGCGCCAATGGCCGCATAGTCATTGCGCGCGAGCAGCCATTCCGGAATCCACGGCAGCTGAAAGAAAAAAATATACCAGGACTTCGTCAATTGCCGGAGGGTGCGCAGTCCCTTCTGCGCCAGCGCCGGGTGCGGAACATTCATGATGATGAGCCTGGCGATCGGCACCCGGCCAAACATGGCATAGTTCCATGCAATCAAAGCCCCCCAATCATGGCCGATGAGCACGACCTGCGTGGCGCCCGAGGCTTCAATGAGCGCGGCGATGTCCTCCTCGAGGATTTCCATGGCGTAGGCCCCAACCCCTGCCGGGCGCGAACTGCGCCCATAGCCGCGAAGATCCGGCGCCCATACCCGGTAACCCAACTGCGTCAGCATCGGTATCTGATGCCGCCACGAAAAAGAGAACTCCGGAAAGCCGTGCAAGCACAGGGCGAGCCGCTCGCCCGATCCGGACACCGCGACGTTGAAGTCCAGGCCGTTGGCGCGAACGGTTTGATAGCGCAGCGCTTCCATGATCCCCCATGATAAACGCAGTCGAGAGGCAACATAATGCCGAATTGGGGGGCCCGAGCGCCCTGTTTTCGCGCACTCGGGGGCGGGGTCCGCAACTCTTGCTTAAATGGCAGTCGCATGTTAACTATTCCGCCCGCGGGGTCCCACATAAATTCTCGCGGCGGTATCAGGCCGTCAACAGGTGCGACCCTCGCGCCACGTACTGCTGGGGATAATCAGATGTCTTTTCGCAATATTGCGCGAGCGGATCAATTTGCGCCGTTTTTGCTAAGGAGCGGCCGCAGCGCGATGGGACTATGGCTTCGATAACGAATCTACACGGGCAAGTCGGCCTGACTGCACGCGCGGACGAGATCAGCGCGCTGAAAGAAGTCGAGGACGCGAAGCGGCGCGCCGACCAGCGCCTGGTGACGGTGCTGCGCAGCATCACGGATGGCATCGTGGTGTTGGACCAGAATTGGCGCTACATCTATTGCAATGACCAGGCCGCACGCATGCTCGGCATGCGTCCCGAGAAACTTCTCGGCGGTTGCGTCTGGGACCTGTTCCCCGGCGCCACGGGCCCGAAATATCACGAGTGCTTTCACCGCGCCGTGGACACCGGCGAAGCGGTGCATTTCGAAGAGTACTGCCCGGTGCCGGACCGCTGGTTTGAATGCCATTGCTATCCCTCCGAGGAAGGCCTGTTTGTCTCCTTCCAAGACGTGACCGAGCGCAGACAAGCGCAGGATGACGTTCAGGAACTGCTCCGGGCGGCCCGGGCGGAAAAAGAATGGCTGACCCTGGTTCTCAACAGCATTACCGATGAAGTCTGGTTTACGGACGCGCAGAGGCGCTACAAGTTAGCCAACCCCTCGGCGCTGCGCGAGTTCGGACTGGAATCCGTGGAAGGGCTCTCGGTCGAAGCAGTGCTCGCGGATTTAACGGTGTTGCGCGCGGATGGAAGTCCGCGGCCAATCGAGGAGGCGCCCTTGCTGCGGGCGCTGGCCGGCGAAGTGGTGCGCAACGAAGATCAAATCGTCCAGTCCGCGCGGGCCGGTGAGCTTCGCCACCGTCAGGTCAGTTCGGCGCCGGTACGCGACGTGAGCGGCGAGATCATTGGATCGGTATCCGTGGTGCGCGACGTCACCGAGCGGGTACGGGCCGAGCAGGCGCTGCGAGCCAGCCGCCTCAAGCTGGACGCGGCGCTTTCCAGCATGGCGGACGCCGTGTACATTTCGGACGCCGAGGGCCGTTTCGTCGAATTCAATGATGCCTTCGCCAGCTACTATCGCTTCAAAGATAAAAGCGAATGCGCAAAGGACTTCAGCGATTTTGTGAACATTGTTGAAGTCACCCACGCGGACGGCACGGTGCTGCCGGTCGACATGTGGTGCACGCCGCGTGCCCTGCGCGGCGAAATTGCCACGAACGTAGAATTTAGACTGCGGCGCAAAGATACCGAACAGACCTGGTTCGGCAGTTACAGCTATGCGCCCATTCGCGACGACGCCGGTTTGATCGTCGGGGCGGTGGTCAGCGCCCGCGACATCACCGAGCTGAAACGCGCCGAAGAGGCGCTGCGCGCCAGTGCGGCTCTGGAGCGGTCGCGCGATTCGGCGATCCAGGCGAAGAATCGCAATTCGCGCTTCCTCGCGTCTGCGAGCCACGATCTGCGCCAGCCCTTGCAAACCATCGAATTGCTCAATGGCACCTTGCGCCGGCTGGTAACCGATCGCGACGCCGTTGAAGTGCTGCTGCAACAGGATCAAGCCATCGATGCCATGTCCCGATTGCTAAATGCGCTGCTCGACATCAGCAAGCTCGAGTCGGGCGCCATTAATTCCGAGCCGATGCATTTTACGGTGCGCGCACTCCTGGACGAGATGCGCATGGAATTCGCGGGTGTTGCCGCCGATAAGGGGCTGCGGCTGGAAATCGACATGAGCGAGGCCGCCGTGTACAGCGATCCGGCGCTGGTGGAACAAATCCTGAGAAACCTGGTGTCGAATGCGGTGAAGTACACGCACGAAGGCTGGGTGCGCGTGCGCTGCCAACAGGAGGGAGAGTTGGTGCGCATCAGTGTGATCGATACCGGTATCGGTATTCCCGCCGAACAGCTGCCGCACATCTACGACGCATTTTACCAAGTCGGCGTCGCAGCCAACAGCACGCGCGAGGGATATGGACTCGGCCTGTCCATCGTGAAGCGCTTGGTCGATCTGTTGTCCGTCCCGCTGCATGTGCGCTCCGAGGTCGGCCAGGGTTCGGCCTTCTCGCTGCTGCTACCCGCCAGCGTGGGACATCAGGCGGCGGAACATCGGCGTTTCGGAGCTGCGACGGCGCTCGGCCCGCGGCAAAGCGGCGACACGCGAGTTCTCTTGGTCGAAGACAATGCATCCGTGCGCCGCGCCATGGGCCGGCTGCTCGGATTGGAGGGTTATCGCGTCACACCGGTCGCCTCCGCGGCGGAAGCGCTGCAACACCTTCGCGACGGCAACGGCATCGATCTGGTGATCTGCGACTATCACTTAAGCGGCGGCGAAACCGGCGACCAGGTCATTGCCGCGCTTCGCAAGATCTTGGGGCCTTCTCTGCCGGCTCTCCTGACCAGCGGCGACACCTCCTCGGCGGTGAAGCAGCTGCCGAATGATCCTTACTTGAAGTTCACCAGCAAGCCCATCAAGGCCGAGGAATTGTTGGCATCGCTGCGCTCATTGCTGGCCCGCTGAACCCTCTCGATCATCAATCCCCTGAGCCGTATGCCCCGGCGGTGTCCTTTTGCGTTTTCCCGCGGAATACCCAGTAAACACCAATGGTATAAACGGCGATGATCGGCAGCACAATGACGCCGCCATAAAACAGAAAACCAAGGGACGCATCCGGATTGGCGGCACCGGCGACCGTCACCGAATATGGAATCATGTACGGCCACATCATGACCCCAAGCGTGACGTAGGAGGCGCCGAAGAACAGCATGGTCAGCGCGAAGGGGACTTTGTCCCGGCGGCGCCGGCGTGAGGCGATGATGATACCGAGCAGCGCGGCGAAGCCCACGATCGGGAAGATGAGCCCCCAGCTGCGCGCATGCAGATTGCTCTGCGCGATGGCGCCGGCATCAACCGACACCGATACGGTGAACGCCAGGCCCAGCACGATGAGCACGCCGACTGCCAGCCAGGTTACCCGCGCATAGGCCCAGTCTCGAATCGCCCCTTCGCTTTTCAGAACCAGCCAGCTCGCGCCGAGCAAGGCGTAGCCGAACACCATGCCGATGCCCGTCAAAAATGGAAATGGGCGCACCCAGTCGAAGGCGCTGCCCGCGAATTGTCCACCCGTCACCGGAACACCTCGCAGCATGGCGCCCACCGCCGCGCCCTGCACGAAAGCGACCACCACGGATCCCAGCCAAAATCCCCGGTCCCACAACCACAGCATTTGTTTGGCCCGGCCGCGAAATTCGAACGCGATGCCGCGAAAAATCAGGCCGATCAACAGCAGCAGCACCGGAATATAGAAGGCGCCGAGAAACACCGAGTACACCGTCGGGAAAGCCGCAAACAAGCTGGCGCCTATGACCACCAGCCAGGTCTCGTTACCGTCCCAGAACGGTGCGATGGTATTGAGCATCGCCTGGCGATTGCCTTCAATCGGGGTGGTGCCGAACAGAATACCGACGCCTAGATCAAAACCATCCAAAATCACGTACATGAGGATGGAAACGGCGATGACGCCGGCCCAAAAGATCGCGAGGTTGGTCGGCTCCATAGTTAAGTGAGCGCCTTTGGTTGATTGCCCGTGCCGGTGGCGGTAGCGGCGTCATCCGCGAAGGCCAAGGGCCGGTGGGGATTCGCAGTCGAGATGGGGACCGCCGGCACCGTGGGTCCATCACGCAGCAGCTTGTAGATGTAGTACAAGCCAAACGAGACGAACAATCCATACACCACGATGTAGCCCAACAGTGAGAACAGAACATCTCCGCTGACCAGCGAAGGTGTTATCGCGTCTTTGGTGCGAAGCAGCCCGTAGACCACCCACGGCTGGCGACCCACCTCGGCCGTATACCAACCGGTCAAAACGGCGATGAAGCCGGTCGGGAACGAGAGGAAAGCCGCCCATAGAAACCAGCGCGCGGTCACGAGCCGGCCGCTGAGCCGCAGCACATTCGCGAGCCAGGACACCGCCAGCATGATCAGGCCCATTCCGGCCATGATGCGAAAGCCGAAGAAGGGAATGACCACAGGCGGCCTATCCTCGAGCGGAAAGGATTCCAATCCGACTTCCGGCGCGGTCCAGCTGCCCGATGCAATCATGCTGCCGAGCTTCGGCACGGAAATGGCGTACAGATTGCGTTCGTGCGCAGGGTCGGGAATGGCAATCAAGGTCTCGAATGCAGGCTGCTCGTTATGCCAACGCGCCTCGATCGCCGCGAATTTTGCGGGCTGATACTTGAGAACGTACTCGCCGGTCAGATGACCGAAGAACAGCTGCACGGGAATGATGACCGCAACCAATCCGTAGCCCCAATGCAGCATCACTTGCGCCTCGGCGCGATGGATGCCGCGCAGCACGTACCAGGCACCGCAGCCGGCCACCGACATGCCGGTGGTGAGGAATGCGGCGAACAACATATGCGGCCAGCGCACCATCATCACTGGACCGGTGACAATCGCCCACCAGTCGGCGGGCATGATTTTGCCGTCGACGATGGAATGGCCAAGCGGCACCTGCATCCAGCTGTTGTTGGCGAGGATCCAGAACGAGGAGAACATCGTTCCCAGCGAGACCATGCAGCAGGCGAAAAAATAGGTGCGCGGCGACACGCGGTTGCGCCCGAGCAGCATGACGCCGAAGAATGTCGATTCCAGCATGAAGGCGGTGAACGCCTCATAGCCGAGCAGCGGTCCTTGGATCGAGCCGGTCTTCGCCGCCAGCACGCCCCAGTTGGTGCCGAATTGAAAGGCCATCACGATCCCCGTCACCACGCCCATTCCGAAGGACAGGGCAAAGATCTTCAGCCAGAAATCGAACACTCGCCGATAGACCTCACGGCCGGTGAAGAGGCGAGCGCCTTCGATCGTCGCGAGCCATGCCGCCAACCCCATGGTGAAGGCCGGAAAGATGATGTGGAAACTGATGACGAACGCAAATTGGATGCGCGACAGGAAAACCGGGTCGAAGTGCATGCGATTTCGCGGCTAATGCCGCGCCTCCATAGGCATTTGTTGCGTGGAGACGCGCATCATTGAGCCGCCGCAGTGTCTATACCCAGTATGGCCACCTTGGCGGTGTGGATCTTCACCGGCCAGGCCAGCATCGAGAAACCGTATGCCACGGCGACTTTTTGCGCACCATTCGCGGTATAGGTGATCACGCCCCCGCCCATGGCGCCGCCGATCTGCTGACCGAAAAGCTTCTCACCCGTGGCAGAATCCAGCGCATAAAAATTACCGCCCACATCGCCAAAGAACACGATCCCCCCGGCAGTCGGTGTGATCCCGGCAACCACGGGAAAATTGGACCTCGCGCGCCATTTCCACACGCCGGTATCGGCGTCTACGGCATACACCCATCCGCTCCAGCCGTTGTCCGCGCGACGATTCGGATCGCCGAACATATCGAACGGATTCAAGGTATGCATTCCGGTCCAGGGCTGCCCCAGCGGCATGCCGCGCAGCTGCTTGTCGTCCTGTACGGTGACCGAGTAGCACCAATCGACCTCGCCCAACAGGATCAAATTGGTGTCCGGAACGTAAGCCGGACTGTTCCATTCATCTCCGCCCACCGGGCCCGGGCAGAATCGCACCGATTTCCCGGGTTCGAACGGGGCATCGGCATTTTCGACCGTGGTCACGGGCACGCGATACAGCCGCGCATTGGTGGCGAGATCGTAGCCATACAGATGGCCATCCTTCGGCGCTACCGCCAGGAGCTGTTTGCCGCCCATGGTTTGAATCAGGATGGGCGGATTAGAAACATCCCAGTCGTGCCAGTCGTGCGGCAGGGTCTTGAAATGGTTCTTGTAGTCGCCGGTCTTGGAGTCGAGCACGACCACCGAGTCGCTATAAAGATTCTGCCCCGCGCGTGCAGTCGGCCCATCAAATCCCCCCTGCACGAAATCGGGTGCCGGATTGCCGCCGGGGACATACAGCTGCCCAGTTTTCGTGTCGAGGGTGTAGGAGGTCCATGTTCCGGCGCCGCTGACAGGAATGCCGGGCACGTTCTTCCAGGTTGACTCATCGAGGGGCGAGGCCCCCACGGGGCCGCGCGGCGTGTCGCCTTCGGTTTTAGGCGCCAAATAGAATTCCCAGACGATCTTGCCGGTCTTGGCGTCGAGCCCATACATATGGCCCTTGCCGCCCTTGAAGTCGCCGCCTGAATTGCCGACGAACACCAGCCCGTCGTAGGCAATCGGGGCCGACGGCACCGACTCGCCTAATTTCACGTCCGCGATGGTCGTGGCCCACAAACGCTTGCCGGTTTTGAAGTCATATCCCAGGACTCGCCCGTCCTGCGTGCCGCGAAACAGCATGCCGTCCATGTAGGCCGCGCCGCGGTTCGAGGGCAGAAGGCTCGGCGGATAGTCCTCGTGGGTGCGCCAATTTTCGGCACAGGTGGAAGGATTCAGTGAAAAGATATCGAATTCGGTGGTGCCGATCAGCGCGTTATCCACCATGATGAGGCCGGATTCGAAAGCGGCGATCGAATGGGTGTCGTAGGTGCAGAGCACCTTGAGCTTGCCCACGTTCTGCTTATTGATTTCAGTCAAGCTGGAGTAGCGCTGCGACCCCACGGTCCGGTTGTAGCTGGGCCAGTCGGTCGCGGTGGCACTCGCGTCCGGCGCAGCCGCGGGAGCCGCAGCAGCGGCCGCCGGCGCTTGGTAGGCGGCATTCGACTCTGTCGTCAGGGTGCCTGCCGGCTGATTCAACGTTGTCAAATACACGTGCGTCAGCCCGCCGATCGTCGAGATCTGCACCGGGAAAGCGAGGTATAAACCCCCACCGATGGCTGCCGCGGCCACCACGAGCACGCCGACGATGATTAGAAATTTTTTCATGCGGCCTTGACCCTTCATTCGCCTTGATCGGCCAAGGATGCTCACCCGCGCCTACCGGGGTGTAAATTGGTACAAGGGGCAATGTGTTTACCGGCAAACACGGCGCAGGGACGGGCGCAATCGCCTGTCTGCTCAATGGTGCGGTGTGCTTGGCGAGTTAGCCCGCGAAATAAAGATAATGGTCGATGATTAGGGCGGCAAACAGCAGCATAAGATAGGTGATGGAGAATCTGAAGGTCCGCATGGGCAGATCCGCTCTCAGGCCCCGATTGAGCGCCAGCACGAAGTACAGGAACCTTCCGTTCAGGACGAGCGCCGCAGCGAGGTAGATCCAACCGCTCATCCCGGTCAGGAAAGGCAGCAAGGTCGCCAGAACCAGCAGGATGGTGTACAGCACAATCTGCACACGGGTGTAGGCAACGCCGTGAGTCACCGGCAGCATCGGAATGCCCACTTTGGCGTAGTCATCGCGCCGCGCGATGGCTAGCGCCCAAAAATGCGGTGGGGTCCAGGTGAATATGATCAAAAATAGCAGCAGGGCGTGCGCGTCCACCGTGCCTGTGACCGCCGCCCAGCCGAGCACCGGGGGTGCCGCGCCCGCTGCGCCCCCGATGACGATGTTCTGCGGCGTCGCCCGTTTCAGCCACAGCGTGTAAATCATCGCGTAGCCGATGAGGGAGCAGAAAGTCAGCGCCGCGGTCAGGGCATTGACGCCCGCCCATAGGACCAGCATGGATAACAGGCCGAGCGCCGCGGCGAACACGACGGCATGGCGCTCCTGCAGGTGCCCGGTGGGCAGCGGCCGGCGGCGCGTACGATTCATTTGTCCGTCGATGCGCCGGTCCAGGATGTGATTGAACGCCGCGGCGGATCCCGATGCCATCGCGATGCCCAGGGTGCCGAAAACCAGCGCGGGCAGCGGAATCCAACCCGGCGACGCCAGCACCATGCCGACGATCGCCGTGAAGACGATCAGCAAGGTCACTTTGGGTTTGGTGAGCTCCAAATAGTCGCGCCAGCGAGGCGCGAGTAGGGCCGCAATCGGCGGGCTGTCAGGAACGCTGGGCATGGTGCAAGGTTACCATTCCGACGGCGCGCTGCGGCCACAGCCTGCGCAGCAAAGTCACCAGGCTCATGACGAGCAGGGCGGCGCCCGCGTTGTGTAGGGTGGCGAGGCTGAGCGGCAGGCCAAAATGCACCATGGCGGCGCCGATCCCGATCTGCAGCAGTACGGCCAACGCCAGTAGTCTTCCCACCCGTCTCAAGCGGCCACTGCCGGCGGTCGCCGCGGTCAGATACCCCAGGACAACCAAGATGGAGCCTGCCACCAGTGCGCCGATGCGATGCGTGACCTGAATGGCGATGCGGGCGGGATTGGCCAGCACACCGCCCTCATAGTCGATGTCCAGGCCGCGCCACAGGACGAAGGCGTCATGAAAGTCCATGCGCGGCCACCAGGACCCTTGGCAGGTGGGCAAATCCGGACACGCCACGGCCGCGTAGTTGCTGCTGGTCCATCCGCCCAGCGCGATTTGCAGCAGCAACGCGGCAACACCGAGCAGCGCGAACTTGCGTAGAGCCGCCTCGCGCTCCGATAGTTCACGGGCCTCGGGAGTCAGCGACAGCCACCACAGGATTCCCAGGGTGGTGAGGCCGCCCAACAAATGCGCGGTGACGATCAGGGGTTTGAGCTGCTGAGTGACCGTCCAGGCACCAAGGGCCGCCTGGATGCAAACGACGAGAAACAGTAGGGCGACGGCCGCCAGGGGCTGATCACGGTCCTTGCGGTTCCACACCGCCCACGCCAGTAGCGTCGCGATGATGAGGGTCAAGGTGCCCGCGAAGTATCGATGGATCATCTCGTGCAGGGCTTTGCCGAATTCATGCGGGGCTTGCGGATAAATATGGCCGTAGCAGCCCGGCCAATCCGGACAGCCGAGACCCGCGTTAGTCAGCCGCACCCACGCGCCCAACACCACCACGGTTGCGGCGAGGCAGGCGCCGGCCAGTGCCAGGCGACGAAACCAGAACAATCGGCGCTGCGGTTGCATATCAGCCTATTTGAGAAAGGCGCAGTAGGCGTTGCATGTCTTGAAGCATGCCCTTGGGCTTGGCATCGGGCGCGTAGAACATCATGAGATTGCCCAGCGGGTCGATCAAGTACACGCGTCGAGATTCTAGGCCGTCCGTCGCGCCCGGCAGCAGTGCGAGCAGCGGCGCGAGCAGCGGCGCGTCAGCCGGGTCGGCGCGCACCGTGATCAAATCCGGATGGGCGGCTTGCAGCGCCGGCAGGTCGCAACAATCGCTTGCGCCGATCAATACCCGCTGCACGCGACCCATGTCCCGATTCAGGGCGAGGCGAATCTGCCGCGTGTCATACAAATGCTTGAGACAGCCCGCGTCGCAGCGGCCCGCTTGCACGTACAGGAAAGTCCACTTTCCCTGCAGGAACTGACGGTTGGTGGTCCCTCCGCCGGCGAGCGGCAGCGCCAGCGGCGGCAACGGCCGGGGTGGCTGCACCAAGACGCCGGCATTGACGCGAGCCGTGGGATGCCAGGCGCCGCTTCCATAATATAAGTAGAAGGAGAGCGCCAAGGGCGCGAAGAACATCAACGCCAACCCGATCAGCTGGCGGCGCCGGCGCCGATCGTGGGCGCCTCGAGGGGCGACGCTGTTCATGGACTTTCCCGCCGCACATTGGTGATGATGTAAATGACGCACAGCGCCAGTGCCAGGGCAAACCACTGCACGGCATAGGCGATGTGACGCATCGGCGGCATTCCGGGCGCCGTCCAGCGGCGCACAAAGCCATCGGGCTGATCGGCATCGAGCAGCACGACATCCGTGCCGGAGGTCCATGCCGATTCTTTGAGCAGCTGCGCGAGCTCCTGATGCGTTGGGAAATTGGCGACCACGGGATACGGCGGCGCCAGCGCGGCCGCTACACCCAGGTGAATCCCGGCGCTCGGCAAATTGTCGGCGCGGCCGCGCAGCCGGCGCGAATCGCTTGGCACCGCAATCGCCGGCCGTTCGGCGCGACTCGCGCCCAAGGGTACCCAACCACGATTCACCAGCAGCCAACCCCCGCCCTGCAGCGCGAACGGCGTGATTACGAAATAGCCGACGCGCTCGGCACTGACCATGTTGTCGATCAAGATCTGCCGCGATCCATCGTAGTGTCCTTCGGCTTCCACGTGCCGGTACCTCGGCACTTTGGGGGTTTGCAGTTCGAGCGGCGTGGTGACATCCGCACCCGAGGCGAAGGAGTCGAAAAGCGCCCGCTTCTCATCGGCACGGCGCAATTGCCAGCGCCCCAGGGTAATGAGCATCGCGATCAGGACGATGGTGAGCAGCGTCGTGAACGGCCGGGGCGCGAAACGGCGGCTACCGAGCTGGATGGGCACGATATACTGGCCGCCCTGCGGGCCATCGTCGATTCTCAAGTGGCATTCAAATATCTCGTCATCGTGATGCTGGTGCTGATCCTGGTTAGCCTGGGCAGGGCGCTCTACCTGCTGACGAGCGCGAACCAGGAGGACGGCAAGAAAATGGTCACCGCCTTGGCCTGGCGCATCGGCCTATCGGTGGCGCTGTTCGTGCTGCTGATCGTCGCCTATTACAGCGGCTGGATCGCGCCCCAGCACATCGTGCCTAGGCTATAGCCAATAGACGAAGACAAACAGCCCAAGCCATACCACGTCGACGAAGTGCCAGTACCAAGCGACGGCTTCGAACCCAAAATGTCTCTTCGGCGTGAAATGGCCGTTCATCACCCTGAACCAGATCACCGTGAGCATGATGGCGCCCACCGTGACGTGCATGCCGTGAAATCCGGTCAACATGAAAAATGTGGAGCCGTAGATCCCGGTGCCGAGCTGCAGGCCCATCTCGGTGTATGCCTCGTGGTATTCGGTGGCCTGAAGGCCGACGAAGGTGAAGCCGAGCAGGAATGTCGCCGCCAGGAAGATTTTCAGCCGCGTGCGATGGCCGGTGATCAGCGCATGGTGCGCAATGGTTACGGTGACGCTGCTGGAAAGCAGGATCGCGGTATTGATGGCGGGCAGCCCCAGCGCCGGCACCGTCTCGAAGCTGCCGTTGGCGCGCGGGCCCAAGAGACCCGGGCCATTGGTCGGCCAGGCGCCGTCGAAGTGCGGCCAGAGCAGCAGGTTGCTGAACAGCTTCACGCCTTCGCCCGACAGCCAGGGAACCGCCAGATTGCGCGCGTAGAACAAGGCGCCGAAAAACGCGGCGAAGAACATCACTTCGGAGAAGATGAACCACATCATGCCCAAGCGGAACGAGCGGTCCACCGCCATGTTGTAAATGCCGCGCTGGTTCTCGCCGATAACGGTGTGGAACCAAAATATGAACAGCAGCGCCAGCATGCAGAAACCCGGTAGCAAGGACCAGACCGGCAGCCAGTTGTTCAGCGTCGCAATGGCGCCGGACATCAGCGTGAACAAAGTGACTGATCCGTAGATCGGCCACGGGCTGCCGTGGGGGATGTAGTACTGGTCTGCTTCCGCGTGCGCTTGCGCCATGATTCGTGTCTCTAGACGGTGAGTAACGACAATAGTTTAACGAGCTTGAGCTACGGACGTGCAGCAGTTTGCGTCGTATCGTAGAAGGTATACGCCAAGGTCAGCCGGTCGACATTCGCCGGCAGCTGTGGGTCCACGATGAAGCGTACGGGCATATCCCGGCCTTCCCCGACCGCGAATTTTTGCGGGCTGAAGCAAAAACATTCGGTCTTGTGGAAATATTTTGCGGTGCCGCTCGGGGAAATACTGGGGACAGCCTGGGCCACCGAGGCGCCCGAGGTCAGATTTCTAGCATAGAACTGCGTGTCATAGAGCTTGCCCGGATGTACGCGCATCGAGGCGACCTTGGGCCGAAATTCGAAGCTGCCCACCGAGGCCGGGGAAGCCACGAATTCAATGGTGACTTCCCGGTCCGGATCGACCGCTTCGCGGGCTGCGGACGGACCGGATTTGGCTTCCGCATTGCCGATGCCCGCCGCCCTGCATAGCACATCGTACAGCGGCACCAACGCCCAGCCGAATGCGAAACTGCACGCGGTCATGATCAGCAGCCCCCTGACCAGCTTGCGATTGGCGCGCTTCAGATCCATCAGTGCCGGCTGCGGAATACCAGCAGCGCGATGATGCCGAAATAGAACGCGAGCGCGACGGTCGTGAGGCCGAGAGCCGCGTTTCTAATTCGCCGGCGCCGCGGAGTGTGCGCCTCGCTCATTCGACTTCAGGTGCCGTGGTAAAGCTGTGGTAGGGCGGCGGCGAGGACAGTGTCCATTCCAATCCATGCGGCCGGGCACCGTCCCAAACCAGCGCAGTCGCCTTTTGGCCGCCGCGGATGCATTGCACGATCATGATTGCGAATAGAATCTGCGACAGACCGAAGCCGAAGCCGCCGATGGAGGAGACCATATTCCAATCGGTGAACTGCACGGCGTAGTCCGGTATGCGCCGCGGCATGCCCGCCAATCCCAGAAAGTGCTGTGGAAAGAACAACACGTTGACGAAAATCGCGGACAGCCAGAAATGCCACTTGGCCAGGCTCATGCTGTACATGTGGCCGGTCCACTTGGGAATCCAGTAGTACACCGCCGCCATGATGCCGAAGATCGCGCCCGGCACCAGGACATAATGAAAGTGCGCGACCACAAAATAAGTTTGGTTGTATTGAAAATCCACCGGCACGATCGCGAGCATCACGCCGGAAAAACCGCCGATGGTGAATAGAAACAGAAATGCCAGCGCAAACAGCATGGGCGGTTCGAACGACAAGGAGCCGCGCCACATCGTCGCCGTCCAGTTGAACACCTTCACCCCCGTGGGCACCGCGATGAGCATGGTGGACATCATGTAAAACATCTGCGCGGCCAAGGGCATGCCGTCCACGAACATGTGATGCCCCCAGACGATGAACGACAGAAACGCGATGGAGGCGATGGCGTAGATCATCGAGGTCGCGCCGAACAGCGGCTTGCGGGAAAACGTCGGCAGAATTTCAGAGATGATGCCGAAGGCCGGCAAAATCATGATGTACACCTCTGGGTGTCCGAAGAACCAGAAGATGTGTTCGAACATCACCGGATCGCCGCCGCCGGCGGCGTTGAAGAAGCTGGTCTTGAAGAAATGATCCGTCAGCAGCATGGTGACCGCGCCGGCGAGCACCGGCATTACCGCGATCAATAGATAGGCCGTGATCAGCCAGGACCAGCAAAACAGCGGCATTTTCAGCAAATTCATGCCTGGCGCACGCATGTTCATGATGGTCACGATCACATTGATCGCGCCCATGATGGAGGAGATGCCCATCATGTGAATAGCGAAGATCAACATGGGGAAACTATCGCCGGTCTGCAGGGACAGCGGCGGATACAGCGTCCAGCCGGCGGCCGGCATGCCGCCCGGCACGAACATCGTGGACAGCAGCAGGGTGAAGGCGAAGGGCAATATCCAAAAGCTGAAATTGTTCATGCGCGGCAGCGCCA
The DNA here is from genome assembly GCA_963756845.1 of uncultured Gammaproteobacteria bacterium. Classification (GTDB taxonomy): domain Bacteria; phylum Pseudomonadota; class Gammaproteobacteria; order Steroidobacterales; family Steroidobacteraceae; genus Bog-1198. The sequence continues at coordinate 351,941 of CAVWPD010000008.1, read as the reverse complement.
TGTCCGGAGCGCCGATTTGCAGGGGGATCATCCAGTTCGCCAAGCCGACGAAGGCGGGCATGACCGCACCGAAAATCATGACGAGGGCATGATTGGTGATCAGTTGATTGAAGGTCACAGGATCCATCAGCTGCAGGCCGGGCTGGAACAGCTCGGCGCGGATCAGCATGGCCATGGCGCCGCCGATGAAGAACATGATGAGGCTGAACACCAAGTACATGGTGCCGATGTCTTTGTGGTTGGTGGCGAACAGCCAGCGCTTGATGCCGGCGGCCGGCTGATCGTGGTGATCATGAGAGTCGTGATGCGCGTGGGCATTGGCCATAATCGGATCGCTCTTTAAAAAAATGTTTGGGTTTACTGCGGCAAAACTTGTGCTGTGGGCGGCGCTGGGGCTGGCGCGGGGGCGGCCCCCGGCGCGGCGGCGTCAGCCTGCTTCATCGCGGCCTTCTGTTCCTCGACCCACTTCTTGAAGTCATCGGGAGTCCGCACATCCACGACGATGGGCATGAAGCCATGATCCCGGCCGCACAGCGCAGCGCATTGGCCGCGATAAATGCCTTCCTTGCCAGCATCGACCCTGAACCACAGTTCATTGACGTATCCCGGAATCGCCGATCGCTTTGCGCCGAAGTCGGGCACCCACCAGGCGTGGATGACGTCCTGGGAGGTCAACAATAGCCGGACCTTGGTGCCGCTGGGGATCACCAGCGGATGGTCGACGTCCAGAAGATAATTGGCCACCGTATTCGGATCGATCCCGGAATGCAGCTGGCGGGCGAAATTGGAACTGCGCGCCAGCGTCGAGAAAATATCGATGCCCGCGGCCGCGTTCATGTACTGGTACTCCCACTTCCACTGGTAGCCGGTGACCCGAATCGAGAGCTGGGAATCGCGTGTATCCTCCTGTTTGAGGATCAGTTCCGCGGCGGGAATCGCCATCACCACCAGGATAATCACCGGGATGATGGTCCAGATGATTTCCACCCGGGTACTGTGCAACATGGTGGTATCGGCAACGGCGCCTTGGGAATGGCGGAATTTGATCAGCGTGTAGATCATCGCGCCGAACACCACGACCGCGATTCCGACGCAAATCCAGAACACCTCCATGTGCAATCCATACATGTCCCGCGCGAGATCCGTCACGCCGGTCGGTAAATTGTAGCCGTTGGAGGTATTGGCGAAGGCCTTGGCGGCCAACCCCAATGCGGCTACACAGAACGCGCCGAGCGAGGCAAGCCTGCGCGTGCCGGAAGTGCCGTGAACATTATTGCCTCTGGTAACTCTCATCTAAACGGATCCCCTAAGTTCGCAATTTCAAGCGGCGGCGATTCATTCATGCCGCCGACTAATCTACTCAAACGCGCCGCGAGCCGGCAGCGCTCCTCTTCGGTGAGGAAACCGCCCACCTCACAGGCCTGACCACGACTCTCGATGGTCAGCCGACTCAAGCCATGGCGCCTCGGCGGACTGCGAAGTCTAACCTTCGCCCAATGCCTGGCAAACTCCTGTTTTGCCTCGCCCCGCCGCGAGCGGGTCACCAGACTGACTTTCGACTCGGTAATCAGCACGGTCTGGGTGTAGTGGCGCCTGCGCATGCTGGCGTTCAGGGCTACCCCTAGCGCCAGCATTTCCAACACCCAAAAGGGCAGCACCGGCCAAAATCCGCGGAACACGAACATCAGCGTAAAGCCCAAGGAAAACAGGCATGTAGCACCAAAGAAAAGCTTGGCGCCGGCGGGCTTGAGCGAACAATTCGGCGCCAACACGATGCGCTGTTCCATGGCCGGAAGGATAACTTAACCGCGGCTACATTTTCGCGCGGCGCGCCCGCAATTGACGTTTGATCTCCTCGAGCGACACGGCCGCACCTTGGGGGCTACGGCTCATCCGGGGCACCCAGGCGTGAGCGAACACGACTTCATAAGTGGCGGGCAGACGGCCGTCCTCCCTAAATTTCTCGTAAGCCGCCTGCATGGCGGCGAATTTGCGCGGTCCGGTCAGCCCTCGCGCCCGATCCAAAGAGGCATTGTGGGCCCCGGTGGCCTTGAGATCCGCGGCCACGTGGCGCACATCGCGGTAGCGCAGTGTGTACCGTTCGACATCGAGCACGGGAGAGTCAAAGCCGCCGCGCACCAGGGCATCGCCCAGGTCGTGCATATCGATGAACGGCTGCACGTGGCTGCCTGAATCGACTGCTCCCCACGCCGTACGCAGCTCGCGCAGCGTGTCGGGGCCGAATGCGCTGAAGCACAGCAGGCCCTGCGGCGCCAACACACGGCGAAACTCCGCGAACGCCGCATCGGCATCGCACCACTGCAGCATGAGATTGCTCACGATCAAGTCCACGCTCCCCTCGGCCAACGGCAGGCACTCGGCATCCGCGCAGACCCGCTCGAAGGGGCGCAGCCAGGAGCTGTGCCGGCCGGCCGCGCGCAGCATCCCTCGCGAAGAGTCCAGGGCGATTACCAGCGCTTTCGGGTAGCGGCGCTTGAGCGCTCGGCTCGCATGACCGGTGCCGGCGCCGGCGTCCACCACCGTGTGCGGCGCGATGGCGGTCAGCTCCAGCCGCTGCAGCAGATTTTGCCGTACCTCGGCGTGCAGCACGGCCGCGCCGTCATAGGTCCGTGCCGCGCGATCAAAGGAGCGCCGCACCCAACCCGGGTCCAGGGCATGCGATTCGCTGTTCAACGGGCGAACTGGTACTGCAGCAGAATGCCGATGAATACCGACATCCCGACGTAATGGTTGTTAAGGAAAGCCTGGAAACAAGCCGCGCGATCCCGTGTCCGAATCAGCCACAGCTGGTAGATGAAAAAACAGGCGGCCGCGGCCAATCCGGCGCCGTACCAACCTCCCAAGCCGATGATTCTTCCCACCAAGTACAGCGACACGAGCGTCATGGCTTGCAGCACACCGATGATGTGGCGCTCAGAATCGCCGAACAGGATGGCCGTCGAGCGCACGCCGATCTTGATGTCATCGTCCCGGTCCACCATGGCATAAATTGTGTCGTACACGGTGACCCAGAGCATGTTGGCCAGCAGCAGCAGCCAGGCGACTCGAGGCACCTGCTCCAGCTGCGCTGCGAATGCCATGGGTATCCCCCAGCCGAAGGTGATTCCCAAGTACATCTGCGGCACGGACAGGAAGCGCTTGATAAACGGGTAGCTCACTGCGAGAAACGCGCCCGCCACCGCCAGCAGCAGCGTCAGCCGGTTCAGCTGCAGCGCCAGGACCAAGGCGGACAGCGACAGGATGGTGAACAGCACCAGCGCCTCGAGCGTCGAGAGGCGTCCGGCGGCCAGCGGCCGATCCTTGGTGCGAGCGACATGCGGATCAAAACTACGGTCGGCGTAATCGTTGATGGCGCATCCGGCGGAGCGCATGAGTACCGTACCGACCACAAAGATTACGAATATCTGCGGCTTGGGTTTGCCGCGGCTGGCCATCCACACGGCCCAGAGCGTCGGCCACAGCAGCAGCCAAATTCCGACAGGACGATTCAATCGCGTGAGGCGTACATAGTCCTGCGCGGTGGCAAGAATTCGCGGCAGCTCTTCGGTGGTCCAGGGGTGGAAACGTACTCGATAGGCGAACCATCGCCAGCGCGCCATCACGCGCTGCGCCAACTCGTCGCCGGAGCGTGGCAGTGGCACGCCGCGCGAGCCCTAGACTTGGCCCATGGCGGGCAGGAACAACTCTTGCGTCAACAACGGGGCACGGTACAAGGAAATTCTCAAGCGCCGCGCCCACAGCCCCGGGGGTTTGATCTTCACGTCGCGCAGCGCGCGCGCCGTCGCCGGCTCGGCCGCCGGCAGCCAGGCGTACTCATAAGCGCTGCGCTCCACGCCTGATAAGCCGCTCAAGGTTTCGCTCAGGGCCGAATCCCCGAGCTCTGCGAGCCACGGGTGGGCGGTGAGCGTCGAGTCCGGTACCACGGTCTGTCCGAATACCCACACATTTTCATCGCAGGACATTTCAATGTCGCGAAACAGGCCGGCACTGTCCGGGGTGCGCAGCACCGATTTATGCGCAGCGCTCAACAGCCCGGTCCATAAGTCGACCAGTCGCAAAACAAAGCGCTCGCCGCACAATGCCTTAAGGCGCAGCGTCAGCAAGCCGGAGCCTGAAAGCCATGGCCGCAAGCGCGGATCCACGCACAATTGGCCCAGACGTTCGGCGGGCTGCCACTGAATGGAGGCAATGGATCGCGCATAGCTTCGAATCATGCAGGCAATTCTACCCCACGCGGCCGTATTGCTCTGCATGCCCCACCCAGCGGCGGATCAGCGGCGCGACCCGCGACGGCCAGCTGCCAAGCAAGGTTTCCGCCGCGATCTGCACGCGCGGCAGCAGGTCCGCGTCGCGCAACAAGTCGGCGACCCGCATTTGTGCCAGTCCCGTTTGCCGAGTGCCGAGCAATTCACCCGGGCCGCGCAATTCCAGGTCGCGGCGCGCGACCTCGAAGCCATCATTGGTGTCGCGCATGACGGCGAGGCGCAGCCGCGCCAGCTGCGATAAGGGAGCCCGATAGAGCAGCAGACAGGAACTGGCATGAGAGCCCCGGCCGACGCGGCCGCGCAGCTGGTGCAGTTGCGCGAGGCCGAGGCGCTCAGCGTTCTCGATCACCATGAGAGTCGCGTTCGGTACATCCACGCCGACCTCGATCACCGTGGTCGCCACCAGCAGCTGGATTTCCCCGTCCTTGAAACGCCGCATGGCGCGCTCCTTGGCCGCCGGCTGCATGCGCCCATGCACCAGCCCTACGGCAAGTTCCGGCAGCGCCGCACCCAACGCAGCGGCCGTTTCTTCCGCGGCTTGGTAGGGCATCTCGTCGGACTCATCGATCAGCGGGCAGACCCAGTAAGCCTGTCGTCCTTGCAGACAGGCGGTGCGAATGCGCTGCACCACCTCCTCGCGTCGCGTCTCGGCCAGGACTACGGTTTTAACGGGCGTGCGTCCCGGCGGCAGCTCATCGATCACGGACACATCCAGGTCCGCATATGCGGTCATCGCCAGCGTGCGCGGGATGGGTGTGGCCGTCATGATCAACTGGTGCGGCTGATGGCCGTCAGTAGCTCCCTTTTCGCGCAGACTCAAACGCTGATGCACACCGAAGCGATGTTGCTCGTCGACGATGACCAAGGCGAGCGATGCGAATTCGACGCTCTCCTGAAATAGTGCATGCGTGCCGATGACCACGGCAGCATGGCCCAAGCGGATTCCCGCCAGTGCGGCGCTGCGCGCCTTGCCGGCCTGCCGTCCGCTCAAGCAGGCGACGGCCACGCCCAACGGCTCGAACCAGCGGCGGAAACTCTGCGCATGCTGGTCGGCCAACAATTCCGTGGGCGCCATCAGCGCGACTTGGCGTCCCATCTGAATGGCCTGTGTTGCGGCCAAGGCCGCAACCAGCGTTTTTCCACAGCCTACATCCCCTTGAACCAGGCGCAGCATTGGCTTGGCCAGCTGCAAATCGCCTTCGATCTCGCTCAGTACCCGCTGCTGCGCCGGGGTCATGCGAAACGGCAGCGCCGCCAAGAAACCGGCCTTGAGCATCCCATCGGATTTCAGCGCCCAGCCCGGATCGCTTTGTATGCGTTGGCGCAGCAGCTTCAGCGACACTTGGTGGGCAAGCAGCTCTTCGAAGGCCAAACGGCGCTGCGCGGGGTGGCGCCCGCTGAGCAGTAAATCCACCGGCGCGTCGGCCGGAGGTCGATGTACGTACAGCAGCGCTTCCCGCAAAGTGGGCAGGCGCGAATCGGCGAGTAGCGCCGGGGGCAGCAAATCCTCCGGGTCGTTGACACCCGTTTGGTCGAGCGCCAGGCCGACGAGCAGACGCAGCCGCCCCTGGGTCACCCCTTCTGTGCTGGGATAAATCGGCGTGAGATGTTCCTCGGTGACCTGCGCGGCGTCCGCTTCGATACGGCGGTATTCGGGGTGTATGAATTCCAATCCTTGCGGACCTCGGCGCGCCTCGCCGAAACAGCGGATGCGCGCGCCGCGCGCCAACCCGCGCTGCTGCTGTGCCGTGAAATAGAAGAAGCGCAGCGTCAAGAAACCCGAGCCGTCGCCGATCTTGCAGAGCATCTGTCGGCGCCCGCGGAATGCGACTTCGGTGAGCAGCACTTCACCCTCGACGGAGGCGCGCTGCCCGGGACGCAGTTCGCCCAGCGGAACTACGCGGGTGCGATCTTCGTAGCGCAAGGGCAGCAGAAACAGCAGATCGTGGGTGGTTTCAACCCCCAACGCGCGCAGGCGCGCGGCGAGCGAATCGCCGACGCCGCGCAAGGCGGTAACCGGGCGTGGTGCGATCACAGGGCGACAATGCACTCCACTTCAACCTGCGCTCCGCGCGGCAGCGAAGCCACACCAACCGCGGCCCGCGCCGGGTACGGCTGTTGAAAGTATTCGGCCATGATTTTATTGACCAGCCCGAAGTGCGACAGATCGATCAGAAACACAGTTGCCTTCACCACGTCATCCAGAGTGGCTCCGGCGGCCAGCACGATGGCTTTCAAATTGTCGAAGGCGCGCCGCACCTGCGCCTCCATGTCGCCCTTGACCAGCTCCTGGGTTGCCGGGTCCAGAGGGATTTGACCGGACACCCAAATCGTATTGCCCACTCTGACGGCCTGCGAATAAATGCCGATGGCAGCCGGCGCATGGGCGGTTGAAATGATTTGTTTTCTCATGGTTTCAATCTCGGCCGATTCACGCGAGCGTTCGGAACACACGTTGTACGTCAGCCATGCGTCGAATGGTTCTGATGACCCGCGCGAGATGCTTGCGGTCGCGAACCTGGATCTGAAATTTCAGAGACGAACTGGTCACGTCGCGTTCTTCCAACGACACTTGATCGATATTGGTTTCAGTTCCGGCGATACTCGATGCGACGGCTGCCAGCACGCCCACCCGATTGTTGATTTCCAATTGGATTTCGGAACTGAACAGCCGGCCGTGCGTCGCTTCCCAAGCCACCGACAGCCACTTGTCCGGCTGTTTGCGGTATTCGGCAAGATTACCGCAATTCTGCCGATGAATCATTACGCCGCGGCCCGCGCTCAAGTACGCCATGATGGGATCATTGGGAATGGGAAAGCAGCAGCGCGCGTAAGTCACCAACAGCCCTTCGGTCCCCGCGATCATCAACGGGCCGCCGCTGTGGCTGGCGCCGGGATCTGCAGCGTCCCGACCCGGCTGCAGTCGCCGCGCCACCAAGGGAGCTAAGCGCTCGCCCGTGCCGATCTTCTCATACAGTTCTTCGGCGTCCTTCAAATTCAGTTCTTTGACCACGGCGTCGAGGTCCGCCGCGGGAATCTTCTTCAGCGTGAGTGAGAACTCCTCGAGCGCCAAACCCAGAAGACGTTTGCCGAGCTCCAGCGCGTCGCCTTTCTTCAGATTCTTCAAGTATTGCCGGATGGCGGCACGCGCCTTCGCCGTCACCAAGAAGCTGGACCAGGAAGGGTTCGGCGTGGCGCCCTTCGCCGTGATGATTTCCACGGTTTGGCCGTTGCGCAGCGGCGTTCGCAGCGGCACCAAGCGCCGATCCACCTTCGCGGCGACACAGCGATTGCCGATATCAGTATGGATGGCGTACGCAAAGTCCACGGTGGTGGCACCGCTCGGCAGGCGCAGTATTTTGCCCTTGGGCGTGAATACGTAGACCTTGTCCGGAAACAAATCCACCTTGACGCTCTCGAGGAATTCCTCGGAGTTGCCCCCTTCCTGAATCTGCACCAGGCTCGCCAGCCATTCGCGCGCGCGGTCATGCTCCACACCGCCGAAGGTATCGCCGCCCGATTTATACTTCCAATGCGCGGCGATGCCGGATTCGGCCACCCGGTGCATTTGCTCGGAGCGAATTTGCACCTCCACGGGTACACCGTTGGGACCGAATAAGGTGGTGTGCAAGGACTGATAGCCGTTCACGCGCGGTATGGCGATGTAATCCTTGAAGCGTCCGGGCATGGGCTTGTACAAACTGTGCACCAGCCCCAGCGTTCGATAGCAGGTGTCGGCGCTGTCGACGATGATGCGAAATCCGTACACGTCGACCATGTCGATGAGAGAAATCTTCTTGTTCTGCATCTTCTTGTAGATGCTGTACAGATGCTTCTCGCGCCCTTCCACGGCGCCTTCGAACCCCGCCTTGAGTAGCGCGCCCTTGAAGGTCTCGGCGATCTTGCCGATGAATTCCTTTTGATTGCCGCGCGCCCGCTTCAACTCTCGTTCGAGAACCTTGTAGCGATACGGATACAGTGCGCGAAAGCCCAAGTCCTCGAGCTCCAGCTTCACCGCGTACAGGCCGAGGCGCTCGGCAATCGGCGCATAGATCTCCAGCGTTTCGCGGGCGCTGCGGCGGCGCTTGACCGGCGGCATCACCCCCAGAGTGCGCATGTTGTGCATGCGGTCGGCGAGCTTGACCATGATGACGCGGATGTCGCGCACCATGGCAAACAGCATCTTGCGAAAACTCTCCGCCTGCGCTTCCTGGCGATTTTTAAACTGGATCTGATCCAGCTTGCTGACACCGTCGACCAATTCGGCCACGACCTGGCCGAAGATAGAGGCGATTTCGGCTTTTGCGGTCGGGGTGTCTTCGATGACATCGTGCAAGATCGCGGCGACCAACGTGTCGGCGTCCAGACGCAAATCGGCCAGAATATCGGCGACCGCCACCGGATGGGTGATGTACGGCTCGCCTGATACGCGCTTTTGTCCCTGATGTTTCTCAGCGCCGAAGTCGTAGGCTTCGCGCACGCGCTCCACTTGAGCGGGGGACAAGTAGGCTTCGAGCTTGTCTAGGAGCTGGCTGATCCCGGTGGAGCGCCTTCCACCGGGCAAGAAACCAAGTATGGAAGACGCATAGTCCATCGCCTGCTCTTAGATGCGAGGCGGCGTTAGCTAATCCCCAAGCCCGAGTTGCGGTGCACGGAAATCCGACGGCATGTCGAGTTCGCTCACGGGGGGCTGCACCGGCTCTTCGGGCTCCTCCAACATTTCGAGCGTGATGTTTCCGGCAGCAATCTCGCGAAGCGCCACAACGGTCGGTTTGTCATTTTCCCATTCCACGGTCGCTTCCGCGCCGTTGGCCAGGCGGCGGGCGCGCTTCGCGGCCAACAACACCAGGTTGAAAAGATTGGGTTCGTTCTGTAGGCAGTCTTCGACAGTGATACGCGCCATGCTTAGGGTTCCATTAGAGGGATTGAAATCATAGCAGAAATAGCGCCTCCCTGGCCAGCTTGGGGGCCGCGCGGAGGCCGAAAATTACGGGAATTTAGGCCCTTTGGCTCAGGGATTTACCAGGCGCGCGGCCAGTTCAGCCACCTCTGGCCGCTGGGCGACCAAGTGCTGGCCACGGTTTGCAACGATTGCCTGCAAATCCTGCAGCGCCTGATCGAACTGATCGTTGATTACGACATAGTCGAATTCGCGCCAATGCCCCAGATCGTCCGCGGCATCCCTCAGGCGGCGCGCAATAACGTCCGCGGAGTCGGTACTGCGGCCTTTGAGCCGTTCCTCCAGCGTGCCGCGTGAGGGCGGCAGGATGAAAATGCTGCAGGCCTCCGGCAGTCGGGCGCGTACCTGGCGGGCGCCCTGCCAATCGATTTCCAAGAGCAGCTGCGCGCCGTTCTCGAGCGCCTCTTGCACCGTCTTGACGGCCGTTCCGTAGCAATAATCGAAAACCTGGGCGTGCTCGAGAAATTCGTGGGCCGCGACCATTTGTGCGAAGCGTTCAGTGCTCACGAAGTGATAGTCGCGGCCCGCCACTTCGTTGGGCCGGGGCTTGCGGGTCGTGTAGGAGACCGAAAATTGCATGCGCGGCTCGCGCTGCATCAATGCCTTCACCAGGCTGGTCTTGCCGGCCCCGGATGGGGCAGCAACCACGTAAAGGCGCCCTGGTTCGTGTGGCATTGGCATCGGTCGCTACTTGGGCGCCAGAGGAGGAATTTTCGCGTCCACTTCTGCGGCGATCTTCGCCGGGTCGGCGCCCGCGGCGGGATATGCCTTTGACCAGATCACGGAGCCGTCCGCGACCGTGGCGATCTTCACGGTGAGGACGGGGGCCGCGTTGACCGTATCAACGGTGCCGTAAAGAACATAGGTCGAATGACTCGTCTTGCCACGCTCCAAGGCTGCGCCCAGTTCACGTGAGGGCAACGGCTCCTTGGTCAAGCTCACCTGCCCGTGATGCGATATGGAGACCATGCCATACGCCATGGCAAACGCGGAGTCCGCGAGCTTCTCCGCCGCCGCATCGCCGGCCGGCGCGGTAAAAGGTATGGCCAGCAATGGGCCGCCGTCGGCGGCGCCGGTGCCCGCGCCGGTGCCCGCGCCGGTGCCCGCGCCCTCTTCGGAATCGTCGGCAATTTCTTTGGCGATCTGCGCGCCGAGATTGATGATGTCGGCCTTCTTCAAGCTGCCCTGATAGTTCTGCGAAATCTCTTTGAGCTTCTCAACTTTTGCGGGCGATACCTCGGCCGTGTGCTGATGCTTCGATGATTCACAGCGAGACATAAAGGTAATGGCGATCCACAGCAACGCCAGAACCCTGATCCAACGGGGAAGCCGCCTGAAGAGTATCCATCCCGAGCGAGCCGCCCACAGGCTCACTTCCAGCCAGAACCGGGCCTTTTGCCCGGGCTCTTGACGGGGAAATTCCGGAATCTGCACAACAGGGGGAGGCGACTTGGTGTCGCTTCTCAGTCGCGAGGATTTCCGGCTCGGCTTCGGATCCTTGCTATTGCCGGAGGCGACGCGGCGGCAAAGCGATTCCAGCGCCGGAGTCGGCCGACCTCCCGGTACCTTGAGCCACTGCACCGTCAGAAATTTCTCGGGTACCCGAGCGACTGCCTGATCGGTGTTGTCGATGACGATGGGCAGGAGGAACAGATGATCATCGGCCATGTCGAGTGTCCGCTCGACGGCCAGCCGCCACTCTCGCCGAAAGTATCCTTCGAGTCGCGCCTCTGTCTGAGCCGACACGAGAGGCATGAAATAGTCGCATTCACGGATCTGGCGGCGGATTTTCTGGTCCCATGCCTCCCCGCCGCCCAATTCGCTTTCGTCATACCAGACTTCAAGGCCGTACCCGGGCAGCGCATCTCTCAATACTCGCGCCGCCTCGCGGTCATCGGACGCATAGCTGATGAAGACCGACGGTCGCGGAGGTTGAGGGTCTGCGGCGTCGAGATCGGACACTGTAAAAAACCTCCGTATGAGGGCCGTATACTGGCACAAGCAGCGCGCCTTGCAGCAGAACGCCACGCTGCTTTGCGGGCTGGCAGGATAGCGGGCCAACTATCATTGGGCCACATTGTTTTTGCTGGTCCACTCCTTGGCGCAGGCGGACAGCTGGCAACCCTCATGGGGCCATGCACAGGCGCCGATCTGGCCCGGCGCGGCCCCCGACCCCTCGCGCGCTGAGCGACGGAGCGATCTTCGCCAACCGCAACTCTCTGGCTCTTGCTCAAACCCCCGCAAGGTCCATGAACGCTGGCACGGGCCGGCCGGCTGCCCGCAGCCAGTTTGCCATCGCGCCGACGACCGGCATCACTGCCTGTCGCTGCGTCATGCGATCCCGCCACTCCAAGAGCCTTGGTGTCGCAGAGGTGATGGGCGCACTGTGACGTTCTCCGAACAGCGAAGCCATGTAGAAGGCGATGTCGGCGAAAGAGTAGTCCCCCGCTAGCCACTTGGCAGTCATCAAACGGCTCTCCATTTCGGCGTAGTAAGCGGTAGCAGCCGCGATGCTCGACATCGCAACAGCGTCGCCAAGATTTTTCTGCAAACCCATGAGCCGAATAATGTGCGGGAAATACACTTCATCGGATTGGTGTTCCAAGAGGCGTGCTCGCGCACGAGCAACAATGTCGTCCGGCCATAGCGCCGGCATTGGTTGCAGATCCTCGAGGTACTCGAAGATTTGAGTCGAATCAAAGAGTTCGAGATTGCCGTGGCTTAACACCGGCACCTGCCCTTTGGGGTTGATGCGCAGTACCTCGGCGTGCTTGGGGCTGTAACCGCGATGCGTGTCATACGCCACCATGATCAGGTCGAAATCCAAGCCCTTCTCAAGCGCAGCGATTTGGGCTTTGGCGCCGAACATGCTGAGGGGGCCCGAATAGAGCGTGAATCGTGCGGGTTTCGAGAACATCGACTACCTTTTGGGTGGTGGATCCATGCTGGCATCCGGGTCAACCAAGATGCCCTTCACGCGTTAGTTTCTGCGCAGTACTCTATGCCGAAATTTGGCGGAGATGAGATGGCTGTCCGGCGGATTTGTCGTAGCCCACATAGCACCGATCTTAAGGCGGCGGCTTTGTTCCTTACCGCACTGCTCGTTCCCCATATCGCTGTGTCAGTAACTGCGGCTGTTGGCGCAGCGTCCGCTGTACCGGAAGTCACGGTGATTGCGCCAAAGCCGCCGACCCCGGAGCAAATCGCGGGCGATAACATTCCCGCGTTTGTTCGTTCCCACGGCAAACCCGGAGAGCGTACAGGGCAACTGGGCCGCTGGAAGAGCGGAGTCTGCCCAAAGACCCTGGGACTCACCCAAGATTTCAATGATTTTGTCAGCGCGCGCGTACAGGCGATCGCTGCTGCCGTGCAGGTGCATATTCCCCCACAAACACTGCCGACATGCACGCCAAACGCATACATCATTTTCACCACGGAACCCCAAAGGCTCTTGGATGATGCGGCCGAACGGAAACCCGAGTTGCTCGGATTTCACTACATCGCGGAAATCAAAAGAGTAAAAACGGTCGACCACCCCATCCAGGCTTGGTACGTCACTGGAACGGAAGGCCGGGGCACCGGCGTGTACATAGATAGTATCTGGACAACTCTGCCGCCAGGAGAGCTCGGCAGTCGTCTCAGCACCGGCTTGAAGAGCCACATCATGTCTGCGTTGGTCGTCATCGACACCAACAAGGTGGTCGGCTACACGATCGGGTCGATTTCGGATTACATCGCCATGGTGACGCTGCAGCAAACGCGGCTCAATGAGGGCTGTGGTGAGCTGCCGAGCATTCTTGATTTGATGGCGTCGGAATGCGGGTCGGAGAGATCGGACTCGATCACCGCGGGTGACCTCGCCTATTTGCGGGCCCTTTACACCGTAGGCATAGCGCGAGAGATTCGCCAGCAACGCGCCGCGATTGCTGGCGTGATGTATAGGGAATTCACAGCGAAGTGAGAAGAGGCGGGCGCAGGCCCGGCCTAAATAGCACCTTTTACCTTACGCAACCAGCAACAAACTGTCGGGTGCCGGTGTCGAGAGGGGTCTTGGATCCGTGCACGCAATGAACGACGACGGACGAAGAAGACTATTCACCGGCTTCCACGTCCATATGCATGCCGCCCCATTGTTGCGGCTCGTTGGGATAAACGTGGGTCATCCATTCCAAGACGACTGGGATCCATAGACCCTGCGCGGCGGCGCATTCTTCTTCGGTGTGGATACTGCCTTGCGGGCCAAAGCGCGCGTTCGGTCCGAACTGCTCGCGCTTCGGTAGAGTCTTTGGGCCGCCGCAAAAATCGACATGTCGATGCCAGGTTGCGACGCTCAAGGGGGCGATCGCGTTCAACTGCGCCGGCGTTGAATCGGTGGGGGCGGTGTACATGACGCCTACAGCTTTCAATCCGTTGGCCGTTCGCTTATAGAGAATCGAACTGGGTCGGCTGTAGTCGATATGTTGCCGCTCGAGGCGTCGATAGCGGTAGTTGGTGTAGTGGATTTCTTCGCCGATTTTGCCGCTAGGGAAAAACGGTTTGTAGCCGTCGAGCACCGCTGTTTTTACATCGCCGTACCGATATAGCACTCCAGCCGCTGCGTTAAGAATCTCGGTTGCGCGATCTTTATCGCCGGGCGCCGCATCGCCCTTCAGCGACATCTGCATGTGCCCCATCTTCATCGATGGGACTGGGGTGTCGTCAGTCGAGCCGCTGTAGTGCTTTAGGATGCGCTCCCACAGCGGAACAGACTGCGCGGACGCGATGGCAGCACAGGTGGTCAATATGACAAACAGTAGTGTCCTTTTCTTCATGCTCTAGAGGAAAACGTGACGATGGGTCGCAGGTTGACGCGCTCTGAGGCGGCCATTCGCGTTATACGGTAATCTTTGTCGGCAGATTGACGCGATTGCTTACCAGATCTAAGCGTTACCACCTAGGCAGAGATGGTCAATGCGTCGGTCACTAGACCTCGATGAGACACCCACGAATCCAGGGGTTACTGCATGTCGTACGTAATCCAGTTCCTCGCGCTCGCGGTGGTTTTGCCGTTATCTCTCATATATCTAAAACGCCGAGCCCGCATTAAGGCGGTTCGCAATAACGCAGGCGTTTTCGTGGTTGGCTGGTCTCTCCCTATGCGATTGTTATCAGGCGTGCTGTTTGCCATGTTCGGAACTGGTCTGATTTACTTGCTTTGGCTGGATCTTCAGCCAGGGGAAACTGTCCCGTTCATAATGTACATTCTGGCGCTTATCACCTTCGTTCCGGCAGCATTCGGCGCGCTTTACTTCTGGCGCTCCCGCACTGAATACGATGAAACATCGATTCGCTCCTATCCGATGTTTGGGAAATCGCGACAGTTCGACATCCACTCATTTACGCGCGCTGGCCCTGTCGGTCCACGAGGAAATAGATTCGAGAATGATGCGGGCGATAAGATTTACGTGAACTCTTTCCAATCGGGAGGGCCTGGTCTGATCGACCTGTTGCAAAGACAAACAAGAGAGACTTATTACGAGTGACAGGAGCCGATAAGACTCGGCGACGCCGACGACAGTCGAGGGCAACATGACGTCGCCTGATGGACGCCGTTGACGACTGGCTCCTTCGGGTCCGAAGGCGGAAGTAAATCGCCCTCATAATCTTTCCCATAAAGAGCCGTAAATGGACGAGTCAAGATCTTGCCATCAACGTGTCGCAAGGAATTGATTTGTGAGTTCCATTGATAAATGGCGGGGTTTCTCCGGCTCTAATTGGCGGGATTTCGCCGCGCGCTATTGATTCGTGCTTGCAGTTCCAATGCGAGGTTACTCGCCTCGCTTGACCAAGATCCTTGCCCCGCCACGTACCTTGGAAGGAATGCAATGTGATCGCCGATGGAGACTTTGTCCACGAAAGTTAGCCTAACCACAGGCATTGTCCCGAGTATCGCGGATGCTTCCACCAACGACACTCGGGCCAGCGGCACTACTTCGATAATTTTGCCGCGGCGGATTTGTAGTTGATCACCAAGATCGCGGACCTCGTCCGCCAGCTTATGGATGCCCGCGCGTCGAAGAAAGAATACCCAGAAGAAAGCCAATATGCCGATTGGCACGATGCGAACGATGTAGCTATCCGACGGATTAGCAGATGCGGATTGGTAAGCGTAAATAAATGCAACCATGACAGCCGCGCCCAACCACATTCCCAGTTTGAGACGACTCGAGTGGCGGTATGAAATTAACTCCTCCATCGTCGCTTGCACATCAGGCCGCGCGGTCGCGTTTGACGATGTCGAGCACGGTGTTCTTGCTCAAGCCGAGCCGGTGGCTGATTTCACGATAGGACTGGCCGGCGCCGACGAGCTGCAGCACTTTCGGCGCAAGCCGATCCGACTTCACCCGTTGGCCAAGGCGGCGGCCGAAAACCACACCACGTTTACGTGCAGCGGCAATGCCCGAGCGCACGCGCTCGCGCAGCAGATCGCGCTCGAATTCGGCGAGCGCCGCCATGAGCGAGGCGATGAGCTTGCCCTGAGCGCTGCGAAGATCGAGCTGCAGACCGGTCTGGGCAATGAGGGAGACGTTCCAGGCCTGCAGGTCCTGAAGCGTATGCAAAAGGTCCAGCATCGAGCGACCCCAGCGGGTGAGCTCGGTCACGAGGATCACATCGATCTTGCGAGCCTGGGCGAGGCCAAGGATCTCCTTACGCTGTTTACGGTCATCCTTGGCGCCGGACGCGGTCTCCTTCCAGACACCGACGATCTTGTAGCCCGCCTTCTTGGCGAAGGCCTTGAGGTCGCGCTCCTGACGCGCGCACGACTGATCGGCGGTCGATACCCTGCAATAAAGTGCGGCGGACTGTCCCAATTGAACCCTCGGCTTCAAACACCCAAAAAAATGGCACTTTTCCTGCAGCGCCATGTCGATTCGTTTGAAGTGTACTTCAAAAGGGACACTGATGCCGTCGCGCGAGACACCAGAGCCGCAAGGGCGACCGTTAGCGGAGCTGTCCGAGATCCAGCGTGACCGGGCGATGGCTCGATTCGCTGTGCTGCGACCCCACCTCGAGGACGGAGCCGCATTGGCGCAAGCCGCGCGCGCCGCTGGCATTGCGCTTCGAACCGCGGAGCGCTGGCTGTCCCGTTACCGATCGGCCGGATTGATCGGTTTAGCACGCACGCCCCGCACGGATGGTGGTCGACCGCGGCTCACTGCGGAACTGGTCCAGCTCATCGAAGGCCTCTTTCTAAAGAAACCGCGGCCGTCGGTCACCGCCATTCATCGACGGGTCGCGGCAATTGCAAGGGAGCGGAAGCTCCCGATCCCCGCATACAGCAGCGTCCACGCGATTGTCACCGCCCTCGATCCTGCGTTGGTCACCCTGGCGCATGAGGGTCATGCGGCATATCGAGACCGATTCGACCTCATCTATCGCCATCGGGCAGAACGACCGAACGCGACCTGGCAAGCCGATCACACCCAGCTCGATATCTTGATTCTCGATACCAACGGTCAGCCGAAGCGGCCGTGGCTGACCACGGTGGTCGATGACTACTCGCGCATCGTCGCCGGCTACACGGTTTTCCTGGGTGCCCCCTCGACGCTCCAAACCTGCCTCGCTCTGCGCCAGGCCATCTGGCGCAAGGAAGATCCGGCGTGGCCTGTCTGCGGAATTCCCGAGGTGCTCTACGTCGATCACGGTTGCGATTTCACCAGCCGCCACCTGCAGCAGGTCGCCGCGGATCTCAAAATTCAATTGGTGCATTCGGCCGTCGCACGCCCTCAGGGTCGGGGCAAAGTCGAGCGGCTTTTCGGCACGCTCAACACGGAACTCCTTTGTGATCTGCCGGGGTATCTAGTTGAGGGGAAACCGGCCAATGCGCCCAAGCTCTCGCTGTCTGCGCTCGATGCCGCCATCGGCGCGCACATCATCGGCAATTACAACGTCCGAGAGCATCGGGAAATCGATGCCATACCGCGGGTGGCGTGGTTGGGAAATGGATGGGTGCCGCGGATGCCTCAGAGTCTGGAGGCTCTCGATCTGCTTTTGATCGCGGTCGCCACCGCCCGCATCGTCCGGCGCGATGGCATCCATTTCGAGGGACTTCGATATCTTGATACCACGCTCGCCGCCTACGTGGGCGAGTCGGTGACTGTTCGCTATGACCCGCGCGATTTGGCTGAGATTCGGGTGTTTCATCACGATCGCTTTCTTTGTCGCGCCATAAACCAGCAGCATAGCGACCGGACGCTGTCCCTTAAGGACATTCAAACAGCTCGAGTGGCTCGCCGGCGCGCGCTGCGCGGTCAGATCACCGAGCGGGTTCGTGGCATGGGCGAATCTTGGGAATCCCGCAACACCGTTTTAGCGGAATTCCCAACAGCGGCACCGCCAGTGGCCGAAAAGCGCAAACCGGCACTGCGTCTTTACTCGGAAGACACGTAAATGGGGGCGGTCGCGAAGGACACCATCGGCCGCCGCGCAGGTGCTTTCATTGCCACCAAAGAGCATCGTCGCTTCGTCGAGTTCGCAACGGCAGTGCGCGAAAATCGCTACATCGGCTTGTGCTACGGCGCGGCCGGCGTCGGCAAGACACTCTCCGCCCGCCATTACGCCAACTGGCCAGAGGTAGAGTCGCTGCTGTATGACTGGGGTCTGCAAGAGCGCTCGACTGGCAAGATGCTCGCCGCCATGAATCGCTCACGCACACTCTTCTACACACCCACGGTCAGCATCTCGGCGCGCGTTCTGAACCGGGACATTCATCGATTATTGGCGGGCGCGACCGCCTGTATCCGGCCACACAACGAACGAGCGAAGCTCGAATGCTCGTTCAACCATATGGAAATGGTGATCGTCGATGAAGTGGAGCGGCTCTCAACGCCGGCGCTCGAATTCCTGCGTGATCTTTTTGATCGCTCTAACATTGGCCTCATACTCATTGGAATGACAGGGATCGACAAGCGCCTGGCGCGCTACCCGCAGCTTTACAGCCGTGTCGGGTTCGCTCATCACTATCGCCCTCTTCAAGGCAATGAGTTCACCTTTGTGCTCGCTCGCCATTGGCGAGAACTCGGTCTATGCCTCGATGGCGCCGATTTTGCCGATGCTCAAGCCATCGCCGCGGTTGCGAGAATAACCGGCGGCAATTTCCGGCTGATCCACCGGCTGTTCGTACAGATCGAGCGTCTCATGGACATCAATCACCTGACCGCTATCACCGACGATGTCGTCAACGCGGCGCGCCGCATGCTCGTCATCGGTACCGCCAATTAGCGCTGGAGAAACTCCGCCATTTATCGATGGAACTCACAATTGATTCCGCTAGGGTGCATCGGCGCCAATGCTCGTTAATGGGAAAGTTCGTCATTTCATTGCTCGGAAGCCGACGGTCGCGAATGCCTGCAAGGGGTCGCGAACGCACCTTCACCCGAATGAACTATCGGTAAAACATCGGTCCGCCGCCGCAGGTCCATACTGTCAGCGCGCGTGCGCAAGCTCGTCTCGAACAATCTTCCGCACCTGCTCGGCTGTAATAGGCTTTTCAGCGGTGCCTAAGTACCGAGCAAGCGCTTCGTTAATAAGCGTCTGATATCCAATGCCCGTTCGCGCCGACTCCGCCTTGAATGCCGCGACGATCTGATCGTCGATGTAAATGGTGATGCGAGTTTTTCCTTTCGTTGGCACAGCTTGGCCGCGCCGCCCTTTGGAGAAATCGTACTCAGCCTTCATAATTTTTTCGCTCCTTCGTGGTTGCTCGTCGCACGGAGATTAGGCGCTCGCCGTCTTCGCGCTCCGTCCAAACAACCACCAAAATTTCGCCGCCGGCGTTCATCCCGACTGTGACCCAACGAGACTCTCCTGCGGAGGAATCATCCTCCGCTGTCAAACCTAGCGGATCGTTCAACACACCTTCCCCCTCAACCAGGGAAAGTCCGTGCTTCACGATATTGGCCGCGTCCTTCTCGGGGTCGAACTTCGGACCCATATGCGTATTATATATGTATCACGTACATATTTCCAATTCGTGGACGCGGCCGGTTTTTAAGGTCACAAATTGCAACCTTAAAGAACTGGCCTCCGCCAGTTGCGGCGAGTACTTGCTGTGAGATCGCAATGCTTCTGGGAACCGGTCGCGTTTTGCGACCAGTTCAGAACTACTGTAGAGGGCGACTGATTTGCGCATTGGTTTCCTGAGCTCCGGCGTTAGGAGTTGGAGCGACGGGATCGCATGGGTGTCACCTTTCGCTCGCCGCGCTCGATTTCCAAGAGCAGCGCCGTCCACGTTTCCAGCGCGGCTTTGCGCTCCGCAAAATAGTCGTGCGTGTTGTATACGCCCTGGAGGCCGGGGAGCTTGTGGTTGAGGCAACGCTCCGCGACCTCGCTGCGAATCCCTAAGGAGGACAAATGCGTGCGCATGGTGCGCCGTAAATCGTGAATCGTGAATTCGTCCAGGCGGTGATCGACGCCGGCGAGAGCGGCGTTCAAGGTGTCGATGCCGACATGCAGTGCACGCTGCCGGCGGTCTCTGCGCCGCTTTGGAAGTACGAACGCGCTGCCGCAGGCGACTTCACGCAGAGCTTTGAGCCAACCGACCACCGCTGGAGCCAAGGGGATCGACAGCGGTGCGGCGGTCTTGGTGCGCTTGGCCGGCAGCCGCCACACCGGACCCAAATCCGTCGCGCCATCGAGATCGAACTCGCTCCACTTGGCACCCAGCAATTCGCCTTTGCGCACGCCGAGGGCCAGCAACAGTTTGATCGTCAGCAGATTGGCACCCCCGAACCTTAGGTTATCTCGCAGCGCCTTGAATAGCCGCTCGAGCTCGTCGCGGTTCAACGAGCGTTGCCGCGCGGACTCCTGGCCGCCGGCATCGCTGAGATTGAAATCGGATACCGGGCTGGACGCCATCAAATGCCTGCGGACGGCGAATCGAAAGACTCGCCGCATGTAGCGCAGCAGATCATTCGCCGCCGTCGGCGCCTTCTTGGCAACGCGGGCGAGCAAACGAGCCGCCATGGCCGGCGTGATGTCGGCGGGCACGGTACTGCCGAACTCGGGAAGCATGTATTTGTCGAGATACCGGCGCGGGACGGCCGGATGCTTGAGGCGTCCGCCTTTGATTTCGGTGTCGTACCAATCCTCGGCCAGCTCTTTGAACTTGCCGCGTGCTTTCTTGGCGGCGCTGGCTTTGAGCTGTGCGTCGATCTCGCGCTGCTTCTCAAGAAGCGGATCCCGGCCTGCGTCGACCAGCGTGCGTTTGGCGCGCGCGGCCTTGCGGGCCGACGCCAGCTCCATGTCCGGGTAGCTGCCGAGCGCCATCCATCGATCGCGGCCGCCAAAGCGATAGCGCAGCGTCCAGGCCGTGCCGGAAGCGGATTGCTTGCGAAGATAAAGTCCCGCGCCGTCAGGGAGCAGGACGCGTTCGCCCTTCTCATGCGCTCGCTTGACCTGCAGTGCCGTCAGTCTGTCCCGCGCCATGGGCACATCCTTGTAGCTAGACCAAGGAACACGTAGTTCCCCTGGGCTGTAGCTAGCATTGTAGCTACGCGCCCAGCTACAAACTTTAGCGCGGCAGAGCCTGGAAGTCCACGGACGGCACTTGCCAATAATGGCTTGATTTATAGAGAAATGCGAGCGAAGGCGCGGTGGCCCCAAAAAGCTTCGGAAGCTACTCGATGTTCTGCACCTGAATCTTGACTAAGCCAAAAAGACGCGGAAACCCTTTAATTGTCTGACGGTCGGTCGTCCCTGGGTACACATGGGGGTACACATATCGCGGGGGCGCTCCACGGGCTGCCGGACCTGCTCATCTGCTGCCAATGTAACGTGAACACCCGCCATTGCAAATAGTTTGCCGTTGAGTGCCGTTTAGCCCGGCTAACCTGGTGTCGGTGATTATCTTATGAATCGTCTGAAACTACATAGGCGATTCTCAAATGACCACGAAGATAAAACCGGCACCGTCCCTAGCCGGGAAAAATTGGGCGAAGCTGCCGCAACGCGACCTCGAAGCAGTAAAGAATTTCGATGCGTTGCCCGATGGCGCATTTGTGCGCGTGCGCGTTGTCGCGGCTGTCAACGGCTGTTCGGTCCCCACGGTATGGCGCGGCGGTCCGCGGTTCCCGGCACCCGTCAGACTTGGACCAAAGACAACAGGTTGGCGAGTCGGGGACCTGCGGGCAAAGCTGCGAAAGCTGGCAGCGGGGGTGGCATCGTGAGTGTCATCACTATCCGGCATTTTTGTCGCCGCAGCGCCCAACTCGACGGTGCGGAGAATTACTACGACGGGCGCAAGGGTGCGCCGCGTTGCGAGAAGTGCAACACAGTGGCACCACGAATAACGGAAACCGACGAATGCTTGGCGTGCTCGTTGGGCGTATTCGTGAGCTTGCGCAGTGTGGCCGTGAGCCGCGACGGGCGAGACGCGCGCTATAAGTTCACGGCGCGCTCGGGACGCGCGGCAAAAAAGTTGTTTGCCGATTGGCCGCAATTGCAAGTGTGGCTAGACCGACGGTTCGGACGTACTCGCACATGAACAACACTCCCGCAGTCGCCGCAAACACACCTTTAGCTCATGCATTGAGCCTCGCGGAGGCAGGCTATTTGGTTTTTCCATGTACGAACTTTCCCAACGAGCCAGAAAAGGATAAGAAGCCCCTCATCAAAAACGGATTCAAGGGCGCGACTAAGGACCCGGCGCAAATCCGCGAGTGGTGGACCAAGTTCCCCGACGCCCTCGTTGGTATGCCTACCGGCGCGCTGACAGGAATATTCGTTGTGGACGATGACACAGCGAAAAAGCCGGATGCGGCGAGTTCCGCATGGCTCGCAACACTCCCACCGACGCGCACTCACTCGACGCGCTCAGGGGGCAAGCATCTCTTGTACATGCAACCCGCGGGCGTGGCGACAAAATCAAAAGTCGGTATTGAGTTCGACGGCGCGAAACTCAAAAGCGTAGACACGCGAGGCGATGGCGGTTACATCATATGGTGGGCTGCCCACGGGTACGCCGCAGAAGGCAATCACTACACCCCCATGCCGCCCTCCCTCAAGCCTCAAGTTGCGCCGAAGACTACAGCACGCATTGCGAGCCCCGAGGATTTCAACGCCGAAAAATTGCGCCGCGCCCTTGCGTGCATCTCGCCCCCATGCAAGCCCGGGTATGGCGATTGGATTGAGGTGGGGCAAGCCTTGCACCATGCGAGCGGCGGAAGCGATGACGGTCTGGCACTTTGGGATGAATGGAGCGCGGGAAAGCTCACGCCACAACAGCCTGACAATTACGAGGGAGAGGGGGATTGCGCCAAGCATTGGGGCAGCTTCGGCAAGAACAAAACCGGACCCGTGGTGACCGTCGCGACGCTTTTCTTCAAAGCCAAGCAAAACGGCTACCTGGGCGACATGGCGGACAAGTTCGGCAAGTCTGCGCTACCTCCGGGGGCGTCCCTCGTGCCTATTGTTCCCGAAAGCGCACCGCTGCCGGAACCGAAAGCACTAACCAACCCGATAGTGTTCCGGCACATCACCGAGATTTTGGCGCGCAAAAGTCATACCGAATGGTTGCCGGGGCTGAACGAGATTTTAGAGCGCAAGGTGATTGCCTTCCTCGTCGCACAGCGCGACACGCTCAAGTCTTTTGTATTCCTGGAATGGTGCATGCGCGCCGCCGTTGCCGGTGCTGGTGTGGTGATTCTCTCAGGCGAGGGAGGCGGGCTCGATAGGCGCATGGAGGCTTGGAGGCGTAAGCACGGCAAGGTGGTCGACGTTTCAACCCTGAAATTGCACGCGCTAGAGCGACCCGTGAACCTGAATGACGCCGGGACCCTTAAACTGGTTGCCGACGCGCTCGACGCTTTGGGCTGGTCCGTCGATTTGTTCGGGGTCGATACGCTCAGCAAGTTCACCCCTGGACTTGAGGAAAACGACAACACGGGCAACGCTCAGTTTTTAACCGCCCTCTCGGACGTCATCCGGTACGAGCGCATGGCAACCGTACTCATCGTCGCTCACGCGGGGCACGGTGAGCCGGGACGACCTCGGGGCGCATCAACTCTCATGGCTAATCCTGACGCCGAATACATTGCCGACCGTCGGGACTTGTTCGTCCGCGTGAGCCGGGAAAGATTCAAGGATTACCCATCGCTGCCTCATCTCTGTTACCAGGGCGAAGTCATTGACCTCGGGTACGTTGATGAGAATCTGCGCCCCGTCACCTCTCTCGCCTTCACCGCCGCTGCCGTGGGACCCCAGACGGCGCAACCGCTGACAATCTTAAGCGGCAACCAAAAACTTGCCTGGGATGCCCTTAAGCCGTTGCTGGTGCCGAGCGAGGATGCGCCCCCTTGCGTCCCCGCGGGTCGCGGGTGCCTTGGGCACGCGGCAGCAATGGACGTGCTCAAGATTAAATTCAAGGGCAACGTCAAGCCGAGCCGGGCGGCAAGCAACGCTATCGATGACTTGGTCGAGAAAAGCTACCTCGCCCGGGACGATGGGTGGCTGTGGACGATGAACACTAAGGCGGGCGTCTAAATGGACAATTTCGAGGGACAGACAGGACACCCCTATAGGGGGTGTGTCCATGTCCGTCTTTTATGTCCGGGATACATGTCCGGGGACATGTCCCTCTAGTGTCCTAATGTCCGTGATTCTATTTGAATGGAAACAGGGAGCCGCGACTCCCCCGACACGCTCAGTGTGGAAAATTCCCCAGGCAAGACGGGGCAAGCCAAGAACCGCGCTCCCTGGTAGCATCGTGGCGTGTACCCGAGCGTGTACCCAGGACATGACGTAAGTCATATTACCCAGGGAAATACGGGATATTTTAACCTAATTTAGAATCATAGTAGGAACATAGAGTCATGCTCGACAATGCCGCCGTCGCACTGCCCGCAGCACAAGGGCAGCCACTCGACAACGTATTCCACGAGCGCTACGCCGCCCTGGTAATTGCTATGGGCTCGCAACGTCTCGCCTATGCCGAAGCCTTCGGGCGCCCGCCGTCGCCTGCCGTGGACGATGATGCCTCGCGGCTAACCCGGCGTCCCGAGGTCCGCAGGCGCATCAACGACTATCGGGCGTTGGCTGTGGCTGTCGCGTCTCGCACCGTCGAGCAACGTGTCGCCGAGCTGGAGGAACAGATAGACGCCGAGCCCGTCTCCCTCGTGCGCGTGTTCAATTGCCGCTCGTGCCATTCGAGCCCGCCGAACACAACGCAATGGGTTGACCTGGACGAATTCGTCGAGGCTTGCGAGATGTGGCAACGCTCCCTTGCGCCCGGCTCAAAGCCTCTAAAGCGTCCACGCTTCGGCGGCGTTGGGTACGACTCGACCGCGCCGGTCAACCCCCAGTGCAAGACGTGTCGCGGCGCAGGCGTGCGCGTGGTCGTTCACCAGGACCACACCACACTATCAGCCGGACAGCGCGGGCGCATCGAGGGCGTCAACGAGAAAGCAGACGGCACCATTGAAACCGTGCAAGCCGCCAAGTTCCAAGCGCGCAAGCTCCTACACGACCTGCGCGGCGACGTGGTCAAGCACTCCACCGTGGCTGTCGGCGTCGCCATCGTCCAGGACGTAAGCCCGGACGCACTCGTGACCATGCTACGTAGCCAACGCGCCCGCAAACCCCTACCTGTGAGCGAGCAATAAATGGACTACTGGGACGACCCCGCTGCGAGCGCGGACTACGAAGCGAACAAAGATGCGATGCGCGCCTACGAGAAGCGCATCCCGGCTATCGACCGCGCCATCGCTGCCGAGGGTGGATGCACTGCGCTACTTGCGCGCCTGGACGCGATGGACGATGAGCAAGCGGCGGCGTACTTATCTACACTTTCCGAGGATGCGCGCGAGGGCGTGAGCTTTTTACTAAGACTACGCGAGCCACCCCCCGACCCTGACGCGGACCTTGCGAAACTCGCGCAGCTTGATGAGGCAGCGTTGCACACGAGCCTTGTACTAGGGGGTCCGCTCTTGCGCTCGCGGTTCGCAACGTATCTACGTGAGCGCGAGATGGCGGAGGACCCCGCCGAGATGCTGCGGGTTCTGAACAGTAATGACACATCCCCCAATGAAAGACCCCGGCGCTGTGGACGGCGGCATGTCGCCTGAATGGTGGGAAGTGCAAAACGCCCGCGACGCTGCTTACGAGAAGCGATTCCCGCTCAAGCAAATCACCGCCGCGGTTAATCGTCTCGGCGGCGATGCGCGTGGAATTTACGAGCGCATGGCAGCGATGGGAGGAGAAGATGCAGACGGTCAAAAAGCAGATGCGGGAGCTGAAGCGGATCGGCAAGCAGATGTCGCAGGCGCCGGATGGCCAGATCTCCTTGACCGATCCGGATGCACGTTCGATGGCCACCACCGGTCGTGGTACGGGTATCGTCGGCTACAACGTGCAAACAGCCGTGGATACGAAGCATCACTTGATCGTCGCGCACGAGGTGACGAACACCGGCCACGATAGCGATCACCTCTCATCGATGGCCCACCAAGCCCGAGATGCAGTCGGCAAAGATACTCTGACGGTGTTCGCCGACCGCGGCTACTTCAAGGGCGAGGAGATCCTCGATTGTGCGCAAGCGGGCATCACGACCTTGATTCCCAAACCACAGACTTCCACCAACAAAGCAGCTGGGCTCTTCGACAAAGCTGATTTTCGCTACATCCCATCGAAGGATGAGTATCGATGCCCGGCAGGCCAACGAGCCATCTGGCGCTTCACAACGGTCGAACATGGCTTGACGATACACAAGTATTGGTCATCAGCCTGTCCACGATGCGTCATTAAATCCAAATGCACGGTCAGCGATTATCGGCGCATCGCGCGGTGGGAACACGAGAACGTCCTAGACACGCTGCAAAAAAGGCTAATCCGGACACCGCGGGCATCGAGAATAAGACGCCAAACTGTCGAACACCCTTTCGGCACGCTCAAGTCTTGGATGGGTGCTACACACTTCCTCACAAAAACAATGCCGCGCGTGAGTACCGAGATGAGTTTGCACGTACTGGCATACAATCTGAAACGAGCCATGCAGATCTTCGGAATTGCACCACTGATGAAGGCGATCAGGGCTTGAACAGCCAACTTTGCCGCATCTGATTCTTGTGTCAGTTATCTTCTGGACTCGGCGCCGCAGGGCGCCTGGCGTCGCGCACCATCAGGTTTTCACACAGCCTCGACCCCAAGCCGCCTCTTGGCGCTGTCCGCTCTAGCGACGCCTATCTGAACTCAGCAATGACCTCAATGATGCCGCGAATGTTGCGATTGAACTCTGAAAGATCCTCAGCAGGAATCCAATACTCAGTGTGAATCGCCCCTCCAACCTTCTCAACGCGATAGCGGCTTAGGTAGTACGCATCAATGTTGAACCTTGTGACAAATCCCGCCCCGCTTGCCTTTACATTCCAGTCGCGAGCAATCTGCGTCGCATAGGCCTCGTTGGTTACGGGGTAGAAGATAGGTTGGTCGGGTAAGCGTGGAGGAAACTCGCGCCACTCGGACTTCAGGATGAGATCGAGTTCCTCAGGGCCCACAGGCCGATAGAGAGTAACAGCCCGTTTGCCAGGGCTGAACCGCTCGATGACACTTTCGCAGGCCTTTCGAACTGCTACTCCGTGCGTTTGGTCGATTGCGGCGATCTCGGCATCCGCCTTGATCAGTGCTGTGACACTCCAACGCGCGCGTACTTCTTGGCCAACTGGGAGATGATCGGTGCTGCTTGCAAGGGACCCGAAAACGACGAAGTCGCGATCAATCGCCCAGTTGGGCACGACATCGTGCGCGTACTGCGCCAAGGCTATACAGCCTTCAATCATCCCTAATTCATGGTCAAGAATGGCTCGGGCGGTATCGAGCGCGTCACGGAGCGGCCAGCTTTTTCGGGTGTCCGAACTCATAGAAGTCCAAGCGGTTTCACATTGCCCGGCAGTAGCGTACCGCATTGTCGCGAACGACAGGTATCGGGCGATGTCTTCCGCAAGTTGATTGTCGGGAGTTGGCCGATAGTCGCCCGACGCGGGTCAATTTCCTAACGAGACGATTGTGAGCGGCGGGTTTCGGGAAAGCAATGTGCGCCCACGGTTAGATTCCAAAGGGGTCGCCGCGGTAAAAGTACTTGCTTCTGCGAAATAGGCGCTCTAACTGAATCCCCCTGTTTGCATACCCCGTCGCTATGAGCAGGTACGCCATTGAGAGCCACGCGGCAACGTCTGGCGAGATTGGACCCCGCTGAGTGTCGTAATGAAGCGCAATACTTACGGCACCAAGGAGCGCCGAAACAATTAGAGCGCCGAGGGCATGGAACCTTGCCGAATCCGAGCGGTGCAAATAGAGCGGCACCCCATTCGGATGAGTAACAACAAATCGATTGAGTTGTGCCACACGCTGCAAGAACTTTTTTCGACGCCGCCGCAGAAAGCGACTGGAACCTAGCCCCACGAGCGCCGCGAACCTTTCCAAAAAACGAATGACATAGTGGCTCAGTACATTGAACACCACTGACCCCAAGCCCGTGCAGAGCCAAAAGACTGGCGAATGCAAAAGCTTCGTAACTTCGTCCATGATTGCCTCCCTTTTCGGCTAGTATTCGTCAGGTTGGGGGAAATAAAAAGGCCACCGAAGCGCCCTTTGAAAACGAATTGCGAGGCGCCTTAGCCTTATGTGACTGGACCGAAGGCGACCCGGCATAGAAAAAATCGAATTGGTCGGAGGCTATTCGTTATATGAAAGCAAAATACCTATTGGCAATTGCTCTTGCGTTTTCGCTGTTCGGGTTGGCGGCTTCGGCGACCGATTTGGGTCGCTATGTTGGTTGGACCATCGCAGCAAAAAAAAATATCGCGGGTTACGTCGACGAAAAAGGGAATGAGAAGTCGCAGTTCGACGGATGTAATTTCAACTGGAAAATCATCTTTGATGACCGCACAGTCCTGACATGCACAAGCTATAGCTACCACTACGCATACCGTCCAGAGGCGATACTCTTGGTGCGCAACAATTCTTGGATAATGCTCGTCGATGGCGATGCGTACGATATGAGAAATTGACTGGGTGCTAACCGTCGCGCTTCGTCTCGGGTCGCACTGTCGCGCTACATTTTCGCTTCCCGCATTGAGAGCAACGCAAACGCTTTACGACTTCGGTTAATAGCGCGTCCCACCCCGCTAGGCGCGCAAGGGTCTGAGGCTGCGCTATGCGAGTGTGACCACACGCGCACTTTAACGTCAGTACGTATTGGCCGAAATTATCGGATAGCCTGACGATGGTGAGCGGCGGGCGCGGGGGCATCATGTGACGATTGTCAGAAGAAGCGCAGCCGGGCGTCCATCCAGCACTGCGGCGTCTCAGATACTGTATGTGATTGCGGTGTTACGGTGGGCGCGATTTGGTGCCCTCGGGTGTTAGAATTTCCCGCGAAAGTTCGGAGTCTGGGGAAGTGTGGGTACAAGGGAGGATTGGAGAAATGGACTCGCCGTCGAAACTTGATGAACAAAAAATAGTTGGGTGGTTGCAATCGAAATGGGGTGCTAATCCTTGTCCGATGTGCAAGGTGTCCCAGTGGATTGTCCAGAATTCGGCTTTCCAGCTAGTGGCGTACACGGGCGCCGGATTCATTATCGGTGGCCCAGTCCTTCCGGTAGTCCCGGTTACCTGCGGAAATTGTGGCAACACTGTGTTCGTAAATGCGGTACTTTCCGGCGCCGTACAAGCGTCGCCGACAAGCGGTATCTCTGCCCCAGCGGAGAAAACGCCATGACTGTTGGCACCGCAAAACCAGCGCAACCAATAATAGTTGGAAACCTGTCGGTCATGGCACCCGAAATTGAGCGTAGTTATCCAATTCCTTGCAAGGAATGGGACTATTTGAAGGATGGCATCAGAGCCGCATCCTTGCAGCAGTGGATATTGCCCACATTGGGAAGCGTGCTAGTTGGCGCGTCACTTGCTGAATTTGGCACGCTTTTAGTGGGCGCGATTCCGGATTCCCCTCCAAAGCTGGCTGCATATGCGTGGGCGTTCGTGGCGGGAGCCGGAATCGGCGGCATTGCATTCCTTTTGACGGCTTTACTCAGGGGACGCGATGCACACACTAAAGGGAGTTCAGTACTTAGGCATATGGAACTCATCGAAGGTCGCTTTGCTCCACCATGATTTATCCAAGTTTGGCGGCATTTCTGAGCAGTCGTACGAAATATTGGGGTCCTTTTAGAAGCGCTGCTTGCTTACCGTATACGCGATGTAATCAAAGCGGGAGAAAATCGAAGATATTGATGCCAACCAGCGCGTTCGTCGGTGTGGGACGGTCGATACCGAGTTTTTCGCCTTTGTCGAGTGGCTGAACGATGAGCCCGAGCCCACGCCCGGACGAAGCGGGCGGCGAGAATTCGGAATCGCAGTCAGGTAAGTTGCTTTAACTGGTCGGCGGTCGCGGCGCGGCGATGCTCGTACTCACACTAGCCCCTTCAAAGACCTTAAGATAACGTTCACGCCGACAATCGTGATCGTACATGCAATAGAGCAGCCAAAGTTTCTGCCAGATTTCCGAATCGGGTGATAGATAATCAACGGTGAGCCCCAGTTGCGCCGCTTCTCGATGATTAATTACGGAGCCGTGGGAAAAGAAGTGATCGCGGCTCGATAGTTTTTTGATCGTGTCGTCGATTTCCGCTTCGGGTTTTCCATTCATCATCCCGTTGGTTAGCAGGCGCTTAGCCAGCGCCTTTGTCTGCTGGAGCGCAAACACACCAGCCTTGTGGAGCGGGAAATTTTGCTTGGCAATTTCAGGGGTATCCAAGACGGTGCAGGGAATTCCATTTATCTGAGGTTCAATTGGGCCTAGTTCAGATGTGGCGCCCATTACCACGCACGTCGCTGCCAATCCCAAGAGCGTCCCGTTGCTTTTGGCGGCGCTCACAACGATTACGCGAAGATCAGGAATCGCGGTTTGTATTAGAGAAACAAGTCCTTCGGTGGCGTCGGTAAAGCCACCGGTAGTCTCAAGCATCAAGTCAGTTGGCTGCCCAGCGGTATCTTTGCAAAGTTCAGACATCAAAGCGATGTCGCGTTGGTCAATCTGGGCGCTTTCAATGCGATTCGCGAAATAGACTACGAGGCGCCGCTTCGTAAGCACCTGAATATCGCGGATCAGTTGCTGGCGAAGATAACGATCTTTTTGGGAAACCCAGAAGAGCGGCGACTGCTTCGGGAGTGCCGTGCCTCGCGGAAATTGCTCAGCCTGCTTCTTCACCTGATTGCGGATCGGGCTCACCTAGTACCCGCCGCATCGCGTCGAAATCGGGTACTGGTTCGCGCACGTCTTCGAGCACATGACTAACAACCATTTCACCAACTTCAACGGGCCGAAGGTAATTCGGGGGCGCCATCGCTACTCCTGACTTTTGCCTGTTCACGTTCCACCTCCGATGTTACCTGCGGGGCGGGGCTCGAAACTGTACTCAGGTCCTATTCCAAGCGCCACCTTTGCGCGCACAATACCATATTGGGCTTAGATAAGCCTTAACAAAGTCCTGTGATAATGACCCGCCCACGCAATGTTCTGACCGCTCGACAACTGAAATATTCGGGCAATAGCATCGTCCAGGAATATCTCGCCGAGCTGGTAAAAACAGGTCTTTACGGGAGAACGCCAGGAGAGGCGGCGGAGCGTCTTATTAGCCAGGGAATCGAACGTCTGATTAAGGAAGGGACTCTGACGCGAAAAAATGGCTAGCCTGTCGCCCGTCGGATTTTGAGAACAACCGCCCGCGCATGTTTTTCACTTATCGGCTTCATCCCGTTAGCTTCAATCGCGCTTTGGATATGCGGCCACAAATCTGTTTCGGATGGGTATAGCCTCATAATGCTGGCTATCACTTGACGCATGGTGCGCCCGTCGTCACCTGCCCCGCGCGGCTTCTGTGCCTTCGCGCGTTGTGCGGCTTTGTGCTTGGCGCCGTCGATTGCGTCACGATGCAACGTCTCGTCGAGTGCTTCTTTAAATTCAATATCGTAATTGCGCTTGAAGCCCTTACCGGCAATCAGCGCAGCGAGCGGTATGCCCTCTGGTTTCTTACCGCTCATTTCGTCCCCCGCTTCGTCGGCTTTGCGGTCTCGCAAGCATCCACGACCATCGCCCATTTGGCGAGGGCGTCGCGCCGCTCGTCGAAATAGTCATGCTTGTCATAGGTGCCCTCGATGCCTTTGACCTTGTGGTTGAGACACTTCTCGGCGATATGCGGGGCAACCTTGAGTTTCGCTAGATGCGTGCGCGCCGTACGCCGCAGGTCGTGGATGTGAAACCGGGGAACACCTGGCATCAAGGCGCGCACCTTGCTCAATGCCACGTTGAGCGTGTTCTCATGGATGTGGGGAAGCATCGCGACTTGTGACTTGCGCGCCGGTAACAGGTAGTCATCGCCGTCGCTCAAGCGCACCAATTCTTTGAGCGCGCTCGCCGCCGAGGGCGACAGCGGTATGTCGATTGCTGCGCCTGTCTTGGTGCGCTCGGCGGGCAATGTCCAAATGGCAGCCTTGAGATTGAACTCGGCAACCTTCGCGCCCACCAGCTCGCCTTTGCGCACCGCGAGCAATAGCAGCACCTTAAACGTGAGCGCATTCTGAACCGAAAAGCCCGGTGTCTTGCGCATGGCGTCGAACAGTTTGACAAGTTCGTCCCGGTCCAATGCGCGCTCGCGGGCTTTTTCCTCGCCCCCCGCGTCGCTATCATCGTATGCACTCGCCGGGTTGTATTCGAGCAAGCCGTCTTTGACGCCCTCGTTGAAAATCCGCCGAGCGATGCGCAGCACATCGTTTGCAATGGTGGGGAAGCCGCGCGCGTTCACCTCGTCGAGCATGTGGCGAACGTCGGTCGCTTTCAGTTCCTTCAAATCCACGCGACCAATGACCGGGTCAATGTGTTTGGTGATGCGAGCGAGCACGATTTGCGGGTGCTTCGTCTTGCCTTTGATTTTGCGCTCGTAGAACGCGGCGGCGAGTTTGCTCACGGTGTAGACGTTGCGCGATGCGGCATCGGCTGCCCTGGTGGCTTGCTCCCGCTCCTTTGCGCCCTGGGCGGGGTCGCGCTTGTTTGCCAGGTCACCACGGAAGCCCGTGGCGGTCGCTCGGGCTGCGGCGAGGGATTTGTCGCCATGTTCGCCCAGGACCAGGACACGGGCTTTACCGGCGTACCTATAGCGGAATCGGAACACCGGCACGGATGCGCCCTCGCGCAGTCGCAGCCAAAGCCCGTCACCGTCTGCGATGTCGAACGCCTCGCCCTTGGCAATGAGCCCTTTTATCTGGTTCGCCGTGAGCCGATTTTTCGCAGTTGCCATACATCCTCGCTGTGTACCCCGAGCCCCACGCCGGTTTGGCTGTGGGTACACGCTCGGGTACACGAAAAGTATGCGTTAGGCTGATTTCAATTGATATGGCGCGATTTGGGAAAAACGGCTAGAAAACTGCGAGAAACCCTAGAATTTGCGGGCTTTGTCACACTCAAATAGTATCATTTAACATTATTCGATGTTCTGCACCTGCTCGCGCATCTGCTCGATCAGCACTTTCATGTCGACGGCCGCGCGCGTGGTTTCGATGTCTTGGGACTTCGACGATAGCGTGTTGGCTTCGCGATTCAATTCCTGCATCAGAAAATCCAGGCGCCTTCCGGCGGCTTCTTGGCCGTCGAATGTTTTTCGAACCTCGGTAACGTGACCGCGCAGGCGGTCGATCTCCTCGTCCACATCCAGCCGCTGGGCCAAAATCGCCAGCTCTTGCTCGATCCGATCCCGATCGACGTCTTTGACCAGCTGTGCGATGCGGTCGAGCAGTCTTGCGCGCATGCGCGTACGGATCTCCGGCAGCCGCTCGCTGACTCGTCCGGAGAATTCGAGCAATCCCGCGCAGCGCTGCTCCAAGGCATCGCGCAGACGTCCGCCTTCGCTATCCCGGAAGCGGGCGAGCTCCGCCAAGGCTTCGTCCAACAAGGTCTTCGCAGCTGCGATCATGGGCGCGGTATCCCGGGTGCCGTCGCGGATAACGCCGGGCCAGCGCAGCAAGTCCAAGACATCGATCCGGGCGGCGATGCCTGCCTGTGCGGCGATTTGCTGTGCGCGAGAGGTGAGGGAAGCCAGCAGTTCCGAGTCGACTTCGAGCTGCGTCGCGGCCACGGCGGGCCTGAAATGCAGCGAACACTCGACTTTTCCGCGGCGAACAGCGGCCGCGACCGCTGCTCGAAAATCCGACTCCGCGGTGCGGAATTCCTCGGGTAATCGGCAACCCAGCTCGAGAAATCGATGATTGACCGTCTTCAGTTCCCAGGCGAGCAGCCCCCAGGGGAACTGCCTCTCGCGTCGGGCAAAGCCGGTCATGCTACGAATCATGTGTGTGGGTCGTCCGCAAAATCGGCCATAATCGTTATCTTGAAAGTTTAGCAGATCGAGGAGTGCGCATTGCAGATCGAAACCGCGGACGTGAGCCTGATCGGGCACCGCGAGGAAAATCAGGACCGAGTTGCGGTCGCGGCCGCAGATCAAGCCGTGCTGCTGGTGGTCATCGACGGCATGGGCGGCCATGCGGAAGGCGCGCGCGCGGCGGAAACGGCGCTGTCGAGTCTTCTCGAAGCATTTTGGCAAACTCCTCATCCCATTTTTGATCCCTTAGGTTTCCTGCATTTGTCGCTGGGGCGGGCGCACGAAGAGGTGGTGAAGCTCGGCGCGGGTTTGAGCGTCGAGGCTCGTCCGCGCGCCACTTGCGCGGTGTGTCTGGTGCAGGATTCGGCCGCCTATTGGGCGCATGTTGGCGATAGCCGCATCTATCAGCTGCGCCAAGCGCAGGTGTTGGAGCGCACCCGCGATCACAGCCATGTCGAGGTGCTGCTGCGCGAAGGCTTGATCACCGAGGCGGAGGTTCACGGTCACCCGATGCGCAATTACGTCGAGTGCTGCCTCGGTGGAGATGCCGCGCTGCCGGAGATGACCATATCGGCGCGGCGCCGGCTCAAACCCGGCGATGTGTTGCTGCTGTGCACAGATGGCTTGTGGGCGAACCTCAAAGATCAGGATTTCGTACGCTTCGCGCAGACCAACCAGAAGCCGCTGCGCGATACGCTCACCGAGCTGGGGACGCAGGCCGTGGAAGCTTCCGCGCCCTATAGCGATAACACCAGCGCGGCGGCGCTGCGATGGAAAGCGGCGTGAGTATTCGTCCGAGCGGCCGAGCGCCCGATGAATTGCGCGAGTTGAAGTTCGAGCGCGGCTTCACCAAACATGCGGAAGGTTCCGTGCTGGTGGGCTTCGGAGCGACGCGGGTCTTGTGCACGGCCAGTATTGAGGAAAGCGTCCCTGGATTTCTGCGGGGCGCCGCGCAGGGCTGGGTAACCGCCGAATACGGCATGCTGCCGCGCGCCACGCACACCCGTTCGGCGCGCGAGGCGGCACGCGGCAAGCAGACGGGCCGCACTCAGGAGATCCAGCGGTTGATTGGCCGGGCGCTTCGCGCCGTAGTGGATTTGAAGGGTTTAGGGGAGCGCACGGTGACCATCGACTGCGACGTGCTGCAGGCGGATGGCGGCACGCGCACGGCGGCGATCACCGGCGGTTTCGTGGCGCTGGCGGATGCCATCGACACGCTGCTCAAAAGACGCGCGATCGCCGCGAATCCGCTGCACGGCCAGGTGGCTGCCGTGTCGGTGGGCATCTACCGCGGCATAGCGGTGCTGGATTTGGACTACGCCGAGGATTCAAACGCGGAAACGGACATGAACGTGGTCATGAACAGCGGCGGGGCGTTCGTCGAGGTTCAAGGTACCGCCGAGGGCCATGCGTTTCGCCGCCATGAGCTGGATCAATTGTTGGACCTTGCAACGCAGGGCATCGCGCGTTTGCATGCCGCACAGCTCAGCGCTCGCGCCGCCTAGGCGGCTGGTCGTCGCCACCGCCAACCCCGGCAAGCTGCGCGAATTCCGCTCGTTGTTCGCCGGGATGCGGTTCGCGCTGAGCAGTCTCGCGGAACTTGGGCTGGCCTCGCCGGAGGAATCCGGCGCGAGCTTCCTGGCCAATGCGGAATTGAAGGCTCGCCATGCGGCCGGCTTGAGCGGGTTCCCGGCAGTCGCGGATGATTCTGGACTCGAAGTCGACGCCTTGGGCGGCGCTCCCGGCATCTATTCGGCGCGCTACGCCGGCATCGGCGCCGACGACCTTGCGAATAACGCGAAGCTCATGCGCGAGCTTCAAGGCATCCCTATGACCCGACGCGGCGCCCGCTATCGCTGCGCCCTGGTGTTTGTCGAGAGCGCGGCGGATCCTGCGCCGCTGACGACCCAGGCCGACTGGGAGGGATTCATTCTCGACGCTCCCCGCGGCAGCGGCGGCTTTGGCTATGATTCGTATTTTTGGCTGCCGGAACTCAACGTGACCGCTGCGCAGCTCGACCCCGACGAGAAAAACCGGCTCAGCCATCGCGGCAAGGCAATGCGGGCGCTGCGCGCGCTGCTGGCGGCCGGGGCCGATCAAGGTTCGATACCCCATGAATGACCCATCGCTGGCCCTGTATGTGCACATGCCCTGGTGCGTGCGCAAATGCCCGTATTGCGATTTCAATTCACATCAGTTGAAGTCGGCGCAGCCCGATACTTCGTACATCGATGCGCTGATTCGGGATTTCGATATCGAAGCGGCGCGGCTCGAGGGCCGCAGGATCGATACGGTTTTCTTCGGCGGCGGCACGCCGAGCTTGTTTCAGCCTGAGGAATTTGCGCGCTTGCTGGGCGCGTTGCGCCAGCGGATTGATTTCGCGCAGGGTGCCGAAATCACGCTCGAGGCCAATCCGGGGACCATCGAGCGTGGTCGATTCCTCGGCTATGCCGAGGCGGGTATCAACCGCGTCTCCTTGGGCGCACAAACCTTTGACCCGCAGGCCCTCGAACGGCTGGGCCGCATTCACTCCGCCGAAGATACGCATCGCGCGGTGGAGGAGCTGCGAGCGGCTAAGCTCGATAATTTCAATCTGGATCTGATGTACGCGCTGCCGCAGCAAACGCCGGAGACGGCACTGAAGGACGTCGCTATCGCCTGTGCACTGGCTCCCGCGCACATTTCCTATTATCAACTAACGCTCGAGCCCGGCACCGTGTTTCATGCTCGTCCCCCGCCCTTGCCCGATGAGGATGCGGCGTGGCAGATCCAATCGGCGGGCCAAAAGTTGCTGGCAGAGTGCGGTTTCCGGCAATACGAAGTCTCCGCGTACGCCAAGGACGGCGCGCGCTGCCGGCACAACATCAACTATTGGCTGTTCGGCGACTATCTGGGTTTAGGCGCGGGCGCTCACGGCAAGCTCAGCTTGAAGATGCCCGAGCAAATTTTGCGCACGACGAAACCGAAGCAGCCGCGCGAATATCAGGAGCAGATTCGCCGCGCCGCGTCGGACGTAAACGCCGGCGCGCCGCCGGCCATCGGCGAAGGCGCCTATGTCGCCGTGGCGGACCTGAATTTTGAATTCATGCTGAATGCGCTGCGCCTGAATGAAGGATTTACGCGCGAACGGTACCTGGAGCGCACCGGACTTGCGCTCTCCGCGGTAGAGGAACAGCTGCGCCGAGCACAGGAGCGAGGCTTGTTGGAGCCCAATCCCGGCGGCTGGCAGGCCACGGAATTAGGAAGGCGCTTCCTCAATGATCTTCAAGCCAGTTTCCTCGCGTAAGGCTTATGCACACCGTCCGGGGCACCCCACACAAAGTGAGACCTACAGCACATTGCGCCAGCACTAGCTCAGATGCATCTCGTAACTAATTGAATATAAAGAATAAAGAGAGCTGTCTATTTTTTGATCAAGTTAACAATTACGCGAATTTCCCCCGAATCAATCGCCTGCCATGGCTGCCGTCCACAGACTTATCCACAGTTATTGTGGACAAATGAGGCTTAGGCTTGCCGCACAAGGGCTTACGTACATATTTAGAATTCGCCTTGTGAGCGGCCGGAACTACGCTTATTATTCGCGGCCCCGTTTTTGGCATTGATTTTCGCGATTCAGCCGGAAGTTAAGGGGACTTAAAGGCGTGGCGGCGCTTGAATTTCAAGCGACGATTCTGCCGCAACAGCAACGAGGTTCCTATGAAAGCCGGCATCCATCCTGAATACAAAACAATGATCGTCACTTGTACCTGTGGCAACAAATTCGAGACGCGCTCGACGCTCGGTCAGGATTTACAAGTCGAAGTGTGCTCCAGCTGCCATCCGTTCTACACCGGCAAGCAGAAGATTGTGGACACCGGCGGACGCGTGGACAAATTCCGCAAGAAGTATGCGGTGGCGCCCAAGCCTGAGCCCGCGGCAAAACCTGCGGTTGCCGCAAAGTCCGGGGCGGCGAAAGCCTAACGGCGAGAGTTTCTAGAATGCGCGCGACCTGAAGCGTCGCGCGCATCTCCTGACGCCTCCGCGGAATGCTCGCGCAGTGACTTGCGTGCTTGATTCCGTTGTACGGCCGTGCAAGGCTGCGGGGCTCGAACAAACGAAACTTACCCGCCGGATAACGCGTATGAGCACGAAATACGAGCTGAAAAATCTCACGACCGGAAAGACCAGTCAAATGGACGCGATCTCCGGAACGATCGGCCCCGATGTGCTCAATATCTCGCACCTGAACAGAGACCAGGGCATCTTCACTTTCGACCCTGGTTTTATGGCCACGGCGAGCACCGAAAGCAAAATCACCTACATCGACGGCGACTTGGGCGTGCTGCTGTACCGCGGCTATCCCGTCGAACAGCTGGCCGAGCAATCAAGCTTTCTCGAAGTCGCCACGTTGCTCATCAACGGCACCCTGCCGACAAAAACAGAACTCGATGCCTTCCAGAACTCGATCATGCGGCACACCATGGTCAACGAGCAGTTGCTGCGCTTCTTTCAGGGTTTCCACCACGACGCGCACCCGATGGCGATGGTCTCCGCGGTGGTTGCCTCAATGGCTGCCTTCTATCACGACACCACACACATCGGAGATCCGCGGCATCGAGAGATCTTCGCGCACCGGATCATCGCGAAGCTGCCGACGATTGCCGCGGCCGCTTATAAGCACACTCTCGGGCAGCCATTTATTTATCCGCGCAACGATCTGCGCTACTGCGCGAATATGCTCAATATGTTCTTCTCGGTTCCCTGCGAGCCGTATGCGATCGATCCGGTGGCGGCAGAAGCACTGGATCTCCTCTTCATACTGCACGCGGATCACGAGCAAAACGCCAGCACCTCCACCGTGCGTTTGGCAGGCAGCACCGGAGCGAATCCGTATGCCGCTATTTCCGCGGGCGTGTCGGCGCTGTGGGGGCCGGCGCATGGCGGTGCCAACGAAGCGGTGCTCGACATGCTGGACGGCATTGGTTCGGTCGCCAACATCGATAAATTCCTGGCCCGCGTCAAGGACAAGAACGATAACGTGCGGCTGATGGGATTCGGCCACCGGGTTTACAAGAACTTCGATCCGCGCGCCAAGATCATTCGCGGTATGTGCTACCGGGTTCTGGAGAAACTCGGGCGCACCAATAATCCGCTGTTCGAGCTGTCGCTGCGGTTGGAGGAAATCGCCCTCAAGGACGATTACTTCGTGTCCCGGAAACTATATCCCAACGTGGATTTCTACTCCGGCATCATCTACAGCGCTTTAGGCATTCCGCGCTCGATGTTTACTGTGATGTTCGCGATCGCGCGCACCGCGGGCTGGGTCGCGCACTGGCAGGAAATGGTCTCGGATCCGAACATGAAAATCGGCCGCCCCCGCCAGCTGTATACGGGCCCCACTAAACGAGATTATCAGCCGATCGCAAAGCGCTGATCGATGCCGGCCCCGTTTCACGCCTGGTTATGCGCGCCCGCGGCCCTGTTGTTTGCGGGGCTCGTTGGCGTGGCGGCGGCGGACGGCGCGACGCCCCCCTCCTGCCGGAGAAGAATCTGTGCGCCGCGCGCGCGGATCCAGTGGCGATCGGATCTGCGCAATGGAACGGCTGGGGACGCGACGTCGACAATACCCGCTATCAACCGGAGCCCGCGATTCGCGCCTCGGACGTGCCCAAGCTGGGGCTGAAATGGGCCTTCGGCTACCAGGGCGGCACGGAATTCGGCCAGCCCACCGTGGTCGACGGGCGGCTATTCATCGCCGGATCCGCCGGCCGCGTTTACGCCCTCGATGCCAAAACAGGATGTGTCTACTGGACCTATGATGCCGCCGCCGGCAGCCGGACGGCGGTCTCCATCGGCGAACTCGGCCAATCGAGACGGGTCTCGCTGCCCAAGAAGCTAAAGCGCACCCTGGCGCACCTTGATGTCATCAAGGCGCCGAGCGGCGCATTCTTCGGCGATGACAGCGGCGCCGTTTATGCGCTCGACGCACAGAAGGGAACCCTGATATGGAAGACGCAGGCCGATACACACCCTCTGGCGCACATCGTCGGGACACCGACGCTGTACAACGATCGACTGTACGTGGCTGTCGGGTCGACCGAAGAGAAATTGGCCGGGAATCCCGCGTTGAGTTGCTGCACGTTTCGCGGCAGCGTTATGGCGCTCGACATCGCCAGCGGGCGAGTCCTCTGGAAGAGTTACACCGTGCTCGAAGAGCCGATGCCTACGCGCAAGAACAGCGCGGGCGTGCAGGAATTCGGGCCTGCCGGCGCCGCCATTTCCTCCTCGCCGACAGTCGACCCGAAGCGCAATGTGCTGTACGTGGCGACCGGCGGTGCTTCGAATGGCGTTGAGCAGTCCGCCCTCACCAATGCCGTGGCCGCGTTCGACTTGAACGACGGCAAACTGCGCTGGGTCAAGCAACTCGTGGTGCAAGGTGAAGTGGCGACGAGCAGCTTTGCTAGCTCGCCCATCTTGCGCACCCTGGCCAGCGGCAACGAGATTCTGTTGGCGGGTCAAATGTCCGGCGTCGTCTACGGGCTTGACCCGGATCACGGCGGCGAAATTCTCTGGCAAACAAGAGTCGGTGCGACCGGCGCCGGCGGCATCGCCTGGGGCGCGGCGGCGGATCATCGCAACATCTACGTGGCCCTCTCCGGGTTGTTGTCGCAGCCCCAGAATGCCACGGGAAGTCTCACCGCGCTCGATATGAAGACCGGCGTGGTTCGCTGGCATACGCCGGCGCCGCAGCCGGCCTGTTCTTGGAGCGACGGCGACTGCTGGCATGCCCAGGCGCAGGCGGTCACGGTGATGCCGGGCAGCGCATTCTCCGGGTCGCAGGATGGACATTTGCGCGCCTACTCAACTATTGACGGCAAAATAGTATGGGATTTCGACACGGCAAAAACATTTCAAACGCAAAATGGCGTTCACGCCAGCGGCGGCCCCCTGGACCACGGCGGGGCCACGATCGTGAACGGCATCGTGTATGTCAATTCCGGCAACACCCTGTTGGCGCTTTCGGTCGACGGAAAATAGGACGCAAGAAATATTCATGGCACTTTCCACTCGAATTGCTTCAATGAGCGCGAGGCTGTTGCTCGGCGTCGCGGCGCTGGCGATAGGCGCACAGGCAAAGGCCGCGCACGCGGCGGATTCCATCGAGCCTCCTGCACTGGAGAATTCGGTGGTGAAGATTTTCTCCACCATGCGCTACCCCGATCCCTTCAAGCCTTGGACCAAGCAGGCGCCCAGCGAAGCGACGGCCTCGGGCGTGGTGATTGAGGGCAAGCGCATATTGACCAACGCGCACGCCGTGCTCTACGCCAGCCAGGTGCAGGTTCAGGCCAATGCGGCGGGCGACAAAGTCTCCGCGACGGTGCTGGCCATCGCGCCGGGAATCGATTTGGCCGTGCTGCAGCTCGATGATCCGAGTTTTTTCGACACTCATCCGCCCGTGGCGCGCGCCAGCAAGCTGCCGCAGATCAAGGATCCGGTGCTGGCCTACGGATTTCCCACCGGCGGCTCGTCTCTGTCCATCACCAAGGGCATCGTGTCGCGCATCGAATTCGTTTCCTACAGTTATCCTGTATCCGGGCTGCGCATTCAGATCGATGCGGCCATCAACCCGGGCAATAGCGGCGGCCCGGCCATCGCCGGCGACAAGATGATCGGCCTGGCATTCAGCCGGCTGGGGGGAGACACCCAGAATATCGGCTACATCATCCCAAACGAAGAAGTGGATCTGTTCCTGAAGGATATTGCCGACGGCCATTATGACGGCAAGGCCAACATGTACGATGAGCTGCAAACGCTGGAAAATCCTGCGCTGCGCGAGTTTCTCAAGCTCGACAAGGGGGTCGAGGGCATGGTTGTGCATCGCCCGGAAAAAGCGGACGCCGCTTATCCTCTGAAAGAATGGGACGTGATCTCGCGAATCGGCGACACGCCCATCGACAATCAAGGCATGGTCAAAATCGACAAGGATTTGCGGGTGAACTTTGCCTACATGATCCAGCGTGTGGCGAAGGACGATAAGCTGCCGCTCACCGTGGTGCGCGCCGGCAAACCGCTCAAGATCGAGCTGCCCGTATCGGCCAATCATCCGACGCTGATCCCCGACCTGCACGGCGCATACCCTTCATACTTCGTCTACGGACCTATGGTGTTCTCGACCGCGACCCGGCAATTCTTGGCGGCATTCGAGAACAACGCCGCGTTGCTGCGGGTTCTGGGTTTCATGAAAAGTCCGCTGGTCACGAAGGCGTTGGATGCGCCGAGCGCTGATCTGGAAGAGCTGGTGATCATCTCCTCGCCGTTCTTTCCGCACAAATTGGCGAACGGCTATTCCAATGCGACCGGCTCGGTGGTCTATTCGGTGAACGGTACGCCGGTGAAAAGCCTGAAACACCTGGTGGCGCTGCTGCGGGATATGACTGACCCGTTCGTGACCATCGAGTTCTTCACCAAGGGCGGCGAAGCGCTGGTTTTCTCCAGAACCGCGATCATGGCTGCGACGGACGATATTCTCACGGACAATGGTGTGCGGGCGCAGGGCTCGCCGGACATGATGGCGGTATGGCAGGCGAAGCCGGCAAACTGAAACCCGGCGCAGCCGCCGGCTAAATCGCCCCGAGCAGTTCCGAGACTTCGCGTGCGTCCGCGCGTTTCATGGGCCGGCCATCGACCGGCGAATACGGGGATTGGCGGATGCCGTCGATGGGAAACACCGTCGCATCGACGGTTCGGCCGTTGGCCTCGAACCGCAATGCCGGATAGTAGTGGCTGCGTTCCGCGTCCATCTTGACGCGCCGTTCATAGAACTCATGCGGCACGCCGATTTCGAGCAGGCGAATGGCAACCGACTCGGAGGCGTCGGCGAACAGGTGCAGGTTGATGTCGCTGTAATTGGTTGCCGTCCCCGTGAGCACTGAACCCACCAGCCGGGGCTGGAATTCCGCCAAAATCCGCATGGTATCGAGCGCGATACGGCGCTGTTCCTTCAAGGTGTGGTCATGAGTGT
This sequence comes from uncultured Gammaproteobacteria bacterium, assembly GCA_963756845.1. Lineage (GTDB taxonomy): Bacteria > Pseudomonadota > Gammaproteobacteria > Steroidobacterales > Steroidobacteraceae > Bog-1198. The sequence continues at coordinate 309,287 of CAVWPD010000008.1, read as the reverse complement.
CGCGCCCGAACAGCCGCTGATGCGCCCGCAGCGCATCCTCGATCTCGATGTTCTTAGGCAGCACCGCCACATCGTGCACGCCGAGCCGATCCGCCGCTTTGCGCTTGGCTTGCAGAAAATCGCCGATGCCATGTTCGGCCATGATCCTCGCAGCCTCCTGCGCCAGAGCGCGGCGTAGATCCTCAGCACGCTGCGAGAACTTCTTCGGCATGTCTCTAGAATAGCGGTTTGTCGCCTTCCGGGTTCGTCGTGTTCGGCCCTTCGTACACTTCGGACTTGGGCAGATTCCCTTCGATGAATTTTTCCATGATGCCGTTGGGGTTGTCCGAACTGGCCAGCAGACCGGTCAGCGGCGAGATGCGCACCGACACAATGCCGTCCGGCACGGGCACGCCGTGCTTGGGGACAGCCGCCAACGCCTCGTGGATGTAGTACATCCAAATGGGCAGAGCCACGTGCGAGCCCTCCTCCGTGTCACCCAGGGACCTGTCCGCATCGAACCCGGTCCAAACGCTGGTGACGAGATCGCCGTTGAAGCCATTGAACCAGGCATCGTGGTGATCATTGGTGGTACCGGTTTTGCCCGCGATATCGTCTCGATTGAGCGCGCGGGCACGAATCGCCGTGCCGCGCCGGATCACGTCCTTCATCATATCGGCCAGCAGGTAGGCGATTTGTGGGCTGATGATTTGCGGCGCAAGATTCTTCACGGGAATCATGCTCTTACCGTCGTGGCCGGCTTCATCGACCTGGCTCAATCGAGCACCGGCGGAGTTCACCTTTGCCACCGGTGGATCGATAACCCGATTGCAAGAAAAACAAGCGATGGCCGGATCAGCCTGAACCAGCACCTTGCCGGCGGCGTCCTCAATGCGATCGATGTAGTAGGGGCTGATCTTGAAACCCCCATTCGCAAAAGCGGAATAGCCGACCGCCATCTGCAGCGGGCTTAATTCGGCGGTGCCCAAGGCCATGGTCAAATCATCCGGCAGCTGCGATTTATCGAAACCGAAGCGGGTGGCGTAGTTGCGCACATAGTCGAGACCGAGCGCCCGCGTCAATCGTACCGATACCAGATTTTTGGAGAACGCCAACGCCTCGCGCAAGCGGATCGGACCCTCGAACCGGTTGTTGTCCTCGCCGGGGCGCCAGGCCTTTTCCATGCCGGTCTCGTCGATGACGATGGGGGCATCCAACACCACGCTGGCCGGCGTATATCCCTTGTCGAAGGCTGCCGCGTAGATGAAAGGTTTAAACCCCGAGCCGGGCTGGCGCCGCGCCTGCGTCGCCCGGTTGTACTTGCTTTGGAAGAAGTCGAAACCGCCCACCAGCGCGACGATGGCGCCGTCGTGCGGGTCCAACGACACCAGCCCACTTTGAGCCTCCGGCACCTGTACGAACATCAGCGTTTCCGCCGTGCGGCCCACGGTATAAATCACATCGCCGCGGCTCAAGATCTCGGAGGCTTGGCTCGGCGGCCGGTCGACCTTTTCGTCGGGCAATTCGCGCCGCGCCCAGGACATTTTCTCCCAGGGCAACTCGACCACACCCAGATCTTTGACATAGATTCTGGCGCTCTTCGCCTCCACTTTTTCCACGATTGCCGGCTTCAAACCGCCGATGATCGGAAACTCCTCGAGTTGTGCGTCCATATCGGCGGACGTGGTGACCTTGGACAAATCGATTTTGGCGGTTGCGCCGCGGTAGCCATGGCGGCGATCGTAGTCAAGCAAGCCGGTGCGCAGCGCCACGGTGGCGGCGACCTGCAGGCGCGAGTCCAGGGTGGTGAACACCTTGTATCCCGCGGTGTAGACGTCGTCGCCGTACTTGGCCTGCATGTCGTTGCGCACCATTTCCGCCACATTGGGCGCGTCGACCTCGATCGAGGCGCCGTGCAGCCGCGATTCCATGGGGCTTGCCTTCGCCTCGTTGTACTCGGCCTGGGTGATATAGTTAAGGTCCAGCATGCGGCCGAGTACATGGGTTCTGCGTACCTTGGCAGCCTCGGCATTCGCCACGGGATTGACGGTCGAGGGCGCAGTTGGAATCCCGGCCAGCGTGGCCATTTCCGCAATGCTGAGCTGGTCCAAACTCTTGCCAAAGTAGACTTCCGCCGCTGCCGCCACGCCGTAGGCTCGCTGGCCCAAAAAGATCTTGTTCACATACAGCGAGAAGATCTGTTCCTTGGTTAATTCCGTTTCCATCAACAGGGAAATGTAGACCTCGCTCATCTTGCGTTTCATATCGCGCCGCGGCGTCAAAAACATGTCCCGCGATACTTGCATGGTGATCGTGCTCGCCCCTTGGCGAATGCCGCCGGCCTTCAGATTGGCCAACGCCGCGCGCAAAATGCCTTGCCAATCAACACCATGGTGCTGGAAGAAGCGGTCATCCTCTGTGGCGAGAAAGGCCTGGACCAGTTTCTTGGGGATTTGGTCGTAGCGAACCGGGATGCGCCGCTGCTCGCCGATCGAGGCGATGAGCTTGCCGTCCCGCGTATAGACCCGCAGCGGCACCTGCAGCTGCACGTCGCGCAGGCCGGCGACATCCGGCAGCGCCGGCTTCAAGTAGACATAAGCACAGACATTGGCGAACGCGAAAAGCGCTATTACGCCAATTAAAACTGCACAAATGCGTGATATGAGAACTAGGTAACGTTTGGCCACAGAAAACCGTTCTAACTTATTGCACCGGCGGATTGTAGGTCTGCATATTACCGCTGGTTACGTGGGCATACTCATCGAAAGATGAGGACGCAAAGCCACCGATCCTTTTAGGGGATGGCCCGAAGGACAGCGGGGTTGCCAGACCGAGATTAACCAAACGCCTAGCAAGAGCAACGGCGCAGAGGTCTGAACGGATGACTCGACGCCTTCCTCGACGGCTACGAAATCGTAGTAAGTCTCACTTTGCCGACTTGGCAGCGCCCGGCGGTGATTACCGTGAGTGGTTTCACGTTCCATTTAACAGTTTCTTGCTAAGTTTGCTGAGCGTAGCTAATCTCGTACACCAGTTTCGACCTACAAGGTATTGAGCAAAAAGGGAAAAAATTTGTGTGGTCGTTAGGAAAAAGATATCGTCCGCTTTTGGGACTTGACATAACCACCTCGTCGGTGAAGCTCATTGAGCTCACGATGTCGGGTGGCCAGTATCGTGTTGAATCGTATGCCGCCGAGCCGACGCCGCATAACGCCATCAACGAAAAGGCCATTGTCGACGCCGAAGCGGTGGGCGAGGCGATTCGCCGCGCCGTGAAGCGCTCCGGCGCAAAAAGCCGGCTCGCTGCCATCGCGATCAGCGGCGACGCTGCGATCACCAAGGTGATCCAGATGCCGAAGAACCTCGGCGAGAACGAGCTGGAAGGCCAGGTCGAGATGCAGGCCGACCAATACATTCCGTTCCCGATGGAGGAAGTCAGCTACGACTACCAGGTCGTCGGCCCCTCGGAGAAGGATCCGGACATGCTCGATGTTCTGCTGGTGGCGACGCGCACCGAGAACGTGGAACAGCGCCAGGCCGCGGTGCAGGCCTCGGGATTAACAGCACACATCGTGGACGTCGAGGCCTTCGCCCTGGAAAATGCCTGCGCGCTGATGCGCCATCAAATGCCCGACGGCGGCTTGGATCGCACCGTGGCGGTGGTGGACTTCGGCGCCAGCAGCACCACCTTCAGCGTGCTGCGCGACATGAAAGTCATCTACACCCGTGATTTCGCTTTCGGCGGCCAACAGCTCACCGAAGAAATCATGCGCACCTACGGATTGAGCATGGAGGAAGCCGGCCGCGCCAAGAAGGAAGGCGGTCTGCCCAGCAACTATCAACCGGAGGTCCTGGATCCGTTCATCGACGACATGACTCAACAAGTCAGCCGGTCGCTGCAGTTCTATCTGGCCTCCGGAAGCGGCCGTGCGCAGCCGGATCAAATTTTGATTTGCGGCGGCTGCGCCAACATTCCCGGCGTGGCCGATGTCATCTCCAGCCGCGTCGGCGTGCCTGCGGACAAAGGTGATCCGCTCGGCAACATGAAGGTGTCATCGAAAGCCAAAGCCCAAGCGGTGGCGCGCGACGCCACGGCACTACTCACAGCCTGCGGCCTAGCGCTGCGAAGCTTCGACTAAAGAGCAGCCATGCCGCGTATCAACCTACTTCCCTGGCGCGAACAAGAACGTAAAGTACGTCGTCGCGAATTTATGGTCGCGCTCGGCGGCGCAGCGGTTGCCGCCGTGTTATTTGTCGGCGGCGGCAAGCTCGTGTACGCCAGCTGGATCGATTCGCAGAACGACAAGAACAATCTTCTGAAACGGGAGATCGTCAAACTCGACGCGCAAATCGCCGACATTCAGGATCTCGAGAATCGCAAGCAGCGCTTGGTTGCGCGCATGGAGATCATCGAGAAGCTGCAGCGCAAGCGGCCCGAGATCGTGCACCTGTTCGATGAACTGGTGAAAACGGTGCCGGAGGGCATTTATCTGACGCAGATGAAGGAGACCGGCAAGAAGCTCGAGATCAAGGGCATTGCCCAGTCGAGCACGCGTGTGTCGACTTTCATGCGCAACATCGATTCCTCTGCGTGGATGGATAACCCGCAGTTGCAGGTGGTCGAGTCCGCCAAGGACTCGCCGACGGGAGGCTCGAGCTTCACGCTGACCAGCGATGTGGTTGGCGTGGATCTGGAGAGCGGCGGCGAAACAACGGTCAAGAAGGTTGCGGCGAAATGAATTTTCTCGATCAACTTCGAAGTATCGATCCTCGCGACGTAGGCCGGTGGCCGCTGCCGGTGCGCGGCTTCTTCATTGCCTTAGGGTTTGCGGTGGTCGCGGCCTTCGGCTGGTACATGTTCGTCTGGAATGACGATCGGCCGCTGCTGCAGAAGGCCGAGAACGACGAGCAGGATCTGCGCGCGCAATTTGAAAGCAAGCAGCAGCGCGCCGCAAATCTCGATGCCTATCGATCGCAGCTCGGCGAGATGGAGCGCAGCTTCGGCGCGATGCTGCGCCAGTTGCCCGGCAAGACCGAGGTGCCGAACCTGCTGGTCGACATTTCGCAAACCGGTTTATCCGCGGGGCTCTCTGAAAAGCTCTTCCAGCCCGGCAGCGAGAAGAGCAACGGCTTTTACGCGGAACTGCCCATCAAGATCAAGTTGGTCGGCAGCTATCACGACTTCGGCAAGTTTGTCAGCGGCATCGCGGCGCTGCCGCGAATCGTGACCCTGCATGATATTCAAATAACGCCGGTGGACGCCAAGGGCGGCTACGACAATTTGACCATGGATGTGACCGCCAAGACTTACCGCTACATCGAGGATGAAGGCGGCGCCCATCCGGCCAAGAAGAAGGCGGGAGGCGCGACGTGAGAAACAAATTGGCTATTTGCAGCATGGGCATTGCGCTATTGGGCATGGCTGCGGCCGGCTGCTCGGGCGGCCAGTCGGATGTTCAGAAGTGGATCGAGGCCACTAAGAAAAAGCCCGGCGGGCGCATCCAACCGCTGCCGGAAGTGAAGCCCTACGAAACCTATGTGTACAGCGCCGCCAATCTGCGCTCGCCCTTCCAGCCGCAGGGCGCGGGCACGGCCAATGGCCAGGCGAATCTTCGGCCGAATTCACGGCGCAACCGCGAGTTCTTGGAAGGCTTTTCTCTCGACACTCTGAAGATGGTCGGCACTTTCAAGGTGGGCAGCAATTTCTATGGGCTGGTGCAATCCAAAGACGGCCTGGTACATAAGGTTCAACCGGGCAATTACCTCGGCCAGAACGACGGCAAAGTAACCGAAATAACCGGCGGAAGAATTAGTCTCGTCGAAATCATACCGGATGGTCTCGGCGGCTATATCGAGCGACCGGCCTCATTGGCATTGTCCGATTGAGGCCACAGGGAGAAGAAAGCATGATGAGAATTCAGATACGAACGGCGATGATAAGCGTGATGGCGATCGCCGCACTGGCTGCGATCAGCTTCACGGCACGCGCCGCTGATCCGGTCCAGCTGACCTCAATCGACGTTCAGACGTTGTCGGGCCAACAGGTGCAGCTCAAATTGCACATGAGCGGTCCGGCGCCCGAACCCCTGCCGTTCACCATCGACAAGCCGGCGCGCATTGCGTTCGACTTGCCGAATACGACGCTTGCCCTGGCTTCGCGCCGCATCGATGTGCGTTCCGGCGGCGTCGACACGGTGCTCGCGGCCGAGGCCAATGGCCGCACGCGCCTGGTCGTGAATGTGGACAGCCTGTTGCCCTACACCACCAAGGTCGACGGCAATACCATCGTCGTGACACTGGGTGCGCAGGCCGGTGCGGACGTGGGCAAATCCCCCGTCGCGCGCGCCAGCGCCGCCCAGGTTACCAATCCGGCCGAACGCGCGATTCGCACCATCGACTTCAGGCGCGGCTCCGACGGCACCGGCCGGGTGATCGTGCAGCTCACCGACCCGCGCACGCCGGTCAATGTGCGGCAGGAAGGCAATCAGATTGTGGTGGACTTCGCCGGCACATTGATGCCGAAGAACCTCATGCGCCGCTACGACGTTCAGGATTTCGCCACGCCGGTGCAAACCGTCGACGCGGTCCGGGTTGAAGGCAGCTCGCGCTTGGTGATCAGCGCTCAAGGCGACTTTGAGCAGCTGGCTTACCAGTCCGACAACCAGTACACCATTGAAGTGAAGCCTTCCACGAAGCGCTCCGCTCAAGAAGACAAGAAAGAATACACCGGCGAACGTCTGACCTTGAACTTTCAGGACATCGATGTGCGCTCCGTGCTGCAGCTGCTCGCGGACACCAGCGGTCAAAACATCGTGGTCAGCGATTCGGTCACCGGCAACTTGACTTTGCGGCTGCAGAACGTGCCTTGGGATCAGGCCCTCGACATCGTGCTGCGCACCAAGGGCCTCGACAAACGCCGTCAGGACAATGTCATCATCATCGGTCCCACGGAAGAGCTGGCCTCGCGTGAGAAGGCGGAACTCGCTGCGCACAAAGAGGTGCAAGAGCTGGCGCCGACCCGTACGGAATTCATGCAGGTCAACTACGCCAAGGTCGCGGATCTGGCCAAGTTGATCAAGACCACCAATACCAAGGACTCCATGCTGTCGCCGCGCGGCAGCTTGTCCATTGACGAGCGCACCAATACATTGCTCGTCCAGGACACCAGCGAGAAGTTGCAGGACATCCGTCGCCTGGTGCAAACCTTGGACGTGCCGGTGAGGCAGGTGTTGATCGAAGCGCGCATTGTGGTCGTCAGCGACGCGTTTGAGCGCGACTTGGGCGTGCGCTTCGGTGTGACCACCGCGCAAAGCGTCGGCAACAACGGCCTGCTGGCCGTGACCGGCGGCAACGTCGGGTCGGACACCATCGTTCAGTCCGCGATCACCAACTTAAACGGCGGCAACTCCGCGTTTCCGGTGACCTTGCCGACGCTGGATAATCGCTACCAGGTCAACCTGCCGGCGGCGAACATCAACGGCAGCATCGGCGTTTCGCTGTTGACGGGCAGCACGCTGGTGGACCTGGAACTCTCGGCGGCGCAAAACGAAGGCAAGAGCGAGACCATCTCCTCGCCGCGCGTGATCACGGCCAACCAGAAGCAAGCCACCATCATGCAGGGTGTCGAGATTCCGTATCAGGAGTCGGCTTCCAGCGGCGCGACGACCACTCAGTTCAAGAATGCCGTGCTATCGCTCAAAGTGACTCCGCTGATCACGCCCGACAATCGCGTGATCCTGGACCTGGACGTCTCGGACGATTCGGTGGGCCAACAGGTGACGAGCGCCACCGGCGGCACCGTGCCCTCGATCGATACGCGTGAGATTATCACCCAGGTGCTGGTCAACGACGGCCAGACCGTGGTGCTCGGCGGCATTCTCGAAACCACCAAGTCGAAGAGCGCCAACAAGATTCCGTTCTTGGGCGATATTCCCATCCTCGGCTATCTGTTCCGCAGCACGATCGATATCAACAACAAGACCGAACTGTTGATCTTCATCACGCCGAAGATACTGCGCGAAGGATCGAATCTGTACTAACGCATCGTTCAGCGCGCTTGAACTCAAAGGGGCACCGCGGGGTGCCCCTAATTTCTAGGGTCCGCTATGATCGGCGCTGATCATGCTCACCAAGCGCAATATCTTTCTGATCGGACCGATGGGATCGGGCAAGACAGCGGTGGGACGGCATCTTGCACGCCTGTTCCGCTTTAGCTTCCATGACAGCGACGCGGACATCGAGGCGAAAACCGGCGTGGACATCCCTTTCATATTCGAGAAGGAAGGCGAAGCCGGCTTTCGGGTTCGGGAAAAGGAGTCGATCGACCGCCTGACCCGCCTGGACTCCATCGTGCTGGCGACCGGCGGAGGCGCTGTGATCGATCAGGACAACCGCCGCGCGCTCGCCGAACGCGGTGCGGTGGTTTACCTTGCAACCTCGATCGATCAGCAGCTCGAGCGCACACGTCATGCGCGGCACCGGCCGCTGCTCAACGATACCAACCCCGAAGACAGGCTCAAGGAATTGATGCTGCGCCGTGCGATCCTGTATGCCGAGATCGCGGATCTCACGGTTTCAACAGATGGACGGCGCGTGCAGTTGGTGGCGGAGGAGATTCACCAAGAGCTCAGGCGGGCACAGAAGCCCGTATAATCAGCGCCGTGCAAACGCTCCAGGTAGATGTCGGGCATTCCAGTTATCCCATCACGATCGGATCAGGATTACTGGTCAATCGCGAGCTGCTGGAGGCCCAGATCCCGGGGCGTGATCTACTGATCGTGACCAATACCACGGTGGCGAAGCTATATCTGGCGAAGCTGACCGGGAGTTTTGCGCAGCGGCGCATTTGCGAGTGCATTTTGCCGGATGGCGAACAGCACAAGACTCTGCAAACGGTGGGCTGGGTGTTCGATGCGCTGGTTGCCAACAAATTGAATCGCGACGCGAGCGTGCTCGCGCTGGGCGGCGGCGTCGTGGGCGACATCGCGGGATTCGCGGCCGCGTGCTATCAGCGCGGCATCGGCTATGCGCAAGTGCCGACGACGCTGCTGGCGCAGGTCGATTCCTCTGTGGGCGGCAAGACCGGCGTCAATCATCCGGGAGGCAAGAACCTGATCGGCGCCTTCTATCAGCCGCGCGCCGTCATCGCGGACACGGACGTGTTGGCAAGCTTGCCGGACCGGCAGCTGAAGTCCGGACTCGCCGAGGTCATCAAGTACGGCTGCGTTTGGGACCCGCTGCTGTTCGAGTGGCTGGACCGCAACATTGCGAAGCTGCTGGCGCGTGATCCCGACGCGCTGAGCTATGCCATCGGCAGGTCCTGCGAGATAAAAGCCACGGTGGTTGCTCGCGATGAGCGCGAGCACGATTTGCGCGCGATCTTGAATTTTGGCCATACCTTCGGTCATGCCATCGAGGCCGCGACCGGCTATGAAACCTACCTGCACGGCGAGGCGGTGGGCTTGGGGATGCTGATCGCCGTGGATCTGTCGCAGCGATTGGGCCTGATCGATACCAAAGTTTTGGAGCGGGTGCGCGACATCCTGCTGCGCACCGGGCTGCCCACGGAGGCGCCGCGCATTGGGGCCGCCAAGGCCTTCGAGCTGATGCAAATGGATAAGAAGGTGCTCGCCGGCAGCGTGCGCCTGGTGCTGCTGGAGAAACTGGGCCGTGCCATCATCACCGATCAGTACGCCAAGGCGGCCCTCGAGTCCATACTGGCGGAGCATTTCGGGTGACGGCGCTGGCATCGTACGCCGCCCATACGCAGCATTCGCGAGGACGCCGCTATGCCGAGCCGCCGCCTGAATATCGCTCGGAATATCAGCGCGATCGCGACCGCATCGTGCATTCCACCGCGTTTCGCCGCTTGGTGTACAAAACGCAGGTTTTCGTCAATCACGAGGGCGATCTGTACCGGACACGCCTGACGCATTCACTCGAAGTGGCGCAGATTGCGCGCACCGTGGCTCGCGCCATGCGGCTGAACGAGGAGTTGTCCGAAGCGATCTGCCTGGCTCACGATCTTGGCCACACCCCGTTTGGCCATGCCGGACAGGATGCATTGAACGAATGCATGGCCGATTTCGGCGGCTTCGAACACAACCTGCAATCCTTGCGTGTGGTCGATGAACTCGAGGAGCGCTATGCCGATTTCGACGGGCTGAATTTGACCTTTGAGTGCCGCGAGGGAATTCTCAAACACTGCTCGTACAACAACGCCATCCAGCTGGGTGACGTGGGCGAGCGCTTTATCAATCGGCAGCAACCGGGTCTGGAGGCGCAACTCGCCAATTTCGCCGATGAAATCGCCTACAACAATCACGATGTGGACGACGGCATCCGCGCCGGCCTTATCAGCGTCGAACAATTGTTGGAGGTGCCGCTGTTTCGCGATTTCCACGCCGCCGTGCAGCTGAAGCACCCGTTGCTCGCCGGGCGACGCTTGGTTTACGAGATCCTGCGCCGCATGATCAATCATCTGGTCACCGATCTGATCGATTCCTCCGAGCGACGCTTGGCCGCTTCTGGGGTGGTGTCGATCGCGGAGGTCAGGGCGCATGCCGGCCCGCTGATCGGATTCAGCGATGCGACCCGCGAAATGAATTACGCGCTGAAGGCATTTTTGCGGGAACATGTGTACAAGCACTATAAGGTGCGGCGCATGACCGCCAAGGCGCGCCGCGTGGTGCGCGACTTGTTCGAGGTATTTTTCAATGACCCGACCTTGATGCCGGATTCGCCGCAGACGCGCACGCGGCTGGAACTGGTGCAGGGCCCCGCGGGCCGCGCTCGTGCTGTGGCCGATTACATTGCCGGCATGACGGATCGATACGCCATACTTGAACACAGCCGTTTGTTCGATCCGAGCGAACGGACCTGAAGAAGCCATGAACGAGCCGCTAAAAAACGATCTGTTGCTGCGCGCGCTGCTGCGCGAACCGACGCCGCGCCGGCCTATATGGCTGATGCGCCAAGCGGGCCGGTACCTGCCCGAATACCGCGCGACGCGAGCCCGCGCCGGCGGGTTCCTCCAGATGTGTACCAACCCGGAGATCGCCTGCGAAATCACCTTGCAGCCCATCGACCGATTTGCACTCGACGCCGCGATCTTGTTCTCGGACATCCTGACGATTCCGCATGCCATGAATCTGGGATTGGAATTCGAAGCCGGCGAAGGGCCTACATTTGAGCGGCCGATTCGCACGCCGGGCGACATCGACAAGCTCATCGTGCCGGACCCCGGGCGGGAGCTGAAATACGTCATCGACGCCGTTTCGCTGGTGCGCCGCGAGTTGCGCGGGCGGGTGCCGCTCATCGGCTTCGCCGGCAGTCCGTGGACGGTGGCGACCTACATGGTGGAAGGCGGCAGCAGCAAGAGCTTCGGCTACATCAAGCGCATGATGTACGAGTCGCCGCGGGAATTGCATCGTTTGCTCGAACTGCTCGCCAAGGCCACGATTCTTTACTTGAATGCGCAGATTGCCGCTGGTGCGCAGGCGGTCATGCTGTTCGATACCTGGGGCGGCGTGCTGACCCCGGCGCAATACGAGGAATTCTCGCTGCGCCACATGGCGCAGGTGATCGATGCCCTGACGCGGCAAGCGCAGGGGCGCCGCGTGCCCAATATCGTCTTTACCAAGGGCGGGGGCGCGTGGCTGGCGAAAATCGCCGCCATCGGCTGCGACGCCGTTGGGGTCGATTGGACCACTGACTTGAAGGAGGCGCGCCAAGCGGTGGGCGGACGGGTGGCCTTGCAGGGCAATCTGGATCCCTCCGCTTTGTTCGCACCGCCCGAGACGTTGCGCGCCGAAACGCTGAAAGTGCTGGAAAGCTTTGGTGCCGGGGCCGGGCATGTGTTCAATCTAGGACACGGCATCACTCCCGAGGTCGACCCCGAACGCGTGGCCCTGCTCGTCGAGATCGTGCGCGCTTACGCCGGCGGCACGGCGCAGGTTTAACTTGCCGCGCCGGCCGGGCTGGCCGCGCTGTGCAGCTCGTCGCGCAACTCGCGGCGCAGAATCTTGCCGACATTACTCTTCGGCAGCTCGCTGCGAAAATACACATGCCGCGGCACTTTGTAGCCCGTCAGCTCAGTCCGGCAATAAGCGATCAGCGCCTCCGCGGTGAGATTCGGATCCTTCTTCACCACGAATAGAGCCACGACCTCGCCGGAACTCTCATCCGGCTGCGCAACCGCTGCGACCTCCAACACGCCCGGATGTCCGGACACGACGCTTTCTATTTCGTTGGGGTACACGTTGAATCCCGAGACCAGAATCATGTCCTTCTTGCGGTCCTCGATGAACAGGAAACCGCCGGCGTCCATGCGGCCGATGTCCCCCGTGCGCAGCCAGTCGCCGAACATCACGTTCTCGGTTTCGTCGGGCCGGTTCCAATAGCCTTGCATGACCTGGGGTCCGAATACACAAATCTCGCCCACGCCGTTCACGGGCATCTCTTTGCCCATATCGTCGCGAATGGAGATGTCGGTCGAGGGAACGGGCAAACCCACCGATCCGTTGAACGGCAGGCCGATAGGGTTGGCGGTTGCAATCGGAGAGGTTTCCGTCAGCCCCCACCCCTGGGTCAGAGTGCAGCCGGTGACTTCCTTCCAGCGCGCCGCCGTCGTCGGCTGCACCGCCATGCCGCCGGCGAAACTGACCCGCAGTGCGCTGAAGTCCACGGCCTCAAACCCAGGCGTGTGCAGCAGTGCATTGAACAGGGTATTGACGCCGCTGATGAAATTGAACTTGTGCTTCTTCAGTTCCGCCACGAACCCCGGGAAATCCCTCGGGTTAGTGATCAGCACGTTGCACGCCCCCAAGGGCAGGAAGCACAGACAATTCGTGGTCAATGCGAAGATATGATAGAGCGGCAGGGCCGTGATCACGATGCGCGCGCCGCCGGCCTGCAGCGACGGCTTGATCCATGCCAGCGCCTGCTGCAGATTGGCGACCATGTTGCGGTGGGTCAGTACGGCAGCCTTGGAGACGCCGGTGGTACCGCCCGTGTACTGCAGAAAGGCGACATCGTTGGGAGACAAGTCCACAGGTTTTAATTTGAGTCCGAGACCGCTGCCCAGAACAGTCTTGAACGATAGGGATCCCGGCATTTTCCAAGGGGGCACCTGTTTTCGCATGTGACGCAGCACGAAATTCACAATAAAGCCTTTCGGCAGCCCCAACAGATCGCCGACGCCGGTGACCAGCACGTTCTTCAAGTCCGTGCGCGGCAGCACCTGCTGCAGCACGTGCGCGAAGTTCTCGACGATGACGATCGCCTTGGCGCCCGAATCCTTTAATTGATGTTCGAGTTCCCGAGGCGTGTACAGTGGATTCGTGTTCACCACCACCATGCCGGCGCGCAGCACGCCGAACAACGCAATGGGATACTGCAGAATGTTCGGCATCATCAATGCGACGCGGTCGCCCGGCTGCAGACCGGATTTTTGCTGCAGCCACGCGGCAAACGCCCGGCTGAGTTCGTCGAGTTGCGCGAAGCTCAACGTCACGCCCATGTTGCTGAAGGCGGGCAGATGACGATAGGCCCCGAGTGCCTCCTCGATCACCTCTCTGAGCGATGCATAGGCGTCGGGGTCGATGTCCGCCGGTACGCCGGGCGGGTATTGATTTAGCCAAGTTCGATCCACGCGGGATGATGCCTCGTTTTTGGTCCGCGTGTATAGCGGGGTAAACTAGCTGAAGGAGCGAGAACCATGAGAAATTTGCGGCTATGGACCCTGGGTGTATGCGTCACATTGTCCGGCTGCGTGGTGGGCAGCGGACCGTGCCTGTGGCTTCAGGCCAAGCACACATTTACCGGGCATGTGCACTTTCGGGATTTTCCCACCGCGGATGGCGTCGACAATGTGCCGATATTGATATTGGACAAGACGGAGTACGTCTACTCACCGGCGCAAAGCTTTCAATGCATGCCGCTGAACGACGTGCAAATGGTGGGGGTCAGCGAATTTCCGGCGGACATCGTCGAGAATTCGCACCTCAGCGTCGAGGGATCGCTGTCCCAAGCCGTGTCGAAGCATGAATACACGCACTTTTTGATCAATGTCGCCACCATTCTGCCGTCCAGGCCGACGCATTGAGGATCGAATGCAATGGGCGCGATTCGGTTTACAATCGCCCCTCCAATCGAACCAATCGAGGGAGTGATCGTTCATGAAAAACACAACGCTTGCCGGATTGATTGCGGCGCCGCTGCTGCTAATCGCTTTAACGCTGCCCGCCGGCGCGGCGGACCCGACCCCGACCCCGACCACGTGCAAGGACGGAACCACCAGTACTTCGACAGGTAAGGGGACCTGCAGCGGTCACGGCGGCGTTCAGAAAACGGCGGCTGGTGCAGCCGCGCCAACCCCGGCACCAGCCCCAGCAGCGCCGGCTGCCAAAGCGCCGTCTGCGAAATCCGCAGCGCCCGCGGCCCCGGCAGCCTCCGGCGCCGCCAGCACGTGTGCCGATGGCACAACCAGCACCTCGACGGGCAAGGGAACCTGCAGCGGTCACGGCGGCGTTCAGAAAGCGGCCAAACCTGCGCCAGCAGCGGCCACCGCACCTGCGCCTGCCGCACCCGCTTCGGCAGCCGCGACCAAGCCCGCACCGGCCGCCGCAGCGTCGGCTGCCCCAGCACCCGCTGCCGCCAAATCGGCCACGGCGACCAAGACCGCCCCGGCCACGGCCGGCAACACCGATCCGACGGGTGCGACCGCGAAGTGCAAGGACGGCACTTATTCCAAGTCGCAGCACCGCAGCGGCACCTGCTCGGGCCACGGCGGCGTCGATACCTGGCTGACGGCTCAGTAGCACGCGCCGCCTCGCTGCGGCTTTATTTGCGCAGCAGCGGTTTGAGCGCCGGCCAGACATTCTCGAGCAGCTTCGGCTGGCCGAGAGCGTTGGGATGAATGGTGTCGTCCTGCATCAGGGTCGGAGACAGGGCGATGCCATCGAGGAGAAAGGGCACCAGGGGTATTTTCTGGCTGCGCGCGATGGCGGCGAAGCTTTCCTGAAACTGCTCGGTATATTCTGGGCCGTAATTCGGCGGCATCCTCATCCCCAACAGCAGAAGCTTCGCGCCTGCGGCCGCTGCCAGATCGACCATCTGTGCAAGATTGGCCCGCAGCTGCGGGATCGGCAAAGCGCGCAACCCGTCATTGCCGCCCAGTTCGATGATGACGATCTGCGGATGGTGAAGCTCGAGTGCACGCGGTAAGCGCGCGAGCCCCCCCGCGGTGGTTTCGCCGCTAACACTGGCGTTGACGACTTGGTAACCGTACCCTTCGTCCTTGAGCCTCGTCTTGAGCAATTCCACCCAGCCTTGATCTACGTGCGCAAGCCCGTAGCCGGCGCTGATGCTATCGCCGAACACGAGAATCACCGGTGCCTCGGCCCTGGCCGACGCCGATGCAATGATCATCACGAATAGGGCAAACAGCCGTTTCACAGGCGCTCCTGATGCAAGACCAAATCGTTCTGCAAGCTAAGAATGTCTCTAAGACCGTCGCAAGTCCGGCCGGGTCCCTGACCATTCTCGCCGATGTGAGCCTGAGTGTGCGAACCGGCGAGAGTCTGGCCATCGTCGGCGCCTCCGGCGCCGGTAAATCCACACTGTTGGCGTTGCTCGCGGGTCTGGATTCGCCGAGTACCGGCAGCGTGTCGATCGCCGGCGTCGATCTGACGCAACTGGATGAGGATGGCCGAGCGGCGATTCGCGGCAAGCACGTGGGGTTCGTATTCCAGTCGTTTCATCTGATTCCTTCCCTCACGGCCATTGAAAACGTCATGCTGCCGCTCGAACTCGGCGGTCGGCGCGATGCGCGCCAGAGCGCGGCCGCTGCGCTCGAAGAGGTCGGGTTAACGCCGCGATCGGCGCATTATCCCAAGCAATTGTCGGGCGGCGAGCAGCAGCGCGTGGCGATTGCACGCGCTTTCGTGACGCGTCCGGCGGTGCTGTTTGCCGATGAGCCGACCGGCAACTTGGATACCGCGACGGGGCAGCGCGTGACGGACCTGTTGTTTGAATTGAATCGCAGCACCGGCAGCACACTGGTCCTGGTCACGCATGATCGCGGCTTGGCGGGGCGCTGCAGTCGGGTGCTGGAACTTGATGCCGGCCACACGGTGAACTGATGCAAGCGGCGCGCTTCGCCTTGCGCAATCTGTGGCGCGACCTGAAATCGGGCGAGCTTTCCGTGCTGCTGCTGGCGCTGGTAGTGGCGGTGCTGTCATTGACGGCGGTTGGTTTCTTCACCAGCCGCATATCGCAGGGCGTTCGCGCGCAGGCGGCTGAGGTGCTGGCCGCGGATCTGCGCCTGGAGTCCCCGAATCCGATTGCGCCGCGTTATTTCGACGAGGCGCGCGCCCGGGGGCTGCGTACCGCGCAGGTGATTTCATTTCCTACCGCACTATTTAGCGGAGATTCGAGCCAGTTGGCCGCGCTCAATGCGGTGACGGCGAGCTACCCGCTGCGCGGCCATGTACGCATTGCCGATGCACCGTTCGGCGTCGCGCGCGGTACCGAACAGGTGCCCGGCCGCGGCGAAGTCTGGATCGACGCGCGGATCATGGCGCACCTGCAGCTCGCGCTGGGATCGACCTTGCGCATTGGCGCGCAATCCTTTCGGGTCACTCAGGTACTGGACTATCGGCCGGACCAGGGCACCGGCTTCGTCAATCTGGCGCCCGCCGCGCTGATTAATTTCGATGATCTCCCTGCGACCCAATTGATTCAGCCGGGCAGCCGAGCCAGCTATGCCGCGCTGTTCGCGGGACCGGCGGGGGCAGTCAGCGCCTTTCGCGAATACCTCGTCGGGGCGAAAGCCCCGGGGGAGCGCCTGAGAGATGTCGAAGAGTCCAGCCGCCAATTGAATTCCGCCATCGATCGCGCCAGCCGGTTTCTCAACCTGGCCAGCCTCGCCTCGGTGCTGCTGGCCGCAGTCGCGGTGGTGATGGGCGCGAGACGCTACGCGTCCCGTCACATCGATGCGGTTGCATTGATGAAGTGCATGGGTGCCGCGCAGGGCTTCGTCCTAGCGATCTCCCTCATTGAATTGATCTTGCTCGCGCTGATCGCCGTGGCCGCCGGGACGCTACTCGGCTACCTCGCTCAGCAAGGACTGGTATGGCTGATGCAGGGTTTTATCCGCGGGGAACTGCCGCCTGCCTCGTTGGCGCCGCTGCCGGTCGCGCTCGTGACGGTGTTGGCCATGCTCATCGGCTTCGCGTTGCCGCCCCTGCTGCAATTGAAGAACACGCCGCCGGCGCGAGTATTGCGCAAGACCGTGAGCGCCCCGCCGCTGCGCTACGGGGTGAGCTACTTGCTGGCGCTCGCGGCGCTGTTCGCTATTCTCTGGAGCATGGTGCGC
Source organism: uncultured Gammaproteobacteria bacterium (assembly GCA_963756845.1). Taxonomy (GTDB): domain Bacteria; phylum Pseudomonadota; class Gammaproteobacteria; order Steroidobacterales; family Steroidobacteraceae; genus Bog-1198. Next base: position 291,931 of record CAVWPD010000008.1, on the reverse strand, counting down.
GATTCCGAGCTGGTGCTGAGCGTCCTCGCCGGCGTGCTCGGCGTCGGGCTGGTGCTGACCGCAGCCGGCTACGCGCTGGTGCGTCTGACAGGCCGACTGCGCGGCGGCGTCGGTGTGGCGTGGCGCTATGGACTGGCCAATGTCTCGCGCCGCGGCACCGGCAGCGTGGTGCAGATCGTCGCCTTCGGCTTAGGATTGATGGTGCTGTTGCTGCTGGCGGTCGTGCGGGGCGATCTGCTGGCGGACTGGCGGCGCAGCTTGCCGAACGATGTGCCGAATAATTTTCTCGTGAATATTCGGCCCGACCAACGCCAGGCGCTGCAGGAGTTCCTGAAATCGCGCGGCTTTGGCGCGCCGCCAATGTACCCCATGGTGCGCGCGCGCATCACCGCCCTCAATTCACAACCCGCGCAGTCGCTCAAATTGCACGGCGATGCCGCCAAAGGCTACGTCGAGCGAGAGCAGAACCTGACCTGGTCGGCTGCCATGATGGAAGACAACCAATTGATCGCGGGCCGGTGGTGGAGCGCGGCGGATGCGGGCAAGGCCTTGGTGTCCGTTTCCTCCGAATACGCGGATGCGCTGCACCTGCAGGTGGGAGACCGCCTAAGTTTCGATGTGGCAGGCGAGCCGCTGACCGTGACGGTGGCCAGCATCCGGAAAATCCGTTGGGACAGCTTCCGGCCGAATTTCTTCCTGGTATTTCCGCCGGGCCTGTTGGACGGCGCAGCCGGAACGTACATGACCAGCATATTCTTGACGCCGGCGCAGCGCCCGTCCCTGGCGGAGCTGGTGCGCCAATTCCCGACCATTTCGGTGTTCGACGTCGACGCCATTCTCAAACAGATTCGCGACATCATCGACCGCGCATCGTTGGCCGTGCAGTACGTTTTTTTGTTTACGCTGGCGGCAGGCATCGTCGTGCTGCTGGCGGCGGTGCAATCCACGCGCGATGAGCGGCGCTACGAAAGCGCAATGCTGCGTACCCTGGGCGCCAGCCGCGCCACGGTATTGCAGGGCGTTGCCGCGGAGTTCGCGGCGCTGGGTTTTCTGTCCGGAACGTTGGCGGCGTTCGGCGCCACTGCCATGGGCTGGAAATTGGCGCGGCAGTTTTCCCTCGAGTACACGCTTGATCCTTGGGTGTGGGTGCTGGGTTTAGTGTGCGGTACGATTCTAGTCGGACTGAGCGGAACGCTCGCGGCGCGCAGCGTGGTGAATACTCCGCCCATCGTCACACTACGCGACGAAGGCTGAACGCGAACGGCGCTGCCGGTTACTGCACTTCGAGCAACAGCCAGCCTACCGGAGTCGGCACGCCGCGTGGCGGCAAGGCTTCGATTCGCACCGTGTAGGTGCCCGCGGACAATCCGGTGGAGTTCAAGGTCATACGCAATTCGCCGTTTGAATCCTTGAGCAGATTGTTGAGAATCAGCGCGCGCCCCTGATCCTGCTTATCGACGAACAGGCGAAACTGCACCAGTTTTTGCGTGTAGCCCAAGTCGATGTGCACGTCCATTAATTGCGGCGCGCTGCGGCTGAGAGTGATCTTCGCATGGTTGATTCCCGGCGCCTGATCCGGAATGATGTACTTGGTGCTTTCGGTTGCGGGCTGAACCAAGGTCCCTTGATCTTTCACGCGCTTGGCATCCTCGAGCCGCGCCTGCAGCGAGCCGAACTTTCCAACCACGGCCCAGCAGGCGATCAGGCTGATGAGAGTCACCGCGCACAGGCCAATCAGTACATAAATTGTCTTCCACCAAGGCGTCCGCGGTTCGCGCAAGTCTTGCGGCCGGCCGCTCGCTTCCAGCAGCTTGAGGCTGGCGTGCGCCCGTTCCGACAAATTGAGTTCATCCAGGTAATTGGGATTGTCGCGGCACCAATTCTCCAGATCGCGAGCTCCCTTGAAGGGCAGCTTGTTTTGCAGGTACCGCTCCACGAGTTTGTGATCCTCGATGAACTTGCGATCGAAGCGCGGCGAAACGGGCGCGGATTTTCCTTGTGAAATGGTGCGGGCATTCATGACGAATCAGTCCTTAAGGGCCCCATATTGCCGTGTAGGACGCGAGGAATATGTGAAATGATCGGCATAAGCGCACGCGGGTTGCCGGGGCTGAGACCGCCATCACGAATTTTCGCGTGCGGCGCTAGCCCGCTTTTGCCATGACGCCGTCCACCACGGTACAAAGTGCGCCGATGGCGGCCGAGCGGGTGGTGGACTTGCGCCATACCGCGCCGACGGTGCGGCTCGGGGTGGGTTTGCTGAATTGCCGAATCGTCATGCCACGCTGGGATCCGAACGGCGACTCCACGGCGAGCTCTGGCAGCAAGGTGATGCCAAGACCCGCAACCACCATTTGGCGCAGCGTTTCCAAGCTGGTCGCGCGAAAATCCTCCGCTTCGCGCACATCGACCCGGCTGCAGACTTCCAGCGCTTGGTCGCGCAGGCAGTGTCCATCTTCCAGCAGCAGCAAGGTCTGACCCTTCAGATCCTGCGGCTTGATGGTGGGTTTGGCGGCCAGCGGATGATGCGTGGGCAGCGCCACCGTAAAGGCCTCCTCGTACAGAGGCCGCGACTCCAGACCGTCCTGCAGTACGGGCAGCGCCACGATGCCCAGATCCAATTCTCCGTCGCGCAGGCGTTTCAGCAGCGCGTCGGTTTGGTATTCGTACAGCATGAGCCCCAGCTGCGGCAGGGCCTTGCGAATCTTCTGCATGACCCGCGGCAACAGGTAGGGGCCGATGGTGGGGATCAGCGCCACTTTCAGCTTGCCGGCAAAAGGATCTGTATTGCTGCGGCCGAGGGCGATGATTTCATCGCTCTCATCCAGCATGCGCCGGGCACGAACCACCACTTGCTTGCCCACCTCGGTGAGCTGCGCGTTCTTCGGCTGGCGCTCGACCAGTTTCACCCCCAGATAGTCCTCGAGTTTCTTCAGCTGAGCCGACAGGGTGGGCTGGCTGACGAAACTTCGCTCTGCGGCCCTGCCGAAGTGTCCGGTGTCGGCCAGCGCGACTAAGTATTTGAGGTCCTTAAGATTCATCGAGGTCCTTGAGATGCCGAGTTTCACCCATAGATACAGTCTATCAATTTCATGATAATAATCAATGCGATTAATGACGAGCCGGCTGTTAGCATGTCCCGCAGCCTAAAGATTCATCTCGAGGAGTTTTCATGTCTCTGATTAATACAGAAATTAAGCCATTCAAGGCGACCGCCTATCACAACGGCAAGTTCGTACCGGTAACGAACGAGACCCTGAAGGGCAAGTGGTCCGTCATCGTGTTCTACCCGGCCGATTTCACGTTCGTCTGCCCGACGGAGCTCGGCGATCTGGCCGACAACTATGAAGAGTTCAAGAAACTGGGCGTGGAGATCTACGGCGTATCCACCGATACCCATTTTGCACACAAGGCCTGGCATGACACCTCGGACACCATCGCGAAAGTGCAGTACCCGCTGGTCGGCGATCCAACCGCCACGCTGGCACGCAACTTCGAGGTGCTGATCGAGGCGGATGGCCTTGCCTACCGCGGTACATTCGTCATCAATCCGGCCGGCCAGATCAAGATCATGGAAGTGCATGACAACGGCATCGGCCGCGACGCGAAGGAGTTGCTGCGTAAGGTGAAGGCGGCGCAGTACGTGGCTTCGCATCCCGGTGAAGTGTGCCCGGCAAAGTGGACTCCCGGCGCCACGACGCTAAAGCCGTCGCTTGATTTGGTCGGCAGGATTTAACGGGCAATGCTCGACGCCGACCTGAAGAGCCAGCTGCGGAGCTACCTGGAGCGGATCTCGCAGCCCGTGGAAATCGTCGCGTCCCTCGATGCGGGCGACAAATCCCGCGAGATGCTCGAGCTGCTGCGCGACATCGAATCGACTTCGGCTCTGCTGAAGGTCGAGGTCCAATCCGACAGCGCGCGAGGCGCCGCCGCACCGGGCGATGCTACGCGCAAACCCTCCTTCGGGCTGCGCCAACCGGACGCCACTTGCCGCGTGCATTTTGCCGGCGCGCCCCTGGGCCATGAGTTCAGCTCTCTGGTACTCGCACTGCTGCAGACCGGCGGCCATCCGCCGAAAATTGAGGCAGAGCTCGTCGAGGCGATCCGCAATCTCGGCGGCGAGCTGCACTTCGAAACCTTCGTTTCGCTCACCTGCCAAAGCTGTCCGGACGTGGTTCAAGCGCTGAATGCCATGGCGGCTCTCAACCCCACTATCCGGCACACCATGATTGACGGCGCTGTGTTTCCGGACGAAGTCGAGCAGCGCCAGGTCATGGCGGTGCCGGCGGTTTTTCTGAATGGACAGCCGTTTGCACAAGGACACATGCAGTTGGCGCAAATCATCGCCCGGCTGGACGCGGGCGCCGCCAAGCGCAGTGCTGCCGCCTTGAGCGCGAAGGCCCCGTTCGATGTGCTCGTGGTCGGCGGCGGTCCCGCGGGTGCAGCGGCGGCGATCTACGCGGCGCGCAAGGGCATACGCACCGGCATGGCCGCCGAGCGTCTAGGCGGCCAGCTGTTGGATACCGTCGGCATAGAGAACTTCATCTCGGTGACGGAGACCCATGGCCACACGCTGGCCACCGGTCTGGAGCAGCATGTCGGCACCTACGCGGTGGAGGTCATGGCTCAGCAGCGCGCAGAAGCGCTGGCGCCCGGGGATCTTATCGAAGTGAAGCTGGCCGGCGGAGCGAAGCTGCAGGCGAAGACGGTGATCATCGCCACGGGTGCGCGCTGGCGCGAGATCAACGTGCCCGGTGAGCGCGAATATCGCAATCGCGGCGTTGCCTACTGCCCGCACTGCGATGGCCCGCTGTTCAAGGGCAAGCGCGTCGCCGTCATCGGCGGCGGGAATTCCGGCGTGGAGGCTGCCATCGACCTGGCAGGGCTCGTCAGTCATGTCACTTTGATCGAGTTCGAACCGGAGCTGCGGGCGGACGCGGTGTTGACGCGCAGGCTGCTCAGCCTTACTAATGCGACGGTGATCAAAGGAGCACAAACGACCGCCGTGATCGGCGATGGACAGCGGGTCATCGGACTGGAGTACCGGGATCGTGGCGGCGGCGACTTGCGCCGCCTGGAGCTTGCCGGCGTGTTCGTGCAGATCGGGTTGGTGCCGAATACCGATTGGCTCAAGGGCACGGTCAAATTGTCGCCGCGCGGCGAGGTGGAGGTTGACGCGCGTGGTCAGACCTCCGTGCCCGGCGTATTCGCTGCCGGAGACTGCACCGTCGTGCCGTACAAGCAAATCGTCATCGCGGTAGGCGAGGGCGCCAAGGCCTCGCTCAGCGCCTTCGATCATCTGATTCGTTCACCGTTATCCGCGGCCGCGTGAGCGGTGTCCTCCGCGCGTCCCAACAGACTATCCGCGGGCGTCGTGGTGGTGCACGCCGCGCCTGCAGGCGTGCGATACCTGTTGCTGCGGGCCTACAGGAATTGGGACTTCCCCAAGGGGTTGGTCGAGGCGGGCGAGGAGCCCCTGGACGCTGCACTGCGCGAAGTACGCGAAGAAACCACGTTGGAAAACCTGGTTTTCGACTGGGGTATGGCATTCATGGAGACGGGGCCTTACAACCGGGGCAAAATTTCGCGCTACTACCTGGCGCGAAGCGCGGACACCCACGTGCGGCTTCCGATCAACCCTGAACTCGGCGTTCCGGAACACCACGAAGCGCGTTGGGTGGCATTTGACCAAGCTGTCGCCATGGTGTCACCGCGGCTCAAGCCCGTGACACAGTGGGCTCACGCCCTCGTCACAGCGTAACGGTACCCCGGCCGATTTCAATCACCTCGCCGCCGACGAACACCTGCCGCTCGCTGTTGACCTCGAGAAACAGAGTGGAGGGCCGGCCCACGAATTCCCCCTGTGAAATCGTCAGCTTGACCGGCAGCGCTCTGTGCATCCCTAAGCACCACGCGCCGAAGTTCGCGGTGGCGGACCCGGTCGCCGGATCCTCCAGCATGGCGCTGCCCTGAGGAAAGAAGAAACGCGCCAGGGCGCGATCCGCTCCATCCAGTGCAAAAACATACGCCATGCTTTGGCCGTCTTCGCTGCGTATGCTTTGAAATTCCTGCGGATTTGGCGCGGCGCGCCGAACTGCCTCGAGGGACTTCAAGGGCACCACCAACTGTTCCTTGCCCGCCTTGACCCACAGAGGGCGTTCGCCGATGTCCGGTTCCTGAAGTCCGAGCGCCGCCGCCAACACGGCGCGAGATACATCCAACTCACGCCAGGTCGCGCCCAAGGCCGTCAAGGTCCATCGATTGCCCACCGCACGCACGCGGATGAGTCCTGCCTGAGTTTCCAAGACCAGGGAATCGGCGCCTAAATTGAGCGTGCGACACACCTGCGCCGTGCCCAACGTGGGATGGCCGGCGAACGGCATCTCATAGCTCGGTGTGAAGATGCGCACTCGCGCGGTGGCGGCCCGTCCGGTCGGGGGCAAAATGAACGTGGTCTCCGAGAGGTTGAACTGCCGTGCCAGGGCTTGCATGACCTCGGTGCCGAGCGCGGCGCCATTCTCAAAGACGCACAGAGGATTGCCGGTCAGTGGACCTTGGTTTTCAGTGAAGACATTGACGATGCGGAACGGGTGAGCTGCCATAAGCAAGCGCAGTATCTCACCCGTCCGCTCGCCATTGTTACGGCCGTACCACCACCACGGGGGCAGGGGCGACAACCGCGACACGCGGCCCGTAATAGCCGCCGCGATAGCCGTAAGGGGCGACCACACAACCGCTCATTGCAATAATACTGATTGGAATCAATAACTTAAATACTTTACTCATGACGTCCTCCTAAGGAAATTCGTGCTCTCAGGTAGAAGAACGCACGGGGCGGCGTCGCGAGGACAGGATGAAAAAAGCTTAAGGGAGGCTGCGCGATCGGCGCTGGGTTAACTATCGGCCTCTCACGCCAGGGTATGAAAAACTTTTTGAACGTCATCGTCCTGTTCGAGCTTGTCGATCAGCGCCAGCACCTCCGCCGCCTGATTCTCAGGCAACTCAATGGGGACCGAACAGATGTACTCGTGCTCCGCCGATAGTGGTGCGATGCCGCGCCGCTCCAACGCCTCCTGCAGCTTGCCGAAATCATTGAAGGCGCAGCGGATCACCAACTGCGGCTCGCCTTTCTCGCCGGTGCTTTCGCCCATCTCGTCCAGGCCGTAATCGATCAGGTCCAGCTCCAGTTCGTCCTGATCCTTGACGTGGGACGGATCCAGGCGAAACACCCCCATTTTCTTGAACAGAAAGCTCACGCTTCCGGTGGTGCCGAGATTGCCCGCCCCCTTGCTGAAGATATTGCGCAGACTCGCGACCGTCCGAGTCGGGTTGTCGGTGGCGGTTTCGACCAACAGCGCAACCCCGTGTGGCGCATACCCTTCGTACAGCGTTTCCACATAATTGGCGGCGTCCTTGCCGGAAGCGCGCCGGATCGCCGCGTCCGTCTTGTCCTTGGGCATGTTGACGGCACGCGCATTTTGCAGCACGCGCCGCAGCGTGGGGTTTGCCGCAGGATCGGGGCCGCCGGCGTGGACAGCGATTGCGATGTCCTTGGCCACCCGGGTGAACTGCTTGGCCATGCGATTCCAACGCGCGAACATCGCATGCTTTCTGACTTCGAATATACGTCCCATGGCGCGCATGGTAGCAATACGTGGTTAAACCGCTAGACTTGCGTACTTTCTGAAGGCGTCTCCTATGAGTGCAGTCCCGGCGGACCCGATAGTCAACGGCGTGAGCTTTAGTGATCTCGCGCTGTCTGAACCCGTGCTGCGTGCCCTCGCCGATGTCGGCTACGAGTCGCCCTCGCCCATCCAAGCCCAGACCATTCCGGTGCTGCTGTCGGGCAAGGATATGCTGGGTCAGGCGCAGACCGGGACGGGCAAGACAGCCGCCTTTGCGCTGCCCGCGCTGACCAGAATCGATCTTAGCCGCCACGAGCCGCAAGTCTTGGTGTTGGTTCCGACCCGCGAACTGGCACTGCAAGTGTCGGAGGCTTTCTTGCGCTACGCCGCGCATTTGAAGGGGTTTCACGTGCTGCCGATCTACGGCGGCCAGAGCTACCAACCACAACTCAATGCCCTGCGGCGCGGCGTGCATGTCGTTGTCGGCACGCCCGGCCGAGTCATCGATCATATGAATCGCGGCACTTTGAAGCTTTCGGGCATTACGCTGCTGGTGCTGGATGAGGCCGACGAAATGCTGCGCATGGGCTTCGTCGATGCCGTCGAAAGCATTCTTGAGCAGACCCCGCCGCAGCGGCAGGTCGCCCTGTTCTCTGCGACCATTCCCGCGCCCATTCGCCGCATCGCGGCGAAACACCTGCATTCTCCGGTCGAAGTCACGATCAAGAGCAAGACCAGCACCGCGACCAACATCAGGCAACGTTATTGGATGGTCAGCGGCATGCACAAGCTCGATGCGTTGACCCGCATCCTGGAAGCCGAGACTTTCGATGGCATGCTGGTCTTCACGCGCACCAAGCAGGCCACGGTAGAGCTTGCCGAAAAACTCGAGGCGCGCGGATTCGCCGCCGCTCCGCTCAACGGCGATATTCCCCAGCCGCAGCGCGAACGCACGGTGGCGCGCTTGAAAGCCGGCCAGATCGATATCTTGGTCGCCACGGACGTGGCCGCCCGGGGTCTCGACGTCGAGCGCATCGGGCATGTGGTGAATTACGATGTGCCCTACGACACCGAATCCTACGTTCATCGGATCGGGCGGACCGGCAGGGCGGGTCGCAAGGGCGAGGCCATTCTGTTCATCGCTCCGCGCGAGCGCAATATGCTGCGCGCCATTGAGCGCGCCACTCGCCAGGTCATTGAACCGATGAACCTGCCCAGCGTCGATGCGGTCAACACTCTACGCATTGCAAAATTCAAGCAGCGGATCAGCGACACGGTCGCCAAGGGCGAGGCCAACATCTACCGGCCAGTATTGGAGCAAATGGAAGCCGAGACCGGCCTGCCGCTCATCGACATAGCAGCCGCGCTGGCGAGCTTGGCCCAGGGTACGACGCCGCTATTGCTCGCCGGAAAATCAGAACGAGCCCCGGAGCACGCGCCGCGCGAAACCCCACCCCCGCGCGCGCACACGCCGTCGCGCGAGCACGTGCCGCCACGCGAACACACACCGCGGGAGCAGGTGCCGCCGCCCCAGTACCGGCCAGCCGACCGCGAATCACCCACCGAACGGCAGCAATCCCGCGATGTGCCCCCGCCGCGCGCCCCTCTGGGCAAATCCGCCGCCGGGCAAATGGAGACTTTTCGCATCGAGGTGGGTTCGGTGCATGGAATCAAGCCCGGCAACATCGTAGGCGCCATCGCCAACGAGGCCGACATCGAGGGCGTCCACATTGGACGCGTGGATATTCGCGAGGACTACAGCTACGTGGACTTGCCTGAAGGCATGCCAAAGCCGATATTCAAGAGCCTGCAGACGGTGCGAGTGGCGGGGCGAGAACTGCGGATCAGCCGCGTGAGCGAGAAAACACCACGGCCGCCGCGGGCTACGCTGGGGCGTCATCCCGGGGCCAAGCCCGCCGGCAATAGGCCCGGCGACGCCGGTGCCGCGGGCGCACGGCGCGGCGCACATAAAATATCGACTCGCCGCGCGAAAAATCGATAATGCATTGTTGATAAACCGAGGAGCGAATCATGGGCAAAGGCATGGATCGAAAGAAGGAAGACAAGAAGAAGCCGACCAAGACGTTGGAAGAAAAGCGCGCCGCCAAGAGAGAAAAGAAGGCGGCTCGCGGCTGAACGGCGAGCGCTGCGAAACGAGGCCGCGGCGCTGCGCTACACGATCCGACCGCGCCGGCCGCCGCGGCGAAAATCCTGGATATTCGCCGCGATCTCATCGATGCAGCGTTGCCGTGCTTCGCGCGCCGACCACGCGATGTGCGGCGTCACCAATAAATTGGGGATCCGCGCGTCCAGCAGCGGGTCGCCGTTTACGGGCGGCTCTTGCGGCAGCACGTCGATTCCTGCTCCCCCGAGCCGCCTCGATTTGAGCGCGGCGGCGAGCGCTTCGCTGTCGATCAAGCCGCCGCGCGCGGTGTTGATCAGCAGCGCGTCGGGCCTCATGAGCGCAAGCTCTCGGGCGCCGATCAGGCCGCGCGTCGACTCCGTGAGTGGGCAGTGCAGCGACACGATGTCCGCCAGGGCCAGCAGCTCGGGCAGGTCCATACGGCCTGGCTGCGGCGGCTGACCGATGCGGTTGGCGATGACGACGCGCATGCCGAAGGCCTCTGCCACCTGCGCCGCGCCGCGGCCCAATTCGCCCCAGCCGACGACGCCGAACACGCGGTTGCGTAGTTCGCGGATCGGATGCGACAGCACGGCGTTGGCTTGATCCTTTGCCCAGGAGCCGTCGGTTGCCAGCCGTGAATAGTGCCGTACCTGCTGAGTGAGGCTTAAGATCAATGCCCACACCTGCTGCACCACGGAGGCCGTGCAGTAGGCGCGTACGTTGCAGACGGCAATTCCTCGTTCACGCGCGGCGATCAGGTCGACGTTGTCGGTGCCGGTAGCGGCGATCGCCACCAATTTCAGCCGCGGGGCGCCAAACATCAGTTCGCGGGTCAGCTCGAGCGTGTTCAGCAAGACCACCTCGGCGTCGTGAATTCGATCGGCAGTCTTCGCCGGGTCCGAGGCATACAAGGTGAGATCGTCGGAGGCCTCACGCAGCGCGGCTGTGTCGAGTTCACCTTGAGAAACGCTGTCGTAGTCGATAAATACTGTTTTCAGAAGATTCCCACATGACGCGTTAGAATATGCACGAGCATGAAGATTTCAGCCGCTAAAATTCTCATCGCCGCAAACGTTGTCGTGTTCATGCTGCAGAACCTGTGGCAGGGGCAGCTCGATGAACCCTTTGCATTGTGGCCGCTGCAACCCATCGACGGTCAAGTGTATTTTCGGTTCTGGCAGATCGTCAGCTATGCATTCTTGCACGGCAATTTTACCCATTTGCTGTTCAATATGCTGGGGCTATGGATGTTCGGCGAGGAAATCGAGCGCTATGTCGGCCCGCGGCGATTGCTCGCCTGCTATTTCGCATCGGTGGTCACGGCAGCGCTCAGCCAGCTATTCGTACCGATGCTGTTCGGGGCGCCGCCGGCACCCACCATCGGCGCCTCAGGCGGCGTTTTTGGTTTGCTGCTGGCCTACGCCTTTCTATTTCCCCATCGCAAGGTCGTGCCGTTGATTCCGCCCATACCCATGCCGGCGTGGCTGTTTGCAATGATCTATGCCGGCATCGAGCTGTTCCTCGGCGTCACCGGAACGCTCAGCGGCATTGCGCATTTTGCTCATTTGGGCGGCATGATCGGCAGCTTCCTTGTCATCACGCAGTGGCGAGCTAAGTCCCGCAAAACCGGCTAGGCTTGGATCATGGCTCCAAAGACACTCCTCAGCACGCTGTACGCACTGGCTCTCGCGGCCGCCGCGCCGGCTCACGCGGAATGGGTGACCCGCGTCACCGACGGCATCATGGGCACGCGCATCACCGTGGAATTATGGTCGGAAGACAAGGAAAAAGCCGAGCAGGCAATCGACGCAGTGCTCGATGAAATGCGCCGCCTCGACGAGTCGATGAGCACTTACAAGCCCACCAGCGAAGTCTCCCAGGTCAATGCCAAGGCCGCCGACGGGCCCATGCACATCAGCAAGGAGTTATTCGATTTGCTGGTCACCGCCAAGGAGTATTCGGTCATCACGGACGGCGCCTTCGATATCACCTATGCCAGCGTCGGCTACATGTATGATTTTCGGAAGCACATTCGACCGGATGAGGCGCAAATCAGCAAGGCGCTGCCTGCGGTCAATTATCTCCATGTGCTGCTCGACGCCAAGAATCAGACCGTGCAATTCTCACAGAAAGGAGTGCGCATCGATCTGGGCGGCATCGCCAAGGGCTATTCGGTGGATTGCGGCATCAACGTGTTGAAAGCTCGCGGCTACACGCGGGCGTACGTGTCCGCGGGCGGCGACAGCCGCATCATCGGGGATCGGTTCGGCAAACCGTGGATCGTCGGTATCCGCGATCCCCGCAAGGGCGAGGGTGAGGTCATTGCCAGAATACCGTTGGCGAATGCGGCGATTTCTACCTCAGGGGATTATGAGCGATTCTTCGATGAAGGCGGCGTGCGCTACCACCACATTATCGATCCGCATACCGGCCATTCGGCAAGCAAAGTGCGCAGCGCCACGGTTATCGGTCCATATGCGACGCGTACCGATGGATTGTCGAAAACCGCATTCGTGCTGGGCCCGGAAAAGGCCATGGAAATTTACAATCGTATCGACGACATCGATGCCATCATCGTCAAACTCGACGGCACGGTGGTTTATTCCAAGGGCATGCAAGGGCCGAAGCCGCCGGCAGCTGCGCAATAGTGCAAGGCTCGATCAAGGACATTCGCGAGGCCCAGTAACATTCAGTCCTGGCTCTTATGGGGGGTGCTGTTCAGCTCGATTGGGTTGGGTTTTTTCATTTATGGCACCAAGCAGAAAGCGCCGGTGCCCCTGGTGTGCGGGATCGCGCTGATGATTTTCCCGTATTTTGTGTCGAACATCCTGCTGCTCGTCGGAATTGGAATCTCCCTTTGCGCTGTGCCGTACTTCCTGCGGCCGTGATGCAGAAGGTAGCCATATTCGCGGATGTGCAGAATATCTACTACACGACGCGGCAGCAATTCTCGCGTCATTTCGACTACGGTAAATTTTGGGCGGAGGTTACCGGCAACCGCGAGGTGGTGAAGGCGATTGCGTTTGCGATCGATCGCGGCGATGAGAAACAGCGCCAGTTTCAACAGATCCTGCGCGCGATAGGCTTTGAGGTGAAGTTAAAGCCGTTCATTCAACGGATCGACGGATCTGCAAAAGGCGACTGGGACGTTGGCATCACTTTGGACGTGCTGGAGTACGCGCCGCGCGCCGACGTGGTGGTCCTGGCCTCCGGCGACGGTGACTTTGATCTACTGGTGCAAAAGATCAGGCAGCGCCATGCGCTTACCGTCGAGGTCTATGGGGTGGCGGCGCTGACGGCCGCTTCCCTGGTGCGGGCCGCCGACAAGTTCGTGCCTATCGAATCCAGCCTGCTGATGGGAATAAAATAGGCCTGCCGTGAGTCTACGCAGCCATGGACGATAAACGCGCGCGATTTGAGGCGCAGGTTCTGCCCCATCTGGACGCGGCGTACCGGTTTGCGCGATGGTTGTCCCACTCGCCGGGCGACGCGGATGACGTCGTGCAGGAAGCCATTCTGCGAGCCTTTCGCGGCTTCGAGGCGTTGCGCGGCTCCGATGTGAAGGCGTGGCTGTTCACCATCGTGAGAAATTGCCACTTCACCTCAGCCAAGCAGCAGCAGCGGCGCGCCTTCGTCCCGCTGCCGGAGGAGAATGATGACCATGACGGCCACGCAATGGTAGCCACCACCCCCGATCCGGAAAGCGCCTCGGTGCTCGACGATCAGAAGCAACTGCTCGATCGACTGATCGGCTCCTTGGCGGAGGAGCATCGCACGGTCCTGGTGCTGCGGGAAATCGAGGAAATGGATTATGCGCAAATCGCAGCCGCCACCCAGGTGCCGATTGGCACTGTCATGTCGCGGTTGGCGCGCGCGCGGGCCGCTCTGAAGGCGACATGGCTCAAGCAAGCCGGGGGAGAGCCGCGTGCAGTGCGCTGAATCGCTGCGTACCCAGGCGTACTTCGACGCGGAAGTCGACGCGCTGAGCGCCGTGGAAATAGAGCGACACGTCGAGCGCTGCGCCGAGTGCCGCGCGCTGCTGCAGGACCTGGAGCAATTGCGCGCTGCGCTGCGGCGGGATGCCAGCTACGCGCAAACTCCGCCGGCGCTGCGCGCTCGAGTCCTGCGCGCGCTCGACCAAGAGTCGGACGCACCCCAGCTTGCAGCGGCGCAAGACACCCCGCGCCGCTCGGCGATGCGCCCGGCCCGGAGCCAGCCCTTGATGCGGCGAGCGGCCTCGTTTTGGACAGGCGCGGCCAGCGGTTTCGGCGCCGCGGCAATCGCGGCCTGCGTTGCGTTTTTCCTCCTCGCCCCGCCGGTGCTCAATCCTCTGGTCAACGACTTGGTGAGCGCGCACGCGCGATCGCTGCTGCCGGACCACTTGATCGATGTCGTATCCACGGACAAGCACACGGTGAAGCCGTGGTTCGCGGGCCACGCGGATGTCTCGCCAGCGGTCGCCGACTTCGCTTCGCAGGGCTACACGCTCGTCGGCGGGCGCGCCGACTACCTGGATCATCAGCGTTCAGCCGTTGTGGTCTACCGGCACGGCGCGCATGTGATCAATGTGTTCAGTTGGGCGGCGGACAAACGCGCTTTGCCCGGCAATACCACGCGCAACGGCTACCACCTGGCCTTTTGGCAGCAGGGCGACCTCCGGTATTGCGCCGTGTCGGATACCGGCTGGGACGAGCTGTTGGGCCTGGTGCGGCTGCTGCGCGAACTGCCCAGTTAGAAAGTCAGGGAGGAGCATCGGGCGGGACGTAGATTGCGGTGCCCTGACCGGTTTTCTTGTAGATCCCTAAGGAGCCGCCCACGCCTACGCCCACCGCAGAATTGCTCGACACGGAACTCGAGCCAACACCCGTTCCCAACGAGCCGGACTGGCGGTCCTGGAAGCCTTCCAGAATGATGCCGTTTGCGCCCAGCTTCGCCGCTTCCTCTTTCAAGCCATTGATCACCTTATCGACGGCTGCCTGGCCGCCGGGCGTGAACACGCTGTTGCTCGATGCGTTGAGCAGCGCGACTTCCTCGAAGTACGGCGGCGGATGCGAGTAGATTTTGACCTCTGCCGGCGAAATCGGCGGGCGAGTCTTGCCGGTGATGACAAAGGAATTGGAGGGCCCGCAGGCCGAAAGAGCGCCTGCGGCCAAACATGCCAAGAGAATCAAGCGAGTCGCGGCTAGCTTAGTTATACCCATTGATCACCCCCGCCTACAACGGCGTATAGCTGAATTTCTGGCCGGCGATCGTCGCCGTATACATGAGGCCGCCCTTGGTAATGACGAATACCGCCATACCCTTGTTATATCCACCGCTCGCGGTGGTGGCATCGTTCTTGCCGCCGCTCGCTCCCGAGGTGGCACCGGTAGTGCCTGCGCTCGCCGATGCGCCCGCGGTGATTGCCGTGGCGCTGACCCCGGCGGAAAACTCAAATGAACCCGATCTGAATTCGTCCAGCGAGCGCTTGTCCTCGAAGAAGACGATCTGGCTGTAGGCCTTGGCGCCCGCTTGGAATCCCGCACTCACCTGCGTTACCGTTGCGTTGCCGACGTACTTGCCGCGCTCGAACACACAGCCGTTGCCGCGCGCGCCGCCGATGATGAACCCTGCTTCTCCCACCGTGGGAAAAACGGCCCAACCATAGCTCTTGGCGATGAATGCGGCGCTCTGGCCGGCATTCTTAAACATGGTCACCGTATCGGCGCATTTGCCGGCATACGCCGCACCGGCCATGAGCAGGAGCACTGCGGTTAATGCGAGATCGCGAGTTTTTAGCCTCATAGAAGTGTCCTTGACTATCGGGTGTAAGCCACATACTGATCCAAAGCGATGCCGCTGCGCAATGAGATTTGCGGCCGGTCGGCGCAGCCGGAATAAATCGCATCGCGCCGAAGTCTCCTCTCCTGAATCGCAACCGGAGGGCTGGGACATGTCGGATGATAGTTCGCTGATTTCGCGCCGCAACGCGCTCAAATGCATGGCCTACGGGGGGGCGGGAACCCTTTTCGTCTTGTCGGGCGGCGTATTCACGCCCCTCGATCTGGCCTTGGCCGCCGCCGATCAGTCCGGGGCAGCCAAGCTGGGCAAGCCGCTGTTCGTGCAGATCAGCGACACGCACATCGGTTTCAACAAGGAAGCGAATCCCGATGTGAACGCCACACTGACACAAGCTATCGAGCTCGTGAACGGCATGCCGGAGCAGCCCGCCCTCATCATCCACACCGGCGATATTACGCATTTGTCGAAAGCCGCCGAATTCGACGCGGCGCAGCAGATGTTCTCTCGGCTGCGGACCGCCGAGCTGCATACCGTTCCGGGCGAGCACGACACCAGCGATGCCACCGTGACCGAATACTTCAACCGCTTCGGCAAAGCCTCGGACAACAAGGGGTACTACAGCTTCGATCACGCGGGCGTGCACTTCATCGGACTCATCAATGTTCTGCAGTTCAAACCCGGCGGCCTCGGCACGCTGGGCGATGCTCAGCTCGCCTGGGTTGCCGCTGATCTGAAGGCGCGCTCTGCCAGTACTCCCATCGTGGTCTTCGCCCACATGCCGCTTTGGACGGTCTATGAACCTTGGGGTTGGGGGACCGGCGATGCCGATCAGCTCACGGCCCAGCTGCGCCGCTTCGGGTCAGTGACCGTGTTGAATGGACATATTCATCAGATCGTGCAGAAAGTCGAGGGGAACGTGACCTTTCATACGGCACGCTCCACCGCCTACCCTCAGCCGGCCGCGGGGGTGGGTTCGGGCCCCGGGCCGCTCAAGGTCCCCGCCGATCAGCTGTCGCAAATGCTGGGAGTGTCCAGCGTCTCCGTGGTTGAACATCCGCGCGCGCTCGCGATCAACGACACGGCGCTCGCGTGATGAGAAGCCGCATGCTTGCGATGTGCTGCCTCGCGCTGTTCGCAGCCTCCATCGCAGGATCTGCCGAATCGACGCAGATCCTGATCAAGGATTTCATGTTCATGCCGCTGTCGTTGACGGTTAGCGCCGGCGCGACGGTGACCTGGGCCAACAAGGATGATGAGCCGCACACCGTGGTCAGCGATGCGGGAGTGTTCCGCTCCGGCGCCCTGGATACCAATGAGAGCTTCTCCTTCAAATTCGACAAGCCCGGCACCTATCATTTCACCTGCTCCATTCATCCTCGCATGGTCGGGACCATCGTCGTTCAGTGATGCGCATGAACCTAGCAGCACGCGCCGGCCTGCTCGCCGCGGCTCTGTTAGCGACGTTGGGCCTCGGCGGCGCCGTGTTTGTCGGCTCGGGCATTTACAATATCGGCGCGGACGATCACCACACCAAGATCGTATTGGCTCTCATTGAGGCATTGCGCGAGCGCTCTATCAGCGTGCGCGCCGCTTCGATCAACGTGCCGCCGATGCTCGAGGAGCCCAGCCGGATTGGTGCTGGCGCACAGCACTACGCGATGCTGTGCGCAGGCTGCCATCTGGCTCCCGGGGTGACGAAGTCGGACATCCGCGCGGGCCTGTACCCGCATCCACCCAATCTGGCGCAGGAAACCGCCCGCGATCCGCAGCGGGCCTTCTGGACCATCAAGCACGGCATCAAGATGAGCGCGATGCCGGCGTGGGGAATTTCCCTCGACGATGCGGCCCTGTGGGACATCGTCGCGTTTGTTGAAAAGATGCCGTCGCTGACCCCGGAAGCCTACCAAGCGCTGCTGCAGCCGCAGCACTAATCGCGAAAATTACTGAACTGCAGCGGCACGCCAACCTCCGCTTTGCGCAAAAACGCGATGGCTTCTTGCAGGTCGTCGCGCTTCTTGCCGGTGATTCTGACCTTGTCGCCCTGAATCTGCGCCTGCACTTTCAGCTTCGAATCCTTGATCAGACGAGATACCTTCCTGCCGGCCTCGGCATCGATGCCATGCTTCAAGATCACCAGCTGTTTGGCCCGCGCCAGATTGACCTCGGGATCCTTTACCTCCAAACAGCCGACATCGATGCCGCGCTTGGCAATTCGCAATTTCAAAATGTCCAGCATTTGCTTGAGCTGAAAGTCCGCCGGTGCCGTCATGGTGACCGTGGTTTCTTCCAATTCGAAGCTCGCATCCGTGCCCTTGAAATCGAAGCGCTGCGTCAGCTCGCGCACCGCTTGATCGACGGCATTCGTCAATTCATGCGTGTCGATTTCCGATACCACATCGAAGGAGGGCATTGCTAAGGCTCCGCCAGCAACTGATCGAGAATTGCGTGAACTTCAGCCACGAACTGCGTGTAGTGTTCGCCGGTGGCCGGACCGGAAAAGCCGGTATGTATCTTGCGCACGTTGCCCTTCCGATCGATGAAAATGGTGGTTGGAAAGGCATAGACGCGATCCAGCGCCGGCAGTTTCTTTGCCGCTTCATCCTTGTCCGAGACGCCGGCGATCAACGTTGTGTACTCGATGCCATAGTGCTGCCGGAAGCGCAGCGTCGCCTCGGCGGCGCGCGGAAAATCGCCGAAGTGTTCGAACATCAGCGAGACGATTTCCAGGCCCTTACCGCGATACTCCTCGTAGAGCGGCGCCAGGAATGCCGCTTCGTCGTGGCAGTTGGGGCACCAGCTTCCGGCCAGGGCGACGATGAGCACCTTGCCGCGGAACTGCGCATCCTTGGATGTGACTAAGTGGCCGGCGAGGTCGGGAAATGCAAAATCGAATTGCTTCGCGCCGGCGCGCAGGGCGGTCAGCCCGTAAGCATCGGGCAGCGCGGCGGCCGCGTCGCGCTTGGCAGTCCAGGTCTCGTGATAGTGCAGGCCCGACCAATAGTCCCCCGCCAGGCTGCCGTCCGCGGCGATTCTCGCCCTGTACAAAAACACGTGCGCGCCATCGAATGTGGACAGAAACAGCTCATCGCCTTTCACCTGCCCGGCCAGAAAACGCTGATCACCGGTGGGAGTCAAGAAGGTGCCGGTCACGGCATCATGAGACTGCGCGAATTCGCCGACCGCAACTTCAGGATTGCCGCTGTCATCGACGAGATTCACCGCCCAGCGGCCCGACAAATCGGTTGCGGCGCCCTGCGGTGCCGCGAAGAAGCGGTAGTCCTCGCCCAAGCGCGCGCGCAGGGGAATATGTTGGTCCTTGCCGCCCAATTTATCCAAGAAGACCTCTCCTTGCAGCTCATCGCCGGCCGCGTCGGCCGTGAGTCGGGTTTCATATCCTGGCATGCGTATCAGCAAGTGTGAGCCGGTGATCGCGACATCGCTCAATTTGAGCCGCTCCTGACCATTCAACAGGTAGCCCACCGTTGCAGACCCTTCCTGCGCCAACTCCAGACCGAAGGGCAGTTCGCCTCCCGGCACTTGTAGTACGGCGCGGTAGACACCCAGCTTGAGGCCGGGGGCCGGATCGCGATGGCATGCGGCGAGCGCCAGAACGCCGACCAAGGCGGTGCTTAGCAACGCGCCTGGGAGAAGCGCGGCGCGGCGCGCTGAATGGGGCGGCGTCATAGGATTGGTTTTGATGCGAACACTAGCGATACCCGCGTGCCTGCAAAGTGAATAGTTTCGCATACCGGCCATCGGCCGCCATTAATGATTCATGGCTGCCGCGCTCCACGATGCGGCCTTCCTCCAGCACCAATATCTGATCGGTCATACGTACCGTGGAGAAGCGATGCGAAATGACGATGGCGATGCGGTTGCGGGTCAGTTCGCGGAAGTGCTCGAAGACTTCCGCTTCGGCGCCGGCGTCGATCGCCGCGGTGGGCTCGTCCAGCACCAGGATGTCGGCTTCGCTGCGCATGAAGGCGCGCGCCAAAGCAATTTTCTGCCATTGCCCCCCCGACAACTCGCGGCCGTCCTTGAACCACTTGCCGAGCTGCGCATGATAGGTGCCGGGAAGCTGTTCAACGAACTCGGCTGCCAGCCCCTTGGCGGCGGCGCTGCGCCAGCGCGCCTCATCGTCAAACGCGCGCACATCCCCCGCGCCGATATTCTCGCCGACCAACATCTGATAACGCGCAAAGTCCTGGAATATGACGCCGATACGCTGACGCAGCGTGGTCTCGTCCCACTCCCTCAGGTCGAGGCCGTCCAGAAGTATCCTGCCGCGAGTCGGCTCGTAAAGCCGGGTCAACAATTTGATCAACGTGGTTTTGCCGGAGCCGTTTTGACCCACCAGCGCCAAGCTTTCGCCCGGGCGCACATGCAGATCGATGCCCGCCAGTGCCGGTTCGGCGGCGCCGGGGTAGACGAACTCGACGTCTTCGAAGCGAATGCCGTCGCCGGGATCGGGTCCGACCGTGCGGGTGCCGGCGGAACCCCGGCCCACCGGCTGCTCCAGGTATTCGTAGAGATTCGACAGGTACAAGTTGTCTTCGTACAAGCCGCTCACCGCGGAGAGAGCGGCGCTGACGGCGGCCTGACCCTGCCTGAACAACATGAGGTACATGGTCATCTGACCGACGCTCATGGCGCCCAGTACCGTTTCCGCGGCGATCCACACATAGCCGCCATACAACACCGCCGTGCCGAGCAAACCCAATCCGAAACCCCACGCGTCGCGGCGCAAGGTCAGATCGCGATCTTCGCGATACAATCGCGTAAAGATGTCCCGATAACGATCCAACAGACGCGGCCCCAGCTCGAAGAGCTTCACCTCCTTGGCGTAATCCTCACGGGCCAGCACGGATTCCAAGTAGATCTGCATACGCGATTCCGGCGCCCGCCAGCGAAACAAACGAAAGGCCTCGCCCGAGAATTTCGCTTCCGCGAGAAATGCGGGCAGGCCCGCCAGCACCAGCAGCGCAACCGCCCAAGGCGAGAAGCGGAACAGCAATCCGCCGAAGGAGATCAGCGAGATGGCATTTTGCAGCAGCGCAAAGGTTCGCATGACCAAGCTCAGCGGGCGGCTGGAGGCTTCGCGGCGCGCGCGCGTCAACTTGTCGTAGAACTCGGAGTCCTCGAATTGCGTCAAATCCAGAGTCAGCGCTTTTTCCAAGATCATGACATTGACGCGCTGGCCAAGCTGCGCGCGCAGCAACGACTGGGCCAGCGAGATGCCGCGCTGTGCCATGGCCGTGGCGGCCACCAGCAGTGCTTCCAGGGCGACATAGCGCACCACATCGGTCAGGTAAGTCGTGCCGCTGTGCCGATGCAAATCGGCGGCGTGAATCACGGCATCGACAATCTGAGCGCCCACATAGGCGATACCGGCCGGCAGTACGCCCGCCAGCAGCGTCAGCACGGCCAGCGCGACGCTCAACGGCCTGTTCGTGCTCCACACCAGCGCCAGGGCGCGGCTGCTGTATGCGAACACCCCGACCAGATTGCGGCGCCAGCCGCCGCTCGTCGCGGCTGCCTCGCCTACATGCGGCGAGTTTTGAGAAGTCCGTCCGGTTTGGGCGCTGATGTTTTATCCCCGCGGTCTATAATGCTTGAGAATGGCGTTGCTCAGGTATGGCGGAGTTGTCGTGAAATTCAAGCCCTTGCTCGATCGATGGAAGAAATCGGCGGCGCCCGCGAGGACTGCGCAGGAGTATGCCATCCGACTGCCGCTGGACGATGCCGCGAGACTGCAAGCCTTGGCCGAACTGTTTCCCGGTCAGTCGATCGACGCGATTGTGACGGATTTGCTCGGCGCCGGTTTGGATGAAATCGGCGCGGCCATGCCCTATGAGAAAGGTGCGAAAGTGATCTCGCGCGACGATCAGGGCGACCCTGTTTACGAGGACATCGGCCTGACGCCCCGATTCGTCGAACTGACCCGCAGGTTCAAGAAAACCCTCGAGGCGCAGACGAAGAAATAGGCCATTTTGTCGCGCCCGCCATCGCGCTTTCAGGCTTGACGCTGCCCGGTCCGGGCGGCGATACTCCACCCCATGTCGACCGCACATACCCTTCGCAAAGTTTGGTGGTGGCGTCTCACCTAAGGAGCGGGCGCTGGTCGTTTAACTTTTAATCTCTCGTTTACCCAGAACCCATCTCCGCTGAAAAAAGTGGTGATGGGTTTTTTGTTGTCCGCGTTTGTTGGATGGAATGAATCGCAGGTTTTTCCAAATGAAGCCACCCTTTGACATCGCAGCCGATCTAGATACGCCGGTGTCGGCGTATTTGAAGCTTGCGCCGTTTCGGCCGCGCTTCCTGCTGGAAAGCGTTGAGGGCGGCGAGCGGCTGGCGCGCTATTCCTTCATCGGATTCGGCGATTGTCTCGAGGTGCGGATGGAGGCAACGGGACTTACCGTGGGCGGCACGCACTCGCCGCGACCAGCCTCCAAGCAGGAATTCTTGAGCGTGCTGCGCGCCGCACTCGCCCGGGCGCCGAGCCCAAAGCCTGAAATTCCCGGGGTTCCCCTGTTGGGGGGGTTGGTGGGCTATACGGCATACGATGCGGTGCGCTACTTCGAGCGCCTGCCGGGCCGCAGTCTCGATGACACGGAAACGCCGCATGCGCACTACGTCGCGCCGCGCTCGCTGCTGGTATTCGATCACCTGACGCGCGGCGTGGCGCTGCTGCACGATGGCAGCGAAGCGGAGCGGCAAAGCCTGCGCCGCGACGTCATTCGCGCGCTGCGCGGCGCCGTGCCGGCGATACTCACGCCGGGGCGCTTCTCCGCGGCCACGCCCTCTTTGACCCAGGCAGAACACGCTGCACGCGTCCGGCGTGCGCAGGAGTACATCGCATCCGGCGATGTCTACCAATTGGTGCTCGCGTCGCGCTTCGATGGTCTACATGCTCTCGCGCCGTTCGAGGTGTACCGCGCACTGCGGCTGCTGAACCCCTCGCCCTACATGTATTTCTGCGAACTCGGCGATATCACGGTGGTGGGTTCCTCGCCCGAAGCGCTGGTGAAGTGCCATGGCGGACAGGCGCAATTGCGGCCGATCGCCGGATCGCGGCCTCGCGGCGCCGATGAGCTGCAGGACGCCGCGTTGGAGGCGGAGTTGCTCGCTGATCCGAAGGAGAACGCCGAACACGTGATGCTGGTGGACCTGGCGCGCAATGATCTGGGCCGGGTCGCGGTGGCCGGCTCGGTCGGCGTCGATCCGTATCGCGTGATCGAGCGCTACAGCCACATCATGCACATCGTCAGCGGCGTCAAGGGCCGCTTGGCGCCGGGCCAGGACGCGTTCGATCTATTTGCCGCGACATTTCCGGCGGGCACATTGGTGGGCGCGCCGAAGGTCCGCGCCATGGAAATCATCGATGAGCTCGAGCCGGTGGGACGCCGCCTGTACGGCGGCACCGTGGGCTATTTCGGACGGCGCGGCGACATGGACCAGGCGATCACGATTCGCACGCTGGTATTTCGCGGCGATTCCTACAGTTACCAGGCTGGCGGCGGCATCGTCGCGGACAGCTCGCCAGGTGCTGAATACGCCGAGCTGATGGCAAAGAGCGCGGTGCTGCGCCGTGCGCTCGAGCTGGCGGCGGAGGGACTGTAGGATGCACGCCAAAGTTCTGTTGATCGATAACTACGATTCGTTCACCTACAACCTCGTGCAGGCATTCTTGGTGCTGGGCGCCGAAGTCGATGTGCACCGCAACGACGCCATCAGCATCGATCAGGCGCTGCTTCTCGAGCCGACGCATTTGGTCATCTCGCCGGGGCCTGGCACGCCGCGCGATGCGGGGATCTCCCTGCAGATGATTCTCGCGTTCGCCGCGCGCATTCCCATCTTCGGTGTATGCCTCGGCCATCAATCCGTGGTCGAGGCGTTCGGCGGCAGAGTGGTCCGCGCGGCGCGCCTGATGCATGGCAAAGTGTCGCCGGTCATGCATGATGGCACGGGACTGTTCGCCGGCATGCCGCGGGATTTCGAGGCGGGCCGCTATCACTCGCTGATCGCCGAGGAGGCCAGCATTCCGCCGGTGCTCGAGGTGACGGCGCGCACGGCGCAAGGCGAAATCATGGGTGTTCGCCACAAAACCTTGCCGATCGAAGGCGTGCAATTTCATCCCGAAAGCGTGCTCACGCCCGAAGGACCGATTCTCATGAGCAATTTCCTCAAGAGATAATGTGACTACTCCTCGCCAGCTACTGGAGCATCTGCTCGACCGTCGTGGTTTGAGCGAAACGCAAGCCGCGGCGCTGCTGACGATGCTGTGCGCGCCGGAACTGGCGCCAGCCATGGCCGGCGCGTTGTTGGCGGCGTTGCGCGCCAAGGGCGTCACGGCCGATGAAGTGCGCGGCTTCGCCGGGGCCATGCGCCAGTTGGCACGCAAACTTCCGTTGCCCGCAGGCGAGGGCGGCATCGATGCCATCGACATCGTGGGCACGGGCGGCGATGCCTCCGGCAGCTTGAATTTGTCCACCGGAGCGGCGTTGTTGGCCGCCGCCTGCGGTCTGCCGGTCATCAAGCACGGCAACCGCGGCATTTCCAGCCGCAGCGGCAGCGCTGACCTGATCGAGGCGATGGGGTTCAAACTGCCGCTGGATGAAACGGCCGCGGCGGCCTGCTTCGCTGCGACCGGCTTCACGTTTTTGTTTGCGCCTTACTTTCATCCTGCGATGAAAGCCGTGGCGCCCATCCGCGCCGCGCTCGGCACGCGCACCGTGTTCAATCTGCTGGGCCCACTGACCAATCCTGCGCCGCTGCGTTTCCTGCTGGTCGGCGCGTACAACACCGAAACCGCGGAGTTGATGGCCGGAACCTTGGCCGGCATGCAGATCGAGCGAGCCTGGGTGGTGCACGGTGCGTCGGGCTGGGACGAGGCCACGCCAATCGGCTCCTTCGTCGCGTTTGATGTTGCGGGGGCAACGATTCGCCGCCTGGAAATCGATCCGCAGGAATTTGGCATTGCGCGCTGCCAATCGACAGATCTGCTGGGCGGCGACGCGAATACCAATCTCGCGGCGCTGATCGAGGTGTTCGAAGGCCGTGATCGCGGCCCGCACCGCGAGGCCCTCGCGCTGCAATGCGGCCTCGCGCTGATGATCGCCGGCCGGGCGTCCTCTGCGGCAGCGGGAATCGCCGTTGCGCGCGAGGTCCTGGACAGCGGGCGGGCTCGCGCGTGGCTGCAGCGCTTGCGCGAATTCGCAGCCGCCGCTGCCGGGAGGACATCGTGAGCGGGTTTTTGGACGACATGGCACGCGCCAGTGCGCAGCGTGTGGCGGAGGCGATGCGGCAAGAGAGTCTGGTGGAGCTGGAGCGCCGTGTCCGGTCCGCGCGGCCCAGCGTGCCGCTGCGCCTGTCGAAGCAGGGATTCGATGTCATCGCCGAACTGAAGTTGCGCTCCCCAGCCGCGGGCCCATTGGGCGCGCCGCGCGAAGATTGGTTGGCGCGCGTGGCCGCTTACGCGCAGGGCGGCGCAGCCGCCGTGTCCGTGTTGACAGAACCATCGCGTTTCGACGGATCTCTCGAGCATTTGCGTCAGGCCTCGGGCGTGCTGCACACATTGGGCGTGCCGGCGATGCGCAAGGACTTCCTGGTCGACCCGTACCAGGTGTTGGAGGCGCGTGCGGCGGGGGCGGGGGGCGTGCTGTTGATCGTGCGCATGTTGTCGCGCCCGCAGATGAGCGAACTGCTCGATGCCGCTGCCGAGCATCGCATGTTCGTACTGTTGGAGGCCTTCGATGCTGCGGATCTGGTCAGCGCGCGCGAACTCTTGGAATCGCGCGCCGCGCATACCGCGGACCGCGACGCGGCGGTGCTGATCGGCATCAACAGCCGGGATCTGCAGACCCTTAAGGTCGTGCAGGATCGCTTCAAGGTTCTGGCGCCCCAACTGCCCGGCCGCTGGCCCGCCGTGGCCGAAAGCGGCGTTGCCTCGGCCGCGGACGCGCAGCGCATGCAGCGGCTGGGCTATCGTCTGGCCCTGATCGGAACCGCGCTGATGAGCAGCGATGATCCGGCGCAACTGCTGCGTGAAATATTGGCCATTACCCGGACAGCGCAATCTTAAATGGCTAAACTCGGCTCCATGTGGATAAAAATTTGCGGCATCACCGGCGCGGACGCGGTCAGCGCCGCGGCGGAGGCCAACGTCGACGCCATTGGCTTCGTGTTCGCGCCGAGCCCGCGGCAAGTGACGCCAGGCCAAGCGGCGCAATTGGCTGCGCTCGCGCCGCCGGGAATACTGCGCATTGCAGTGGCGCAGCATCCGCTGCAAATGAAAGTCGATGAGATTTGTAGAATCCTGAAACCGGATTACTTTCAAACCGACGTCGAGGATTTGCGCGAATTGAAGATCCCCGCGCACATCAAGGTCCTTCCCGTCGTGCGATTCGGCCGCAAGACCCCGAATCCCCTGCCGGCGCGCATGCTGTTCGAGGGTCCGTCGAGCGGCATCGGCGAGCTCGCGGATTGGGGCCGGGCGGCGGAGCTCGCACGGCAGACGGAGGTCATCCTCGCGGGCGGGTTATCCGCACAGAATGTGGCCGAAGCGATTCAAGCCGTGCGGCCGTTCGGTGTGGATGTGAGCAGCGGCGTCGAGTCGGAGCCGGGCGTGAAGGACCCGGCGAAGATCCACGAGTTCGTGCGCGCGGTGCGCGCCGCCGCGGCAAAGCTGGAGAATGAGTCATGAATTCACAACTGCGCGAAGTCTCGCTGGTTCAGGAATTTCCCGACGCCAAAGGCCGCTACGGGCTCTTCGGCGGCCGCTACGTTCCGGAAACTCTGGTTCCCGCGCTGGATCGTCTGCAGGCCGGCGTCGACCGGCACCTGCACAGCGCCGAATTTCAAGCCGAGCTCAACTATGAGCTGAAGACCTGGGTGGGGCGCCCGACGGCGTTGTCGTATGCACCTACGCTAAGCAAGCGCTGGGGCGCTCAGGTGTGGCTGAAGCGCGAAGACCTCGCGCATACCGGCGCACACAAAATCAACAATGCAGTCGGCCAGACATTGCTGGCCAGGCGCTTGGGTGCCAAACGCATCATTGCCGAAACCGGCGCTGGGCAGCACGGTGTGGCGAGTGCCGCCGCGGCCGCAAGACTGGGTGTACCCTGTGTGGTGTACATGGGCGCGGTCGACGTGGAGCGTCAGGCCCCGAACGTGGGGCGCATGCAGTTGCTCGGCGCGAAAGTGGTGCCGGTGACGGGCGGCGAGAAGACGTTGCGTGCGGCGATCGACGAAGCTCTGCGCGATTGGGTATCGGATCCTGACGGCACTTATTATTCGCTGGGATCGGCGGTGGGTCCGCACCCCTATCCCTACCTGGTGCGCGAATTGCAGGCCGTGATCGGCCGCGAGGCGCGGGTACAAATGCTCGAGCAAGCAGGATGCCTGCCCGATGTCGCGGTGGCCTGCGTGGGCGGCGGTTCAAATGCCATTGGCTTGTTCCATCCTTTCTTGGGCGATGCCGGCGTGCGCCTGCTGGGCGTGGAGGCCGGCGGGCGAGGGCCGGGATTGGGCGATAACGCGGCTTCGCTCACCTTCGGTACACCGGGCGTCTTGCAAGGCAGCTATACCTTGATTTTGCAGGACGCCTTCGGCCAGGTGCGGGAAACGCATTCGGTATCGGCGGGCCTCGACTACTCCGGCGTGGGGCCGGAGCACGCCTACCTGATGAAAACCCAGCGCGTCTCGTATGAATCGGCGACCGACTCCGAAGCGCTGGATGCCTTGGCGGAATGCGCCCGGTATGAAGGAATCCTTCCGGCCATCGAAACCGCGCACGCCATATTCGGCGCGCGGCGCTATGCGCAGAATCATCCGGGGGCGCACATTCTCATCGGCTGTTCGGGCCGCGGCGATAAGGACATGCCGATCTTGCAGAACACGCTGCTGAAGGGCATTCCGTGAAGGCGATCCGCTGATGCCGGCGCCGCGCGATGCCATTTCCGCGGCGATTCAAGGGGCCGTGACGGCGGGCCGGCCGGCCTTGGTGGGATATCTGACGGCGGGCTTTCCGACGCTGCGGCAGTTCAAGGACAACCTCGCTGCCGTCGCCGCCGCTTGCGACGTGGTTGAAATCGGCGTGCCTTTCAGCGATCCGATGGCCGACGGCACCACCATTCAGCGCGCGAGCTTCGTCGCGATCGCCGGGGGCGTCACACTGCCGTGGATACTCGAGCAGCTGGAGTCGATCGAGCCGCGGCATGCCGCACCGATATTACTGATGAGTTACCTAAACCCGCTGTTGGCATACGGATTGGATGCATTGCCCCTGGCTGCCGCTCGGGCCGGCGTGGCAGGCTTCATCGTTCCGGATCTGCCCTTCGAGGAAAGCGGTGATCTTGCTCAAGCGCTGGAGCGGGAGGGCATGGCATTGGTGCAAATGGTGACGCCGGTAACGCCTCCCGAACGCTTGGCGATGCTGTGCCGTGAGGCCAAGGGTTTCGTTTACGCCGTGACCATGACCGGTACCACGGGCAAATCCGCGGTGGTGCCCGATGATGTGCTCGCGTACATGGATCGGGTGAAGCGCTGCTCCAGCGTGCCGGTGTGCGCCGGATTCGGCATCCGTTCCTATGAGCAAGTGGCTCGCTTTGCACCGCACGTGGACGGCGTGGTGGTGGGCTCAGCCTTGGTGGAATCCTTGGAAAGAGGCGAGGACGTGGGCGCGTTCTTAAGGTCACTTCGCTAGGCAATGAAACGAGTATTCTGCGCCGCTTCGATGCTGCAAGTGGCGCACGCTCGCAACTTGTTGATTGCCGCCGGCATCGACAGCGAACTGCGAAATCAATACCTGGCGGGCGCGCTGGGGGATTTGCCCATGCTGGAAACCTGGCCGCAGTTGTGGGTCGATGATGCGCTCGAATCGGCCGCCCTGCGTACCTTGGCGCACGCAGCCGCCGCCCCCGCGGGCGAGGCATGGATCTGCGCCCAGTGCGGCGAGGAGCTCGAGGCGCAATTCACCACTTGCTGGCGCTGCGGATCGGCGCCCGATGCGACCTTGGATTTCAAGCGCTTGTAGCGCTCTGTCGGACAAACACCGACAGACTCTGGCGCAAATTCTGAGTCGAGGATCAGCCGGCCGCTCTGGTCCCCATTTGCGGCACAGGTTACAAATCTTAAGCCGCCCAATGTAACGATTACACAGAGGCGATCAGCAGCAGGAGGGTTGAAATGATCAATGTCAGCGATGGCTTTTCCGAGCACCCGTCCCCGACGCCCACGGCGGCGAGCACCCTGCTGGGGGCCTCCGCGGCCATGCAGGAAGTTTTTCGCCTGATCGAGCGCGTGGGACCCACCGAGGCGAGCGTGCTGCTGACGGGCGAAAGCGGTTCCGGAAAGGAGTTGGCCGCGCGCTCGATTCACCAGAGCAGCCCACGCCGTGACAAGCCTTTCATCGCGATCAACTGCGGCGCAATCCCGCCGGGACTCATCGAAGCGGAATTGTTCGGCTCGCGCACGCACGCCGGCGTGTTTGAGCGGGCTCAGGGCGGCACATTGCTGCTCGACGAAGTCGCCGAAATGCCACTGGACATGCAAACGCGGCTGCTGCGGGTACTTGAAACCCGACAATTTTACCGCGTGGGGACGAGCGCCGAATATCTTTGTGATGTGCGGGTCGTCGCGTCCACCAACCGCTGCCCGCTGGAAGCCGTTCAGAGCGGCCAACTGCGAGAGGACTTGCTGTACAGGCTGGCCGTGTTTCCCATCGAGATGCCGCCGCTGCGCAGTCGCGGCGATGATGTAGAACTGCTCGCCGGCCATTTCCTCGCTGCGCAGAACGCCGAGGCCACGACCCAAAAGCGCCTGTCGACAGCGGCGCGCATGACGCTCAAGCAGCATTCCTGGCCGGGCAACGTGCGCGAACTGAAGAACTGCATCGAGCGGGCGTTCATTCTCGCAGATACCACACTCGAACTGGCGCCGCTGGTTCAACAGGGCGCCGCGCGCAGCGTCGAGCAGGTTGCGCAGGGCGAGAACGGCGCCGATCGCGAGCGCCTCGACATCCGCGTCGGATCGCGCATCCACGACATGGAGCGCTCCTTGATCGAAGCTACGCTCAATTACTTCAAAGGCAATAAGCGCCGAGCCGCCGATGCGCTGGGGTGCAGCCTCAAGACGCTGTATAACAAGCTCAATGGATATTCACAGCGCCAAGAGTGCGCGAATTCCTAAGCGCAAATAAGGGAGAAAAGCAACGTGTCTAGAGTATTGATCGCAGATGATCACGCCGTGGTTCGGGCCGGCTTCAAGCAGTTTCTCGAGGCGGATGCGACCATCAATGCGGTGGGCGAGGCCGCGAGCGGTAACGAAACCCTCGATTTACTGCGTCAGCAAGAATGGGATTTGGTGCTGCTCGATATTCATATGCCGGACCGCAGCGGACTGGATATTCTGCGCCACATTCAAACCGGCCACCCGACCGTCAGGGTTCTGGTCATGAGCGGGCTGCCTGAGCAGCAATACGCCGTCAATGTGTTGCGCGCCGGCGCGAGCGGCTATTTGTCCAAGGACAGCGCCCCGGAAGAATTGATGAAGGCGGTGCGAACGGTGTTGTCCGGGCGGCGGTATGTCAGCGCGGCGCTCGCCGAAATTCTGGTGGCCGACTTGGACGGCGATGCGGACAAGCCGCTGCACGCGCGGCTTTCGACGCGCGAATTCCAAATTTTTTGTAAACTGGCGGCGGGCAGGGGTGTGTCCGATATCGCCAATGAGCTCAGCTTGAGTGTGAAGACCGTGAGCACGTATCGCAGCAGAATATTGGAAAAGATGAGCTTTACAGCCAACGCCGACATTACCTCCTATGCTCTTCGCAACGGACTGATCCAGTAGCTGCCTGTGAATAGCCTGCAGCATCAGCGCGTGCGGCGCCTGTCCAAATGGGCGCCATGATAATGGCTCAGTCGTTGCGGGTGCTGTTGGTCGAGGATTCCAAGGTCTTGACGGAACGCTTGATTGAAGCCATTCGCCAAATCTCCGACGTGGAATTGGTCGGTACGGCGGATACCGAAGCTGCGGCGCTGGCCGCGGTCAAACGCGAGCCGGTCGACGTGATCATCCTCGATTTGCACTTGAAGCAGGGCACCGGATTCGGTGTGATGCGTGCGCTGGCCACCACGGCGCCCAAGCCGCGCATCATCGTACTGACGAATTATGATTTGCCCGAGTACAAAAACGCGGCGATCGCGCTCGGAGCCACTCATTTCCTGGACAAAGCGCGCGACTATGGGCGGCTTCCGGAAGTCCTCCACGAAATCTGCGAGGCGCATCTGTCGAAGCATTGATGTCGACGCCGGTAGTCGTTGCGCTTACGCCGCTTGGCCCCTTTGTCTGACCCATAGACGATCCGTTCCACAAGTCCTTGTTCGCTCATCAGAGCGCATAGTGTGCGCCGAGATGCCCCATGGTCTCGTCCCGACATCATGAGGAGAAGGATATGTTGATAGATTTATCGAATATAGCGAAGGGCGTGGGCCTTTTTGCGGCGATGGCGCTGTGCGTCGCCGGATGCGCCAGCACGCCGATTCCCAACGAACAAATCGCGGTGGCCAAGTCTTCCGTGCAGCGCGCCGAGCAAAGCGGAGCGCCGGAACTCGCGCCGGTGGAAATGGCAGCGGCCCGACAAGAACTGGCCGCTGCGGAAAAAGCAGCCACCGATCGTGACGCGCTGCCCGCCACTCAGTGGGCGGAGAAGGCCAACGTCGACGCTCAGCTCGCGGAAGCCACCGCCCAGGATCAGCGCTCCCACAAGGCGCTGATGGAATTTGACGCCAGCATGCAAGCGCTGCGGCAAGAATCGCTGCGCAGCACGCAACCCACTCAATGAGGATGTTATTTATGAACGCAAGACTACTTTCCGCAATGGGACTGGCAATGGTGCTGGGAGCCTGCGCTTCGATGCCCCAGCCGAATGCGGCCCTGGAAAACGCGCGCGTCGCCGTGCAGACTGCCGAAGCGGACCCGAACGTCAACAAATATGCCCCGCTGGATTTACAGACGGCCAGGAAGGACTTGGGCAACGCCGAGCAGGCCGCGCAGCAGCACAACGAGTCGGCTGTGAATCAATCCGCTTATTTGGCCACTCAGAACGCGCGGCTTGCGCAAGCGCATGCGGCAGCCAAGGCTGACGATGCACGCGTCGCCGCGGGCCAGGTCGAGCGCGATCAAATCATGCTCGCCGCGCGTACTCGAGAGGCGGAGAACGCCAAGCGAGCCACGGCAACCGCGCTGAATCAGCGTGATCAGGCCAATGAGGAAACTGCCCGCGTGCAGGCGGAACTCGACGCACTGAAGGCAACTCCCACGCCGCGCGGCATGGTCTTGACCTTGGGCGATGTCCTGTTCGATACCGGCCAGTCGGCGCTGAAGCCCGGCGCAGCTCGCAAGCTGGATCAGCTGGCGCAATTCCTGACCGAACATCCCGACCGGCGCGTACAGATCGATGGCTTCACCGATAGCGTCGGCACCGACGCGTACAACGAAGAGCTGTCGCAGCGCCGCGCGGACGCCGTGAGGGCCGCGTTGATTTCCCGGGGCATTGATGCCTCGCGAATCGGCACCGAAGGATACGGCAAGGCGTATCCGGTGGCGAACAACAACGACTCCGGCGGCCGACAATTGAATCGGCGCGTGGAAGTGGTCATCGGCAACGACAACGGCTCGGCCATCTCGCCGCGCACCGGCTCCTAGCCGCGCACGGACACCCGGAGTACGGGCGTCGTCAAAGCGACGCCCTGCCTTCTGCGGAAGTCTCGCTCTGCAACAGATTGGCCAGGGGAATCTCGGCGGTCACGACGGTGCCGCCGCTGCCGGGACTAAGAACCTCCCAGGTGCCGCCCAGCCCGGCAATGCGATGGCGCATCGAGGCCAGACCATGAGAGGTGCTGGTTTTCAAGCGATTGGCGGTGATGCCTTTGCCGTCGTCCGTAATGCGCATGATGAATGTATCGCCACGAATCACGATGACCAGATCCGCCGACTTCGCCTCGGCATGCTTAAGGATATTGGTTAGCGCTTCTTGAGCGACGCGAAACACGCCGATCGCGGCATCCGGGTTGAAATTCAGCTCGGCCGCCGGAAAAGTTTCGGTGCAGCGCAGCCCGGTGCGGCGGCAGGTTTCCTTGAACTGCCAGCGCAGCGCCGAAAACAATCCCATATTGTCGAGCAACGTGGGGCGCAGTTCTTCAACGACGCGGCGCTTCAAGTCCACGCCCGCGCTCAATGAATCGTGAATGCGTTTGAAGCGCTGCTCGATGCCGGCGTCCGAGGTGGGCAGCCGCTGCTGCAGCCAGGATAAATCCATGCGCGCGGCCACCAATAATCCGCCCAGCTCATCATGCAGCTCGCGCGACAGAGCGGATTTTTCCTGTTCCGATACGCCCTGCAGATGCGTGGACAATGCGGTGAGTTCCAGGGTGCGCATCTCCACCTGCCGCTCTAATTCCAGCTTCTGATCGCGCAGGTCGGTCGCCTGGTGCGCGCGGCGGCGCATGTCGGCATATACCAAGCGGATGGCGAGCAGCACCAGTCCGATGTTGAGGATTGCGCCGGCCGCGGTTACCCAACGCGAGATTCGAAAATCCGCCTGCCACTGCACCGTGTCGGCGGCGAGCTCGGCCGCTTCTTCCTGACGCATCGTACCGAGTACCGCCGCGATTTCCCCCATCGTGCGCTGACCGATGTCAGTGCCCAGCACGTTGGTAGCCGGTGCCGTGGCCCGCCGTTTGTAAAGCGCAATGCTGTCCTCGAGTTCGCCGAGCTTTTGACCCGTCAAGAGGCGCAGCTGGCGAAACTCCGGGCTGTCATCCTCGCCCCCGAATGCGCCGTGCAACCGGTCGAGCGCAGATTTCACCTTCGCCACGGCATCCGCATACAGCGGTAGATAAGCGGCTTCCCCGGTGAGTAAAAACCCGCGCTGCGCCGATTCCGCGGCGCTGATCAGACCTGAGATCTCGATCAGGGCCTGTTGGCGCAATTGCGAATGCAGCACCCGCTCATTGTCGGCGTTGAGGCGCGACTGGCCGGCGATGGCGACAAAAAAGAGGCCGGTAAGAAATCCGATCAGCAACAGCGGCGGGACGGCGATATACCACCGCCCGACGCCGCCAAGTTCCTCGCCGAAGATCTTCATGTATTGCCCGCGTTATACTGCGTAAAGTCTAACATGTGGGGGTAGTCCTACAGGCAGGTATGGGCCGCGCCGATGGCCGCCGGAACTCGGCGTGGGCATAGTGGTGGTGGTACTGTGTGCGCAATTCCCAAGGAGACAGACATGGAAACAGGTTTCGACAATACGGCGGAGCAGGCCCGCGTCGGCGCTCGCCGCGTGAAAAATGATGTGAGCGAAGGCATCGACAATATCAAGACGGCCGCCTCCGGCGAGATCAAGAGCTTGATCGCAGACGTCGAGGACCTCATGGCGCGCATCGCCGATTTGAAGGACGCCGATGTGGTGCGCATGCGCGGCAAGGTGCAGCGTGCCGTCGATGCCACGAAGCAGAGCCTCGCGGACGGCGCCGGCTCCCTACGACGGCAGGCGCAGGATCTGGCAAGCACGGCCGACGACTACATCCGCGAAAGCCCCTGGCAGGCGATCGGCATCGCGGCCCTGGTCGGGGCCGTGGTAGGCATTCTAGCGACGCGCCGTTCCTAGGGTCCTGAGGCGCGGTGATGCGAGCGCTATGGTCATTGCCCCAAGCCGCGCCGGCACTGATGCGGCACATCGGCGCCTATGTCGATTTGGCGGCGCTGGATTTGGCGAAGACGCAGCGCGAAATCACCGCTCAACTGGTGGCCTGCGCGATTATCGCGGTTTGCGCGCTCTTTGTGGTCTTCCTGGCATGTCTCGGCGTCGTGGCCTACACGTGGGACACCCCCTACCGCGTTGCTGCCATCGCGTGGATGGGCGGCGGATTTCTCGTGGTCGGGATCGTGGCCGCCATTTATTTCGCCGGCATCGCGCGCTCACGCTCGCCATTGCTGTCCGATGTGCGCCGAGAATGGCAGGAAGATCGAATCATTCTCGAGCGCATATTGGCCTCGGATGAGGACTGATCATGGACCAGGACTCAGCCGCCCGAAACGAAATTCTCGCCCGATTGGCCCAGTCCCGCCAAGAGTTGCGCAGCGTGCTCGACCCGCCGCGGGGCCAGTCGGATGGGAACGGCGCGGCATCAAGCCATGGCCACAGCGAGTTTCCCCGCAGCCGAACCATGCAAATGCTGCTGAGCAGCCGCGGGCTGGGAACGGTGGGCGCACTGGTCGGCGGCCTGCTCATCGCGCGACCGGCGATGGCGCTGCGCTTATTGCGCCTGCTGCCGGCCGGCGCCATCGGCAAGATGCTCTTGGCCCGGGCCGTGACGGCGATGAGAGCCAAGCCGCGGAGCGAAGCTTAGCCCAGCGTGATTTCGGCGGCGTGGTCGCGGCCGTCATCGACGAGCGCGATTTCGTGGGCGCTGCCTCGAGATACGCCGAGCGGGTTTTTCACGCTGACGCGGTACAGCGAGGTTCCGTAGCGGTAGGTGAACTCAAAGCCGCTCCAGCTGCGGGGGACACAGGGATCCACAACGAGAGTTTGTCCGCGCAGATGAATGCCTAAGATGCCCTCCGTGCCGACCCGGTACATCCAGGCGGCCGATCCGGTATACCAAGTCCAACCGCCTCTGCCGACATGCGCCGGCGCCGTGTAGATATCGGCGCAGATCACATAAGGCTCCACCTTGTAACGCAGCGCGGCATTACGGCTGCTGGCATGATTGATCGGGTTCAACAAAGAGAATAGTTCGCCGGCGGTGTCGCCGTCGCCGAGCAGGGCAAAGGCCAGGACCGACCAAGTCGCGGCGTGAGTGTACTGGCCGCCGTTCTCGCGAAGGCCGGGCGGGTAGGCCTTGATATAACCCGGATCTTGCGGTGTATGATCAAACGGCGGGGTAAACAATTTCACCAGCGCCGCATGGCGATCGACCAACTGTGCATTCACCGCGGACATGGCCTGAATCGCACGGCCGCGCGGAGCGGCCCCCGAAATAACCGCCCATGACTGCGCGATGGAATCGATCCTGCATTCCTCGTCGCATACCGATCCCAAGGGCGTGCCATCGTCGTAGTAGCCTCGCCGGTACCAATCACCGTCCCAGGCTTC
This sequence comes from uncultured Gammaproteobacteria bacterium, assembly GCA_963756845.1. Lineage (GTDB taxonomy): Bacteria > Pseudomonadota > Gammaproteobacteria > Steroidobacterales > Steroidobacteraceae > Bog-1198. The sequence goes on along the minus strand of CAVWPD010000008.1, from coordinate 256,248 downwards.
GCGCTCAATGGCCTGCTGCAGCAGTAGCGCGTGCTTGCGCCACTCGCCGGCCTGCAGCGATGCGCCGCGCTTCTCGGCGATGGGTGCAAAGCGCAGCAGCGCCGCATACAAGAACCAACCGAGCCAAACGCTTTCGCCGCGACCGGCCACGCCAACCCGATTCATCCCATCATTCCAATCGCCGGTGCCGAAGAGGGGCAGGCCGTGCGAACCGACGCTCAAGCTTGAGTCGAGCGCGCGAACGCAATGCTCGAACAGCACCGCGGAGCCGGCCGTCTCGGGAGCGGAAAAATTCTCCAAGTTGCCTGGCTTGAGCGGCCCACCGCCCAAGAAAGACACTTGCGCGTCGAGCACCTCGGTATCCGCCGTGACCTCGATGTAGTGAGCAACCACAAAGGCCAGCCAAATGCGGTCATCCGATACCAGCGTTTTGATCCCCTGGCCGGAGGTCGGCAGCCACCAATGCTGCACATCGCCTTCACTGAACTGCCGCGCGGCGGCACGCAGAATGTGCTCGCGCGCAATGGCGGGTGCCGAAACGCAGAGTGCCATGACATCCTGGAGTTGGTCGCGAAAACCGTAGGCGCCGCTTGACTGATAAAAGGCCGTGCGCCCCCAGACGCGACTGCTCAAGGTCTGGTACAAGAGCCATCCATTGAGTACCAGGTCCATGGACCGGTCCGGCGTCTTGACTTGAATCACGCCCAGGGTCTTCGCCCAAAAGTCCGTGACGCGCATCAGCACCGCGTCCAAATCCAAGGATCGATAGCGCTCGATGAGCTCGACGGCCGCCGCGCGGGAACTCTCCTCTCCGAGTAGCAGGATGAGCTCGATGCTTTCGCCCGCACCCACGTGCAGCGTCGTTTGCAGGGCGCCACAAGGATCCAGGCCGCCCCCTACGCGCTTCGAGAGCGCCCGATCCCCGACGAGCATGGCCGGCGCGGCGAGCGAACCTAAGCGGCCGATGAATTCCGTGCGATCAGCCGTATAGGTCTGCTGTCGGCCCGCCATGTCGATGAACGCGACGCGCCCTGGAAAATCCACGCTCCAGGGGTTGCGCGCCAGCAGCGCCTGGGTGCGCGGCTCGACTTCCGTGATGAAAAAGGGCGCGGCCCGATTGTTCTGATTTCCCAGCACCCAATCCACGTAGTGCGTGATGCTCAGGTCGCGGGCCTCACTGCTGCAATTGGTCACTTTCAGCCGTGAGATTTTGAGCGGATCCTCGAGCGGCACGAACTGCAGGAGCTCCAAAGCGATGCCGTGCGAGGTGTGTTCGCAGCGGGTATAGCCGAAGCCATGCCGGACGGTGTACGCGGAATCGGTTTCGCGAATGGGCAGCGGCGTGGCGCTCCACAGATTCCGCGATTGTTCGTCGCGGATGTAGATCGCCTCCGCCGGGGTATTGCTGACCGGATCGTTGCACCAGGGTGTGATCTGGTGCTGCTGAGCATTCAGCGACCAAGTACTGCCGGTACCGTCGGCCGACGCGAGAAACCCAAACTGCGGATTGGCGATCACGTTGATCCAGGGAGTCGGGGTCCACTCATCCGTGTCGAGCATCACCACGTACTCGCCGGCCGCAGTGTCGAAGCCGCCAAAGCCGTTGAAGAATTCAAGCCGCGCCGCGGGATGCGGCGCCTCAGGGTGTGCTGTCGCCGGGCCTGGCGCGGCAGGCGACGCCGGTCGTGGCGAGCCGCCGTCAGCCCCGGCCTCTTGCGGCGCCACGAACTGCCCGCTCGAGAGTCCGCGGCGCGCATCGAATACCGTGCGAGCCGCCGTCATCAACAGATCCCGATGTCCGGGCGGCAGCGCGTCGGCAGCCAGGTGAATGACCGCCCCGGGACCGCTGCGAGACTTGATCGCCTCATCCAGGGCCGTTTGCAGATCCGCCGCGCCGTGGGCCTCATTCAGAATGAGCAGGTCCACGAGCAGATTCTTCGCTTGCCAATAGGCGCGTGCGCGCAGCAGTTGGGAGATGACGCGCAGGTCGGCCGCATCGTCAATGCTGACCAGCACGAGGGGCAAATCGCCGGATATGCCGTGGGACCATAGCGTCGAGAGCCCTAGTCGATTGTTGTCGAGGATGCCGGTAGGCGCGCGCGCGCTTAGGTCGACGTACAACAGCCGGCTGGCGACATCCTGGAATAATTGCGCCTCCTCGGCGCCGATTCCCAGATCGCCAAGCAGCGCCGCGGCTTTGGCGCTGGATCGCGTTCTTGCCTGCTCGAACGCTACTGCGTTGCCCAGTTTGCCGGCCAGATTCAACGCTTGCGCGCGAGTCGGTGCGATGCCGGTCCAGAATTCCACGTACACGGTTTCGCCCGGTTTGATGCGCACGCGACGCCGAAGCGAGAGTACCGGATCAAGAACGGTGCCCGCGGTACCGGATAAACTCTGCCCTTCGAGGATCGATACGGCGTTGCGTACATCGCGTCCTCTACCTAGAAAACGCGCACGATCGGTCTCGAACTGCAGCGTGCCGATGCTTTCACCGGCGACGGCGCTGAGGTGCACCATCCACAGCTGTGCTTGCTTGGGGTCTCCCGGCCGGCGCGTCGCCAGCAGCACGCCGCATTCAGCGACGAACTCGGTCTGGACGAACATTTTGGAAAACGCCGGGTGAGCAGAATCCGCCGCCGATTGATTCAAGACCACTTCGGCGTAGCTCGTCACTTCGATTTCCCGCGCGCCATCCCCGTCATTGGCGACCGCTATGCGGCGCACTTCGGCATCATCCTCCGGCGCAACCAGGATTTGCATCGCGGTGCGTATCGAACCGTCCTTGCGACTGAACTCCGCACGATCCTCGAAGAATGCCGCCTCGTAGGCCTCGGCCTCGCGTCCGACGGGTTGAAATCCCGCGGACCATACCTCACCGCTGCTCACATCGCGCAGATACACGTAGTAACCCCACGGGTCGCGAGTTGCATCCTCGCGCCAGCGTGTCAATGACAGGTCGCGCCAGCGGCTGTAGCCGGCGCCGGCCGCCGTCAGCATCACCGAGTAGCTGCCGTTCGAGAGCAGGTGTGTGCGTGGAGCGGCGTCGCGGGGCGAGCCGACGCGGCGCGGCAAAACATTCATGGGTTCAATTTCCAGATCGCCAGAGTCATGGCCGTTGCGAAGCTCACCCACAGGAAATAGGGCGCCAAAATCCACGCCGCAGCGCCTCTCACGCGGGCGAACTCACGCATCGTCCAGCCGATCGCCACCCACAGCGCAACGATCTCGAACAATCCCAACCCTATATTCTTCAGTCCGAAAAACAGCGGTGCCCACATCGCATTGAGCAGCAACTGCACGGTATAGGCCGCAATCGCGGCAACGCGTCCGCGGTGATAGCGCTCGCGCCAGATGATCCATGCGGCGATACCCATCAACACATACAGCAGACCCCATACCGCACCGAACCAGCGCTGCGGCGGCATCCATTCGGGCTTGACCAGGGTTGCGTACCACTGCGCCGCGGTTGCCGACACGGCGGGGGAGAACATGGCATCCACGGCACCCACGGCCAGCGCGAGCCCGACAAAGAACACCAGCGCCGGCAAGTTCGGCCGAGAGTTGCGGCCTCGATACGAGGTCGAACTCTCGATTGGAATTCTCATTCGACGCGCCACTTTGAGGAGCGCACGCTGATGAACAGCAGGATCGCGGCGCCCATCTGCAGCCAGCCGAGCCAGGGATACCGAGCGCCCTGCGCCAGCCAGATCAATCCGGAAAGCCACAGCACGGCAGCCATGATGGCCCTTTCATGCCGCTCAGCGGCGAGCCGCGACTCGACGCGCCGCGCCTCCCGGGCAACGATTTCCGCTGACGCCTTCGATCCGTCAGCGGCCTCACGCATGGCGGTCTGAATGATCTGCGGAACCTGGCGCAGGCTCATCAGCGCGTCCGGAATGCGGCCGCGAATCTGTTTGAGAATCGTGCGCGGGCTGGTGCGCTCGCGCATCCACGCGCGCAACACCGGCTGCGCCGTCTTCCACAAGTCCAGTTCCGGATACAGCTGCCGTCCCAGCCCCTCGATGTTGAACAGAGTCTTTTGCAGCAGAATCAATTGCGGCTGCACTTGCATATCGAAGCGCCGAGCGGTCGCGAATAGCCGCAGCAATACCTGCGCAAAGGAAATCTCCTTGAGCGGCTTGTTGAAAATTGGTTCGCAGACGGTGCGCACGGCCGATTCCAGCTCATCCACCCGCGTACCGCTCGGCACCCAGCCGGACTCGATGTGCAGCGCTGCGATTCGCGCATAGTCGCGCTCGAAAAATGCCATGAAGTTCTCGGCCAAATAATGCTGGTCGCGAGGCTGCAGGGTGCCGACGATGCCGAAATCCACCGCCGCGTAGCGCGGATTTTTCGGATCGTCCACCTGCACGAATATGTTTCCCGGATGCATGTCCGCATGAAAGAAATTATGGCGGAACACCTGCGTGAAGAATATTTCCACGCCGTTCTCCGCGAGCTTGGCGATGTCGGTGCCGCGCGCCCGCAATTCCTCGATCTGACTGACGATAATGCCGTGAATGCGCTCCATGACCATGATGTTGGGTCGGCAGTAATCCCAGTACACCTCGGGCACGTACAGCAACGATGAGCCGGCAAAATTGCGCTTCAGCTGCGCGGCATTGCCCGCCTCGCGCAGCAGGTCCAGCTCGTCGGTCACGGTCTTTCGGTATTCGCGCACCACTTCGATGGGCCTCACCGGGCGCGCCTCCTGCCAGTACGCGTCTGCCAGTTTCGCCAGCGCATCCAGCACCTCGAGGTCCAATTCGATGACCTCGAGCATTCCGGGGCGCAGTATCTTGACGACGACTTCGGCGCCGTTTTTCAGCGTCGCCGCGTGCACTTGTGCAATGGAGGCCGCTGCCAGGGGGGTTGAATCGAAGCTTGCGAAGACTTCCTGCAGCGGCTTTTCGAAGGTCTTTTCGATTGCCGCAACGGCAATGTCGCCGGGAAACGGCGGCACGCGGTCCTGCAGCTTGGCCAGTTCGTCGGCGACATCGACAGGCAGCAGGTCGCGGCGGGTCGACAGGGCCTGGCCGAACTTCACGAATATCGGACCCAACTCTTCCAGGCTCAAACGCAGCCGTTCGCCGCGCGTCACGCCGATGCTGCGCTGAAACCAGGTCCATGGCGAAACATAGTAGAGAAAGCGCAACGGCCGATACAGATGTGTCGCGTGCACGAAACCGTCCAGTCGGTGCCTGACCAGGGTGCGCTGAATCTGCAACAGGCGAACCAGCACGCGCAGACGCATCAGGAAGCGCCCCTGGCCAGCTGCTCCAGGCGCCCGAGCCGCGCCGCGATCCTGTCCGCCGCTTCCCGCACCTCATCGACGCCGCGCAGGAATTCATCCAACTCGGTCTTGCTGATCAGGTCGCGGCTCTCTTCCTGCAGGTACTCGGCGATGTTTTCGCCGGCGGTGCGCCGCGCACGGCGCGCCCAAGTCCTCACGCTCTTGGCCATTTGCGACAGGCGTCGCGCGGGCATGTCGCCTATCCAGCGTGACAATTCCTCCTCCAAGTCCGGCCTCGCCGCCGCAAACAGCTGGCGATACAAATTGGCAATCTCGGCATCGCCGCGAATTTGTACCGGGACTTGGCGCTGCACTTGGGGACTGCCGGCCTTCAGCAATTGCAACAGCGCCGGCGCCGATCCGGAAATGACGGCCTCGGCCGCCGCGGCTTCGGCCGCCGCGGCATCGGCCGCAGCCAGAACCAGGCGGCCGCCGAATACGCCGCATCGAATCCGCATGATGCCCTCGATCTCGAGCTGCAGGTGGGTGCCCTCGAGGCGCCGCGCCAGCGCTGAGGCCTGCGATGACGCGGCGATGCTGCGATTAAATACGGCTTCGGCGGATGCCAACCAAGGCGCGGTCGCCGGCATGTCAGATCTTGTGGCCGCGATGCACGGCGACTATTCCACCGGTCAGGTTGTGATAGCGCGTCTCGACGAATCCGGCGGCGCGCAGCATTTCGAGCAGTGCCTCCTGGTCCGGATGCATACGGATCGATTCCGCCAGATACTGGTAGCTGGCGGCGTCCTGTGCCACGAGCCGGCCGAGGAGCGGCAATACCTTGAACGAGTATGCGTCGTAAATCGGTTTGAGTCCCGGCGCGACCGGGGTCGAAAACTCCAGCACCAGCAGTTGCCCTCCAGGCTTCAAGACACGATGCATGGACTTCAGCGCCGCCGCCTTGTCGGTGACATTGCGCAGGCCGAAGCCGATGGTCACGCAATCAAATGCATTGTCCTCGAAGGGCAGGGCTTGAGCGTCGGCGACGATGCACTGGATATTGCCAACGAAGCCGGCGTCCAATAAGCGGTCGCGGCCGATCTTAAGCATCGCAGGATTGATATCCGACAGCACGACACGGCCGGATTTCCCTACCTGCCGCAGCAACCCGGCAGCCAAGTCGCCGGTGCCCCCGGCCACGTCCAAAGCCCGCTGGCCCGGCCGCAAGCCGGTCAATGACAGCGCGAATCGCTTCCATAATCGATGTGCGCCCAACGACATCAAATCGTTCATCACATCGTATTTCGGTGCGACGGAGGCGAATACCGAACGCACACGCTTCGCCTTGTCGGCCAGCGCGACCTTTTCAAACCCGAAATCCACCGTGCGATCGGAGTCAGTCATGGCGCCTCTTCAGTGTAGGACGCATTGTATCCGACTGGCGCCCCAACCTTTAAACGGCTATATGGCTGGCTTTTTCGCCTCGGCACAGCGCTGCAGGTAGCGCGCCCAATTCGCTTGCTGATGGCTACCCAGCTCGTGGAGCACACTCCAGGAGTAAAGACCGGTGTTGTGGCCGTCATCGAAGAACAGGCGCAGGGCATAGTTTCCGACCGGTTCTATGCCGCTGATGCCCACGTTCTGCTTGCCCCACTGCAGCACGCCTTCGCCGCCGCCATGGCCCCGCACCTCGGCGGAGGGAGAAAATACCCTCAAGTATTCGAACGGCAGTTCGAAGTGCGATCCATCATCGAAGCGCACCTCCAGGAGCCGCGATGCGGTGCGAAGCTTGATGTCGGTGGGCTGTGGCACGTTCAGGTCAGCGGCGGTTCACAGGATGTAGCGCGACAAATCCTGATCCTTCACCAGTTCGCCCAGATTGCCTTCCACGTACTCGCGGTTGACGAGGACATGGGTGCCGTTGCGGTCGGCGGCATCGAACGACACGGTTTCCAGCAATCGCTCCATCACCGTGTGCAGGCGTCGAGCGCCGATATTTTCGGTGCGTTCGTTGACTTCGAATGCAACCTCGGCGAGCCGCTGCACGCCGGATGGCGCGAATTCCAAGCTCACTCCTTCGGTGGCCAGCAGCGCCGTGTATTGTCGGCACAAGGAGGCATCGGGCTCGGTCAATATGCGCACGAAATCCCCGACGACCAAGGGTTCAAGCTCCACCCGGATCGGCAGGCGGCCCTGCAGTTCGGGGATGAGATCGGAGGGCTTGGACATGTGAAACGCGCCGGAAGCGATGAACAGCACGTGGTCGGTCTTGACCGTGCCGTACTTGGTATTCACGGTACAGCCCTCCACCAAGGGCAGTAGATCGCGCTGCACGCCTTCTCGCGACACGTCGGCGCCGACCGTTTCCTGGCGGCGCGCAATCTTGTCGATTTCGTCGATGAAGACGATGCCGTTTTGTTCGGCATTTTCGACAGCGCGCAGCTTCAGGTCCTCCTCGTTGATCATCTTGCTCGCTTCCTCGTCCACCAACAGCTTCAATGCCTCCTTGATCCTGAGCTTGCGCGGCCGCGTCCGGCCGCCGCCCAAGTTCTGAAACATGCCCTGCAACTGCTGCGTCATTTCCTCCATCCCCGGGGGAGCCATAATTTCTACGCCCTGGGGCATGGCGCGCACCTCGATTTCGATCTCCCGATCGTCCATTTCGCCTTCACGCAGCATCTTGCGAAAGCGCTGCCGGGTATCGTGGTCGCGCGGCGAGGCGTCGGTGGTGAAACCTGCGCCCTGCGCCCGCGGCAGCAGAATATCCAGCACCCGCTCCTCCGCGCTGTCAGCGGCCCGATGCCGGACTTTGGCGATCTCCTCCTCTCGAGTCATTTTGACGGAGATCTCTACAAGATCGCGGACGATCGAATCTACTTCGCGTCCAACATAGCCCACTTCGGTGAATTTTGTCGCTTCAACCTTGATAAAGGGCGCCTTGGCCAACCTGGCCAGGCGGCGTGCGATTTCGGTTTTTCCCACCCCCGTGGGTCCAATCATCAGAATGTTCTTGGGGGTGATTTCAGGACGCAGGGATTCGGCCACTTGCTGGCGCCGCCAGCGGTTGCGCAGCGCGATGGCCACCGCTCGCTTGGCCGCCTTTTGGCCGACGATGTGCTTGTCCAGTTCTTCGACAATTTCCCGGGGAGTCATCTGCGACATGGAGCCTACAGTTCCTCGATCGTCAGGTTGCGATTCGTGTAAATGCAGATATCCGCGGCAATATTCAGCGAGCGCTCCACGATCTCGCGTGCCGGCAGATCGCCCTGCATGAAAGCCAGCGCTGCGGCCTGCGCGAAACCGCCGCCCGAACCGATGGCGATCAGATCGTGTTCCGGCTCGATCACATCGCCGGTACCCGATATGACGTAGGAGCTCTCGGCGTCGGCCACGCATAGCAAGGCCTCCAGCCGCCGCAAGCTGCGATCGCTGCGCCAGTCCTTGGCCAATTCGATCGCGGCCCGCGTGAGATTGCCGAATTTCTCCAGCTTGCCTTCGAAGCGTTCAAACAGGGTGAACGCGTCCGCCGTTCCGCCGGCAAATCCAGCCAGCACCTTGCCGCCATACAGGCGGCGCACTTTGCGGGCATTGGACTTCATGACGCTTTGACCTAGGGTCACCTGGCCATCGCCCCCGACTGCAACCTTGCCGTTGCGCCGCACGGCCAGAATGGTGGTGCCATAGATACGATTAGGATCGTGATTCATGTGAATCTGGCTACCGTGGGGCCGATTGCGGCCCTTTCAAGCGCTGCGCGGGCGGCGCCTCGCCCGCGGGTGCGCGGCGTCATAGACACTGGCGAGGTGCTGAAAATCCAGATGGGTGTAGATCTGCGTCGTGCCGATGTCGGCGTGGCCCAACAACTCCTGCACGCCGCGCAGATCTCCGCTTGATTCGAGCAGGTGAGAGGCAAACGAATGTCGAAACATATGCGGATGTACATGCATCGACAGGCCTTGGCGGCGCGCCCAGGTCTCGACCCTGAGCTGCACGGATCGAACCGACAGGGCGCGGCCGCTGCGGCCCACGAACAACGGTCCGCGCGGCGGCCCGCGCATAGCCGGTTCGCGCATCAGTGCGGAGCGCTGAATGAGCCATTTCTTTAGGGCGCCGATGGCGTGCCGCCCCATGGGAACGATTCGCGTCTTGTTGCCCTTGCCGATCACGCGCACCGTTCGATCCTGAAGATCCAGGCTGGACAAATCCAATCCCACGAGTTCACTGACTCGAAGGCCCGAGGAATAAAACAACTCCATCATCGCCTTGTCGCGCGAGGACAGGGAATCATCGACTCGAAAGTCGAGCAGCCGCGCCATCTGATCCGCATCCAAAGTCGCCGGCAATCGCTTCTTGGTTTTCGGCGCCCGCACATCCTGCGCGGGATTGTCCGCAGCGGCGCCTTCGCGCTGCAAAAAGGCGTAAAACGAGCGCACCGCCGACAGCCGCCGCTGGATGCTGCGTGGCGCTATGCCGCCGGCATGCTCGGCGGCGGCAAAGGCACGAACACGCGAATGGTCCAGGGCGTTCCACGAAGCCACATGGCTGCGGGTGCAAAACGCGGCGAGCGTGAACAGATCGTGCCGATAGGCTGCAACCGTATGGCTGCTCATGCGCCGTTCCTGCGCAAGATGCGCAAGGAATTTGTCGATCCATTCCTGCGCGGCCGCTTCCACGTCGCCGCTCAGCGCATGAGTGCGTAGGTCACGAGCTCGCCGATGCGCGACAGAAATTCCGTGCTCATGCCAGGATGGAAGCGTTCCGCGTCGCTCGCGCCGATGGCCAGTATTCCGAGCGAACCCTTTTGCCCCAACGGGGTGAGCGCCACCGAACCGATCGCGACCGAATCCTTGCCGAACAGATAATCGCGCTGCGTGTCGCGGACTTGGCCGCAGCGCGGCTTACCCGTGGACAGCAGCGATTCGAAGGTCTTGATGTCCTCGTCGGTAGGATTCGCCGCGCGCAAGAAGTGCCCGGCATCCGGTTCCAGCTGGCGCGCTTCCTCGAGGAACAGCACCAGCACCGAATGCATGGCGTCGAAATCCTCGCGCAGCGAAGTCTCCACCGCATTGATCGACTCCAGCAGAGAATGCGCACGAATCAAGCGCTGGCTGAGACGGTGAATGCGATCGGCGAGCGTATCGTTGGCGCGGGCCACATCCACCAGTTCCTTCAGTTTTCGCTCGAGCGACTGATTGCGCTCGCGCAGCACTTCCACTTGACGTTCGACCAGGCTCACGGTGGCTCCGACGTCGCGTAGATGCGGCAGGCGCAGTTTGGTCAACAGCTGCGAGTTGCGCTCGAAGAAATCCGGATAGGTTTGCAAGTAATCGCCGACGCTGATGTCATTGAGCACATCCTGCTTGATCCCGCGCGCGTGACTCGTCGTCATTGTTTGGCTCCCGTGAATCGCGTTAAATCGATAGAACCCGTAAAAACCGTGGTGGCAGGCCCCGTCAGCCACAGATGCTGATCGGCAGACTCCCACGTAACCGTTGCGGTACCGCCCGGCAGATCGACCCGCACCTGCCTATCGAGGAGTCCCAGGCGAACGCCGTGCGCGACCGCCGCGCAGGCGCCGGTGCCGCAGGCCAGGGTTTCGCCGGCACCCCGTTCATAGACCCGTAACAAAATGTGCCCACGATCGACAATCTGCATGAATCCTACGTTGGTGCGCCGGGGGAAACGCGGGTGACGCTCGATGCTGGGCCCGAGGTCCTGCACCGCTGCGCTTTTCACATCCGGCACACACAGCACCACATGCGGATTGCCCATGGACAGCGCACCAATCTCAATGTCCTGTCCCTGGACCTCCAAAGTGTAGGTGAGCGCTTCAGCCGCCGCCTGCATCGGCAGGGAACGCGGCTCGAAATTCGGCGCGCCCATATCGACCGACACCGTCCCATCGATGCCGACGCGGGCATGCACGGTGCCCCCGGGGCTGCCCATGGTGAGCTCTCGACCCAATTCTGGGGCGCGAGAATACAGCAGGGCGGCGATACAGCGCGCACCGTTGCCGCACTGTTCAACCTCGGTGCCGTCGGAATTAAAAATCCGATAGAACACGCGGCTGTGCGCATCGCGAGGAGTTTCGAGCATCAGCGCTTGATCAAATCCGACTCCTGAATGCCGATCGGCGAGGGCACGCAGCAACTCGGAGTCGAGGTGTGAGTTGGCGGCGATGGCGGCGGCGTCGAAGACCAAGAAATCGTTGCCCAGCCCCTGCATCTTCAGAAACTCGATGCGCATGGTGATGAGCATAGCCGAAGCGGCGCATTGCCGCGAGAGAAACGCCTCGATAATTTATCCAGGCAGGGGTTGCGCAATACGCCCGTTAAGTTCTAACCTTTCGCTCCGACGAAGCTGGGGGAATATGCGCCACATAATGGTCTTAAATTCGAAGGGCGGATGCGGCAAGAGCACGCTCTCGACGAATATCGCGGTTTTTTTCGCTCGCGACGGGCATCAAGTCTGCATTGCAGACTACGACCCGCAGCGCTCCAGCCTCGATTGGCTCGAGCAGCGCCCGGCCGATCTGCCGGCCATCAATGCGGTAGCCGCTTTCGATGAGGGGCTGCGCAATGTACCGCGCAACACCGAGATCCTGGTGATCGATGCGCCGGCGCGCGTGCATGGCACCGAACTGAACGAACTGGTGCGGCGAGCGGAGACCATCATTGTGCCGGTACTGCCCTCCAGCATCGACATGAAGGCGTGCGGTCATTTCATGGCTGAACTGCTCGAGATCGGCAAAGTCTCGCGCAAGCAGGCGCGCCTGGCCGTGATTGCCAACCGGGTGCGCGAATACACGCTGGTATACGAGGAACTGGATCAATATCTCAGCAAGCTCAAGGTGCCTTACCTGGGGCATCTTCGCGAAGCACAGAATTATGTGCGCGCCTATTCGCGCGGCATGGGCGTGATGGAGCTGCCCGAATATCTTGCCTGGCCAGATTGGAAGCAATGGGAGCCGATCGGCGAATGGCTGGACAGCAAGCGCAGCCAGCCGGCCGCCTAGGGCTTCCTCTGCGCGAGGCCCACTGGGCGAGCGCATGCGCATCCGTCTAGCCAATTCACAGCAGGAGTTCCGCGCCGGGTCCGACCAGACCTTGCTCGACGCCGCCTTAGGCGCCTCCTTGAATGTGCCGCACAGCTGCAAGGGGGGGAATTGCGGCGCTTGCCGCGCCCGGCTGCTGCACGGTGAGATTCACTACCCGAACGGAAAGCCGCTTGGCCTCTCAGCGGCCGAGATTGCCGATGGCTTGATTCTGCTCTGTCAGGCGCGTGCGAGCACCGACCTCTCCCTCGAGCTCCATGAGACCCTGCCGGCCGATCAGGCAATGATCAAGCGTCTGCCGTGCCGCATCGAGCGTGCGCTGCCGCTGTCGCACGATGTCATGGGTCTGTATTTGCGGCTGCCGATCGCCGAGGATTTCACATTTCAACCGGGTCAATACATCGACATCATGCTGCCCGGCGGCAGGCGTCGCAGCTTCTCCATCGCATCGCCGCCGCATGATTCGCGGCCGCTCGAATTGCATGTACGGCGCGTCGTCGGCGGGGAATTTACCGACAGCCTGTTTCATGAAAGCCGGCGCAGCGAACTGTTGACGATCGAAGGCCCGCTAGGCCAATTCATCTACCGGGATGCATCGGCGCCGAGCGCTGCGGCCCCGCCCATGTTGCTGATCGGCGGGGGCACCGGCATCGCGCCCCTGCTCAGCATCCTGCGCCATGTCGTCGAAAACAACATTGACCGCGACATGCAAGTGTTCTGGGGAGTGCGCAGCGAGCGCGATTTATACGCCCATGCGACGCTCGAGGACCTTTGCGTCCGGGGCGCTCATGTGCGCTATGCGCCCGTCCTGTCTGAGCCAACCCCCGGCTGGCGCGGATTGACGGGATGGGTACACGAGGCAGCACTCAAAGATATCGATAATCTCGAGGATTACGAAGTGTACGCGGCTGGGCCCCCGGCGATGATAACGGCGCTGCGCGGCGAGTTCGAATTGCGGGGAGCTGCTGCGAATCGATTGTATTTCGACTCGTTCGACTACGCGCCGGATACGCTCGAACGCCAGCGAATGAGTGCCGCCACCAAATCCTGATCCTCGGCGGAGTCACACTGCAGCAGCGGCGCCGTGAGTCCGCGGGCGCGCAGTCCCAATGCAATTCGCTCGCCCGGAACCAGCCAGTGCACCTGTTCGAACTCGCTGCGCAGCTGCGGCGTCGCCATGTCGAGTAATGCGCCCCCGAGGCTCAAACTGGTGGCGGTGACCACCTGTACTTTCCCCGCGAGAAAATTCTCGTAGATCTCGGCGAGCCGCGCCGCCGCGGGAATGGCCGGCGTACGTTCGTAAACATTCACTTCCACCACGGTTGCGCCGCGGCGGGTGAGTTCTTGTTGGAGAAGTTGGCGGCCGTCGGTTCCCTTGATCATCAAGATTCGATGGCCCGACAAATGTTCCAATCGCGGATGCAGCAGCAATCCCTCGGAGTCTGTGGTTCCCGCTGGTTGCACTGCCACTCGGTAGCCTGCTTGATTCAGGGCCCGCGCCGTGGCGGGTCCGATGGCAGCGAGCGTCAAATCGCGCTTCTGGTCGAGGAATGAGCCCCCAAATCTCACCGCATTGGCACTGGTAAATAGAATGAGATCAAAACTCTCCAGGGCCCCGAGCTGCGCCGCCAGCGCGCGCCGATCGCCCAGCGCTTTGATTTCCACCGCGGGCAGTCGCAGCGTGCTGGCGCCCTGGCTTTCCAGCAGGCGGCACAGCGGCATTGCTTGCAGCTCGGGTCTGGTGACGAGTACGCCGACTCCGTGCAATGGAAGCATGGGTTACGCGGTGCGCAGTCGGTCCAACAACGGCCCGGCGCCGGCGGCCAACATGCGTTCGGCCAACTGCCGGCCTAAAGCCACGGAGCTCTCGCCGCCGCCGGACACGCTGTCGCGCAGCAGCCGGGAGCCATCCGGTTCAGCAACCAGTCCGTCGAGCGTGATTTTATTTCCCGCGAGTTCGGCGTAGGCGGCAATAGGCGATTGGCAACTGCCGCCTAGTCGTGCGGCAAACGCCCGCTCGGCCTCCATCACCAGACGGGTATCCGGATGTTCGAGCGCCGCCAGCAGGGCGCGAGTCGGCGCATCGCCGCTGCGGCATTCGATGCCGATCACTCCTTGGCAAACCGCCGGCAAACAGATGATCGGATCGAGGCGAGCGGAGATGCGTGCTTCCAACCCTAAGCGCGTCAATCCGGCGCAGGCGAGCACAATCGCATCCATGTCTCCCGAGTCAAGTTTGCGCAGGCGCGTATCCACATTGCCGCGCAGCGGCGTGATATGCAGGTCTGGGCGCAGTGCGCAGAGTTGCGCTTGACGCCTGAGGCTCGAAGTACCCACGCGTGCGCCGCGCGGCAAATCGTCCAGGCCGGCGATTGTTGCGCCGGCGACCAGCGCATCGCGCGCGTCGGCCCGCTTCAGAACCGCGGCGATCATCAATCCGTCGGGAAGGTCCGCCGGCACGTCTTTCATGGAATGTACGGCGATATCGGCGCGCCGATCCTCGATAGCCATCTCGAGCTCTTTGATAAAAAGGCCCTTGCCGCCGATCGCGGCCAGACTCCTGTCCTGAATGCGATCGCCCTGCGTCAGCAGCGGCACCAACTCCACCGTCAGGCCCATATGCGCCTGGCGCAGCAGCGTCGCAACGTGCTCGGCCTGCCACAACGCCAGCTGACTTTTCCGAGTTGCTACGCGCAGCGTGCCGTTCACATGGACTCAGGCTTGGGGGGAAAGAGCTTGGACTTCAAGCGATACACGGCCGATATGTCCTCATCGCCAAATCCCTCGGCAATCAACTGTGCATATTCCGCGATGGTTGATTCGACGACCGGCAACACGGCGCCGTGCTGTGCGGCCATTTCCCGGCAGATTTTCAAATCCTTGTCGTGCAGCCGCACGCGAAAGCCTGCCGGGAAACTATTGTTCGCCATGAAAGGCGCTCGATTGACGAAGTACCAGCTCGAGCCCGCGCCCTTGCCCAACACATCGATCACTCGCTTCAACGGCAGGCCTTCCGCATGAGCAAAGGCCATGGCTTCGCCCACGGCCTGGATGATGCCGGCACACATGATTTGATTGGTGGCTTTGGCTGCCTGGCCTGCGCCGCTCGGGCCCATGTAGGCGACGGCCTTACCGAGCTTTTCCAAGATCGGCTGAGCGCGGGAAAATACCGACTCGTCGCCGCCGACCATGACGGCCAGAGAGGCCGTCCGGGCGCCTTCGACGCCGCCGCTCACCGGGCAATCAAGAAAGCCGACGCCCAGGTTCGCCAACTGCGCGTAAATTGCGCGCTCCGTTTCTTTTGCAACCGTGGAACAATCCATCACGATCATATTTGGGCTCAAGCCCTGCTCCAGCTCGGCGATCACCGCGCGCAGATCGGAATCAGCGGATACGCAGATCACCACGGCTTCACAATTCCCCGCAAGTTCGGACAAACTCGCAAAGGCGTGGACCTTCAGTTCTGCGGCCAACGCCGTGGCTTTTTCCCGGGTGCGATTCCATACGCCGGTCAGCAGGCCGGCGCGATGGAGATTGCGCGCCATATGCGAGCCCATGGCGCCCAATCCGACGAATCCTGTTTGCATATGCGCTGTCCTTAGGTCCGATTATACGGAACCGTAGCCTAAGGCTTTGCGCGTTGCGCAGCAAAGCACGTATTGCGAGGGGAGGGTTGTTTACGCGCCTGTAACGGCGCTCAAGTCGTGCTATTGCAAATGGAATCAATGTCGCGTTTGGCGTTGAGCCGCTCGCTGTCGATCTCTTCGGAAGTCATGTACTGCCGTTCGCCATCCGGACCCGTTTTGTAGATTTTTCGGCCCTCGATCAGCTTCTTGTAGCGCTCCTGCGCGTCGACACATTGCTTGTCCCGCGATTGCGCGACGTCCTCGTCCACAGCGCGTTTGATGTCGTCGGCCTTGGGGGAATTGTTCGCAGTCTTGGGCGTCGAGGAGGAACTGGCCGCGGGAGCGGCACGCGTGCTGGGCGACGCTGCGTGAGTGCCGAGCAATTCGACTACTTCCGCGTGAACGCCGTCCGGCGGCCGATCGCCGTATTGCAATTTGCCTTGCGCGTCCACCCATTTGTAAACAACAGCCGAGGCGATGCCTGACCAAGCGATCAACGCAGCGAATAGCAAAAGGCGTTTCATCGTCCGATCCTCGCTTCCTTAATTACCGCGCACGCTTCATAGCGCGCGTGAGCCCGACTCTCCGGTGCGTATGCGCATCGCTTGGCCGAGCTCCGATACAAATATCTTGCCGTCTCCAATTTTACCGGTCCGAGCCGTCTCAATAATGGCCTCTACCACGCGATCGACTTGATCGTCATCGACCGCCAGTTCGAGCTTCACTTTGGGCAGAAAGTCGACGACGTATTCCGCCCCCCGATAAAGCTCAGTGTGGCCCTTTTGGCGGCCAAAGCCTTTGACCTCTGTCACGGTAATGCCCTGAACCCCCACGTCCGCCAGCGCCGCGCGGACATCGTCAAGCTTGAAGGGTTTGATGATGGCGATAACCATTTTCATGCAGGCGGGCTCCAGGTTCGACCAAACGGGCAGTTTACCAGCGGAATCCAAAAGAATTTGCTGCGTCGCAGCATGGAGTCTTTGATTCTTCTGATGTATAAACGCGCGAGCGTCTTGCGTCGGGCGCGCGAATATAAAAAACGGCACGGGCCCCAATTAAGGAACCCGTGCCGCCGGGATATCGCACCGACGGGGGAGTTGGCTGGCTTGCCGGCGCGAGATGCTCCTAAATCGTCAGAGGTTTCTGCCTCGCGCGTAGGCGGGCGTGTCCTCTGAAAATCCCCCAAAAATCATCAACTCCAACGATCAAACCTCTCAAATGGCGTCTGGTCCCGTTTCCCCGGTCCGAACCCGCAGCGCCTGTTCCAGTTCGAGTACCCAAACCTTCCCATCGCCTGCTTTTCCAGTCCTGGCTACGTTACAAACCGCCTCCATTACCTGTTCGGCGATCGAATCATCCACGGCAAGCTCGATTTTCGCCTTGGGCAGAAAATCGACGCTGAACTCGGCGTCGCGGTAAATCTCCGTCGGCCCAGGCTGTCTTCCGTACCCCTGTACCTCGGTGACCGTAACGCCCTGGATGCCGATGTCCGCCACTGCCTGGCGCACTTCGTCCAGCTTGTAAGGTTTGACGACGGCGGTGATCAGCTTCATGCATTTATCCCCGCTCTCACCTGTAAAACAGACTGCCTCCCAACGTGCTTGCGCGTACTATTGAATCCGGGTGCAGCTTTCGTGCCATTGGTGGTGGGCTGTTGAATCAACGAGTTGCGCCAATGCGCAGACGTCCACGCACCAACATGCGGCAGCGTGCCTCCATCGGTGCGTTAGCAAGGTGCGAGAGCCGCCAGGCACAAACGCTGCACGAGGCAAATGTTGGAGGTAGTACTGTTATGAATTCAAACCCCATGGACGATTTAGCCCGGCGCCTCGCGGATTCCGTCCCCGAGTCGCTGCGCGCCTTTGGGCGTGACCTGGAAGGCAATTTTAAGGCCGTGCTGCAGGCACAACTCAGCAAACTCGATCTGGTCACGCGGCAAGATTTCGATGTGCAAGCAGCGATATTGGCGCGCACGCAAAGCAGTTTGGCGGCGCTGGAAGCGCGCCTCAAGGACATCGAAGCAAAGCTCTCGGCGCCGTAAGCGCCAACTGAACGCCGGGGTCTTGCATGGGCACTCACAAGGAGGTGAGCACTGTGTTCAGCCGCGCGCCCGTCGGCGTGCTGGCGCCCATGGTGCGTGTCGAAGTCCATTTAGGGCTGGGTCTGCCCGCATTTGCTCTGGTCGGTCTTCCCGAAGTGGTGGTTCGCGAAAGCAAGGAGCGGGTTCGCGCCGCACTAATCACCTGCGGATATGAATTTCCGCAGCGGCGCATTACCGTCAACCTGTCGCCCGCTGATCTGCCCAAAGAGGGCGGGCGGTTCGACTTACCCATTGCGGTCGGCATCTTGGCGGCCGAGGGGAGGATTCCGACACGAGCGCTTCGCGATCGCGAGTTCTACGGCGAGTTGTCGCTGAGCGGCGAGTTGCGTGAGACGCCCAAGTTGTTGCCGGCACTGATCGCCGGCGCGAAATTCGGCAGTGAAATGATTTTGCCGGCCGCCAACGCTTTGGAGGCCAGCCTGCTCGTGGGAGCGAAGCTCCGTCTCGCACAGCATCTGTCGGAAGTCATTGATGCACTCGGAGGCAGCGCCGCGCGTCTCTCGAAGTTCCGCCGCACCAGCCCCCGCCATGCGATGGCGACGGACGCCCCGGTCATTGCCAACGACGCACGCAGATCGGCTCCGGATCTCGCCGAGGTTCGCGGCCAGTTCGCCGCCAAGCGCGCCTTGGAAGTCGCTGCGGCGGGCGAGCACGGAATGCTGATGATAGGTCCGCCTGGCGCCGGCAAGACGCTGCTGGCGCAGCGCTTGCCGGGCCTACTTCCGCCGCTGTCGGCGTCCGAGGTGTTGGAGGTCGCGAGCCTGGAGTCAGCGGCGGGACGCAGACCCTCGATGGGGGATCGCCGGCCGTTTCGCAGCCCCCAACACACGGCGTCAGTGGCTGCCCTGATCGGCGGCGGCGCGCTGCACCCCGGAGAGCTGTCGCTCGCGCACCTGGGCGTGTTGTTTCTCGATGAACTTCCCGAGTTCCCGCGCAATGCGCTCGAAGCGCTACGCGAACCCCTGGAAAGTGGAATCGTGGTCCTCTCGCGGCTGAAACGTACCTGCGAATTCCCGGCAAGATTTCAGCTGGTGGCTGCCATGAACCCCTGCCCTTGCGGCTACGCCGGTGATACGCGGGGGCGCTGTCATTGCACGGCGGAACAGGTCGACCGCTATCGACATCGGATCTCGGCGCCGCTCATCGACCGCATCGACATTCATGTCGAACTCTTGGCGTTACCCGTGGAGCATTTGGTCGGCGACGAGCCGCAAGTAGCCGAAAGCTCGAGCGCCGTCGCCGTGCGCGTCGCCGCGGCGCGCGCTCTTCAGCTGCAGCGGCAGGGAAAGCTCAATGCTCGGCTCACGCCAAGCGAAGTCGCGTGCTTTTGTACGCTGGGCCGAGATTCCCAAACGCTGTTTGCCAGGGCGGTCGTTCGTCTGGGGCTATCGGCGAGGGCTTACCATCGTGTGCTCAAAGTTGCCCGCACCTGCGCGGATCTGGACGGGTCGCCGGGTATCCGCGCGAAGCATGCCGCAGAAGCCGTGCAGCTGCGCGCGCTCGATCGGGCTACTTGTTGAGCGATACCATGTAATCGACGGTCATACGAATGGTCGCGTCCGGCCAGGTAGTACCGCCCTTGGGCGGCATATTTCCCTTACCGGATATGGCAGTCTTGTAAAGAGTGTCCTTGCCCTGCGCAATGCGAGGTCCCCAGGCCGCGTGATCGCCGATTTTCGGCGCGCCGTTCACGCCCGTGGTATGGCACGCCGAACACACCTGCGTAAATGCCTGCTCTCCGGTGGTCGGCACGGCGGCGGCCGGCGCCGCGTTCGCGGGCGAGGTCAGAGCTGCCAACGCTGAATTATCGTGACCGGCAATGGCAACCTGCGCAAAGGGTTGAATGTTCTTCTGCATGTCCTGCAAGCGCAGCGGATCCAGCAGCACGTACGCCCCCTGGGTGTCGGCGCCGATGGAGCGTGCGACTGCGAATAACACGATGGCGAAGGCGATGAGAACACCCAGGACCAAACTGAAGGAGTTGAAGAAATGCGTATCTGACGATTCTGACTGGGACACGGTAACTCGCTGGAATAGATGAGAAAAACCCGGAGATGGCGCACAGTATAGCGGCACCCGTCGAATCTCGAAATAGCAGCGGCGCCGGCGTTCGGAATATCTGGCTCATCATATGATTCTTCACTGCATCGCTGCGCCAGGGTGTCTCGTTGATGCACCGCCAATGGGCCAGGATAGGCGCTGTTGGGTATGTTGGGCATTGCTCCTCCGCAACTGCGCAGGGTTCGCCCGGCACTCACGGAGGCCGATTTAAGCTATGGAGAAGCCGATGGCGACATCACTCTATGACCTGAGCGTGCCGACCTTCCTACAGACCGTGAAGGCCGTCGGGAGTTTCCTCAACCGCGCGGCCAGGCACTGCGCCGAGACCCGCGCAGACCCGGACGACTTCGTGCACGCCCGGCTCATCGACGATATGGCGCCGTTTCATTTTCAGATCGAAGCAGCGTGGCATCATTCGGTGTGGGGGCTGGAAGCCGCGAGGACCGGCGTGTTCGCCCCGCCCGCGCTGGTCGGGCCGGTTCCCTTCTCCGGCCTGCAAGCCATGATCGGCAAGGCCGAAACGGCGCTGGAGGCATTCACTCCCGAAGAGGTCAACAGCTGGGCGGGCAAAGACCTAGACCTTCAGATCGGCCCGCGGAGGCTAGCCTTCACGTCGGAAACTCTGATCCTTTCGTTTTCGCTGCCCAACTTCTATTTCCACGCCGTCACCGCATACGACATACTGCGCGCGCGGGGTGTACCGCTCGGAAAGCGCGATTACGAGGGCCGGCTGCGCACGCGGACAGCCTAGATCAGTACCCCAAGGCGCTTTCCCATCGCGATCCTTCCCAGACCCTGCTGAACGGCTATCCGGTCAGCCAGCCAGCCAAAACACAAGTCCCAAAAAAACGAACAGCACCGCTAAGATAAACGTGTAATCAATAACGGTTCCGCGTAGCGTGCGAACCGTCCGCCACTCGCGCCAGGAAACTTCATTGCCCGCTCACGGCAGGTTGCCAGTACCAAGCCTCGCAGCCAGCGGTGCGCCGGATCGACATCGAAGCGAGGGTGCCACATTTGTGAAATCGCGATTGGCTCGGTGCGAACCGGCAGCGGGAAGCTCCTGATGCTTGTGGCAGCGGACTTGTTCTGGTGTCCCTGTGTGGCGGTAAAGAATGAACGAGTCACCAGCGCGACTAGATCGGATACGCTCGCTACCGCTAAAGCTGCTCGGAAGCTCGGCACTACGACGACGACGGTGCGCGAGAGACCCAGGGCCGCCAATGCTTCATCTACGGGGCCACGCTCCTGGCCGCGGCGCGAAGCGACAACGTGACCACACGCCGCGTATCGCCTGGCCGTTATCTTACCTCTCGCAAAACAAGGGTGACCCTCCCGAACTGCACCAACAAAGTGATCGCGGAATAGGGTTTGTAAGCGTACTTCCGGGCCCGAGGTCCCGAGCACGCCAATCTCTAGATCTACCAACCCCTCTCGCAGCTCTCGGACGTCCTTGTCCGGCTTGGGCGCGAAATGCAGGCGCACATGCGGTGCTACCTCGGTAACCGCCCTCACGAGATGCGCAGCGAAAACTTCTACAAAACCCTCGTTGGCTCGAATTGTGAAGGTGCGTTTCAACTCGGCGAGATCCAAAGAGGCAACGACGGGACGCAGCACCGCCTGGGCATCCTGCGCCAGATTACGCACCCGTTCGCGAAGTTCAGCAGCACGCGGCGTCGGCACCATGCCTCGACCCGCTCGCACGAGCATCGGATCTCCTGTCGCCGCCCGTAGTCGCGCGAGTGTTCTGCTCATCGCCGACGCACTGAGGCCCAAGCGCCGCGCCGCGCCCACCACACTACCCTCGGCAAGCAGAGCGTCCAACGAGGTCAATAGATTCAGGTCGATCTTGGCCATGAATGGAAAGCGTACCGAGACCTAGCGTCCGATGCACGTATAAACTGCCGCCGATGCGCCTTCCGCTATGACCAAGCGCGCTTTACCTTGCCGATTGCCTCATGAACTGTGGGCTTGAGTCATCGCTCTCAAAGGAGATTTGTAAATGCCCGCTACATCCTCTGATCGACAGCTTCTACTCATTGGTGCCTCCCGCGGCCTTGGTTTCGCCTTGGCTGAGGAGTACCTCAAGCGGGGCTGGCACGTAGTGGCCACCGAACGGAACAACACCACATCGAAACTGCACGAACTATTGCGAGCCGCTCAAGGTCGACTCGAAATCGCGACCGTCGACATGACTTATCCAGATCAGGTTGCGGCGCTGCGGGCGCGTCTGGCATCGAGACGGTTCGACATGCTGTTCGTCAATGCCGGCATCGGTACTCGTGACATGGTCGCCGACATTTCCACCGACGAATTCGTACGTATGATGGTAACGAATGCCTTGAGTCCCATGCGTGTCGTCGAGAGTTTGCAGGATCTCGTATTGCCAACCGGCACGATCGGCATCATGTCCTCGGGACAGGGCAGCATCGCAAACAATGAGAACGGACACTACGAGATCTATCGTGCAAGCAAGGCGGCACTCAACATGGTCATGCGCAGTTTCGCCGCCCGGCGCGCTGATGATCCCCGAACGTTATTGCTCATGGCGCCGGGCTGGGTGCGAACGGCACTCGGAGGGCCCCAGGCGCGTCTCAGCGTCGAGGAAAGCATACCCAACCTCGCCAATACGATGGACGCGCAAGCTGGAAAGGCGGGTCTTCAGTATCTGGATTACCTGGGCCGGAAGGTTCCGTGGTGAGTACAAAAATGCGCCATGAGTGCCCCGGGGCGTTATGACCCGGTCTCGACCTCGTCGTGTTGCGCTGGACCTCCGTGGTTTGGTCGGCAAGACCGAAATCTTCCGGTTGTCAGGAGGCGTAAAACTGGATCCGGCGGTCGATGTCTGGTTTGTGAACGGTCCGCTCGACCTGCGGTCCATCGCGCAGAAGTGGTTTGTGCAAATGCGCCGGAGTGGTGGTGATGTGTGCGAACTGATGCACGATGGGTGTCCTGTCGCTTGCGTAGAAGATGCGCCGTTCGGGTACGTGAACACATTCAAAAGTCATGTTAACGTCGGCTTCTTTTACGGCGCAATGCTCGAGGATCCCGCCGGCCTGTTGGAGGGTAGTGGCAAACGCATGCGGCACGTGAAATTGAAATCGGGCGAAGAACTCGGCAGTGCAGCTCTGCGCGATCTGATCGACGCCGCTTATCGGGACATTAAGGAGCGCCTCGGCGCGGAACGGTCTTCCGGGTAACGCGACCGCCGCGCTTGTGTATGCCATCGCGGTGAATTCAGTTGTGGCGCTCGTTGTGATATTTTTCGAGCCCGATGCTGCCACCGGAATCGTCAAGTCAGATTATTTCGCCCCTCCTCGGGCGAGACGAACGGCTTCTCTGGTCGGCTCAACCGCGCCAGGGGCTGATTCTTCGTTCCAGCGATGCGTTTCTCATCCCGTTCAGCTTGCTTTGGGGCGGGTTCGCATTCTTTTGGGAGTACAGCGTCGTCGGTTCGAATGCGCCGATCCTATTCCGCGTTTGGGGCATTCCCTTTGTCGTGGTTGGATTCTACATCATTGCCGGACGCTTCTTCGTGGACGCAAAGCGGCGCGCCAAAAGTTTTTATGGCCTTACGTCAGAACGAATTATCATTGTGAGCGGGCTTGTCTCGCGGACCACCAAGAGCCTGCAGCTGCGCAGCGCGGGTGGTGTACGAAAAGATTCGTCTCGCTCAAAAGCAGTCGTAGATTGCGGAGTCCAACATTCGGCTCGAGGGTTTTCGAGGACCGGGCCCCGGAGGAAAATCGATGACGGGGAAAAATCGCATTCGTCTTAGTTCTGCGCGCCGGCGGCGCTCTGGCTTAGCCTTACCGCTGCTGACCCTCTGTGTGCTTACCGGCTGTGGACAGTCTGCGAACACGCCAGCGCCGACCCCACCGGCCATTGCCGCACGCCCGGATGTCATCGTTACGTTTGATGGCAAGCAGCATGCCTGTGTCGTTGCGCTTTACAGTGAGGCGCAAGGCAGCTCCATTTCTTGTACCGATGTCGTTTCCTTCGTTAAGGATGAACTCAGAGTTCCGACAGGATCGATCTACGATATTCGCACGATCTCCGACGTCGACTCAGCGCAGATGGCTAAAGTCGAGGCCGGTTTGAAAACCGCAGGCTACCGTTTCATCGGCGGTAGCCGTTAGCGATTTGCGCGACCGCATGCTCACCGGCGCTTGTCATTGCGGCGACATTCGAATCGAGATTCCGGATTCCCCTCAATCGCTCATCGAATGCAATTGCTCGATTTGCCGCCGCTATGGCGCCTTGTGGGCTCAGTGGGCGCCGGCAGCCGTCCGCGTCGTCGGACATCCAGAACATACGACTGAATACATTTGGGGAGAGAGAACAATAAGAACCCTTCGCTGCCGCCGCTGCGGTTGCGTGACGCACTGGGAAGCATTGGAGCCAAACGCGGACAGTAAGGTTGGCGTGAACATGAGGAATTTCGATCCGGCGCTGCTTGGAGGGATACGGATTCGCCGATTTGACGGCGCCGATTCCTGGTCGTACTTGGATGATGAATAGCGCCATCACCACACCTCGACTCATTCTGCGTCCACCGTCACCGCGAGACGCCCGGTTGATATTTGAGCGCTATGCTTCCGATGCCGAGGTCACCCGTTTTATGGGGTGGCCCCGGCATGCGAAATTGGATGATACCGCGGCATTTATCGATTTCGCCGCGTCAGAGTGGAAGCAGTGGCCCTCCGGACCATTGCTCATTGAATCACGGCAGCGGGGAACGCTGCTGGGATCCACGGGGTTGGCTTTTGAATCTTCTGATCGCGCGTCTACAGGCTACGTGCTTGCGCGGGACGCCTGGGGCCACGGGTTTGCATCGGAGGCCCTGGCGGCAATTGTCGATCTTGCGCGGGCACTGGGGGTTGCGCGGCTGTATGCTCTCTGTCATGCGACTCACTTCGCTTCAGCTCGAGTTCTCGAGCGCTGCGGATTTTTGCACGAGGTAACGCTGACGAAGTATCAGGTGTTCCCCAACTATGGGGACGCAACAGCGCAGGATGTCGCGCGATATGCCTATGTCGATGAGAAGTCCAAGGTTTAGCTATGTCAATCACTCCTAACCGCACGACTGCGACGATCAAGGTTCGCTCGGTGGAGCCTGCTGATTTCACTGCATGGTTGACCCTCTGGGACGGATACAACGCCTTCTATGGCCGCAAGGCGGAGACGGCTTTGCGTCCGGAGATCACCCAAACCACCTGGCAACGCTTCTTCGACACCAATGAACCGGTCTTTGCGCTGGTCGCAGAATCGGGCGGCCATTTAGTCGGCCTCACCCACTACTTGTTTCACCGGGATACCACACGCCTAGAGCTCACCTGCTATTTGCAGGATTTGTTTACCGCAGAGGCTGAGCGCGGACGCGGCGTCGCGAGATCGCTGATACTGGGCGCGTACGAGCGTGCGCGAGCCGCGGGAATTGGGTGCGTCTATTGGCAAACGCACGAGTCAAACACCGCAGGCCGACTGCTCTACGATAAGGTCGCTAGCCATGCCGGTTTCCTTGTTTACGAGCACGAGCTGTGAATGTTGCGTGAAAGATAGCGTCGTTGCCTAGGGAGCCCGCCATGTCTGTCGCAGAATTTCTCCGTGCACGAATTTCTACTCGGGCATTTCTCGACAAACCCGTCGATCAGGCGAGGGTTGCGGCTCTTCTTGACGTGGCTCGCTGGGCGCCCTCGGGCGGCAATCTTCAGCCTTGGAAAGTCATCGTCGTGGCCGGCGCAGCCCGGGACGCCGTGGTGCGCCTTGCGGCTGAACGCCTGCAGGCGAATCCCAAGGGCGAAGTCGGTGAACATCGCATTTATCCGGAGAATTTAGCGGAGCCGTATCGAACTCGCCGCTACAAGATTGGTGAGGACATGTATGCCCTGCTGAACATTCCGCGAGAAGACAAGGCATCCCGCTATCAATGGGTGGCGCGCAATTATCAATTCTTCGGTGCGCCGGTGGGTATGTTCTTCGTCATCGATCGATCCATGGGACATGGCCAGTGGGCACACCTCGGCATGTTCATGCAATCCATCGCGCTCGTCGCTCAGGAGCAGGGTCTCGCTACTTGCATGCAGGAATCGTGGGCAGCGGTGCGGGGGGCACTGCATGCGCACTTCGTTCTGCCGCAGAACGAGATGATTTACTGCGGCATGGCGCTGGGTTATGCGGACCCGCAATCGCCGGTGAACAGGCTCAGGTCCGACCGCGCCACGGTGGCTGAGTTCGCGGTATTCCATGGCTTTGATCCGGACCCCGGTTAGATTCATGAACTCCGGCAATCGCTACTGGTTCCGCGCGAAACGCTATGGTTTGGGCTGGGGCTTGCCCTGCTCATCGCAGGGTTGGGCCTTTTTCGTCATCTGGCTTGCTGCGCTCATATTTGCGGCGGTCACTTTGATGCCGCGGCGCCCTGTATTGTTTACGCTTATATTGGCGTTCATGGCGCTCCTCTTAGTCGTAGTGTGCTACATCAAGGGTGAGCCGCTGTCGAGCGGCGATCGCGAGATCAAGTAAGGATCCCCTCAGCCATGGCAACTGGCCAATGATCGCGACTCACGGTTTGACACATTTGGCTCTCGCCGTGCGCGATCCAGAACGTTCATTGCACTTCTATGCAGCCGTGTTCGGTGTCCGGGAATATTTTCGCAATGCCGACACGATTCAGGTGATCGGACCAGGGCCCCATGATGTCATCGCCTTCGAACGCAGACCGCAAGATGCCGGCGTGCCCGGCGGCATCATTCACTTTGGATTTCGGCTGACCCGGCCGGAAGACATAGATTCTGCCGTTGCCGCCGTGGTAAACGCGGGCGGTACGGTCAGCTCGCAGGGTGAATTTGCAGCCGGCCTGCCTTATGCGTTCGTGCGTGATCCTGACGGATACGAAATAGAGATCTGGTTCGAATAGCGGGGTTCCGAGTGTTTGTGTGGCGCGCCGTATTCGCCTTTGTCGCACTTCCCGGCGTCGTGGCCTTTGCCGTTCCACTCGCGCTGGGTTCGAGCCGAATGGATTCATTTCGCGCGAGGCCGCTCGGTTTGTTGGCGTTGTCGGGCGGCCTTTTTGTGCTGATCTGGTGCACGATCAAATTCTACGTATCCGGCCGGGGAACCTTGGCTCCCTGGGCGCCGCCTCAACGACTGGTCGCCGACGGACCGTACCGATATTCGCGAAATCCCATGTACATTGGCGTCATGCTCATTCTCCTCGGATGGGCCAATCTTTTCTGGTCTTGGCCATTGCTCATCTATGCCGTTGTCGCGCTGGCGGCGTTTCATCTGAGGGTCATTCTGGGTGAGGAACCCTGGTTGGCGCGTACGTTCGCGGTGGAGTGGGACTCATACCGTGCCCGGGTGCCCCGCTGGTTGTTCTAGATGGGCGTCGGCCCGCAACAGCTGCGGCGAACGACATCCGCAATATGCAAAAATGCCTGAATGCGAGCGGTTACTTCGCTTATGCTCAGTCACGAAATCAATAATGGGTTGAGGGAAGTCATGGCGACAAAACGACGCTTCATGCGGTCTGCGGCACTCACATTCGTCTTGCTGAGCGGCGCAGCCTTCGGTCAGGCTCAACGAGCCGCCGATACGGCTGCCGCGCCGCCGCCGGCCCTCAATGGCCCCATAGTCAGTGTCGCCCAGGGCAAGGTACAAGGCTACGTCGCGGACGGGGTTGCCGTGTTCAAGGGATTGCCGTTCGCCGCACCGCCGGTGGGCGAGCTGCGTTGGAAGGCTCCGACACCTGCCGCGAAGTGGTCCGCCGTACGAGCGGGCAATGTGTTCTCCGCGACCTGCCAGCAAGGGGAGGACTGCCTGTACTTGAACATCTACGAACCCGCCGACGCCAAACAAGGCGCCAATCTTCCGGTCATGGTTTGGATCCATGGCGGCGCGTTCATTTTTGGATCCGGTTCGGCTTACGACGGCAGCCAATTTGCCAAACAAGGCGTCATCGTCGTGACGGTGAACTATCGGCTCGGACGGGCGGGCTGGTTCGCCCATCCCGCGCTCACGGCGGAGAGCCCACATGGGCTGCTCGGCAACTACGGCTTGATGGATCAAATCGCCGCCCTTGAATGGGTGAGAAGTAATATCAAGGGCTTCGGCGGCGACCCCCAGAATGTCACGATCTTCGGCGAATCGGCGGGCGCCATTTCCGTCAACTACTTAATGCTGGCGCCGCAGGCGAAAGGTCTGTTTGGCAAAGCGCTCGCGGAGTCCGGTTTTGGCCGGCTCGCCGCCAAGCCCCTATCCGCGGTTGAACAGAGCGGCGTGGCATTCGCCGAAAAGGCCGGCGTGCATGGCGCAGACGCCGCTGCCGCAAAGGCATTGCGTGCTTTGAGTTGGACTGCTCTGACTGCCAATATGGCCCCCATCGGTGCCGCCGATCAGATATTGCCGATGGCCGACGGAAAGCTGATCACCGGCAGCGCGGCGGATGGGTTCCTGCGAGGCAAGGAGGCGCATGTACCTTACTTGCTGGGCGGCAACAGCGATGAAGCGAGTCTGACGCGCCGCGGCTTCAATGCGGCCGAACGACTGGCCGCGATCCAGCAGAACCGCGCGGCATTCCTGGCCGCCTATGATCCGGACGACAGCGCCAACGCCGATCGCATCATGGCCCGATTCGTCACCGACGCATCGATCAGCGAACCGGATCGCGATCTTGCGCGATTGCATTCTCAGCATGGCAATCCGACCTACGTGTACCACTTCTCGTACACGCCCGCCGCGCAGCGCGCGACCGTGTTTGGACTGGCTCACGGCGGCGAACTCGCCTACGTATTCAACACGCCGCGCGCGACCCCGTTCGATGATGAAGGAAAAGCGGTGGCATCCGCAGCCAACAAGTACTGGGCTCAGTTCGCCAAGACGGGCGATCCGGACTCTGCCGGCGGTCCGCTGTGGCCGAAATTCGACTCCGGCGCGGAATACGTCATGGAATTTCCGGCAAATGGCATCCCTGTCGCCGCAGCACATTTTCACAAAGACCGTCTCGACTGGGTCCAAGCGTATTGGGTCAAATAGCTGTACGGTGCGACGATGCACGAGGAAAGATTCCGCACGTTCAGGGATTTCTATCCCTTTTATCTTAGCGAACACGCCAACCGCACCTCGCGACGCCTGCATTTCGCCGGAACCAGCATTGCATTTGCACTGCTGATGGCCTCTCTGGCCACACAGAGGTGGTGGCTGGCCGGCGTAGCATTCCTGCAGGGCTATGCGTTCGCTTGGGTAGGGCATTTTTTCTTCGAGCACAATAAGCCCGCGACCTTTAAGTACCCGGGCTTCAGTCTTATGGGAGACTGGCGTCTGTGGTGGGACATGTTGCGGGGCCGGCAGCGGCTCTAGCGGTTGCGAGAGATTGCATGCGGTTGATTCCTAGATTTATTGTCGTGATGCTGACGCTGCTCGGGTGTGTCGGCTGCGATCAAGTGTCCAAGTCGGCTGCTCGCGCCTTCCTGTCCTCGGGCGCCAGGGAATCCTATCTGGCCGATTCCCTGCGCCTACAGCTGGTGCAGAACCCGGGTTCGTTCTTAAGTCTTGGCGCTTCGCTGCCGGAACAGCTGCGCTTCACTCTGTTTACCGGTGCGGTCGCCTTACTGCTGGTTGGCTTGGTCGGCGTTGCCCTGTTTGCGCGGCGTCTCGGTCCTTGGCGATTCGTGGCATTGGCATTGGTGGCCGGAGGTGGCATCAGCAATCTGATCGACCGTCTGGTCTACAGCGGCCGAGTGACGGATTTCCTCAATGTGGGATTGGGATCGGTGCGCACCGGCATTTTTAACGTCGCGGATTTGCTGATACTCGTCGGCGCATTGCTCCTACTTGTCAGCCACGGCGCGACGCCGCGTCGTCCGAACTAATCCTCTGCAGATGGATTTTCTTAGCTACCGACGTCATTTCGGTATGCTCGGTGCCGCGGTCATGGTGCTGTTCTTCCTCAGCCGCTGGGATGTTTTCAGCGATGCCCTCTTGCCCACCTTCGCCATCAGCGGCGCGCTGCACGCATCGGCGCTGGTGCTTTCCTTAAGTACCCCGGCGGCGCCATGGCGCGCATGGCTGTTCATCGCGATCGCCGCAGCACTCAGCGTCCTGACGCTCTACATCGGAATCATTGGCCTGCAGCTATTTGCGGTTCTACCCGCCAATCAGCGGCTGTACTCGGTACTGGCGGTGTGTGCCGCATCGGGCGCGATTAGCTACGGAGCCTTTATCCGCATCTTTTGGATGCCGCGATTGTCGTCTCGCTCGATTTTGGCCATGGCCATGATCTGCGTGCCGGCCACTCTGCTGGCATTCTTCGTGCGCGGCTTCGTGCCGTTTTTGGCAGCGTGGTGGCTGGTGGCGGTGTGGTGGTTTGCGTTTTCATGCGGCCTCGCCTATCTCGCTTCGCATCCGAACGCGCTGATCCGAAGACGCTAGCGGCGGCTGAAGACCTTGCGGCTTATCCGCCATCCGGCGAGCGAACATGTTCAGGCCGTACGCCGACGCCGAGCAATTGCGCCGGCCAGCGCCTCGCCCAGTCGCTGGCATTCAGTACCTTCAATGGCCATGGCACCGTCAAGGCGAGTGACTCGCCCGACACGGTGGGCTTCAATATTCGATTTTGAACGGCCACCTGAAATCCTTGAATCACCCTCACCGGGAACAGACGGCGCCGGCGCACGGCGTCCAGGTCATCGTCTTGATAAGTCCCGTCCTTGAGCTTCGCAGCCAAAATGTTGGCGGTTGCCACGGCGTCCTGAATGGCTAAATTGATGCCGACGCCGCCAATGGGCGACATGGCGTGTGCCGCATCGCCGATGCACAGCAATCCACGCTTTGACCAGGTTGTCAGTCGATCGACCGACACACTGAGCAGCTTAATGTCATCGAAGGATTTCAGCTCAGCCACCCGGTCCGAAAGAAAATGCGCCGCGTCGGCGATGGTGGCTCGGAATGCCTCGAGCCCTTTGGCGCGCACCTGCTCGAAACCGCCCTTGTTGATCACGAAGGCGCATTGCCAATAGTCGGTTCGATCGATGGTCACCAGCATGGTGTGGCGTCCCAATCGTCCCAGCACCTGCCCCGGGTCGCCGTCCTTCTTGGAGAGGCGGAACCACAGCACGTCGATGGGCGAGCCCAGATCCTCGACCTTGAGACCGGAGGCAGCCCGTACAGTGGAGGCGCGGCCGTCGCAGCCAATCACGAGATCGGCGCGCACTTCCAGCGGACCCTCCGGAGTCGTGGCAGTCAGGCCCACGACTCTTCCGCCACTCTCAACCAGAGCGGTGATCTCGCAGGACATCCTCAGCTTCAAGGAGGGAAAGCGCCGTCCCTTCTCTGCCAGGAAATTTAGAAAATCCCATTGCGGCATGAGTGCAACGAAGTTGCCAGGAGGCTTCAAGCGCCCGAAATCCGCGACTTTGACGCTGCTGCCGCCGATTTCTGCGCTCATGGCGCGAATTTTCGAATGGGGCAGCTTCAGAAAATCGTCGAGCAAGCCCAGTTCCTGCATGATGCGCAGCGTCGAGGGATGCACCGTGTCGCCGCGAAAGTCACGCAGAAAATCTGCATGTTTCTCCAGCACGAGGGTGTCAATGCCGGCGCGGCCCAGCAAATAACCCAGCATCATACCGGCCGGGCCGCCCCCGGCGACGCAGCATCGAACCTGGAGCGAATTGGCCATGGGTTGCTGAATATACTCTCAAGGACGGCGATAATGCCCCTTACTGACACCGGAGTTCCCATGGCGCGGCGCTTGATCAGCTCAGGATCACAATTTGAACGCGACATCGGCTATTCGCGGGCGGTGATCGACGGCGAATGGGTTTTCGTGTCGGGCACCACGGGATTCGATTACGATTCCATGACCATTTCCGATAGTCTGTTGGAACAAACCGAGCAATGCCTGAAAAATATTCAGACCGCGCTACGCCTGTGCGGCGCCGAGTTCAAGGACATCGTGCGAGTTACCTACGTGGTGCCCAAGGCTGAACGCTTTCCCGACACCTGGCCGATATTGCGCAAGTTCTTCGGCGCGGTTCGGCCGGCGGCGACGATGATTTCTGCGGGACTGTCCGACCCGCGCATGCAAATCGAGATCGAGGTTACTGCGCGTATGCGCGCCACATGAGCGAATCAACCATGGATCACCCGGAGCAATCAGCGCGCGGTTACGAGGGCGGCTGCACCTGCCGCCACGTGCGCTACCGAATAACCAGCAAACCCCTGTTCGTTCACTGCTGCCATTGCACGTGGTGCCAGCGAGAAAGCGGCGCAGGCTTTGCGCTGAATGCCATGATCGAATCGGATCGCGTGCAGCTGCTGGGAGGCGATGTGGTTGTCATCGACACGCCGTCCAACAGCGGCAAGGGACAACATATCTCCCGCTGTCCGAAATGCTGGGTGAGCGTGTGGAGCACTTACGCCGGCGCGGGCGACGCGTTGCGTTTCGTGCGTGTGGGTACGCTGGACGAACCGGCCGCGGTGCCGCCCGACATCCACATCTTTACCTCCTCGAAGCAGCCATGGTTGGCGCTGCCGGCGGGGACACCCGCTGTCGCCGGGTATTACAAGGCTTCCGACTACTGGCCCAAGGAGAGCTTGGAGCGCCGCGCTGCGATGATGGCGAAAAATCCTCGCTAGTTCGGAAGGGGTCATGGTCGATGCAAAGCAGCAGCTTACCGATATTCAAGAAGCTCAACCTGAGCACTCAGGTCGAGATTGTCATCCTCAACGCGCCGCAGTCCTTCGAGCCGGTATTGACGAAACTTAAAGGCATCAAAGTACTCAGAGACCCTAAGAAGCCGAAGGGGGTTACCTTTGGGTTGGCCTTCGCAGTGACTCAGACGGAACTGGACCGTGCTTCCAAGATTCTCTCTGCGGCGTCGGAAGGCGATGCCGTGCTGTGGTTTGCCTATCCGAAAGGAACCTCCAAGCGCTACACCTGCGAATTCAATCGCGACACGGGGTGGAGCGTCATTCGCGGCGCCGGATTCGACTCCGTGCGTCAGGTCGCAATCGACGAGGATTGGTCCGCCCTGCGTTTCAGGCGCGTTGAGTACATCAAACCGAGC
This sequence comes from uncultured Gammaproteobacteria bacterium, assembly GCA_963756845.1. Taxonomy (GTDB): domain Bacteria; phylum Pseudomonadota; class Gammaproteobacteria; order Steroidobacterales; family Steroidobacteraceae; genus Bog-1198. The sequence goes on along the minus strand of CAVWPD010000008.1, from coordinate 223,106 downwards.
CGGTGATCCCCATCGACGTATCGACCGAGAATTCGCGCCTCGATGTGGCGATGATTCATCGATTCCTGGCAAACGATTCCTACTGGGTGCGCGGTATATCGCGAGCCGACGTGGAGCACTGCATCAAACATTCGCTATGTTTCGGCGTGTATGCCGACGGCCGCCAGATTGCGTTCGGCCGGGTCGTTACGGACTACGTTCGGTTTGCGCACGTGCTCGATGTCTTCGTACTCGAAGAGTTTCGCGGCCGCGGCATAGGGAAGTTATTGATCGGACACATGCTTTCGGACCCGGCGCTGCGTTCCATTGTGCGGTTTACCTTGGGCACCGCGGACGCGCAGGGGCTTTATTCACAATTTGGATTCGCGGCACCCGCAAACCCGGAGCGGCAAATGGAACTCATTCGTTCGAAGCCCCAAGCGCCGCCCGGCAACGCATCGGAGCGATGATATGGTAAGGTTGCGCCCAGGAAATGAGCGGAGACCCTCGTGAAAACCTTGCTCTTGCTTCTGGTCTGGTGCCTGTTATTCGTGATGTGCTGGCCGCTGGCCATTCTTGCCATCATTCTCTGGCCGGTCGTATGGCTGCTGTCCTTGCCGTTTCGCGCGGTTGCGATCTCCTTCGACGCACTGTTTGCGCTGCTGAAGGCCATTTTGTTCCTGCCCGCGCGCGCTTTTGGGTATCGCGATAACTCAGCCCGCCGTCCCTATTAACCGGCTGGTTCTAAGAGGCAGCGGGTGATAGCCGCCCGAGACGCCCTGACGCTGCTGCGAGAGGGGAACCGTCGCTTCGTGTCGGGCGCCAGCAGCCGCGACACGTTTGAAAGCCGAGCGCGCCGCATTGAATTGACCGCGGGACAAGAGCCCTTCGCGGCCATTCTTGGCTGCTCCGACTCACGCGTCCCCGTAGAGATCGTCTTCGACCAAGGCTTGGGCGACCTGTTCGTGATTCGGGTCGCAGGCAACATCGTTGCGCCCTCGCAAATCGGCAGCGTGGAATTTGCGGCCGAGCAGTTCGGTTCGCGGCTGGTCGTGGTGTTGGGGCACTCGCAGTGCGGCGCCATTGAGACGACCATAGAGCAGCTGCGCCGCCCCGTGGAGAATCAATCCCGCAATTTGCATTCCATCGTTGATTTAGTAAGGCCCGCAATTCAAGGTTTGCTGGCCACGGACCTGAAGGACGACCACGCTGGGCTGGTTCGTGCGGCGGTGCGCGCCAACATTCGCGCATCCGTCAGCCAGCTGCGGCATGGATCAGACATCATCGAGAACTTGATTCAGAATGCGGGACTCATGGTGGTAGGGGCCGAGTATTCGCTGGAGACCGGCGTGGTGGATTTCTTCGATGATCCCTCCGACGGCGACTCATGAAAAGCGCACTGCCGCCGCGACGCGGCATGGCGATTGGGCTGGCGGCGCTTGCGTGGTTGAGCATACTCCTGCAGTGCTTTCTCTCATTACAGTCGGCCATTCTCAGCGGCAAATCCGCCGCCAGCGGCATCGTGGGCTTTCTCGGTTATTTCACCGTGCTGACCAACCTGCTGGTCTGCATCTCATTGACGGCACCGCTGATTTCAGGCTCATCGGTCGGCAAATTTTTCTCTCGAGGTGACGTGACGGCGGGCGTGGCGACCAGCATCCTATTCGTCGGCCTTGCTTATCACTTTCTCCTGCGCAACACCTGGAATCCCGAAGGACTGCAACTGCTCGCCACCAGCCTGCTGCACTACCTCATACCGGTCCTTTACCTGCTCCATTGGTGGTTCAATTCTGCGCGCGCCGCGCTTTACTGGGTTCAACCGGTAATCTGGGGCGCCTATCCCACGGCGTACCTGGTTTATGCGTTGATCCGCGGCAGAATCATCGGCAGCTATCCGTACTTCTTCATCGATGCCGCGGCCATCGGCTACGGCCGCACGCTGATCAACGGCGTGGGTCTGCTGTGCGCATTCATCGCATTGGGCCTAATGTTGGTGGGGCTGAGTCGAATGCGCAGGAGGGTGTGATGCCGCTGCTGACCCCGGAATATTTCAATAGCCGTGGCGTCGGCAAGCTGCCGGGCCACCTCGGCATCATCATCACTCATATCAGCGAGGCGCAAGTGATCGGCGAGCTGCCCGTGCTGCAGAGTTTGATGGCACCGAACGGATACTTGCACGCGGGAGGCGTTGTCACGCTGGCGGACACTTGCGCCGGTTATGGGTGCGTTGTCAATCTGCCGTCGGGCGCGACCGGGTTCACGACGCTGGAACTCAAGTCGAATCATCTCGGCACGGCCTTGGATGGCACAATCCTGGGCATCGCAAAACCCGTGCACCGCGGTAAAACCACCCAGGTTTGGGATAGCATCGTCACGCATAAGGAGACCGGGCGGGCTATTGCGATGTTTCGCTGCACGCAAATGATCCTCTATACGCAGCGCAAAGCTGAATCAGTGTTGCCCTGACGATCAGTAAAGCTCAAGGGAGGCTGGACGGCGCTTGCCGGCGGCGGGTAGTATCGCCAACCCAGATACGCGCCTGTAGCTCAGCTGGATAGAGTGTCGGCCTCCGAAGCCGAAGGTCCCGCGTTCGAATCGCGGCAGGCGCGCCACCTTTGTACGACACGCGCGAGTTAGTGAGTGAATACTCCGCCAAACATTTTTTACGATCGACACGGCAACGTGGTCCATCCCGATGCCCAATCCATCGTCAAGCCGCGCCGCGGCGTGTTTGCGTTGGTGGTGGCTGTCAACGACCAAGCCGTGATGCTTTCCGCCGAGGCGTGCGCACCCGGCGTGCCGGAACTTCCCGGCGGCGGCGTCGAGGCCGGCGAAACGCTGGATCAGGCCGTACAGCGCGAATGGGAAGAAGAAGTGGGCATTCCCTTTGACGTCAAGGGTCCCTTGCAGCGCTTTCAGCATGTGCGCGGGTTTTACTCCGATGAGCGCATTGAGTTCTGGGTTTATGACCAGACTTTCCTGCTCTATCACTTCCACGATCGCGTGAAAGTCGGGCAACAATGGCTCAATTCCGAGGGCGGCACGGCCGGCTGGGTGTCAATCGCTTCACTGCCAACCTTGACCATCAATCGCGCACATTGGTGCGCCATCCCCACACTGCTATCGAAGGCCGCCTCAGGGCCCGCGCAGCTCCTTACGAACGACGAGCTTCAGTCCTGACCAAATGTCCGTGACCGCGCAGACCTTGATGTCAACAAAACCGAGCGGTAGAGCCACCTCGCGAATAGTACCTTCCGTGATATCCGTGGGGAGTCGCGACGCCTGCTTCGGCCAGGACACCCAGACCGGCGTGGAGGGCGACAGCTTTTTGCGCAGCCCCGTGAGGCTGCGCGCCAGGCGAATGCGCTCGGTTGCAAATACGTGAACGAGATCGACTGAGGAATTCGCGGCCGAAGTGAATTGCACGCCGGCGGGCAGAGGATTTAATAGCGAACGATAGTCGACGGGGGCGTCAATGGTGTGGACCTTGAATCCTTCCTTGACGCCGAGCTTCTTTACCAAAGGCGTACCCGAGTAGCCGGCCATGGCAAAATTATTGCACAGCCACGCTCGCCGCGGGGATGCGCGCCTCCGGCGAGCCTTCGGCGGGCCTTACGGCAAGCCGTACGGCAAGCCTTACGGCGCGGCGGCGGTCGAGGGCGGATTTGGCGGCTTGTTCGCCGCTTCGGCCGGCGATCGCAGCGCGCTGCCGCGCAAACTGGCGGAGCCGCGCAACGAGTTCGAGAACAGGTGGTCGAGCAAGCCTCGAGCGGCGCCATCGCGCATCATCAAGGGGCTGCTCCATTGCAGCGAGGGTCCGCCGTGCTTGCCCGTTTGCAGCGACAGCGTACTTCCCCGAGTCTCCCACAGAGTCAGCAGGCGAACGCGACCCTGGGACCTGAATTCCGCCATGCGCTGCCAAACGGTAGCGCCTTCAAAGAGCGGCGTGTCGCCGCCGAAACTTGAACTGGCGGCTGAGTCCGCCATCAGCGGCACGGAATGCCGGGGCCTGAACTCCGTTTCCGAGAACGGCGCAGCAGCGCTGACGGGCCGGTCCAGAGACAGCCCGCGAGTCGGCGCGGCGAACGCGGAACTCGGCAGAGGCCGCAGGGCCGCTCCGGGTTGCGCGGCAGGGTCGGCAGTAGAATTCGGGTCACCTGCCAAAACCTGAGCGCTGTGAACCAACGAATAGAGCACCAACGCCAGAATAATCCGCTCGCGGACGCTGCTGCACGCAGCCGCAACAAGCTCCGTGGGCGCTGCATTGATGGGTCTAATTGCTGACATGGCGGTATCCCTACGCGCCACCATGATCCCCCGGGAGCACGCCAAGGCCAACAGGGCGTCGCGCGATGTAGGTCACAAATCTGCGCCAAACGCGCGTCGCGCGCCACGTCATATCAACATAATTACCGATAATTCTCCGTTATGTCTTGCATTGGATTCACGCGCCCGAATCGTCGCGGTAAGCGGCGCGGCCCTTCTCCCAATCGCGCCCGTCGAAGGGCCGCAGCGTCATCGATTCGATGCTCGCGCTGTCGATGCAGCGAGCATTGACGCTGACGCCGTCCGGATGCGATCGCGGGATGTAGAACGATTTAACCCCGCAGTTCGAGCAGAAGAAATGCTTCGCGACTCGTGTGTTGAAGGTGTACGTCGAGAGCGCATCGGCGCCGCACAGCAGCTTGAAGCGCTCGGCGGGCACGATCAAGTGCAAGTAGCCGTGTTTGCTGCATATGGAGCAGTTGCATTCGTCCACCTCGATCTTGGCGGGGGCGAGTACTTCGAAGCGCACGCGCCCACAATGACATCCGCCGGTGTGAGTGCGCATCATTTTTCGATTCTCCTGTCGGGGATGATCCACATGATTGCGACCAGTATGTAAATCGTCAGCGCAATCCACGCGCGCCACAGCGACAGAATGATTCCCGCGGCATAGAGCACGATCGAGATGGCGCCCTTTACGTCCTTGCCGAACGCCTTGGCGAGCTGCGAATTCGGACCGTTGTCTCTGATTAATATGCGCGCCAGAATAAAATAGGCCACCGCCGACATGAGCAGCACGCATCCATACAGCGCAACGGGCGCGGCGACGAAATAGTTCTCATCCATCCACGCAGTCACGAATGGAATGAGCGACAGCCAGAAGAGCAGGTGTAGATTGGCCCACAGGACCGCGCCGCTGACGCTTTCGGCGGCATGCAGCATGTGATGGTGATTGTTCCAGTAGATCCCGACGTACACGAAGCTCAAGACGTAGCTCAGAAAGATCGGAATGACGGGAAGCAGCGATGCGAATCCGGCGCCGTGCGGCACCTTTAATTCGAGCACCATGATGGTAATGATGATGGCGATGACGCCGTCGCTAAAGGCCTCCAGCCGCCCTTTACCCATGGTGCGGGCGGCTAGTGTTTGTGCTCTTGCGCCGCGAGATCACTCACCAACGCCAACAATTTCTCCGGGCCGCCGGCCATCGCCACATCAGTGATGTACTTGCCGTTCACGACGAAGGTCGGCACGCCCGAAACGCGGTAACGCTGCACGAGCTCATCGGCCCTTTGCATTGCGGTCTCGACCGCGAAGGAGTGGTACGCCTTCTCAAAATCGGCTTCGGAAATGCCGAGCTTCTTTGCAAAGGCCACTTGAATCCGTTCCGCCTGGGCGACGTTGTCCGGATCACTGCCGATCAACGGATTGCCGTTGACTTGGATCTCCTTGAACACCTCGCCGTGATATTGCTTCAATTTCCCCAGGGTCTCCAGGGTGTAATAGAGCCGGGCCAGGGAGCGATGCCCTTCATTCCACAGCACGGGAACCGGGGAAAAACTGATGTAAGCCGGCTTGGATTTTTCCCAGGTTTCAAGCAGCGGCTGGAGGGAGAAGCAGTGCGGGCAGGCGTACCAGAAGAACTCCAGCACCTCCACTTGTCCCACGGGCGCGGCGGTAGGCTGGGCCGGCACCAACTGCGTGTAATTGACGCCTGACTGCCAGGGGGTCGTGGTGGCCGCCGCCGCCGCCGATGTCGCCGCTGCCACCGTTGAGGCGACCGCCGCCAGCAAGGGATTATGCGTGCCGCTGTCGCCGGTATTTTCCTCCACCGTCTCGGATCCATCCTCGTTCAGGCGATTCATCGACGAAGGTTGCCCGGCGGCGGCTGCCGATTTGTTCTGTGCGGATGCCGCGGGTTTGGAGGCGCCGCTCGAGGCGGCCGAAGCCGCGCGGGGCGGCGAGCCCGGTGCGCGCTGCGCGGATTCTTGCTTGCCGCAAGCCACCAGGGCGAGCGCCAACCCCAGCAGCAGCGAGGCCCGACGCAGGGACATCAGCGAATTCCTTGCAGGTAGGAGGCGAGGCTTCGAATGTCGTCGGCAGACAGGCGTTTGGCGATGGTCTGCATTATGCCGTTCGGACCGGTCGTGCGCGTGCCCGAGGCATAGTCGTTCAACTGCTTGATCACATAGCCTGATTGCTGGCCGCGCAGCGCGGGAAATTTGGCCGGTTCATTGCCGCGGCCGGTGGGGCCGTGGCAAGCCATGCACGCCGGTATTCCGCGGTCGCGATCCCCGCCGCGATAGAGCTTTTCGCCGGCTTTCCAATAGGAGGGATCCGCTTCCAGCCCGGTATTGGGCAAACTATCGAAGTAGAGCCCCAAATCCAGCATATCCGCGGGGGTCAGGGTGGATGCCATCGGCATCATGACGGGACTCGCGCGCTTGCCATCCTTGAAGTTCTGGAGCTGTTCTGCAATGTAATCGGCGCCGATACCGGCAAGACTGGGCCATTCGGCGTTCGTACTATTGCCGTTCGCACCGTGGCAGGCCTGACAGGTAGTCGCCTTGGTGGCGCCGGCTTCGATGCTGCCTTCAGGCAGTGCAGAGGTGGTGACGATCATGCCGGAAATTGTCGCCGCAAGAATCCAAAGCCGCTTCATGATCCCCTGATACCCCGTTTTAATATGACCCGCTGTCAACCCTAAATTGTACACTAGAGTCAATAATTTGCGTCCCGCCGGCGGCCATGTCGACCTATCCCAATGTGAAATTCGTGACCAGCGCCGCCGAGGCACACCAGCTCGCGCCGGACTGCGGACGGGAGGTCGCGTTCGCGGGGCGTTCTAATTCGGGCAAGTCAACCGCGCTCAACAGCATCACCCAGCGCAGCGGGCTGGCGCGAGTCAGCCGAACGCCAGGCCGCACCCAACTGATTAACTTTTTCGAACTGGCGCCCGGCCGGCGTCTGGTGGATCTACCGGGTTACGGGTTCGCCAAGGTACCCGAGCGAGTTCGACTCCATTGGCTGCAGCTGATGGAGCATTACTTCAACGTGCGCGAGTCGCTGGTCGGCCTGATGCTCATCGTTGACAGCCGGCGCGGCTTGGGAGCCCAGGATGTCGCGATGCTGGAATGGGTGTTGGCGCGAGACCGCTTCGCCCATGTCTTGTTGACAAAAACAGACAAGTTGAATCGCCGCGATTCGCAGCGCGTGCTCAAGGAAACGCTCGCGGCCGGTGCCGATGCTGCGGTATCGGCGCAACTGTTTTCGGCGCACAAGGGCCAGGGTATCGAGGAAGCACGCGAGGTCATGGACCGCTGGTTGCAAGCCCCATAAAAAAGCCCCGATGGGCGCTTTTGGCAGCCATCGGGGCAGACCAACCCGGCATGGGGATGACAAACCGGGTCTTGCCTGCTCAGGGAGAAGAGCAGGGAGCGTCTTAAACGCTCATTGGGTTAGATGGGGATGGTTCGCGAAAGTTCCAGTCCTTTGAAAGCCAGTTTTTAAACTGAATCCTAAAGTCAGCGTCGTCACAATTCCCGTATCGGTATTTTGCGCCAAATTCGAGCCTAGGGCACCTTTTATGTGCTTCATCGCACTTAGTCAATTGGCCCTTAAGTCAATGCGCTTCATCCCAGTTGCGCCCAACTCCGACATCGACCTTCAACGCGACCTTCAAATCCGCAGCGCGGACCATGTGTGTCCGTATTTGTCCTACAAGCATGTCGACGGCTTCATCCGCCACTTCAAGCACGAGTTCGTCGTGCACTTGCATGATCAGCCGGGCGGGAACCCGGGAACTTTCCAGCCAGGCGTCCACGTCGATCATCGCGCGCTTGATGATGTCGGCAGCGGTTCCTTGCATCGGTGCGTTGATGGCGCTGCGTTCTGCGTATTGGCGCAAAGCCGCATTGCGCGATTGAATTTCCGGCAGATAGAGCCGGCGGCCAAAAACGGTTTCCACAAAGCCCGTCTCACGCGCCTGGCGGCGCGTTTCCTCCATGTAGCGCTTCACGCCCGGATAGCGCTCGAAATAAAGTTCCATGTACTTCTGCGCATCGCCACGGCCTATGCCTAGCTGCCGAGCCAGGCCGAAGGCAGACATGCCGTACATGAGACCAAAATTGATCGCTTTTGCCGAACGCCGTTGATCTGCGCTGACTGCCTCCAGGCTCGTGCCGAAGACTTCCGCCGCCGTCGCTTGATGAACATCGCGATCCTCGACGAAGGCGCGTAGCAAATTCGCGTCGTCCGACAGGTGCGCCATGATGCGCAACTCGATCTGCGAATAGTCGGCCGCAACGAGTGAATGACCCGGCGGCGCGATGAATGCCTGGCGAATGCGCCGGCCCTCGCGCGTGCGAATCGGAATGTTCTGCAAGTTCGGATCGGTGGAGGACAACCTTCCGGTGGCCGCCACCGCCTGATGATAGGAGGTATGTATGCGCCCTGTGGCCGAATCGATTTGTTGCGGCAGATTGTCGGTATAGGTGGACTTGAGCTTGGCCACGCCGCGATACTCCAGAATCAGCTTCGGCAGCGAATAGCTGGCGGCGAGTTCCTCGAGCACATCCTCCGCGGTAGAGGGCTGTCCGGTCGGCGTCTTGCGGATCACCGGAATCCCAAGTTTGCCGAAGAGGATTTCCTGCAGCTGTTTGGGCGAATCCACATTGAACGCGCCGCCGGCTTGCACATGCGCCTGTGCCTGCAATTCCAGCATGCGCGCCGCGAGTTCCGCACTTTGCGCCTTCAGTAGTTCCCGATCCACGAGCACGCCGGCGCGCTCCATGCGAAACAGCACGGGAACGAGCGGCTGCTCGATGTTTTCGTAGACGGACTTAAGCTGCGGGATTGCTTCGATTTGCGGCCATATCGCTCGATGCAGCTGCAGCGTGATGTCCGCATCCTCGGCGGAATACTCTGCCGCTCGGTCGACATCCACTTGATTGAAGGTAATCTGCTTCGCGCCTTTGCCCGCGACGTCCTCGAAATGGATGGTCTTGACGCCCAGATATCTCTCGGCGGTTGAATCCATGTCGTGGCGCGTCGCGACGCTATTCAGCACGTACGACTCGAGCATGGAATCGAACCGCTGGCCATTCAGCGCAATGCCGTAATTCGCCAGCACATGGGCGTCGTACTTCAAATGGTGCCCGAGCTTGGCCTTGGTCATGTCCTCCAGAATCGGCTGCAGGGCGGCGAGCACCTGGCCGCGATCCAGCTGCTCGGGCGCGCCGGCATAGTCGTGACCGAGCGGCACATAGGCCGCTTCACCCGGCGTCACGGCGAACGATACGCCCACGATGCGTGCTTGCATGTAATCCAGGCTGTCGGTCTCGGTGTCAAACGACACGAGCGGCGCGTCGCGCAGTTTTTCAAGCCATGCGTCGAAGGCTTCCTGGGTGACTATTTTTTGATGGTCGCGTGGCGTGCTGGGATTGATGACGGCGATTGCGGCGGCAATCCGCACGCCGCCGGCGTCTGCGACCAGTGCGTCGATCTCGACGCTGCCACCGGTGGGCGCGGGTTCAGACTCCGGCCCGAGGGCCTTGAGCAACGCGCGCAACTCCAGGCGCGAATACAGCTCGCGCAGCCGCGCAATGTCCGGTGCACCGGAACTGAGCTGCTCCACCGCGACGTCCAGCTTGAGCGCGGTATCAATGGTCGCGAGTTTGCGGGATAGCTCGAGCACGGGGAGTTCGTTGCGCAGGTTCTCGCCGACTTTGCCGCCGATTTCGCCGGCATGCGCAATCACGCCGTCCAGATCGTGATACTGATTCAGCCACTTCGCAGCCGTCTTAGGCCCCACGCTGGTGACGCCCGGAATGTTGTCCGATGTGTCGCCCACAAGCGCCAGGTAATCGATGATCTGTTCAGGAAACACATCGAACTTCGCCTTGACCCCGATTCGGTCGAGGCGGGTGTTGCTCATGGTATTCAGTAATTCAACGTTGGGACCCACCAGCTGCGCCATGTCTTTGTCGCCGGTGGAGATCAGCACTTTGAATCCCGCGTCGGCGCCCTGTTTCGCCAAAGTGCCGATCACGTCATCGGCTTCGACGCCGGGGACTCGCAGCAGCGGCACTCCCATGGCGGCGACCGTATCGAATAGCGGCTGCACTTGCGAGCGCATGTCATCCGGCATGGGCGCCCGGTGCGCTTTGTACTGATCGAACAGATCGTCTCTAAAAGTGCGGCCAGGCGCGTCGAATACCACAGCGATTCGATCCGGCGCTTCCTCCTTGATCATCTTGTTCAGCATGTTGAGAACGCCCAGGACCGCGCCCGTGGGTTCTCCTTTGGAGTTGGTGAGCGGCGGCAGCGCGTGAAAGGCTCGGTACAAATAGCCTGAGCCGTCGACCAAAATAAGTTTTCGTGCGCCCATGGGTTTCGCTGCACACCTTCAGATCAAGGATGCGGGGTCGAATCGGCGGGCGCGGGCGGCGCTGCCGCGGGCGTGGGGCTGCTCGCGTCTGGCGTCGAGGGTGCCGCGCTCGGCGCATCGCCGCCGCTCGCGGGTTTGGCGGGGGCGGTAACCGGCGCGGGAACGGTGCGCTTATGCTTCTGTGCATCCGGCATCACCAGCGGTCCTTTTTGGCCACAACCCAGCAGTATTCCGCCGAAGCAGATAGCAACCGCGATGTGCGCATTCTTCATACTGTCAAGTATACCCGCGGCGCGAGCCGGGTTTGACTGGAACTTCTGGCAGCGCCGCCCGGTCCAACACCGGTAAGCACAGACGGAGATTTCAATGCTGCGGATTTCAAGGACCTTTGGCGTCTGCCTCGCGATAGCCGCTTGTGGTGTATCCACGGCAGCCCTGGCCGACAATCCCTTGGGATTTTACATCGGCGCCGGCGTGGGCCAGTCGCAGATCAGGAGCGATGATCCCGCCTATGGGTATCCTGCGTACTACAACGATTACCAAACGGCGTGGAAAGGCTTTATCGGCATCCGGCCGATAAAGGTGTTCGGCCTCGAGGCCGAGTACATCGACTTTGGCCAACCGAGCTGCAGCAACTATTACAACAACTATTACAGCGGCTATTGCAACGTCAACCAATATGGGAACGATTCTCACCCGACCGCGCCCGAGTTATTCGCGGTGGGTTATTTGCCGATACCGATACCCTACATCGATATATTTGGTAAAGCGGGCGCTGCGCGGCTCTCGCTCAATGTGAATACCTTGGTATCAGAGCCCTGCACGGCGAACAGTCCGTGCCCCAATTACACATTGGGCCCTCGCCAATCGGTGACCGACACGAAGTTCGCCTACGGTGCCGGGGTTCAATCCAAGCTTCCCTTCGGCCTCACGCTGCGCGCGGAATACGAACGCGTCAGCTCGCAATACGGCGATCCCGACGCGCTGATGGTCAGCGCCATTTGGAGCTTCTAAGCCGCAGCCGGTAGCGCTCGTGCGGTTGCCGTGGGCGCACTATACTGCGCGCATGAAGTCTCAACCGCGTTTCCATGCTCCCCTCGCATTTCTATTCGGGCTCGTCGTCTTCGCTGCGCTGAACAGTTGTGCGCGCAAGGATCTCGCGCCGATATCAGCCGCCGCCGGGGCGGATTCCGAAACGACACGCGCGCTGCAAAACAAGATCGATGTGATCGTGGTGATTTACGCGGAAAATCGCGCCTTCGATAATTTGTACGGAAATTTTCCGGGCGCGCACGGCTTGAGCGAGGTGATTGATGCCAATGGCCGGCCGTTGCCCGCGTACAACCCGCAGCTGGATCGCGATGGGACGGTGCTCTCGGTCCTGCCGCCCAGCTGGGGCGGGGTGACGGCTGCGGGCGTCAAGCCCGTGGTGACTCAGCAGCAAAGCGTTGGTTTGCCGAATGCACCATTTTCCATCGAGCATGCCTATACGGCGCAATCCCAGGTCACGCTATCGACATCGACCGTGACGCGAGATCTGGTACATCGTTTTTTCGAACACCAAATGCAGATCGACGGCGGCAAAAATGACGGCTACGCCGCCTGGTCGGACGCCGGCGGCCTCGTCATGGGCCACTATGACTACAGCCAGTCATCGTTGTACGCCTTGGCCAAGGAATTCGTGCTGGCCGACAATTTTTTCCAAGGCGCGTTCGGCGGTTCATTCTTGAACCATCAGTACCTGATCTGCGCCTGTGCGCCGGAATATCCCCACGCCGATACTGCCGCGGCGAAACCCACGATTGCCCTGCTCGAGCGGGATGGCAGCGGCGGGTATGTAGCGCGGCTGAAAATCGAAAAAACGGCGGCTCCCTCGGCGCTGGATCAGCCGCCGAGATTCGCGAAGAGCGGCAACATCGCGCCGAGCAATTACTTCGGAGACGGAAAGTTCTATGCCGTGAACACCATGCAGCCCGCGTATCAGCCGAGCGGCAACGAGCCGGCGGCAAGCGATACCATCTATGCCAACGCGGATCCCGCCCGCGCCACCACGCTGCCGCCGCAAACCGGTCCGAACATCGGCGATGCGCTGGATGCAAAACGCATTAACTGGGTTTGGTACGCGGGCGCGTGGAACGCCGCGATTCAAGATGGCAGAAGGCCCCCGGCGCAAGTGCGCGAGGTGATTTACGCCCCGGAAACCCCGGGGGGCAACCCCGATTTTCAGCCGCACCACCAGCCGTTTAATTACTACCAGAAGCTCGATCCTGCGACGCATGCGCAATATCGCGCCACGCATTTGAAGGACTACAGCGATTTGGTCAATGACATTGCCGCCGGCCACTTGCCCGCCGTGGTGTTCTACAAGCCGCAGGGCAACGTGAACCAGCACGCCGGCTACGCCTCGATCGCGGAAGGTGATGCGCATATCGCGGACCTGGTCGCGAAGTTGCGGGCAAGCCGGCAATGGAATCACATGGTGATCGTGATCACGTACGATGAGTTCGGCGGCGCCTGGGACCACGTGGCGCCTCCGCACGGTGATCTGTTGGGCCCGGGCGCGCGCATCCCGGCGCTGATCATTTCACCCTTCGCGAAGCACGGTACGGTCGATCACACCCAGTACGACACGGAATCAATCCTGCGATTGATCACGCGCCGCTTCGATCTGCAAGTACTGCCGGGGATCAGCCTGCGCGACCGCGAGCTCGCCGCGCATGGCGCGCCGCCGATGGGCGATCTCACCAATGCACTCGAGCTGAATCCGTAGCGGAATTATTTCGGTGGGTGCGGGGTGCCCGGTGGGGCCGCTGCGGGCGCCGCCGGTTCCACGCTAAGTACGTTCACGTCGAAAACCAACAGCGAGCCGCCGGGAATTTTTGGGCGCGGAGCATCGCCGTACGCCAAGTCGGGCGGTATGAACAGCTTCCATTTGTCGCCCGGCCGCATCAACACCAAGGCCTCCTGCCAGCCCTTGATGACGCCGTTCACCGGAAAAGTAGCCGGCATTCCGCGCGCATACGAACTGTCGAATTCCGTTCCGTCGATCAGCGTGCCGCGATAATCCACCGTCACTTTGTCGGCGGCGTGAATGGCGGGCGCCTTCTTTTCCCCGGAGGAGACCACCTTGTATTGCAGGCCCGAGGCAGTGGTGACAACGCCCTTCTCTTTCGCATTGTGCGCCGCGAATTCCTTGGCCGCCGTTTGGTTGCGCGTCACCGCCCCCTGCATGGCCATACGCACGATCCCCTGGACTTGCTGCTGTTCGGCAGGTGTGAGCTGCTTGCCCTGCATTCCCGCCTTCACGCCGCGCGTCACCCCTTCCACGGTAAATTCGTTGCTGAATCCGATCTCATGCATTTGCGCGCCGAAGCCCAGGCCAAGCAGGTAGCCGACTTGCTCGGGAGTCGGCGGAGGGGCCGGATCGGCTCCGGGTGCGACGGCCGGAGGCGGGTTCTTAGCGGGAGGAGGGGTTTGCGCGAATGCCAGCGGTGCGGCCGCGACCAAGAACACCAGCACAGTGATTTTTTTCATGGCGCAGAAGATACGCCTGTTCCGGTTGCAAATGCCAGCTTCAAGTCCCAGGGAGGACATCGGCGCCGCGCTTGATGACCGCCATGGTCAAACGCGATATGCACACCAATTTCTGGGCGTCATTGACGATTTCGATCGTCCACACATGGGTTCTCCCGCCGAGGTGCACCGGCCGCGCCGTGCCGGTCACCAGTCCGCTGCGCGCCGCGCGCACATGATTGGCGTTGATTTCCTGGCCCACGACCTGATACTCCTTCGCATCCACGCACATCGCCGCCCCCATGCTTCCCAGCGTCTCCGCCAGCGCCACCGATGCGCCGCCGTGCAGCAGCCCGTAGGGCTGCCGGGTGCGCTCATCCACGGGCATGGTGCCGCGCACGAAGTCCTCGCCGATCTCCGTAAAGACAATCCCCAGGCTGCCGTTGAGCGTTTTGCGCCCGCCGGAATTCAACGCCTCGAGAGACAGCAAACTGCGCCATATGCTCATTCGGAATCCTTGAGTTTTGCGGCCACACGCCGATACGCCTCGCGAAATGGAATGCCTTCTTGGGCGACCAGCGCATTTGCCGCGGCGGCGGCATGAATATCCGGATCGAGCCGAATATTCTCGGCGCGAAAGCGCACACCGTCGAGCGCGCTCGGCAGAATGTCCAGAGTCTGCAGGCAGGAATCGATGCCGCGGAACAACGGCGGTTTGATGAGCTGCAAATCACGGTGATAGCCCGAAGTCAGTTTTTGCGTGATGCCCAGCACTTCGTTCAGGGCGGCGTGCGCCACCGCGCTGCGGCCGCGCATCAATTCGAACACGTCGGGGTTGCGCTTTTGCGGCATGATCGAGGAGCCGGTGGTGAATGCCGCCGGCAGCGCGACGTAAGCGAACTCATGGGTGTAAAACAGCAGCAGGTCGGCGGCGAGCCTGGCAATGTCCTGCGTGAGGAGCGTGATCTCGAACAGCAGCTGCGCCTCGGCTTTGCCGCGCGATAACTGTACAGCCGTGACCGGCTCTTGAGTGACGCCGAAGCCGAGACGCTGGCGCGTTGCCTCGCGGCTGATGTTCAGATTCGGCGTGCCGAAGCCCGCGGCGGACCCCAATGGATTTTTGCCGATGCGCCGCTGTGTCAGTTCAAGGCCCTGTGCATCGTCGCGCAATTCAGCGGCAAATCCTTCGGCCCATAGCGCCACGCTGCTCGGCATCGCCTGTTGCATGTGCGTATAGCCGGGCAGCGCCACATCGCCATGCCGCAGACTCAAGGCATGCAAGGAGTCCGCGACGGCATGAGTGCCTTGCTGCAGATCATGCGCTGCATCGCGCATATACAGCCGCAAGGCGGCGAGCACTTGATCATTTCGCGAGCGGCCGGCGTGCAAGCGGCCGCCGGTCGCGCCGATGCGCGCGGTAAGCAGGTTCTCGATGGCGGTCTGGCAATCCTCTTGTTCCAGCGTGACCTGCCATCGCCCCTGCGCATGCTCCGCGCCGAGCTGTGTCAAGGCATCGCGAATCGAGGCAAGGTCGCCGGCGGACAACAGATTCTGCTCTCCGAGCATTTCTGCATGCGCGAGCGAGGCGCGGATGTCGTAGGAGACCAGACGATTGTCCAAAACATGGTCGTCTCCGGCCGTGTAGCCGAGCACTCGCGCATCCAGAGAGGCTCCTTTGTCCCAGAGTCGCGTCATGACTGCGGCAGTTGTTCCGCGGGACTCAACGCCTTGAGGTCGGCGACCACCAGCGTGCCGGTGCCTTCATTCGTAAACACCTCCGCGAGCAAGCTGTCAGCGGATTTGTAGCTGATGACGTGCACGCGGCGCACGCCGCTGCGAATCGCGTGTTCGATGGCACTCGCCTTGGGCAACATGCCATCCTTCAGGCTTCCTTGTTCACGCAGCTGCCGCAAGCCTTGGATGTCCGTGTAGGAGATCACCGAGCTGGGCTCCTCGACGCGCTCGAGAATGCCGGGCGCACCGGTACACAGCAGCAACTTTTCCGCGGACAGAGCCCCGCCGATGGCGGCGGCCACCGTATCGGCGTTGATATTGAGCAGCGTTCCTTGCGAATCCGCGGACAGAGGACTGACCACCGGCATCAGACCGTTCTCGAGCAGCTTCTCGAGCACCGCTGAATTGACCGAATCGATGTCGCCGACGAATCCGTAATCCACCATCTCGCTCGAGCCCTCCGCGATCGGCACGGGCGGGCGCTTGTGCGCGCGGATCAGCCCCGCGTCGACGCCGCTGAGACCGATAGCTTCGATATCGAGCGCGCGGCAGATTGCCAAAATGCGGGTGTTGATCAAGCCGTTCAACGCCATGGCGGTCACATCGATCGACTTCTGGTCGGTCACTCGGCGGCCGTTGATCATCCGTGTGTCGATGCCCAGAGATGCCTGCAGGCGGTCCAATTGCGGGCCGCCGCCGTGCACCAATACCGTCTTGATGCCGACCTGGTGCAGGATCGCCACTTGCTCGATCAAGCCGCGCGCCGAAGCCTCGTCGCTGAACACCGCGCCGCCTGCCTTGATGACGAACACCTTGTTTTTGTACATGCGGATGTAGGGTGCCGCGCTCTTGAGCGCGCGCACGGCGACGGAAGGATCGGGTCGATTCATGATCATGGAAGAATACTCCGCTTGGGCAACTGGCCTGGTCAACTTGCCAGCATGCGATGCAGAACGGCCATTTGCACCGGCAGCCGATTGAACGCTTCGCGCTTGACCACGGCGCGCGGCCCATCGAGGACTTCATCGGCGACGGCGACATTGCGTCGCACCGGCAGACAGTGCATGAGCTTGGCATCAGGCTGTGCCGCGGCGAACCAGCGCTCGCGTACGCACCAATCGGAGAGCTCTGCGCGCAGCCGCGAATCCGCCTCGCTATCGCCGTAGTAACGGGTCGTGCCCCACTCCTTCGCATACAGCACGCTGGCCCCGGCCAAGGCCGCGCCGCGATCGGAGGTCTCGGTGAGCGAACCGCCGGCGGAGAGCGCAGCTAGGCGCGCCTTCTCCATGATTTGCGCGGGCAGCGCGAATCCTTCCGGCCGCAGCACGACCACTTCCATGCCGCGCATCGCCGCCATATGCACCGTGGCCGCGGGAACGGCCAGCGGCAGCGCCTTGGGGTGATAGACCCAACTGAGAACGAACTTGGCGCGTGCCGGCACCTTGAGTTCGTCCAGCGTCCGCCAGTCCGCCAGCGCCTGACAGGGGTGATTCATGGCCGATTCCATGTTGATCAGCGGCTTATCGCACAGCTGATCGATCATGCCGAACAACGTTTCGCCCAAATCCCCCTGAAGACTCTTGCCGTCGGCGAATGCGCGCACGCCCAGCGCGTCGCAATACGACGCCAATACCGGTATGCCCTCGCGAATATGTTCCGCGGCCGCGCCGTTCATGATGGCATGCAGCTGAGTTTCCAGCTGCCATGTCCCCTGACCCGGTGTGATCACGAACGAGCTGCCGCCGAGCCGCGCCATGCCTGCCTGGAATGAGGCCAATGTGCGCAACGACGAGTTGAAAAATACCAAACCCAGAATCTTGCCCGCCAAGGCATTGGGTTCAGGCTGCTGCTGCAGACGCTGCGCTAGCTGAAGAAGATCGAGAATCTGCTCGCGGCTGAAATCGGCCAGATCAAGGAAGCGCTTCATGCGGAAATCTTCGCCAGGGCATCGCTCAGCAGATCCACGTGGCCTTCGTTCAATATGTACGCCGGCAACAGACGCAGGATGCGCGGATCCGCGCTGGTGCCGGTGAGAATATTTTTGTCGAGCAGCGCTGCTTGAACCTCTTTGGCCGGACGCGAAGTTTTAAGTCCCAATAAAAAGCCTTCGCCCTGTACCGCCGTGATCGGGCCAATGATGCAGCTGGAGCGGATGTAAGCCGAGACCTGACGCACGTTGGCCAGCAGCGATTCGGACTCGATGGTGTCGATCACCGCTTCCGCCACCGCGCAGGCCATCGGGCCTCCGCCAAAGGTGGTGCCCATATCGTCGTACTTGAGCGCGTTCGCCACGCGCCGCGACAGCAGCAGCGCGGAGACGGGGAAGCCGTTGCCCAAGGCCTTGGCCGCAGTGATGATGTCCGGGATCACGCCGTAGAAGTTGGCGCCAAAGGGCGCGCCGGTGCGCCCCATTCCGCACTGCACCTCATCGAAGATCAAGACCGCGCCTACTTCATCGCAGCGCCGGCGCAGGGCCTGCAGCATGAGCTTGCCGACGGGATAAGCGCCGCCCACGCCTTGCACCGGTTCGACGATAACCGCCGCGGTGTCGCGATCGACGCATGCCTCCACGGCGCCCGGGTCATCGCGCGGCGTGAACCGCACATCAAAGGGCGTACGCGGAAAGCCATACCATTTCTCCAGCGCCCCCCAGGTCACCGCGCCTGCGGCCGCGGTTCTGCCATGCCAACCTTGCTCCAAGGCGACCGCCTTGGTTCGGCCGGTCATCTTGAAGGCCAACTTCAGCGCATTTTCGTTGGCTTCGGCGCCGCTGTTGATCCAAAACACCGTGTCTAGGCCGAGGCCCACGAATTTGGTCAAGCGCGCTGCCGCGCGCTCGCGGATGAGCATGGGCAGGGCATTGGTTTGAAATGCCATCTGGCGCGCTTGGCGCTCCAGCGCAGCCAGCCAGCGAGGGTGGCCGTAGCCCAGGCCGGCTACCGCGTGGCCGCCGTAGAAATCCAGAATCTTGCGGCCATCCCGTGCGTGCAGCCACACGCCCTCGCCGTGGGCCACCTCGACGGGATATTGTGCGAATACCTGCGCCAGGTGAGTCGTGTGCGCGGAAGCCGCTGGATTTGTCGCTGCCATAGTCCTTAAGTCCATCCGGGAGCGGGGGCGGTGAGGCCGGTCGTTTCGGCAATGCCCAATAAACGGTTCATCCATTGGATGGCGCCACCGGCGGCACCTTTATTGAGATTGTCGAGCACCGCCATCACGGCAATGGAATTGCCGTTGGTTACCGCGCTCAAATGGGAGTAATTGCTGGCCGCCACATCTTTGACGCGCGGCGCCGAATCGGCGACGCGAACGAAAGGGCAGTCCCGGTAGTAAGAGGCCAGGGCCTGCAGCGCCTGCTCGCTGCTGAGCGGTTTTTTCAGGCTGGCTTGGACGGTGACGTGGATGCCGCGCGCAAACGGGCCCGAGTGCGGCACGAAGTTAAATTCCGCCTCGACGCCGCTGGCCAGCTTTGCGCACGCGGTGATCTCGGGCACATGCCGATGACTCAGGGCCCCGTAGCTATACAGATCGCTGTGCCTGTGCGGATGATGCGTGCCATCGACGGGCTTGCGTCCAGAGCCCGTGCTGCCGGTGATGCCGGTAACGAACAGCCGCGTGTCGGTAAGCCCCAGCGCCAACAACGGCACGCTGGCCAGCAGTGTCGCTGTCGCGAAGCATCCGGGATGCGCGATGTGCGGTGTAGGCGATTTCTGCAGATGCTCGGGAACCGCGCAGGTGAACTCGCGGATGCGCAGCGGCGCGCCATGCGCATGCTTGTATACGGCTTCGTACGCAGCCGCCGTGGCATAGCGAAAGTCGGCCGAAATATCCACACAGTGCACGCGCCTGCCGGCGGCCGCGGCGGCACTGAGAAGCCGATCGACGATCGCGGCGGAAACGCCATGCGGCGCGGCGGAGAATAGGGCAGACACTGCAGAGCGGCGCACCGTCGCGTCGATTTCGTCGGGGCCGGCGAATTTCAGATCCGGATAGGCGGAGCGCAAGTGCGCGAACGCCGCGGCGACCGGCGCGCCCGGCTGACTCTCCGACAACACGGCCGCGACTTCAAGCTGCGGGTGAGCCGCAATCAGGCGCAGCAATTCGCCGGCCACATAGCCGGTGCCGCCGAGCACGATGGCAGGCGTTTTGGCGCTCATTCGGCGGCTACTTTCGATTCGCGCACATTGCGCAGGCCGAGCGAGTTGATGATGTGATCGCCCAGGTCCGCCGGATGACTGATGGCATTGAATGCTTCGACCTGCATCTGCTCGCGAATGATTTCTACACCCACTTGATTGTCGGTTGCGGGTCCGGTTACCACGCAGGGCTCGATGCCGAAGCGCTCGCGCAGCAGTTTGACGCCGCCCCAGGCGGCTACCGGATCGTTTGCGGACAGGACCACGGCATTCAGCGCCGCCTTAATGTCCGCCTGGCGCAGAATGGACTCCACCCCGTAAGTTCCCAGCAGGCCATCGCCCAATTCAAAAACGATGGCATCGGGCTGACCCGCGGCCATTTCCGTGAGCATGGTGCGGGTGAGCGCCGGTCCGCAGGCCGCAGTGGTCGTCACGATGCCTAAGTCGGTGAACAACATGGTCCGCCGCGCACCGGAGTCCTCGAAGGCCATGATGTCGCGCCGCAAGGACACGCCGGTGGCCTTGAAGGCGTCCACCACCAGGCCGCGATGCCGCATGCGCGCGATGATGGCGGAAGCCGCCGCCGTCTTTCCCGCCTCCATGCACGTGCCGGCCAGGGCGACCACCGGGATGCCGCGCGCATTGAGTGCAGCATCGTAGTCCAGCGCCTTGTAGCCGACCTTGGCGGGAACTCCGATGCGCTCGCCGAGATAGGGAAAGGTGAGTACCGTCCCCAGCACCTTGCAGTCAAATGGCTTGCCCTTATCCTGGGTGGCTGAATCGCAGATGCCGAGCACACCGCCGATGTTCAGCATCTGAATGATGTCGCCGGGCCTGAGTGTGGCGGGAATATGACCCGAATAGCCGAACAGCGCCTTGCGATGTCCCAGCGCGCCTACCACGATATCGCCACGAACCACCTTCGCCATCCGGCCGCTGGTCAGTTCCAGGGTGTTGTAGTTCGCCTTGTTGTTGAGCACTTCGACCACCAGGACCAGGCCTTCTTCGCAGGGAATTTCTGCGGCGATGCGAATCTCGTGCGACAAGCCGCAGGCCTGCGTCACCGAGGCGATCTTATCGACAACCACGGTGCGCATGCTGCTCATGAGGGCTCCTTGCCCATTCCGGCACGCTTGTAAAACACGCCGGTCAGGGCCAGCATTTTCGAATAGCCCAGGGCATCGGCCGGAGTCCATTCTCCCGCTGACTCGCCGTAGACGCCCTTGGATGCGGCCATCAACGAGTAGGGCGAATGCACACCCTCGACGAATACCGCCCCAGGCCGCAGCAGCACCGTCACCTCGCCACTGACCCGCAGCTGCGATGACTTCAGTAGCGCCTCGATATCGCGACACACCGGATCCAAGTGCTGGCCTTCGTGCACCAGGTCGCCGTAGGGCTGCGCCACGGATTCCTTGATGCGCGCCTGCTTGCCCGTCATGACCAACTTCTCCAGTTCGCGGTGAGCCGTCAGCAGCACCTCCGCGGCGGGCGCTTCGAATGCGACGCGCCCCTTGGTGCCGATCACGGTGTCGCCCAAGTGAATGCCGCGGCCGATACCAAAGGGTCCCGCCAGCGCCTCGAGCGCTTCGATGATGGCCACGGCCGAGAGGCTCTGCCCATCGAGACTGGCCGGTACGCCTTGCGTGAATCCGATGGTGTGCCGCTCAGGCAGGCGCGGTTTCGTGAAGGCATCCTTGGACAGCACCCAGGCATCGTCGGGGATGCTGCCCTGCGAAGTCAGTGTTTCCTTGCCGCCGATGGTGACGCCCCACAAACCGCGATTCACCGAATAGGCAGCGCCGAAAGGCGGAATCGGCAGCTGATGTTCCTGCAAGTAGCGCAGCTGTTCCGGCCGTTGGAACGCCCGGTCGCGCACCGGCGCGATGATTTCCAGTTCCGGCGCCAAGGTGCGCAAGGCCACTTCAAAGCGCACCTGATCGTTGCCGGCAGCCGTGCAGCCGTGGGCGACCATCATGGTTTTGAGCCGCAACGCCATTTGCGCGATGGTTTGCGCTTGCAGCACGCGTTCCGCCCCGACGCACAGGGGATACAGGTTGCCGCGGCGAACATTGCCCATGATGAGAAATTTCAGTACCTGATCGAAGTAAGCGGTGCGCGCGTCGATCAAGTGATGCTCGATCGCACCCAGCAATGCCGAACGCTCGGCCAAGGACTGCGCCGCCGCAGCGTCGATGCCGCCGGTGTCGACGGTAACCGTGATCACCGGCCGCTGATAGGTGTCCTTGAGCCAGGGCACGCAAAAGGATGTGTCGAGGCCCCCGGAAAATGCCAACAAAATGGGCTCGGCGCCCTGCCTGAATTTGGATGTCATGGAGTTAGCGTCCGAAGATCGCGAGGAGGCGCCGCCCGAGCTCGCGCTGCGCGCGGGCGCCGGCGGTGGCGATGAAAATCGTGTCATCGCCCGAAATCGTGCCGACGACCTCCGGCCAGCGGGCAGTGTCGATCGCGACGGCAACGCTTTGCGCGGCGCCGATGGTCGTTTTCAGCACCGTCAAATTGCTGCCCGCGGTCAAGCGGGCGCTGACGAATTGCTTGAGCGTCGAAAAATCGTTCTGCGGCTGCGGCGCCGTCTCGGGCAGCACATACCGATCGCCCATCTTGCCCACGCCGAGCTCGCGCAAATCCCGGCTGACGCTCGACTGGGTGGCGGCATGGCCGAGCTTGCGCAACAGTCCCACCAGCTCGGTTTGCCGTCCCACTGCCTGTTCGCGAATGATCTTCGCCAGCAGGGTGCGGCGCGCCGGCGCGCTGTGCTGTTCGGGATCGGATCGGAGCATTTTCTCACTCTTGCATAAAATTGCGCGCATCGTGCATAAAAATGCAACAGCTGTCAACAAGACATTGCGCACTTCGCCGCCCGGGTGCCGGCGGCCTCCGGCCGGCAAGCCTTCAGTGGGTGGCGTCGAGAAAATTGCGCAGACGGCCCAATTCGGCCTCAAGGCCGTTGCGAAAAGCGGCATTGCACGGCGCGCGGCCCTCGGTATAGCCGAATTCGCCGCACAGCGCGCCGTCGGCCACACTCAGATTCGCCCAGCCGATAATCTGCTCGTGCCATAACAGCGGCAGCGCGTAGTAACCCAGCTTGCGTTTAGGAGCCGGTGTATAGGCCTCGAAGCGGTAGGCCCAACCCCAGAAGACTTCAAACCTGCGCCGGTCCCAAACGATGGGATCGAAAGGGGTGAGCAGGCGCACTTCGTCATCCGGCCGCCAGCGAGGGGACTGCGGCCTCTCACCAGCCGGCCAGTACCACTCGATGCCATCCACGCGGGCGGTGCCGAGGCGTTTTTTGGCGCGGGATAGCGCAGCCGCGCGATCGGCCGCCCACTGCGGCGCGCCATGGCGCAACCTGGTGACCAACATTCCCAGAGTGCTTGCCGGCAGGGGAGCGTACTTGCCGACGACCACGTCCACCAGCGCATCCATGCGCGTAGCGCAGGAGGGCGCATCCGGTGCCGCCGCGCCGCGTCGCGCGCCACGTAGACGCGAGTTCCGCCCTCGCGGCGGGCCACCCGCAACAGTCCGCGATAGTGCATGGCGTCCAGCAGCTGTGTACTGGCATTCGATGAGCCGCCGAACCAATTGGTCACCTTGCCGTGCGCGAAATGCGCGTTCACCTCGCGCGGATGAACCACGCCGCGTTCGCGCACGAAGGCCAACACCGCCGCCGAGCGTCTTGCCAGCGCGGCCGAAGGGGGAGCCGGCGTGCGCGGATGCATCAATGCGTGGTGCGCGCGCGGCAGAAAGCCGTAGTTGACGAAGAAGTCCTCCTCCACTGGCAGCCTCGCATAGCAACGCTCCAGGTCCCCGGCACGGTAGCCGACAACGCGATGGCGCAGCGTCAGGTCCTGGGCGCGGGCCGGCGCGCGGATGGGATCGGCTTGTACGAACCCGAGCTTTTCGATTGCACGCCGCAGCGTGGTGGGTTTGAACAGCGAGCGCGCAATCGCATAGCGGCGCAAATGACTCAGTGTGATCGGCATGCAGCGATGATAGCGAAACCGCGGCAATTCCTAGTACATTAGCCGGATGCTTGAAACTATTGAAGTTGAAACCGCCGCTAAACCCAACGCCGCGGTGATCTGGTTGCACGGGCTCGGCGCCGACGGACATGATTTCGAACCGGTGGTGCCGCAGCTGGTGCAGCGAGGCGAACGCGCCTGGCGATTCGTCTTCCCCAACGCGCCCATTCGCCCGGTCAGCATCAATGGCGGGATGCGCATGCGCGCTTGGTACGACATCAAGGGTCTGGATCGACATGCCGCCGAGGACGTAGCCGGCTTTCAGGATACGGACCTGCAGATTCGGCAACTGATCGCCGGGGAGGTGGCGCGTGGCATCGCGGCGGAGCGCATCGTGCTGGCGGGGTTTTCCCAGGGGGGTGCCGTGTCGTTGTATACCGTCACGCGCCTTCAGGAAAAGCTGGCCGGCGTCATGGCGCTATCCTGCTACCTGCCGCGCCAGAGCAGCTTTAGCGCCGAGCGCCAGCCGGCGAACGATGCCACGCCGATATTCATGGCGCATGGGCAGGCGGATGCCACATTACCGATGCAGCTGGGGCTGAATTCTCGAGACTTCTTGCGAAACCATGGGTATAAAGTCGAATGGCACGAGTACTCGATGGCGCATAGCGTGTGCCCGTCGGAAGTCCTCGATATTCGTGAATTCTTGCTTCGCGTACTCCCTTAAGCATTATGGCAACTGCTCCTACATCCGCGCTGCTCAAGAAGAAAACCGCGACCGCGCAACAGCTTGGCGACGCGGCGAAGAAAGCGGCCGCCCAGGCGGCGGCGGCGAAGCAGCAGGTGCGTGCCGCCAAGACGGCGCTCAAGGAGGCCCGCAAACTCTTCAAGGCGCAAAAAAAGGCTGCTAAACAGGCGAGAAAGAAGGTCGAGGCGGCTCGCACCGCCGCGGTGAAACACACCCGCAAGGCCAAGGCGCCTGCCGCGAAGCAAGCGCCGCCCGCGAAGGTACCGGCCGCGAAGAAGGTACCGGCCGTGAAAGCACCCGCCGAAAAGGCGGTCAGCAAAAAGGTACGCGTTCGAAAGCCGCGGCCGCGCGCGCCGAAGGCAACGCCGAAGGTCGCGCCCAAGGCGTCGGGCAGTGAATCCTCGAAACCGCTGCGCTCTGCGGCCGAAGTCGCAAAATCCGTGATCGAACGCTTGCACAGCCCCCCGGTGACACCGGCACCGGTTTTGGCACCCCAGCCCACGAATTCCGACCCGAAGCCGGAGTAGCAACCCCCTAGGGCGATTGCCGCGCTCAATGGGGCGGGTTTGGCACCAGGTCGGGGAACAGGACAGCGATCAGCATGCTGAGAAACAAGGCGGCGAGCAGCGCCACGAGTTGACCGAGTACCCACACTCCAAAAGCTTTGCGCGTGACGAGACCTTGGATTTCGCTCAATCCCATCACTTGCAGAACCACGCTCCACAGCATCAACAACAGGTACACAGCCACCTGTAAGCGCAGCGCGAAGGCGACAAAGCCGTCGAGCTCGGCCCCCGGGGTTTCGATGATGGCGGGCTCGCCGATGAGCAAGGCCATCAAGCCCCACAGAATCAACGACGCGGCGACCGGTACGCCGCCGTATGCCAGTACATGAAACACCGCATTGCGCGTCGAGGCGCCGCCGGCGCGCTTGCCCAATCGGCCATAGATAGCCGCAAACACATACAGGCTGATCACTCCGCCGACGGGTCCGAACAGTAGTGCGCTGCCGAGGACTTCCGCCGCGCCGGCATGTATCCCCGCCAATTGCGTTCGATACACCGCCACGGAAGTGGCAACGCCTTGGGCCGCTGCAAGCAGGTAGTCGGTGAGCCCCACGGGGCGCGACGCCAATTCGCGAAACACGCGACGCGGACGCAACCAGACATCTTTCAGCGGGCGTATGGGTTCTGGCGTGGACACGCGAGGCAGCCTACGCAATCCGCGCGACTGACTCCAGTGCCACACACAGATGACAGCAGACTTTTTCGGGGCTACTCTCACAGCGAGTTCGAACGATCTCCAGGAGAAGAGTGATCATGGCAAAAAAGAGTAAGTCTAAAAAGCGTCCCAAGACAAAGGCAAAGGCAAAGGCCAAGCGCAGCGCGGCTAAGCGCGCACCCGCCAAGAAGAGCGCCGCAAAGAAGAAGACGCGGCCGGTGAAGAAGGGAAAGGTCGCGGCAAAGGCTAAGCCTAAAAAAGCGATCAAAGCGAAAGCGGTCAAAAAGGCCGTCAAGGCTGCGCCAAAGAAGAAGGCGGCGCCCGCGCCCAAGCCGAAACCGGCGGCACCCCTGATGACGCCGCCCGTGGCCGCGCCGCCATCGCTACCGGTGCCCGAGCCCGCAGCGCCAACAATGATCTCAGCGTGGCCGGATCCGAAACCGCCCGGGATGTGAGCGTTCGCCGGGTGTCAGTCTAGGCGCGTATCAGCCCTTGAAGAGGGCGCGCGCCGCTGCTGTCTGGGAACACTCGATTGGCAAGCGTGTTCGCGTCGACGTGCATGTGCTCGTCGAGTACTCCTTTGAACACGCTGCGTAGATCCAAGGTTGGGCGCAGGTCGCGGTTGTCCAGAAGCGCCGTTCTGCCAAGCCCCGGCCAATCGGCGATTACGCGCCCGCCACGCACGGCGCCGCCGGCGAGAAAGGCGCAGCCACCGGTTCCGTGGTCGGTGCCGCGCGTGCCGTTCATGGCCGCCGTTCGGCCGAACTCGGTGACCACGAGCACGGCCGTTTGCGGCCACAAGGGGCCCAATTCATCGGCCAGTATGCGCAACGCCTTGTCCAGTCCGGCCAGCCTCTGCGCAAGAGCACCTTTCGCACCGCCCTGATTGGCGTGCGTGTCCCAGCCGCTGGCCTCAATGACCGCAACCTCGGGCCCCCCTTCGCTTCGCATCAGCGTCGCAGCCATTCGGGCCACCGCGCCGACCCGATCCGGTGCTGCCGGCCGGGCTGTTTCTTGCGCCATGTTGGTTGCGGCGGCCTCATCCACCATTTTGTCGGTCTGCATTGCCTCGCTGAGGCGCGCGGAAAACCAGTCGTCCTTGGAGTACAGGTCTGCCAAGCGCATCAATAAATCGTCATCGACATCCGGGGTGGTTTGCGGCGATTTGGAAATCACGGACGCCTCGCCGCGCAAGATCAGCGGCACATTCTGACTGACGGCGACGGCCCGCTCCCCGGATCCTGCGGCTCGGCGCGGCAGCGCGGCCAGCGATCGATTAAGCCAGCCATCGGCGGTGCCGATGGGTTTGGTCAGCCCATTCTCGAGGACATTTTGGCCATCGAAATGGGATCTGTCGCGGTACGGTGAGGCGACCGCATTGAAGACGATCAGCTCGCCTGCGCCGTAGCGTTCGTGCAAGAACGCCAATGACGGGTGCAGGCCGAAGGTGTGATCGAGGATGAGCGCGCCATCGGCAGCGCCGGGCGCGGCGATCGCAAGTTCGCGATGCAGAGCCGCGTAATCCGGATCGGCGTAGGGCGGGACTGCGGCAAGCCCATCCAGCGCGCCGCGCAGAATCACCACCACGAGGCGCGACGAGCCGCCTGTTTTCGCGAACAGCACATTGGGCAGGGCCGTGCTTGCGGCCAGGGCGCCCGCCGCGGCCAGAAACCGACGCCGATCCATGTTGTTGCGCGTGGCCACGTTGCTATCTCCGTTGAAATTCAGGGCTCATGAGCAAGAGCGCCAAGGCTTGGTCCGAGGAAGCCGCGCGGCGCAGCGCCGTGACTGTTTCTGGCCGCGCGTAGCCGCCCAGGCTGGATGCCGCAATATCCAGAGGATCCATCCCGCGGTCGTACTTGGCAGCAACCCGCGATGCCCACAGCACCCGATGCATCAGCGCATCTGACCCATCCCAGTTCTTCGAGGTGTCCGGCCAACCGGCGGGGGATCCCGGCGTGTATTGGCGCTGACCCAGCAGATCGAAACTGCGCAGGACTTCTTCCGGCTGGCTCGGCGAGATATTCAGCGAGCGCAAGGTTGAGAAAACGAAGTCTTCCGGTGTCTTGAATTTGCGGGCATCCGCATCCCAAGATTCGGGCGATGCGATCAATGCGGCGTACACCTGCGGCAGATCCCCGCCCGATTTGAGGAAGGCGTGGGATACCCGCTCAACCGCGGCGGGCGGCGGATCGTCGGCAACAAAATGCCGCACGAGTTTTGTTGCGATGAACTGGGCTGTTGCGGGATTTCGCGCAAGGTCGGCGAGAACTGCTTCGCCCTGCCTCTGGCCGTCCTCGCCGTAGGTCTTGCCGAGGAAGACTTTCGCACCGGGCTCGTGCAGGTTATCGCGAAAATAAAATCGTCCGGGGCTGCCGCCCGCGAGCCGGCCCTTGCCGCCGCCAATGGACCATCCGGTGATGATCTGGGCGAAACTCGTGACATCGGCCTGGCTGTAGCCACCGTTCACTCCCAGCGTGTGCAGCTCGAGAATTTCGCGCGCGAGATTTTCATTGATGCCAAATTGGCGTTTCGGCGCGCCGCCGCCGCCGAAGCGCCGCGCCGCGAAGCGCGCGGCCTCGGAATCCTTGCCCACGGAATATTGATTGTCGAGAAAGGCGATCATCGCGGGGTGCTGTTCAACCGCCAGCAATAGATCGATAAATCTTCCTCCCACATGAGGCCTGATGGCCTCGTTTTCCAAAGTTCCGGCCAGCCCGAATATCACGCCCTTGTCGGCGGAGATGGCGAAGTGATTGGACCAAAAATGCACCAATCGTTCGGCAAAGGGCCGGGACGTCAGCGCAGCACTTTGGGCGCGCGCCAGCACCTGCGCGCGGTAATGCGGCAGGTACGCCTCGCGCACGACATTGACTGGATCCTGGGCCGCCGACGTACGCTTCATCTCCTGGCGTTCCTCGCGCGCTGCCAGCAAGGCCGTGAAGATTTGATCGGAAGGGGACAGCGGGGTATTCACGGCCAGGGGTGCGGCGCCCTTGATCTGCGCCGCCAGCCAGGCGCGCGGGTCGGTAGCAGCCGCTGCCAAATCGCCCGGTCTTGCACCCAGGCCAAAGCGCAGCACGGCTATTTCGGTTTGCATCATGCAAATTCTAACGGCGCAGCATCGCTGGGGTTGACGGGGCTGCCGGGAATGGTGAACGAGGCCACACTAATGGCCGTTTGGACGCGCCGCAGATCGCGCCGCAGCATGGTCGGCCGGCGTTCCTCAGGCGGCGGTGCGGGCCGCCACCAGAAAATGCACCGCGAAGATCACGGCAATGAACGCGATGACGACATTCAGCGCCACGCCTGCCCGGGTCCAATATCCCGGCGGGACGACGGCGGGGTCCAAATTCTTGGCCACCTGGAGAAACTGACGGGCCGACACTAGCGCGACCGCTGCGCCCAGCACCAGCAAGAGCACGCCAAACCCCAGGGAAAAGCCTCGCTGAGTGCTCATCGGGGTCTGGTGCATGACCATCTCCAGGAAAAGGCCGAATCGTTCGACGACGAAGCCGAAGCCCATCAACGCGATTGCACTGCGCTGCCAGGCAAGCAAAGTCCGCTCCGCGGCGAACAAGACGCGAGGATCTGCCGTGTAGGCCATCATGAGCTCCTTCGAGTGACGCGAACCTCTGTCAGTCAGTCAAATCTGACATATTCATCAGGCGGCAACCGATCCTCAGGGACCCGTTGAATTCGCAACAATGAACTATGGCATATGGTCGAATCAAAGGGGCCTTGAAAGGCGAAGCGGCTGCGCCCGGCGCCGCCATGGTGGGCGGCGCCGAAACCTCGAGCGTGCCGCTGCTGCGCATGGGCTCCGTGCAGCGCGAGATGCAAGCGCTGCGGTTCATCAATGCGGGCTTGCTGCATGAACTGGCGGTCGTGAAGGCGCGCGAAGCGCAAACTCAACAGCTCGCCGATCGGGACGGCCTCACGGGTGTCTACAACCGGCGCCGGACGTTGGAGCTGCTGGAGTCGGCCATCGCTGAAGCTGCCTTGCAAGGACAACAAGTCGGGTTGCTGTTCATCGATTTGAATGGGTTCAAGGCCATCAACGATACCTATGGGCACGACGCAGGCGACAAAATCCTGACCACGGCGGCCGCGCGCATTTCCGCGCGAGTTCGTACCGGAGATATCGTGGGGCGCTACGGCGGCGATGAATTCGTCGTGGTACTGCCCAGCGTGCCGGACCCCCTGGCCATGAGCCGCGTGGCGGATTCGATTCGCGAACGAGTCTCGTTGCCCTGTTGGATCAACGGTGAAGAGCAGCATCTGACCGCCGCGATCGGCGAGTCGCTGTATCCGCACGACGGCGAAACCGCCGCGCTGCTGCTAAGGCGGGCGGATCAGGCCATGTATCGGTTCAAGGCTCGGCTTGCCCGGCCGCTGGTCAGTCTGGGCAGCGTGCCGGTCCCGCGGCTCTCCAGACGCCGCAATGACAAATCCAAGCCGCGCGCGAGTGGTGATCCCTAGCCCAGGGCGCTATTCTGCTCGGCCATGAAACGGCGCACATCGCTTCTGCCGGGACTCGCGTTCGGACTTACCGCGATCGCCATGCTGCCGGCATGCGTGGTCGTTCCCGATCAGCGCCACTATGCCGACGGTCTGGTGTTGGTCGCTCCGCCGCCGGCGCGTGACGAAAACACAGGTGTTGCCCCGGAGCTGAGCGACGTGTGGTTTAGCGGCTATTGGAACTGGGTGGGCGGCCGATATGACTGGGTGGCGGGTCATTGGGCGCCGGGCCGGCCCGGTTATCATTGGGTCGCGGAGCAATGGGTGCGCCAGGGCGACGGCTGGCGCATGAAATCCGGGCACTGGGTGCGCGGTTAGCGGGTCGAGGCCCAGGTCGAAGTCCGTTGTATGTCCTTGAGCCGCACCTCCCCGGCGGCATCGAACCAGTGCTCGATCAAGCGAAACGAGATGGATACATTCGGCGGCACGATCGCCCTGCCGGCCACCAGATCGGCGCGCGTAAACCATTGCGCATCTTCGAGCTCCTGATCGCGCAAGTGGATTTCCGCCGTCGCCGCATGCGCCATGAATCCCAGCATCAGCGATGAGGGAAATGGCCAGGGCTGCGATGAGTGATATTCGATCCGCTCGACTCGCACGCCGGTCTCCTCGAACACCTCGCGCGCCACCGCATCCTCGAGAGACTCTCCGGGTTCGACGAAGCCGGCAATGGTGGAGTAGCGGCCCGCGGGCCATGCAGCCTGTCGGCCGAGCAGCGCTCGATCGCCGTCGCTGACCAGAACGATGATGGCCGGATCGATGCGCGGGAATTGTTCGTGACGGCAGACGGGGTTGGTGCACACCAGAACGTGCCCGCTCTTCGCGGACAGCGTTGCGGCGCCGCAGGTGCCGCAGAACCGGTGCCGGCTGCGCCAGGCGATCATGGCGCGCGCATAGCTCAACAAGCCGGCTTCGTCGGCCGCGAGCATCGAGGCCACCATGCGTAAATCCTCGAAGCGCGCGCCGGAGAGCAGTTGCGGCGCTTCCGCCGCGAGGATTTCGTAGGCAAAAATCGGGACGTCGCCGAATCGGCCCAGCAGTATCAAATCGTTGCTGCTGCGCAGCTGCGCAGGGATTGCCGACAGTTCCAGAAATGCCGCACGCGCGGCCTCACCGTCAATGATGAGGTTGCGCGAATTCCAAACCGGCAACGCCCGGCTGCGCTCGTCGGCGAGCGCAGCCGCGAACCACGCCGGATCCTGCCGCAAATGCGCGGCGCGGTCCAAGTAGGGACCGGCGAAGACGTTGCTTTGCTGCATCCAAGTTATTCTAGCAGGGCGCGATACGCGGGAACGGCAGCGTCCTTTGCGCAGGGTCTGCTGGCTATTCCGGCATGCCGGCCAGCTTGAGCCCGGTAGAAAACGGTTGGAAATCGGCGAGGGTATCGGAGCTCCGGATTGCGGAAAAAAACGCCGCCTGACGCGGGGACTTTCCGCGGTACCAGATGGAGAACAAGAGGCTGATAAGATGGCATCGTCGAAATGAGGGTTAGTGCCGTGCCGCTGCAAATTGCGTTGTCCGGTGGCAACTCTCTTTGACACCCAGGCGGACCCGAGGCTGATTATGAACTTCAGTCAGATGCTTGTTGGAAAACTCGTTGCGTGGGACGATCGCAATGTGCAGGGCACAGGTGGGTCCCGCTATTGAATTCAGTCTCGCGACCCATGGGCCCCGCCGCTGCACCGGATGGCCGATTGCCATTTGTCATTGGCGTTACCGGACATCGAGATCTGCGCATTAGCGATCTTGCCGTCTATCGCGCGCAAATTATCGAATTCTTCGGGTTGCTGCGGACCCGCTATCCTGCAACGCCATTACGGATTGTTTCCGCTATGGCGGCGGGCGCAGACCGTCTAGTGGCGCAGATAGCTCTCGATCGCGGTTACGAACTCATCGTACCGCTTCCTCTAAGCCCCGATGACTATGAACGGGATTTTCCCGACTCCGTGCAGGAGTTTCGAAGCATGCTTCAGCGCGTGCCTCCGGAGCAGATCTTTGTCTGGCCCCGAGCGGATGCAGGCAATCCACAGGACTGGTGCGAGTCTCAGTCCGCTCGCGATCAGCAGTATCGTGAAGTGGGCGCCTTCGTGGTCCAGCAAAGTCATATTCTGCTCGCCATTTGGGATGGGGTCCTAGACGATTCAAGTTCCGGTACGTCAGGAATGGTCGGTCTGAAGCTCGGCCGATCTGCTGCAGCTCCAGTCAGCTGGGGTGCCGCTCTCGACCCGGAGGACAGCGGACCGGTCTTTAGGGTCCACGCTGTACGCGCCGGCTCCGCTGCGCCCATTACCCAGCAAGTATCTTGGATCTTTCCGCAGGACAATGAGGTGGAAATCTTTCAGACTGTGTGCAGCCGTATCGACCGGTTCAACTGCGAACCAGCGCGGCCCCATATTCACTCCAAACTTGCCGGGGCGGCAGCCTCGCTGCTTCCGGGTGTAGCAGGAGAGGCGAGCGCGGACCCGGAACTCAGTGCCGCATTTGCTGTTGCAGACCGGCTCGCCGTGTACTACCAACGCATCACGCACCGGGTATTGCGGCTGACCCTAGCGGTAGCGGCAATGATGGCGCTGACGTTGGAAGTCTACTCTGGTATCGGGCCGCTGCGCGTCGTGCCGCTCGCATACCTGCTGTTATTTGCATTTCTGACGCTGATCCTAGTGTGGCACCGGCGCTTGGATGCCCAGGGCCGCTATCTCGACTATCGCGCTCTTGCCGAAGGGCTGCGTGTTCAGTTCTATTGGCGTCTGGCCGGACTGGCCGATACAGCCTCCTCGTCCTACCTGCGTAAGCAGCTTGATGAGCTGCGCTGGATCCGGGAAGCACTGCGGGCCACGGGAGCCGCCCCCCCACCGGCGATCGCACAGCCGGACGTGGCGCTCAAGTGCTGGGTGCACGGCCAGGCCGGCTACTATGCCGAACGCGCACAGCTACATGAACGGCGCTCGCGCCGGATGGAGTACTGGTCGCGGGTATCGCTGGGCGTGGGTCTGCTTGCCGCAGTCTGCCTGGTGCTCCTGTGGAATGTGCTTGCGCATTTCGCACTGTGGCGGCTCTGGACGGTGTTGGCCATGGGATTCGCGCCGATCGTCGCGGCAGTGTGGGGAACATACTCAGAGCGCATCGGCGCGCGCACCCAGGCCAATCAGTTCGCGCGGTTCGCAGCGATATTCCGGCGTGCCGAACGGTTCATCAACCAGTTCGAATCCGGGCAACCAACGCCGGAGCGTCGCCAAAGCGAATTGGCGTTGCTCCGCGAGTTGGGGCGCGAGGCCCTGATGGAAAGTGCGGACTGGGTGCTACTACTTCGCGAGCGGCCCATTGCCCTACCCAAAGGCTAAACCCTCCCGTAACCGGGCCATCGGTCGAGCACGCACCGGGGGGTGCGCTCATAGTGCTGTCACGTCACCCGGAAGCAACCGTTGCGTGACCTGAGAAAAACGCCAGCCTGCGCGCGGAGCGTCGCGCTCCAGAATCCAGACCAGGTCGAAACGGTCATCCGGCCAGTGGAGGGGACAGCCTGGCAGCTTGCCGGCGATTTCCGCGACCAGCCGCGGAATGGCGCCATGGTGCCAGGCGATCAGCGCCGGTGATGGCGCCGAGACCACTACCGCCGCCAGCGCCGCCTCTTCTTCTTCCGCATATGCATGATTGACCGGGAGCCCTAGGGCGGCCGCCAGCGGGCCGACCGTGTGTATCGCCCGCAAGCTGGGACTGTCCCTGGTGGCATCCGACGCGAAAATCGAGCGGGGCGTGTCAAGCTTGCAGCCATCCGGCAGTCCGCCGCCCGGTGCGAACAGATGCACCAAGGCGCCCGACCGTTGCCAGCCGCGCACGGTCAATTCGTGATGCGCTGGACGGCCGTTTTCGTTGACGCCCCGGTCATGACTGCCATGCTGATGCTTTTCCGCATGTCGGATGATCATGATCTTCAACATTGCCGGTGACATAGGCTCCAGGGTCCTCGTCGGCAATGCTTGCGCGACAACCGGAAGTTGGACAACACTCTCTTGTAGGAGAAAGTACCAAAAAGGGGGTCGCGTATGCGGAGTCTTTGGTCGCGCCTCGCTTGGCTGGTGACGGTCCTAGCCCTGGCCATACCTGTCGCGGCCGCCCCCTTGCATCGCATCGTTGCGGTCGGCGACCTACATGGCGATTTTTCCGCCTGGCGGGATATCCTGCACTCCGCAAGCTTGGTCGATCACAATGGCCACTGGAGCGGCGGCGACACTGTCCTAATTCAGACCGGCGACGCCGTCGATCGCGGCCCGAGTTCGCTCGAGATCATCCAGGATCTCATGCGGCTGCAGAAGGAAGCGGCTCGAGCCCACGGTCAGGTCATCGCCATGGTCGGCAATCACGAAGCCATGAACCTGACCGGCGACCTGCGCTATGTCTCCGCCGCCGACTATGCCGCCTATGCCGACGGCCGCTCCGCCACGCGGCGCGAGGATGTCTACAATTCCAACAAGACCGCCATTGAAATGGCCTATCGCCAAAAAGACCCGGAGATGAGCGGCGAGGCAATCAAGAAGCTCTGGTTCGAGGCCTTCCCACCCGGGCGCATCGAGCACCAGATCGCCTGGAGCGATCAAGGCGAGATCGGTCGATGGGTCGTGAAAAATCCTGTTGTCGTCCTGCTGGACGGCACGTTGTTCGTGCATGCCGGCATCAGTCCGGCTTATGCCGGTCTGACGGTGGCGGAGATTAATGCCCGCGCCGCAGCCGCGCTGACGGCGCGAAACACCGATCCTACAGCGATCGACAATGATGACCAGGGGCCGCTCTGGTACCGAGGGCTGGCGCAGCCGCTGGCGAATAGCAACGGTGAGACACTCGCGGCGGCGACGTCGGCCCAAATTCAGCCGGCCGGCGAAGATCAGCTGGATGCCCTGCTATCTGTTTATGGCGCAAGGCGAATCGTGGTCGGTCACACGCCCATCCTGTCGGGAATCGCCTTCTTCGCGGACGGAAAGCTGATCTGCATTGATACTGGAATATCGGCCGTCTACGGCGGTACGGTCTCTTATCTGGAGATAGTCGATGGGACGCCCGTTGCGCATGCCGTCGCACGATCTCGGCAACCTTCAAAATAAGGAACACCGTGATGCGCTTGGCTCTGAAAATCGCACTCGCCGCCGCGATGTTTTCCATCCTCTCCTGGGCAAATCCCGTCCGCGCCGCTGACGGTCCCAAACCGTTGTTTGCCGGCGACGAGGTGCTGAACCTGACCCTCACGGGACCGTTCGACACGATTTCGCGCAACATCGCCGCCCAGCCGGTCTCCGGTGTGCTGAAGGTTGGCGGCGCGGCGCCAGAAACCCTGCCCGTGACCTTGTCGGTGCGCGGCACCATGCGGCGCAAGGAAGAGGTATGTGCCTTCCCGCCCCTGCGCGTGGAGTTCACGCAAAAACCCGGATCGTCTTCCATCTTCAAGGGGCAGAAGCACCTCAAGCTGGTGACCCATTGCCAGCGCATGGCGGACTTCCAGCAATATGTGCTGCTGGAATATACCGCCTACCGGCTGTACCGTGCCCTGACTCCGGAAAGCTTCAACGTCCGCCTTGCCAAGATCGACTATACCTTCAAGGACGGCCACCCCCTCACCACACGGCTTGGCTTTTTTATTGAGGCTGTGGATGACGTGGCGAAGCGCAATGGGCAGGAACGGCTGAAGGGCGTCAGAAAAATATCCGCCTCGCAACTGGATGCGGCCGCCGCGGCCCGTTACGCGGTGTTTGAGTACATGATCAGCAACCTGGATTGGGCCATGACGGCCGGTCAGCCCGGCGAGGATTGTTGCCACAATGCCCGGCTGATGAGTGTCGAGGGCGCGACCGGCGCATCGGCGGGCCTGATCCCCGTGCCTTATGACTTTGACTATGCCGGCCTGGTCAACCCGCCCTATGCCGTGCCGCCCGACGGCATCCATGTCGCCGATGTGAAAGTGCGGCGCTATCGCGGCTTCTGCGCGCATAACGAGGAGGCCAAGGCGTTCCTCGCGGAGATTTCCACCCGCCGCGCTGAACTAATCGCCATACTCAACGAGACGCCGCAGCTGGGAGACAGGACGCGTCGAATCGCGGCCGGTTATCTCGGCGACTTTTTCGAAGAGGCCGGATCGCCGTCCAAGGTGGCCGATTTAATGAAGGTGTGCTTGCGTTGATCAGGGACAAATGTCGTGAAACATCTAGCCGCTGACAAGTCTGTTCCGGATCAACCCCTGTTTGATGGAACGCACAATTCGGCTGCTGCGCTGGACTGGTCCGGCATGACAGACGTGCAATTCATGGTGAACTCGTTCGCCATCCTGGTGCTCGCCATCTTGCTGGGCACCCTGATCGGCTACCACCCGGCGACGCGGCGCAAGATAGGGGGACTGCATGAAGCAGACATGCCGCATGTCTATGTGATGTATGCGCTGATCGGCGCGGTGATCGGCGTGGCCGTGCGTGAATTCGGCACCGTGGTCGGCGTGGTGGTGTTCGGCATCGGCGGTCTCCTCCGTTTCCGCTCGGCGACGGATTCGACGCGTGACACGGTGCGGCTGATCATCGTTACCCTGGTGGGACTGACTGCTGGCCTCGGCCTGTTGCATTTTGCCGTGATCATCACGCTGTTCACCTTCACCCTGATCTATGTCTTCGACACCAGACCACCCTACCGCATCCGGGTGGAGGGCATAACGAAGGATCGCACCGGCAGTTGCGCTGAGGTCTATCGCGGCGTTCTGAACGAGCATGGCTGCAGCATCATCGCTGAGCATCATTCGCTGGAAAAGGGGCGGATTGAATTTGTCTTCCGTTTGCCCCGCCGCAGCACCCGCGACCGGCTGGATGTGGAGTTGCGCAGCATTGCCGTTGATTTGCGTGGCGAAGTGGATTGGGAAGTCTAGCCTAGCGTTCAACGGGGCATCAAAGCGCGAGTCGGTTCACGGCTGAGGCGCTCCTCGAGGAATAGGATTTCCCTGTGCCATGGGGCAGGGCGCGTTATTTTCGTGCCCTGGCAAGACCGGCTATTCCGGCATGCCGGCCAGCTTGAGCCCGGTATAAAACGGTTGGAAATCGGCGAGGGTATCGGTCGGGTATATCCATTTGCGCAGCGCCGTGATCGAGTGAATGCTGGGGACGGCCGCGTAGAAGTCCTCGAGCGCACGCCGCGCACGGTCGGGGTGACCGATTTGCGCCTCGGCCGCAGCCAATGTCAGGCGCACCGTGCCGAAGATCGGACTCTTGAGGTCCGTCTCATCGCTACGCGCCGCCGCGTTTGCCGCAAGGGTCGACGCGCCTGCGTAGTCGCCCACTGCATAATGGACATCGGCCGCAAGCGCCGTCAGATCTTCCCATTTGTCAGGAAAACGCGACGCCAGTTCGTCCGCGAGCGGGATCGCTTCGCGCGCACGTTCGAGGTGCACCAGGGTGATCGCCTGGGTGGCGAGTGCGCTGGAGTGATCCGGGTGACGCTGCAGTACCGAGTTGGCAACGACCAGCGCTTCGTCATAGCGCCCGCGCAGCTGCATGATGCCGGCCTTGTCGAGCAGCATTTCGGGGTCAGTCGGATGGCCGCCCAGGTACTTCTCGAGCGCGGCAGTGCCAATCGCACGTTGTTCATCCGGATTGTGAGACCACCCCATGACGCAATCGCAAAGATTGATGTCGGCGGTCAAGTAGGTGGCCAGCGGATCGTCGGGCGCGAGCTTGAGCGCCCGGTTCAGCAGGTCGGAGGCCGAGACATAACCGTCCTTCGCTTCCTTGCCGCGATGAAGGCGCCAGTAATCAAAGGCGCGGAACGAGAGGTCTCGCACGTCGAGCGCATCGGCCGGCCGATCCTGTGCACGCTGCACCTCTTCATGCATGCCCGCCAGCATCAAGTGATACACGGCCGTATCGACGTCGTCGTCGAAAACCGGCTTCAGCTTGTCCGCAGGCACGGGCAGGGTGGCGGTGGTGAGCGTCTGTTCGGTGGCTCCGTTGATCAAGGCAAGGCTGAGGGTGTAGCCCTCTCGCTCCGGCTGCAGGGTACCGCGGATGAGGAAGTGTACATCGAGGGCTGCGGCCAACTCGCGGGCGCCGGTGAACTTTGCGACCGCGGCATCGACCTTTGCGCGCGGCGCCATCTGGCACCAGATCGATGCGCCCTCCAGGTTGCCGATGACAACATCTGCAGTCGCCTTCGCCACGCGCGCGGCGCGTTCATCGTCCACGGGAGCATGGAAGGGCAACACCGCAAAGGTCATGCGCCGATCCGCCAATGAGTACGCGGCGACCGCGGTCGGATGCGAAAGGTAGCGCATCAAGCCCACGCCAAGGAGGGCCGCGGCCACGACGCTCGCCGCAAGCCAGGGCAGCGTGGAGCGCCGGCGGGGCGGAGGAGGAGCGGTGGGTTGGGAAGTCGAGCCGGCATGCGAGGACCGGGCCCCGGCA
The DNA here is from genome assembly GCA_963756845.1 of uncultured Gammaproteobacteria bacterium. Classification (GTDB taxonomy): domain Bacteria; phylum Pseudomonadota; class Gammaproteobacteria; order Steroidobacterales; family Steroidobacteraceae; genus Bog-1198. The sequence goes on along the minus strand of CAVWPD010000008.1, from coordinate 184,194 downwards.
GGAGGGGCACCGACGCCATCGGCGCCGGGCGTGCGGGAGAGCAAGCTCTCCACGTGTTGCGCGAATCCCGCAGGCGGTTCACCTTGCGGCGCGCGGATCCACTGCACGTCGCGGAAGCGCTCGGGTAGCCGATCGTCGATCTCCGAGGTGTCGTCGATCACGATCGGGAGAAGAAAGGGCAGGTGCGGCGCGATTAGATGCGAGCGGTCGATTGCCAGCTTCCATTCGAGACGAAAGTACCCTTCCGCACGAGAATGGGAGCTCTTCGAGATGATCGGAATGAACAGCGAGCAACTCTTGACCTGCCGTCGAATGGCTGCATCCCAAACATCACCGCCGCGCAACTCGCTCTGGTCGAACCAGACTTCGATGCCTCCCGCACGCAGCGCCTCACAGAGTCGGCGTGCGGCCGCGGTGTCTTCCGAAGCATAGCTCAAGAAGACGGCCCGCTGGCCCGCGCGAGGCGCGGCAGGGTTATCGTTCATGCTTGAATTGCCAACCAATCTGGTCTCCCCCAGGGCCGCGGACGCGTCCGTACGCGTAGCTTACCTAGGGTGTGCCGCAGTGCAAAGCAGACCCGGCATGGCGATGCCGGGTCATCTATGTCAAAAGGCTTTGCGCGCCGGTCCCTTCGGCGCAATTGCCGCAGGCAAACTTGTGCTTCGCCAGCAAGTCATACACGCGCACGCCGCCGCATTTTGCGCAGCGCGCGACATCAACTTCATCGTGGCGCGCCAATGCAAGCAGCAGAAACCACGCGTGCTCGAATGAGATGCCCGCCGGCGCATGCAGTTCGCGATATGCCTCGTAGGCTCTGCACAACAGGGCGCCCGAGTCCAGCGAGCCGACCCGATAGCGCGGCTCGAGCCCGCCGCTGGTGCCGTCCACCAGTCCGTACATGACGAACAGGCTCGCCAGCTGCGAGGCCTGAAAGTTAAGTTCCGGGTTCCTAAAGAAAAACGCTGCCTGGCGGGGCGACTTGCCTCGATGGCGCAACACGCGGCGCGCGTCCTCATGCTGGCAATAACTTCTATAAAGTTTTCGAATCCTGTCATCACTCAATCCCGTCCACTGGCGAATGGTGAATGTGCGGGCTTCGTGGTGGATCAGCCGCAGCGCAAGATCGAACTTGCCGCGGTCTCGAGTGTAGCGGTCGTCGGATACCCTCATGGCGCTTCTCCTGTGCAATTCAGGCGGTTTTGGGTCAAAAAGAATTTGACAGAAATTAATCACAAAGTTAGCTTGCATGCCAAGTGTTTTCGGCGCCGAATTGCCGCTGCATTTGCGGTGAAATGCGCAGGCCGCTCAAAACCCCGCTTAAACCTTACCCGCAGGGAGTCCGTCATGCAGGACGCAATCATCGGCAGCTGGGCGCAGGAATCGCATGTGTCGGCCGAGCATTTGCAATCATTGCGAGATCTCAACCATCGCTTCCTGGATTTGGCCTGTGGGGGCCTGCCGATGGGGCTTGCCGGCCGGGTGACGCCACTCTCCGAGGCACAGCGGGCGGCGGCTGCGAATTGTCCGTATGCACTATTTGATCTGCGCTTCGAGGACACTGCGTACTGGAGGGGGCGGCTGGAGAACGCGGGGCATTGGCGGGTCGCCGATGAGCTCCCGCTCGACAGCGGCGCCGCACATTTCGCGCAGCTCGCGCTGTTCTATGCCTGGCATGTTGCATCCAGCACGGCACTGGCGGCTCAGTTGCTGCTCGGCATGCGCAGCGACACGGCGCACGCGTTTCGGCGCATCACGGTCAACAGCCTGCCGGGGCTGGCGGCAACCGAGGCCGCGAATCTCACCGCCCGATGGAGCCACTGCGGGGCCTATTGGAGTGCCCTCGTCAGTGCCGCATCGCGTGCGGACCCTGCCGCCCTGCGCCGTGTGCAACTGTACGGGCTGCAGCTCGCGGCCGCGGCTCGGCTGCCGCCTTCTTAAATTGGCGTTGCGGGCGGAGCCTCGCGAGGTTTAGTCTACGCGGCTCCTATGCATGCCCTAGTTCTCCGCCAGCTCACCAAGGTATACAAAAACGGCATCAAAGCGCTGAAGGCGATCGACCTCGAGGTCGAGGAGGGCGATTTCTTTGCCCTGCTGGGTCCGAACGGCGCGGGCAAGACCACCGCCATCGGCATCACCACCTCGCTGGTCAACAAAACCAGCGGCACCGTCGAGGTGTTTGGGCACGACATCGACAAAGAGCTGGAAGCGGCCAAATCCTGCATCGGCCTGGTGCCGCAGGAAATCAATTTCAACATGTTCGAAACCCCGTTCACCATCGTCGTGAATCAAGCCGGGTTCTATGGGATCCCGCGGCAGTTGGCCAAGCAGCGCGCGGAAAAATATCTCAAGCAGCTGCAGCTTTGGGAGCGGCGAAACTCCATCGCGCGCAGCCTGTCCGGGGGCATGAAACGGCGCCTGATGATCGCGCGGGCGTTGATGCACGAGCCGCGGCTGCTGATTCTGGACGAGCCGACCGCGGGGGTAGATATCGAGATTCGCCGCTCGATGTGGGAATTTTTGCGCGATATAAATGAGCGGGGCACGACGATAATTCTGACGACGCATTACTTGGAAGAGGCCGAAAATCTGTGCCGCAACATCGCTATCATCGAGGGCGGCAATATCATCGAGCGCGACAGCATGACGAATGTGCTGCGCAAACTGCAGACTGAAGTGTTCGTCTTCAATTTGCGCGACGCGCGCAGCCTTGCGCCGCAAATGACGGGATTCACCGCGGTGCTCTCCGATGATCACACCCTGGAAATCGAGATGTCCAAAACGCAGAGCTTGAACGACATTTTCGCGCAGCTCTCGGCGCAAGGAATCGTCGTGAACAGCATGCGCAACAAGGTCAATCGACTCGAGGAACTGTTCATCCGCCTGGTCGACGGCAGCGCAAAGACCGCGGCGGCAAAGGGACAGTGAGCATGACAGAATCGCGTGCGGCAACCGATTGGATCGGCTTTAAAACCATCGTCATCCGCGAGTTCGGCCGCATCGTGCGCATCTGGGGCCAGACACTCGTGCCGCCCGCCGTCACCGCCACCTTGTACTTCGTCATCTTTGGCAGCTTGATCGGCCGGCGCGTCGGTCAGGTCGGCGGATTCGATTACATGCAGTTCATGGCGCCCGGCATCATCATGATGAACGTGATCCAGACCTCGTACGGCAACGTGGTGTCGTCTTTCTTCGGCGCGAAATTCGGCAAGCACATCGAGGAGCTGCTGGTCTCGCCTTTGCCCAATTGGCTGATCGTGGCCGGATACACCATGGGCGGCGTGCTGCGCGGCGTTCTGGTGGGATCCGTCGTGACGATCATTTCACTGTTCTTTACGCGCCTTGCGATCACGCATGTCTTGGCGATCATCTCGGCGGCCTTTCTCACCAGCTTCATCTTTGCGCTGGGCGGTTTGATCAACGCGCTGTTCGCCAAGAACTTCGACCAGATTTCCTGGTTTCCCACCTTTGTGCTGGGGCCACTCACTTATCTTGGCGGGGTATTTTATTCGGTGACGATGCTGCCGGCGTGGGCTCATATGGCTTCGGAAGCCAATCCGATCCTATACATGGTCAGCGCGTTCCGCTTCGGCTTTCTCGGCACTTCGGACGTCGATTTGCGATTGGCCTATGGGATCATGCTGTCCGCCGCCGCCGTGATGTTCACCCTAGCGGTTGCCCTGTTGAACCGCGGCACCGGTATCAGAGAATAAGATAATAAAGGAGAAGCATTTGATCATTACGACTTCGCGCGGCGTGTGCGCGCTCATCGCCGCGGTCAGCGGCGCAGTATTGACCGCCGCGGTGAGCGCTCAAGGTGCGGCGGGCGCCGGCGATCTGCAGGGGTTTTCGCCCGCAGGCGCCGCCGCGCAAATCCAATTGGAGCAGCGCTTCGATGCCGAGCTGTCAGCCGCGGAGCTGCGTTCCTGGATGCAGCAAATGGCGTCCGAGCCAAATCATGTGGGCTCGCCGCACGATAAGGCCAACGCGGAATTTCAGCTTGCGAAATTCCGCGAATGGGGCTGGGACGCGCACATCGAGACATTCTCCGTCCTGTACCCTACGCCGCGCGAAGTTTCGGTGGAGCTGCTGACCCCGACTTATTTCAAGGCGCGCCTGAGCGAGCCGCCCGTCGAGGGCGACGCCGCAACCGCGCAGACCAAGGATGAGCTGCCGCCTTACAACGTGTACGGCGCAGACGGCGATGTGACGGCGGAACTGGTGTATGTCAATCAAGGCATGCCGGATGACTACAAGGAGCTTGAGCGACAGGGGATCAGCGTCAAAGGACGCATCGTATTGAGCCGCTATGGCGGCGGATGGCGCGGGCTGAAGCCGAAACTCGCGTATGAGCACGGCGCGGTGGGTTGCCTGATCTATTCCGATCCCCGCGACGATGGGTACGGCCAGGGCGATACCTACCCGAAGGGCGGCTTTCGACCGCCCGATGCCGTGCAGCGCGGCTCGGTGCAAGATCTGACGTTGTACAGCGGCGATCCGTTGACACCCGGCGTGGGCGCAGTACCAGGAGCTAAGCGGCTCGCGCTCAAGGACGCGAAGACGCTGCTGAAAATTCCGGTGTTGCCGATCTCCTACGCCGACGCCCAGCCTTTGCTGGCGGCGCTCGGCGGACGGGTGGCGCCGAGTGCATGGCGCGGCGGCTTGCCACTTGCGTACCACATTGGCCCGGGCCCCGCGACGGTGCATCTCAAGGTACTCTCGGACTGGAGCCAAAAGCCGATCTACGATGTGATCGCGATGATTCGCGGCAGCCAGGAACCCGATCGATGGGTCATCCGCGGCAATCATCACGACGGTTGGGTATTCGGCGCAGCCGATCCGCTGTCCGGCCAGGTCGCGTTGATGGCGGAGGCCAAGGCAATCGGCAAGCTCGTCAAGGAAGGATGGCGGCCGCGCCGCACCCTGGTTTACACCAGTTGGGACGGTGAAGAGCCGGGTCTGCTGGGTTCGACCGAATGGGCGGAAACGCACGCCGCGGAACTGAAAGCCAAAGCTGTTCTTTACGTCAATTCCGATGTGAACGCACGCGGATTTCTGCAAGCGGAGGGCAGCCACGCCCTGCAGCACTTCGTGAGCGAGGCGGCGCGCGATGTGAAGGACCCGGAGACAGGGGCCAGCATCTTGGCGCGATCCTTGGCGCAACGACGCGTCGCCGCATTCGATTCAGCCGGTGCCGACTCGCCCAATCACGCCAATTCGAGCGGCGATTTACAACTCGGTGCCCTCGGCTCTGGTTCGGACTACACGCCATTTCTGCAGCACTTGGGCGTCAGTTCCGTGGACCTGGGCTTCGGCGGTGAATCGGATTACGGGGTATATCATTCGGCCTACGATACGTTCGATCACTATCGGCGCTTCGTCGATCCTTCATTTGAATACGGCGTCGCGCTCGCGAAAGTGGCCGGCCGGATCATGCTGCGGGCTGCGCAGGCGGATCTGATCCCGGTGCGCGAAACGGATTTTGCGGCTTCGGTCGCGGGCTATGATGAGGAACTGCACAAGCTCGCCGACAACATGCGCACCAAAGGCCACGAACTCAATAAACTGTTGGACGATGACTCTTACAAGCTGACGTCGAATCCGGACAAGCCGCGCGCCGCGCCGCCGCGCGCGGAGGATGTTCCCTATCTTAATTTCTCCGAGCTCGACAATGCCGTGGCGAGATTGGAGCAGAGCGCCAAAGCCTTCGACAAGGAATACGCGCGGCTGGACGCCAACAATGATGCGAGCGGGAACGCAGCACGCGAACGCGTGAATTCCGCACTCGTGATTCTGGAACAAAGTTTGACCGATCCGCACGGTTTGCCGGGTCGCGAGTGGTACGAGCATATGATTTATGCGCCGGGTATGCATACCGGATATGGTGTGAAGACCTTGCCGGGAATCCGCGAGGCGATCGAAGAGCATCGCTGGAACGAGGCCAATCAGTACATAGGGGTGGTCTCGCGGTCTCTCAACGCCTACAGTGGCGCATTGGACCGCGCTATCGCAGCGCCGTAGCCGATCTTGGGGTTCCTCACGGCGGCGAGTCGTGTATCGTGCCTAAATGGCAAACGCAATTTGAAGGAGTGGAGTAATGACCGAAGAGAAGCAGCAGAAATTTACCGCCAAAGTACGCCGTGGATTGGTGTGGGTACATTCCGTCGCGGCCGCGGAACTGGCCAAGAAAAAGGCGGAGGCGACCGGCGTGAGAATCGAGGGATTCACAGCCAGCGAACTTGCCGATGTTGAATCCGCGTTGACTTGGATCGCGCAGAATAAGGAAGCAAAGAGCGCGGATCCGGCTTAAGTTCTACCGGGGCGAATGATGCGTCGGCGCGCCAGGCGGCGCTGCGCTGACGAATACCGCTGCTTGAAGGCGTCGCGATTTCGCGACGAATCACGCGTCGGGACGGTAGCCGGGACGGTGACCGGCGCCGAATGGACTGCGCTACACTAATCCCATGGCCCGCAAACGCGCATTGGTCGTCGACGATTCCAAGTCCGCTCGCGTCATCCTGAGCCGCATGCTGGAGAAGTACGACATCGAAGTCGACATGGCGGAATCGGCCGAGAGCGCCATCGAGTATTTGAAAAACAATCGGCCCGATGCAATTTTCATGGACCATCTGATGCCCGGCATGGATGGTCTGCAGGCGGTCCAGGCGATCAAGGGAAATCCGCACACCGCGATGATTCCCATCATGATGTACACATCGCAAGAAGGCGAGCTGTACGTCGGCCAGGCTCGAGCGCTGGGCGCGATGGGTGTGCTGCCCAAGCAAGTGCGGCCCGTCGATGTGTCGAAAGTGCTTTACGAGCTGCACTTGGTGCCCGACCGGCGCGACATCGCGGAGCCCGCGCTCTCGCCAGTAGAGCTGGACGGGCCGAACGAAAAGAGCTCTCAGCCCAAGTCGACTGCTGTCGCCGCGGGCGACATCCGCCGCTTTATCGTGGCAAGCCTCGACAGTTTCGCCTCGCGCATCGTGAGCGAGGTTCGCGACATGATGCCCCTGCATAGCGACGATCCGATTGCGCCGCCCCCGCGGCCGCCGCGATCCACCTGGGGCGGCCCCGGCGCGCTTCTGGCGGCTTGTATCGTTGCCGGCGTTTTCGCCGTGAGCTGGTTCGTGGCGCGCAACGAAGCGGCGAGCGCCCGCGCCGATATTGCCGCCTTGAGGTCGGCGAACGGCGAACTGCAGCGCTCGCGAACCGACCTGTCCGCCACCATCAAAGACCTCACTGCCGCACTGGCCGCGGCAAACAGCAATGCGGCGTCCGGTGCGGCCGGCGGCGCTGGCGGCGGACCAGCTTCCGCCGCAGGCGCAGCGGTGGTGACATCCCGGGTGGAAGCGGTGCCGTATGGCGAAATACCCTTTGATCGCAGTCGTTTGGACGTGCTGCGCGATCTCTTGATGACCCTCGAGTCACAAGGCTTTCACGGCGTGCTGCGCATCACCAATCTGGCGGGGATTTATTGCTTAAGCGGCAACAGCACGGATGGCTATACGCTCGCTGCGCCAAACCTGCCCGTCATCAAGTGCGATTTGATCGGCAATCCGTACGAGGACTCCCTGTCGGGCCAGCAACGTCAGTCGCTCGCGTTTGCGAACCTGATCGCGGGAGTGCGCCAGCGAACTTCGGGCGCGATAGCCGTCGTGCTGGAAAGTGAGGGCACCGGGGCTCGCAGTACCACGCCTTATCCGGCGCGCACCGAGTCCCTTACGGCGGGCGAGTGGAATCGCGCCGCGGCGGCCAACAATCGTGTGGAATTTTCGGCCGAGGGCGGCGGCCCTTAAGGTTCGTTAGAACGCGACGCGAACGTAGAATTCCGGGCCCTTGGTGGTGAAGTTGAAATACCCTGCCTGCGTCGTCTGGGTCGATTCGAGATTCGCCCGTACCAGGTTGTAGCCGAGCGCGAAGGAGATGTTGGGGCGCAACCGGTACAGGGCGTCGAATTCGGCGTACCCCAGCGATCCGTCCAGATTGTTGAGCGATACGTGCATGTATTCCGCGCGGCCATCGATGTAGAAACGCTTGCTGATGACGTAGGTCGCATCGAAGCCCGCCGTGGGAAAGGGACCGGCCTGATCCTCGGTTTGGTTCACGTGCCGCGTCGCCGTGGCGACCCGCGCCTGCGCGGAGATATCGGTATCGCTGACGCCGAGTGTGGCTGCCACTTCGTATTTTTCCGCATGCAAGAATGAATATTCGTAGGTAATGCTCAGCGTTCTTAACGAAAGACTCGAATTCAACGGATCCCCGGGAAGCAGCACCACATCGCGAAATACGATGGGCTCGGTAATGGTGGTGTTGCCGGTGCGATCCAGGTAGAAATAATCAAAGCGCAGCCGGTGCCGTTCCTCGACGCGCACCATGGCCTGAAATTTCGGTTCGAAGTCCGACTCGTTCAAACCAAATTGGTTCTCCGCGTTGATGGGAGTGCCCGGAACGCCGGTGCTGCTGTCGACTTGCATGTCGGTCTGATTTGACGTGTGAATGACGCCCAGCGATAAGCGCACGCGCTCCTCCGTCGGACTGAGGTAGTCGTCCGCGTGAGCGGCGCTCGCCGACAGCGCCAGGAGCAGCGCGGTCACGACATGCTTGTTCATGGTGGTCTCCTCAAAATCAACTGATCCGTCGCGGCGCGTCTTTGGCTGGTCGGTAATGAGGGGCTGATGCGCTCCATTACGTGAGCCGCGGCGGCGCGCCACCCGGTAAGTTTGCCGCCATAGATGCCGAGTACGCGCGGGCGTACGTCGCGATCCACGGTGAAAATGGTTTCCCGCGACCTGTCAAACGCTACCTGGGTGGCAGCAGGCAGTACCCGAAGCCCCGCAAAACGATGGGTAATATCGCCACGCGTCAGACCGTTCAGGGCGGGAAAGTAGTGCCGCGCCACGGCCAGGAGATACTCTTCCTCCTCGGGCAGCGGGTGCACGGCATCCGGCTCCCCGCGGTAGGGCGTCTCGGTAGTGCCGATCAGGGTCGCCCCCTGCCAGGGCATGACGAACACGGCGCGACCGTCCGTCGGACTTTCGACATAGTAAATGCCGGCCGTCAGCGGGAATGGAATCACAATATGCGTGCCCTGCACGAGATCCACATCCGGCACCGGGATAGCGGGTTGCACGGCCCGCGCGACCCGCGGAGCCCAGGGACCCGCCGCGTTGACCAGCACTCGGGCGCCGCATTCGTGCGTCGCTTCCTCGGCGGTGTAGCTTACGGTGACGCCGCTGTCATTCAAGAGCGCCCCGGTGAAGCTGGCAGGCATGACCAGTTCCGCGCCCAGCGATAAGGCCGACTGCACCACGGCGCGCGTCAGCAGCGCATCGTTGGTCTGTCCATCATGGTAGCGAACGACGGCATCCAGGTTCTGCGTCTTCAGGCCATCGAGCGAGGACCACTGGTCCCGCGGCACGCTGCCGAAGCGAGTGCTCGAATCGAAGCCGCCGAGCAGCGCATACATCCACAGGCCGATTTTCAACAGCCACGGCCGCCGCCGCGTGTCGCCATAAACCGGAATAAAAAATGGCTTCAGCTCGACCAGCTCGGCGGCGATGCGCAGAAGAATGGCACGCTCGCGCAAACTCTCGCGCACCAGCGCAAACTGGCCGGACTCCAAGTAGCGCAGTCCGCCATGGATCAGTTTGCTGGATCGGCTCGAGGTGCCGCTGGCAAGCCCTTGGCGCTCGATGAGCAGCGCGCTGTGGCCGGCAGCTACCGCGGCTTGCAGGACGCCGGCACCGTGAATGCCGCCGCCGATGATAACCACATCGTATTGTTTCATTGCTCGTTGAGGCTGAGGAAAAACCGCTAGGATGCGCGAATCCGCTTGAACACACCAACTTTGCGGGCTCTGTCGCCATTCGCGAACATCGCTCGGGGCTCGAGCGTTCAGGCCGCGCTACGGTTTGCCGTCTCGTTTTTCCTCGAATTGAATCACGGGAGAATCCGAGGTGACTTCGATTTCACCGTCGACAATCGCGCCCTTGGCGATCGCAACGGTGCGGGCGCTGACCTTGCCGCGTATGACGGCGGTATACCCGATTTCCAGCTTGTCCCTGACGCTCAAGCCCCCAGTAATCCTGCCGGCGACAATCGCCTGCTGCGCCTGTATATGGCCGTGCCAACTTCCCGAGGAGGATAAATTGAGCGCGCCTTCCAACTCGCCGTCGCCGTGCACTTCGCCGGAGACCACAAAATGACCGGCGCCGCGAATGTTGCCGACGAATACGGATTTGGCGCCGATAAAGGTTGGCGGGGCCGTGCCCAAGTCCAGGAACCGCCGCTTTGCTTCACTCATGCCCCACTTATTATCCTATCGGGGCACCCCATGATGTGACGAGCTTGGCGTCGCCGCCAGGTCGCGAATCGAAGTAGAATATCGCTCCTAGTGAGACCCCCAGCCAGAGCGTAAAAATGGTCATGAATAAAGTACTCTTGGTCCTATGTTTGACGGCGCTGCTCGGCGTGTCGGGCTGCAGCCGCCAGCAAAGCGACTGGGAAAAGACCCGAGCGGCAAACAGCACGGATGCGTACGAGCTATTCCTGAAGAAGTACCCCAGCGGCGAATTTACCGCGCAGGCCCAGGCCCGCGTAAAGGAACTCTACGAGGAACGAGACTGGCAGAAGGCGCGTGATGCCGACACCGTCGAGGCCTATCAGGCCTTCTTGAAGCAGTACCCGGAAGGCAAGTGGACGGAGGAAGCGCGCATCCGCGTCGAGAACTTCACTCTGGCGTCGGCCCCTTCAAATCCCAACCCCGGCACTAACTTAAGCGCCGGTGCCGCGCCTCCGCCGGCCGCCGCGCCACCCGCGCCTGTGGCACCCAAGCCAAGTTCGGCCCCCCCACAGGCCGCGCCCGCAGCACACGGCGCCGCGCCTGGCACCCACGCTGCCGCCAAAACCGGAACGGGTTCACATGGCGTGCAGCTGGGGGCATTCAAGTCGGGCGCCGCCGCAGCAAACAAACGCTGGGAACTGCTGCAGAAGCAATACCCCAAGCTGTTGGCCGGGCTTATGCCGAAAATCGCGCCTAAGAAACTCTCCTCCGGCACGCTGTATCGCTTGCAGGTCGTCAATTTGAGCGAAAAACACGCCGGCCAGATCTGCAAGACCTTGAAGGCTCACTCGCAGGCCTGTGTGGTGCTGCGCTGAGCGGTGCGCGTCAGCAGCCGACAATTTCTGTCACATGGATCCTGCACCCGGCTTTCTAACCCGCTGATTTTTCTGGCATGCGCGGCTGGCACGCGGCTTGCTCTGATCAGGGCATGCAATCACGCATTTTCGCATTGCTGGCTGCCGAGGGCGGTCGAGAAGCCACGCTGTTGGTCCGCCGCGGCGACGGCCAATTTGCCTTCAACAGGATCGATGCCCGGCTGGGCGCGGCCGCGCAACTCGCCGCCGCTTATGCGACCAGCCCATTCGCGCCGCAGAAGGTGCCGCCGAAGCGCTGAGATTTTTCAAATCCTAAGGTCACCCCGAGGCGCCGCGGTTAAAGCTTCCCCCCGCTCGCGGCGCCTTTTTTTTGCCGGCACAGCTCATCCAATAAAAAAGCATATTCCATCGCGATCTCCCGATACCGCTGGAAGCGCCCCGACTTGCCGCCATGACCGGCATCCATTTCTACGTGCAAGAACAGGCGATTCTGATCGGTTTTCAGTGCGCGCAGTTTAGCCACCCACTTGGCCGGCTCGTAATACTGCACCTGACTATCCCACAGACCGGTAGTGACCAGCATCGCAGGATACGGCTGTGCCCGCACGTTGTCGTACGGCGAGTAGGACAACAGGTAATCGTAGTAGCGCCGATCCGAAGGATTGCCCCATTCATCGTATTCATTGGTCGTCAGCGGAATACTTTCGTCCAACATGGTGGTGAGCACATCAACGAAGGGAACCTGTGCCACGATGCCGCGGTAATCATCGGGACTCATGTTGGCGACTGCCGCCATCAACAAGCCGCCGGCGCTGCCTCCCATGGCGAATACCTTGTCCCGGGCCGCGTAGCCCTGCGCCACGAGCATGTGCGTGACATCGAGAAAATCGGTGAACGAATTTTTCTTATGCAGCAGCCGCCCATCATCGTACCAAGCGCGGCCCATCTCCTGGCCGCCGCGCACGTGGGCGATCGCATACACAAAACCGCGGTCGATCAGACTCAACCGCGCTGGGGAAAAGCTCGGGTCCATGGATAAGCCATAGGACCCATAGCCATATTGCAGCAGCGGCGCCGAGCCGTCGCGCGCGAATCCCTTGCGATACACCAGCGAGACGGGGACCTGCGTGCCGTCGCGCGCCGTGGCCTGGATGAATTCCGTTGCATAATTGTCAGGATCAAAACTGCCCAGCACGGGATCGCGCTTCAGCAGGATTTGTTCGCGGGTGCGAATGTCGTAGTCGTACAGCGTGGTGGGGGTGGTCAGCGATGAGTAGGCGTAGCGCAGGATTTCCGTGTCCAGCTCCGGATTCACCGACAACGCGGTGCTGTACGCCGCCTCGTCGCTCGCGATGAAGAACTCGTCCCCGCCGGGATGCAGATGAATGCAGATTTTGCGCAGGCCGCCGCTGCGCACCGACAGCGCGATGAAGCGCTCAAAAACCGTGAAGTCCTCGATATATGTGTCGTCCCGATGCGCCACCAGATCGATCCAGGCGGTGCGATCGGAGTTCGCGGCGAGCTGCGCCTGCACCAGCCGGAAATTGCGGGCCTGCCAATTGGTCCTGACGATGAATGCGCCGCCCAGATGCTCGATGTCGTATTCATGATCTCGCTCGTGGGGCAGGAATATCTCGAACCGCAGCTGCGGGTCGTCGGAACGCGCGAAGCGCCACTCCGAGGACACGGTACTTTCCATGTGGATGAAAATGAACGCGTCGGATTTGGATTTGGAAACACCGGTGTAGAAGCTCTTGTCGGTTTGTTCGAAAACCAAGGCATCGCGCAGCGGGTCCTCCCCCAGCACATGCTTCTTGACGTACAGACCGAGCAGGGTCTCCGGATCCTTCTCGACGTACAGCAGTGTCTTGTTGTCTGCGGCCCACGCCAAGTCCGTCTCGACGTCCGCGATGGCGATCGGCTGAATCTCGCCGCTCAGCAGATTCTTGAATCGCAGGGTGAACTGGCGGCGGCCCACCGTGTCCTCGCAAAACGCCAGCCACGCTCCGTCCGGCGAGACCTCCAGCGCACCGACGCGGTAGTACTCGTGACCCGAACTCAGCTCGTTGGCATCGAGCAGGACCTCCTCGGGGGCATCGAGGCTTGCCTTGCGGCGCGCAAAAATCGGATGTTCCTTGCCGGTCTCGAAGCGGGTGTTGTACCAATAGCCGTTCTTGCGATAGGGCACGGTCGAATCGTCTTGCTTGAGGCGCGCCACGATTTCTGTGTACAGCTCATCCTCCAAGGGTTTGGCATGCGCCATGTTTCGCTGCCGAAACGCGTTTTCCTCATTGAGGTATGCCAGGACTTGCGGGTCGGCCCGCGCATCATCGCGCAGCCAGTAATAAGCATCGCTGCGCACGCCAAACGGCGAGATCAGCGGATGCGGCTTGGGGGTTGCGACAGGGGGTTTTGGGGCGGGTTCAGCCATGGCTTTTGGTCTACTTGTCCTCGGACGAGGCGCGAGTATAGTCATGTGTATGCAATCCGTAAGCCAATTGCTGCTGGCCAAAGGCAGCCAGATCTTCTCCGTAGCGCCGACCGACTCCGTGCTGCGCGCCATTGAAATCATGGCGACTCGGCATGTGGGGGCGCTGTTGGTGATGAGCGAGGGGGATCTGATTGGGATTATCTCGGAGCGGGACTACGCCCGAAAGGTCATCCTGAAGAACCGCTCATCCCATGACACGCCGGTCAGCGACATCATGACCGCGCCGGCGATCAGCGTCTCACCGGATGAGAGCGTGCATCACTGCATGCAGCTGATGACCGAGGGGCGATTCCGGCACCTACCCGTGATGAAAGCCGGCCGCGTAGTCGGGATGCTGTCCATCGGCGATTTGGTCAAGGCCGTGATTCAAGAGCAAACCGAACACATCCAGCAGCTGGAGCGCTACATCGCGGGATGAGCTAGCGATTGACGGTAACGACTTCCTAGGTATCATGACTTCATACATGGGCGCGCTTCGCGGCGTTTGCCCCAGCCGGGCGCTTCCCCTAAGACAGCGCCTAGAACCGATTTAAGTTGTTGTTTTTAATAGACCCCGCGCCCCCGCGGGGCCTAGCTTTTGCACGGCCGCAAGCAATGGTGGATTTTTCAATGACTGCCCTGACGACCAGCCTCAACGGCGCGGATCCGCGATTGCAAGACTGGGGTCTTTGCCGCGCTGCCTATGAGCGGGATTCCTGCGGCTTTGGCCTGATCGCCAGTCTCGATGATCAGCCCAGCCACTGGGTGCTGCAAACGGCCATCAGTTCCTTGAACCGACTCACCCACCGGGGCGCCATTGCCACCGACGGCAAGACCGGCGACGGCTGCGGCCTGTTGATCAAGCAGCCCAAGGCGTTTTTGAGAGCGGTGGCCGCGGACGCCGGCTTCAATTTGGCACCGCTGTTCGCCGCGGGTTTGGTGTTCCTGGATCGCGATCCCACCAAGGCCGCTGCCGCGCGCGGGGTACTCACGGCGCAATTACAGCGGGAAACGCTGCAGGTGGCCGGCTTTCGCTCACTGCCCACCGACCCATCGGCCTGTGGTTCCGAGGCGCTCAAGACTTTGCCGCGTATCGAGCAGCTGTTCGTGAACGCCGGCAGCGACATCGACGAGGCCACCTTCAATCGCAAATTATTTTTGGTGCGGCGGCGTGCCGAAAAGGAATTGGAAGCGCAGGACCCGGTTTTCTACATCCCCTCCTTGTCGGCCAGCACCATCGTCTACAAAGGCATGGTGATGCCGCAATTTCTGGCGCAATTCTATCCGGACCTCAAGGATCCCAGGATGGAAGCGTCCGTGGTGGTGTTCCATCAGCGCTTTTCCACCAACACCTTGCCGCAATGGCGGCTTGCACATCCTTATCGCTACTTGGCGCACAACGGTGAGATCAATACGGTGCAGGGCAATCGCAGCTGGGCCGTAGCCCGCGGACCCTTATTCCGTTCGCCCGTGCTGCCTGATCTTAGCGACATTCTGCCGCTGGTATCCCTGACCGGTTCGGATTCGCAGTCGCTCGACAACATGTTGGAAGTGTTGTTGGTCGGCGGCTTGGATCCGATGCATGCGATGCGCCTGTTGATCCCGCCGGCCTGGCAATCGGTCGATATGATCGACCCGGACCTGAAGGCGTTCTATGAATACTATGCCACGCACATGGAGCCCTGGGACGGGCCCGCCGGCATCGTGCTTACCGACGGCCGCTACGCCTGCTGCACATTGGATCGCAACGGCCTGCGTCCGGCACGCTGGGTCATCACGAAAAATCGCCACATCACCATCGCATCCGAAGCAGGCGTGTGGGATTACCAACCCGAGGACGTGGTCGACAAGGGCAAGCTGGGACCGGGCGAGATGCTGGCGCTGGACTTGCAGACCGCCGAGCTCCTGGACACCAAGCGGGTCGATGATCTTCTGAAAAGCCGCCACCCATACAAAGTATGGTTGAAGAAGGGCGTGCGCTATCTGCAAACCGATCTGATTGATCCGCGGCTCGCCGCCGAGCCCTTCGATCGGGAGACGCTGGCGCTGTACCAGAAGATGTTCAACGTCTCGGCCGAGGAACGCGACGAGATCATCCGCGTGCTCGCCGAAGATGAAAGCGAGGCGGTCGGCTCGATGGGTGATGACACGCCCATGCCGGTGCTGTCCAGGAAAGTGCGCTCCCTTTACGATTATTTTCGCCAGCAATTCGCCCAAGTGACGAATCCGCCGATCGACAGCCTGCGCGAAAGCATCGTGATGTCGCTGCAGACGCAGATCGGCCCGGAAGCGAATATTTTCGTGCCGGCCTCCCAACATGCCGAGCAAATCGTGCTGAGCTCGCCGGTTCTCTCGCAGCGCAAGCTGCGGCAAATCGTGGCGCTGGCGGATTCCGGCGTGCCGAACGAGTTCATCGATTTGCAGTACGACGAAAGCTTGGATCTGAAAGCGGCAATCCTGAAAGTCTGCGATCAGGCGGAAGCCGCGGTGCGCGGCGGCAAGCTCGTGCTGCTGTTATCCGATCGATACCTGGTGGCGGGAAAGTTACCCCTGCACGCACTGCTCGCCACGGGCGCCGTGCATCACCGCTTGATTGCCACCGGGTTGCGCTGCAAGTGCAATATATTGGTGGAAACCGGCACGGCGCGCGATGCGCATCATTTCGCCTGCCTAATCGGCTATGGCGCGACCGCCGTCTACCCTTATCTTGCCTATCAGACCCTGTTCGATCTCATGCGCAAGGGTGCGCTGAAGATGGAAGCGGCCGCGCGCCAAGAACTGGGACGCAGCTACCGCCGCGGCATCCGCAAGGGCCTATTCAAAGTGATGTCCAAGATGGGCATATCCACGATCGCCAGCTATCGCAGCGCGCAGTTGTTCGAGATCGTCGGTTTGGGCGACGAGGTGGTCGACCTGTGCTTCGAGGGTTCGGAAAGCCGGATTCAGGGGGCGGACTTCACCGATCTGCAGGCCGATTCGTTTCACCTGGCGAAACGCGCCTGGGATAAGGCGGTGCCGGTCGAACAGGGCGGTTTGCTCAAGTACATGCACAACGGCGAGTACCACATGTACAACCCGGACGTGGTGGCGACGCTGCAAGCGGCGGTGATGGCCGGAGACTACCGGCAGTATCTGGAGTTCGCGGCGTTGGTCAATGAGCGGCCGGTGTCGTGCATTCGGGATCTTTTCAAGCTCAGAAGCGGTGCTGCGCCCATTCCTATCGAAGAGGTCGAGCCGATCTCAAGCATCCTCGCGCGCTTCGACAGCGCCGGCATGTCCTTGGGCGCACTGTCTCCCGAAGCGCATGAGGCACTGGCCATCGCGATGAATCGCTTGGGGGCGCGCTCCAATTCGGGCGAAGGCGGAGAGGATCCGGCGCGCTATGGCACCGAGAAGAACTCGAAGATCAAGCAGGTGGCCTCCGGGCGCTTCGGCGTCACACCGGAATACTTGATCAATGCGGAGGTGCTGCAGATCAAGATCGCACAAGGCGCGAAGCCCGGAGAAGGCGGCCAGTTGCCGGGCCACAAGGTGAACGACATGATTGCGCGCTTGAGATTCGCGCGCCCCGGCGTTGGGCTGATCTCGCCGCCGCCGCATCATGACATTTATTCCATCGAGGATTTGGCGCAGCTGATCTTCGACTTGAAGCAGGTCAATCCGACAGCGTTGGTGTCGGTCAAATTGGTGGCGGAGCCCGGCGTGGGCACGGTGGCGGCCGGCGTCGCCAAGGCGTATGCCGATTTGATCACGATTTCAGGCTATGACGGCGGCACCGGGGCGAGTCCCTTGTCTTCCATCAAGTACGCGGGCACCCCGTGGGAATTGGGTCTGGCGGAGACTCATCAGACGCTGCGCGCCAATGAGCTGCGCCACCGAGTGCGTCTGCAGACTGACGGCGGCCTGAAGACCGGACTCGATGTGATCAAGGCGGCCCTGATCGGCGCCGAGAGCTTCGGCTTCGGCACCGCGCCCATCGTGGCCTTGGGCTGCAAATATTTGCGCATCTGCCACTTGAATAATTGCGCCACCGGAGTCGCCACACAGCATAACGTGCTGCGCACCAAGTACTTCATCGGCCTGCCGGAGATGGTCATCCACTACTTCAAATTCGTGGCGCAGGAATGCCGCGAAATCATGGCCTCGATGGGCGTACGCAGCATCGCCGAGCTGATCGGACATACGGAACATCTGCAGATACTGCAAGGCGAGACGCCGAAGCAACGCAAGCTTGATTTGTCGTCGGTGCTGGCTAACTCCGCGCTGGTGTCGGCACAGCCGCAGTACTGCCTGGATCCTCACAACGAACCCTTCGACAAGGGCGTGTTGGGCGAACAGATGCTACGCGACATGCGCGCGGCCATCGACGCGAAATCGGGCGGCGAATTTGCTTATCGGATCAGTAATTTTCACCGCTCCATCGGTGCGCGCATTTCCGGCGAAATCGCCAAGCGCTGGGGAAACGCCGGCATGAGCGCGGCGCCGCTGGTCGTGAACCTGTGCGGGTCGGCGGGCCAGAGTTTCGGCGTGTGGAACGCCGGCGGTTTGCACCTGCATCTGGAAGGCGAGGCCAATGATTATGTGGGCAAGGGCATGGCCGGGGGCAAGATCGTGTTGAAGCCGCATGCGCGCTCGAGCTTCATCGCGCGCAACACGGTCATCATGGGCAACACCTGCCTGTACGGCGCCACGGGCGGCGAGTTGTACGCGGCCGGGCGCGCGGGGGAAAGATTTGCGGTGCGCAATTCCGGCGCTCTCGCCGTCGTGGAAGGCACCGGCGATCATTGCTGCGAATACATGACCGGGGGCGTGGTGTGCGTGCTCGGGACAACCGGTGTGAATTTCGGCGCCGGCTTCACCGGCGGTTTCGCCTATGTACTCGACATGGAGCGGGACTTCGTCGACCGCTACAACCACGACTTGATCGATATTCATCGGGTCTCGCCCGAAGGCATGGGGACTCATGTGCAGCATCTGCGGGGCCTGATCGATGCGCATGTCGAGGCTACCGGCAGCCTATGGGGCGCGCAGCTGCTCAATGATTTTCGCAGCTACATCGGCCGATTCTGGGTGGTGAAGCCCAAGGCATCCGCGATCGATTCGCTGCTGGAAAACCTGCGTCGCGCCGCGTAGCGCCGCGGGCATCCCTTATGGCCGACAAGCATTTGCAATATTTGGAAATTCCGCGCAGAGACCCGGAGAAACTGTCCGTGGAGGTGCGCAGCCGGGAGTTTCGCGAAATTTATGCGCAGTATGACGCCGAGACGGCAGCACAGCAGGCCGGGCGCTGCATCTCCTGCGGAAATCCTTTTTGCGAGTGGAAATGCCCGGTTCACAATTACATTCCCAATTGGCTGGCGTTGATCAATGACGGCAAGCTGTTCGAAGCGGCAGAGCTGTCGCACCAGACCAACTCCCTGCCGGAAATGTGCGGCCGCATCTGCCCGCAGGATCGTCTATGCGAGGGTGCGTGCACGTTGAACGACGGCATCGGTGCGGTAAGTATCGGCGCCATCGAAAAATACATTACCGACGAGGCCTTCAAACTGGGCTGGAAGCCCGACATGTCGCAGGTGGTCCGCACTCAAAAGCGCGTCGCGATTGTGGGAGCAGGCCCCGCGGGCCTGGCCTGCGCCGACATTCTGGTGCGCAACGGCGTGACGCCGGTGGTCTTCGATCGCTATGCGAAGATTGGCGGTCTGCTGACCTTCGGAATTCCGCCGTTCAAACTCGACAAGGATGTCGTCGAGAAACGCCGCGAAATCATGGAGTACATGGGCGTCGAATTTCGCTTGAACGTCGATGTGGGGCGCGACCTCGCGTTCGATACGTTGATGCGCGAGTTCGATGCGGTGTTTCTGGGCATGGGCACCTACAACTACGTCAAAGGCGGCTTCAGCGGCGAGGATTTACCCGGTGTCTACGAGGCGCTGCCGTATTTGGTGTCCAACATCAACCGCGAGTTGAAGCTGGCGGGGGATGCGGCGGATTTCATCGACATGAAAGATAAGCATGTGGTGGTGCTGGGCGGCGGCGACACCGGCATGGATTGCAACCGAACCGCGGTTCGCCAAGGGGCGAGCAGCGTAGCCTGCACTTATCGGCGCGATGAAGACAACATGCCGGGTTCGCGGCGCGACTACAAGAACAGCAAGGAAGAGGGTGTGACGTTTCTGTTCAACCGGCAGCCCATCGAGATCGTTGGCACCGATCGCGTGCAGGGCGTCAAGCTGGTGCAGACTCGCTTGGGGCCCCCGGGTCCGAAAGGGCGCCGCGTGCCGGAAGTGGTGCCGGGAACGGAGGAGACGATCGCAGCCGACGCGGTCATCATTGCCTTCGGCTTTCTGCCGAGTCCGCCGGATTGGTTCCATGCTCAGCAGATCGGGCTGCACGGCAATGGCAGAGTGCGCGTCTCCGCCGCGGCGCGATCCCGATTCCAAACCACCAACCCCAAGGTGTTTGCCGGCGGCGATATGGTGCGCGGATCCGATTTAGTGGTGACGGCGGTGTTCGAGGGGCGCGAAGCGGCGCAAGGAATATTGCATTATCTGGGACTGCGCGCGCCCGCCGAGCAGTAGCCTTAGGACCGGCGAGCGGCCGTGTAATTATGAGGTCCGAAAACGGCGAGTATTCGTCGCCGGCTTTGGTTATTCTAAAGCCGTGGATCTCAATTCAAATGCTTGTTTTCGTGCGGTGCGCGCCCGAGATCGGCGCTTCGACGGCCGGTTCTATGTGGCGGTCGCTTCCACGGGCATCTATTGCCGTCCTATCTGCCCGGTAAGACCACCGAAGCGCGAGAACATGCGTTTCTATTCCAGCGCGGCGGGCGCCGAGGGCGCGGGTTACAGACCCTGCCTGCGCTGCCGGCCGGAGCGCGCACCGGGATTGGCTCCCATGGATGCGGTCAGCCGGCTGGTCGGCGCCGCGATTGCCGGCATCGAGGAGCACGCATTGTCGAGCGCGCGCGTGGGAGAGCTGGCCTCCTCATTGGGGGTGAGCGACCGTCATTTGCGCCGCGTCACGCAGGCGCAGCTCGGCGTCACGCCGATCGAATTGGCGCAGACACAAAGGCTTCTGCTGGCGAAGAGGCTGCTTCGAGAGACCGCGCTCAGCCAGACCGACATTGCATTCGCCAGCGGATTCGGCAGCGTGCGGCGCTTCAACGCATTGTTCAAATCGCGCTATGGATTGAATCCCCGCGCCGTGCGCGGCAAGCCGAGCAGCCTCGAAGGCGGCGCCGGAGGCCTGTGTGTTCAATTGGAGTTTCGTCCGCCGCTTGCCTGGGACAGCCTGCTGGCTTATTTGCGCCTGCGCGCGATTCCCGGCGTGGAAATGGCCGATGCCAGCCACTACCGGCGCACCGTCGCCATCGAGGCGGCCAAGGGATGGATCGCCGTGTCGATGCACTCGAGTGGTACCGCGCTGAATTTGGAAATCTCGCCCGGCTTGACGCCGGTCATCGGCGCGGTCATCGCACGCGTCAAACAGCTCTTCGATCTGGGCGCCGTTCCCGATAGCGTCAGCGCGTTGCTGCGTCAGGATCCTCTGCTGGCGTCCACGGTACGCCGGTTCCCCGGCCTGCGGGTCGCGGGAGCCTTCGAGGGCTTCGAATTGGCGGTTCGCACCGTCCTGGGTCAGCAGATCTCCGTCAAAGGTGCCTCTACCGTGGCGGGGCGCTGGGCCGGCGCGTTTGGTACGCCCATTGCCACACCGTATGCGGGGCTGAATCGATTATCCCCATCGGCTGCGGACATGGCCGCCACCCCGCCGACCGATATCGCCGCGCTCGGCATGGTTGGCAGTCGTGCGCGCTGCCTAGTGAGCCTGGCCAAAGCGGTCGCCGAGCGGCGCGTGGTGCTCTCGTTCGCGGCGAATGTTGAGGAACAGATTGAAGGCCTGATCGCGCTGCCCGGCATCGGCCCGTGGACCGCGAACTACATCGCGATGCGTGCGCTGCACTGGCCCGACGCATTTCCGGGCGGCGATTTGATGCTGATGCGCGCCGCCGGGGCCACGCAAAAGCAACTGCAGAGGCGCGCCGAGGCCTGGCGGCCGTGGCGCGCCTACGCTGCGAATTATCTTTGGCGGTCATTGGGAGTTACACCATGAATATCTTTTGCTATGTCGACAGTCCCATCGGACGATTGACGCTCACCTCGGACGGCGAGGCACTGACCGGTTTGTACATGGGTGCTCCGAGCAAGTCGCCTGCGCTGGGCAAGAACTGGGCGCAAAACGGCGCAGCAGGTCCGCTGCCGATGGTCGCGCGCCAGCTGAAGGAATACTTCGCGGGCACCCGCCACCGCTTCGATCTGCCGCTGCGCATGCAGGGCACAGAATTCCAACGGCGCGTGTGGCGGCAGTTGACCGAGATACCCTACGGCGAAACCTGGAGTTACGGAGCGTTGGCGAAACGCATTGATAATCCCAACGCGTCCCGAGCGGTCGGTCTTGCCAACGGCCGCAATCCCATCGCGGTCATCGTCCCCTGTCACCGGGTGATCGGCGCCGACGGATCGTTGACGGGTTTTGGCGGCGGGCTGGAGCGCAAACAATGGCTGCTGTCTCACGAGGGGCTGCCGGGCACCGGCGTACTGGAATTGACCGGCGGCGCCTGCCGCGAGGCAGCGCATCGCGAGGCCGCGGCTTAGATCATCGGCAAAGAGACGGTAAAAATGACCCCGCCCTCTCGATTGGCGGCGATCGCCGTACCGCCGTGAAATTCGGCGATGAGCCGCACGATGTACAGGCCTAAACCGAAATGCGGTTTGTCGTCCCTTCCTTGCCGCTGCTCGAACAATGATTCGAACAGGCGGCTGATGAGCACCTCCGGAATCTGCGGACCATCGTTGCTCACCTCAAGCACATACTGCGTCTGCGCTCTCCCCAGGCGCACGCTGATCGTGCCTTGGGGAGGGCAGAAATCGACGGCGTTCTCGATGAGCTTGTCGAGCAACTGCACGGTCAGATCGGGGGCGCCGCGCAGAAAGCACGGGTTTTCCGGCAAGGCGAGTTCGATATGCACATTCGGAAATGCCTCGCGGTAAGCGGCAACCGCGGAGGACAATACAGCGCGCAAATCGAAATTCACGCGTTCCGATTGTTTGATGCTCTCTTCGACCCGGGCCGCCGCGCCGAGCGCGCTCAAGATGGACTGCAGGCGGGCGGTCCCCTCGCGCGCCCGCGTGATATAGCGCAATTGATCGTCGCGCAGTCCTTCCGATTCGAGATTGTCCAGTGATGAGCGCACGATGGTCAGCGGCGTGCGCAGTTCGTGAGAGAGTTTGCCGCCCAGCGTGCGCAGGTACAGGGAATGCTCGTTGAGCCGCGCCAGCAGCCGCTCGAAGCCGCGCGACAGCGCGCCAATTTCATCGGCGCTGGAGGATTCCGGCATGCGCAGCTGAATCCTACCGTCGCTGCCCACGGCGGAATCGGCCGCGGTGCGCAGTCGTCCGATGCGCACACTGATCCAGGTCGCGAAGGCCAACATGATGATGACGGCCGACGCCGTGGCGATCAGGGTGAGATTGAACAGGCGGCGCAGCGCCTGGTCGCGCAACGAGAGCAATAGATCGGCGGCTTGCTCCAACACCACGGCTCCCCGGGCGCGCCCATCGATTATGATTGGCGCCGCGGCAACCAAGCGCAACTCTTGATTACCGCCGCCCAGCACCCATTGCGCGCGCGGATTCCCTTTGAGTGCGGCGCTGATGCTCGCGCCGCTCAAGCGGTCCGGTGAGGGCAGCATCACCGGCATGTGGCTGGTATCGATGCCCATGAAATTGCGGTACCAGGTGGATGCGGACTCATCCGGCTCGCCGGCAACGCTTCTGCCCGGCTCCCCGGAGCTTCCCAGCTTCAGCGCATTGGCATCGATGACGGTTACCCGAGTGCCGGTGCGCACGAACGTCGAGAGCAACCTATCCAGGCCTGCGGTGGCGAAAAACAGGCGCCCACCTGCCGTGTCCTGCGCCCACGCGTTGCCGGCCCGACCGTTGCCGCGGCCGTCGATCACTTCGAGCCACAGACGTTCGCCCACGAAGCTCAAGGGAACGCGCGCCTCCAAGTGGTAACCCACCGATGTCAGCAGCCAAAAGGCTTGAATGCGCGGCTCCACGACGATGCGATCCGTGCCGTCCTCGCCTTTCACCAGGCTTTGTGCGGCAATCAGTCCTGGGGCGTTCGTGGCGAAAAAATAGGCGGCAGGGGCGCCATCGGGATCTTGCAGCGTCAGATCGACTCGATCGAAGTGCTGTTGATCGGGCCGGCCGTTGTTCGGCTGTGGCTCGAAATGCGAATCATCGACCTCGAGATACAAGTACAAGTAATGTTCGGTGGCGCCGGCCTGTAGACGGGCGCGATATCCCGTGGCGCTCGGCAGCGGCGTCGCCTCCGTGGAAATGCCCCAATCGCCGCGATACCCGTCGAGCAGCGGTTGGCTGAGCAGAGGGTATACGTAAAGATCACCGGCGGCCGCCGCGAACGGCTGCGTTGTCTGCGGGTCGCGAAAAACCCGCTGGGGCTGAGCCGAGAGCGCGTTGGCAATGGTGCTGGCGCTCGCCAGCAAGGATTGCTCCTGAGAGCCGCGCAGCGCGCTATCGAGTTCGCGCGCGTACTGCCAACCCGCCCAGGGCAGCACGAGGGTGGTAAGCGCGACCAACAGCAATTGCAGGCGAATGCTCACTCGACCCAGCGATAGCCCATTCCATAGACGGTCTGTATGGCATCAAAAGCCGGATCGATTTGCTGAAATTTACGGCGCACCCGCTTGATGTGAGAAGTGATGGTGTTGTCGTCCAGGACGACATTCGCGGCGTCCATCAATTGCTGCCGGTTCTTGACATGCCCCGGATTGCGCGCCAAGGCATGCACGATCCAAAACTCGGTCAGGGACAGGACGACCGGAACAGCGTTCCAGGTGGTCTGCATCTTCTCGCCGTCGACCGCCAACGCGCCTCGCCTCAGCAGATCGGCGGCATTGTCGGGGCGGCGCAATGCATCGATGCGCCTGAAGAGGGCAGCAACGCGCGCTCCCAAGTGCGGCAGGCTCACGTCCTTGGTGATGAAATCGTCGGCACCCAGCCGCAGGCCCGACACCGCATCGAGTTCGCTGTCCCGGGCGGTCAGAAAGATGATGGGCAGTTCCGCGGACAGCGCGCGCAACTCGCGGCACAAATCGAACCCGCCTTCCGCCTCGTCCTCCAGCGAGATGTCGATGATGGCAAGATCGGGCAGGCGAGTCGCGAAGGCCTGCATGGCGAGTTTGCGATTGGCGTATGTCTTGATGGAATAGCCATGGCGCGACAATGCAGCGGCGTAATTCTCGCGCAAAGCCGGCTCGTCCTCGACTATGGCGATCTGCTTTTTCATCGCTGAGATGATAGCTGAATGCAGGCAATTGCAGCCGGTTTTGCTTGCCACGATTCGCCATAATTCGCCCGCGGATTGCCGCATTCGAGCCCGCGAAAGTCTTGCTTCGCTTGCGATGCTGATCTCGTCGAATAACGAGGTGTTTCATGCCGCAGGTAACTTCAAAGAGTGCTGTTCCCGCCAAGGCATTCTGGTCCTCGCGCCACGAAGTCTCGCGCAACTGGCTGGCGCTGGGATTGCTGCTCGCGGCGTGGAACGCATCGGATAACGACGCTGCCTCCAGCACGGCAAGGCGGCCGCCGGCGTTGCGCGGATATGATTATGTCTCCGTGCGTGCGGCGAGAATCGCCGAGACTGTCCGCTAATTGTCACATGGCTGAGGCAGCATCGAGATCTGAACCATCGGGAGGAAACCCCATGAGCAGTCTCGACTTTGAACTGGACGGCGAACCGGCTACCGAACTACTGGAGCGCCGTTGGTTCGCGGCGCTCGCCGCCACGCGAAATCTTCAGGCCGAATGCGATCTGTTGTTCGAAGCGCTGAGTCTGGCTGATGCCGCGTGGCGCCGCGCGCGTGAGCAGCTGGCAGAATTCGAAGCACTTCGGGATACTTTGGAGCAGCGGCTGACCGCCGGGAAGGGACCCTCGGTGCCACAGCGCGCGGCGCCGCCGGGCGCGCAACGATCGGCGGCCTAGCACACTAGTAGCGGATACCCAGCCGCCGATACAAATCGGCGAGCAGCCACAACGGCCCGATCATCAGGAACTGCACATCCTTGAAGAAGGAGGGGCGCTTACCTTCAATGGCATGGCCGATGAACTGTCCGATCCAGGCCAGCACGAACAGGGCGATGCACACCAGCCACAGCGGCGCCAGCGCGCTGCGATACAAGGCATCGATCGACCACAGCATGAGCAGCAGTAGGGGCAGCACGCCCAGGGCAAGCCGCACGGAGAGGAAGGCGTAATAAATGAGCGCGGCGAGCACCACGATAACGGCCCAGTTTGCAGCGGGCACAGCGGCGCGCAGGCCGGCGGGAAATGGCGCTATCCACCACAGCCCCAACACGCACCAGAGGATCACCGGGACGCAGATCCAGTGCAGCGCCTTATTGGTCGCATTGCGGTGGCTGTCACCGTACTCATTCAGCCATTGGTTCGCGGTGCGCATGAGGGGCGAACCTACGCTACCGCGAACGGCAATTCAAATTCCACATGCAACTCAAGCAGGCGCCATCAGCCCCTTGAGCTTGTTGATGGCATTCGATTCAACCTGGCGCACGCGTTCCGCCGAGATACCGTATTCGTCCGCGAGCTCATGCAGCGTCGCCTTGTCGTCGGTCATCCAGCGGCGCTTCAAAATGCTGCGGCTGCGTTCATCGAGCTTCTCGAGCGCCAGCTCCAGGCGGTCGGAAGAGTCCTCTTCCCACTCCTCGCGCTCTACTTCGAGCGCGGGATCGGCGTTGCTCGCGGGCAGATACATGGCCGGCGAATAGGCTTCCTCGTCGTCGCTTTCCGGAGCGGGATCAAACGACATATCGCGCGCCGAAAGGCGTTGTTCCATTTCCCGCACGTCCGCGATGTCGACGCCCAAGTCCCGGGCCACCGCCGCGGTCTCCGCTTCCGACAGCCACGCCAGGTTTTTCTTCATGCGGCGCAGATTGAAGAATAATTTGCGCTGCGACTTGGTGGTGGCCACCTTGACCAAGCGCCAATTGCGCAGCACATACTCGTGAATCTCGGCGCGAATCCAATGCACGGCGAACGAGACCAAGCGCACGCCGACGCCGGGGTCGAAGCGCTTGACGGCCTTCATGAGGCCTACATTGCCTTCTTGCACCAAATCACCCATGGGCAAGCCGTAGCCCAAGTAGCCGCGCGCTATGTGCACCACGAATCGCAGGTGCGACAGCACGAGCTGACGGGCCGCATCTAAATCGGCTTCCGAGCGAAAACGCAGGGCGAGGGCAACCTCGTCCTCTTTGGACAGAACCGGAATCTGGGATACGCGGTCTATATAGGAATCCAGGCTCCCGACGGGGCCCGCGAATACCATTCCAGTTTGTTTGGCGACCAGAGCAGACATTTACCTACCTCCGAAACAATTCCTCAGAATCGAGAGAAATCCAAGGTCACTATTTACAGCGCAATAATAGCACTCCTGGGGTTAGAGTGCTAACGCGGGGCGGAGTTCTACGGCCTCCCTTATCATTTAAAAACATATACTTATGACGGTTCAATCGCCTTAATATGGCGCGTTGCAGCGAACCACGAGCCCACCCAGGCCAGGCCCACGGCGAGGCACAGCACGGCGGCCCCGATGCTGAACCCCAAGCCTGCCAGCCGGAATCCGCTGCCGTACAACAGTGCGAGTTGCTCGACCGGATGAGCCAGCAGCAGTGAGGCCAGCGCAACCAACAGCAGCGCCAGCACACCGCCGCCCAAGCCATACCAAATTCCACTATAGAGAAACGGCCGACGGGCAAACCCGTCCGAGGCGCCGACCAGTTTCATGACCTCGATTTCCGCACGCCGGTTCAGGATGTCGAGCCGAATGGTATTGCTGACGATGAGTACGATGCCGACGCCCAGCAATGCTCCGGTCAACAAAATCACCCGCCGCAACAGATCAAGAATACCGTGCAAACGCTTCACCCATTCCGTGTCCAGTTGCACCGTTTGAACGTCCGCAAGGCCCGCCAGCGCCGCTTTCAACGCCTCCGTACCCCGAGGTGTGCTCGCGGCCAGTGTCGGCGTGACGATGAGAGTATCCGGCAGCGGATTATCGGTGAGCGCATCGAGCGCCGTGCCAAAACCGGAGTCGCCGCGAAACTGCGCGAGCGCCTGGTCCGCGGTGATGAGGCGCACCGCCGCGACATCCTCGCGCTGTCGCAGCTGCTTGACGAGGGATTGCACGCGCGCGGCGCCCGCCTTCTTGTCCATATACACCGACAAGTCGTAGGCATCGTTCCAGGAGACGGTGGCGTTGCGCACATTCTGCAGAAACAGATATAGGAATAGCGGCAGCGCGAGCGCTACCGCGATGACGCCCATGGTCATCAGTGTCGCAAACGGCTGATGCGTGATGCGGCCCAGAGAACCGACCAGTGTCTGCGCATGGCGCCCGAAGTAGGCGCGAATATTCACGATGCCCCCGCGCCCAAGTTAGCCTCAGGATCCGAGGCGACCCGACCGGCGCTCAACACGATGCGCCGCGCCCCGACCTGCTCGATCAGGTGCACGTCGTGAGAGGCGACAACCACCGTCACCCCGACGTCGCTGAAGCGCTTGAACAATCGCATGACCTCGAGCGCCAGATCGGGATCCAAGTTGCCGGTGGGCTCGTCGGCAATGAGCAGCGAGGGCTTGGCGACCACTGCCCGCGCAATGCCGACTCGCTGTTGCTCACCGGTGGATAGCTCCAAGGGGCGCAATTTCTCCTTGCCGAGCAGTCCGACTTGATCCAGTGCTGCGCGCACACGCTTGTCGATTTCCCGGCGCGCAACTCCCGCAATCACCAGCGGCAGCGCAACGTTATCCGCCACCGGACGGTCGTGCAGCAGTTTGTGATCCTGGAATACCATGCCGATATTCCGTCGAAACTGCGGGATGCGGCGCGACTTCACGCCCGCCGTATTCTGGCTATTGACATAGACCCCGCCGCGAGTCGGCCGCTCGATGAGGGCAATCAACTTTAGTATGCTGCTCTTCCCGGCGCCGGAATGACCGGTCAAAAAAGTCAGCGCGCCGGCCTCGATATGGAAGGACACGCCGGCCAGCGCCTCGCGACCATTGGGATACCGCTTGTGTACTTGATCGAAGCGAATCATGCCGTGTCGCCGGGGGCTTCCGTTCGCAGCAGCGCCGCGACGAACTGCGCCGCGTCAAAGACGCCGAAATCTTCTGATTGCTCGCCCACGCCGATGAAGCGAATGGGAATTTGCAGTCTTTGCGCAATGGCCAGCACCACTCCGCCCTTCGCGGTGCCGTCCAATTTGGTGATGACCAAACCAGTGACTCCCAAGCCCTTGTTGAACTCTTGCGCCTGCGCCACCGCATTTTGGCCAATCGTACCATCGAGCACCAACAGCACTTCGTGGGGCGCATTTGGGTCCAACCGGCCCAGTACGCGTTTCACTTTTTTGAGCTCGTCCATGAGATGAGTCTGCGTGTGTAGACGCCCGGCGGTATCGGCGATCAGCACATCGATGTTGCGCGAGCGCGCCGCCTGCAGAGCGTCGAAAATGACCGCGGCGGGTTCGGCACCGGCTTGCTGTGCAATGATGGGCACGCCATTGCGTTGTGCCCAAACCTCCAGTTGCTCGCGAGCGGCCGCGCGAAACGTATCGCCGGCCGCAAGCATCACGCTGCGCCCTTCCGCGAGCAGGCGATGCGCCAATTTGCCAATGGTGGTCGTTTTGCCGGCACCGTTGATGCCGACGACCAGAATGACAAAGGGCTTTAGACTGGGATCGATCACCAGCGGCTGCTCGACGGGCTTTAGGATCTGGGTGATGGCCTCCTTGAGCGCCTTGAGCAGCGCATCGACATCGTCGAGCTCCTTTCGCGCCACGCGGCGGCGCAAATCCTCGAGTATTCTCGCCGCGGCTTCGACGCCCACATCCGCAGTGATCAGCCGCGTTTCAAGCTCATCCAAGATTTGCGCATCGATCCTGCGCCCCGGCAGAAGTTCGCTGATGTCGCTGGTCAACCACGCGGGGCCCGTGTTCAACTTCGCGCGCAGGCGCCTGAAAAATCCGCGTGCGCCCGAGCTTTCGGTTTCATTTGTCATTGGACAGGTATGATACCCACAGTGGCTAAACCTAAGGCGGATTTACCGGCTCCCGCGACGCGCAACTCGGTGCGTATCATCGGCGGCACTTGGCGTGGGCGACGCGTGGCTTTCCCGGATATTCCCGGGTTGCGGCCCACACCCGATCGCGTCCGGGAGACATTGTTCAATTGGCTGCAGCACTCCCTGGAGAAAACGCGCTGCCTGGATTTGTTTGCCGGATCCGGTGCCCTCGGGCTGGAAGCGCTGTCCCGCGGCGCCGCTGAAGTGGTGTTTGTCGAACAAGACCCCGCCGCCGCGCGCAGCTTGCAGGAGCAACTGCAGCGCTTGGGCGGCCAAGCCAAAGGGCGGATCATGCAGATGGGAGCCACCCGGTTCTTGAGAACCCCCGGCAAATCCTTCGACATCGTGTTTCTCGACCCGCCGTTCGGCACGGATGCCTTGGCGCAATCCATTCCCGCGCTGGACGCAGGCAATTGGCTGTCCGCCGGCGGACTGGTTTACTTGGAGAACCAGCGGGCCGCGGGCGTTCCGGTATTGCCGGCGCATTGGGAAATGCTCAAATCGAAGTCGGCGGGCGAGGTGGGGTATCATCTAGCCCGCGCCAATGCGCGGATTTAAAACATGCACAAACGAAACGCCGTCTATCCAGGTACCTTCGATCCGATCACCAACGGCCACCAAGATTTGGTGCGGCGGGCTGCCACGATCTTCGATCGATTGGTCGTGGCGATTGCGGCAAACCCCAACAAGGCTCCGATGTTCACACTCGAACAGCGGGTCGATATGTCCCGACGCGTGCTCGCCGATGTGCCAAACGTCGAAGTCATGGGATACGTGGGCCTAACCACCGACTTCGCACGGCAAAATGGCCTATCGGTGATCGTCCGTGGTCTGCGCGCGGTGTCCGACTTCGAATTTGAATTTCAACTGGCGAATATGAGCCGGCATCTCACGCCAGAAATCGAGTCTGTGTTCATGACGCCGCAGGAGCAGTACACGTTTATTTCTTCGACGCTGGTGCGCGAAATCGCGGTATTGGGCGGCAACGTCTCTGAATTCGTGCATCCCATCGTGGAGATGGAACTGAAACGGCATCGCAAGCTTTGATCGCAGCAAACCCAGGCCGCATCCAACGGCGAACATCAGGGGCTTTGTGGTCCACGATCGTGCTGGCCGCAGCGATCGGTGCCTCGCAGCTCGCCTGGGCGGGCGCTCCACTCAAGCCGCTGCAGGCGCCCGTGGCGCACAAGAGCGCTGTGGCCAGCGCCTACCCGCTCGCGAGCCAAGCGGGTCAGGAAATTCTCGCGGCGGGCGGCAACGCATTCGACGCAGCCGTGGCCGTCGCGGCCGCTCTCGCGGTGGTTGAGCCAAGCAGCTCGGGCTTGGGAGGCGGCGGATTTTTCCTGCTGCACCGGCATTCCGACGGTTTTGAAACCATGATCGACGCGCGCGAGAAGGCGCCGGGGGCTGCGACCCGCGACATGTACTTGGACAAGTCCGGGAACGAAATCAAGAACGCCTCGATCAGCGGGCCGTTATCTTCGGCCATCCCTGGCGAGCCCGCTGCATTCGAATATCTGGCGCGCAAGTTCGGCAAATTGCCGTTGAAGCAAAGCCTTGCGCCCGCGATCCGGCTGGCGCGCAACGGTTTTCCCTTATATGCGCGGCTGCAGGGGGGTATCCGCTTTAAACGCGATGTGTTGGCGTTGTCTGCGGATGCTGCGAAAGCCTTTTTGACGGCCGACGGCGGCGTCCCGGACATCGGTTTCATCATCAAGCAGCCGGAGTTGGCCAGTACCCTAGAAGCCATCGCGGCCGAAGGCGCCAAAGGGTTTTACGAGGGCCGAGTGGCCGCGGATCTGGTGGCCGGCGTGCGCGCCGGCGGCGGCATCTGGACGCTCGAGGATCTTAAGAATTACCGGGTCGTCGAGCGCAAACCGCTGGTCGGCGAATATCACGGTGCGCGCATCGTATGCGCCCCGCCGCCCTCATCGGGCGGCATTGCCGTGCTGGATGCGCTGAACATTCTGTCGGGATTCGATCTGCACGCCGTTGATTCGGCAACCCGTAAGCATCTGATCATCGAGTCGATGCGACGCGCGTATCGGGATCGTGCGATTTACCTGGGCGATCCGGATTTCGTCGCCGTGCCGCTGGCGCAGTTGATGAGCCTCGACTATGCGGCGGGTCAACGCAGCAGCATTCGCGCCGACAAAGCCATGCCCTCGGATATGTTGCCGGGCATCGAGTCGGAGCCCAAGGGCATGAACACGACGCATTTTTCCGTGCTCGATACCAACGGCAACGAAGTGGCGGCCACCATCACGGTGAATCTGTTCTTCGGCAATGGCTATATGCCGGCGAGAACCGGCGTACTGCTCAACAACGAAATGGATGATTTTTCCACCAAACCGGGCAGACCAAACGCCTTCGGACTTGTGGGAAACACCGCCAACTCGATTGCTTCGAACAAGCGCAGTTTGTCCAGCATGTCTCCGACATTCGTCGAAACGCCAAAGGGCGTGATGATCATCGGCTCGCCCGGCGGGAGCACCATCATCAGCCAAGTGCTGCTGGGCGTCCTGAATTATGAGGATGGCATGAGTGCGCCGGATATCGTCAAATATCCGCACTACCATCATCAATACTTGCCGGATGAAGTGGACTACGAGCCCGGCGCACTGAGTGACGCCGAAATTCTCGAGCTGCAATCCAAGGGCCACACGCTCAAATTGTCCGCGCGGCAGTGGGGCAACATGCAGGTGATCACCTGGGATTATGCGAGCGGCAAGGTGGAAGCGGCGTCCGATCCTCGAGGCGAGGGTGTGGGTCTGGTTTACTAGCGCTGGCAGACCGGGCACCAATACGTGGAGCGCTGGCCCTGCGTGAATTGCTTGACCGGCGATTTGCAGACTCGGCAAGGCTGTCCGGCGCGCTCATAGACAAAAAGTTTCTGCCGAAAATATCCGGGCGCTCCATCGGCGTTGACGTAGTCGCGCAGCGTGGTGCCGCCGATCCTTATCGCTGCGGATAGTACGGCTTTGATGGCACGCGTCAGCTTGAGCGCCTCTTGCCGGGTCAGGCGACCGGCCGCGCGCCGCGGCGATATGCCTGCGCGAAACAGGGCTTCGCTTGCATAGATGTTGCCGACGCCGACCACCAGGCGTGAATTCATGATGAATGGCTTGATGGCGACACGGCGTTTGCGGGTTGCCCGAAATAGGTACTCGGCATCGAAGGCAGCGCTCAAGGGTTCTGGCGCCAGGTGCTTGAACAGCGGATGCAAAGCAGGGTCATCGCCGGTCCAATGCAGGCTGCCGAAGCGGCGCGGATCGTGGAATCGCAACACCTGTCCGCCCTCGACGTTGAGGTCCCAATGATCGTGCGTCTCGGGTGGCACGCCCGCTCGCAGCACGCGCAGGCTGCCCGACATGCCCAGATGCACGATCATCGTGCCGGCGTCGAATCCAATCGTCAGGTATTTCGCGCGCCTACCCACGCTGCGCACGGTTTGGTTGCCCAACAGCGCTTCGAAATTGGCGGGAATCGGCCAGCGCAGGCGCCGGTCGCGGATGATGAGGCTGGTGACGCGACGATCGAGCAGGGCGGGGGCGATGCCGGCCCGCGTGGTTTCGACTTCAGGCAGCTCGGGCAATCGCCGGGCTATTTAATCTTCGATTCTTTGTACGCAACGTGCTTGCGGACCACCGGATCGAATTTCTTCGTCTCCAGCTTGTCCGGGTGCAGACGCTTGTTCTTGGTAGTCGTGTAGTAGTGTCCGGTGCCGGCCGAAGAAACCAATTTGATCTTGTCACGCATGGGAGCCTCCTAGACCTTGACGCCTTTGGCGCGCAAATCAGCCACGACCACGTCCACACCGCGTTTCTCGATGGTTCGCAGGCCGCGCGTCGACACGCGTAGGCTCAAGAAACGCTTCTCGGTCTCAGACCAAAATCGGTGAGTATGCAAATTCGGCAGAAAGCGGCGGCGCTTGCGATTGTTGGCATGCGAAACCGTGTTACCTGTTTTGGGACCTTTGCCCGTGACTTGGCAGACTCGCGACATGGCGTAAACCTTTGATCTTGGAACCTAAATGGAGCCGGGCTTTATACCAGGGTGCCCCGCGTGCGGCAAGAGCGGAGACATAGTCGGCTCGATCTAAATGCTCCCAGTGACCGGTTGCATAACGCCATTGCGTGCCTTCCTGCTCCCATCGATCGGGCATATCGGCGGCGTGAGCTGGATTTGTGGCGAGAATCACCCCCCCAACCAGTAAACATATTGTCATCAGCGCGGCGATTAAGGCGGCCAGAATCTTCGACTGGAGTGATGACATAACAGCTCCCATACAAACTGAACGAATCATACGATGTTCGTATAGTTTGTCAAGGAACTGAAAGAACCAACCTAGTCGGCGGTGATGGCCTGGTTGCCGGCCAGTGCTCTGACTCCCGCTAAGTGGGTAGCGGCGAAAGCGCCGAGTTCCGATTCCATCTCGGCGGTGGTTTGGCTGCGCGCCGCCAAATCCGCACTGCCAAAATACAGCGCGCGCGCCAGCTGCTGCCGGCGCGGCGACAACTGGGCATCATCGGCCATGGCCTCGCTCAGCATGTCCAAAACCGCTGCATCCAGCGCCGCAAAAATCTCGCCCGCCATGCTATGCGTATAGGAGAACAGCTCCGCGGCATGCGTGGATCCGCGCACCAGCGCAAATACCGGCCGATGTTTGGCGATTACGGCATCGGCGAGACGCTCATCCAGGGGCGCGGGCTGCATCAGGGCCTGCGCCACACTGTCGCGCAGGATGTCGGCCATCCTCGCGCACACGGCCAGAAAGAGCTCGTCCTTGTTTTTGAAATAGCTGTAGAGCGTGGCTTTGGCGACATTCGCTTCGCGCGCGACCAATTCCATCGTGACCGCCCGAAAGCCGAGTTTTTTGAACAACTCTTCCGCCGTGCGAATGGCCCTTTTATAGCGGGCATTTTCATCGTTCACTTTGGGTGCGGCGCTCGACATCAACCAATCATACGGCACTCACACGGGCGCCGCGACCGCACTCCAGGCCGTGGCGCTGTCATAGACGAAACGCTCCTCGGCGATGCGATCCCCTGCCCAGCGCTGTAGGGCCAGTTCGTTCAAACGGCGAGTGACGCCGTCCTTGCCGGTGGCATCGAAAATCCAGTTGATCACCACCTTGTCGCCATCAACCAGAAACACAGGATCGGCATGCGTATACATGCTCACTCTTTGCAGCACTTTGGCCTCGTGCGCCATCAGCACGTCGCGGCCCAGGCGTGGCGTTTGCAGGTTTTCCTGCATGGACGCCGTTTCGTGATAATAGTCGGCGATGGTGCGGACATGATCGCCCGCAACGACCGCCGCGATGAAGGCCTCGACGCGTTCGCGGCTTGGCATCCTTATTCCCTTGGCAGCACGCGCAGCAGCGCAATGTGCGAAAAACTCGAGTGTGCGGCGACACTTGAGTGGATACGGCCGTAGCGCGCAGCGATTTCCTCGCCGTTCAGATCCTCGCACAGCTCCAATCCGCATTCTCGCAACAGCGCGCCGAATGTCATCGGGTCAAACCCGGAAAGGAACGGCTCGCCCAATGCGGCAAGCCTTTTTTCCAGCGCGCGAAAACTCTCCGCCTGCGAGTCAAGCAATCGTTCATCCATGTAGGTCAACACCAACTCGCTGCCCGCCAGCGCACAGCGCGCGATGGATGCCAAGGTGGCGAGGTTCGCTGCCCGCGTCAGATACATCGACACACCGAGCCAGGAAAAGAAGGACAGCTGTTCGGTCCGAAACGGGGATCGCGACAGCGCGGCCGCGACGCTTTCCACGGACAGGTCGGCGGCAATGAAATGCACTGAATCCGGAAGCGTGAGTCCAAGTTCTGCGATGCGCGCAAGTTTCAGGCGTTGCGTGGCCGGATGATCGATCTCGAAAATCTCCAGATCCGCGGCGAAAGTCGGCCGTCTCAGCACGAAACTGTCGAAGCCCGCACCCACCAGCACATATTGGCGGCAGCCGCGGGCCACCGCGGTTCTCAAGGCATCCTCGGCGTAGCGGGTTCGCGTAATGACGTTTGAATAGGCAGGGCTGCGGCGCAGGGATGCATCGACGATGTCATCGGGCGCGCTCAAGGCGTGTTCACGCGCCGCTGCATCCATTCGGGCGAGCGCCGCATCGCGGATCATTTCACGCACCGAGTGCGGCACGAGCCGATCGCCCCAGGAGTCGTCGATAAGCGGTTCAGGATCGAGCCGCGTATGCACCGCGCGCATCAATGATGTCGCGAGCGCAGTCCGGCTGGCGGTGAATTCATCCAACGGCCACCTCAAGAAAACAGGCGCGAACGGGGCAGGGAGACAGTCTAACATTGCACCTTGTACTAATAGGCGCGATGCCTAGGGCCGTGACACTCTAGAATCGCGACAAGCATGCGCCACCGTGGCTACGGCGCGGTCAATTTAAACGGAGGCGACGATGCTGGTCGGCCACCCCGTATTCTGGATATTGGCGGCCGCCGTGCTGGCCCCATTGCTGGCCGAGATACCCATTGGCCTCAGGGTGCCGGTGGTGGTTCTCGAGGTGGTGCTTGGCGTGGTACTCGGTCCGCACATACTGAATTTGGTTCAGTTTGACGGCTTCGTGGACACGATGTTTACGTTTGGCATGGCGGCCACACTGTTCATGGGCGGAATGGAGCTGGATTTCGAGGACCTGAGCGGCCGCCCCATGTTCC
Source organism: uncultured Gammaproteobacteria bacterium (assembly GCA_963756845.1). Taxonomy (GTDB): domain Bacteria; phylum Pseudomonadota; class Gammaproteobacteria; order Steroidobacterales; family Steroidobacteraceae; genus Bog-1198. Next base: position 147,654 of record CAVWPD010000008.1, on the reverse strand, counting down.
TCGCGCTCGGCGGCTGGGCCCTCTCAGTGCTCCTCGGCGCAACGGTCGTCGGGTTTTTTCATCTCATTCCGGATGTGCGCACGCCGCTCATGGTCATTCTGGCGCTGTGCACGACGGGACTTGGCGTACTGACGCCGAGTCTTCGCGACAACGGGCACTTGAAAACCACCTTCGGTCACTTCGTTCTGGCGGCCGGCACGCTGGGGGAAGTCGGCCCGGTGGTGGCGATGTCGCTATTGCTGTCCCAGCGTTACAGCACCTGGGTGGAGGCCGCATTCCTGCTGGTGTTTCTCGCCATTATCGCTATTGCATTCGCCGTCGGTGTGGGCGCGCGGCCGCCCAAGGTGCTGGAGATGCTCGGCCGCCATATGAACCAGTCGACGCAGCTGCCGGTGCGCCTCTCGCTGCTGCTGGTGGCCACGCTGTTGTTGCTGGCGCAGAAATTCGGTTTTGAGAGCTTCTCCGGAGCATTCGCCTCGGGAATGATCATCGGCGCTGCGACTCGCGGCGCGCGCCGCGGTGCGCTGCGCGAGAAAATGGAAACGCTGCTGTTCAGCTGGTTTTATCCATTTTTCTTTGTCGGTACGGGCATCAAATTCGACCTCGGAGCCCTGGGGCGAGATCCGATCATGCTGCTGCTGGTGCCGGTGTTCGCCGCACTGTTCCTCCTCATTCGCGGTGCACCTGTGTTGCTGTATCGGGGCCAACTCGATCGGGCGCAGCGGCTGCCGTTCATGCTGTCCTTGGCAATACCCTCGCTCACCATCATCGTGGTGATCACCGACATCGGCGTGCGCACAAAAACCATGAATCCCGAAGTTGCCGCGGCGATGATCGGCGCGGCGATGCTCTCGGTACTGGTGTTCCCGACCATGGCGAACGCTCTGCTGCCCCGGCCCGCGGAGCCTGAATCACCGCTCAGATGATGCCAGGTGCCGCCGAAAATGGAACACTCAAGACGCCGTTGACATTACGATAATAATCGTAATATCGTATGGATTATGAAAGCGAAAGACGTGATACAGGCCTTGGGTGCATTGGCACATGAGCATCGCTTGGGCGTCTTCCGGTTGTTGGTTGAGCGGGGGCCTGCGGGGCTGCCCGCCGGCCTGATCGCCGAGCGAGTGGGCCTAGTGCCCTCATCGTTGACCTTCCATCTGCAGAATCTGCAGCGTGGAGGCCTCATTACACAGCGCCGCGAGGGGCGGCAGCTCATCTACTCGGCGGACTTCACGGCCATGACGTCGCTCGTAGGATATCTGACCGATAAGTGCTGTGCCGAGAGTGCGGCCGAGTGCTGTCCGCCGGTGCGCCAGCCAAAATTGGCGAAACGGTCCGTGAAAGCGGTCTGAAGAAGGGTATGCCCGAGTCCCACACGCGAGTTCGCGAGCCCAGCCTGCCAGTTGCCGCGTAAAATGAGTGCAGAGCCGACTTACAACGTCCTTTTTTTATGCACCGGCAACTCGGCGCGCAGCATCTTGGCTGAGTCGCTCTTGAATCATTGGGGCGAAGGCAAATTCCAGGCCTTTAGCGCCGGGAGCTTCCCGAAAGGTCAGGTGCACCCGCTGGCGATCGATCTCCTTAAACGCACGAATCTGCCGTCTGAGGGCTTGCGGAGTAAGAGCTGGGATGTGTTCGCGGCGCCGGGGGCACCGCCGATCGACTTCATCTTCACCGTCTGCGATAACGCGGCCGGCGAGGTATGTCCGATATGGCCCGGGAAGCCAATGACGGCGCACTGGGGGATCGCGGACCCCGCCGCGGCCGAAGGCACTGATGCCGATAAGGCCTTTGCCTTCCGAAAGGCACTCAAGGAACTCGAAACGCGGATCAAGCTCTTCGTACAGTTGCCGATCGCCTCTCTCGATCAAATGACGCTGCGCGAGAAACTGCGAGCCATCGGACAACAACCGGCCACGACGGAAGCCTAAAGTCGTGCTCCGCCGTCTCGCCGCGGAAGGCTTGGGTTCACTGCTGCTCGCGGCAACGGTGATCGGCTCCGGGATCATGGCCGAACGGCTTGCCGCCGGAAATCTTGCCGTCGCACTCATCGCCAACACCGGAGCCACCGTTGCGGTTCTTGCAACCTTGATCGCGTTGTTAGGACCCGTGAGCGGGGCTCATTTCAATCCGGCCGTGTCCTTAGTCCAAGCGCTTCGCGGTGCTCTGCGCTGGCGCGAAGCCGCCGCCTACGTGCTGATCCAAATCCTCGGTTGCTGCGCCGGAGCGATCCTCGCGCATGTGATGTTCTCGCTGCCGCTCATCCAATCCTCGCTTAAAGCGCGGACCGGCATGGCCCAATGGATCGCCGAGTTCGTGGCGACCCTCGGTCTCTTGCTGGTCATCCTTGGCCATCGCAAGGCCGAGGACGCACCTTGGATGGTGGCCGCCTGGATCGGAGCGGCCTACTGGTTTACCTCGTCAACCTCGTTCGCAAATCCGGCCATCACCATCGCTCGCGCCTTGTCGAACACCTTTGCGGGCATCTCGCCGTCCCATGTTCCAGCCTTCATCTTGGCTCAGCTACTCGGTGCCCTTGCGGCGATCCCCGTTTCCCGTTTGCTGTTCCGGTGCACGAGATCCGAAAGCGCACCGATCCCGCCGTAAATGGAATGTGGAGTTGAATGTGCGGAATGCGCCTAACACCCCCGCTTGGCCGGCTTACGCCACTTATTAAAGAACTCCACGCTCCGCCAGCGAGACGCATTGCCCGTCGCCGACGATGATGTGATCCAATAATCGAATGTCCACCAGCGCGAGGGCCTCCTTGACCCGAAGCGTGATGAACTCATCCGCCTGGCTCGGCTCCGCAACTCCGGAGGGATGATTGTGCGCGATGATCACAGCCGCGGAGTTGCGTTGCAGCGCCAGCTTGACGATCTCCCGGGGATGCACGCTGGCGCCTTACGCGTGCCTTTTTCTGAATGTCTACAAATACGATAGATATTCATCATAGCCAGAAACTTAGGCTGCTTTAGACTGTTGACACTTCCTGCGCAGGTGACTCCATACAATATGCGTGGTGTTTCATGTCAACAGCGCAATCCCTATTGCGTTCGGATCGTGACTTTTGCTTCCGGCGAGCGCTTTCCTTTGTTGATCGACGGATCGACAGGCGCGCCGCTGTTTCAACCGATTCTCTATGCGACGACACATCTGCGTGCCCGTGGCAGAGCGACCGAGACCATCCACCAGGCTTTGCGTTCGATCATGGTGCTGCAGCTCATTCTCGACCGAGCGATGAAAGAAGGGTCCTCGCCGCAACAAAGGGGACAACAACGCAAAAGTAGAACACCAGAGGAATTACATTACGGTCAACATCGTCCCCAAGTCCTCCAATTAGTTGGAAACAGGATAAAACTAAGGCGGTACCCCCGACTGCCGCGTTCAGCCACGCCACAACCGTAACAACAGAGCGGGGAGCATCAAGTGCAATTGTGAAAAACGACCCCCCAATAAATACCGCTGCGAGGAGATTTGGTACATGGTCCATCACTTTGGGACGCTCGACCAGCGGCCACACAACGTAGACAAGCATGACCAGATACGCCACGCAGAGAAGAACACGATTTGTGTTAAAGCGCATAGCACCCAACGATGAGGCTGAACGACGCGCGGTTGCGCCGACATGCAACGAGATACTCAATCCCAATCATCAATCCACCCCCTGGCTCACCGAAGACGCGACCCCGCGATTCGCTAGGTTGTTAGATTCTCGCGCGACGGCTCAAAGAAAAACAGCCCAGCATGTGACGCCGAACAAAACCATCAGTCCCGCGAGGGTCAACAGGGAGCGCATCCAGACCTTTGGCGAGCGCTCGGAGTTACTCCATCCGCCCGGAGCATCGTCGTCAAGAGTGATTAGATGACCGAAAAATGCCCAGCCCGTTAAGACGAGCGCCGGAGAACCAAGGGGCACCACGAACTGCGGCCTGCCTAGCAGGCGTGCGCCAACCGAACAGAGCAACGATAGAACGAGCACTCCAACTGCGACCCACGGCCAAGCGCGAGTGCTGAGCGCAGGCGGGACAGACTTGTCTGATGACATTTTGCGCTCCTTGCGATCCGGCTGGGTTCCACAATCGTCAGCCTAAGCTTACCGCACGCCGCGAATGGCCGGTTCAAGGCGATGGTTTCGTGTGATCCAGTGCCCGGTTTTGGCCGGGAAAGAATTTGAGTGACCCCTCCCAATCGAGGTAAAAGTCTGCCACGCGGCGCAGGGCGCCGCCGCGTGGCTCTTAAGGGCTAAAGCAGCCCTTTCTCGGCAAAAGATAGCGTGTCGCGACCGGCGACGATGATATGGTCAACTACCCGGACCTGAATGAGCGCGAGTGCATCTCGGAGCCTTGCCGTAATGAGTTCGTCGGCTTGTGATGCATCTTTTACTGCGCTCGGATGTTGGTGGACGAGGATGACCGCGCCTGCGTTCCGAGCGAGAACCAGCTTGACGACCTCACGAGGTGCTACGTTCGCCCCATCCAACGTGCCGCGGAACAGCTCCACGAAGTCGATGAGATGATGGCGCGTCGTGAGCAGCAGCACACCGAAGATCTCGTGTTCCAAATCCGCAAGACGCGTTACCAGGAAATTTTTGACGGCACTCGGAGAGCTGAGCACCGATCCGCGTGCCACGCGCTTCGCGAGTATAGCGAGTGACGCTTCGATGACTGCAGAATCGGCAACCGGCGCAATGCCGGTCTCGGTCTGCTCAAAGAATCGGGTGCTGAACGTCTCCGGCGGAGCGACAACGTAGCCGCGGTCTGAGCGAACGGCAAGCTTTTTAGAGAGTGAGCGATGAGTCATGTGAGTCTCCTTGTCGCCGGCGAAATGGCCGGCAGGGAGAACCCGCACGTCGCAGCGGAGCGCTCAATTGCACCCTGGAATAAAATGGAGGGGACCCGCCCCGTGCGGGGAGAAGGCCGTTTTATGCCGGGAAAGGCGATTGACCGCGACGACCGACGTGACACAGTCAAACCTCCGGCAATCGAGCCAATCCACCCTCCCAAAACGTAAATAAGTACGCTCTCAGAGCGTTCCTATTTACAAATCCCCAAGTCTCGCTATCATCGAACAAAAGCAGAACACTGAATTTATAGGCATTTGAACGCTGTTGACAGGCACATAGCCAGATATAAGGCGCCGTCGATCGTGCCGCGAAACAGTTCCTCGAACTGGATGAGACGATGGCGCTTATCCAAGAATAGACAGCAGAATACTTCGTGTTCCAGATCGCGCAGCCGAGCGGAGAGAAAGTCGCGGGTTGCGCGCGGGCTGGCCAGCGAGGGTCCGGCGTGCAGGGTCTCCGCCAGCTGCCGCCTCGCGATCTCGATCGCGGCCTGCAATTCGGCGAATCGAGCAGGCCCCAGGCCCGGCTCGGTGCAAAAGCGTCGGCGGTCGGCCGCAATGAACTTACGCAGCGACTGAAAGCTCTTCAGCACATCGCGCGCGAGATCCAGCGCCGAGTGCCCGCGCGTTCCCGTACGCAGCAAAATCGCCAGCAGTTCCGCGTCGCAAAGTGCGGCCGCGCCTTTGGCGAGCAGTTTCTCGCGCGGTCGTTCATCGCTGGGCCAATCCCGGATAGCCATGCGAGTGAGCATGCGGTGGCCGGGCGCGGCTCACCAGAGGCATTTCGCGCGCGACCGGACAGATTGAGCCCACGCATGGGCGATTAAAAGCGCTAGCTGTGTCCCGAACTACCGAAGCCGCCGGCGCCGCGCGCGGTGGCTGAGAAGTCCTCGACCACTTCGAATGCGACTTGTACGACAGGCACCATCACCATCTGCGCAATGCGATCGCCGGGATTGATGGTGAAGGGGAGGGCGCCGCGGTTCCAAACCGATACCATCAGCGGCCCTTGGTAGTCCGAGTCAATCAGTCCGACGAGGTTTCCCAGCACGATACCGCTTTTGTGGCCGAGCCCAGAGCGCGGCAGCAGCATTGCCGCGAGGCCGGGATCGGCGATGTAGATGGAAATGCCTGTAGGTACCAGCTCAGCCTTGCCGGGCTCGAGCAGCAGCGGCGCATCGATACAGGCGCGCAAATCCATACCGGCCGAACCAGCAGTCGCGTGCTGCGGTAACGGAAACTCTCGACCAATGCGCGGATCCAGGATCCGTAGCTTGACGCTGCGCTGCATGCTATACGCGGCGCGCGCGCCGGGCGCGCACTCGATCGCGCGGCACGGCAGCGCTGCTCCTGCGCTTGCGCGAACCGCGCCGCGGGCCGCCATCGGTCGGCGGCAAGCGTTCCGCGATTAGTGCGATGAGGGCGCGTGCCACGTCAATTTTCGGTCCGCGCGCGACATCCATTTTGCCGCCGGGCCAAATCACGGTCAGTGCATTGTCTTCGCAATCGAATGCGATGCCGTCGCCCACGTGGTTTGCGGCAATCATATCCAGCTTCTTGCGCTTGAGCTTGGCGCGCGCATTCTCTTCAACGTCGTTGGTCTCGGCCGCAAAGCCGACGACGAACGGACGCTTGGCCATGTCGGCGACCGACTTGACGATATCGGGTGCCGGCTCCAGTTCCAGGCTCACCGAGCCGCCCTGTTTCTTGATCTTTTGTTTGGACACTGTGACGGGTTGAAAATCGGCGACTGCGGCCGCGGCGATGAAGACATCCGCATCGCCCACCTGCCGATGCACCGCCGCATACATGTCGCGCGCACTTTCCACATTGATCCGGGTAACCCCGGTGGGCGTCTGCAACTGCACCGGTCCGCTCACGACCGTGACATGCGCACCCGCCTCGCGAGCCGCCTCGGCCACGGCGAAGCCCATTTTTCCTGAGCTGCGATTGGTGAGGTAGCGCACCGGATCCAGACGTTCGCGGGTGGGCCCCGCCGTGATCAGTACGTTGAGGCCGTTCAACAGGCCCGCATTCACGGGCGGATCGAGCAAACTCGCCGCGAGCTGCAGCGGTTCCCACATGCGTCCCGCGCCGATTTCCCCGCATGCCTGATTGCCGGATGCGGGACCCAGGATGCGAATACCGCGCGAGATGAGGGTCTGCACGTTGGCCTGCGTGGCTTTGTTGGCCCACATGACGCGATTCATCGCCGGCGCCAGCATGATCGGCGCTTCGGTGGCGATGCACACGGTGCTCAACAGATCGTCGGCGCGTCCGCCCGACATACGCGCGATGAAATCCGCGCTTGCCGGGGCAATCAGCACGATCTGCGCCCAGCGCGCCAGTTCAATATGCCCCATCGCGGCTTCCGCCGCGCTATCCCACAAGTCGCTGCGCGTCGGGCGGCCCGAGACCGCTTGGAAGGTCATGGGAGATACAAAGCGCTGCGCGGCGGCGCTCATCACCACTTGGACATCGGCGCCGCGTTCGATCAGCCGGCGCACCAAGTCCGGACTCTTATAGGCGGCGATACCGCCGGTAACGCCGAGCAAAATTCGAGTTTTCGGCGTCATTGAATGTGCTTCAACTCTTTGAAGCGATCGATGTCGCTCTCGAATTGAATGCTCATGGTCGCTTCTTCGCTGCGCTTCTGCCGCAAGTTCTGTTCTTGTGTGTGAATGTCGGAAGTAAGCCGCACTAAGTCCTCGGCCCACTGATCAGGCATCACCAGGGCGCGAGGATCGGTGCTGTACGGCTTGAAGCGCATGGTATCGGCGCGCAATTTCTTCATGCGGCCGTCCAATGTGTCGAGAAACTGAGTGGTGACTTTGATCTGGTCCGACAGCAGCGTGACGCGCTGGTCGCGCAGCCGCTCAATTTCCTGGACCGAGGCGTAGGTGCTCAGCAGGTTCTTGTCGCGATTCTGGCGCTGTTCGGCATCCAGTTTCTTCTGCTCTTCCGTCGCCAGCTGCTCGGGGGTCTTCTGCGCGTCGAGGCGGCTGATTTCGACGCCGCGAGAATTGATGACATGCTGTTCCTGGGAGGCGTATTCCGGTGGGATGTGATCGCCGTAGTGCGTCACGCCGTCGGCATCCACCCATTTGTAAAGGACGCGGCCCGGTGTGGTGCTCGAACTGGCCGCCAAGGCCGTCGAGACGACCAGCGTCAGGAGCATGAGAATCCAGGCCACATTCTTCAAGAACCTATCCTCAAGATGAAGCGGGCCGCCATTGTGAGCGGAGCGAGCGACCTTTTCCAGGGGCCATTCCTCAGTCCGCGAGCCCGTAGCGATTGCGATACAGCCGCATGCGCGCCAGGTCATCCGCCCGTCCGGACAGGGAGATATGCTCCATGAGGTCGGCCAAACTGACCACGGATATCACCGGAATTGCAAATTGGCTGTGGACTTCCTGGACCGCCGACAAGTCGCTGTCGGCGGCGCGTTCCTGGCGATCGAGTGCAAGCAGGACGCCGGCCGGGGTGGCTCCGGCTGCCCGGATGATCTCGATGGACTCGCGGATCGCGGTACCCGCCGTAATCACATCATCGACGATCAAGATACGCCCCGCCAAAGGACTGCCGACAATACGGCCGCCCTCGCCATGATCCTTGGCCTCCTTGCGGTTGAACGCAAACGGCAGGTTGCGCCCGTGGCGTTCGGCCAGCTCCGCGGCGGTGACCGTGACCAGCGGGATGCCCTTGTAGGCAGGCCCAAATAGCATGTCGAAGCCCAAATCCGAGGCCGCCAGCGCCGCGGCATAGGCCCGCCCCACCGCGCCGATGGCGGCGCCTGTATTGAATAACCCGGCATTGAAAAAGTACGGACTGTCACGGCCCGACTTGAGCTTGAAGCTGCCGAACCGCAGTACGCCGAGCTGCACACACAGCTCGATGAATTCACTTTGATACGCCAAGATCATGGGGCCTGATATTATCGCGCGCGATGCGCATCGTCACGACACCGGCTTCCCCCCCGCCCAAATCCGCGAAGAACGCCTTCGGTAAGGCATCGAGTTTCGGCATTTGACCTCAGCGGCCAGGCCCACATTGCGGGAGGCGCTGAGCGATAAGCGCATGATGGCCGTCCTGGTGATGAGTTTCGCCTCGGGGCTGCCGTTCAATTTGACGGGCTTCACCGTTCAGGCGTGGCTGGCGTCCGAACACCTCGACATCAAGACGATCGGGATTTTTACGCTCGTCAGCGTGCCCTATTTTTTCAAGTTCCTGTGGGCGCCCCTCCTCGACAGGTACCTGCCTCCTTTGCTGGGCCGGCGCCGCGGATGGATTCTGATCTATCAGGTCTGCCTGGCAGTCGCCATCGCCTTCATGGGTTTTTGCTCGCCGACCAAGGAGCTGTACGTGCTGGGCGCCTTGGCGGTGCTGGTGGCATTTCTGTCCGCATCCCAGGACATCGTGATTGATGCCTATCGCGTCGATACGATCCCCATCAGCGAGCGGGGATTGGCCGCTGCCGCGCAGTCCTTCGGCTACCGCACGGCGTCCATGCTGGCGGGTGCCGTGCTGGTGTTGATCGCCGCGCACTTCGGATGGCGCATGGCCTTCCTGATGGTGGCGTGCTTGATGGCGGCGACAACCTTGGGGACGCTGTGGGCGCCAGAGCCGGAAGTGCCGGGCCACCCGCCCCGCACGCTGATGGACGCGGTGTGGCATCCGCTGCGCGCCTTGTTCAGCCAGAAAGGCGCCTGGGGTTTCGTGCTGCTGGTGCTGCTCTACAAAGTGGGCGACGCCTTCGCCTTGAGCTTGTACAGCGCGTTCATGATCAAGGGCGTGGGTTTTTCGCTCGACGAACTCAGCATTGCCGGCAAAGTGAATATGACCGTATCAACCATGATCGGCGTGGCCTTCGGCGGCTGGGTCTACATGCGCTGGGGTACCTTTAAGTCTCTGCTTATTTTCGGCATCGGCCAGGCGTTGACCAACCTGATGTACGTGTGGCTGGCGGTGGCGGGGAAAAAAGTCTGGTTGCTGGCTTTGGCCACTTCCTTGGACACGGGCATCGGCGGCATGGGGCAGGCCGCATTCGTGGCGTTTCTCGTATCGCTGTGCAGCTCGAATTACAGCGCGACGCAGTATGCCTTGCTCTCGGCGCTGGCCAGCCTGCCGCGCATCAGCATGGGATCGGTAGCCGGCTTTGTCGTCGCCAAGATCGGCTGGGCTGACTTCTTCGTCGTGACTTTCTTGACCGCCATTCCAGGGCTCATATTGCTGGTGATTTTGCGCGGGCCCTTGAACCAGCTGGCGGCACGCGATGCCGCGCACGCCAAAACCTAGGCGGGGTTAGAAGTCCCGCGCGACCGCTAGCGCAGCGAACGCTCGTTGGGGTTGGACCACGCGGTCCTCGCGTTGTCCTCGAACTCGCGGCCCAAGTCCTCGGTCTCGACGTCGATCGCACCCGACCAATCCTCCGGCGCATCGGCAACCTCGATCAGTTCGTCGCGCAGGTGTTCATTCCAGGAATCGAAATCCATTTCGGCAACCGTGCCATCAAAGTATTGAATTTCGATGGTCTCGTCCTGATGGTCGATGGCAACCACCTCAAAGAGCTCATTGGTAGCGCCACGGTACCATTCGCCTACGGTCGGTCGGATTACCTTCATCGCAGTCTCCGTCTGCTATGCTCTTTGCCATTCAACTCCCAATGGGCAAAACGCGCAATATGTAAATTTTGCGCGCAGCAACATTCCATGGTCGAAGAGCTCATCAAATTTTTTGTGGTTTTTTTCGTGGTCGTTGAGCCGATTTCCTTGATCCCCTTGTTCGCGGGACTGACGCAAGGCGCCAGCAGCCGCTATAAGAAAAAAATGGCGGGGAAGGCCACCGCGATTGCATTGGGGATCTGCGTGCTGTTCGCCTTGGGCGGCGCAAAGTTTCTGGACATCATGGGGATCTCACTGAGTTCATTCCGCATCGCCGGAGGCACCCTGCTGTTCTTGATTTCTCTGGAGATGGTTTTTGCGCGCACTTCGGGCACGAAGTCGACGACGCCGGAGCGCGAGGAAGCCAAGCATCGGGAGGACATTTCGGTATTCCCCCTGGCATTTCCCTTTATCGCAGGCCCCGGCGCTTTGGCCACGATCCTGTTGACGGCCGGGGAGGTTTGGGGGAAACCGCTGCGCTTCGCCGGCTTCTTGGGTGTGGTGGTACTCGTGCTCGGCGTTTGTTGGGTATTGATGCTCGCCACGCCGCGGCTCATGAAGGTGCTCGGGGTCACCGGCGCCAACGTCATGAGCCGCCTGTCGGGCGTCGTTCTCGCGGCCCTCGCCGTGCAATTCATCGTCGAGGGAATTCGCGGCAGCTTCCTGACGATAACTTAGGGGGCGCCGGCCCGCTCGCGCTTCGTATACGCCAAATCCCACGTGCCGTGTCCCAGACGCGCACCGCGCCGCTCGAATCGCGTCAGCGGCCGGAAATCGGGGCGCTGCACGTAGCCGCGATCCGCGCTCATGGATTGAAGTTCCGGATTGGCATTGCACACCGCCAACATCTGCTCGGCGTAGGCTTGCCAATCGGTGGCGAGGCGCAGAACGCCGCCGCGGCGCAGCTTTGCCGCCACCAGCGAGACGAATGGCGCGTCGATCAAACGGCGCTTGTGATGGCGCTTCTTGTGCCAGGGATCGGGAAAGAACACCAGCACCTCATCGAAGCACTCATCCTCCACGTGATCGCGCAGCACGTCCACGGCGTCGTTGCAGATGACACGCAGGTTCTTCAATGATCCCTGCGCGGCGCGCAGCAACAGCCGCCCAATGCCCGCTTGATGCACTTCGATGCCCAGGTAGTCGATGTGCGGCTGCGTCTGCGCCAAACTCCCGATCACTTCCCCGACCCCGAAACCGATCTCGAGGCAGCGCGGCGCGCTGCGGCCGAACACCGCGTCAAGATCCAGCGCGCCGCCGCTCACGTCCACGCCGTAGGCGGGCCACAACTCAGTGAGCGCGCGTTCCTGCGCCGGCGTCGTGCGCCCGGCGCGAAGCACGAAACTGCGAATGCGGCGTGGAGTATGCATGGCCGCAAAGTGTGCCTGATATGATGGCTCGATGCGCGAAACCCGCCTTGTTGAAATCGCCAAGCCGCTGTTGGCTGCCGCAATTCTGCTGTTATCCGGCTGCGCCAGTTTGCCGCGGCACGTGGAAAAGACCCCTTCGGTGGCCTTGCAAAAGCCGGATACCACGACCTTGGGTCAGATCGTCGCGCGCGACGAGGCGGGCACGAACCTTTCCGGCATCCGGCTGCTTTCTTCGGGGGAGGAGGCGCTGGCGAGCCTCATCGCGCTCGCCGATCATGCAGAACGAACGCTCGATATTCAGTACTACATCATCCATGAAGACGACTCATCACGGATCCTGCTGCATCATGTACGTCTAGCCGCGGATCGCGGTGTCCGTGTGCGGGTGCTGGTGGATGATCTGAATACGGCCGGCGAGGATCGCCGCTTCATGCATCTGGGCGAACACCCCAACATCGAGCTGCGCGTGTTCAATCCGTTTCCGGCCGGAAGATTCGCCACCTGGACCCGCTTTCTCGCGTCCGCGAGCAGCATCCGGCGCATCAACCACCGTATGCACAACAAGTTATTCGTCGCCGACAATGCGCTGGCCATCACCGGCGGCCGCAACATCGGTGATCAGTACTTCACGCGAGATCAGCACAGCAATTTCATCGATCTGGACGTGGTCGCGGCCGGCGCCATCGTGCCGGAATTGTCCAATTCGTTCGACGAATTCTGGAACAGCAAGTACGCCTTTCCGATTGCCTCCATCGCCTCGAAGGTGGATGCGGAGCCCGCCTCGGCGCCGGTGGTGGAGACCGGTACGACGGCAAGCGCGGCGTGGCTGGAGCATGAACTCGATGAGCGCCATGTGGAGTTGGATTGGGTCCCGGCCAGCGTGCTGGCTGACGAGCCGGCGAAAATCGCCAGCGAGAGCTCACCGGCCGAGGAACTCACCATCGCCAGCGATATCTCTGCGCTGATGAGCGCCGCCAAAGAGGAGCTCATCATCATTTCTCCGTATTTCGTGCCCGGCAAGGACGGCGTTGCCTTGATGCGCAAACTGGTGGATCGCGGCGTGCACATCCGAATACTCACCAACTCGCTGGCATCCACCGACTCGCCGCTGGTGCATATCGGCTATTCGCGCTACCGGGTGGCGTTGCTCAAGTTGGGCGTCGAGCTTCGCGAGGTCCGGCCCAAGCTGGGCCAAAAGCGCGTACGCTTTCATCCCTATCGAAGTTCGAATGCCAGCCTGCACGCCAAGGCGCTCGTGATCGATCAAAAGGTCGTGTTCATCGGATCGCTGAACATGGACGAACGCTCGGCGCGCATCAACAGCGAACTGGGACTGGTGATCCGCAGCCCCGAAATATCCCGCCAGGTCACCAGTTTGCTCGATGACCTCAGCACCGACGGCAGCTACACGCTGCGCTTGGAAGATCATAGCGATCGCATCGAGTGGTCGAGCGGCGAACCGGGAGCGCAAAAGATATGGCACACCGACCCGGAGACCACCCGCTGGCAGCGCATGTCGCTGAAAGTGCTCGCGCCTTTCGCTCCGGATGAATTGCTCTGAGGCCGCGCAGCAACGCTACGAGGATATGCGCAGCGTGCTCAAGTATTCTTTGACCTTGGCGCGAAATCCTTCGCTGCTGGTCACGGTGGCGCCGCCCGCCAACACCAATATGAAGTCGCCCCGCAGCGTGCGATTCACTTCCCTGACGTAATTCAAGTTGACCAGGCAGGAGCGGCTGATTCGCAGCATGGGCTGCGAGCGCAGCGCGGTTTCTGCCTGCTGCAGGGTGCTGCGGGCGTGATAATTATCGCGGCCGACCCGGATGAGGACATAGTTGCGGTCCGCTTCGATCATTTCCACCTGCGTCACATCCAGTACGTGCAGGTGCCCGCCGAATTCCGCCAGCAGGCGCTGGTGTTCCTCACCGTGCGTGCGCGCGCCGCGTTCGAGTTGCGCGAGCAGGCCGGCCAGCAATGACTGCCGCTCGTCGACTCCAGAGTTCAAATGGCGCGGCCGCACGCGCGCCAACGTTTTTCGAAACCGATCTTGATCGAACGGCTTGAGCAGATAGTCGACCGCGCTCACTTCGAAGGCTTCGAGGGCATACGTGTCGTAGGCGGTGACGAACACCAGTGAGGGCAGCTGCGCCGGCTCCAGCGCGCGCGCCAGATCGATGCCGTTCAGCGGGTCCATCTGAATGTCGAGGAACAGCAGCTGCGGCGGCCGCACTCGAATGGCGGCCAATGCGGCGGCGCCCTCGCCGAATTCTCCCACCACGCGCAAATCACTCTCCGCCTCGCAATATTCGCGCAGTGTGCGCCGCCCGGCGGCCTCGTCATCCACGATGATGACATCCATCATGTGCCGAGCAGGGTGGTGGTCTGCAATTTGTGCCCGACCGGCTGCTCGCGCGCCGTGGCCGGCGACTCGCGTATGACGGGCATGCTGATCTCGCTGACCCATTCGCCGTTTTCACCCAAGGCCGTGAGGCTGGCGCGTCCTTCGAACTGCACGGCCATGCGTTCACGCACATTCTTAAGACCGATGCCGTCCGCGCCCACGCTTCTATCGTGCGCCATCGAGTTGGTGACGCGCAGCACGAGCGTTTCGTCGGCCAAGCGCACAGCCACACTGACAGTGACCGCGCCTTGGTGGCCTGCCATGCCGTGCACCACCGCGTTCTCGACCAGCGGTTGCAGGATCAGGCTCGGCACCCAGACGGCGGGGATTTCAGCAGGATTCGGCAGCTGTACCTTGAGCCGATCTGTGAAGCGTTGCTGCTGAAGCTCCAAATACAATCGCGCAAATTGCAGCTCATCGGCCAGGCGCGAAAAATCGCGTTCACCGGCATTGAGCAGGCGGCGCAGCAAATCGGCAAGCTGCACCACCATTGACTGTGCAGCTTTCGGGTCCCATTCGATTTGTCCGCGAATCGTGTGCAGCAGATTGAACAACGTGTGGGGCGACAATTGCATGCGCAGTGCGGCCAAGCGTGCGGCACTCCATTCGCGTTCCAGCGCGCCGAGCCGAAGCTCGGAATCGCGAAAGCGGGTGTACAGCGCAACGCCGGTCACCAGGGCCAGACCGAAGCCATAGGCGGGCAAAAAGCTCACGAAGCTGGCCAGCCACATCGTGAGCCAGAAAGGATCGCTCCACGCGCTGTTGATCACATGCGACAGGCTAGGGCCATGGGAGCTGTCGGCGCCCATGATGATTTCCGCCAGCGTCATCACCGGATAGGCCATGGCAGCAAACACGGCGCCGAGAATCACTTGCAGGGGCAGCGCTATCAATATCGGACGCCATTGCACCTTCAGCGACGCCCAAAACGATACCAGCAGCATGGGCAGCAACAGCACATGCTGCAGCAGCCGTATATCCCAGGAGGCGAACACCATCGCGTCGGTCACGCGCGCGATGCTGACGCGCATGCTGTATCCGTACAGCAGATTCGAGAGCGTCACATACACCCAAAACAAGCAGACCATGCCTAAGAACTGCGGCCGTGTCAGGCCTCCGGCAAACCGCCGCGTCGTTGAGTCAGCCGAACCGATTCCAATCATGGGCCAAGCCTACCGCAAGTCAGGGGAAATTGCGGCTGGGTACCCGGGCGCCGGGACGAAACCGTCGCAATGCGGGACGAACTCGACGTCCACCCGCAGACTCGTGCGCCCCCGGAGGAGTCTTATAGGGGTGTCCCCAATATGTCCGAAGGAGAAGTTTCATGACCAGCCCAGCCACCCTCCGCGCCCCTCGGCGCAAATTGAAAGCCGCCATGCTGCTGTTGGCGGCCGGTTTCGCGGTCGCTGCCGCGAGTACAGCCGGCGCTTCACCGACTGACAGCGCGGTAGCCACGGATGCCGTGTACTACAGCCCGGCCAGCCTGGTGACCGAAAGCGGCGTGCAGTCCCTGTATCACCGCATCGCGCATGCTGCGTGGAAAGTCTGCGAGAACCAACAGATGAGCGGTACGCGACTGCCCAGCGATGCCGAGCTGCAGTGCCGCCGGCACGCCATCGACGAAGCCGTGGAGAAAGTCCACAACACGCGCCTCGCGACTTTGGCCGCCAGCCACACCAAGTCCGGTTAACCGCATGAAGTTCTAGCGACCAGCCGCAGGATCCAACCGAACGATGCGCTGCACCACAGTGACATCACCATCCTGCGAGCTGGTTGCGTTTTGCCGCCGGGCGCGCTGCAGGGCTTTACCGATCGGCTCCTCAGGCAGTCCATAGCTCTCATCGAAAATCTGCACCTCCATGGCAGCGGCCGGTGCATCGATGGAGAATTGCATGCCGGAGGCGGGAAGCGCCGCAACATCGAGACGCGTGGCGCCGTTGCCCAGTCTCTGTAGCGCCGCATGCACCGGGCCCAACTCAGACGGCACGAGAATTTCTTGAATGTTGGCACTCGCTGGAAAGACCACGAAGGCGCTGGGTGCACCACGCGGGGAGCGCAGCAATAACTCGTAATGAATGTTGCGCGATGCCTGCCCCTGCATCATGGCTGCCGAGGTGACGGTCACTTCGGGCGCGAGGAGGGTCCTTTCGGCAGCCTCGGCGACGAAGCCGAGCGAGGCGCTGCCCGCGTAGCGCGGTCGCGGAATCGAATCGAAACCAGAAACCCCCGCGAGCGCCGCCGGCAATGCCAAAGAGCTGGGGTGAACCCACCAATGTGCGCGGCCGGCGTCGGCGTCGAGCCAGTACTCGACATTGAGCCGCTGCGGCCAAGCCGCGGAATAGACCGGCAAGATCAGGGTGATCAGCAGTCCACTGAGCGTCGCTGCCGCAGCGAACCCCATGACGCAGCGCCGGGCCAAGGGAGTTGCCCGGCTCAGCGGCGGCAGCAGTAACGATGTGCCTAAACACAGTGCCAGGGTGGAGACCGGCCAAGCTATTGCCCCCAATGCCGGGTACAAGAAACGCAGCATGGGCAGAAGGGCTGCGAAGAAAACCAGTGCAGGAACGATGGCGGCACACTCCCTGTCGCCTTGGGAGGCAGAGCGCCCGCCGATTGAGCGCACCAGCCCAGGCAGCATTGCCAGCACAGCCGTCCAGGCGGTCAACAGCAACGCGTAACTTGCGCCCGGAATCAGGATTGCCCCCACCGCAGAGAGCACCGCGACCAACAACACCGAGCCCAGCCAGAATCCCCAATCGCCCGCGCGCCGTTCCAGCTGCGCGCCGATCAGGGTCGCCGTCAGCAGCGCCAGCGCGGCCGCGGCGAGATTCATCGGTAGGGGATGCGCAATCCAGGAATCCGTACCCAGCGGAGGTAGCTTGCCCAAGGAACGCAACAGCACGATGCCGCCCACGCAGAGCGAGGCGCCCATCAACACATTGCCGAAGGCGCCCGTGACGCCCCATATCATTTGCTGCACAGTCAACAGACGGTAACGGCACATCAGTGCGGCTTGCGCCAACACGGCCATCAGTGCGACGAGCGCCGCCGGCAGCGTGAAAGCGGCCGGCCAGGCGACCAGCATGCGCGCATAGACGTCAAAGAAAACCGACTCGCTGGGAGGCGGCCGCAAGTCGGGCGCATTCGCCAATGCCAGGAGGGCGCCCAAGGCGTTGTCGCCTTGATGCTGCAGGCTCCTCGAGTCGGTGTTCGCGAGGTTATCGAGCGGCGTGTGGTAGCGGCCGACATCGCCGATAAAGGCCAGATTGAATCCTTGATACCCGGCCGCTTTGAACACGGTGAAGTCGGTGCCGTTCGGCAGCAGCTTGTACACCACATAATAAAGAGAGTTGGTGATCGGGCGGCTGACGGCCGAGGCGTACAAGTGCATGAGCCAGGCATTGGCATTGCCGGTTTCGAACATCAGGCTGGGCCCGGACGTGCCGCGCGCGTCCATGTTTACCGCGGCCTTCACTTGCGAAGACCAGGGATGATGGCGCACGAACAACACGGCACCCAGCGAACCAGGTTCCTCTGCGTCGGTGAGAAGCAGAATGATGGGGTGGCGCGGCGCCGGCAGGACCGCCAAACTTCGCGCGATCTCGAGCACGGCTGCGACGCCTGCGCCGTCGTCCGATGCGCCGGGTCCCGCGGGCACCGAATCATAGTGCGCGGCCAGGAGTACCGCGTCGCTATCCTGCGGGTCTCCCGGTGCGGAAGTTCCCGCAAGCTTGGCCACGATGTTGGTGGGCGTGCCGCACTCTCCCCGGCCATTGCACACGAAGCCCGTCTGCAGCTGGGGCGCAAATCCTAAGGCGGCGAGCCGCGTGACGATGACATTGCGCAGCTGCGCGTTGGCGGCACTGCCGATCGGATGCGCAAGCCCGCTGCCCACCAGGTCTTGCAGAACTGCCTGGGCGCGAGCCGCGGAAAATTGGGCCGGCGAGGCGTCCAGTCCTCGCGGGGCCGGAAGACGATAGGCGAACTGCGTGGCCGCCAGCAACAGCGCGATGCCCGCCAATGCCAGCCATAGTCCGCGATTGCGCGCCATGGACATGGTTAATTTCGTGCCGGTTTCTCGGCCTCGTGGCGTTTGATGCCGTCAAGAATCTCCGCGTGCGCTGTCTCGACGCCGGACCAGCCGAGAATTTTTACCCATTTGCCCGGTTCGAGATCCTTGTAGTGTTCAAAGAAATGCTGGATTTGCTTGAGCCTGATGTCAGGCACATCAGCGATCGTTTTCCAATGGGAGAACAGCGGACAGATCTCATCGGTGGGAACCGCCAGCAGCTTGGCATCGCCGCCCGCTTCATCGTCCATGCGCAGCACTCCCAGGGCGCGGCAGCGCACCACAACTCCGGGTAGCAGCGGAAACGGCGTATGCACGAGCACATCGACCGGATCCGTGTCATCGGCAATGGTCCTAGGCACGTAGCCGTAGTTCGCCGGGTAGTGCATCGCAGTGGTCATGATTCGATCAACGAACAAGGCGCCGGATTGCTTGTCGACTTCATACTTGATCGGGTCGGCATTCATCGGAATTTCTATGATGACATTGAATTCCTGCGGGACATGCTTGCCGGCGGTGACATCGTGGATGCTCATCTAGCTTCAATCCTCTTGGGCGGCGGGTGGCCGCAACCTACAAGGATCGCTCGTTTGGACCAGCTAGTCGATGGCGATACTGTGCGGCTGGCCGCCCGCGGCGAAGGGCGACCCGGGTACAGGTGTGAATATGCCGGTCGCTGCATCGATGGTATAGGCAGAAATATCATCGGAATTGTAGTTGGCGGCGTAGACGAACTGGCCCGACGGATCAACGATGATGTTGATCGGCAGTGACCCGGCTGCAATGGTGGACACCAAGGTGAGGGCGCCGCTGGCGGGTGCAATGGCGTAAGCAGAGATCTGATTCGCCGCGGTGACATTGGCGGCATACACGTACCGGCCCGCGGGGTCGACCACGAGCGATTCCGGGTTGGATCCCGCCGCAATGGGCGAGCCGGAGACGGCGGTCAGCGCCCCGGTCGAGGCATTGAGGGAATACTCCGAAATGCTGTTGGCTTGCTCATTCGCCACGTACGCGAAGGCGTCGGTAGGATCGATGGCGATCGAGATCGGGCCGTCGGCCGCGCCGAACGGCGATCCTGAAATGCTGCTCAAGGAGCCGGTCGCGAGGTCGATGCGAAACACCGCGACGTTGCCGCCGCTGAAATTTGTGGCGTAGAGGAAATTGCCGTTCGGATCGATTTGCAGCGATGCCGGCACCGCGTTGATGGGGAAAGGAGAATTGGCCACTTGGGTCAGGACTCCCTGATCGATCGAATAGACGGAGACGCTGTCGGCGCCGACGTTGGCGACGAAAAGATAGTGATCGGTTGGATCAACGGTGAGGGCACCGGGGCCATTTCCGGCGGCGACGGGTACCCCCATCGGCGCGAGCGCGCCGCCGGGATCGATCGAGAATACCGAGACGGTGGCGGACCCATAATTCGCCACATAGAGGAATTGACCGTTAGGGTCCACCGCGAGCGCCGCCGGCGTCGTGCCCGTGGCCGCAAACGGCGAGCCGCCGATGACGGCCAAAGCACCGCTGTCCGGGTCGATCGCATACGCTGAAATGCTGTTCGACTGCTGATTGGCCACGAACGCGAAGCGTCCGGTCTGCGTGCAGGAAACGATGACATTGGTCACGCCGGCATTGTCGATGGTGCCGGAACCGTTGCGCACCGTGCAGGTTTGCGAGGGGTTCGTCGGTTGAGTCTTCACGGTGACCGAGTAGGCGCTGCCATTGTCCAGGCCGCTGCCGAAGGTGAATGCGCCGTTCGAATCGAGAGTCAAGTCGTTGCCCGAGTTATCCTGCAGCACCAGATTGGAACCGATCAATCCGGTGAGCGTGCCGCCGACCGAGTAGGTGGTGTCGAACCCGTGGCAGCCGACCATGGCACCGCCGGCCGCGATGAAGGTCATTAAGGTCTGTATCTTCAAGATCGCTCTCCCGGAAGTTCACCGCACTCGAGTTGCGACAACCGCGCAGTGAATGTATTGCACCAGATTTATAAACAAAATGGCGTCAAGAAATGTGTAGCGGGCCGATCGGCTGTTAAGCTGCGGCTACTTGCCGGCGTTTGCCGATGACAATCGGAGCTTTGCGTGCGCTACCGTTTACTGGGTCAAACAGGACTGTACGTCTCCGAGCTGTGCCTGGGCACCATGACCTACGGGGGCGCCAAGGGCATTTGGGAGACCATCGGCAATCTACAGCAGGACGCCGTCAACGAGCAGGTGAAATGGGCCGTCGAGGCGGGGATCAATTTCATCGACACGGCCAATGTGTATTCGACCGGCAAATCTGAATTATTGCTGGGGCAGTCGCTGCGCACGCTGGGGCTGAAGCGTGAGGAGCTTATCCTGGCCACCAAAGCCACGGGAAGCATGGATGAGACCCCGAACGGCCGCGGGCAGTCGCGGCATCATTTGTTCAATCAAGTCGACGCAAGCCTGAAACGCCTGCAGCTTGATTACATCGACTTGTATCAATTGCATGGTTTCGATCCTCTCACGCCTTTCGAGGAATCGCTGTCGGCGTTGAACGACTTGGTGCGTTCCGGCAGGGTGCGCTACATCGGGCTATGCAATATGGCGGCGTGGCAAATCATGAAGTCTTTGGCGCTGTCTGAGCGCATGAACCTGGCTAAATTTGTGAGTGTGCAAGCGTACTACACCATTGCCGGACGCGATCTGGAGCGCGAGGTGGTGCCCCTGATTCAAGATCAGAAGCTAGGCCTGATGGTATGGAGCCCCTTGGCGGGCGGCCTGCTCAGCGGCAAGTTTGGCAGCGCGGATGACAAGGGGCCGGCCGGCGCGCGGCGCGGCAGCTTCGATTTCCCCATGGTCGACAAGGTGCGAGCCTTTCGCTGCGTCGATGCGATGCGCGAGATGGCTGCGGGGCGCAAGATTTCCGTGGCGCAGATCGCCTTGGCATGGATTTTGAGCAAATCCTTCGTCACAACTGTGATCATCGGCGCAAAATCCATGGATCAATTGCGCGACAATGTTGCCTCGACTCGCGTTCAACTGGATGCTGCGGAACTCAAGCTACTGGATGAAATCAGTGCTTTGCCGGCGGAATACCCGGGGTGGATGCTGGCATTCCAGGGCCAAGCTCGCGCCAAACCGCCCTTCAAGGAATAATGTCGCCGATGCCCGACATGCTGGGGGGAGCAATGAACCAAATGGCGAAGCACTCGTCCAATGACCAGAGGATAATGCCATGGTGATGTCCCGATCAGATACGTTCAAACTCGCCGGGTTTCTCGGCGTGATGCTTGGCGCTGCGCTGTGCCCGCAAGCAGCGCGCGCCACCTTGGGTGAGGCCGAAAGCTCTGTGCAGAGCGATGCCGCGCAAACCCAAGGATCCATGAAAGCGATGAACGATCGTGAGAGCTACCGGGTGCACGAAATCCAAATGCCATCAGGGACCTTGCTGCGCGAATTCGTCTCAGCCGAAGGTAAGGTATTTGCGGTGGCGTGGAATGGACCCACGGTGCCGAACTTGCGGCAGGCCTTGGGCCAGTATTTCGACCGCTTCGTGGCGGGCGCTAAAATCAATCGCACGGTCAATCACTCCGACCGCAATCACCTGCAGATCCAAGATGCGGATTTCGTGATGCAGGCCGCCGGCCGCATGCGCGCGACGTTTGCGGGCCGGGCCTACCTGCCCACCGCCATCCCCAGCGGCTTTGACTTGGGAGATTTGCACTGATGGGCTCTCTGATGCGTGCGGTAGGCAAAGCTCTGGGCGCCGCCCTGTGCCTGTCGATCATTTCCTGCGGCGGTGGTGGGTCTTACTCGCCGCCCACCCCGCCCATCCCGCCATCGGGGTCCAACGTGGCCACCGTCATCGTGGATGCGGGGCCCACGCTGCCGGGCGGCGGCCAACTCGGTACCTACAATGAGCCGTTCGTTTCCGTTACGGTGTGCGTGCCCGCCACTCCCGCGGTCTGCGACGTCATTGATCATGTGCTCGTGGATACCGGTTCGTATGGACTGCGCATTCTGGCTTCTTCTTTTTCCAAGGTGGCGCTGCCTTTGCAAATGGATGCAACGGGCAATTCACTGGCGGAGTGCGCGCAATTCGCCGACGGGTACAGTTGGGGTCCGGTGGTGTCGGCCAATATGCAAATAGCCGGTGAATCCGCGACCAATCTGCCGATCCAGGTGATCGGCGACAGCAGACTGACGACTATACCCTCGGATTGCTCCAGTGCAGGCATGGAGGAAGACACCGTCGAGTTATTCGGCGCCAACGGCGTTATCGGCATTGGTCCTTTCTCTCAGGATTGCCCGGGGTGCTCGCAGAGTGTGGTGCCAGGTACCTACTACGCCTGTCCTGCGACCGGCGCTTGCACCGGGGTCACGGTGAACCTGGCTCAGCAAGTGGTTAATCCGGTGACTTTTTTCCCCGTGGACAACAACGGCGAAATCATCCAATTCCCGAGCGTCGCCAATGCCGGCGCATTCACCTCCACGGGATCGATCACCTTCGGCGTGGACACCCAAACGAACAACGTGTCCGGCACTCAAACTGTGTTGAACGTCGACGCATACGCCTATATGTCGATGACTTTCAACGGAACGGCTTTACCTAGTAGCTTCATCGACAGCGGCTCGAACAGCATCAATTTCAATACCAATAGCCTGCCCGCGTGCGCAGGGAACCTGTCCATCTATTACTGTCCTCAAAACACGGTAACCGGTTTGGCGGTGACGCTACAGGGGTTGGACTTGAACGGGAATGCCATCACGGGACAGACTACCGGCGCGACCTTCAGTGTGGCCAGCGCGCAGGTGCAGCTGAACGGTTCCAACAGCGCGCTCCCCGCGCTCGCGGGCACGAATCCCCTGCCGAATAGCTTCGATTATGGCTTTCCGTTTTTCTACGGGCGCCGCGTCGCCGTTGTCGTCTATCCTGCAGTGACCACCCGCGGTACCGGTCCCTACTTTGCTTTCTGATCGCTAGTTCCCGGTGGGCGGTCAGGATAGACTGCCCTTGATGAACAGCACTGCGTCCGCCACAGCGGCTGCCACCGCAACGCTTGAGCTCGAGTATTTATATTCCGATCAGGTGGCCTCACAGCCGGCGTCGTGGTGGCACACGGTTTTAGGCATCGTGGGATTCGCCAAGCCGCCGGCTATCAATGGAGCTCGAGTACCGGTCAGTGCCAGCATGATTCCCGCGCTGGGGGGTCGTGACCTTTGCGAAATCTGGCGCCTCGCCGGACCGCAGCTCCAAGGGTCGGGCGCAATGGCGCGCCCAAGCCGAGTGCACTATCGCTATGGCGACGATCTTTTGTTCGGTTCCTTGGTCGTTGCCGAGGAAGGCGCCATCGATGAAGCCGGTGCGCTGATGCACGCTACTGAAACCGCCTATCGGGAAATTTTTGAGGTGCTCAACAGCACCGAACACCGTCATTTGATTCGCATTTGGAATTATCTGCCGGACATCAATCGGCAAGCCGGCGGCGATGAACGCTACCGGCACTTCAATTCGGCGCGCCAGTCGGCCTTTCACAATGCCGGCCGCGCCACTGCGGGTACGGTTCCGGCCGCCTGTGCCCTCGGCTCGCCGACCGGCAGCCCCCTTTCTATTTATTTTCTGGCGGCGCGCAGGCCGCCGAAAATGATCGAGAACCCCCGGCAAACCAGCGCCTATCATTATCCGCGGAAATTCGGCAGACACGCCCCGACTTTTTCGCGGGCCTGTCTGTGGGGCGAACCTGCCAACAGCAAGTTGTTCATCTCGGGCACCGCCAGCATCGTCGGTCACGAAACCATGCATCGCGGCGATGTGGTCGCGCAGACCCGCGAGACCCTCATCAATATCCGGGCGCTGCTGGACGAAGCGAATCGGGTGGTCGGCGCCGCCCGATACTGCCTCGACGGGCTGAAATACAAAGTGTATGTGCGAAGGCCGGCGGATCTGCCTGCCATCGAAGACACGTTGGCGGGGGCGCTGCACCAGCCCGGCCGCATCGCGTACTTGCAGGCCGACATATGCCGGGAGGACTTACTGGTGGAGATCGAGGCCGTCGGCTGAACAGCCGAGGCGCGGTTCGCTACGAGGAGAGGTTGCATGCGACAAGCGAGGCGCCGCGCCACTCCCATGAAAATGAGCAAATCACCTATGTGCTCGAGGGCGCGCTGCGCCCTTGGCTGGGACCTCGCGGCGATCAGGAATTGATTGCCGGCGCCGACGAGGTTCTGGTGATTCCCTCTCATCTGGAACATGGAGCGATGGCCCTCGAAGACACGCTCAATGTCGATGTGTTCAATCCCCCGCGGCAGGATTGGCTGATCGGAACCGACGCGTACCTGCGGCGCTGATGATTGGGCGCGCGGATTTGCTTGATCCACGACAACGCGACTAGAATCACTCGCGCGCGGGCGTCGTATAATGGTAATACCCAAGCTTCCCAAGCTTGAGCCGTGGGTTCGATTCCCATCGCCCGCTCCACTTTTTGTTGCCTGCCCTGTCCCTGCGTTGTCCTAGCACGCGGGTCAGCGCATCGCCCAGTGCCCACAGCCTCGACGCGGCTACAGTTCATTTGATCGAATGTCGATCGGCAGTCGGTCGAGTTCGTTCTCGAGGGCCTCATTGGTCCGTCATCGGCCCGCAGCGGTAGGACGACTTTCGAAATAGCCGCCGTTCAAGAGTAATAGAGCGGACATTGATCGCGCCGCACCGTTGATCCGGACCAATTGCCCGTCAGCCGGCAACGCGGCTCGGCCAAATTTAGCCACTTCAGCTAAGCTGTCGCCCAGGGAGGCGATGAGAAGACCTCCCCAAGGGTGATTCTGCCGGTGACTGAAGCCTCGCACGCGGTATTCCTAAGCTACGCCTCGCAGGATGCAGAGGCTGCGCAGAAGATTTGCGACGCACTGCATGCGGCCGGTATTGAAGTCTTTCTCGATCAGAGCGAGCTGCGGGGCGGGGATGCGTGGGATCAGAGGATCCGGCGCGAGATCCACGACTGCGCGCTCTTCATTCCCGTCATTTCGGCCAACACGGCCTCGCGGCGTGAAGGCTATTTTCGCCTTGAATGGGATCTTGCGGATCAGCGCACTCACATGATCGCTCGCAGCCGCGTGTTCGTGGTTCCGGTGTGCCTCGACGCGACTACCCAGGTGGCGGCTGACGTTCCAGAGTCATTTCAGCGGGCACAGTGGACGCGCCTGCCCGGCGGGGTTACACCCGCCGCCTTCGCCGAGCGTGTACGGCGGCTGCTATCGGCAGAGCAGTCACAGGGGCCGACAGGGACCGAGTCGCCGACCGCTCGCGTGTCGGCTGCGCCGACGATGCGAAATTCCGACCCCTTCTGGCGCTCGAAGTCTGCGCTGCTTGCAACGATTGCGGTGCTCGTCCTCGCACTCGGTTACTTTGCAGCAAACCGACTCGTGCTCTCGAAGCGTGGCGCGGAGGGTGGAACGCCACCCGCGCCTGCGGCTCCGAGCTCTCCAGCTACCGCCTTCAACCCGCCCCCGCACTCGATCGCGGTGCTGCCGTTCGTGAACTTAAGCGGCGACAAGGAGCAGGAGTACTTCTCCGACGGACTCACCGAGGAGCTGCTCAACTCGCTCGCCGAGATCAACGAGCTGCAGGTCGCAGCGCGTACCTCCTCGTTCTCGTTCAAAGAACACCCGGATATTGCCACCGTTGCCCATAAGTTGAACGTCGGCGCAGTGCTCGAAGGCAGCGTGCGGCGCTCGGCGCACACCATCCGCATCACCGCGCAGCTGATCAATGCGGTCACGGGCTTTCACATGTGGTCGAAGACCTATGACCGGGACTTAGGCGATGTGCTGAAACTTCAAACCGAGATCGCCACCGCGGTAGCCAGCGCCTTGAGAGTGACGCTCCTCGGGGATGTTGCGGCCAAAGTCGAGCTCGGCGGGACGCGCAATCCGGCCGCCTTCGATGCGTATCTGCGCGGCGCCAAGGCGTATAGTTCGAGACGCGACGCAGATGCCTCCACCGCGATTGCCGCGTACACGGAAGCGATTCGCCTGGATCCGCACTATGCGCTCGCCTTCGCAAGCCGATCGCGCGCCGTTACCACGGTCGCCTCAGAGGCCGCGACCGCGGCGGCGATGCGTGAGGGCTTTGACAAGGCGCAGGCCGATGCGCGCCAGGCGCTCACGCTTGCACCGGATCTACCTCAAGCCCATCTCGCATTGGCCGACGTGTCGGAATTAGGAACTCTCGACTTCACGCAGGCGAGCGAAGCGTACGAGCGCGCCCTCGCACTCGCGCCGGGCAATGCCGAGGTTTTGCGAAGAAGCGGCGCATTTGCAGCCCGCATGGGGCACTTCGATGCGGGCGTTGCAGCCACCCGCCGCGCGGTCGTGCTAGACCCACTCGCTCGCGTTAGCCATTCCGTGCTCGGCCGGGCGCTGTATGATGCGCGCCGCTATGAGGAGGCGGTTGCGGCTTTCGCAGAAGTCATCAGTCTGGACCCCGACTTCAAGGTGACGTACGGGGAACGCGGGCTTAGCTTTTACGCGCTCGGGGATCTTCAGAGCGCGCGCGCCGCATGCGAATCGAAGCCGGACTACTGGTTGAGTCAACAATGCCTCGCGGTGATCTATGACAAGCTTAGGCGGCACGCGGATGCGGAAGCAGAGCTTTCAAAAATAAAGAGCGCACAGGGTGATACCGCGGCGTACCAGTACGCCACGATCTACGCGCAGTGGGGCAATCTGCCCAAGGCGCTCGAATGGCTCGAGACGGCGCTGCGCTTGCGTGATCCGGGCCTGCTGGATCTTAAGACCGATCCGCTCATGGACCCCATACGCCAAGAGCCGCGGTTTAAGGCGATAGAGCGGGAGTTGAAGTTTCCGGATTGAGTGGCGGTGCGGTTCCGACGCAATTCCTTCGGCCCCTCGAAGATCGTTCCAATGTCCGCTATGTAGAAAATTGAGGGCTCTGCTCAAGTGGCCGGAGTTGGCCGACGGCTGTCCGATTGTTCGCTCTGAACCCGTCATTCAGCGCGGAATTGCGGAATTTGACAGTGACGGATTAGCCGATGTCCGGCAACGGGTAAAGCCGACCCCAAGCTGCCGGTCGTGACCGGCAGCTTTGCGTCGAGCGGATCTTCGTCAACGAGCATTGGCGCTAACTATAGTTTACATTGTGTAATCTATAGATTACAATCAAGACGTGCGCGAAATCCTCAAGTCCGCGACCTTCGATGATTGGTTTTCACGTTTGAGGGATCGCCAGGCGATGGCGCGTATTGCGGCACGGATTGATCGACTCGCGCTCGGCAATCCGGGCGATGTGAAGCCGATCGGCTCGGGCATCAGCGAAATGAGGATTGACTACGGTCCTGGCTATCGCGTGTATTTCGTGCAACAAGGGTCCACGGTCGTTTTGATCTTGTGTGGCGGGGACAAGCGGACTCAAGCCGCCGACATCAAACGCGCCATCAAAATAGCCGCGGACTGGAAGGAGTGAATTATGGCGACGAAGAAGCGTGTCAAAGAGAAATTTTCGCGCTACGACACCGCGGATTATCTTAAGAGCGAGGCTGACATGGTGGCGTATCTTGAGGCATGCATGGATGAGGCCGGTGACGATCCGGCCTTCATTGCGGTCGCCCTTGGCAACATCGCCCGAGCGTATGGAATGGTCCGTCTCGCCAAAGACACCGGACTGACACGCGAAGGCTTATACAAGGCGCTGTCGGCTGATGGCAACCCCAGTCTCGGCACAGTATTGAAGGTAGTAAAGGCACTCGGAATGAAACTCATTCCTGAAGTCGCTTAAGTGCCCATTGCTGCCAGATGCGACCGTCCGCTTTCGAGTGGGCAATCGCGAGCTTGCATTAGACCGGCATCGAACTGTGTCGCAAGCAATTGATTCGCCGGCGCACACTTCGGTCTGCCAGCGAGCGGCGATTTACTTGGGAAACGGTTTGATTGTCGGCTTTCCCAGTTGTTCCTGTAGCGCGCCTGACAAAGTTGCCCAGTGGCTTCCGCCATACACCACCAAAACTGAATGCCTTTCAGCCAATTGTTGTTCGATCAAACCGAGCAGATGCCGATCTCTCGTCATCATGTCCACCTTGCCTTGCTGCCCGTTTCGCGTGTTGTCGTTGACGACGTCGATGCGCAGCGGAAACCTCTCGTCCCCTACGATGTCCACGCCGTACATTGTCTTATAGCGTTCTCGGAAATCCTCAAGGGAGGGAGCGTCTAGGTTCCATCCGCCGCGATTTAGGGGTGCCTTTAAATCTTGTGCTAAGCGCGGGTATATTTTCGCCAGGCTCTCAGCCGACGTGTCGGGCATGTCACCCGATCTCAGTGCCTGTGAATACGCACCTAGCAAACCAGTAAACGCCAAATCGGCGTCAGTGAAGCCCTTGGACTTCAGCACTTGATTCTCCTCCTCCCGAGTGGGTTCGCCACCGATGAATGGAACGCCCCTCGCCAGGGCGATGGACCCAGCGTACATTCCTTCTCCCCGTGCGTACTCATCTGCGTCCGTAGCTCCGTAGCGATGGGCCTCCGCCACGAGCGGAGGCGGATTGTGGCCCATTGTCGTCGGGAAGCCCTCAAGGATGACCACTTTAGGCTGGAATTGGTCGAACCCGGCTTTAACTGCTCGCATCGTTGGATCGGTGGGCTGAAAGGCGTGGTGCGCGCCGACGAACACCAGCCGCTCGGTCCCCTTCCGGTAGCTGGCGACAAAGGGAACTGCCACCGCACAATCAGCAGGGCACCAAGGTTCTACCCTTCGCTCCAGTTCCAACGATGAGGGCTGAATGCGATCCTCGTTGGGCAACGTGATTGGTGACGCAGCATTGACCGAAGGCTCAATGAGCATCCCGGCAACTAGACTCAGCAGCTGCCAATTTCTCATTACGATTTCCCCGATGTTGAGCACCCATGTAGTCGGAACAACTCCGTCGGTTAGCCTACCGCAAGCTGCGAACGGCAGCTAATCGGCGATGGCTTCAAGACCGTCAACTTCCGGTATTGGCCGAGTACTGCCTGATTCTTCTCCTGGAAGCAACCGTTGCGTCCACTCAATTACCTTGATGCTGTTTTGGCGCAGCGCCCCAAGATTCGATGCGATGCCGAATTGCAGATTTGTGGGTGCCTCCATCTACGTCGATCTTGCGTTACCATCGGTTTCTCACTAACACATACTAGTGTTAAATTTAACATTGATTAGTGTTTAAACCCGACAGCGACGAATCGTGCTTCTGGGTGAGCGGCGCATGGGCAAATCGAGCTTGGTCGAGCATACGCTGACCCGGCCGGATCGGGTCCTCTAGTTGAGCTGCAATCGAGGCCATGAAGCCAAGGCCATTTTGTACCTCACGCGTCTCTGCGCGCGCTCGCCATCAGGGCACGAATGTGCGCCTTGAGGTTGAAGCTCTTCTCGCTATAGGAACTCGGCATGTCGAGTTCAATCGCTCGTCGCTCAAGCTCCTCGACCCGTGCCAACATCTGAGCGCGCTCCTTGACATCGGTACTTCTTTGCAGCGCGCCCTCGATAAATCCCAGCTCGCCGTAGAGTCGATACAGGCGATTTTCCATGTGCCGCCGATAGAGTCCGGGCAGCACATACCCCAGCGGATACAGAATGCCCGCGAGCGGCAAGATGAGAATCGCGAGCCGTTGTAGCAGCTCCGCGATCCAGAAGGGCAGCTTGCGCTGCAGGATGGACGGCCCTGATTTGTACAGGTGACGCGCTTCATCGCTGAGCGGCAGATCAATGGCTTCCGCACCCGGGAACTCATCAGCCCGCTGAAAGATGCCCGGCCGCCCATGCACCTCGATCGCGGCCTGGATCAGCAGGTATTGCAAGGCTGGGTGCAAGTCGCGGCGCACGACAAGGCTCGCCTTGGACGCGATCAGCGGCACATCTGCGGCGGGACGATTTGCGCTGAGATCTGCCACACCTTGAGGCAACACGAGTTTGCTGAGCGTGGGATAGAGCGCGACGTAGGCATCGGCACGTTCGAAGCCCATCAGCTGGATGCCGGGCGCCAGTAGGAGCTGCTGCACCGCGGGCGAATCCCACGCTGAGAGCATAATGTGCGCATCGATCTCTCCTGCAATCAATCGGCGAACCCCTTCCTCCTGCGCCAAGCCAGACAGTTGCAGCTTCGCTGTGTCAATCCCATTGAGCGCGAACAGCTTGAGTACGAGCGGGCGCGTCGCGCTCCCCACGGGACCGATCGATATCCTCGCATTCGGCCGCTCGTGCAGCAGTTCGGCTAATGTCGCGTAATGGGAAAAGACCCAGAGCGGCTCGTAGAACACGGTGCCAAGGGAGACCAGACCCGGCGACTCCCGCTCGTTCGTAGTACCAGCCAGCACGAATCCCGCGTCAACCCCGGCCCGCGCGTCACGGAGGCGCTCGAGATTATCGACCGCACCATTTGTCGGCACGAGATGCAGCCGCACGCCGTCGCGCGCCAATATTTCGCCATAACGCTTGGCGATTTCCGCGTATACGCTGCCGGCAGTGCCGGTCGCGATCGACACATCTCGTCCGGGCAATGGGCGCAGGACGACGATGAGTGCGCACAACAGCACAACGGCGGTGATGATCAGCACAGCGATGCCGGTGGATGTTCGAAAAAAATGGAGGTTGTGCTTCGGGGGAATGGCAACCTCCTCACCAGATCGACGGAACCATGAGATTCATGTGCCGATGCTGCTCATGTGTCCGCGTGCCCCAGCGGTATTCTTGGTCTTCGAAGCATCGACATCCTATAGGAGGGGCGCCGGAATTAAAAACGGCGTAGACCCATGGGAGCGATCCGCCTGCCGGTTTCGCTGTCGTAGGAGGTGGCTGCCTAGGGCTATTTTTCGCAATGGTCAGAGCGCCGCTTCCTTGAAGGCTCTGAGCACGGCGTTTATGCGGGTCTGATACCCAGTTCCACGCGATTTAAACCAATCGAGCACATCGACGTCGATGCGCAGCGACACCGACGCTTTAGGAAGAACGGGTTTTAGGCCCTTTCGGACGATTGCTCGGGCGATTTGCTTCACGTCCAACTCTGGATGTTCGGTGGTGACCCCTACGTCGGCGGCCTTCATTTGGTGGGGGCGGCGGAAGTTGGTATTCGATGCTTGCGAACAGGATTTCTTCTTCATGGGCTGTCGCCCGTCTGACCCAAGATGAATCGCATATACGAAATGTATATACAGTATGTTGTGGTGTCAAAAAACTCGCGATCGCCGCGGCGCGTAGAAGTGCGGACGGTCTTTCTCGCGTGGGCTTCAAGTACGCGGAACGGATTGGGGCGAGCGGAGGTTTCCCGCCCGCAAGCGAATCCCGTAATAAGAAGAATCAGTGAGGCTCTAAGACCCAGTCGTCATCGTGCATATAAATCCCTATGACGATGGCAATTGTGGGTACAACTCCCCATTGCCACAAAATGAATCGCGATGCAGTGTGCAGAATACGCATTGCGAAATAGAGTCATTCAAGAACCGAGACTAATGCGGCCGAAGGGGATACTAAGATGACCGACGCGAATTCAGGTCAGGGCTGGCTGCTGTGAGATTATTAAGATTTGGCGCTCTGGCCATCGTTGTCCTCGGCGGATCAGCGCTGATGCTTGTCGCTAAGCCTGCTCGCGCCATTCCACCCTTCGCCCGACAGACGGGTTTGGCCTGCGAGGCCTGTCACACGATGCCGCCCGAACTCACGGCATTCGGCCGACGGTTCAAGCTCAGCGGATACACGCTGACCACGAGGCCGCCTCTGGTCAATGACATCGATGATCACAAAAAGGACACGTTGTGGCTCACCGACTTGCCGGGAATCGCCGTCCTCGCGCAAATTGGCTACGATCATTACAACCGGGCGCCGCCGGATACCGGTAACCCTTATCCCGCCCACGCGCAAAGCGACACGTTTCAATTTCCAGATCAGTTTAGCTTGGTGTACGCAGGAGCCGTCTCCGACAAGGTGGGCGCTTGGATGCAACTGACCTACAACGGTCAAGCCGGCAGCGTGGGGGTCGACAATATCGATATTCGATACAGCGATCACACCTCGGACAACAAGTGGCTGTGGGGCGTCACGGCCAACAACTATTTAACCTTCCAAGATGTCTGGAACGGAATCGGAAGCTATACCATTCCGAATTTCAATACCGTCACCTTGTCGAGCGGCGGCGTCGGCGGCACAGGGACGAGCGGGCCGATCCTCAATGCTTTGGGGCCTGGGACGGTGGCCGGTATCGGCGGCTACGTTTTTTTCAAGGACTCGCTGTACCTCGAATTTTCGGAATACCACTCTGCGGTTGCCGGGGGCAATTCACCCACCGTTGACAGCGTCAGTCTTGCCGCCAACGGCGGTGCCGTTGATGGTTTCGCGCCTTACGCGCGCATCGCCTACGAGCGCGACTGGGGTTACCACTCCGCGGAGATTGGTGCCAGCGCGCTGTACGTCAAGTGGATTCCATCGGTCGGTTATATCTCGGCGCAGCAACAGGCGGCTGCCGCGTTAGCAGGTAATACCTACACGCCCACGCAGACCTTCAACCCGGGAACCAGCAACCGGTATACCGATCTCAGCGCCGATTGGCAGTACCAGTACAACGGTCAACGCAACATCTTTAGTTTTCTGGGGCATGTCACCCACGAGCGTCAACAGAACAACAGTCAACTGGTGGAGGCGACCTTTACCGGTGCGTCGTCACCGGTCTACAGCAATGCAACCGACTACTTGACGCAGTTTTTAGTCACGGGTGAGTACTTCCGTGATCGTCACTATGGCGGACTCGTGAGCTTCACGCGGACGACCGGCACGGACGATCCGCTCATGAATGGGGGCAATGGCTCGCCGGCCAATCAATACGAGACCTTTGAACTTGATTACGTCCCCTGGCTGAACGTCAGGTTCATCCTGCAGTACGACGTCTACCAGGTGGTGGCCAACAACCAAAGCCCCTTTAATCTGAGCAACGCCACCTTTCCCAATTCCCCAGGCTTTCCTAACATCAGAGCGGGGAACAACAATACCTGGGTAGTTGGACTATGGATGGACTTCTAATGAGAAAGCTGGCGGTAACCTCGCTTGGCATGGCTGCGATCGCGCTAGGGACGATCGCGCTCGCGGCATTGGCCGTTCGTGGTGCACACTCGGCCACGCTCATCGTGCCACCGGACCCATCCACTTTGGACACCCAGGCGCTGGTGAATAACGCGTGTTCCAAGTGTCATGGTGAATATGGAGTCAGCATCTCGCCGCTTTTCCCTATTTTAGCGGCGCAGCTACCCGGCTACATCGAGACTCAGCTGAAGCTATTTAGGTTACGCGGTCGTAGCGACCCGCGCGGACGAGCCTTTATGTGGGGAATTGCCCGGGGTCTTACGGATGAGCAGATCAAAGGAGTGGCGAAGTATTTCTCGAGCCAACCGGCTGTAAACGGCAGCGCCACGAGCAACCCCGCGCTCGCCGACAAAGGCAAGGTCATGTACGAAAACGGAGCTCCGGATCGTGACATTGAGGCCTGTACCGTCTGCCACGGTCACAGCGGTGAAGGCGTCAACACGCAGCCGCGGCTCGCCGGCCAGCATCGAGACTATGTTGTGACGGAGATGTTCCAGTACCGTAGCGGACTGCGAGAAAACAAAGTCATGCAACGCGTCACCGCAAATATGACGGATGCTGAGATCGCCGCTGTAGTTGATTACGTGGCCACCCTGTAGGTTCGAGTTCCACCTGCCAATGGCCTACCGCAACGCGACGGTCCTCCCGGCTCTGGCCACGCTGCTGCTAATCGCGGGCCCAGCGTGGGCGCAGGAAGTGGGAAACGCGCAGCAGGGTAAAATCGTCTATGAAAGGTATTGCGTCCTCTGCCATGGAGAGCAGGGCGACGGCAAGGGTCATTTTTCCGAAGCGACAACCCCGGTGCCGCGCGACTTCCGACAGGGCACATTTAAGTGGCGCAGCACGCCGTCAGGCGCGTTGCCGACCGACGCCGACCTTGAAAGAGTCTTGATGACTGGTTTGTACGGCACGTCCATGTCAAGCTTTTCTACCACGTTGAGCCATGCGCAAAGGCTCGATGTCATCGCCTACATCAAGACCTTTTCGCCGCGCTTTGCGACCGAGAAGCTTCAGCCGCCGATAACCATTCCACCTGAGCCCCCCTACACGCCGGCCTCCGTAACACGCGGTGAGGCCGTATACCAGAAGTTCAACTGCGCGCAGTGCCACGGTGATGGCGGCGAGGGTGATGGTCCTTCCGCAGATGATCTCATGGATGATTGGGGCAACCCAATCGTGCCGTATGACCTTACCGAAGGCCACATCAAGTGTGGTGACAGCGGACCTAACATTTATCGAGTGTTCATAGGCGGCCTGAATGGCACGCCGATGCCTTCGTTCGCCGACTCAATTAGCCCCGACGAGGCTTGGGATCTGGTGCATTTCATCCAGAGCCTAAGTCCGGTCTACCCGAAGAACCTGAGCGGGGGTACGCCACCGCCGCCACCGACCGGGGCCCAGAACCAAACAATAAGGCGAACGCTGATCCAATCAAGTTCAGCTAAGAAGATTTCCTCGAAAAATTGCCGTGGCTGATGTGACGCAATGGACCCATGTCCACGGGAGAGCTCTACGTGACAGCCGAGTTCGCGGGTATTTCTCCCCATTGCGGGCCCTTCGGGCGCGATGCACCATGGCATCGCCCGCGATGGATTCACTCAGAAAATAACCAGCGATCCTAAGTAAAAATCGCATTAGGGGCGGTAATGAAAGAATTTTCGTTCGGACAATACCTGTTGAAGACATCGGCGAATATGCGCCTGCGGCCGCGCAGCGCGGCAGTCGTGAGCAGCACGCTGCTGTTGGCGCAGCTCGCTCTCGCAGACCCCTATACGGTCGTTACGGTGTCCAATGGAGGCACCATCCAAGGGGTGGTAAAGCTCACCGGCGCGGCGCCTAAGATCCCGCCCATCGAGGTCACCAAGAACCAGGACTATTGCGGTGACTCAATACCGAACCCCGTGTATTTAGTCGGCAAAGATGGCGGATTACAGAACGTCGAGGTGTATCTGAAGGACGTCACCTCGGGCAAGGCACTTCCGACGGAGCCCGTTGCCATTTCTTTAGTGAACACCCATTGCATGTTCCAGCCGCGGGTGCAGGCTGCAACAGTCGGCCAGCAAATCACGATTTCCTCCGAGGATCCGGTTCTGCACAACACGCATCCACAAAACAGCGTGACCAACGCGACCATCTACAACATTGCATTGCCCTTCAAGGGGTTCTCAGTAACCAAGCCGCTGCCTGCAACCCCGCAATTGATCAAGGTCAAATGCGATGCACATGAATGGATGCACGCGTGGATCTGGGAGTTCAACCATCCCTACTTTGCGACCACGGGAGAGGACGGCAAATTCACGATCAAGGATGTGCCGCCCGGCACCTACACCCTCGTGGCGTGGCAGGAAGCCGCAGGTGAAAAATCAATGCCGATCACCGTGGCCGCAGGTAAGACCGTGACCGCCGACATCCAGCTCGCACCTAAGTAGAAAGATACCCTCAAGGGGAAAGTCGAGCAGGAAGACGGCACAGCCGCTGCGATTCCTCCGGAACATAAGCCCGGTTGGTTCGCACAAGACCAGATAGACCGAATTGCGGGGTTGATCTCATGCCAGAGGCGACGACAGGGACGACAGCAGACGCGTTGCGTGGTCCGTACGCGGGACTCGATCTGGATTCACTGGTCGATTGGCCGGTGGTGCGGACTTGGCTCTACTGGGGCATGTTCTGGCTGATGGTCGCGCCCACGGTCGGAGCCACGATATCGGGGATGTTCAATTATCCCGACTATCTTGGGACGCACCTGGCGCTGACATTCGGGCGATTGCGCCCGGTGCATGTCAATGGCGTCATCATGGGCGCATTCTCGGGCCTGTTCATCGGCGAATGCTACTACCTGGTGCCGCGCCTATGCGGCGTGCGCGTGGCGTTTAATCGCTACGGCGTGCTCGTCGCCTGGGTGTGGAATGTGTTCTTGGCTGCCGGGCTGTTCTCATTGCCGCTCGGCTACAATCACGGTCTCGAGGCGGGCGAGCTGCCGCTGCTCGCGGAAATTCC
Organism: uncultured Gammaproteobacteria bacterium; assembly: GCA_963756845.1. GTDB lineage: Bacteria > Pseudomonadota > Gammaproteobacteria > Steroidobacterales > Steroidobacteraceae > Bog-1198. The sequence continues at coordinate 111,237 of CAVWPD010000008.1, read as the reverse complement.
GATCTTCTTCTGCACGGTCATTGCCACTGTACAGTTTCTGACGACGATCGGCAGGCGCCTTGATCCTTCACTCTATGTGGCGCTCTGGTACCTGATCGGTGCCTTCGTGTGGACGTCGCTGAATCTGGTGTTGGGTAGTTTTATCCTGCCCTACACGATCGCGGGCATCAATAGCGCGGCGTTCCATGGACTTTATATTCACTACATCGTCGGTCTGTGGATCACGCCGGCGGGCTATGTGCTGATCTATTATTTCCTCCCGCTCAGCGTGCGCAATCCGCTCTACGCGCATAAGCTCTCGCTGGTCGGATTCTGGTCGCTTGCGCTGTTTTATCCTTTCGTAGGTATTCACCACTATCTTTACAGCCCGATCGCCGATTGGGCCGAGACGCTGGCGATTATCACCTCCATGTTTCTGATCATTCCCGTCTGGACCGTGCTGGTCAATTTCTTCGGCACCGTGAAGGGCCGCTGGCGCGAGTTCGGGTCGAACCTATCGGCGAAATTCCTGATCATGGGCTCGCTTATGTACCTCGTCGGCTGCTTTCAAGGCTCGATCGAGGCGCTGCGCTCGATCCAGCAGCCAACTCACTTCACGGACTTTGTGATTTCACATTCGCATCTCACGATCTTTGGAACCTTCGTCGTGTGGGCGATGGGCGGATTGCTCTATCTCTGGCCGCGCATGTGCGGGCGAGAGCTGTGGTCCTTCACGCTCGGCAACTGGTCGTTTTGGTTGATCACCTGCGGCATTTCCATCATGGGTCTCGTGCTGAGCGCCGCCGGTCTGCAACAAGGATTCCAATGGATGAACGGCGTGGAATGGGTCGATACAGTAGTTCAGATGCGCGCGTATTGGCTGGTACGCACGGTGGCGGGGATTTCGATGGATATCGGAATGTCGCTGCTGATCATCAATCTCATGATGACCGCGCTGAAGAGGTCGGACTCTGCGATCGGCTTTAGGCCTCAAAATCCTGCGCCGGACGGCGTGACCGCACTTGCGGGCGCGGAGCCTGCAAGGTGAGCGCGCGCTTCGTTGCACTGGTGGCCGGTGTCGGCTTTTTCTTCCTCGCCCTGATCACTCAGGGAGTGCTGCCGTTTTTTGAACCTTCGGCAACCACCAACCATGTGACGGCCGTAATCCGCAACGATATCGGCCAACTCAAATGGATGGAAACATCGGCCACCGACTACACGCCCCTCGAGAACCAAGGCAGGCTTGTCTATTTGCGAGAGGGCTGTTGGTATTGTCATTCGCAGTATGTGCGACCGGTGACCGGAGAGACGCGTCGCTGGGGACCGGTGAGCGAGGCGGGTGAATATGCTTATGACGTGCCGCATATGTTCGGCACACGACGCATCGGCCCCGACCTGACCCGAGTGGGGCTCAAGTACAGCGACGAGTGGCATCTGGCGCACTTCTGGAATCCACGGATGCTCACGCCCGAGTCAATCATGGACCCCTATGCCGGTCTGTTCGATGCACCGTCCCAAGCGGTGAAAATCGTCAAAGACACTTCGGGCAGCACGCTCGAACGAAATGCGGTAACCGAAAAATTGTTCGACTTCGCGAGTAAGGATCAGGTAAAGATCACGCCCAATGCCAACGGCCTGCTTTTTGTGCCGATTGCCGCGCAAGGGAAGTACCCCGTGGTGTTTACGCCCAACAACGAGTTCGCCGGCGGCAGTGTCAAACTCGTCATCGAGACCAAAGAGGTCCAGGCTCTGATTGCCTACGTGCAAAAGCTGGGGATGAACCGCGGCAAGTGGCGGGACCTGTTCGAACCGCAGCAGATGGAGGCGGTCGGGATCACCCTGCCTCGCTCGCAGGAGTGGATTGGCTACGGTAAGGAAGTCTACGAACGCCGGTGCGTGGGTTGCCATGGGGTGAATGGCGACGGCAATGGGCCGGCCGCGACCTTCTTGTACAAGCAGCGTCCGCGCAACTTCACCCAGGGCGTTTTCAAGTTCAGGCTAACCGAGGACCCGCTGCCGAGCGACGGCGACATGCTGCGAACCATCACGCGCGGCGTGCGCGGCACCGCGATGCCACCTTGGTACGACTTGCCGCTCAATGACAGACTCGCGGTGATCCAGTACATCAAGTACGTTCTGGCGGCGGACCGCTCCGATCCTAAGAACCCCGCCTATTTCTTCGTCAATTCGCCGCCCGGTCAGCCGCTGTATATTCCGGCGCCGCCGCCACCCACCAAGGCCATGATCGATCACGGCAAGGAAGTCTGGGTGCAGGCGAAGTGCTGGGAATGTCATGGCAACACCGGTAAAGGTGACGGCGAGAAGGCGGCTGGCTTGACGGATGATCCGGGTTTCACCATCCACCCCGCAAACCTCACGAGCGGCCAGTTCAAATCCGGTCCTGCGGTCACTGACATCTACAGGACCATCTCCACGGGCTTAAGCGGAACTCCGATGCCCTCCTTCCACGACTCGTTCTCGGATGCGGATCGCTGGGCGTTGTCCTACTACATCCTGTCGCTTTCCGCCTTCACGGACCCGCTCACGGGGGAACCCTTGCCGATCTCAGCCAAGGTACGTGAGGCATTGGACAATCCCAAGCTGGAGACCCCCGGCCCGGAGCAAGCCTATGGACTGCTGGCGCCCTAACGCGAGAGGATAAGATATGGCGAACTACGAAGTCCTGGGTCCCTATGCGCTGGCAATTCTGATGGGATTGGGTTCCACTTGCATCTTCATCTGGGGGGTCATGGCCGGAGCCCTGAGTGAGACCGACCAGGCAGCTCTCAACTTCTATCGCGCGGAGATCGCCAATGACCGATTCAAACACCACGCCGACGCGACCTGAGGCTGGGAAGGAAGGGCAGGAGACGCACGACCTGCACGAGTATGCCGGCGGCTCCATCAAGGCGCACCAAGGCGTCATTCCGATCTGGTTATTGTTCGTGTACTTCGGTCTATTTTTTTGGGCCTGCTACTACATTGTGACCTACTGGGGCGGTGTCGGGCCGGGCCGGATCGGCTAATTGCCGTTTCTCAAGCGGAGATCTAAAGTTATGCGGGGCGTTAAATTAATCTTCGGGGTCGCCATCATCAACCTGATGTTTTTGGGTTTTGAACTCATCATGAATGTGATACGCACCGTTACCGGCTGAGGAGGACCAAACCATGTTGGCGCACACTGGATTCTCTCTGGCCGCGGCCAGCGTGCAGCAGGAAGTCGCGTTCTTCGGCTTCGCGATCTTTACGATTGGGTTCTTTGTCTGGCTCGCCCTGTTGGCGCGGAGAAAATAGCGCACCGTCACTTGGCCGCTCGCTGCCATGAGCGGTTTGGCAAGGAACATCGACCATGACTTACTACGCGCTGCTGTTCCTCGCCGGCTTCGCGGGCAGTTTTCATTGCATCGGCATGTGCGGAGGTTTCGCCTGCGCATTGGGACCTGATCCGCGCGGCGCCGGCTCCACTTCGGTGCGGCATGTGCTCTACAACACTGGCAGGCTAACGACCTACTGTTTCCTTGGGGCGCTTGCCGGCGGATTGGGCCAGGCGATCTGTACATCCTTAGGACTACGCTCGGAATCGGGAGCTTCTTATCTCAGCGCGTCGCTGGATGCTGGGCAGCGTGCTCTCGCCGTGGTGGCAGGGCTACTGATGATCATCATGGCGCTAAGTTTCTTCGGTTTGCGCGGTTGGCACCGAGTCTCAAGCAGCTTCAGCAGCTCGACACTCGTGATCTCATTACGCAACCTGCTGCGCACGCCCGGGCACGCCGCGCCGCTGGCCTTCGGTGTGCTCAACGGCTTTCTGCCGTGTCCCCTGGTCTACGCCATGGTTGCCCAGGCCGCGAGTACCGTTGACGTGCTGTCCGGCTGTCTCACCATGGCGGCGTTCGGCCTAGGCACTTTTCCAGCCATGCTCGCGATGGGAGGCCTCGGCCGCCTGCTGGCGCCGCGGTGGCGGCAGCGGGGTGTGCGCGTGGCCGGAGGCTTCATTTTGGCGCTGGGGGTGGTCACGCTCAGCCGCGGCATCGTACCGATGGCTGCCGGCCATGGCATGCATCATTTTTGGCATAGCGCATGACCGCAATGCCCGATGCTCTGTGCCGTCACTGCCTGCTGCCGGTCGGCCGGCGGGGTTTCGCCCGAACGGTGAACGGCGAGGGTTGCCAGTTCTGCTGCTATGGCTGCTGCATCGCTCATCAAGTGAAGAGTGGAAGTGGCGATGCGTCGGAGGCGGCTTGGTTCCTGGTACGTCTCGGCGTGGGCGGCTTTCTGTCCATGAACATCATGCTGTTCAGCCTGCTGGTGTACTCGGGGGCGTTCAACGGTGCCGACCGGCGGGTATTGCCGACGATTCAGCTGCTGCTCTGGGGGCTCGCGACGCCGGCGGTACTCATCCTCGGCGAACCTTTCGTGCGTGAGACTTGGTCGCAGGCCCGGCGCGGCAGGTTGACCTCCTCAGCGCTCATCGTTCTCGGCAGCCTTGCCGCCTATGCCTATTCCACACTCGCCATGTTCCAACCTGGCGGCCATCTGTATTTCGACACTGCCTCGATGGTGCTGATGCTGTTCACGCTCGGCCGCTATCTTGAGGCGGCAGGACGCGCCCGCGCGTCGCGGGATCTGGCGCCGCTGTTGGCCGCGGAAAGCGAATTGGCGACGGTGGTCGAAGGAGCAGATGAACATCGCCGGCCAGTGCGGGAGGTACGTGCCGGGATGTTGATACGGGTCAGGCCAGGCGAGCGGATCCCGGTCGACGGCCTGATCGTGGAAGGGCGTTCGCACACCGATGAGTCGGTGATTACCGGGGAGAGCAGACAAATTGCGAAAGCGGTCGGCGCTTTCGTGCTCGCGGGGAGCATCAATCTCGACGGTCCATTGCTGGTCCGCAGCAGTGGTCCCGGAGGCGAGAGCCGCTGGGCGCAAATATGCCGCTCGGTCCGAGACGCATTACGCCAGTCGAGCCGCACGCAGCGTATCGCCGATCGCTTAGTGGGCGCTTTCGTCCCGATCGTGCTGGTCCTCGCCGGCATGACCTTGGCTTATTGGGCGCAGCGCCTGCCGTTCGATCAGGCGATGCTCACTGCGCTATCGGTGTTGGTGGTGGCCTGTCCCTGCGCAGTGGGCTTGGCCGCGCCGATGGCGCACTCGCTCGGTATCGGACAATTGGCCCGACATGGCTGCTTGGTTCGCAGTCCCGGCGCGCTCGAAGCGCTGGCCGGCACGCGCCTGATTGCCTTCGACAAAACCGGCACGCTCACGATGGGACGGTCGCACTTGGTCAATCTTGCATGCGATGGGGTCGCAGAAGATGAGGTACTGGCTCGCCTAGCGGGTCTGGAGCGCCATTCCGAGCATGGCTTGGCGCGCGCCATCGCGCTGGCGGCCCACGCCCGCGGGCTCGAATCCATCGCCACCGAGGATGTCCAAATCGTGCCCGGGCGCGGCCTGCGGGGTATGGTCCAGGGTAAGCTCGTCGCGGCCGGAAGTGCGGCATTGATGAACGACCTGCGCTGGCAAATGCCTCCGGTCCTGCTCCAGCGCGCCGCTGTGATGGGGGCAAGCGGCCATTCGGTGGTGTTCGTCGGTTGGAGTGAGAATGGCGGCGCCGGGCGTGCCCGCGCCGCACTCTCGTTTGACGACACACCGCTGCCCGAAGCGCGGTCGACTATCGACACATTGCGCGGTCTCGGATTGCGGGTGACGCTGTTGACCGGCGATCACGCCGGCGCGGCCGCGCGCATCGCGGCCACCGTAGGCGTGGATGAATGGCAGGCCGGACTGCTGCCGGAGGCCAAACGGATCGCTCTCGATCGATACCGCGCACTGCACGGCGCGGTGGCGATGGTCGGCGATGGTCTGAATGATGGTCCTGGGCTCGCCTGGGCGGATGTCGGCATCGCCGTGGGCTCGGCCACTGATCTGGCACGCGAAACCGCTGATCTGGTGCTACCTGCGGACGGCCTCTGGATGCTGCCCTGGGTGGTCAGCCGGGCCCGCGCCGTCCGTTCGATCATCCTCACCAATCTGGCGTGGGCTTTCGGCTACAACTTGATCGCACTGACCTGTGCGGCGTTGGGGCTGCTGCAGCCGATCCTGGCGGCTGCAGTCATGGCCGGTTCGAGTCTGCTGGTGGTTCTAAATTCGCTGCGCCTGGAACGACTTCCCGGCCCGAGTTATCCCAGCGCACTGCAGCCATCCGCGGTCGCGCAACGCCAAGTCCGCGAGCTGGCGTTGATCAAGGTGCAGTCTTGAATTGGCTTAGGGGAGCGTTCCGCGACCACGGGCGCAGTCCTGGGTGCGCGTCGGTCGTTGCGAGCGGGCGGTTTGTTGTGGCGACGTGCCGCCCTTGGCGCGCCCATGCTCCGGGCCCGGCTCCTGTGCGCCGTCATCGGCATGCAGCAGGCCGTTGTCCATCGCATAGCGGGTCGCAGCCGCCGCGTTCTGTAGCCCCAGGTGGTGCATCATCTTGAATCGATGCTTTTCGATAGTCTTGACACTGCGCCCGAGATTCCCGGCAATGCGCTTGTTGGAGTATCCCAATGCGACGCCTATCAGCACCTGACGTTCGCGTGCAGTCATTTCAGCAATCTGCGCAGTGGCGGATTGCGCGGTCGAACGCCCCGGCTTGGCCGTAACGCGCAAAGGGAGTTCAGAATGTTCAAATTCAGATCCCTGGGAGCGGATCGCCCGAAGCAGGACCTCGAACGGCGCATGTTTGAGGATGTAGCCGTGGACACCCGACATCATTGCGGCGCGCACGCAGTCTTGGCAACTATGGCCGGTAAGCAGCAGCACGCGCGCACCGGGACATTCGCGCCGCAGCTGGCTGATGGCCTGAACCTCGATGCCATTCGAAAAGGCGACATCCGTGATCACCACATCGGGCAATAAGCGCCGCGAGAGCGCGATGGCGTCCTGCATATTGCTCGCTTCGCCGATCACCTCCAAATCGGGCTCGGCGTCCAGAATTGCCTTCACGCCGTGGCGAAGAATCGTCTGGTCATCGGCCAGAAGCACACGCAGCCGCAATGGCCGGAATGGAAGTCCCTGCACGCTCGCCTTATATTTTCTTGGCATCAGAGCGATCCTCCCCCTTTTTCCGCTCCGTCCGATATCGTCGAAGCTTTGCTATAGAGAGTTTGTCTCATGGCACGCTTAAGGGCAACTTTCTGGATTTACGTCACCGCCTGGGTGGTGGTGGTGCACTTAGTGCTGTTGCCGGCGCTCTATTTCGGCATGGGTTACGTGATTCGAGAGAGCCACGAGGACCTGTTTGTCGAACATGCGAGGACCTTTTCGCGGGTGCTCGCGGACGAATTCGAGGTCGGGGCGGCCATGGACTCCCAGAAGCGGATCGAAGACCTGCTCGACTTCGCGATCACTCACGGTGGTGCCCGCTATGCGGAGCTCTACGACCGGGGCCACAGTACCCGAAGCCTGTATGGATCATCCGATATCAAGGCGGCACGCTCCACGGATTTGAGTTTTGGCGAAGGGGGCGACGGCATTTACTTCGTCGTGCGGCCAATTGAGCACAAGTACCATCTTGCCGAATTGCGATTGGGCTTTGACGAGCAGCCTACGCAAGAGAGAATCCAGCTCGCGCTGACTCGAATGCTGTGGCTGCTGGCGGGGTACCTGGCCGTGGCGATCGCCATCGCCATCATTCTAAGCTATCGCCTGTCGCGCCCAATCCAACGCTTGCAGGCCGTGTCTCGCGCCATCTCCTCCGGCGACTACACGCGGGCGCTCAACGTCAACACCGGCATTCGCGAACTGCATGAATTGGCGGCGGATCTCGAAGCCATGCGCCGTGAACTGGTCGGCGTGAATAATCGGCTTGAGGCGAAGATCAGGGAAAAGGAGATATCTGAGATCGGCCGCGAGGAATTGCAGAGGCAATTACGGCATCGTCAACGACTGGAGACGGTGGGAACGCTCGCCAGCGGGATCGCGCATGAAATCAACAACGTGCTGGTTCCCATCATGCTTTTTACCGATACGGCACTGCAGGATCTGCCGCCATCCGGCGCACCACGTGCGAATCTTGAGCGAGTGCTGGCGGCCGCGCGCCGCGCAAAGGATATCGTGAAGAAGATTTTGACGTTTAGTCACGAGCTCGGCGAGGCGAAGCTCGCGCTGATCGACCTGCGGGAGGTGGTGGGCGACGCGATACATCTTTTTTCTGTGCTCGCCCCGCCGACGATCGAGATACGCACGGACATCGACGCATTTATTCCACTGGTGAGAGCCGACGCCACGCTCGCAGCACAATTGCTGATAAACCTGTGCACCAACGCCTACCAGGCGATGGAGGGCGCGGGAGGCATGTTGACGATTGGCCTGCGAAATCAAGAACTCGCCGACGAACCTGGCATAACGCGGCCGGGCGTCGAATTATGGATTCGCGACACGGGCCGGGGAATGGACTCGGCTACGGTTGAGCGCATTTTCGAGCCTTTCTTTACCACGCGTTCCGTTGGACAAGGCGCAGGTCTGGGACTTTCTGTGGTTCATGGCATCGTAGAGAGTTTCGGTGCTAGCATAACCGTCGACTCGAAGATTGGAGTGGGAACCACGTTCCGGGTATTTTTCCCAGCGGTCGCTCGCGTCGAAGCGATTGACGATGTGGCGACGCCGGTGATGTGAGGCGAAGATGCAAAACATTTTGGTTGTCGACGATGAACCGGACGTGCGCGATTCTGTTAAATACGCGCTCGATCGCGCGGGATATTCGGTCCGCACGGCGGAGAGCGCAAGGGACGCCCTTGCCGAACTCGCGCGCAACCCCGCGGATCTCGTCATTACCGATATCATCATGCCGCAGATCAACGGGGTGGAAGCAATAGAATCGATTCGCAGGGCATTCCCTGCGGTGCGCATAATCGCAATTTCCGGCGGCGGCAACTTCGGCGTCACGGATTACCACCCGACGGCGATCACGACCACCGCCTATCTTGCATCGGCCGAAAAGGCTGGGGCACATCTAGTCCTTACCAAGCCTTTCGAGACCGTAGAATTGATTCGATCCGTCGAACAGGTCCTTGGCGTCGGCCACGCTTGAACGGCCCGACAGGCCGGCAGGGGCGCGCGAATGCTCTGGGAGGATGTATGCGAACGAGGGGAGTTGAACCTATGAAAACGTATCTGCTTGCATTGTCCCTTGCTGCTATTCCGGCGACGATTGGTGCTCAGCAGGCAGATCCCTGCGCTGCAATGGCGGGTTCTGCTTTGGCTCAGTGCCGAGGAGATCAGCAGAAAATTCAACAGCAGCAGCTAAAGCAACAGCAGGAACAGTTGCAACAACAACAGGAGCGACAGAACCAACTAGCCGAACAACAACATCAAATGCAGCAGCAGTTGGAGAATATGCGGCTTCAAAATGAGCTTCTTCAAAAGCAATTGGAGCAGTCCGCGAGCCGACCTCTTCAAGCATCGGCCACGAATTATTCGCAATCTCCGGAAATCAAGAGTTGGAAAGCCGCCAATCCGTGGTACGGCGTAAACTATGCGAAAACGGCCTTTGCGATGCGATATGCCAAGCAACTTGAGCATGAGCGACCGGATCTGGTTGGCCGCCCCTTTCTTGACGCCGTGTCAGAAAAGGTGACTGATACATTCGGCCCTAGTAAATGACCTGCGCCCTTTGAGGTGAATTCGATTCCTACCTTCGACGGCAAAGCGGAGCGCCTGCCAGGTACCGTATCGTTTCTAATGGCAGGGTGGCGCGCGTCGCCGAATTTGAGCGATGGCCGATCGGCCAATAGCATTATTTCAGCCGCCTAAAATACTGGCCGCGAAGCGGCCGCTCGCAGCTTGCGGTAGGGGGCCGACGGAATACCAAAACACTGTGGGGCGTGCCATGATGTTTTCATGGGTCATCCCTCGTCGCTCCTCTTCGTAGCCGCGATGCTCCTTGGTTGTAGCAGCACTCGGCAACACCATGCCGGCGAGCCGGATCGGGCACAGGCTCACGCGGACGCCAGCGTCACCGGCGGCAGCGCAGCGATCGCCGCTGCCCTGAGCGGACCGCAGCGCTCTGCAGCCGCCGCAGATCGCGATCAGTACCGCCATCCCGCCGAGACGCTCGCATTTTTTGGTTTCACGCCAACAATGACCGTGCTCGACGTTGGGCCGGGGGCCGGCTACTACACGGAGATCCTGGCTCCGGTGCTCGCGAAGGACGGTGTCTACTTGGCGACGAATAGGGAGCCGCCGAGCGCGGTGGTTGCGCCGAGCGCGCACCACTGGACGCCATACGAGGGCGTGCAGTTCGATGCCCTACTTCGAGCCGCGCCTGAACTCTATGGCAAAGTTCGGGTGATCCGGGTCGACTACGAGGCGCCGCACCTGAACCTCGACGGAAAGGTCGATATGGTTCTGTTGATGCGCGAGGTCCACATGATGAAGAATTGGGGAACGCTCGACACGTGGCTTCGCGAGATCCATCGAGCCCTCAAGCCGAACGGCATCCTCGGCATCGAGGAGCACCGCGCAGCGGTCGGTGCGAACGCGGAAGAGACCGTTACGAAAGGTTATCTCCCGGAAACGTGGGTCATCGAGAAAATCGAAGCTGCTGGTTTCGCGCTCGTAGGAAAATCGCAGATCAACGCCAACCCGAGGGACACGAAAGACTACCCGAATGGTGTGTGGTCGCTGCCGCCGTCGTTTCAGGCAGGACCCGACTACAGCCCGGCCGACGAGCGCGAACGCGCCAAGTACGCCACCATCGGGGAGAGCGACCGGATGACCCTGAAGTTTGTCAGGGTGGCGGACGGAACCGCTCGCTGAGCCCCAAGAAGTGCGCAACAATGTCACCGGATGTAGTCCGCGCTTATGTGCTGTTTCCAGGGACGCGAGAATAACCACTGTTGTGGCGTCTAGTGGCCTCGTTTTGGTGATTCTTTTGAACCTGGCCGCGATCACGTTCATCGCGCGTTCGGTAATTGATGCGGTGATGACACCTTTGGTGGACATTGATCGTGCCGGTGCGGTGTAGCCACCGCTAAAAGTCGAGCTATTGGTTGGGGCAGTGTATTCAGCGAGCTTAGGACGTGTCGTTGGGCGGCAGCAGGCGACCAAGTTCGGTCACTTAGCCGGTCAAAACAAGCGCGGCAAAGCGACCGCTCAGCCTGGCAACCCGGAAAGCTCGCGCGGCTGGATAATCACTGCCGAAGATGGCCTGTAATTCGCGCCGACGGTGTAAGAATCCGGTGTGGCTGAAGACTACCTAGATGATGGCCCGAAAACTATACTTCCCCGTTACCGCGCAGGCGACTCGGCGCCCGGAATTGTCAAATACCGATTCGTTGTACGCGCAGCTAGCGGAGGAATATGGCGCGGTGCTGGCGCGCATTGCCCGGGCGCATGAGGCCGACGCAGATCTGCGCCGTGATCTCCATCAGGAACTGCACGTCGCCCTGTGGAGAAGCCTGGGTGGCTATGATGGGCGCTGCTCGCTTCGCACCTGGGTGTATCGAGTGGCTCACAACACGGCGGTCACGTACGTTAACCGACGCCGCCGGTCAAGCCAGGGCGTGCTATGCACCCTCGAAGAATTGGACGAGCAGAGCTTGCCGACAGAACCGGACAGTTCTGCCTCGGGAGCGGATTACGATCGGTCCATAGCGCGTCTGTATTCATTGATTCGTCGGCTGGCGCCCCTCGATAGGCAGATCATGCTGCTCTACCTGGAAGACCTGGATGCAGCCGAAATCGCCACGACCACTGGCCTGAGTCCTGGCAATGTCGCAACCAAAGTGCACCGCATCAAGCGAGTGCTGACCCGCTCCTACCACTCTGAGGACCCGATTCATGAATGAGCACGAGATCAAGGCTCGGTGGAAAGAGCCTAACCAAGAGACGTTGGTTCTGACCATCGAGGCGCTGCATCAAAAATCGCTGGCCTTCCATCGTACGGTCTGGAGGCAAGACGCGGCGGAACTAATGGGTTGCGCAATAGTGGCCCTTACCTTTGGCTTCGAGATAGGAGCGGCTCCGAATGCGCTGACCGGGCTCGGCGAGCTATTGACCATCCTCTGCGCCATCATTGCAGCGTTCTACCTGCGTAGGCACGCCGCGACTCGGCCCAGTGACGCCTCTACCGGGACCTCTCTTCTCGTCTTCCATATCGCAGAACTGCGTCGCCGTAGAGATCTCCTGCGCTCTATCTGGCGCTGGATAGTCGTGCCGATCATGATCTCGCTCTGGATCGTCCTGGCGGGGTTCGTTCAGGCGAGGCCCAGGGACGCTAGGGTGCTGGTGACATTCGCAAGCATCATGACGGTCATCGGGATCGTGCTCAGCATCGCCAACATAAGAGGGGCTCGCCAGCTTGAGCGCGATATCGACGCGCTGGTCTCGCTTGGCACTGATTTTTCGAGCTCCAAGAATCGGCCGTGACTGCGCGAAAAGCAGTGGCACGAGTTATTGTGCTCAGTTGCGTTCGGGCGGCAAGGCTGCCCACAGCCCGGATATCCAGAATCGAGAAGAGGTCGATGTCACCGACTTCTATCCTTTAGGCTACGAAAACGCCTCCCGGTTCAGCCGAGTACCCGCCGTCTCTTTGGCGTGTACCCGGTCCGCTCACTGCGACCGAATGCCACGCTTGGCAGCAAATGATATTCGCGGCAAACTGACCCACACTGATAAGCAATAGGCGCCTCTCGAGCGCCCTGGGATTGGCCATGCAATGGACTATGCCGTGTGTCGGCTTTTTTTCCGTTTGTTTAGTGCAAGGGGCTCTTGCTGCGCCTCCCACGGCAGCGCCCTCCGTTGAGGCATTCGGCTCAATGCCGGCCGAGAGCTTCGTGGTACTGAGTCCGGATGGACGCAGGTTGGCGTGGCTCGATCGCACAGAATCTAAGTCGCGCATCATCATGTTTGATGTCGCAAACAAGAAGAGGGAGCGGGCGCTCGCCGTCCCCGAAAGCCTCAGGCTTAGCAGCATCCAGTGGAATGACAACGAGACGCTGCTAGCGGGTTACAGCGAGCTGGGATCCAATCGATTTCGATTCGTTGCAGTGGATGCGTCGGGAGGAGCGGAGCGGATCCTTCCGTACGGGACGCTGATTGCGACGCGTCTTGCTAGGCCGCACACAGTTATAATGTCGATCACGGGACTGTCATGTCGCTGCTTGATCGAGGTCGACACGGCAACTGCGGCTAACAGAGTGATCAAAGAGGGCAACCCAAAATTCACCGTCGCCTGGGTGGTGAACTCCGCCGGAGAAGCCGTAGCTCGCGAGGATTGGGATTGGCGGAACAGCGCATATGATGTGCTATCGCTAGCAACCGAAAAGCCGCGAAACATTCTCACTAGGAAGGACAGTGAGCCGCCGAAACTCGCTGGTGTGTTGGCAGACGGTTCGGCCCTGGTTTTGCTAGATACGAATGGCCATGCCCATCAAGCGGCCTGGGCGCTTCCCCTGAACGGCTCCCCACTGAAGTTGATTGCTGAGGATCCGAACGCGGACATCACTAGTGTTTATCACGATCCATACACGGGAGCGATTACGGGCGTGTATTTGAGCGGCAGTGTGACCAAAGTTCGATGGCTAGATGCAGCTGCGCAGCACCGCCAGGACGTCCTCGACAAAGCGTTCCCTGGACGTGACGTGGAGGTCTACGGATGGAGCGCCGACGGTACCAAGACGGTGGCACGCGTCGAAACCGCATTCAGTCCTCCCGTCTATTATTTGATCGATTTCACGATCCACCGCGCCGATATCGCTGCGGAAGAATACCCGGCACTTGCTAATGCTACGCTGGCCGAAGTAAAGCAAATTTCCTACAAGGCACGAGACGGCACAGAAATACCCGCCTATCTTACTAGTCCTGCCGCGAAAAGTTCGAGCCCAGCGCCGCTTGTGGTATTCCCGCATGGGGGGCCGCAATCCAGAGACTACCTTACGTTCAACTGGATGGTGCAATTTCTCGCTTCTCGGGGCTACGTTATTTTGCAGCCTCAGTTTCGCGGCTCGATCGGCTTTGGCGAGGCATTTCAACGCGCCGGCTATCGTCAATGGGGCGGTCTGATGCAGGACGATGTTACGGACGCGGTTCACGCGATGATCGAACAGGGAATTGCGGATCCGCATCGCGTTTGTATTGTGGGAATTGGCTATGGCGGATACGCTGCGCTGGCAGGGGCGGCCTTCACTCCGGATGTGTATACCTGTGCGATTAGTATTGATGGCTACACTGATATTGTGGCCTTGCTACGAGCGAATACACCTGATAACAACCATACTTATTCAAGCAAGCTTGATTCGTGGAAGGCATTCATCGGCGGCCCCGGCGATTTCAGTCTCTCTAGAAAGTCGCCGATCAACTCGGCGAGATCGATCAACATTCCCGTTCTTCTCGTGTATTCGACGGCGGAGGGCGCGTTGCTCAATTCGCAATCCGAACGGATGGCCAAAGCACTCGAAGATATCGGGAAGGATGTGAAAGTCACTAAAATATCGGACGCGGATGGCTGGATGTGGCGCAGCGAATCGCGTGTGCAAGTCCTCACCGAGATCGAAGCATTCTTGGCTAAGAGCTTGCAAGGTTCAAGCCCCACCGCAAGTGTGCATTGAGATATGCCGGCGATCGTAGACCGCCTTTTGGGTAAGCTCGGCAGGGCAATACTACGGCTTACCTGACACACGTAGGTTATGGAACGCGCCTATCGTAATCTCGGATACTTTCTACTTGCATTACTGCCGATTTTTATCGCGGGGTTTTGGATTCCATATCTATCCGAGATTCCCGTTTTTGATCCGTCTATTACCCCGCCCGTGCACATCCATGCGGTGTTGCTCTTTACATGGATCGGGCTCCTGGTCTTTCAACCGCTAGCGATTCGATACAGAGCTTTCTCGGCGCATCGACTTCTCGGAAGGACGTCCTATGTCGTGATGGCATTGATCGTGCCTTTTACCTTGGCGATGATTTGGAAGGAGTATCACGAAAAGACGTCAGAAGGGAATTCCATTACATCTGCACTAGAGGCGGAATTCGTTTCGGCGGCCCAGCTTGTGCTAACAGTAGCGATGTACCTCTTGGCCATCGTTCGCATTCAGAAACGTGACGTGCCGGCGCACATGCGCTACATGATTTGTATCGCTCTTTTTTTGTTGCCCGCCGGTTTGTCCAGAACACTAGGATACTGGTTCAACGTGAGCCAAGTCACGTCTCAGACGATTAGCCTTGCGGTCATTGACATGTGCCTTGCAGCCTTGATCGCGTTCGACCTTCGACGTCAACTCAATGCGCAGCCGTACATTGTTGCCTTTCTCGCTTACAACGGGACTGCCGTAATTTGGATAGCTCTCGGGCGACCAGTTTAAAGTGGCGCTGAAAGAGTGACGCCGGCGTTCGCCGATTGTTGGTCGGCGGGTTACCGCGGCCGAGAGCCGAACGAGTTTGCGCAAGATTCCCAATAGTGGGATTTGAAGGCAAGCTGACGAGCTTGCAAACCATCTATTGAAGATCATCAAGTCAGGAGTACTAAGAACATGACACGCTTCGTACCCACAGCAATTGCCATTTTACTGGCTACAGTCTCAACGGTCCGCGCCCAGACGAAGTTGGATGAGGAGGCTGTTCACAATCTGCCGAAAGCTTTCTCTGCAGCCTTTAATGAACACGACGGCCACCAGCTCGCGCAGATCATGGCCGACGACATAGACTTCGTGACGGTCGGCGCCACGTGGCTTCATGGGAAGGCAGACTTTGAGAAATATCACACGCGGTTGCTCAACGGCCGCTTCCACGGCATGACGTTTGAGCCCTTGCAGGTTGCGGTGCGCTTTCTGCGTCCGGACATTGCGATAATTCATTGGAGTTGGACGGGTGACGGCGACAAGAATCCGGATGGTACCGCGCGCAAACGACGGTACGGAATGATGACGATGGTCGCCGAAAAGCGGGGCGGCGGCTGGCGGGTGGTCGCCTCACAAAACGACGACTCGTTTCCGGGTGTCGCGCCGGAATTCGAAGGAATCACTACGCCAATGCCGATGCCTGACCAAGTCGGTCCTCAGCCCTCCGGTCCCTAACAGACTGCCCTCACCGGAGGTCGTTTTCATACGGGTTGATCAACTCGGAGAGCCGTCGGCTCGCCATACATGGCCTGCCGAGATAGTTGACCGGGAAACTACATGCCGAGTGGCGAGACGCGATATGCGCTCACCCCTCATAGTCGACCTTGAAGTTTCAGCGTGGCGGCCGGTTTCTGAAATCGTGAGTTATTTAAGCGGTACAAGAAGAAGCCTATGGAAACAAGAATAGTCACGGTGGTGGGAGCCTCGGGGACCCTGGGGTCGGCGATCGTTCGAGCCCTTCTCGATAGAGGGGTTCGAGTCAGGGCCATGGTCCGCGTAACCAGCAACCGCACCCGACTTGAATCCCTCGGGGTGACGGATTATGTGGTTGCCGATCTCAATGATCCCGCGTCGCTACAGCGGGCCCTGACTGCTGAACCCCGGGCCGAGGCCGTCGTTGCCAGCGCCGCGGGCTTCACCGCCCACTCGGCGCGCACACAGGGAGATAACTCCCGGACGGATATCGAGGGATATCAAAATCTGGTGGACGCGGCCAAGAATGCGGCCATACCCCGATTAATCCTGATCTCGATTCTCGAATGCGACAAGGCATCCGGGGTGCCTCACTTCCAACAAAAATTCATGACGGAGCAATATCTAGCCAATAAAGGCCAGCCGTATCTCGCCTTGCGCGCCGGCGCCTTCCTTGACCGAACCCGTGACATCGTGGCTCCAAAGGTTCGCAAAGGAGTCTTCCCCGAGTGGGTCCCCGGCGTCGCGCTCAGCATGATCTACGCCCCAGACCTCGCACGGTATGCGGCCGAAGCCGCCCTGGACGTGCCGGTCTCGGCGTTGAACCAGAGCGTGGATGTATGCTGGGAGCAGCCGGCCACGGGACCACAGCTGGCAGCAGCCTTCACCCGGGCCTTGGGCCGACCGGTTGTGGCCAAGCCCGCCATCCCGCCCCTTCTTCTCGCCGTGTTGCCGCTGCTGGCCCGTTTCGTGCCGTCCCTCCGGGACTCGCACGCCGTGCTGGCATGGATCCGAAAGGGCGGCTACATCAGCCGCGATACTCAGAAGCAGAAGGACTTGTTTGGTGAAGCGCCGACGATGGAGGACGCGGTGGCTCGATACTGCCGGGACAAAGGTCTGGTCAAACTGGCAGCTTCCTGAGTATCAATTGATTGCAAGCGTTGAAAACGGTCCGGGTCAACACTCGGTGCCGATTTGCGCTCGCCGCGACGATCTGCTGACCGCTCGACGCACATTCACCTTGCGCCTATGCTCATCGGATGCCTTGGCAACACCTCCGCATCTCAAGGTTCGGCGGTCCGGAAGTCCTGCAAATGGCCGAGGAGTCGACCGTCCCCAATCCCGGTCCTGGGGAGGTTCGCATCAAGGTCCTCGCGGCCGGCACCGGTTTTACCGACACCATGATTCGGCGCGGCCGATATCCGGATTTCAAAGGGCCGCTGCCGTTTACTCCGGGCTACGAAATTGTTGGTATCGTCGAGAAGAGTGGTTCCCGTGTAACTGCGCCGCTCGAGGGACAGATGGTCGCTGATCTGTGCGTGACCGGCGGCTATGCTCAGTATGCGATCCGCCCGGCGCGTTTCCTCGTGCCAGTCCCTGACGGCGTAGATCCTGCGGAAGCGGTGTGCATCCCTCTTGCCTACCTAACCGCCTTTCAGATGCTCACCCGTTGTCGCGATCTGTCGCCGGCCGCTACGATTTTGATTATTGGCGCCTCCGGCACTGTTGGCACGGCGCTGCTCGATCTGGCGAATCATCTTGGCCTTAAGGCGATCGGCACCTGTTCCGCAGCGAACATGTCGGTGCTTGAGCGCTTCGGCGCGACGGCGATCGACTACCGGGCCGGGGATTTCGTCACTTCCGTGCACCGACTTACCGCGAATCGCCCCGGGGGCCCCGGCGTTGATATCGTCTTTGACGCGATCGGCGGTGCGCATTTCAGCCGCTCGTTTGCGTGCCTCGCGCGTGGTGGCTTGCTCGTAGGCTACGGATCACAAACGATGGGGATCGGCCGTGAGAGCCTAATTGCTGCCGGATTCGGCTTGCTGCAACTCAAGCTGTGGAGTGCATTCCGCTACTTTTTCGGCGGTCGACGCGCCGTCTTCTACAGCATAACCGCTCGCCGAGCGACACACTCGGAGGAATTCAAGGCTGACATGGCGAGGTTACTCCAGTTGTTGCGCGCGGGCCTCCTTCACCCGGTGGTAATCGATCAACTGTCGCTTGCGGCTGCGCGCGAGGTTCACGTCCGCATCGACAGGGGTGGCCTTGGCGGCAAGATTGTGCTGCTTCCCTGGCGCGCCTAGGGCGCGCGTACGGTTAGGCGTCCAACTTGAAAGAGCGCAGGCACCATGAAGCGCGGACCTTAGCCAGATTTTCCATGTGACACGAATATCGACAGCCCCAAGAGGAATGCGCCGACCACAATGATGAGCGCCCCGGCCTGAGTGGTCCTTTCGCTCCCCTCGGAACGGAACCATGTCGAAACGCCCACTAGGGCGAGCCCGGCTACAATCAGCACTGTTCCCATAATCGCCGGTAAATCGTTCACGCTCATTGCCTTGCCTCCCCGTCTGCCACTACTGCGAGGTTTGCTCGACCAATAATCTGGCGTTAGCAGCGCAGGTCTTTCCTGCGCCCGCGCGGTCTGTGCTCAACAAAACACAGATGCAGCCCAATAAGTTGCAGCTCCCAAGCCCTGGAATCGAGGCATTACCCGGATATTGCGTTCGCGACCGTCAGCATCGGCTGTGCGGCCGGCGTGGATTAATTTGGATTTTTCTTCAGAGCGCCTCGCCCGGTGCGCGAACGGCAATCGACAGCCCGATGATTATTGCGCCCATTACCCAGCTATGATTGAACCACAGCGTGTCGATGCGCGCCCGCTCCGGATCGATAGGCGGTAGCTAAAGAATATCCGGGAGGCTGTACAGAAGACAGCGACGAGTGCCCGTTTGCGTCAAAGACAATTTTGCTGGCGGTGTCACCCATGGGGCGGCGGCCGGCCCCGGGGCGATGTTTAAGGCAAAAACTGAGGAATCCATGCCACAGTCACCATCGCGCGCCTAGTATCTTTCGTCGTATTGGCAATCGCGTGAGCCGGTTGGTCGAAGTCTGACCCGATCACAATGGTGTCGATGACACAGGAAAGGGAGTGATTACCTACTATCTTGAACTGGCTGTGCGCAGCTTGCGGCGAAGCCCGGGCCTTACTGCACTGATGATCCTGGCGATCGGCTTTGGCGTTGCGGCATCAATGACGACGTATTCGGTATTCCGGGGCCTATCCGCCGATCCGATTCCTTGGAAGTCATCACACCTGTTCGTGCCGCAGATCGATGCGTGGGGGCCGGAGCACCGCGAAAATGGCGAGCCGCCATTGACGCTGACCTATATCGATGCCATGAATCTGATGCGTCAACATCGGGCCTCACGTCAATCGGCGATCATTCCGATGTTTCGTTCGATCGTGCCGCCGCGCACCAACCAAGACAACAGCCAGATCGAAACCCGCGGCTATGCGGTCCACAGCGACTTTTTCGCCATGCTGGATGTGCCATTTCACTACGGCAGCGGCTGGAGCAGGGACGATGACGCGACCCCGGTGGTGGTGATCAGCGATCACTTCAACGAGCAGATGTTCGGCAGCGGCAACAGCGTGGGAAAGACCATTGCGATTGACAACCGCGATTATCGCGTCGTGGGTGTTGTCAAGCACTGGAATCCGCAACCGGAATTCTTTGCACTCGTCGGGTATCAACGTGCCGAGTCGGACTTTTTTTTACCGGTTACATTCGAGGTTACAAACAACGTCATCAACCAAACCCACGCTGATTGCAAGGATGGTCCTTATTCGGGCACTGATTTCCCGGCGCTTCTGCGTTCGGAATGCGTATGGTTCCCTTTTATGGTTGAAATCGATAAGCCAGAGGCCGTGCAGGCGTACCGGCAGT
Organism: uncultured Gammaproteobacteria bacterium; assembly: GCA_963756845.1. Classification (GTDB taxonomy): domain Bacteria; phylum Pseudomonadota; class Gammaproteobacteria; order Steroidobacterales; family Steroidobacteraceae; genus Bog-1198. Next base: position 91,238 of record CAVWPD010000008.1, on the reverse strand, counting down.
ACCTCGATGCTTATGCAAGCGAGCAGCAACAGCTAGGCCGCTTCCAGTGGAAACCGAACAACCGCTTGCGCGATGTGCCGGAATTTCTCGACTACCAGCATGTGGTGCCCAGCAATACACGGCTGTCACTATTAGTCGCTCTAGGCCTGCTCGTCGTATGCCTGGTGAACACCGTGGCGCTGCTGCTGGCCAAGTTCCTGGGACGCAGCGGGGAGATCGCCGTGCGGCGTGCACTCGGCGCATCGCGGTCGGCCCTCTATGCCCAATTCCTCACCGAGGCGGCAGTGATTGGCGCCGGAGGCGGCCTCCTCGGGCTGCTGTTCACGGCCTTCGGCGTGCTTGAGGTCGGCGTGGTGATGCCGGCCCATCTCGCCGCGCTGGCGCGAATCGACCCTACATTGCTGATGCTCACGCTCCTGCTTGCCGTGACTGCCACCCTGCTTGCAGCGATCTATCCTACGTACCGGGCGTCGCGTGTACCGCCTGCGTTGCAGCTCAAAACCCCGTGAGGATCGCGCCATGAACGTGTATCCCGTCCTCGCGGCATTACGGCGACACAAAGCCCCTGTGATACTCACTGTGTTGCAGATCGCGCTGACGTTGGCGATTGTCGCCAATGCTTTCTCCGTTATCGGCCATACCATCGAGCGAATGAGTCGCCCGACCGGCATCGACGAAGATGGCCTGATCCGGATTATCCTGAAATTTACAGCCCAATCGGGTGGCGACGATGTCGCCACGAGCGAGAGGCTCGATGCTTTGCAACGGACGGACCTGGAAACGCTGCGCAAGCTCCCGGATGTGCAAGATGTCGCGGCATCTACGGGTATCCCTCAGCTCGGGGGCAATGACGCCGGCGATATTTCTCTTGATGCCGACCGCAAAGGCAAAGTGGTACGGGCGGCCTATTACTACGGCGATGAGCACTTGCGGGCGACCTTCGGTCTGCATCTGATCGCTGGCCGCGATTTTGTCGCCACCGAGATCCAGCACGGACATGCCAGCCATCCCGACTCACCCGTCGTGATCGTGAGCAAACCCGTCGCCGACCAACTCTTCCCAGGTGGCAACGCGCTCGGCCAGAAGGTGTATCAGGACGGCAAGCCGGCCACGATTGTGGGCATTGTCGAGCGGTTGCAGATACCGATGTCGGAGGACAAAAACAGCAGTTGGGTATTGAACTCGGTGATTGAGCCGCTGCGAGCTGATGGCTTCTGGGTGGGCTATGTGGCGCGCGTGCGCCCCAGCCGCTCGGTGGAGGCAATCCGCGAGATCCATAAGGCACTTTTTGCAGTGAACCCGATGCGCCACATGCCCGACGGCGCCGGCATCCATTCGTTTTCCGAGTTGCGCGCGCGATATTTTGGCCACGAGCGCGGCATTGCAGTGCTGATGAGCGTCATTTGCCTCATTCTGCTGAGCGTGACCGCCGCGGGCATCGTCGGTCTGACCAGTTTGTGGGTAGGCCAGCGGACCCGGCAGATTGGAGTAAGGCGGGCCATTGGTGCAAGAAAGATCGACATACTGCGTTACTTCCAGATCGAGAACTTGCTTATCGCCGGCGGCGGAGCGCTAGTCGGCTCACTGTTTGCCTTTGGCCTCAGCGAATGGCTGATGAGGCATTACGAGATGATGCCTCTCCCGCCGTTCTACGTGGGTCTAGGCGTAGTTGCCATGCTCGTACTCGGTCAGGCCGCCGTGTTGGTACCGGCGCGCCGTGCTTCCAACGTGCCGCCATTCGTGGCAGCACGGTCGGGTTGAGTCCCTTGAATCCTTTGCCTACGGGCGGTTGCTGGGCCGCGCGCGCCAGGGACCTGGAGAGATAAACATGCAGGGTGCTCGGAAATGGCTTCCCGCGCATTGATTTTCCCAACGCCACTTAGACCCCGAGTCCCTAACTCATCGGCCGCGCATCGCTCATAATGAGGTCACCGCCGCCGCATCCACGAGGCTCGTCAGAGATGGAAATTCACAAACCCAAACCCATCCACAATTGGCGCGAGCTCGCGACCGAAGTGGGGGTGGTTGTCGTGGGAATCTTCATCGCCTTGAGCGCCGAGCAATTGATTCAAGATCTGGAGTGGCGTCACAAAATCGGCCGCGCCGAGGAACAAATGTGCCTGGAAATGGCGAAGGACGATGGTCCTGCAATCCTCGAAAGGCTCGCCGTTTTCGACTGCATTAATAAGGATCTCGCGGGTATTCGCGCGGCCATCGATCGAGGGGATAGCCGCTCAACGGTTATTGAGACAATACATGTCGCGATGGTGCGCGAAGCAAGTCAGGCCACGCGGGGATTAAAAAATCAACGGGTAGTACTTGATGCAACGCGCATGGGCGAAATAACGAATGAATTGACCCGCAGCTCCGCGCTGGCGCCATGTGCAGGAGAGCTGACGACCCTGCTTCAATGAACCAGAGGTAGCGCGCGCGAATCGCCATATCAGGCCGGTAGTGAGGCCTGGGATGTAAACGAGGCCTGTTCGAGAACACGATGTTCGCGACGCCTCCGCGAAATCCACTTTACTCAGAGTTCCAACTGCAGCGAGCCACCGACCGGGACAGCTTGCCAACTAAGGGTGAGGTCCGCAATCGCAGCCCTAATTGCCTGGATTGCCAAGTCGTCGATTGGAAGTGCTGCGCACTGTCGAGCCGTGCAGGTCAACCGATACATTTCGATGATCTCGCTGGCCGAACTCTTTCCGCCAGACCATTCATCGCCTTGAAACACTTCAACGAGCCGTTCCACCGAGTCACTTTCCGATTCCTGTGTCATTTGAAGTGAGGACGCCTCACCGTTTTTGACTCTGGCCAGAAAGCCGCGGGCCTCGATGGCGCGTTCGATCGCATAGTGAAGCATGTCGTGGGGAATGATTCGTTGCTTAGGACAGTTCAGTTGTTCCGGCGGCTTACCTGGCCTCAATATCTCCATCAGGTCGTACTTACCCGAGCCCTTTGTAAAAACGATTCTCATGTGGCACTTTCGGGGAGCCTAATGCAAATTGGTAGTCCGTAATTTCGCCGAATTGAGCCGTAAGATCAATCGGCTCCATCTGGGACCTTCCTATTCCTGGCCATGCATAAAAATCAGCGTTGGAAGGCGCGCGGCACGCCGTACCTCCTACGACGACGCGCTCACGGTGCAGTGCCTCGTCCACGAGGCTTGTTGGCGAGTTCCTTCGCCCAGTCCCCAAAGGTGGGATCGATCAGCTCAACTCGACGTAGCGCCTCGTCACTGTCTAACTGCGGGGCTTCGCCAGGTGGGAATACCGCACGGACTTCTTTCAGAAAGTCGAATCCTCGCAGAGCATAGACAGTGCGCACGCGCTCGATCAATTGGCCCTGATACCAGCCGTAGTTATTGGTTTTCATGTCGCTTTCGACAATCGCATGGTAGTTCTTATCCAATTCTGCGAGCGTCACGAAACGTTGTGGACGCTCGAGCTGATTCCCCGCTTGAAGAACATCGAACAGCCAGAGCTGCTCGGGGTGTCGCTCGCTGATATACGCATACCAGACATAGGAGGCCAAGAACTCGTCCAGCCAATAGCTCCCTGGCACGATGCCGTAAGCGTCGATCACAGCGTGGCCAAGTTCGTGAGCACTCAGTAGATCGCCGACCTGCGCGTTGGCCTGATCCCACGTTGACCTGTGTAGAGTGATTTCCCGTAGAACTGCGGGATTTCCCGCAACCTCGGCCTTGGGATAGAAGTCTTTTGCGGCCGCCCAATTGGCTGCGACCAACGCAATCGGAGGATCGCCGTGCACCGATGGCATTGCATATGGCAGCTCAGGCTCTGCTAAAGGCCATTGGCGTTCATCCAGAACCGCCAGCACGAGCGGCACCGAAATTCCGAGCCTCTGCCGAACGAAGACCAGCTCACCGGTTAGAAATTGCTGTAGAGAGACCGCGCTGGCCCGATAGCCCGACGTGTAACACGTCACGATTCGACCCTTGAGGCAAGGATTGTGCAGCGCCTGAATGAGCTGCGCTCGGTTCCCGCCGAATTCCGCGGCCGGAGCAGTGCCTTGCTGGGATCCAGAGGGATCATCGGCCCCAAATGCTGCAACGATTCCCGTCCAAAATGCGAAGACTACGAGCAACCAAACACCATGGCGGCCGCAGGCGCGCGCACGTCTCTGTGCACAACGATAGAGACACGCGGCGACTTCAAAAAGTGTAGTCAGGCAAAACCTTCTGAAGGAAGCCATACCGAGCCCGCTCCGACAACGAGGCTCTGTCATACTACGTGAGCAGCAGATGCTTGTGTTTGGGATAGTTTGCAAATTTTGGCTGACTTATTTCGGGCGGCACATCTTTGACAGAAAGCCAAGGTTGTCGTCTGCGCTATCGCGACAACCGAGATCGCCGGACTCGGATAAGTACTGGATGACATCACCGTTGCAGATCTCCTGCCGGCGTTCGGTCTCGCGGTATTTCAGCCCTGATGCGCTCGATCATTCTCAGGTGCTGCCGAAGCGCGGCCGCCAGCGCGGGCCACGAGGCAGGCCAGAGCCCCCTCATTCAGCGAGGGCTGACGACCCAATTCCTCGGCAATGAAGTTCATGAAGGCGCTCGCCCGACGCGAGACCAACCGCTGCCCCGAGTGAATCACATGGATCGGTGCCGGGGCACCGATGTGATCCAATAGAACTAGCTGCAGCCGCCCGTCGAGCACGGCCTGCTCGAATAGCCATACCGGCGCATAGGCAATGCCAAAACCGTCGAGTACCCCGCGATAAATTCCATCGGGGGTATCCGCCAGAAATCGGCCGCGGACCTCAACATTAGTATCGCGGAACGCCCAAGTGCGGCCCGATGACAGCAGCGTAAAGATCACACATTCATGATTTTGCAGGTCTTGTGGCACGCGCGGCGCCGGATGGCGGGCGAGGTATGCCGGGCTCGCAACACAGGCGCGTTCAGCAGTTCCGATGCGTCGCGCCCGCAAGGCGCTGTCTTTCAAGATGCCGATGCGGATCGCTAGATCGACTCCTTCCTCCACGAGGTCGATGAATCGATCGCTGATCTGTACATCGATAGCGACCTGTGGATATCTCTCAAGGAATGATCTAATGACCGGCAGCACGTAGTCGCGGCCCAAGGACGTGGGGCACGCGATGCGCAACAAACCGCTGGGTTCGTCTTCGCCGCGTGCATGGGAATCGGCCTCGGCAACGGCGTCGAGTACGCGTTTAGCGTCGGCGAGATAGCGCTCGCCCTCCGGCGTCAGTGTCAATTTGCGAGTGGACCGATGCAACAGGCGGGTGCCGAGACGCCGTTCAAGGGCCGCGATAGAGCGGCTGACATTGGGTTGGCCGGTCCCGAATTCGCGCGCCACGGCCGATAAACTTCCCGTTTCGACGGCTCGAACGAAGTATTCCATGAGCAAGAGCCTATCCATGGGCGGGGTCCTGGGAGATATTCATGCAATTAAGGCATGAATCATATCCTTTTCGATGGACTTATCATCATGGAGTCAAGTGACGACACTGCCCGTTCAAACCATGACTGGAGAGATGAATGGGCAAGCTTCAAGGAAAGGTCGCGGTTATCACCGGCGGCAGTAGTGGGATCGGGTTGGCGACCGCGAAACTGTTCGTGGCCGAGGGCGCGTACGTGTTCATCAGCGGCCGACGGCAAAGCGAATTGGATTTGGCCAGGGCCGCCATCGGGACGAATGTGTCTGCGGTTTCGGGCGACGTCGCGAACCTTGCTGACCTCGATCGACTGTATCGGACGGTCGCTGCCGAAAAGGACCGAGTGGACATCGTGGTGGCGAGTGCGGGATTCGTCGAACACGCGCCCATCGACAGCGCGACGCCGGAGCACTTCGACAAGACCTTCAATATTAATGCACGCGGTACGTTCTTCACCGTGCAAAAAGCGCTGCCGCTCATGAAGAAGGGCGGCTCCATCGTCCTGGTGGCCTCGGGGCTGCATTTAAAAGGCCTTCCGCGGCACGGTACCTATTCGGCGACAAAGGCGGCAATACGTTCCTTCGCGCGAACGTGGGCCGCAGAACTTAAGGACCGCGGCATTCGCGTGAACACCTTAAGTCCGGGAGCGATTGATACGCCGATCATCGATGGGCAATTCAAGACCAAAGCCGAAGCGGATGGGGCGAGATCGCTATTCGCGCAAATGACGCCGTTGGGACGAATCGGTCGTGCCGACGAGATGGCCGCCGCTGCGTTGTTTCTAGCGTCCGAGGACAGCAGCTTCAGCACGGGAATCGACCTGGTCGCCGACGGAGGCCTCACTCAGCTGTAGGGAGTCGGCGCGATCCCGCCCCGGCTTAACCCGTGCACGCGAACGGCGACGATCGAAACGGAATGAACACGTCGTATCCGGCAGATCACTGGCTAGGCTTTTTAGCAGCCGCGATCTTCTCTGGCGAGGTTGAAGCAGTAATGTCGAACCGATAGCGGTGCGCTCCGTCGCCCCCGGCGGTGTCTATCGTCGCCAGTTTTCCGTCTTTGGATATGACTGCGGGTCTCAGTATTATTTTTCCATCACGGCGTATCTCGCAGTCAAGCAAGATCTGGCCTGCAGCCGGGCGGGGAATGCCGCGCGCCGTTTGATCTCTCGACGCGGCAGACCCGTCGGATTCGCCAGCCAAGTACGGCGTACACGTGAAATCAAGCGGCCGCCCAGTGGCGTCCTTAATCGTCTCGCCCGAATGGACGAGATACTGTGTCGCCAACTCTTTCGTTTCATTCGTTTGTCGGTCAGAGATTGTTATCTTCATATCGACAAGGATCAACGTACCCATGCCGACAACGGGTTGGCCCGCCCAGGCAGCGTAGCTCGCTACCCCGGTAAACGTGGCGATGACGGCAATTCCGGCGAAATGACGTCGCCATCCGGGAAATGGACGCTTAAGCATGTAAATTCTCTCCTCGAGCGGGTGGGCAGATTGCCAATGGCAACCGATGGGCGGGGATTGTGCAGATTCAGCGGCAAGTTGTGCTTTCAGCAGTGCATTGGCATAGCGGCGCCGGGCGTCACCACGCCGCGCCAATACCAGCGCGTCACAGGCGAGTTCCTGATCCATTCGTAACCAAGCTAGCGCCAGGTACATCAACGGATTGAACCAGCAGACACAAAGCGCGAGCGATGCAATCGCATTGACACCAACGTCGTAACGAGACGCGTGTGCGCGTTCGTGCGCGACAATCAATTCGCGCTCCTCAGGCGAATAACGAACCTCAAAATCCGTCGGAACCACGATTTTCGAATGCCACGCACCTACTAGCATTGGCACACCGACGTCGCAGCGATAAAGGCCATCTGCGTTGCGCGTCAATGTGCCGAGCGATTTGACGAACATTTGCTGGCGCGCGAGTAACGAGAACAACATGGCAAAGGCGCCGACGCCCCAGATCGCCAGTGCGAAATTAATGAGCAGCGCGTGTGCATCCGCGGAGTCTCCCGGCCCGATAGCAATGAATGCTGAGCGGAGCTGCTCGGGGATAAAGTTCACGTGGGTCGACAAGAGCATCGGCGGCGGCGCGGGCAGAAGCGCGGCGGCTGCCATGGCGGGGACGAGAAGCCACAACCAGTAAGCTGCCCGAGCGCCGACTGCGATGCGCAACGGTTTGCGTAACAGTGCGACGAGTATCAATGCCGCGCCACTGGCTAGGGCAGTTTTGGCCAATACCTGAAACAGCTCATTGCTCACCGTCAATCTCCCTGATCAGCTGCTTGAGGTCTTCAATGTCCTTTTTGCTCAGTTTCTTGTGCTGGCTGAAATACGATACGAGCGGTGCCACTCGACCTCCGAACAAACGATCAACGAACCCATGACTTTCGGTCGACAGCCACTCATCCTGCGTAAGTACGGGAGAATAGACGTAACGGCGATTATCTTTGCGGGCCCTGAGGGCCCCTTTGTTCAAAAGCCGGTTCAGCAAAGTCTTGACGGTGGATTCCTGCCACTTTTGGTGACTCTCCAATGCGGTGACGACCTCCTCCGTCGGAAGGGCACCGCGCGCCCAGAAGATTTGCATGACAACGGATTCCGCCTCGCTAATGGGCAGTAACTTCTTGGCTGGCATCGCGCACCTCGACGTTTACATTTGTAATCACTAATAGGATTACATATGTAAACGAAGATCGCAACGGGCCCGTGAAAACCACGTTACGGGCAAGGGGTGAAGAATTGTTCTTACGCGGGTAAGCCGCGGCAATGGCGAAATCATGTACATGCTAGCCTTGTATGCATGCGAATAGATGAGTATGCAGCCCTCGACGCGGTCGCGATTGCAGCGGCGGTGCGGGCCGGCGAGCTATCGGCGCCCGTGGTCACTGAGGCGGCGATTAGTGCGATCGAAGCGCTCGAGCCGCGGCTGAATGCGCTCGTGCTGCAGGATTTCGCGCAGGCACGCGAGGTCGCGCGCGGCGTGTCGCGTGAAGCGCCACTGGCCGGCGTGCCGTTCCTCGTCAAGGACGTCAACTTGCAGGTCGCGGGTTGGCCGACGACTTATTCGTCGCGCTTCTTCGCGGACGCCGCGCCGCTGCCGGACAGCGAACTGGTGGCGCGGTGGCGCCGTGCCGGCACAGTGTTCCTGGGCAAAACCAATACACCGGAATTTGCCGACAATTTCGCGACCGAGCCGGTCTATCGCGGCACAACCCTGAATCCTTGGAACCCGGCCGTAACCGTCGGCGGCTCGAGCGGAGGCGCCGCGGCGGCGGTTGCGAGCGGCATGGTGCCGGTCGCGCATGGCACGGACGTCGGCGGCTCGATCCGCGTACCGGCGGCCTGTTGCGGGCTGTTTGGCATGAAGCCCTCGCGGGGCCTGAATCCGCTCGGTCCCCACCATGCCGAGCTTGGCGCGGGATTGAACTGCGACCATGTGCTATCGCGCACCGTGCGAGACAGCGCGGCGTTCCTCGATGCGACCGCAGGTCCCGATCCCGGTGCACCGTACCGGGTCATGCGGGCGGTTCCCTCGTACCTCGCGGCGCTCCAGGCTTCACGCGAGAAGCTGCGGATCGCCTGTATCTCCCACACCATCGATGGCCTGTCGGTCGCACCGGAGATCGAGGCGCGACTGATGGATGCCGTGCGTCTCGTCGAGGGACTTGGCCACGAGGTCGTGCCTGCGCGCTTCCCTGCGGAGGTGGCCGAACTCGCGACGGGCGAGGCCTGGATGCCGCTGTGGCTGATGGACATCGCGATGCTGATCCGGGACCGTACGCGGGAACTCGGTCGCGAGCCCGCTCCTAATGAGATCGAGACGATGCCGCGCTACGCAGTTGAGCGGATAGGGCGTATGAGCGCACACGAATACCTCGACGTGCGCCGGCTCGCGCACCGGATCTGCGTCGCGATGTTGCGGGCGTTCAGTGCGTTCGACCTGATCATGACGCCGGCGACGGGCACGCTTCCCCCGGCGGTCGGCGCCCTCGATTCAAACGCGCCGGACTTCGATCTTACGCGCTGGGGTGCCGCTGGGTATACATTCGCGCCGTTCTCGGAACTGTTCAATGTCACCGGCCAGCCGGCCGCGAGCCTGCCCTTGTTCCAGTCGGCGTCCGGGCTGCCGATCGGTATCCAGCTCGTGGGTCGCCAGGATGAGGATCACCGGCTGCTACGCGTTGCGGCGGACCTGGAAGTCGCAACTGCATGGACGAAGCGTCATCCGCCGCTATGGGTGGGACGGCCGCCGATTGGATTTTGAGCCCATGGATTCAGATGCGGACAAGATCGTTGATCTGTACGAGCGGCATGCTCATGACTATGTCGCAGATCGTAGCAGCGCGATCTGCAACGAAAGTGCGTGGCTCGGTCGATTCAGCGCGCTGCTATCACCAGGGGCGTCTATCCTCGACATTGGCTGCGGTTCCGGCGAGCCAATCGCGAGATACCTCATCGATCAAGGCTTCGCCGTAGATGGCGTGGACGCCTCGCCAACGTTGATAGACATCTGTCGTGGGCGCTTTGCGCAGCGGTCCTGGCATGTCGCTGATATGCGCGCCCTCGCGCTCGAGGACACCTTCGATGGCTTACTCGCTTGGGACAGCTTTTTCCATCTCGCCCACGATGATCAGCGCCGGATGTTTCCAATTTTTAGGCGACACGCCTCACCTGGCGCCGCGCTGATGTTTACCAGCGGCGGATCACACGGTGAAGCCATTGGCTCGTATCGTGGCGAACCGCTCTATCACGCAAGCTTGGCTCCCGACGAGTATCGTTCGCTGCTGAAAGCAACCGGGTTTCGCGTTGTGGCCCATATCGCCGAAGACCCGAATTGCGGCGGGCACACGATTTGGCTCGCCCAAGCGGAGCACTAGGCGCCTCGGCAGACGATTCGCGGATGGAAACAACCTGAGGTGGCAGCAGCCTCGCGTGTGCTGAAGCGACCCCTGGTCGCGGCGTGGCGGCGCGTAGCGCCTAGAACCGAGAGGCCACCACCATATTATACGCATTGACAACCCGGCGCGGCCGGCCAAGACTTTCCACTATGGTGAACTATCAACAGCGGCTGAACCGCACCTTCACTGCCCTCGTCGACCCGACGCGCCGCGCCATCCTCGCGCAGTTGGAGCGTAAGAGCAGCGCATCCGTCGGAGAATTGGCGCAGCCCTTTGACATCAAGCTGCCGGCTGTGATGAAGCATCTCTCCGTGCTGGCCGATGCCGGCCTCATCACGCGTACAAAAACTGGGCGCACGGTGACCGTCCGGCTGCGGCCGCAACCGATGCGCGAGGCGATGGCATGGTTGAGCCGGTACGAGCGTTTCTGGACCGGCAGCCTCGATCGCCTCACGGCCTATGTGGAACGCAAGGAAGCCGAGTCGCGGGGCAAGAAAGAATGACGAGCCTCACCCTGGTGCGCCTCGTCAAGGCGCGACCCTCGATCGTGTTCGACGCGATCACGACGGCGGAAGGCATCGCACAATGGTGGGGCCCCGACGCCGGCCCGGTGCTGATCGCAGAAGCGGATCCGCGCAAGGGCGGCCGCTATCGCGTGCGTTTCCGTAAGCTCGACGGCACGGAGCACGAATGCAGCGGGGAATATCTCGATGTGGTGCGGCCCGAACGGCTGGTCATGAGTTGGCATTGGATAGGCGGCCAAGAAGACCCGAACGAGTCGCGTGTCGAAATCGCGCTGAGACTTGTTCCCGAGGGTACTGAGATCACCTTCACCCATTCGCGTCTGCATGACGAGGAGACGCGCCGCGCCCATCAAGAAGGATGGTCGGGCTCGCTCGACAAACTGGAAGCGCAATTTTCCGGGGACTCGGCGGCAGCCTAGGTAAGCTAGTGATTCTCCGCAATCGCGGGGGTTCCGTCGGACCACGTGGGCACCAGAACGAAGAACGTCGTGACGGGGTCCAACTCGTCCCGTGCCGCAAATACCGGCGAACCGCGAAGATCCGCGCCCCAGTCGGCGACATTGGCGTGGGTCAAGAAGAACATGAGATGCGGATGCCAGTGGCCGGCGGTGTCGCCCAGATAGCCTTGTTTCGACATCATATAAACCACCGCGCCGGGCTCAGGGGTTGCGATTCGGTTCGCGGCAAGCTCAGCTTTGGTGCGGCTGACCATTTCCATTCTTGAAATGCCGGCAATCGCCCACTCCGTCCTTTCCAGATAAGCGGGGAGCACAGTACGTGCGGCGGCGGCGTTGAAGCACAGGGGTGCACGCAGTTTGGGATTCCAGAACTCGGCATCCTCGAAGCCGGAAGCCCAGGACCGTTGCACCAGGCAAACAAACCCATTCTTCCCCTTGCTCGCCGTCGCGTAACCGTGATCGCCAAGCGTGAGAACGGTAGCGTCGCCGGAAATCGAAACGGGCGCCGCACTGCGCGCGAGCGCGATCTCCTCGGACGCATCGGCAACGCGATATTGCTCGACGGGTGCCATGGCCGGATAAGCGGGCTTCGTATCGGCAGCGCATACCAAGCCGCCGGCACCGAATAGGAAAGCCACTCCGCACACTCCCGACCCAATCAACGGCCGCATTCCTTTTCGCATGCGCATGCTCCCAAGTCAATAGTTTCCTAGTGGGTGAAGTATCGGCGCGGCCCATACGATTGTCAACGGTCGTCCCAGCCCACCAGGGACCGGCGAATCAGTGTGCCGTTCTTCGCGGACTTACCGGCAGCAGCAAATAGAACGTGGCGCCGCGACCCGAATTGTGTTCCGCCCACAGCTTTCCACCATGAGCGTTGATAACGGTCCGGCAGACGGATAGCCCTAAACCCATGCCATTGACCTTGCTCGTGAAAAACGGCTCGAACACCTGTTCCAGCTTTCCTTCCTCGATGCCGGGACCGACGTCGCAAACGGAGATCAATACCGAATCTTCGCCGTCCAGTCCGGTTCGAATCATCAGCGAACGGGCGTCGCTCGGCATATCCGCCATGGCGTCGCAGGCGTTCCTGATCAGGTTGATCAACACCTGCTGGAGTGCCACTCGATCACCCTGCAGAATCGGTAAACTCAAGGCGAGCCCAGAGTGCACGGTGACGCCTCGATCGACAAATTCGCTGCGCAGCAGCTTGAGCACATCTTCAACCGTTTCGTTCGCGTCGATTGGCTGGAACTGCACTTCGCCTCGTTTCAGCAGCTGGCGAAGCCGGTGGATGACCTCCACGGCGCGTTGATTGTTGGCCACGATGTCCGTGAGGATCTCGCGTACTTCCCCCAGATCTGGCTCGGTCTGCGCTAGGAGCAGTTGCGCCGCATGTGCGTTGCTGAGACTGGCGGTGAGCGGTTGACCTATTTCGTGGGCGATGGAGCCTGACAATTCGCCGAGCATGCTGACGCGAGAAAGGTGGGTGAGTTGTGTGCGCTGCCGCGCGATCTCCAGTTCCGCCTGCGCGTTCTTTTCTTGTTCCCTCACGATCAACCAAGTCCTTGCCCCGAGCGTCGACACTACCAGCCCGACGATGAAAAGAAGGCCGATGGCGACCGCCAACTTATTGCGAAAGGAGGTTAGATCGTTAAACACGTCTTCTTCTGCCGAGGCCACGCAAATCGACCAAAACGTATTCCCCAAGCGAACCGGGACATAGGCGGCGTATTTCCGCGTCGAGCTCACTTGGCGAGCGCCGATTCTTTGAGCGGTGTATTCCGCGGTACCCTCGCGGCCCTGGAGCATGGCGCTCACCAGGCTAGCCGGCGGAGGATTGTCATTGTTGGCTTCCAATATGGATTTGCCGGTGAAGCCCGGGACCGGCGTGTATAAAATGGTTCCGGCTTGGCTGATCACCCACGCATACCCGGTTTCGCCGACCTTGATATCTTCAAGGTAGCGCTTCGCGAGGCTATTGAAGTCCACCAGGATTTCGACGGAACCTTTGAATTCATCGCCCCGCAAGACAGGGACATGAAGGGCTATTGCGTCCACTCCTTCAATGGTTCTGAACACGTCGCTAATCACGGGCTTGTGCCTGCGCATCAGCTCGGCGATATGTTTTTGATGCGAGATATCTAGTCCCACCGCGTTACTGTCAGGGAAGTCGTCGCGGATCACGCCTTTTTCATCCACGCGGGTGATCTCCGCAATCCGCGCTTGGTTCGTCTCGTAGAATAACTTCAGAATGGCCTTGCCTTCAGCGTCATCCGCGACCACTGCATTCATCTTGGACAAGGCGTTTAAATTCCCCGTCCATGTGGCAAAGTATTCCTCGATGCCTCGAGCCGCCTGCCGCGCATAGATCATCTCCTGCTGATCCAGCTTCGTGATTGCGGCGCTCTTAGCTTCCAAGTAAACGCATTCAAAGACAAAAACGCACGCAACGGCAATGACAATTGCAAGCGAAATGAAGATCGCCTTTTGCTTACGATTGGCGTTCAATGGAGTCCATCGGTTTGTCTCATGTCATCTGGAACAGATACCGGGATCGGCGGCTTGCGGCTCACCACTCAAACCGAAAAGCGGCCGGACGCCAATTGGCATTTAGCCGTACTCTCGGTGCCGTGCCCCTACCGGATGCTCAGCGTTTTGGGCTAGTATCCAGCGATGATTGAGGGAATCTGGCCGGACAGCCGGCCCTGTATGCTGGAGGCACGAATGAAACTGACTTCATTCCAAGTTCATAAGTCGTGGCTGATACGGGCCGCACTGGTGTTGTTGGTCACCTGCTTGGCTGTCAGCGCCGTGGTGTTGTTCGTGGCAAAACCCATTCCATGGGTTGGGCTGATCGCGGGCTCGCTGCCGCTGTCCATGGTCGTCTTCGTCGCGATGCCGCTTCTTCGGGTGCGAGGTAGATCGCAAGCCGGCGACGGCGATCACTTCAGTCCGTAGGTGTCCCGAATCAAGAATTCCGCGACGGCTTGAGGCAGGAGGGGCCGCAGCGCGTTAAAGGTTCGCTGAACGGCGTTCGCTCGCGGATAGCGTAGGGCGGGGCGGCGACACTTGAGAATCGTCTCGACGGCGCGTATCACCGGCGAGACATCCTGATTCGCTTGTTCGTCGCGAGCCATGATGCCGATCGCCCGCACCATAGGCGCATAGTACGGCGATGTAGCAACACTCTCGACCGTCATGCGCCGGTTCCTGGTGAAGGATGTCGCGAAGTCGCCGGGTTCGATCATCGACACCGCGATGCCGAATGGGCGCACCTCCATGCGAAGTGCCTCCGTATAGGCCTCGATCGCGAACTTGGTGGCGCTATAGAACCCTTGGAAGGGCAATGCGATCCGCCCGGCGAGCGAGCTCATGTTAATGATAACGCCTGCGCGCTGCGCGCGCAGATGCGGCAGGACCGCTCGGCAGACACGATGCGTCCCAAAGAAATTGGTCTCAAACTGAGATTGCGCCTCCGCCACGGTCGTATCCTCGAGGGCGCCGGCAATTCCGATTCCCGCGTTATTGATCACCGCGTCGATTCGCCCCGCGGTGCGAATCACCTCGGCTAGGCAGTCGGCCACAGATTCATCCAGCGTGACATCCAACTTAAGCGTGGTGAAGCGGTCCGATGCGTCGTTGCGGGGTGCGCGCGCCCCGCCGAACACGCGATAGCCATTGGCCGCGAGCGCGTCGCTGATTTTCCGCCCAAAACCGGAACTCGTCCCGGTCACCAGGATCACTTTCGCCGCATTTCCCATGCTCTTCCTGTCTGGCAGCGAAAGCGGGCGCCTAGTGGATCACGCCGTCCCGGCGCAGTCGATTGCCTATGAGTCCCGTGAGCGTCTCGATGGCGGTCGAGCTTGACTGCAAATCATCCGATTTTGCCTGCGTATCCGAAGAATAGACCAGGCTCGCATCTTTAACATCAAACAGCTTCGTCACGAGATGAATGTCGCCGGTGACCGTCGGGACCGTTGTCATCGTCTCAAGTTTGACGAATGCCACGGGGATGCCGTAATCACCCAGGGCGCCCGTCACGTAGCCCTGTCCCGTCACCTTGTAGTAGGGGATGACGTTGCCTTTCTGCTCGCCAATCTGCAGCGATACGATTGCGGTCGTCAGCACGCCGCCAGCATGCTGGGCGGCAGCCACGCGGTCGATATTGGCGCGCGTCAGTGCGTCCGTCTGCGTCATAAAATTGCAGCTCACAATCGGTTGAGGCGTGGTACCGGTGAATTGCGACGCCATGGCAAACTCGAAGTTGCAACGCTCGTTGTAGTCGGTGTCGACGCCGACGATCAGTACCCTCGCGAAGGAGAGTT
Source organism: uncultured Gammaproteobacteria bacterium (assembly GCA_963756845.1). Lineage (GTDB taxonomy): Bacteria > Pseudomonadota > Gammaproteobacteria > Steroidobacterales > Steroidobacteraceae > Bog-1198. The sequence continues at coordinate 75,604 of CAVWPD010000008.1, read as the reverse complement.
GCGGGGTCGACGCCTGCCACCCTCCTTGTACCGAGCCGCTTCCGGCACACCCCGAAAGCCACGCGAGACCCAGAATCAACAGGGACCTGCAGGCGTACTGTCCGGGCACAAGGCGGAGACGGGTGCTTCGCATTCTAAACTCCCTAATGAATATGACCGACAAGCAACAGCTTATCAGTTGCCAACGCCGGCCAGGCGTAGGCAATCGTACGGCGGTTCAAAATCCGCGAGGTCCGAGGACGGTGAACCCATTTCTTTTGGCAGTCTCAGCTACCGGCATGCGTGAGTAACATCCGGGTCGCGGCCTCGAGTACGTTGTTGATCGCGCCCCGGCGGTAATCCCACATGGGATCCGGACCCGGCGGAAATACCACCATGGTGGCGTTCGCTTCGAATAGAAGCACCGACCCGTCGGAGGACAGCGCGAAATCGACGCCGGCGTACTCGAGCTGCAACGCGGCGCCGATGTGCCTCAACGCCTGCAGCGCCTTCGGGCCCAGCGCAGCCGCCATATCCTCGAGAAAGCGCCGCTCTTCCTCTCGGAACGACGGGTTTTGGGGCATGTCGGAGGAGAAATAATGTACTTTCCAGTCGGCGGAAATGGCCAGATGCAAAGGGTACAGAACGCCGTCGATGAACATGACGCGATACTTGCGCGACATGCCGTCCGCACCACGCGCATCCAGATACGAGATCACCAGCAACACGTCATCCGCGAGCGAATCGATGGCCGCGGGGAGTTCATCGCGGTTCGCGACATGCAAAAAATGCTCGCCGGTGTGGAAGCCGGGCCTTCGCAGAAGCAGCGGGAACTTCAGATCGGCAGCCTGGAGAATCGCCGCCGGCTGCAGGCTGTCTATTTTGGGCGCGATGACTCCTGGAATTGCGCCCAACCGACGTGCAACATCGGCGCGTCCGGTGGCCAGCACCCGCGCAGGCCGGTTTAGCACCGGCGCGGAACTGTGAGCGAGCAATTCCTCGCCACGCGAGAGGGCCACCGCACAAAGATCGGCATCGCCAATGGCGTTAACGACCAAGGCGTGCGGCGGCAGCGCGATGTGTGGATCGTAAAATTCCGTATAAATGGCATGCACGGCGAAGCGCCGATCCGTGATCCACATATCCGTGGGGATATTGCCGCCGCGCGCCGAGACGAGCAGCAACAGGGGTATGCCGGTTTGCGTACCCCGATAGGGTTTTGTGACGGTCGTCTTTCCTGAAAATCCCTTGAGCAGGTGCCATTCGGCACGGGCTCGGTCGCTTTCCTTCAGGACCCATGCCATGCCTTGGTGGGCGTCGTGCATGCCGGGGTCGATGGCCAGGGCGGCCTCATAATGCAACCTTGCCCCCGCCAGATCATTATCCGCGCGAAGCGCATTGGCGAGGTTGACTCGCAGGAGTGGATTGGCCGGATGATGTCTTACCGCCTCCGCGTAGGCCGTCCGAGCGGCGGAACGAAATCCCCCCGCCAAGGCCAGATTGCCGAGCTCATTCAATGCATGACAATTGGTGGGATCGGTGCGCAACAAGTCTAGGTAGGTCGCCTTCGCAGCCTCGTCGTCCGCTATTCGGGTCAGCGCCCGGGCACGCTCCAATGCCTCAGTGATGCTCGCAGGATTGACGCGGGGCGGCATCGGCCTCAAAACGGCATGTCAGAGTCTTTGATATAGGCGATCTCGTCGGGAGTCGAGGACCGATTCAGTATGGCGTTTCGATGCGGGAAGCGGCCAAATCTATCGATAATCGCTTTGTGGTCTCCGGCAAAGCGCGTCCATTCCGCATTGCCGAGTTGTGCGATGAGCAGCAGCGCAAGGGCCTGGTCCGCGCGATGCTCGCTATGTTCGAAGGGAAGGTAGAGAAAATAGCGCTCCTTATTTTTCATGGCCGTGTCGAAACCTTCCGCAACGGCGGCTTTGGACAGTCGGCGTGCAATAGGGTCAGCTGAATAAGCGCGCGGGTCGCCCCGAAACATGTTGCGCGAAAACTGATCCAACACAATTATCGCCGCGAGAACCCGGCGTGGCGCAGTAACGCCCAAACCGTCTTGTGCGGCGAGTTGTTCGTGCAGCGCCAAGAAGCGCTCGCGGATTTGCGCGTCCACCGCATCGCTTTTTGCAAACCAATGGGCTTCTCCCAGCTCCTCGAACCAGAAGCGGATGACCTCTTCCACCCAGGCCGGCTCGACATTGCCAGGTTTCGCCGGCGTTGCGGACACTCTCTTCGGCAAGCCGGCTAACACCATTGATTCGGCCAACACGGCGGCATCGGCCGGATTCTTGAATGGCTGTTTGGCCATGTAGCGTTCGATGCAGAAGTCGGGCTTCAGGAGCAAGCACTCAGCGGCGCTCGCTCTGGCGCGATCCATGTCTCCCAATCGGGCATAGCACCCGGCCATGAGCGCGGAAATCCGGTATTGGCGGCTCTGGACGGTGCGGAAGGCTGCCAGTGCCTCTTCGTATCGCTTCAATACCATGTAGGTCCTGCCCACCGAGCGCCAGTACCAAGGCTCATCGAAGTACGGATCGATCTCCCGGGCGCGCTTCAGCCAGGTAAGCGCCTCTTCCGTTTTGCCGGCGGCGAGCAGGATCGTGCCCATGTCCGCGGTGCTCCATTGGTTGTTCGGATTGATCTCGACCGCTCGCTGCAAGTTTTGCACTGCCAGATCGAACGAGCCGCGCAGCAAATGTCCCTGGCCCAACGAAGAGAAGCAGGCACTCTCGTTCTCGTCGAGCTCGACGGCGCGTTTTGCCAAGACAATGCCTTCCTGCAGCGTCGCGTCCGAGGTGCCCAGATCGTCCTGCCACTTCGTCCAGCAAATCGCCGCCAACAAGGCGTGGGCGTGGCCATAGCCCGGATCAATTTCGATGGCTTTTTCAAACCAGCGCGTTGCCTCGTTCAAGCCGTCCGGATCGTCCCACGACAGCGCGTTGCCTTTTAGCACGCACTCATAGGCAGCCAGGCTGGCCGAGGGATTGCGCCGAGCCCGCTGCGCATCGGACTGCTGCACCCGGCCCACGAGCGTGCTCACAATGGTTTGCACCAGTTGGTCTTGGACGGCAAACAGCTCGGTCATGTCGCGATCGAATTTCTCGCCCCAGATATGGCTGCCGGTCTCGACGTCAATCAACTGAGCATTGATGCGGATGCGCGCGCCCATGCGCCGTACACTGCCCTCGACGATGAAACGAACATTCAATTCGCGCGCAACCTGCTTCATGTCGACGGCGGCGCCGCGATAGCGAAACGATGCTGAACGGGACCGCACCGCGAGCATGCGCCAGCGCGACAATTCCGTAATGATGTCCTCGGTGATGCCATCGCTGAAATACGCCTGTTCCGGATCGCCGCTCATGTTGGCGAACGGCAGCACGCAGATGGCGACGTGCGTAGCGACGTGCGTAGCGACGCGGGCGGGCGCGCTCGCAGACGCCGCCGGTGCCGCGAGCGGCTCGGGCGGCGATGCAACCTCTCGATTGATCGTTGCGCGCAGGGCGCGCAGTACTTCCTGGGCTAGCGGGCTGTCCGGGTCTTCCCCCCAATCATCGAAGTCGGTGGTATGCAGCGCGCGCACATCGATCGGCAGAACCACCCGCTCGAAGCGGACGGGAACCAAAATGCCGCGATCCGCCCCCTCGCGCGCCTCGCCGCGAACCCAGCGCGATGCCACGGATACCGGAGTCCAGACCACAAGAACCGCGGCAGCCGCTTTCAGTTCTGCGGCGATATGGCGGTCGAACTCCTGGCCGGCATTGATTTCCGGATCCCACCACACTGACCAGCCCTGCGCTTCGATGACAGCCACCAGCGGCGCGACGCGCGCCCGGTCGCTGCGAGCGTAAGAAACGAAGACGTCGGCCATGCGAACAAACCTGTAGACGGAAGAAGGCGCCGCAATCCTGTGGCGCGAGTAGCTTAACCCGGCACGCGCGGCAGCGCCAAAGCAGGGGCCTTTGAATGCGCCGTGCTCAGCGAATCGAGTAGCCGCCGTCGACGGGAAGCGTGACCCCGGTGATGAAATCGGCTGCGCGCGAGGCGAGAAACACCGCCGCGCCCGACACTTCATCCGGCTGACCCCAGCGGCCGGCCGGCGTACGCAGCAGAATTTCATCATTCCGCGGCGAGTTCTGTATCGCGGTGGTCATATCCGTTTCAATCCATCCCGGCGCAATGGCATTGACCTGAATATTGTGGCGAGCGAGGTCGATCGCCATGGACTTGGTGAGTTGAACGATGGCGCCTTTGGCGGCGCTGTAGGCGGGCACGATGCTTGAACCAAAGAAGGAATACATGCTGGCCAGATTGATGATCTTGCCGCGGCTGCGCTTGACCATCGATCTCGCAGCGAGCTGCGACAGAAAAAAGGTGGCATTCAAGTGGGTTTCAATGGTGCTGTCCCAACTGTCCTCTGCTTCCTTGAGCACACCGCCCCCTGCGACGGCGATACCGGCGTTGTTCACCAGGATGTCGAGCCCGCTCAATTCATGCTCGACCCGTGCAATGGCGGGTGCCAGAGTCGCGCGATCCGTGACATCGAGCCGCAGCGCCAGGGCAGGACGCCCTACGCTTTGAAGTTCCGCCAGCACCCGGTGATTCTTTTCTTCGTTGCGCGCCAATACGGCAACGGATGCGCCGGCGCGGGCTAAGCCGATGGCTATCGCGCGGCCGATGCCGCCGTTGCCGCCGGTGACGATCGCCACACGGCCGCTAAGATCAAACTGCGTTGTGTTAATGGTAACTCCTGGAAATGCCGTAGGCCTTGCGGTCCCTGGTTGCATGCTGCCATATTCATCGTCGACAACCCAGCGGGCTGCGCCGGCATTAGAATGCCCCCATGGGTCAGTGACATCAGGGACACGTATGCCGATCGTCGAAAACAAACTTCATGCCCTGGGACTTACGCTCCCGCCTCGGCCGCAGCCTCCGCCGGGTGTTGTGCTCCCCTTCAAATTTGTCCATGTGCTCGGCCGCAGGGCGCTGATCTCGGGCCACGGACCGCAGAGCCCTGACGGCTCCATCGCCCTTCCATTGGGCAAGCTGGGGAGGGAACTGAACGTCGAACAGGGTTACCTCGCGGCACGCCTGACGGCGCTGTCGATTCTCGGCAGTCTCAAACGCGCGCTCGGCGACCTCGATCGAATTTGCGCATGGTCGCGGGTGTTCGGCATGGTCAATTCGGCACCGGGTTTCACTCAACAGCCGAGCATCATCAACGGCTTTTCCGACCTCATTCTCGAGGTGTTCGGACCGGCCATCGGCGCTCACTCGCGCAGCGCTGTCGGCCTCGCCGAACTGCCTTTCAACATTCCCGTGGAGATTGAAGGCGAGGTAGAACTGCGCTAGGGATCGTGCGGATCATGCATGTGCTTGAACAACTCGCCATCCGCCTCGATGTGTCCCACCGCGCAAAATACGAACAACATGACCAGCACACAGTGATCATTGATCCAATAAACCGGTATACCGGTGCGTTGGTCAAACTCAAAGCGCGGATGATGCCAGGCAATGCCGGGCGGCGCGGGTTCCATGTGATTGTGTTTTATCCAACTTAGCTGGGCCGCCGACATTCCGGCAAGATTTCGGTAATTCGCTTCCTTCTGCGAGTCGGCGATGCCGGACTCCGCAGCCAATTCCGCCTCATGTGCCCAATCGATCGGGGGTCGCACCGGCACTTCAGGTGCCGTCGTGATTGCGTTGTCCGGCGCGGGTTCCCGCCTTTTCAGGTGCGATCTTGCGGTTGGCGCAGGCGGCCTCGAGACATCCTGGTCCGCAGAAACCTGCGCCTGCAAATGCATGAGCACCAGCGGTTCATTCGGCAGTCTGTGCGCGGAGGAGAAGCGGGCCGCGCGAACGACAAGCAGTACTGTCACGACATGCGATACCAACACGACGAGAAAAATGGCCAGTTGCCAGGGGTGCCTGTCCCGCTTCTTCAATGCGACGCTCCTGAAGACGCCCTCCCAAGAAAGAAGACCGTGGAGGCGCGATCTGGTTCCGCCACGGCACCGGCACCGGGACTTTCGACAGGGCGGTCAGCCTTCCCCGGGCCGACGCAGCAGGGCGTCCGGTTCCGCGCGCGTGCCGGAGCGGCTGCGCCAATAAGTCGCGGCGCCACCCGCCACGCCGAGAGCTGCGAATAGGCCGGTGACTTGCGGGTTGTAATAAACGATGGCGATGAGGGACACAACGGCGATCAGCAATGCAGTGATCGGAAACAGCGGATAAAACGGTGCGCGGAACGGCCGCTTGAGCTGCGGTTCCCTGCGCCGTAGGCGCATCAGGCCGAGCAGGCTGGTGATGTACATGACAATGGCGCCGAGCACGGACATGGTCACGATACTGGCGGTGAGCGGCTGGCCGGCGATACTCACGAACTTATCGGAATAGATCGCCGCGATGCCGACCGCACCCCCCGCCAGAATGGCCCAATGCGGCGTGCGCCAGCGCGGATGGATGGAGGCGAGCACTTTGGGCAGCAAGCCCGCTCGCGCCAGCGCGAATATCTGACGGGAATAGCCAATGATGATCCCGTGGAATGAGGCGATGAGGCCAAGCAGGCCGATCCACACCAGCAGATGCAGCCAGCCGCTTGATGAGCCGACAACGATCTTCATGGCCTGTGGCAGCGGATCGTTGATATTGGCGAGTCCTTTCCAGTCCCCGACCGCGCCCGCGAAGATCATGGTGCCGAATGCCAGCACCACCAGCGTGAGGATGCCGCCAATATAGGCGCGCGGGATCGTGCGCGTGGGGTCCTTGGCCTCTTCAGCCGCCATGGCCGCCCCCTCAATGGCGAGGAAGAACCAGATCGCAAACGGAATCGCCGCGAAAATGCCGCCCAAAGTCGCCCGGGAGAAATGATCCGCGCCGGCCCAACCGTGGTTGGTGAAATTCGACCAGGCGAAGCCGCCCGAAACCACGCCCATGAAGACCAGCAACTCACCGATCGCCAGCACGGTCACCACCAGCTCGAAAGTCGCTGCAATACTGACGCCGGCAATGTTCAGCGTCATGAACACGAAGTAAGCGCCCACCGCGGCGATGCGCGCATCCAGTCCGGGAAATTGCACATTCAAATACGCGCCGATCGCCAATGCGATCGCGGGCGGAGCAAATAAAAATTCAATCAGCGTCGAGAAGCCGGCCACATAGCCGCCGATCGGCCCGAAGGCGCGCTGGCTATAGGCGTAGGGACCGCCCGCATGCGGGATCGCGGTGGTGAGCTCCGTGAAGCTGAATATGAACGTGGTGTACATGACGGCGATGAACACGGTCGTGACCAGGAAGCCCAAGGTGCCGGCCTCCGCCCAGCCATAGCTCCAGCCGAAATATTCGCCGGAGATGACGAGGCCAACGGCAATGCCCCACAGGTGCCAGCCGCTTAAGGTCCGCTTCAGTCCTGGTGCGTTTTCAGACATGTCGTTTCCTGCCGGACATCACTTCGATTTGCAGCCAGTTGCGTAGTTCCAGGAGACGCAGCGCGTCGCTGCGCATGGCCGGGCCCAGTGCGTGTTTCCACAGCAGCGCCGCATCCAGGGGGTTTGCCTGCAATGTGCGCAGTTCGGCGGCAAAGCTCGCCAGCGCCGGCACATCGTGAAACATCCCCTCGGCGACCAGCGTATCCCCGTAGCGCTCGGCGGCCGCGGCAATGTCGAGATAGTCATACTCCGGGTGATATTGCACGCCCCAGAAGCGGCCCTTGCCGCATGTGAACGCGGCGGCTTGCATCCCGAAGTCATTCTGAGCCAGCACCACGGCGCCCGCCGGCAGCGAAGCGATCTCGTCGCGATGCACGGTGGGCGCCTCGAAGGTGCTCGGCTTGCCTGCAAATATAGGGTGTTCCCGGCCGGCCTCGGTCAGCAGCACGCGGCGCGCGAAGCCAAACTCTCGGCCGCGCGGGTTGGCGCGCACTTCGCCGCCTGCCGCGGTTACCGCGACCTGCAATCCCCAGCAACTGCCAAAGAAGGGCACGCCGGCGGCAAATACCGCTTTGGCGAGTTCGATTTGCCGCGCCACCGGCGCGCCGCCATTGTAGATATTCAACGCCGATCCGGTCATGGTTACGCCATCGTAGTGCTCGATGCCGACGCCTGCCGGAAATTTGGGATCGCCCTCTGCGCCGAGCACGATGTCGACCTGCAGCGAGGAGTCGATGCGATTTAGCACCCGCGCATAGCCGGTCCCGGAGTCATATCCCAGCGCCGCCGTTTGCCGCGCGCGAATCTGCTCAATGTTGCCGTCGATCACCAGGATGCGGGGTCCGGTCACGTGGCGCTGATCACGGCGCCGATGTTGCCCGCGACCGCGGCGCGAAAAATGTGCTCTAGCTGCGCCGCACTGACGGGTATCGGATTGCCGCCCGCGGAAGGATCGATCGCCGCCTCGCTGCCGATGATGGCAGCATTGTCGGCGCTGACCCCAATCTCCGCCAAGGAATGCGGTATGCCGAGTTCGCGGCGCATGCTCAGCACCCAGGCGAAAAAACCATCGAAGCCGCGAGCGGGCAGGTCGAGCACGCGCGCAATTACCTCCGCCTTCTCCGCAATGGCGTGCCGGTTGTAGGTCATGACGTAGGGTAGGATGACGGCGTTGGTTAGACCGTGATGGGTGTTGAACCACGAGCCTACCGGATGCGCGATGGCATGCACGCCGCCCAAGCCTTTCTGAAATGCCGTGGCGCCCATCGATGCGGCGGCCAACATCTGCGCGCGCGCTTCGATGTCCTTGCCGTCCGCACAGGCCCGCGGCAGGAAGCGGTGGATGAGCCGCATGCCCTCGAGCGCAACGCCGTCCGCCAGCGGGTGAAAGCCCGGTGCGCAAAATGCTTCGAAGCAATGTACGAAGGCGTCGATGCCGGTGGCCGCCGTCACACCGCGCGGCAGTCCGACCGTGAGTTCGGCGTCTAAAATCACGATGCGCGGCATCATCTGCGGGTGGAAGATGATTTTCTTCTGATGCGTCTCCTCGTTCAGGATGACCCCCGCCCGGCCCACTTCAGAGCCGGTGCCCGCGGTGGTTGGAACAGCTACCACCGGCGCGATGCCGGCGGGGTCGGCCCGCGTCCACCAGTCGCCGATATCCTCGAAATCCCACAGGGGACGAGTCTGTCCTGACATGAAGGCCACGACCTTGCCGGCGTCGAGTGCCGATCCGCCGCCAAAGGCGACCACTCCATCATGATCCCCGGCGCGAAACGCGCGCAGGCCCGCCTCCACATGGCTTGCAGCGGGATTTCCCCGCACCGCACCGAACAGCGCGGCGTGCTTGAGCGCAGAGAGTGCGTTGTTGATCATGGGGCTGCGGACCAGCCCTTCGTCAGTGACGATGAGCGGCCGCTTGATGCCGGCCCGCGAGCAGGCTTCGGCCAGTTCGGCGATCCTGCCCGGACCCGCCCAGATAGTCGTCGGATAATTCCAATTGCCGCGTAGTGCGTGGCTCATGAGGTCAACCTGAAATGATAGGACTTCGGCCGCGTCAGCTGTTCAAAGCCGACGCTCGATAGGGTGCAGCCGCGGCCTGAATTCTTGACGCCGGTCCAGGCGAGTGCGGGATCCAGATAGTCGCAGCGATTGAGGAAAACCGTGCCGGTCTGAAGCAAATCGCCCAGCGCCTCGGCGCGCGCCGCATCCGCCGAGAAAATCGCGGCCGTGAGACCGAACTCGCTGTCGTTCATCAGACGCATCGCTTCCTCATCCGAGGCAACCTTCATGATTCCCACCGCGGGACCAAAGGTCTCCTCGCGCATGATGGGCATGGTGTGATCGACGCCGATCAACACCTGCGGCGCAAGGTAAGGGGTTCCGGCGGCGCTCGCCGCAAACGCGGCCTCGTCGATGAGCTGTTTGGCTCCGCGCGCCACCGCGTCTCTGACTTGGACCCTGACCGCATCGGCGGCCGAGGCGCGCACCACGGGTCCCAGCGTGGTTTGCGGATCGAGCGGCGATCCGAGTCGGTACTTATTCGTCAGCTCGACGACGCCGGCGACAAAATCTTGATAGCGGGACGCCGCGACGTAGATCCTTTTGATGCCGCAGCAGGACTGACCGGCATTGAAAAATGCGCCGTCCGTCAGGGATTCGATGGCGTGCGCCAGATTGGCATCGCTGCGTACATAGGCTGGATCCTTGCCGCCCAATTCCAGACCCGAGGTCGCAAAGCCGGCGGCGGTCGCTGCCACAACGGCGCGCCCGCCGGCCACGGATCCTGTGAAACAAACGCTCGCGACCCGGGCATCGCCCATGAGACGCGCCGTATCGGCATGCGACAGGTGCAGGTACTGGAACACGCCGGCCGGCACCCCTGCGACGGCGAAGGCGTCGAGAAAGCGTTCGGCACACAGCGGGGTCTGATGAGAATGTTTCAGCAGTACCGCGTTGCCGGCGATCAGCGCCGGCAAAATGGCATTCACCGCCGTCAAGTAGGGGTAATTCCACGGCGCCACGACTGCTACCAGCCCCAGCGGCACGCGTTTGATTTGCCGCCTGAAGCCTGATTTTTCAGCGGGTTGAACCGCGGCAAGCGCCGCGGGCGCGAGATCCAGCATGTAGCGCGCGCGCTCCGCAAAACCGCGCACCTCTCCCGGGGTGTGGCTGATGGGACGGCCCATCTGCCAGGTGATTTCCGCGGCAATGTCGTCCCCTTTGGCGACGAAGGCATCGACGGCCCGGTGCAGAATTTCGCAGCGCGCCGCCAGGGTTAGCGAGGCCCAGCCGTGTTGGGCGGCCTGCGCGGTATCGAGTGCGCGGTCAATGTCGGCGGGGGTCTGTAGGGGCCGTTCAACGTAGACGCGCCCATCGACCGGGCTAATGGTTTTCAGTGTGTCGGTCATTGCTCACTCAAATAATCTCGAAATAGCGGGCGAGTTCCCAATCGGTGATTGCCTTGCGGAATTCTCTTTCTTCCCATTGCCGGGTGGCGGCATAGTGCTCGACGAACTCATCGCCGTACAGCGAGCGTGCCGGCGTCGAGGCAAGAAGACGCTCGGCGGCCTCATAAAGAGTGGCGGGCAGACGCCGATGCGGCGGGTGTTCACGGTCGTAGGCGTTGCCCTCGATGGGCGCGTCCGGCTCGATGTGATGTTCGATGCCCCACAGCCCGGAACCAATCGCCGCAGACAACGCGATGTAGGGGTTGATATCCGCCGCCGCGATGCGGTACTCGACGCGCTGGCTCGAGGCGCCGCCGCGAATTACGCGCAGGGCCGTCGTGCGATTTTCGATGCCCCAGGCAGCGCTGGTCGGCGCCCAATATCCGGGGATGAGGCGCGAGTAGCTGTTCACGGTGCCGGCGACCATGGCGAGCAGCTCGGGCATCAGTGCTTGCTGGCCGCCGATGAACCAGCGCATGGCATCGGACATCTCATTCGGTTTTGAAGCATCGTGGAATACGCTCTCGCCGGCGGCCGTGCGCATCGAGATGTGCAGGTGACCGCTCTGACCCGGAACTTGGTTGGACCACTTGGCCATGAAGGTCGCCATCAAGCCGTGGCGCTGCGCGAGAACTTTGGCGAAGGTCTTGAACAGCGCGGCGCGATCGGCAGCCTCGAGGGCATCGCAATACGCGAGCGCCGCTTCCAGCACGCCGGGGCCGGTCTCAGTGTGCAAGCCTTCAATCGGAAATCGCATGCTTTGGCTAAGATCGAGAAGTTCATGGTACAGGTCCGAATGCACGGAGCTGCGCAGGACGGAATAGCCAAAGGCACCCGGCGTCATGGTCTTTAAGTTCCGGTAGCCCTTGTCGCGAATGGACTGCGGGGTTTCGTCGAACACGAAGAACTCGAATTCCGCCGCGGCGCTGACGGCATAGCCCATGGCGGCAGCCCGTTGCAGCACACGCCGCAAGGTGCCTCGCGGACACACCGCTTCGGCGCGCCCCGCAAACTCTCCCAAAAAGAGCACGGTCTTCGGTTCGAACGGGATGTCGCGCTGAGTCGCGGGAAGAATTCGCACCGTCGCATCGGGGTAGGCGGTGTGCCAGCCGGTGAATTTCGTGTTGTCGTAGAGTTGATCGTTCGAGTCCCAGCCGAGGATCACGTCGCAGAATCCGAGGTTCTTGTCCAGGCCGGAGAGGAACTTGGCGCGACTCAAATACTTGCCGCGCATGATGCCGTCGGTGTCGAAGACGCCGATCTTGACGTGCTCGATACCACGCTCGGTGAGAAACTTTCGAATGTCTACTTCCTGCTTCACGGGATACGCCTTGTGTTTCTTAGTCGCTCGCGGCGGGTACAGCAGGATTCTACGAGATTGTTACCGGCGAGACTTAAGGATCGCGGCGAGCACGTAAGCGCCTGATTCTTAATGATCGCCGAGGGCGGGGGTGCCCCTTGGCCTCAGCACTCGGTCGGCGCGCCGCTAGGGCGAAGACTGATCGGTGCATCCTGCATACCCTGAAAAACGCCTCAAGCACGGGGTTTTCTGCGAGCCGCCCGCAAAGAAATCCGGCGGCCATGCTAGATTTGTTCGAGGAGTGCACCGGCTTAATCGAGTGTGATTTCCGATCGCAGGACGCGATGACGTGCTTGCAGATCAGGGATTTCGTGTGACCAATAAAGAGAGACCGTGCCTCGTTCCACTGCCCGACCGGCGGCGAAAAATCGCCTCCTTGAACTGATACCCCGCGAGGATCGCAAGCGCCTGCTCGCGGCCGGCGAGCAGATCGAACTGAAGGCGGGCGAGGTGCTGCGTGAGTCCGAGAAGCGCATTCGCCATGTGATCTTCCCCACCGGCAGTTCCGTCTCGGTCATCGCTCCGATCCATGAAGCGGCCAACCTTCAGGTGGCCCTGGTTGCTTCCGAGGGCGTCCTGGGGCTGCCCATCGCCTTCGGCGTGAACGTCTCCCCGCTGCGGGCGGTGGTGAATGGATCCGGCTTGGCCTGGCGCATCGGCGCACCGGCATTTTCCCGTGAATTTGAATGCTGCCCGCCGCTGCGCAGAGTGCTGAGCCGCTACCTGTATGTGCTCATGAGCCAGATTTCGCAGACCGCCGCCTGCAGCAACTTCCACGATGTAGAGCCGCGCCTCGCCCGATGGCTGTTGATGACCGCCGACGGCGCGCACTGCGATCAGTTCAACATCACCCAGGGATTCATTTCCTCCATGCTGGGGGTGCGCCGAGAAGGTGTCAGTCGCGCCGCGACCTTGCTGCAGCAGCGCAAGCTGATCAGCTACGCCCGGGGCCAGCTGAAAATTCTCGATCGGCGCGGGCTGCAGGCCGCCGCCTGCGACTGCTACGCGCGCGGCCGGAAAACCTACGCCGCAATCCTCGGTTAGGCGACCCAGCGCGGTACACTGCCGACGGTGAGGATAAAAAAAAGGGAAAACATGACGCCGCCAGACAGACCCGAAGCAGCCCGCAGGCGCATTCTCCGTTATCTCTCGGCATTACCCATGTTGGCCACCGCGCCGCGGTTCGCCTGGTCGCAGGCTGCCCCCGAGTTGGGAGTGCAGCTATCCGGCGCACAGCAGGTGCTGAACGTCATGGATTTCGAGGCGCTGGCCAGAGCCGCTTTGCCGCCTGCCCACTTTGGATACCTGGCGACCGGGGCGGATGACGATCGCACCGTTGCCATCAATCACGACGCATTCTCGCATGTCGAAATCCGCTCGCGGCGCTTCGTCGATGTGAGTCATTTGGACCCGTCGATTCGCTTGTTCGACCAAAACTGGCCGACCCCGATTTATTTGTCCGCGGTGTCCTCGCAACGCGCCTTTCATCCGGATGCCGAACTGGGGACGGCGCGTGCCGCCGCAAGCCGCTCCGCGCTGATGATGCTGTCCAATGTCGCGTCCACCGCGGTCGAGCCGGTGATCGCGGCGCGCGGCGCACCGGTCTGGATGCAGCTCTATGCAACGAATGACTGGGCGGTGACGAGCGCCGTGGTGCGCCGCGCGCAAAGCGCCGGGTGTACCGCGATCGTATTCACGGTCGATAACATGCCCGGACGCAACAACGAAACCTTGCAGCGCGCCATGCTGCTCGATAAACGCACCTGCACCGCCTGCCACATCGGAAACTCGCACGACTCGGTGCACAAGGCGCCGATGTATGCGGGACTCGACCTGTCCAGAGTCACAGAGGGGACACCTTCCGCGATCACCTGGGATTTTCTTGCGCGGCTGCGGCAAATCGTGACCGTGAAACTGCTCGTCAAAGGGATTGTCACCGGCGAGGACGCAGCGCTATGCGTATCGCACGGGGTCGACGGCATCGTGGTGTCGAATCATGGCGGCAGAGACGAGGAGACGCTGAGATCCACGCTGGAATGCCTGCCGGAAGTGGTGGGCGCCGTGAACGGCAAGATTCCGGTGCTGCTCGACGGCGGCGTGCGCCGCGGCACCGATGTCTTCAAGGCGCTGGCGCTGGGCGCCACCGCGGTTGGAATCGGGCGCCCGCAGGGATGGGGTCTGGCAGCGTTCGGTCAATCAGGCGTCGAGGCCGTGCTCGACATCTACGCCCGCGAGCTGCGCGCGATCATGCGCCAGGCAGGTACACCGACGATCGCGGCGATCTCCCCCGAGCATGTTGTGAACAAACTATCCGCATCCTGAGCGGCGGCCTCAAGGCATGTCGCCGCGGCAACCCGTGAAATCAGCAGCGCCGCGCTATGGGGTGGCGCGCGTGATCTCGAAGCTCGGCTTGGGCTCGCGCACGCAGGCGGCGCAGTGGGTGCGGGAGGGAAGAGTTCGAGTCAACGGCCGCTTGGTGAACGACGCACAATTCCCCGTCCGGCAGGATGTGGACCGCATCACCGTGGAGGGTCAGCACCAGACCCCCGAGCGATTGGTCATTATGTTGAATAAACCGCGCGGGTTGGTCACGACCACCCAGGATGAACAGGGCCGTGCCACGGTGTACAGTTGTCTTGCCGCGGCTTCATTGCCCTGGCTCGCGCCGGTCGGCCGGCTGGACAAGGCCAGTGAGGGGCTTCTGTTGTTCAGCAATGACCCGGCATGGGCGGCGTGCGTCACCGATCCTGCGACCGGGCCTGACAAAACCTATCACGTGCAAATCGATCGACTGGCGGATGCATCCTTGCTAGAGAGTCTGCGGCGCGGCGTGTCCTTGCAGGGCGAGCACCTGCGCGCTAAATCTGCGCAGAATCTACGCAGCGGCGAGAAGCATGCCTGGCTTGAGATCGGACTCGACGAGGGCCGCAACCGTCAAATACGCCGGCTGCTCGCGGTCTTCGATGTGTCGGTGCTGCGCCTGGTGCGCGTTGCCGTGGGTTCGCTGCTGCTGGGTGACCTACCCAGGGGTCAATGGCGCGCGCTCAGCGAGGCAGAAATCCAGGCGCTCAGCCCTATTGACGGGCGACTTTCTCGGGGTCCGGCCTCGGCGCCTCGGCTTCCAGTCCCACGGTCGCGATGACGCCGTCGGCCTTCTGCAGCACTTCACGCGCATAGTCCCAATGGATCGCCACCACCGTGTCGCCGACCTCCGCTTGCAGCAGTGTGGCGAACTGGTCCAGATTCGGTTCAATACTCTGGCCTTGCGCATCCACGGGCGGGTGCGCCTCGAGCAACAGTTCCCCATCCACCCAGGCTACTTTGACCGGCTCGTTGATCAGCCGCACCGGTGTGCCCACGGGTATCAACGGAAACAGCGCCGCAACATCCTCAGGGTACATGCGGATGCAGCCGTGCGTGACGGCGAGCCCAACGGCGATGGGGTTATTCGTGCCATGGATCAAGTACGTCCCGTTCCCCGCCGCCAGGCGCATGGCATAGGCGCCCAGCGGATTATCAGGACCCGGCGCCACGCGCGCCGGGAGCGGATCGCCCGCCGCCGCATGTTCCTTGCGGACCGATTCTGGGGGGTACCAGGTCGGATCCTTTTGCTTCTGGATGACATGAGTGAGGCCGAGCGGCGTGCGCCAATCCATCTTGCCGATGCTCACGGGGTAGCTGATCACTTCGACGGGGCCGCCGGGCTTGCGCTTCGGGTAGTAGTAGAGGCGATGCTCGGGAAGGTTGACTACGATGCCTTCGCGCGGGCCCGGCGGCAGAATATGTCGCCCCGGCACCACCAGCAGCTTGCCGGCTCCCGGCAACCAGGGGTCCACACTGGGATTGACGCGAATCAATTCCTCGGAGCCCAAGCTGTAGGCCGCCGCCAGATCGTACAGCGTGTCTTCATAGACCGTCATGACGGTCTGGTCTTCGCCCACCACCGTATCGGCCGGGTTGGCGAGCCGGTAGGTGGTGGCGCGTGCCGGCGATATCGCCGCCGCCGCGACACCCAGAACCACGATGATTGCCGCGATTTTCACGCTATAAGCGTATCACGGCCCCGGGGGGTTTTGTCCTGCAATGGGACGATGGGACAATGCGGGCAGGGTAAGGGGGGCGCTATGAAGGGAACCGGTTGGGGAAGGTGGATGGTTATAGTCCTGGCGCTGCTGGGCTCGCGGCTGCACGCGCAGAGCAATCCGGACTGGACCACGCCCATCGCGCCGTTTCGCATCGCCGGCAATCTTTACTATGTGGGCAGCAAGGACTTGGCGTCCTACCTAATCGTCACTCCGCAAGGCGATGTGCTCATCAACTCGAGCTTCGCGAGCTCGGTTCCGCTGATACGCAGCAGCGTGGAGCAACTCGGATTTCGATTCAAAGACATCAAGATCCTGCTGATCAGCCATTCACACGCCGATCACGATGCCGGCAGCGCGGAAGTGATACGCCAGACCGGCGCCCAGTACATGGTGATGGACGGGGATGTGCCGGTGGTCGAGAGCGGCGGCGCGGCGGATTTCGCGTACCCCAAAGATTTGTACCCCGCGGTGAAGGTGGATCGCGTGCTGCACGATGGCGATAAGGTGAGGATTGGCGATGCGGTGCTGGTCGCGCACAAAACTTCCGGTCACACCCGCGGGTGCACGACCTGGACGCTGCAGGTCAAGGAGGCGGGGCATGTTCTCAACGCGGTGATCGTGGGGAGTTGGAACGTGAATCCGGGCTTTCGACTGGTCGACCGACCAGAGCAGCCGGCTTCCTATCCGGGCATCGCGGCGGACTACCGCCGCACTTTCATGGTATTGAAGGGGCTGCCCTGCGATGTGTTCTTAGGAGCGCACGGCGCATATTTCGGCATGCTGGAAAAATTGGCGCGAATCAAGGCCGGCGCGACCGAGAACGTCTGGGTGGATCCGACCGGCTATCAGGCTGCGGTGGCGGAGCGCGAGCAGGCATTCGAGACCGAGCTCAAACGCCAAGAGAATTGAGGAATGCATTGCGGGTCGCCCGCGCCTTAATTATCTTTCGCTGCCGCGCTTTTGCGCCGTGACATGGCCTGGCGCAACACAAACTCCATCTGCGCATTCACGCTGCGTAAGTCATCCGCCGCCCATTTCTCGAGGTCCTTCAGTAGATCGGGCGGGATCCTAAGGAGAAAGGGTTTGCGCTGTTCGCCAGCCACGATCAGGTGTACAGGGTGCCGGTATTGATGACTGGCGTGGTATCAGAGTTACCGCACAGCACCACCAAGAGATTGCTCACCATGGCCGCCTTGCGTTCATCATCGAGCTTGACCACGTTTTTCTGGTCCAGCTCATCGAGCGCCATGTGAACCATGGACACCGCGTTTTGCACGATGATTTTCCGCGCCGCGATGATGGCCTCTGCCTGCTGCCGGCGCAGCATCGCGGGCGCGATTTCCGGGGCATAGGCGAGGTGCGTCAAGCGCGCATCCTCCACGATCACGCCGGCTTTGCCCAAGCGGATCTGCAGTTCCTCTTTTAGAGCCAGTGACACTTCGTCCGCGCCGCCGCGCAAGGTGATCTCGTGTTCCTCGCCCTGATCATAAGCGTAGCGGCTGGCGATACTGCGAATGGCTGATTCGCTCTGTATCTCGACGTAGCTCGTGTAGTCTTCGACGTCGAACACTGCCTGCGCCGTGTTCTCGACCCGCCACACGACAACCGCGGCGATCTCTACCGGATTGCCGCGCTTGTCGTTCACCTTCAACGCGTCACTGCTGAAGTTGTGGGCTCGCAGCGAGAGCTTGGTCGTGAGCCACTGAATGCCCAATCCACCGGGGCGCCGATTGTTGAGCCGATTGCGTAGGCCGCCTTCTTGAGAGGCAGCCTCTTTTTGCGAAACGATGCCGCGGCTGCGCGAAAAAAAGGGATTCGCCCAATGAAACCCGCTGGCGCGTACGGTGCCTTTGTAAGCACCGAAGAGGATCAGCACCCGCGCTTGATTGGGCTGCAAGGTGAAGTAGCCGCCGAGCATGAGCAGGCCGGCGAGGGCGATCAGGCCACCCACCCATTGAAGCGCGCTGGCGGGGACCGCGATGAAGCCAATGATGCACGCCGCGCCGATGAGCAGCGCAAGATTCAGGATCAACATCGGCCAGCCGTGCAAGGCGCTGATGACCTGTTCGGATGCGGCGGATTGGACCGGTTGGGTAGCCATGTTCACTCCCGGAGAATGATATTGAAGTGATATCATATTGAAATCTACGTTCCTGTCAACTGGCCCCCGGGTCCCAGGGCCGCAGCCGGGGCGAACGTGTATTGTCGGGTCCATGGCAGGCGAATCACTGCTCGGCGCCGATGAGCCCCCGGCCTTCCTCGAAATTCAGGAAGAGGGACGCTCCGCTTTCCTCATCGTGGTGGACCACGCCAGCGCCCGCATACCGCGTCAACTGGACAACCTCGGCTTGCCGCCGGCGGAGCTTCAGCGCCACATTGCCTGGGACATCGGCGCCTTGCAGGTGGCGCGGCGCGTGGCCGAGGCGCTCGGCGCGCCCTTGGTCGCGCAGAATTATTCGCGCCTGGTGATCGATTGCAATCGCGACCCGTCAGTCGCCTCCTCAATTCCGCGGGTGAGCGAATCGAGCCGGATTCCGGGAAACCACGACTTGAGCGCAGCGCACATCGCCGCCCGGCGCGCGGCGATTTTTGATCCTTATCATGCGCGGATACGCGCGCTGCTCGATGCAAGACTCGCGGCCGGCCGGCCGACCATATTGGTCGCACAACACAGCATGACGAATGTTTACCACGGCGTGACGCGCGAGATGCATGCCGCGGTCCTCTATAACCGCGACCGCCGCTTCGCCGGCCTGATGCTGGATGTACTGCGGCGGGAAGCGCAGTCGCAGGTCGCGGACAATCAGCCCTACTTTGTCAGCGATGCGACCGACTACACCATTCCGCACCATGCCGAGGCGCGCGCTCTGCCGCACGTCGAACTCGAAATACGCCAGGATCTGGTGACGGATGCGGCCGGGCAAGAGCAATGGGCCGCGCGCATCGCCCAGGCGCTGCGCGCGGCCGAGAAATTATTTGCCGACTAGCGAATCATCTCGGCGTACGCATGCCAGGTGGCGTGACCCAACAGCGGCGCAATGATCAATAAACCCAGCAGCAGCGGCGCATAGCCGATGATGGTCAGAACCAAGATAAGCGCGCTCCACAGAATCATCGCCGGGAGGTTGGTGAATACGGCTTTGACACTGGCGCGCATCGCCTGTGCCGCCGTAGCGTGCCGATCGATCATCAACGGAATGGCGACGACGGAAACGGCGAACACGGCGGCCGCCAGCGCACCACCCACGGCCAAGTACACCAATACCTGGCTGCGGTTGCTGGATTCGAGGAAGCCGCGGTACAGAGTCTCGCTCACACTGGGCGCGCCGATATGAAAGACCGTGCCCAGCATGAGGGCAGAAATGCCGAACCACGCCAGCGCGCACACGGCGAGTATCACGCCGAATTCGAACAGCGCGGTGGGGTTCCTGGCGAAGCCGTCCAAGGATTCATCGAAATTCGCGGACAAACCCTTCGAGTAGCGGCGCGACATTTCGCACAATCCCGCCGACATCAGCGGTCCCACCAGCAGGAAGCCGGAAATGGCGGCGGCGACGAAGTACGGGTGAACGGCGCAAAAAATCAACAGCGTCCATCCCAGCGCGACGATGAGAGCGCCGTAGCCCAGGCTCGCGCCCCAGTGTCTGCGCATATCGAGCCATCCGCGGTACAACCAAATCAGCGGCCTGTATATTGGCACGTGCAAAACGTCGAGATGCAGGCTGTGAACTTCACCGGAAACGAGAGTGGTGCCCATTGCCGTACCCTCCGTCGAAACCGAACGCCGACCAGATTCCCCTCGCCGCAGTCTAATCCCAATTCACAGTCACGGCACCGTGTTGCGCTGCGCTGCGACAATGTTTAACGGTCGGCGCCAGCCTCGATGAAAATTGTGCTGGCGCGCCATGGACAGCCTAATTTCGACTACGGCACCTGGATGGCGCCGCGCGAGATGCCGGAGTGGCTGGAGCGCTTCAACCGCGCAAACATTTTGCCGCATGAAGTGCCTGCCGAGACGCTGGCGAGCGCTGCGTCGTCGGCCATCGTGGTGTGCAGCACGATGTCGCGCAGCGTTCAATCGGCTCGTCGACTTGCGGCGGATCGAACGGTTCTCGTGGAGGCCCTGTTTTGCGAGGCTGATCTGCCCTACGCGGCTTGGCGCGTACCTGAATTGCCCTTCTGGTTCTGGACCGCGCTGTTTCGCGCCGGCTGGTTTTGTGGGTACAGTGCCCACGCGGAGCCTTTCAGCGCAGCGACTGTGCGCGCCGAGCGTGCTGCGCAGCGGTTGATCGAATTGGCCCGTGAAAGCGGGTCGGTGATTCTCATCGGCCATGGCATCATGAACAGACTCATCGCACGACAGTTGCGGGCGTACGGCGCGTCGGGCCCTCTAAGTCCCAGCCATGGGTGGTGGCAGTACAGCGAATACCTCGTCCCGCGCGATTTCCCGGTTGTCTGACAGCAAGTCGCGCTTCGCCCCGGGTGCCCCGCGGCGCGCGAGCGCCGATCATGCACCATGTCCGCGATTATCGCATCGAAGCCAGCGGCGGGCGTACTTGCCGGCCTATTCTGCCTGGTCGCCTTTGGCTTCAGCGGCCGCGCGGCTGAGCCGGATCGTTCGGCTCGCGCGTCGCAGCAAACGGCCGCTCCAGACGCACGCCTTGACCGGTCGGGCCGCAAGCGCGTGGGCAAAGCCTCGTTCTACGCGAAGAAATTCTCCGGCCGAAAAATGGCGGACGGCAGCATCATGGAGTCTAAGGACAACAACGCGGCGAGTAAGACCCTTCCGCTCGGGACCATTGCGAAGGTCACCAATCTGGAGAACGGAAAGAGCGCGGTGGTTACCATCGAGGACAGGGGTCCCTACGTCCGCGGCCGAATTGTCGACTTATCGCCACGCACGGCGCAGACCATCGGCATTAGCCCGAAACAGGGTGTGGCTAAAGTGGAAGTCGCTCCCATCGCTGTGCCGCTGCCCGGCGGCGGCGTGAAGCTGGGCGCCGCGGCCACCGCCGACGATGCCAAGCACGCGAGCGGCAACGTGCCTTAGCGCGGCTACTCGGCTTTGGGCGTGGCGCCGCGCAGCACCTGCATGAATCTCGCGCGTTCGATGTTGCCGCCGCTCAATATCACTCCGACCTGCTTGTTGGCCATCCGCTGCCGCTCTTTGAGCAGCGCCGCGAGCGGGGCCGCGCCTGCGCCTTCCGCCACGTGATGGGTGTCATCGAAATAGATGCGCATCGCGTCCGCAATGTCATCCTCGCTCACTTCCACCCAACGCGACACGCCGCGGCAAATCGTAGCAATTGCCGCCGCGTTCGGTTCGCGAGTGGCCAACCCGTCCGCGAAGGTTTGCGCGGAGGCTGCGGTGACGGCCCGTCCGGCGGCGAAGGACAGGGCATTGGCCGGTGCTCGGATCGCGCTCACCCCGATGATTTCCGTGCGCAGTCCCAGCAAATCGCGCACTGCAATCAGTCCGCACAGGCCCGAGCCCATGCCCATCCCCACATAGACGGCGTCCAAATCGATGCTCGCGCGGAACATTTCCAGAGCGTAGCTCGCGACCCCGGCGATCAAGTCGCGATGAAAGGACGGGACGAAGTGCAGCCCGGTCTCGGCCGCGGCGCGAAACGCCTCGTGTTTGGCAGCGTCGAAGTCCCGGCCAAATTCGACCACCCTTGCGCCGAAGGCGGCAATGGCGGAATTTTGGTCCGCGGAGTTGCCGAGGGGAACGTAGATGGTGGCCGGGATCCCGGCGCGAGCCGCCGCGAACGCGACGGACTGGCCATGATTGCCGCGCGTGGCCGAAATGACGCCGGGAATGCCAGGCTGTGAGCGGCTCAGGCGGTCCAGGTAAACAATGCCGCCGCGGACCTTGAACGCACCGGTCGGTGTGTGATTTTCGTGCTTTACCCTCACCCTGCAGCCCGCGCGACGACTCAGTTTGGGCCACTCATAAAACGGCGTCGGGGACATCACTCGATAGACCAGTTCCGCTGCGCTGTGCAGCTCGCTCATCTGAAAATTAACCGGCTGAAGCTCTGCGTGCTGCGGCGAAGGGGAGGTCTGCATGGTTTTTGGATGGTAACCCTAAGCGCGACACCGAAGCATTCATTTAGCGGACGCGCGTGCCGAGGTGTAAAAGAGCTTGCTAGACTACCTCGCAACGGCCGCGTGGAGAACTCAAGTGCATCGCGATCGAAAACAATCCAAGCGGCGAGTGTCATGCACCGTCTCGGCACTTCTGCTGTCAGGCTGCCCGTTGCTCTGTGGCGCCACGGGGCCGGTGGACTTGGAACCGCAGTCGCCTTCCGCCTTCCTGCCGGGCGGCGTGTTGGGCATCCAGCTCGGCGGGTCATGGGAACAGAGCAAGCAAAATCCCTCCCTGAAACAATTGGCCTGTCAGCGCGTTGCGCAGGCGAGCGATTTTGACGAGGTCTGTTTTTTCAAGACGGCGAGCGCGAGTCGGGTGGCGGGCGCCGAAATCCACGATGGCTTCATTGTGCGCAAGGACGATCACGTGGTGCTGGTGGGTACCGGCATCACCATCAAGAACGCGGACGACCCCCTGGCCGAGTCGGTGGTGCAAAGTTTTCAGTCGCAGATTCACCTGGCCTTCCAGCATAGCGGCGACAACGTGCTGTTCGTGAAGCTGCCCGCGCGCGGCATGTCCCGCGATGAGCTGCAGGGCTTCTCGAAGAAGGCACCGGTGCTATTGGTGCAGCTGGAAACCAAAACCCATGAATTGGCGGTCCTGTATGGGTATCTGGCGCCGGTGAATGTATTTGGGGCACTCACGGCCGATTAGCACATCGGCAACACCGTTATCGACCTCGTGGACACAGCGTGCCGCCGGGTGCCGAAAGTTGAAAGCGGCCGCAACGAGTGATATCATGATATCAAGTTGAGCAACCGAGTTCCCAGTGGCGCAATTTGTCGTTCGAGACCTGGAGGAGGCCGTGAAGGTGCGATTGAAGCGGCGCGCACAGCTTCATGGCCGCAGCATGGAGGAGGAGGTTCGGCACATTTTGCGTAATGCCGCCAAGGAATCATCCCGACCGGTGGCGAAGCTCGGTTCGCTAATTGCGGCACGATTTAAGGGTGCAGGGATAACACTGGACCTGCCGGAACTCAAAGGGCAGATTGCGCGCGGCGCCGACTTCAAGTCATGATTATTTTGGATACGAACGTACTCTCGGCGTTAATGCGCGAAGTGCCAGAAACGCCGGTGCTGAATTGGCTGGACGGCCAACCGGCGGATTCGATATGGATCACGAGCATTACTGTGTTTGAGACGCGATTCGGCCTTAAGTTGTTGCCGGCGGGAAAAAAGCGCAAGGCGTTGGAGTCGGGTTTCGAAGCATTGCTCGCGGAGGACCTCGAGGGTAGGGTCCTCGATTTTGACGGTGCCGCGGCGGAGGCCGCTGCGACTCTGGCTGCTTCGAGGCAACGCGCAGGTCGGCCTGTGGATGTCCGGGACACGCTGATTGCGGGAATCGCGGTTTCTCGCAAAGCGAGCTTGGCAACCCGCAACATCAAACATTTCTCTGATCTGGTCTCGGTGGTGAATCCATGGGAAGCCGTGCCTTAACTTGGCTGGCTGACTCGCCACGTCGGAAACGCCGGACACAGCGCTATGGGAGTTGGCGTCTGCCGACCCAATAAGTGGTGCCTTCTGGGCCGTAGCGCTCGGTGTGCCGCGGGGCGCACAGACCATGGCCATGGCGCGGGAACTGGCGCGCGATCCGCAAATATCGGACCATGCTCGCAATGAAGAACTTGCGTGCGTGTCTCCTCGTCCGCAGCGCGCCGGCGCTGGCCCTGCTTCCCGCCCTCGCCGGCGCGGCAGTCGAGCAGCCCCTTTTGCGGGACATTGCCGCTGCGCCTGATCCGGCACAGCTGCAAGCCACGGTACAGGCGCTGGTCGGGTTCGGCACGCGGCACTCACTGTCGGATACCGTCTCGCCGAAACGCGGCATCGGCGCCGCGCGCCGCTGGGCGCAGTCCCGCTTCGAACAAATCGGCCGGGACTGCGGCGGGTGTCTGACCGTCGTGACGCCCTCGCAGATCTTGAGCGGCGCACGCGTTCCCACGCCTACTGAATTTCGCGATGTCGTGGCGATTCAACGCGGCAGCACCGACCCCGAGCGGGTGATCATCCTCACCGGACACATCGATTCACGGGTGAGCGATGTCATGAATAGTCAGTCCGATGCGCCGGGCGCCGATGATGATGCCTCCGGCGTGGCGCTGGTGATCGAAGCCGCGCGCATCTTGAGCCGCTACAAATTTCCCGCCACCCTGGTCTACGGCGTGCTGTCGGGCGAGGAGCAGGGTCTGCTCGGCGGCCGGGTGTTGGCGGAGTATGCCAAGGCCCAGGGCTGGCGCGTGGAGGTCGACCTGAACAACGACATCGTCGGTGGAACCCGCGGCCAGAACGGTGTAGTCAATAACACGCGATTGCGGCTGTTCTCCGAGGGCACACGCGACACCGAAACGGCGGTGGAGGCCAAGCAACGCCGATCCGAGGGCGGTGAGAACGATTCGGCGTCGCGCAACGTGGCGCGCTATGCCAAGGCGCTGGCGGAAACCTACATCCCCAATTGGACGGTCTCCTTGGTCTACCGACTCGACCGATTTGGCCGCGGCGGCGATCATTCGGCATTCAATGCGCTGGGTTTTCCCGCGGTTCGGTTCACCGAGAATTCGGAGAACTATCGGCGCCAGCATCAGGATTTGCGCACCGAGGGCGGCGTGGAATATGGCGATACCATCGCCTACGTCGATTTCCCCTATCTTGCCAAGGTCACCGCCACCAATGCCATCGCCGCCGCGGCGATGGCCTCTGCGCCGCCGCCGCCCGCGAATGTCAAAATCGGCGGAGCAGTGACGACGGACACCCAGCTGTCGTGGACGGCCGCACCCGGCATGCCCGCCGCGCTGTATCGGGTCTACTGGCGCGACACCACGGCGCCCGCTTGGACACAGGCTCGCGATGCCGGCCATGCCGAATCGCTTACCCTGACCAATGTGGCCATCGATGATTTCGCCTTCGGCGTGGCCAGTGTGGCCGCGGACGGCTTTGAAAGCCCGGTGGTCTTTCCGGGGGCGGCGGGCGCTTTTTGGCGTGAGCAGTGAGTGCTTCGCGGCTGCCGCGTTGCTGCTGCTCGCCTCCGCAGGCGCGAGCGCTGCGGACAGCTGTCCATTGACTCTGACGCGCGGCTCTCGCCTCATGATCGGAGCCTCGATCAATGATCATCCGGTGGATGCCTTGCTGGACTCCGCGGCGGAGGCAACGCTGTTGGATCGTGCATTCGCCGCCACGCTGCATCTTAGACCCCCGATCAGCAGCCAGCCGGCGTGCGGCTGGCGTTGCTCACCGAGAAAGGTATAGAAACGCTTCGCGTGCGAGTCGAGGGCGAGCCGGTGAGCGCCGCCTTTGACCTCGGCAACGGCGGCCAGGTACTGGTCAGATTGCATTTAGCGCAGCGCATGCATTGGTTGACCGATGGACGCCGCATCCACCACGCATCCGGCGGAGGCCTCGGCGGGCAGACCACGCGCCAGATCATTACCTTGAAATCCCTCGAGGTCGCCGGGCAAGTCTTTGCCAATGTCACGGCTGCCATCGATGCCCAGCCCAGCGCCTCGGATCTGAACATCGGCGTGAAGGTCCTGCGCCATTTCCTCATCACGACCGACTTTGCGCATCACGCCGTGTGGCTGCAGCCGCGCCGCTGAGCCGGCGGGACGGCCGCGGTTATTGTTGCGCGCTGGAATCGAGATCGTGTAGGTAGGATTTGGACAAGGTCCCCTTGCTTTGGGCAATGGGCAGCAGCGTCGGATAGAACTGCACGAAGGTCCTGTCGACGGCACCATGCGCTGCATGGCATGAATAGCACTCGGCCGCCTGCGGAATCATCACCGCGGGCTGCAGCGCGCCGCCAAACGCAAAGAATGCCCATTGATCCGGAAAATGCGCGCTGTCCTTGACGTGTATCTCCAGCCCCATGATCTCGGTGCTTTGATACTTGCCGCTCTTGTTGATGGAACCTCGAGTATCCGCGCGGCGATTTTCCTTCACCAGCATGGTCTTGTCCGGCCACGTACCGGTGGCAAGGAAGATTTTATAGGCAGCCGGATCAACGAATACGTTGTCCAGCATATGGTGATCGCTCATCTGCATGCCGGGCAGGTAGCTCATATCCAGCCCCGCGCTTAAGAAAACCCATTCTCGATAATTGGCCGGAAATATTAATCGGCCCTCAGCGGTATAGGTGGGATCGCTGAGGGGGGCGCTGGGCGAATCGCCGCGCGCGCCGGCGTAAAACAACATCAACCCGGCCGTCAGTGCAACTGTCTTGGTGTTCATGGCGCCAGTATCGCCGTGCATTGTTCGCGGCGCCAGGCCGCTTACTGCAGCCGCATGGCGATTCGCTGCATTCTTGCCGGCGCCGCCAAGCGGTGGAGTAGGATTCCCCGCCATGCAGACTAGATGGCGAGATATACCGCATCGCTGGACGTGGATTGCGGCGATCTGGATCGGCGTTGGCATTTTCGACGCCACGCAAAACGTGTTCGCGATGCGCGCCGAAGGCATGCATCACAACTGGGTGAATCTCTACGTCCTGCTGACGCTGGCGTGGATCCCGTGGGCATTGGCGACGCCGATTGTGATTGAATTGGGGCGCCGCTTCCCGCCGGCGGTAACCCCGCCGTCTCAGTGGCTGGTGCACCTCGGCGCCGTTGCACTGATCGCGGTCATTGCGGCGGCGTGGATAACGGCGCTCGAGTCACTGTTGAAGCCTTTGGCGCCCGATGAGTTACCAGGGCCTTTTCTCGATGCCTGGCTGCACAAGCTGTATGGCGGTACGGTGACCTCGCTGATCCTGTACGCCTTCATCCTGGCCATCAGCTTCGCGCTGGACTCGCGCAGCCGGCTGTCGAATCAGCAAGCCGAAACGGCGCGGCTCAACGAGGAGCTCTCGACCGCGCAGCTGAATGCCCTGCGCCAACAAATCGAGCCGCATTTCATTTTCAACGCGCTCAATGCCGTTGCCGGTCTGGTTCGCGAGAATCGAAACGATGCGGCCGTCAGCATGATTGTCGCATTGAGCGATTTTCTGCGCCGGGTGGCGAAGGATTTCAATGATCCCCAGGTGCCGCTGGCGAAGGAGGTGGAATTTCTGGAAAAGTACCTGGACATTCAGCAGGCCCGCTTCGCGGGTCGTCTGCGCACGAGTTTGAGCGTGCCGCATGCGCTGCTCTGCGCGACCGTGCCGAGCCTGATCCTGCAACCCCTGGTGGAAAATGCCATCAAGCACGGCATTGAGCGGCGCGCGCAGGGGGGTGAGGTGCGCATCGGCGCGTCGGCTAGCGGCGGCAAGCTCCGCTTGAGCGTCTACAACGAGGGACCGCCGCTTGCGGAGCCTGCGCCGGCCTCGGGCGGAATTGGCCTATCCAATTTGCGCACGCGTCTGGCACTGCTGTATGGCGCGGATTTCGAACTGCGCCTCGAGAACCACGCTGCCGGTGTGCAGGTGTCGGTGAGCGTACCGCTGCGGGAGAACCGGTGATGTCGGCGCAGCGCAGCCGGCGGATTCGCGCCCTGGTGGTGGATGATGAGCCGCTGGCGCGCAGCAATTTACTCGTGCTGCTGCGCGCCGATCCGGATATCGAGTCCGTGGCGGAATGCGGCTCGGGTAAGGAAGCGGTGCAGGCGATTCGTGGTACCCGGCCGGACTTGGTGTTTCTCGATGTGCAAATGCCGGAGTGCGGCGGTTTTGACGTGCTGCGCCTTTTGGAGGGCGAGGTGCAGCCTGTTATCGTTTTTGTCACGGCCTACGATGACTATGCGCTGCGCGCGTTTGATGCCGGTGCGCTCGATTATCTTCTGAAGCCTTTCGATGATTCTCGGTTTCAACTCGCGATGGCGCGCGCCAAGCAAAAAATTGCGCCGGCCGAGCTGCAGCCGCCAGACACGCAGCGGCTCGCCATTCGCAGCGCGGGGCAGGTGTGGTATGTGCAGATTGCGGACATCGACTGGGTGGAAGCGGCGGACTACTACGTGTGCGTGCACGTGGGGGCCAAATCTCACCTGTTGCGCCGGAGCATGCTGGAGCTGGAGCGGGAGCTGGATCCGCGCTTCTTTTGTCGCATCCATCGCTCCACCATCGTTAATTTGCGCGCCGTGGCGCGCCTCGAACTGGATGCCGGGGAGTATGAGGTAATTCTCAACAGCGGCCAGCGGCTGCGCCTGAGCCGTCGCTTTCGTAAAGACCTGCAATCTCGGCTGGCGGCGGTTTAACTTGCCCTTTGAAGTAGCCGTTCAACGACAGAAAGTTGAATACGTTGAGCTGGCGCATCGATCTTTAAAAGGCGGCCGGATAGGCGCCGCCGTCCAGCACGATATTCTGGCCGGTGATGAAGCCGGCATGCACGCTGCATAGAAATGCGCAGGTCTGGCCGAATTCGGCCGCGGTGCCGAAACGCTTGGCCGGTATGTTGGCGAGGGAACGTGCCACCGCGTCTGCTTCACTGATTTGATGGCGGGCTGCGGCGGCACTCAAGTTGCCGCGCAGTCTGGCGGTGTCGAAGCTGCCCGGCAGCAGGTTGTTGATGGTGACGTTTTTGTCCGCGACGCTGCGCGCCACCCCCGCGATGAACGCGGTCAGGCCGGCGCGCGCGCCGCTCGACAGATCGAGCCCGGCGAGGGGCATTTTGACGCTGAGCGAGGTGATGTTCACGATTCTGCCGAAGCCGCGTGCCGCCATGGAATCAAGTACTTTTTGAATGAGCTCGATAGGCGTGACCATATTCATGGTCACCCCGTCCAGCATTGCTTTGCGGTCGAGTTCGCGAAAGTTTCGCAGCGGCGGGCCGGCGTTATTGTTGATCAGGATATCCGGGGCGGGACAGGCTTCGAGCAGCGCCGCCTGGCCGGCGGGGGTGGACACGTCGGCCGCCACCGCTATGACCTCGACGCCTGCGGAGGCGCGAATCTGCGCGGCGGTGTGCTCCAGGCGCGCGCGATCGCGGCCGTTGATGACCAGGGCCACGCCTGCCTCGGCCAGCGCGTGTGCACAGCCGCGGCCCAATCCCTGACTCGATGCGCAGACGATGGCGCGGCGTCCGCGAATACCCAAATCCATAACGCCCTCCCTATAGGCCAATTGCACTGGCCGCGCAGGGACCGTATAGCCCGTATGCAGCAATCACGCCATTGTCGGTCAAGGAGCTAAACAGTGCCAATCGAGCGAATTCAAAGCGGCCCGCGCATGTCCCAGGCTGTGATACATAATAAGACCGTATACTTGTCAGGGCAGGTCGCCGAAGGCGCGCGGGGTGCGAGCGTGACTGTGCAGACGCGCGAGATCCTCGCCGCCATCGACCGCTTGCTGGAGCAGGCCAAGACCGACAAGAGCCGCCTCTTGTCGGCCACCATTTGGCTCACCGATATGGGGACCTTCGCGGAAATGAATCGAGTGTGGGAATCCTGGGTGGTCGCGGGCGAAACGCCCGCGCGAGCCACCGTGTTAAGCCGGCATTTGGCCGCCGCCGAGTTCAAGATTGAAATCGCCGTCATTGCCGCTCAGCCCTGACCAAAGTAATGCGACATGGAACCGGATTTCTCCACAGCGCCGGAGCTGCAGGCGGTTCTTGAAGAGCTGCGGCAGCGCGAGCCCATCTTCCACCAGCCTCGATTCGGCACGACGCGGCGCGATTTCGAGCGCATGACCGATCCGAACTATTGGGAGGTGGGGGCTTCCGGCAGGCGCTACAGCCGGGATTTTGTCCTGGATACCCTCGAATCGCGCCAACCGGATCCGGAGGAAGCATCCTGGGTCACGCGCGACTTTCAGTGTCGGAAAATCGCCGCGGATAATTACCTGATTACCTACACCCTGTCGCAAGGCCCGCGCACCACCCGCCGTGCGACACTGTGGCGGCGATGCGTCGATGGGTGGAAGATTCTCTATCACCAAGGCACGATGGTCGAACCTTCAGCGTAGGACTCGACTACTGCAATGCTCGAGCTGCAAAATGTCTACAAGACCTTCCAGGATCGGCGGGTCCTCATCGATATCAACCTCACGGTGCCGAAGGGGGCCACGCATGCGTTGATTGGCGAGAGCGGCTCGGGAAAAACCACGCTGCTGCGGGTCACACTGGGACTCATTCCTTTTGAGAAGGGCTACGTCAAGATCAACGATCAGGCATTGCTGTCGTTCACCCCCATCGAGTGGGCGGATCGCATCGGCTACGTACCCCAGGACGGCGGGCTGTTTCCGCACATCACGGGTTATCACAACGTCACGCTGATCGCGAAGCTGCGCGGCTGGGATAAATCGCGCATCGAGGAGCGCGTCGAGGAGCTGCGCAAGCTGGTCGAATTGGATTTGAACGTGCTGCGCAGATTTCCCTACGAACTGAGCGGCGGCCAGAAGCAAAGGGTGGCCATCATGCGTGCCGCGATGATGGATCCGGCGGTGATGCTGCTCGATGAACCGATGGCCGCCCTGGATCCGCTGCTACGCCGCAGCCTGCAGCAGGAATTGAAATCGATTTTTCATCGGCTCGGCAAAACCGTGCTCATCGTCACCCACGATCTGGGGGAGGCGGTATTTCTCGCCGAACGTATCACGCTGCTGCATGCAGGCAGAATCATACAAAGCGGCACCTATGCCGATCTGTTGCATCATCCGGCCGATCCCTATGTCACCCTGTTCATCAATGCGCAGCGCACTTTGCCCGACGCCGCAGCCGTCGCATGAACACAGCCGTCCGCATCGCCATCGCGCTCGCCTGGCTCCTGCCTTGCAGCGCATTCGCGGACAATGCCATCGTCGTGGGTTCGAAGGCCTTTACGGAGGGTTTCGTGTTGGGAGAAATCGCGGCACAATCCATCGAGTCCGCCTCGACGGTGCGGGTCGAGCGAAAGCTCGGCATGGGCAACACCGGAATTCTATTCGAGGCGCTGCGCAGCGGCGCCATCGATGTGTATCCTGATTACACGGGAACCCTGGCGGAAGCGATTCTCAAGCGGCCGGATTTGAAATCGATCGGCGACATTCAGCAGGCACTCGCAGCCATGGATTTGGTGATCTCGCAGCCCTTGGGCTTTGACGATACCTATGCACTTGCGGTCAAAGAGAGTTTTGCCGACCGGCACCATCTGCGGTCGATCAGCGATCTGGTGAGCATCGAAGGCGATATCAAGGCCGGCTTCAGCTATGAATTCATGGATCGCAAGGATGGCTTCGCGAGGATGGCGGACAGCTACCACTTGAGCATCGCCCCGGAACGGGTCAATCGCATGGAGCATAGCCTGAGCTTTCAGGCGATCGATGACGGCGCGGTCGACCTGATCGATACCTATTCCACGGACGCCAAAATCAAGAAGTCCAATTTACGGGTACTCACCGATGATCGCGGCTTCTTCCCGGTGTACCAAGCCGTCTGGGTGGCGAGAAAAGCCTTCGTTGAAAATCATCCGCGTGAATGGCAGGCCCTCTTGGACCTCAAGGGATCGATCAGCGAATCGGCCATGATCGACATGAACGCGCAGGCGGATATTCAAAAGGTCAGCTTTGCGCAGATAGCCGCGCAGTACCTGGGGGCGGCCGCGCCGCACACCCAGAATTGGCTGAGCAGCATTCTGCTGCGCACGCGCGAGCATCTATGGCTGGTGGGTCTGTCGCTGCTGTTTTCAGTGCTCGTCGGCATTCCGCTCGGTTTGGCCGCGGTGAGATTTCACACGGCGGGGCAAGCGATTCTGATCGTGAGCGCGGTGATCCAAACCGTGCCCTCGCTCGCGCTGCTGTGCTGCCTCATCCCCATTTTCGGCGTCGGCACCAAACCGGCGCTCGCCGCGCTGTGTTTGTACAGCCTGCTGCCGGTGGTATTGAATACGTTCACGGGCGTGCGTGCGGTAGATCCCTCGCATCTGGAAAATGCGCGCGCCTTCGGCATGACCCGCCGCCAAATTCTGCTGCGCGTCGTGTTGCCGCTGGCCAGCCCGACGGTGCTGGCGGGAATCAAAACGGCGACCATCGTCAGCATCGGCACGGCGACCCTGGCGGCCTTGGTGGGGGCGGGCGGCTATGGCGCACCCATCATTTCGGGACTGGCGTTGAACGATGTGCCCACCATACTCACCGGCGCGATCCCGGCCGCGCTCATGGCCCTGGCGGCGTATGGTCTTTTCGAAGTGCTGGGCTATGTGCTGATCCCCGGCGGCCTGCGAAAACACCCTTAAGATCGTCCCATCGGGTGTGCCTGTGGACGGAGCTGCATTTCTAGTGCGAGGATGCGGGCCTGAAAAACTACGGATGCCCGCCATGACCCTAAGAACAATGACCGCTGGTCTCGTGCTTGCGCTTGCTTACTGGATTATCGCGCCCGCCGCCCTCGGGCAGGGCGCCGCGCCCGCCGCTGCACCCGGTAGTTCCCCCATCGTATTGAAGGCGGCGCATCTTTTTGATTCGGTGTCGGGCAAGCTCATCGAGCACGGCGAAGTGGTGGTGGTGGGCAATAAGATCCAGGCGGTCGGGACCGACGTGGCCATCCCCGCCAACGCCCAGGTTATCGATCTTGGGGATGCGACCTTGCTGCCCGGATTCATCGATGCCCACGTGCACCTGTCCATGGAGTCCAGCCCCGAGTGGTACAAGGATTGGTACGCCGGCATGATGCGATTCCCGGCCGAGCAGGCGCTTTATGGCGCGCACTATGCGAAAGCCACGCTCGAAGCCGGCATCACCTCGGTGCGCGATCTGGGTTCTTCGGACTACATCGCGTTAGGGTTGCGCAACGCGATCAGAGCGGGCGCCATTCCCGGTCCGCGGATGTTGGTGGCCAATTATGCCATCGGATCCACCGGCGGCCATGCGGATCAGGACCCGGTGCCGCCGCAGCGCATCGCCGTCGCGGGCCCCCTCTTGGGCGTGTGCAACGGGCCCGAAGAATGCCGCGAGGCGGTGCGCTACCAGATCAAGTACGGCGCCGATGTCATCAAGTTCATGCCTTCGGGCGGCGTGCTGTCGCTATCCGATCCGGTGGATAACGTGCAGCTCACCCAGGATGAAATGAATGCCATCGTGTCCGAAGCGCATGCCTGGAATCGCAAGGTGGCCGCTCATTGTCATGGCGACCGGGCGGCAAAGATGGCGATCGCCGCGGGGGTCGACTCCATCGAGCACGGCAGCTTCCTGAAGGACGACACGCTTCAGGAGATGAAGAGGAAGCATGTGTACTTGGTCGCGACGCTGTCGGCCGGCGCATGGGTGGGCGAGCATCTGGGCAACTATCCTCCCGCCATTGCTGCGAAAGCGCGCGCCGCGTCGGCGCAAATGCAGCAAATGTTTCAACACGCCGTCAAAATCGGCGTGCCGCTCGCCATGGGCACGGATGCGGGCGTGGAGCCGCATGGCCTGAATGCGCGCGAATTCTCGTTGATGGCAAAGAACGGTTTGCCGCCGGCGCAGGTACTGATGGCGGGCACTGCACATGGCGCGGATCTGCTCGGCATCGCCGATCAGACCGGAACCTTGCAGGCCGGGAAATTCGCGGACATCGTTGCACTCCCCGGCAATCCCTTGGCCGACATGAAGGCTACGGAGCATGCGCTGTTCGTCATGAAGGACGGAGTCATCTACCGCAACGATACCCAACCAGCCGCGCGCTAGTCGGCTGGACCATTCAATAGCAGTGTGGGCAGGTTCCAAGTAACCGGCGCGGGCTCGACGCCGAGCGGTGCGTTGTGATTCGGATCGAAGGTTTTCAGCTGTTGCTGTATCCAGTCGATGAACCGGGTATCGCTGGCGAGCCGCAATGCCTCGTCGCGACGCGCGTAATCCTGGATCGCCTCCTGCGAGATCACGATGCGAATCATGCGGGATCGCTTGGCGGGACGTAGCGGATCGCGCAAGCGCCAACTCGCCAGCATGACCATGTCTTGCGGGCCCCGGGGCATGAGGACACGCGCATCATCGGGAAGCTGATCTTCCAGCATTGCGCGAAAATGCGGGGCGTAATCCTTCACGAGGTTGTTTTTCTCAACTGACGGTGTTGAACGGCAAAGTCCCCAAGAGTTCTGCGGCGCCGTTCCACAGCACTTGAATGCCAATGCAGAACAACAGGAACGCGGACAGGCGCACCACGATGGTGGTGCCGGTGGGGCCGATCCAGCCGGCGAGGCGCGCGGAGTGTCGGTAAGAGCCATAGATCAGCGCGGACAGCAGTGCGGTGGCGGCCAGGGTTTCGGCAAAGAATGCCAGCGAGGAGACGTGAAAACCAGTGGGTCGCCCGGCGCCCAAAGAAATCGCCACCGAGATCGTTCCGGGGCCCGTGGTGAGCGGCATGGTGAGCGGATAAAACGCCAACCGGCTGGGCGAAAGATCGATGGAGGCTGGATTTGGAGTTTCGCTGCGGCGCTGCTCCGTGGCGTCGGGCGCATTGAGCATGCGCCAGCCGGCCGCTGCCACGATGATGCCG
The DNA here is from genome assembly GCA_963756845.1 of uncultured Gammaproteobacteria bacterium. Classification (GTDB taxonomy): domain Bacteria; phylum Pseudomonadota; class Gammaproteobacteria; order Steroidobacterales; family Steroidobacteraceae; genus Bog-1198. Next base: position 40,800 of record CAVWPD010000008.1, on the reverse strand, counting down.
CCGGCCACCCGCAACACCGGGATCGACACGCCGAAGAATTCCAGGACATAGGCGCCCACATACAGCGAGGCGGCCATGATGCAGAACGCGTAGATCGATACCCAGCGGGCCATGGTGGTGCGCACCCTGGGTTCCAGATCGCGGGTTGCGCCGAAGAAGATGAAGGCCCCCGATAGCGGATTGACGATCGAGAACAGCGCGGTGAACGCCAGCAAAAATGTCGTCAAGTCTAGGTGCACGGATCGCATTCTATCGGCCGCGCCCCAAGTATGCCCCGGCGAGTCCCGCGATCAACTTCAGCAGCATGGTGAGCGCCATGCTCCAGGTGAAAAAGCCGGCGAATAGCACGCTGGCGCCATCGAAGAATGCATAGAAGAACACCACAACCGCGGCAAATGCGTACGCGTTGCGCTGCGGGCGACGCCGGGCAAACAGCCAAGCGGCGCCGGCCATGAGCGCGGTACCCGCGATGCGGGTGGACCAGCGCGCCATCGGCACGCCGGCTGTCTCATAGAAGGCTTGGCTGTGGCCGGGCTCCAAGAAGCTGCCCCAGGCATACACCACGCCGAAGGCGATGAGCACATCGATGGCAAGCACCAATAACGCCAGTCCCGCGGCTTTCAAGTAATCGAGAGGCTTCACGGTGCGCCTGGCGATGCGGCGGACGATGCAGCAGCCGCCTGCAGAACGGCTTTCACCAGCGCTTGCGGGGAATAGGCATCGCTGCGCGGTGTGAGCCCCAAGCGCACCACGATCAATTGGCGCGATCGAATAATGGCGATGCTTTGACCGTCATGGCCCGACATCCAAAAGGTATCCGCCGGGATGCCGAACGCGGCGTCGGGATTGACGCCAGGCCTCGCGCCGTCGGATCCCCATAGCCAGACCTGGCCGTGTCCGTACTGGCCGCCCGAAGCCGCCACCGGTGTAGCCATCATCTCGACGTAGTGCTCAGGCAGCAGCGCCTGTCCCCGCCAAACTCCCCCTTGCAGCAGGAACTGTGCATACCGCGCCCAGTCTCGCGCGGTGGCATACATATAAGATGAGCCGACCAGCGTGCCATGTTCGTCGGACTCGATGGTGGCGCTGGTGATTCCCAGCGGCTTGAACAATCGTTCGTTGACGAGGGTGTGTGCATCGCCACCCGCCGCATCTTGCGCGATGCGCGACAGAATCAGTGCCGTGCCGCTGGAATAGCTCCACACCTCGCCCACCGGATGCACCAGGGGCTGCGATTTCGCGAATCCTGCCATGTCGGGATGCAGGTACAACATGCTGGTGACATCCGATACCGCGCCGTACTCTTCGTTGAAGCGCAGGCCGCTGGACATGGCCAGCAGATCTGCGATCCGGATACGATCGCGCCCGCCCGAATTCACCGGCCACAGCCCCGACTCATCCACGCTGAGCTTGCCCTCCTTGACCAGCGTGCCAATCAATCCGGCCATGACGGTTTTGGTCATGGACCAGCCGAGCAAGGGCGTGGCGGCCGTGAATCCCGTCGCGTAGCGCTCGGCCGCGATGCGGCCGTGATCGACGACCACGATGGCGCGCATGCCGGGCCCGGCGAGCGAATCCTCACCGAGGAGGCGCTGCATGGCGGGGTTGGCCACAACGGTGCTTCCTTCCGGCCACGCGGCATCGCTTGATACAGGGGTCGCGGGCGGCGTGATTACCGCGGGTTGTCCCGTCGCCGGCGCGGCGCTCGCCCGCGCGCGCTCCAGGTTGCCGTCGGGCAACACCGTGCAGCCCGCACCCGGTCGCACCACGGCAAGTCCGTCGCCGATAAATCCTAAAAACCCTGCGCGCACCACGCCCTGATCGCGATCGACCCGGATGCGCACCAGGCGCAGCAGCGCAATCCCAGGGGCCTGCACATCGGTGTGCAATACCTCGTCCGCGTCGCGTCCGGCCAGGAACACATTGGAGCAAACGATTTTTGCAGAGTAATTGGCGCCGACGCGCAACAGCTCGGGCGGCTTCGCCCACAAGCCGACCAGCGCCGCCGCCAGCGCCAGGATGAGTACGATCATGCCCGCTTTGAGTATTCTTGCCATTCTCGCTTACCTGCTCAGTTCGCCCAATGCTGCCCCGTGGGAAAGGACGTAGCGCCGCACGGATTCCTGCCGGTCTATGGCGCGGGTTACCCACTGCATGTTGATCCTCTACTTCCAGGGCGATGGCGCGACATCTTAACCGCGCCGGTGTTGGATGAGCGGCTGATTTCGCGGTAATCTGCGCCGATGAGCGCCACCCCTAAATCCCTCGACACCCACGCGGCCCAGCAACGCGCCCGCATTGATCTCGCGGCCTGTTATCGGTTGGCTGCGCACTTTGGTTTGAATGAAGGCATCGACAATCATTTCACGGTACTGGTGCCGGGCCATCCCGAGCGCTTCTATCTCGCGCCCTTCGGGCTGCATTGGTCGGAGGTGAAGGCCAGCGGATTATTGGAAGTGGATTTTAGCGGCCGCGTCGTGAGCGGGCAGGGACCGGTTGAAGATACCGCCATGTACATTCACATGCCCGTGCATCGCCTGTCGCCGCAGGGAGTCTGTGTGCTGCACACGCATATGCCCTATGCCACCGCGCTCGGCATGCTGGAAAACCCGCGGCTGGAGATGGCGGTGCAGAGCGCGCTGATGTTCAACGAGGACATCGCTTACGACACCGAGTACAACGGCTTGGCCTTCGATGCCTCGGAAGGGGAACGCCTGGCGCGTGCGCTGGGGCGGAAGTCGGTGCTGCTCATGGGCAATCACGGCGCGCTGGTCGTCGGACGCACGCTGCCGCTGGCTTTCGAAAGGCTGTATTTTCTGGAACGGGCAGCGCAAGCCCAGGTGCTGGCGTTGTCGACAGGCCGGCCCTTGAGGGTCATTCCCGATGACATCGTCAAGCGCACCGGGGTACAGCTGCAAACCGGCAGCAGCGTGGCCGGACGCGACCGTGTGGACTTACACTTCGATGCCCTGAAGCGCGTGCTCGATCGGGCCGGCATGGATTACGCGAGCTGATTTCACCCAGCCGCAGCGCACTGGATCCGATGCGTGCTGCGCGCAGCCCCATCGTTTTCTTGCTGGCGGCGGTGCTGTTCATCAACTACGTCGATCGCGGCGCGCTCTCCACGGCCGCGCCCCTGCTGCAAGGGGATTTGCGCTTCACTGATTTTCAGATCGGCCTCTTGCTATCGGCGTTCTTTTGGAGCTACACGCCGATGCAGCCCATCGTGGGCTGGCTGGCCGAGCGACTCGGAGCGCATCGGGTATTGGCGGCCGGCCTTGCCCTGTGGGCGACCGCCACGGTGCTCACCGGCGTCGCGCACACCTTCACCGCGCTGTTGGTATTAAGGCTCCTGCTGGGCGTGGGCGAGAGCGTGGGTTTCCCGAGCGTGTCCAAACTATTGGCGGTGGTCGTGCCGCCCAAGGGCTTGGGCTTCGCGAACGGCATCGTCGGCTTTGCGTACCTGTTCGGGCCGGCGGTGGGTATTTATGCCGGCGGCTTGCTGATGGCGCAATTCGGCTGGCGATCCGCCTTCCTGGTGTTTGGCGCGCTGTCGCTTGTGTGGCTGTGGCCCTGGTCGCGCGTGGCGAAGCAGGTGCAGGCCACGCGTACAGCGCCCAACGCTGCGGACTCCCCGACGCTGGGGATGGTGCTCAAGAGTCCGGCAATGTGGGGTACGGGCCTGGGATTATTCTCGCTTAATTACACATTCTATTTCATGCTGACATGGCTTCCCTCGTATCTGGTGCGCGTGCGCGGATTTTCAGTGGTGGACATGGCCCAGGTGGCCGGCATGTCTTACCTGATCAACGCGCTGTGCGCGCTGGCGGGCGGCTGGGCCATCGATCGCTATATTGCGCGTGGCGGCTCGAGCAATCTGGCCTACAAGAGCGTCATGGCGGTGGCGCACATCGGATTCGTCGTCTGCATGTTGTGCATGGCCCTGGGATCCAGGCCCTGGGCGCTCGGCGCGCTGTTTATGTTTCAGGTGTTGTCCGGCGTATCCTCCCCCGGCGCGTTCGCCATGAGCCAGATCCTGGCCGGCCCGCACGCGGCGGGCCGCTGGGTGGGCATCCAAAACATGATGGGGAGCTTGGCGGGCATCACCGCTCCCGCGATCACCGGATTTATCATCGACCAAACGCACGCCTTCACCAACGCCTTTTTGGTGGGCGCCGCGGTGAGCGTGTTCGGCCTCGTCGGCTGGATATGGATGGTGCCGAAATTGGGCGAGCTCGATTGGAAGAAACCGGCCGCGCCCCGTGGCCTCACGGCTTTGACTTAATCGGCGCGCGCGCGAAACAAGCCTCCAATCGCGCGTTTTCTCGCGTTTTAAGCAAAATGATCTGTCGCTGTGCGCTTACGTCGGCGGCAAGCGACATGCCCCCGCCCGCGCGCCCCCCGTACCATGAGCGCCTATTCAACGAATCCTTAAGGATGTGCGCGTGACTACCAATCTGACATATGAGGCCGAAGCGGCTTCGAGCAAAACGCTGGAGGCGTTGGCTCAGGTCATTCGCGCGCTGGCGCCCGAGGTGCGTGCCGTGTCGTTTCACGATTTCGCCGCCGACACCTTGTGGTTGAGCGAAGATTTTCTGCTGCCCGAGGATCATCAATTAGTCGAGGACTCCTTATCGAGCGATCAGGGCGGAAATCTGGATGCCACGTATGGCGCGCGCGAGGACGGCCACTACTCCGTGGCGATTCCGGTGCGCGATACGCACGGCGCGATTAACGGTGCGGTGCGCTTGAGCATCGATGCGCAAATCGTCGAAACGCGCACCAGCGAGCCCTTGGAGCAACGGCTGGCGCCGGTATTCGTATGCCTCGCCGCGGAATTCGACCGGCGCCAGGCCTACCCGCTGTTGCTGCGCGAGGACAGCAAAGAAGAGGCCCAGATCGAACTGGCCTTGCACTCGGAGCGTTTCGAGTTGTTCCTGCAGCCGATTTATTCATTGCATGACGATGTGGGCATGGCGCATTACGAAGTATTGCTGCGCCTGCGCACCGCCGAGGGCAGCCTGATCCAGCCGAAGGAGTTTCTGGCCCGAGCGGCGCAGCAGCGCCTCATGCCCAGCATCGATCGCTGGGTGGTGCGCACCTTGCTGGTGTGGCTCACCAATAATCGAAACCTTTGGGCGCGGGTGCCGGCCGTGTTTTCAGTGAATCTCTCGGCGCAGTCGATGACGGACGACAACTTCATCAGCTACGTCGAATCCTGCGTGATCAAAAGCGGCTTGCCGCCGCAGGCCCTGTGCTTCGACATCACCGAACGCTTTGCCTCCTCCGGCAGCATCAGTGTGGCCGAGTCGATGAAGCGGCTCGAGGCCTTGGGCTGCGAGGTGGCGCTGGATGATTTCGGCGCGAACCCGCCCTCATACAACTATCTGCGCACCGTGCCGGCGCACTATTTCAAAATCGACTCATCGCTGGTGGGCGCAGCACCCACCGACCGCGTCGCGCGGGCGATGATTTCGGCCATCGTGCGCATGGCCGAAGACTTGGGCGTGCAAACAGTTGCCGAATCGGTCGAGCTCGACGTGCAATTAGAGGCGGTGCGCTCGCTCGGCGTCGACTATGCGCAAGGCTACTTGCTGGGCAGGCCGCTAGCCCTGACGGGCTATGATTTCGGCGATCAAACTGCGCACTGAGCGCGCCCGCTTGGAGTTCACCACTCCGGATTCGGCAATTCGCTGAACACTTCCTGCAGGGCGTAACCCCAGCGGGTGCGGATCATCGTGAAGTACGGGTTATCCATCTCGATGCTGATATGGGTGTGCAGCTTGAACTCATCGCGCCGAATGATGGCCAAATCAAGCGGCGGCCCCACCGACAAGTTCGAACGGATGGTCGAGTCCATGGAGACGAGCGCGCACTTGGCGGCCTGAGCCAGGCTGCTCGAGCGCGTGATCACGCGGTCGATGATGGGTTTACCGTACTTCGATTCGCCGATCTGAAAGTAGGGCGTGTCCACGGATGATTCAATGAAGTTGCCGGCGGAATAAATATGAAACAGGCGCGGCTCCTCTCCTGCGATCTGGCCGCCCAGGATGAAGGTGCCGTTGAATTCATGGCCGTGCTCCTTCAGGTCCTCCGCATCGCGCTGATGGATTTCGCGCAGCGCATCCCCCACCACCCGGGCGGCGTTGAACATGTTGGCGGCGCGAAAAATGCGCGTCGGCTGCTCCGGATCCTGCGGCGCTTCCTGCAGCAAGTTCACCACCGCCTGAGTAATGCCGAGGTTGCCCGCGGACATCAGCACCAGCACCCGGTCATTGGCGCGCTGAAACGTCGCCATTTTGCGGAAAGTGTTGATCTGATCGACACCGGCGTTGGTTCGTGAATCCGACAACATCACGAGCCCGGTGTCGACCAGCAAGCCGACGCAGTAAGTCATGAGGAAATTCTACCTGACTATTGCTGCTGGGCCGACTCGGCGACCAGCACGTTAGCTTCCATTTTCTCGCCGCCGCCGCCGTGGCGCACACCGCGCACCGGCGCGGCATCCAAGTAATCGCGGCCCACGGCGAGCCGGCAATAGGTGCGCACCGCCGGGCGCTTATGCGTCACGTCCATGCTCTGCCAGCCGATTTCCGTGCCCAGCCACACATCCACCCAGGCATGGCTCGCCGCATCGCTCGAGTCGCCGGTGTACAAATAGCCGCTGACGTAGCGCGCCGGCATGCCGACCGAGCGGGCCGACGCGATGTACACATGGGCGTGATCCTGGCACACGCCCTCGCCGCTCTTGAATGCCACGGCCGCGCTGTCCTGCACATCGCTGGTACCCGCCTTGTAGCGCACCGCGCTGAACACCGCTTCGGCCAGCGCCAGCGCCCGGGCGCGCGGATCCGTGATGGTCTGCAGCGTGCTTTGTGCGAATGCCTTGAGTTCCTGGTTCGGGGCGGTCAATTGCGTGGGCGCCAGGTAGGCCAGCGGCGATAAAGTGCCGTCTTCCTGGCGCGCTTCGCTATCTGCGGTCTCGACCACGCCGCGCACCACGATTTGGATTTCCCGATGCGGCTCCTCGATGGTGAGCAGGTGAGAAATATTGCCGTAGGCATCCACCTGTTCGAGACGCCGGCCGGGCGCCGTAATGTTCCATGCCAAGGCCCGCTGACTTAAGTCGCGGCGCGGCGTGAGATGCAGGCTCTGTACGCTGTACTTGACCGGCCGTTCATAGCGATACCGCGTTTCATGTCGAATGTGCATTTGCATGCGCTTACGCCTCCGCCGGTGGGACCAAGAAATCCGATGCGATCCGGTCGCCCAGATCACGCAGCCTTTCCAAGAATTGCTCCAGAAAGCGCGGCAGTCCGGTCGCCGTGATCTCCTCCATGCGCGTAAAATGCAGCATGGCATGCATTTCGCCGGCGCGCCGCTCCGTTTCCGCGGATTGTTCGTTGGCCACGGATTTCAAGTTCGTGTACACCTCCTTGCAGCAGCGCAGCAGCGAGCGTGGCATGTCGTCGCGCAGAATGAGCAGCTGCGCGACGCGTGAGGGCGTGATGACGTCGCGATACACGCGCCGGTACACCTCGAACGCCGAGAGGGCGCGCAGCAGCACGCTCCATTCGTAGGGATCCGGCACCTCGCTGGCATCAGCCCCCGGCACCAGATCGCTTTGATGCGCGGTGAGAATGCGCGCGGTGCTGTCGGCGCGCTCGAGAAAGGTGCCTATGCGGGTGAAATGGAATGCCTCATCGCGCAGCATGGTGCCAATGGTCACGCCGCGGGTCAGGTGCGAGCGCTCCTTGACCCATTCGACGAATTCGCCGATATCGGAACGTGATGAACGGCGCGAGGCCTGCGAACGCGCGTCGAGCCAGGTTGAGTTCAAGGTTTCCCACAATTCCGAGGTCAACGAGCCGCGTACCGCGCGGGCGTTCTCGCGCGCCGAGCGCAAACAGCTGAAGATGCTGCCGCTGTATTCCCGGTCCAGACTGACGAACTCGAACACCGCCTTCGGTTCGATGGTCTTGTATTTTTTCTTGTAGGCTTCTTCCATGTGCAGCGCCGTCATGGTTGAGCTCAAGGAGTGCGCCAGGGTTTGGGCAGAGTGGGGCAACAGCGACATCCGGTAGTGCGCATCCACCAAGCGCGCCAGACTCTCCGCGCGTTCGATGTAGCGCGACATCCAATACAAATGATCGGCGGTGCGGCTCAGCATCAGCTTTCCAGCACCCAGGTATCCTTGGTACCGCCGCCCTGGCTGGAATTGACCACCAGCGACCCTTCGGTCAGCGCCACGCGGGTCAAACCCCCGGGGACGATGCTGACGTCGCGGCCGGACAGCACGAAGGGACGCAGATCGATGTGACGCGGTGCGATGCCCTTGTCGGCAAAGGTGGGGCAAGTGGACAGGGCGAGGGTGGGCTGCGCAATGTAGCGCTCCGGCGTGGCGATGATCTGTTTGCGAAAACTCGCAATTTCCGCCTTGGATGCGGCAGGCCCAATCAGCATGCCGTAGCCGCCGGCCCCGTGCACCTCCTTGACCACGAGCTCCGCCAAATGCGCGAGCACGTAATCTTGGTCCTCCTTACGGCGCAGTATCCAGGTGTGCACATTGCCGATGATGGGCGACTGGCCCAGGTAGAAGCGAATCATTTCCGGCACGTAGGGGTAGATCGATTTGTCGTCCGCCACGCCGGTGCCGATGGCATTGGCAATGGTAATGCGCCCAGCCCGGTAGGCGGTGAGCAGCCCGGGTACCCCGAGCATGGAGTCGGGCCGAAACACCAGGGGATCCATGAAATCATCGTCGATGCGCCGATAGATGACATCGACGCGCTGCGGGCCTTGCGTGGTGCGCATGAAGACGGCCTCATCGCGCACGAACAGGTCCTGGCCCTCCACCAATTCGATGCCCATCTGCTGGGCGAGAAAGGCATGTTCGAAGTAGGCGCTGTTGTGAGCGCCCGCCGTCAGCAGCACCACGGTGGGATCGGCGACGCCGGTGGGGGCAACGCTGCGCAGGTTGTCGAGCAAGACATCCGGGTAGTGATCGACCGGGGCGACGCGGTATTCGGAGAATAGCTCCGGAAACAGCCGCATCATCATCTTGCGGTTCTCGAGCATGTAGGACACACCGGAGGGCACGCGCAGGTTGTCCTCCAGAACCTTGAACTCGCCGGCGTCATCGCGAACGATGTCGATGCCCGCAATGTGGGCGTAAATGCCGCCCGGGACATCCACTCCCTGCATCTCCGGGCGGTATTGCGAGTTGCAGAGAATCTGCTCCGCAGGAATTACGCCTGCTTTGAGGATTTGTTGGTCGTGATAAATGTCATGGATGAAGGCGTTCAGGGCCCGGACGCGCTGCTTTAAACCGCTTTCCAGCTGTATCCATTCCTCTCGCGGCAACACGCGGGGCACGATGTCGAAAGGGATCAGGCGTTCCGCGCCTTCTTCTTGACCGTAGACGGCAAAGGTAATGCCCACCCGGTGAAATAGCGCATCGGCCTCGGCACGTTTCTGTGCCAACCGCTCGGCCGGTTGTTCATCGAGCCACTGGGTGTAGCGCTGGTAATGGGCCCTGCCCAAACCACTGCTCAAGTACATTTCATTGTACGGATTACTGCCCAAACATCCTCCTCAGTGATTAGCCCGGATCGGCGTGAGCCGGGCAGGCGAGGTCTCAATCATGTACTCAAGGGCTTAGGCGCCGCAATGTCGCGCCATACACCGATCCGTCCTTACGCTTTGTGCGACCCCAAGCGGTGAGCCAGAGCCTGTGCCTCAGCCACATGCGGGTCGCCTGCAAAGCGGGTACCAAAGTCCGCCAACAAAGCGCGCGCTACGCGCGGCGTTCCGCCGCCGCTGACGGCCATTTTGGCGATCGCCAGGGTGGCCGCGGCCGACTTGGGACGAAAACGCTGATCCACCGCCAGGCGCTGCGCCACGACGTCCAAGGCTTCCCCGGTGCGCTTCAGGGTCAATAGCCGATCGACATAGTCCTCGGTCAAACGGGTAATATATCGCGGATCATCCCAGCTCAACACGTGCTGGCACAGCCAGCGGTAGTCATCCGGGGCATTGCCGCGGGACTTAAGCCAATCCGTCAGCAGCTGCCAGCATTTGATGTGGGCATCCGCCCGCATAAGTCCGTAGGCGTCTGTCACGATTTTTTCGCTTTCGCGCAACGTCTGCTGTGTCTTGAGCGCCTCGGTCTGTTCCGGAGATGCCCAAGTTTCCAGCGCCAATTCGTGGCGACGCTCATAGAGCGCACCGGCTAATACGCTGAACACGGACAACACGGCAAACATGCCGGTCGCGACCTCGATTGGCAGCCAGAGATCCAGCCGCTCCAGCAGGGCCAAGACCAGCCCATAGGCGCCAATGATGAGGAGGACAAGCCAGTACAACGGACCCAAACCCCGGATCAAACGGACCCATTCCACCGGGTTTGCAGCCTTTAGGATGTTGCCTTCCAGTCCCAGAATTGCCACCGAGGCAGGCAGAAGGAGCGCAGCGGCGATGGCGAGGCCAGTGGCCAAGGCCTCTCCCCCGAAGCTTTGCGCCAGTTTCACTGCCGCGTAGATCAGTCCTAAGATTGCGATCTGTGCCAACGGGCGCTGCTCATCGAGGGGATTCATCATTTGGATGTCGAGCGTCGGCGGCTCATCGAAGCCCCGTACCGTGTGGTCAAATAGGATGTAGGCGTATTTGAAGAACCAGGATGTCAACAGCAAGTCGAGAGGAATGCCAAAAAGACCCGCCTTTGCGGCGATGAAAATCAACAATGCAAAGACGATTACCACGGCGGCGGCCCCGCCACGCGCCGGGCGCAGCAGATGGTGCAGCAAATTTGAATGAACGGGAGGTGTTTGCATGAAGCGAAACTTGATGCTGAAGGGTTTTTGTCTCACCGCGGATGGTGGGATACCAAGAACGAGGCGCAATATTCTGGGGAGCACAGATTACTCACAATGGGGTCTGGCGCTCCCGCGAGGCTGCTGGACTGCGACATCACTGTCGTTCGATTGTGAGTGATTTTGATGCGACGTGATTGAGGGGATTGGTTTGGACCCCATGAACGAACGGCTTCACCAATCGCTTGGACACAAAAAAATAAAGAGGCACCACTGGGTAGTCCGCCAGTACCATTCGTTCACCCGCTTCTAGTAGGGCTCGCCGGTGCTGGGGATCTGGGGCGTTTGACGCCTCTTCAAGAAGATTCTCGAAAGACCTGTTTACATACCCCACATCGTTGTTGCCTGAATGTTCCCGAAATATATCCAGAAAATCGCCGGCGTCGTTGTAGTCGGCTCCGAAGCCTAACCGAGCTATTTCCCAGCGCGATTTGTCGTGTCGCGATTGCAAGAAAACTCGATACTCCTCTTCCGTAAGTACTGTATTTATTCCGAGTGTTTCGTTCCACATACCCGCAATGATAATCGCCGTATTGCGGATGACCGGATTGGCGTTAAAAAGCAACCGCACATGGAGTGCCGATTGCCTGGAAAAACCCGCTTCGGCATACAGGCGCTGCGCCTGGGCAATCCGATCTACATCACTAAGATCTTTCCAATCCCACGATTGTGGGCTGTAGTTCCAAGTGCCAGGAGGCACAAATCCGTATGCCCCAGTTTGGCCAAAGCCAAGTGCAGCAACGAGCCGGTTTCGATCGATGGACATCGCGAGGGCCTGCCGAAGCTTGAGATTTTGGCCCAGCAGGGGCATCGACAGATTGAGTCCGTAAAAAGCAGTGGCCAAATATGGAGCTATTAAAAGTTCCTTCGCGTGATCTCGACGAAGCGCAGGAATGGCGTTGGCCGGAACCGTATCAGTCATGTCTAGTTGGCCTGCCCGATATCTTGCATATTGGGAGTTCTCGTCGGGTACCACTTGGTATTGAACTCTAGGTATCGCGACATTCGCGCGGTCCCAATAGGAGTCATCCTTTTTTAACTCGACCACCGTGCCGGGCGACCATTTGGACAGCACGTAAGGGCCATTGGATACCCACGATTTTGGGTCGTGACTACGGGCGCTCGCATCCGAATAGACTGGATATGCTACGGAATGAGTAAGCAACTGCGGAAAATAGGGCGCCGGCCGCTCGAGATTTACAATCAGGACCGTATCGCTAAGCGCGAAAACGCCAAGCTCCTCCGGGGGCGACTTGCCCTGAATAATCGCGGCCGCGCCTTTGACGAGGCGTAGGTCATCTGCAACAAGCGATGCTTGTCGGGGGTCGACCACGCGACGCCATGCGGCCACAAAGTCTTGGGCTCGAACGGATCTGCCGTTGGACCATTTAGCGTCGGATCGAAGCTGAAATGTGTACCGAGTTCCGCTGGCATCGACTGTCCATGACGATGCGACCCCAGAAATTACCTCTCCAGTAGGTGATTCGGCGGTTAATCCCTCGTAGAGATCTCGCATTACCTCATATGAGAAATTGTCTACCGCGGCCGCGGGATCGAGTGTAGACGGCTCACCGCCTAGGCCTCGATGCAGAGTGTTTCTTGAATTGGAGATGTCTGCTGGATTACTACAACTCGATATGCCAGCTAAAACCAACGGGGCTATGGCTAGGCACGGAAATATCGTCTTGGTGGTCGTTGCGTGAATAGGCAATTCCTACGACGTTTGCAAACCAGGCGGCCACGTCGCCGACAAAGGCCTCAACAATACCACGCCTAAAAAACATCTCTGTCGCCCATTGAATCATGCGAGTTGGGACCACGAAGGCCCGAAGTGGGTAGTGCCAACGCAGCAATGGTAGCCGCTAGCAGACGCGATCTAGGGAATCTATGCTGCGAAGCAGCATAGATCTAAAAGTGTGAAATTGATCACTAAAGTTCTTGTAATATGTTGATGAAGCATGCAATCTGTTAAAGACAATCTATTGGCTGCGTTTAGGTATTTGCTGAAGCCGTTAGTTCGATTAGCCGTAAAGAACGCGGTGTCGTTTCCGGAATTCAGTGAGGTTCTGAAACACGCGTACGTAGATGTGGGTGCTCGGCAGTTAAGGGTCGCTGGTCGCGAACCAACCGCGGAGGGGATTTTTTTAATTACGAAGGTGGAACCGTCGGATGTTCGGGATGTTATGAGTTCGGACGGTGGTACGGGATTTGCGCATAAAGCTCAAGAATCGAATCCGCTACCGACACTTTTGGCGGCATGGCACACGGATGGGAACTACACAGGACCGTACGGAGTGCTTAGAGATCTTCAGTTTGCGCGAATCGCAGGCGAAGGAATGGCTCTGACGTTTACGGATTTGTCGACTTGTTATTGTCCCGGCGTTTCTCCCAGAGCTCTTTTGGATGAGTTGATGAGGACTGGCTGTGTGCAGGACGTGGGAAATGGGTTTTATCGAGCAGTAAAGCGTTTATACATTCCTGATCCATTAAGTACACAAAGCATTCTGTGGTTTGCGAGGGTTGTACACAATCTGTGCGAAACGTTAGCGGGAAATTTATCGGAGTCTGAGCGTGGCGGCGGGTTGATGGAGAGAACTGTTTACACGGTGCACGGGATTACGAAACAGAATCTTGTTGATTTCGAGAAGTTTCTGCGATCGCGAGGCCAAATATTTGCAGATGACATCGATAACTGGCTATCGGATCGCGACAAAGAGGGTTTTGCTGATGGAATCAAGACCGGCGTCGGAATCTATCACTACATTGTGAATGAAGAAGATGAGCAGGCCTTGTCAAAAGAATTGCAACATTGAAGGGATTTAATATGGACATAACATTTAAGAATATGGCGCGTGGACTTGCACCGACGACACTTCTGACTTGTGGGCTAATAGTAAGTTTGCCAACTTATGCTGGCCACGCATCCTTTCTCGGCATTCAATCCTCTCCTCGACCTTCGGCACAGATCGGCTCCAGCGGCGTAGTTCGCCCCGATGCACAGATCGGCTCCAGCGGCGTGGTTCGCCCCGATGCACAGATTGGCTCCAGCGGCGTAGTTCGCCCCGATGCACAGATTGGCTCCAGCGGCGTAGTTCGCCCCGATGCACAGATTGGCTCCAGCGGCGTAGTTCGCCCCGATGCACAGATTGGCTCCAGCGGCGTAGTTCGCTCCGATGCACAGATTGGCTCCAGCGGCGTGGTTCGCCCCGATGCACAGATTGGCTCCAGCGGCGTGGTTCGCCCCAATGCACAGATTGGCTCCAGCGGCGTAGTTCGCCCCGATGCACAGATCGGCTCCAGCGGCGTAGTTCGCCCCGATGCACAGATTGGCTCCAGCGGCGTAGTTCGCCCCGATGCACAGATTGGCTCCAGCGGCGTAGTTCGCCCCGATGCACAGATCGGCTCCAGCGGCGTAGTTCGCCCCGATGCACAGATCGGCTCCAGCGGCGTAGTTCGCCCCGATGCACAGATCGGCTCCAGCGGCGTAGTTCGCCCCGATGCACAGATCGGCTCCAGCGGCGTAGTTCGCCCCGATGCACAGATTGGCTCCAGCGGCGTGGTTCGCCCCGATGCACAGATCGGCTCCAGCGCCCTTTTGCGACTGGATGCGGAGATCGGATCTAGTCGCTCAATGCGACAGGCATCTCGCGCCCAGTTAAATTAAGTCGAGACGCTGATCGCGCCAGCTCTTCGTCGATGCGATTTGAGTGGGAAGACTCTACATCGCTGTGGCTAGTCGCTAGCGGTTGCTTTTCTTGTTTTCGAAAGCCGGGTCCACGCAAAAACGTGGACGCTCATTTCGCCGGCACCCTTGCGTATAGATCGCCTCAGTCGCAGGCCTTCGATATCTCCGTCTACTGACTCGATGTACGCAGAGCCACGCCTCTTGATATCGCGAAGGATCGGGGCAATCGTGTTCAAATTTACTTCTGGTACGTGACAGTTTCTTTCCAGAAGAAGAACCGCCTTCCCTTTGCTTCTTGATGAGTTCCTTCGCAGCGTGTCCAGGTATCGTTCTATAAACATAGCTGCCCGCAGAACCGCAAAGTCCGGCAATACGAACTCGCGCCTCTGGGCAACCAGGTTTCCAGAGGCGTCAACTCTGATGCTAGGTGACCGGCGCAATAGTTCAATTGCGACTCTAGGTGAAATTGACACTCGCGATGCGCGGACGAGGCCTGAAATCGACCGGGCGCCCGGACCGGTAGTTAACGGGATCGGCCGGCATTCCTTGTCCAAATAGGTTTGCCTTGAATACCAAGTTGACATGACTATGCCCATATCCTCGTATGCACGCACCAAATTTCGAAACTGCCTAAAGTCTGCTCTTGGTCTTCGAAGATCGTAGGTCCGGCGAATTGAATTGAGAATAAGTTTCTTCGAAATGTTATTCGCGCGAAAAAACTCCAGCATAGCCGTCAACATGGCATCGGCTCCTTGCCGATTCACGGTATCCAAACTCATAGATTTTGATTTCCTATTAATCATGGGCTGCTCGCCACGAGGGAGTCAACAGGTTCACTGTTTACGCCCTTTTGATTCGGCACGATGTCGCTGAAGATTCCTTCGGGGGCTTCCGCGCGTGGATGCCCCAAACTCCTTCTCACTAGCCATCTCGTCTTGAAAATAATAAACGGTGACGCCGACTCGACATTTTTCACTCTCCTTAGAATTAAGCCGTCTTGTCTTCGTGCGAGACCGAGCAAGTAGTGAATTTGCAGCGTCAACAAAAGCCTCACCCTGTTTCTCAATCTCTCGCCGCAGTAATGGAACGGACCCGAGATCAAAATCCGCCTTTAGCGCCGTTCCTTCAAATAGTGGTCTGGTTTTTGCATGCAAATTCCACGTGAGTGTTTCTAATAGATCCCCGGCGCGTTCGCCAATTGCCGCGACTGCGCTCGTCGTCAATCCTGTAAAGATTGGCACGCGAGACCTCGCCTTCACTCGCTGCCCAGAAAGAACCTCTACCGCATTCAATTGGGTAAGCTGATCGAGCATGGCTCGTACAGGGATTCCGCCCCCATTCCTGGCCACAAGCCGCTCGAAGCTTCTGCGCCTTCCAAATATTGGTAGAACGTCAGGCTCGCCGTTTGCACTCAAGAATCCTGCGCCGCGATACCATGCTGCTAACACTCTCCTTGCAGGGTGTTGCTCAGGACGCCCGCGTGATGAAGGATCATTAACGCTTAGAATTCGCGCCACCTCAGATCTCGAAAGCCCTGTCATTATTGCAACCCGGGATTTGCTACTGCGACCGCCTGCCTGGGCGATTCGGCTGGCTGCAACGCGAACCGATCTCTCTCTAAGCAACCTAGCGAATTCATGCACGGTTATCCCTGCGTCGAACATAAGATCAATTAACGGGTCAGCCACGCGCGTCAGTGCGACAATAGCTGTGTCCTTGATAGGGTCTTGCGATCGCAGTTCGCGATTGGCGGGCATTGTGGGCGTTTACTTTGCTGGACAGTATAGGAAATAGTAAGCACTAAAATCGATAATTGCGAGGGCGGTTCGAAGTGAGGTGGAGAGGAGCGTCGCGATGCCAACTTCCAAATACAATAGGCTCGCTCCGGTCAATTGATGCAATTCCCAAATTTGATGCATATCTGTATATATTTATAAAAGCAGGAGAGAACCATGTCCCGGGCACTGGTCTGCTGGCACTGCGGCGCATCACTTTCTGCGCTCAGCTTGCCGTTGCTGCGCCTAGATGTTTGCAAGAGCTGTAACGCGGAACTGCACGTCTGCAAACTTTGTGTTGAGTACGATACTTCTTACGCGAAACATTGCAAAGAACCCACTGCGGAAGAGGTACGTAAGAAGGACGAGGCGAATTTCTGTGATCACTTCAAGCCGAAGGCAGGTGCCTATGTGCCGAAGGATGACGCAGAGGTTGCTCGGTCAAAGTCGGCATTGGATGATTTATTTAGAAAGTGATTTTTTCTTCTTGGCGGAATCGGCGATCCGCCATAAGTAGAGCGCCGCTACAGACCTGTACGGCCGCCACCTTTCAGAAAACGTCGATAGTTGTTTTGGCGACGGCATCGTCCGTTTTCGATACAAAACTTGAAAGCCTTTTCGCACTCCGTAGTCGGTCACCGGCATGATGTCGGGACGGCGCAGCGTAAACATCATCAACATGTCTACAGTCCATGACCCGACTCCGCGAATGTCCATCAGCTGTGTGTAGATATCGGCATCGGGCATTTGCGCGATAAGCGCGGCGCTTGGAATCTTTCCAGCGTTCACCCTTGCGCAGATTTCTTTCATGGCCAAAGCCTTGCTACGAGATAGACCTGCGGAGCGCAGGTGCTCATCGGTCATGGAGACCAAGCGTTTAGGGCAAGGAACGCCGGAGTCAAACAATCCCGTTACGCGTGACCAGATGGCCCGGGCTGCGGCGCCGGCCAGCTGTTGGTGCGCGATCGTTTCGAGCAACGCGATGAAAGGCTCGCGAGCGACTGGCGAGGGCAGCCGCAAAACGCCAATGCGATCAATCCATGCGCCGAGACGTTCGTCGCGTTGGCGTAGATGACGAATGGCGCGCAAGGACATCGTTGGAGTGTACTGAACCTAATGGATCTCGCTACAGAATACAGGGACTCAAATAGCCGCCGGCGATACCGCACGCAAGCTCGCCGATCGGTGAATGTTGCGCCGCACCCGGCCCACGCAAGCCCGCGCGCGGCTAACGGCCAGAAATCAGTCGACCCGTGATTCAGGGAAACCCGTATTTTTAGGCTCCGGGGTTACCAGCGAATCTGTAGGGGCGTATAACGCTGCGAGGGACGGGACTTATTGCGAGTTTCCGGAACACCAATGGATGGCGGCACTTCCGGATTTTCCGCGCCCCGCGGCGATTGCGACGCGCGCGATGCTGGACACGACCCACACCAGCTGGCGTTTCATTTATCGAGTCCGTCAAGACAGACGCCGATCCGCCGCCACTGCCCGATGGGTAGTGAGGAGGTTCGACGGGTTAGGGCCATTTTAAGGAGATTTCAATGATGGCAGCCAATAGCGCGGCAACTCGATCCACCGTGACAGAGTCGGGAATTCATGGCGGCAAGCGCAAGGTTCGGCGCGTGTTGATTGTCGACGATCATCCGATCGTTCGTCAGGGACTGCGCCGTATCATGGAGAACGAAGAGGACTTGGTGGTCTGTGGCGAGGCTGAAACGGTGCGCGACGCCCGTACCGCCATCAAGGAGCTCAATCCCGATGTCATGATCGTGGACATCAGCCTAAAACAGGGCGATGGAATCGAGCTGGTCCGCGACGTGCGGGCTCACCATCCACAATTGCCGATATTGGTCCTGTCGATGCACGATGAAACGATTTATGCGGAACGCATGCTCTCCGCGGGTGCGAATGGCTACATTATGAAACTCGCTGCCAGCGAGCAGTTCCTCATCGCCCTGCGACGAGTCTTGGACGGCGGCATTTACGTCTCGGAAGCCGTCGGCAACAACATGATTCAGAAGTTTGCGGCGGGCGGCGCTTATATATCGGCGAATCCCATCGATCGCTTGAGCAACCGAGAATTACAGGTTCTGCACATGATCGGCAAAGGCAAGAGTACGCGGGAGACCGCGGAGTCCTTGAACCTGAGCATCAAGACCGTGGAGTCTCACCGGCAGCGAATCAAGCGAAAGCTCAATCTGCAGACCGGTACCCAGCTGGTCCAATACGCCGTGAACTGGTTTACGGGCCGAGAAGCCGGCAACAGCATGCCAGCGCCGAAGGAAAATCCTTAGCCGATCAGGGCGATGCGCCATGGCCGGATTCCGCGGTCACATCGCGTACGCTGCCGGCCAGATGTATCGGATGCCCGACGGCGTTCAGCTGTGCCAAGCCACGCAACTGCCACCTTGCAATCCGGCCATCCGCGAGTTGCAACTGAAACTCCGCATCCAGGGGAATTCGCCGCTCCAGATGGGCCCGCAGATCGCCTAACAACTGATCCCACGTGTCAGGTGATACGAAGCAGCGCAAGTCCCCAAAAGTTGACCGCTTCGATCCTTGGGGCCACTGCAGACGTTCATAGAACCACTCACTGAACCAGGTTGTCCCGTCCGCGAGATTTAGCTCCCAAAATCCATGTCCGGTTGCCTTCATAGCCCGCATCCCCGGTGCGGGTGAGTCTTCTTCATACGAGGTTGAATCGCACATTCCCCGATATCGGTCGAAGAGGAGGTTCTCTGAAGGCAGGCTCAACGTGAAAATACGCATTTAAAGGCCACTTCAGGCATATACCTAGCCTTGGTGAGTGCTAGTGCCTAGAATTGAAACAACGCGTTACGCAAACGGTTAAGTCAATGCGGCACGCGCCGATATCTCTAAGCACTAGAAGCTCAAGGTTGCGGGGTTAAATAAGTGTCTGAGACGGAAACTGTGACGCCAAGCACAGTCGAGACATCTCCCGCTATTTTGCTCGCGGAGGATGATCCCGTCACCCGGATGCTGATGACCCGCTTTCTCAAGAATGCGGGCTATGAAGTGGATGCGGTGGCCAACGGTTCCGAAGCGCTCGACAAGATGACGAAGCGTTACTACCCCATGTTGGTTACCGACTGGGAAATGCCGGAGATGGACGGCATTGCGCTCTGTAAGGCCGTTCGCAACATGCAGCTTGACGGTTATGTGTACGCGCTGCTTCTCACCGCGCGCGACGCCAAGGAGCACATCATCGCGGGCCTCGAGGCGGGCGCCGATGACTACCTGGTCAAACCCGTTCATGAACCCGAGTTAATCGCCCGCCTGAACGCCGGGCGACGAATTCTTGCGCTCGAACATTCGCTGCGCGTTGCCAATCAGCGCAACCGCATCCTATCGATTACCGACGCGCTGACCGGCGCCTACAATCGGCGCTACTTGATGGAGCAGTTGCCGCGAGAGGTTGAGCGCTGCCGCAGGTATGCGTATCCAGTATCGGTGCTGATGTGCGATCTCGATCACTTCAAACAAGTCAATGACCAGCGCGGTCACGCGGCCGGCGATGATGTGCTACAACAATTTGCTTCGCGCGCACAGAAGTCTATCCGTTCAAACAGCGATTGGATCGCTCGGTATGGCGGCGAGGAATTTCTGATCGTGCTGCCCGAAACCGCGTACACCGACGGCATGATCGTCGCTGAAAAAATTCGCGGTCTCGTCGCATCCGCACCCTTCACGACCCGCGCCGGCGATGCCGTCGTGACCGCCAGTTTCGGCGTGGCCTCGACGGGACCCAACGGCCCGGATCTTTCCCTCAAGGTAGAGGCGCTGATTCGCGCGGCCGACGAGTGCCTCTATAAGAGCAAATTGGAAGGACGAAATCGGTCCTGCGGCCATGAGATTGCGGTCTCGCCCGCTCTCATGAAACACGGCTAGTCGGACAATCCTGATCAGCCGACGCGCTGCAATTCTGCGTTGACGGCGGCCAGCTTCGCCGACAACTCTTCCACCAAGCCGCCGATCTCCGAAAGCGCCTGCGCGCGTGCCGCGCTCTCCAGAGTAGATGCCACCAGGCTTAAGTCCTTGGCATGGATATTGGCGCTGGCGCCCTTCAGCGCATGCGCGCGCTTACGTACCGTGTCCAAGTCATTGAGCTTGAGCGCCGCAATGATTTCCGCGAGGCATTGATCGCCGCTGCTGACAAAAGTCTCGGCCAACTCCCGTTCAAATTCGACATCGCCGCCTGTGAGCTCGCGCAGCGCGTCGCGGTCGACGGGCGGAGCCGACGCCGGGGCTTTCAGGTACCGGCTCAGTGCGTCAATGAGCTGCGCCGGTTCGATCGGCTTTCCAAGATGAGCGTCCATACCGGCAGCTATGCAGTTTTCCCGGTCTTCGCTCATCACATTGGCGGTGAGCGCAATGATGGGCAGCCGTTTGGCGCCGCTGCTGCGCTCCGCTTCGCGAATGCGCCGCGTCGCGGTGAAGCCGTCCATGACCGGCATTTGGCAGTCCATCAATACGGCGTCGAATTTAACCGTCGCGATGCGTTCCAGCGCCTCCGCGCCATTGTTGGCAATCGTCACTTCCGCGGACAGCTTCTGCAATGTGCGCTGCGCTACGCGCTGGTTCACGGGATTGTCTTCCACCAGCAGAATTTTATTGCCCTGGAACGTCAGATTCCCCAGCGAAGGCGACCTGACGGTTGGCGCATGCGGCGTTTTGCCCGTTAACACTTGATCCACGAGGGTGGCCAACTGCGCCGCGCGTATGGGTTTAAGGCCCACGGCATCCGGGCGGTGCTCGCGGTCGGCGGTGTCATGTTCAGCGCCGAACAAGGACAGCAGGATGAAGGGCAGTGGGCCGCGGCGGGTATCGGTGCGCAGTGCGGCCAGCAAATCCAGTCCGCCGCGCATAGGCATCAGCTCGTCCGCCAACACCAGATTAAAGGACGGATCCCGGTCAAGCTGCGCCAAGGCGTCCTCCACGCTGGCCACGGCGACCGTGTCGAATTCGTAGAGCTTAAGCTTCATGGTCAAGCTGTTACGCGCGGCAGGGATATCATCGACAATCAAAATTTTGCGCCCCAGTCCGATAGGAGTGCGGCGCGGCTGTTCCTTGACCACCTCGACCTCGGCCTTGATCCAAAAGGTCGAACCCTTGCCGATATCACTGCGCACGCCGACCTCGCCGCCCATCAGTTCGGCGAGACGTTTGACAATCGACAGTCCCAGGCCCGTGCCGCCGTAGTGGCGCGTGGTGGAGGAGTCAATTTGTGAAAAGGACTTGAATAGGCGATCCAAGCGATCCGCAGGAATTCCGATGCCGGTGTCCGTGACTTCGATTCGTAGCGCAGTGCGGCCGGCCTCATCCACACTCGCCGCGGCGTACAGCGTGATATGTCCTTCGTGCGTAAACTTGACGGCATTGCCGATGAGATTCAGGATCACTTGACGTAAGCGCCCCGGATCGGCGCGTACCCGTACCGGCACATCGGGTTCGATGGTGACGATCAGCTCAATCCCTTTGGCGGCAGTTTGCAATGCGGTTGCGGCCACCGTCTCGTAGAGCAGATTGATCAAGTCGAATTCGACATTCTCGAGCTCCAACCGATCCGCCTCGATCTTGGAGAGATCGAGTACGCCATTGATCAAGGAGAGCAGCGCTTTGGCGCTACCGCGGATGATGTCCAGGTATTCGCGCTGTGTGCCATCGAGCGGTGTCTCCGCCAGAATCTGCGCCATGCCGATCACCCCGTTCATGGGCGTGCGAATCTCGTGGCTCAGGTTGGCGAGGAAGCTGCTCTTCGCCCGATTCGCCGCTTCCGCGGCCAGCTTCGCTTCGAGCGATGCCTGCTCGGCGAGTTTGCGGTCAGTGATCAGCTGCATGGCGCCGGCCAAGCGCAGCGGCGTACCATCGGCCGCGCGTTCGGCTTGCCCGCGCGCGCGCATCCATTCGTAGTGTCCGGCCTTGTGCAAGACCCGAAACTCCAGATCGTACACAGCGCGATGCGCGAGATGATTGTCCAGGCACAGCCTCGCCCGCTCGCGGTCGTCCGGATGAATTAGCGTATCGAAATGCTCCCGCGAGGAACTCAGCTCGGCGGCGCTGTAGCCCAGCAGCTCCGCAAAACGCAGGCCATACCACGACACGTTGGTGATCAGGTCAATTTCCCACAGTCCGTCCTGCGTGCCGCGCAGGGCGCGCTCCAAACGGATCTCCACCGAACCTAAGGCGGCTTTGGTGCGCTTCAAGTCGCTGATGTCAACGATCGCGCCGGTAATGCGCTCCACTTCACCGGCCTTGTTGCGCGTTACCTTGGCTTTCTCGCCGATCCAACGTTCATGGCCGCTCTCGAGCCGGATGCGGTACTCGCAGCGGTAAGAAGGATTCTCCGGGGTGGTTTCCAGCGGTGCGCTGCGCACGAGGGCGAAATCATCGGGATGGACCCGCGCCAGGGACAGATTCAGATCGCCGAGCGGCGTGGAGGCCGGCATTCCCATCAGCTCGAGGAAGTTATCCGAACAAATGCGTTGGTCGAGGCGAAAATCGAAATCGAACGTGGCGACGCCCGCCGCCGTCTGCGCGATGTTGAGCGACTCGGTGGCGCGGCGCAGCTGGTCTTCCAGCTGCTTGCGCTCGGTGATGTCGGTAATGGTGCCTATTGCCCGGGCATCAACGCCGTCACCGCCCAGCAACACTTGCCCGCGGCCGGCCAGCCAGCGAATCTCGCCGTTGGCCAATAAAGTCCGGTATTCAGTCTCGTAGCCGCCGCCCGACTCTGCGGCCGCGCTCAATGACTGCAGCACGCCTTCCAGGTCCTCCGGATGCATGGAGGCCAACCACTCGTCGCGCGCCAGGGTCATGTCGCGACACTCCAGACCGATCAGCTCGAAAAACAGCGAAGTACCCTGGATTCGGCCGGTCACCAAGTTCAATTCGAAGACGCCAAAGCCACCCGCGGCTTGCGCAAACTCCAAGAAACTCGCGGAACGACGCGAGGAAGTTTCCGACTCGGTGGTAGCGCCGCGCAATTCTTCGCCCACGGCAACGTTCGCGGGAGTCCTTAGACCCTGCGTGGCGGAACTGTTCCGTAATTGAGCAAGTAATTTGCTGCGATTCAACCGGCTGCTCATGCGGCTTCCGTACCCTGTGGGCCTGCGCCCACCATCATAAGGGTATCGGCGGGAGGGCACACCGCTTGAGCTATGATCGAGGTCTCAATCTCGAGTAAAAGGCATGTCGAAACTGAAGATTCTGGGCCGGATCGCCGCCGCCGTTGTGGTGCTGCTGGGGGCGGCGCTGCTCGCAGTGTGGCTGCTGGTCAACCCGAACCACTACAAGGAGAGGATTGCCGCGGCCGTGAAGCAATCCACCGGCCGGGATTTGCATCTGGCTGGAGATATCAAGTTATCGGTATTCCCCTGGGTGGCGTTGGAAGTCGGGCCGGCGAGCCTGGGCAATCCCCCGGGATTTGGCGACGAGCCCTTCCTCTCCTTCACGCACGCGGCGCTGCGCGTCAAGCTTCTGCCGCTGCTGCAGCAACGGCTCGAAGTGGCACGCGTCGAAATCGACGGTCTGGATCTGCGCTTGCGCCAGAAGGAGGACGGCCGGCCCAACTGGGAGGCTGTGAGGCCCGCACCGGAGCCCTCCACGGGCGGCGCTGAGGCTCGGCCCCAGGGTATGCGGCTATTCGACGCGCTCGCGGACCTGCGGATTCACAACGGACACGTGAGCTACCACGATATTAGTATCGAGCATCTCAATCTGGAAACGGGGTCGATCGCGCATGAGCACGACATTCCCATCACCCTGACTTTCGACGCCAATCGCGGCGCCCGCGGCACGCAAATCACGGTAAATGCGCGGTTCGATGTGAACGAGGATGGGCTGCAACACCTGCGATTTGCCGCGGTGAACGGGAGCGGCATCGTGAATCGTCCTGGCGAGGGCCGGGCGGCGCATTGGGAACTGTCTGTACCGACGCTATCCTTGAACCCGACGCAGCAGACGCTGGAGGCGCCGACGTTCGCATTCAATTACTCGAATGCGCATCTGACCGGCAGTCTGATCGCCAACCACCTTCTCGAGGAGGCGGCGCTGAGCGGCTCGGTTACCCTGATGCCTCTGGTGCTGCACGAATTCTTCCCTCGCCTTGGCATTGTTCTGCCTATCACGAAGGACCCCAAGGCATTGTCGCAGCTGTCTGGGAAAGCCGATTTCGTCTATGCGGCGCACGCCCTGAGCCTCAAGAACGTACAGGCGCGCCTCGATGACACGCAGTTCCAGGGGAGCATTCAATTATCGGCTCGAGATCCGGACGCGCTCCAGTTCGATCTGAGCGCGGATCAAATCGATGTCGATCGGTATCGCTTCGTTCGAGCCGGCACAGCGGTTCCTGAGGCCCAGGGCGCCGATCAGCCAGCGGCGCCGACGCATCCGCGCGAAGCGGCCGGTGCGCTGGCGGTGGCGAGCGCGCATTTTGCGGGAATGGAGTTTACGCATCTTCGCCTTACCCTTCAGTCGAAGGACAGGGTGACGCACTTATTCCCGACCGAGGCGCAGATCGACGGCGGCCGCTATAACGGCGATATCACGCTGGACGATCGCGGCGCCTTGCGGGTGGTCAGCATCAATGAGCACCTCACCGGCATCGACATCTCGCGCTTGCTGGCCAACAGCCCGCAAAAGCACCGTTTGTCCGGACGCGCGACCTTGAGCTTGAAGGGGATGGCCCGCGGCGCCACGATGGATGCATTGCGCAAAACCTTGACAGGACAGCTGGAGGCCGATCTGTCGGATGGCGCCTTCGAAGGGGTTGATTTGGGGTACGAGGTGAATCGAGCACGAGCATTGATCGACCGTGGGGTGGCACCGCAAGAGGACACCAAACGCACGAAATTTGAGGTGTTCAAGACCTCGGCGCAAATTAACAACGGCCTGGCGGAAACTCACGATTTGACAATCGCTTCGCCGGCTCTGCGGGTCACAGGCCAGGGCAGCGCGAATTTGTCCACCCAGGCCATCGATTTTCAGCTGATGGCCAGCGTCCTGAAATCACCGACCACGACGCTCGTGGATATTCCCCTTAAAGTGACCGGCACGTACGCCGATCCGGCCGTCAAAGCCAGTATCGACGAGGTCGCGAAGAGCCAGCTGAAGCAAAAGCTGCAGGACATCCTCAAGAAGAACGGGCTCCAAGGACTCTTCGGTAAGTGAAGCTCACGCCGCATCCCTTTAGCACGCGCCTGCTGGCGTGGTTTGCGCTGCATGGACGGCACAATCTGCCGTGGCAATTCGACCCCAGCCCCTATCGCGTATGGGTGTCTGAGGTCATGCTGCAACAGACGCAAGTGGTCAGCGTCATTCCTTACTATGAGCGCTTCATGGCGCGCTTCCCCGATGTCCGGTCCTTGGCCGCGACGCCGCTCGATGAGGTTCTGCATCTGTGGACGGGTTTGGGCTACTACGCGCGCGCGCGGAACCTGAAAGCCTGTGCCCAGGCGATCGTGGCTATGCATGACGGGGAATTCCCCCATGAACTGGAGGCCTTGATGGCGCTGCCGGGTATTGGGCGCTCGACGGCAGGGGCGATACTGGCGCTCTCGCAAGGCCAACGCCAGCCGATTCTCGACGGCAATGTCAAACGCGTGCTGGCGCGCGTGTTCGGTATCGCGGGAGATCCGAGTTCCCGCGCGGTCAGCGCCGCCTTATGGGCTCAATCCGATCTCTGTACGCCGGGGTCGAACGTCGCTGCGTACACGCAGGCCATCATGGATTTGGGGGCCACGATTTGCACTCGCGCTCGACCCACCTGTGCGCGGTGCCCGGTGAACGACGATTGCATTGCCGCGCGGCAAGGTCGTCAGGCGGAGCTGCCGGGGAAAAAGCCCAAGCGAACCCGACCTTCGCGCCAAGCGACGCTGCTCATTGCACACACCGCGACCAATGGCTCTACTGCGGTACTGGTGGAGCGCCGTCCGTCGGCCGGGCTGTGGGGAGGCCTGTGGTCACCGCCGCAATTCAACAGTGAACAAGACGCGCTTGATTGGTGCCGTAAAGAAATCGGTGAGGCCGTATCGGCCCCGCAGGTATTGCCGCCAATCGATCACGCATTCACCCACTTCGATCTGCGGCTAAATCCTGTGACCGTGCGCTGTCAACCGAAAGCCGCCGTCGGCGAGGGTGCCGACCGTTTGTGGTATCCGATCGACAGCCCGCCGCGAATCGGTTTGCCGCAGCCCATACGCCGGCTGTTCGAGCGCTTACGCGCGGGCAACGACAGATAGGTTAAGATTCGCGCATGGCACGCAAAGTCAATTGTGTACTGCTGAAACGCGAAGCCGATGGGCTGGATTACCTGCCGTACCCTGGTGATCTCGGCAAACGTATCTACGACAACATTTCCAAGGAAGCCTGGGCGCAGTGGGTCGCACATCAGACCATGCTCATCAACGAAAATCGGTTGACGCCGATCGAACCCAAAGCGCGTGCCTTCCTGGTGGCCGAGATGGAGAAATTTCTCTTCGGCGCCGGATCGCAGAAGCCCCCGGACTTCGTGCCGAAGTAAGCGAGGACAGACAAAAATGCCTAAGGCGTATTGGATTGCCAGTTATCGAGAAATTATCGATCCCCAACGGCTCGCGGCCTATGCAAAGCTGGCAGGCCCCGCGATCGAGCAAGGAGGCGGGCGATTTTTGGCGCGGGGAATTCCCTCGAAAGTCTATGAGGCGGGACAGTTGGAACGCGCTGTGGTGATTGAATTTGATTCGACAGAACGTGCCATTGCCGTGTATGGCAGCCCCGCCTATCAGCAGGCCCTGGCCGCACTGGAGGGAGGCGTTGTGCGCGACATCCGGATCGTGGCCGGCATTTGATGGGCGAGCCGCGCGGGATCCTGTTGCCGACTATCGAAGATCAGCGCCGCGCTCTGCGAGGAGCTGTCTGAGGATGGAGCGATGGCACCGAGATTCCAGCGCGCAGTAGCACCCAACTGAAAAATTGCCCTGGTGGGACAGGGCGGCAAGAGTATTGAGAACAGAACTCTCATCGGTGGCGCTCATTTCGAGTCGATATTTTTTCACAAACCGATTCCAATCGCGCTCCGTCTCGGCTGCCAGGGCCTGCTTCACCAATCCTGGGCTCGGCGCCAGAATCGGTAGCCAAACATCGTAGAAGTTCTTAGACGCGTACTCGGTCTTGAGAACCCCGCGTGGCGGGCGTCGCACGGTGCCGATACGAACTCCCTCATCCGGGAGCCGATCAGCGCCAAGACGGACGATGCAAATGGACAAGGTGGGCTTCCTAGGAGAGCGCGGATTACAACGGCAGGTGCAAAATCAGAAGTCTCTTTTAACTTGTTTCGGGGTTGCATCACTGGATTCAGGCTGTCGCTTTCGCAGCGCAGCGCTGACCGCTCCTTGAAGCTGCGCGATGAGCTTCTCGCTCAACTGCGGCGGGGAGGGTTCGCCGATCTCCGGCAGGGCGTTTTCGGATTTGTTTTCACGAGTTCTCTTAGGCATGAGTAGCGGCCTCCCACGATTCTGGCGCACACAAAACGATGCCAGCGAGCGGCCGTTCGCGCAAGACGACCCGGTCGCAGCTCAACAATGTTGGAACGGAGTCGAGGAAACGATGGTGATTATGTTGCGCGGAGGGTCATCGTGCTCCAGCGATCAGGACCCTAATCGGCCGGCTAGACCGACTGGAGGTCCCCGCGTTCCTGAAGCACTCGATGTGTGTCAATCGCTTTGGACGCCTTGAAACGAGTAACGCGGGCGCGAGCTGCTCGCGGCGCCTAGAATGGCGGCGGTCGCGCCGTCATCGCCGGCCCCGAAGGCGCTTTTCATTCGAGGTTTTACAATCGCGCCCTCTGCTTCCAATCGATCTTCCAGGTCAGCACGACACACGGTCGTGGCATCGCCCATGCGCTGGTCGAGAACTGCGGTAATACCCTAGCGCTTCGCTGCTTCGCTTCCGAGAACGGCGTCACCTCCCGCATCATCGGCGACCGCGAAGTGGTCTGAATTGCCAACTCCGCCAGTCGATCGAAATCCGGCTTTAGTTCAGTTCAGGGCCTTTTCCGGCTCCCGAAGCGGTCATATTGGGAGTCATATTGTTTAGTTCTGTAACGTTTAGGGCGGGTCTGCGACAGCAGCCCGCCCTTTTTCGTTCTGGAGATGGCAATGAGGAGATGGGACCGGTTGGTGGATTCGTACATTGAAGATTACCGAGCACGCGGGGTGAGCGCCGCGTCGGTGGCGATGAACACCGCGCGGCTTGAGCGTTGGGGACGATGGTTGAAGGCGCGGCGCCCGCGGGTGGCGATCGAGCGCATCGACGCCGAGTCGATCACGCGCTACATCGAGAGCTGCTCGACTTTTAAAGCGAAGACGACCGTGTATGGAACCTTAAGCAGCATGCGGATGTTCGGCGACTATCTGGTGCGTCAGGGATTGTGGACGATTAACCCCTTGCGCTGGATGAAGGGGCCGAAGATCTCGCCCTACAGCCGGCTGCCGCGGCGCATTGATCGGGAACACATGCAGTCGCTGTGGCAGGAGGCGGCCTTAAAGCACAGCGAGTTTCATCGCCATCAGTGGATCACGATCCTGGCGCTGCTCTACGGGACCGGATTGCGGCGCGGGGAGATCGAGCGCTTGAACCTCGATCAGTTTGATCGTACCGAAGGCACTTTGCGCATCGATGGGCGCAAGACCGGGCGCGAGCGCTGCGTGCCGGTGCCGCCGATCTTGTGGCGATGCCTGGAGTCGTATTTGCCACAACGGCACAACGTGCTCGAGCGTGCCGGTGCTTTGGGTCAACCCGCTTTGCTCGTGAACCGGCGCGGAGAGCGCCTCAGCGGACAGATGATCAGCAACGGCATCCACACCCTGGCGCGCCGCGCGAAGGTGGCACTCGTGAGCCTGCATCAGTTTAGGCACAGCTGCGCCTCGGATCTGCTGGAGTCCGGTGTTCACCTGGCCGACGTGCAACGCATCTTGGGACATCAAGGCATTTCCACCACGGTGCGCTACACCCATATCGCCGATCCGCAGCGTCGCGAGGCCATGGCACGACATCCCCTCAACGATTGGCTTAAGGAGGCGGCATGACAACGCTCGATCCGCTGATTGAGGGGTATTTGAGTTATCTGCGCGAGGTGGGACGCAAAGCGGCGCGCACGGTCATCGATGTGCGCTGTACGATTGCCCGCGCCGTCAGGGAACTCGAGCAGCGACGCCCGGGCGTGCTTTTGTGGCGCTTGGAGCTTGAAGATTATTTGCATTGGATCAGCGCCTCACGGGAAGCAGGCCGCGCGAGTACCTCGATCGCCAAGGATGTAAGCCATCTCCGCGGGCTGCTGGAGTATGCCTGGCGCAGTGGCCGCAGCGAACGCAACGTGCTCGATGGGTTCAGTGTCCAGCATACCCTGCGCCCCCAGAAGCCAAAGTCCCTCACCCTCGAGGAGGCCGAACAGCTGGTGCGGGCCTGCCCGCGGGGCAACCCGGCGCAGCGGCGCGAACGGCTGATGATTCTGCTCCTGTATGGCTGCGGACTGCGCACGAGCGAGCTCTGCGCACTGGATGTCGCTCACATCAACCGCGAACGCGAGGAGCTACAGGTTTGGAAGGCAAAGGGCGATCGACCCCGCGCCATCCCGATCCCACCGGGCGTGTACAGCGAGTTACTCGCCTATCTGCTCGAGCACGGCAAGCGCGGCGCGCTGTTTCGCACCTCCCACAAGGTCAAGCGTATTCGCGACCACGATGTCTGCGAGACCGTCACCGCGGCCGCACAGCGCGCCGGCTTGCGCGAGGGGGTCACCGCGCGCACCTTGCGTCACGCCTTTGCCACGCACCTGATGGATCGCGGCGTGGACTTGGGCGTGATTGCCTCGCTCATGGGTCATCGCAGCCCTCAAGAGACAGGCGTGTATTTGCATGTGTTGCCGCACCGGCCACGGGCGGCCGTCAGCGCCTTGGATATCGGAGAAGAACCATGAGATGGGATTATTGGATGTCCTTATATCTTCGCACTCACTGTGTGGCGCGCGGGCTTCGCCCCTTGAGTATCGCGGCGTACGCTGCATCGCTGCAGCAGTTTCGCCGCTGGGCTGAGCAACACCCGGGAGGTAAGTCCCCGGATACGCTCAAGGCTTGCGACGTTCTTGAGTATCTAGAGCATCTACGGCGCGAGCGCGACAACGGCGACTCGGCAGTTAACCGCGCCCTCGTGGTATTGCGCAGCTTCTATCGCGCCATCGTTGCCATGGGACATTTGGATCGAGCCGCCAACCCGCTCGAGGGATTCCCGCTGATCAAGGCAGTCCCGCGCAAGCTCCCCGTCACTCTCTCGGCAGAGGAAGTTGCCCGATTGATCCATCGGCCATCCCTCGACACTATCATCGGGCTACGCGATCGCGCGTTACTCACGCTCCTCTATGGAACCGGCATCAGGGCATCGGAGTGTGCAACCCTGCGCGAAGGCCAGGTGGACCTCGCGCAGATGTCGATCACCGTTCGCGGCAAAGGCGGACACGAACGCACCATTCCCTTCAACGACAAGGTACGCGCGGTTTTGCATCGCTACACGCAGGCGCGTGGTTCCGCGCTTCCAACGGCGCCGTTCTTTCGATCACGTTACGGCGGACATTTATCCCGAACCAGCATCTATGAACGTGTCCGCACTTGGGGTCAGCGTTCGCATCTGTCAAAGACGATATCGCCGCATCTATTGCGCCATACCTTCGCGACACACTTGATTCGCACCGGCGCTCATGTTGTCACCGTGCGAGATCTTTTGGGTCATCGGCAAATCACCAGCACGCAGATTTATTTGCACGTCACCGCGCAGGACTTGCGCGCAGCGGCAGATCGGCATCCGATTGCAAACTTGCTGCAGACCGTAGAGCATTTGCTTCCCGCCGCAAGACTTCCCTTCCAGAGCACAGCGCCACCCCGACGATACGGGTAGACCGCAGAGGATTTTCGAGTCTCAAGTCGCTGCATTGAAAAGCTGCGTCCTCTCCCCGTGTCTGCAATCTGGAAAACAAGCCAATTAAGAGCGATTCGTGCACTTTGCTGCGCTCCAATGTAGGATCAAACTACATGTCAGGCTCACTAAATGCCCAGCATCCGCTAAAGAGGTTTCGGCGTGCAAGATCGCAGCGCGCTTTTAGGCGGCCTCGGACTAGAACTAAATTTTCGTACGATGCCAATGGAAACATGACTGCTCGCGCAAGCGCGAGCGCGAATGTGACCTGGTCAAGTTACAACTATCCGACGGCGATCTCTGCCACCGATGTCACCGGAAACGAAGAAGTTCAGTTGTGGTACGGCCCTGATCGTCAGCGCTGGAAACAGATATACACAGTTCCGGGTACTACTGAAACCACGTATTACGTTGGCGGCCTCATCGATTTGGTCATGAGCGGGAGCACCACCAATTACCGCCACTACATCTATGCCGGCAGCGAACCCATTGCGGTCTACAGTCGTACGGCCGCTGGCGGCATTACGATGAGCTATATGTTGGAAGATCACCAAGGCAGCGTATCTGCCATTGCATCGAATTCTGGTGCTTCGGATGTAAACGAGAGTTTTACGTCGTTCGGACAACGACGCAATCCCGCGACCTGGTCCGGTGTACCGACGACCGCGGATCTGAATACGATCGCAGGATTGAGCCGTCAGGGGTACACGTTTCAAACCTGGCTCGGTCAATCCATGGGACTCAATCACATGAATGGGCGTGTAGAGGACGCGATATTGGGGCGTTTCCTGTCGCCCGACCCACTCATTCAAGATCCTAGCAACGCGCAGAATTACAATCGATATACCTACGTACTCAACAATCCGCTCACATTTGTTGATCCAACAGGATTTGCGTGCGGTGCTCCACCTCCGCCGGTTCAAAATCCGGGGCCGGCCGGCAACTCTTATAACCCCTCAATCACCGAAATTGTGGTGGAAGGGACTTGTACTGGGCCACCACCGCTTACTGTGCCGCCCCCCATATTTGAACCTCCTGTCACCCCGGACGTGCAGACTCCGGCACCCGTGGCAATTCAACCTCCGGCGCAAAATCAGGACCCGCTGTCTCCAATCGTCGTCACTGCGCAATACTTACCAGAAGCCGAGATTACGGTTACGGGTCATTATATGGATGCGCCCTCTGCGCCGACTTTTTATGGCCCCAATTTTGCACAACTTGGTCGCGGTCTCATCCCCTACAACCCGTTGCTTGCAGCAGGCCAATTTCTAGCGATCGGGGCGTCAGGAGGCGCCGCGATCGCGGTTGGTGCGCCGGTTATTCCTGTGCTCGCTAGCGCTTTAAAGGGGCCGGCATTGGGAGCAATAATGGACCTCACGGGCACGTATATCGACACAAACGCAGCACGCACGGTAACTCAGGTAATCGCGGCTGATGGATATCCTGAATTCCTTGAAGGTATGGAAGAGGCAGGCGCAACATTTAGGTCTCTTGAAGTCCCGGAAGTTGCGGGCCCGGAACTCCCGTGGGGGCCGTAGTGGGTTTACTTAGTTCTGCAGTCCGATGCGATGCCATCCTAAGGTACAACTAATGTTCGGCGCGCTAAACTTGGATTCTCGCGCATGGCGTCACGGCTTGG
This sequence comes from uncultured Gammaproteobacteria bacterium, assembly GCA_963756845.1. Classification (GTDB taxonomy): domain Bacteria; phylum Pseudomonadota; class Gammaproteobacteria; order Steroidobacterales; family Steroidobacteraceae; genus Bog-1198. Next base: position 7,863 of record CAVWPD010000008.1, on the reverse strand, counting down.
TGCATCCATTCTACGTCCCTTCGGAACTTCAGCAGATTAGGGCTTTGCTATCGACAGGCAATATATCCGCTGCAATTGATGAATTATCAACCCGCGCCGCGAATGGCTCGAACAATGCCGCCGCCACCCTCGAATACATCTGCCTGCGTGATCCGAATTTGCCACAGGTAGACTATTGGACTGCCGCCAGTCTTTGTAGGGCATCTGCCAGTCGGTCCCACGCATATTCGCAATATGTTCTAGCGTGTCGGGAGTATCAGCGAGGCAACTTCAAGGAGTACTCAAGATGGTTGTATCGCGCGGCACGGCAGAACTTTCCGCCGGCGATCGGTGACATTGGTCGCGCGTTTGTTGAAAAATCTTCACATTCGCGTAAGAGCGCTCTGCTGGCTAAACGCTTCTTGGCCCGCGCATTCGTGCGAGGACATTTATTGTCCGCGCTCTACTTTCTCCGTGCATGTAGGGATGGCACTTTTGGTAGCGGAATGTCCCTATTGGGACAGGTGGCCTTTCCGGCAGCGTTGTTGGTCATTACGCCGATTTGCCGATTACGCCCTTTTAGTGCCGGCCTTTTTTCTCATCCGTTTGGAGTTGATAAGCCGCTGTTTGCTCAATCGCTGTCGTCAAAGCAGCAATCTCGCTCGCAATCAGCCAACTTATGGTAGGTCAATCAAAAAGTCTAGGGAATTTACTGGATAAGCTAGTTCAGAATAGGCGTCGTTTGGCGATCGCACATAGCTGTCTTGGGTTGGTTTCGGCAATTATATATTGGGTGCGCCCTGGTTCGTTCACCCCCTCCTTGCCTATATACAACCTTCAGGATCCCTCGCCGGTTTTCGACACGTTTATCGCATGGGTTCCGTACGTAGTTTCCTTTTTTGCGTCGCGCGCGATTCTAGCTGAACGAAGCTCCAATGCAGTCCTCGTTTTCATTGTTTTCGCAACGGGGATCGGATTCGCCTCTGCAATTCTTAGTCTGCGCTTATCTACTGTTCGCGTGATCTCGTCGCCGATAGTTGCTTCTGCAGCGGTCACCTTCGCGCTAGTTGTTGTGGCGGGGCTATGTGCGGCGGCTTCAAAAAAGCGTAGGTGATGATGGCATCAGGGGAAAATCTCTTCTCCGGTATGATGTCGCGTCGGATGCCGGTGTTGGCGCAAAGTCAGAGTGGCGCTGCAGATCCAAGCAACCCCACTCCGAACACAACCACATCAACACCTTTTTCAGACCCAACGCAGCCTGGGTTAGGATTGAACGCCAACAATCTCAGTCAGGCTGCTTATTTTCCAAACAACACCACATCAACGAGCGAATCAGTCGGAAGCAGCGTCGTCACTGATATTTTGTCGGACATGGGCGCGGGCGCGCTACTTATCGTCTGTCCAGAATGCGAAGCGGCCGCACTGGTAATCGAGATCGGCGGGAACTTGCTAGGCGCCGCTGAAGCTTACTACGGTGCTCGTGGTAATTTGGGTCCCACGAGCGGTGGGGGCACTCAAGGCTCGAATCCTTGAAGACGCGGCGAGCGGGAGTACATTGATGCCAATACGAGATCAAGACGAGAAGGAAACCGGAAGTGCAGATTCATGACTACATCCATTCTCTTCTCAAAGGTCACTATTGTCGCGCTAAATGGCATAGCGATAGCATTGGTAGTTGTCGGATGCTTGGACTTCGCGCTATTTGGCCATAGCTTGGGCCGATCAAGAATGTATCTAGTTGCAGCGCTGGGCACACTCACTCTCGCTGCCCTAGTCTCCCGAGTGCGGGCTCGACGAGAAAGCTCAAATCAAGCACAGACCGCATTGGGACCGACGGCCGCCTTACCCCCATTGTGGAGTTATATATTTGTAGTGCTGTGCTTTGCTGCGACCGCAATAACCGCAACCACCCATTTGGTTGAGTCCAAAATCATTAGTCTCGTTCTTGTTACGGTAATGGGACTAGGATTAATAGCGGTGCTGGTTAATCAGGCTCGCGCAAATGCCAGGGTTGGATTGAAATTTTCTCGAATTCAGAAGGCTGGAGTGCTGATAGCATTTATTGGATTGGCCTTAGGCCTGATTCGACTAATGGTCAAGCCCTAATGGAGGGCTGACCACAGCAGTCCGGATAGCAGGCGAGGCGCAAAGGCAGGCTAATCAACAATGTTCGCAGAGTCTAACCAACCAGGTGGGCTCCGTTATCGCAGCATTCGGTCGCGGCACACAGAAGGCCGGGCAAGTTACTGCAGCAGCTGGTACTGTGCTCGTAATAACCGGAGGAATCGCGACTTTAACGGTGGTGGGCGCCCCGGAGGGCGCGGCTACCGCAGGATTCGGTGCGATTGGAATCGCGGTCGGTAACGGCGTGACACTGCTAGGCAATGGGCTTCAACTGTTGGGGGGCTACCTACAGTCGACCCAAGGAAATGGTCAACCGCTCTATGCGGCAGAACTACAAACCGCTCAGACCCTTATCGAAACGATTCTCGATGTTCCAGCACTTCCAATCGGTGATCCAACTGATCCTCTCGTGGATCAATTAGCTGGAGAGAATCCATGCCCCTAATCAAAAATGCGCTTATTCGACGCACGCGGCACACCGGCGGTTTTCGATTGGTTACAACTATGAGTGGCTTCGAAATTGCGAGTACCTAGTAAACGAGTTAGAGCGATCGTGCTGGCGATATGTATGATCGCCGCGATTGCGCTCCTCTACGAGGCTCTTTACGGTCCGTTCTCGAGTCGATGGTTCGATATTTTGCTGCCGATCGCTTCACTTGGGATGCTGCGGCTGTTGATTGTGCTAAAGGTTATTCAATTACCAACCGGGTTCACAATTGGCTTAGTCAATCGGGAGCCGAGATACCGAGATTTCGGCAAAGCCGCAGTGTGTGCTGTCGGTGCAGCAATATGGACTATTGTGGGAGTAAGAGTAGTGAGCGACACGGCTCCCCCCCGTGCCAATGTGTACTAATCCCGACCCGATCTGACAGTTACCCGGTTCTCCGGTTTTTTTCTGTCAGTTCAAGTTCAGCGATTTCTCCCGACAGATTCTCTTGCCGTCCTCGAACGTCGCCATCGGCGTCCGCCCGCAGCACATTTTCCCTTGATGCGTGCGCTCATGGTTGTACGAGTCGATCCACACGTCAAGATCTGCCTGCAGCTCCTCCAGCGTCGCGTAGATTTTCTTGCGGAAGGCGACCTGATAGAACTCGTTGAGGATGGTCTTGTGGAAGCGCTCGCAGATCCCGTTGGTCTGCGGTGACTGCGCCTTGGTTCGCGTATGGTCGATATCGTTGACCGCCATGTACAGCTGGAACTCGTGCTGCTCGACTTTCCCGCAGTATTCCGTGCCGCGATCGGTCAGCACCCGCAGGAGCTCGACGCCCTGGGCTTCAAAGAACGGCAGAACCCGATCGTTCAGTAGATCCGCGGCGGCGAGCGGCGTCTTTGTCGTGTACAGCTTCGCAAAGGCCACCTTGGCGTAGGTGTCGACGAAGGTCTGCTGATAAATCCGGCCGACCCCCTTCATGTTGCCGACATAGAAGGTGTCCTGGGACCCCAGATGAGGGCAAGACACGAAACGGAAATTTACGCACGCTAAGCCGCCATCGGCAGCTCACTGGCGCGGGTCCGCAACGGCCTAAACTGGTCCGGATTCAGCGATTCTTCGGCCTCCCAGGCGTAATCGCCGGTCAGATTGATGTGCTCCCAGCCGAGCGGCGAGAGGTGCGCGAGGTCGTCGGGTCCGGGTTCGATTCCTTGTTTTCCCAGATGATCGACGGCTCGCTGCAGGTACACGGTGTTCCATAGAATGATGGCGGCTACCAACAGATTCAGGCCGCTCGCCCGATAGCGTTGGTTCTCATACGAACGGTCGCGGATTTCGCCGAGGCGGTTGAAGAACACCGCGCGACGGAGCGAGTTTTGCTGCTCGCCTTTATTGAGGCCGACGTGGCTGCGGCGCCGCAGTTCCGGGTCCTGTAGCCAGTCCAGCGTGAACAGGGTTCGCTCAAGCTTGCCGAGCTCGCGCAGCGCTTGAGCGAGTCCGTTTTGCCGAGGATAGGCGGCGAGCTTGCGCAGGATGACGGACGCCGTGACGGTTCCGGTCTTGATTGACATCAGCAATCGCAAAATGTCCTGCCAGTGGTCCTGGATCAGCTTCATATTGATCTGGCCGGCCACCAAGAACTCGAGTTCCGGGGGCACCTTGACGCCCGGCATGGAGTACAGACGCTTCTCCTTGAGGTTGCGAATCCGCGGCGCGAATCGAAACCCGAAAGCCCGGCAGACGGCGAACACGTGATCGGAGAAACCGCCGGTGTCGGTGTAATGCTCGTCGATGACGAGACAGCTCTCGTGGTAGAGCAACCCGTCGAGCACATGCGGCGCCTCGTGCGCGCTCGCGGCGATGACGTTGGTATGGTACGGCCCGAATTGATCCGACAAATGAGTGTAGAACTTCACGCCGGGATCTTGACCGTAGTGCAGGTTGTTGCGACCCCGGACTTCGCCTTGGCCGCCGGCGCGAAAGAATTGCGCGTCCGAGGACGAGGTGGTGCCGCGACCCCAATGCAGGGCCAGGGGCTGCCGGTGCTGCGCATCGATGAGGCCGGCGAGCGCCTGGGCGTAGCACTCGTCGCGGATGTGCCAGTCGGCCGTCCAGGTCAGCTGCCGCCAGGGCGTCGCCCTGCAGGCTTCGGCCATGCGCGTGAGACCGAGATTGATGCCGTCGGCGAGGACGGCCGTGAGTAGAGCCTGCCGATGTTTGGGGGGCGTCAGGGTCCGCATGTGGACGAAGCGCTCGGCGAGGCGCGTCCAGCCGTCCACTTCGCCCAACACGTCGGTGATCTTGACGTGGGGGATCAGCGAATAGACCTTCTCGGCAAAGGCTACCGCGGATGGCGGCGTCGCCTTCTTGAGCGGCGAGATCCGCAAGACATCATCCGCGAGTGACACATCGACGAGCTCATTCTTGCGCGCCTTGGTCGCCACTTCGTCCATCTTCGCTTGCAAACATTCGCGACGTTCGTCCATGTACTGCGACAAATCGGTGGCTATATCGAGTGGCAAGGGCTCCTTTTGTAGGGTCACGAAGGCCTCGGTCGGAATCAGGTAGGTCTCGAAATCCCGATATTGCCGGCTTCCACGCACCCAGACATCCCCGGCACGCAGGCGATCGCGCAGCTCCGCAAGCGTGCAAAGCTCATAGAAATGTCGATCAATAGTCCCTTCGGGTCCGATGACGTGCGGCCGCCACCGGGGTTTCACAAATCCGGTGGGTGCATCGTCCGGCATCGTGCGCTTGCCGGTCGCGTTTAGTTCGCGCAGCACGTCGAGGCCTCCCATCAGGTCAGCCGTCGCCGGCGCGGCATGGAACTCGAACTCGGTCAGGAGCAAGGGAGCGAACTTACGCACGCTGGCGTACCGATCATCCAAGAGCGACAGAGAGTCGAAGTCCTCCGGCTGCGAGAGCTTATGCGCCTCGGCCACCGTCGCTTTGAAGCGTTCCCAGGACAGCACCGCCTCGATGGCGGCAAAGGGATCGCCGCCGCCGGCGCGCGCTGCGATCAGGGCGTCGCCGATCGCGGCATAGAGGCGTACCTTTTCGTTGATGGCCTTGCCGCTTTTGTGGAATTCGTCGGCGTGCGCGCGTTCGGTCTTCTTGAACATGCTGCCGATCAGCTGCTCGAACATGTTGAGCGCTTCGTCGGTCAAGGTGGAGGTCAATTCGAGCACCACGGCCGTGAGGGTTGCATACCGACGCAGCGGCTCGAGGTCCGCCAGGTGTTGCACGGTCGTTTGCCCACCCTCGCGGGCGAGCTTCAGCCAGTGATTTTGGTGAATTCGATGGGCGCGCTCCGGTTCAATCCCGATCGCGCGAATCTGGTTCAGCCGCTCAATCAGCTTGGGGAAATTGCCGGCGGTGGCGGCGAACGCCGTTTGGCGCAGCCACGCGAGGGTGCTCTGATTGCCACCAGGCCGCACCACGAGGAGCTGATCAAGGGATGCCCGCTGGATATCGGTTAGCCCGTCGGTGAGCTTTCGCCACAATTGCCGATGGGCGCGTCCGCGGACCTCACCGCAGAGTCGTTCGATGACCGGAATCGGCGGCACCATCACCCGTCGATGTCGCAGCTCGTCGAGCGCGACCGCCGCCAGCGCGCTGCCCTTCTCGGTGGCCAGCGCCGTGGGCAAGAGCCAAGCGGACATCTCGCGGTAAATCGTACGATTGAAGATGCGGTATCCCACCAGGGTCTGGATTTCAGCGAGATGCTCGCGACGAGTCTGGTCACGCTCGGCATAGTCGCCGAAATTTGCCGGTTCGAGCGTCAGCTGCTCGGCGATGAAAGCGAGTATGGGCGCCGGCGGCTGCTCGTCTTGGCGTAGGGTGCGTCCCGGAAACCGCAGGTAGCACAGAAGGACGGCGAACCCGAGACGGTTGGCGTCGCCGCGCCGGCGATCAATCAATGCGAGATCCTCGGAGCTCAGCGTGTAATGCCGCACCATCTCCCGTTCTTCAGTGGCAGGTTCGGTGAAGGCCAGCCGCTGCGGCTCGGTCAACAGTTCACGACGTGGCATGGCTGTCCCTCTTGAAGTAAACTTTGGATAGACCAACACTGTGCCACGGGAAAAGACCCTTTTCCGGGGTGTTTGGCGCCGAGGGTTCAATTGGGACAGTCTGTCGCGCTCTATTGCCGGGTTTCGACCGCTGATCAGACCTGTGCCCGCCAGGAGCGGGACCTCAAGGCCTTCGCCAAGAAGGCCGGCTACAAAATCGTCGGGGTGTGGAAGGAAACCGGCTCCGGCGCCAAGGACGACCGCGCGGAGCGCAAGAAGATCCTCGCTCTCGCCCAGGCCCGCGAGATCGACGTGGTCCTCGTCACCGAGCTGACCCGCTGGGGTCGCTCGATGCTTGATCTGTTCCACACGCTGCAGGACCTGCAGTCGTGGGACGTTTCATTGGTCGCCCAGACAGGGTTGCAGTTCGACCTGCGGAGCGCTCAAGGCAAACTGATCGCCTCCCTGATGGCGGCGCTTGCTGAGTTCGAGCGGGATCTGCTGCGCGAGCGAGTGCGCTCCGGGATCGCGGCAGCCCGCAAGCGCGGCGTCGTGTTCGGTCGTCGGCCGGGCCAGCGCGTGAAAGCGGATCGATTTGCACCCAAGGTGCTCAAGCTGGTCAGCGAAGGTCAGTCGTATCGCGAAATCAGCCATCGGCTTGGACTGAGCAAGAATACGGTCCTCGACATCGTCAAGCGGGACCGCGCCGCATGACCGGCTATACGGCGTTTCGGTCATCTAAAAAATAGTTAGATCACAATATGCCAACGCTCGTTGTTCACCAAGGAACGTACTACTCACAGCTGGACGAAGCGTCCTTTTTTAAGTGGCTCGGATCCATCGCAGGGGTGAAAAAAGTGGTGGGCACTCCCAATGGACTGACGGTATCGCTTCGATCTTCCAGACTTTCCCAACCCGCGTTACGTGATCTAATCGCGCTGCATTTTCGGTACAACCTACCGATGCATACCTTGGCGACGTTTGAGACGCCTGCTAATTCGTCGTGGTTCCGCGCGCCGCATATGTACTGGCACGATCGCATCTTCGGCAAGGCCGCGGTGCGCTCCAAGAATCGATTCGAGAGATCGCGGGGCGCAGCCTCGCACCGCTCAACCTGATCGTTACTCGGATATTCGATGCCCTCTCTTCTACACCACCTTACTCGGGCTGGTTTCGACGGTCAGATCGTCGCCATTACGCCGAACGATGACGGCGGCTTGGCGTTGGAGGTCGCCGCAGACCTCGTAGATATGCCGGTCGGCGGCCGTTACGCTTTCCACTTCGCCGGTGTTTGCGATGCAACGGTCATGGTGGGCGGCA
>CAVWPD010000007.1:0-329124 GCA_963756845.1 uncultured Gammaproteobacteria bacterium | reverse complement strand
GGGCGACCTTTGATACCGACACCGGTGTTTTGACCGGCACACCGGCGGCGGCCAACGAGGGTACGACCGGCAGCATCACCATTTCCGGCATCAATGGCAGTAGCAGTGCCTCCGTCGGTCCCTTTACGATTGCGGTCAACGCGCCGGCACCCGCGGCCCCCGTCGGCTCGGCCACCTTGTCCTGGGCTGCGCCCACCGAGAACACCGATGGAACGCCTGTCACCGACCTGGCCGGCTATCACATTTACTACGGCACCAGCGAGGGTGCGATGACGAACACCATCACCGTGACCAGCCCGACCGAGACCTCGTATGTGGTGAACGGGCTTTCGGCCGGTACCTATTATTTCTCGGTGGTCGCCTACAATTCGGCTGGGGTCGACAGCGCCGATTCGAATACGGCCAGCAAAACGATTTAACACGTCACTATCGTAGCCGTCCCGCGGCCCTTCGCGGCTCTAAGCGCCGGGTCCACCGGACCGGCCGCGCATGGCCTCAAGCAAGCTCAATGAAACCCTGCACCGAGTTCTGCCCAATCAAGTCCGGGGCGGGCGCCGTGGTTGTTGCGCTGCTGCGACCGCTTGCTCGGGCAGCCAGGTCGAAACCTTTGGCTCAGCCACCCTCACCTGGACCGCCCCTACCCGAAACACGGACGGCAGCCCCTTACGCGATCTGGCGGGCTACCGCATTTACTGCGGCAACGACCCCAGCAGTCTTCGGCTGACAGCCGATTTGAGCGGAGCCTCGTCCACGCGCTACGTCGTGGTTGGGCTTGCCGCCGGCCCCCACTGCTGCATGGTGAGGGCCTATAACTCCGCAGGAGAGCTGAGCGGCCCCTCGAACCTGGTGAGCAAGACGATTTGAAGCGTCCGCTGCCCAATAGCTACTGGGTCATTCCGGGCCGCTTGTTGGCCGGGGAGTATCCCATCGGCGCCGATTACAGCGACGCGCGCGCCCGGCTGGCGCAATTTCGCGAGGCCCGCATCAATTACTTCATGGACTTAAGCGAAGCCGGGGAAATGCCAGGGTATCGACACCTGCTGCCCGTCCATACCAAGTACTCTAGGATCCCCCATCCCGGACAGTGCGACGCCAAAGAATCCAACGCAAATCCAGGGATTGCTGTCCGAGATTCGCACAGGCCTGGAATCCAAGCGCAACCTGTACGTGCACTGCCGCGCCGGTATCGGCCGGACGGGCCTTCTGATCGGCTGCTACCTGGCGGAGGAATCCGGCAACGGCAAGGAGGCGCTGAAGGAATTGAATCGCTTGTGGCAGCAAAGCGAGCGTGCCTCAAGTTGGCCCAAGGTGCCGCAAACCGAAGCGCAGGCCGATTACATCCGCGGCTGGCCCAAGATCAGGCCCAAGCCCGGCGCCTGAGAGCCGAACCGCCAAAACTGCCTCGCGATGGGCCATACAGTGGTACCTTGGAGCGCTGACCTCAAGGAGACGCGTGTGAATCAATACAAGCCTAGCCCCGCCCTGGGACGACCCTCGACCTCCTCGCCCGAGGATCCGATGATGGACTTCCGCGCGCGGTTGGTGCACCAGCAGGCCGAAGCGGCTGAGCGGCGGCGTATGGATTTGGCCGAACAGTCCTCGCGCTTGAAGACCGCCGAGGAGCGCATTCGCATTTGGGAACGCATTCACGAGGTCACCCTGCCGAAGGATCCAGCGCACCGGCTGGTGGAAATCATTGCCACGAATACCGGCTTGACGGATGCCGATGTGCGCGATGAACAGCAACGCCGCGCGACGCTGCGGGCCGCTGTCTAATTCAAGGTTTATTGAGCCGGCCGGCGATGATATCCGCGGCCGCCCACAGATTTTCGGCGATGAAATCAGGCGCTACCGGTGATGGCGATTCCGGATTGCCGATCAGTACAGTAACCGCGCCGGCGCGCTGACCGAACTCGATGTCGCTGGCCTTGTCGCCGATGACAATGGCGCGCGACATCTCAAATCCCAGCTCCTTTGCGGCTTGCCGCATCAACCCCAGCTGCGGCTTGCGGCAGGTACACCCCTCCTCGGGACCATGCGGACAAAAATAGATGCCTTCCAGGCGCACGCCGATGGAGTTGAGCATCTGTTTCAATCGCTCATGAACCTCTGCCAGGGTGGAGAGCGAAAAAAATCCGCGCGCGATGCCGGATTGATTGGTGATCACCACCAGCCGGTAGCCTAAGTCACGCATTCTCTGCAGTCCTACCGCGGCACCCGCCGCGAACTGCAGCGCATCGGGATCCTTAAGGTAATGGCGGTCCACCACGATGGTGCCGTCGCGATCGAGCACGATCACCTTGTTGGGGTCTTGGTGCGATTGCGGCGCCGTCACGATTGTTGTGGCGTTGAGGCGCGTCGCACCATGCCGGTGGTACTTTGGCCTTCGACCAGGTCCGCCAGCACCACGGTGCCGCCGCGTGCGATCACAATATCCGCACCCACCACCCGGTCCAGCGTGTAGTCCGCGCCTTTCACCAACACATCGGGCGTCAGCGCCTGGATCAACTCGATGGGGGTGTCCTCCGCAAAGATCACCACGGCATCGACGAATTTCAGCGAGGACAGCACGGTGGCACGGGCTATCTCGTTTTGAATAGGCCGATCCGGCCCTTTCAGGCGCCGAATCGACTCATCGGCATTGAGTCCCACGATCAATCGATCGGCACTGCGCTTGGCCTGATCCAAGAGCGACACATGCCCGGGATGCAGCAAATCGAAGCAGCCGTTGGTGAAGGCGATGCTCAATCCCTGTTCGCGCCAGGCGCGCGTCAGTTCGAGCACGCTTTCCAGGGTGTAGATCTTGCTGTCGCCGGCTCGCGCATGCAGCGGCGTCAATTGCTCGATCAATTCCGATACCGTGACCACGGCCGTACCGAGTTTTCCGACGACGATGCCCGCCGCCAAATTGGCCAGGGTGGACGCCGAGACGATGGAAGCGCCGGCCGCAATCCCTAAGCACAGCGCCGCGACGGCCGTGTCGCCGGCACCGGAGACATCGAAGACAGCTCTGGCCATGGTGCGCAGATGCACCGCGGCCTCGCCTCGGCTGACCACCGACATGCCGTCCTTACCGCGGGTAATCACCAGCGCCGCGCAGGTGCCATCGTCCAGCAGCGGCCGTGCGGCCGCCTCAACGCTCTCATCCGTGGCGCAATCGAAACCGCAGGCCGTTTGCAGCTCCAGACGGTTCGGCGTAAGCACGCTCGCTCCGGCATATTTTCGCAGGTCCTTCGCCTTGGGATCGACGATGACCGGCTTGTGGGCTGCGCGCGCGGCCGAAATCGCGGCCCGAATCACCGCATCGGTCAGTACACCCTTCGCATAGTCCGAGAGCACCACGACATCCGCCTGCGGCAGAACATCCATGACGCGCGCGATGAGGCGCGCCTCGACCTCTAGGGGTATGGCGCCGCGAAACTCCGCGTCGGCGCGCAGCATCTGCTGGCCATCCGCCACATAGCGCGTCTTCACGGTGGTGGGTCTGCCTGAATCGACGATGAGCTGCGCATCGATGCTGGGCGAGGAGACCAGTTGCGCCTTCAAGTCCGCGGCCCAGGCATCGTTGCCGGTCACGCCGATCAGAATGACGCTGCCGCCGATGGCCGCCACGTTCCTTGCGACGTTCGCCGCACCGCCGGCCGAATCCACGCACCGCGCCACGTCCAGCACGGGAATCGGCGCTTCGGGGGAGACGCGCGCCACGGATCCATAAATGAAACGGTCCAGCATCACATCGCCGAGCACCAGCACCCGCACGGCATGGACCTTGTCCAGTATTTCAATGAGCTCTTTTTGGCGCATCGCTGCTTAAGTGATTCCGAAGCGCGCTTCCAACGCCACGCACAGCGCATGCCCGAGGGTGATATGCATTTCCTGGATCCGGGCCGTCACCGCCGAGGGCACGGTGATCAGCGCATCGCAGAGCGCGGGCATCTCGCCGCCCTCCCCGCCCGCGAAACCCACCGTTTTCAATCCACCGGCGCGCGCTTGTTTCAAGCCTCGCAGCACATTGGGACTCTTTCCCGAGGTGGAGATGCCGACGGCCACATCGCCGGGTCGCCCCAGGGCCTCGATCTGGCGCTCGAAGATCGACTCGAAGCCGAAATCATTGGCGCATGCCGTCAGGATGGAGGTATCGGTGCTCAGTGCGATGGCCGCCATCGCGCGCCGATTCGATTGGTAGCGCACCACCAATTCCGCCACGATGTGCTGCGCATCGGAGGCGCTGCCGCCATTGCCGAAGAACAAGAGTTTCCCCCCCTGGCGCAGGCTCTGCTCCATCAGGGTCAATGTCAGGCCGAAGCTGGATCGAACCGCACGCGAGGTCGCCGCGGCGACACTGAGGTGCTCGTCGAACTCATGCTGAAAAATTGCGTCGATTTGCGCATCGTCCAGCGCTCGCTTTGTCTCTGCCATTGCCATAGTCGTCCCGTGGGGTCTTCACCCCCTTTAGCGATAGGGATCTTCTTTGCTCAAGTACTGCCCGACATAGTCCGCGATGCCGTTCTCCAGCGAGGTAAAGGGCTGCCGGTAACCGGCCTCCCTTAAGCGATCCATCTTAGCCTGGGTGAAGTATTGATACTTGGCCCGAAGCTCCGTCGGCATGTCGATGATCTCGAGGTTCGCCGGTCGCTTGAGCGATGCATACAGGGCATTGCCCAAATCCCGCCAGGTCCTCGCCTGCCCGGTGCCCAAATTGTACAAACCCGACACCTTAGGGTTATCGAGCAGCCACAGCACCACATCCACACAGTCGCGCACGTAGATAAAATCGCGCATCTGTCCGGCGTCTGCGTATTCCGCCTGGTAGCTGCGGAACAACCGCAAAGGTTCGCCGCGCTCCACTTGATAGAAATTTCGCGCAATCACGCTGCGCATGCTTCCCTTGTGATATTCGTTCGGGCCGTAGACATTGAAGAACTTCAGACCCACACACTGCGGCGGCAGCTTCTCACCCGACTCCTTGAGTCGGGCGATGCGCCGATCGATCACATGCTTGCTCCAGCCGTAGGGATTCAAGGGCCGCAGCTTCCCGAGGGACTCGACGCTTGCCGCATCATCGAATCCCTGTTTGCCGTCGCCGTAAGTCGCCGCGGAGGAAGCGTAGATGAGCGGCACCTGCGCCTCGGTACACCATTCCAAGAGCGAGAGCGTAGCGCGAATGTTGCGCTCGACAATCAGATCGACGTTGGTCTCGGTGGTGGCGCTGACGGCGCCCATGTGCACCACCGCCTGAAGTCTCCCGCCCTTGCGGCGCAGCCACTCGGGCAGCGATTCCGGTGCCACGATTTCCGCGATCTCATGCTTGGCAAGATTGCGCCAGCGCTCATCGGCGTGCAGCCAATCGCAGGCGGCGATCTGTGCATGGCGCGCGCTTAACGCCGCCACGATATTCGAGCCAATGAATCCGGCGGCGCCGGTCACTAAGTACAATGGCGCGCCCGGACGGACATTTAATCCAGGTATTTCGCCGGAGTCTTCTGCCGGATTTCCGCGCGGGTCACGCCGGGCGCCACTTCGATCAGCTGGAACAGATCCTTGCGCGTGGGCCTGCGAGAACACCGCCAGATCGGTGATCACGACATCGATGACGTTCATGCCGGTGAGCGGCAACTCGCAGCGCACCTTGAACTTGGGCTCCCCGTCCTTGGAGGTGTGCTCCATGACCACCGCCACGCGCTTCACGCCGGCCACCAGATCCATGGCGCCGCCCATGCCCTTGACCACTTTGCCGGGAATCATCCAATTGGCCAAGATCGCCATTTTCCGCGACCTCCATGGCGCCCAGGATCGCGTAGTCGATGTGGCCGCCGCGAATCATGCCGAAACTGTCGGCCGAGGAAAAATACGAGGTCATGGGCAGCGCGGTGACGGTTTGTTTGCCGGCGTTGATCAAGTCGGCATCCTCCTCTCCTTCGAAGGGGAAGGGCCCGGTACCCAGCATGCCGTTCTCCGACTGCAGCACCACGTTCACGCCCGCGGGAATGTAGTTCGCGACCAGTGTCGGAATGCCCACGCCGAGATTCACATAGAAGCCATCCTTCAACTCCTGCGCCGCGCGCGCCGCCATTTGCTCACGCGACCACGGCATGGGATCCCTCCGCGCGCTTGCGCACCGTGCGCTGCTCGATCACCTTGGAATAGCGCGCGCCTTGGATTATGCGCTGCACGAAAATACCCGGCGTATGGATGCAGTCCGGATCGAGCGCCCCCGGCTCCACCAGCTCCTCGACCTCGGCCACCGTGATGTGAGCGGCCGTGGCCATGTTGGGATTGAAATTGCGCGCCGTCTTGCGATACACGAGATTGCCTTCCGTGTCGCCCTTCCAGGCCTTGACCAGCGACACATCGGCCACCAAGCCCTTCTCGAGCACATAGGTCTCCCCATCGACGGTGCGCTGCTCCTTGCCCTCGGCCACCACCGTGCCGGCGCCGACCTTGGTGAAGAAGGCATAGATACCCGCCCCGCCCGCGCGAATGCGTTCGGCCATGGTGCCTTGCGGATTGAATTCCACTTCCACTTCGCCCGCCAAGTACTGGCGCGCGAATTCCTTGTTCTCCCCGACATAGGAGGAAATCATTTTGCGGATCTGCCGCGACTGCAACAGCAAGCCCAAACCCACCCCATCGATGCCGGCGTTATTGGACACCACGGTGAGCTCGCGAGCCCCGGAGGCGTGCAGCGCCGCGATCAAGTTCTCGGGGATTCCGCAGGCGCCGAATCCGCCGCACATGAGGGTCATGCCGTCCTTGACCACGCCCTTGAGCGCGGCTGCCGCATCCGGAAACACTTTCTTCGAAGTCATGGGTTACTCAAGCTCCTAGTAGCGGTACTGGTCGACCTTGTAGGGACCTTGTTTGTCGACGCCGATGTAGCGCGCTTGAACATCGGTCAATTCGGTGAGCTGCGCGCCGAGCTTGGAGAGCTGCAGCCGCGCGACTTTTTCATCCAAGTGCTTCGGTAAAACATACACGCCGATCGGGTACTTCTTGGTGTTGGAGAACAGTTCGATCTGCGCCAACACCTGATTCGCGAACGAAGAACTCATCACATAGGAAGGATGCCCGGTGCCGCAGCCCAAGTTCACCAGACGTCCCTCGGCGAGCAAAATGATGCGCTTGCCGTCCGGGAAAATGACGTGATCGACCTGGGGTTTGATGTTCTCCCAGGTGTGCTGGCGCAGCGCCGCCACTTCGATTTCATTGTCGAAGTGGCCGATGTTGCACACGATGGCCTGATTCTTCATGCGCTGCATGTGCGCATGCGTGATCACATGGAAATTGCCCGTGGCCGAGACGAAGATATCGGCCTTGTCCGCCGCGTAATCCATGGTGACGACGCGGTAACCTTCCATCGAGGCCTGCAGCGCGCAAATCGGATCGATCTCGGTCACCCACACCTGCGCGGACAGGGCGCGCAGCGCCTGAGCGGAGCCCTTGCCCACATCGCCGTAGCCGCACACCACCGCCACTTTGCCGGCGATCATCACATCGGTGGCCCGCTTGATGGCGTCCACCAAGGATTCGCGGCAGCCGTAGAGATTGTCGAACTTGGATTTGGTGACCGAGTCATTCACGTTGAAGGCGGGAAACGCGAGTTGTCCGTCCTTGGCCATTTGGTACAGGCGCTTCACGCCGGTGGTGGTCTCCTCGGTGACGCCCTTGATCTTGGCGAGGCGCGTCGAATACCACTTCGGATCGATTTTGAGTTTCGCCTTGATCGCGGCGAACAGCAGTTCCTCTTCTTCGTTGCCGGCTTTGGCGATGAGCGAGGCGTCCTTCTCCGCCCGTGCGCCCAGGTGCAGCAGCAGCGTCGCATCCCCGCCGTCATCCAAAATCATGTTGGTGTAGCCGCCGTCGGGCCACTCGAAAATCCGGTGGGTGTAATCCCAGTACTCGGCCAGCGACTCGCCTTTCACCGCGAACACCGGCGTGCCGCCGGCCGCAATGGCCGCGGCCGCATGATCTTGCGTCGAATAGATGTTGCAGGAGGCCCAACGCACCGAGGCGCCGAGCGCGTTCAAGGTCTCGATCAGCACGGCCGTTTGAATGGTCATGTGCAATGAGCCGGTGATGCGCGCGCCTTTGCAGCGGCTGCTGCGCGGCGAACTCGCGGCGAATCGCCATGAGGCCGGGCATTTCGGTTTCGGCGATGGCGATTTCCTTGCGTCCCCAGTCCTTGAGGCTCAAGTCTTTGACGAAAAAATCGGCCTGGGGTTTGATGGCTGCATTCATGATGTTTCCTTTACGCGGCGCTGAGGCGGCGTGCTTTGAATTCGGCCGCGAGCGTCTCGGCCTTGTCGGTGCGCTCCCAGCTGAACTCCTCTTCCTTGCGGCCGAAGTGTCCATAGGACGCGGTTTTTTGATAGATCGGCCGCGCAAGATCCAGCATCTCGCGCAGGCCAAAGGGCGTTAAATCGAAGTGCGCCCGCACCAGCTGCGTCAAGCGCGCGTCGGGCAATTTGCCGGTGCCGAAGGTCTCGACCATGATGGAAGTCGGCTCGGCGACGCCGATGGCATAGGAGACCTGCACCTCGCAGCGGTCGGCCAGCCCCGCGGCGACGATGTTCTTCGCCACGTAGCGCGCGGCATAGGCGGCGGAGCGATCGACCTTCGAGGGGTCCTTGCCGGAAAAGGCGCCGCCGCCGTGGCGCGCAAACCCGCCGTAGGTATCGACGATGATCTTGCGCCCGGTGAGGCCGCAATCGCCCACCGGACCGCCAATCACGAAGCGCCCCGTGGGATTGATGTGGTACTTGGTGCGCTTGTCGATCCACTTGGCCGGCAGCACCGGCTTCAAGATCTCTTCCATCACCGCTTCGCGCAATTGCTTGGTGCTGATGTTGTCGGAATGCTGCGTCGACAACACCACCGCCTCCAGGCCCACCGGCTTGTCGTTCTCGTAGCGCAGCGTGACCTGGCTCTTGGCATCGGGCCTAAGCCAGGGCAGCTTGCCGTTCTTGCGCACCTGCGCCTGGCGCTTGACCAGCCGGTGCGCCAGCGTGATGGGGGCCGGCATCAGCACGTCGGTTTCGTTGGTGGCGTAGCCGAACATCAGGCCCTGATCGCCGGCGCCCTGCTTGCGCTCGTCCTTGCGATCCACGCCCTGCGCGATGTCGGGGGATTGCTTGCCGATGATGTTGAGCACCCCGCAGCTGGCGCCGTCGAAGCCCATGTCGGAGGTGTCGTAGCCGATGTCGAGCACGGTCTTGCGCACCAGCGCCTCCACATCCACCCAGGCGCTGGTGGTCACCTCGCCGGCCACGATCACGACGCCGGTCTTGACCAGCGTCTCGCAGGCCACGCGGCCGCGCGGATCCGCCGCCAAAATGGCGTCGAGCACGGCATCGGAGATCTGGTCGGCGACCTTGTCGGGGTGGCCTTCCGAGACCGATTCCGAGGTGAAGGAAAAACTCTTGCTCATGGTCGAATTCCTTGAAAACTAACCGAAATTGTCCCGATAGCGCCGATCGAAATCGGCTCGGGTGAAGCTGTGGTTCTGGGGACCGCGCGACTCGATTTTGATGGCCCCCATCAACGAGGCCGTCCTGCCAATGGTTTCCCAATCCAGACCCTTGAGCAACCCGTGAATTAGACCAGCGCGGTAGGCATCCCCGCAACCGGTGGGATCGACAAGCGCCTTGGGCTTGGCGCAGGGAATCCTCCAGGTGCGCTCCCGAGTGTAAATCACCGACCCTTCGCCCCCCGGGTGACCACCAAGGCCTCTACCTGCGCCGTGACATCGGCGGCCGACAGACCGGTCTTTTGCTGCAGCATGCCCCATTCGTAGTCATTCACGGCCACCCAGCGGGCCTGGGCGATGAAGGTCTTCAGCTCCTCGGCGCTGAACATCGGCAGGCCCTGCCCCGGGTCGAAAATGAAGGGGATGGCGGCGGCGGCAAACTGCGCCGCATGTTCGATCATGGCCTCGCGCCCGTCCGGGGCGACGATGCCCGAGCGTCACGCCGCCCGCGACGTCGGCGACCTTATTCAGGTGGGCGAACTGCATGGCGCCGGGATGAAAGGCGGTGATCTGGTTGTCATCCAAGTCCGTGGTGATGAAGGCCTGCGCGGTGAAGGCGTCCTTAACGATACGGATGTGCTCCACGGACAGCCCTTGCGAGAGCATGCGTTCCCGGTAGGGCGCAAAATCGTGACCCGCGGTGGCCATGGCGATGCCGCGATCCCCGAGCAAGCGCAATGAATAGGCGATGTTGGCGGCGCAGCCGCCGAACTCGCGCCGCATTTCCGGCACCAGGAACGACACATTCAGGATATGCAGCTTGTCGGGAAGAATGTGGCTCTTGAAGCGATCGGGAAACAGCAAAATCGTGTCGTAACGCCACCGAACCGCAGATCAATGCGACCGCATCTTGCGAAGAATTCAACGCCATCGCACATCCTGTTGATTCAAACGGCTATTCTACAGGCTCGGCACGCGGCGCTGTGAAAGAAGCGCCTAAAATAGGCGGCATTTAAAGACCATCAACTGCCGTATGACCGCCTCTCACTGTTGGTATGAAAAGGGCTCACGATGAAAAGGCCGCGATTCTGACGCTGGGCCGCCAAATCTGCGGCGATTGGGATCAGGCCATCCGCTACGAGTGGCTGGTCACGAATGGTCTTGGGGGCTTTGCCTGCGGCACGGTGGCGCTCGCCAACACGCGCCGCTATCACAGCTTTCTCATGGCCAGTCTCTCGCCACCTGTGGCGCGCACCTTGCTGGTCGCGAAACTCGAATTGAGTGTGGACTATCGGGGCATCCACGCAGACTTAGGAGCCAACGAATTCGCCGGCGGCACGGTGAGCCCGCAAGGATTCGTGCACTTGGAATCCTTCGCCGTTCTCGAGGGCATTCCGACCTGGCGCTATGCCATCGGAGACGCGCTGCTTAAGCAGCAGATTTTTATGGCCCAGGGCGCCAACACCAGTTATCTGCGCTTGGAATTGATTCGCGGCGCCTCGCCGCTGCGCATCACGCTGAAGCCTTTCATCACCTATCGCGACTATCACAGCCAGGGCCGCGGCGAAAAACCATTTATTGTGACAGCGGACGATCAGCAGTGCCGCATCGAGGCTTTAAAGGGGGCGCGGCCCTACCGACTTCTCATCAGCCACGGTGAATTCACCGCGGCGCCGAGTTGGTACTTTAATTTTTGGCATCGCGCGGAGGCCGAGCGGGGACTCGATGCCGCGGAAGATTTATTGATGCCCGGCACCTTCGGCAGCGAGCTCACGCTGCAGCAGCCGGTGTATGTGATCGCCACCGCGGAGTCGGCGGCGCCCCGCCCCGGCGCGGAAGTTTTGCAGGCAGCTTTGGCGCAGTCCCGCGCGCTGACGGCGCCTTTGCCCAAGACTGCGCCTGAGTGGATTCGCACCCTGGCGCGCGCGTCGGACCAGTTCATCGTGCAGCGCGGTTCGACTCCCGGCGCTTCGAGCATCATCGCCGGCTACCCGTGGTTTGCCGACTGGGGCCGCGACACCATGATTTCATTGCCCGGACTGGCCACGCTGCTGAAGCGCTACGAGCTCGCCGCCGGCATCCTCAAAACTTACGCGGCCTGCATCGATCGCGGCATGCTGCCGAATCGCTTTCCCGACGGCGGCGAGCCGCCCGAGTACAACACGGCGGATGCCACGCTGTGGATGTTCCACGCGCTCGATGATTACCTTGACGCCAAGAGTGATCCGGATCTTTTGCGCCAGCTATTCCCGATCCTGATGTCCATCGTGCATGCGCATGTGGAGGGCACGCGCTACGGGATTCACGTCGACCCTGAGGACGGCCTGCTTGCGCGCCGGCGAAGCGGGCACCCAACTCACCTGGATGGATGCCAAGCAGGGCGATCGGGTGTTCACGCCGCGCATCGGCAAGCCGGTGGAAATCAACGCGCTGTGGTTGAACGCCTTGGACGTCGCGGTGCGCCTCGCGGGGCGGGTGCGCGAAACGGAAGAAGAACGCTTCTGCCAGTCGCTGCTCACGCGGGCCGCCAGTCACTTTGGCCGCTTCTGGAACCCGGCGCGGCGCTGCCTGTACGATGTCATCGATGTGGAGGGCACCAGCGCGCGCGATGATCGGGTGCGGCCCAACCAGATCCTTGCCGTCTCGCTGCCCTATGGCGCCCTGCCGGCCGACCAGATGCGCGCCGTGGTCGACTGCTGCGCGCGGGAGCTGCTGACGAGCTACGGGCTGCGCACCTTAAGCCCTCAAGATTTGGGGTACATCGGCCGTTATGTGGGCGATGGCTGGCAGCGCGACGCCGCGTATCACATGGGCACCGCCTGGGCGTGGCTCCTGGGGCCCTTTGCGCGGGCACACTACCGGGTATACGGCGATGCGCGCCTGGCGCAGTCGCTGCTTACGCCCATGGCCCAGCATGTGGACTGCGCCTGCGTAGGATCCGTCAGCGAGGTGTTTGATGGCGATGCCCCCCACGGGGCGCGCGGCTGCTTCGCGCAGGCCTGGAGCGTTGCGGAAATACTGCGGGCGTGGGTGTTTCTCGAGGGAAAGATCTCGATACAAGAAGGAATGACATGACCATCGAGCGAGAGCGCCTGCGTGCCAACGTGCCCGGCCCCAATGGCTGGCATCACTGGGGGCCTTACTTAAGCGAGCGCCAGTGGGGCACGGTGCGCGAGGACTACAGCCCCGGCGGCACGGCCTGGGAATACTTTCCCCACGATCATGCGCGCAGCCGGGCGTATCGCTGGGGCGAGGATGGCATTGCGGGGATCTCGGATGCCGAGCAGCTGGTGTGCCTCTCCTTGGGACTGTGGAACGGCAACGATCCCATTTTGAAGGAACGATTGTTTGGGCTGACGAATGCCGAGGGAAACCACGGCGAGGATGTGAAGGAGCACTACTTTTACCTAGACGCGACCCCCACGCACTCCTACTTAAGGATGCTCTACAAGTATCCGCATCGCGCCTTTCCCTACGCGGACTTGGTCGCCGAGAATGCGCGCCGCGGCACCCTCGACATGGAATACGAGCTGCTGGATACCGGCATCTTCGCCGATGATCGGTATTTCGACATCTTCGTCGAGTATGCCCAAGTGTCGCCCGGCGATTTCTTGATGAAGATCACCGTGTGGAACCGCGGCCCCTCCGCTGAATTGCACTTGATCCCGCAGCTGGTGCTGCGCAATACCTGGAGTTGGGAACCAGGCTCGGTAAAACCCGCGCTGCGCGAGGCGGGAGATGGCGCCATCGCCATCGAGCCTGCCGAGCTGGGCGCAAGCCACTTGTACTTCGCGGGCAGCGCCGAGGTGCTGTACACCGAAAACGAAACCAACGCTCCGCGCCTGTGGAGCTGCGGGGCGGCGGGATATTTCAAGGACGCCTTCCACGATCGCATCGTGGGAGGCCTTAAGGACAAGGTAAATCCTGCGAAGAGCGGCACCAAGGCCGGCGTGTGGTACCAATCGATGGTTCCCGGCGGCGGCAAGCAAGAATTTCGACTGCGTCTATCGCGCCGGCCCGTGGGGCAACCTTTTGCGGATTTTGAAGGCCGCCTCGGGCAGCGCCGCGGCGAGGCGGATGCCTTCTATGCGGACCTGCAGCACGGGATTGCTTCTGCGGATGAACGCGTGGTGCAGCGCCAGGCCTTTGCCGGATTGATCTGGAGCAAGCAGTTCTACTGCTACGATGTGACCCGCTGGCTAACCGGCGATCCCGGTCAGCCCACCCCGCCCGAATCCCGGCTGCACGGGCGCAATATCGACTGGCGCACTTTGAACAATGCCGACATCGTCTCGATGCCGGACAAATGGGAATACCCCTGGTATGCCTCCTGGGATCTGGCCTTTCACTGCATCCCCTTCGCGCTCATCGATGCCGAGTTCGCCAAGCATCAATTGGTGCTGCTGACGCGCGAATGGTACATGCACCCGAATGGCCAGATACCCGCCTATGAATGGGCCTTCAGCGATGTGAACCCTCCCGTGCATGCCTGGGCGGCGTGGCGCGTGTATCAGATCGACCGCAAGCAAAATGCCGGCAAGGGGGATCTGGAGTTTCTCGAGCGCGTGTTTCACAAGCTCATGCTGAATTTCACCTGGTGGGTGAACCGCAAGGACACTCTGGGCCGCAACATTTTCCAGGGCGGTTTTTTGGGATTGGACAACATCGGCATCTTCGATCGCAGTGCGCAGCTGCCCACCGGCGGCTATCTGAATCAATCGGACGGCACCAGCTGGATGGCGATGTATTCGCTTAATTTGATGCGCATCGCGCTGGAACTGGCCGAGCACAACCATGTGTACGAGGACATCGCCAGCAAATTCTTCGAGCATTTCTTGCGCATCGCCGAAGCGATGAACTCCATGTTCGCCAATGATGTGGGGATGTGGGATGAGGAGGATCAATTCTTCTACGATGTGCTGTGCCTGCCGGACAACCAGCAGGTGCGCCTGCGCATCCGTTCCATGGTGGGATTGATTCCGCTGCTGGCGGTGGAGACCCTGGAGCCGGAACTCTTGGAGAAGCTGCCCGGATTTCGCCGCCGGCTGGAGTGGTTCTTGAAGCACCGCCCGGACCTCGCCGATCTGGTGTCGCACTGGCAGTCGCCGGGGCGCGGCGAGCGGCGACTCTTATCGCTGCTGCGCGGCCATCGGATGAAGAAACTCCTGAAGCGCATGCTGGATGAGACGGAGTTTTTGTCCGACTACGGCATTCGTGCCGTGTCGCGCGTGCACTTGGAGCACCCCTTCAATCTGAAGTTGGGCAACGTCGATCAATCGGTGCACTACGAGCCGGGGGAATCGGAATCCCGACAATTCGGCGGCAATTCCAACTGGCGCGGACCGATTTGGTTTCCCTTGAACTTCCTCGCCATCGAATCGCTTGCAGAAATTTCATCACTACTACGGCGATGACTTCAAGGTGGAATGCCCCACAGGATCCGGTCACTTTCTGACCATCGAGGAAGTCGCCAACGAGCTATCGCACCGGCTCGCGCGCATCTTCTTGAAAGACGGCGCCGGCGAGCGCCCCGTGCTGCGTCACCAGCCGCAGCTGCAGCGCGATCCCTATTATCAGGACTGCATCCCCTTCTATGAGTATTTTCATGGGGATACCGGCCGCGGCGCGGGCGCCTCGCACCAATCCGGCTGGACATCGCTGATCGCAAAACTGCTCATGCCCCGGGCGCATGAGCATTAAGATAGGCCTCCAGGAGGTCCCATGAGCCACGAAGAATCGCCGATCCAGCGCTCCGATGAGGAATGGAAAAAGGAACTGCCCGCCGACACCTTCGCGGTGATGCGCAAGCACGGCACCGAGCGCGCCGGCACCAGTCCCTTGAACAAGGAACATCGTGCCGGAATGTACGCGTGCGCAGCCTGCGGATTGCCGCTGTTTGAGTCCGCCACGAAGTTCGACAGCGGCACTGGCTGGCCGAGTTTTTTCGCGCCCCTGCCTAAAGCCGTGGGGACCAGCACGGATCGCACGCTCGGCATGGCACGCACCGAGGTGCATTGCGCCCGCTGCGGCGGACACTTAGGCCATGTATTTCCCGACGGGCCAAACCCCACCGGCGAGCGCTACTGCATGAACGGCGTGGCGCTGAAATTCGAGCCGAAGTAGGCCGCGAGGCGCTACACGCCGCAGCGATCAGGTCATTTCGGATCGCAAATGATTGCCGCGTAGTCGCCCACTATTTGGGCAATCTTCCTGTATAGATTACCGCTCCCAGAATGGGCCGGCAATGGCTGACCGCGGGCCCACCAGCGAGTCGCGAGACAGCCGCGACCGCCAACGAAATCCGCTAAGGAATCAAATCGAGCGACAACACGATCACGTTGGCGTTGTTGGGCAAGGTGATGCTCTGGACCGTCTTCGCGCTGTTGATCGCAAAGGAGTAGCCATACACATTGAACGTCCTGTTGTCGGTGCCTCCGCTCGATGTGACGCGGTACGCGGTGGCGGCCGCTATCGACTCTCCCGCGTAGTTCTGCGGCGTATACCAATCGCTCAGGCTTTGCACAATGCTGGTCGTCGTCCCGTCCGTGTAGGTCACGACGAAGGTTTGATTGGTTTGATTGCCATCGACGCCCGTGGCGAGCAGATTCACGCTCGAATAATTGCCCGCGGGAGGGCAATCGTCGCAGCCCTCACCGCGTCGGCCACGTCCGCACTTCCCAGCGCAAATGTCCAACCAGCCCAGGTGATCGAGGTGCCGAGTAGATTCGCGGCATACACATTCCCAGTACCGTCAAGACCGCCGCCGCTCACCGCCGTCCCCGCATTGCCGATGCCGACGACATCAGCCGCCGCGGTCAAGCTGACGCTCACCGGCGTCGCACCCGACTCCGAGATCGTGTACGTCCCGGCCTGCACGGCGCTGTTGGTGTAGCCGCTGGCCACCGCGATCGCCTCGATCGTCGTCGTCGCGCTGATCGATAGCGAGCCGCCGGCGTATGCCGTCGAGGAGGCGCTCGGCGTCGTGCCGTCCGTCGTGTAATAAATCACCGCGCCCGGGGTTGTGTCGGAGAGCGTCACGGACTGCATCCCCGCGTACATGCCGGGCGCGGGACTGAACGTCGGCGTCGCTGTCGCCGGCTGCGAGGAACCGCCTACGGGAACGAGATCCATTGCCAGCACCACGACATTGCGATTATTGGGCAGGGTGATGCTCTGGACTGTCTTGGCGCTGTTGATCGCGAAGGAGTAGCCGTACAAGTTGAACGTCCGGTTATCGGTGCCTCCGCGTCGAGGTGATGCGGTACGCCGTGGCGATCGCGATCGACTCGCCCGCATAATTCTGCGGCGTATACCAATCGCTCAGGCTTTGCACAATGCTGGTCGTCGTCCCATCCGTGTAAGTCACGACGAAGGTTTGATTGGTTTGATTGCCATTGACCCCCGTGGCGAGCAGATTCACGCTGGCATAGTTGCTCGCGGGCAACGCAATCGTCGCGCTGCTGACCGCATCGGTCAGGTCCGCACTTCCCAGCGCGAATGTCGAACCAGACCAGGTGATCGACGTGCCGAGCAGATTCGCGGCATACACAGTCCCGTGACCGTCAAGACCGCCGCTGCCCACCGGCGTCCCGGCATTGCCGATACCAATGACATCATCCGCCACCGTCAGGCCGACGCTCACCGGCGACGTCGCCGACGCCGCAATCGTGTAAGTCCCGACCGCCAACGCGCTGTTGCTGTAGCCGCTCTCCACCGCTATCGCCTTGATCGTCGTCGTGGCAGTGATCGACAGCGGTGCGCCCGGCACGAACTGAGACGACGAAGTCGTCGGCGTGGTGCCATTCGTTGTGTAGTAGATGATCGCGCCGGAGGTCGTGTCCGCGAGCGTCACCTGCTGCGTTCCCGTATACAGCCCCGGCGCAAGCGTGAATGTCGGCGTCGCCGCTGACGGCAGTGCCGAGATCGTGTAGGTCCCGATCGCGACAGCGCTGTTGCTATAGCCGCTTTCCACCGCTATCGCCTCGATTGTCGTCGTCGCACTGATCGACAGCGGTGTGCCCGGTACGAACTGGGACGAGGAAGTCGTCGGCTTCGTGCCGTTCGTCGTGTAATAGATCAACGCACCCGAAGTCGCATCCGAAGAGCGTCACTTGCTGCGTTCCCGCATAGGCTCCCGGCGCGAGCGAGAACGTCGGCGTCGCGGCCGCCGGCAGTGGCGAGATCGTGTACGTCCCCACCGCAACAGCGCTATTGGTGTAGCCGCTCAGCGCAGCCATCGCCGTGACCGTGGTCGTCGCACTGACCGACAGCGGCGTGCCCGCAACGAACTGCGCTGAGGCAGTCGTCGGCGTGGTGCCGTTGGTCGTGTAATAAATAATGGCGCCCGAGTTCGCATCCGCGAGCGTCACTTGCTGCGTTCCCGTGTAGGGTCCCGGCGCCGGCGTGAATGTCGGCGTCGCTGTCACCGCCTGCGATGAACCCCCGACGGGCACCAGATCCAGGGCCAGCACCACGACATGTTGATTCGTGGGCAGGGTGATGCTCTGGACCGTCTTGGCAGCGTTGATCGCAAAGGAGTAGCCGTACACATAGAACGTCCGGTTATCGGTCCCTCCGCTCGAGGTGATGCGGTCCGCCGTGGTGTAAGCAATCGACTCGCCGGCATAGTGCTGCGGCGTGTACCAATCACTCAAGCTTTGCACGATGCTCGTGGTCGTGCCGTCCGTGTAGGTCACGAGAAAGGTTTGATTGGTTTGATTGCCATCGACGGCCGTCGCGAGCAGATTCACGTTCGAGTAATTGCCCGCAGGCAACGCAATGGTTGCGCTGCTAACCGCA
Organism: uncultured Gammaproteobacteria bacterium; assembly: GCA_963756845.1. GTDB lineage: Bacteria > Pseudomonadota > Gammaproteobacteria > Steroidobacterales > Steroidobacteraceae > Bog-1198. The sequence goes on along the minus strand of CAVWPD010000007.1, from coordinate 310,859 downwards.
TCGGCCACCCCCGCGCTTCCCAGCGCAAATGTCGAACCAAACCAGTTGATTGACGTGCCGAGTAAATTCGCAGCGTACGCATTCCCATAACCATCCAGACCGCCGCCGCTCACCGCCGTCCCGGCATTGCCGATGCCAACGACGTTGTCGGCCGCCGATAGGCTGACGCTCAGCGGCGTGCTCGGCGTAGAGATCGTGTAGGTCCCAACGGCTACGGCACTGTTGATGTAGCCGTTCGCCACCGCGATCGCCTCGATGGTTGTCGTCGCACCGATCAACAGCGGCGTGCCCGGCACATACTGCGTGGACGCAGCCGTCGGCGTTGCGCCGTTCGTCGTGTAATAGATGCTCGCGCCCGAGGTCGCGTCCGAGAGCGTGACTTGCTGCGCTCCGGTATAGGGTCCCGGCGCAGGCGTAAATGTGGGCGTCGCTGCCGTGGGTAGTAGACCGTACACAGCCACTTGACCGGAGAAGGTCGCCACATAAACCTTGCCGTTCGCGACCAGCGGCGGTACGAATTTGGCGAAGCTGCCGTAATTATCGCGCGCGGAGTTGGTGGTCGAGGTCCACAAAGGCGTGACAAGGTTGCCCGCATCGAGGGCGTACAGCACGCCTGGATCCGTCCCGTCGTTGTAGACGTTGCCGCTCGCGGCGACCGTCGCCCACAATACGCCGGTGCCTTGTTGGCCGCCATTGGCGGAAAGCGCGAGGATGCCTCCGGGATAGACCTGACTGGCGGTTCCCTGGGAGAGGGGCGTGGTGCCGAACAGACCTCCGGTAAATGCGTACGCCTTGGCCACGTCGCTCCAGTTGTAAAGTACGGGACCGCCGTTCGCGCTGGAACGCTGCCAGTACACCGGTCCGCCTCGGATCGAGGCCCCAGAGATCGTCTCTTCCTGAACGACCTTGTCCGTAGGGGCGTATTGGCCGAGATCAGTCGTATTGAGGAGGTACAGAATGCCGGTCTTGCCGCCGCCGGCGATCAGGCTCGGCGTGGTGTTCGGTATCAACAAGGGTCCCGAACTGGCAAGGTCCGCATCCTGGTTATCCATGGTCATCCAATTGCTGGGCGTGAACCAGTCGACCAGCGCAAGGCCGTCGTCGGGATCGAGTTTCAATACGCTTTCACTGAAGTTACTGACGCCGTTGTAGCCGTTGTTTTGCCCGCTGCTTTGGTACCCGTTCCCCGTGAATACGTAAACGAAGCCCGAGCCATCGACCACCGGTGGCCGACCTGACTGCCACACACCGCCGCCCCGCGTGCTGCCCGTGGTGACCGAGGCGAACGTACCGCTCTGCACCAGAGTCTGCTTGTTGTAGGCCATCACCCACCCGGTGTAGCCACTCTCATCGTCGGTTTCCGCTTCGACGGCGCCAAACCCGAATACAACCTGATCGCCCGAAAGCGCCAGCGACGCGCGCTGTGTTTGGTGTGCCGGGATGAACGGCACCCCTTCGTAACTGCCGGAGATCACGACGTTGGTGTAGGGCTCTGTTCCGTTGGTGATGTTGACCGCATGCAGCCGATAGACCAGCGTGCCGCCCTCGAGCGTGCCGGCCACGAGATACATGATGTTGGTTGCGGAATCAATGATCGGCGTGCTCAAGATGCCGAGGTTGCCGACAATGTTGGTATTGCCGCCAAAGGTGAAATTGGCGAATGCCACGGGAACGGCGCCTACGCTGCTGGCGAAATTCACCGACCACAGCGGCTGACCGCCGACATCGGCGTCAAAGGCGTAGAGCGTATCGCTCATCGTCGCCACGTACACGACGTTGTGAGTCCCTTGGAGCATGGCCACGTTCGGCACGTACAGCGGTTGGGCGTAGACCCTATCGTCGACGGGCAGCTTGAACACGAGTCCAAATGTGTTCGGTGTGACGTTGGCCGGTGTGAGCGTGGTCTCGGTCAGGTTTGCACCGGAAAGACCTGGATCGTAGCCGCGTTGCAGAACCGCAGCGGGCTGCTGGGCATCGGCCGTCATATCGAACGCGACCGACAGCAGGACGAGCGCGGCTGCGCACAGTGTGTTTTTATTCATCGATCCATCCCCTAATCTGCTCGCGCGCCAAGGCACACGCGAGTATCCCAAAACGCTCGAACGTTATTTTTCCAGCTTGCGCGCCTTTGGGCATTTATCAATACGCCCGTTCCACGACCGTGAATATTTACGCATCTTGAAAAGCGTTAAGTTATATCGAAGGCTGGATCGAGGCAGATTTCGCGCGGTATGAATTCGGAAGAACGCAGCGGCTGCTGCCCCCTCACGGTACTCGATGCCGAGCTACCCGACCTGGCGCTCCGACTAAGCCTTTTTCTTCGACAGCTCTTCGTTCTGCGCCGTAACCCGCTGGTAGGCCGGGCGCGCGGTCAGGCGCCCCACATACTGGGTAAAGGTCGCACGCGGCTCGAGCGCTTTCATCATCAGGCCCCAGTTGATTGCGGAGCCCACGTACACATCGGCCGCACTGAAGCGCTCGCCGAGGATGAAAGGCCCGGGCGTAAGGGCGAGCTCCAGCGTATTCACGGTGTCGGTAAAGTTTCCGTAGCCCATGGCAGCGGGCCGGCTCGGTGCGGGGCGCGCGAACAGCTGATCGATGATGGCGGGCTCCAGGCAGCCGGCACCGAAGAACAGCCAGCGAAAGTACGTCCCGCGCTTCGGATCATCCAGGGCCGGCGCAAGATCGGCCCCGGGGAAGGCATCCGCGAGGTAGGCGCAGATCGCGGCGCACTCGGTGATCACCGTGCCGCGATGAATGATGGCGGGAATCTTCCCCATGGGATTGACGGCAAGATAGTCCGCCGATTTGTGTTCCAGCTTCTCGAAGTTCACCACCTTGATGTCGTACGGCGCGCCGGCTTCCTCCAGCATCCAGTGTGCAATGCGGCCGCGGGACATCGGGTTGTGATAAAACGTGATGGTTTCAGTCATGAAGGACCCCCGTTCCTTGGACATCCTCATTCTAGCAGCGCTTTGCGATTGGCGATGACCCGCGCACTGCGCCTATGGCCGCTGCTCACCGGCGCCCAGCGCTACGAGAAAATCGTGTCCACTCGCGGGCGCGGCCAGGGGCATTTCATCGATGCGCCCATCCTCGCCTATCTCATTGAAACGCCTCAGGGCCGCATCCTCTACGATGTCGGCTGCGATTACACAAAAATCGCATCTCCGGCACTCAATGCACGCTTCTTCGAGCCCATGCGGCCGATGTTTGAGCCGCCGCAGATGTCCGATGAGCAGCGAATCCCGCGCTACCTGGAACGCTTAGGCTTAGCGGCGCGGACATCGATCTGATCTTTCTCGGCCATTTGCATTTCGATCACGCCGGCGGCTTGCAGGACCTTCCGGGCTGCGAAGTGCATGTGCATCGGGACGAACTGGGGGCGGCTAATCAGGCCTCGACGGCGGCGTGTTCGCTGATGAATCGCGGGCAGCGAAGGCTGGCACTTGCACAGCGAGGAATACGCGGTGGCCACGGGCGTGCAGGCTATCGCAAGCCCGGCCATACCGCGGGCCACATGTCATTGTTCATCGAGCTGCCCAAGGGAAGGCCCGTCATTCTATGTGGAGACGCAGCAGACTTGCATGAGAATCTTACCGACGAGGTCGCGCCGGGATATTGCTGGCAGGACAACGAAACGCTAGCCCTGGCAAGCATTCGCAAGCTCAATGAGCTATCCCGGTCAGAGAATGCGGAGCTTTGGCCCAATCACGATTTTGAGGCTTATCGGTCCTGGCCCGCGTTTCCCGGAGCGCGGGAGTGACATACGCCGCCGGAAGCCGTCCGGATTTCTGTCCATCTCACTCGGCGAAAATATCGCCAAGGGAGTCGACGAACTCTTGGTCGGCCTTCGCGAAGCGGCTCGTCGCCACCGCCTTGGCCTGCTTGCGCGCCGCCGCTTTGAATGCGGGCGCACGAACGTCCGGTACCCAAATTTGGACGGGCTGTAACCCCTGAGCACGCAGGCGGGCGCGTTGCGCACGTACTCTCTCGCGTGAACTGGGTGATGATCTGGCCATGAGAGTTCCGTATGGTTACACAAAACCCGATATTAGGACGATGCCGGTTGCGCGATCCAAATCAGCGCAAATAGGCTAGAAAGGACCGGGCCTGCCTATGCCGGCCCGGCGCCTTCATGTCGAAAAATTACTTCTTGTGCTCGGCCTTCCACTTCTCGACGGCGGCCATGGTGTTCGCGACATGCAGGTCGGGATTCAGCGCGGTGTACTCGTAAATGATCTTGCCATTGGGCGCGATCACATAGGAGGTGCGGTTCGCATATTCCGGCTTGGCCGCCAGCACCGCGTCGTATTCCTTGGTGATCTTCTGATCGGCATCGGCGGCCACCGCAAATTTATTGCGGCACTCGCTCACCGAAAACTTATTCAAGGTATCGATGGTGTCGTGCGACACGCCGATCACGGTCGCGCCCAGCGCTTTGAACTTGTCGGTGGCTTCGGCGAAGTTGTGCGCTTCGACGGTGCAGCCCGGAGTGAATGCCGCCGGATAGAAATACAGCACCACGGGACCGTTCTTGAGTGCGTCCGCCAGTGAGAACGTGAACGGCTTGCCGGCGAGTGTTGCCTGCGTGGTGAAGTTCGGGGCTTGCGCGCCGGGCGAAAGTGCCGCGTACAAGGGCGCGGCGAGCACCGCACTGCCCAGGGCAAGAATCATTAAACGCTTCATGGTGGTTCCTTTGGTGAAATTGTCTTGGGGCAGGGAGTCTGCGCCATCATTGGCTCGCAAGCCTGCAGCAGCGGCGCGATAGATAAGCGCGAATTGTCTACAGCGTGGACGCGAGGGAGCGCACTATTTCAGCATCGCCTTGATCTCGTGGACCACCCGCGCCACATCCTCGTCGCTCATGGCGGGAAATAGCGGCAAGGTGATGGTCTCGCGACCGACCCGCGCCGCCACCGGCGTGTCCTCATCCCGGTAACCCTTCCCGGTAGTACTTGAGGCTCGGGAATGCTCGGATAGTGCACGCCGATGCCGATGCCGCGATCCGCCATGGCCTTCTGAAATCCCGGCCGGGTCATGCCGCGCGCCGCAAAATCGACGAGCACCTGGAACATGTGCCAGCTGTGCCCCTCATCGCCGCGCGCGGGTAACACCACGCCGGTAAAGTCCGTCGAATTCGTCGAAGTATTTGCCGGCCATTGCGAGCGCCGCGCATTGAATCCGTCCAGACGCTTCAGTTGATCGATGCCGATCTGCGCCGCGACATCCGTCAGATTGCTCTTTGCGCCCGGGAACATCACATCGACCTCGCCGGCCGCATTGCGCTTGATGCCGTGAAATCGATACTGCTCGAGCAGCTCCGCTGCCTCTCGATCGGCGGTGCGTGATGCCGCCGCCTTCGATGGTGGTCATGTTCTTGTTGGGGTGAAAGCTGAACACGACGAGATCGCCGAAGCTGCCTATGAGCTTGCCCCGGTAACGCGAACCGATGGCGTGCGCGGCATCTTCGACCACGCGCAGGCCGTGCTGTTGCCGCCAAGGCGTACAGCGCTCCATGTCGACCGGCAGTCCCGCGAAGTGCACCGGCATGATGGCGCGGGTCTTTGGGTGATGGCGGCGGGCACCTGCTCGACATCGATGTTGCGGGTATAGAGGTCGATGTCGACGAACACGGGCTTGGCCCGCAGCCGCGCGATGACGTTGGCGCTCGCCGCAAAACTCATGGCCGGACGATGACTTCGTCGCCCGCGCCGACGCCGGCCACCTCGAGCGCCATTTCCAGGCCGGCCGTGGCGGAGGTCATGACTCGCACGTGGCGATTGCCGCCGTAGGTACTCAAGGCCGCTTCGAAGGCGGCCACCTTCGGGCCGCTCGCCAATTGCCCCGAGCGCAGCACGTCGCCGACGGCCGCAATGCTCTGCTCATCGATCGAGGGACGCACAAAGGGAAGAAAGGGTTTCATACGGAATTCCTCGACACCAGTACGACGCCGGCACAAATGAGTGCAATACCTATGACTTTGCCGGGCGTAAGGCTCTCGCCCAGCCACAGCACCGACACGGCGGCCACGACGACATAACCCAACGACAACATGGGATAGGCGGTGCTCACCGGCGCCTTGGACAATGCCGCCAACCACACACAAATGCTGGCCGCATAGCAGACCATGCCGGCCCAAAACGGCAGACTCGGGCCAATATCATCACGCTGCTGCTGAAGCGTATCCACATTGAATACGGTGAAGTGTCCCAGCGGCCGGGTGGCGACTTTGAGCAGCAGTTGCGCCGCCGCATTCAAGCCAACGCCCGTGAGGATCAACAGCCACGTAACGACGCTCATTGCCGCGCCACCAGCACGTGCGTGAGATTTGCTCCGGCAATACGCATGGGGGCGCCGCGCTCCTTGAGTTGTCTGAAGGTATCGATGTCCATCACCGCGAAGGCTCGGGTTTGAGCGGCCCAAAGCGCCAGGAACTCATCCCAATCCGCCACCCCCAGCGTCCGGGGTTTTTTTCAATCCATAGTCCAGTTCACCACGATACCGGACCAGCGTCACCGGCCGGCGCAAATAAAAAGTCAGGGATTGATCATAAGTCCCGACGCTGTACACGGGCGCATCCCGCTCGGAGGCCGGCAGCGCCGCGGCAAGGTCAATGCCTGAATAGATGGGCGCCAACAGGGCGGCGGCCCTGATCACCAGCAATCCCGCGAGGCACCAGCCCGTACCCAGGAACAGTGCCGCGCGCGTGGCATCGCGCGCGCCCTGCACCCAGACAAAGATCCCAGACACCAGGAGTACCGCCGCAACTTCTCTTAAGGGCGATGCCAGCGGCAGAAAACTTGCGCTGCGGTCCGACGCCGCGATCACCGTCGCCCAATTGAAACTCGCGATCAACAGCGACAACCCTGCCAGGGTGGTGACCACCGCGGTAACGAGAAAATCGCGCTTGAGGGTTTCGGCCGGCAGCGCCGCGATCAGCACGGCGAGCGCCGGCATGGCCGGCAGGATATAGGGCATGAGCTTCGAATCGGAGAGCGAGAAGAACACGCATGACGAAGACCACCCAGATCCACAGAAACAAGCCGCGGGTTGAAGACGCCTGGCGCTCGGCGCGCGCGCGCGCCAGCCGAAGACCACGACGCGCAGCGCGGACAGCGTCCACGGCACGCTGCCCGCCAGGAACACCCAGCCGAAAAACCACCAAGGCTCCTCGCGGTCGGCGCTCGGCGTCAGGTAGCGCGCGAAATGTTCGTGCACGAAAAAAAACTCCAGGAAATCGCTGAGCCTGCGCGGCCGCCAGCCAATGCCAGGGCACCGTGATGACCAGAAACAACGGCAGGCCCCACGCGCCACTGCAGCCGCCGCCACGGCGCGACATCGCGCGAAGCAGCGCTGTACACGAGCAGCACCGCGGCCGGGATGGCCGCCGCTACCAGGCCCTTGGTGAGCACGCCTAGCGCCGCGGCGCCCCAGGCCAGCAGCATCCAGCGTCGCGACGCGGCAGCTGGCGTTTGCTGCGCCAGCAGAAATGCGCCCAAGCTCGCCGATCATGTAGAAGGTCAGGCTCATATCCAGCGTCAGCAGCTGGCCCAAGACGAGGAACAGCAGCATGCCGGACAACACCGCCGCGGCGCGCCAGCCGCTGGCTGCACCCCATAGCCGCGCCGCCATGAGCCACACCACGGCCACCGTGCCCAGCGCGCACAGCGCCATGTACAGGCGCGGCCGCAAATCGCTCTCGCCGAAGAGTCGACAAGCTCAACGCCGTGGCCCAATACTGCAGCGGCGGCTTCTCGATGTAGGCCAAGCCGTTCAAGTGCGGAATCACCCAATCGCCGCCGCGCAGCATCTCGCGCGGAATTTCCGCGTAGCGTCCTTCGTCGGGATTGAACAGCGGCCGGCTGGCCAAGGTCGCCAAGCCACAGCAGCAGCAACAACGCCGCCAGCCCGAGAACCATCCAGCGCTCGCCGAGCGCTGAGCCGCACGCGTTCGATCACGCCGCCGCCGTGCTCGGCCTGAATCGCCAGCAGGCCCGAGCGGCCCGGCACTTCCCCCATGATCACCCGCTGGTCAGGCATGGCGCTTGCAAGGCGAGGTCGCGAATCGCGGCCATGCGCGACAGCGACGCGCCGGCGCTCGCGCCACTTCGTCAGCAGCGCTTCGAAGGCGCCGAGCAGCCGCATGCCTTCCAGTTCGGCGTGCAGCGTAAATACCTGCAGGTGGTCTGGCGGCGCGCCGCCCTGCGGTTCCGACATGCGAAATACAGCGTCCGCGATGGTCGACTCATCGATGCCGTCCCGCCCCAGCAGCTCATCGAAGGTCGGCAGCGTGGTCGGCAATCTGCGGGCAGGTGCTTCGCCCGCTGCGCGAGCAGCGGCCAGAACGGCGTGCGGCCCGCGCGTATCGCTGGCATAGTGCAAGCCGTACTCGCGCTCGAGCTCCAGGCGCATGCGGCATTGATCTGCCAGCCGGCCGCCGCATGCGACTCGGGGAAATCGCCGAACACTCGCTCGAAGGCATTCATGCCGCGCTCGAACTCGACGCGGGTCCACGCCGCCGATCGCCCGGCCACATAGTCCTGCCAGCGCACATGATCGTAGGTGTGCAGCCCCACCTCGAAGCCTGCGTCGCGCACGCGGCGCATGTCGTCGCCCGCCTGCGCGGCCGATATCCGGGCCCGGCAGCAGCACCCCGTACATCAGGGTCTTCAGCCCGTAGTGCTTGAGCACCGAGGTGCGCGCGACCTTCTGCGCGAAACCCTTGCGAAACACGCGGCGCATGGCGCGGCCCGTGTGATCGGGTCCCACCGAGAAATAAAACGTGGCATCGATGCCGATGTTTTTTGAACAGCGCCGCGAGCCGCGGCACGCCCTCGCGCGTACCGCGCAAGGTGTCCACATCGACCTTCAGGCCGATGCGCGCGCGTCTCAAGCATCGCGCGACAACAGCGCCGAGGCCGACGGCAGGCTGTGCGCGTAGGAATCGAAAATCGCCTCAAGCGCGGCGCGCATGTCGGTCTTCGGCGTCCAGCCGAGCTCGGCCGTGGTGTTCTTGATCGAGGGCAGGCGCGCCGGAATGTCCGCGTAGCCCTTGCCGTAGTAGTCGAGCGCCGAGATGTCGACCAGCTGGGTATTGCGCGCCGTGGGCGCGTATTCCGGCCTCGAGAGCGCGATCTCGAGCATCATTTCGGCCAGCTGGCGGATCGAGTACAGGTTGTGCGGATTGCCGATGTTGTAGATCTTGCCGTCGGCGATGCCGCCCGGATTGTCGATGATCTTGGTCAGGCATTCGACCGCATCGTCGATGAAGGTGAAGGCGCGGGTCTGACTGCCGCCGTCGACCAGCTTGATGGGCTCGCCGCGCACGATGTGGCCGAGGAATTGCGTCAGCACGCGCGAGCTGCCCTCCTTCGGATCATCCATGCTGTCGAGGCCCGAGCCGATCCAGTTGAACGGACGGAACAGCGTGAACTGCAGGCCCTGCTGCCCGTAGGCCCAGATGATGCGGTCGAGCAGCTGCTTGACGCAGGAGTAGATCCAGCGCTGCTTGTGGATGGGCCCCAGCACCAGCTCGGAGGTCTCGGGATCGAATTCCTTGTCGCGGCACGCGCCGTAGACTTCGGAGGTCGAGGGAAACACCACGCGCTTCTTGTATTTCACGCAGTGGCGGATGATCGGCAGGTTCGCCTCGAAATCCAGCTCGAACACCCGCAGCGGCTCGCGCACATAGGTCGCGGGCGTGGCGATCGCCACCAGCGGCAGGATCACGTCGCACTTGCGCACGTGATACTCGACCCATTCCTTGTTGATGGTGATGTCGCCCTCGACGAAGTGAAAGCGCGGATCGCTCGAGCATCGTCGCGACCCGCTCCGACTGCAGATCCATGCCGTAGATATGCCAATCGGTGTGCGCCAGGATGTACTTGCTCAGATGATGGCCGATGAAGCCGTTGACCCCGAGAATGAGAACGTTTTTCAAGATGAGCCCCTGCTACGGTTGCGCTTCAGGCCAGCGCCAGCGGCTGGTCCGACAAGCGCCGGCGGCGCGTCATCGGGCAGCCACCGGCTCGCCATTCGATCGCCAGCCGCAAGATCCTCAGGCGCCGCCCGTCGACGCAGTCGGCGTACCATGCGCCGTCCGCCGCGTACAGGCAGGGCGCCGCGCCGCGATGACGCGCCGGCTGCGCATCGACGCGGGTCTCCAGGACCCCAAGCCTACACCCGTTCACCTCGGTGAAGGCGCCCGGAAACGGCGGCGCCACCGCACGCACCAGATCGTGGACGGCAGCGCGCGCCTGCGCGCCAGTCGATGCGTCCATCCTCGGGCCGGCGGCGCCCGAAATACGAGCCCTCGGCCAGATCGAGCGGCGTGCGCCGCGGCGCGTGCCGGCGATCAATTTGCGGCAGGCTGCGCCGCAGCACCTGCTGCGGCCGCCTCCGCCACTTTCATCGACACCTCGAGCGCCGTGTCGTTCTCCAGGATCGGCACCGCCTGCTGGTCCACCAGCGCGCCCGCATCGGGCTTCTCCAGCATGTAATGCAGGCTCGCGCCGGTCGCCGTCTCGCCGTGGATGATTGCCCAATGCACCGGCGCGCGGCCGCGATATTTCGGCAGCAGCGATCCATGCATGTTGAGCGCACCGCGCTTCGGGAGAGCCGAGCCACGCCGCGTTCAGCATGTGGCGATAATAGAACGAAAACAGAAAATCGGGCCGCGGCGCCGCGCCCCTCGGCGATCCACTCGAGCGTGTTGGGATCGTCGGGTGTCTCGACCCGCAGGCCGTGCGCTCGCGGCCAACTCGCGCGACGCTGCCGAACCAGTGGCCTCGCCGGGATCATCCGCGTGGGTGAACAGGATCGGAATCTTGATCCCCTGCGCCAGCAGCTCGCGCACGCAGCGCACCCCGACCTCGCTGTAGGCGAATACCACCGCGCGGGTCACTTACACGGCGAGCCGTGCCGCGGCGGGCCATCACGCCAGCCCGGCTGCGCCGCGGTTCGCGGCCGACATCCTCCTCCAGCACCGCCTCCACGATGTAGCGCGGCCGCTCGCGCACCTGCGCGTAGATGCGGCCGACGTATTCGCCCAGCAGCCCGATGCCGAACAGCGCCATCCCGATGAAGAAGAACACCATGCCGAACAGCGTGAACAACCCTTCGGCCTCGGGCCCGACGATGAGGCGGCGCACGAACAGGTACACCACCAGCAGCGCCGACAACACCGACACCGCCATGCCGACCATGGAGAACAGCTGCAGCGGCACCACCGAGAAGCCGGTGATCAGATCGAAATTCAGGCGGATCAGGCTGTACAGCGAATATTTCGATCTGCCCGGCGTAGCGCTCCTCGTGGGCGATCGGCACCTCGATGGGATTCATCGCGTACAGCGAGGCCAGCGCCGGAATGAAGGTGTTGACCTCGCGCGTCTGATTGAGCGCCGTGACCACGGAGCGCGCATAGCCGCGCATCATGCAGCCCTGGTCGGTGATCCGCACCGGCGTGATCCATTCGCGCAGCTTGTTGACGCGCCTTCGAGAACGAGCGCGCGCCACAGCTAGTCCTGGCGCTGCTGACGGATGGTGCCGACGTAGTCGTAGCCCTGCATCCAGCATGCCGACCAATTTGCCGATCTCCTCGGGCGGATTCTGCAAGTCCGCATCCAGGGTGATCACGTACTCGCCGCGCGCATAGGCGAGTCCCGCCATCACCGCCGAATGCTGGCCGAAATTCGCGTGAAACAGCACCACGCGCGTCTCGCTGCGGCCGCGCTGAAATTGCTGGCGCAGCAGCGCCGCCGAGCGATCCTTGCTGCCGTCGTTGACGAACACGCATCTCGTAGGAGATGCGCCAGCGCATCGAGCGCCGGATACAGCCGCGCGAACAACGTCGGCAGCACCTGCTCTTCGTTGTAGACGGGAATGACGACGCTGAGTTTGGGGGGCACGGCCATGGCCTCGATCAGTGATCCGCCGCCACGGCGCCGTGCGACTTCAGCACCGCCAAGCAGCTCCTGCGGTCTTCGCGCGCATGAGCTCCTCGAACCCGCGCGCCTCGACATTGAGGCGGATCAGAGGCTCGGTGTTCGAGGTGCGCAAATTGAAGCGCCAATCGGCGAATTCGAAGGACAACCCGTCGGTGCGGTCGACCTTGAGCGCCAGCGGCGCGTAGCGCGCCTCGATGGCGGCGAGCGGTCGCCTTGGCATCCGGCACCCGGTAATTGAGCTCGCCGCTGACCGGAAACAGGCCGATGCGCTCGCCCACCAGCTGCGACAGCGGCTGGCCGGATTCGCGACAAGATCTGCGCGACCAGCAGCCAGGGAATCATGCCGCTGTCGCAATAGGCGAAGCGGCGAAAATAATGGTGCGCGCTCATCTCGCCGCCGTACACGCCGTCGACCTCGCGCATGCGCTGCTTGATGAAGGCATGGCCGGACTTCGACAGCACCGCGTCGCCGCCGCCGGCCTCGACCATCTCGACCGTGTTCCAGGTCAGGCGCGGATCGTGCACCACCCTGCCGCCCGGCTCGCCGCGCAGCAGCACCGAGGCCAGCAGGCCGACGATGTAGTAACCCTCGATGAACCCGCCGTGCTCGTCGAAGAAAAAGCAGCGGTCGAAGTCGCCGTCCCAGGCGATGCCGAAATCCGCGCCGTGCGCGCGGATGGCCTCGATGGTCGGCGCGCGATTCTCCTCGAGCATGGGATTCGGAATGCCGTTCGGAAAATGGCCGTCCGGCTCGTGGTGCACCTTGATGAACTCGAACGGCAGGTGCGGCTCCAGCTGCATCGATGATCAGACCCGCGCCGCCGTTGCCGGCGTTGACCACGATTTTCAGCGGCTTGAGCTTTGGCCATGTCGACGTAGGACAGGAGATGCGCGACATACGCCTGCAGTGTGTCGATGCCGACGCCGCACGCCGCGCGCGCGCCGGCGCTGGGAAACTCGCCGCGCTCGGCGAAGCCGCGGATCTCCTGCAGCCGTTGTCGCCGCTGATGGGCTTGGACTGTTCGCGCACGAACTTCATGCCGTTGTAGTCGGCGGGATTGTGGCTGGCGGTGACCATGATGCCGCCGTCGTAGCCGCCGTCGAAAGTCGCGAAGTACACCCCTTCGGTGCCGCACACGCCGATGTCGTACACATCGACGCCGCTGTCGGTCAAGCCGCGGCACAGGGCATCGGTGAGCCCGGCGCTCGACAGGCGGATGTCGCGGCCGACCGACGACGCGCTGCGGCGCGCAGAAACTGCGCGTAGCCGCGGCCACGCGGTACGCCACGTCGTCATTCAATTCGGTCGGAATCCGGCCGCGCAGATCGTAGGCCTTGAAGCAGGTGATCGAGCTCAAGTATTGGTCCCTTTGCGGCCGTAGTTGTCCTCGAAGCGCACGATGTCGTCCTCGCCGAGGTAGGAGCCCGATTGCACTTCGACGATGTGCAGCGGCACCTTGCCGGGATTCTCGATGCGATGCTTGGCGCCGATCGGAATGTAGGTCGATTCGTTCTCCGACAACAGGAAGGTCTTCTCGTTGCAGGTGATGCGCGCCGTGCCCTGCACCACGATCCAATGCTCGGCGCGATGGTGATGCATCTGCAGCGACAACACCCCGCCCGGCTTGACCGACAGGCGCTTGACCTGGAAGCGCTCGCCGTTGTCGATGCTGTCGTAGCTGCCCCAGGGCCGGAATACTTCGCGATGCAGCGAAGACTCGCTGCGGCCCGACTTCTTGATCTTGCCCACCAGCTCCTTCACGTCCTGCACGCGCTCCTTGGGAGCGACCAGCACGGCATCCTTGGTCTCGACGATGATGTGATCGTCCATGCCGACCGCGGCCACCAAGCGGCTGGTCGAGTGCACGTAGCAATCGTGGGTGTCGTGCACCATGCACATCGCCCTGCAGCACATTGCCCTCTTCGTCGGCCGGCAACGCATCGAACAGCGACGACCAGGAACCGACGTCGCTCCAGCCCGCATCCAGCGGCAGCACCAGCGCCTCCCGGGTCTTCTCCATGACGGCATAGTCGATCGATTCGCTGCGGCAGGGTCGAATGCCGCCTTGTCGATGCGCACGAAATCCAGATCGGTCTTGGCCGCCTCGAAAGCGGCTGTGCCGCGGCGAGAATATCCGGCGCAAAGGCCTTGAGTTCCGCGAGATAGCGGCTCGCCTTGAATACGAACATGCCGCTGTTCCAGTAGTAATCGCCCGATGCGACGAACTGCGCCGCCACGTCGAGCGGCGGCTTCTCGATGAACTGCGCCACCGGATACGCGGGCCCCTGCCTTCGCCGCGGCGAATGTAGCCGTAGCCGGTTTCCGGCGTGTGCGGCGACGATGCCGAAGGTCACGAGCTTGCCGCCCTGCGCCAATGCCGCCGCCACTTCGGCGGCCTGTTTGAAACTCGTGCGCATCGCGAATCACATGATCCGCCGGCGCCACGACCAGGGTCGCGTCGGGATCGATCTTGCAGCGCCTGGAGCGCCGCCAGCGCGACCGCCGGCGCGGTATTGCGGCCCGGCGGGCTCGAGCAGTATCGCCGACGGCGTTCATGCCCAAGGCCCGCATCTGTTCGGCCACGGTGAAGCGATGCGCTTCGTTGCACACCACGATGGGCGCAGGCGCCGGCGATGCCCGCCAGACGCGCCGCCGTGTCCTGCAGCATGGTGTGCTTGCCGGTCAGCGCCAGCAGCTGCTTCGGATACATCTCGCGCGACAAGCGGCCACAGGCGGGTGCCCGCACCGCCCGACAGAATTACCGGAATCACTATGACTCATGATTCACTCACTTGGAGCTCTTGCCGCGGCCGATCGCGTAATAGCTGAAGCCTGCGCGCGCCATTTGCGCCGGGTCGTAGAGATTTCGGCCGTCGAATATCACCGGCGAGCGCAGTGCGCGCCTTGATGTGCTCGAAATCCGGGCTGCGAAACTCCCGCCACTCGGTCACGATGGCCAGCGCATCGGCGCCCTGCAGTGCCTCGGGCTGGTCTTGCACAGCGTGAAATCAGCGCGCTCGCCATAGATCCGACGGCATTCGGGCATGGCGACCGGATCGTAGGCCCGCACCTTGGCGCCTGCCGCCCACAGTGCCTCCATCAGCACGCGGCTGGCAGCCTCGCGCATGTCATCGGTGTTGGGTTTGAACGCCAATCCCCACAGCGCGATGGTCTTGCCGCGTACAGCTGCCGAAATGCGCCTTGATCTTGTTGAACAGCACCTGCTTCTGGCGATTGTTGACGCTCTCCACGGCGGCCAGAATGCTGGCGTCGTAGCCCACTTCCTGGGCCGAACGCTGCAGCGCCTTGCACGTCCTTCGGAAAGCAGGATCCGCCATAGCCCACGCCGGGATAAATGAAGGCATAGCCGATGCGCGGATCCGAGCCGATGCCGATCCGCACCGACTCGATGTCCGCGCCGAAATGTTCGGCGAGATTCGCCAGTTCATTCATGAAGCTGATCTTGGTCGCGAGCATGGCGTTCGCCGCGTACTTGGTCAGCTCCGCGGAGCGCACATCCATCACGATCATGCGTTCGCGATTGCGGGTGAAGGGCTCGTACAAGGAGCGCATCAGCTCCGCGGCGCGGGCCTGGTCGGTACCCACCACCACCCGGTCGGGCTTCATGAAGTCGGCGATGGCCGCGCCCTCCTTCAAGAATTCGGGATTCGACACCATATCGAACTCCAGGGAGCCGCCGCGCGCGGTCAGCGCTTCCGCACCGCGGCGCGCACTTTGTCGGCGGTGCCCACCGGCACCGTCGACTTGGTGACGACGACCTTGTACTCGGCCATGTGCTCGCCGATGGTGCGCGCCACCGCCAACACATAGCGCAGATCCGCCGAGCCATCCTCATCCGGCGGCGTGCCCACCGCAATCAGCTGGAACAGGCCATGATCGACGCCTTCTTTGGCATTGGTGGTGAATTGCAAACGTCCGGCATCGGCATTGCGCTTCACCATCGCGTCGAGACCGGGCTCGTGGATCGGCACCTCGCCGCGCCTGAGCATGGCGATCTTGCGCTCATCGACATCGACGCATAGCACATGATTGCCGGCTTCCGCCAGGCACGCACC
The DNA here is from genome assembly GCA_963756845.1 of uncultured Gammaproteobacteria bacterium. GTDB lineage: Bacteria > Pseudomonadota > Gammaproteobacteria > Steroidobacterales > Steroidobacteraceae > Bog-1198. The sequence goes on along the minus strand of CAVWPD010000007.1, from coordinate 294,834 downwards.
CGTGACCAGGCCCACGTAACCCGAGCCGAAAATCGTAATTCGCATGCGTAATATTCTGATTTAACTGGGAAAAAGAGCGGAAAGCCTAGCGGTTTTGGCGGGTCAAGTAAAGGCTGGCGGCCGGTAGCTTACGGGGATTTCACCTAACGAATTCGCGGCCGGCTAGAAGCGAAAGAATTCCGGCGTGCTCGCCAGCACAAATCTCGGGTCACCGGGCCGCCGGATCAATATCCCTCCCCCGAGATCCGAATAACCCAAGTAGTGACAGTAGTTTGGCTTCGGATCCTTCAATCGCGTTGGCACACAGGGTGGGGGTGTTGGATCAATCCTCAGCGCCAACCCGTATTGGGAGGCCAAAACCTGCGCTTCATCGGAAAAAAGGTTGTCTGGGTAGTAGCTATAACTGACAAATAAGCGACCCCAGGGATCGATGGCCAGTTTGTGATACCAAACGCCGTAAAAGGCCCTCCCCGGATCCAAGAGCACTTGCTGGACGCTCCAGGTACCGGTGCGATTCACCCTCATCGTGTAGATCAATCGAAACGTGTAGGCGTCGCCCGACCACCTGGCCAGCACATGGGGTTGACCGTCGCCATCCAGCACCAAGGAGGGATAGGTATATTCATCGGCATAGTCATTGTGATCGCCTGCCTTCGGCTGCAATGAAAACACTTCAGGTGTACTCCACTGTTTGCTGTCATCCGGCTTCAGCGATTTCCTGTACACCAGCCGCGAGCCGTGGCCGCCCATCACGACATGAATGAATTCAGATTCATCGACCGCCAGCGCGGTCTGCGAATGTGAGTCCGGGGCATCGTGCGCGGCGTCCGCGGCTTGGTTCTGCGGTCCCAGCAATCCCGTGCCGATGAACTCGGGATCATTGATAAATCGCTGCTGCTGGCGCGAAAACGTCCTGATAAATTCGGGTGTACCCAGCCGGTGGGTAATAGGATCTGCGGCGGCCGAGTCGCCGGGGTAGGCGATGTGAATGTGATCGCCATAGGAAACCGCCTGCGCCTCGAAGCCCGAGTGACTGCCGCAGCACAGCGTGTGATCGGAGATCAGGAAGGGACCCGCCCACCTCAAGTCGCCTGGAAGAACGCGGATCCGGGATACAGCAGCCAGGCCTTGTGAGCATTGCGCGGGTACTTGCCGTCCGCGGCAGCCAGATCGTATTTTTCAGCCACAATCAACGCGGGCGAGGACTGCAACGCGACGCCGTTGACCGGCGCCTCGAGTGAGGCCGTGTAAAGCGGATCCTCGGTCTTCGGAATCATATAGGCCGCCCATTGGGCCTTATAGGTTGTCGATTGGCTAGCTCCAGGGATCACTTCAGCAGCTTTTGCTCCCAGGCCAAGGAGCTGGACACGATCGCATTCAAGTCGTCATAGCGCGGCCGCCACCCCAGTTCGGTGCGGATACGCTCGGCTCGCGCCACCAAGTACGCGGGATCGCCGGCCCGGCGTGCCTCTTCGCGAACATTGAAGGCTTACCGCCGACATGCTCGACCATCCTTAGGACTTCACGCACAGAATAGCCGTGGCCGTACCCCACATTGAGCGTGGTCGACTTGCCGCCGACGCGCAGATAACTCAGCGCATTCAGGTGTGCCCCGGCGAGATCCTGGGATGTGCAGATAGTCCCGCACGCCCGTACCGTCGGGAGTCGGGTAATCGCTGCCGAACACCGATACATGCCCGCGCTTGCGAACCATGGCTTCACAGGCCACCTTCGTGAGCAAGGTGGCGCCCGGGTTGCCTGGCCAATTTTTCCGCCCGGGGGATCCCTCGACATTGAAGTATCGCAATGCCACGTAGCGAAGAGGATTGACCGCAGCCACATCCCGCAGCATCCACTCGCTCATGAGCTTTGAAGTGCCGTAGGCATTGATGGGCACGGTCGGCGACTCCTCGTCGGCGTAGCCTTGCTCCGGCATGCCATATACCGCGGCCGTTGAGGAAAAGACGAAATTCCTGACGTTATTTTCGAGGCAGGCCTGCAGCAGGGAGCGAGTCGCGCAGGTATTATTGCCGTAGTACTTGAGCGGCAGAGCCACGGACTCCGGCACGATGGTGTGGGCGGCGAAATGCATCACCGTGTCGACCTGATGTTTCGCCACAGCCGCGACACCAGGGCAGAGTCACCGACGTCACCCACCACCAATTCGCCCGCGGTCACCGCCTGCCGGAAACCCCTGCCGAGGTTGTCCAGGACGACGATTTTCTCACCGGCCCGCCCAACTGGCGCACCACATGGCTGCCGATGTAACCGGCACCGCCGGTAACCAAAATGCTCCGTTTGACACCCCCCCTCCGACCTCGTGGGTGGACTTATGCGGGCTAGGGGTATCGGTGGGTCCTGTGTTTCTTACAATGCGGCGGGGTTTCAGACTGGTGACTTTGCGGTCATCGGCGTCAGAGCAGTTTGGCGCGCCCATACGAGATCATGCGACTCGGGCGCGGGCGTATTCCTCCACCACTTCGCCCAAGCAAATGCAGCGCACGCTGGCAATCGAATCGACTCATCGCCACCAGCATCTCTTCCAGCATCCATTGCACCCGCTCCCAGGGCAAGGAATGCTCGATGGCGCGAAGAATCATCGGATGCTCGGTGCCGGTGACGTTGTTGCCGATCAGCAGCTCCTCGTACAGCTTCTCGGCCGGACGCAGGCCCGTATAGGCGATCTCGATGTCCCCGTCGGGATGCTGCTCGTCGCGCACCGTCAGCCCATCAGGTGAACCATGCGCCGCGCCAGGTCGCAGATGCGCACCGGCTTGCCCATGTCGAGCACGAACACATCGCCGCCTTCGGCCATGGAGCCCGCTTGGATCACGAGCTGCGCGGCCTCGGGGATGGTCATGAAGTAGCGGATCACCTCGGGATGAGTCACGGTGACCGGGCCGCCGGCCTTGATCTGCTCGTTGAACAGCGGCACGACCGAACCCGAGGAGGCCAGCACGTTGCCGAAACGCACCATGCAAAATCGCGTCTTGCTGCCGCGCCGATGCAGACCCTGCAGCACGATTTCCGCGAATCGCTTGGTCGCGCCCATGACGTTGGTGGGATTCACGGCCTTGTCGGTCGACACCAGAACGAACGTTTCGACGTCGGTTTCATGGGCCGCTTCAGCCGCATACCAGGTGGAAATCACGTTGTTGTGGATGCCTTCGATGACGTTCTGCTCGACGATCGGCACATGCTTATAGGCGGCGGCGTGATACACGGTTTGCACCCGATACGCCTGCAAAATGTCGCGCAGGCGAAATTTGTGGTGAGCATTGCCGATCAGGCCGACCAGATCGACCTGCAGCGAATGCTGATCGGCAAAGGTGCGCAGTTCGCGCTGAATGTTGTAGAGCGCGAATTCGGACATCTCGAACAACACCAGTCGCTTCGGACCCAAGCCGATGATCTGCCGACATAGCTCCGAGCCGATCGAACCGCCGGCACCGGTCACCATGACCACCCGGTCGCGGATGCACGCATCGAACAACCCGGCCTTCGGCGGCACCGAATCGCGTCCCAATAGATCGCACACGTCCACTTCGCGGATGTCCAACTGGCATCTCCGGTCACCAGTTGCTCGAACTCCGGCACGGTTTGCACATGCACGCCCAAGGCTCGAGCGCACTCAGGATTTCGCGCGGCGGCGGCGCGTAAGGAGGGCAACGCCAGCAAAATACGGTCGATACCATGATCCTTGATCAGAGTAGGGAGTCCGGCGGATACACCTTGATGCCGTTGACCATCCGACCGTGCAGGCTTTTATTGTCGTCGATGAACACCAAGGGATCGAAGGCGCGAGTGGTCGACAAGAGGTCGACAATCGCGCGCCGGCCTCGCCGGCACCGTAGATTGCCACTCGAGCCACCGTTGGTTGAATATAACGGGTGAGAAGTAGTAGCGCACGACAAATCGCGACCCGGCGACATAGAGGAGCACCAAGCACGAGTAGATCGTCACCACGCTCCATGAAAGAGCGGGCAATGGAGTTCGCGACGCCGACATCCCAGCAATAGGCCGCTCAACGCGACGGCGAAAGCAACGGCGAACACGGCCTTGTGGCCGAGAAAACGAATGACCGCCCGGTATAGGCCCAAACGTACAAAAATGGGAGGCTGACGGCGTAACCAGCACGTAGGCGGGCCAATCAGCCAATTTGAATTCGGCGAAGCCGGCTTTGAGGCTCAAGGCCGCCCACAGGGCCGCCGGAATCATTAGACCGTCGGCGCAGACCGAGACGATACGCTTGGTCGGTCGCGGCAGCTCGGCCGTCTGACGAAGGTACTCGTCCGCCTTTTAACGTTCTTCGATCCCAACACGAGCCTCCATGACACAGCCCTGCTTGCGGTCCCATCGCCGGCGCCAAGTTCCCCGGGAGCAAGGAATACGGACTCCCTGACGCCATGTGTACAGAATACCACTCGAAAATATTGCCTTTGATCTAATGCGCTAACGCTTGCTCTCTCACCTCGGTCGACCACGCTAATATTCTAGAGTCTAGCTTCCGGCGAATGTTCCGCGAACCAAGTGTATGTACTTTCGATGCCTGCTCTCAGCGGGATTTTTGCTCGCCATCCGAGCTCCGTCAAACGCGTCACATCGAGCAGCTTACGCGGCGTTCCATCGGGTTTCGAAGTATCGAAAATAAGGCGCCCGTTGTAGTCGATCACCGACATCATGAGCTGCGCGAGTTCTCGTATGCTGATGTCCTCGCCCCAACCGACATTGACGATGGGCTCGGCGTCATATGCCTGTAAAAGGTACAACACCGCCTCGGCCAAATCGTCCACGTGCAGGAATTCGCGGCGCGGCGTGCCGCTGCCACAAACGGTCACGCTCGCATCGCCGTGCAGTTTTGCCTCATGAATCTGGCGAATCAGCGCCGGAAGCACATGGGAATCCTGGAAATCGAAGTTGTCGCCCGGGCCATAGAGGTTGGTCGGCATCAGCGAGATGGCGTTGAATCCGTACTCGCGCCGATAGGCCTGGCACATCTTCAGACCGGCGATCTTGGCAATGGCATACCACTCATTGGTGGGTTCGAGCGGGCCCGTCAGCAGGCAGTCCTCCCCATCGGCTGCGGCGCCATTTTGGGGTAGATGCAACTCGACCCAAGAAACACGAATTTTCCCACGCCCGCCCGGTGGGCGGAGTCGATCACGTTGTCCTGGATCAATAGGTTGTCACGAATGAATTTCGCCGGCCGAGTGTTGTTGGCGTGAATGCCGCCGACTCGCGCGGCCGCCATGATCACGCATCGGGCCGAGCCTGCCGAAAAATTCCCGCACCGCGGCCTGATCCGTAAGGTCCAGTTCCGTGCGGCGATGCAGAGCAAATTCCGATAGCGCGCTTCGCAGGGCTCGCATTACGGCCGAACCCACCAAGCCCCGATGCCCGGCCACATAGATCTTCGAGGACGGATCAGGGTCACGTCGACTACTCGTGGTGGCTGAGACCCTGTAGCCATGGTTCGCCACCATGGCATCGCGCTTCGCCACTTCGAGGTCCGACTCCACCATTTCGGCCACCAGTTCCGGGAAGCCGACCTCCGCGATCCAACCCGAGCTTTTGCCGCCTTGGTGGCATCGCCCAGCAGTGTCTCGACCTCGGTGGGCCGAAAATAACGTGGATCGACGCGAACCAGGGTACGTCCCGTCGCCGGTCGATGCCGACCTCATCGACGCCGGTCCCTGCCATTCGATCTTCATGCCAAGCGCGTTCCGGCCGCCTTCGACAAAGTCCCGCACGGAGTACTGCTTGCCGGTTGCAATGACGAAGTCCTCGGGCGTCGTCCTGCTGCAGCATCAGCCACTGCGCCCGCACGTAGTCCCGCGCATGGCCCCAGTCGCGCCGCGAATCGAGATTGCCGAGATGCAGGGTGTCCTGCAGCCCGACGTGATTCGCGTCAGCGCCCGGGTGATCTTGCGGGAGACGAAGGTCTCGCCGCGCAGCGGAGATTCATGGTTGAAGAGGATCCCGTTGCAGGCAAACAATCCCGTAGGCCTCACGATAGTTCACCGTGATCCAGTAGGCATACACCTTGGCGGCGCCGTAGGGGAGCGCGGATAAAAGGGGGTGGTCTCCCGCTGCGGAGATCTCCTGGACCTTGCCGAACATCTCAGATGTGGAGGCCTGGTAGAAACGCGTTTTCCTTTCAAGTCCCAGAATGCGGATTGCCTCCAGTACCCGCAAAGTGCCCACGGCGTCGGAATTCGCGGTGTATTCCGGGGTTTCGAACGAAACCGCCACATGACTTTGTGCGGCCAGGTTGTAGATCTCGTCCGGCTGAACCTGTTGAATGATGCGGATCAGATTGGTCGAGTCCGTCAGATCGCCATAGTGCAGCTTCAGCCGGACTCCCGCTCGTGCGGATCCTGGTATAGATGGTCGATCCGATCGGTATTGAAAAACGACGCGCGGCGCTTGATGCCGTGGACGGAGTATCCTTTTTCAGCAGAAATTCCGCCAGATAGGCGCCGTCCTGTCCGGTAATTCCGGTAATCAAAGCTGTCTTTGTCAAATCGACTCCTCAATGGCAGCGGCTGGTGTAGCTCGTATCAATTCTGCCCTAAGTACGGCCAAATGAGTGCAACGTTTCAAATTACCGCCGGGCGACAAATAGCCCGCTTCGGTTTGAAAAAAATTCACAAGCAACGACGTTTTGGTAAATCCGCGTTGACGCGGCGCGCGATGTCGCGAGTTGAAAGAGCGTGCTGTATCGTAAGATGAAATGGTGCATGGCCTCAAAATCGTTCCTCGCACGGCAATTGGCGAGGGCGCGTGGGAGAGGTTTGCCCTGGAGTCCTCAGACGCTTGGCTATACCACACCTCCCTTTGGCAGACCGCCGCTGCCAGTACCGGAACGGATCGTTCTTTTGGGCTGGTGAACGGGAAGGGTGTCTTGCGGGCCATCATCGCCCTGCAGGTGGAACGCATCCCGGAGATTCGTCACGCTCCGCTGCGACGCGTCTATAACTATCGGTCAGGGCTTGCCCGAGCGGCTGGAATGGCCGAGACCGAGAAAGCCGAGCTGGATGCAACAGCGGTTCGCGCAATCCGCCGGGTCGGTCGTTTTAGCGGCGCCCTTCTCGTGAACTGGGAGCTACCGACGATGGCCCCGGGACCGGATGTCCCGGAGACTTCTGTTCTGGCTCGATTCGGATTTGACGTCAAGTCCGTTCCGGCGAAGGTAGTCGACCTCACTCAGACGGAGGCTGCACTCTGGAAAGAGTATCGAAAGGGATGCAAGAGCGGGATAAAGAAGGCCCAACGCGAAGGTGTCCGCGTATCGGGTGCCAGCAACGAAGCGGACGTTGAGATCTTCTCCGCATTACACGCAGAGACGATGCAATCGGTGGGTTCACAGCCGCGTCCCGACGGTCATTTCACCCGGATATGGAACATGCTTTCGCCTGCCGGTCACTGCGAAGTGTTGCTGGCTCGACTCTCCTCCGGGGTCCCAGTCGCAGGCATCATGACAATGAGCTGGAAAGGCGCGGCCTACTACCACGCGGCCGCCTCCGCACAAATGCACCGCGACGCGGGAGGTAATACCTTGCTGGTACACGAAGCAATTCTGAGGTCGCGTGCGCGAGGCGACCGGACCTTCCACTTGGGCCCAACGCCGCGCAGGGAACAGGTTGACGAAAAGACGTATCTCGTGGGTCGGTTCAAGAATCAGTTCGGCGGCCTGGAGATTCCCTGGCGGACCGCCTCCTTGTTCCTGTGGCCGGGATTGGCGAGAGCGCGGCGGCTCGCGCGCAGCCTGCGAGAAGCCATGAAGCACAAGCAGAAGGTAGCACGCACCACGGCGGTGGAAGACAATCCAGCATTGGATTTGACGGAAACTCTGCCAAACAAGCTGGGGCCGCCATGAGCGATTATTACTATTCCGCTTTACCCGCACCGGAAATAATTGCAATACCGGTCAATGGCACCAGCGCGGCACAGCATGCGGCCACGGCACACTGCGGGTGACTGGCGGCGAACCAGGCCCAAGGCAGCAACCAACAGACATTAATTACGACGACTGCAGCGGTTACCGGCAGATGCGACCCGAAGCGCCTCGCCAAGCGTTGATAGGCATGGGTTCGATGCGCCTCGAACCAGCGGTCGCCTCGGACCAGCCGCCGTATGAGGGTCACCGTCGCATCCACCAGGAATACGCCGGCCAAAATACCCCAAACCTCGATGGGAATCGGCCCGCGGGAACTCGCTGCCCAGCCCAATGCGGCCAAGGTGAATCCCGAAAATCCGCTGCCCGCATCGCCCATAAAGATCCTCGCGGGAGGCCAATTCCATAGCAAGAACCCACAGCTTGCGGTCGCCAGACATGCCATTGCAGCGCTTACGGCTGCATCGCCGCCGTAGGCCATGGTGAGGACTGAGCCAGCCCCGGCCACAAAAACAGCCTCGCCCGCCGCGATTCCGTCGATGCCGTCCATGAAATTGAAGAGATTTATTGCCCAGGTGATGACCAGCAGTCCGATGAGCCGCGTGATCCACGCTCCTGCTGCGCCCATTGCCGCCAGCGACGGCAGCGCGTCGCCGAATAGTGCGACGGCGAACGCCGCCGCGGACATGTGCACGATAAAACGCACCCTCGCCGGCAGCGGGCGCCGATCATCCCAAAAGCCTATGAAAGCTACCGCTCCGCCGCCGCCCATCAGCAGCAGCAAAAGCCTGGCATCCAACACTCCAAAGATATAGAGCGCCGCCAGCGCCAAGAAAAAGGCGGCGACGATGGCGACGCCCCCGCCGCGCGGAGTCGGCAGAGAGTGCGAACTACGCGCCGACGGGCGATCCAGCATCCCGGTGCGCAGCGCATAGGCGCGCACCAGCCCGGTGGCTGCGAGTGGCATGATGAAAGAAACAGCGGCCGCGCTCACGCGGGCACCGATCATCATGCGGCGCTCTCAGGACACGCCTGCGAGATTTTTGAGGCAGAATACCTGCGCATGACATCACACCTCTTTCGAGACCACGGCTAGCGGGTACACGGGAAGTTTACAGGTTTGACTCGGAATTTTTTACGATGCCCTGGTTTGACTCGCCGGAGCGCGCCTGTTGAAGCCTGCAAAGCTGGTGTTCATCCAGCAGTCTCCGACGATCCCGAAGGCTGGGGCGGCGCGGAACTGCCGCGAGATTTGACGGCTCACCTGGCACAGCACGGGTTCGACGTCGAAGTGATCTGCGGCAAAGACAAGTATGTCGCGTTGGAAGATGCTGCGGACATCGACCCGGTCTCCTTCGGCATCCGCATACGACGCGTGCCGGCATTCATTCGCGGCGACGCCCACTCCTTTAAATTTCTTCGTCAGGCCTGGTTCTATCTGGCCGCCATCCCCATACCTTTCATCCGGCGCCCCCCGGCGCTCTACGTTGTGCAAACCAATCCGCCGCTGGCAGTGGTTCTCGCCGCCATTGCGGCGCGTCTTCAGCGCCGGCCGCTCATTATCATTGCGATGGACGTATACCCCGAGGCGGCAGTACGTATGGAATGCTGCGTGGCGGCAGCTTGTTGGGGGCGCATGGTCTTTGGTGTTTATCGCCGTAGCTACCGCGCGGCCCGGTGTGTCGTGGCACTCGGACCCGTAATTATATACCTGTCTTATTGCCAAGGGCGTCCCCGCATAATGCATCTTTGAAATTTCAAATTGGTCGACCGGTCGTCCTGGTATTGTGCGCGGCGATGCCAATGGGCTGCGCGGGGAGTGGAACCTCAAGGGACGATTCGTTCTTGGTGTACTCCGGCAATTTGGGCGTCGGTCATGAGTTCGAACATGTTGCTGAACGCCCTCACGTTGTTCGCAAAAAGATCGCCAATATTGCGCTGGTCATTATTGGCGGTGGAAGCCGCTTGCAGCAAGTGCGCGATCGGGTCGCAGAATTGATGCTCACCGAGTTCGTCATATTTTCCGATTTTTTGCCCGCGGCCTGATTGCCGGAGAGTCTGGGACTCGCCGATATGGCCCTCGTGACTCTGCGACCCGGATTCGAGGGCCTTATTGTGCCGAGTAAAGTACTCAGTTATATGTCCCGAGGAATACCCATTCTTACATCGACCCACCGAGCGATGTGGATTGCTATATTCAGCGTTGCGGTTGCGGCGTCGCGCTTTGCAACGGCGCGGCGCAGGAAGTGGCTCAAAAGCTCACTGAGTTGCACGCAGATCCGCAAACCTTGCGAAGCATCGGAATCAAGCCAAGCTTTGCTACAACTCCGAGTTCTTCGTGAACACGGCTTGGCACGCTACGATGCGTTAATTCGTTCATGCTTTGATCCGAGGAGCATAGTGGCCAAGATTGCTTTGACGAATTCGTGCGGATTTGTGGGCTCCCATCTAGGCGCAGATTTAAATACCCGCGGACATAGCGTCACCGAGATCGGCAAGGATCTGCTTCACTCGACCGAACTTGCGAATTCACTGCGTGGCACCGAGATCTACTTCACTCGCTGCCCGCGCGCACGTACTGAAGGACGAGGCGACGGACCCGCTGGCCTCGTTCCGATCGGCCAATGTCGAACCACTCAAATCGTAGCCCGGGCCGCGGCGCGAGCTGCCGTCCGGCGGTTTATTTTCCTCAGCTCTGCAGGCGTTCGGGACGACGCTCCCCGCCTGGGGGATTTACCGATCAATTGCCCGTGGCGCCCCACAACCCCGACACGCGTTCAAAACTGGAAGCGGAGGAATGGCTCGTCGGCAGCCCAGAAGCACCTCGCGAACTTGGCATACTGCGCCGCCGCTCATCTATGGGCCGGGTGCGCGAGGCAACTTTGACCGTTGCTGCGGGCTGTACGCTAGACTGCGCGCTTCCTATCTCCGGGCTCGATGTGCCGCGATCAATGCTCGGTGTGCGCGATCTCAACGATTTGATCGGCCTTGCCGCCACACGCCCCGGGGCGCCCGGCGCCGTTATGCTGGTTGCCGACCGCGAAACGACCAGCGTGGCCGGGTCCGCACCCGCCATCTCGCGGCGGCTGGGGACGCCGCCGCGAATGATTCGCCTTCCCTCCTGGATGCTCAACGCGGCGCTCGCATGCTTGGGAAAACGAGGGCATCCTGCGCCTGAGCGAGCCTTCGAACTTCGACCAACTGTGGCGAGCGCGCGCCTGTCTTGGTCACCACCCTACAGTCAAAGCGAAGAACCGAATGGACACCACCTTCGCCGGTTCAAGACTCCCGGCGGTCTAGCGGCTACATCAGCCGGTCGAGCAATGTCGAGAGCTGCGCCGGTAGGCCTCGCCGATCAGCCGACGAATCCTTCTCTTGCCATTTCGAATAAATTCAGCTCGTTGTTCAGGATTCCCAGCAAGTAAGTCATCTTCGCCGCCATATCCTCGGCCGAATAGGGATCGAACAGCAGCCCGGCATCGCCGATTTGCTCGGGCAACGCCACCACATTGGATGCGCATACGGCAACACCGAGCCGAAACGCTTCGTAAACAGGAATGCTGATACTCTCGAACAATGTCGGAATGACGACGAATTGAACATTCAGATACAGTGCCGACAATACTTCTGTAGTGACGTAACCCAAATGCACTATCCGCTCCTGGAGGCCCATTCCACGGCTTTGCGCATGACCGCGGCGAATTGATATCGCGCCTGCCCGGTGAGCACCAAGCTGCAATCCGAATAGGCGGCCGACACCTTGCTAAAGGTTTCCACAAGCGCAGGTGATTTTTATGCGGAAAAAATTGCGCGGCATAAAGAATGTAGGTGTTGGGAACTTTCGAATTGCGCATAGCTTGGCGCGCCGCAGCCGAAGCCGCAGCCTCGTGAAATAAATCCGTAACAGGCCGCGCGGCTATCATGTAAATCTTAGACCCGGCAATCCCTAGAAACCGTTGAACGTCGCTCTTAACGTGGCCTGATTTGCAAATGATCGCCGCCGCGGTACGCGATAAGACACCATCTGATGCCTTTCGCCAAAGGCGCTGCGCCCAGGTGAAGTTTTCAGGAAAATACCGCTCCTGCAAATCATGCAGTGTGAATACAATCCGCAATCGCGTTGCAACAGCCGCGTGGGTAGATGGGCGCAATCACCATTTGGGTCTCGCCGAAAATCCGTTCTTCGCGGAAGGGAAAAGCCGTGTTCGTGCAAATTCGACGATTGGTCGGGTGCCGAAGGAAGCCTCGCGATCGGCAGTCCACAATCGTCGTAAATGTGATTATCCGGTGCAGCAAATATCGCGTATTTGTTCTTCGCGATACGCTTCAACGCGTCAATCATTGATAGGGTGTATTGATAGGTACCCCCAAGTGCCGCGTGCGACATCGCGAGAACTGCCACACGGCTCACCTTCCCGCTTCTGGCCGGCAATCACCCGGGCACAAACCACGCAATTCCGTATTGACCACGAAAAACCCTCTTTCATTTACCGAGCACATCTCCTCCCGGAACAATCCGAATGCCAAGTGCGTACCGGCGCGGGTTGAGATGATCTGACTCTACCTGCGCTACAATGCCCGGACTATCTAAGACTGCGCCTGCCGCCTCAATTCAGATATCGTACGGATAACCCTTGTTGACCGAGACCTCACAACTCAGCGTGACCCAGTTCTGCCGTTGCCGTCTATGCGGCGCGGACAGCCGCCGCATCTATGATCTGCTAGTCCTCGGCAAGTACGAAGTCGCCGACTTCAGATGCGAGTCGGTTAATCGCTGCAAACCCAGACACCGTATTGGCTTGACGAAATCTACATGCACAATCTGGCCGCTATCGAGACCGGTGCGGCACAGCGGAATCTATCGAATCTCGCGGCGAGTCCCTGGGCGCGCATTTTTGGAATGAAGAACGTTTTGGATTTCGGTGGAGGTGACGGGCTGCTATGCTCGGCTGCTGCGCGATTATCGCATCAATTGCTTTGTAATCGGGACAAATACGCCCAGGCTAATTACGCGCGCGCGTTTGTGACTCCTGATTTCGCCCGACCACAAATAGTGCTGGCCTTCGAGGTACTTGATCACTCCGGAGATCGAAATTCCGACTTGCCTGAGCTATTTCGCTTCGAACCGGAAATTCTGATTTGCTCCACCGGCGTATTCTCCGGCCAGGGTGCCGATTGGCGGTATCTGCCCCCGAGAGCGGCTAGCACGGATCTTTGTACAGCCACAAGCGCTTCAGATCATTGCAAACCGATTCGGCTACACGCTGCTGATTTGTTCGGTGTACGCTCTGTTTTTTCGCCGTTCCCTGCTTACGATTTCGAAATGCGCGACCGTAGGATTCTCCTCGAGAAACATATGCTGAGACTGTTTAGCGCTGCGATGCGGCTCATTCCTGCCAGCGGGGTGTCGGATGACTTCAATTCGTCGCGGTCGCGCAAGTGAAGCGGTCAAAGTCCCTGATTTAATTCGATCGATAAACCGGTCTACGACGGCGACCTGCCAGCGATTCGCTGAAATCGGCATATCGGACGTTCGCGGCAGCTTCCCAGGTGAACCTCTCACGCATCTTTCGGGCTCCCGCGCGCCCCGATTCCCGCCGCCTATCCACGTTCTCTGTTCCCGAGCCGCTCGCAGAGACTCTCGAGATCGTTCATACGGTACGCAAGTCCATTTCCCACGACGTGATCCTGGTAAATTTGATCACTGACAATAATCGGCAAACCGCACGCCGCTGCGTCTTACATTGAAATACTCTCATTGGTCAGCGAGCAGCGATGTCGGCGGCACGATAGTATTGACCGAGCTCGCTCACCAACATGAAATCGAGCACCACGCAATGAGGCTGCCCCATGAGCAAATCGCGCTGCGCACCGTCGCCGATGAACAGGCCGCTGAATGAGCGGCCCTCAGAGCGAAGAACTTGTATTGCCTTGGCAAGCAGGACGGGGTTTTTGATTTCGGCCATGTCCCGCAATAAATACAGACGATGTCGCTGGGCAAAAAGTCTGCCGATCGCGGATCGGTCTCGATTCTCCTGGTCCGATGCCGAGTTATCGGAAAAAAAATGTCTGAATCTATGCCCAGTGATCGATTTTTATCTTGCGCTTCGGAGACCGAAACCCGTGTCGCCACTTCGCCGCAATCGGCTGTCGGGCAGTAGCAGGCGTTGCTGAAGAGACGACCATTTTTCCGGGTATCCAGCGCGTCGCAAAGGCGAGCATTCGAGTCGCCGGCGCGTGGGCCGAGATCCGGCCAAAAGGAACATTAGAGCGGACGTGTGGGTTCCAGTGAAGAATTGATATCTGATGAACAGCCTACTGAGCGCTGCCTGCAGTGGAATCCAGCCGATCGCCAAAATCGAATACACCACATCGGGTTTAATTTCCTTCAATTTTTGGTACACGCCCGTCATAAGCGCGTACCCCAGCAGCCGTTGGTGGCCAAAGTACATGCACTGTGTACCCATCAATGATGGATACGCTGCCTTTCGAAAGCGCTTGCTCCTCTAGAAAAGAAGAGACGCCATTCTTGTATTCATTCAAATTGTGGTAGGCGGGCAAATCCGTCGCCAGCACGTGCACCTCAAGTCCCATGCGAGCCAAGTACTTTGGCAACATCGAGCCCAGATATCCCATTTTGGGCGAAACGGGTTTCGTTGATTAGAACTACTTTCACATTCTCAGGGCCACTAGAACCTCGCGCACCGCCTCTCCAATCTGCGCGACGTCGGCCTGTGTCAACTCTGGTGTACGAGCTGGGCCGTCCATTCCCCGCGGCGAGACTTCGTGCGCAACCGGCGTATCGCTCCGTTGGTACATCCCCACGCCCGGTACCGGATAGAGATCAGGCTGACTGTCCACGCCTGATTCCCGAAGCTCTTTCATGACGCCGACTCGCTGCGATTCAGTGATGCCGCGCATTTCCAGACAAATCATCCAATAAACATTTCTGCAGTGCGGCGCTTCGCGGTTCAGGCGTAGGTTGGCATCTGCGCCAAGGGATTCCCGATACCACTCCATAATTTTGTCCGCCGCCTCCCAAGAACTCGTCAATTCGCGCCATTTGCGCCAGGCCTAATGCCGCCTGTAAATTCGTCATTCGATAGTTAAAGCCTATTTCCTCATGCCAATAGCGCTTTTCGGGCTCGATTGCATCATCTCGAGCATCTTCGCCGCCGCCACAGCTCCTTACTGTTTGTCGTGAGCATTCCTCCTTCGCCCGTGGTGATCACCTTGTTCCCATAGAAGCTGAGACCCCCGCATTCGCCAAAGGAACCCACTCGCTGCCCTTTATATTCCGAACCATGCGCCTCGGCTGCGTCTTAATGATCAAAATGCCGCGGTTTCTTCCCAGCGTTATCAGTCGGTCCATTTCGGCAGGGTGACCATATAAATGAACGGGGACAATTGCCCGGGGCGCGGCGTTATGGCACGCCAACCGCGTCAACATCGATGCACAGCGTCTCGGCACAAATATCGACGCAAACGACGCTTGCGCCGGCTTATGCAACCGCGTTCGCGGTCGCTATGAAGGTTAAGTCCGGGATGATGACTTCATCGCCCCTGCCAATCCCGAGGCTTGCGATCACCAGATGCAATGCATTTGTACCGTTGCTGACAGCCACGGCGAATTGCGTACCGCAAAATGCAGCGAACGAGTTCTCGAAGGACTCGATGTACCGGCCCATCCATGATACCCAACCGGATTGCACCGCGTCGGTGACGTACTCAAGCTCTTTTGCGCCAATGGACGGTTGCGAAATAGGAAAAAACGCTTCAAAATTCATCCTACTGAATGAGCGGGACGGCGCACTTTACTACAAAATATCGGGGCCGATGTCATGCTTCATACCCGGTAGTTGGTACTTCACACGATCGAAAACAGCACGATTGCGAAATACAGCAGGTCGCTGACGATCGTCGTGGCCGAGTAGGCTATCAAGCTCTTTCTATCGATCCTTCACTAAGGTGGAATGCGACGATCAAACCCAACACGGGCAGTCCAAGTTTCGCAACATCGGCGAGCAATTTTATCTGGGGAATTCGAGAAAACATCATAGCCCTCGAAACCGGGCTGACGGCAATCGTTATTATGGTCGGCGGCGTCAAAATGGCAACGAATAGCCCCAACACTCGACCAGGAGGCGCCGAAAACCGGAACCGCAAGGAGCGGTGCTAAAAAGGCCACAGGAATGTAAACCGCGCATGCCAGTGCCAGTAATCGCCAGGCCGTCCGCCATACCAATCCCGAAAGATCGCGGGGGTCCCCGCGTTCGCTTGGAACAAGTCGCGCATGGAAAACGTCGCCCAGGGATCCGCATATCAACGCGGCAGGCGTCATGACAACTTGTCGTGCCAGCAGAAATTCGCCGCCGGCGGACACGCCGTACAAACTCACCACGACTGGCAAACCGATTACGCCGGCGGCCGCATCCAAAATGGGAAGACGGTAGAAACACCAGCGGATATTGTCGAAATGCGATCAGCAGCTCGCGTAGATCCCTGAGTGATGTGCGGCGAGCAGCGCTCTTCAGCATGGGGAACACTGTGGTCGCGAGCCGCCGGATACCGAGGGGACTCGCGAACCAGTTCACCTGGAAACAGCAAGGCGACCCATCCCCATTTCAATGGTGCCAGCGACTATGGGAGTAAGTGCGCGACCCGCACCTTGCGCTATCAATGAGGTGCTTATTCTTGCGAAACTGGCTCTTCGTACGTGCCAGGCACCCAAACGTCGAAAATGCGCTGGTCAGCGCCAACGAAACGACGACAAACGCCGCCGACCAAGGTTCGATCGCTCCAAATCCCCAGTACTTTCGCAAGCTGAGAAATAACAAAATCATGCCGGCGAGCACAGAAACAGGCAGCGTACAAAACAGAGCCAACAAAACCAGTCTTGCGGCTTCGTCATCGCTCCGAGCCATAGGAATGGCCACGTCATACCGCAGATTCACAGCCACAACCGCCGTGCTGAGAAAAGATACGACGAGTCCATAGCGGCCAAAATCGGCTGGATCGTATATGCGCTACGGTAGAATTTGGGCTGGCAAGGAGTACGGCCGCTTGTCCGACAGCGGTGCCCATACCCAAAGCGACAGCCTGCCGCACCCTTTCGCTCTCTAGCAACCGCTTAATCATTGGGCATCGATACGGCGTCTATTTTGCGACATGTAAAAGAAGGCGCTTTGGCGACGGGCCGCGTACGCGATTAATTGTTCCGGTAAAACTCGCGAATCGCCGAAACTACGTACTCGACAGTCTTATGAGAGATTTCCGGATAAATTGGCAGCGACAGTATGGAACTTCGATTTCGCGCTGCGACGGGAAAATCCCGATGTGTGTGGCTGAATCGCTTGTAGGCTTGCATAAAGGGCAGCGCGGTCGGATAGTGTATGGCAGTTTCGACGCCCAAATCAGCAAGCCACGCTTTCAACTCATCGCGCTGTGCACACTTGACGACATACAAATGATAGAACGTGCGTCCACCCTTTTGTGTGCCCGGCGTTTTAATCTGCGGCAGCTCTTCGAGCGCGGCATCGTACTAAGTCAGCAACGCGTTGTCGAGCCCTCGTCCACTCGTCAATATGTTCTAGTTCGGCGTAGTACAGCCGCTCTGCAGCTTGTTGATCCTGCTATTGATTCCTTCCATCAAATGTTGGTGCTTGATCAGGGCGCCATGATTGGCAAACATCCTGCAGCGCTCGGCCCGAAATATTATCGTTCGTAATAATCGCGCCGGCGTCCCCATAAGCGCCCAAGTTCTTGCCGGGATAGAAACTGAATGTCCCAGCCACTCCATATGTTCCGACCTTGCGGCCCAGTCGCTGTGCGAAATGTGCCTGGGCACAGTCCTCGATTAAAACCAGTCTATTTTTGGCGGCTATCTGCGCGATCTCTTCTACACGTGCTGCTTGCCCATATAGATGTACCGGAATGATCGCCTTTGTACGCTCACTAATTCGCGCCTGCAGTTGGTCCACATCAATGTTGAAGAACTCGTCCACGTCGACAAACACCGGGGTCGCGCCCGCTTGAGTTATCGTTTCGATGTTGATATCCAACTCGCCGCAGTTGTGACGACCTCATCGCCTAAACCAATTCCCAACATTTTCAAGGCTATGTAAATCGCGTCCGTGCCGTTCGCAACCGGGATGCAGTGTTTCACTCCGTATGCGGCGGCAAATGCTTCTTGAAACGCCGCGACGTATTCGCCGCCAATAAATGCAGATTTTCTGATGACATCGCGGAATGCGCGATCGAATTCCTCTGCGTGAGCTAGGTATTGTGTGTGCAAGTCGACAAACGGCACGCGAACGCCGACCATCTTACAGTTTCCTCAATAGTTTGGCCGGATTCCCCGCATAGACTCCCTTCACAGGCCTCTGTTACCACCGCGCCGGCTCCGACCACCACGCCGTCGACGATTTTGACGGGGAGCAGGGTCGCATTTGAGCCGATAGATACATTATTTCCGACGACGCTCGCCGCCCACTGCGTTTGATCGCCGTGCGCCGGGCCGCCGGAGGCGAACGTGTCGTTAATAAACATGGCGCCATGACCAATAAAGCAGCCGTCTCCAATTGTCACCATTTCACATACAAAGCTATGAGACCGGGATGCGGCAATCCATCCCAATAATTACATTGCGTTGAATTTCGCAGAATGGGCCAATAAACGTGCGGTCCCCAATGCGGCATCCATACACATTGGCCGGCCGAACGATCCTTACATCGCTCCCCAATATCACATCAACGATGCCGACATCACTATACGCAGCCGCCATTCTATTCATCTCCGGACTCTTGCCACGTTGGGCGCCCGTTGGGCTTGCCACAATCAAGTCGCTGACCAAGGCGACATTTTCGCGGAGAAAATCGGATGGGCACCTCTTGCCCTGTCTCGATTGATTCGTAAATGGCAGAAATCAATTCAAGGCTTTTGCGCCCCTCAAGGCCGTCAACAAGTTGTTTTTTCTCGTGAATTATACAGTCGACGATATGTTGGTAATACGCCTGATGCCCGAACCCGTAGACATTCGGTGGGTTTACTGAGTACTTCGTTTTCACCTCCACATCGCCCGGCAGAGGGCTAACGAATTCCCACGACTTCATTAAATTTACAGCGAAGCCGCCGATCTCCACTGAACCGAGCTCGCCCATAATCGATAGCGATCCCTCCAGATCCCTTGGTCGTGCCGCGGTTGTCGCTTCAATAAGCCCGAGTGCGCCGCTCCTGAATTTCAATACCACTACCGCGGTATCTTCGGCTTCAATGTCCACTAACGCTGTAATGCCCTTCGCGAATACGCTTTCAATATCCCCCATCATCCACTCCAGTAAATCCACATGATGGCTGGCTTGATTGGAAAGGACACCGCCATCCAGCGCCCACGTGCCGCGCCACGCATCTTGGTCGTAATATTCTTGGGTCCGGCACCAGCGCAGGCGCACGGTCCCCAAGACCAATTTGCCAAAACGCCCCGCGTCGAGCGCCTCGCGCAGCTTTACCACCGGGACGTTGAATCTATTTTGCTTGATTACGAATAGTCGAATTCCGTAACGGTCGCATGTGCGAATCATCTCATCCGCGTCGTCGAGGGTTAGTGCCATCGGCTTCTCGACCACGATGTGCTTTTTGTATTTTGCCAGTTCGACGACATGTTGGGCGTGCAAGCCACTTTCCGTCAAAACAACAATTACGTCGAAGCCCTCCCGCGAACACATTTCATGCATGTCGACATAGTGGGCCACGCGGAATTGATTTCCGATATGCCGCGCTTTCTCGAGATCAATGTCACAGACCGCGGCAAGCTCGGCGCCGGCAATTTGCCTGTTCCCCAAGAGGTCTGCGTGGCGTTTAGCTATGCGTCCGCAGCCGACCAATACAAAACGTAGCATTAAGTATTTCCTCGGCCGCCGTCGCGAATCGTGTCTTTTGTCACATATTTCTTCGGATTGAATCCCAATTTAAAGCTCCTGCTCAGCGCGCCCCCTTCAATCCAGGGCTTTGCACCGTCGCTGGTGACAACAAAGCCGAATAGGTTGCACTGTTTGGGGAATACGAATTGAAACAATTTCGCCGCGACTCCTAGCACGCCTGCGACGGCCCGCTTGCAGAGGGTATTCATTGAGAGTCGCTGAGTTGGCAGCGCAATGCCGTAGAAAAACTGAATTCTATTGTTGCGCCCGGGGTAAGCGCCTTCAATCGTCTTTCGCGCCTCGCGTTCAGTCCAGCGGTAGATAAAGTTGGGTATTGCTGAATTGCGAACGCCGCCTGCAGTGAAATCGTTGAGCGCAACCGCCTCCAATTCGTACGTAGGTACCAGACCGAGTCGTACGGCCGCTCGAATTAACGCGGAATCGCGCGCCTCAATGACGAGGACGCCTTTTTTGGAAACGCGGCACATCTCCAACAGGCCTCGGTGCGGCGACGCGCAATGATGTAGCCCCGCGTGAACGAATGCCCAATCGAAGCTTGCATCTGAAAAGCTCAAGTCCTCGGCGTCCTCGTGCTTCCATTCAAATGGCTTGCAGTCGTAGCTATCATCGACATTGGTAATCGTAACGTTGGTGAATCCCAGTTGTCGCAGGATTTGGACATCATATGAGCCGCCGCATACGACGAGCACCGAATCCGGCGTTGATATGAGCCCGGAGTGTATGCTTTCTCGCAGAACGCGCGTATAGAAATCCATTCTCTCTCACATTTCTGTTTGCCAGTAAAAAGTCACGCAGTTAGTCAAGAACCGATGGCCCGGTCTCGTCTCGTCAGGTCCGTTCTGATCTAGGCATTGCGACGCACGCTAGAATAAATGGTGCTAGCCCGCCGGTGATAAGCGTCGTGAAGACCGAAACATTGGCGAATATCAGAATGATGCCGACATTCGCGGTCAAGACAAATCGCCTATCCAAACCCCGGCTCGCACTATCGAGCAGCCAAAGGATGCCGCCAACTAGAAACGAAACTGCCACTACACCTATCAGGCCGAATCCCGCCAACCCATCCTGAGCCCAAAAATTTGCGTTAGAGGTGACAAGTACACCGTTGTAGTAGTAACCGACTGTTCTGGGTATGTCGTAGTCGTAGGGGTAGTGAAGTATCAGGTTTAGTCCTGTGATATGGGATCCGAGCGTCAATGAATGGCTCGCGAAGAAATCATAGTATTGCGTCACCAACAGTCCCGGCATCGCGAAAGTTCGCATATCCACGATGGATACCCAGGCCAACTTTATTAGGCCTGCTATCCCGGCGCCCGACGGCAGAAGAAACGGCACGATGAGCGCAAAGACCAACCCAGCGATCATCAGACGAGGGGTGCGCGACGGATTCTTGGATGCCCAAACACTGGCGACCATAAGAATTAGCGGACTGAAAAGCGAAGCCTTGCTTCCCCAAATTCCGTATAGGAATACGTAGCACACCGTTACTCCAACCGCCAACCCAAAATTCGCCTTGGTAATCGCGCGCGCGAATATAACGGGTAGCAGGAAGGCGTTTAGCCAGGTGAAGGCGTATTTCGCAACCACGTCGCCGGAGGCTTCGAGCAGATCGCTGGCATTTGATCTCAGCAAATAGATGTCGTTGAGGCCGACCAGATGGAAATTGCCGCCGAGTTCGATCGCGAGCACACCCAATAGAAACCCGGTGAAACAGAAAATGAGGCTCCAAAAGGTTCGGCTGGTGAGCCGCATGGAAGTTAGGTGTATCAACGGCAGGCGATGATGCATCCATAATAACGCGGCCATGCTTATTCCCAATGTCCCAGAAAGCATCGCCCGATCGGCGGGACCCAATATCGGAAGTATCGAGTGCCGCGTCATCCAGACAGCGGGGATATAGATCAAAAAATACTGGATATAAATGAACACAGCAGAGGGCCGCTCAAATCGAATCGGAATCCAAAACGAGGGCAGCAGCGCGAGACAGGCAAAGATAAGAATATCGTACGGTTGCCAATCCGCCGCCAATCCAAAACCGAGTTCACTGAAAATGTCGCCTACGTAGGCAACGTAGGCGCATGCAAAAATGCCAACGTAGAGTCCCGACAGAAGCACAGTGTCGATCCGAACACGGCTTACCGAGAATCGCGTTGCGAGTCGCGATTGGCCCGCGTACTTGTCAGGATCGAGGGGCAGTGAGTTTGGCATGACGATCTGCGTCCACTATTACTGCCGCTATTTAGCCCTGATTTTTCTAAATTTGATCCATCCAAAAATGCCTGCACCAATAATTAACCCCACGATGGCCATCACCGATCGCTTCGGGCTGACGATGTCCCTTTTGTCCGGGAGAACTGCAGCGTCGACAACGCGAAAGGCGTAGTCCTCTCGCACCTTGGCCAACGCCAGGGTTCTGAGCTGCGATTCAATGATCCTTGATAAGCTTTCTTTGACTTGCAAACTCGGTGTTTTTTCCAACCTTTCATCCAAGTAGTCGATGGTTGCTTGGGCATCCGAGATTGCCCTCGCCCTCATCCCCTCGTTAGCAATACTCACGAAGTCATTCGCCCACTGCGCAGACCGCGGTGGGGTCCTTCCAGTCCACGGAAACCGTGAGCAAGGCCCGTTCGCTTATCCTCTGCGATCCTAAGAATGCTCGACTTGAATCTGCGGAGCCCGCTCGATTCCGTTGGAAACCCACCAAATCGTCCGGGAATCCCTTGATGCTTTGCCTAGTCCCACCGATTTGGAAACAGCAGGACCATGAGACCGTGCGAGTCGATAAATTTTCGGGCCAGCCCATCGGATCGCAAATACTCGCTCGCAGCCACGATATTTTCGTTGGATTGCAAATTGACGCCTGCCAGCGCGGCCAACCCACCCACCTGGCTCGCAATGCCGCCGAGACCGTTGCTGGACTCCGGAGTCTTCGTGGGAAGCATGGTGGTTGTCGCTCGATAAACTGGCTGGAGAGCCAGGATGCGCCTGTGCCCCATCCCAACACAGCACCGAGAAAGGCGCCCAGCAGCAGCGCCCACTTGATGGGCGCCAAGGCACGCCGGATGTCATAGGAGGAAATTCATTGTTGAGTGTTGGTGCGACGGCTGATCTTGCCATTAAGTCTACTTCACGCTGTTGATCGCGAGCAGCGCCACGGCCAAGTTGTAGATAATCGTCGTGACGGCCTGCCAGAGCGGCAGCGCCCTGACCCGCTCGGTATCGAGCGGCACGACGATGGTATCGCCGGGATGCATTTCGATCGACTGCGTTCGCCTGAACCACCCGGAGCGTTGCCCCGAAATGACATCGCCATTGGCGCGCACCACGTAGATCCGCTTTCGATCCGCCTTCTGGGTGGTCCCGCCGCTCTTCGCGATGTATTCGTCGCGAGTCAGCCCGGCCTGATACACATGCGAGGTCGGGCTCTGCACCTCACCCAAAATGGTGATCTCCTGCGTCTTCTTCGGGACCACCAGCTTGTCGCCATCCCTGACCAGCACATCGCCCGGGCCGCCCGCCGTGCCCTTGAGCACGCCCTCGACGTTGATCACCAGCCGGCCCACGGGCTTGGTGTCGCGCAATTGCGCCAAGCAGTTGTTGGCCGACGACCAGGCCCTGACTCGCGTTGCCGGCGCCGCTCGCCGCAGGCGACGCTGCGCTGCTCGCGACGCCTCGAGCGACAACGCCGCCAGATCGCTCTGCAATCGATTGGCCAGCAACTCGAGCTGCTCCTTTTCGCGCTTCTTGAGCTCTTCGCGGATGAACACGGCGCCGTCGGGAAACGCGACGTCGGTGAATCCGCCGGCGCGCAGCAGCACCGAATGAAGCGTCTCGCCCTGATGAATGGGATACTTGCCCGGGAAATCTGCACCTCGCCGGCCACCTCGATCGTGCCGGGCTCCATCCACATCGGGATGGGCTTGATCACCAAGACGTCGTAGGGCTTGAGCGCAGATCGGCGCGCCGGTCGCCGCGCCATATGGCGGCGAGATCCACGGTGATCAACTCGGTCTGCCGCGCGTCGCCGTCGACCACCGCATAGCGCGTCAGCTCCGCCTGGCCGCGATAGGCGGCATCCTCCAAGCTGCCGCCGGCGCGGATCAGGTCGCTGACGTGCATGGTGGGCTCCAGCGGATATCTTCCGGGCGCCTTGACCCGCCCGTCGATGCTGACCATTTGTTCGGGCTCGTCGGGCGTCGCCTGCAATTCGAGATCGCGGATGACGGCTCCAAGATGCGCTCGCGGTTCGCGGACAAATTGAACACGATAATCTCGTCGCGCGGCCGCAGTTCCGGATCGGCCGCCGAGCCGCGCGCGGCCAGCGCGCGCTTCAGATCCGCCGAAATCACCTCGATCTTCTCCTCGGGCGGCACTTCGCGGCGGATCATGATGTAGTGCAGGTCGGCATTCGGCCGCAATTCGTCGAAGCTGTCAGGACGTCGCTCAAGCGCAGTCCCGCGTGGTACTCGAATTTGCCCGGGCGGAACACGTATCCCGAGAGCTTCACCGAGTTCTCGAGCGTCGGACGGATTTCGGGTATCTCTCAACTTGTCGCCGTTGTCGAGATCCGTGTCGTCGGCCCGCAGCGAGCGTCAAATCGATGTTGCGCATCTGGCGCAGGCGCGACGGCAGAATCCTCTCCAGTTGTCCGAGCTTCGCATCCGCGTCGGGCAGCAATCCGCCGGCGAGTCGACCGCCTGCGCCACCGTCTTTTCCCCCTTGAGCTCGTAGATGGCCGGCCGCCTCACCGCGCCGTAGACCGACACGGTCTTGCCGATCGGCGGAATGAATATGACGTCGCCCGGCATCAGCTGCCGGTCGCCGCTGGTGTCGCCGTGCAGCAGCAGGTCGTACAGATCCAGCGTCGTGACCAAGCGGCCGTTGCGCTTGAGCTCGATATTGCGCAGCGAACCGATTTTCTTGACGCCGCCGCTGACGAACAGCGCGTTGGTCATCGTCGACAGTCCGCTCACGGTATAGGAGCCCGGCTTTTCGGCTTCGCCGAGCACGAAGACGCGGATCGAGCGAAGATCGCCCATGGTCACGCTGACGCGGGTGCCGATCAACTGCTTCGCAACGCGCTGCTCGATCGCTCGCGCGCGCGGCATCGAAAGTCATGCCGCTGACCATGATCGGCCCGAGCTTCGGGAAATTGATGCGGCCGTCGCGCTCGACCGTCAGCTCGTAATTCGACGGGTTCGTTGCCATAGAGCTGTATATCGAGCGTGTCGCCGGGACCGACGATGTAGTCCATCGGCACCTGGATATCCGACACCGGCGCAAAGGTGCTCGGCACGCCCTCGAACAAATCGTAACCGAAGGGTTTCAGCGCCTCTTCGCCGGACGGGCACAAGACGCAGCAGCGTCAGCCGCACGAAAAATCGGCGAGATCCGGATCGGCGGCGAGCCGCTTGGTCGCCTCGGAGGCCGTGAGCCCGGCCAACGGAATCGCCGGCAGGCCGGGTATTTCGAGCACGCCGAAGCGGTTGAGCTTGTACGGGTTATTGGCGAGAATTCTTTTTAGAAACTTATCCTGGTCCTTTTTTTGATCATCCGTCTGAGTGAGTCCGTGGGCGACGGACAGCGGCTCAAGTCAAAATCGCTGTTGACCAATTGCCATTAGTTGGATTATTTCGATTGCCTGCATCGTTGTCGCCCGGAATAGTGTCGCCGCCGTTGGCAGCATTCAACGCGTTTATTGTGTTATGGCGGTGTTTGAGTTATTTCCATTGGCGCCGGCACTGTTGTTCTGCGAGTTCGCCCCGAGGCCAAAACGGCTGCATACCTCGTCGAGCGACTTCAACTCGATCAGGACGGCATCATCCGCGCGCAGTTCCGGGTCCTCATCGGACTGGCGCAGTATCCTTCCGTCCATCGTCTTATCGGTCTTTGGGGTCTTTGGCTGCACCGTGTTGGGCGTGCTCAGTTTCTTGTCGGTTTTTTTGCCGGTCCCATCCCCCAATGTTCCTTGCAGCAGTGCTTGTTGCTGCTCTGGCGTCAAACCATCCTTCAGGGCTTGAATCTGTTCGGAGGTTGGATTCTGTGCGGACGCCGCAAGACTCAAAACCAGCGAAGTTGTGGCGGCGGCAAGAAATCTTCGGATCACAGCCTTGAATCCCCTGAGTTGCAGCAGCAGTAAACGGCTATTTTATGAAATTAAATCAAGCACTTAAGGGTCAATTTTCGCTCGGCATTCTAGGTGTTTATCGGGATGCGGACAACTCCGACTGCACGCCACTGCCTCATCGCAGTCTAACCGACGCGGCCCTCAGGGCGCGTAATTCCTCGCCAACCACTGCGCGTAGTCTTTGCCCAATAGAGCTCGCCACCATCCCTGATTGCCCAAGTACCATTCAAGAGTCCCCCGCAAACCGGCGCTCAGGTCTCGAGCCGGTGCGTACCCTAAATCTCGGGCGGCGCGAGAATAGTCAATCGCGTAGCGCCGGTCATGTCCCAGCCGATCACGCACGTGAGTGATCAACTCGATTGCCGGCTTGCCGGAGGCGGCAGGAGTCCCTTTGAAGGCCTTCATGAGTTCGGGTTGTTGCGGCAGCACCTCATCGACCAGCGCGCACAGGCTGCGCACGATCTTGATGTTCGTGGTCTCGCTGTTTCCCCCGATGTTGTACACCTCGCCCGGGACGCCGCGCGTCAACGCCAGCGATATCGCCACGCAATGATCCTCCACATGCAGCCAATCCCTGATCTGCAATCCATCGCCGTATACCGGCAACGGCTTGCCCAGCAAAATGTTGACGATGGTGAGCGGAATCAATTTTTCCGGAAATTGATACGGACCGTAGTTATTCGAGCAGTTGGTCACCGTGGTGTTGAGCCCAAAGGTCTCGTGGTAAGCGCGGACCAAGTGGTCTGATCCTGCTTTGCTGGCGGAATACGGCGAATTGGGCGCGTAAGGCGTGGTCTCGCTGAAGGGTGGATCGTGAGGACCCAGAGAGCCGTAGACTTCATCGGTGGACACATGGTGGAAGCGATGCTGCGGAACGGTCTTCTTCTCTATCCACAATGCCTTCGCCACTTTGAGCAACGCGTGCGTGCCGACGACATTCGTGCGTATGAAATCATCGGGCCCCAGTATGGAGCGATCGACATGCGACTCCGCGGCGAAGTGCACGATGGTGTCGATTTGATGCTGCTCGAGCAGCGCGCGTACCGCAGCCTCATCGCAAATGTCGCCTTTGACGAAGGTGTAGCGTGAGTCGCGCTCCAAGCCTGAAAGGTTGTCCTGATTGCCGGCATAGGTGAGGGCATCGAAGACGACAACTCGTCCCTCACGTCCTTTCGCCAGCCAGTGGCGCACGAAGTTTGTGCCGATGAAGCCGGCGCCGCCGGTCACGAAGAGATTACGCGGCTCGAAGCTCATCCAGCATGTTCCTTAAACTATGGCGCCAATGATGGCCGGGAATGTTCAGCACCGCTCGCGTCGATGCGGTATCGAGAACGCTGAAGGCGGGACGATGCGCCCGCGTCGGGTACTCCGCAGCTCTGGATCGGCAGGACTGGAACGGCTCGGCTCAACAGCCCTCGCGCCTGCGCCTCGTCCTGAATCGCGACCGCGAAATCGTACCAGCTGGCCACCCCGAGATCGGTCCAATGATAGATGCCGCCGGGCGCTTGCGGTCTCGATGAGACCCCAAATGGCCCGTGCCGCGCTGCCCGCCCAGGTCGGCGCGCCGATCTGATCGCAGACCACGCGAACCTCGGGTTTCTCGCGCATCAACCGCAGCATGGTGAGCACAAAATTTCGGCCCTCGGCGGCATACACCCACGCCGTGCGCAGTACGATGCCGCGCCGTCCGCCTTAAGCACGTGGCGCTCGCCGGCCAACTTGCTCGCGCCGTAGACGCTCAAGGGATTGGTCTGATCGGTCGGCAGATAGGCGCGATTGGCCTTGCCGTCAAAGACGAAGTCGGTGGATAGGTGCAGCAGCCGGGCGCCGGCACGCGCTGCCGCGGTCGCGAGAGTGCCGACCGCCGTGTCATTGCCCGCGATGGCCTGCTCCGGCTGATCCTCGGCCAGATCCACCGCGGTGTAAGCCGCGCCGTTGACGATCCATTCCGCGCGGCTCTCCTGCAGCGCCCGGGCCACGCCCTCGGCATCGCCGATGTCCACTTGCGCGCGAGTCTTTATCACGACCTCGTGCTGCGCAGAGGCGCCAGCGCGCGCACGGCTCGCGCGATTTGGCCGCCGCCGCCGAGCACCAGCACTCTCATGCGAATTTCTCGATCTCGGCGAAGCGCGTGCCTTGTGCGTCCTTCGCGGACAGCTTGGGCGTGATTCCCGCGGGCAGCGGCCATTGAATGCCGAGCGCCGGATCATTCCACGCCAGCGTTTTCTCGTGCGCCGGGCTGTAGTAGTCGGTGCACTTGTAGAGAAAATCCGCCGTTTCCGAGGTGACCAAGATGCCGTGCGCCAGCCCCGGCGGCACCCACAACATGCGGTGATTCTCCGCCGACAGCTCGACGCCCCACCAGGCACCAAAGCTCGATGAACTGCGCCGCAAGTCAACCATCACATCGAACACGCTGCCGGAGGTCACGCGCACCAACTTGCCCTGCGTGTGTTCGACCTGAAAATGCAGTCCGCGCAAGGTCCACTGGCTCGAGCGGCTGTGATTGTCCTGAACGAAGGTGGCATCGATGCCGGCCGCGGCTGAATTTTTTCGCCTGCCAGGTTTCCAGAAAAAAACCGCGCGCGTCCCCGAACACCTGCGGCTCGATCAGCACCACATCCTGCAAGCGGCGTCGGTAGAAATTTCATGCCGGCTTCCAAGGTCACGGCTGCCCCTGCTCCTTGACGAGGCGCAGCAGGTACTCGCCGTATCCGCTCTTGGCCAGGGGCTGCGCGAGCTTCACCAAGTGCGCGGTATCGATGAAGCCCGAGCGCCAGGCGATCTCCTCCACGCAGGCCACTTTGAGTCCCTGGCGCTCCTCGATGATGCGCACGAACACGCCGGCATCGAGCAATGAATTGTGCGTGCCGGTATCGAGCCACGCCGTGCCGCGGCCCAGCCGCTCGACGTGCAGCTCGCCCAACTTCAGGTAGGCGCGATTAAGATCCGTGATCTCCAGCTCGCCGCGTGGCTGAAGGCTGCAAGGCCTTCGCGAGCGCCGAGGCGCGAGCGTCATAGAAATAAATGCCGGTGACCGCATAGTTCGATGGCGGCGCGGCGGGCTTCTCCAGAAGATCGACCACCTTGCCCTGCGCATCGAACTGCACCACGCCGTAGCGCTCCGGATCCTGCACGTAGTAGCCGAACACCGTGGCGCCGGATTCGCGCTGCGATGCCGATTGCAGCAGCGCCGTCAGATTCGCGCCATAGAAAATGTTGTCGCCGAGAATCAGCGCCGAGGGCGCTCCATCGAGGAAGCTTTCCGCGAGAATCAACGCCTGCGCGATGCCGTTGGGCACGGCCTGCACCACGTACTCGAAGCGTCAGGCCCCATTGCTCGCCGGAACCCAAGAGATCGCGAAACGCCTGGCTGTCGCGCGGCGTGGTGATGATCAGAAATTCGCGAATGCCGGCCGACATCAGCGCCGCCAGCGGATAGTAGATCATCGGCTTGTCGTACACCGGCAGGAGCTGCTTGGACTGGCACATGGTGATGGGATGCAGCCGCGTGCCGGCGCCGCCCGCCAAAATGATGCCTTTGCGCGATTTCATTGCCGGTGCGTCCCCACATAAGCGATCAGCGCATGCGATTCCCGCCGCCCCGGCCCCTTGCGGCGGCGTCTTGCCGCTCATGTCGATGCCCACCGCCAGCTTCTTGCCCAACTCCACGCCAAATTGATCGAAGGAATTCACGCCCCAGACGCTGCCCTGCACGAACACCGAGTGTTCGTAGAGCGCCAGCAGGCCGCCGAGGGTGCGCGCGGTGGTTTGCGGATACATCAGCAGCGAGCTCGGGCGATTGCCCTCATGCACGCGGTGAATGGCGATGCGGGTGATTTCCGCGGCGCTCACGCCCGCCTTGCGCATATCGGCCTCCACTTCCGCCAGCGGGTATCCGTAGGCAAAGGCCTGCGACTGCGCAAAGCAATTCTTGAGGGCCAGATCCTGCCCCTCGGTGCCGCCCCACGAGCCGCGCAGCGGCGCGATGAAATCCAGCGCCTCGGTCAAGGTTCCCTGATGCAGCATCTGAAAGAAGGAATGCTGCGCATTCGACCCCGGCTCGCCCCACACGATGGGCGCCGTGGCGAAATCCACATGCAGGCCGTCCAAAGAGACCGACTTGCCGTTGCTCTCCATCTCCAGCTGCTGCAAGTAGGCCGGCAGCCGCGCGAGGCGCTGATCGTAGGGCAGCACGGCGAGCGTCGGTAGGTTCAAAAACGTCCGATTCCACACACCGATGCAGCCCCATCAGCACCGGCAGGTTCTGCTCGAAGGGCGCCGTCGTGAAATGCCGATCGATGTCGCTCGCGCCCTGCAAGAATTCCTCGAATCGTTCGCTGCCGACGACGATTTCCGCGATCAGACCGATGGCCGACCACACCGAATAGCGCCCGCCCACCCAATCCCACATGGTGAAGCGATGATCGGCGGCGATGCCGAACTTATCCATGGCTGCCGCGTTGGTGGACACGGCGACAAAATGGAAGCCCGGCGGCCTTCTCTCCCAGCGCGCCCACGATCCACGCCCGCGCGGCGTTGGCATTCGTCTGCGTCTCCTGGGTGATGAAGGTCTTGGAGCACACCACAATCAAGGTCTCCGCCGGGTCGATCGTGCGCGTGAGATCCTCGAGCTGCGTTCGGTCCACATTCGACACGAAGTGCGGCGTGATATCCCCGCTCCATTCGGCGCGCAGCGCATCGCAGACCAACAGGGGCCCTAAGTCCGAGCCGCCGATGCCGATGTTCACCACATGCTTGAATTTCTTGCCCGTGATCCCGAGCTTCTTGCCGCCGCGTACCGCGCCGACATAGCTCTTCAGCTTTTCGCGCGAGGCCTTGACCTCGGCTTGAATCTTAGGACCGCCCGCAAAATCCGAGCGCAGCGCCGTATGCAGCACCGCGCGCCCTTCAGTGGTATTGATGGGATCGCCGCGAAACATCGCCTCGATGCGCGCGGATAATCCCACCGCGCGCGCCAAATCCAATAGCAGCGACAAGGTCTCTCGCGTGATGCGCTGGCGAGAGATGTCAAGCAGCCATGTGTCGTATTCAACGTGAAACTTCTGCCAGCGATTCGGATCCGCGGCGGCGAGATCGCGCAGCTGTACCTTCGAGAATTCTTTGGCGTGCGCCGCCACCGCGCTCCATGCGGGGAGTGTGGAATGTAACTGGCTCATGATGCGGTCGTACTCATCGGGTAGGCGGATGATAATAGCCAAGATACCACTCGACGAATTGCTTCACACCCGTTTCCAAATCAGTCGAGGGCCGGTAGCCGACGTCCTGCGCCAGGGACTCCACATCGGCCCAGGTGTCAGGCACATCGCCCGGCTGCATGGGCAAAAGATTCTGCTGCGCTTTGCGCCCCAAGGCTTTTTCCAAGACTTCGATGTAGCGCAGCAGCGGCACCGGGGTTTGATTGCCGATGTTGTAGATTCGGTAAGGAGCGTTGCTGGTGTTGGGATTGGGATGATCCGAATCCCACTTCGGGTCCGGCGCCGCCACATGATCCAGCGCCGCGATCACGCCCTCGACGATGTCGTGCACATAAGTAAAGTCGCGCTGATGGTAGCCACCGTTGAATACATCGATGGGCTCGCCCGCGAGAATTTTCTGGGTGAACAGAAACAGCGCCATGTCGGGGCGGCCCCAGGGTCCATACACCGTAAAGAATCGCAAGCCCGTGGTGGGCAGGCGATACAGCGATGAGTAGCTATGCGCCATCAGTTCGTTGGCGCGCTTGGTGGCGGCATACAGAGTCAGCGGATGGTCGACGCTCTGCGTCTCGGTGAAGGGCATCTGCGTGTTTGCCCCGTACACCGAACTGGTGGAGGCATACACCAGGTGCTTGACGCCGTGTCGGCGGCAGCCCTCCAGCACATGCAGGAAGCCGGTGATATTGCTCTGCACGTAGATATGCGGATTCTCGATGGAATGGCGCACGCCGGCCTGCGCGGCCAGATGCACCACGCGCTCGAACTTCTCGCCCTGAAACAGGCTGTCCATCGCCTCCCGATCCGCGACATCGATTTTCACGAAGCGAAACTTCGGAAATTTGAGCAGAATATCCAGGCGCGCCGTTTTAAGCGCCGGATCGTAGTAGGCATTTAAATTATCGAGCCCGACGACCTCATCGCCTCGCTCGAGCAATTGCCGGGCGGTGTGAAATCCAATAAAACCGGCCGCGCCGGTCACGAGCAGCTTCACAATCGACGCCAAACCGTTTTACCGGACGAGGCTTTATCAAGGAGCGCGAGAATATGCTCGTGCGCGGCCGTTTCTTCCTCGCTGGGCTGGATCACGACGATGCACAGTTCGCTGGCCGCCCGCAGCGGTGCGGCGCGCGCCCGGCTGCTCGCCGTGTCGGACTCGGCGCTCAAGGTGAGGCTCGCCTGGCCGCCGGTCATCGCGAGATACACTTCCGCGAGCAGCCGCGCATCGAGCAGCGCGCCGTGGTAGTCGCGCCGGGAATTATCCACCGAGTAGCGCTTGCACAGGGCATCGAGGCTGTTGCGCTGCCCGGGATGCATTTGTCTCGCGAGCGCCAAGGTGTCAAGCACGCGGCACAGGTCCGCGACGCGATGCTCGATGTCGATGCGCTGCAGTTCCGCATTCAAGAAAGCCACATCGAACGGCGCGTTATGGATGATCAGTTCCGCATCGCGGATAAACTCCATAAGTTCGCCAGAAATGAGCGCAAAGGTAGGCTCGGTGGCGAGCCGCTCGCGCGTGAGGCCGTGCACTTGCTGCGCACCCACGTCGATGTCGCGCTGCGGATTCAAGTATTGATGGTAGGACTTGCCCGTGAGACGCCGATTGACCAGTTCGACGCAGCCGATCTCGATGATGCGGTGCTCGAGTTCGACTTCCAGGCCGGTGGTTTCCGTATCGAGAACGACTTGACGCATGTCAGGTCTTAGCGCTGCGCCAGCATGCGATCGATGGCCAGATTGGCGAGCTGATCGACGTATTCATTGCCTTCATGTCCGGAATGCCCTTTGACCCAGTGCCACTCGACATCTTGCGTTGCCACCGCCGCGTCCAGCAGCTCCCATAAGTCCTGATTCTTCACAGGTTCGCGCGCCGCGGTGCGCCAGCCCCGCGCCTTCCAATTGGGCAGCCATTCCGTAATCCCTTGCAGCACATACTTCGAGTCGGTATACAGCCTCACCGCGCAGCGCCGCTTCAGCGCGTTCAAACCGCCAATGGCGGCGCAGAGTTCCATGCGATTATTGGTGGTCGCCGCTTCGGCGCCGCAGACTTCGCGCCGATCCTTGCCGGCGATGAGCAGTGCCGCCCAGCCGCCAGGGCCCGGATTTCCGCGGCAGGCACCGTCGGTGAAGATATCGACCGGGGTCATGAGCCGACTTTCGATGTCGGCTCCGCCGCGCCGACCAGCACCCGCTGGCGCACGCGCCGGCGCGGCCGCACCGGCGTGAGGGTGGGCACGCGCTTGCGCGCCTTGAGCAAGTAAGCGCCCGACGCCATGGCAGCGCGCGGCCGGAACTCGGCCGCGGGGCTGCCTTTCAAGGGCAGCAACCCCATGTAGCCGTACACGGAGTCCACATCAAAGCCCAAGAGCGCCACCCAATCGCGCAGGCGCCGTTCCGAGAGCATGCGCTGTGTGCCGGGGGGAAAGGCGGGCCGACCGAAGTAGCGTCCGAAGGTGCGCCTCACCCCCCAGCCGCTGAAAGGATTGAAGCCGCAAATCATCAGGCAGCCCTCGCCAGTGAGCACGCGTTCAGCCTCGCGCAGCACCGCGTAGGGATCCTCCACCAGTTCCAGCGTGTGCGGTAAAAAAATGGCATCGATGGAATCGGATCTGAAAGGCAGCGAGTCCAAGGGCGCGCACAGCGTGACCCCGGGGAATTCCTCAGGCGCCAGCAGCGTCGTGTGCTGGGTGCGCGCGCCATCGAGTAAGTGATGCGCCGGGCCCCAAGCGCCCACCTGCAGCAGTTCGAAACCGAACACATTGTCGAGCGCAAGCGGCGCCAACGCCGCCTCTTCGCGCAGCACGCGGGCGCCCAAGGGGCCCTCGAACCAATCAATTACCGAGGTTTCAGACGCGGATTCCAATCAACACTCCCTCATCAAAAACACTAGCGAAATTCTAATGTTACAGGTTAAATACGCCGCCAATGTCACTCCATGCCACGCATCTTAACGTGCACCCCGTGCGCGCATTTTCCGATAACTATATCTGGCTCATCGAGTCGCCGCGCGCCCCGGGCCAGTTGGTTGCGGTGGACCCCGGCGAGGCGGCGCCCGTCATCGCCGAGCTTAAGCGCCGCGACGCCAGCTTAGCCGCCATTTTATTAACTCACCATCATCCCGATCATATCGGCGGCGTGCCCGAATTGCTGCGCCGCTGGTCGGTGCCTGTGATCGGACCCGATGATGCGCGCATCCCGCAGCGCACGCGCACCGTGCACGACGGGGAGCAGTGCGAATTGCCAGACTTGGGACTTAGCTTCGAGATTTTGCATATACCGGGGCATACCTTAAGCCACATCGCTTTTTGGGGGCATGGCGTGCTTTTTTGCGGAGACACGCTGTTCAGCGCGGGCTGCGGCCGGATGTTCGAGGGTACGCCTAAGCAGATGAATGCATCGTTGAATCGCTTGAGCGCGCTGCCGCCAGAGACGCAGGTTTTTTGCGGGCATGAATACACCGCGGCCAATCTGCGCTTTGCCTTGACCGTCGAGCCGGGGAATAGCGCGGCGCAGGACTATCAATCGAGCGTGGAGCGGGTACGCGCGGCCGGCGAGCCGTCCCTGCCCTCGACCTTGGCCTTGGAGAGTCGCGTGAATCCCTTTTTGCGCTGCGACAAGCCGGCGGTTCGCGCCGCCGCGGAAGCCCATGGCGCCGTGGCGCTTGAGGAACCTTCCGAGGTGTTTGCGGTCCTGCGTGCCTGGAAGGATCAGTTCCGCTAACCCTTAAGAGCCCATGACACTGCCCTCACGACACTCCCTCCTCGGCTGCTTGGTCCTCTGCTTATGCGCGTGCGTGCATCAGCCGGCCACCCCGCCGCAACGCGCGCAGATCGCGGTGCCGCCGCCGCCGAGCACTGCTGAGACACCCATCGCACCGGCCGACAACGCCGCGTCCGGAACCACGCCCTCCTTGAGCATGCCGCGCGAGTGGCAGCATCACAACGGCGAGGACTACGACGATTTGTTCGACCGCATGCGCGCCGGGTTTGCCTTCGATGAGGTTCAAGAACCGGCCATCGATGTGCAGCTCGCTTGGCTGGAACACAACCCGGAGTACTTGGAGCGGGTCTTTCAGCGCGGACAGCGCTACATGTACCACGTCATCACCGAGGTGGAAGCCCGCGGCATGCCGCTGGAATTCGCGCTGCTGCCGGTGGTGGAAAGCGCCTATGAGCCCTTCGCCTATTCCACCAGCCGCGCTGCGGGCCTGTGGCAATTCATCCCCGGCACCGGCGTGCGCTTTGGCCTGAAGCAAAATTGGTGGTACGACGGCCGGCGCGATCCGATTGAATCAACGCGCGCGGCACTCGATTATCTACAAGCGCTGCACGATCAATTCAACGGCGATTGGCTGCTCGCCATCGCCGCCTACAACGTCGGCGAGAATACCGTGCAGCGCGAGTTGGATTTCAATCGGGCGAACGGCAAACCCACGGATTTCTGGCATTTAAGATTGCCGGCCGAAACGCGCGCCTACGTGCCGAAGCTGCTCGCCCTGAAGCGCTTGATGGCCGAGCCCGAGCGCTATGGCCTGGAATTCGCGGTGATTCCCAACGAGCCTTACTTTGCGGTCATCGGCACCGATTCGCAGATCGACCTGAAGGTGGCCGCGCAATTGGCCGGCACCAGCTACGATGAGTTGATCGCGCTGAATGCCGGCTACAACCGCTGGGCGACGGATCCTGATGGTCCGCATCGCCTGCTGGTGCCCATCGACAATGCCGATGCCTTCGAAGCGGCGCTGAAAACCTTGAACGCGGATGACCGGGTACCCTTCAGCAGCCACGAGGTCGGGCGCAAGGAGACCTTGGCGATGATCGCCAAGCAATACAACACCTCGGCCGCCGTGATCGCCAAGGTGAACGACTTGAAAGGCGGCAAGGTCACGCCCGGCGAAACGCTGAAGATTCCTTTGATGAGCGGCCCGTTGCCGGACAAGGTGCTGCTGGCCGCGATGCGGGTGGACCGGCCGGAAACGGATGTGGGCGGACGCAAGCAGCGCCAGATCGTGTATCGCGTGCGGGCCGGTGAGACCTTGAGTTCCATTGCGCGCCGCCATGGCATACCGGTGAGCACGCTGGCGCGCCTGAACAACATGAGCGGCCAAGAGTCCCTGGTGAAGGGCCAGCGCCTGGTGATCAAGGCCAGTGCGCGCCGCTACCGCGACGAAGGATCGGTGTCCGGCCGGCGCGTGCTCTATACGGTGCGCAGCGGCGATACCGTGTACAGCATCTCGCGCCAATTTCAGGTGACGGTGCCCAAGCTGAAAAGCTGGAATGGCCTGAATGAACATCATCAAATCAGAGCCGGACAGCGCCTGGTCATGTATGTTGATGTCGGTCGACAGCAAGGGTAGAGGTCATCATGGGGTTTCTGAGCGGCAAGCGTGCATTGATCGTCGGCCTTGCCACCGACCGATCGATCGCCTGGGGCATTGCCCAGGCCATGCATCGGGAAGGGGCTGAGCTCGCGTTTTCGCATATCGAGCGCATGACCGACCGCGTCGTGCCGCTCGCCAAACAATTGGGATCCGACATCACCTTCGTGATGGACGTCGCGGGCGATGAGGACATGCGAAAGGGCTTTAGCTTTCTCAAGACGCGTTGGCCTGGCCTTCGATATTCTGGTGCACGCGGTGGCCTTCGCGCCCCGCGAGGCGCTCTCCGGGGATTTCTTAAGCGCCACGACGCGCGATAATTTTCGTCTCGCCCACGACATCTCCAGCTACAGCCTCACCGCCCTCGCCCGCGCTTCGCAGCCCTTCATGCAGGGCCGCGCCGGCGCCATCGTCGCGTTGAGCTACTTGGGCGCGGTGCGCTCCATTCCCAGCTACAACGTGATGGGATTGGCCAAAGCGAGCCTGGAGGCCAATGTGCGCTTCCTCGCCGTCGACCTGGGCAGTCAGGGCATTAGGGTCAATGCAATTTCCGCAGGTCCCATCAAGACGCTCTCGGCGGCGGGCATTCCGGGCTTGCGCAAAATGTTGGGGCATGTGGCGGCCACCGCGCCGATCAAGCGCAATGTGACCATCGATGATGTGGGCAATGCCGCCGCGTTCCTGTGTTCGGATCTGGCCGCGGGAATCAGCGGCGAAGTGCTGTACGTCGATGGCGGATTCCACACCGTGGGCATGAGTTTTCCATCAGACGGAGATGGTGCGTGAAAGCGGCAACGCCCTGTCAACCGACTGTAAGCTGCGCCGTTCTGCTCTAAATTATGCGTGCTCCCGCAGGCGGGGCTTGGTTCAAGGGAAGGCTGTTATGTCAAATAAAATACTGATCCGCGGCGCAGCTCTGGCGATTGTTCTTTCCGGGCTTGCGGCCTGCGCGCCCTCGATTGCCGTGAAAACCGATTACGCCAAGGACACGAACGCGGGGATTTGCCACACCTACGCCTTTGCCAACGAACATGTCGCCAACATGGATCAACCCGCTGCGTGGGCGAACCCCATCAACGCCGAGCGGCTGCGCGCCTCCATACAGACCAATATGGCCGCGAAGGGCATTCAACTCGTCGATCGCGCTGTGGCCGATTGCGTGGTGGGCTACGCCATGGGCACCCGACAAGTCTTCGATGGCTACTACGGCGGCTACTACGGCGCGGGCTGGGGATGGGGCGGCTACTACGGTCGTCGCGGCTGGGGCGCCGGTTGGGGCTACGATGGTCCCTGGGTGCAGAACGAAACACGCATCGCCGTGGATCTCTTCGACGCGAAATCTCACAAACCCATCTGGCATGCCAGCGCCAGTCAGAATGTCTATGACCTCTCCGGTCCGAACGCGGTACAGAAAATAGATCTGGCCACCGCGGCGATTTTCGCCAAGTTTCCCATCACCGTGCCGGTGAGCGGCGGCGCGGCGACTTAAACCTACGGGCTGTCCTCGTCCGATCAGGTTCAATGTAGCGGTTTCGCCTCGTCTCTCCGTCGATCACAGTTCAGCGAACTGCCAGGTCGAATAGCTTCAGTTTCGCCGCGACTGCGAGTTGTCTTTGGCGTGGGTCAAACGTGAAGAAGCATCCCATACCCAATTCAAGGGCGCTCGCGACGTGGAGCACATCGACTGAGCGGCAGCCTAGAAAGCGCGTAAATTCACGGCTTAGTTCGTTTGCGCGCTTCAGCGTTGCGCGCCAGAGAAGATCGGCTTGGACGTAGCGGCCCTGGTCGAAATCCTCTTCCAGAGCAGTCCGCGCAGAATCGTATATTGCCTCGGTAATATGCCCGCGATACACAGCCAAGCCCATGGCGTTGATCATTTCCAAGCGGCCATGCTGGGTGATAGTCAGCGGATCTGAAAGTTTTCCCCGCCACTCGGCGACGGCGCGCGATTGCGGCTCGTTCAGGTAAAGCTTCAGTAGTGCGCTGGGATCCGCATAGATGTTCTCAGCGATCGCCACGGTTCTCATCATGCAGCGAAGCGCCATCGACATCGCTTATCGGTTCAGGCTGGTAGGCTCTCAGGCGCTCCCAGTAATCCACCGCCGGGGGCGTTTCTGTCGGGGCAGGCGTATACAGGGTCAGGCGATAACGGGGTTTTCCCTTCTCCGTGAGCAGCACCTCACCGTCGGATTCGACCAACTTTCTGATCTTTGGGAAGTTATTGCGTAAGTCGCGGATTGTGCCTAATGCCATGTGTGATACAATAATGTATCACAGCCGCAGAAATCAACCGCTGAATACGGGCATTGCGATTACAAATCCAGCGCCGCTACGGCCTTGCCGCGGGCCGCTGGACGAAAAAGTAGTACAGGGCGCCCAAAACCATTCCCACGACGAGCACCAAGGCGAAGAAGCGGTGCAGAGAGCCTGCCAGCAGCTCAGGGTGCTGCCCGATGGACTTGCCCAGAAAGGCCAGCACCGAGCACCAGAGCAGCGAGCCGGCCAGGGTGGCGAGGGCATACCAGCGAAAGTCCAGTGCCAAAATACCCACCGGGATGCCGATGAGATGGCGAATTACGGGCAGAAGCCGGGAGAAGAACACGCCGGCCGAGCCGTAGCGCGCGGACCAATGCTCCGCCAGTTCAATTTTGGCGGCGGACAGGCCGGCATAGGGGCCAAAACGCATCACGAAGGGTCGCCCCAGGAGCCGCGCTCCCCAGTACATGGCGGATGCGCCCACCCAGGAACCCAACGTGCCCGCCAGAATAATGCCGATGAGCGACAGATGCCCCTCCGTGTGCGCCAAGTAGGCCGCCGGCGGGATGATGACCTCGCTCGGAATGGGCACGAAGGTGCTTTCGAGCGCCATGAGGCCCGCGATCAGGACGTAGCCGCCGTGGCTCAAGGCCGCGAGGTACCACGCCGAGAACTGCTGCAGCAGCTCGCTCAACTAATCGATTGCCTGCGGATTCACGATGACCTTGGCGTCGGCGCGCGCCGCGGCGGCGTAGCTTCGGGCCTCCCCGGAGGCAATGCGCGCCGCGAATTGGCGGCGCATATCCGCCTCCTTCATCGCGGCATCGCTGGGATCCTCGCGCACGGCGGTGATTTCCAAGAGTGCGGCATCACCACTCGCCAAGCGCACGTTGGCGTACAGCGGCTTTTGCGCGGGCTTCGGGGCATTGAACGCCGCGGCGCTCACCTCCCTCGGCACGTCCTGCTCGGTTCTGGCGATAAATTTCGGCGCTGGCGCGCTGGCGCCTAGACTCTTCAACACTGCGTCCCAGGACTCGCCGGCATTCAGGCGCTTGGCCGCATCCGCCGCCGCCGCGGCGGCGAGTTCCACGCCCCGCTGCTGCTTCCACGCGGCCACCACCTCGGGGCGCACCGCCTCGAGCGGTTTCTGCTGCGGCAATTTGTGGTCCGTGGCGTGTAATACCACGCCCCTGCCCTTCTCCACCTCCACCAACGGACTCAAACGTCCATCGAGCACATCCTGGCTGAAGGCAGCCTCGATCACGGCCGGCGCATTGCCCAGCGCCCCACCGCCGTCCTTGCGGCTGAAATTGGCGATATCCTGCACGCTGAGCCCGGCCTTGCGCGCCACCATGTCGATGTCGGTGGCATTTTGCAGAGCCGCATCCGCGAGTTGATCCTGCGCGGCGTTGAACAGGCGCTCCGCCTCGTTGCGCCGGTACTCGGCTTCCAAGTCCGTCTTGGCCTGCTCGAAGGTCTTCTCCGTCGCGGGCTGAATCTCCACCACTTTCACCAGGTGGTAGCCAAACTGCGTTTTGATCGGTCCGCCGATCTCATTGAGCTTCACGCTGAAGGCGGCATCGCCGAAGGGCACAAACGGTCCTGCGAAAACCTTGCGTTCATTCAAGCCCAGATCCCCGCCCTGGGCGGCCGATCCCGGGTCCTGCGAGAACTCTTTCGCCAATTTCGCGAAGTCCTCGCCGGCTTGGAGGCGCTTCAAGATCCCTTCCGCCTTGGCCTTCACCGCGGCGTCGTCTTTCGGATCCTTCACCTCGAACAAGATCTGGCTCACGCGGCGCTGCTCGGGCTGGCTGAAGCGCTCCGGGGTCTTGGCTTTTTGATCGTCGTAAAAGGCTTTCAGCTCGGCATCATTCACGCTGACCTTGGCCGCCATCTGCGGCAGGCTGAGCTCCACGTAGCGCAGATTCTCCGTCTCCGGCGTCATGTACTCGGTCTTGTGCGCATCGTAGTACGCCTTGACGGCCGCATCGTCCGGGTTGGCCTCGGCTGCATACTTGGCCGCCGCCAAGGTGGCCCAAGCCACTTCACGCTGCTGGCGCGTGAGCGCACGATACTGTTTCATCTCCGTGGGGGTCGCAAAGCTCGATGCGCTGAGCGCCGTGTCCAGCTGCTGCAGCTTCACATCGTGGCGAAACATGGCTTCGATTTCGGAGACCGAACGGCCTTGCGCATTCAGCACCGCGAGGGCATGCGCCTTGTCAAACTTTCCATCCACTTGAAACGCCGGCACCTTGGACATGGCGGCGAGCAATTCGTCATCGCTGACCCGATAGCCGAGTGCATCGGCGCGGGTAACGAGCGCCTCGCTGTTCACATAGTCATCGATCACACGCCGCTTGATTTCGTTGCGGATGGCATCATCCACCTGGCCGTTGGTCTGACGTTGAATCTGCGCCAGCTGCTGCTGGTAGGTTTGGCGCACCTCGTTGATGGATATCTCGCTGCCATTGACCTTGGCTGCGTAATTCGGGGCGCTCAGCGTCCAATTGATGCCCCAGAACACAAACACCAAGGCGATGGCGCCCAGCACGACGCCGGCCACCCACCCTTTCAGTTTGTCGTGAATACTTTGCAGCATAAATCCAACCTCATTCCTAACCCGTTCGCTTCACCGCGGCGCGGCCATACGGCTCGCGCGTGGATCACATCAGGAAATGGCGGAGTGGACGGGACTCGAACCCGCGACCCCCGGCGTGACAGGCCGGTATTCTAACCAGCTGAACTACCACTCCGCTGTTGGTGGGTGCTGAGGGGATCGAACCCCCGACCCTCGCCGTGTAAAGGCGATGCTCTACCAGCTGAGCTAAGCACCCCCTGGAAGAGGCGCGGAAGTCTACGCGAGGACAAAGGGCTTGGCTAGTGGCTACTGTGGCAGCCTTTTGCAAGCGGTCTGAGGTGCGAAATGCCGGCCGCCACAGCGCCAGCGTTGCGAGCGCCTCCACGCAATCCGCCAGGCGCCCCCATGAGATCAATCAGAAAGCCGCTCGCAAACTGTGTGCAGACTCGACTTCGAGCGACTCATCCGCTGCCAACGCATCCGGCGTAACGCCGATAGATTCACTGTCCTTGCGCACCAACTCCACCACCAGCTTCATGCCCTGCGCATGGGCGAGGCGCACCAAGGTCTCGAAGGTCGGTCCCTTCTCACCGGCGCCAATTTCCAAGCGACTAATATCGCCCTGTGCAACACCGGAAAGCGCCGCCAAATCTTGTTGGCGCAAATTTGACCCCACGCGCGCGCGCTGGATCAGACGTCCGAGCTTGCTCAATTCGATTTGCATGTCGTAGGCCGCCTTGACTCGAGGCCGGGCCAACAGGCGTTCCCGCATGTCCTGATAGTTCATCGCCGCTCCTTTGCATTAACGCCACTCATCAAGTCCTCGGCGGACACCCACTTAAATCTGATGCTCGCCTGATGGCCGCCTCCACGGCGGCAGCGGGAGCCAATTTTGCTGAGGATCCACGCCCTCCTCAATTTTCACGACAAGTAAACGCCTTGACGGCAGGTACCACTATAGGGTTTTCCCCATATTACGGCAAATTACCCAATTACGCGCCCAAACAAGCTCTTTAATGCCGCATATTCGCATCCGGACCCCTGATGTCGCCCTAAAAATGCCTCGCCAGGTACATCACCACGCTCTCGATGTCGTACTGGCTCTGGGGCTGCGGACCCGGCGGGTCGCTCGCCAGCGTGTGGCGGCGGGCGACGTTTTTCGCATAGCGCGCCTCCCAGCCTAAGTCCCACTTGGGCAGCACGTTGCGCCATTGGGCGCCGACGCCGGCATATTCCGAATACGCCGGCGTGATCAAGTCCCAGCGATCCACCCCAAGAAACGCGCCTAGGGCAAAGTGGTTGCCGAACCGGTAGCGATAATCGATGACGCGAATCCCAATGAGCCCATTGTGATCGACCTCGTCGTATTCCACCTGCACGCCCAAATCGTTGTTCTCGGACACGGCGCGGCGGGCACCCATGCCAAGATGCGGCCCGACCATGGTGCTCGAGGTGGTTTCGGCAATGCCGACCTGCACATCGGATTTCACTTGGTTGGCATTCACGCCGGCATCGACGAACAGCTCGGTGGCGTGCGCGGGTTGCATATCGGTATCGGGTTCATCCTCGATCGGTTCATCGCCGCGATCGTGTTGAAGACCGCCGTAGCGCACGAATCCCGACAAGTTCACGAACGACTGGCCAAACACGTCATGTCCGGCCATAGCCTCGCCGCCCAAGGTCAGACCCTCCCACGGGCGCGAGTAGGTCACGGAGTACTCCGAGTAATGCCGATAGGCATACATGCCGTAATTTTGATTGACGAGGTAGCGGACTTTTTCCTCCAGATAGCCGCCGAACGAGGGCTCCCAGCCCACGCGCAGCATTTGACTGCGCGCACCGACGCCGTCATCGAAGACTCGCTGATCCCCACCCCAATTGCCGAGCACCAGATGATCATTGACGCGGCCGTCCAAGAAGATGATGTTGGTGTACCAGCCGTTCTGCCACTCGCTGATTTCATAGGTCAGGTCGAAGTAGCGCGCGATTTTCGGAAAATCGATGCCCACTGAGGTGGCGGTTTCGCCCAAAAGATAGGGGCCGCCACGCGAAGTGTCCTCGCCGGCATATTCCACGTAGAAGGCAAAGGGCACCTTGCCGGGAAAGATGAAGCGGCTGATGTAGGAGGCTTCTTGATTGCCCAACGACTGATTGGCGCCCGACGGGTTGAAAAAATCACTCGCCAGAAAATGCGCGGAATCCGGCAGGCCGCCGCCGCCGTACTGCAAAGTCCGGCTCACGCCGAAGGACCAACCGCTGAAGGGCTCGATCGAAAACTGCGCGCCAAATAGCTTTGGATTGCCCCTGTTCAGCGTCGGCGGAATCTCCTCAATATTGAATATGCGATCAGCAGGTGGACATGCGCGCCCAGAAGAATTCGTATTGAAACCCTAAGCGCGTGAGCGGCTCATAGTTCGACAACGTCGCGGAGGGCATGGTTGGCGCCTCGGTGCTGATCTGCATGCTGCTGTCGGTCATGGGCGATAACCAATGCGCCCGATAGCCCAAATCGAGCTGCGCCCAGCTAAAGCCCGCGCTCAAGACAGAGCCCGCTGGCTGCACTCGGCCCTCATAGGCGATTCCGCCGGCGTTCAACAGCATGTAGTCATTGGGCTGC
This sequence comes from uncultured Gammaproteobacteria bacterium, assembly GCA_963756845.1. Lineage (GTDB taxonomy): Bacteria > Pseudomonadota > Gammaproteobacteria > Steroidobacterales > Steroidobacteraceae > Bog-1198. Next base: position 250,827 of record CAVWPD010000007.1, on the reverse strand, counting down.
ACATAGGCTTGCGCGGAGACTTGCCAATTGCTTTGCATGGGCAGGCCGTAGCCATTCGGCACGATGTCATCGGCGCCGTGGGTCACTGCTCCGGTAGCACTGGCATGCGTGACCGCGTAATCATGCGAGTAGCGCTCCAGGTATTGCTTGACGCGTGTACACAGCGCCAAATCGGCCTTGCAAGCTTGCGGCAGCGCGAGCTCCACCAGCGCCACGGCGAACGGCCGCTTCAAGATCGGCTCGTCGGCCAGTATCAGCACGCGCTCGATTTGCCGCTCCATCTCCGGCTCGAGATTCAAGGGCAGGTAGGCGCTCACCCCTCCGGCCGGTACAACTTGCGCGCCGAGCGCCAGGGCCAATCCGCAGGGCCAGGCGAATTTTGCTGCCCACGTTGCACCCATCGAGTGATTGAGTCGCTGCACGGGGCGAAGTTTACGGCAAAACTTTGGGCGGCAAAGATTGAAAATGCGCGCGGCTAGCGCTCGAACTGCCCGAACCCGCTGTACTTCCAGGGCCGAAGCGCCAGCACGAATGCCGCCCCGTGGCGGTTTTCGCGCGGTCCCCGATCCTGCTCGATGATCTCCGCGCATTGACGCGAGGTGTTGCGCAGGGCGAGCTTCAGTTCGCCCAGGGCGGCCTCGGACACTTCGCCGCCATGAAAAAAGAATTCATCATGCGGCCCGACGAAGTGGCTGGCGTTGAACTCGCGCAGCAGTTTTTGATGAATGTAGCGCTGCACCGGGCCGCCCTCGCGCCAGCTGAAGTGCCGGCTGACCAACAGGCGCACCCGATTCCCGGGCTGCAATTCGATCACTCTTAATTGATCCAGCCGGTAGAAATGGCGCAGCACTTCGCGCGCGGTGAAATTGTAGGAGCGCACGATGTCCTCGAGAGGCGCGCGATTCACGACCAGCCAGGCGATGAGAAAGAGCTTGGGATCGGAAACGATTTCCTGCTCCTGCGCCAGGGTGAGCTGATTGGCAGCCGGACGGTCGCGGGCTTTGCGCAAGATCTCGGCGAGTCCGGTTTCCAGCAGTTCGCAGATTTGATCCACGCGTTTCAGCGATAGATCGCCGCTGGAGAACAGCCGCTTGATGCTGGCGACACTTAAGCCCAGTTTCTTCGCGACGACTGCATAAGTCAGGCCGCGTGCCCGCAACGCATGCTTCAATTCCGCCACGATCAATGCTTGTTCGGCCATCAATCCCCCTAAGGTAGCGCAGAGCTAAGGTATCACAGGGCGATACCTTGGGTACCACTTGACGGGCTATGAGCGAATAAAGTTGCTCCGCACGATCCCCCACACTAACGTGCCCCGCGAATTCTTTTGGCGATGCAAGCGGAGGGCTTATGCGATTCAGTACTTTCCTAGAGGCGGCAGTGATCCTTACTTTGAGCGGGTGCGCGAACATGTCCTGTCTGTCCGCCTGCAACCGGCACGCACATAACTCCACCAGCCTGGTCGAATTCCTCTATCCCAACGGCTCGCCGCCGCCGCAGAACTCTCAGCCTCAGCTGCACCTGCCGCTGCGCGTGGGGCTCGCATTTTTGCCGTCCAACGGCAACGAGGCGCTCACCGGCCTCGATGCCGCGCACAAGGAGGCGCTGCTGCACGAGATTCGCCAGCGATTTCTTTCCCGCAAATTTGTCGCTGAGATCGTCGTCATCCCCGATTATTATCTGCAGGGAAAACGCGGCTTCGAGGGACTGGAGTCGGTGCAGCGGCTGTATGGCGCCGACTTGATGGCGCTGGTGTCCTACGATCAAGTCACGCACGAGGACGATAACAACTGGTCATTAGGATACGTGACCATCGTCGGTGCCTACTTTTTGAAGGGCACTCGCCATGATGTCTCCACACTGGTCGATCTGGCCGTGGTGGATCCGGCCACGCGCCAACTGGTGTTGCGTGCCGGCGGCGTGAATTCCAGTCACGGCAATGTGACGCTGGTAAAGGAGGATCGGCGCCTGCGCGAAGCCTCGGCCGAAGGCTATGACGCCGCGACGGCGCAAATGATCGATCACTTTGACAGCGCGCTCACGGCCTTTGAGGGCGAAGTGCGTGAAGGCAAGGCGAACGTGCAGATCGTCTCGAATAACGGCAAACCCACTTCCGGTGGCGGCGGGTCCCTGGATTATCTGCTGTTGCTCGCGCTTCTGCCGCTGACCCTGCGCCGCTACGCAGCCGCAAGGCTGCGCGCCGGATGATCTTTAAAGGTCCGGGCGCTAGTGCGCCCGGACTTGGCTCTTCACGGCGCGCGGCTTGCGGCGCCGCTTCTCGCCCGCAATGACTTCCGCGGGTTTCGCTTCCACCGGCGCCGGCAGCGGCACCGGCATGTGGGTGAGCGCCACCTGCAGCACTTCATCGATCCACTTCACCGAACGGATATCGAGCTTTTCCTTGATGTTGTCAGGAATTTCCGCCAAATCCTTGGTGTTGTCATCGGGGATCAATACCGTGGTGATTCCGCCTCGGTGCGCGGCCAGCAGCTTCTCTTTCAGTCCGCCGATCGGCAGCACTTCCCCGCGAAGCGTGATCTCTCCGGTCATCGCGACATCCGAGCGCACCGGTATTTTGGTCAGGGCCGATATCAATGCCGTGGCCATGCCGACGCCCGCGCTCGGGCCATCCTTCGGAGTGGCGCCCTCGGGCACGTGAATATGCACGTCGGCTTTTTGATAGAAATCCACATCCAGCCCGAGCACCGAGGAGCGGCTGCGCACCACCGTCATCGCGGCTTGGATGGATTCCTGCATCACTTCGCCGAGCTGGCCGGTGTGCGTGAGCTTGCCCTTTCCGGCCACCACCGCCGCCTCGATGGTCAGCAGTTCCCCGCCCACCTCGGTCCATGCCAATCCTGTCACCTGGCCGATGCGATTGCTCTCCTCGGCCTTGCCGTAACGGAAGCGGCGCACGCCCAAGTACTTGTCCAGATTCTTCGAATCCACGGTGACGGTTTTCTCGTCGGGGGACAGCAGCAGCTGCTTGACCGACTTGCGGCCGATTTTCGAGATCTCGCGCTCGAGATTTCGCACCCCGGCTTCGCGCGTGTAGAAGCGAATCATGTCGTGGATGGCCGTGTCCTCCACCACCAGCTCATCGGGCTTCAACCCGTTTTGCTTGACCTGCTTGGGCAACAAGTAGCGCCGCGCGATATTGCTCTTCTCATCCTCGGTGTAGCCGGGGATGCGGATCACTTCCATGCGATCGAGCAGGGGTGCGGGAATGTTCAAGCTGTTCGCGGTGCACACGAACATCACCTCGGACAGATCGAAATCGACCTCCAGGTAGTGATCGTTGAAGGTGCTGTTCTGCTCCGGGTCGAGCACTTCCAACAGCGCCGAGGAAGGATCGCCGCGAAAATCGGTGGACATCTTGTCCACTTCATCGAGCAGGTACAAAGGATTGCGCACGCCGCACTTGGCGAGATTTTGAATGATCTTGCCGGGCATGGAACCGATGTAGGTGCGCCGATGGCCGCGAATCTCCGCCTCATCGCGCACGCCGCCCAAGGACATGCGCACGAACTTGCGGTTCGTGGCGCGCGCCACGCTTTGGCCCAGCGAGGTCTTGCCGACGCCGGGAGGGCCGACCAGGCACAGAATCGGACCGCGCAGATTCTTCACGCGCTGCTGCACCGCCAAGTACTCGACGATGCGCTCTTTGACCTTCTCCAGCCCATAGTGATCGGCTTCCAACACTTTTTCGGCGGCCGCGATGTCCAGATGCACCTTGCTGCGCTTCTTCCACGGCGACTTGACCAGCCAATCGATGTAATTGCGCACCACGGTGGCTTCGGCCGACATGGGCGACATGAGCTTCAGTTTGGCAAGTTCCGAATTGGCCTTCTCGCGCGCTTCCTTCGGCATGCCCGCCGCCTTGATGCGCTTTTCCAGTTCGCCGATTTCATTCGGCGCATCATCCAGCTCGCCCAATTCCTTCTGAATGGCCTTCATCTGCTCATTCAGGTAGTACTCGCGCTGGCTCTTTTCCATTTGCTGTTTGACGCGGCCGCGGATGCGCTTCTCGATCTGCAGCACGTCCATCTCGCCTTCGATGACGGCGAGCATGTGTTCCAGACGCTTGCGCACGTCGGGAATTTCCAGAACCTTTTGTTTCTCGGACAGCTTCAAGGACATATGCGCCGCGACGGTGTCGGCCAGGCGTCCGGCCTGCTCAATGCCCGCGAGCGAGGTCAGGATCTCGGGGGGAACCTTCTTGTTCAGTTTGACATATTGCTCGAACTGCGTGATCACCGAGCGGGTCAGCACGTCCATTTCGCGCTCTTCGTAGCGCTCCAGGTCCGGCAGGGCCGTGACTTCGGCCGAGAAGAACTCCCCTTCGGTGAGTTTTTCGATGCTGGCGCGGTCCACGCCTTCGACCAGCACCTTCACCGTGCCGTCCGGCAGCTTCAGCAGCTGCAGAATGGTCGCGATGGTGCCCACCCGGTACAAATCATCGGCCTTCGGATCATCGACATCCGCCTGCTTCTGAGCGACCAGGAGAATACGCTTGTCGGCCTTCATGGCCAGATCCAGCGCAACAATGGACTTCTCCCGCCCGACGAACAGCGGAATGACCATATGCGGGTAAACCACTACATCGCGTAGCGGCAGCACCGGGGTCCCAATTAGGGGCGGTTTGACTTCGGGAACATCGGCAGTAGGTTCATCGCTCACTAGGCTGGCCTTTTGTTGGTAGCACCACAGGGCAAAAATCTCGCCTTGGATACATGCGGCCGCCTACGGTGGGTTTCAAGCTCGTCTCAAAGATGGTCCGAGCCCGTCGGGCGCCTCTGTTCCTCGACCGGAACCACCAAACGAGTCTCCTCGGTTCGGTGGACAATATAGGGTTTGTTGTGACCTTCGATCACCTGCTCATCGACCACGACTTTCTGCACATTACGCAATGAGGGCAGGTCATACATCGTGTCAAGTAGCACATTCTCAAGAATAGTGCGCAGTCCCCGCGCGCCGGTTTTGCGCTGCATGGCCTTGCGCGCCACGGAGCGCAGCGCATCCTCGCGGAAATCCAGCTCCACGCCTTCCATGTCGAACAGCTTGCGATACTGCTTGGTGAGCGCGTTCTTCGGCTGCATCAAAATCGAAATCAGCGCATCCTCGTCCAGCTCTTCCAGGGTTGCGACCACCGGCAGGCGGCCGACAAACTCCGGGATAAGGCCGTACTTGATCAAATCCTCAGGCTCGGCGTCATGGAACACATCGTTGCCATGCGGGCGCGCATCGTGGCCGCGCACCTCGGCGCCGAAGCCGATGCCGCTCTTATGGGTGCGGTTCATGATGATCTTTTCCAGACCCGCGAACGCACCGCCGCAAATGAACAGAATGTTGGTGGTATCCACTTGCAGGAATTCCTGCTGGGGATGCTTGCGCCCGCCCTGCGGGGGCACCGAGGCGATCGTGCCCTCGATCAGCTTGAGCAGCGCCTGCTGCACGCCCTCGCCGGAGACATCGCGGGTGATGGAGGGGTTGTCCGACTTGCGCGAAATCTTGTCGATTTCATCGATATAGACGATGCCGGTCTGCGCCTTCTCAACATCGTAGTCGCATTTCTGCAAAAGCTTCTGGATGATGTTCTCGACGTCCTCGCCGACATAGCCGGCTTCCGTCAGCGTCGTTGCATCCGCAATGGTGAACGGCACGTTCAACAGGCGCGCCAGGGTTTCGGCCAGTAAGGTTTTACCCGATCCGGTGGGCCCGATGAGCAGGATGTTGCTCTTGGCGAGCTCCACCTCGTCGCGCGAGCGCACGCCCTCGGCGCCGCGGGTCTGCAGGCGCTTGTAGTGGTTGTACACGGCCACCGACAGGACGCGTTTGGCGCGCTCCTGGCCGATGACGTATTCGTCCAGGACTTTCTTGATTTCCTGGGGCTTGGGGAGCTTGTCGCGGGTGCGCTCGGCGCGCTCTTCCAGCTCCTCGCGGATTATGTCGTTGCACAGCTCCACGCACTCGTCGCAGACGAATACGCTGGGCCCGGCGATGAGTTTCCGAACTTCGTGTTGGCTCTTTCCGCAGAAAGAGCAGTACAACAGCTTGCCGTCATCATGTTTGCCGCGCGAATCTTCGCTCATGCTGTCCTCAAATTGACCGCATGACCAGCCAAATGCAGGCCGGCAACGCAGCTACAGGTCCGACTATATAGCACCCGCCCGACCTCACGCAAAGATAAGGCCTTAAGGGTTGTGACAGGGTACCGCGTTATGGAATGGGCTCCGGTTAGCCCTTATTGGGCAGCTCGCCGCGCTTTTCGATCATCGAATCGATCAAACCGTAGGCGCGCGCCTGCTCCGCGGTCATGAAGTTGTCCCGGTCGCTGTCCGCCTTGATGCGTTCGATGGTCTGGCCGGTGTGCTTGGCCAATATCGCATTCAGCCGCACCTTGGTCTCCATGACGTCGCGGGCATGGATGTCGATATCCGAAGCCTGGCCCTGAAAACCGGCCGAGGGCTGGTGGATCATGATTTTGGAATTCGGCAGCGAGTGACGCTTGCCGGCGGCGCCGCCGGCCAGAAGCACCGCGCCCATCGAGGCCGCCAATCCCACGCAGGTCGTGCTCACGTCCGGTTTGATGAACTGCATGGTGTCGTAAATCGCCAGGCCCGCGCTCACCGAACCGCCCGGCGAGTTGATGTAGATGGCGATATCCTTATCAGGGTTCTCTGATTCCAGGAACAAGAGCTGGGCGACGACCAGATTGGCCATGTAGTCCTCGACCGGACCCACGATAAAAATCAGCCGATCCTTGAGCAGGCGCGAATAGATGTCGTAGGCCCGCTCACCCCGAGCGGTTTGCTCCACCACCATCGGAACCAAATTCAATGCGCGCGTGGTCATGAATACTTGCCTTTCAATTGCGTTTTGCACCGGTGGGTGCTCTGTGAGGACTTCATAACATCATTTCAAGGGATGTGCTTGCGATCAACCCTCGAAGTTCATCAAATCCTTGAAGTTCGACGGTACATCGCGCACCTTGGCGTGCGCGAGGATCCACTCCACCGCCTGGTCTTCCAGCGCCAGATTTTCGATTTGCCGCATGGCATCAGCGTTCTGCAGATAGGCGCGCTTCATGGCCGCGGCATCGCCGTACTGCGTCACCATTTCATCCAGCCGCGCATTGACGCGCGCGCGGTCCACTGCGAGGGCTTGCGTTCGAATGACATCATTCAGCAAAAGCCCTAATGTCACGCGCCGGCGCGCCGGCTCGATGAACGGCTCGCGCGGCGGGGCCTGGGCGGCATCCTTTGTCCCGCTGCGGCGCATGGCCTCCACCTGCATGTCGCGTATTTGGCCCTCGATCAGCACATTCGGCACCTCGGTGGGATTCGCCAGGTACAGCTTATCCATCACCGCGGCCTTGTTGCGGTTACGCAGCGCCTGCTCGAGTTCGCGGCGCATATTGGCGGCGACGTCCTCGCGCATCTTCGCCAGTCCGCCCTCGGTCACGCCGAAGGACTTGAAGAATTCCTCATCGAGTTCCGGCAGCTGCGGTGCTTCGATTTGCTTGATCGTGGTCGCGAACACCGCCCGCTTGCCGGCCAGTTCGACGGCGCGGTAATCGGCCGGGAAGTTGACGCTGATGTCGCGCTTCTCATTCGGCGTCGGCGCCGATCAACCCCTGCTCGAGCTCCGCCAGCATCCGGCCTTCGCCGATGACGATGGCGATGTTCTCGCCCTTGCCGCCGGCGAAGGGCACGCCGTCGATCGCGCCCTCGAAATCAATGGTCACCCGATCGCCCGTCGCGGCGGCACGGCTCACGGCCGCGTAGGTGAGCTGCTGCTTGCGCAGCCGTTCGATCATCGCATCGATATCGCTCTCGGCCACCTCAGCGGTCAAGCGCTCCACTTCCAGCGACTCGATGGGCTGCATGGCCAATTCCGGAAACACCTCGAAGGTCGCGACGTACTTCAAGTCCTGGCCTTCAGCCATGCTCTGCGGTTCGATGCGCGGGCTGCCGGCCGGCGTCAGCTGCTTCTGCGTCACCGCTTCGGCATAACTGGATTGCAGCAGCTCGCCGATCACTTCGCGATGCACCTGGGAACCGAATTGCTGACGGATCACCTTGAGCGGCGCCTTGCCGGGGCGGAACCCGTTCAAGCGCGCGGTGCGACTAATGGTCTTCAGACGCGCGGCGATTTCCTGGCTCACGCGCTCGGCGGGCACTTGCACTTGCATGCGGCGCTCTAATTTGCCGATACTTTCCACGGAAACCTGCATGACTATCCTTTAACGGGTTGTAAACCTTTTTAATTGCGCTGGTGCGAAAGGCGAGACTCGAACTCGCACGGGTTACCCCACCAGATCCTAAGTCTGGCGCGTCTACCAATTCCGCCACATTCGCGTTAATTGAAGCCGCCAAGTATAGCTAACGGGGCTCGCTTTCGCGAACCAGAAGGCGGGCGACCTCGCGCAAGGCGGGCAGGCCGTTTTCCAGCATGAAATAGAGCGGACTATCGCCGGCAAACGGTGCGCGCGGCGAGGGCCCGTGCACCCAGGCCCATGCCCGGTCCTTCGGTCCCGGCTCGGCGGTGAGGGAGTACTGGATGTTGGCAATGAGCGCCGCTCTTTCCTGCTGCGTCGCGGACAGACGCGGCGCCTGGCCCAGGCGGTAGCGCTCAAGCACCTGCGGCGAGGGAATTTTCAACAGCCTGCATTGCTGCAGCGGCGAGAGCTCCCACGCATCCGCGATCGCGAAAAATCGTTTCAGCGCGCTGGTGCTGGTATGGCGGGCCGCGCGGCGACTCGCCGGCTGAAGCACCAATCGCGGTCCTGTACGGGTCTTGTTCGGCAATGCGGTTCTCACGGCAACCAATTAGCATACTCCCTCGGGACCAAGCTTGTTATCATGCGGTCGTGCCCACCACCTTTGCCGAAAGGCTTGAGCAAGCGCAGCAACGCAGCGGCAGCCTGATGTGCGTGGGGCTGGATCCCGACCCCGCCAAACTTCCCTTAGATCTTCGCCACGAGTCGGCCCCGATCCACGCCTTCGACCGCCGCATCATCGATGCCACCTGCGATCTGGCCGCCGCGTACAAACCCCAGATCGCTTTCTACAGCGCTCAGGGCGCCGAGGAGCAGCTGGCGGCGAGCATTCGCTACATCCGGCTGAAAGCCCCGGCGGCGCTGGTGATTCTGGACGCCAAGCGGGGCGATGTGGGCAACACCGCCGAGGCCTACGCGCGCGAGGCCTTCGAGCGTTATCAGGCCGACGCCGTAACCGTGAATCCCTACATGGGCGAGGACTCGGTGCGGCCGTTTCTGGCGCGCCCGGATCGCGGCGCCATCCTGTTGTGCCGGACTTCCAATCCCGGCGCCAAGGATTTTCAAGACTTGCGGGTGGACGGCCTGCCGCTGTATCGGTGCGTGGCGCAGCGCGCCGCCGGTGAGTGGAATGCACACGGCAATCTCCTGCTGGTGGTGGGCGCCACCTTTCCGCAGGAAATGGCGGAACTTCGCCAGGCGCATCCCGAATTGACCTTCCTGGTGCCCGGCATCGGCGCGCAGGGCGGAGATCTCGAGGCTATTTTGAATGCGGGATTGGATGCACGGGGCGCCGGGCTCCTGGTGAGCGCCTCGCGCAGCATCATCTATGCCGGTGGCGGCAGCGCTGCAGCCATTCGTGCCGCGGCCGCCGAGCTTTACACCGCGATCAATCAGCATCGCGCGGCGCGGGCAGAGCGCAGCGCACCGGCGCAGCGCCGCGCTTAAAGACGCCGAGTCGCCTAGAAGGCGCTCTTCACCACGCCGCCATCGACGCGCAGCGCGGCGCCATTGGTGGCCGCGGACAAAGGACTTGCCACGTAGGTCACCAGCGAGGCCACCTCCTCCGGCGTTGCGAAGCGCTTCAAAAGCGATGTGGGCCGGGCGGTCTTGAAAAATTCGTCCTCGACGGTCTTTGCGCTTTTCCCCGATTTCATGGCCCAGTCCGCGACGAACTCGCCGACGCCGCGAGATCGCGTGGGCCCGGGCAGTACGCTGTTGACGGTAATGCCGGTACCGGCGGTTGCTTCGGCCAAGCCGCGGGCAACGGCGATTTGCGCAGCCTTGGTCATGCCGTAGTGAATCATCTCCGCCGGGATCTGTAGACCGCTTTCGCTGGAGATGAAAATGATCCGTCCCCAGTTGTGCTTGCGCATCGAGGGCAGGTACAAACGGGCGAGGCGCGCGCCGCTCAACACGTTCACATCGAAGAAGCGCTGCCAGTCCGCATCCGTGATCTCCGCGAAGGGGCGAACCTCGAATATGCCCAGATTATTCACCAGCACATCCACCTTGGGATGCTTTTTCACCAAGGCTTCGGCGACGCTCGCCACGCTCAGGTCGCCGGCGAAGCCGACCACATCACCGCCGCCCTCGCTTTTCATGGCCGCCACGGCGCGATCCACCGCCACCGGGGTTCTGCCGTTCAAGATGACGGTGGCGCCCTCGCGCGCCAATGAGGCCGCGATGGCGTTACCGATGCCGGCGGTCGAGCCGCTGACCAAGGCGATTTTCTTCCTGAGTTGAAGGTCCATGGGCCCCGCCTACAGCGCCGTGTCCACAGGCACTGAGTTCAATTTGTACACCACGCCATCCTTCATCACAAAGCTCACGCGTTTCATGAGACTGATGTCATCGAGCGGGTTGCCGGGCACCGCCACCACGTCGGCGATCTTGCCGGCGGCGAGGCTGCCCAAATCCTTGTCGTGCTTGAGCAATTGCGCCGCATTCACGGTGGCCGCCTGAATGACGAACATCGGCGGCATGCCGGCCCCCACCATAAGTTCGAACTCATGCGCGTTCTGCCCGTGCGGATACACGGCCGCATCGGTGCCGAAGGCTATTTTGACGTGCGCGCGATAGGCGCGCCCCGCCGTCGCCTGAATCATAGGACCGATGGCGGCGGCCTTGGCGGCGACCTGCGGCGGAAAGTACCCCGGCACTTTCGCTTTCTGCGCGACGAAGTCGCCGGCGATGATGGTGGGCACATAGTAAGTGCCATGCTCGACCATCAGCTTCATATCCTCGGCATCCATAAAGGTGCCGTGTTCGATGGAATCCACGCCGCCGATCACGGCGCGGCGAATGGCCTCGGCGCCGTGCGCATGCGCCGCCACGGTAAATCCATAATCATGCGCGGTGGCCACGACCGCGCGGATCTCCTCCAGCGTCATTTGCGAGTTATCGCCGCTGGCACTCTCGTCCAGCACGCCGCCGGAGGGCATGATCTTGATCAAATCATCGCCCAATTTGTAGTGCTGACGCACCGCTTTCACCGCATCTTCGGGACTGTTGATGATGCCATCGGCGGGCCCCAAGTCCTTGGCGATATCTTGGCGATAGCCATCGAAGGGATCGGCGTGTCCCCCCGTTGATCCAATCGCCTTGCCGGCGGTAAAGATCCGCGGCCCAGGCACGATTCCCGCGTTGATGGCATTGCGCAAGGCCACCGATTCATTTTCCTCATCGCCCAAATTGCGCACCGTGGTGAATCCGGCCAGCAAGGTGCGGCGCGCATAGACAGTGGAACGAATGACGTAATCGGAAATATTCCAGTGGTATTTATCCAGATACTGGGTGGGACTGGTCTGTCCGGTCAGATGGGTGTGCGCATCGATCAATCCGGGCATACAGGTCTGTGTGCGCAAATCGATGGCCGTGGCGCCCGCCGGCAGCTGCAGGCCGCTCACCACATCCCGGACTCGTCCGCTCTCGATCAGCAGCGTGGTTTCACCGAGCAGCTTGCCGTTGGCGGTGTCGATGAAATGCCCGCATTGCAAGGCCGTCACCCCTGCCGGCGTGTCCGCGGCGGCCAACGCCACTAACATGAGGGAGGCGAAACCGGCGGCGAGGGATGTGCGGCGCATCGGCGCGATTGCAGCACAGGCGCGCACGGCATTCAACCGGCAACCAGCGCCGCGACATGATCCGCGAGTGCCAAGGAGCAAGTCAGTCCCGGTGATTCCATGCCGAACAGATTCACGATCCCGGCAAGGCCATGCTCGGCCGGCCCCGAAATGCGAAAATCCTGCGCCGGCTCGCCGGGACCGGAGAGCTTCGGCCGTATCCCGGCATACGCGGGCTGGAGGCGCGAAGCATCCAGTTGCGGCCAGTAGTGGCGAATGGCCTCGCAAAAAATGGCGGCACGTTCAAGGTCAACCGCATAGTCGATGACCTCGACCCACTCCAGGTCCGGACCAAAGCGCGCCGCCCCGGACAGATCAATCGTCATGTGGATGCCGAGATGACCGCCGCAGGCAGGGGGCGCCGGATAGATCAAGCGGGTGAATGGCGATTGGCCGCTGAGCGCAAAGTAGCTGCCTTTGCCGTAATAAATTTTTGGCGTGAACTGTGGCGCCAAGCCCTCGATCGAGGCGGCGACCCGGTGGGCATTGAGGCCGGCGCAGTTGACGACGAGGTGGGCGCGCACCACGGGCTCTATGTCCTCGCCGGTGTAAATCTCGATTCCCTGAGGTGTGGGGCGCAGGCGCGTGACCGTCGTACCCAATGCGATCTGCGCGCCGCCGCCTTGCGCATCGGCCAACAACGACTGCATGTAGGCGTGCGAATCGATGATGCCCGTCGAGGCAGAGGACAGCGCCGCCACGCAAGCGAGCGCGGGTTCTGCGCGCCGTGCGGCCTCCCCGTCCAGCCACTGAAGATCCGACACGCCGCAGAGTTGCGCGTTTCGCGCGATTTTCTCCAGCGAGCTGATCTGCGACTCGGAGGTCGCGACGGTGAACTTGCCGCAGCGGCGGTGTTCGATGCCGCGATCCTTGCAATAGCCGTACAAGAGATCGCGGCCGGCAACACAGAGCCGGGCTTTGAGCGAGCCCGGCACGTAGTGGATGCCGGCGTGAATCACTTCGCTGTTGCGCGAGCTGGTGTGCAGCCCGAATTGGCGCTCTGCTTCGAGGATGATGACTTCGCGGCCGTCGCGGGCCAACGCCCGGGCAATCGCGAGGCCGATGACACCGGCACCGATCACCACGCAGTCGACCTCGTGCACGGGCTTAGGTCAACCCTTCCGGCTGCGCCACGCGAAGCATCGCTTGCAGCAGCACATTAGCGCCCGCCTCCACATCGGCCGCCGCCGCGCTCTCGGCTTCATTGTGGCTCAAGCCGCCGGCGCAGGGCACGAATACCATGGCGGTGGGCACCACCGCGGATACATTGCAGGAATCGTGACCGGCGCCGCTCACCATTTCCAGGGCATTGAAGCCGAGCCGGCTGGCGGCGCCGCGCACGGCATCGACGCACCCTGAATCGAAGCTCACCCCGGGGGCTTCCCAAACGCAGCGACTCTCGCCGCGCAGCGCGCGCCGCTTCAGCGTCTCGCGCAGCAATCGATCGACTTCGCCGCGCAAGGATGCGTACTGCTGCGCATCGGGGTGGCGGATATCCACCGTGAAGCGCAGCCGCCCGGGCACCGTGTTGGGCGAGCCCGGCGAGGTCTCGATGATGCCGACGGTGAAGCGTGCCTGCGGGCCATGCCGTTCGGTCGCGGCATATAGCGCGGGCAACAAATCCGCGAGCGCTCGGATGGGATCATGGCGCATGTCCATGGGGGTGGGGCCGGCGTGCGCCTCTTGGCCTTCGATGACGATCTCGTGCCGGCTCATGTGTTGAACACCGGTCACGACCCCGATGGTCTTCGCTTTTTGTTCCAGCACCGGACCTTGTTCGATGTGTACTTCGAAGGAGGCCTTCACGGGCTGGCGGACCACCGGCCCCTCCGTGGCAATGCCTGCGCGCAGCAATTCGCTGCGCACGCTCAAGCCCGCGCGATCCGTCAAGCCGTGTGCGGTGGAGAGTGCCAGTCGCCCCGACCACACCGCCGATCCCATCATTGCCATCGGAAAGCGGCTGCCCTCCTCGTTGCACCACACGGCAACTTCAATGGGATGCGTCGTCTGCAGCTTCTGATCGTTCAGCGACTCGATCACTTCCAGGCCCGCCAGCACCCCATAGACGCCGTCGAATTTTCCGCCCGTGGGCTGGGTATCTAAATGGCTGCCGGTCATGACCACCGGCAGCGCATCGTCCGTGCCGGCGCGCCGCAGGAACAGATTGCCGATCGCATCCACCCGCCACCGGCAGCCGGCCGCCACTGCCCATTGGGTGAGCAGCTTGCGCCCCGCCATGTCCGCGTCGGTGAGTGCCTGGCGGTTGCAGCCGCCGCTGGGCGTTGCGCCGATGCGCGCCATCTCCATGAGGCGCGACCACAATCGATCCCCGTTGATGCGCAGCGAATTAAAGGCTTGCGGCATGGCGATCAGCTCGCGGCGCGCTGCGCGGCGGCGATGAATTCATCCACGTCCGCACCGGGGGTCGCATAAGAAGTCACCAGACGAATCGCGACGCCGCTGTCGGCGGCGTACAGCGGCCAACGATAAAATTTGAAGGCCTGCTTCTCCAACGCGGCGACGGCGGCTTCGGGCAGCGCGACGAATACTTCATTGGCCTCGATGGGATGCAGCAGACGCGCGCCGGCAACCGATTTCAATCCCTGCGCCATGCGGTTCGCCATGGCATTCGCGTGGCGCGCATTCTTAAGCCACAGTCCATTCTCGAGGTAGGCCAGCAGTTGCGCGCTCAAAAAGCGCTGCTTCGACCACAGATGCCCCGCGCGCTTGCGGCGCCGCTCGAAATCGCGCGCCATCGAGGGCTCGAAGAACACCACCGCTTCGGCGCACAGCGCTCCGTTCTTGGTGGCGCCGAGGGAAAGCACATCCACGCCGCGCTTCCAGGTGGCTTCGGCCGGGCTGCAGTTCAAATGCACCAGCGCGTTGGCAAAGCGCGCGCCGTCCATGTGCACCGGCAGCCCGTGCGGCTTGGCAACTTTCGCGAGCGCCGATAATTCCTCCAGCGCATACACCGTCCCCCACTCGGTGGCCTGAGTCAGGCTGAGCGCCGAGGGCTTCACATGGTGCACGCCCATGTCCTCCGCAAACGCGATGGCTTGGCGCAACTGTTCGGGCCGAATCTTGCCGTCGGCGGCGGGAAAACCGATCAACTTGGCGCCCCCGGTAAAGAATTCCGGCGCGCCGCATTCATCGGTAACGATATGCGCCGCCTCATAGCAGTAGATCGCGCCGAAGGGCGGCGCGATCTGGGAGAGGGCCAGCGAGTTGGCGGCCGTGCCGGTGGTCACCGGGAAAATCGCCACCTCGGTCTCGAAGATCTGGGCGGCCGCGGTTTGCAGGCGCAACGTCAACTCATCGCCGCCGTACGAGGTCACCAAGCCGCTGTTGGCCGCCGCGACGGCCGCCATGATCGGCTCGCAGGCCGGAGTCACATTGTCGCTGCTGAAATTTCGCCCCATCGTGCCGATTGTAAGCGAAGCCGCCGCGATCGGCCTCAGCTCAGCCAATCGGCCGCCTTGAACTCATAGGTGCTGCCTTCGCGCTGCCAGATGGCCGCCTCGCGTCGAACCGTCAAAAACCAGGTGTGCTGCTCGAGGGGCTTGCGGGGCTTGAAACACCCGGCCCGCAGCACCGCCACCGCGGCCGCGTGCTCAGGATCGCGTACCGATTCGTAGCGAATGGCATCGATGTTCGCCGCGCGCGCGACACGCGCGAAGCCTTGCGCGGCCGCGTAATCACCAGGATCCGTCCACTGCGCTCGCGCACGCTTGAAAGGTGCCTGCGTCAAATCAATCATGCACCCCTCGATGCCGGCGCGGAATACGGTTTGCGGCGAGGGACCGAGAGCCTCCAACCCGGCGCTGTCCAGCAAGAATCGCCAGCGCCAGAAACCCAGTTCCGCGCAGGCGGTGCGCTCCTGTTCAGCGCCGTACCACACGCCGGGATCAGTGGGCGCGCGAAATCGCGAGCCGATCGGGGAGGCATAGCGAAACGGCGTGGCCAGCAGATAGTGAAGATCCGCGGCATCGGCGGGGATCGCCGGTTTGCTCCTCTCCAACAGCCGCTCGAGAACCAGCTGCTCCTCGGCGCTCGCCACCAGGCGCAGCGTCGAGGCGATATGCTGGGCCTCGACGGCACGCCACAGACGGCGCGTCGCCCGAATCCCTTCAGATTCGACCGCGTGCAGCGTCCAAGTATTGGACGACACGAACCAAGCCTTCTGTGCTGCGAATGAGTTCCACGGGTCGGCCGGTGAGCGCGCTGTTCTGACCGTTGAGCCACGCCCGCGCCGCCGAGTCGTTCGAGCCGATCAGCGCATCCAGGGAGCGGAATAGGCGCACAAACAGGGCGCCCAATTCCCATTCCTTCTTTTGCTCATCGAGCAGGTAGCTGCCGTTCGCCATGCGCGAAATGGTCGATGCGCTCGACCCCAAAATTTGCGCCAGACTCGCTTGAGTGATTTCCAAGAGCGCCGAGGCGCGCAAGACCGCGCCCGTCAGAATGTGACGGGGTTGTGGCTTGGATTTGGCCGAGACGCGCGGCATTCATGCCTGCTGAAATATTTAACGAATTTCCATTCTACTGAAATATCGCCGCTCTGGCAAAAATACCGCGCGGGGGGCTATTTTGCGCCCGCGGCAGCCAGCGGCGAGACGCCGATGAGCGTGGTTGCCGCCGGGTCGGGGCGTTTGCTGTTCAACTTGATGTTCAAGCGCAGTTCGTTCGCGGAGTCGGCGTTGCGGATGGCCTCATCATACGAAATCATGTCCGCGTCGTAGAGTTCGAACAGCGACAAATCGAAGGTGCGCATGCCGAGCTCCCGCGACTTGCCCATGATCTGCTTCAATTCATGAAATTCGCCTTTCAGAAGCTTGTCGGCAACGATGGGCGTATTGAGCAATATCTCGATGGCGGCGACGCGCCCTTGGCCGTCGGCACGGCGCACCAGCCGCTGCGAAATAATCCCCTTCAAATTGCTCGAGAGGTCCATCAGCAATTGCTTGCGGCGCTCTTCGGGAAAGAAATTGATGATGCGGTCCAATGTCTGACTGGCGCTGTTGGAGTGCAACGTGCTTAGGCACAAATGGCCGGTCTCGGCGAACACGATGGCGTGTTCCATGGTTTCGGCATCGCGGATTTCGCCGATTAAAATCACATCGGGTGCCTGGCGCAGCGTATTTTTCAGCGCGTGGTGCCAGGTGTGCGTGTCGATGCCCACGTCGCGATGCGTGACCAGCGACATCTGTGACTGGTGAATAAATTCGACCGGATCCTCGATGGTCACGATGTGCCCGGCCGAGGAGCGGTTGCGATGATCGATCATGGCGGCCAGCGAGGTAGATTTTCCGCTGCCGGTGGCGCCCACCACGAGCACCATGCCGCGCTTGGTCATGACGACATCTTTGAAAGTCTCAGGCAGTCCCAGCTGATCGAAGTTGGGCATCTCGGTCGGAATGGTTCTGATGACCATGCCGACATTCAACTGTTGTTGGAATACGTTGACGCGAAAACGCGCCACCTCGGGAATCGACATGGCGAAGTTGCATTCCAGTTCCCGCTCGAACTCCTCTCGCTGACGCTCGCTCATGATCGAATGCGCCAGGTCCCTGGTGATCTCCGCGGTGAGCTTCTGCGCCACCAGTGGCTGCATGTTCCCTTGGGATTTCATGCTGGGCGGAAAATCCTTCGAAATGAACAGATCCGAGCCACCCGCGCGCGTCATCACGGTGAGCAGCTTGATCATGTAGGTCTTGGCTTGTTCTTGGGTGAGCATCGGCAATTCACATCCATTTAACCTAAGCTGCCAGTCAACGACTATAGCCTGCGCCGCGCGCGCGGGTCCGCGACGGAGTTAACAGCTCGGGCAGCGCCGGTCAGCTCGGATTGACCAGGGTGCCCACGAACAGCAG
This sequence comes from uncultured Gammaproteobacteria bacterium, assembly GCA_963756845.1. Classification (GTDB taxonomy): domain Bacteria; phylum Pseudomonadota; class Gammaproteobacteria; order Steroidobacterales; family Steroidobacteraceae; genus Bog-1198. The sequence goes on along the minus strand of CAVWPD010000007.1, from coordinate 233,053 downwards.
CTCCCCGGTCTGATCGTCCCGAATGGCGTAAAAGAAGGGGTGATCCATGCTCATCGAAAACTGCGCGGTGGGCATCGCGGTGATACCGATGCCGATGGTGGTTGCGCCGGCCGCAACCGTGCCGCTCTCGTCCACTTCCACCACGGTCTTGTGCTCCACATCGGTCACGCAGACGCCCGGCGCCAGGGCCGAGAAGTTGGCGGTATTGCTGGAACACAGCGCAACCCCCATCCCTAAAGCGCTCAAGGCCGGCGGCAGCGAGATGCCATAGGTGGACGTGAAGCGCGGCAACGCGATGCTGCCGGTCGAGGAGATGGCCTGGCTGACCCAGCCGTTCAGCGTGTCGGGCGTCATAGCGGAAAGAACACTGGCGAGGCTCACGCCGGCATTCGGGAGCACGATGAGCATGCTGAAGCGGCCCGTCCCATACGGCAGGCTGACCGCCTGAAAATTAGTCCCCTGCAAGTAGGGGTAGGTGCCGGACTGATGCATCATTTGAACCGCTGTCTGCGTGCCGTCGCCCAAGGTGAAAGTGGCGGACACCGTCTGGGTCGGATCAAACGCCGTGCTCCACTGCCCCTTGAAGTAGATGGTGTTGGCAATGACCGCGATCACGTCGGCGTAATTGACCGGCGGCAAAATCTCCGTGATCAATCCATCGGTTTCGGCGGATACCCAGGCGTTGGCATTGGCGGGCGCTCCGGATAAATCTCCGACCGTCGCGCCGTAGTAAGTCTGATCGGCCTGCGTAAAAGATGACAACACCGGATTGTCGCTCAAGTGCATCCACAGCGAGTTCGCCAGGACGAGCTGCACTGCGGGGTCTGCATCGAGCAGCGATGCCTGTAGCGCGGCATTGTCTGCGTTGAGGTCCGGGGTGCTCAACGCGCCTAACTGCAGAGTGTGCGCCATCGCGGTCTGCGTGGTGCCGGCGGCGCCGTTGTAGAGAATCTGCAAGGCCATGGCGATGCTGATCGGCGCGATCGCCACATTGCCCACGGCTCCGGAATTTAAGTTCTGGAAGAGATTCAGGCCGAAGGCATTGTCCGCCGCGACAATGGCCGGATCCACCGGCGCGGCTTCGCTCTGCGCTTGCGCGACCGCGGGCGGGAGCGTGCTGCTGTTGCTGGTCGGCGCGGCCGGATTGGAGTTCACGGAGAGGGTTACGGAGCCGCCGCCGCCGCATCCGGCCGAGAGCGTGGTCCCCAGCGCCATCAAGACCGCTATGCCGGCACGATTCATTGATTCACGGTATTGATATGAATGGATACACTCAAGATTCGCCATTTACCGACACTGACTAAAGGGAGCATGCCATGAGCACCGAGCAGGAACCAGTGGTGCTGTCCTGGAGCGGCGGCAAGGACAGTGCGATGGCGGCGTACCAATTGATGGCCTCGCAGAAGTACCGCATCACCGGTCTATTGACGACGGTCACCGAGGGCTTCGATCGCATCAGCATGCACGGCGTGCGCCGCGAGTTGCTGGAGCGCCAGGCCGAGGCGATGGCAATTCCCTTGCACACCATGATGATTCCGCAGCAGTGCCCTAACGCTATATATGAGGCGCGACTCATCGAGGCACTCGATCAATGTAAAACCCACGGCGTCACCAAGATCGCCTTCGGCGATTTGTTTCTGGAGGATGTGAAACGCTATCGGGACGAGCGATTGCCGCGGGCCGGGATGACGGGGCTGTATCCGATTTGGAAGCGCGACACCGACGAACTGGTGAGAACCTTCATTGGTTTAGGATTCAAAGCCATCCTCTCCTGCGTCGATACGCAGGCCATCGACGCCTCGTTCGCCGGCCGGGAAATCGATCAGTCGTTGCTGCGCGATCTGCCCGAACAGGCGGACCCCTGCGGCGAGCGGGGCGAGTATCACTCCTTTGTTTATGCAGGCCCCCTTTTCAGCCAGGCGATTGCTTGCAAGACGGGCGAGCGGACGCTGCGGGAAGGCCGTTTTAACTACTGCGATATCCTGCCGGCCTAGCACCCCCGGGTCGATTTGTGACCCGGTTCCGTCTCGACGGTCATCCGAGACGGCTCCTGCACGTTTCTTTGGTGACGGGAAGCGTGAAATGGCAGGACGGATCAGCAGGAGCGATGCAGTTGAACACCTTATGTCAACGCCGGCCATGGGCTCTGTGCGTGTTGTTTGCCGGACTGGCGGCGGCTCAGGCGGCACGGGCTGATGCGCTGTATGCCGTGCAAGTGCTGCGGGAGGGAGGCTGCGGGGGCACCCTGCCCCCTGCCCAACCCCTGCATCACAATGCCTCCTTGGATCGGGCCGCCGCCCAGTGGGCGTCCGGGGTCTCGCTCGCCAAGGCGGCCGATGGCAGCGGCTATGCGGCGGAAACCACCGCAGCGCTGCACGTCAGCGGCAAGGAGCCCTCCATGATTCAGCTGCTGCGCCAATCCGGGTGCCGCACGCTCACCAATCAGCGCCTGCGCGACATTGGCCTGTATCAGCGCGGCTCGGACATCTGGCTGGTGCTGGCCGCGGCTTACGTGGTCCCGGCTCGATCGCAGGCGCCGCTGCTGGCCAGCCGGGCGCTCGAGTTGGTCAACGAAGTGCGCGCCCGCGGCACCCGCTGCGGCCAGCGCTCCTTCGCGCCCGCCCCGCCGGTGAAGCTGTCCGGCACCCTGGCGGATGTGGCCTCCGGACACGCGGTCGACATGGCCGCACACAATTATTTCGAGCACCAGGATCTGACCGGACATTCCCCCGCGGACCGGGTCCGGGCCGTGGGATACCGTGAAACGCTGGTCGGCGAGAACATCGCCTATGGCCCCAAATCGGCCGACGAAGTGGTGCAGGGCTGGCTCGACAGTCCCGGCCACTGCGAGAACATCATGGATCCGCGCTTCGCCGAGATGGGCATCGCTTTCGCACCGGGCCAGGCTTCCAAGCGCGGCCTGTACTGGGTTCAGGTACTGGCGGCCCCCAGGGCCTGAGGCGCTCACGCCGTTGCACGCGACAGATGACGCGCAAAGCGTCATTATTCAACGATGCTGTGCACCGCGCCTGGAGGCGCCAACGCTTAATGCCAAGTAAAATTCCTCAGGGCGAGACTCGCGGTTGGATCGTGCCCATCGGCGGGGCCGAAAATAAAGAGAACGATCGCCACATTCTGGAGCGCTTCATCGCCGTCTCGGGCGGCGACAGCGCCAACATCGTCGTGATTCCCACCGCGAGCCGAATGCACGAGACCGGACCGCACTACGAGAAACTGTTCAAGGCATTGGGCGCAGAGCAGGTGACGGTGATGGATTTTGACACCCGCCGAGACTGTCAGGAGGCCGGAAGGCTGCGGCGGATCGAGGAGGCCACCGGCATATTCTTCACCGGCGGCAATCAGTTGCGGCTCACCACGCTGCTCGGCGGCACGCCGGTGGCGAAACTCATTCGCGTGCGCAACGCGCACGGCGTCACGGTCGGCGGCACCAGCGCCGGCGCCAGTATCCTGAGCGAACATATGATCGCCTTTGGCGATGAGGGTTCCTCGGTGATCTCCGGCAGCGTGCGCCTGGCACCCGGGTTGGGGCTCACCAATCGCTTCATCATCGATCAGCACTTTCGGCAGCGCGATCGTCTGGGGCGCCTGATCACGGCGCTGGCCTACAACCCCTTTGCGGTGGGCATTGGTCTGGATGAGGACACGGCCGCTTTCATTGGCCCGGACGAAACCATCGAAGTCGAGGGCAGCGGCGGCGTGACGGTCGTCGATGCGGCAGACGTGAGCTATTCATCGATTGGCGAGGTCGGTGAGGGCCAGCCCGTGTGCATGCTCGGGCTGCGGCTGCACATTCTGGTTGCCGGCGCGACATTCAACCTGCACACGCGCCTGGCCGCGGCCGGCAGTCTCGTGCAAGCCAAGGGATAACTGGGCCGCCTCATCGCGGAGCATCGCATGCGCATAATCGACCGTTCCGTCTATGTCGGCCCGTCCCTCTACGCACGCTTCCCGGTGATTCGTCTCGAGCTTGACCTCGGTGCATTGGAAGCGTGGCCCACCGGGCGCTTAGGGCCCGCGTTCGTCGATGCGCTGGCGAGCGCCTTACCGGGGCTGGCCGAACACGGCTGCTCGTACCGCGAGCCCGGCGGCTTTTTCCGGCGCATGCGCGAGGATGAGGGCACCTGGCTCGGGCACGTGCTCGAACATGTCGCCATTGAACTGCAAAATATGGCGGGTGAAGAGGTGACCTTCGGCAAGACGCGCGCCGCCGGCCCTCCGGGGGTCTACACCGTCGTGTATGAATATGCGCAGCGCGACGAGGGCATCGCCGCGGGCGAGCTTGGACTTAAGCTGTTAAGTTCGCTGCTGCCTGCGGACATTAGGCCGCCCGGCTCCGTGCCGGACGATTGGAGCTGGCAGGAGGCGCGCGATGAGTTCATTCGCTTCGCGCAGCGCCGGGCGCTCGGGCCGTCAACCTCCGCGCTGGTGCGTGCTGCCGAACGGCACGACATCCCGTGGCTGCGTCTTAACGATCAATCACTGGTGCAGTTGGGCCACGGAAAATTTCAGCAGCGCATCCAGGCCACCGTCACCAGCCGCACCTCGCATATTGCGGTGGAGCTGGCCAGCGACAAGGAAGAAACCAACAAGATACTGGCCACCCTCGGACTGCCGGTTCCCAAGCAGGAATTGGTGCAAAACGAGAGGCAGGCGGTGCGCGCCGCGCAGCGCATCGGATTTCCCGTCGTCACCAAACCCTACAACGGCAATCACGGCCGCGGGATTTCCATCCGGCTCACCACCGACGAAGAGGTGGCGCAGGGTTTTGCCGTGGCCCGCGAGCATTCCCGATCGGTGATCGTGGAGACATTCCTGGAAGGCGACGATCATCGGCTGCTGGTGGTCAACGGCGAACTGGTGGCCGCCACGCGGCGCACCCCCGGTCATGTCATCGGCGATGGCCTGCACACGATTGTGCAGTTGATCGAGCAGGTGAATCAGGATCCGCGTCGCGGCGTGGGCCATGAAAAGGTGCTGACGCGTCTGGAACTTGATGCCCAGGCGCAGAAGATGCTCGAGCGGGTGGGGCTCAAGGCCGATTCGATTCCGCCCGCGGCGCAGATCGTGTACCTGCGCTCCACCGCGAATCTCTCCACCGGCGGCACGGCCACCGATGTCACCGATGTCATTCATCCCGACAATCGCGAGATGGCGGAGCGCGCGGTGCGCGCCATCGGCCTGGACGTCGGGGGCGTGGATTTCTTATCGAAGAACATCACCGAAAGCTACCGCACGATCGGCGGCGGCATTTGCGAAGTAAATGCCGCTCCCGGGTTTCGCATGCATGTGGCGCCGAGCGAAGGCAAGGGCCGCGATGTCGCCACACCGGTGGTCGATATGCTGTTCCCGCCCGGCGCCGCTGCGCGCGTGCCGATCGCGGCGATCACCGGCACCAACGGCAAGACCACGACGGCGCGCATGCTCGCGCACCTGACAAAAATGAGCGGCTACACGCCGGGGTTGACCACCACGGACGGGGTGTACATCGATGGCCAGCGTACGGTGCAGGGCGATATGACCGGTCCCATGTCGGCGCGCATGGTACTGGCCGACCCGCAAATCGATATCGCCATTCTGGAGACCGCACGCGGCGGACTGCTGCGCGCCGGCATGGGCGTGCGCGAGGTCAATGTGGGCGGCGTGTTAAATGTGCAGTCCGACCATTTGGGCCTCAAGGGCATCGACACGCTCGAACAGCTGGCCGAATTGAAGCGCATCGTCGTTGAGGTTGCGACCGACTGCGCGGTGCTGAATGCCGACGATCCGCTGGTGCTCAAGATGTCCGGCTACACCGAAGCGAAGAATATCTGCTACGTCACCATGAACCCGCAGCACACGCTGGTGCGCGAACATATTCGCGCCGGCGGCCGTGCGTGCGCCCTGGAGGCCGGCGTCAACGGCCAGATGATCACGCTGTACGATCGCGGCGGCCATATCCCGCTGCTGTGGACGCATCTGATCCCCGCGACGCTCGAGGGGCGCGCCACCCACAATGTGCAGAACGCCATGTTCGCCGCGGCGATGGCGTTTTCATTGGGCATCAAGCTCGATGCGATCCGTCAGGGACTGCGCACCTTCGACTCGACGTTCTTCCAAGCGCCGGGACGGATGAACGTGTTCAACGAGCACCCGTTCAAAGTTCTGTTCGACTACGGCCACAATGCGCATGCGGTCGGCATGATGGCCGACCTCGCCGGGCGCCTCGAGGTCAGCGGCCGGCGCATCGTCGTGCTGGCAGGACCCGGGGATCGGCGCGACGAGGACTTGGTGGCGATCGCCAAGGCGGTGGCGGGCCGCTTCGATCACTACATCTGCCGCCGGGACGACAGCCTGCGGGATCGCGCGGCGGACGAGGTGCCGCGTATTCAAGCGCAGGCGCTGCGCGGCGCCGGCGTTCCCGACAGCGCAATCTCGATCATTCCCGATGAGCAGGAGGCCATCGAGGCCGCGCTGCGCATGGGCGGGGCGGGAGACTTGCTGCTGATCTTTGCCGATGCCTTGGTGCGTTCCTGGAAGCAGATTACCAAGTTCAAAACCACGGGTGCGCCAGCTCTCTCGCCCCCTCCTCCCACGGCGCCATCGGCGCGCGGGAACGGTGCCGGCGTAGAGGCGCCCGGCGTGGACATGCCCCACGAGCTGGCCACCGCAATGCCGGCGTCGGTGACAGACTTTAATTTGGAAGGGCTCATTCGGGATGAGCGCGGGATTCGCATGGCGCCTGAGAGCAGCGACTGAACGTTTCGCAGGCATTGCCGTTCGACGATTCCCGCCGCCTCATGGGCAGCAATCTGTTCTTTGCCTCCGCCGGCGCAGTGCTCGAGGTGGTCGGCGTAACCATCGATGAGGATTTAATCGAGGCGTGGCGCGCCCGGATTGAACGGGCCTGCGCGCACTTAGGCTGGCGCCACGTCCACGCCGTCGCGCGCCGCCACGCGGGCGGCGCGTCGCTTGCGATCGCGGCACCCTACGATCAATTGTTCTTGGCCACCGAAGTGAACGAGTGGGCGCTGTGCGCGGCGCTATTCGAACGCGATGCGCAGCGCTGGGCCGGCCTTGAAAGGCTGTTGGTGGCGCAGGCATTGGAAGCCGCCGAGAGCGGCGCCACGCCCGCCGCGGATACTGCGCCGGTGATCGAAGAACGCGGCGCCTTCGGCCGCTTTGCACGCCTCGCCGCACGCGAATCGCAGCCCAAGCTCCTGGCGGTGCTCGAGGCGGCTGCGGCGAGGTCGCTCACGCATGTCGTCGATGAGTCGGCGCTGACGCTGGGGGCCGGCGCGGGCGGTCGTACTTTTTCCTTGAGCGCATTGCCCGATGTCGCCGAGATCCCTTGGGAGGAGCTGCGCAATATCCCCACCGCCCTCGTGACCGGATCGAATGGCAAGACCACAACGGTACGTCTGCTCGCAGCCTGCGCACGCAGCCATGGCTGGCATGCCGGCTACAACTGCACGGATGGCGTGTTTCTCGACAACGAAGCACTGGCAACGGGAGATTATTCCGGGCCGGCGGGCGCGCGCCTGGTCATGCGCGATCCACGCACGCAGGCGGCCATCCTGGAAACAGCGCGCGGCGGCATCCTGCGCCGGGGCATCGCGGTGTCGCGAGCCAACACGGCGGTGATCACCAATATCAGTTCCGACCACTTCGGCGAGTACGGCATCGATGATCTCGATGGACTCGCGCAGGTCAAGCTGGCCGTCGCCGCTGCCGTCGATCTTGACGGTCTGTTGGTGTTGAATGCCGAGGATGCGCGCTTGCGCGCACAAGCCCAAGGCCTCGCGCGACGCATCGGCCGCAGCCCGCCCCTCGGCTGGTTCGCGGCAGACCCGAATTCAGCCGCGCTTCGCGAGTATGGTTTGCGCGGTGCGCCGACCTGCGGCGTGCGCGACGGTCGGCTGTATGTTAATCACGGCGGCGCAGAGCACGATCTCGGACTGGTTTCTGCCCTGCCCTTGTCCATGGGCGGCATCGCGGTCTACAACGTCGCCAACCTGGCGGGCGCAGCCCTGGCGGCAACCGCGCTCGGAATCGCGCCGAAAACCATCGCGGCGGTATTCGCCCGGTTTGGAGCCGACCCCCGCGATAATCCCGGGCGGATGATGCGCTTCGAAGTCGGCGGCGTCCAAGTTCTTCTCGACTACGCGCACAATCCCGACGGCCTGCGCGGATTTTTGAGGGTGGCCGATCACCTGCGCGGCAGCGGGCGCCTCGGGATCCTGCTCGGACAGGCCGGCAACCGCAAGGATGAGGACATCCAGGAATTGGCGCAGGTGGCGGCGGAGTTTCGGCCTGATCTTGTGGTGGTGAAGGAAGACGAAGCGCATTTGCGCGGCCGCGCGCCTGCGGAAATACCGCGCATCCTCCGCGCCGAGCTCAAGCGGCTGGGACTGCCCGACTCCGCACTTCCCCTGGTGAGCAGCGAGGTGGAGGCCGCGCGCTACGCCCTGGATTGGGCGCGTCCCGGCGACGTGCTGGCACTGCCCGTGCACTCCTCGAGCGCGCGCACCGCCGTCATTGCCCTACTGAGCGCCGGTTCTGCCGGATAAGTCGTTCGCCGAATACACCTCGCGCCCCTCAAGGTAGGTCGCGAGCACGCGAGTGCTGCGCAGCTGGTAGGGATCAAGCGCAAAGATATCCTGGTTCAACACGATAAAGTCGCCGAACTTGCCAACCTCCAGGCTGCCCGTCGTGTGCTCTTGTTTGAGCGCAAAGGCCGCATTGATCGTGTAGGCATCGACAACATCCTGTAGGTTGATGCTTTGTTCGGGCAGCAGCGGCTCTTGGCCCTTCGCTTCTCTACGGGTGATGGCGCATTGCATCGCCTCGAACGGATTGAAGCTGCTGACGTCCCAATCACTGCCGCCGGCGATCAGGGCGCCGGCATCGCGCAGCGAGCGTGCGGGGTAGATGTAGCGAGACCGTTCGGGGCCCAGGTAGGGCAACGTCGCCGCCACCATATAGTCCGCATCCCGTACTGCCCACAGCAATTGGAAGTTGGCGATAACGCCCAGCTGCTTGAAGCGCGCAAAGTCCGCCGGATCAACCAGTTCGAGGTGAGCGATCTGATCGCGGTTATCCCGGCTGCCGTTGGCTTGTCTTGCAGCGGCGAACGCATCGAGCGAGGAGCGAACGGCCCGATCGCCGATCGCATGAATGTGCACGGTGAAGCCGGCGGCGTCCGCCGCAGTCACGATGCGGTTCAGCTGTGGTTGAGCAATGTATGTCGGTCCACGATTTTGAGTGGGCTGAGCCGCCGCGTCCAAATACGGCTCCAGCAACGCCGCCGTCTGCATTGGATATTCGATCACACCGTCAGCATAGACTTTGACAGCATCGGCGCGCAGCCGCTCCGGATCAATCGCCCACCGCGTGCGGAATTTAATTGCTTCGCCGATCAGCACATCGGCCGGCCTATCCGTGTGCTTCAATCCGAAGGTGGCACGCACGCGCATGTTCAGCCGGTGTGCGTCGTACAATCTCTTGTATAGCTGCATGCGGTGCTCGTCGGCATCCGCATCCTGAACCGACGTAATTCCGATCGCGCGCATCGCGTCGAAGGCTTGGTCAAGTTTCGCTGTCTCGATACTCAAGCTGGGCTTTGGCTCCGCACGCAGCACGATTGCGGTGGCAGAATCCCGCAGCGTTCCCGTCGGCTGACCGCTGGCATCATGCTCGATTCGACCCCCCGCCGGATCCGGGGTGGATGCGCTGATATGCGCTGCCCGCATCGCTGCCGAGTTCGCCCAAACAGTATGGCCGTCCGAGGCCTCCAGAAGCATCGGGCGAACGGCCAGCATCGCGTCGAGATCCGAAGACCCCAGCGTCAGGCCGGACGGATTCACTTGAACGACGTCGAACCACAGATCGGCATCGCCGGCCTTCTCCTTGAGACACGCCGCGACCTTGGCCTTGATTTCCCCGGACACCAGCATCTTGTCCTTGAGGTTGCACTTGCCAAGATCGGGCGCGTCTTCCGCTGGATGGGTGTGCGCGTCGATGAATCCCGGCAATACGACTCGGCCTTTAAGATCAATCGTCCATGTCCCAGGCCCCTGAAGGGCGCTTACGGCCTGATCGGTGCCCACCGCGATCACTCTGCCGCCGCGGATCGCGAGCGCCTGCGCGATGCTGCGCTTGGCATCCTCGGTGTGGATCTTGCCGTGAACCAGCACCAGGGTCGCCGGCCCATCCGCATCCGCGGCGATGGCGGTGACAGCGAGGGCGGTGGCCCCGACGCAAAGCGATGCCATGGAAGCGACGGCGATGATTCTACTGTTCATGTTTGTGAGGGCACCCCGCCGCAATTGAGAAGATCGAGGAAGTTACCTATGCTGGCGCACGAATACCAGCCCGCGGCCGTACGCGACTTCAGGAGCAGAACCGATGATCAAGGTTAGTGTGATGTACCCGAACACCCCCGGCGCGGTTTTCAACCACGAGTATTACCGCGACAAGCACATGCCGCTGGTCAAAGCCAGAATGGGCGATAGCTGCAAGTTCTACACCATCGACAAAGGGCTGGGCGGCGGTGCTCCCGGCGCTCCGGCAGCCTACATCGGAATGGGTCATATTTTCTGCGATTCGATTGAGGCCTTCCAAGCCGGCTTTGGTCCCCACGCCAAAGAAATCATGGCTGATATTCCGAACTACACCGATCGGACGCCGGTGATTCAGATGAGCGAAGTCATGGTGGGGTGACTCGCGACCCTCCCCATGGCATTCGTCGTATTCCTAAGAGGCGTCAACGTCGGCGGACATCGGACGTTTCGCCCGACGATCTTGGCCCAGCAGCTAAAACACTTCGGCGTGATCAACGTGGGCGCTGCGGGCACGTTCGTCGTCGGCGCGCCCATCAGTCAGACGCGCCTGCGGGCAGAGCTGTCCTGCAGACTACCCTTTGAAACCAGCATCATTATCTGCAAGGGTCGGGACCTTCTCGAGCTCGAGAAATGCGAACCATTCGGCAATGAGTCCGCCGGCCGCGGCGTGGTTCGCTTCGTCAGTGTTATGGTCAACCGGGCGCGGTTGGCACCGGCGCTTCCCGTGAATTTTCCAGCGCAAGGAAAATGGTTGTTGAAAATCCTGGCGACTGACAAACGATTTATATTCGGACAATACCGGCGACACATGAAAACCATAGGCTACTTGGGAATGATGGACCGCGTCTTTGGCGTGCCGGTGACAACCCGCAACTGGAATACCATCCAGGCGATCGTTAAGGTGTTAAAAGACCCCGCTTCATTCAAGGAAACGGCAGCGCGACTGCGGTCCGGCGGCCGGGAATGACCGAGAGCTCAGCGGCGAAGGGCGTCGAATCGGGTAGCGCGAACTACCTTTCCATGGCGGCTGTGATTGCTACCGCCTCCATCTTCGGACTGACTTACAGCCTTACGGCACCCTTGATCGCGCTGCAGCTCGCGCAGCGCGGCTACGGTGAGTTCTACATTGGGTTGAACGCGGCGATGCATGCTGCCGGCGTACTGTTGATCGCGCCCATACTGCCCCGGTTGGCGGTGCGATTCGGCGCTCGCAGTCTTGTCGTCGGAGCATTGGTCACGACGGCCGCGCTACTCGCGCTCTTTCCGCTGGTTCCGGCCGTGTGGCTGTGGTTCCCGCTGCGCTTGGGGTTCGGCATCGGGGCCGAGGTGCTTTTCGTGATGTCCGAGACTTGGACAAACGAGCTCAGCAATGATCGTGTGCGGGGACGAACCATGGCGCTGTACACGGCATCGCTCTCGCTGGGCATGGTGGGAGGTCCTGCGCTTCTGTCCGTGATTGGCGCTCGCTCGCTCGCTTATTGGGTCGGCGCCGCCATTTGCGCGGCTGCGATCATCTTTGTCGCAGGACCCTGGGTCAGATCGCCTGCCAAACTCGAGCGTCCTGAATCGAATCCTTTGAAGTATTTTCGCATGGCACCCATCGCGATCGCGACTACGGTTCTCAATGCCGCGATTGAAACGGCGGGTTTATCTTTTATCGCCCTTTATGCCACAGGCATGGGTTGGAGTGAGGAAGGCGCGATGCGCCTGATATCAACGCTGATGCTGGGGGCAATTGTTCTGCAGCTGCCCATCGGCTGGCTTGCCGACCGCATGAATCCTCGACGCCTCGCACTGGGATTGGCGGTGTTGTCGGCCTTGAGCGCGCTGGTCTGGCCCTGGATGCTCGCTGAACACTGGCTGGCCTATTCGCTGATCTTTGTTTGGGGCGGCCTGTTCGTCGGCATCTACACCGTCATGCTCACCATGGTCGGTAGCCGTTACAGCGGCAGCGACTTAGTCGGCATATACGCAGTGATGGGCCTGGCCTGGGGCGGCGGTGCGTTGATCGGCCCGTCCATGGCCGGCGTTGCCATGAGCATCAGTGCATATTACGGACTGCCGATATTCGTGGCGATCGCCTGCGCGATTTTCTCGGTCTTCATGCTCTTGAGTCGAAGCAAGGCTTGAATGCGCGCGCTCAAGGTTTCGGTTTCTGCAATTCAATCGACGCCGATCTTCTCAGCGGCTCGCCGCGCCTCACGGCGCGCGTGTACCGATACGCGCTCGCGAAGTACTTGCTCAAGGTCACCAATCCTAAGGGCGGCGGATCGATGGCCACTTTCAACGCCCGCGCATAGTCCAGCACCAATCCGGGCGTCCATGCGGCCGCCTGCGCGTGCTTTTGCAGCTGGCTCGCCACCCAGAGTTCGGGATTCACCATGGCGCTCAAGAATCGGAGTATCCCGCGCCCGCCGCCGCCAAACGTTCCCTCCATGGACACCTCCAGGGCCATGGCGACCGTGCTCGAACAGTTCCGATTGGTGAGGTTGTAGGTGTCATCCTGGCTATAGTGAGCCCAGAATGCCTGCAGCCGCGCCAAGTTGTAGCGCTCGAAAGTCACTTTCGCGGTGGAGTCACACCAGCCGGCAGACTCGATGGCGTAGCTCGGCTGAAAGCGGCCGGGCACGTTGTTTTCCTGAGTCGCCCGCAGCAGCGCCCGGAAATCCTCGGGCGAGTGATCAATTTCCGTGGCCGGATAGTGGCTAATGTACAAGACACTCGGCACCTCCAGCGCCGCATGGCCCGTTGAAATGACGCCCTGGCCATCGACGGCCGCGACATAACGATCGAGCACGGGCTGCGGTAACGCATCGATAGCGGAACCGACCGGCGTCCAGACGTGGACCGTCAAGACCGGTAGCGGCTGTGCCTTGGTCGGCTCCGCCGCATCGAGCAGCCTAACCGACTCTCCATCGCCGCGCGCCAGCAGTGCCAACACCGAGGCGTGCGGCGGCAGTTTGCGCAGCCTCAGCGCCAGGCGCAGCGTGCCAAACCCGGACAGCATGAGTCCCACGCCGACGCAGTAGGGCACTGTTCCCGCGTAGTAGGTCGGGTAAGGTTCGAACATGAAAATGGCGAACACCAGTTCCGCGGCGCCCAGAGCCATCGACAGTCGCCAACCGGTGAAGCGCACGACTTGCGCCGAGGCAATTCGCAGTATGCCATCCACCGCGAAGACTAAGCCGAAGATCATCGCCAATATGAAGCTACTGGCTCGATGCGGGTCGATGATCAGCAGCCCAAGCAACAGGAAAATGACGCCGCGCCCCTTGCGCAACACGGTCTGCGTCCCGCGATTGGAAGTCGTCGCGACCAAGGTGACCAAGGCTTCGATGATCAGCAGGTATCCGAATATATGGATAGGGAAATACACCACACCATCGAGTGCGTCGATGAAAAGCGCAAGACCGAGCATTCCCCATAGGGCGCCAATCACGGCCAGGGCCCGCCAACGCTGCCGGATGAAATTCGCGCCCAACAGCAGCAATACCAGTCTAATCACAGGCTGACCCCTCGCCATGTACGCCCACGCGCAAAATTTCGCGTCGACGTTTCTGCGATCGATATTGCACCGAAAAAGCTCGTTAAGGAATTATTTGTTTACGGCACGCCGCTTGGCGTTGGTGATAATCTGAGCAGCGGATGGAAGCCCTCGTGAGCAATTCTCTGGATCATTGGGTACTGCGCGGCGCGCTGTTGGCCATGGCCTGCGTCGCGGGCAACTTCGCTCGGGCAGCCGACCCTCCCCTCGAGAGCGGTACCAATCTTTCGATAGGGCCCGCCGTCTATGTCACGCCGAGTTATCCGGGAGCGAGCAGTTCACGCGGCTTTGTGCTGCCATACCTCGACGCGGAATACGCAGGGCGCTTTTATACGAACGCCTCCGATCTTGTCGGTGTGTATGCTTACAAAACGGTCGGCGATGCGCTGGGGGCGGCGCTTCAATACGACTTCACCGAGAGGCTCAGTAAAGACAACGGCGATTTTAAGTATTTCAGCGATGTGAAGGCCACACCGCGTTTTAAACTATTTGCGGATAAGACGATCGGCGCGTTCACCGCGGATTTCAATGTCGCCACCGATATCGCCGGCCGCGGCCAGGGCACATTGGCTCAGGCGAATCTGTTCGTGACCCTACCGATCGTGCCCAAGTGGGTATTCAGTTTCGGCCCCGGACTGACATGGGCGGACCATGAGTACATGACGACGTTCTTTACCATCACGCCGCAACAGGCGGCGGTCTCGCCGCTGCATTCCTATACGGCCGGCGCCGGCGTCGATGACCTGCATCTTAATGCGATTGTTACCTATGCCATTTCCTCCCGGTGGGGCGTGGGCGCTTCGGCATACGAGGCGCGCCTGCACGGCACGGCTGACGGCAGCCCCGTGACCACGCGCCGCGAGCAAACCACCGCGTTGGCGTGGCTCGTCTACAAGGTTCGATGAGAAGCGGCGCTACCGAATCACGGCGGGCGCTGCATTGCAGTGCCCTAATATGCGCATTGGTACTCGCGAAGCCGACAGTATTGCATGCGGCTGTCGGGGCGGAACCGGTGGATCGAGCGGCAATCGATTCGCGACTGGATGCACTCTTCGGGTCTCACCTACCCTACGACAGGTTTTTACAAACGCTTAAAGAATGCACCGCGGCGCACGATTGGCGTGCGCTCGCCGCGCTGGTGGCCTATCCGATCCGCATCAAGATCGCCGGAGAGAGCAGGCGCATCGCCTCGGCCGAACAATTCTTGGAGCACGCCAATGGCCTCCTCTCGGCTCGCGTCATTGCCGCCATACGAGAGCAGCGGTACGCGACCTTATTTGCGAATGACAGGGGCGTCATGATCGGCGACGGGGAGATTTGGTTCTCGGGAATTTGCGGTGATACACGATGCGTCGATCGATCCATCAAAATTACGGCCATCAACCCGTGAACGCCGACACCGACCGCCGCTCTCGAATCATTCCGGCACTGGCTTATGGCTTGGATTTGCTCGGGGTTATCGTTTTTGCGGTTAGCGGTGCACTGGCCGGGATGCAGCGTGGGCTCGATCTGTTCGGAATTGCCGTGTTGGCGGCCTCCGCAGGCGTGGGCGGGGGCACGTTGCGCGATCTGCTGCTCAACCGGCATCCGATTTTTTGGATGAAAGACCCGATGTACCTGTACGCCATTCTCGCGGCGACGGCAGCTTCGGTTCTGGCCCAGCGTCACTTGCCGATTACGACCGAGGCCTGGCTGGTTGCTGATGCGTTGGGCCTAGGATTGTGCGCGTTGAGCGGTGCGCAGATTGCGGAGACCGCACGCTACCCCTGGATAGTGATTGTATTGTTGGGGACGGTGTCCGGCACTGCCGGCGGCGTCATGCGCGATGTATTGAGCGGTGTGGTTCCGGTTCTGTTACGTCGCGATATTTACGCAACCGCAGCAGTGGCCGGAATTCTCTTGTACTTGATTTTGCAGCGGCTGGGCTTGAATCGTTCCTATGCGTTTGTGATCGGCATCGTCTCGGTGATGGCGTTCCGCTTGACGGCAATCGCCTTCGGCTGGCAATTGCCGTCGTTCACAACTGCGCTCGGTCTACACTGAGGGCGGCTATGCCGCAGGCAGGCTACTGTGCACACGTTGGATCTGAGGGGAGAAAGCAGTGACTCTACTATTGCGTCGGGGTAGCGCATCGGATGCGCCCGCTATTGGCGAGATCTGCTACCGAGCGTTCAAAGCGGTCGCCGAGGCGCACAACTTTCCACCTGATATTCCAGGTCCCGAGGTCGCGATCGCATTTCTGTCCGGAATGATAGCGGACGCGGGGTATTTCGATGTCGTCGCTGAGACCGATGGAAGAATCGTCGGCAGCAATTTTTTGGACGAGCGCAATTCGATCAGCGGCGTGGGACCGATCACGGTCGATCCGACGCTACAGAATGACGGCGCCGGCCGTGCGCTGATGCAAGCGGTCATACAGCGATCGGAGGAGCGTCGCTTTGCCGGTATTCGCCTGGTCCAAGCCGCCTATCACAACCGTTCGTTGAGCCTTTACCTTAAATTGGCTTTTGAAGCGCGCGAGCAGCTTGCCTGCCTGCAAGGGTCCGCGATCGGCAAGGTCATACCCGGACATACAGTACGCAGTGCCAGAGAGGCGGATCTGCCCGGCTGCAATCGTCTGTGTTTTCAGGTACACGGGCATGACCGAGGCGGAGAACTTGCGAGTGCGATACCCCACGGTGGCTCCCTTGTGGTGGAGCGCGATGACCGCATTACCGGCTATGCGAGTTCTGTCGCATTTTTCGGCCACGCGGTTGGCGAGACCAACAATGACTTGAAAGCCCTGATCGGCGCCGTAAGATCTTTCGGGGGTCCTGGTTTTCTTGTCCCAACGCGCAACGGCGAAATGATGCGCTGGTGTCTTGGAAATGGACTTCGCATCACGCAAACCATGACCCTGATGACCAACGGGCTGTACAACGAGCCCTACGGCGCATGGCTGCCGTCGGTAGTGTATTGATGCTCGGGTCTATATATTCATATCGAAGGAGCGGTTAGCGAACATTCGCGTCGTCTCGATCGAAGCGGGCAGCACGCAGAACGATACGGGCGGCCTCTTACCGCCAATGTGTGAGGCCGGTGCATGCGACCCTGTTCTGTCTCCCACTCCCGCATCGTTACGCCACAGCGGTGGTCTCCAAGACCGTCTTTAGCGGACGTCCGTGGAAGTGCTTGGAAGTGTCGAATTGGTGGGCCGTGTCGCCACCGAACTTACCGCTTTACTAACTGTTTTCATTGATTTTATCAGATGTCGAAAATCGCAATGCCCCACTAAGACCCCCTGAGCCGAGTGGCGGTCTACGGCCGTCTTGGACGCCAAGGGCATTTTCACGCGCGGGTGATTGTGAGGCGATTGTCAGCATTACATTCCGCCATGACGCTATTGAGGCGATTACGCCAAGTAAACACCTCAATATGTGAGTTATTCCTCCCAACCGCTTGAGGCGTTTCCGGATATAATTACCTCAGAATGTGAGGTGATTATGACTCCCGCGAAGTTGCGCTCACGTCGCTGGATTTGGCAGCGCCCGAACTGGCCGATCTTCTTTTGGGATGACGCCGCACTTTCCACGTCGTTATCTCGCGCTCGCCGGGCGCAAGGCGAACTGGCCGGCGTTGCCCGCTTGCTCGACTCGAACCTCGATCTATCGGCCCAACTCGAAGTCCTCACGCTGGAGGGCTTGATGACCAGCGCGATCGAGGGAGAGAAACTCAACCCGGACTCGTTGCGCAGCTCCCTCGCGCGTCGCCTCGGCCTGCCGACGGCCGGTCTGCCACCCGCTTCCCGTGCGGTCGAAGGGCTGGCCGAAGTTCTCCTCGATGCGACGCAGCGCTACGATCAACCCCTGAGCCTAAAGCGACTGAACGCCTGGCAGGCCGCGCTCTTTCCAACCGGTCGTTCGGGGCTGTCCAAAATCCGCGTCGGGATTCTACGCGGCGAGGCCCCGATGCAGATCGTCTCGGGACCCATTGGTCGAAAGCGTGTGCAGTACGAGGCGCCGCCTCGCGCTCGTCTTGAGCGCGATATGCGGGCGCTTCTGAAATGGTTCAACGACCCGCCGGCCGACCTTGATGGGCTGCTTCGCGCGGGAGTCGCCCACGCTTGGTTTGAGATTCTTCATCCCTACGAGGACGGTAATGGTCGCGTCGGCCGCGCGCTGCTCGACATGGCTCTCGCGACAGACGAGCGTCGTATGGTGCGCCTCTACAGCATGTCCGCCAGGTTCATGGACCAGCGAGATGCGTACTATGCCTCTCTCGAACGCACTTCATCCGGGGACCTCGACATCACACCGTGGCTCGTTTGGTTCCTCGAACAGGTGGAGGCTGCGATCCGGTCAAGCGAGTCGCTCGTCGCCGTGATCGTACAGAAAGCGCGTTTCTGGATGCGACACTCCCAAGACGAGTTCAATGAGCGTCAGCTCAAGGCACTCAACCGCATGCTCGACGCAGAGCCTGGTGGATTCGTGGGCGGCATGACGAACAAGAAATACTCGAATCTCACGAAGACGAGTCCTGCCACTGCGCAGAGAGACCTCGCCGATCTGGTGAGAACGGGCTGTCTCTCACTGGTGGGCAGCGGTCGTGGCGCGCGCTACGAGATAAAATTGAATGCCGATGGCGAAGCCCGCGACGGTTGAATCGCGGACCCCCCGCAAAACCATTCAGGATGCCTGCAAACCGGCGTGCAATTCTGACCAGGCAAACGGGGCCGAAGGCGCCCTCTTCGACCGGTGAGCAACAACCGCACCGGCGAGCTCGACAACACCATCACGCCGGATGGCGTCTATAAGCTCATGCGGCGCTATGCGCTCGCCGTGGGTCTTAAGATCGGCGCGCACGCGCTGCGCGCAACTGCCGCCACCAATGCGCTGGACCATGAAGCCGACATCGCCAAGGTCCATGAATGGCTGGGTCACGCAAATATCGCCACGACCCGCATCTACGACCGGCGCAAAATGAAGCCGAAAGACTCGCCGACGTTTAGGGTGAGCTATTGAGCGTGTGCCTCACGCGAACAGCGCTTTCTTCATACGCATTTCGGCTATAGCCCTCTGGGCCTCCTCGCTCAGGTTGGATTTTCCGACCTGGACGGTCACCTTGTGAATCTTGCCGGTGAACTTACAATCGCCCGCTTTGTAGTCATCGCTGACACACGTATAAAGATTCTCGCCCACATCCGTCGTTTCCGCGCCAAATGCGAACGGTTGAGTGTGCTCGATCCGCCCTGCGGCAACCTCTTCACCGTTGACGAAGATCCCACCGTTACCCCCCGCGCCCAAACCACCGTCGTAAGCAAACTCGAAGCGCAACGTCACCCGCCCGGCCGGCAGACGAGCACGGCCGGCGATCTTGTAAATCGCGCGACCGAGAAAGTTCCAGGCAAATCGGGGTGCGCCGTCCTTGACGTAGAGGCTCCAGCCGCCCATTTCTCCGCCTTGGGCGATGACCACCCCCTCTGCGCCAGCCTTCGGGACCTCAATGTCGGCCGTGACCACGAAGGAGCGGTTCTTGATGTTGATGAAGGCATTTTCGGGAATTCCTATCATTCCCTCATAGACCGTTATCTCGCTGCGACCTTCCAACAGGTCCGGCCGACCCGCGAGAGCCGCGTTGAAACGCTCCCAAGCACGGTCATCCAGAGGCAGCACGTTGTATTTGACGGCCTCTTCAAGGAAGACGCCTTTTAGCTTCTCCAGTTTGTCGGGATACTTTGCGGCAAGATCGTGCGCGCAACTGAAATCTTCCTCTACGTTGTAAAGCTCCCACTTGTCGTTCTCAAACGTAGCCCGCGCCTTGGGCTCCCACGGCGGTCGGTGCACCGTGGTGGCGAACCAACCGTCCTGATAGATGCCGCGGTTGCCTGCCATCTCGAAGTATTGCGTGGTGTGCCGCGATTTCACCTCGGGGTTATTCAACGTGTCGAGCAGGCTCACGCCCTCGAGGGGTTTCTGCTTGACGCCATAGACGACCGCGGGCTCGGGTATACCCGCTGCCTCCAACACCGTCGGAGCAATATCGGTCATGTGCGTCCATTGCCTACGCAGGCCCCCCTTCTCCGCGATGCCCTTCGGCCAGTGGGCCACCATGGATTGGCAGACGCCGCCGTAGGAGGCGACCTGGTGGCCCCAACCAAAGGGCGTCGCGCCGGCGAAAGCCCAGCCATTGTTGTACAAAATATGGGATTTGGGACCGCCGATCTCGTCGAAGTGCTTCAGTGGAATATCCAGAGGCTCAGGTATCCCGTTGAACACGGACAACTCATTGAAGGCGCCGTTGAGGCCGCCTTGGAAGACCGAACCGTTGTCGCCGGTGATGTAGAGGACCAGCGTATTGTCCATTTCGCCTAAGGTCTCGATCTCGTCGAGAAACCGGCCGACCTCGTAGTCCGTTACCTCGGCAAATGCCGCGTAAATCTCCATGTACCTGGCAAAGACCTTCTTCTCGTCCGCCGTCAAGTCGTCCCATTCCTGAATTCCTGGCGGCTTAGGCGCGAGATCCGTGCCCGGCGGAACGACTCCCAGCGCGATCTGCCTCGCCAATGTCTCCTTACGCACCTGATCCCAGCCTTGGTCGAACTTGCCCTTGTACCGATCGCGCCAGGCCTCGGGAACCTGGAACGGGCCATGGGTGCCAATCGCCGAGTAGTACACGAAAAATGGCTTTTGGGGGGCGAGCGAGCGCTGCGAGCGCAGCCAGAGGATTGCCTTGTCGGTAATGTCGGTACTCGCGTAGTAATCGGCATCGGGGTGCATATCCACCCGGGTCATGTTGTCGTAAATGACCGGATGGAACATGTCCGCTTCGCCGGACATGAAGCCGTAGAATCTCTCAAAACCGCTATGCACCGGCCAACGATCGAAGGGGCCGACATCACTGAGTTCCCAGGGTGCGAACTCGTGACACTTGCCGAACATGGCGGTGCTATAGCCGTTGAGCCGTAAGATCTCGGGGAGATTCGTGACGCTGCGAGGGCGCATCGCAGTGTACCCCGGGAAGCCACTGGCAATCTCCGAGATCACGCCGAAGTTTGCGCTATGGCTATTGCGACCCGTTATGAAGGCCACGCGGCTGGGCGAACACAACGGGGGGACTTTGAAATTGTTGTAGCGCAGGCCGGTCTGAGCCAGTCGATCCAGCGTCCGCATCTGGATCGGCCCACCGAATGTCGATGCGTCACCGAAGCCCATGTTGTCGAGAAGGATGACCACCACGTTGGGCGCACCTTTAGGCGCCTTCACTTCGAACCGCGGCGGGGCCTGGGCTTTGCGGGCATCGAGTTCTGTAATGGGCGGATAGGAGGGTTCGGGAACCGGCAACACTGTCCTGTCGATCTCACCCACGCCCGCCGCAGAGTTGCGTGACGGGTCGCGCTTTGAAGAATTGCTTGGGGCGTCACTCATGCGTCACCTCGCTTTACGCTCGTCTGGTGATCAAAGGGATTCTTGATGAGGTACTCGCTCGGAAAGCTGCCACGGCCGCAAACGAGCGTCTATTGGCCCAAAGTAACCTCTTCACGGACAGTCCACGTGGAATCGAACCACGCCTCGAGAGGGTGTTCCTCTCAGGGTGACGCGAATTCCGCTGTTGCTGTCTCCTCGCGGATCGCCTCGGCCGCGGCACCACTGGAATCAAGCGTCATACCGTCATCAAGTGGTATGGCGGCAATTTGTTCGCACCGCCGACAAAACTTTTTCCGCGCTGTTCTCAAACACGCGCACTGCAAAATCAATATCGCGGGTCGGCCGGCCAGAGTATCCTTGCTGGCACGCTTCATAGAACGATTTCGAGTGCGTTACGAACGGCGCGCTCGGCGCCGTGCAGGGATTTTGACATTTCAATCAGCGCTGCCGGTTTCGCACCTTTGCGCCGTAGCCAACGGCGGAGCGCATCCCAAGCGATATCGGTTCCTTCTCGATGCCGCAACCGAATCATATCGACGAGTGAGCGCTCAGGTGAATACAAGCCAACTGAGAAGCCGTCCCCGACTTTGAGTTGCCCGCGTCCTAACTCAAATGTGTCCTTTGAAAAAACGCGAATATCGACGGGTGATTGAAGCATCGGAATCCTGTGTCCGCGTGGAATTGCTACATCGATACGCGCCGTAGGTTCGGTTCGCGATGCTGTAGGCGCCGACTCACGCCTCAGTCAATGGCCGATATGTAGTTCATGGGTGGGGTATTGGGCCGTATTGGCCGATATAGTGGCCGATATATGGCCGATAAACACACCCTTGCTGAGATCCTAAGTCAGCACGCTGGACTTCGCCCGCAGAGATCAAAGCCGCAGTGGCTGATGTGCCCGATCGCACCCTACGCCGCTGGTTAGGTGAGCTGGTGCACGAGGGTGTGATTGAACGCTCCGGAAGCCGCAAGGGGACACGCTATCGTTGGAAGCCGAGCGCAAAGGGGGAAGAGCAGCCGCCGACCGTGGCGGCCGACGCTGATGCTGGCGGTTGCGTAATTCACGCGATGTCGGTCCACGATTTCACGCCATGTCGGTCCAGCATTTCAGGCGATGCCGGCCAGGGATTTCACGCCATGTCGGTCCAAGGTTTCATGGCATGTCGGTCCAGTTCGTGAGGTAGGACAACCACAACGGCTACCGTGGTCTTTTTTCCATCGGGAAGGAGATCGAGGTGGCCCAAGCGAGGTTGTCTGTGCGCAAGATTCGAGAGATTTTACGGCTTCGGGCCGAGGGGTTTAGCGAGCGGGATATTGCCGGCAGCGTCGGGGTGGCGCGCTCGAGCATTCAGATTTGCCTATGGCGGGCCGAGCGAGCTGGGGTGGGTTGGCCGCCACCGGCCGACCAAGACGATGCGGCCCTCGAGGCACTGCTATATCCGCGCCCAAAGCCCGGTGTTGAGGTGCACCCGAAGCCGGATTTTGAGTGGATCGAGCGGCGCGCAGTCGTTGCCGAGCTAGTGCGCTCGCTCGTGCCACCTGAGGGTTTTATTGAGGCTCGTATCACCGATCAAGTCCAACCGCAGCACCGGGACAAGTTCAAGCAAGACGTGCTGGCGGAGCTCGATCATTTGGATATCTCGCGCATGGGCGGCCTCGGGATCACCCGGGAGGAACTTGAAGCTTGGTTGAATCTTCGATCTCGATAGATCGGATCTCGCACGATCGCGACGTGATGAAGTCACTGTGCCCCAAGAAGAAGTAGTGTTGATTCTCGACTCGACGGTTGCTGGTTGCTGATTAGCGAATACGTAGAGAATACGTGCGGGTTTCGATTGGATCGTCGAGCAATTTGAGCGCGTGTGCATCGCAAGCCAACTCTACAGCAGGTGAATTGTCGACACGCTGATGCGTCTGTACGTATATGGTAGGGAGTTCCGGTACGAATCCTGAAACGCGAATAGCAGTTTTCTTATTCGTTAGGAAGTTAGCAGTACCGGCGTAGATTCGATTCGAGTTCACTTTGCGTCGCCGCGCCGAACTTGTTGATTCATAAAATAAATTTCGGGTAGATGGTGGGCCGTGTAGGGATCGAACCTACGACCAATTGATTAAGAGAAGCCTTCTCTAATACTACATTTCCATCGATAAAACAGTCACTTAGGGTCCGCAGACTGTGCCACAATTTCACGAGTTACCCCTCGGTAAGGCTCTGAATTCATTGATACGGGCAATGCTCGATGGCACAGGGAAGTCGCCAAGTTGATTAACCTAAGCCGCTAGGTTAGTCTATCCCATGAGCCGTGTGTTCATTTCCGAAGGGACGGGAGCTGGGATCTACGTCTTCTCGGACGACCATTGCCCGGCGCACGTTCATGCTCGCCACCGTGGCGAAGGTTGGATCGCGCGGGTGAGATTCTCCTACCTCAGCAATGCGGTGGAGCTCATTAGCATCGTCCCGGTCAAGAACGTTCCTCTACAACGCGTAGTGAACCACCTCTTGAGCGATGTTCAAGTGCGGCTTCCGGACTGTCGGCGCAGCTGGTGGTTGACGCGGCGAACGACTTGTTTGGCGAACCAGTGGGCCATTATGCGCGGCCCGGGAAGGATCGAGCTTGTCTCGAAACCCGCTCCGAGAGCGAGGCAGATTGCTGAGGCCGAGTACGATCCGGCGAATGAGCAGGTTCACGTGATCTTTCAGGACGGCACAACAGAACAGGTGAAATTATGACGACGAACATACAACGAGTTAGTGATGCCGAGTACGCCGCAGCGCTTGCCGCCGGCCGAATCGAGGCAGAGATCGAAATTCGGGCGCAAGCTGTTCGCTACGTCCCCGAGCGGGATGCCATCGAAATCGTCACGAATCACAATGCTGGCTTCTTGATTCCACGACAGTGGATCGGTGCCCTACAAGACGTGCCCACCAAAGAGTTGAGCAAGCTCGAAGTGTGGCCGGATGGATCGGCGATTGAACTCGACGACAGAGACATTCACATCAGTGTGCATGGGCTCCTGACAGCAATCCTGCCGGCGATGCTGCCGTCGCGATCCGTTGCAGCGATCTTTGCCAGCCGCGGCGGCCAGGCGACTTCACGCGCGAAGCGCAAAAGCTCGCGAGCCAACGGTCGCAAGGGTGGTCGACCTCGAAAACACCCATCAACTGAGGTGGTCTAATTGGCGCAGGTTAGCCGTGCGCCCGAACTCAATGGAACACCCACTGAAGGGATGATCTAAGCGGCGGATGTGCCCTTCGATCTCAATTTGAATTCGCCGGTAGTGCTTGCCAGCCAATTGCGATCGCACTTTAAAAAGAATGTCGGTATTCGGATTGGGCTGCCGAACATATTTTGGCTCTGTCGCATACTCCAGCGACCCAACGCGCCTCGCTTCGCAATTAACGCTTCAGGATCCTTCAAACGAATCACAAGGTAGGCACCCGAATAATGTGATCTCAGTTCTAACGTTGTAATTTCCGACCAACGCAACTCGTGAATGGAACTGATGTTGCGATGGAGAGCAATTCCAGCGTTATCCATAACCATTGCCGGACCGCGCCCGATCAGGTATCGGCTGATCTGAATAGTCGCGAACAAGTATGCCAAAGGAATTATTACTTTCCCGAATAGATTGCCGCGCGCATAAAACCACCAATAAAGGAACGCCAAGCTGCATATGCCGAGAAATCGCAATATGATCGCACGATAGTCAAGCTGGATCTCAACACGATCCCCCAAACGATCGCATCCTGCCTCCTTCTCCAATACGCTTGTGTCAGGCGCTCTAGTAATCATAGTTTGCGTAGTCATGAGCGCAGATGTCATTGCCCGAAACCCAACACCTAGAAATCGCATCAAATAATATAACCCGCCGAAAATTCCCGAGAAGATCAAAGCGGATAGCACCGTGACGGTAAGCTGCGTGTCTGGAAAGAACTTCACGGCTATAATCACACACGGGAATATTCCGACGAAGCACCCTGCCGCCTTTAGAAAGTCGGCCCGACCGCGGCTCGCCTCGTTTGCATATTTCTGCACAAACATGGTTGCAGCGATCAAAATCAGCAAACCGATTGGAAATACGCGAACAATAAGACTCGACCCAGAGACCCCTCCCTGCCCTAGTCCAACGGCCGCGAAAAGAACCATCGCAGCATAGGCAGCAAATAGGCTCCATTTGAGAAGCAAGGCGCGACGTGTATTGAATTCGGTCATTGGTTAGGTCCACATCGATTCTACATCGTTCTAGCTCAGGTATTGGCCCGACTAGAGCCGCCTGGTAGCACTACGGAGAACGCAGAAGATCCCTACCCCGTCGTCCAAAGCGGTAGGTGCTTCGCGGCCGCGATTGTGGCGAGGGTAACCGTCCGGTCTAGGCGCATGGATAATCAATCCTCAGTTGGGTAAGTCTCGCGCGCGGCATTTGCCGTGGAGTGGAGAGCGGAATGGAACTGAGTAAGGATGAAACAGCGGCGACAAATAAGCCGCGGCGCGGATCGTGGACAGCGGCGCAGAAGCGCGAGGCCGTCGCGGAATTGCAGGTGGCGGGAGCCAAAGCGGCCGATGTGGCGCAGCGCCACGGTGTTCGAACAGCATTGCTGTCCTCGTGGCGT
This sequence comes from uncultured Gammaproteobacteria bacterium, assembly GCA_963756845.1. Classification (GTDB taxonomy): domain Bacteria; phylum Pseudomonadota; class Gammaproteobacteria; order Steroidobacterales; family Steroidobacteraceae; genus Bog-1198. The sequence goes on along the minus strand of CAVWPD010000007.1, from coordinate 207,154 downwards.
CGCCAAGTTGCGCGGATGGGGGAGCCGACGAAGGGGGCGAAGTTCGCGCCCGTGCGCGTGAGCGCGGCGTTGGCGGAGGGCATCATCGAGATTGATCTGGTCGGTGGTTGCGTGCGCGTGCGCGGCATTGTCGATGCGCGGATGCTGCGTGAGGTGCTGGCGGCGGCGCGATGATCGGACCGCCGAGCGGTGTCCGTATTTGGCTAGCGTGCGGTGTCACCGATTTGCGCAATGGCTTCGATGGTCTCGCCGCGATCGTGCAAACGCAGTTATCCGAACACGCGTTCTCAGGTCAGCTGTTTGCCTTTCGCGGCCGACGTGGCGATCGGATCAAACTGTTGTGGTGGGATGGTGATGGTCTTTGCTTGTTCTCGAAGCGATTGGAGAATGGTCGCTTCGTGTGGCCGCAAGCGAGCAGCGGCACGGTGCATCTGTCACCGGCGCAGCTGTCGATGTTGCTCGAAGGGATCGACTGGCGAAGGCCGCAACGAACGCAATCACCACGGCTCTCCGCTTAAGCGCAAAAGGCTGTATTTACAGGTATTTAATCGAGTAACAAGGGGCGGCTTGGCGTACAATACGCAGCATGCCGAGCCGCCCACTGCCCGACGATATCGAGAGCTTACAACGCCTCGTGATCGAGCAGCGCGCGGCGTTGCTGTCGCGCGATGTGGAAATCGAGAAACTCAAAATCGAACTCGCGCGCTTGAAGCGCATGCAGTTCGGCCGCTCCTCCGAGCAGCTCGATCAAACGATTGCCCAACTCGAGCTGAGCCTTGAGGAGCTGGAGGCGAGCGAGAGCGAACTACTGGCGCCGCTGGGCGTCAGTGTACCGGTCGTTGAAAGGATAAAACGCTCGAGCGCATCGGCGAGCTCTACGGAATCGAGGAGCAAATCCGCGGTCAATCAGCCGATATCCGGCGTGAAATCCGCGCGGCTCGATCCGGCCCCTTGCTCGATGCCTTGTATCGCTGGTTCAAGGATCTACTCACGCAGGTCTCGGCAAAATCGGAGCTTGCGGTCGCGACTCGTTATGCGATGTCTCGCTGGAAAGCGCTTACGCGTTTTGTCGAGAACGGCACGATCGAAATCGACAACAATGCGGCAGAGCGCGCGCTGCGCGCGGTCGCCCTTGGGCGAAAAAATTATCTGTTCGCAGGCTCCGATGCCGGTGGCGAACGTGCCGCTGCAATCTACAGCTTAGTCGGCTCGGCGAAACTGCAGGGAATCGACCCCCAAGCGTATCTGCGGCACGTCATCGAACGGATCGCTGAGCATCCCGTCAATCGAATCGAGGAGCTACTACCGTGGCGCGTCGACCTGCAGCTAGACCTGGCAAACCGCCTCGCCGCCTAAGCGGCGACTTCACGCCTTCCTCGGCGTGGCCGCACATCGAGGAGTTCGTCGAATCCGGCGGCAACATCCAGATCGGCCCGATCGCGCCCATCGAATGCGCCGCGGTTGCCGCCGACCCGCACGGCATGATCGCCGCCTTGGTCCGGCGCGACGGTGAATCCTTCAACGACCTCGTCAATCGCTTCGATCATGCCGTTGATATGGCCATGAATCACGATGCGCCAACTGACGAGATTAATAGTCGCTAGTCAACGTGCCCAGACCGGACGGTTACGGACTACCTAAAGGCGACCATTGTTTTCTATGAGCTCAACGACGCCCGGCCATTGGCGGAGCTATATTGCTGGGCTTACCAGCGTTCGTGTCTGCACTTTGACACGACCGTTCATGTCGTCGGGTTCGATGAGATCGCCGCACTCTACCGGCCTTTGCGTCGCGCAGTCGTTGCCGAGCTAGTGCGCTCGCTCGTGCCACCTGAGGGTGTCTTGGGTTTTATTGAGGCTCGTATCACCGATCAAGTCCAACCGCAGCACCGGGACAAGTTCAAGCAAGACGTGCTGGCGGAGCTCGATCATTTGGATGTCTCGCGCATGGGCGGCCTCGGGATCACCCGGGAGGAACTGGAAGCTTGGTTGAATCTTGTATCTCGATAGATCGGATCTCGCACGATCGCGACGTGATGAAGTCACTGTGCCCCAAGAAGAAGTAGTGTTGATTCTCGACTCGACGGTTGCTGGTTGCTGATTAGCGAATACGTAGAGAATACGTGCGGGTTTCGATTGGATCGTCGAGCAATTTGAGCGGTCAAAGCAGGGGCAGCGCGATGCCGCGAGAAGCGCTCGAAATAATCGAACGGGTCCACGCCCACGCAGATCTTGCCAATGACCCAAGAACCCGACTTGATACCATCCGGTGGCAATCCGGCTCTATAAAGTGGAACGCCTGCGTCGATCACCCACCAGTCATTGAGAACGTCTGTCACTTTGGCGGTGACCATGTAATCGGATCCTTCGACGTGACGGATAGAAGTTCGATCAACATCCGGCGGATCAACGGAAAGCCAGTCTCGCGGAATATCGAGCGGGGAGTTTGCCGGGTAGAACGCAAGACTGAAGCTTGCGCGCTGGCCACACTCGAAGTGTTCATAGTTCCCGTCCGCAATTATCCAGGACGACAATCCGATCTTCATAGTACTGGGCAAACTTGCGGCCGGACTCATGCGTTTGCGCCGACCCAGCGCCTCTCGACCGAATTCCACGTTCCGAGCGGAGAGTCAGCGGCCATGACTGGATCGGCAAATAATGCAACGAGGTCGAGGACGGTCGAGAATTCGGCTGGGACCCTCGATTCGATTCGCTGCTTTTTCAGCCATGCAAGCCAACGCCGTTGCGCAAGAGGAGCGTAGTCGGCGAGCACTACACGCAGCGGAGCGAGCTCGACCTCCCGGTGTTTGGCTACCCGCTGCACAGATTCTCGGAGGGTCTTCCCGTCGACATCGTGCCGCTGCACCAACTCGTGAATGTCGACGAAGTCTCGCCATCGCGTATTCGCGCTTCCGCGAGCGACCGCAGTAACGATTTTTTCCGAAAGTATCATTTCCAATGAGTATCCGCGGACGAGCAGCTCTCCTTCAAGCAAACGTGGCAGCCTAATCTCCTGGGCGTCCGGCCAGATGGGATCACCAACATTGATGTCCACATGCAACTGAAAGGCGGCTCGCGACAGAACTCCACGGAGCGTGATACGCACCCCACTGTAATTGTCATCTTCGCGAATGCTCTCGCCAGTCGCTTCTTCGGCATTGAAGGAAAGACCATCATCGAGCGAGATCGCTGCAATTTGTCGTGTCACTTCGAGCATCAAGGTGGCGTCGTTGGCGAGTTTGCGCGCGGCAAAATCGATGTCTCGCGTCGGGCGACGAGCATCGAGCGCCGCGAGTAGCACTCCACCTTTCAGTACAAAATTCTCCGTGTACTGAGATTTTGTCAGTCGATCGAGGAAACCTTCCAGCGCGTAGAGCTGGATAAGCTCATCGGTCGGCCTCCCAGTTCGCCGCGCTTTCCGTTGCAACGCGAGGTAACGCTGCCCGGCGGTCGTCTCCTTGGTTGGCCGTCGGGTCATAAGACGATCTCGAGCGCGTGACGAACAGCGCGTTCAGCGCCGTGGAAGTGCGCTGCCATCTTGAGGAGACCCGCGGGCTTACTGCCGCGGCGGCGCAACCACCGGCGCAGTGCATCCCAAGCGACATCGGCACCTTCGCGGTGACGGAGACGAATTAGATCGACAAGGCATCGTTCGGCTGAATACAGCCCAAGAGCAAGGCCGTGGCCGGCATCGATTTCCTCTCGCCCGAGGTCGAAGGTTTCGGCTGCAAAAACGTGAATATCGACCGGCGAACGCAGCGCAGGTACCCTGCTTCCACGGGGAATGGCGATATCGATGCGGGCTGGGATGACGTCCGTCAGTTCATGACGGGCCAAGGCCGTGATCAAGCAGAGGGTGCCGCGCGGCGTTCGATACGCAATCTCGAGGAGGTTTTGATCAGACTCCGCAGTGCCTGCCCACTGGTAAAGCCCACGTCCGATTTGCTCAATGAGACCGTGATCTCGGTACGAATACAGCCGCTCCGCGGAAATTCCGGCACCCCTCGCCGCGGTATAGCTAAAGACCTCCGGAAGTCCGGCGCGATCGGAAATGGTGGCTTTGGACTTCACCGATGAAATTGTATACAAGAACACCTATTCCGTCTACGTTTTCATCGGCGTGCTTACTCCAGCGCAATCAGCGAGAACCGAGTGATGCATTCGCATGCTCCCTGGCTGCGACAACCTTGAGCGTGTGGTCCCGCAATCCTAAGTGAAGGTAATTTCTGCTGTGTGGTGGCGACCGTCGCCACCGAACCTAAGACCCGTTTTTCCGATGGTTCCTTCACAAGAATCCTCATGCGCTCAATGCAGGCTAAATTGCCGATATTTGGTAGCCATTTGAAAGGGAAAATGCCAGCAAATGCGATCAAGTTGGGGGCCTCGCATTCGCGGCTTCGCAAAGAGCCCCCAAAAAGGCCCCAAATTAACGATGGCTTCCATAGAACGGCAGCGGAAGTCAGTGGGACACCGAGACGCGATTTTTTGGCAGGATTTCTCGGAATTTCCAGCGATTTCGCCGATGCAGTGGACGTCGTTGGACGTCTTAGAACGCTATTGGATGGTGGGCCGTGTAGGGATCGAACCTACGACCAATTGATTAAGAGTCAACTGCTCTACCAGCTGAGCTAACGGCCCTATAAACCACTCAATCGACAAAACAACCACACCGGAGGTGGGGTGGACGACGGGACTCGAACCCGCGACGGCCGGAATCACAATCCGGGGCTCTACCAACTGAGCTACGTCCACCATCGTCTACTCTCGACAGGTGGCGCGCCCGGCAGGAATCGAACCTGCAACCGCCGGCTTAGAAGGCCGGTGCTCTATCCGGTTGAGCTACGGGCGCTTTATAAATCAACGAATTACAGCGCCAATCGTAATCTATCAGGCCGATGCTCGGGTTCGTCCAAACCGAATCGGAAGTGCGCGCGGATTATATAGGACTTTCCGAGCATTTGAAGGGGGATCGGCTGTCAGGGCGACTTTGGGGCGCCGCTCACCTCTCCACGGCCAGCTTTAGCCTCTCCAATGCCTGATCCCACTGGCTCGCAATCAGCTGCAAAGAGCGGCGCGCCTCCTCCAATTGACCCGGGTCGAATTCCCATAGCCGCTCGCGTCCGATCTTCACATCGCGCGCGAGCCCCGCCACCGCGAGCACAGCCAAGTGCTTGGTAATCGCCTGGCGGGTCAGATTTGTCCCCGCGGTAAGCTGAGTAATCGACATCGCGCCGCCAACGCAAAGCGCCGCAATCAGCCGCAGTCGGGTTTCATCGCCGAGTGCCGCAAACAGCGGCGCATGGTTTTGCAGCGCCGCCGAGCGCCCGGCGCGCCTAGGGCGCTGCGACATGATTCTCGATATTGCGCATCTGCGCATCCCAACCTTGCGTGTGCATCCTGAAGGCTTGCAGTCGGCGCGCCGCCGGAATCTCATCGAAACCGGATTCCACCAGGCTGAGCAAAGTGCCGCCCTCGGCATCGGCAAGTTCAAACACCACACGCGTCGTCGGCTCCGCAGAATAATCCACCGACGCGTCAATCGCGTACGGGTGCCAACGCCAGGACAACAGGCGCTGCGACACGACTCTCTCGATCCATATCCCGAAGACCACGTGTTCGTAGCCCGGATGGGTCATATGTCCCTGCAGATAGTCCCCGACAATCATGCTGGATCCTTCTAAGGACACGCCGAACCAATCCCCGAATTCCTTGGGCGAGGAAAGTGCCCGCCACACCCGCGCGCGCGACGCCCTCAGCAAGACCCTTCGTTCGATGCGATCCGTAGCGGCGCTCATATGCAACCTCTGGGATGCATATTAAATCAGCTCAATTCCATATGCCACAAATTAGTCGCATAGACGGCGCGGCCATGTACGCCAGGCCGGAGGTATGGCTTGACGGCTGTATATGCAGCCGCGTAGCTTAAGTTATTCATGATAAAAGCCATGCGGATCTTCTCCACCCAATGCCACGATAGACCCCTCAACAAGTGGTTTCGCGCCGGTGGCATCCATTCAGCCTGTCCCGGGGAGCCGAGATGTGGGCGACGCAAGAAATGATAACTCTCACGCATCTGCAGCGGCTCGAGTCCGAGAGCATTCACATCATGCGCGAGGTGGTGGCGGAGAGCGAAACACCGGTCATGCTTTATTCGGCGGGCAAGGACAGCGCCGTGATGCTGCATCTCGCGCGCAAGGCATTCCACCCCAGTATCCCGCCCTTCCCACTGCTGCACGTCGATACGAACTGGAAATTTCGCGCGATGTACGAGATGCGCGACCGGATCGCGCGAGACAGCGGCATGCAGCTTATCGTGCATCGAAATCCGGATGCCCTGGCGCGCGACATCAACCCGTTCGATCACGGCGCATTGCACACCGACCTGTGGAAAACAGAGGGCCTGAAACAGGCGCTGAGCCAGTGGGGATTTGATGCTGCCTTCGGCGGCGCTCGGCGCGATGAAGAGAAGTCGCGCGCCAAGGAGCGCATATTTTCCTTTCGCACAGCCAATCAACGCTGGGACCCGAAGAATCAGCGCCCGGAACTCTGGCACCTGTACAACTCCCGCAAGACCAAGGGCGAGAGCATGCGCGTTTTTCCGCTCTCCAATTGGACGGAACTCGATGTGTGGCAATACATCCATCTCGAACAGATCCCGATCGTGCCGCTGTATTTCGCGGCGCCGCGGCCTACGGTGCTGCGCGACGGTATGCTGCTGATGGTAGATGATGAGCGCTTTCGGCTGCATTCGGGCGAGACGCCCGTGATGCGCTCAATTCGGTTTCGCACGCTCGGCTGCTATCCCCTGACCGGGGCGGTCGAGAGCAGCGCGACGACGCTGCCTCAAATAATTCAAGAGATGCTATTGAGCACAACCTCGGAAAGGCAGGGACGCGCTATCGATCACGATCAGGCAGCGTCCATGGAACTGAAGAAACAGGCAGGCTATTTCTGATGACCGCTGCGGCCGCACCCTCCTCCTACAAGGCGCATGATCTCATCGCCGCGGACATCGATGCCTATCTGCTTCGCCATCAGCACAAGTCGTTGCTGCGTTTTATTACCTGCGGCTCCGTCGATGACGGCAAGTCGACGCTGATCGGACGGCTCCTCTACGACAGTAAGATGATTTTTGAGGATCAGCTGGCCGCGCTCGAGGCCGACAGCAAGCGCATCGGCACCCAGGGTCAAAACATCGACTTTGCTTTGTTGGTGGATGGACTTGCCGCGGAGCGCGAACAGGGCATCACGATCGATGTCGCCTATCGCTATTTTGCCACGGACCGGCGCAAATTCATCGTCGCAGACACTCCGGGGCACGAACAATACACACGCAACATGATCACCGGCGCATCGACTGCAGATCTGGCGGTTATTCTGATCGATGCGCGCAAGGGCGTATTGACGCAAACGCGAAGGCATAGCTACCTGGCGCATCTCATTGGCATCAAGAGCTTCGTGCTTGCGGTCAATAAAATGGATCTTATCGATTACCATCAGACCAGGTATGACTCGATCGTTGCGGAGTATCGGGCGTTCGCCGCCAGTATCGGCATCAACAGTGTGATGGCTATTCCGGTTTCCAGCCTTCACGGCGACAACATCGCAGCGGCGTCGCGCCACATGGCCTGGTATCGCGGGCCGGCGCTCATGACGCATCTGGAAACCGTGGACATCGACGTCGGCGGCGCGCAACTGCGGCCATTTCGCATGCCTGTGCAATGGGTGAATCGCCCCAACCTCGATTTTCGGGGATTTTCAGGATTGATTGCCGATGGCACGATTCGTCCGGGCGATGCCGTTCGCGTGGTGCCCTCGGGCAGAACATCGACGGTGGCCCGAATTGTCACGCTCGGCACCGATCTTGACGTTGCCGTAGCCGGACAATCGGTGACCATTACACTAGCCGATGAGGTGGACTGCAGTCGCGGAGACGTCTTGGCCGCCGCCGACGATGCGCCGGAGGTCGCGGATCAATTCGAGGCGACGCTGGTTTGGATGGCTGAGGATCCCTTACTGCCCGGGCGCCCCTACTGGCTGAAGCTGGGCACACAGTTGGTCACCGCAACAATTCACAGTCCGAAATATCAGGTCAACGTCAACTCATTGGAACATCTGGCCGCCAAGACCTTGGGTCTCAATGCCATCGGTATCGCGAATCTATCCACCGACAAACCATTGGTCTTCCAAGCTTACGAGAAGAGCCGAGATCTCGGCGGCTTCATCCTCATCGATAAGATCAGTAACGCCACCGTGGCAGCCGGCATGCTGCACTTCGCGCTGCGCCGTTCGAGCAACGTCCATTGGCAGGCGCTGGACATCGATCGCGACGCGCATGCCCGCCTCAAGAACCAGCGGCCGCACTTGCTGTGGTTCACCGGTTTGAGCGGCGCGGGAAAATCCAGCATTGCCAATCTGGTTCAGAAGAAGCTCTACGCGCTGGGCAAGCACAGCTTCCTGCTCGATGGCGACAATATCCGCCACGGTTTGAACAAGGACTTGGGTTTCACTGACGCGGATCGCGTTGAGAATATTCGCCGTATCGCCGAGGTCGCGCGCTTAATGACGGACGCCGGACTTATCGTGTTGACTGCGTTCATTTCGCCGTTCCGCGCCGAGCGACGCATGGTGAGGGGCATGTCGCAGCCCGGCGAATTCATCGAGATCTACGTGGAAACTCCGCTCGCGGTCGCGGAACAGCGCGACGTGAAGGGTCTTTACAAGAAGGCCCGAGCAGGGGAATTGAAACACTTCACCGGCATCGACTCTCCCTACGAGCCGCCCGAGCATCCGGAAATATGCGTCAACACCGTGGAAACCTCGGCCGACCAGGCCGCCGAAGAGATCGTGGCTTACGTGTTGGCCCGATCCTTATGATCTTAACGAGGGCACGCCTTAAGCGAAGCGACCCGCCTCCTCAAACGTCAAACGCGGATTGCGAGGAAAAAGGCGCTCATCGGAGCCGTAGCCAATACTGCAAATAAAGTTCGACTTGATGCGCGTTCCCGCAAAAAAATCCGCATCCACTCCCGCATTGTCGAAACCCGACATGGGCCCGGTATCGAGGCCGAGCGCTCTCGCGGCAAGAATCAAGTATCCACCCTGAAGGCTGCCGTTGCGAAAAGCGGTGGTGTGAGCAAGCTGTGCATCGGCAAATACTTGCTTCATCTGCTGTCCGCGCGCGGGAAACAGTTCGGGCATGCGCTCGGCAAAATCCAGATCGTAACCGATGATCACGGTGATCGGCGCAGCGAGGATTTTCGGCCCATTGGTAGCCGAAGCAAGGCCTGCCAGCCTCGCCTTGCCCTCCGCGGACCTTACCCAAACGAAACGAGCCGGACAGCTGTTTGCCGAGGTAGGACCCATTTTCAGCAAATCGTAAAGCTCGCGAATCTGTTCCTCGGAGACGGGGGTGTTCGTCCAGCCGTTGCGTGTGCGGGCCACCCTGAACAACTGATCCAAGACCTTCGAATCTACACTGTTTGACATACGCTCTGCGTCACCAAGTTGGACCCGAACCTGCGGGCTCGCGACAGCTTACCCTCGAGCTGCGGCCGGGTCGAGGTACGCGGACCCCGCCTGATGTAGCGCTTGCCGCTCCGACTGTGACCAAATTCCGGACTCCAACTCCGCGCCTCGACAATAATTGGCCCTAATGCGCGGGTGTCTCCCCGGTTTACCGCGAGGACTTATCATGGAAGAAGGCGGCATGTGGTGTCGGAGGCAGACCCTAGGCGCTCTGATCGTCTCGCTAGCGTTGCTTGCGCCGTGTATCGCCCTCGCGGAAAGGAACGTCGATAGTGGGCTTCGCAAGGCGTCCCAAACCGGCGACCTGGCGGAAATGCAGCACCAGCTGGAACTGGGCGCGGAACCTAATCAGGCCTACGCACTATTCGCAGCGGTGCAAGGTAATCAGCTCGCCGCAGTAAAATACTTGCTTGCCCACGGAGCGGATCCGAATGCGTGGACCCGCATCAATCTGCTTGTGCCCATCGGTGCCACCTACAGCCCGATGTATGTGGCGGCAAGCCAGGGTAATCGCGAGATCCTGGACTATTTGAAAAGTCATGGCGGGAACGTGAATGCGGAGTGGACGCTCGACCGCTATCTTTCACAGACCGCTTTGGGCGCGTCGATACTGGCCGGCGATTTGCGGGGGACGCAATTGCTGATCGAGTGCGGAGCCGACGTCAATCATGTGCCGCTGCGTGGAGAGATGCCTCTGATTCAAACCGCGCTGGCGCCAAAAAACAAGCTCGAGCTGGCACAATTACTGCTGCGCCACGGGGCTGATCCCGACATCAAGAATACAAGCGGCGTCTCGGTGCGCCAGCAATCCCGCGATATGATCGAGCTACGAAACCTGATCGAACAGGCAAAGCAGGCGACGGCGGCACAATTGGAACCCGAGGACATGTTAAACGTGGCCATGGCGCTGCACTACAAGGCGCTTTGTGACGCCGCGTTGCCGGGTTACCAAACCCACGTGGCGCCCGACTACTTACGCTGGCGAACGTCCCAAGCCGGCGCACTTGCCAAGCTCGAAGCGATGCCGGAATTTCAGAAGCAGCAAGCCGACGCCAAAGTTGCTTTTGAACAGGCCAAAGCTGAGGCCGCGCAGGCCGGCGATGATGAACTTCGACAGCGGATGCAGACACTGCATCGTATTTGCGAGGTATCGCTCGTCGACCAATTCCGCTTCGGTACTCCGGTATCCGAGGCCTCGGCCTCCGGAGGCGCAGACGCAGCGAATGTGATTCAATCGGCCGTCGCGACGGCCAAACCTGCGAGTGTTATCGTCCACAAAACTGCCGCCCCGCCCGCGGTCGGCGGCGGCGCGATGTCTCATCCGTAAGCGCCGTCCCGGCAAGATCGCCTTGGTTGTGGTCGGAACTGTAAGACAGTACGCTGCAAACCCTTCCTGAGGCGAGAACTTATGGCCAACATCAATCGGGCTGCCCTGGCAGTGGCAGCCGTTTTCTTCTATTCCGCCTGCGCCAATGCCGCCGAAAACACGACGCCGGCCGGATCGCCGAAGCCAGCACTTCTGGCCCTCGAGATGAGCGCATACGCGGCCTGGAAATCCAAAGACGCACAGTTTTGGGACACATTCCTTTCCGACAAATTTGTCGGTTGGGGTAGGTCAGGGAAACTCGACAAGGCGTCCGCAAAACGGGAATACACCGGCGCTGATTGCAGGATCAAGCGCTACGTGCTGTCCGAGGCGCGGGTGAGCCCGCGCGGTAAGCAGGCCGCGCTGATCACGTACAAGGCTACGGTTGACGGCGCCTGCGGCGGGAAAAAGATTCCGGTCAACAGTTGGGTGGCGGGCGTCTACGTGCGCGACGGCGGTCAATGGAAAGCAGCCTTTCACTCCCAGGCTGCGGTGGTCAATCCAGAGCTGCCTTCGGTAAAGCCGGTTGACGAGGACGGAGCGGCGGGAGGCGACACAGCAAAATCCGCGGTTCCCGATGCCGGCACCGGCGTCTTGCTCGCGATCGAAGTCGCCGTGTGGGACGCCTGGAAGGACCAGGATGCCAAAAGAATCTCGGACCTGATGGCTGAGGATATTTCGTTTATCAATATCTTTGGTATTTACCTCACAAACAAGGCCGAGGGATTGAAAAACTGGTCAGGAGCAGGATGCGATGTCAAAAGCGTTGACATCACCGACGCCGCCGCAACGATGCTCTCCCCGACGGTGGGCATCTTGACCTTTAAAGCGAGTGCTGACGGCACCTGCTTCGGCCAAAAAGTTGCGCCTGTTTGGGGCTCATCGATTTACGTAAAATACGGCGATTCCTGGAAATGGACCTTTGGGATCAATGTACCTGCCCAAGGTGGGACCCAAAAACCGGTGGTCGGGGTGACAGGATTCGAACCTGCGACATCTACGTCCCAAACGTAGCGCTCTACCAGTCTGAGCTACACCCCGAAGTTCGCCTCACACCGGGGCGGCAATCCTAGCAGGTCACGCGCGGCGCGCAACTGTGGCCACAATCGCGGTACTATGCCGCGCCGGGGCTAGGCGGCATAGCACTACCGAAACCAAAGAAACGCAGCGACTTGAGACAGACTACCGCCACGCAGCACGCGACCTCGCAAGGTCCCGAAGTCTCGATCATCGTCCCCGTATTCAATGAACGCGACAATTTGGTCGAATTGACCGAGCGCATTCGCGACTGTCTGGGCGACATCGCATGGGAGATCATCTATGTGGACGATGACTCGCCGGATCGTTCGGCGGAATTGGCCCGTGAGCTCGCCGGCCGTGATTCTCGCGTGCGCTGTATTCAGCGCATCAGCCGCCGCGGCCTGTCCTCGGCGTGCGTTGAGGGCATGTTGTCCAGTTCGGCGCCCTATCTTGCGGTAATCGATGGCGACCTGCAGCACGATGAGACGCTGCTGCCGCAGATGCTGGCGGCACTTAAGGCCGGAGATCTGGACATGGTGGTCGGCAGCCGCTATGCACAGGGCGGCGGAATCGGCGAATGGGACGCGGGACGGGTTCGCTTGAGCAAAATGGGTATGCGTCTTAGCCGGCTCTTGGTGCCTGAAGCCCTGACCGACCCGATGAGCGGCTTTTTCATGATGCGCCGCTCGGTGCTTGAAGGAGCCGTGCGCAAGCTTTCGAATATCGGCTGGAAGATATTAATCGATCTATTCGCCTCTTCCGCGCAACCGCTGCGCTTCAAGGAACTGCCGTATCGCTTCCGCCTGCGCCAGGCCGGCGACAGCAAACTGGATTCGTTGACGGCATGGTCGTACGCCATGCTGCTGCTCGACAAAATGGTCGGCCATATCATCCCGGTGCGCTTCATTGCTTTTTGTATCGTGGGAGCCGTGGGCGTGGCTGTTCACTTCAGCGTGCTTACGCTGCTGTTTCATTTCAGTCACCTGGGATTTACGGCGGGACAGGCGATCGCGACGATCTGCACCATGACATTTAACTTTGCGGTCAACAATGTACTCACCTACCGGGACCAGCGTTTGCGAGGCGTGCGCTGGCTGCGCGGCTGGCTATGGTTCAACCTCGCCTGCAGCGTCGGTGCGCTCATGAACGTTGGCTTGGCGACCTACGTGAATCAAGTGAGCGGCACGCGATATCTTGCGGCCATGACGGGGATCTTGGTGGGCGCGGTATGGAATTATGCGGTGACTAAGCGGCTGACTTGGAGCCGCGCGCAAGCTTGACCGATGGACTTATGTTCCCGCCGCCGCGCCAAAGGCGAGCAGTACGTTTCCCGGGCGGCCGCCGAAAGCGCCGTAGCCGGAAGGGACATATAGCATGCCGCCGGCGATCGTGGGCCCAGGCCCCAACATCGACGCCCCTTTCGCGGGCACACCATTTAACGTTTGGAATTCGCGATCCGTATCGAATTCCCACAGGACGGCGCCATCTTGCGTCGCATAGGCGCGCAAGGTGCCGTCATTCGATCCTGAAAATACCACGCCGGGAATGACACTGATGGCCGCCGCCTGAGCGACGCTGCAGCGCGGACCTGCGGGGCACGTCGGCGCCGCCGGCGCCGCATACCACGCGCGCTCGCCGGTCTGCAGCTGCACGGCGTGCAGGCCGCCGGGCGCCGGAGAGAAAATATCCGACACCGCAAAGTAAGCATGATCCGCATCGACGGCCGAACCCCACTCAATGCCGCCGAGCGCGCCGCCGGCACCCGCCTGATATTGCCAGAGGACCTCCCCATGCTTGTCCGGGTCCAATGCCCAGGCGTAGCCGGACTTCTGCCCAATGACGATTGCGCTTCGGCCGTGCGGCAATTCAGCGAGGATCGGCGAGTTCCCGAAATCGTAGTCCGGCCCGCTTTGATCCATGCAATTCGGATTGTCGCTGTGCGACCGGCAGCCGCTGACGAATACGTCCTTGGGGAAGAGCTGCTTCACCCAGGCAATTCTTCCCGAGAAATCCAGCGCGACGACGGCATCACTCGCCGCGGCAGCGGCGCCTGCGTAACTGTTGCCGGTCGCGACGTAGATGAGCGAGCGCTTGACATCGATAGTTGGTGCCGACCAAATGGGCGCACCGGCCGGCCCATACAGCGTCACGCCGGCGGAACTCGTTCCGCGCGGTTGCGGCGTCTCGGGAATCATGAAGGCACGCCATTCGATTTTGCCGGTTTTCGCATTCAGCGCCGACAGGCTGCCGCGGAAGCTGCAGCAGCCGTATTCGGGACGAGCGCCCTGCGATTCCTCGTAGGATGACATCGGCACGAACACACGATCCCGGTACACCGTGAGCGCACCGGTAATGCGCGCCAGCGGGTGCTCATCCACCTTGGTCTTCCACAGCAATCGGCCGGTACCGGCATCCAGCGCGTACGCCTTGGCGCTCGTATCGCCGAAGTAAACCACGCCGCCGCCGGCTCCGGGACCTACAAACATGGCGGTGCGCACTCCGCCGTCGGCGCTGAAAAACCAATGAATGCAGCCGCTCTTGGCGTCGAGTGCATACACAGTGCCATTTTGGCTGCCGACGAACAGCCATCCGCCGCTGATGCTGGGTTGCGCCCACGCGGATGTCGCATCGGGAAAACCAAAGGCCCATTTCAACTCGAGATGCCGAACCTGCGCTGCGCTGAGTTGTGCATTGGCGGCGGACTGGCTTCGACTGTTCTCCGGCGTCGCACCCCAGCCGTTCCACGCAGGGCCCGAGGTGAGCTTGAACCTCGCGGGCGCGTCGCATCGGCCTTGCGCCGCTCCGGTCGAATCACCGGCCAATCCTGTGCCGCCGAGATACTCGGCGATGGCGCGCCGCTCGGGGCCGCTTAAAGCGGCGCCCTGAACGCGCATCGCGCCATTTGCCAGGACCTCAAGAATGGCGGCCGGCGAGCGCTGACGCAGCACGTCCGGCCCCGGGGCGCGCATCTGCGGCGCGCCGGTGTGGCAGCCGGCGCAGTGCGCCTGAAACAGCGCCTCGCCGCTGCGCGGTGCTGGCGCTGGTGCCGGCGACTGGCCAAGCGTTGCGCACTGCCCCAGCGCATACACGCACACCGCGGACAGTATCGAGCTTCGCCTGTGCACCGCGGACTTAAGTCTAGGTGGCGCGCTTGCGATGTGGAAAATAAATGATGCAGCCCGGCGAATTGACCGCGGCAACGCTCACGGTTTTGCCCGCCAAAACCGCATCGAGCGCATCCGCGAGGTAGTGATGTCGGACGGGGCGCTGCGTCTCGTAACTCAGCCGATCATCGATGGGGCCGTGATACACGAGCTTCCAAGTCTTGGGATCGATGACGTAAACCTCGGCGGTCCGATCCACACCCAGCGCTTCGCCCACCTTTTGCGTGCGATCGAGCAGTATGGGCAGCGCAAATCCGAACTCCGCGGCCTCCTGGGCGACCGACTCGCGTGTGTCCTGCAGGGTCGGGTTCAGCAACAGAAACTCGATATCCTGCGCGCCATATTGATCACGAATCTCGCGCAGCGCCGGCACCGCCAGACGCACGATGGGACAGCCGTTGCTCTGCGTCATGATGACGATGGCTTTTTTCGAGGAGAGTCCGTACAGCTCGTGCGTTGCACCGCTTTGGTCGGGGAGCGTGAAGTCAGCGACGTGCTCGCCCGGTGCCAGGGCCTCGGCTGCGCTGGCGCCAAAACACAGCAACGCGCATGACAGTAGCGCACGCCGAAGCAGATTGGATTCGGGCACGGAGGATTTACTCGGTTGCTTGCGCGGTTCTGGTCGGATTTGCATCCAGTGTCAGGTATCGATAGCGAATCACGCCGAACAGCATTTCATCCCAGGTTTGTTGGCCCCAGGGAACCACGCGATTCGGATCAGGATTGGCCTTGTTCTGGGTGGAATTATCGTAGGTCATGCTGTAAATGACCTTGGTCCCAGCCGGCAGCACAATGGGCGTCTTCAGCACATACGTGGTCTGCCAATTGAATTCGTAGCGCGGCACATTGAGCAGCACCGCGTGGTGGCCGTCCGGGTACACGGCCGTGAACTCTGCCGCCGAGCCGCGAAAGTGCGCATGCGGATGCAGGCTGTACACCAGCACCTCTTCATCAAAAGTATGCGTCGCATCGTTGGTATAGGATTTGGTGTTGGCGGGAATACTGATGCGCGGATTCGCCATGATCGCTGCGCGATAGCGGTACTGGGGCGGCTTGTCCATGAAGTACAAACCCATCTGGGTGACGTCCGTCGCTTCCTTGCCGTTGACCGTAT
This sequence comes from uncultured Gammaproteobacteria bacterium, assembly GCA_963756845.1. Taxonomy (GTDB): domain Bacteria; phylum Pseudomonadota; class Gammaproteobacteria; order Steroidobacterales; family Steroidobacteraceae; genus Bog-1198. Next base: position 190,963 of record CAVWPD010000007.1, on the reverse strand, counting down.
AGTGGGCCTGGAAGCCGAACTTCGCGCCCTTCTTCAGCAAAATCCCGCTCTCAGGCGGAATCTGCAGCGGTTCAGAACCCGGCACATAGTCCGCGAGGCTGCCATCGCCCGAGTCCTTCTTGGAACCCGCCGCCATCTCACCACCGATCGTGGCGATGATGTGATGCAGATTGGAGCGCGCGCCAGGCTGGAAGTCTACGGCGCGCACCCACACATCGTGATCCAGCGGATTATCGACAGTCCACATTTGATAGGGGATCACGCCCGTTGCGGGTACGTCGAATTTCGGCAGATTGACCACGAGGTCGGGCGGGCCCAGCGTCCAGGCCGGCCAATCCTTCTTCACCAGCGTCAAGGGATCCGGGCCGCTTCCGCGCGGCGAGCCCGCTTCGATCCAATGCACCAGCATTTTGGTCTGATCATTGGTGAGTGAGCGATCATTGCTGAACACGCCGTAGTGCGGATCGGCATGCCACGGCGGCATGCGCTTGGTTCTCACCACCTCACGAATCATGGGCGAGAAGCCGCGCACCAGGTCATAGTTGGACATCTGCCACGGTGCAATGCCGCCCTGGCGATGGCAGGCCACGCAGTGCTCGATGAGCATGGGCGCAATGGTCTTCTCGTAGGAAATCTTCTCATGCGCGCTGCGCCGGTCGCGCTCGGGCATGAGGATGGTGCAGCCGTGCGCATCGGTCTGCGCCACTTTGACCGGCGCGCCGCTCAAGCTGGCGTCGAGGGCCTCTGCGACGTAATTATTCGCGCCTGCCGCGGCGGCGCCGCGGTAGATCACTTTCCAGGTCTGAGGATCCACGATCAGCACTTCGCCGTCGTGCGAGAAGCCTAAGGATTCACCGATGAGCTGCAGGTAGTCGATCAGCACCGGAATGCCGCTGCCGTTCTGCGCGGCTTCCTTGGCAATGGACTCGGGCGTGTCCTTCAAATTCGAGTCGATCGCGAGGAATTCCACACCCTGTACCTGGTATTTCTCGCGCAAGCTGCCCAGCGATTTCGCGGTGGCTTGGGCGCCATCGCAGCCGTTTCCCTGCGCCACCAGCACCACGGCTTTCATGTCGGACAGGTAGTACAGTTCGTGCGATACGCCCTTATCGTCGGTCAGACGAAAATTCTCGACGACATCGCCGGGGACCAGCGCCAGGGCCGGCGCAGCAAAGCAGCACAGCGCCGCCAATCCCAAAGCAACTTTCCGCAATTCGCTCATGCAAAACTCCCGCCATTGTGCCAACGCATGTGCTGCGCTTTTGTCCGCGCCATTGTAGCGCGGACTCGCAGTGGTCTTACAGGCGGATTGATGTTCCGCTAGTCGGAATTAGGAGCCGGGGATATGCCGCGCAGCACCGCGGCGGTATCCGCGCCCAGGAGCGGTGCAGCATCCCCGATTCGGCCGGGCGTCTCAGATAGCTGCACCGGCACGCCCAGCACGCGGATCAGGCCGGCCGTCGCGTGCTGCACGACGGGGATCATGTTGCGCGCGGCCGTTTGCGCATCGTCCACCACCTCTTGGAGGTTGCGCACCACGGTGGCTGGAACGCCGTGCCGGGCGAGGATGTCGACCCACTCCTTGGCGGGCCGCGAACGGAAAATTGTTTCCAGGAGGGGTTCGAGCACGGCGCGATTCTTCACCCGCAAGTGATTCGCGTTGTAATCGGGATGATCCTGCAAGTCGGCGCGCTCGATCGCCTCGCAAAAACTCTTCCACAATTTATCGCTGGCGACGGCGATGGTAATTTCGCGGTCAGCGCAGACATAGTTGCGGTAGGGAACGATGCCGTCGAACAAGGTGCCCATGGGCTGCGGAATCACGCCCGATGCGAGATAACGGGCATAGTTGGAAATCATGGTCGACATCACCGTATCCATCATGGATACATCGACGAACTGACCGCGCCCGGTGCGGTGGCGCGCTTCCAGCGCCATCATGGCGCCGATGAGGGAAAACAGTCCGGCGGTAATGTCGGCAATGGAGTGGCCTGTCTTGACGGTTTCGCCGTCCGCCGTGCCGGTGATGCTCATCAGCCCGGAAGCGGACTGAATGATCAAATCCATGGCCGGTTCGAGACGCCGGGGTCCGGTCTGTCCATAGCCGGAGATCGACACATAGATGAGCCGCGGATTGGCCGCAGACAACGAAGCGTAGTCCAGCCCCAGGCGATTCATCGTGCCGGGCCTGAAATTCTCGACCAGGATGTCCGCCTTCTCGCTGAGCGCGCGGCAGGCCGCGAGGCCTTCCGGGGTTTTCAAGTCGATGGCCAGGCTCTGCTTGCCGCTGTTCAAGCCGACGAAGTACGCGGCGTCCGGACCGTAAAATGGCGGCCCCCAGGTGCGGCCGATATCCCCTTCCGGACCCTCGACCTTGATCACTTGCGCGCCATAGGCCGCCATCAACATCGTGCAATAGGGACCCGCGAGCGCATGGGAAAAATCAAGAACGGTCACGCCCTTCAACGGCGGCGCTGAATCGGTCACAGGTCGCGGCGCCTCGCCACCTCATCGGGCGTGACGGTCCCCTGCTTGCCGCCGAAGTGCGCGATGACATAGTTGGCCAGGGCTGAAATCTCCGCGTCCGTATAGGCCGTGCCGAATGCCGGCATGAAAACCGCGTTGCCGGCGAGGCGCATATTGACGCCGTGCAGAATCGCCTGCGTCACATTGGTGCCGCTGATGTCATTCACTCCTCGCGTACCGAGCAATGCGGCATAGGGAGTCTGTTGTCCCTTGCCGTTCCATTGGTGACAGCTTGCACAGGCACCTTCGAACAATTGCAACCCCTGTGCATGCGCGGTGGCGCTATCCCCGCCCGGCAGCGAGTCGCTAGATGCCAGCACCGGCGCCGGTTTTGTGTCGATGTCGATGGGCAGACTGCCCGCCTGCGCCGGGACGCTGCGCAAGTAGCTCACCAAGGAGGCAACGTCCTCATCGGCGAGGAACTGCAGGCTGTGCGCCACGGCCTCACCCATGGGACCGGAGGCCGAGGCATGTCCAGGCGCATGGCCGGACTTAAGATACGCGGTGAGCTCCGCATCGGACCAGGAGCCGATGCCGTGCTCGACATTGGGCGTGATGTTGTACGCGCGCCAGCCCTGCACCTCGTGACCCGACAGTTCCTTGCCGTGTTCTAAGCCGAAGCCGACATTGCGCGGCGTATGGCATTCCGCGCAATGACCGAGCGCGGTCGCCAGATAAGCGCCGCTGTTCCATTCCGGCGACTTGGCACTGTCGGCGGCGAAACGCTGGCTCTTGAAGAATGCCGCATTCCAGAAACCCATGATCCAGCGCTGATTGAATGGAAACTCCAAATCGTTGGCCAAGTTCTCCTGCTTGATGGGGGGCAGGGAGAAAAGGTATGCCTTGATAGCCAGTACATCGCCGCGGCTCATTTTCGTGTACGAGGGATACGGAAGCGCCGGATACAAATGTTGTCCGTCCTTGCGCACCCCCTCGCGCACCGCGCGCACGAACTCATCGTCGCTCCAGCGACCGATGCCGGTGTCCGGATCGGGGGTGATGTTGCTGGAATAGATCGTGCCGAAGGGCAAACGAAAGGCAAACCCACCCGCAAAATCCTTGCCGCTACCCGGCACCGTGTGGCACGCCACACAATCGGCCGCCTTGGCCAGGTACTCGCCGCGGGCCAGCGTGTCGGCCGCCGCCGGGGCACCGGCGATGGCCGGCGCCGCACCCGCCGCCCCATCAGTGCGTGTAAGAGCCATATAGGCAATGACGCCGATCACACAGACCAGCAGCAGGGCTATCAACACGCGCTTCATACCGGCCTCCGCAAGGCGTCCGCATTTTGCACCAAGAGATGCGGTTCGACCGGTAGGGCGCGCAGCCGCACGCCGGTGGCCGCAAAAATTGCATTGCCGAGCGCCGGCGCCGCGATGGCCGTGCCAACCTCACCCAAGCCTCCGGGTGGTTGGCTGCTGTCCACGCGATACACCTCGATCGCAGGCGCCTCGTTGATGCGTAAACTTCGGTAGTCGTGAAAGTTGCTCTGTTGGATCGCGCCGCTCTTGAGCGTGATGCCGCTGTACAGGGCAGCGCTCAAACCGAATATCAATCCACCCTGCACTTGTGCTTCGACCGAACTGGGATTGATGGCGATTCCGCAGTCAAGTGCCACTACGGCGCGGCGCAGATGCACGGCGCCCTGTGCGGTGACCTCGGCCTCCACGATCACGCAAATGCGGCTGCCGAAGGGTTCCCCGAGCGCGATGCCGCGGCCGACTCGAGGCGGCAGGGCGCTTGTGTTCCAGCCAATTTTGTCGGCGGCGAGGTTGAGCAGCGCCAGCGAGCGCGGATTCTTCTGCAGCAGCGCGCGGCGGTAGTCGAGAGGATCCTTGCCCGCAGCATGGGCCAACTCATCCATGAAGCTTTCAACGACGAACAGATTGTGCGTCGGGCCGACGCCGCGCCACCAACCGACGAGCAGCCCGTCGGGCATGTCATGGCGTATCCACTCCACTTTCACATTGGAAATCTCATAGGGAGTCTTGGCGGCGCATTCGACCAAATCGCCGTCCAAACCATTCTTGCCCATGGCCATCGGCGCCCAGCGGCCCAGCACCGTGCCGCCAGTGACGCGATCGCCGAACCATACCGGCCGCCCTTGCGCGTCCAGCACGGCGGAAATTTGATCGTGGTACATCGGCCGCACGATGTCATGGCGAATGTCCTCTTCGCGAGTCCAGATCACCTTGATTGGATACTTGACCTGTTTCGCCAGACTGACGGCTTGTTCGACGGAGTCTGTTTCCAAGCGCCGGCCGAAACCCCCGCCGAGGTACTGGTTATGCAGCACGATTTTATCCTGCGGCAGACCGGTGATCTTGGCGGCAGCGGCCACGCAGCGCGTCGGCACTTGGGTGCCGACCCAGATCTCGCACTTCTCCGCGGTGACCCACACCGTGGTGTTGAGCGGTTCCATCGGCGCATGCGCCAGCATCGGCAGCTGATACACCGCCTCGATGGGTGTTCCGTCGGCCGGCCGCGTGCCCTCCTCGCGCGCCACGATGGACTTGCCGCTGCGCAGCTTTTCGGCGAGCGCCTGCCGCAGGATTGCCGTGGTCAAGCCGGCGTTCGCGCCAAGATCCCACTGGATGTCTAGCGCTTCGAGGCCTTGTTTCGCCGCCCAGAAATTCTCGCCGACGACGGCGACGGCATCATCGAGTCGAATCACATCGATCACGCCGGCCACGGCGCGCGCGCGCCGCTCGTCAAGCGCGGCCAGTTTACCGCCAAAGGTCGGACATGCTCTGACCGTGGCCACTTTCATGCCGGGCACACGCACATCGATGCCGAACTGGGTGGCTCCGGTGGTCTTGTCGGCCGAGTCGATGCGCCGCAGGGGCTTGCCGATCAACACAAAGGTCTTCGGATCCTTTAGCTCGACCTTTCCGGGCATCGGCAGCGCACCAGCGGATTTCGCGAGCGCGGCAAATGGCAGCTTGCGTCCGGAACTCTGGTGCGACACCACGCCGCGCGCCACGGTGCAGGCGGAGGGATCGACCTGCCAGCGCTGCGCGGCCACGCTCACCAGCAGGGTACGGGCGACCGCTCCGGCCTCGCGCAATACCTGCCATTGCCCGCGGGTACTCGTCGAACCACCGGTAATTTGCCCGCCCAAGAAGGGGCTGGCATACAGCTGATCGTTGGGAGGGGAATGCTCGACTTTGATTTGATCCAAACCGACCCCAAGCTCCTCTGCCAGCATCATGCACGCCCCGGTATAGATGCCCTGTCCCATTTCGACGGACGGCATGACCAAGCGTACGGATCCGTCGGTGTCCACGCGAATGAATGCGTTGGGGGCAAATGGCGGATTGCCATCGGCGGCAGCAGTCGCGGCATCGCTGGACTGGCGCCGGGCATTCATGGCGGCGCCCGCCGTGCCGTGTGTTCCGGTCCACAAAAACGCGATCGATAATCCGGTTAACTTGAGCGCATTGCGTCGGTCGAGGTCCACGCTCCTCGACAGCGCCGCAGAGGTATCCGCGGCCTTCATGCGGCCCCCGCAGGCGCGATGGCTTGCAGAATCTCAACGTTGCCGGTGGCGGCCTGCTTGATGGCCGCCCGGATGCGCACATAGGTGCCGCAGCGGCAAATATTTCCCGACATGGCCGCATCGATGTCGCTGTCCGTGGGATTCGGCGCACGCGCCAGCAATGCAGCTGCCGACATGATTTGCCCGGACTGACAGTAGCCGCATTGCACCACGTCCACATCCAGCCATGCCTTTTGGATTTTCTGTCCCGTGGGGGTCTTGCCCACCGCCTCGATGGTGGTGATCTCTTTAGCGCCGATCGCCCCGACCGGCAGCACGCAGGAACGCACCGCCTGCCCATCGAGGTGCACCGTGCACGCACCGCATTGCGCGATGCCGCAGCCGAACTTGGTACCTGTCAAGCCGACGGTATCGCGCAGTACCCACAGGAGCGGCATATCCGCCGGCACGTCTACCGTATGTTCCTCGCCATTGATGCGCAATACGAACATCATCGCCTCCCGTGTGACGCCAACCGACGCGGTCGTCATTTTGCACGGAATTGCCGATCTCGTATATCTCCGGCGCTTTGGTCACGGCCGGTGCGGCCTCGCTAGGCCCGATGCAGCACAGAGCGTTTCCTCGCGCTGTTGGCCAGGATTCCCCACGTCGAGGCGACCAGCACACCGGTGGCCAGCGCGATCCACGGATAGTCGCGCACATAGTCGTTCAGCGCGGCGGCGAGATCTTGAAGTTTCACCGGAGGAAGCCTGCGTTGGGCAACAGGTTGCATAATTCAATCCTTCCCATGACGGGTACAGTTAAATGTGTTCGTCCCGCAATCGCCCGCCGAGTGCCGCGGCGACGCTGGCAATGAAGGCCCCGATCAACATCGAGAGCGCGAGGTAGATCGATGCCTGCGAGGCTGCCTTTCTTGCCGCATCGGCGTCCGCTTTCAATTTCGCTTGCGCTTGCATGGCCGCAGAGATGAAGCTCTCGACCCGGCTTTGCGCATCCGCCTGCGAAATTCCCGCGCGGGCGGCCACTTGATCGATTAAATAAGCCCGGTCGGCATCGGCGATGCTGCCCGTGGCGGCCGCATTCGCGATGATGTGGCCCACTTCCGCGCGCAGCTCCCCGGTCGCCGCGACAGTCCCGCCCGCCGGCGCAGCGGCGCCTGCAGATACCCGCAATAGTTTATCAATGTCATAGGCCGAGACTGCGGAGGTCGAGGCGGCTTCGGAAACGGCGCGAACACCGGTCCCCACACCCGAAAATAGCGAACCCGCGGCCAGCGCCGCCACCACTACGCTCGCGACAGCCCAAGTCACCAGGCCATTCGCCGTGTCGCGGAAAAACACTTCGTGCACGTGTGTCCCGATCCAGCGGGTTCGCAGCCTGCCGGCGATGTAGCCGCCGAGCCCGGCCGAGATCCACTGCGTGACAATTAGCCAAATTGCCGTTGTGATCGCAAAACCCGTCAGCGAAACGCCGCGGTTGGGCCAGGGAGAAATGGCGGCAAAACCAACGCCCGAACCTAGGGCAAAGAGAATCAACGAAGCTGCCGCGGCTACAAATGCGCCGGCGATAATCGCCCGCCATGAGGCAGCGGATGAGGAAGGCATGGCGGCGAGCCCCAGCGTATCGGGGTTCATCGGCGCTGCGATTGTTTGTTCCAAATGCTTCTCCCGATCAGTTATGCGAGCACATCGCAAGCAGAAGAATGATCGGAAGAGGAACACCCAACATCCAAAGTAAGATTCCGCGGCCCATGGATTTACCCCTTTGCAGTATTCAGGTTGTTAAACGCAATCACGCCGGTGATTCGCAACAATCCTGCAATATCCGTTTGGGGTTGGGTAGCGCCTAACTGATCGATCGCGTGTAAGGAGTCTCTGACGTCAACGCACTGCCGCTGCGTTGCTGTCCTGGTTGGCGCGGTGAATGATGAAATTGCGAATGGCAGTCGCATCATCGCGAGTCAATGCGCTTTTAAATGAAGCCATGCCTGCATCCTTCAGCGCGCCATCGAGAACGATGTTGTAGAAAAAATCCATGCCCAAGAAATTCGATGCGCGCAAATCCGGAACCACTCCGCCGCCGACCGCATGCTCGCCATGGCATGCGCTGCAGTACTGATCAAATAGCGGTTCCCCGCGTGCGATGGAGGCCGCATCGGCGGGCTCGGGCGGAGGATTGATGACGATCGAGCGCGGCTCGAGCGGCGGCAATACGGCAGTGCCATCGAGTTTGAATACCAGCAAGCGGCTCACATTGCGCAAGTTTCCCGAGAGCGCAGCGGCCTTGCCGCCGCTCAGTGCATAGCTTCCGCCCCAGCCGCTCAACACCGCGATGTATTGTTCCCCGCCAACCTCGAAGGTGCTGGGCGCGGCGATGATGCCGGACTGCGCGAACATCGACCACAATTTCTCGCCGTTGTCCGCCCGATAGACATTGAAGTTTCCCGCCGCATCGCCCTGGGCCACGATATTGCCGGCGGTGGTCACTATGCCGCCGTTCCAGGGGCCCTTATAAGAATGGCGCCATGCCTCGCGCTGCGCCACCGGATCCCAGGCCAGTAGGAATCCCTCATTCTGGCTGGTCATTGACGCCAGTGCGACACCCAAGTTCCAGCCGATCGGCGCGATGGGCAGCGCGGGCAGCGGCAGGTAGGTGAGCGGCACCTGCTGAGCGGGGATATAGACAAGTCCGGTATGCGGATTGAAAGCCATGGGCTGCCAGTTATGGGCGCCGAGCGGTCCGGGCTTGATGTCGGCCGGTTTACCCGTCTCGCTGTATCGAGCCTCCGGGTTTTCGATCGGGCGACCGCTTTGCATGTCGATGCCCTTGGCCCAGGTCATCGGCACGATGGCCTTTGCGGATATCAATGCGCCGCTCTTGCGATCGAGCACATAGAAAAAACCATTCTTGTTGGCCTGCATGAGGACGTGGCGAGTCTTACCCTCGATGTTCAGATCCGCCAGGATCAGCTGTTGAACGGCGTCAAAATCCCATTCCTCGCCCGGCGTGGCTTGGTAGTGCCATACGTATTCCCCCGTATCGGCGTTCAACGCAATGATGGAGGCGAGATATAAATTGTCGCCCTTGCCGGCGCTGCGCGCGGAGCGCGCCCACTGGATGCCGTTGCCTGTGCCGAAATACAGCAAGTTGAGTTTGGGGTCGTAGGAAATCGCGTCCCAGACCGGACCGCCGCCGCCGAGCTTCCACCAATCGCCGGACCAGGTCTTGGCGGCGCGCGCCATGGCCTGATTCTCGAATGGCTGCGAGGGATCCCCGGGGACGGTGAAAAACCGCCAGACGAGCTTGCCGGTTTCAGCATCGTAGGCCGAGATGTACCCACGAGTGCCGTATTCACCGCCGGAATTGCCGATAATCACGCGACCCTTGATCACGCGCGGCGCCTGCGTGATGGTGTAGGGTTTGGTTGCATCAACGGTGAGCGTGCTCCAGAGCGGCTTGCCGGTGGCAGCGTCCAGCGCCACCAGACGCCCGTCGTAGGCGCCGACGAAAATCTTGTGATTCCACGCAGCAACGCCGCGATTTCCCACATCGCAGCAGGCGTTCTCGCCTAATTCCCGATGAACCTGCGGATCGTACGCCCACAGCAATCGCCCGGTGCGCGCCTCATAGGCTTTGACCAAACTCCACGCGGTGGAGATGTACATCACCCCGTCCACCACCAACGGCGTGGCTTCCTGTGCGCGATTGGTGTCCAGATCGGCGAACCAGGCAAGTCCTAATTTGTTGGCGTTCTTATCGTTGATTCGGGTCAGCGGGCTGAAGCGCTGTTCGCCATAGGTCCGGCCATAGGAGAGCCAGTTACCCGGTTCCGCATCGGCGTTCTCGATGCGCGCGGCGTCAACGGGCCGCTCATTGGTTGGCACGGCACGCGCGATGATCGGCAGTTCGGCCAGCAACACCCAGGCCAAGGACACAATCCATAGCACGTGCGCACGTGCCTCATCGCGGGTCTTCATCCTCGGCCTCCCCCAAAAAGCGTGGCTCTAAATTGTACGGCAGCGCGCGAATTATGCGCTCGAACCGTACGATCCTGCCATCACCCGCGGTGGCCGCCGCCGATCAGCCGGTGCCGCGCTCTTTGAATGAGAACTTCTGGCCGGCGATGTTGGCCGCATACATTAAGCCGCCCTTGGCAATGGTGAACACCGCCATGCCATCATTCCAAGCCCCATCGGTGCGCGCATCCTTCTGGCCGCCGCTCACCCCCGAGGTCGCACCGTTGGTGGCGACGCTGGCATTGGCCGCAGCCGTGATCGCCACGGCACTGGCGCCCGCGGAGAATTCAAAGGCACCGGATTCGAATTGTTCCAAGGCGCGCTTATCGCGGAAAAAGATGATCTGGCTGTAGTCCTTGCCGCCGGCCTGAAACCCGACGCTGACTTGCGTCATGGAGGTGTCACCGACCAGCTGGCCATGGACAAACACCCGGCCCTTACCGTAGGCGCCGCCCACCACGAGGGCGCCCTCGCCGATGTTAGGGAACAGCGCATAGCCGTAGCTGGCCTGGAAGAAGGCGCTGCTTTCGCCCGCGTTTCTGAACAAGGCCTCGGTGTTCTCGTATTTTCCCGCATTCGCGATACCCGCGCCGATCAACATGCCCGACGCCAGGCCCAGAATTTGAATGATTCGCTTCATGATGAAAACCTCCGCATACACATTCACCAACAATCGCACGCGGTGGCGGGTTTGCCTGTAGGCGCAATCGCCCTTCCCCTGTCAGCGCATGGAGTGAGGCCGGCGATGGTCGGTAAACGCCCCTCCAATTCCGCGCTGCGCACTCGGCTGGTAGTATCCACGCCTTGCGTGCGGCGCGCGTCCGCTTTTATCGGAATCAACATGACGACGTTATTCGACCCACTGCAGATAGGCGATCTGAAGTTACCCAATCGGATCATCATGGCGCCTTTGACGCGCAGCCGTGCGGGCAGCGAACGCATTGCGAATCGCCTGATGGCGAGCTACTACGCGCAGCGCGCATCGGCGGGGCTCATTCTCTCCGAAGCCACGGTCGTTTCGCCCCTGGGGATAGGTTATGCCGATACGCCGGGAATCTGGTCGGAGGAGCAGATCGAGGGCTGGAAGCTCACCACACGCGCGGTGCACGAAGCGGGTGGGCGCATATTTCTGCAGCTCTGGCACGTCGGCCGGATATCCGACCCGAGGTTTTTGAACGGCGCACAGCCCGTGGCGCCGAGCGCGATCGCGGCCAAGGGCAACGTCAGCCTGCTGCGCCCGCCGACTCCGTTTGTGACCCCGCGCGCGCTTCAGGCCGATGAAATTCCGGACGTTGTGCAGGCCTTTCGCAAGGGTGCCGAGAATGCGCAGCTGGCCGGCTTCGACGGCGTTGAACTGCACGGCGCCAACGGCTACTTGCTCGATCAATTTCTTCAGGACGGCAGCAATTTGCGCACCGACGACTATGGCGGGAGCGTACAAAATCGGGCGCGCCTGTTGCTGGAGGTCGCCGATGCGGCCATATCCGTGTGGGGTGCCGGCCGGGTCGGGGTTCATTTGGCGCCGCGCGGCGACGCGCATTCAATGGGCGATTCGAACTTGTCGGGCACCTTCGAATATGTGGCGCGGCAACTGGGCGCGCGTAAAGTGGGGTTCATTTGCGCGCGCGAATATTTCGGCGCCGATCACATCGGACCGACGCTCAAAGCCGCGTTCGGGGGCGTCTACATTGCGAATGAGAAATTTACCTTCGAGAGCGCCACGCAGGCGCTCGCCTCGGGAGAGGCCGATGCGGTGGCTTTCGGCAAACTGTTCATCGCCAATCCCGACCTGCCGAAGCGATTTGAACTGCAGGCTGCGCTCAACGAACCGCGGATACCACAGTTCTACGCGGGCGGCGCGGACGGCTACACAGACTACCCGAGCCTCTAGCGATGCCTGACTTTCGCGAGGGGATCGACATCGGGGCGCTGCCTGACGGGGGCATCTTGTCCGGTCGAATCGGCGCCGAGGAAGCCATTCTCATCAGGCGCGGCACGGAGTTCTTCGCCGTCGGCGCACAGTGCACGCATTATCATGGGGCGCTTGCCGCAGGTCTGCTCGTCAATGACACGATACGCTGTCCTTTGCATCACGCCTGCTTCAGTCTGCGCACCGGCGCGGCACTGCGCGCGCCCGCGTTGGATGCACTGCCTTGCTGGCGCGTGGAGCGTGCCGGCAACCAACTTTTCGTGCGCGACAGGCTGCCGGAACCGCAGGCGCCGGCACCGCCGCTCGATGCAAAGAAAGCCCCCTCCTCCGTGGTAGTAATCGGCGGCGGGGCGGCCGGGTTGGCGGCGGCGGATATGCTGCGGCGACAGGGCTACTCGGGGCCCATCACCCTCATTAGCGCGGACGACTCGCCTCCCTATGACCGGCCCAACCTCTCCAAGGACTTCCTCTCCGGCAACGCACCCCCGGAGTGGCTGCCGCTGCGCGCACCAGAGTACTACGCCGACAATAAAATCGATCTGCTGCTCGGCGGGAGCGCCGCGAAAATAGCGGTTGATGAACGCCGCGTACAGCTCGCGAATGGACGGCAAATTGACTTCGGCGCGCTGCTGATTGCCACCGGTGCCGATCCGGTTCACCTCGAGATACCCGCCACGGGCGTCACACAGCGCTTCTACTTGCGCAGCTTCGCCGACTCGCGCGCCATCCTTGCCGCGGCGGCCACCGCGAAGAGCGCTATCGTCGTGGGCGCCAGCTTCATCGGCCTCGAGGTGGCCGCCTCCCTGCGCCAGCGCGGCATCGCTGTGCATGTCGTTGCCCCGGAGGCGATCCCCTTCGAACGCGTATTGGGACCCCAGGTCGGCACGTTTTTGCGCGAGCTCCACGAATCGCACGGCGTCGTGTTTCATTTAAACGCCTCAGTCGCACGACTTGACGGCAGGCGGGTGACCTTGAGCGATGCCGCGATGCTGGAGGCGGACATGGTGGTGTTCGGCGTGGGGGTCCGTCCGGCCATCACGCTCGCGCAGCAGGCCGGCTTGCTCATCGACCGCGGCATCCGCGTCAATCAATTCCTGGAGACAAGCGCGGCCGGCATCTACGCCGCCGGCGATAATGCACGCTGGCCCGATCCGTATTCCGGCGATGAGATCCGTGTTGAGCACTGGGTGGTCGCGGAGCGTCAGGGCCAGACGGCGGCGCTCAACATGCTGGGTCGCGAGCAGCGATTTGATGCGGTGCCCTTCTTTTGGAGCCAGCACTACGATGCGACCATCAACTATGTCGGCCACGCGCAAAGTTTCGATGCCGTCGAATTCAACGGTACGCTGAGCTCGCGCAACTGCGCGATCACCTACAAGCGCGGCGGCCGAACCTTGGCCGTGGCGACCCTGGCTCGCGACCTGGAAAGCCTGAAGGTCGAGCGCGATATGGAGATGGCCTCGCGAAGCACCAATTCGTGATGGACCGGCAAGGGCGAAGCGTGCCGCGCTAGGTCACAACCCTTGATTTGGATTGATGAGGTATTTCTGGCCGGTGGAACGCTTGGCGTACGCGGCGATGGTGTCCAGCTGCAGCGCTTCGGCCAGTGATACCTGCTTCGAGTAGTGACTGGCAAAGGTTGTCTTCAATTCCGCCGCCACCCGCTGCTTGAGCGCCAGAAAGGCCGCCGGTCCGATTTTTTCGATGAACGGTGTCAATAGCCACCCGCCGATGCCCCAGGCCATGCCGTAGTTGCGATTTAAAACGGTGGGACTCATATCGAGCGAACCGTACAAATACACCTGCTTATGCGTCGTCGATCCATAACGGCTGTAAACCTTGGCGCTTCGGTTTGCGGCTGCCTCCATGCAGGTCAGAATTTGGCCCGCGAGCGGCCCGCCGCCAATGGCATCAAAACCCAGCGTGGCCCCGGTGGCGACCAGCGCATCGGTCAGCTCCTGCATGAAAGTGGCCGAGTCGGTGCGGCACACGTGCTGGGCGCCCGCTGCCTTCAACAGATCCTCCTGTTCTTGCTTGCGCACGATGCTCACCAGGCCGATCTTGTCCGCGAGGCATAGCCGATTGAGCATCTGTCCCAAATTGGACGCCGCGGCCGTATGCACCAGCGCCTTGTGACCTTCGCGTTGCATGGTGCCAATCATGCCGAGCGCAGTCAGCGGGTTGACGAAGCAGGAGGCGCCCTCGGCCGCGGATGCGCCCGGTGGTAGCAGCAGACATTGGTTGACGTTCAGGCAGCGATATTGGGAGTACATCGCTCCCCCCAACACGGCCACCATTTTGCCCAACAGCGCCTGCGCGGCATCCGAACTGCCCGCCTCGATGACCAATCCGGCGCCTTCGTTGCCCACGGGCATGGGGATGTCCACGCGGGCCGCCATGGCCTGGAGCACTTTCGCGGTCATGGGAGCCGTCACGATCGGACGGCTGGCAGTGCCCGAGGCTTTCGCGCTGGCCCAATCCGCAGCGCCCAGCAGCAGGCCTAAGTCCGAGGGGTTGAGCGGTGCGGCGTCGATGCGCACCAGCACCTCCTCGGGACCCGGGTTCGGCACGTTCACCGATGCCAGAGATAGCTCCATCTCACCGCTGCTTTTGACGGTGGAATGAATTTGTAAGGAAGATCGAGCGCTGAGTGTGTTCATAGGGGGGCTAGCATACGGCGCGCCGGCCCCCTTGCGGTAATGAATTTGGCTAGGCGGCCTTCTTCTTCGGGACCTTGGCGCCCTCGCGGCGCGCCTCTGATAGGCCGATCGCAATGGCTTGCTTGCGGCTCGTGACCTTCTTCCCGGAATTGCCGCTGCGCAGCGTTCCCGCCTTGCGCTCCTTCATTGCCTTTTCGACTTTCTGCTGACTGGCTTTACCGTACTTTCGTGGCATGACAGATCTCCGTGGCGTTTTGCTGAGCATCGGGGATTGCACATGGCGTGGACATCCGCATTTAGCCTTAAGTGCCCGTCAGAAGATTCCCATTGCGATGCCTGCGGCGAGGGTCTTGCCGAGTTCTTCACAACGCTTCAGCGCCGGCTCCTCGATTCTCTTGGGCCGCAAAATCTGCTCCGGCGTCTGCGCAAAGGTGCACACGATGTAGGCATCGGCCATCGCTTTGAGGCGCCAACCGGCGGCGATGCGCTCGATTTGCTGAGCGGCATTGCGCCCGTCGCTGCCGGCGCAGATCAGTGCCAGGAACGGCCTGCCGTTAATGCGCTCGAGCGCGGCATAGTAAGTCCGATCGAAAAAATCCTTCATCATCCCGGATATCCCGGCAAGATTTTCCGGCGTCGCAAAGATGTAGCCGTCGGCCCCCAGCACAGCGTCGGCCGAGGCCTCCGACGCACGCAGCAAGCACACGCGCACACCCGGCTCGCTGCCGGCCCCCGCCGCGGCCGCGTGCGCCATTTGCAAAGTCCCGCCGGTCATGGAGTGATAAACGATCAACACAGTCTTCATCGGCATGTCCGTGGGCTATGTCCTACGCGCAAGGAAGCGGCCCGCCGACTGCGGCGGATTCCTGCAATGGCGATACTACCGACCTTGCGCCGCAACGCGCCGTCAGCACTACGAGGTGCAACATGCTTTACTATGCCGCCGTTTTCTTTGTCATCGCGCTGATTGCCGCGCTTTTTGGTTTTGGCGGGATCGCCGCCGGCGCAGCCGGCATCGCCAAGATTCTGTTCATCGTCTTCTTGATCGTGGCGGTCGTGACATTCTTAATGAGCCTGGGCCGCCGGGTCTAGTTACAGGAGAATCAGATGGTATCAGTATCCGCGACTGCGCAAGACATGGGCGATTACGCCAACGGCCAGGTCAATAATTTTCTCGAGCACGTCGAGGACTTGACCAAGGCGCTCAAGGATGTCGATGCACCCGAAATCGCCCGTGTTCGGGCCAAGGTAAGAATCGCCCTGGCGGCCGCAAAAAGCGCCGTGGCGGACACGGCGGTGCAGCTGCGCGGCCAAGCTGTGCAAGCCGGCAAGCGGACCGACAGCTTCGTGCGCGATAATCCGTGGCAGGTAGTGGGCATCGCCGCGGTGATTGGCTTGGCGGTGGGCTTCCTGGCATCGCGGCGCACCGACTGACAGTACCGGCGGGGGCGATACGGGCGGGGGTGATTATGCGCGACGCCAGTGTGTAACGCCCCCTGCTTGATCGTCGAGCAGGATACCCGCGCCGTGAAGCAGGGCGCGGATACGATCTGATTCGGCGAAATTTTTGGCCGCGCGTGCCGCGCGCCTCGAGGCCAGCAGTCCCTCGACCTGCGCATCCGACAGCGCCTCGATGCCCGCGCCGCGTTTCAAGTACGCGTCCGGGTCTTGTTGCAAAATTCCGAGTATGGAGCCCAGCGCGCGCAGCGTTCCCGCGGCCAGCGCCGTTTTAGAAGGGTCACCGGCCGCTTTGGCAAGATTCAGATCGCGCGCGACACCTTGCATGACCGCGAGCGCGTCCGGTGTATTGAAATCATCGTTCATCGCCGCGCGAAACCGCGCCAGCTCGCCCTCATCCAAGGGCCCTGCCACCGTGTCCTTGAGCGCGCGATACAGGCCCAATAAGGTCTCATCGGCCTGCGCCAGCTGCACGGTCGAATAATTGATCGGCCCGCGGTAGTGGCTGCTGAGCAGAAAAAACCGCAACACTTCCGGATCGCGCAGCGTCTTCAGCACTTCGCGCACCGTGAAGAAGTTGCCCAACGATTTGGACATCTTTTCGTCATTGACGCGCACGAAACCGTTATGCATCCATACGTGTACAAATGCCGAGTCGCAGGCGGCGCACGACTGCGCAATCTCATTTTCATGATGCGGAAACTTCAAATCCTCGCCGCCGCCGTGCAAATCAAAATAGCTGCCCAGCAAGCTGGTCGACATGGCCGAGCATTCGATGTGCCAGCCCGGGCGTCCCTCTCCCCACGGCGATGGCCATGAGGGCTCGCCAGGTTTGGCATGTTTCCACATGACAAAGTCATGCGGATCCTGCTTCGCGCCATCCACTTGCACGCGCGAGCCGGCGCGCAAATCATCGATGTTCTTGCCGGAGAGCCGGCCGTAGCCTTTGAACTTGCGTACCGAATACATGACATCGCCGTTGGCCGCGGCGTAGCCGAAGCCCTTGTCGATCAAGGTTTGAATCATGGCGATGATGGGCGCGATGAATTCGGTGGCGCGCGGCTCCAGGTCCGGCTTCTGTAGCCCCAGGACCGCGCAATCCTCATGCATGGCCACGGTGAAGCGGCGCGCAAGATCCGCCCAATTCTCCCCGTTCGCCGCCGCACGATCGATGATCTTATCGTCGATGTCGGTGACATTGCGCACATACGTCACTTGATAGCCCAATGAGCGCAGGTAGCGCTGCACCAAATCGAAGACCGTCAGCATGCGCGCGTGCCCGACGTGAATGTAATCGTAGTTGGTCATGCCGCAGACGTACATGCGCACTTCGTTGGCACGCAGCGGTTTGAACTCTTCTTTCTCGCCGGTGAGCGAATTATGAATTTTGAGCATGGGACTCGAGTCTGCGGCGCACGATCTGGGGCGCAATGAGCTTAAGGAGGGGCGCAAGTTCGGGGCCATGCGACTGGCCGGTCAGCGCCACACGCAGCGGCATGAATAGTGCCGCGCCTTTGCGCCCGGTTCGCTCCTTGAGGATCCGGGTGAGTGCGCTCAGATCCGCATTGGATTGCCCAAAAGCCTCGCTGGCAACCGCGAAGAATTCCGGGCCCGCCGCCGTGATGACGCCCTGCTCCGCGGCGCCCAGGGGCGCAAGATCACCGCACACCACCGCACGCCAGGCGGCCGCATCCGCCGGCAACACCACGTTATGGCGCACCAAGTCGATGAAGGCCGATGAGTCGTCCGCACCCAGCCAGGTGCGGATTTCCGCCGTCGTCATGCGCTCCAGGGTTTCCTTCTGCCAGTGCACCAGCTGGGATTCATCGAAGCGCGCCGGCGCGCGGCCCAGATGCTCCGGGCGGAAATGCTCGCTCATCTGCGCCATGGTCAGCCAGCCGTCGAGGTCGCTGGCATGACCGAGACGAAACAGCTGATTGAGAATGGCGGCACTCAAGAATCCGCGCTCGCGAAACTCCTGCGCGCTGGTGCTGCCGTGGCGTTTCGAGAGCGGCGCGCCGTCCTCGCCCACCAACAATCCGACGTGTCCGTAGCCGGGCCGCTGCATGCCCAAGGCATCCAGCAGCATCAGCTGACGCGGCGTGTTGGTCAGATGATCATCGCCGCGCAACACCTGCGTCACGCCCATGGCCGAATCATCAACGGCATTGCAGAAAAAAAATGCCGCCGTGCCGTCTTCGCGCCGGATGATGAAATCGCCGATATCGCCCGAAGCGAAGCGCTGAGGACCATGCACCGCGTCGTTGAATTCGATGATTTGCCCGGCCGGCACGGCGAACCGCAGCGTCGGCGTCAAGCCGCGGGCCTCCCGCTCGGCACGCTGCGCCGCGGACAAGTCGCGGCAGGTCCCGGCGTAGCGCGGCGGCTTATCCGACATGCGCTGCAGCTTTCGCGACAGTTCGAGCTCTTCGGCGGTGCAATAGCAAGGATACGCCAGGTCCTGCGCCTGCAGCCGAGCGAACAGCGTTCGGTAGTACTCGCCCCGTTCGGCTTGGGAATAAGGTCCTGACGGGCCGCCGACATCCGGCCCCTCATCCCAGTTAAGACCCAGCCAGCGCAGTTCCGCCATCAGCTCATCGCGAAAGCGCGGTTGACTGCGCTGCGCATCGGTGTCCTCGATGCGCAATATGAAGCGGCCGCCGCTCTTGCGGGCCCATAGGTAGCTAAAAAATGCCGTTCGCGCGTTGCCGAGGTGCAGCGCTCCGGTGGGGCTCGGCGCAAACCGCGTAATGACCGGCGACTGATCAGTTAAGGACATATCTCAAGATTGTACCTATTCAGTTAGAATCGTAGGCATGAAACAACTCCTAATCTTTGTCGGATTGATCCTCGCGGCCGGCCTGCAGCCAAGCTTCTCGGCCGATACCTCGCCTGCTGCGGCCGGCGCAGCGGCAAAGCCGGCCGGCAGCAGCGCCGCCAGTCCGGCGGGCGGCGATACGAAGAGCCCCGCCAAGTCTGCCGCGGCCACGCCCGCCGCGAATCCGGTGGTGCTGGTGGTTACCTCGATGGGCAACTTTAAAATCGAATTGAACGCGGAACGCGCACCGCTCAGCGTCGCGAATTTCTTGAATTACGTGGATCAAGGGCAGTACACCAACACGCTGTTTCATCGGGTGGTGGCAAACTTTGTCATTCAGGGCGGCGGCTTTGACACTGATTACAACTTGAAAGTGGCGGCCGCCAAGGTACCCAACGAGTCAGGCAATGGCTTGAGCAACATCCGCGGCACCGTGGGCATGGCGCGCACCCAGGAGCCGCACGGGGCCAACGATCAGTTCTACGTCAATTTGGCCGACAATGCCGCGCTGGACCCGAATCAGACCCGCTGGGGATACGCAGTATTTGGCCGCGTGATTCAGGGCATGGAAGTGGTCGATCGAATCGGCAGCGTCGCGACCAGCTCACACGGGATTTTGAAGGAGGATGTGCCGGTTAAGCCGGTTGTTATTCTGCGAATCGAGCGCGCTCCCACGTAGCGATCCGTGGCCGCACTTTTCATCTCGGATCTGCATATCGACGCGAGCCGCCCGGCAATCATCGAACAATTCCTGCAGTTCTTGAGCAGCGAGGCGAAAAGCGCCTCGGCCTTGTACATTCTTGGAGATCTATTCGAGTCCTGGATCGGCGATGATGCGCCGGACGCCGCCCAAATGTCGGCTATCGAGGGATTGCGCACCCTCACCTTGAGCGGCGTGCGCTGCTTTGTGATGCACGGCAACCGGGATTTCCTCCTGGCATCGCAGTTCTGTCGCATGAGCGGCGCGGATTTGCTGCCGGATCCGGTGCTCATTACGCTGTACGGCGAAACGGTGCTGGTGATGCACGGCGATGCGCTGTGCAGCGACGATTATGCTTACCAGCGCCTGCGCGCCACCGTGCGCGATGCCGATTGGCAACGCCAATTTCTCGCCCTCTCGATTGCGGCGCGCCGCTCGCTGGCGGGTGCGGCGCGGGCGGGTAGTCAGGCGCATACCGCCGCGATGGAGAATACGATTACCGACGTCAACGCCGACAGCGTGGCGCGGGCGCTGCGCGCGGCGGGGACCGCCACGTTGCTGCATGGCCATACGCATCGGCCCGCCATTCACGCCTTGCAGGTCGATGACAGGCCGCGCACCCGCATCGTGCTTGGCGACTGGTACCACCAGGGCAGCGTGCTGCGCTGGGATCAAAACGGTCCGCAGCTGATCTCGCTGCCGCGCTGACAGCGCGAGTTTAGCTTCGCTTAAGGCATCCCGGAATGAAAGCGAAACACTGCATCGGCGCTGGTGATCAGCTGCGCTTCCAGTGCGGCGAATTCTTCCAGTCGAGGACCTAAATCCAGCGACACACGCAGCGCGGCGCGCGCCGCGAGCTTCATGTAAGTCTGGTAGTGGCGCGCCTCCGCAGCGTGCAGGCCCTGAAATAATTCGCTCATCGGTGCGCCGATCGCCCCGCCCAGGACCGCAAACCGCTCGCAGGAGCGCGCTTCGATGAAGGCGCCGCAAATCATCAAATCGATTTCGCGCTGTGGTTCGCTCTTCGCGACCAAGCGCCGCAGGCGTGCGGCGTAGCGCCCCGGCGCCAATCGTTGCGGCGTGATTCTCAATGCCCGGATGAGTTTCGCGACCTGCTCATAGTGGCGCAGCTCCTCGCGCGCCAGCCGCGACATGTTCTCGGCGAGTTCCAGGTCTTCGGCATAGGCGAACATCAACGCCAGAGCGGTAGAGGCCGCCTTTTTTTCGCAGTTCGCATGATCGATGAGCAGCACCTGCGGCTGCGCACACGCTTCGGCGAGCCAACTGGCGGGCGTGGCGACGCGCAGTAAGGGGTGCGCGAACTGCGCCGGCGCGCGGCTCATCCCGGCGCTTTTAGGGGCGCAATCGCCGACAGCAAATCTGCGGCGGATTGATAGCGGCTCTCGGGAGATTTGGCCAACAGGCAGCGCAGCAGCGCCGCGTACTTGGCGAATTGGGGTGCAATCTCGGGCAGCTCCGCGCGCTTGTGTTTGTAGATGACTTCCATCGCGGTGGCGCCCGTGAAGGGTTTTCGCCCGATCAACATTTCGTAGAACATGACGCCCAGACTGTACAGATCGCTGCGCGCGTCGATGACCTCGGCGTGCCCTTGTTCCGGGCTCATATAATAGGGGGTGCCGAATATTTCGCGCGAGCCGGTCAAAGACGCTTCGGTCTCGTTCGCCTTGGCCAGACCGAAGTCTATCAGGCATACCGATCCGTCCACCCGCAGCATGACATTCGCGGGCTTCAAATCGCGATGCAGCACCCCCACCGAATGGATGGCCTGCAGCGCACTCGCGATCTGCTCGAGAAACTTCAGCGCCATGGCCGGCATCATCGGTTCCTTCATGCGCGCCCGCAGATCGCCCGCGGGAAAGTGCTCCATGGCGATATAGGCATGATCATCGGCAACGCCCAGATCGTAGATCCGCACGATGTTGTTGTGTTTCAGGCCCGCGACGATTTCATATTCCTGCAGGAAGCGGTCGAAGCCGACGAAGCGCTCGGAGACGTCCGGTACCTGGCTGAAGACCTTGAGCACGACGAGGGTGCCGGCGCGCTCGCTCTCCGCAAGATAGATTTTGCACATGCCGCCGCTGCCGACCTGGCGAATGCAGCGATGACCGCGGATCACCACCGAGCCGAAGCGATAGCGATTCTCGAAGGCCGGGTCGGCGCGCAGCATCGCCAGCGCCTGACGGTGCTCGCTGGAGGCGGTCTTGATCAATTTGACGAGCCGCTCCCGATCGAGTTTGCGGCCGTACAGCCGGTGCAAGCGCGGCAGCGCTGCGGGAAGGCTCGGTGGCGCATCCTCAAGATGCAGCAGCAGGATGGGCGCGAACTCAGGCCTGCCCGCCAGCCCCAGCGCGAGATTTTCGCTCTCCTGGGAGGGCGGCGCGGCCACGATGATCACCGCGTCGAATCCCGTGGCCGCAAACTGCTCCTCGATGCCGGGATCCTTCCCCAGCGCATGCTCGACGATTATCGCATCCGGCCACTCGATCTCAACGTGCTTGCGGACCAGCAATCGATAATCGGCGCGCGCTGCCATCACCAACAGGCGCATGAACTAGAGCCGCCGGCCCGCGCCGGCGCCGCCCGGCGCGCGCGCGAACCTAGAGGATACGAACGGACTTGAGTCCACGCGCGGCGCCCTTTCGACGTTGCTGTTTAGCTTCGTCGGAGCGCTCTCCTTGCAGCCGCTCGAGATACTCGGGCGTCACATCGCCGGTGACGTACTCTCCCGAGAAGCAAGAGGTATCGAAGTCCTTGATCTTTGCATTGTCATGGCGAACCGCATGTTCCAGATCTTCCAGGTCCTGGTAGATGAGCCAGTCGGCGCCGATGATGTCGCGCACTTCATCGTCAGTGTGTCCTGCCGCCACCAGTTCGGATGCGTCCGGCATATCGATGCCGTAGACATTCGGGTAGCGCACCGGGGGAGCTGCGGAAGCGAAAAAAACCTTGCGGGCGCCGGCTTCTCGCGCCATGTCGATGATCTGCGCGGAGGTCGTGCCGCGCACGATCGAATCATCCACCAGCAGGACGTTTTTGCCGCGGAACTCCAGATCGATCGCGTTCAGTTTGCTGCGCACCGACTTGGCGCGCTGCTCCTGGCCGGGCATGATGAAAGTGCGGCCGATGTAGCGATTCTTGATGAACCCCTCGCGATACTTGACGCCGAGAAGCTGCGCAACTTGCACCGCGCTGGTACGGCTGGTATCCGGAATCGGTATCACCACATCGATGCCGTGCTCGGGCCGTTCGCGCTTGATTTTCTCGGCGAGGTGTTCGCCCATGCGCAAGCGCGCCTTGTACACCGAGATGTTGTCGATGATGGAATCGGGCCGGGCAAAATACACATACTCGAAAATGCAGGGCGTGTGCCGCGCCATCGCCACGCATTGCTGGGCGTAGAAGCGGCCTTCCTCATCGATGAAAACCGCCTCGCCCGGCGCCACGTCGCGCACCATGTCGAATCCCAGCATATCCAAAGCCACGCTCTCGGAGGCCAGCATCCATTCGGTGCCTTTCTTGCTATCGCGCTTACCGATCACCAGCGGCCGAATGCCGTTCGGATCGCGAAACCCTAAGATGCCATGGCCGATCACCATCGCGGTAACCGCATAACCGCCGCGGCAGCGCCGATAGACCGCGTTCGCCGCGGCGAAGATGTCGGCCGGCGTGACGCGCGGCGTACCGACGCGCTCCAGTTCGGAAGCCAGCACATTCAGCAGCACTTCGGAATCGGAACCGGTGTTCAGGTGGCGGCGGTCCTCGCGCACCAGAACTTCGGTCAGTTCGCGGGCGTTGGTGAGATTGCCGTTGTGCCCGAGGCAAATTCCGTAGGGAGAATTCACATAGAAGGGCTGGGCATCGTGCGCACTGTCGGCGCCGGCCGTGGGGTAGCGGACATGACCGATACCCACATTGCCCTTGAGCTTCAACATGTGTTTCTGCTGAAACACATCGCGCACCAATCCGGAGTCCTTGCGCATGAACAGTTCGCCGTCCTCCGCGGTCATGATGCCAGCCGCATCCTGGCCCCGGTGCTGCAGCACGGTGAGCGCGTCATAAATACGCTGATTGACAGCGCTGGTACCCACCATTCCGACTATTCCGCACATGCTTCGGCCCCCGCTACTTAGGTCTGACTTTCACTCCGGTCAGGCGCTCGAGTTTTGCCCAAGGTTCGCCTCTCTCCCCGACCATGGCGCGCAGCCAATCGCCGACCGTCTCACCGTAGGGAACCAGTTTCGAACGGCCCCACCACGGTTCGTGATTCAAGTGCAACAGCTCCCCGCCAATGATCAACAAACCCACCAGCACCATGCCGCGCACGATGCCAAAAACAAGTCCGATCACCCGGTCCACGGGACCTAAACCCACGCTGCGCGTGAAGTAGCTGAGCAGCATGCCCACCACCCAACCGCTCAGCAGCACGAGCACCAAAATCACCAATCGTCCCACCCAGGGCGCGACGCTGGGATCCGCCAGCAGGCCCCCCAGATGCGGCTCGATCACCGGTCCGAGCTTCCAAGAGGCCCAGACCGCGAGGATCCAGAAGGCAACCGACACGGCCTCTCTCACGAAACCGCGCAGTGCACCGATCAACGTTGACCCCAACATCACCAACAGAATTGCGACATCGGCTCCGGTCAATCTGCCACCTATCCGAACGCTATGAGGGTCTGCGCTGGCGCGTAGCGCATTCTACCGGAGCCCCGCAATGCCCGTCGTGAAACCATCGACAAACGCTCGATCAAGACGCCGGCGTCACGATGTTCGAGGCATGTCCCATCGATTTCAGCTTGGCGGCCGCCCGATCGGCCGCGTCGCGGTCCGCCAGAGGCCCGACACGCACCCGGTAGCGCTGCGCCGGACCGGTGCCGCCCGGCAATACGTAAACCGACATTCCCTGCGCCTTGAGTTGGTGCGCGAGCTTATCCGCGTTGTCGCGGTTGGCAAAGCTGCCCAGCTGCACGGCCCAAGACCCATGCGCGGTTGATATGGGGGATGGCGCGGGCGTTTCAACGGCGGCCGAAACGCTCTGCGCCGGCGGTGGCGCGGCGTGGCCCGCCTCCGGTGCCGGTGGCGGCGTTCCCGCGGACGGCTGCGCGGCCGGCTGCGACGGGGCTGGCTGCGACGGGGCTGGCGGCGGGGCCTGCGGCTCGGGATCCGCCGGCGCCTTGCTGGTCGCCAAATCCACGGTGACATTGCGAATCGGTTCGGGAGAGGGGCTGAACGCCGCGGGTGGCGGCGCTGCGGGTTTCGGTCCGGACAGCAGTTCAGGCACTACCAGCACGATGAGCGCGACCAGGATGGATGCGCCGATGAGCCGTTCTTTTACGCGCCGGTCCATAATCCCTGGGCCTCCAGCCAGTCGAGCGCGGGCTGTACCGTATGAAAGGAGCCGAACACCACGATTCTATCGTGCGCGGTCGCGACCGCCGACGCCGCGGCGCACGCGGCAGCAACATGATCGACGGTGTACACATCCTTCGCTCCGGCCGCCCGCACCAGGGTGGCCAGCGCCTCTGCGCTGCGGCCGCGGGCGCCCTCGATCGACGCGCACCACCAGGTGTCGATCGATGCACTCAGGATCTGCGCGATGGCTGCGGCATCCTTATCGGCCAGAATTCCGCACACCGCCAGGGTCTTGCCGGTGACGGGCGCGGCGCCAAGATTGCGCGCCAGCACGCGCGCGGCATCGGGATTGTGCGCAACATCTAGAATCCAGGCGGGTGCGGAGGGTCGCGGTTTGATCTTCTGGAAGCGCCCGATCAACCGCACTTCCTGAAGCCCCCGTGCTATGGCGTCGGCGCCGATGGTCAGCCGAGAGTCCAGTTCTTCGAGCGCCGCCAGTGCCGTCGCCGCATTCGCGAATTGAATATCTCCCGCCAGCGCAGGTGCCGGCAGCAGCGGCAGGTCCCAACGCGTGCCGCGGTAGCGCCAACCGCCGCCCTCCAAAATATAGTTGTACTCAATGGCGAGCCGCTTCAGCGGCGCCGCGATGCTGCGAGCCGCACTCTCAAGAACCGGCGAGGGACCGCGGCCGCCGATGACGGCGGTGACCCCCGGGCGAAAAATGCCGGCCTTTTCGCGCGCAATCGCCTCGAGCGTGTCGCCGAGGTATTCCTGGTGATCCAAACCGATGCTGACGACCACGGTTACCGCAGGATCGACCACATTGACGGCATCCAATCGCCCGCCCATACCCACTTCGAGCACCCACGCGTCCAGCTGCGCCGCCTCGAATAGCAGCAGCGCCGCGAGCGTATTGAATTCAAAAAATGTCAGCGCCACTTCGCCGCGCGCGGCCTCGATTTTCTCAAAGGCAGCGACCAATTCCGGAACGCCCACCAACGCATCATGGATGCGAATGCGCTCACGGTAATCGCGCAAATGCGGCGAGGTGAAAGTGCCGACGCGGTAGCCGGCGGCACTCAAGATGGCTGCACAGTACGCGCTTACCGATCCCTTGCCATTGGTCCCCGCCACGGTAATCACGGGAATCCGCGGCTGGCGCCACTGCAGGCGCCCGAGCACCGCCTGCAGACGCTCAAGCCCCAGATCGATGGACTGCGGATGCACCTGGGTTTGGTAGGCCAACCACTGATCGAGACTCCGCATGAAGGGCCTTACTTTACGCTGCGGCGGGTTCTTTGCCGGTCAGCAGCCGCAGCATGGCGCCGATGCGGTCGCGCAGTTCGCGCCGATCGACGATCATATCGAGCGCACCGTGCTCGAGGAGAAACTCGCTGCGCTGGAATCCTTCCGGCAAGGTCTCGCGCACCGTCTGTTGAATGACGCGCGGGCCGGCAAATCCGATCAACGCCTTCGGCTCGCCGATATTGACATCGCCCAACATGGCAAGACTCGCCGACACGCCACCCGTCGTCGGATCGGTCATCACGGAAATGAACGGCAGGCGCGCCTCCGACAGGCGCTTCAGCGCCGCGCTGGTTTTCGCCATTTGCAGCAGCGAATACAGCGCTTCCTGCATGCGCGCACCGCCGCTGGCCGCAAAACTCACCAGGGGCATGCGATGTTCGAGGCAGTGTTCCACCGCACGCACGAATTTTTCGCCGACCACCGATCCCATGGAGCCGCCGAGAAAACGAAACTCGAACGCGCACGCCACGATGTCGAGTCCTGCGAGTTTGCCGGCCATGACGATCAACGCATCGCGCTCGCCGGTCTGCTTCTGCGCTTGGACGATTCGATCCTTGTAGCGCTTGGAATCCTTGAATTTCAGCGGATCCTCGGGCTCTACCTTGGCGGCAAGCTCCGTGGTCGATCCGGGATCGAGAAACTTCATAACGCGTTCGCGGCCGTTGATGCGCATATGGTGGCTGCACTTCGGGCACACGTGCAGATTGCGCTCGATCTCGGCTTTGTACAGCACGGCATCGCAGGCCGGGCACTTGGCCCACAAGCCCTCGGGCACCGAACGCGTGCGGCGCTCGGTTTTTATGCGGGAAGGGACAATTCGCTCGAACCAGGACATGGCGCAGTTTAAACCATCTTGCCCGGCGCGTAATAGCCCGGCTGTAGGGTCGGGATGGCGAACAGCGGCGGATATTCCACGCGCCACAAGTACAGGCCTGCAGCCGGGGCCGTGACGCCGGCGTAGCGGCGATCCGCGCTTGCCAACACCTGGGCCATCGCGGCGCGAGGATCGGCTTGCGCTTGCACGTCGAGTAAGGTGCCGACAATGTTGCGCACCATGTGGTGCAAGTAGGCATTGGCCACGATCTCGAGCCAAAGATAGTCGCCATCGCGACTCACTGCGATCGAATCGATGCGCCTGACCGGCGTCTTCGATTGGCACTCCACGGAGCGAAACGCCGAAAAATCGTGTTCGCCGATGAGCGCTTGAGCGGCGCTGTGCATGGCCGCCGCATCCAGCGGGCGATGTATCCAGGCCGCACGCGTGCGCTGCAGGGCGCTGCGCGCGCTGCGATTGACGATCAGGTAGCGATAGATTCGCCGGCTGGCCCGGTGGCGCGCGTGAAAGCCCTGCGTCACCTCACCGGCCCACTGCAGGGCAATACTCGGCGGCAGTTTGGTGTTGGCGCCCAGCACCCAGGCTCGGGGCGTGCGCAGCGCCTCCGTGTCGAAATGAATGACTTGGCCGAGGGCGTGCACGCCGCTGTCGGTGCGGCCTGCGCAAATGGCCACGACCGGCTGACCGGCGACAAACGATAGGGCCGACTGCACGGCGTCTTGAATCGACGCCGAGTGCACTTGCGACTGCCAGCCGGCGTATTCGGTGCCGTCATACTCGATGATGGCGGCGACGCGGCGGCTTGAGTCCGTCACGTCACCCGGGCAAATTCTCGATGAGGCGCTGCGCTTCCTGTTTCTGACTGGCAGAACCTTCGCTGACGACTTCCTCGAGAATGCTGCGCGCGCCTTCCGGGTCGCCCATATCCATGTAAGCACGCGCGAGATCCAGCTTCGTGCCCACCTCACTCATGGTCACCGGCTCCATCTCCGGCAGCGCCAGATCCTCGGCCCTGATCTTGCTGGTGCGGGTAGCACCTATCGTCTGCAGCTTGTTGGTGGGGGCCTCGGAGCCGTTGAGCGCTTCGCCCACATCCAAATCGACGCGGCGGCTGCGCTGAGTCGCTTCGAATACTTCCGTCGAGAATTTCTCATCCTCCGCGCGCGGCTGTTCGACGGTATCGCCGGAGCCCAACGCGTTGGCGAGTCGATCCAGATCCAAGTCGATGCTGTCGGAGTGGATACCGCGCAGTTTCGAGGTGGAATCGATATCCGGCCGTTCAGATTCCTGTACGTCGGAATATTCAGGCGACTTGAACTTCGTGGTCGCCCCGGGACTTTGTTCCGTGCCGCGCGGCATCTGCACCGTGGGCGCCGACTCCGGGCCCAACACGGCGGTCTTGATTTCTTCTTGATCCGCGCCCAAATCGGCGACGAACGAGGCTTCCAATTCACGTTCCAGTTCGGTCAGGTCGCGATCTCGCGAGCGCGCCTCCGCTTCGGCCATCATGCGCCGCGACTTCTCATCGAGGCCGGCGACCATGGTCGGGGCATCGGACGGATGATCGGTTTCCGCGAGCTGCGGAATGCTGATCGACGCGGAAGTGGATTGCTCCAGATGATCGAGGTCCAACCCCAAATCATCGATGGACACCTCGGCGGTTTGGTCCGCCTTGCTCGCGGCGCCCAGTTTCGAGGCGATACGACCGCGCACGTCGCTGGGCTTCAGTGCCGGGGATTCGCTCGTGGGCGAATCGGAAAAATTCATCAACTCCGATTCCACGGTGGGTTCATCGCGCGGCGGCATTTCCCGCGTCGGGGATTCATCCGCCCCGCGCTCCGGCCGGTCCAGGGTGAAGTCCAGATCCGATCCGGCGTGCAATCCAGGCGATTCGCCGGTCGCCGCATTGTCATCGTTGTTCTTCGCGATGGGATGGTCGATGCTGCGCTCGCCTTCCGGATCGCCGAACAAATCGATATCGACGCGGTTCTCGCCGCCTTCCAGGTTCAGGTCGACCAACGCGCCGGCGCCGCGGCCGCTGCCGGCACTGGAGGCGAACAGCGGCTCATCGGGACATATCTGCTTGCCCATGATGAGGATCTTGTCCCATTCGCCGGCGGGAGCCCGGTCGCGGGTCGCTTCCAGTCCCTTCGCGGTTTGCAGGAAGGCGTCCTTGTTGCCCCATACGAAATAAATTTCCAAGAGCTTCAATCGCAGATCGCGCCGATCCGGCTCGCGTTCCAGCGCAATACGCACCAAGTCGGCGGCCTGGTCGTACAGACCGTAGGCCATGTGAAAATCCGCCTCGGCCAACGGATCGCCCTGATCCAGATTGACGGCGCTCTCGCTCGAGAGCGTGTCATCGGAAGCCTTCAGGTCCGAAGTAATTTCACCGAATTTCTCCGGCGGCTCATTGAAATCGGGCATCCGATGCTCGCCCGATTCCTCGACGACGAAGGAATCATCGCCGGCGCGCCCGCTGGCGAGCCTCGCGGTCGGATCGCGAAATTCGGTGATATCGGTCGAATCCATCTCTGGGAAATCGCCGCCCCCGGTGGGCCTGCGGCGCCGCGCGGCAATCACCAATCCAATGATGAGAGCCAGGATGAGGGCGGCAGGCAGCCACCAGTTGGCAGCCACCCAGTCGATCCAGGAGCCCGACTCCGGCGCAGCCGCCGGTTTCTTCACAGGCGTCGGTGCCGGCACGGGCACCGGCGTCGGCGCCGTGCTCTCGGCAGGCGGCGGCAACGGCGCGGGCGCAGTGGCGCTCGGCTGGGGCGCAGTCGCCGGCGGCGCAGCGGTCTGCGGACGCGGGGTCGGAGCCGGCGGCGCGGTCGCGGGCGGCGCGGCAGCCGGCGGTGTTGCGGTCGCCGGCGTACCGAGCTTGCGCTGCAACTGACTCAGCTCGTTGCTCTTCAGATCAAGCAGCCGGCGCGATTCGGCCAACTGCCCTTCCAGATCCTTGACCCGTCCCTGCAGCGCCTGCGTATCGGCGCTCGACGCACTCGATTTGGTCGGCGTATTGCTCGCGACCGTGGAGGCACTCTTATCGGCCGTACCGCCGCCCGAGCCCGGGGTGACCAGACGCAAATGACCAGTGGTGGACGGCGCGGCGCTCGCGCCACTCGCACCGCGCCACGCATCCATTTGTCGGCGCACTTCGCCCATGGCTTCGGTCTGATTGAGAGCGGCGATTTCATCCCCACCCGGCACGCGCAGCACCTTTCCGCTGCGCAGAATGTTGATATTGCCGCCGAAGGCATCGGGATTCGCCCGGTACACCGCGATCATGGTTTGATCGATGGCCGCTCGCGTATCCGCATGCAGACTGCGCGCGACCTTGGTGAGCGTATCGCCCTTGGCCACTCGATAGGTGCTCGCGCCGGGCGCGAGTCCGGAAGAGGCTTCGGCCGCCGGCGGCGGTGGGCTGCTCGGCGCCGCGGCTTCGCTGGGTGCCGCTGCGGCTTTCGGATGCGCGGCGCGGCTGGCGCGAGTCGGGTGGCTGGGCGCTGTGGCCGGGGTGCTCGGCAGCGCACTCGGGCTCGGCGAGGGGGTGCTCGGTAGCGGCGTGGCTGCGACCGGGGCTGATTTGCGCGCCGCGGGCGGCGCAGCGGGTGCTCCGCTGACGGGCGCCGTCACCGGCGCAGCCGTACTGGCACGTTCGCCGGGCGTGTAGACCGGCGGATCAAGCAATACGGTGTACTCGCGCATGAGCCGGCCGCGAGCCCAATTTACTTCGACCAAAAATGTCACGAACGGCTCAGGAATTGCATCGGTGGAATGCACCAGCAATACATCCCGGCCATCCTTGCTCTTGCCGACCTTGAAGGTCAGCGTCGAGAGGAACGGCGGACGATCAATGCCGTAGCGCGTGAAGGAATCCTTACCCGCCAAGGTGGCGCGCAGCGCGGCCAATTCGTCCGGGCTGGCCGAGATTAAGTCGATCTCGGCATTCATGGGCTCGTTTAACGAGGAGTTCAGATGGATCTCACCCAGGCCGAGCGCCCATGACAGGGACGGGGATAGCAGGCACGCCATCAGCATCAGGCGAGGCAGGGTCACAAACATTTCTACTCCCAGAATTCTGGTAGGCAAGCGGGCAAAGTTCATTGTGCTATAGGGGCTTGGAAGCGAATTCTCACTTGCCTTTTACATAAGCCAATAACTATATCTTACTGGGATCTATTTACCAAAATCTGGGCAACGGAAACTGCGTTATGTGCCGCACATTTCCGAACATTATCGGCCACCACCCAAAAATTTAGACCCCGATCACGGGTCAAATCGGCCCGAATGCGGCCTACATATACCTGATCGGGCGACATCGCCAGTGTGGCGGGCGTCGGAAATTCCGCAGCTGAATCCAACTGAAGCACACTCAAACCACTCCCGCGCTGCAGCATGGCGACCGCATCCCGCACGTCAATAGCGCGCTCGAAGGCTGCATGCACGGCCAAACTATGGCCAAAAAATACCGGGACCCGGACGGCCGTGGCATTGATGGCGAGCGAGGGCAAATCCAGCACTCGCCGGGTTTCCTCCCACAGGCGCCGCTCCTCGCGCGACACGCCCTCCTCGATGGCATCGACTTGGGGAATCACGTTGAAGGCGATTTGGCGGCCGAATGCGCGTCCTCGCGCCGGCTTGCCGCTGAGCATGGCGACGGTCTCGCCGGCCAGTTCATCCACGGCGCCACGCCCGCTGCCGGACACCGCCTGATAGGTCGCCACCTCGACCCGCGCCAGACCGGCCAGCGCGTGCAGGGGCGCGAGCGCGGTGGCGAGCGCCACGCTGGCGCTTCCCGGCAGCGCGATCAAGCCGCGCGCGCCCACTCGATCAAGTTCGGCTGGATTCACATCCGCGGCAATCAAGGGCACATCGGCGCGCGCGCGAAACACCGCCGAGCCGTCGATGACCCACGCATGCTGTGCCGCGCCTTGGGCATAGCGCTCGGACAGCGCTGCGCGCCCGCAAAAGAAAGCTAAATCCACGCGCGAAAAATCAAATGCGGCGACATCGCCCACGGGAAGCTTCGCCTCCTCATCGTTGAGCGCGGTGCCGACATTGCGTTCGTCATCCAGCGCATGCAATTCGGCATAGGCGAATTTGCGCGCGCGCAACTCCTCAATCAGCGCGCTGCCAATCAGGCTCGAGACGCCCACCACGGCAATGCGCGGCATGACGGAGACGCGACTCATCGCTGCGTGATGACGGGCGTGCTCGACACCACGTCGGCGCACTGCGCACGACAGCGCAAATAATGATCCATCAGCACCAATGCCAGCATCGCCTCGGCAATGGGCGTGGCTCGAAAACCGACGCAAGGATCGTGGCGTCCCGTCGTAGTGATCTCGACGGGCGCGCCATGGATGTCGATGGTATCCCCGGGCAGCGTGATGCTCGAGGTCGGCTTCAAGGCGAGGCTCACGACGATGTCCTGGCCCGAGGAGATGCCGCCGAGTACGCCGCCCGCGTGATTGCTCTTGAATCCCTGGGGGGTCATTTCATCGCGATGTTCGGATCCTCGCTGTTCGACCGCCTTGAATCCCGCGCCGATCTCCACACCCTTGACCGCGTTGATACCCATCATCGCGCTCGCCAGATCGGCATCGAGACGCTCGAATACCGGCTCGCCCCAGCCTGGTGGGACGCCCCGGGCGATCACCGTCACGCGTGCACCGATTGAATCGCCGGACTCGCGCAGGCGCCAAATGAATGCCTCGAGCTCCGCGACACGGGTCGGATCGGGACAGAAAAACGGATTTTCGTACGCCGCTTGAGGATTCACCGGGTCGAGTACCAGGGGACCCAACTGCGCCAGATAGCCGTGGATAAGGATATTGAGCCGTTCGCGCAAATATTTGCGCGCAACGGCGCCGGCCGCCACCCGCATGACGGTCTCGCGCGCCGAGGAGCGTCCGCCGCCGCGGTAGTCGCGAAAGCCGTACTTTTGCTGGTAGGTATAGTCGGCATGCCCGGGGCGAAACCGATCCTTGATCTTCTCGTAGTCTCGCGAGCGCTGGTCTTCGTTTTCCACCAACAGACCGATCGGCGTGCCGGTGGTTTTGCCCTCGAACACGCCGGACAGTATGCGCACCGTATCCGGCTCGCGGCGTTGGCTGGTGAACTGCGAGGTTCCCGGGCGCCGGCGGTCAACATCGACCTGCAAATCCGCTTCGCTGAGCGCGAGTCCGGGCGGGCAGCCGTCGACGACGCAGCCGAGCGCGGGGCCGTGACTCTCCCCAAAGCTGGTTACCGTAAAGATCCGGCCAAAAGTATTACCCGCCACGCTTAACTGTCTCCCGTCCCATGCAGATCCCGCGCATTCAGCAAGAATACGCCCTCGCCGCCCATCGATATCTTCGGCCACACGAA
This sequence comes from uncultured Gammaproteobacteria bacterium, assembly GCA_963756845.1. Lineage (GTDB taxonomy): Bacteria > Pseudomonadota > Gammaproteobacteria > Steroidobacterales > Steroidobacteraceae > Bog-1198. The sequence continues at coordinate 157,468 of CAVWPD010000007.1, read as the reverse complement.
CGGCAGGCGGGGAAAGGCGCGCAGCAGAGCATTCTCGGTGTTGCCGACTTCCACGACCAAAATGCCTTCTTCCTGAAGATGAGTTCGCGCCCCGGCGAGAATCGCTCGCACCGAATCCAGGCCATCGCTGCCCGATGCCAGGCCCAGCCGCGGCTCGTGCCGGTATTCGCGCGGCAGCGCGCGCATCTCGGCGCGCCCGACATAGGGCGGGTTGCTGACGATGATATCGTAACGGCGGCCCGCCACAGCGCGGAAATAATCGGATCGCAGCACATTGACCTGTTTCATCAGAGCCAGTCGGCGCACGTTGCGCCGGCAAACCTGCAATGCGGCTGCAGAGATATCGACGGCATCGACCTGCGCTTGGGGAAAAACCTTAGCGCAGGCCAGTGCGATGGCCCCGGAACCGGTGCCAATGTCCAGGATTCGGCGCACCCGGCGGGTCCCGATCCACGGGCGAAAACGATTAAGCACCAACTCGGCAATCGGCGAGCGCGGCACCAGCACACGCGCATCCACGTACAGCTCGAGTCCTGCAAAGAAGGCGCGGTGGGTAAGATAGGGCAGCGGCAGCCGCTCGCGGATGCGCCGCTTGAGCAACGCGTCGATGCGCGCCACCCGGCGCGGCGTGAGTACGTCGCGATAGACGCCGGCGCCCCGATCATGCGCGAGACCGGCAACGAAGAACACCAACTCCGCGGCTTCGTCGCGCGCCTCCGTGGTGCCATGACCGAAATGGACCCGCGCGGCGCGCAGCGCCTGGGCGCAACGTTCAATGGCGGCGCCAACGGTTTCGCCGTCGCGGACGGATTTGATGGCTGTGTGGGATAATCGGGGCATGACGGCTCGATCGAAACTGTTGTCCTGCGTATTCATCTTTATGGGCGCCGCCGGGGGCATCGCCGCGGCGCTGTATTCGCATGCCATCAAGCCGCCGGTGGCTCTGGCCACCGGCACCCTGCTCATGCCCAGCCGGCCGCTGGCGGATTTTAGCTTGATCGACGCGCAGAGTCGCAGCTTTGGGTCCGCGAATCTGCGCGGTCATTGGTCCTTGCTGTTCTTCGGCTATACCAACTGTCCGGATTTCTGCCCCGCCACGCTCACCGTGCTGGCGGCCATGCAGAAGCGACTACGGGCGGACAAATCTGCGCTGCTGCCGCAGGTGATCTTCGTCTCGGTCGACGCGAAGCGCGATACGCCGGCGCAGTTGGCTCAGTACGTGCCCTACTTCGATCCTGATTTCATCGGCCTCACCGCAACCGATCAGCCTGCCATCGAGGCGATGGCCCGGAGGTGGGGCGTCAGCGTGAGCGTGCAACCCGCCAGGGACGGCAACTACACGGTGGATCATTCGGGCGAGATTTTCGTGATCGACCCCGGCGGCCACCTTGCTGCGGTGTTGACCGGCCCGTTTACCGCGGATGCCTTGAGCAGCGATTTCCGGCGCATCGTGGCCGGGGCTGCATGAGCTTCGGCCGGCTGTTTGTCTGCTGTCAGTACCTGCTGCCGCAGCACGCGCTGTCGCGGCTGGTCTTGCGCGCCACCCGGGTGCGCGCGCGCTGGTTCAAGAATTGGTTGATACGCGGCTTTCTTAAGCTCTACACGGTCGATATGTCGGAGGCCGTGCAGCGCGATCCCTTGGCCTTTGCCAGCTTCAATGAGTTCTTCACGCGCGCGCTCATTCCCGGCAGCCGCCCGATCGACGCTGACCCGCGCACCATCGCCTGTCCGGTCGACGGGCAGGTCAGCGAAGCGGGCACCATCGAAGGCGATTGCTTGCTGCAGGCCAAGGGGCGCCGCTACACACTCAGCGAGCTGCTGGCCAACGAGCCCTGGGCGAATGATTTCAAGGGCGGCTGTTTCGCGACTATTTATCTTGCGCCCTTCAATTACCATCGCGTGCACATGCCCGTGCGCGGCGATCTGCGGGACACCGTCTATGTTCCCGGCCGACTCTTCAGCGTCAACGGCACCACCGCGGCGCAGGTGCCCCGACTCTTCGCGCGCAATGAGCGCGTGCTGACCCGCTTTAACACCGCATTCGGTCAGGTGGCCTTGATCATGGTCGGCGCATTGAATGTGGGCAGCATGGCGACTGTCTGGGCAGGAGACATCACGCCGGCCGCGAGGCGCGCGGTCACGACACTGCCGCCGCAGCGCCTCTGCCTGGAAAAGGGTGCCGAGCTCGGCCGCTTCAACATGGGTTCGACGGTCATTGTGCTGTTCGAAGCGAGCCGCGCCAGCTGGCATGCGCACGTCCGCGCGGGGATGAACGTGCGTTTGGGTCAATCCTTGGGCGCCTTGCGATGAGCGTGACGCCCTCGCTTCGTTGGCGGCCCACCGCCACGCGTGTGGCTCTGGTGCGCCGCGCCCGCATGCTGGAGGTTGCGCGCGATTTTTTTAAGGACCGGCAGGTGTTGGAAGTGGAAACGCCGATCTTAAGTGCCGCCGCCGTGAGCGATCCGCAAATCGAATCCTTGGCCACGCAAGTGAATGGCCTGCCAGGCCGTGAATACTTATGCACCTCCCCCGAATATGCCATGAAGCGCCTGCTGGCCGCAGGCAGCGGCGACATCTACCAGATTTGCAAGGTTTTTCGCGACGCGGAACAGGGCCGCTGGCACAGCCCTGAGTTCACCATGATCGAATGGTATCGCCTAGGGTTCGACGATGGCGCGCTGATGGATGAGATCGAGGCGCTGGTGCGCGCCATGCTGGCACCGGAACGCAGTCTTCAAGCGGCCGAGCGTTTAAGCTATCGCGACGCCTTGCTGCGGCACGCCGGCGTCGACGCGTTTGGCTCGAGCGAGCATGAACTGGAACAGGCGGCGCTGCGTGAGGGCATTGCTTGCGAATCCGCGCTCGACCGCGATGCCAAGCTCGATTTGCTGATGGGCCTCATCGTCGGACCTCGCTTGGGACGCGAGCGGCCCTGTTTCATTTGCGACTATCCGGCCTCACAGGCGGCATTGGCGCGTTTAAAGCCGGGGCGGCCGGCGGTGGCGGCGCGCTTCGAGCTGTATCTGGACGGTTTGGAACTCGCCAACGGCTTTCATGAGCTGGTGCACGCGAACGAGCAGCGCGAGCGCTTCAGCCGGGACTTGGCGCAGCGCGCGGCGCGCGGCCAGGCGCAGCCGCCGCTCGATGAGAATCTGCTGGCCGCACTCGAGAGCGGGATGCCCGATTGTTCGGGAGTCGCGCTGGGATTTGACCGGCTGGTCGCGATTGCACTGGGCGTGGATCGATTGTCGAAGGCCATGGCATTCGACATTGACAATGCGTAGCGCAGCGTTCGAGCGGCGCTAGCCCTTGCCGCGCGACAAGTACTCGCCGGTGCGCGTATCGATGCGCAGAATTTCGCCTTCGTTGATGAACAGCGGCACCCGCACCATGGCACCGGTTTCCAGCTTCGCGGGCTTCGAGCCTCCCGTCGCGGTGTCGCCGCGCACGCCCGGATCGGTCTCGATGACTTTGAGTTCCATGTGCGCGGGGGGCGTGACCTGCAGCGGCACGCCGTTCCACAGTGTGACCACGCAAACCGTGCCATCCTTCAGCCATTGAGCGCCCTCGCCCACGGCTTGCTTGGAAGCGGTGAGCTGCTCGAAGGTATCGGGCACCATGAAGTGGAAAAAGTCCCCGTCACTATACAAATACTGCATATCCGTATCGACCACATCGGCGGCTTCCACGGTGTCGCCGGACTTCCATGTGCGCTCGATGGTGCGGCCGGTTTTCAGGTTGCGAACCCGAACCCGGTTGAACGCCTGACCCTTGCCGGGCTTGACCATTTCGTTCTCGACGATGGCATACGGGTCGCCGTCAATGAGAATCTTTAGGCCGGCCTTGAATTCGTTGGTGCTGTAGTTCGCCATCGCGGCCTCGAGTTGAAGGGCGCGTATCATAGCCGCAACCTGAGGCCCCTGGCCAGTTGGACCCGCATTTCGCCGGCCTGTAGGGGAAGCCCGGGGGTTGACGCCGGTCCCAGAATCACGCAATTCCAGGTGTTACACTTTGCGCCCACATCGAGAGGGTATTGTGACGTGACCGAACAGGGGGCCGTTCCGATGATTGTCATGACGCGGTCCCAGGACCACGTCGAGGCGATCAACAGCACGCTGCGTAAAGCCGGCCATCCCGTGCATTGCACCTGGCTGCCGGATGCCCGCGACTTGGGCGATGCCCTGACTCAGATCAATCCGGAAATGCTGATTGCCTTCATCGATGAGCTCGGCATCGATCTCGCCTCGATCATGAAAGTGAAGCAGCAGAGCGCGCCCGGGATGCCGGTACTGATCGTGCGCGAGAACGTCGATGAAGCCGCGATCGCCGATGCGATGCGCTTGGGCTGCCAGGACGTGGTTACGCTGGCGAATCGCAGCCGCTTGCAGGCGGTCGCGAGCCGCGAACTACGCGCCCATCGCCTGGAGCGCGCGTTGTCGACCACGCTGTCCTCGGCGCGCGAATACCGCGAACAGCTGCAGAACTTTCTCGAGGGGTCGGCCGATGCCATCACCCACGTGCAGGAAGGCATTGTCGTGGATGCGAATCGGGCGTGGCTGGAGCTGTTCGGCTACTCCGAAAACGACGCCTTGACCGGCACGCCCCTCATGGACCTGTTCGAACAAGAAACGCATCCCGCGCTCAAGGGGGCGCTGGTCGCCTGCCTACAGGGCAAGTGGAGCGGCCACACCCTCAAAGTGCAGGCGCTGTTGTCCGACGGCTCCAACCTGCCGCTCGAACTGATTCTGTCGCGGGCCGACTACGAGAATGAGCCCGCGGTGCGCATCGCGATATCGGCGCTGCACAAGAAAGATCGCGATCTGGAGGTGCAGCTCGCCGACGCGGTGCAGAACGATGCCACGACGCAGTTCCTGCAGCAGCGCTACCTGGTCGAGGCGGTGCGCGAGCGCTGCGCGCAGAGCATGAAGGGCGGCGTGCGCCAGTTCGCGCACCTGAAGCCGGATCGCTTCATCGACATCCAGCACGCCATCGGCGTACTGGAGAGCGAGGATTTCATGGCGCAGCTGGCCGAATTGCTGCGATCGCAGCTGACCAGTACCGACCTGTGCGGCCGATTCGGCGGCAATGGCTTCCTCGTCATGCTGGAGCGCGGCACCGCCAAGGACGTGGAGACCTGGGCCGAGAATGTGGTCAAGCGCGTCAATGAACATGTCTTCGTGAGTGCCGAGAAGACCTTGTCCGCCACGGTTACCGTGGGACTCGGCCTCCTGCCGCCGGCCAATCCGGATGTGGCGGCGGCGATTACCGACGCCGTCAGCGCCACTCGCCGCGGCCGGGAACTCGGCGGCAACCAGATGTATGTCGTTGATAAGTCCGACACCGATACGCGCGTGCAGGCGTACGACAAGATCTGGGTCAAGCATATCAAGAGCGCCTTGATGGAGAATCGCTTCCGTCTCGTGCAGCAGCCGATTGCCAGCTTGCTGGGCGAGGATAAGGGCATGTTCGATGTGCTGGTGCGCATGTTGGATGAACAGGGCAACGAGGTGCTGCCGTCGGAATTCATCGCCGCCGCTGAGCGCAACGACTTGATGAAGAACATCGATCGCTGGGTGATCGGCGCGTCGATGTCCTTTGCCGCCAACCGCAAAGCGGCTTGTATTTTCGTGCGGCTGTCGAAGGACACCATACTCGACAAGAGTCTGCTGCCCTGGCTCGAGACGCAGCTGAAATCCTTGAAAATCGAAGCCAAACGCCTGTGCATGCAGGTGACCGAGGAACATGCGACGCAGTATGTACGGCAAACCAAGGAGCTGGCGGAGAGCCTGCGCAAATTCGGCTTTCGTTTCGCCTTGGAGCACTTCGGCACCGGCCGCGATCCGCTCAAGCTGCTCGCCGACATCGAAATGAATTTCATCAAGGTCGACGGCTCCTTGATGCAGGGTTTATCGACGAATCAAATCCAGCAGCAGCGCGTCAAGGGCCTGGTCGAGGCCGCGAAGCGCAAGGGCATCGAGACGGTGGCCGAACGCGTCGAGGACGCAAATACCATGGCGGTGTTGTGGCAGCTGGGAATCGAGTTCATCCAGGGCTACTTTGTGAACGCCCCGGAGGATGTGACCATGTCGGGCGAGCGCTAGGCCGCCGACACTTCCAGCCGATCGACCTGTTTGTAGGCGCGTGAGAATCTCTGGCGGCGCTGCCCCTTGCGATCCTGAAACTGGCTCAAGTCCTCGAATTTGAGCTTCATCGGCGCGCTGTTGCCGCTAAACACCGTCAACACCTCGCCCGGCGCCACCACCGCCATGGCCACCAAGTACTCGTCGCGCTGCGCGGATTTCTTGCCCGGAATACCAAACAGATTCTGCCCCTTGCCCGCGCTCATCTGCTCGATTTGGCCGGCCGGCAGAGCCAGTACGGCGCCATCATTGTTGACGAATATCGCGAGCGCGGCCGCCGAGGCCACCGGTTGTGCCGGCAGCACCAGCGCGTTCTCCGGAACCTTCAGCACCGACTTGCCCTTCTTGTTGCGCGCATACAGCTCGCGAAGCTTGACGGCAAATCCGTAGCCGGCGTCGCTGGCGAGCAGCCACACATCATCCGGTTCGCCGATCAGCACCGCCGCGAAAGTCGCGCCGTCAGGCGGGTCAACGGTACCCGACAGCGGCTCGCCATAGCCGCGCGCGGCGGGCAGCTGGTGCGCATCAAGACTGTAGGCCCGCCCGGTGGAATCGATGAAGATGGCCTGCTGCAAATTGCGGCCCTTGGCCGCTGCCTGGAATTCATCGCCGCCCTTGTAGCTTAAGGCGCGCACGTCGATGTCATGTCCCTTCGCGGCGCGCACCCAGCCCAAGCGCGATAGCACCACCGTGGTCGGCTCGCTGGTGAGCAGTTCGGTCGCGGAGATGGCCTGCGCAGCTTCGCGCTCCACCAATCGGGTACGCCGCTCATCGCCAAACTCTTCCGCATCGCTCAGCAGTTCCTCGCGCACCAGCTTCGTCAGCCGCGCCTTGCTTTTCAAGGTGCGTTCGATGTCCTCGCGCTCCGCGGCAAGTTTTTTCTGCTCCTCGCGGATCTTCATTTCCTCCAGGCGCGCCAGATGCCGCAGCTTGGTCTCAAGGATGGCCTCGGCTTGTTCATCGGAGAGCTTGAAGCGCTTGATGAGCACCGGCTTTGGCTGATCCTCGCTGCGCACGATGCGGATCACTTCATCCAGATTCAAATACGCGATCAGCATGCCGTCGAGGATGTGCAGCCGGGCAGTCAATTTCGCCAGTCGATGATTCAAGCGGCGAACCACCGTGGATTTGCGAAACTCCAGCCACTCGAGCAACAGCTCCTTCAATCCCATCACCCGCGGCCGCCCGTCCAACGCGATCACGTTGATGTTGACCCGGTAGTTGCGCTCCAGATCGGTGGTCGCAAACAGGTGGGCCATCAGCGCGGGCACATCGACGCGATTGGATTTCGGCACCAGCACCAGCCGCGTGGGATTCTCGTGGTCGGACTCGTCGCGAAAGTCCTCGACCATGGGCAGTTTCTTCTGCTGCATTTGCGCGCCGATTTGCTCGAGTACCTTGCTGCCCGATACTTGAAAGGGCAGCGTTTCGATCACGATCGCGCCGTCTTCGATTTCGTAGGTGGCGCGCGCCTTGAAGCTGCCGGACCCGGTTTCGTACATCTGCACCAGCTCATCGCGGGGCGATACAATTTCCGCGCCGGTCGGCAGATCCGGGCCCTTGATGTGCGCCATGATCTTGCGCGTGGAGAGGTCCGGATCATCCAGCAGCGCGACGCAGGCCTTGACCACCTCGCGCAGATTGTGCGGCGGAATATCGGTGGCCATCCCGACGGCAATCCCGGATCCCCCGTTTAGCAAAAGATTCGGTACCCTCGCAGGCAGCATGGTGGGCTCTTCGAGTGAGCCGTCGAAGTTCAGCGCCCAATCCACGGTGCTGGAGCCGAGCTCCTGCAGCAGCAGGTCGGCGTAGCGGGTGAGGCGCGATTCGGTGTAGCGCATGGCGGCGAAGGATTTCGGATCGTCGGTCGATCCCCAGTTGCCCTGGCCGTCGACGATGGGATATCGATACGCAAAATCCTGCGCCATGTGCACCATGGCCTCGTAGCAGGCCGAGTCGCCGTGCGGATGGAACTTGCCGATCACATCGCCCACGGTGCGCGCCGACTTCTTGTGCTTGGCGCCGGCGGCAAGGCCCAGCTCGCTCATCGCGTAAACGATGCGCCGCTGCACCGGCTTCAATCCGTCGCCGAGGTGCGGCAGGGCGCGGTCCAAGATGACGTACATCGAATAGTCGAGGTAGGCGCGCTCGGCGAAGGACCTCAGCGGTTCTTGTTCCACGCCGTCAAAATTCAGCTCTTGGGTTTTCATGGCCGCAGCGCGCTACACACGCGCGAGGTTACCCTTGCTTTCCAGCCATTCGCGCCGATCCCCGGCGCGCTTCTTCGCCAGCAGCATATCGAGCAGCTGGTCCGGGCTGTCTTTTGCGTCGATGGTCATTTGCACCAGGCGGCGCGTTTGCGGCGCCATGGTGGTTTCGCGCAGCTGCAGCGGATTCATTTCACCCAGGCCTTTGAAGCGCGTCACCACCGGTTTGGTACGCGGACTTTCGGCGGCGATGCGCCGCAGCGCCTCGTCGCGCTCCGCCTCGTCGAGCGCGTAGATCACTTCCTTGCCCGCGTCGATGCGAAACAGCGGCGGCATGCAGACATAGATGTGCCCCGCGGCGACCAACGGCCGGTAGTGGCGCAGAAACAGCGCGCATAACAGGGTCGCGATATGCTGCCCATCGCTGTCGGCGTCCGCCAGAATGCAGATCTTGTGATAGCGCAGCGAGGATAGATCGGTGGCCGCCGGATCGACGCCGATCGCAACGCTGATGTTGTGCACTTCCTGGGATTGCAGTACTTCACCGGCGTCGGCCTCCCAGGTGTTCAAGATCTTGCCGCGCAACGGCATGATGGCCTGAGTCACCCGGTCGCGGGCCTGTTTCGCCGACCCGCCGGCCGAGTCGCCCTCGACTAAGAACAACTCGCCGCGAGCCGGATCTTGACTCACGCAATCGGCCAGCTTTCCCGGCAGTGCGGGACCTGCGACGATGCGCTTGCGCGCGACTTTTTGACTATCCTTGAAGCGCTGCTGCGCATTCGCGATGGCCAACATGGCGATTTTTTCGCCCTGATCCGAATGTTGATTGAGCCACAATGCAAAGGCGTCCTTGATCACGCCTTGCACGATGCCCGCCGACTCGCGCGAGGAGAGCTTCTCCTTGGTCTGGCCCGCGAACTGAGGCTCGCGCATTTTCATCGACAGCACGAAACTCACCCCGTCCCAGACATCCTCGGGTGACAATTTCAGGCCGCGCGGCACGAGGTTGCGAAATTCGCAGAACTCGCGCACGGCGTCGGCCGCGCCGGCGCGCAAGCCGTTGACATGCGTGCCGCCCTCGACGGTGGGAATCAAATTGACATAGCTCTCGGCGATGACGTGTTCCGACTCCAGCACCCAGGCGAACGCCCAATCCAGCGAACCGCCGTCGATGTCGCGCTTTCCATAAAAGGTTTCCGCCGGCAGCCACTCGCCCTTGCCCAATTCTTCGGCCAAGTATTGGTGCAGGCCGCCGGTGTAGAACCACTCGTCCTTCTCGCCGGTCGCCTCGTTGTTCAGCGTGACGCGAAGATTCGGACACAGCACGGCCTTGGCCCGCAGCACCTGCTTGAGCTTGGGCAGCGCGAACTTGTCCGTATCGAAATACTTCGGATCCGGCCAGAAGCGAATCGTCGTACCGGTTCTGGACTTCGGCACGTCGCCTACCACTTCAAGTTTGGAAGTGGCCTTGCCGCCCGCAAAGCTGATGTTGTATTCCTTGCCGCCGCGGCGTACCCAGCATTCCAGATGCTTCGAGAGCGCATTCACGACCGAGACGCCGACGCCATGCAGGCCGCCGGAATGCTGGTAGGTTTTATCGTTGAACTTTCCGCCCGCATGCAAGCGCGTCAGGGTCACTTCGACGCCGCTGATTTTCTCTTTCGGATGAATGTCGACCGGTATGCCGCGGCCGTCGTCCTCGACCTGGCAGGAGCCGTCTTTAAACACGCTGACGTTGATGTTTTCGCAATGGCCCTGCAGCGCCTCGTCGACGCTGTTGTCGATGACTTCGTGGGCGAGATGATTCGGCCGCGTGGTGTCGGTGTACATGCCCGGTCGCCGGCGCACTGGATCCAAGCCGCTCAGCACCTCGATATCGGAGGCCGTGTAAGACGATGCCATCAGTTACCTCATCAGGAAGGCGCCGGAGTCTAGCATGCGCGTCCACCACAATTTAAGCTGGTAGCCCCCAGGCGATTCGGCTATGGTTGCGGCGATGGGAATCGCCAACCAACAGAATATGATTCGTACCATTCCGGTACTGCCGCAGCCCTACGGCATTCGTGTGCGGCTGCGCGGCGGCGATCCTTTCGCCAAACTGCTCGGCAGTGATTGGCAGAAGACCCATTGGTTTTTTACCGCCGCTGAACGCGATCGCGTGCTCGAGGACATGTCGCGCAAGCACGAATACTCGCGCATTGGGGATTCGCCCGCGCTGGTATTCGAGAAGGTGGAAAAACTCGGCGAAAGCCGCAGTTTCTAACGGATCAGAAGGTTCGGCCGAGGAATAAGGAAAAGGCGCTGTAGCCGGCGGTGTCGTAGCCGGTGCCCAGGTACAGCGGGCCCAGGAACGTGTCGAACGCCACGAACACCGATCCGTCCTTGCGGGCCGAACCGACATTCATATCGCTGCGCTGCTGCCAGGTGTTGCCGAGTTCCAAGGACATGCCGATGTAGATGGGGACTTCGAATAATCCCTCGCCTCCGCGGCTGATCCTGCGAAAATAGATGGCGCGTGTGATCGCATAGTTGGGGCCGAGCAAAGATTGGGGCGCAAGACCCGACAAGTTGAAAAATCCGCCCAGCGAATAGAAATCCTGCAATGCGGTCGAATTGATGTTGCCGTCGGTGACGCCGGCGGTGGTCCACAGCAGAATGGTATTGCGGCCGTCGGAGCGGGCCATCAGCCAGTCGGCCTGCACCTTGTCGAAGGCGAAATCGCCGCCCAAATCGACCCGATTCGCATCCCATTGCACGCTGAAGGTCTGTCCGTCGCGCGGGAAATGCACATTATCGAGGCGGTCGTAGCTGAATTTGAAAAAGAATTCACCGTTGTTGTACTGCGGCTGCACCAGCGCGGGGTCGCCGTAGTTGTCGTGCATCGCACCGTTGCTGCGGTGATAGCCGACGCGGATTTCGCCCCAGTTGCCGATCGTCGTGCCCACGTCCAAATCACCTTCCAGCTCGCGATTGCGAAAATCGGCGGTCTCCACGTTGTTGGTATAAATCGGCAAATCCTTGCCCTCGATGCGCAGGCTGGGGGCCACGAACCAGGAGCGGGCTGCATTCAGCGGCTGATAGAACTCGCTGACGATCTTCTGATCGCTGCCGAACTGCACATCCGTCACCAATTCCGCGCCCAGCGTGTTCAGCTCGGTGAGGATGAAGCGCGCCGCGGCGTTGTAGCGGCTATTGCCCTGAAAATCATCCTCCAGACTCAAGCCGAAGCGCACGTAGTTCGGGCCCCAGGATTTGCGGCGCGCGCGGATCTCCAGCCCGGAATCTTCATCCGCGCCCTCGCCCTCACTCACCAGCGAATAGTCGATGGTCTCGAAATTGCCCAAGCCGTACAACTCGGTGATGCGCGTGCCCACTGCACTGGGATCCAACGGCTTGCCCACCAGCGGCTGCATCTCCGCCATGATGGTCTTCTCGTAGCGTTTGGATTTCTCATCGATGCGCACGAACTTGATCTCCGGCATGCCCGGCGCCCGTGCCGCACGCCGCGCCAGATAATCGCGGTAGGCGGCATCGCCCACACTCAAGGTATCAAGCCTCGCCAGCAACTCACGCGCGGCGCTTTCGCCGGCGGCGATGGTCGAACCCGCCGCGGTGAAGTCGGTCGAGCTCGCCGTGCCCAACTTCGGCTCGATCAGCATATCCGCGGCGCCCAAGGTCGCGCGCTGCCGGTCCGCGTCCTTGCGCACCAGAATCGCCAGCATTTGATTGGAGATCGTCAGCGCGGAATCGAGCGCCTCGCGCGGCTGCAGGGGAAAGCTCACATCGGACACGATGAGGATATCGGCGTGCATACCGCGGGCCACATCGATCGGCAGGTTCTCCGCCAGACCGCCATCGACCAGCAGCAGGCCCTGGGATTCCACCGGCGCAAACACGCCCGGCGCCGAAATGCTGGCGCGCATGGCGAGCGCCAGATCCCCCTTATCCAGGAGCACCGCATTGCCGGTCACCAAATCGGTCGCCACGGCGCGAAACGGTGTGGGCAGCAAATCGAAGTTCGTGTCGTTGCCGAAAGGCAGCGTGAGCTGGCGCAGCGTCTCCTGCAGTTTCTGGCCCTGGATGAGCCCTTTGGGCAGCAGGATTTGGCCATGCTTCAAGCCCAGGGGCAGACGCACCAGAAAATTGCGGTCATCTTGCTTGCGCCGAAACGCAAGGTCGCGCCGCGGCGGGGCATCGCGAAACGCTTCCTGCCAGTCCACCGAACGGATGGTGGCGTCGATCTGCGCCGCCGTCATGCCGCTGGCGTACAACCCGCCCACCACCGCGCCCATGCTGGTGCCGGCGATGCAGTCGATGGGAATTTTCAGCTCTTCGAGGACCTTGAGCACGCCGATGTGCGCCATTCCGCGCGCGCCGCCGCCCGACAACACCAGGCAGATCCGCGGCCGCTGCAAAGGATTGGGCGCCTGCGCGGCCGCCGCGTATGGGCCGCTCGCGAGCAGCGCACCGGCCAATCCAAGTAGTGCGGCGATCTTCCCCATGTCGGGGAGATAGTTTAGAGCACCACGTCGATGGAGGCAGCGCTAAAGATGTTGGTCGCGGGGTTGTAGGTGCCGGTCGCGGAGAGTTTCGTCGCCCCTGCCGTTGCCAACTGCGTGCTCAGCAGCGTCACAAACCCCGTGTAGCTGTTGAACGATTGGACGCCGATTGCGTAGCTGCCGACGCCGAATAGCGGCATGAATAGCGGCGGCAACCCGGGGCTCGTCGGCACGGACGCAGTCTGCGGGACGATCAGCGGCGAGGCGCTCAGCGTGGTCATGTCGATGGCTTCCGCGCCAATGCGGATCACCCCTCCGCCGAAGGCGGGATCGGACAGATTGATCGTCATGCTGCTGTCGGTCAATGTGAAGGGCGTGAGGGACCCGGTGCCGGTCCACGTCACCAGCATGCTCGCCGGCACGGTTGGTGCAGAGCTGATGGAGGCCGCGATGAAATCCGGCGGCGCCGACCCGAAGGGACTGGTGTAGCCGTCAGTCCACAACAGATCGCCCGCCACCACCGGTGTGACGCCGTCCGGACCCGGCGGCAGCGGCAAAGAGCCGGAATTCACCACAAAGCTCGCGGCCGTCGGATCCTGCGCGGCGGTGGCGCCGTTGCCGGCGAAGTTGTAATTGCTCGCCGGCCAATCCTGGATGGCCTGCACATTCTGCACGAGGCTGCCGGATGCGGAGGAAATCAGCGGGCCCCACAGCTCGGTCGATTGCAGGCGCACCGAGCCGGTGTTGGTGTCGCTGGTGCCGGTCGAATCGAGCGTGACGATGCCCGCGGATGACAACGAGTACAGACCGCGCGCCGTGATGTGCTGGCCCACGGATACCGAGTTGTAATTCAGTGGTCCGAGGCTCGCTTCACCGTCGGCGGTGACCAGCGTGCCGGTCCCCAACTGCACCAGCGAATCGGCCGGAATATATTCGACTACTTGCGACGCATTCGCGAACAAGGTGGCACCGCGCAGGGTGAGCGTATCGCCATTGCGCGCAATGACATCGCCCTCCAGGCCATCGGTGTAAAAATCCTCGAGGGTGGAACCGCCGATAATGTAGGCCGCATTGAACTTTCCGGCGTTGATGCCGGCGACCAGGGTCGGGGTCGGCTCGAATGTGGTGTACGCGGCCGTCATGGTCGAACCGGCCGAAGTTTGCGACAGCGCCTGAATACCGGGCTTGCCGACATAGGTGACCCCGTACAGGGTGTACACGGTGCTCGGGCTGTTGAATATCGTCACCGATCCCAACGAGTTGACCTCGTCGAAGAATGGTCGCACGAAGGTGGAATAGGAACTGATCAGCACGCTCGAGTTGACCAGCGGGCCGCGTATTCGGATCAGTTTGTTATCGGACGCGCTGGTGGCAACCGTGAAGTACGGTGTGACGGTGACGACCGGAGCAGTCGGATCGGTCAGATCCACGCTGCTGGACGCCGCCATATCGAAGGCAAAGGCCAACCGCTGCGCATTGGTGGAGGCGTAGGTGTATTGCAGGGTCAACGGGTTCTGCGGATCGAGGTCCACTACCACGGAAATCTGGGTGGCCGGGAGGCCTCCCGGGGCTACCGCGGTCGCCGGTACGGGTTTGCCGTCGACCTGTACGGCGATTTGCGCATAGGTGTAGTCCAGCGTAATCGTGGCCGACGTGTAAGTATCGACGGGAATCGGCGCGCTCGACCAGAGCTCGGAAAAATTGACCAACTTGGCAAAGTTGATTTGCTCCGGAACCGCGATGGCGGTGATCGGGCCGTAGGTCTTGCCGGTCAGCACCACCGAATCGACCGTTATGATATAGCTGGTGAAATCACAGGTGGGCGCGCGGCAAGCACTGCTCGTGTCGGCATTGACCAAGGATTGGTCAGTGAGCGAAATCCACGCGACGGCGTAGTCGCTGTTGTTGTTTTGGTGATGGCAGCCGGCCGCGATCAAGCCAAATGCGAAGGCGCACAGCAGCGCGGATACTCGTTTCCGAGCCTTACCCTTGAGCGATGAATGCACTACAGATTTCCCATATGGTTGGGGGGGGATGACGGATTAAGGCTGCGTAGAATAAAGGCTTTCGAGGCGTTACGCGCAGCAAAGTTCCATTTTGGCCCGCCCGCCCGGCGCTTAACCGCCCGCAACGCGCGGGATTTGCTGAGTAATGCAGTGAATATTGCCCCCGCCCAAGAGCACCTCGCGGGTGGCGACACCCACCACGGCGCGGGTCGGAAAGAGCTTTTTGAGCGTGCGCATCGCCATCGCATCGCGGCGTTTGTCGTAGAGCGGCATGACGACGCTTTTGTTGGCGATATAAAAATTGATGTACGACGCGGGCAATCGGTCGCCGGCGCGGCGCGGGCGACTGCCGGCACGCATGTCGATGCCGGCCGCTTCCTCGGCGCTCATGAACAAGGGGTCGGGCTGGTGGATTTTGTGAATGGTCAAGCCCCGGCCGCGCGCGTCTTTAGCGTGCTGCAAGCGCCGGTACGCATCCTGCGAGATCTGAAACTGCGGATCGTCCCGATCATCCGTCCAGGTCAGGGCAACATGCCCGGGGCTGGTGAAGCAGGCGAGCTCGTCGATGTGGCCGCCGGTCTCATCCTGGTAAAGACCTTGACCCAGCCAGATCACCTCGGTCACCGACAGATAGCGGCGCAGCTGCTCCTCGATGTCCTGACGCGTCATGTTCGGATTGCGGTTTGGATTGAGTAAACATTCTTCGGTGGTCAAACAAGTACCCTGCCCATCGACGTGAATGGCGCCGCCTTCGAGCACCAGCGAGCTGCGATACCGATCCGAGCCTTCGATCTGCAGTACCTTTTGCGCCACTTCCTCGTCGCGATCCCAAGGGAAGTACAGTCCGCCGTCCAAGCCTCCCCAGGCATTGAAGGTCCAGTCGACGCCGCGCCGACGGCCTTTCTTATCGATGAGGAAGGTCGGGCCGACGTCGCGCATCCAGGCATCATTGCTGCTCAACTCCACCACCCGAACGGCGGGCGGCAGTCGCGCGCGTGCGTTCTGGAACTGCGCCGCGGACACCCCCACGGTCACCGATTCGCTGGCCGAAATCGCAGCCGCAACCGCAGAGAAGACGGTCTGCGCGGGTTTGGCACCGGCGCGCCAGGTGTCGGGCCGTTCCGGCCACAGCATCCAGCAACCGCTATGCCGTTCAAACTCCGCGGGCATGCGGAAGCCGTCCTGTGCAGGTGTGGATCTTAAGGTGCGCAAAGCGGGTCTCCGGTGGCGCATGCTAGCATTGCGGCTGCATTTACAGGAGCGCAAGCATGTCAGAAGCAAAGCCGGTCACCATGCAAATTCCCGTCGGCGGCGAGAAGATCACCATCTCGAACGGCACATTGCGCGTGCCCAACCAGCCCATCATTCCCTTCATCGAAGGCGACGGCACCGGCCCCGACATTTGGCGGGCCAGCGTGCGTGTGTTCGACGCGGCGGTGCAAAAGGCCTATGGAGGCAAGCGCAAGATTCATTGGATGGAGATTTTTGCCGGCGAGAAAGCCAACAAGGCCTACAACACCTGGCTGCCGGAAGAAACGGTTACCGCCTGCCGGGACTATTTGATCTCGATCAAGGGGCCGCTCACCACGCCGGTCGGCGGCGGCATTCGTTCGTTGAACGTGGCGCTGCGCCAACTGTTGGATTTGTATGTGTGCCTGCGTCCGGTGCGCTGGTTCAAAGGCGTGCCCTCGCCCGTTAAGGCGCCGGAAAAGGTCGATATGGTCATCTTCCGCGAGAACACCGAGGACATTTATGCGGGCATTGAATTCGAGGAAGGCTCGGCCGAATGCAAGAAATTCCTCGACCTGTTCAAGCAGAACTTTCCGAAGCAATTCGCCAAGATCCGCTTCCCCGACAGCTCCGGCATCGGCTTGAAGCCCGCCTCGCGGGAGGGCACGGAGCGCTTGTTTCGCGCCGCCGTGAAGTACGCGATCGACAATCAGCGCAAGAGCGTGACGATCGTGCACAAGGGCAACATCATGAAGTTCACCGAGGGTGCGTTCCGCGGCTGGTCCTACAAGCTCGCGGAAAGGGAATTCCCCGAGAGCGTGTTCACTTGGGAGCAGTGGGAGCGCATCAAGGCCGCCAAGGGCGAGGCGGAAGCCAATGCGCAAATGGATGCGGCGAAAAAGGCCGGCAAGGTCATCATCAAGGATGCCATCGCGGACATCACCCTGCAGCAGGTACTGACCCGCCCGGATGAATTCGACGTGGTCGCGACAATGAATCTGAACGGCGATTATTTATCCGATGCCCTGGCCGCGCAGGTGGGCGGCATCGGCATCGCGCCCGGCGGCAACATCAATTACATGACCGGCCACGCCGTGTTCGAAGCCACCCACGGCACCGCACCGAAGTACGCCGATCTGGACAAAGTCAATCCGGGCTCGGTGATCCTCTCGGGCGAGATGATGTTTCGCTACATGGGCTGGCTCGAAGCGGCCGACGCCATCATCGGCGCGATGGACAAGTCGATCGCACAGAAGACCGTCACCTACGATTTCGCGCGATTGATGCCGGGCGCCACGGAAGTCAAGTGCAGCGAATTCGGCGACATTCTGATTCGAAACTTATAAAGGCGCGATTTGCGCCGCGTCGGCGCTGCGGCACTGTCCTGCCGCCGCCGCGGCCGTCAGGCCGCGCTGGCAGCGCGCGCGGCGACCCTGCGCTCGCCGAATTGAGCGCCCTGGCGCGGCAGCGAGCGCTGTTTGAGGCAATCGAATGCCGCAATCCGGTACGCCTCGCTCATGGTCGGAAAATTAAAGATCTGTTCGATGAAAAAGTCGGCGGTTGCACCGTTGGCAATCGCGGCTTGCCCCAGGTGAACCAGTTCGGTGGCGCCCTCGCCGAGCACCTGGACACCGAGGACACGCGCGCTGTCCCGCTCGCATAGCAGCGTGAGGAATCCATTGGGCTCGCCGGCGATATGGGCGCGCGCCACCTCGCTGAAATCGGCTCTACCGACGAGCAGGTCGATGTGCTTCGCCGCTGCCTCGCCCTGCGACAATCCGACGCAACCGATTTCCGGAATGGTATACACGCCGCTCGGCACCAGTGTGCTGTTCGCGGGCGGGGCCAGCCCCAGCGCCGCCAGTGCCGCGCGCCGACCTTGATCCGCCGCGGCGCAGGCCAGGGCCGGCGGACCGATGGCATCGCCCGCCGCGAATATCCCGGGGATATTCGTTTCAAAGCGCTCGTTCACTTGTACGGTGCCGCGGGTACTGATCCCCAACCCGAGCCGATCGAGTCCGATCCCCTCGAGATTGGCCACCCGACCAAATGCCGCGAAGACGATGTCCGCTGCGAGGAACTCGCCGCCGCGCAGCTGCACCTCGACTTGAGAGAAGCCGTCGAAGCGCGCGCCGCCGACCTCGCTGCCGCCGCGGTACTCTCCACCCATGGCGCGAAACGCCACGAGAAATCCGTCGCGCAGCGCCGGATCGAGAAATCCCAACGGCTCCGCCGCCTTGTCCAGCATGGTGACCGCACAGCCCAGCGCGGCGAATATAGAAGCATACTCGCAGGCGATGACGCCGCTGCCCAGCACCAGCATCGAACGAGGGATGTAGGCGAGGCTCAATATGGAGTCGCTGTCGACGATGTGTTCATGATCCACCTCGATGCTGGACACATGCCGGGGCCGTGAACCTGTGGCGAGCAGAATGCGCGGCGCCTGCACCACACGCCGCGATCCGTCCAAATGCTGCACCTCGATGTGCTGTGCATCCAGGAACACGGCGCGCCCGCGAATCAATTCGACGCCGTTGCGCAGCAGCTGCGCCAACAGATACTTATCCTGGGCGTTGATCACCGCATCGACGCCGTGCAGCAGCGCCGACAAGGGCGCGTCGCCGCGCAATTCAACCGCCAAGGAGGTCGCGTTGCCGCGCATGCGACGATAGCGCAATGCCTGTTCGCGCAGTGCCTTGCTCGGGATGGTCCCTGAGAGCAGGCAGGAGCCGCCGACTTGAGGCTCTCGCTCGACGATGGCGGCGCGAAAGCCAGCCTTCGCGGCCTGTATCGCGGCCTTCTGGCCGGCCGGCCCCGAGCCCAAACAGATGAGGTCGAATTCGGCGGCCGCCATCAAATGCCCGCCAGGGCGCGCACGTGGTCGCGTTTCGCGAGCAGCAGGCGCCGATCGTCGGGGAAAACACCCAGTTGCTCGAACACCGGACTGGCCATCACCAGCTCTTCGTCCAGCAGATGCGGATGCAAGGTGTGCGTGGCCAATAAATGCGCGGCGTGCACGGTTCCGGCCAGATCGCGATGATTCGCACTTTGGTAGGCGCGCCAGCCGCTCGCGGCGTCCTGCACATCATCGGGCAAGCGCCATGTGCTCATCAGCAAGCGCCCGAAGGCAGCCTCGAATTCCATCACGAGATCGGCAAAGGTCTGCGCATCCATGACGGTGCGCTGCTTGACTTCGAATCCCGACAGTATCTTCAACGCGAGCGCCGCGCCGGTGCGATGCATCAGTGCGGCCAGGAACGCGCTCTCGACATGCTTGCGCCGCTCGCGCGCGATTTCCTTGGCCCACAATCCCGCGAGCCACGCCTCGCGCCAGAGCTCTTCGGATTCCGGCTCGTGCCCCGGGGCGACGAACACCTCGCCGCGCAGCATCACCGCCATGGCAATATTGCGCACTTCCGCGACACCGAGCCAGGACACCGCCTGCTGCAAGGAGACGATGGGTGAGCGCGGCCGCAACGCGGGGGAATTCGCCACCCGCATGAGCTCTCCGGCGAGCGCCGCATCGGACTGAATCAGCCGCGCCAGCTGCGCCGCGTCGGTCGCCTGCTGCGCGGTCAGTTGTGCAAGCTGCGTGCAAACATGCGGCAGCGGGGCAATACTCTGCGGCGCGCTCAAGGATTCGCTCATGAATGCATGCGCCGCCTGCGCGTGCAAAGCGGAGAGAACAACGGTGGATGGAGCACTCAACGGACGGCCCTCGCGACTCGCGTCGACACCACTAAATCGGCATCCCGGAGAGATGCTTGAGCCGCAACGCCCCGATGCTCAATAACTCATTTTAAATCATGGCCTTAGGAGAATGCCCGTGCCAAGGCTTGGGAGAGATCGGCAATAAGATCGGGCGCATCCTCCAGCCCGATGGACAGCCGCACCGTGCCTTTGCCCACCAGAGAGACGGCGCGCTGCTCGGGGGTATACCCGCTGCTGTGCAGCAGCGGCGCAGGCATCACCAGCGATTCGGTCGATCCGACACTGGCGGCAATTGAAAAGAGTTCCAAGGATTCGGCGAAACGCCCGCTCTCGACGAAGCCTCCGTCCAATTCAAGACTCACCACCGCACCAAAGTCGCGCATCTGGCGCCGCGCCAGCAGATATTGCGGATGACCGGGCAGCCCCGGGTAGTGGATCCGTTTCACGCGCGGATGCTGCTGCAAGAACTGACTGACTTCGAGCGCGTTGGCGCATTGGCGCTCGTAGCGGATGAAGTAGGTGCGCATGCCGCGCTGAATCAAGAAGGCCGCATGCGGATCGAGCGTCGGGCCCATGGGCCCGATATCCTTGCGCAACTCGGCGATCAATTCGCGCCGAGCGATGATCGCCCCGCCCATCACATCGCCGTGTCCGGAGGCGTACTTCGTCAAACTGTGCAGATAAATGTCGATGTCGTACGCGCCGTGATTGTGAAATCCGGCGAAGGTGTTGTCGAGCACCGTGAGACATCCCGCCTGCCGCGCGTTGCGCGTCAGATGCTCGATGTCGGCGATCTTCGTGACCGGATTGGTGGGGCTTTCGAATATCACCAAACGTGTCGGAGTTGCCGCGAGTACCCGTTCGATACCCGGCAAATCCTCGATGGACAGCATGCTATGAGCGACGCCGAACTTGGCGAGCAGATGCTGCACGATGTAGCGCGTGGGTGCGTAGGATTCCGCGAACAGCACAATGTGATCGCCCGCCTTACACAGCGCCAGCAGTGTGGCAGCAATGGTGGCAACCCCCGATCCGGTGAGCAGGCAGTCATCCCTGCCCTGCAGTTGCGCCAGCAGCCGCTCCAATTGCGACAGCGTGGGATTGCTGGAGCGCGAATAGAAAAAACCCTCTCGCTCGCCGCGCAGATAACGCAGCGTTTCGTGGGTGTCATCGAAGCTGAACTTGACGGATTGATAGATGGGCGCCGTGAGCGGGCGGTTGTCCGCGGGCAGCGCAACGGCCGGTGGATGGTTCACAAGCGTGTTGTTTTTCATGGGAGAAAGATAATCCAAACTCGACTCGAGCGCGATCAGGGCGCCAAGTAGCGATCCAATTCAGCGCTGATCGATGCGGCGGAATCGAACAGGGGTGCGCCTTGCTGCGCACACAGTCCCAGATCCCGATAGCCCTGATCCAGGATGAGCACATCGCGCGTCATCATGGCCGGCTCGAGCAGGGTGAAATCCGCTAATTTGTGCGCAACATTGATCACATTGCACTCCCATCGAAGCGCGCCGGCCGAAGCATAGCTCTCCCACTTTCCGACCACCGCGGGCACGGGCGCAGGCAAGGCCCAGGCGCCGATCACCCGACCGCCAATCTCGCGGTAGAAAGCCTCGATGAGCCGATCATAGTCCTGGCAGCCGAGCTCATGGCCGGCCCGTTCCGCGACCTCGTGCACCGCGCCCAAAGTGACCACCCTGCCGATGTTGTGCAGCAATCCGCTCAGGTAGCACAGCCCTGTTTCCCGAGCGAGCAGGTGCGCCAACTGGCGCGACCAGAGCGCACTCGCCAGCGAATGTCGCCACAGCCGGCGCGCTTTGCGATGCTGTCCTTTCACGTGCAGCATCTGGGCCTGCAGGGCAAGCGTAAAGGCGATGTTCGAGACTTCATCGAGCCCCAGCCAAGCCACTGCGTGCTGCAGCGAGGCGACCGGGGAGGCCGGGCGCTTGGCGGCCGAGGCCGCGATCTGCAGCACATACTGCGTAAGGGCCGAGTCAGCATGAATGATATCGGCGAGCAGATGCGCGTTACCCGAACGGCGCGTGCCGCTGCCCACCACGCGCACGGCAACCGGCGGCAATGCCGGGATCGCGAGCTCGCCGCGCGCCAGGGATTGCTGCATCAAAGCGTGCACGACGTCATGGTCAGAGCGCTGCATCCCCGGAGTAACGGCAGGCGAAACAATGGCTTGAGACAACATCGCGGTGTTTAGTCGCACATCTTGGGCAAATAAATGCGTAAAATCGATCCGGCATGAACGCCGTCGTCGACTTATACGACGCAGCACGAGTTCCCGATAAAGACCCGGAATCGCGGCTGCGCGAAATTCCCTACAATTACACCTCGCTCGCCGATCGGGAGATCGTCATCCGCCTGCTGGGCGAGCCCACCTGGGCGATTCTGGATGGGCTGCGCGGCGAGAGGCGCACCGGCCGCTCGGCCCGCATGCTGTACGAGGTCTTGGGCGATATGTGGGTGGTCGACCGCAACCCCTACCTACAGGATGACCTGCTCGACAATCCCAAGCGCCGGCGGCAGCTCATCAGCGCCATGCAGCATCGACTGCACGAAGTGGAAAAGCGCCGCGATCCCGCCGATGAGGTCCGCGATGCCAAGGTGGCGACTTTGCTGCGCGCCGCCGCCCAGGCGGTGCGGCGCTTCGAACAGCAGTTCGAGGATTTCGAGGCGAAGCGCAAGCGCGCGCAGCGCCTGCTGCTCAAGCACACACGTGCCGACAATATTCGCTTCGATGCATTCTCGCGGGTCGCGCATGTCACGGATGCGACCGACTGGCGCGTCGAGCTGCCGTTTCTGGTGTTGATGCCCGACACTGAGGCGGAGATTCCCGCCCTGGTACGCGCTTGCATCGAGCTGGGTTTGACCATCATCCCTCGCGGCGGCGGCACCGGCTACACCGGCGGCGCCGTGCCGCTCACTCCGTGGTCGGCGGTGATCAATACCGAAAAACTCGATTCGTTAGGCGCGGTGGAAACCATGGCGCTGCCCGGCAGCGAGCGCAGCGCGGCAAGCATTTTTTCCGCTGCCGGCGTCGTCACGAAGCGCATCAGCGAAGCGGCCGAGCGCGCCGGGTTCGTCTTCGCGGTCGACCCGACCTCTGCCGATGCCTCTTGCGTAGGCGGCAACATCGCCATGAATGCCGGCGGCAAGAAAGCGGTGCTGTGGGGAACGGCGGTCGATAACCTGGCTTGGTGGCGCATGGTCGATGCGCAAGGCAATTGGCTCGAGGTGACGCGGCTGAATCACAATCTCGGGAAGATTCATGATGCAGCGGTCGCGACTTTCGAGCTGGTCTGGAAAGACGGCGCCCAGGCGGCCGACGCGGCCAAGATTCTGCGCAGCAAGACACTGCATATCGACGGCGCCAAATTTCGCAAAATCGGCCTGGGCAAGGATGTCACCGACAAGTTCCTGGGCGGTTTGCCGGGCGTACAGAAGGAGGGCTGCGACGGCCTGATCACCGCCGCGCGCTGGATTTTGCACCGCATGCCGGCGCACACGCGCACCGTGTGCCTGGAATTCTTTGGACAGGCGCGCGATGCCATTCCCAGCATCGTTGAGATCACCCGCTACCTGGAGTCGAATGCCAAGCAGCAAGGCACCCTGCTTGCGGGCCTGGAGCACTTGGATGAGCGTTACCTGCGCGCCGTCGGCTACAGCGCCAAATCCAAGCGCGGCGCACTGCCAAAAATGGTGTTGCTGGGCGACATTGTCGGCGAGGACGAGGCGGCGGTGGGCGCCGCCACCTCGCATGTGGTGCGTCTGGCCAATGCCCGCGGCGGCGAGGGCTTCGTCGCGGTGAACGCTGAAGCGCGCCGAAAATTCTGGTTGGATCGCGCCAAGACCGCGGCAATCGCCAAACACACCAATGCATTCAAGATCAACGAGGATGTGGTGATTCCGCTGGAGCGCCTGGGCGATTACACCGACGCCATCGAACGCATCAACATCGAACTGTCGATCCGCAACAAGCTCGAACTGCTGGGCGCGCTGTCAGAATACTTCGGCGGCCCGATCGGCGCGCAGCACGGCGCGGAGGGTGATCTTGGCCGACGCGCTGAAGCCCTGCAGCTGCTGGCGCAGGTGCGCGAGCGCTGGCAGTACTTGTTCGACGCCATGGATGTGCCCATCGGCGCCGCGCGCGCGAATTTTGCGGCATTGGAAATCCCCGTGGCACTGGGCGATGGGGGCAGCGTTTTCGATCGCTTGCAGGAGCGCAGCATCCGGGTCAGCTGGAAGAGCGAGGTGCGCGAGCGACTCGCACGCATTTTCGTCGGCGCGGCCTTTGCGCCGGTGCTCAGCGCCTGCGATGCCCTGCATCAGCGCATCTTGCAGGGCAGGGTTTTCGTGGCGCTGCACATGCACGCCGGCGACGGCAACGTGCACACCAACATTCCGGTCAACTCCGATAACTACACGATGCTGCACACCGCCGAGCGCGCCGTGGCGCGCATCATGCGCATCGCGCGCAGCCTGAATGGCGTGATTTCAGGCGAACACGGCATCGGCATCACCAAGCTCGAGTATCTCACCGACGCCGAACTCGAGGAGTTTCGAAGCTACAAGCAGCGCATCGATCCGGAGGGCCATTTCAACAAGCATAAGTTGATGCCGCAAAGCGATCTGCGCCGGGCGTACACGCCGAGCTTCGGCCTGCTGGGCCACGAATCGCTGATCATGCAGCAATCGGCGATCAGCACGATCTCCGATGCCATCAAGGACTGCCTGCGCTGCGGCAAGTGCAAACCAGTTTGCGCCACCCACGTGCCGCGCGCCAACCTGCTGTATTCGCCGCGCGATAAGATTCTCGCGACCTCATTGCTCATCGAGGCGTTCCTCTACGAGGAGCAGACGCGGCGCGGAGTATCCATTCGGCATTGGGATGAATTGTCCGATGTCGCCGATCACTGCACAGTCTGCCATAAGTGCGAGCCGCCCTGCCCCGTCGGCATTGACTTTGGCGATGTGTCCATGGGAATGCGCGATCTGCTGCGCCGCATGGGCAAGAAGCGCTTCAACGCGGGCACCGCCGCGTCCATGTTCTTCTTGAATGCCACCCATCCGCAGACCATCAAGCTGGCGCGCAAGGTGATGATCGAGTGGGGCTACAAGGCGCAGCGGCTCGCGAACCGTGCGCTTCAGCGCGTCGCCAAAGTACAAACCGAGCAGCCGCCGGCGAGCACCGGCCGGCCGGCGATGAAGGAGCAGATCATCCACTTCGTCAACAAGCGCATGCCGGGCGGTCTGCCGAAGCGAACCGCGCGTGCGCTGCTCGATATCGAAGATCGCAACTACGTGCCCATCATCCGCGATCCGGCCAGGGTAAGCAGCGAATCGGAGGCCGTGTTCTATTTTCCCGGCTGCGGCTCCGAACGACTGTTCTCCCAGGTGGGCCTCGCCACCCAGGCGATGCTCTGGCACGTCGGTGTGCAAACCGTGCTGCCCCCCGGATATCTGTGCTGCGGGTATCCGCAGCGCGGCGCGGGCGAGTTCGACAAGGCGGAAAAGATCATCACGGATAATCGTGTGCTATTTCACCGCGTGGCCAATACGCTCAACTACCTGGATATCAAGACCGTAGTGGTGAGCTGCGGAACCTGTTTCGATCAACTGCAGGGCTATGAGTTCGAGAAGATATTTCCCGGGTGCAAGATCTTGGATATCCACGAATACCTGATGGAGAAAGGCGTGCACTTGGAAAACGCCACCGGCGTGCGCTACATGTACCACGACCCCTGCCATTCGCCGATGCAGAAGCACGATCCCCTCGCGGTCGTCAACACGCTGATGAACAGCGCGCAAAACGGCCGCATCGAGAAAAACGAGCGCTGCTGCGGCGAATCGGGCACGCTCGCGATCACGCGGCCCGACATATCGACACAGGTGCGCTTTCGCAAGGAACAAGAGGTGCGCGCCGGCGCTGCGCAGATCCGCGCCGACGGGCATCGCGGCGATGTGAAGATACTCACCTCCTGCCCTTCCTGCCTTCAAGGATTGAAGCGCTACAACGACGATGCGGACCTGGATGCGGACTACATCGTGGTGGAGATCGCCAAGAATTTATTGGGCCCCGATTGGCTGCCGGAGTATGTGCGGCGTGCCAATAGCGGAGGCATCGAACGCGTGTTGGTGTAGGCACGCATGGACAGCACTGCCGAAGGCTGTGATGTGGCGGTGATCGGCGGCGGCCCTGCCGGCAGCACCGCGGCGATTTTACTCGCGCGGCGCGGTTATAGAGTGATTGCCCTGGAGAAGGCCCGCCATCCGCGCTTTCACATCGGCGAATCGCTGCTGCCGATGAACCTTCCGGTGTTCGAGCGGCTGGGTGTGCTCGACAAGGTGCGCGCCCTCGGCATATTCAAGCCCGGCGCCGATTTCGAGGCCGACAATGAGCGCGGCTACAACACCTATGCGTTCGCCCGGGCGATCGGCCGCAGCCCGCCGCACGCTTACCAAGTATGGCGGCAGGACTTTGACAAGATGCTCTACGATCACGCGCGCGAATGCGGCGCGGACGCACGCGAAGGCCAAGAGGTCGTGGGTGTCGAGCAGTTGGGGCCTCGCGAGACGCGGCTGCGGGTGCGCACCGACGATGGGCGCAGCTACGAGGTTCACGCGCGCTATGTGATCGATGCCAGCGGCCGCGATGCGTTTCTGTCCAGTAAAAGGAAACTGCGCCGCAAGAACGCCCGGCATCAAAGCGCGGCGATTTTCGGCCACTTTCGCGGAGCCGAGCTGCGAGCGGGTGAAGATGCCGGCAATATCAGCATCTACCGCTTCGACTACGGCTGGATGTGGATGATTCCGCTGCCGGACGGAGTCATGAGCGTGGGCGCCGTGTGCCGGCCCGACTACCTCAAGCGGCGCAAGGGCCGCACGTTGGAATTCCTACTCGAGACGCTGCAGCAAAACCCGGCACTCTGGCAGCGCATGCAGCGCGCCCTGCTGATCGGCGATGTGCGCGTCACCGGCAATTATTCCTACGACTCCAAGCGCATGGGCGGCCCGGGCTGGGTGTTGATAGGCGACGCCTTCGCGTTTCTCGATCCGGTGTTCTCCTCCGGGGTGTACCTGGCCATGAGCGGCGCGGAGAGCGCTGCCACCGCGGTGGATGCGGCGCTGCGCGAGCCGCGGCGCGAATCTGCGCTGCTGCGCAAACTGGAGAAGCGCCAGCGCGCCGGTATGGCGCGATTTTCGTTTTTCATCTACCGCTTCAATGGGCCAGTGATGCGCCAGATGTTTCGCGCACCGCGCAACACCTGGCAGTTGGAGCAGGGCGTGATCTCGATGCTGGCCGGAGATCTGTTCGACACGCCAAAGGTGCTGCGGCGCCTGCAGCTGTTCAAGCTGGTTTACGCGCTGGTGGGGCTGCGCGACTGGCGGCGCTGGCGCGCGGAACACAAGTACCGCCTGGCGCAGGCGCGCACGCAGTTCACCGGGGGCAACACGCCGCTCGACAAGGTGTAGATTTGCGTGGCCCGCTTTTAGGCCCCAGCCTGCTCGAGTTTGGCCCGCCTCGCCATCCACAGACTCACTCCGACGATCATCATCGTCACCACGCTGATGGTGATGGTGGCGAGCACGTTGATTTCCGGGCTCACGCCCAAGCGCACTTTGGAAAACACCACCATGGGCAGCGTGCTGCTGCCCGGCCCGGAGGTGAAGCTCGATATCACCAGGTCATCCCAGGAGAGCGTGAAGGCCAGAAGCCAGCCAGATAAAATGGCGGGAAAAATAATCGGCAGTGTTATCACGAAGAATACCTTCACGGGGCGTGCGCCCAAGTCCATCGCAGCCTCCTCCAGCGCCGTGTCGAAAGTGGCCAGTCGCGAATTGACGATGACGGTGACATAGGCCATCGAGAAGGTCATGTGGCCGATGGTCATGGTGGTAATGCCGCGCCCCGCGGGCCAGCCGATGAGCTGCTCCAACGCGACGAACAGCAGCAGCAGCGACAGCCCGGTAATGACCTCGGGCATGACCAAGGGCGCGGTGGTCATGGCATTCAAGGTGAATCGACCTCTGAACTGGGTAAAGCGGGCCAAACCGAATCCGGCGAGCGTGCCTAAAATGACCGAGCCCGACGCATTGATGACGGCGACTTTCAGTGAAATCCACGCCGCATCGAGAATCTCCTCATTGTTCAGCAGCGACACATACCACTTGAGCGTGGGGGAGTGTGCGGCGTCCCAGACCGTGACCAACTTCGATGCATTGAAGGAAAACACCACCATGGACAAAATCGGGACGTACAAAAACGCGAAGCCGAATCCGAGACAGGTCAGAATGAAGTAGGAGCTGCGGTAGTTCATCGGGCGCCCGCCGATTCGCGCGCCTGCACGCTCTGGTACCACATCATAAAGGGCACCAAGAGGATCAGCAGCAAAATGGCCACCGCGCTCGCCACCGGCCAGGCGCGGTTCGAGAAGAACTCGTCCCAGAGCACCCGCCCGATCATCAGCGCATTGGGGCCGCCGAGCAGCGCCGGTATCACGAACTCGCCGACCGCCGGGATGAACACCAGCATGGAGCCGGCCAGGATGCCGTTGCGCGACAGAGGCAGGGTGATTTTGTAGAAAGCCTGCCAGGGCCGGCAACCTAAGTCCTCGGCCGCCTCGAGCAGCTGCCAGTCCATTTTTTCCAGATTGGCGTACAGCGGCAGAATGAGAAACGGCAGGTAGGAATAGACGATGCCGACATACATCGCGAAGGGCGTATACAGCATCGTCAAGGGTTCATGGATGATGCCGAGCGCGAGCAGCACGTTGTTGATCACGCCGTTGGCCTTCAGCAGTCCGATCCACGCATACACGCGCAGCAGCAACGAGGTCCAGAAGGGCAGGATCACCAGCAGCAGCAGCACGTTACGGGTCGCGGGCTTGGCGCGCGCAATCCCGTAGGCCATCGGATAGCCGATCAGCAGGCACCAAAGCGTCGATATGAACGCGACTTTGATCGAATTCGCAAAGGCGCGCAGGTACAGCGAATCGGTGAATAGAAAGGCGTAATTGTTGAAATTGACCTTGATGGCCAGCGCATTCTTGCCGACCCACTCCAGCAGCGGCTTGTAAGGAGGAATCGCCAGGTCGATATCGGAAAACGAGATTTTCAAGACGATGACGAAGGGCACGACGAAGAACAGCATCAGCCACATGTACGGCAGCGCGACGACCAGCCCGCGGCCCGTGATGCCGATGCGCCGCAGCGGCAAGCTTTTGCGTCGGGAGCTAACGGGTCACCACCACCGGACTGGTCGCGTCCCATGACAGATGCACCTGCTGATCCCAGGTAATCGCCTCGGCGTGCCGCGAGGTGTTCGGCTGAGTGACGCGCACGACCTTGCCCGTCGGCAGCCTGACCAAATAAATCGACAGATCTCCTAAGTAGGCGATGTCCTGCACGGCCCCTTGCACCACGTTATCCGTGCCCTGAGGCACGCTCGTGGACATGAAGATCTTCTCCGGGCGCACGGCGGCCCAAACCGTGGCGCCCGGCGGCGCGCTGATGCCGTGACTGACGTAAATCGTCCCGCCCAGTTCCGGCGAGCTGATGCGCACGTACTCCGGTTCATCCTCGATCAGCTTGCCCTCGAACATGTTGACCGAGCCGACGAAGTCCGCGACAAACCTCGTGCCGGGGAATTCGTAAATCTCCGAGGGCGTGCCGGCTTGGACGATTTCGCCCTGATTCATCACGCCGATACGGCTCGCCAAGGTCATGGCCTCTTCTTGGTCGTGGGTGACCACGATAAAGGTCACCCCCAGTTTGTCCTGCAGACTGATCAGTTCGAACTGGGTATGTTCGCGCAGTTTCTTGTCGAGCGCTCCTAGGGGCTCATCGAGCAGCAGCAATTTGGGCCGCTTCACCAGCGAGCGCGCCAGCGCCACGCGCTGCCGCTGGCCGCCGGAGAGCTGGTGGGGTTTGCGTTTGGAAAAATCCCCCAATTTGACCAGATCGAGCATGGTCGCGACGCGCTGTGCAATCTCGGCCTTGGGCAGATGGTCCTGCTTCAATCCGAAGGCCACGTTCTGCTCCACGTTCATGTGCGGAAACAGCGCGTACGACTGAAACATCATGTTCACCGGGCGCTCGTACGGGGGTACACCGGTCATGTCCTCTCCGTCGATGAAAATCTTGCCGGAGGTCGGCGTCTCGAAGCCGCCGAGCATGCGCAGCAGCGTGGTTTTGCCGCAGCCCGAAGCTCCCAGCAAGCAGAAGATCTCGCCCTTGTAGATCTTCAGGCTGACATCATCGACCGCTTTGAATTCACCGAAGGATTTGGTGATTCGCTCGACTTGCACGTAGGGACGTGCGGTCGGATCGTTCCAGGGTTGGGCTTTGACGACGGCTCCGGAGGAAGTCGTCATCGCTCACTGCCCCGTCTTGAATTTTTGCCACACCCGCGTGATGGCGCGGGTTTGATCCGGCGAATCCGAGAGCTGCACTGCGAGTTCCTTGCGCTGCGCAGGGGTCGGGTAAATGCCCGGATCATCCTTCACCTCGGCCAGCACCAGCGGCTGCGCGGCGCTATTGGCATCGGCGTAGCGTTTGAAGTTCGACACATCCGCGATGACCTGGGGCGTCATCATGTAGTTCATGAAGGCGTAGGCGCTGTCCGGATTCGGCGCATCCTTGGGGATCGCCAGCATGTCGAACCAGAGAATCGAGCCTTCCTTGGGCAGCGAGTACTTGATGTCGATGCCCTTGTTGGCCTCGCGCGCACGATCGCGGGCCTGCATCACATCACCGTTGTAGGCCACGGCAACGCACAGATCTCCATTCGCCAGTGCCTCGATGTATTCCGATGAATTGATATTGCGAATGTAGGGCCTGATCTTGTTGAGCGTGGCTTCCGCCAACGCCAAATCATCGGGGCTCTGGGAATTCGGATCCTTGCCCAAGTAGCTCAACACCGCGCGAATCATCTCTGCGGGGGAGTCGAGCACGCTGATGCCGCACTTTGCGAGCTTCGAGGCTACCGCCGGATCGAACACCATGCGCCAGCTGTCCAGGGGCGCATCCGGCATGAGGGCCTTGACCATCTTTTCGTTGTAGCCGATGCCGTTGGTGCCCCACAGATAAATGACGCCATGGGCATTGTCCGGGTCGTTGCGGGTCACCATGGACATCAGCTGCGGATCCATGTTCTTTACGTTGGGCAGCTTGGATTTGTCGAGCGGCAGGAAAGCGCCGGCCTTGATCAGCCTCTCGAAGTACGAGGCCGTGGGCACCACGATGTCGTAGCCGCTGCTGCCTGCCAGCAGTTTCGTCTCCAGCGTCTCGTTGGTGTCGTAGTACGCGACATGCACCTTGATGCCGGTTTGTTTCTCGAAATCCGACAGGGTGTTCGGCGCCAGGTAATCCGACCAGATGTATAGATTGAGTACCTTATCGCCGCCCGAGGATTTGGCGGCGGTATTGCCCGCCGAGTTGCCGCCACCGCATGCGCTCAACGCCAACACCGCGCCAAGCGCAACAATCGCCGTTCGACGAGTACTCAACATCGCACGCTTCCCCTTTTAATTGCGCGGCAGGTAGTTATAACGCAGGCGTGCGGAGACTGCTACACGTTCAGCAGCAGGTGTTCGCGCTCCCAGGAACTGATCACTTGGGCAAAGGTTTCGTACTCCGCTTCTTTCACTGCCGTATAAGCCAACACGAAGCGATCGCCGAACAGGTCCACCAAGGGCTTGGATTCACGCAGCAGGCGCAGCGCCTCGGCCAGCGTGCGCGGTAGGGCGATGGCCAATTCGTAGGCGCTGCCGGAGATCGGCTCCGAGGGCTTCAATCCCTCCATCATGCCCAGATACCCGCAGGCCAAAGAGGCGGCAATGGCAAGGTAGGGGTTCGCGTCGGCGCCGCCAACCCGATTTTCCACGCGCCGCGCCTCGGGGCCGGACATGGGCACGCGCAGGCCCGCGGTTCGATTGTCGTAGCCCCAATGCACATTGATGGGCGCAGAGGAATAGCGGCTGATGCGCCGATAGCTGTTGACGTTCGGCGCAAACAGGGACATTGCCCCGGGCAAGTATTTCTGCAGACCGGCGATGTGGCCGAAGAACAGCGCCGAGGGTGAACCATCGGCATTGCTGAAGATGTTCTTGCGGGTTTTCCTGTCGATGATGCTTTGATGCAGGTGCATGGCGCTGCCCGGCTCCTTGGCCATGGGCTTCGCCATGAAGGTGGCGTACATTTTATGCCGCAGGGCCGCCTCGCGCGCCGTGCGCTTGAACAGAAACGCCTGGTCGGCGAGGCTCATCGGATAGCCGTGCAGCAGGTTGATTTCCATTTGCGCCGCGCCGGATTCGTGGATCAACGTGTCGATTTCGATGTCCTGCGCTTCGCAGAACGAGTACATGTCATCGAACAGCGGATCGAATTCATTGACGGCCGCGATGCTGTAGGCCTGACGGCCTATCTCCGGACGGCCCGAACGGCCCACCGGGGGTTTGAGCGGGTAGTCGGAATCGATGTTCGGCTCGACCAGAAAGAACTCGAGCTCCGGGGCGACCACCGCCTCCCACCCCTGCGCCTCATAGAGGTCCAAAACCCGGCGCAGCACGTAGCGCGGCGCCATCGTGACCGGGCGCCCATCGCCATAGAAACAATCATGGATGACCTGCGCGGTGGGCTCCGCGGCCCAGGGCACCACACGCACCGTTTTCGGATCCGCCTTCAACACAATGTCGATATCCGACGGATTCATCGCGCTTTGATCGTCCGGATAGTCGCCGGTCACCGTCTGCAGGAAAATGGCCTCCGGTAGGCGCATTCCCTCCTCTTCGGCAAATTTCTCGGCAGGCATGAGCTTGCCGCGCGCAACGCCCGCCATGTCCGGAATGATCGCTTCGACTTCGGAAATACCGTGTTCTTTTAAGAATTGTTGGATCGTGCTCGCCATACATCACCTTGCAGCAAATGCGCGCTGTCGACTGGCCAAACCAAAAGCGGCGAACAGCGCGCGAGAAAAAGAGTCCTTGGCAAATTGCCACTCCGGATGCCACTGCAGCCCCAGGGCAAAAGTGGGTGCATGTTCAACCCGGAACGCTTCAATCACGCCATCCGGCGCACGCGCCTCGACAGCCAAGTCGGACCCCAGTTGCAAAACCCCCTGCGAATGCAGGGAATTCACGTGCAGGCGATCTGTGCCTGCGATTTTTCGCAATTCTCCTCCAGGCTCGAGCAGCACGTCGTGGATCGGCGCGTACTGCACATCCAGGGGCAAGGATTCATCGTCGCGGTGATCGAGGTTGCCCGGCACCTCGTGCAACCGCGGGTTCAAGGTGCCGCCGTAGGCGACATTCATTTCCTGAAATCCCCGGCAAATGGCCAGCACCGGCAATCCGGCGGCAATGGCCTGCGGAATCAGCGGAAGCGTCGTAGCATCCCGATTTGGATCATGTAGCGTTCCCGGCTGGCTGGCCGGTCCTCCGTAGTGATGAGGCTCGACATTCGACGCGCTGCCCGTGAGCAGCAGTCCGTCGCAGGCGTCCAATAAGGACGGTAAATCGATCTTTGACCCGAGCGCCGGCACCAGCACCGGAACCGCATTCGCGCCTTGCGCGACGGCTTCGATGTACTTCTCGCCGACCATGTGGAAGTAGTGCTTCCCGTACAGCCGGCGATCAGCCGGAATTGCTATGAGGGGTAGGCGAGACATGTTTAATATATTAAACGTCCAGTGGGACGACTGGGCTCTTTCAACCCGGCTATTACACCACAGCCATGGTGCCTCGTCCCGACTCGGCGCGCAAAAAGCGCTAAGATTTAGGCATTTCCAACACTTAGCCGCGTTTTGTGCATTGCAATATTAATACACTTTCGATGAAATTCACGGTAGGCTCACAGGCCCCCAATCCTGTCAATAGCCACTAAATTTTAAACACAGACCCCAAAAAAGAGCTCTCGTGCGCCTATCCCATCCTGCTGCCCCCTCCTATTACGCGGCCACTGTCCCGCAGTCTGAACGCCCACCGCTGCGCGGGGAGACCCAAGTCGATGTGGCCGTACTCGGCGGCGGCATGGCCGGCTGCTCGGCGGCCTTGCATCTGGCCAAGCGCGGCTACCGCGTGGCCCTGTTGGAGGCCCGCTTTGTCGGGTATGGGGCCTCCGGCCGCAGCGGCGGGCAAACCATTTTTGGCCTCGCCGTCGGTCAACAGCGCCTCACCGCCGAAGTCGGCCGTGATGACGCGCGACGCCTGTTCGACCTATCCGTGGAGGCGTTGGATCTGACGCAATCATTGATCCGTGAATACGGCATCGATTGCGACTATCGCGCCAACCATGTGCACGTGGCCGTGAAACCGCGCCAGGTACGGGAACTGCAAGAATGGGCGCATGAACTGCGCGAGGAATACGACTACCCCAGCGCGCAATTCCTGGACTTGGGTCAGGTTCGCGAACAGGTTCGCAGCGATCGCTATCTTGCGGGGTTGATCGACCCGCGCAGCGGCCACCTGCACCCGCTGAAATTCACGCAAGGCGTGGCACGCGCGGCGGAGGCGGCCGGCGCGGTCATCTATGAGAACTCCGAGGTCCTGCGCTACGAGGACGGAGCGCAAATTCGCGTGCACACGGCGCAAGGCATGGTGCGCTGTGCGCATCTTATTCTGTGCGGCAATGCCTACATCGGCGCCGTGGCGCCTTCTTTGGCGCGGCGAATCCTGGGCGTTGGCACCTACATCATCGCCAGCGAACCCTTGGGCGAAGCGCGTGCCAGCAGCCTGTTGCCCGGCAACGCGGCAGTGGCCGACATCAATTGGATCCTGGACTACTTCCGGCGCTCCGCGGATCATCGGCTGCTGTTCGGGGGGCGCGTCAGTTACAGCTCGGTGCAGCCGCTGCACCTGGCCGAGTCGATGCGTAAACGCATGGTGCGCGTGTTTCCCTCACTCGCCGACGTCAAGGTGGCCTACGCCTGGGGCGGCTACCTGGACATCACTATGAGCCGCGCGCCGAATTTCGGACGGCTGGCGCCCAACGTGTTCTACCTGCAAGGATTTTCCGGACACGGCGTCACGCTGACCGGGTTGGCTGGCAAACTGGTGGCCGAAGCGGTGGCGGGCACGGCCGAGCGTTTCGATGTGTTCGCGCGGATCCCGCACCGGGATTTTCCCGGCGGGCGCCTGTTCCGGCGGCCGTCGCTGATGCTGGCGATGCTTTACTACCGGATCCGAGACCTGCTTTGAATCCAGACCCGTTCTAACAGGCGAGCGCGCCGCACGCAGCGGCTATTTCAGCCCGGGCTTCTCAGAGGCCGCGAAATTTGCCTCCAGTTTCTGCCCGGTATCGAGCAGCGTCACGGAATTCAAGCCTCCGCCACGCGACCCGTCGCGCAGCGGATTGAATTCCACCGCGACATGATCGCCGGCTTTGATCGAATTGCGCGTCCAGCCTGAGCGCGTCAATACGCCCGGACTTGTAGTCTCGATGCCCCATTCCTGCGATTCCCCGCCGCCGGCTGGTTGGACGACCAGCCAAATGACCACGTGCGGATTGGTCCATTGAAATGCCTTGACGTTGCCGGTGAGCGTCAATGTCTTGGTGCGGTCGTACAGGGCGAATGAATGATGCGCGAACGCCGGCAAGACGGCGGCCACACAGGCAGTCCCGACCAGTGCAATCCAGGCGCGTTTCAAAGTGACAGGTTTCATGGGGAATCAGAGCCTACGGGAACGCCGTTGTGAAATTTGACGGGAGCAAAAATCGAATTGCCGTGCTTGTCGAGCGCGTCGATGTACTGGCCCTGCTCGCAAACGCCTTCGACGATGTCGTACTTTTGCGATCGCTGCCGCGAATACTTGCGCGTTGTCTTCCAGGGTTTGGTCAACAGTTTGTTAGCGGTGATTTCCAGATCATCATGGAGCGTGTCGGGGCCCTGCAGGTGCAGCCGCTCGACGATGTGCATGTCGCCGTTGTTCGGCACGCCGACCGCTTCATTGACCGCAAGATAGACCTGCGGCAGCAAAGCGACGGTGTCGACCACCAGCGTGTTGCCTTCCCAATGCCCGATGGAATGCCCATGAAAGCTCGGGTCCGGATCCTCAGGGTGCGGCCGCCCGTCGGTATAAATGCGGCGCAATCGATTGCCGTCGCCCTCCCCGAGCAGCGTGACCCTGCCGGGTGAGAACAAAATCTCGAAGGCGTTGTGTGTGATCAGCATGTAGCTTGGCATGCCGGTGGGAAAACAGTGATCGATGATCGGAAAGGGCCGGCCGGCCTTTTCTTCCGCATACATGTCCGCGATTTGTTTGGCGATCTCCGGTTTCCAGGGCGGAGGATTGCTGCGCTCCTGCGCCACCTGATCGGACATGACCGGCGTCCACACACCGCTCCAATCGGGCAGCTTCGACAGCGCTTGCCACACCTGGGGGGTGGCGGGCGCGTTGATAGGATCCTTGTCCGCGGGCGCCGCGGCCTGCGCGGACCCGAAGAATCCGGCCGCGGCGGTGAAGCAGAGGACCCAGGGTGCACGCTTGAAAGGATTTCTCATTCGTCTGGAGATTACCTCATCGGACCGGCGTTGCGAAATTATTTGAACCGCACGGTGAAGCAGCGATGGATGCGCGCATGGCGCTCGAAGTCCTTCGGCACGGTCGCGGCGCTGATATCCTCGATGGCAAGATCGCCGAGCGCTTCCGCGTCGAGTTTGAAGCGCGTGTAGTTGGTAGAGAACACCAAGCGGCCTGTCGGCCGCAGCTGCTGCAAGGATCTGCGAATCATGCCCACGTGGTCGCGCTGCACATCGAGCACGCCCTCCATGCGCTTGGAGTTGGAAAAAGTCGGCGGGTCCAAGAAAATCAAATCGAAGCGCGGACCCTCTGCCGCGTACTCGTCCAGCCACTGCAGGCAATCGGCGCGATACAACTCATGATTGGCGCCGCCAAAGCCGTTCAGCAGCAGATTCTCGTGGGCCCAATCAAGATAGGTGTTCGACAAGTCGACGCCGGTGGTGCTGCGGGCTCCGCCGGCGGCTGCGTACACGGTGGCGCTCGCGGTGTAGCAAAATAAATTCAAAAAGTCCGCGTCTTTTGCCCAGCTACGCAGCATGCCGCGCACGATGCGGTGATCCAGAAACAGGCCGGTATCCAGATAGTCGCGAAAGTTGACCCAAAACTTCAGCCCGCCTTCCTGCACCGCGTGCCGTTCGCCGAAGTTCTCGCGTCTTTCGTATTGCTCCGCGCCCTTTTGCGGCTTGCGCACGCGTGAATGCACCTGCGCGAGCGGCACTCCCAGCGCTTCGGGCAATACGGCCAACGCCTCGCGTCGACGCTCGGCAGCGCTCTCTTGGTTCACGGTCTTTGGCGGAGCATATTCCTGCACGTACGCGTGCCGGGCTGCGCGGCCGTAAACATCGATCGCAAACGCATACTCCGGCATGTCCGCGTCGTACACGCGGAAGCAGTCGATGTGTTCGCGCGCCGCCCACGGATCCAAGCGCTGCAGATTCTTGCGCAAGCGATTCGCGAACATCTGGGCGCCCGGGCGGTTCGCCCAATCCGCGCGCACCTCCTGCGTGGGGCGCTGCGCGCTGGCCTCATTCAACTCGAATCGCAGCAGCCGGCATTCGATCGTGCCGTTGAACACGCGATGGGTGCGCTTAGCATAGATGCCCAGATTTCGCGCCAGGGGCGGATTGCCGGTGAGAATCGCCGCTTGCCAGCCTTGAAAAGACTCACGCAAGGTACTGCCGAGTTCGGAGTACAGCGCGGGCAGGCCCGATTCGGCGCCAATCCGCTCGCCGTAGGGCGGATTGGCGACGACCAAGCCCACGCCGCCCGGCGGCCGAACCACCTCACTGAGCGCGCGCTTCTCGATATGCAGCCAGTCGGCAACCCCGGCGTGTTCGCCGTTGGCGATGGCCATGCGTACGGCATCCGCATCGATGTCGGATCCCAGCACACAGCGGCGCACCGCCCGCGCCGCGCGCCGCGCGCGCGCTTCGACGCGCAGACCTTCCCACAATGGCGGATCATGGCCGCGCCACCCGGCAAATCCAAAGTATTCGCGATCGAGCGCCGGTGCCGCATCCGCTGCGATCAACGCGCCCTCGGTGAGAAACGTGCCGGAGCCGCACATGGGGTCGAGAAGCACGCCCCCCTGCGCGACGATGTGCTGCCAACCCGAGCGCAGCAGCACCGCGGCCGCGACGTTTTCCTTCAGCGGCGCGCGACCGCCCTCGGTGCGATAGCCGCGCCGGTGCAGACTCTCGCCGGAGAAGTCCACCGACAGCAACGCCGTAGGGCCTTCCACATGCAAGTGCAGCAGCACGTCGGGGCGCTCCGGCTTGATATTGGGCCGCTCGCCGGTCGACTCGCGCAACTGATCGCAGACGGCGTCCTTCAGCAGCTGGGAGCCGTAAATGGTGTGTCGGATCGATTCGTTGCCGCCGCTGCAGTCGCACGCCAAGGTGGCTCCCGGCGCGAGATGTTCGCGCCAATCGATGCGTTTTACCGCTTCGTACACGTGCTTGACACTGGTCGCATCGATTTGCCCCAGGCTCAACAACACTCGCGTCGCGGTGCGCGACCACAAACAGGCTCGATATCCGACCTCGAGTGGACCCTGGAACTTCACATCGTGGCTGCGCTCGCGAATGTCGGTCGCGCCGAATTGCGCCAACTCCTCGGCCAACACCGAGGCCGCGCCCACCGGTGCGGTCGCGATCCAGTAGCGCACGTTCTCATGCATACTCAAAACACTTGGGTCTGATCAGCGATCGCAGCGGCGCGCACATCGTGCCAGTACAGCTTGGAATGATTCGCAAAATAGCGCGCGAGAATTCTGTAGACATCCGTATCGAACGCCCGCTGCACCCCCTGCGTACTCAAGTCCGCCAACTCTTGCTCCGAGCGCGCAGTTCCCAGGTAGGCCCAGTGATCAAGAACATGAAATTCCTCGCTGCAAACCCGTTCGCGTAGCGCAATCCGGCCAGCGAAAGGCCAGCTCATGATTTTCAGCGACGACAGCGCCATGCGGGCGCGCATGTCATGCAGCACGCGCGGCTCCCTGCCCGCGCAGGCACCGCGGCATTTTCCCATCTGCAGCGCAAAGCACGATCCTGCGCTCTGCTCGAGACCCAGCACCTTAAGACACAGCTGCTGTGCGCGCGCAATGTCGGCCAGCGCTTTAAGCGCATCTTGCTCGCAGTGAAACACGCCAAAGCTTGCGGCCAGATCCGCAGGCTCCAAGGCATCGATGCGTTGCGCTTCGATCCGTCCGGAGCCATCGTCGGCCGGCCGCAGCGTGACCGCTTCGGCGTTGCTGCGGCGCCGCCGGTTGTAGCGGGGCATTTGAGTTCGCAGCCAGTTCGCTTCGAGCAGCATGGCGCCTAGCTCGCCCGAACACTGCTGCCAATCGACGCGCCTCACCTCGGCGCAGAGCTGCCGCGCGGCGCGCCCGCCCGCGGTCTGCGAGAGCTGCGCCAACACGCGGGCTCGCAAGGCATTGCTGCGTCCAATGTACAACAAGACATCGCCTTCCCCGAAGAAGCGGTAAACGCCGCAACCCTCGGGAAGTTCATCGGCTAATTCCGGCGGCAGATGCGCAGGCAGTTTAGGCGTGCTGAGCAGCGATTGCGCGCAGGCCGCGGCCAGCACGGCCGATTCCGTCTCGCCTCGCAGCTTGAACCAGAAATCCTTGAGCACCCGCGCATCGCCGAGCGCACGGTGCCGCGCGCTGCAGGTCAGGCCATGCCGTGCCATGACGGCGTCCAGATTGTGGCGTGGATGCTGCGGGTACAGCCGCCGCGATAATTTCACCGTGCAGAGTGCCGGGGCGGAGAAATGCACCCCCAACTTCAGAAACTCACTGCGCAGAAAGGAGTAGTCGAAGCGGGCGTTGTGTGCGACGAATACCGCGCCTGCGAGCTTTTCCGCGACGATAGTCGCAATGTCCGAAAACCGCGGCGCATGGGCGACCATTTCATTGCTGATGCCGGTAAAGGCCTCGATGTAGGCCGGAATCAGGCATTCGGGATTGATCAGCGAACTCCACTCATCGACGGCCACGCCGTTCTCCACGCGCACGATGCCGACCTCGGTGATCCGGTGATGAGCGGGATTGCCGCCCGTCGTTTCCAAATCGACAAATACGAGAGTGTCAGCCGCGTCCATCGAGGGAAAGCAACGGATAGTACAGATCGGGCCGTCGATCGCGGAAAACGCCCCAGGATTGCCTGTAGCGGCGCACTTCTTCCAGATCGAAGGAGGCGGTCAGCACCGATTCGCTCACGCGGTCCGCTTCGGCGAGCTTTTCGCCCGTCGGGGAGGCGATAAACGAGGAGCCATAAAAGGTCATCGAGTACTTTTCGCCCTTTTCCGTACCAATACGATTCGACGCCACCAGCGGCATGACATTGGCGGCCGCATGGCCTTGCATGGTGCGCTGCCAATGGCCGCTGGAATCGATGCTGGCATCTTGGGGTTCAGAACCTATCGCCGTGGGGTAGAGCAGCATCTCGGCGCCCATCAACGCCATGCAGCGAGCGGCCTCGGGGAACCATTGATCCCAGCAAATCGCAACGCCGAGCTTCGCGTAGCGCGTCTGGAACACCTTGAAGCCCGAGTCACCCGGCGAGAAATAGAACTTCTCGTGATAGCCAGGCCCTTCCGGGATATGCGACTTGCGGTAGCTGCCGAGTACCGTGCCGTCGGCATCGAGGATGACAACCGAGTTGTAGAAGGCATTGTTGGCGCGTTCGAATACGCTGATCGGCAGCACCACGGCAAGCTCGCGCGCAACGGCGCGGAAATGTTCGACGGCGGGATGGCCTTCCAGAGGCTTCGCGAGATCCAAGTGCCCGGCGATGTGGTCCTTGCAGAAATACGGCGTCTCGAACAGCTCTTGCACCAGAATCACCTGTGCGCCGCGACCCGCCGCCTCGCGAATCAGTTTTTCGGCCCGCGCCACATTGGCGTCGCGATCCCAACTGCAGGCCATTTGAGTGGCCGCCACGGTTACCATGCTCATAGGGTGATTATGCTACTAAAAAGTTGGCGGCGAGCTGGCGCTGACGATCTCGCAGACATCGCGGCCGGTGTTGCGAAACCGATGCGGCAGGGAGCTTCTGAAATAATAGGCATCGCCCGGCTCAAGGATGCGCGATTCCCCGCCCACGGTCAGTTCGATTTTTCCCGCGACGATGACACCGCCCTCCTCGCCGGCGTGCGTGAGCATTTCCTCGCCGGTATCGGCACCGGGCGCGTAGCGCTCGTGCAGGATCGACATGCTGCGTTTGGCCAGATGGGGGCCAACCAGGCGCAGCTCAACATTCGCGGTACCAATGTCGCTCAGTTCCTCGCGCGGGAAAAACACCTGTGGTTTGCCGGCCAAGTCCAGCGTGAAGAAATCCGCGAGCGCCATGGGGATGCCGTCCAAGACCTTCTTCAGCGAACTCACCGAAGGACTGACCCGGTTCTGCTCGATCAGGGAAATCAACCCATTGGTGACTCCGGCGCGCTTCGCCAATTCGCGCTGCGACAGTCCGTACATCTGCCGTACGGCCTTTAAATGTGTTCCCACGTCCATGCTCATGCCGTCTATTATAATAGACAGATTGCGCAAGTTATCAGCCAAAATTGAGGAAAGTGTCGATTTTCCTTATCATTCGCCGCTCCTCTCCCCCAAGTGCAAGGATTTAGCCATGAACGCCCAGCTGACGCCCGCCGTCTCGAATCCGGATCTCGACGCGTTTTGGATGCCCTTTACGGCGAACCGGCAGTTCAAAGCCAATCCACGGCTTCTCGCGCGGGCCGAGGGGATGTATTACTGGACCGCGGACGGGCGCGAAGTG
This sequence comes from uncultured Gammaproteobacteria bacterium, assembly GCA_963756845.1. GTDB lineage: Bacteria > Pseudomonadota > Gammaproteobacteria > Steroidobacterales > Steroidobacteraceae > Bog-1198. The sequence continues at coordinate 115,861 of CAVWPD010000007.1, read as the reverse complement.
CTCGATGGGGTTTCCGGTCTGTGGTGCGTCAATGCCGGTCACGGTCGCCGAGAAATCAGCGAGGCGGTTGCCAAGCAGTTGAACACGATGGAGTTTGCGCCGGCGTTTCAAATGGGGCATCCGATTGCATTCGAAGTCGCCAACCGATTGGCGAAGATCGCGCCTCCCGGCCTCGATAGAATCTTTTTTACCAACTCGGGCTCGGAATCCGTCGACACCGCGTTGAAGATCGCCATTGCCTACCACCGAGCGCGCGGCGCCGGCCAGCGCACCCGCTTAATCGGCCGCGAAAAGGGTTATCACGGCGTGGGCTTCGGCGGCATGTCGGTCGGCGGCATGGTCAACAACCGCAAGTTCTTCGGCTCATCGATGCTGCCCGGCGTGGATCATTTATCACATACGCTGGACATCGAGCACAACGCGTTCTCGCGCGGCTTGCCGCAGTGGGGCGCACACTTGGCCAATGAATTGGAACGGCTGATCGCGCTGCATGATGCCTCCACGATTGCCGCCGTCATCGTTGAACCCATCTCCGGCTCCGCGGGCGTGGTGCTGCCGCCCGTGGGCTACTTGAAGCGCTTGCGCGAGATCTGCGACAAGAACGAAATCCTGTTGATATTCGACGAGGTCATCACCGGCTTTGGCCGCATCGGCAAACCATTCGCGGCGCAGGCCTTCGATGTGACGCCGGACCTCATGACCACGGCGAAGGGCTTGACCAACGGGGCCATCCCCATGGGCGCGGTGTTTTCGCAGCGCAAGATCTATGACGCCTTTATGCAGGGACCGGAAAATTCGATCGAGTTATTCCATGGCTACACCTACTCAGCGCACCCGGTCGCCTGTGCCGCGGCGCTCGCGACGCTCGATGTGTATACGAAGGAAGGGTTGCTGACCCGGGCCGCAACGCTTGCCGCGCCGTGGGAGAATGCGGTGCATTCGCTGCGTGCTCTGCCGCACGTGATCGATGTGCGAAATTATGGCCTGATCGGCGCGGTCGAGCTCGAGTCACGCCAGGGCAAGCCCGGCGCCCGCGGCTTCGAGGTGTTTCTGAAATGCTTCGAGCGGGGCGTGATGGTGCGCCAGACGGGTGACACGATCGCGATGGCGCCGCCGCTGATTGTCGAGCTCAAACACATCGAGCGCATCGTGGAAACCTTGGGCACGGTCATTCGCGAAACGGCGTAAAGCCTTAGCTAGGGCTTCGGTTCGAAGATCGAGTACCACTTCTTGCAGGGCTCGGTCACCTCCCATACGCCCTCAAAACCAGCGGGGACGACGAAGGCATCGCCCGCCTTCAGTTCGTGCTTCTCGCCGCTGACCGACTCGATGCGCACGCGCCCTTCGATGAGCACGCAGAATTCATGTTCGGTGTAGCGCACGCGCCATTTGCCGGCGGTGCTGCTCCAAATGCCGCAGAAGAATTCCTGCGTCGCATCGGCGTACTGGTTCGACACCCGCGTGCGCGGAATGCCGGCAAGGATGTTCTCAGGGGAGGGATTTGCCGACTCACCGGTCTGAAATCGATCAAGGATGACTATCTTGGGCGGCGCACTCATGGCGTATCGTAGGCTGAGGGTGCGCGCATAAACAAGTGCGGCCCGGAGCCGCTTGGGCCCCGGGCCGCCTCCGCTTCAATTGGATTTCACAGGCAAGCTGGTCTCGTTGACCTGGGCGACGGCCGCGCCGCCCTGTACTTGCAGCGTCAATCGAACGCGGCGCTCGAGCGCGTAGCCATCGCTGTCCTCGGCGATGCTCTGGCTCTTTCCGTACGCGTTGACTTCCAACACCGTCTCGCTCACCCCGGCGCTGAGCAGCAGGTCGCGCACCGCGTTGGCGCGGTCCTGCGATAGCTTCATGTTCAGCTCCTCGGTACCGCGAGGATCGGCATAGCCATCCACGCGGACTTTGAGGCCCGGAGATTTTGCGATGGCCTGCGCAAGCACCTGAATCTGATGTGCGATATCCGTCGTGACTTCCGCGCTGCCGGTACGAAACAACACATCGCCGGTGAGCCCGTCCAGTACTTCCGATTCATCCACTTTGGCGGTTTGCGTCGTCTTGACCTTGTCCGACAGATCGTCGAGTTTGGCGCTAAGACTTTGATTGGTCTCGAGCAACTGCGTCTTCTCGGCCGTCAGCTGTGTCTTTTCGGTGCTCAAGGCCGCGGCTTTCGCCTCAGCCGCCGACGCTTCGCTGGCTCGATGCACTCGATTGCCGAGCCAGGTTCCGAGGCCGGCGCCGATCACCGCGCCGATGGGCCCGGCTGCGAATGCGCCAATCACGCCGCCGGTCAGGAATCCCACCGGTTCCTGGGGATGTGCGGGCTGTGGGTCGCCGGCGAAGGCCGCCGCGCTCACGCCCATCAAACCAATCGTCCACACCAATTTGGAATATCCAGTACGCATGACAACTCCTCGCTGCTCTCGCCATTCGAGGCGACGACCGCCGCCTCATGGGAGCCATTACGGTCCTGGATTCGGACGCGCGGCTGCGGGAGTTGTGGCAAATCATGGCGAAGCGGCGACCAATTGCATCGGCCGCCGCCGCCGTTTTCAACTAGTGATACGCCCAATGGCCGGGTTTGAAGACCCATTGACCGTTGCGCGCCACCCATTCCGCCGGCACCCAATAAGCGGTAGCCGAGGGCCGCTTATCATAATGCCCGCCGCGCCATACGTAGTCATGGCCATCCCAGTGCCAATGCCCGGGCACCCAAACCATCAGCTCAGGGTGCGCGGCCGGGGGAGCCGGAATGACTTCCACGCGAACCGGCGGCGGCGGACGCGCCACAACCACCTCGACATCAGGGGTTACCACGACCCGCGGCGCAGTGGCCGTGACCGTGCATGCCGCGCTCACGGCCGCCAGCGCAGCGATCAACAGTGCAAAACGAATTTTCATAGAAACATCCCTCAGTTGACTTGAATACCCCGAGTTAACGCGTGCGATGCGCAATCGTGCACAGGGGCAAATGACAGAAGCGTTATAAAGCCGCTCGAATCAGGCTTTCAACGAGAAAGGTGTGAAATTGGTATCCACGTCGTAGTAATCCTCGTTCTCGGCTCTCTTGAGGAAGGCAACGACCCGGTAGGTTAGCGGGGTGGCCAGGATCTCCCAGCCGCTTTTCAGCGCATATTGAGTGAACATCAACGCGATGAGGTGGGCCTGCGGTTCAAGACCGTAGAAAGCCACGAAATAGAAAATCGCCGAATCCACCAGCTCGCCGCACAAAGTCGATCCGATGATGCGAGTCCACAGCCAACGGCCTTGCGTCCATATCTTCATTTTTGCCAGCACATAGCTGTTCACGAATGTGCCGCAGAGGAACGCGCTGATCGAAGCCACGATGATGCGCGGGGTGTTGCCGAAAATCGTCTCGACCGCCGCTTGATTGGGCCGAGACATCTCCGAGGGCGGCAAGTGAACCACGACCGCGGCCATCAGGGAGGCAAATGCCAATGCGCCGAATCCTGCCCAAACAACCCGCCTATCACGTCCGTAGCCATACACCTCGGTCAAAATATCGCCGAAAATGTAGGAGATTGGAAAAAACAGCACGCCGGCAAGAAAGGTCACGCTGCCGATAATCGGCAGCTGAAAAGTGGTTTCTTTAGCAGGTCCAATCAGATTGGAACACAGCAAAATACAGACGTAGGCCGCCATCACAAAATCGTAGTAGCGGTATTCTCGATGCCGGGACTGGTGGCTCATAGCAGCGCAGTTTAGCGACAGCCGCACGAAATTGCCGACGATATGTAATACCGGATGCCCTGCCGCCGCTCACTGTCGTGTTTTGGCGAAGACCATCACATCAAGGCTCGCTGCGGTACGGTAGATATGCAGGCTCACACATTAAGTAGCGGATCTATGGAGCAGGGCAAACCCTTAAAGGCATCGGATAGTCCGCATGTCGATTTCGATGCCGTCTGCCAGAAGATCCGCGCCGCCGTCGAACCGGCCCGCACGCACGCCATCTCCTTGCATGATGAGCTCGGCGAGGTGCTGTGGCTGAGCGAAAGCTCCATGGGACCCGACGAACACAATGCGGTCCGCGAGGCGGCCGAGGCGTTCACTAATTCGAGTTCCGCACCCGTGCTGGCCTTCGATTTGGGCGATGCGCGTTCCGCCGTGTTGGTGCGCGTTGTGACCACCCGGCGCACGATGGTGGGCGTGGTCATGATGATCATGGACACGCGCATCGTGGGTCTGGGACCGAATAAGCTGCTGACGCCGAAGCTGCAGCGCGCGTTGATGGAATTCGCCTCTATGCGTCCGGATCGAGAGCCCGCACCGTTGGAACCGGCCCCGCCGGCCGCACCGCGAGTGAGCGAACCTGCCCCACGCTCGGCGGCGCCCCCGGCCGCAAAAGCACGAGCCACAGCGCCCGTTGCCGCGGCGCCCCGCAGCCCGGCTGCGCAGCCGGCGCGAAGCGCCATGCAGCCGCGAACGACGCCACCGCCGGCGCGTCCTGCGGCGCCGACGCCCACCTCCTCGGCGATCATGCCGTTCTCAGCGGGGCCGCGATCCATCGCCGCGCAAGTACAGCAAATTGCCACGCGCACACCGGCACGCCCGCAGAGCCCCCCGCCGGTCAGCAGCGCAAACACAGCGCCGCGCCCCACCAGCGTCGCGCCCGCAACAACCCCGGCTAGCCAGCCGAGTCCTGCAACCCGACCGGCTCCTGCCAGCCCTGCGATTGCGGACGAGACGGACCGGCAGCAGGCACGCAATGGAATCTCACCGGAAATCGATCGCCTGCACGCCTCGCTGCGCAAGAGTCCGATCGCGTTGTTTGTGCAGCGATTGGTCCCCTTGGCCAAAGGCAGTCAGTTGAAGCGCTACGAAGTGCTGCTGCGTTCTGGATCGGAGGACGCGCCGAATGCCGCGCCGCATGCGATGCTAAAAACCGCCGTCGAAAACGGCCTGGGTTCCATGATTGACCGCCGCGTGCTGGCGGAGCTGATCAGCTGGTTGATTCGACATCCGGAAACCTGTCAAGCAGACGAAGTGATGTTCTCGGTGAATCTGACCAGCACCGCGCTGCACGACGAGCACTTCATCAAGTTTGTCGAACTGTGCCTGTCCAAATCTTCCCTCCCCAAGGCCACCATCGCCTTTGAAGTGGACGCATCGACGGCGCTGACGCTCGCCGAGAAAATCACCGATGTTGCCGGCGCATTGCATCGCCTCGGCTGTCCTTTGATCTTGGATGATTTCGCGCTGCGCACCGAGTGCTTCGAGCTGTTGCGCTTGCCCGGCGTTCGCTATGTAAAGCTGTCTCCCGACATTACCGCGAAAATGCGCACCGACAAGCTCTCGCAGGCGGCCATCACGGCCATTGTGCAGATGGCCCGGGTTCTCGGCATGCACACGGTGGCGAAGCGTACCGAAACCGCTGCCGAGCAGGAATGGCTGACGGCGCTCGGCGTGGACTTCGTGCAGTCGAACTTCCTATCGCCGCCCGTGGCGATCGACAGCCTGACGAAACCCTAGCGGCCCGCGGCGGGCGACAAACTCACGACATCGCCGTCCACCAGCGAGTCGGCGGGATTCACGATGATTCGATCCTGCGCGTGCAGACCGCTGAGGACCGCCACGAGGCTGCCGAAATCAGTGCCGAGTTTTACCGCGATCAAGCGCACGCGTCCTGCCGCATCGATGGACGCGACGCGCGGACCGTCAGGCCGAAACAGGAGTACGTTGATCGGAACGAGCAGCGCCGTGCCGTCCTGTTTGATCGGCAGAGTCGCTTGCACGTAGGCGCCCGCGATCAGAGCATCCTGGGGGTTCGGCACCCGTATCTCGACTTGCATGGTGCGGGTGGCGGGGTCGATGGCGCGGGCAGTACGCGCGATCGTGCCCTGATACTCCTCGCCCCTCTGCTCGGCCAGGCTCACCGTGACCACATCGCCCACTTTGACTTGTTGCGCATAGGTCTGCGGCACGAACACGTAAAGACGCAGCGGATCGACCTGCGCGATGGTAAACAGCGCTTTGCCGGCACCGCCATTTCCGGCATCGACCAGGTCGCCGACATCAATACTGCGGCTGGTGATCACGCCATCGAAGGGGGCCACCACCTGATTGAAGCGCAGCAGGTCGCGCAACCGGGCAACATTGGCCTCCGCGGCCGCCAGATTCGCCTGCGCTTGAAGATAAGCACTCTGCCGTTCATCCAGATCCTGCTGCGCAACCGCATCCTTTTCGCGAAGACTCTTCCAGCGCTCCGCGGTGCTTTTCGCCAGACTCTGGCCGGAGGCCGCCTGATCCCGCGCGGCGATTGCCTGGGATAACTCTTGCGCGACTTCCGGCGCCGTGATCTCGGCCAATAAGTCGCCCTTTCTCACCGAACTGCCGATGTCCTTGGTCCAGCGAAGGATATAGCCGCTGCTGCGCGCATACACGGTTGCTTCATTGATTCCCTGCAGCGTGCCGGGAAGTGTCACGGGTAGTCCCGTCCCGCCCGCCTGCGGCGTGATGGTCGTGACGTACTGCTTGGCATGCAATTCCGTGGAGGCGGCGAGCGCACTTGCCTGGAAGAAGCGCATCCCCAGGACAAGCGCACCGCCAAGCACAAGAATAATGGCGATGGCGCCGGCCACGAACTTCGCTCGCCGCACCGCCGCTGGCCCCGTGTCGGGCATGTCAGACTCCCCTCCGCGCTACCTTGCGCTGTTCGAGCCGCCGATGAATGCCGGCGAATATCACCGGCACGAAGAATAGCGTGGAAACCGTCGCAAACAGCAAACCGCCGATGACCGCGCGCCCCAACGGCGCATTCTGTTCAGCGCCCTCCCCCAGCCCCAAAGCCATGGGAATCATACCGATGATCATCGCCAATGCGGTCATCAATACCGGTCTGATGCGGGTGGCACCTGCATCGCGTGCCGCGCTCACAGGGTCCAGGCCCTCGTTCATGCGCTGTTTGGCGAATGAAATGATCAATATGCTGTTGGCGGTGGCAACGCCCATGGTCATGATGGCGCCGGTGAGGGCCGGCACGCTCAAGGTGGTCGCAGTCAGGAACAGCATCCAACAGATGCCCGCCAGCGCCGCCGGCAGCGCGCTGATGATGATGAATGCATCGGTCCAGGATTGGAAATTCACGACGATCAACAAATACACCATGACGATCGCTATCACGAGGCCCACGCCCAGCTCGATGAACGATGCGCGCATGGTTTGTGCCTGACCGCGCATCTGGATGGTGGTCCCGCGGGGCAGGTGCGCGCGCATTTCCCGGATGAGACCGTCAATCTTAGTGGTCACGCTGCCAAGATCGCGTCCTTGAACACTGACATAGACATCCACGGCCGGCGCCAGGTTGTAGCGGGACGCCACTGCCAGCTGCGCCGCCGGCGCCACGGTCACCAGGTTGCTGAGCAACTGCGGCGATGCTCCCGCATCGGCGCGTACCGGCGTGCGCAGCAATGCGTCCACGCTGTCGACGGAGTATTGCGGCGACTGCGCTGCCAAGTTGTAAACCACGCCATTGGAGGGATCGAGCCAGAATCCGGGCGCGGTTTGGGTCGAACCCGCGGTGGATATCAACAGATTCTGCGCAACGTCGTTGGCGCTCAAGCCCAGTGATTGCAGCTGCGTTCGGTCCATCTTCAGGGCCAAGGTCGGCAGATCCAGTCTTTGATGGATGTGGGTGTCCACCGTCCCCGGGATTTCCTTGATCTGCTTCATGAGCTTGGCGGCAAGCTCATAATTGCTGCGCATATCGTTGCCGGTAAACAGGACATCGATGGCGGCAGGCAGCCCGAAATTCAAAATTTGCGTCACCATGTCGGCCGGTTGGAAGAAGAACTCCACGCCGGGAAAGCGCTTGGGCAATTCGCGGCGCATGGCCTCTATATACCGCTGCGTGGGGCGGTGGCCTTCGTTGAGCGATACCTGAATTTCACCATCGAATGTCCCAAATGCGCCGGCGTTGCTATACGCATTGCTGATGCCGCTGATAGGCACTCCCAGATTATCGAGCACGGTGCCAAGTTCGGCCGGCGGCACGATGCTGCGAATGGCAGTTTCCACTTGTTCAGCCACTCGAGCGGTCTCCTCGATGCGCGTGCCGGATGGTAATCGCATATGCAAGCGAATCTGCCCGGCATCCACGCTGGGGAAGAAATCCCTACCTAAGATGAAAGCCAGCCCGCAAGAGAGCACACAAAAGCCCAGGAACAGGCCGGCAAACGCTCGGCGCTTCAGCAAGACCGCGGCGAGGATGACGCTGTAGCCCGCGCGGATCTTTTCGAAGCGGGCATTAAAGGAGCGGTAGACGCGCTGCAGCGGCGAGAGTCGGGCGCCATCGTGCGCGGGCGTATGATCCATGAGCAGCATGACCATGGTCGGTACCAGCGTGCGCGACAGGACATAGGAGGCGAGCATGGCAAACACCACGGCTTCAGCCAGCGGTGCGAACAAATATCGCGCCACGCCGTTGAGGAAGAACATGGGCACGAAGACAATGCAGATGCACAGCGTGGAGACTAAGGCCGGCAAGGCGATCTCGCCGGCTCCATCCAATATCGCCTTGTGCAAGTCCGAACCCAAATGAATGTGGCGTTCGATATTCTCGATAGTCACCGTTGCATCATCGACGAGAATCCCGACCGCCAGGGCAAGGCCGCCCAAAGTCATGATGTTCAATGTTTCGCCGGCAATGTACAGCGCAATGATCGAACAGAGGATCGACAGCGGAATGGAGACCGCAATGATGCAGGTGCTGCGCCAATTGCCTAGAAATACCAGGATCAGCATGGCCGTGAGGCAGGCGGCGATCACTCCTTCGCGCACGACTCCGCTGATGGCGGCCCTGACAAAGCCGGATTGGTCGAATAGCGGCGTGATTTTCAGATCCTTCGGCAATATCTGAGCGACCTCCGGCAGTTCGCCGAGCAGCGTGCTGACGATGTCGAGTGTGGACGAGCCGCCGTTTTTGAGGACCGATACCAGCACGCCACGCTCGCCGTTCTGGCGCACGATGTTGGTTTGGGGCGAGAAACCGTCACGCACATGCGCCACCTCCGACAAATAGGTGGTCGCGCCGTTCTTCGTTGCCACCGGAATGCGATTCAACCCGGCGATGGTCTCGGGCGAACCGTTGAGCGCGATGGTGTATTCCGTGGCGCCGATCTTCACCGTCCCGGAGGGCAGTATCAGGTTCTGGGTGTTCACCGCGTTGACCACATCGTTCGGCGTCAATCCCTTGGCAAGCAGTGCCGAAGTGTCCAGGTCCACCGATATCAGGCGTATTTTTCCGCCGAACGGCCAAGGCACCGCCACGCCCGGAATCGTCACCAGCCGGGGGCGCAGGAAATTGGTGGCGGCATCGAAAAGTGCCGGCTCCGTCATGGTTGGGCTGGATAGCCCCAGTTGAATCACCGGAATGGCGGACGCGGAGTACTTCAGCACCTGAGGCGGCAGCGCACCCGGCGGCAATTGCCGCAATTGAGACTGCTCGACCGCCACCACCTGGGCGATGGCCGTCGGAATATTGGCATTCGGCTGAAAGAAGATCTTGATGATCGACAGACCGGCCAAGGACTGCGATTCGACATGCTCGATGTCGTTGACGGTGGTGGTGAGCGCGCGCTCGTTAACCGCGGAGATGCGCTGACCGATTTCCTGTGCCGACAGTCCGGCGTACGTCCACACGATGCTGATGACCGGAATATTGATTTCGGGAAAGATGTCGGTCGGCATCTTCAGCAGCACGAGAGGCGTTGCGAGGAGAATCAACAGCGCCATCACCAAGAACGTGTATGGGCGCCGCAGCGCAACTTGAACGATCCACATTAACTGACGAACCCCTTTTTGGCATAGTTGCCGATACGGAACTTGAAATCAATACGAATGACTCTCCGGCGCAGATAACATCAGCCTCGCCAGGCGCGCGCAAACGAGCCGCGCGCACATCAACTCGGCGCCCGCAGGCGAGCATTACGCCGACAGCACTTGCAAATCATTGGAAACACAGCAAACTATGCCTGTCTGCAACGAGACGCCGGGACCGAGCTAAGTGTTTTGTTAGTCCCATGAGGTTCGGTTCCGGTTCCCGTTAGAAATCACCGCCATGACACTTACCGCATTAATCGCCGCCTGCGCGCTCCTAGGGCTGCTCTTTTTCATCGCCGCCCTCCGTCGCCTGCACCGGCGGCGCCTCATGGGCGGCGTGCTGCACGGGGCGGCGGCATTGATACTTTTCCTGGCCGCTGCCTGCGCCGCGCTGATCGCCGCGAATCTGCGGACTTACCAACGCTTGAGCTACGAACAACCCGCGGCGGAATTGCAATTTTCGCGGATCGCGGACCGGGAGTTCAAGGCCGAGTTGAGCTACCCGAATGGCGAACGCGCGGATTTTCAGTTGCGCGGAGATGAATGGCAGGTGGACGCTCGCGTCCTGAAGTGGAGTGCGCTGGCGAACCTGGTGGGATTCGACGCGGCTTATCGATTGGAACGCATCAGCGGCCGTTACGCGCATGTCGAGGATGAACGCAATTTGCCGCGCACCGTATTTGACCTGAATCCACAAGGCCGCATCGATCCGTGGGAGTTGGTGCATCGCTACCGCTCCTGGCTGCCCTGGGTGGATGCGCTGTACGGGAGCGCGACCTTCCTGCCCATGTCGGACGGGGCACTGTATGAAATCAAAGTTTCACAGAGCGGTCTGATCGCCCGGCCGCTGAATCAAGCCGCGCGTGAAGCCGTCGGCAATTGGCACTGAAGAACAGCACCGCATGAAACGAAGAAGCAGCGTCGAAAAAATCCTTATGTCCGCGCTGGCGCTGCTGCTGATTGCGGCGGGCGTGGCGTGGTATAAAACCGCGCCACCCACCGTCAAAGTCCGCAAGAAAAGCGATGCGGCCATCACGGCGACCGATTTGGTGGACCAAAGCACTTATGCGACGGCGCAGCGTTTGGCCCAATTGGCGCAGACTCCGGACGAGCAAGCCTACGTTCAATCGGCATTGCGGGTCGCCGATCATGAACTTGACCTGGCCTTCAAGGCCGCATTGCGCGATGCGGATGCTCATCCGGCCGCGTTGAATTCCGCCACGACTGCGATCCAAGCACGCATTACCAAGTCGCAGGGACTGCTGTCCGCCGATCAGCAGCGCGTGGATGCACTGACCAGCGGAGTTGCACAAGCCAAGAGTGCGCAGAAAGACGCGCTCCAGGACGAATTGGCATTGGCGCAATCGCAATTGGAGTTGGATAAGGACGAATTGGACGAGGCCAACCAGGATCTGGTGGATGCCGGCGGCAACCCTCGCCAACAAATCGAAGCTCTCGTGCAGGAGCACGAAGCGCAAACCAAAACGCTTACGAATGCGCCGGTGAGCAAGTCCACAGGGACCGCCGACCAGCAAGGCTCATTGGGAAAATTCCGCGAGTGGCGACAACTGCGCCAAAAATGGCAAGAGGTGGAGGATGCGCGTGACAGCGCAACCGAGAAGACTCAAGCATTGGACAAGCGGCGCGCCGCCTTAGCCGCCAGTCTCGAGGCGAGCAAAGCCGGCATCTCGGATCTCGCCCAGCACACGAAATCGGCAAAGGCCGGGGACAACCCGCCGCCGGCCCAGCCGCAGCAGCACACGCACGAAGACGCCGCTGCGCTGCTGAATCAGACGAAGACCATCACGGCCGATCAAGAGATTTTGACGTTGCTCGATCGGCGCATGGCGGATCAACGCCAGCTCGCGGGCATCTACGGCCAGTGGTCGGCGCTGATCGCGCTCGAGTCGCAAACACTGGTGCATCGGTTGCTTCTCGACGGCGTGATCGTCATCGTTGTCCTACTGGCATTGCTGGCCATCGACGGTTGGCTTCAGCATTTTCTCGAAAACCCGAAGTTGGATCGCCGCCAAGTTGAAACCTTGCGCAGCATTACGCGAGTGAGCTTGCGCGTTGTGGCCACGATCATCGTCATTTTGATCGTCATTGGTGTGCCCAGTCAGTTTGCCACTACCCTCGGAATCGTCGGCGCGGGGCTGACCGTAGCTCTGAAGGATTTCATTGTGGCGTTCTTCGGCTGGCTGGTATTGATGGGCCGAAACGGCATTCGGCTCGGGGACTGGGTCGAAATTAACGGCGTCAGCGGCGAAGTCACCGAACTCGGTATGTTTCACACAGTACTCTTGGAGACGGGTAATTGGAGTGATTCCGGGCACCCGACGGGCCGGCGGGTGACGTTCACCAACAGCTTTGCCATTGAAGGCCACTACTTTAATTTCTCCACATCGGGGCAATGGCTTTGGGACCAATTGCAACTGGTAGTGCCCATGGGCCGCGACCCCTATCCGATTGTCGATGCCATCACCAAGCAAGTGACCGAAGTGACGGCGGAGAGTGCGCGGCAAGCAGAGCAGGAGTGGCAACGCGCGGTGCCAGGACAACGCGACAAGGTGTTTTCGGGAACGCCCGGCGTCAACGTCAAACCCGTGGTTGGCGGCGTGGAAATCGCCATCCGCTACATCACACGTGCAAACGAGCGCTTTCAATTGCGCGCCAAGCTGTATCAGGGCGCAGTGGATTTGTTGGGTGAAGGCAGTGCGACCCAGCGCAGCCCGGCACCGCCCGCCGTGCTGAAGTGATTCGCCACGCTGGCCGGCGGTAATAATTCGCCCTTCTCCCGGGTCTCTATTTCAGACAACCAATGGGAAAAAACGTATGCGGTTAATCATCGATTGGCTGATTGCATGGCCCGAGCGGGTCGCTAGGCATCTCATGTGGCTCGCGCCCCTATTCGCCAGAATTACGGTGGGCTGGGTGTTTCTCTTAAGCGGTTGGGGCAAACTGAACAATCTGCCGCAGGTCACAGAGAATTTCGTAGGCTGGGGAATCCCCTTTCCGCACTTCTTTACGCCGCTGACTTCGGGAATCGAATTTTTCGGTGGTATTTTCCTACTGGCGGGATTGTTTACTCGGATTTCCGCCGGCGCCTTGGGAGTCACAATGATTGTCGCGATACGTGCGGCCAAATGGGCTGACGTCGATTCCTTGGAGACCCTATTGGGATTCGACGAATTCGAGTATCTCGCCCTATTTCTGTGGCTAGCCATTGCGGGCGCCGGCGCGGTGTCGCTGGATCATCTGCTGATGCGAACGCGACGGACGGTGAAAACCGAGGCGCCTCGCGCGCCCGCCCCGCTATAATGGGGGTTACTCCGCGCCGGCTTAGCACAGTGGTAGTGCAACGGTTTTGTAAACCGTAGGTCGGGGGTTCGAATCCCTCAGCCGGCAAACCTACTTAAAAATTTCGAAAAACTTCAAGCAGTCACCAACGCAGCGCGGCATCAATTCGAACCCCCGACAGAAAAAAACAGGGTTCGACAACGTCGCGCGGCGACGTTGAACGCCGAGGGTCTTGCCCGAGGCGGCCCCGAAGGGGCGAGGCGCGAAGCGCCGAGTAATCCCTCAGCCGGCAAACCAAATTCAAAATTTTCCGAAGCTCAGCCGTCACGGGTCAGCGCTGCGTTCGAACCCCCGACAGAAAAAAACAGGGTTCGACAACGTCGCGCAGCGACGTTGAACGCCGAGGGTTTCGCCCGAGGCGGCCCCGAAGGGGCGAGGCGCGAAGCGCCGAGTAATCCCTCAGCCGGCAAATCCAACACCTGCCGAGAACGTCCATCGACGTCCGCCAAAATGAACTTTGGGTCGCGAAAAGTGCTGTTTCGTCGATCCGTTTCATCCAGTACCGTCCATTATGAGGCCCGGACTACCGGCGCAAAAAAGGGGTAACAATCGGGGTAACTTGCATCTACAAAAATCAGTTACCCCCAATCAGGGATCCCATGATGCCGATCCGCGCACCGATGCTTCGCCGCGCAGCCGGGCACGTCCCTCGGCGTCAATAAGATCAACAATTACTCTATTTTTTTAGCGTTTTCGGATTTCTTGTCCAAACTCGGTCCGAGTGAACCCTAGACTGCCGGCCCACGCTGGCGAGTGAGAACGAGATTGACGCCTCACTACTAGCATCGGAAGGAAAGGACCCGGCCAGTTGAAGGCCGCACTCGGAAAGCACATCTTCGTTGTGACGATACGGGAGCGTGGGAGAAAGCACGAGCTGCCAGGATTGAAGGTCGCCGACCGGCCAAGTGCGGTCGGTGGCGTTCCTGAAATCACCGCCGCGAAGCTGCCGCTCCCAGCCTGAGGTAAGCTTACGCCTATGCTTTGCAATTCATTACGGCGGCTCTGTCGCCTAATTGATAGTTAGACACGTGCTCACCTGCCCGAATTGCAGCGCTCGTATTTCGCTCCAGCGGCGCAACGTGCCTTTGCCGCCACCACCCCTAAAGTGCGGAAACTGTGGAACGACGATTCGCGTCGCCTTTACTCGCACGGGGATGGCTTTGATGGCGTTACTCGTCTTGCTTTCGATTCCATTTGTGCTCGTAATTTTGGATAAGCTTCCAGGTCCTACTGTAATGCCGCTGCTGATAATAGTCGTGGTGCCCACCGCAATTGCTATGTGGCGGTGGGGCCTTCTGGCAAAGCGAATTTAGCGTGGCCGTCTTGTCTTGCAATCGGTTGGAGCGATCGCGGGCCGCAACTTCGGTGAGAGAGGGAGATGCTCGATGATTGGGATAAATCAGCTTCGTTCGCTGTTGGCGCAACACCGCGTCGCTCAACTTCATCGTTAGGCGTTCCAGTCATGCGCACAGTTCTAAGGTCCTACGAGCCTGTATTTGGGGGAATCGTCGCCGTTCTGGCAGCCGCCTTCCTTTGCTTCGAGCTATATATGGCTTGGCCGCGAGGCCTAGACAGTTCCACGCGGCACTTGACGGCGTATAGCGGAGCCGTACTCGCTTGGGGTTTGTTACAAGTTGTTGGCTATCGCGGTGCCAAACGGAAAAACGTTGCCCTGGCAGAGCCCGTGCTTGGTACGGCCGTGGGATGCGTTTTGCTTGGTCTGATGATGGCTCTGGTGACAGTGTTTCTTTACGAGTTCGCGCACGACGCTTGGTATGCCATCTCGACCGGGCTCGTGACAACTATTCTTTTGTGTATCGGCGCAGCGGTAGGCATTCGTCAGGGAACCTGGAAATGACGTCTGACATCAGTTCGAGAAGTCGGGAAGTCCACCTGCCGTAAAGCAGTCGGTGGCGACGGGCAGGATGGGGTCGTGAAACGCCGGTGAGTAGCATTCTTGTCGCGGCAACTGAACACGGGTCGGTCGGGTAGATTATTTAGTCGTATACCAAGTAGCCGGCTGCGACCAGTTGAAGATTGCGCCCTTTGGTGCTACATTGTTATAACTATGAAGCGCACGCAAATTGCTATTCGCCGAATTGGCAACTCACAAGGAATCGTGATCCCGAAACCACTTCTCGCGCAAATCGGGCTCGAGGGACACGCGGAGATGACCATCGAGAGGGATGCGCTGGTGCTGCGCAGGCCGGCCAAGTCCGCTCGCGCGGGGTGGGCGGCTGCGGCGCAAAAGATCGCGAATCAGGATGACGACGTGTTGGTCATGGGCGAGTTTGGCAATGAGGGTGATGCGGGGCTTAGTTGGTAGCGCGAGGCGAGATCTGGCTCGTCACGTTGGATCCCACGCTCGGCAGTGAGATTAGGAAAACTCGGCCGTGCGTGGTGGTGTCCCCGCCTGAGATGCATGACTACTTGCGTACGGTCATCGTGGCGCCAATGACCACAAAGAGCCGCCCCGCGCCGTTTCGGATCCCACTCTCACATGGCGGCAAGAAGGGTTTGATTTTGCTGGATCAGATCAGGGCCGTAGACAAGGAGCGGTTGGCTAAAAAGGTGGGTAGCGTTTCCGCCAAAACGCTCTCGCTGGCGTTGGGTACGTTGCAAGAGCTGTTCGCCAAGTAGACTTGGGGAGTTTACATTCCTTTAAGGGTTTGGGGGCACTGCTAATCCTCCGACGGTCGGCAATCGTCGGCCAATACCGGAAGTTCGAGTTGCGGAAATGGTCGGCTGGAAGCCGCCACTCGCAAGGCGGCCTCGCTAGACGCATTGCCGCGCGCTGCTGCAGATCGTTGGACGCGATCCTTCGCTGGCTTCCAAGCGTAACTCCCATCACGATCCCGAAACGCGGCCCGTCGCCAAACGAGGGCAAGCAATCCGCGGGTAGATAGCACCCACACTGGTGTAGTTGTGGTCAGTGCCTGTTAATATTTGCCGCGCCGCGCGATCCTAATGTCCGTTGTTCTTACTCACAAACGATGGGAATAGGCTGAGCTGGGTGGCCTGAAACGTTACTGAATGCGGAAACAAAAATGAATCTGTCACAATGCGACGACTCTGAACTGATTGAGATGTATGGCCGACTCGATCATTCTCGAGCGCCAGCTTTGAGCGGCCAAGTGATTGGGGGTGATTATGGCGACTGTCCGTAAGACTATTACGTTGACCGATCAGCAAGATGACTGGATCAAGGCGCAGGTCGAAGGTGGCCACTACACCAACGATAGCGAATACATCCGCGATCTCATTCGGCGAGAACAAGAGCGCGGCGCAGAGATCGAGGTGATTCGCTCGGCCTTGATCGCTGGTGAAAAAAGCGGAAAGCCGAAGCGCTTCGATGCTAACGCCTTCAGGCGCAAGCTCCGCCGTATAGATGGCTGAGTATCGGCTTTCCCCCGCCGCCGAGCGCGACCTGGAAGGCATCTGGAAATACACGCGCCGAGAGTGGGGACTAGAGCAGGCTGAGCGGTATAACGACTTGCTGACCGCGGCATTCCAGGCGTTGGCCGACGCGCCGAAGTCTGCTCCAACATGTGATCACATTCGCCAAGGCTATTGCCGCCGCAATGTCGAGCGGCATATGATTTATTTCCGCACCACCAACTACGGCATCGCGATAATTCGCGTCCTTAACGAGCGAATGGACGCGCCGCATCACTGGTAATTCGGTACTGGCTGTAGTCGCCAAACGCATTAGTCTTCATACGAGTCAATCAGCGGCCACGCCGCGCCAACCGATTCGCTCCACCAGCTCCCCGAATTTTGCATCGGAATGCAGGCCCGCGAACGAGGGCTCGCGCGTCAGCTCGATGAGATCGGGGTTGTGCTCCCGATAGGCTCTCTCCAGCCATTCGAGCGCTCGCTGTCTGTCATCGATCGCGCCATAGATTCTTGCGATGTTGTACGGCGAAACATAGCGGTCACCACTCTCAATGAGCTCCTTGACGATTCTCTCCATGGCGAGCTTGTCTCCGGTGACGGCGCGCGCTTGCGCCAGCCCCGCAAAGGCCTCAGTGCTGCCCCCGGAATGCGTCACCGCCTGCAACATCGAATCGATCGCCTCGTTCGCCAGATTCTTCTGCAGGCACACGAGCCCCTTGCGCAAATATGATACGTAGTGGGTGGGGTCGATTTCGAGCCCTCTCCGCAGGGCTACCAGCGCGCCATCGTAGTCGTGAGCCAAATAGCGAATCATTCCAACCGAAGCATTGATCGCGGAGTTCAGCGGATCCAACTCCGAGCCGTGTTCCACTCTATCGACCGCTTCCCGAGTCCTGCCCATCGCCATGAGGTATTCCGCGTACCAGTAGTGTGCGATGGCATATCCGGGATCGAGCTCCACCGCTTGCCGGAAATCACTCTCTAAGCCCACCCAATCCCAGTCGTGCAAGCGTACGTGAGCAAGTGATGCATAGCCTTCCCCAAGCTCTGGTTGTAACCGCACCGCCTGCCTTGCCGCGGCCTTGGCTTTGTGGAACGACTCGAGGGCGGGAGTCATACCTCGGCAGGCGAGCATCGTGTGGGCATCGGAGATCCCGTCGTAGGCGGCCGCAAAGCTTGGATCGTACTGCAGCGCCTCTTCAAAGCACTTAATGCTCTTGCGAATGCCCTCTTCCGTACGCCGGTACCAGAAATGGCGACCCCGAAGATACAGCTCGTACGCGTGTGAATTGATCGACCGCGTCTTGTCGTCGCCCAAGCGGCGCTGCTCATACGGCGTCAACTTGATTTGGATTTCCCGGGCAACGGCCCGGGCCACTTCCGCTTGCACCTCGAGCACATCGTGAAGACCTCGCTCGTAACTCTGAGCCCACAGGTGCGATTCATCGCTGACGCGGATGAGTTGGGCCGTGACGCGCACACGCTCTCCGACCCGGCGCACGGATCCTTCCAGGACATGAGACACGCCAAGCTCGCTACCGATCTGCGCGATGCTTTTCGTGGTCGACTTGAACTGCATTGCTGAAGTTCGCGCGATCACTCCGAGGCGCTCTGGGCTCAAGCGGGCCAGCTCGGTGATCATCTCCTCGGTCAGCCCTTCGCTAAAATAGTCGTACCGTTCGCCCGCGGTGAGGTTTTCGAACGGCAGAACTACCAGCATGTTCTTATCGATCCCGCTGCGGTGTGCCCCTATTGGAAGCTGCTTCACGGACGCCACGAATCGGTAGCCGCGTTTCGGCAGAGTCTCGATAAACTTCTGCGCCTTCGGACGCTCGCCAAGGGTCTTGCGCAGCAGTGAGATGTGCGAGGTGAGGCTCCCCTCCTCAACAACCGTGGCAGGCCAGAGACGCCGCAGCAGTTCTTCTCTAGTGAGCACCCTGCCCGCGGCCTGCACCAGGGCGACCAGGAGTTCGGCCACCTTGGGCGGCAGCGCCACGTGATTACCCTCTCGAAACAGCATCCTGCTTTGCACGTCGAGCCGGTACACGCCGAATTCAATCTGACCGGAGTCCATCGCACGAGTCCTGAGATTTTCATCAGAAAAATAGCAGGAGTCCCCAAGGACTACCAGCCGCCGGGTCCGTATCCTTCCCACAATGAAAACGCGCTCGAATGCGGGGTCATCAGCATGCCCTATAGGGGACCAGGCTTGATACCACTTTCTATTGCTTATACAACAAGGAGCAGGCCATGCGAATAACTCACCTTTGTGACTTCGATCGTCCAAACGTTGGGAGGCAAGGCGATGGGAAAAGAAGAAAATGTCTAATGGCTCATAAGCTGGGATTTGGTGGACTCATTCTGTGCCTCCAACTTGTTTTCACGCCGGCGGCATGGGCACAGCTAAGCGAGGCCGCGAGATCGGCGGTAAGGATCAGCACCGATTATGAGGTACTTCCGAATATCACATATGGAATCGCCAACAATTACGAGCTGAAGCTCGACGTTTACCGCCCAACAACCGCGAAGGCACCCACGCCCGTTGTGATGCTGATCCATGGTGGCGGCTGGGTACGACATGAGAAGGAGGAGGAGGTCCTCTCGCTGCTCCCTTATCTGGAAATGGGGTGGGCCGCAGTAAACGTTGAGTATCGGTTAGCGCGAGTTTCGCTCGCACCAGCCGCGGTTGAGGATTGTCGTTGCGCGCTGCACTGGATTGGACGCAACGCAAAGAAGTACAACTTTGATGTGAGCAAAGTTGTGGTTACCGGAGCTTCGGCCGGTGGACACCTGGCGCTGACGACGGCGATGATTCCGGCCTCGGCTGGTTTTGACAGTGACTGCGTATCGCAAGACGACCCCAAATGGTCCGGCCCGTGGACTGACCCGACGCCGAATGTGGCGGCGGTCATAAACTGGGTTGGGCTCACGGACGTTGCCGAAGCGCTGCATGGGGCGAATATCCGCTCCTGGGCTATCTCCTGGCTTGGGAACCGACCCGATCGCGAGGAGCTCGCGAAACGGCTCTCGCCTATCAGTTATGTCCGGCCCGGATTGCCACCTATTCTAACCATTCACGGCAACCGTGACCCGATCGCGCCCTATTCGCAAGCGGTACGCTTCCACGAAGCGCTCAGCAAGGCAGGCGTCCGCAATCAATTACTGACGATCGACAGCGATACTCATGGGGACTACACGGACGAGCAGATGCTGAATGCGTACAGCGCGATTCGTGAATTCCTGCTGAAATCCAACATCGGGCCGGTGCCCGGCCCACAATAGTCTGGGGGAGCTGGTGAGTTGGTGATTGAGTAATTACGGGGCTCTACCTCGATTTGAACGTCTCAGACGGATCGAAACGACTCGTTAGAGGTCTTCAGCTGCGATGTGGGGAAACCCGGATACAGAGCTCGCGCAATATTTTTGGACTCCCTTATTCCACGAACGTCCAACGCCGTCGAATAATATCCAGCTCTCGCGCGGGGGTAACTTTTCGGGTAACTCGCGTCTCAGATCCTAACAATCATTTACGAAACAGTCTGTTATGGAATGAATTCAAATCCCTCAGCCGGCAAACCAAATTCAAAATTTTCCGAAGCTCACGGGGCGCCAGCGTTCCAGTTTGAGACGTCAGATCACCAAAAATGCGCGCCGATACGAGGCGACGATCGCATTGATTTGAGGCCATGTACCGGCCAGAATCCCATGCATGTACGCACACGCGGTCGCCATTGTGGCCAGAACAGCGGTTTTATTATTGATCTGTGGTGCAGCAGTCGCGGCAAGCAACGATGCGGCACCGGACTGGGCTTTTCCGATCTATCAAAAGGAAGTTGCTTCGGTACCGGAAAGCCAATTGATCTCCGTGCCGGGTTCCGATCTTGTCCTCACTTTCAAGCAAGTCGGGGATCCTTTCGGCACGCGGGACTGGTTTCCGGAAGACCACCCGGAGATGCCAGCAGTCGTTGCGGACGGTCGCGCGCCGAAGCTCGCCAGCTGCAGTTTTTGTCATCTACCCACCGGAATCGGCGGCCCGGACAATGCGGCCATTGCGGGGCTTTCTACCGCTTACATCACTCAGCAGATCGAGGAGTTCCGGTCGGGACGGCGGTAGTGCGCAGTACCTCCGTCCGTACCCTGTCGAAGCATCATGAATAGAATGGCGCAAGCCGCGAGCGATTTCGACGTCAAGGCGGCTGCGGATTACTTCTCGCGACTACCGTACCGCTCGCGCATCAAGGTCATCGAAGCCGCGATGGTGCCTAAGATGACCGTTCAAGGTTTCGTCTTCGCTCGCGCGGATGGTGGCGAGCAGGAACCGATCGGCGAGCGCATCTTGGAAGTGCCAGACAGTCTCGCAGAGTTCGATGTTGGCGACTGGCGTACGCCGATCACCGCTTACGTCCCGCCGGGCAGCATAGCGCGCGGCAAATTACTCGTGGAGGGGGTCGCCCGCGGCGCGGCGCCCTGTGGTGCCTGCCACGAGTCCCGACTGCAAGGCAACGAACTAGCGCCGCCTCTGGCGGGCCGCTCGCCGAGTTATATTGTGCGGCAGCTCTATGACATGCAGTATGGCTACCGCAGTGGTCCAGCCACGGCGCTCATGCAGCCGGTGGTGGCCCGTTTGAATGCGCTCGAGAGGGTCGCGATCGCAGCCTACATTGCTTCGCTTCAATGATCACGACGGGCCGATCGCAGCCGCTGGCGACTGTTAACAGAGGTTCCGACAGCAGGGTTCTGACAATCCACAATAGACTTTCCCATAAAGAGATTTAGCCCGCCGCCCAGCCGTCAGTCGCTGGCGCCCTCAACGGGTCGACACGAGTCGATGGGCGGCCATCGTGTCGGCGTCGGGCAATAGGTGCGTCAGCTGGGCGACTGCGCCGATTCCGCTCAGCGACCGACGAGCGCGATGATCTTCGCGCGCACGCTGGCAAGCTCGGTCGATCGTGCCTTGCCTTTGTACTTCGCCTTGCGCTCTACCCAATCAAGGCTTTTAACTTGATCGGCAAGGACCACGCTAGAACGGCTGCCGGTCAGAGTAACCTCGAACGGATAGCCTTTTACTTGGGTTGTCATCGGGCAGCAGAGCATCAGGCTGGTCTTGTCGTTGTAGGCGGCGGGACTGACAACCATCGCCGGTCGGTGGCCCGCCTGCTCGTGTCCTGCTTGTGGGCTGAAGCGCAACCACACAATGTCGCCCGCTTCAGGTACATACCGACCAGCCACTATAGTGATTCCTTCCCAACGGGACTACCGAAGTCCACGCCGCCATGCAAGTTGTCCGGCGTGATGCCCGCAAGCAGATCAGCCAAAACAACTTTGTCCGATCTAATCGGCTTTATGACGATTTGCCCACCCTGCTCGCGGATGTCAACTGCCTCATCCAAATTGAGGCGAGCGGCCTGCATGATACCGCTCGGAATTCGAACAGCTGCGCTATTGCCCCATTTCTTAACGATCGCACGCATCAGGCCTTCCCCGTCCAAACCAATGTTGACAGGTTACGGCAAAATTTATGCAGTGTCTACAATGTATATACACACGGACGCAGAGCGTCCTGGAGTTTCAGAGAGCTTCGTCCCGGGTCCACGGACGTCCAACCCCGTCGAATAATATCTGGCCCTCGCGCGCGGTAACCTTGCGGGTAACTTGCCTCAATTGACCTGATAAAACGCCTACAAAACAGTTAGTTATCGCTCCCGTTCGAATCCCTCAGGCGGCATCACAAAATACAACCCGAATCAATAAGTTACGCGATAATTAGGAAGTTAAAACGAGACACATTTTGCGCTAATTTACATCCCAACCTGGACGATGAAGGTTCTACAATTCGCAGCGACTGCACTCGGGCAGCCCCGAGGGGTCACCATCGAAGGCATCGCGCGCGCTGGTGACCACTATCGTCGACTATGTGCTCTCCATTGTGCGTCCGCCTTCGATTGGGTGGTGCACCAAGCATGAGGGGCAGCCAAGAATTACTGATTCGTCACGTTAAATTGCGGACAGGAGCGTAAATGCGCAGGCGGATGGGCTCACTCTTCTTTGTGAACGCATACAATTCGTGGGAGTCGAATGTTTCGTGAACAGTCAAACGACGTCGGTTGCAATCATTGGTGCATAGACCGCTAGCGCATGCTAAACACACACAATCCGCGACCACGATGAAGCCATGGTGGTCACGGAGCCGTTTGTCGTGCATTGGGGCCTTCGCATTGGTCTTGTGTCTTGCAACGGCCGCACACGCCGGTCCTGCACCGTTTGATCTCGCGGGCCCCGTTCTTGAAGTGAAAATCACTCGGGGGACGGAATCTCTCCCTGTATTTGAGGTCCCGAATCTATCCGTCGGCGACCAAATTTGGATCAAGGCGGATTTGCCTGCGACTCAGTCTGAACATTACTTGATGGTGGTTGCATTCTTGAGTGGATCGACCAATCCGCCGCCAAAGAATTGGTTCTTTCCGTGCAAAACATGGACGAAGGAATGCTCGCGCGACGGACTGACCGTAAAGGTACCCACTGGGGCGCAGCAGGTGCTTCTATTCCTCGCGCCGGAAACCAGCGGAGATTTCAATACATTGGTTGGCACGGTGCGCGGGCGGCCGGGCACGTTTGTGCGCACATCTCAGGACCTTAACCAGGCCGCACTCGATCGCTCGCGCCTCGAGCGGTTTCTTTTTGCGCTTCGCAGCCTCAATAACGAAGACTCCTCGAAGCTAAAGGCAGGAGCACCGCTCCTGGCACGGAGCCTGGCCATCAAGGTCGACGATAAATGCTTGGATCGCATCCCGGAACTACAGGCGCCCTGCCTGATGCAAGGACAAGAGTCGCTTATTTTGAATGACGGACACACCACCTCGATCGTCGAAGCCCTCACAACCGGCCCCAGTAGCGATTTGGCGATGGAGGCAAGCTATACACCGCAACTCAGCTACGGCTACTACAGTCCTTACATCGCCTCGGTATTGGATATCGCGCGAATCCTGGACTCATTTCACGTGGCTCAATATCAGTACATTCCAGCACTGGGCACGCAGCAAGGCGATAAAATAGCGCTGACTCTAAATACCCCCCCCTCGTTTCAAAATCCGAAATCAGTCTTGGTAGCCGCGCTGCCGGCCGTGGAGCAACCGCAGTTGCCGCCGTTGCACGCTGTCAATCCCAAGGAAACCTACTGCGCCAGTAAGGCGAAATTGGTGCTGCCGGTCGAAGGTGCCCCGTTGGTGTTTGCCACCGGGTACGCACACGACATGTCGCTCAATTTAACCGCAACAGACGGCAAGATTATTCACTTACCCGCCGCACCGGATGCGCTTCAGGGCGGCTATGTTATTGACACGTCGGGCTTGCGGCCTTCGAATCTCGGCGACAGCATCGAGGCATCATTGAAGGGCAAGTGGGGCTTTGATCCCTACGAGGGTCCCAGTTTCCGACTGATCAATACGCACGCCGCCGAATGGAAGTTGGATGCGGGGGATGCGGCAACCATAGTTGTCGGGCGCCAGAATACGGTTCACTTTCACGCTGACAGCGTGACGTGCATCGACGGCATTATGCTCAAGGATCCTCAAGGCAAGGATTTGCTCGCCGAGTGGAAAGCCGTTAAACCCGATGAGGTCGAGGTGAAGCTGCCGATGCAAGATGCGCAACCCGGCGCTTTGACAATGATGGTTACGCAATATGGCGCCAACCAACCTCAAGCCATTCCCCTACATGCATTTTCTGAAGCGGGAAGGTTCGAGGGCTTTACTCTACATGCCGGTGACACTCAGGGGATCCTGAAAGGCAGCCGCCTCGATGAGGTAGCCACTCTAGCGATCGGCAAATCCATATTCGTGCCGGGCCAACTTTCCATCCGATCCGGCACCGACGAGCTGTTGATGGTTGCTCAGGATTCGCAGGCGATGGGAGATCTGAAACACGGGCGTCCAATCGCTGCGAAAGTTACTCTGATCGATGGTCGCGTTTTTCCGATTATTGCCTCCATCGATTCGCCTCGTCCGCGAGTCACTTTGATCAATAGAAGTGTAGAACCCTCCCCGTCCAACGATAACAGTAACATTAGTCTCGTTGACCCCGGCGAACTGCCACAGGATGCGACCCTAATATTTTCGGTGCGTACAGATTTGCCGGCCGTTTTCTCGCAGGATGAGAATGTCGAGGTTTCGACGACGGATGGGGCTTTCTCGACGACCTTAAGCATTGCCAATGGGGAAATGACACTCGAGAATCCACGCGTTGCGGTGATCATCCTAAATCCAATGAAGGCCTTTGGGCGAGCTGCTTTCGGACCGCTGCAGTTTCGCGTCAACACAGGCAGCGCGTCTGGCGACTGGCAACCGTTAGCGAATCTGATCCGTCTGCCAGCGCTTAAGGAAATCGACTGCCCCGCCGCTGCCGACCTCGCGTGCAAACTTTCCGGATCTAATTTGTTTTTGATCGACTCGCTGTCCAGCGATCCGCAGTTTGCACATTCAGTACAGGTTCCCGAGGGGTTCTTGGGATCCGCGTTGCCGGTTCCACACCCAGGCCGCGGGTCGCTGTATGTGAAGCTGCGAGATGATACGGCCGTGATTAATCTGGCTACGCTATCAGCGCGGCAATTGCCGGCATCCTCCGGCGAGCTGAAACGCTCCCTCGCTCGCCGGCCGGCAGTGGTCGGGGACGATCAGTCGGCGATTGGCCCTCCCGAGACGCCACCTTCAACAGACGATTCCACCGCAAGTCCCATTGGAGCTGAATCCAGGCCAGCGCAGCCTGACGCGGCCAAGACGCCGCAAAATACCCATTCAAACTAGCACTGACGAGATTCGCTATTGCGGATACGCCTTCACGCTGTCCGCGACAGAGTCGGCGACGTGTTCCTTGGTGATCACACCGGCAACGTCACTGCCGCGTGGCACTCCGCGCCCCCGCACCACCACCGCCATGATGGCGTTACGCCGCCACATGCGCCGGATTACGTCAAAAGCGGTTTCATCTTCGCGCACGATGGTGAAGTTTCGGCTGGCAACCTCTCCTAAAGTGACGCCGGTGTGCGTACCTTCCAGACCGCGCCGAAGGCCAGTATTGACACGGATTACCCCGTATAGGTGAGCCTTGTCCGTCACTACGACGTAGCGCAGGCGCCCGGCATGCTCAGGCTGGCGCAAATAGTCATCGAAACTCTCTTCCGCCGGCAGAACCTGGATGTCGGCGTCCATCACTTCGCGTGCGGAGCGGACCAGAAACATGTTGGCATGCCGCGCCTTTGGAATGGCCCGCCCGCGGCGCACGAGTTTCAGTGTGTAGATGGTCTCGCGAGACAGCAGTCTGCGCGCACCGATGCTCATTGCCACCGCCACGATCATTGGCATCACGATGCTGTAATCGAGTGTCATCTCGAAAATCATCGTGACAGCTGTCATCACCGCTCCAGTGCCACCACCCACCATCGCGCCCATGCCAACCATCGCAAAGGCGGGGATGCTCAACTGAATCGGCAGGCCGAAGGCATTCCAAAGTGCCGCAAATGCACCGCCGAGGGCAGCGCCCATGAACAAAGACGGAGAGAAGATTCCGCCCGATGAACCCGATCCGAGACTGATCGAAGTCGCCAACGCTTTGCACAAGCCAAGGAGTGCGAGCAGACCGAATGCGGAGATCTGCCCCGCCAACACCGCTTGAACGGTCGCGTAGCCGACGCCGTCGACATAGTACTGACCAAAGGTGCGCAACAGCGCATACATGAGCACGCCCACCAAGAGCATGCCCAACATGTGCCGCCAATAGCGCGACTTGATTCTGTCGAATGTATCCTCCGCAAGATGAAGTCCGCGGATGAATCCTGCCGCTGCAAACCCGCTGAGCGCACCCAGTACAGCGAAAAGGATCAGCACGATCAGTGCATTTGAATCGACTGCCATCGCTTGGAGCGGCGGCACGTGGAATGCCGGGGTGTCGCCAAAGAACCAGCGCCCCACGAAGGTCGCGGTGCCCGTCGCAATGGCGACGGGAAGGAACGTCTCGACGCTCACCTCGGGCATCATCAACTCGATCGCAAACATCACGCCGCCAATCGGCGTATTGAAGGTGGCCGCAATACCCGCGCCCGCACCCGCAGCGACGAGCGCAATCCGTTGGCCCGCGGGCATCCGAATGATTTGTCCCATTGTCGAGCCGAGCGCGGATCCGATCTGGATGATAGGTCCTTCCCGGCCGACCGATGATCCGCTTCCGATCGCCAGCGCTGATGCCAATGATTTTACCAGCGCCACCACAGGTCGAATGACACCGCCTTTGTGATAGATCGCATCCATGACCTCGGGGACCCCGTGACCCTTGGCCTCCGGAGCAAAATTATTGACCAGAAAAGTCACACCGATACCGCCCAGCATGGGGACCAGAATTACCAGCACCCCCCAAGGCGCGGGAGCCGTGAAAACGTTGGCATCGTAGTGAATTAGAGCCTGGCCGGTAAAGAATAGATTGTGTATCAAGCCAATCAAATCGCGGAACAAAACCGCGCCGATGCCAGTGACGATCCCGAGTCCAAGAGCCAACAAAGCGAGTTGCGCCAGCGGCAGTTGGCGGCTTTCATCTCCTTCCATCACGAGCCGCCATCCGTACGACAAGGGGGCTCAAGCCTTCCAATAAGAGTCGCTGCTCGGAGTTTTCGTCGTTTCATGGCGCTACAATACACTGGCAGAGCCCTTGCCGCAGAGGCTCCCTTACATCGGCGTGTCAATAGCAAACGATGACGTACGATCTATCCCAGCTAGGCTTTTTGCTCTTCGTGTCGGCGCTGGTCGCGATGCTAACGCGGCGATTGCGGACGCCCTACACCGTTGGCTTGGTGCTCGCCGGTATGGCTCTCAATTTTCTGCACATCTATACCAGATGGCATCTATCAAAAGATCTGATTTTCTCGGTATTTTTGCCACCGTTGGTATTTGAGGCTGCGCTATTTATCAATTGGCGAGACCTCAAGAAGGATCTGCCAGTGGTAGCGTTGCTGGCCACGATGGGCGTGCTGCTGGCGGCTGCCGTCACGGCCATCGGCATGCATTACGCATTACGTTGGGAGTGGGGCAGCGCGATTGTCTTTGGTGCCTTGATCTCCGCCACCGATCCGGTCTCCGTTATTGCGACTTTCAATGAAGCTGGGGTGCGCGGACGTTTGCGATTGTTGATCGAAGCGGAAAGCCTCATGAACGATGGCACGGCTGCCGTCGCGTTCGTCGCGGCGCTTAGTATCCTAGCTGGGAATCAACAGAATGTTGTTTCGATAGCCGGCGATTTGATTTTCGCAATCGTCGGCGGTTCGCTGATCGGCGCCGTCGTCGCCTCTGGATTCATGTTCCTGGCAGGAGGCACTCAGGACTATCTGGTCGAAATCACCTTTACTACACTCGCTGCGTACGGCTCCTTTTTTGTTGCCGAACATTTTCAGTGCTCGGGCGTACTTGCAGCATTGACCGCCGGCTTGGTCGTAGGGAATTTTCGCTCATCGACGTATGTTACCGACGCGGGTCGCGAAGTACTGGGGCCGTTTTGGGAGTACGTCGCCTTTATCGCCAACTCGCTGATATTTCTCTTGATTGGCGCGCAAGAAGCACAACAGCACTTCAGCGAACTGTGGTCACCCGTGTTGGCGGCCATCGCCCTGGTGACGTTGGGTCGTGCGGTGGCAATTTATCCGGTTTGTGCGGTTTTCCTGCGTAGCCGGCTTAGAGTTGAAGGCCGCCATCAGCACATCCTCTTTTGGGGCGGCTTGCGCGGCGCTTTGGCGTTGGCCCTTGCCTTGGCGCTCCCGGAAAACCTGCCTCACCACGACGCCATCGTCACGATCACCTTTGCGGTCGTCGCATTTTCCGTGTTCGCTCAAGGATTGACAATCACCCCGCTGCTGCGCCGCCTGGGACAAATCAAGTAGTTCCACAGACTACTGCGTCGACTGCAGGGCCGACAGAACTAGCAGACTCATCAGGACGTGCCGGCACTGGCATTGGAATCATCAGAGGCATTGCCGCGAGGCGACGAAAGGCGTCCATCCCGTGTGGGCGCCGGCAAGAGAAACATGACTGCGCACTCCCGGAACTTTACACGGCTGTAAGCATCTTATTGGTAAGGCCGTGGCTTTGTTATTGGGGCACATCCAGGAGCAGTGTCATGAAGAGATCGTTGGTAGGTCCTGTGCTGGGCTTCAGCATTTTCTTAACTGCGGCCTGCGGGTCGAGCGAATCCGATTGGCATAGCGCGGCCGCGACAAACTCCTTGGCTTCTTACCAGGCGTTTCTGAAAAATCATCCGAAGAGCGACCACGCCGACACCGCGCGGGGCATCATCCTGGCATTGCAAGACGACCAGGCTTGGAAAGTTGCGCAAGCCGGTCGGTCCGAGGAAAGTTATCAGACCTACTTGGCGGCCTATCCGGGTGGTGTGCACGCGGAGCAAGCTCAATTTGAGATCACTGCCTTGGAACGCGCGGCGGCCTGGCTGGCAGTGCAGCGCAACGAAACATACGCAACGCTGCAGGCTTTCTTGAAGCAATACCCGCAAGGGCAGGAATCAAATCTTGCCCGCGATCGCTTGGCAGGGATGTCTTATCGTGCCAGATTTGCTGAAGTGCGATCCCGCACAGCCGCTGAGCGCCAACGCACTGTCCTGCAAGTGCGCCTGCGGGACGCGGTCCGGTCCCTTATCCTCATTCCGCCTTCGCCTACTAACAAGAATTACCAAGTGACGTCCAGCATCGTCAGCGAGGCACAAGCCCAGGCCGCCTGCGCCGCTGCTGCGCAGGTTCACCAACGCTGCGAGGTACTTCCTAGCGAATTATCGGCCGCTCAGTCCTGAGGTTCGGTCGGGTCATCCCCTCATCAGTCTGAATGTAGGATTTCGCACTGCGGGCGGGATAAACGCATTTGGGCTCTGAGTCCACGGTCGCCCGCCGCCGAATAATATCCAGCCGTCGCGGGGCAACTTTTCGCGTAAGTCATCTTGATGAGCTTTCGAAAATCAATCAAATCATAGGGATACCGGCACTATTCGAATCTCTCAGCCGGCACTAAGCAAGAACTTTGATTATGGCTTTGCGCCCCTGTCTTTGTTTATCAACTCTTGCAACTTCTTACTCGAATAAAACACCGCCGTGCCGCCAGTGTAGTGCTCGAGGTCGATTGAGCGCTCGAGCCAGACCTGGCCGACAACACGGCCCTGATATGACAACGTATATTTATCGGTCTGGGACTTCGCACCTGTTTCCCCAGTCTCCTCTTGTAGACCAAATGCTGTGCTTAACGCCTCAACAATCGGGAGCGGATCGAAATCCAGCGTGATCATCACAAATATCAGATCGTTTCCATCGTCGCCGCCGATCATTTCGATACCTGGGGTGAATTCGGGGCCGCAATTTGCATATGAGGTGGTCCAACCCGTTCCGGCTTTTTGCAGGGGCGCTTTCGCTGCATAAGCGTCGATCGCTCTGACCGTCGGCTGATCCACGGCTGCACGGACTAAATTGGCGAACATTGGCGCTACCTCAGCTGGAACCCGGGAGGAGTAGTGTCGACATGGCAACGTATCTCCAAAGGCGTTTGCGTAGGTCAGCAACGCGACAGTCGCGATAGACCACTGATGAAATATTCTGTAGGCCACCGGTCTCCTCCTTGATCAAGCGAAGTTGATCATGCCGATAAGGACATGGAAACTCTGTTTCTCCGTCGTATCACCTTACCGCACGCCGC
The DNA here is from genome assembly GCA_963756845.1 of uncultured Gammaproteobacteria bacterium. GTDB lineage: Bacteria > Pseudomonadota > Gammaproteobacteria > Steroidobacterales > Steroidobacteraceae > Bog-1198. Next base: position 85,538 of record CAVWPD010000007.1, on the reverse strand, counting down.
GTACGACTGCTAAATGGCTCTCAGGTCTGTGCATTCACTGACCGCTCGGGGCCGGGTAGACCGATGCGATTGGAATCGCTGGCGAATTCACCCTCTCGACCCTCTCCTGAGGTTGGGGACTGTCCACTATGGAGGAGTCCCACAATTGCGCGATATGTGGCCAATCTCTGATTGACAAGAGTGTGTCGAGTCCGGACCCGTTTATCATAAAATGAAAACACTGCCACGCGGAACCGGGACTCTAAAAGCATAGTGGGTAGGTTTCCGATGAGTGTGATCGCCAACCTTGCTATGGCGAGGACTATGGGTCTGATCAATAAATGTCCGACGGGTAAGTCACAACGTAAATGGAGCCAAGAATAAATGCAGACGCATGCCGATATCGTAAGGCAATTCATCGAGCAGGTAATAAACACAGGGGAAATCGACGCTATTGACCAGTTCTTCTGGGAGGAAATGGTTGAGCAGGTTCCCTTTCCCGGCCAGGGTCCAGGAATTGAAGGATTGAAAGATGTGTTGCGCGGATTGAAAGCTGCGTTTCCCGATATGCACTGGACGATTGAAGAGCAGATTGCCGAAGGAGATAAGGTTCTGTCGCGATTCGAGTGGACCGGAACCCATAACGGTCCGTTTCTTGGTGTGCCCGCAACGCATCGTCCCGTTAAGGTTTGGGGCATGGTAATCGACCGATTCGAAAGCGGAAAAATCAAGGACACCCGCATCATTATGGATACGCTAGGATTGATGGTGCAGTTGGGGGTGATACCCGGGCCGAATGAGTAAACGTCAGCCTATTAGTTCTTCAGTGCCGGATTTCAAAGTTTCCCGGCTGTCAATCCGAAGACGGCAATGCCTGCTTTCGGGCCGGGTGTCGCCCCACGCGGCCAACTCCCGGAATCGACGCGTTGCGGTCCTCCGCAACCTCTGTGGGATTGCGTCAGCCGAGTGGTCGACGCCGCCATACCTCGGTAACCTTGGGACATGAGCAACACAAGAGTCTATGTCGGGGGGTGCCTCTGTGGTGCGGTTCGGTACGAAGCGCGGGGCGAGCCCAAGTATCAGGGTTATTGCTTCTGTAGAGATTGTCGCAAGGCCTCTGGGTCCGGTTTCGTTGCATTTCTCATCTTCCCGGCGAGTTCGGTGAGCTTCGTTGGTGAGACGAAACACTCCACCGCGAGGTCCATACGCGGCGGGGAGGCCGTACGGAATCATTGCGCAACGTGCGGGGGTCTCGTATTCGGAGGGATCGTCGGCACAGACAGCGAGCATTCGATCTACGCGGGCTCGCTCGATGAGCCCGAGCTCTTTCATCCGACGATTGCACTCTTTTCGCGCGACAAGCCGGCGTGGGTGCCTATGCCCGCGGGCCTCACCGTGTTCGAGACAATGCCGGGGTAGCGATCCGCTGGAAAGGACCTTGAGACCCGATTCGGCTTTTTGGGGAACGTCGGCAATGCGGTAGTCAACCCAGAGCCCGACGATATCTACGTTGGTGAGCTGATCCAGATCGATGGCTCGGAACGCCGCAACTTCGAAGATCGAGACCCTACTGCGCCGTACTCACCCACACGAAATTCAATCTTGGTCGTCGATGCGGTTTCCAGTGACACGGGCGACCCTATTATTCGTTTGCGGCGCCTTGCGAGGCGTGGGGTGTTATCGTCTCGCTTGTGAATGAAGATCTCGAAACGGACTATCTCGTGGTGGGCGGGGGCGCCGCCGCGATGGCGTTTACCGACGCGTTGCTCGCGCATTCCGACGCGACGGTCACGATAGTCGATCGCCGTCACGCGCCCGGCGGACACTGGATAGATGCTTATCCTTACGTCCGTCTCCATCAGCCGTCCGCTTTCTATGGGGTCAGTTCGGTGCCGCTCGGGCAAGACGCCCTCGATGTGGCCGGGACGAATGCCGGCTATTACGAGCTCGCCGGCGCGGACGAGATCCGGGCCTACTTCGCGCTCGTGATGCATCGCCGCTTTCTGCCTAGTGGACGTGTTCGCTATTTCCCGAGCAGCGAGTACCTGGGGGAGGGCCGCTTTATCTCCCGCCTCGCGCAGGTATCGCGGACAGTGCGCGTGCGCCGTAAGGTCATCGACACCACCTATCTCGAAGGCGCCATTCCCGCGACCAGTGCCCCTCCGTTCAAGGTGGCCGATGGCGTTCGCTGTTTACCCGCAGGCGAGATCACAAAGATTGGGGAGCGTCCCGAGCGCTTCGTCATCATCGGCGCGGGCAAGACAGCGCTGGACGCCTGCATATGGCTGCTGGAACAGGGCGTCCCCGCTTCGGCAATCCGCTGGATCAAGCCGCGCGAGGCATGGTGGCTGAACCGCCGGTTCCACCAGCCGCACGCGCTGCTTCCGGACTTCTATCGCGGCACGGCGATCCAGTTCGAGGCCATGGCGCAGGCGACTTCGATCCAGGATCTTTTTACGCGCCTCGAAACCGAGGAGTTCCTCCTTCGCATCGATCCCGGCGTTGCTCCGACCATGTTCCGTGGCGCAGTGATCAGCGAGACCGAGCTTAGGCTTCTGCGCCGGATCGAGGATGTTGTCCGCCTGGGTCACGTGCGCAGAATCGAGCGCGACGAGATCGTATTGGACGAAGGCCGCGTGCCGACGAGCGAGGGGACGGTGCACGTCCACTGCGCGGCGAGAGGGCTGCGGCGACCGGCTCTTCGCCCGATCTTCGAGCCCGGGCGGGTGACCATCCAGCCGTTCCTCTGGGGATTTGCCTGCTACCAGTTCGCCATGCTGGGTGTGGTGGAGGCCACCGTGGCGAGCGACGCGGAGAAGAACCGCCTCTGTCCGCCCCTCGCTTATTGGGACGCAAACGTGGACTATCTGTCGGCGTTCCTCGCGACCCTTGCAAACGAGCAGGCCAGGGCCGCCCACCCCGCACTCGCGAACTGGGCGAAGGACACGCGGCTCAATCCGCGCGCAGGGATCGCGCTCCACCGGGATGAGCCGAACATCATTGACGCTCGCGAACGCATCAAGCGGATTGGGACCGCGGCAGTGAGCAATTTGGTGAAGCTCCTCAGGCAGAGTACCGCTCAAACGAGTGCGATGCGTGGCCCGAGTTCTCCAGACCCGGGCCGCGCGGCCTAGTGCTCGCCAGCCGTGCTTCGAATTCGACGCTAAATCTGGCACCACGAGTGCGTTGCGACCAGAGTCGGAACTGCGGTTGGAGGTTAATTTTTTCGCTCGTCGTGATCGGCTATTCGCGGGCTCTTCGTTATCGTCCACACAGCCTACACCGGCGATCTTTGGTTGTCGGCCGGCATGACTCGTCATTGGGCGGCCTGCCCATGCTCAGCGTTTCCACCTGATCGGTGTTCCGATGGACTTTGGGGTACGATTGCTGCAATCGGATATGGGTGAATGGGTGCCAAATCAATGAGCATTCTCGGCTTACTGCTTGCGATCAACGCTGTGTTGCATGCGCTCATCGTTTATCGGTTCGGAGCCAAGGAGAATGTTGCGTTTGTGGTCTGGGCGGTCTTTGACTCAGCGCTGGCTATTGGGGTCTTCCTTGGCGCGCCGTACATACTTTTGCTGATCTTAGTCCCGACCGCGATCGGATTTGTCGGGCAGGCTGTGCAATTGAACCGACTCAAACGGGACAAGACCATCGATTGGGTGATTTTTGCGGCAGACGCTTCGATACTGGTTTTCACGCTTTATTTCTTGTTCGCAAAATAGCGCGGGCGTGCGCAGTTAACCTCCGTTGAGTCACCCGAGTGGTCACTGCGCTGCTAGCGGCGAAGCCGGCTTGTCCGTAGTTGCGATGCCGGTAGCGGGCGGTCGCGTCCGTCAACTTGGGGTTGGTCGTGAGCTGATGATCGCTCAGACTCATGCCGGTCCCTGCGGCATGTCAACACTCGGCCCCAATTGCTACAATCACCGCCGTCTCGCCTTCCCTTTGATGCGGTCCCACTCTTGGAAAGCGATTTATGCTTGAGCTAAGCCGTGGCATCACGGATCGATTCTTGGCGATGCCCTCTTATGGCATTGCTGCTATGTCGCTGCTAGTGCTTTACGCAGTCCAGGCCGAAATAAGATTTGGCGCCAAGGCGCGTGCGCAGAGGGCTGGGCCCTCGGATCGATTCAGCTCGAACGCGCTGTCACTTGCGATGGTCGTGCCGCTGTTGGGCTTTATTTTCGCTATGAAAGGCCGCATCCCGACTACCTTACCCGGAATGCCCGCGACTGCCTGGATCGGCGTGACCCTCGGTGCCAGCGGATTTGCCTTACGATTGTGGTCCTTGCTGGTGCTGCGCGAGCGCTTCACGCGCACATTGCTGGTACAGCAGGGGCAACAGATCGAGCGCAGCGGTCCTTATCGATTTATCCGCCATCCCGGCTACTTAGGATCGCTGCTGTGCTTGAACGGTATCGGCTTGGCCTCGGGTAACACTCTGGTCGTGCTGGCGTCAATCTTGATGACGGGCGCGGCTTATGGCTATCGGATTCGAGTGGAAGATGCCATGTTGATACGCGCATTCGGTGAGGATTACGAGAGCTATTGCCGAAGTACCGGTGCACTGATCCCCCGGCGACTTTTCACTAAATTCTAAACCGTCTTTTCCTCGCGCCGCTCTTGGTATCGCAAGGCGCATCACTGCGGCGATTGAAAAGAAGTTGGAGTTTCCGGTTTGAGAGGCCGGTGGATGTAATGGCGATGGAATTCCAGCATCCGATACGGCTTGAGCGACGTTCGCAAATGGCGGCAACAGTTCCGGGCACGTCCGCGCCGAACTCATGCAGCGAGCCTCCAGGAAGTGGAACCGCGTGGACCGAATTTGCGGACGAAAATGAGGCGGTCATCCGGACGAAGTGTGCTCGATCGCGCTGATGCATAGGACGTTTCCTATAGTGATTGGGGACATGAAAGGCTGTTCTAGCCCCAACTCGGAGATTATCCTTCAGGGACACGTGCAGTTTTAACCATTGCCGATGCACTTATGCATATCGACGATCCGCAGCGCAAACCAAAGTTACCAGAGCCGCCGGGAATGCTGGCTTCCTGGCCCCGCCAGTTGAGTCCGCGCCGCCGCCAAGCTTTAAGGACTTCGAGCGACCTCTCCGCTCAAATCAAGGGTCTGCGCAGTGGGCCGGTGAATTTCTCGGCGCAACAACCTTTGGAAAAAAAGACAGAAGTAGGTAGCATCGACATCTTTCCAATGCGGGGCATCCGGGCCATGGGCAACCTTGCTGCGCGAGCGCAACGGCGCACGATTATTCGTGCGACCGCGTTTCTGGCCCTTATCCTGATCCCATCGCTAAGTTCAGCGGCCATCTATAAATGTACTGCCCAGGATGGCAGCATCACTTATACCGACGTACCCTGTCCCGCAGACACGATGACGCAATATATCGATCCAGCGGTCCCCTCGTGGATAACCGAGTCATCGCAGAATATGAATTCTACTGCGGCCCTTCCCGATGCAAGGTCCCAATCGCAGCCTGAGATCCTCGCTATCCTCTGCGCCAATGATGAATTTGAATTTTGGCTCAAGGCGCAGCGACATTCCTTGCCGGAACGGGACGCCAGAACAGCGAAATTTATCCATCTCAGCTACCTTTGCCGAAAGGCCCTCCACCTCCCAGATGTAGCGACGCCGACTCCGCCAATGCCCCTGAAGCGCGTTCTTGGGCAGGAGACGCCGTGGCAGCCGATACTCTCGCGGAACTAGTCAGCAGCGATTCGCCGATTTGGCGTTAGAATTGGATCCCGGCCAGATGTAGACATCCGGGTTGATAGAATCGAACGCCGGCCGTTCATTTCACTGCGGCAAAATTGCGGTAGCGGCTAGGGTTTCGCGGGCCGCTTGAACGCACTCCTAAAAAACAAAAACTCTGTAACATTAGTCGAAGTCCAATCCGGCGGTTCGTCGTCTACGCAAAGCCTCGAGACGAATGGAGGCGGGAGAACATGGCAAAGCTTGTATTCGGTTTGCAGCAGTCCTTGGATGGCTACGTGGACCACCTGGAATTGGGACCACCGGGTCCGGCAGTCTCTCGTCACTTCCTAGAACACGTGCGCGGACTGGCAGGCATAGTGTATGGCCGCCGCACGTACGAGATCATGCGCTACTGGGACGAAGACCATCCGGAGTGGGACGCTTGGGATCATGAGTTCGCTTCGTCGTGGCGGAGCCAGCCGAAGTGGGTTGTGTCCCGCTCGTTGAGGTCAGTGGGGCCCAACGCCACGCTTGTCGAGGGTGAATTGGGGACAGCGATCACCGGGCTGAAGGCTCAAATAGTTGGTGAGATGGAAGTGGCGGGACCGGACTTGGCAGGGAGCCTAACCAACCTTGGTTTAATTGATGAGTATCGGCTTTATGTCCGCCCCATCGTACTTGGTCGCGGGACGCCATTTTTCGCCGGACCGCGGCCGCCGCTCCGCCTTGTGGCCAGCGATCTCATTGGAGAGGGCGTGATCAGATTGACGTACGTTCCCGCTTAATCGCGCGACCTTCCCCCGCCCCCCGCAGCACCCTCAAGAGAACAATTGTTGGCCGTGACTCAGGTTCATCGGAACTCGGCGCGGCGCCCGCCTCGCGATTAACGGGTCTTGCGAAGTCTTCGAGACTGGCGTAATTTTTCCGAAGGGCTCGCGTTGAAATCAATGATTCCCCAAGGATTCGGAAGACCCCATGGCGCAATCAAGGCGTTTGTTCAAAGCTCTCTCAGCAGTACTGCCTGCCGGCGCATTCGGCGCTTCGGTCCTACTGGCGCTGGCCTCGACCGATGCGCGGGCGGCCTCTAACCCGAGTGCAGTCTCCCAACCAGCCTCAAGCGAAGCCGTATCCACTCGCCTGCAAGAGATTCGAAGCGGCGTTTCCGATGTAACCGGGTCAAATAGCTTCGATCCGGAGGGCGACGCCACGGCAACTCCGGCCTGGTGGGGTAACGGCGGCTGGGGCCGCTGGCACCTAGGCTGGGGCAATGGCGGTTGGCATAACGGTGGCTGGGGTAATGGTGGTTGGCACAACGGCGGTTGGGGTAACGGCGGATGGGGCAACGGCGGTTGGCACAACGCTGGTTGGGGCAACGGCGGCTGGCACAACTTCTGGCACAACTGGTAGCCGAAGCGTAACGATCCCGTCGAGCCACATAGTGACTTGGGGAACATTGAAGGTCCAAGGAAGACGACGATGATCAAACAAATAGGCGCCGCCGCCCTAACATTGGTGGTCGGCGGCGCGGCTCTCGGCCAGACTGGCGCCGCAGATCGGAACGCAAAAACCCAAAGCAGTCCACACTCCGAATCCGTCATCCAAGGCGCCGGGGAGGAGGATCGACCGCCAGTCATCGCGGCGGTACTCCATGTGATTAGCGTCGAGGTACTGCGCAGCGGGCATGGGGCGCCCTTGGACATCATTCGCGTGCGGGGTTTAGCAAGCAGCCCAGGCTGGGAAGAAGCCGAGTTGATCCCTTTAACGCGAGGCGTCCCTAAGGACGGTATTCTGGAATTGATATTCGTGGCGCGGGCGCCCGCTGAGGCCATGGAAGCAACAGGTTTCGAACCTGTCGAAGCGATACTTCCCATCGAGGCCAGCCACCCCTACACGGGGATCAACGTGCATGGCGCCTCTGGGTCCTTAAGCCTCGCGCAAATGCCGGGTTATGCCGAAGTCAAAGCGGGCGGCGAGGATTGCGGTAGATGCGTCGGTAAGGTATTTGTGGGCAAGGGCGCTGCCATGCCCGCCGGCAAATCGGCGGCACAGGTAGTTAAAGAAGAACAACTGCCGCCGCTGTCCCGAGTCATTAAACCTTCGGATGGCATTCCGAGCGCAGACTCGGATCCAAACCGCTTGACGATTGTCGTCAGTACAGATGGCACCATCTCCAGCGCGATTTGGGATTGAGCGACTCCAAAGTCTGCTGGTTTTGAGAAAATCGTAATCATGCGACAGCGCTTATTCATTAAGCCCTAGGATGATGGGATGACGCGCTTATGGCCGCTCGCCCTCCTTTCCCTCAGCCTGGGAATCGGCGCTTGCTCGTCAATGATTCCCTCCCTTGCCCCAGGGCTGCACGACAATGCCGTGGCATACGATGCAGCCATCAGCGATATCAACGACAAGGTATTGCTCGCGAATATCGTACGTGCTCGGGACTATATGCCCTTGAGCATCACTGAACTCTCAACCATCACGGGCACGTTGTCTGAGCAGGCGACTTTGGGTTTGAGCGTGCCATTCGGAGGAAATTATGGATCGGTGCCCCGGGGTACGGCCACCCCTTCGATCCAGCTTGGCGCGGCCCCGACGTTCAACATGGCTGCGCTGAACACTCGCGGCTTTACGCTGAACATCATTCAACCCATATCGCCCGTGTATGTGGCAAGCAAATGGAATAGCGGAATTGCTCACGAACTGCTTCTGCTGCTATTCGTCAAGGACATCCAATTCGCGGACTCTTATGCGCTGTCGCCCGAGGATTGCACAACGAATGTTGCAGCGAGCAGTAACTTAGAATCGTCAAACGATGCCAAAAACGCCTCGAAGGCCCTTGTGGTCTGTCATCACAAGTTTATTAATAATCCGGATTTGCCCGGAGAACAGAGGGCATTTAAATCCGCAATTGAAAGCATGCTGCCATCCGTTGGCCTCAAGGTCATGACCATTATGGAGCCTATTGGCCCGGCATTTCCGTTTCTCCCTCCAGGAACCGCTTCCGGCACCGTCGATAAGTCAACGTCGAATCCGTTGGATGCCTATGTACTAACGACGCACATAGCTGACGGCCAATATCATGTAGGAAATAATGACGCGATACAGGGGCACGGGCAGCTGTATCGCGTCTACGCCAACCAAGTGGCTGTTTGCGCGAACGATCCCGTTAAAACTGAGGATGGCACATTCTATATTTACCCTGTGAGCGCAGATATTACTGCGGCGAGTCACGCCGCAATGGGGACAGGGAATTCTCCGGGGACCCCGCTCGCGAGAGACTTGGAGGACCGGCTACAGACTTTTAAGAACCAGTGCGCGATCGGCAATCCACAGGGCGACCACGCTTGCAATTCCGCGAAGGCCTTAAGCGGCCGGGCCATGTCGAGTCCAGGCGCCAACGCGTTTGGATCTTATACACTGCTGCGAGTTGCCACTCATGGGGCCAACGCCGAGGCTGAGGAGCGCGCGACAGATGGGGCACCGAGATCAGGAACACCGGCGGGCGGTGGCACTGGCGTGGGCTCGGTCAACACGACGCTGCAGCACAATCGAATTGGGGCTTTGTTGCGCGCCGACGACTGCTATGCCGACCAAAGCGTGCGCGAACCCATCACCGAGCGTGAATTTCAGAAATACACGGAGACCCTCGGGCATATCGAGTGGCGCTCAATCGCGGAAGTTTTTCAGTACCTTGGGGCCGTGCTACGCAGGGAAAACGGCGTAACTTGGGATGTGCCCGTTGAGAATGACGTCGTCGGCAGCAAAGCGAGCGCAAGGCCGGACACGATGTTCGTACTTCGCGCGGTCCAGGCGGCCAAGCTAAAGGTCGACTATGACGGCGAGAAAGTTGGCATTGGCAGCGGCAATATTGATACTGCAATAGGCACGCTCAATGACCAGAGCCTCCTCGTGTTGTCGATGCTGAGCGAACTTGTGAACGCGGCCAAAATATCGAGCGATATTCCGGTCACGCAGCAGCTGCAGGTGTTGCCGTAATCAAGATGCGGTGCTTAGCCCTCCCCGCCCTTGGCATGATCAGCTTCAATGTCGCGTGTGTCAGCAGCGCCGGCGCCGCGATCGACAAGTCCCTCACTCTGGTCGACACCGAGGATCCGTTCGCCTATTGCCTTCGTGTCGGCACCATCGATCAGCCGGCGGGTGGCGGATCACCTGTGCCTACATCGCTTTTGCAGTACTTGCGGGCGGCTATCGGGCTGGCCCCCGATGCCCCACTGACGCCCCAGAGCTATTACTGGCGCTGCATGGATCGAGCAGTGTTCGTTTGCGCTGTTGGCGCCAATATCCCTTGCGATACCAAGGCCGATTCCGCTAAACGAAATTTAGGCGCCGATAACTACTGCCGTGGGAATCCAGATGCTGCCCGGGTCCCAAGCTATGCGACCGGCCACAATGCCATCTATGAATGGAGCTGCGCGGGAGGAATCTCGGTGCGCGGCAAACGTTTCGTCAAGCTCGATGCTCGAGGATATCGCATCGACTTCTGGCATCGGGTGCGGCGCCTGTAGGCGTATTTCAATTTGGAGCAGGAATCATGAACACATCGTTTTTAGCCATGGGAATTCTCGTTGCTGTAACCGCGTTCGCAGCCTCCACGCACGCCGCTCAACTGATCGGCGGTGCAAGCGGCTCCTGCGTTAATCTGCCGGAACACGGCGGTACTGCACCCGACGGAACTCCCGTCAGGCTGTTTCATTGCCACGAGACCTCCAATCAGGTGTGGAGCGTCACCAGCGGTCAAATTACCTCGAGCTTCGGTAGTTGCCTTGATGTTCAAGGCAGCGCGTCCACCGAGGGCGCGCAGGTGATCATCGTGACATGCAACGGCAGGCCGAGCCAAAAATGGAGCATCGCGAACGGGCAGATCATCGGTATCGGGGGCAAGTGCCTCGATGTGTTAGGTAGCGGCATTACCGATACGACTCCGCTCATCATCGCGACCTGTTCCTCCTCACCCAGTCAGCAATGGTCGGTGCAGTAAGCGTCTACTCAACCTGTTTGCTTCGATTTTGGTGGTACGGAGTCATCTTGTCGGAGAGAGCCTCGATAAATATTCCATGTCCAGTTCGCCTTCATAAGTTTCGGCGCCGACCCTCAGTGCCTCTTTCACACGTGCTTGCGTCAATTCGCTGGCGACACTCAAATCGGACTCATGAGCCTCCACCAGAAGCCCCTCTGCCATGGACCTAAATGCTCCGGTATCCACGGCTGCCTTGGCGTGAGCGATGGCGTGCGAAGGAAACGAGGCGATGCGGTGAGCCAGTTTCTCGACGAAAGGCGTCAGTTCTGCCGGCGGCATTGCTCGATTGATATAGCCGTAACGTTCCGCCAGCTCCGCCGAGAGATCATTGCAACCCAACAGTACTTCCAATGCACGTCCCCGCCCGATGAGCCGCGGCAATCTCTGCGTAGAACCGCCCCCCGGAACCAGCCCGACCGCCACTTCAGGCTGGCTGAAGATCGCTTTGCCCACGGCAGCAAAACACATGTCCATGGCGAGGGCGATCTCACTCCCTCCGCCCCGGGCCCGCCCCTCGATCTTCGCAATGGTTACTTTAGGCATGTTCCGGAAGCGCTCGCCAATCGTCTGCGTTAAGCGAAAGGCGCGGGTCGCAGATACATTTTTGGAAACTGATCCAACGCGGCCCAAGCCAGAATGGGCGATAAAGAAATCGGGCAGCGCACTCTGCAGGACCACGACTCGGATACTCTCATCGGCCTCAAGCTGTCTGCCGAGTTGGTCGAATTCCTGTGACAGAACTTCGTCGAGGAGATTGATCGGTGGGTGATCGATGCTGACGAATGCGACTCCAGAATCAAATCCAAACCGGAAAAATTTGTAATCAGAATACTGCATGGGATCGGCTCCAACTCGGTGACCGTCAGCCCGCCTCCGGACCACTCAATGGCCATCGTATGCAGACTGGACTAAAAGTCTGACAGGCGAGCGGCAGCTCGATACATCCCCCGGATAGGGGGCAAACTAGGAATCCAACGGGTGCTGCGCCCCCGCAGCCGTCGTCATTGACCGGCCGGCGGTTGCCACAGTTCTATCTTGTTTCCTTCCGGATCGATGACCCAAGCAAACTTACCGTACTCCGAGTCGTCAACTTTCTCGAGTACGTTGCAGCCTTCCTCGCGCAACGCCTTGACCAAAGCGTGCAGATCCTCCACGCGGTAATTGACCATGAAAGGCGCTGTGCTGGGCGCAAACTGATCGCTTTGCGCCGAACCGATAGACCAGACGGTCGTTCCGGTAACGGGCTTACCCGCATCATCAGTCCAACTGAATGCCGTGCCGCCCCACTCTTGCACATCGATTCCGAGATGCCGTTTGTACCAAGCCTGTAGTGCCGGAGCGTCCTTGGCTTTGAAGAAGACGCCGCCAATGCCAGTGACTCGCTTCATAAAACCTCCGCGATCGGGTAGCGGCCAGATCCTAGCATGCGGCCGCTCACCGGCGTCCAGATCTGCCAGCATTTCGAGAATTGCCCCGAAAGGCGCTATCCTAACCGCCAACAACCAATAATCAGTGCCGAGGGAGAAAACTGATGGCCATTGATGTCGAAGTCAACGGTAAGCCCTTTTCAATCGATGCAGATCCGAATACTCCGCTCCTGTGGGTGATCCGCGAAGAGCTTAAGCTTACCGGCACAAAATTTGGATGTGGTATCGGCGCCTGTGGTGCGTGCAGCGTACATCTCGATGGCGAAATCACCCGCTCCTGCCGCATCTCGCTTGCCTCGGTAGCCGGCAAGAGCATCACGACGATCGAAGGAATCGCAGCACCCGATGGCATGCTTCATCCGGTACAACAGGCATGGATCGATGCGCAGGTACCGCAATGCGGCTATTGCCAGTCGGGACAGATTATGGCCGCCGTCGCCCTGATAAAGAAAACCGGCCAGCCGACCGCCGCCCACATCGATGAGGCGATGACCAACATCTGCCGCTGCGGAACCTATCCGCGCATCCGCCGAGCCATCTTGGCTGCCACCAGCCAAGCTGCCGCCGCGGCGAATGGAGAGAATAATGGGCGTTAAGCGCAGAGCGTTTCTGATCGGCGGTGCCGCGTTGATAGGCGGCGGCGTATTTGCCGTTTCCTGGTCCGAAGGCGCGGCAAGTCGCAGGGCGGCAAAACTGGTATCGCGGGACAAGGCAGGCGTTTTCCAAACTTGGATCCGCATCGGCGAAGATGACACGGTCACGATTTTCACGCCGCACGTGGATTTTGGCCAAGGATCGGTGACCGCAATCGCTCAGATGGCGGCCGATGAGCTTGATGCGGACTGGTCAAAGATCGTGATCGAGTCCGCGCCCGTGAATGCGGCATTCGCGAATGCGCCGCTGGCGAACGGATTTGGCAGGGAATTGTTGCCCTTCTCCGTTCCCCCGTTTCTGAATGGGATTGTGGGTTCCACTTTCGCCATGGTCGCGCGCAATATTCCGTTGCAGGTCACCGGGGGTTCCTCTAGCGTGCGTGCAACGGGGCAGCTGGGAATGCGGGTCGCGGGTGCCGCCGCAAGGAGCGCACTGATCGAGACGGCTGCCAAGCGCTTCGGCGTCCCCGAATCTGAATTGACGACCGCCAAGAGCCAAGTGATCCATGCCAAGAGCGGCAAAGCGCTGCGCTACGGTGAACTGGCCGCGGAGGCCGCCGGCCTGACGCTGCACGGCGAGCCCACGTTCAAAGACCCCAAGGACTATCGATTGATCGGCAAGCCGATTCCGAGGCTGGATATTCCTGCGAAGGTGAATGGCAGCGCCCAATTTGGCATGGATGTACAACTGCCCGATTTGCGCGTGGCCACGATCATGGCCGCGCCGGTGCGCGGCGGAAAACTCTTGAGCGTGGATCCTGCGCCCGCCTTGAACATCAAAGGCGTGGAAAAGGTGATCGAGCTCGACAATGCGGTAGCGGTTCTCGCCACGGGATATTGGCAGGCGCTCACCGGTCTGCGGGCATTGTCCCCCAAGTTCTCCGATGGCGGACACGGAGCCCTGTCATCGGCCTCCATCGCCGCGGCGCAAGCTACCAAGATCAACGCGGGCAAGCCGGATCATAAAAGCGGCCATGGGGATGTGCCGGCGGCACTGGCGGCAAGCGGCGTCAAAGTAGTCGAGGCCGATTATGCCGTGCCATTTATCCATCACGCGATGATGGAGCCCTTCGCACTCACCGCCCACTTCAAGGATGGCAACCTTGAGCTGTGGGGCGGCGTGCAGGATCCGCTGCACAGTCGCAAGGCGGCAGCCGAAGCGGCAAATCTCAGCACGGATAAAGTCATCTTCCACCCGATGATGATGGGCGGGGCCTTCGGTCGTCGTTTGCCGGGGTATTGCGAGATCATTGGACAGGTCGTTCAAATTGCCAAGCAGACTCCTTTTCCCGTCAAGCTGATCTGGTCGCGTGAGGAGGAAGTGAAACACGGTTGCTATCGGCCGCAGGCATCGGCCCATCTGAAGGCGGCGCTTGATAAGGGCGGACGGATCGCCGGTTGGACCACTGACTACGCGCAATCGGAGGATGCGGCACGCGAAACCCGCTTTGTCTATGACGTTCCCGCGTTTGCGCAACGTCACTATGAATTTTCGACCAATCAGCACGATGGTCCCTGGCGTTCGGTCAATTCCAACCAAAACGGCTTCTATTGCGAAAGTTTTATGGACGAGCTGGCGCTGGCGGCCGGTGAGGATCCCTACCAATTCCGACGTAAGCATCTGCATCCAGGGTCGCGCCATTTGGCGGTCTTGGATGATGTGGCGCAGCGCAGCGGCTGGAGCACGCCGCTTACCGCCGGACGCGGGCGCGGCATGGCCCTGGTGGAATCGTTCAACACCATCGTCGCGCACGTGATCGAGGCGTCCGTGGGCGAGGACGGTCGGCCGCGTGCCCACAAAGTATGGTCGAGCGTGGATTGTGGCCGGGTGGTCAATCCGGACGGCGCAGCCGCGCAGATCACCGGCGGCATCATCATGGCTTTGTCCTCCTGCATCGATGAAGCCATCACACTGGAGAATGGTGCCGTGGTGCAATCAAACTTTCACGACTATCGGCTCTTGAAGATGGCCGAGGCGCCCGAGGTGGACGTGTATTTCCTGGAAAGTAGTGCCTCAATGGGCGGACTCGGCGAGCCTGGTGTCCCCCCAACAGCACCCGCACTGGCCAATGCCATTTTCGCCGCGACCAACTCACGCATTCGGCAACTGCCGTTTCGCACCCAGGCTAAGGGGTAGCTGCGAAAACGTTCACGTGCGCTCATTTTAAAATCCGGGCGTGAATCTCTGCGATGTAGCCACCGGGAAACTGCACAACGGCTGCCTGACGGCCCCGCGACGCATAGGGAGCCACGAGCACCGTAACGCCGCTTGCTTTTGCCCGATCGAGCGTATTGACAAGATTGGTTACTTCGTACCCCATCAATTCGCGGCCATAGGGATACGGCAAATGACCGTCGGTGACGATCACATTCATCTTGCCAAATAAGGATTCTATCTTAACCGAGCGATAGGTTTCGTTCGGACGGCCGATCTCTAAGCCAGGCGCAGGCAAATCGTCGGACAGTGCGTTTCCACCCGAGAAGCGCAGGAAACTCTTGATAAATTCGTCTGCTTTGCCGGCAGAGACGAACGAATTTCAGGTAGCCCGACGTCCCTACACTGATCCGTGCTAACTGCGGTCTCACTTTTCGGGGCCCCGGGCCGAGGCCTCGCGCATCGAGGGCGACTTGCGAATCTTAGCCACATCAATGGGCAATACAGGCGAAGCACGATTGCCCCAACTGGTGCGAATGAAATTCACGACATCCGCCACACCCTGATCAGAGAGCCGCCAGGCAAAGCGGGGCATCGTGAACTGCGCCGGTGTGCGCGTCGTGCGTGGTGTCTGCGACCCTTCCAGGACGATGGAGATGAGCGACTGCGGATTTGCGGTTTGTACGACCGGGTTTCCGGCGAGGCGCGGAAATACCCGTTCGTATCCGAGGCCGTCCGGACGGTGACAGGCTGCACAATTATCAAGATAGATCAACGCCCCTGGTTTGCTCGCATCACCGTTCTTGAGGGCGAGGTGTTCCGCCGCGTCGTAGCTGAAGGGTGTCGTGGGTTTCTCGTTCGGGTTTTTCAGAGATTTGAGGTACTCCGCGGTAGCGAGCGCGTCCGCAGGCGTCATGTATTGCGTGCTATGGATGATCACGTCGCTCATCGAGCCAAAGGCGATGCCTTGAACGTTCGCCCCGGTCTGTAGAAACTGTGCCAGCTCTTGCTCACTCCAAGCACCGAGAGTTCCCGGGCCGCTGCTACGCAAACTCGGTGCGAAGTAATTCTCAATGACGGCTCCGGAAAGGTAGACTGCTCCGCCGGCGGGCGTCGTCGCTTTCATCTGCATCGTGAGCGCACGCGGGGTGTGACATTCGCCGCAGTGTCCCAGCCCCTCGACAAAATAGGCGCCTTGCGACAGCCGCAAGTCCATTCCGGGAGATGCCGCAAACGGCTTAGGACGGTTTGCGAAGAACCACCGCCAGAACGTCAGCGGCCAGCGCATCGACAGGGGAAATGCGATGTCGTTTGGCTGATTGGGAACCGCCGCGGGCGTGACCGCGTACTTGAAGTACGTATACAGCGCAGCCACATCGCCCGGCTGCGTGTTGTAGTATGAAGTGAACGGCATCGCCGGATATAAACTATGACCCTCGACTACGCCGAAGCGAAGCGCGCGGTCGAAATCATCCAACGACATGCGACCGATGCCGTTCTTCGCATCAGGCGTAATGTTGCTCGTATAGATGGCGCCGATCGGAATCGCCATGCGCAAGCCGCCCGAGTAGTCTGGCTTGCCAGGAACGCTGTGGCATGCGGCGCAATCGCCTAACTTGGCAAGATAAGCGCCTCGAGCGATGAGTTCCGCAGTGGCGGCCGGTGCAACGAGGTTCCTTTCGCCCGCATGGCTATCCGAAACGTAGGCGACGCCCATCGCGAGCAGCAGGCCGGACAAACCAATCGACATTACGATCAGTGCGGCCTTCCACTTCATGCCTGTACCAAGGGACCCGGCGACTTAAGATAAGTGTCACGCAGCTTGGCGGCCGAAAAGTAGGCAAGCCCCGCCAGAAGGCCGGTGGGGTTATAGCCGATGTTCTGCGGGAAGGCTGAGGCGCCGTACACGAACAGATTGGAGACGTCCCAGCTCTGCGAATAGCGGTTGATCACGCTGTTGGAGGGATTGGATCCCATGATCGCGCCGCCCGTCGTATGGGTGCTCTGATAGATGCGCACGTCATAAGGATTGCCCGGCCGCATGAGGATCGTCGCCTGCTTCTCCGGCTTCATGGCTCGCACGACTTCCTCCATCTTCGCGGCGCTGTACGCAGCCATCTTGTATTCGTTGGGGTGCCAGTCGAAGGTAATACGCAGCAGAGGGAGGCCATGCGAGTCGGTGTAAGTGGGGTCAAGCGACAGATAGCGATCTCGATACGACATGACGCTCCCTTGCGTCCCCAGCGGCGCCGAATGGCGGTAGTGCTTGCGTATCGCCGCCTTCCACCCCTCACCCCAGGCGGGTGTTCCTGGGGGAACCATCATTTGATCGATGGGTCGCCCGCCGGTCGCGCCGGCGTAGATAAGCGATCCACCGATAAATCCCACTTGTGAATGATCGAAATGATCCGAGTTGAACTCGTCAATCACTCGCTGACCTGCCGCGCCCGCTCCGATGAATGGATTGATTTCGACATCTTCGCTGAAGTAGGCGGCGGTTTCCGCACACATCTGGTAAGCGTAGTTCTTACCGACGACGCCTGATCCAGAGATGGGATCGTAGGGAGTGCCAATCTTCGAGAGCAGCAGCAGACGCACGTTATGCATCTGGAATGCGGAGAGAATGACGAGCGAGGCTGGCTGTTCTACTTCGCGCCCGCTGTCATCGATGTAGAGAACGCCCGTCGCGATCTTGCCCGTGCTATCGAGCAAAATTTTCGTCACGTAGGAGTGGGTACGCACTTCCAGGTTGGAGCGGCCATCCAGGATCGGTAAAATCGTTGTCTGGGGCGATGCCTTGGAATACAGGAAGCAACCAAAGCGCTCGCAGAAACCGCAAAGGTTGCACGGACCCAGCCGTACACCGTAGGGATTCGTGTAGGCGATGGAACTGTTCGCCGCCGGCACGGGAAAAGATTTGTACCCTAGCTCGGCAGCTGCTTTCTCGAACAGCTGAGCGGCGAAAATAGGCGGCAAAGGCGGCGTCGGGTACTCATCACTGCGAGGTCCCTCGAACGGATTGCCGCCAGGCTTGATCTGGCCGCGCAGGTTGCCGGCGGTACCCGAGACGCCGCAGACCTTTTCAAAATGATCAAAGTGCGGCTCCAACTCGGCGAACGTGACCGGATAATCCTGGATAGTCATATCCGCAGGAACGAACTTCCTGCCGTAGCGTCCTTCGATGCGGCTGCGCAGATTCAGGTCTTCGGGCGATGCACGCCAGAGCTGTCCGTTCCAATGCACTCCGGCGCCCCCCACCCCGTTGCCGAGGACGAAGGAACCGTACTTTCGATAAGGGGCGGCGACATCGCTCGGCGAGTGACGCACCGTGACAGTCTCCTTGGCAAGCGGTTGCCAAAGGTCACCCCTGACGCCGTACTTGAGCTCGTCCGCAATCCTGGGGAATTCGAAATCCGGGGACGTGTCGCGGGCCGGTCCGCGTTCGAGCGCCACAACCGATAAGCCGGCGTCCGTGAGCGTCTTCGCCAATATCGCACCGGTCCAGCCAAAGCCGATGATGACTGCGTCCACGCCCTTTTTGCGTTCAGCCATCCGATGCACCGCTGATTGAGACCGCTCCGTAGGGATAGCGCCGGCCCGCCTGATCGATCCAGTCGGTAAAATCGGCGCGCGCGCCGGGAAAGCCGATCCATTGCCACGCCACCATTCCGCGATTCCCGCCGTACAGCGGATCCGAGAAAAAGCCTTCCTTGGTGTTTGTCAGCAGCTGCGCGAAGAAGACTGTCGCGGGGACTGCCGCGAAGCCGGCTTCGCCCTTCTCCATCGAGGCGAGAAATTGATCTTGGTCGGCAGCGGACAGCCGAGGAAAGTCCTTGCCCGCCGATTTCTGTGTCGCGGCGTTCGCCGCGGCTATACCGAGTCGATAGATCTCTCGCGGTGTGTACCGTAGCTGATAACCCAGTGTCGGCGGAGCATTATCTAGGAACGGGCCTTTCAAATAGAAATAGGCGCCGTGACCATAGGGCAGCTCCAACTGACGGTCGATGAATTCCGGCACGCCGGCGTCTACCCCACCCGGGCCTGGCCCCTCCTTCGGAATCAGGCGCCCCACAGCGGCGTTGATGAACGCCCATTCGGCGATGTTGAAGTAGGTCGGCGCATAACTGGATGAAGTTGAGGTTCGTCCCTTGTTCGAACAGGCGGCAGGGCCTAGCGTGACTAAGGTTGCCGCCGGAACAACACCCCGAAGAAACTGACGCCTGTCCAGCCGCGAAGAGTTGCCCATTTAATCGCACCTTAAGTGTTGGCCGCTATGCGTCCCTCGGCGATGCTGCCGCCCAAAGGTCGGCGACCCCATCCCCCCGATGGGGGATAAAGAACTTCAGTGGCCCGATGCACGATCACGTCGAGGCCATTCGCTTGCGCCGGTGCAGCGCCGCTACTTCCAAGGAGCTCTATGATCATTGCGAACGTTGAGGACTATCGCCAACGATGCGAGGCCAGACTTCCGCGATTCTTGTACGACTACGTCAGCGGTGGCTCCTACCAAGCGAACACCTTGCGCGCAAACATTGCTGAGCTGCAGACCACGCCGTTGCGCCGACGGGTGTTGGTGGACGAATCGCATCTCGTCGATCAACTTGTGGGATCAGGCAATGTCACTGCCAGTGATTCTAGGACCCATCGGCATGGCCGGAATGTACTCGAGCCGCGGCGAGGTCAAAGCGGCCAAGGCGGCGAAAACGGTTGGGGTTCCGTTTACGCTCTCGACCATGGGAGTGTGCGATGTGCACGAGGTCGCACAACACAGTGGTGTTCCCCCTTGGTTCCAGCCCTATATGCTAAAGGACCGCGGTTTCGTGAAGAGCGTGATCGAACGATCTGTATCCGCAGGATCGAGGGTGTTGGTATTCACTGTCGATCTTGCCACCCCCGGTCGGCGCTACAGTGAGGTGCATGACCGGATGGAGAAAGACCCGACGCTTCTCGGCATGCTGGGGTTCGTCGCTCAAGGCGCGACGCATCCCCGCTGGGCCCTCGATATGGTTACAAAAGGCTGGCCATTGAAGTTCGGTACGGTGGCGGAAGCCATGCCGAAAGGCGTCCCGTACGGAAAATTTGTTCACGACAATTTTGACGCATCGACTACCTGGAAAGACATCGAGTGGGTACGGTCGATCTTCTCTGGAAAGATTATTCTGAAAGGCATTCTCGATCCCGAGGATGCCAAGCGGGCTATCAAGACAGATATCGATGGGATCCTGGTATCAAACCACGGCGGCAGGCAGCTCGATAGCGTGACATCGTCCATTCGTGCCCTGCCGAAGGTTGTCGATGCCGTTCAAGGTCGAGTTCCGGTGTTTATGGACGGTGGCATTCGCTCGGGCCTCGATGTGTTAAAAGCGCTGGCGGCCGGTGCCAAGGCATGCTTCGTAGGGCGGGCGTGGGCCTATGCCCTGGGGGGCGGCGGGCGAGTCAGGGGTGCGAGACATGTTGGAGATCCTTAAAGAGGAGCTCAGGGTCGCCATAATTCTGACCGGATGCAGTGATGTCGATCGAGCCACCCCTGACCTGTTGCTCAGGGATTGACATTGCTCGCAGGCTGACCGGAACACTGTTTCAATCGCTCGATGAGCCATCGACCCGCAGGACCGGGTGGCTTGGCGGTAAGATAGACAGCCGACATCGGCAGTATCAAGCTCTCTTCGGCCAAATCTTCGATCGCCAGCTTGACGAGCCGACCCTCCAACAGGTCCTGGCGCACCGCGTGCAACGGCATGCCGCCCCAGCCCAGCCCTTTCAGAAGAAAGGCATGTTTCGCAAAGAGATCTCCCAAGCGCCACGTGATTGGCGACATGACACCGAATTCGCGCCCCGCCGTGAGCTCGGATCGATCAGTCAATACGAGCTGAACGTGCTTGGCGAGTTCTGATTTAGGAATCACACCCTTGAACAACGCGAGTGGGTGCTCGCGAGCAGCGACCATGATCATCGGAAGCCCTTGCAATCGCTCTAAGCTCATCGATGCCGGCGCAATGGGCAGCGATCCCACGACGCCTAAACTGCAGCGACCGTCGAGCACCGGTTGGTACGCGCCGCCGAGCGCTTCAACATACAGTCGCAGCGGCGTGCGCGGAAATCGCTCCTTGAATTCCTTGGCTGACTCGGCGATCGCTTCAATGGGAAAAAGCACGTCCACCACCGCGGAGAGTTCCGACTCGATGCCGCGGGAAATTCCCTTGGCGCGCGCCTTGAGCAGATCGACATTCGCCACGACGCTGCGCGCGTCGGCGATCAACTGAATACCGGCGGGCGTGAGTTTTGGGTAACGTTCGGAGCGATCGAATAGAGCAACGCCGAGTTGCGATTCGAGGTTGCTGACAAGTTCGCTGACCGCCGATTGCGCGCGATGCAGCTTGCGCGCGCCCGCGGAGAAGCTGCCTTCATCGACCGCAGCGATGAAAGCCCTCAATTGGTCCAACGAGACCCCGTCCAGCATGCTTTTGGGCCATTATATCGGAAATACCGATGGATAGTATCGCAATATAACGGCTATTCATAGGAGAAGTGCCGGCGCAGGATACCCGACAGTTTCGGGTTAACTCCATAAGGCGGTGACGATCATGCAGCTACTTCACATC
Source organism: uncultured Gammaproteobacteria bacterium (assembly GCA_963756845.1). GTDB lineage: Bacteria > Pseudomonadota > Gammaproteobacteria > Steroidobacterales > Steroidobacteraceae > Bog-1198. The sequence continues at coordinate 63,974 of CAVWPD010000007.1, read as the reverse complement.
GATTCCAGCGTGTTGGGATCTCACTCGGCGAGCCGGGCTCTATCGGCGGATATCGTTGCAAGACAGGTTGCACTGCATCCGGGCATTAACGTCATACACCGGGACTTGGCGGCAGATTCCGCGCTTCATCTATCCTCGGCTCACTTGGCCGCATGGCAAGGCGGGATAGTCGAGGATGCGAATCTCGGCGCCGACTTGGCAAAAGGCGGCGATTACCTGAATGAACTCCTTGCCGCCGACATCGTGGTAATCGGCGCACCCATGTACAACTTTTCGATTCCGAGCCAGCTCAAAGCCTGGATCGACCGCGTGGTTGTTGCCGGCAAAACATTCCGCTACAGCCCGAATGGCCCCGAAGGATTGCTGAAGAACAAGAAGGTGTTCATCGCGTCCTCCCGCGGGAATATCTATACGCCAGGCTCTCCCGCGGCCGCCCTCGAACATCACGAGAGCTACCTCACCGGCGTGCTCTCCTTCATCGGGTTGACCGATGTCAGCATCGTCCGCGCGGAGGGACTGGCGTTTGGACCCGAGGCCAAGGAAGCCGCCATGCTCAAGGCGCGTGAAAACATCGCGGCGATAGCGGCATGAAACACCATTACGCGTTGCTGCTCTTAGCGTTTGCTCTCACTTCGGCAACCGCCGCCACGACCACATACAGTATCGACCCGGACCATACGCACCCGAGCTTCGAGGTGGATCATTTCGGGGGGCTGTCCACGTGGCGAGGCACGTTCAAGAAATCCAGCGGCACCGTGACGCTCGACACCCAGGCAAAGACGGGAACGGTCGATGTGATCATCGATACCTCAACGGTCGACTTTGCTCACGATAAGCTTAACGAACATGTATCGAGCGCAGAGATGCTGGACGTGGCGAAATACCCGACCGCAGAGTACAAAGGAAAATTCACTGAATTCGACAATGGCGCGCCAAAAACCGTTACAGGTGCCTTGACGCTCCACGGGGTCAGTAAGCCTGTGACGCTCACCATTAATTCCTTCAAGTGCTTTGAGCATCCCATGCTCAAGAAGCAAGTGTGCGGAGCGGACGCCACCGGTAGCTTCAACCGTGCTGATTTTGGCGTGAATTACGGACAGCAATACGGTTTCAAGCAGGATGTATTGCTGCGTATACAGGTGGAAGGCATCAAGGTGAACTAGTGGCATGGGGCACGCACACGGCAATGTGCGTGCCCAGGAATACAATGCGCCTCAACTACCAATCGCTCCGTACCTCCCGGCGTGCGGCCTTTCTCCTAGCTCTTAATGAACGCGAGCAGATCGGCGTTTATGGTGGCCGCCTCGGTGCTCGGCATGCCGTGGGGAAAGCCCTTGTAGGTTTTCAAGGTTCCCTTCTTTAGCAGCTTTGCCGTCAGCGGACCTGAATCCGCATACGGAACGATTTGGTCATCATCGCCATGCATCACCAGGGTGGGAACACCGATCTTTTTCAAGTCTTCGGTGAAGTCCGTCTGGGAGAAGGCGACGATGCCATCGTAGTGCGCCTTGGCACCCCCCATCATGCCTTGGCGCCACCAGTTTTGGATAAGTCCCTGGGAGATCTTCGCGCCGGGCCGGTTGAATCCGTAAAAAGGTCCTGTCGGCAGATCAAGATAGAACTGCGACCGGTGTTCGGCCACCTGCGCCTGCAACCCGTCAAACACTTCCTTGGGCAGTCCACCGGGATTGGACGCCGTCTTGACCATCAGCGGCGGCACCGCGCTGATGAGCACAGCCTTGGACACGCGGCTCTCTCCATGCCGGGCAATGTATCGGACCACTTCGCCGCCGCCGGTTGAGTGCCCAATATGCACGGCGCCCTTCAGATTCAAATGCGCGGTGACCGCGGCCAAATCATCGGCGTAGTGGTCCATGTCGTGTCCGTCCGCCGTCTGGCTGGAGCGCCCGTGACCGCGCCGATCGTGGGCGATCACGCGATACCCATGATTCAAGAAGAACATGAGTTGTGCGTCCCAATCATCGGCGGACAACGGCCATCCGTGTGAGAACACCAGAGGTGTGCCGCTGCCCCAGTCCTTGTAAAAGATCGTAACGCCGTCTTTGGTCGTGATAGTACTCATCGGCATCTCTCCGGTATGGTCTGGTGGATTGTTGGCGACCGATGTTTCGCCTACGGCGCCCAACGGTATCGCGCATGCGGCGAGCGCACCTGCACCGGCCAATAGTACATCGCGACGCGAAATATCGAAACGCGCCGTATTTGCGGTGGAGCGGTGCTCAGCGAGTTTATTTTCTACCTGCATAAGCGGCCCCGATCGACGAATCGAATGAGGCCGCCAATATTCATTTCGCCGCGCGGCTCGACCACCCCACAAACGGGGGAGCGCCATCAGCTGCAATCCTTCGCAGCTCCCTCATTACGCGCAGAAGGGGTACGGCCTCCCAGGCCGCGAAAGACGGCCCCGATCAACGCCGCAGGGCCGTCTTCGCTACATCCACGATCTCGTTCGCTTGGCCATTAAGGACCGCCTTCAGCATCCACAAACTGAAGCCTTTCGCTTGCTCGAGCTTGATTTCGGGCGGCATGACGAGCTCCTGTCGATCAGTCACTATATCGATGAGAGCCGGACCGTCATGAGCAAACGCAGCTGAGATTGCAGATTTCAGTTGACCCGGATCCTCCACCCGCGCGCCATAGATACCCATCGATTCCGCCAGGCTGGCAAAATCCGGATTATCGAGCCGCGTCCCCACCGGTAAAAATCCGCCGGCCTTCATCTCGATGTCGACGAAGCCCAAGAGGCCGTTATTGAAAATCACTATTTTGATCGGCAGTTTCGACTGGCGCACCGTTAGCAAATCGCCCATCAGCATCCCGAAACCGCCATCGCCCGACATCGAAATCACCTGCCGGTCCGGCATCGCGAACTGCGCGCCGATGGCTTGCGGCATAGCATTGGCCATGGATCCGTGCAGAAATGAGCCTAGCAGCCGGCGCTTGCCGTTCATCTTCAGATATCGTGCAGCCCACACGGTCGGCTCACCCACATCGCAGGTGAAAATCGCATCCTCGTCGGCCAGATCACTCACCAGTTTCGCCAGCAGCTGCGGATGAATCGGGGTGTGTTTGGATTGCTCGTTAGCAAGATCATCGAGACCCTGGCGGGCTTTGGCGTAGTGGCTCACCGCGGCGCTGAGATGCGAATCGTCGGACCGCACGGATACTCGTTCGGTCAGTCGCCCGAGGACTTCGCGTACATCGCCAATCACGCCGAGATCGAGCCGGCAACGACGGCCCAAATTTTCGCCGCGAATATCGATCTGCGCTATTCGAGCCTTGGTCGGATAGAATTGCCGATAGGGGAAATCCGTGCCGAGCATGAGCAAGGTATCGCAGGCCTCCATCGCGTGGTAGCCGGAGGAGAAACCGATGAGCCCCGTCATCCCCACATCGTACGGGTTGTCCCATTCGACGTGTTCCTTGCCGCGCATGGCATGCACGATGGGCGCCTTGAGTTTGGCTGCCAGGGCTACCACGGCATCGTGGGCACCAGCACATCCGGCGCCGCAAAGCAGGGTTGTTCTTTGACCGCCTCGTAGAAAGCCGACCAAGTCCTCGATGTCCGCCTCGGCCGCACACATGCGAGGTAATCGCGACACCGGCTTCGGAGCCGGTGCCTGGGGACCCGCCTCCCTCAGGGCCACATCGCCGGAAATGACGATGACCGCGACGCCCTGCTTCGCGACCGCCTCGCGAATCGCCGTTTCAACGATTCGTGGCACCTGAACCGCATCTGAGATCAGCTCGACGTAGTGACTGCATTCCTTGAAGAGCGATTGTGGGTGGGTTTCCTGAAAATAACTGGAGCCGATTTCGGTGCTCGGAATATGCGCCGCGATGGCCACCACCGGCACGCGGTTGCGATGGCAATCGAAGAGTCCATTAATCAAGTGTAAATTGCCGGGACCGCAGCTTCCGGCGCATACGGCGAGTTCTCCGGTCAGCTGCGCCTGTGCACCGGCAGCGAATGCCGCGACCTCTTCGTGCCTGACGGCAATCCACTCGATCTTGCCCCGCACGCGCAATGACTCGGTGATGCCGTTGAGCGAATCGCCGACCAGTCCAAAAATACGGCGCACGTTGGCCGCTTCGAGCGTCTCAACGATCCGGTCCGCAACATTGGCCATGAAAAACCTCCATTCTGCATTGCAGCGACGCAGTTCAACCCGAACGTGGAATATAGCCGTTTATGCTGCTCAAGAGCCTGCGATGTCGGGCATCACCTGGCCCATTTCCATCGCCTGGCTGGAGGGAACCTCTTGAATGCCCAGAACGATTTCCTCATCGGACGCGCCCGTTGCCGCTTGCAGCAAAGTCCAGAGGCGTTTGAGCATTTCCCGCTTGTACTCTGCGGAGCGCCCGCTACGGATCAGCAGTGTGAGTGCTGCGGTCGGGGACGGTTTGCCTGCGCTGAACCCGTTCCCCCGCGGGTACTCGTGAAAGACGACATGCACCCACTTCTCGGGCACTGCGGCGTATTCGACGTGAAACGTGGTGAGCTTATGCGCCAGATCCGCCTTGGCGGGACTGTCCAAGATGTCGGCTTGCGTTGTGATCGTATACAGGGGCATCTTAGTTCACATAGTTCTTCAGAATACGCAGATCGATCACCGAGTACGCCATGCCGAGCCGATAACCGCGCCCGACTCGCAACGGCGCCAGCGAATGCATATCCTCACCGCGCACTTCGGGAATCGTCAGCTCCGCCGCGCCAGCCCACACATCAACGATAGCCAAATTGTCGGTCAGCGACATGGTAAGTTCATCGACCGGCGGCTTCGTCTGGCGCGCGGCCGTGAGCTGCGGGAAATACCTGCGCATCACCGTTGGGCGATTGAACACTTTCGCAGGTTCGGCGACTTTCTCCTCGAGCTGCAGGCGCGCCGTCGCCATTCGCTCGCCATGCGCTGCCGCACTGGCCCCAACCCGGCTTCCCTTTGCGAGCGGGGCGGCAGCCGCACTGGGCGCCGCGAAGCTCCGCGTTTGATAGATGCTGCCATATTTCTTCGGAAAGCCCTGTGCCCATCCTCGGGCGATGGCGGCATCGTTCGCCGACCCCGAAGGTCGTATTGTTTTGGAATGGAACCGAGATCACTGAGGCAATGGGGTTTTGCGCCTGCTTCGCGATTTCGGATGTGTCTTCGGCCTTCGCCGGCGCGACTCGCAAGAGTGCCACGATGAGGCACAGCATGCAGAGCGAGTGTCTTGCGCCGCGCCGCCTATGACTTGAATCCAATTTGACGGCGAATCCTTCCATTGCCCGAGCACCTGAGGATTTACGACCACGGGCCCGGAACGTACTGCAGTTTGAGCTGTGGGTTGCTCCCCCTTTCGGGGGGAGATAGGCACAACGGTGAGTGGATTACGATGACGCACGCGCTTCGCGCAAGCGTCCCCATAGGCGGCCCGCCCAGTGACTTCCTCTGTGTTGCCTGTTCTGATTCTTGGTTTCGTGATAGTCAGCTACATAGCACTGCGGCCCTTTTCTGCGCGGGTCCGCCACTTATTTGACTTCCTGTGTTTTTGCACCGCGAGCCTCATATTGTTTCGAAATCAATCAATTCCCTTATGGGGCAACACAGCAGCGGAAAACGCCGCCTCGTTGTGGCTGCATACAGTAGCCGGAATATGGTGGCTGCTCGGCGCGCGAGTCGTGGTGGCGGTCATGTCATTCACGCTCAATCACAACCGCCGCTGGCGCGAGGCGCGTCTCTTTCCCGATCTCACCGCCGCCGCGATTTACATCGCTGCCATATCGGTGGTCTTGATTTCCGTGCTTGCGCTGCCCATCGGCGGTCTGCTTGCGACCTCTGGCGTCCTCGCGATCGTACTTGGTCTTGCCCTGCAGAACACGCTGGCGGACGTATTCGCAGGCATCGCTTTCGGCATTGAAGCGCCCTTCAATGTGGGCGACCGAATCTCGCTCGGCGACAAAATCGAGGGCACGGTGGTCCAGATGAACTGGCGTTCAATTCGCATTCTCACCGACGGCGATGATGTGGCGATCGTCCCCAACAGTGTCGTCGCGAAATCCGACATCGTGAATCGCAGCTTTCCCACTCGCGTCCGTTCAGCCTTCATTGAACTCGCTTGCCCCGCCGCCTCGACTCCCGATCAAGTCATCGAGACTCTTCAACAAGCCACATCGCTGTGTCCGCCCATTCTTCTGACGCCGCGTTCCACTGCGGTGTTGACACGACTAGGATCGACGAAGAGCCGTTACCGGGTGAATTTTTCCGTCTCCGACACCGAACACCTCGCGGCGACCAAAGATCTGCTACTGCGGCATGCCAGGCGGCAACTTTATTATTCCGGTCTCTATTTCCCGCGAGCTGCGCAAAATGATCGAATAATCGAGCAGCGGAAGGGCACGCCATTTCTCGAGGCTCCGCCGCTTCTTCAAGACATCACTCTTTTCGAAGCCCTGAACAGGCAGCAGTTGGCCGAATTAGCCGGCCACTTAAAGCCGCGATCTCTCGAACCCGGAGAGGTACGGCTTGCGCAAGGAGGCAGTGAAGCGATGCTCTTCGTTGTCGGTTCGGGAATTCTTGAAATGAGCCAATCCACGGGACTTTCTGGGCGGCAGACGGTGGGCTTTATTGGGGCTGGCGACTACATCGGTGAAATCAGTCTTCTCACCGGCGCACCCTATGCCGCCACAGCCACGGCTCGCACCCACTGCAAGCTTTACGGGCTCGACTGCAATGTCATAAAACCCTTGCTCGCCGCAAATGCCGACCTATACGCCGAATTTGACCGGTCCGCGCGCCGTGGGCTCGCAACTCTCAATCGAGCAGTGGCCGTTCGCGCCACCACTGACAACGCCAGCCACTCATTGCTACACCGCATTCAAGCTTTTTTTCACAATCCTCGATAGCCGCCCCAGGCTCGCAGTAGCCGCTCCCCCAAAGGGGGGACTGCTGGAGGTCGGTAAACCGATGACACTGCCATATATGAATATGGCGACGAGTTCTCGGGAACGGGGCGGCGCCTTCGGCTGCTTTCAGCCGGCGGCACGGTTTTTCTGCGCGCTCCCCATGTTGGGTTTAGTGGGTGGCTGCGATGGGGCCCCCTCGCGCAACATTCTAGGTTCCTATTTCCCATCTTGGATAATTTGCGCGCTGGTCGGCATGGCGTTGGCCCTCGCAGCCCGCGCAATTTTCAAGGCCTTAGGGTTGCTTGAGGAGTTGCCCGTACCGTTTGTCGTCATGCTGGCGATTGCTTTTGCAGGCACTTTTGCGACGTGGCTGGTATGGCTGTCCTGAATAATGCCTATGAGTGAAGGTAGCTCTGTTCGCGGGAAAATGATTGCAACGATGGCCATCGGACTGGCCCTTGTTCTGGGTGTTCTGGTCATTTTCGCGATCGATCGACGCCCTCGTACACACGATGCGCGCATCTTTGCTTACAGCGCCGCGATGGCCTCGGAGATCAGCGGACGTATTGTCAAAATTCTCGTGGCCAATGATCAAGATGTCGCCAAAGGGGCGCCGCTGCTCGTTATTGATCCAGTGCCGTATGAATTGCAGCTGCGGCAAGCGCGCGCTCAAGTAGCCGCTCTTAAAGCACAGATCGCTCTGACGGGACGTCAGGTCACCTCGCAGGGTTCCGGCGTCCAAGCGGCATTAAGCCAAGTGCAAAAAGCCCGCGACCAGCTGAGGTACGCAGAGAATACGCGCAAGCGTCTAGAACCCTTGGTGAAGCCCGGGTTCGTGAGTCAACAGCAGCTGGACGAAGCGAAGACGAACGAAGCTGCTGCCGAGGCATCGGTGCAAGCGCTCATGCAAAACGCTACTGGGGCGCGCCAAGCGGTGGGCGACACCTTGAGTCTGGAAGCCCAATTGGAAGGCGCCGAAGCGGCGGAGGCCAACGCCGCGCGCAACCATGACTTGACAACCCTGCGTGCCCCGTTTGCCGGAAAGGTGGTTGGTTTGCAAATTGCGGATGGCACCTTTGCGGTGGCCGGCCACCCGCTCTTCAGTCTCATCAAATCCGATGCGTGGTATGCCATTGCCGACTTTCGAGAAACCGAGTTGCCGAGAATTTCCGTCGGCGATCGCGCGACTGTGTGGACGATGTCCGAGAGCAGCAGCGCCTTTACAGGGCGGGTGGAAAGCTTGGGTGCCGGCGTGCAATCGAGCGATCAAGACGGCCCGGGACTTCCCGTCGTCGGCCGCGATCTGAACTGGGTGGTAGTCGCGCAGCGATTTCCCGTCTGGGTTCGGCTCGACAGCCCGCCTCCCTTTGCCATGCACGTGGGACTCACCGCTTCCGTCAAAGTGCTTCATGACGGCGCTCGTTGAGTCGCGAAGATCGCGTCCGCTGCTTGAAATGCTTGCCGTTGAGCTGGCACCGCGAGAGGGCCGATGGGCGGCCGTGGCGCGCATCGCCGCCGGATCTACCATCACCGTGCTCATCGCAATGGTCTTTCAGATACCCCAGCCGACCTACATGGCCTACATCGGTTTTCTGATCAGCAAGGATGAGAAAAGCGCGACCGTGACTGCGGCTTTCGGCGGCTTGGCCGCCGCCACCCTCGCGATTTTCCTGGTCCTGGGTCTGGAGCTCATCGATGCCGCTGAACCGGCACTGCGACTACCCCTCATGGCGAGCGCAACGTTTGCCGCGATGTTTACGGCGCGCACCTTTGCGCTGGGTCCCATTTCCTTCCTGGCTGGATTTGTCATCGTGCTGCTGCAGACGCTCGTCGACGATGTGCCGACCCCGGAGGCCCTGACGCGCGCGACCCTGTGGGCGTGGGTCGTGATATTCGTGCCGGTGGCCGTGACGGTCATCGTCAATCTGCTGTTTGGCCAAGGCGCCAGGGCATTCATGGACCGGGGCGTGCGAAAGGTCCTCCGCGAGTGCGAGACCTCGCTGGCGAACAACGACTTTCGCGCATCTCTGCCCGACTGGCGCGCACAGCTCCTCCCGTTGCTTGAAACGGCGAAACAGAGTACCAAAAAGGCAGCGCCCACCGGTCGAATCACGCAGCCTGCGATCCGCGCACTTCTCGATACGCTGGTGATCCTGGAGGCGCTTCCCGAGAATCTGCCGGACCCTCTTCGGGAAGAGCTGGCAGGCCGCTTGCGAGCCTGCCGAATCGCCATCGAGTCGGACCTCGCTCCGGCGATCAGCGAATACCAGTCGCCGTCCTCGCCATTGGTCGGCGCGAGCAGCCCGCAAATCCCAGCGGTGGTCGCCGCGCGCAGCTTGCTATCCGGTCTCTTAGTTGCGCTAACCCGCGCCGACTACCGGCCTGACACCACTGAGCCCAATCGCGCGCCTCGACGACTCTTCGTCGCCGACGTATTCAGCAATCCGGCGCATTGGCAATTTGCGCTGAAGACCACCATGGCGGTCATGATTTCCTACGCCATCTACACCCTTCTCGACTGGCCCGGGATGCGCACCGCCGTCGTCACTTGCTTTTTCGTTGCTCTCTCCAGCCTGGGCGAGACCGTTCACAAGCTGCTGCTGAGGCTATCGGGGGCCGTCATCGGCGGTCTAATCGCCGGCCTGTGCATCGTCTTCGTCCTTCCCCATCTGACGGATATCGGCCAACTGGGTCTGCTGATTTTCGCCGTGTCGGTGGGCGCCGCCTGGATAGCGACGAGCAGTGAGTTGCTCTCCTACGCCGGTATGCAGATTGCGTTCGCCTTCTTTTTGGGGGTCTTACAAGGTTACGCGCCCGCGACGGATCTGACGGTGCTTCGTGACCGAATAGCCGGAATTCTGCTCGGCAATATCGTGATCACGATTGTATTCAGCTTATTTTGGCCTCAATCAGCCCGGTCCGGAGTTCGTGGCGCCATTGCCGATGCGCTGCGTGCAATTGGCGAAGTGATTCGTCGGCCGCGCAATGCCGCCGAGGCTCGCCTGCACACCGTCCAAGCACTGGTGCGGGCCAATCACTTGCGCACCTTGAGTCTCTTCGAGCTGCGTATGCTGCCGAGCCACGCGCCACAGGGCTTTGATGTTCCCGCCGTGGCAAGCATCGAACGGCTCGCGGGGGCGGCGTTCGTCGTATCGACGGATGCGATTCCTCCTGCTGCCGATTTAGGATCCACCGCCCGCGTTGCCGAATGGGCCGCGTCTGCGGCGGATAACATCTCGACAGGTCGACCCGCACCTCCGAGCCCTGTGCCTACCGCTTCCTTGCCGGCAACTGCGATACAACCCGAGGCACGCTTGAGCCGATACGCCGTCGAACAACTCGAGACGGAGGTATTGCATGTTGCTTCGGCGCTGCGTTGAATGCTCGAGGTTCGGCGTGGTTTTTGCCGCCGGCGTGCTGAGTGCGCATCTCGCGGCCGCGCAGGCGCCGCCGAGCGCCGAACAGCCATGGGCCATTCCAGACACTGCCATTCGCCGCGCAGAAGCCCTCGGCGATACGCGCTTTTTCGTGCCGCGCAAGCAATACGACCTGGCCGCGCTGATTGACTTAGCGGAAAGAGGGAATCCAAACACGCGTCAGGCCTGGGAGGTCGCGCGCGAAGCAGCCGCGGGTATCGGCCTCGCGGAAAGCGCATATCTTCCTCAACTTTCCTTGCAAGCGATCGGCGGCTTTCAGCACACGCCATTGCCGATGCCAAGAAACCTGGTGCCGGCAGGCTACTTCGTCTCTGATACGCGCGAAGTCATTCCCGCGCTGGCTCTGAAATGGCTGCTTTTCGACTTTGGCCGCCGCGATGCCCAATTACAAGCCGCGCGCGCAGACTCTTTTGTAGCCAACGTGGCTTTCACCGGTGCCCATCAGAAGCTCATTTTCCAGGTGTCGCAGGCGTATTTTGACCTGGGCGCGGCGCGCGGGAAGCTGCGCGCCGCGCAAAAGGCCTTGAGCACGGCCCTTACCACTGAGGAGGCTGCGATTGCCAAGCAGAACAATGGCCTCGCCACCGTGGTCGCGGTAGCGCAGGCGCGGCGACAAACCGCTCAAGCGCGGTATACGCTGGCAGCGGCCGAGGGCGCCGAGAGAACGGCACGTGCCATTCTCATTGCGGCCCTTGGCGTTCCCGCCTCAACGGAAATCGATGTCGTGGATAGTGCAGAGTTGCCGCTGCCGCCCGCTCCGGCCGACAGCGTGTCCAAGGCGGTCGATCAAGCTCTTGCGCATCGGCCGGATGTCATCGCGGCGCTCGGCAAGGTGGATGCGGCCGAGGCGGCGCTCAAAGGCGAGCGGCGATCCTACTACCCGGTGATCGAACTGTCTGGGCAAGCCTTTCAGAACATCGGTTCGTTGAACTCGGACGGCGGCCCTTATTCGAATATTGATCGACCCGGACAAAGTGTTTTCCTGTCGTTTAGCGTGCCACTGTATGACGGCGGCACGCGGCGAAATCGCATCTCCATAGCCGATGCCAAAGCGCGCGAGGCACAGCAGCAACTGGCGGCCGCGCGCGACTCGGCGTCGCAACAGGTGGTGCGCGCCTACAATGGATTACTGACGAGCCTGGCCGAATATGATGCCGCCCAAGTCTTCCGTCAGGCCGCGCACACGGCCTACGAGGCGGCGCTGCGTTCGTACCGCCAAGGGGTTGGAACCTATACAGATCTTGCCACCGAAGAGAACGCCCTCGTCCAGGGCGACACCCAGGTTGAGGATGCGCGAGCGAACGCGCACACGGCCGCGGCCGCGCTGGCGCTCTCCATGGGGGCGATTGACATCGCAGGGGCTCAGCCCTGATCTTTGGGCGCTGTCTCCGTGCCGGGCTGGAGCACTTTGGATTTCCCCTAAGAGTCTTGTCGATCCGCCGCCGCGAGAAGCCTCACATAATCCCGTGCGAGCGCGGCTTCCATCAGCTGAAATGGCGGCGGACCCGAAATGGCCTTTCGCGCACAGCATAGACCGGCAAGTGCGAGCACGCCCCAACCGCAACAGACCCCCCATGCCACTGCGGTGCGATGCTGGCCATCCCATGCCGAGACAATCACCGCAAGCGACAGGAAGCAGGCAAAAATGAGGCCGGCGGCTGCCGAGATGCTCGCGCCCACCGAGGCCTTGACGATCTCGTCGCGGAATTTGTGTAAATCATTCCTGGCCAGCGGCCCGTAATGCGGCGCACGCTCACGCAGAAACTGAAGGACCGAGTGGATTCGGTGAACTCGACGAAACATGCTCTTAGAGAAAGTTGTCGCCGATCATTTCGAAAACTTCACCCGGCTTGCCATGCATAACGGCCTTGATCGAATACATGGCCATGCCGTAAACGTTCTCCACTGCTGTGTGCGGCGGCATGACGAGTTCCAGCGGCTCGACCTTGACGTTTAGCAGCGCGGCCCCGGGCTGCCCGAGCCACTCGGCAACGGCACCTTCGAGCTCCTCTGCCCTGGTGACGGTCTTGCCCCATAGACCCATGGCTTGCGCCACTTTGCCAAAATCCGGATTAAGAAGATCCGTATACACCGGCAGCAATCCTTCGCCCTTTTGCTCAAGCTCCACGAACCCCAATTTGCCGTTGTCATACACCGCTATCTTGATGGGGAGATTTTCTTGAATCGTGGTGATCACATCGCCGAGTAACATGGTGAATCCGCCATCTCCAGCCAAAGCGATAACCTGCCGATCCGGCTGAGCCTTCTGCAACCCGATGGCATTCCCGATCGAACTCGCCATGGTTCCGTGCAGCAGACTGCCGAACATACGGCGTTTTCCGTTCGCCTCCACCATTCGCAACATCCAACAGAGCGGCGTTCCATCATCGGCGGTAAACAAGGCATCTTGGTTGGCGAGCCGATTGATGATCGAGGTCAAGTATTGGCCTGGGATTTTGCTTCGATGCCCCGGTGTGGCCCTCTCCGCCTGCGCTTTGAGCGCCTTCTTGTGACGTTCCACATACGTATTGAGAAATGTGTCATCTTTGCGCTGCGCAACGCGCGGCAGCAGCGCCTGAAGCGTGTCCTTGATATTGCCGACGACCCCGAGATCGACCGGATGGCGGCGGCCAACGTGGGTCGAATCAATATCGACTTGAATGATTTTGGCGTGATCCGGATAGAATTGCCGCCAAGCGAAGTCCGTGCCGAGCAGCAGTAAGGTATCGCAGTTTAGGATGGCGTGGTAGCCGGACTCCGTCCCAATCACGCCGGTCATGCCCACGTTGTTCGGATTGTCGTATTCGATCTGGTCCTTGCCGCGCGAAGTATGGGCGACCGGCGCTTTGAGGCGCTTCGCGAGTTCGACGACCTCGTCGTGGGCGTTCACACAACCGGAGCCCGCGTAAATCGTGATGTTCGTGCCTTCCGACAACAGGTCGGCGATCCGATCCAAATCCTCGTCGCTGGGCCGTATCACGGGCTTGTTGACATGGACACGAAACGGCGGCTCTTTGACTGCCTCTGAATCCGCGACGTCGACGGGGAGGATGAGCACCGCCACCCCACGCTTGGAGATCGCCGCCTGACAAGCCATCACGGTCTTGCGCAGCGCCTGTTCCGGCGTCAGGATCATTTCGCAGAATACGCTGCAGCCCCGATAGACGTCTTCAAAGTTCACTTCTTGGATGAAATTGAACCCAAGCTCGCGTCGCACCACCTGGCTTGCGATGAGGATGACCGGCGCACGATTTCGGTTCGCTTCGTACAGCCCGTTGATGAAATGCAAGCTGCCCGGTCCGCAGCTTCCGGCACAGGCGGTCAGGCGATCCATCAGGAGCGCCTCCGCCTGCGCCGCATAGGCACCGGTCTCCTCGTGGCGCATGTGGACAAACTTGATTTCGCTGGCCTTCAGACTGGTCGCAAATGTGTTCAGAGTGTCTCCCACGATGCCGTAACAATGTTTGACGCCGGCTGATTGCAAGGTCTCGACAACCACTTGCGCTACTCTCTTGCTCATTGAGATCTCCGTCACGTTGGGTGGGGCCCATGGAACGGCCCGCAACCTGGAGGTTGACCCAGGGTGTGAGGCAGTCCCATCCCCCTAATGGGTGAAGGACAGACAGACCCGAGCGCCGAATGCCGGCATTCGGCGTCCTTACAAGAGCAGCTTCCAGAAATGATCGGCGATGAACACACCGAACAGGGCCATGAGGTAAGTGATCGAGTATCGAAAGGTACGAACGGGAAGGTCCGGTCGAACGCCTCGCCGGAGAGCCAAGGCCAGGTAAAGAAAGCGCGCATCGAGCAGGAGCGCTGCCGCCAGGTATATCAATCCGCTCATGCCAATGGCCGCCGGGATCAGTGTGCACAGAATGAGAAACACCGTATAGGTGAGAATCCTTCTGCGCGTGTACGGGATGCCGTGAGTCACCGGCAGCATGGGTATGCCTGCCTTGGCGTACTCCTCGTGTCGCGCAATCGCGAGCGACCAGAAGTGCGGTGGTGTCCATATAAAGATGATCAGGAACAACACCAGTGCCTGCGGGTCGATGGATTGGGTCACGGCCACCCACCCCAGCACTGGGGGCGCTGCGCCGGCGGCGCCGCCGATCACGATATTTTGGGGAGTCGCCCGTTTGAGGAAGCCGGTATAAACGACCGCATAGCCAATGATTGAGCCGAATGTCAGGAACGCACAGAGACCTCCGGCCGAGAGCCAAAGCACCCCCATTGAGCCGGCACACAGGATACCCGCAAATACCAAAGCCTGACTCGTCCGCAGTGTTCCGGTCGTCAAAGGTCGCCGCCGGGTGCGCGCCATCCGCCCATCGATGTGCCGGTCGAGGATGTGATTGAATGTCGCCGCGGATCCGGATGCCATCGCGATGCCTAGTGTGCCGAAAAGCAGCGCCGGCAGCGGCACCATGCCGGGTGAGGCCATCACCATGCCGACGATGGCCGTGAATACGATCAACAAGCTCACTTTGGGTTTCGTCAGTTCCAGGTAATCGCGCCACCTTGACCGCGAAAGAACAACAAACAGAGAATCATCGCGGGCGATCGCCATGCAACTCTACCGCTGCATCTGAATCAGTCGATCCGTGGGCATCATATTGTGATTCAAATGGGCCATGATGATCATCGATCCAAATACGAGCAGACCGACGACGAAAATGCCAAAGGCGAGTGCGAGAATATTGTTGGTTTGATCCGGCGCGCTGGAGATGTGCAGGAAGAACACCAGGTGTATCCCCATCTGTGCGATGGCGAGAACCCCCAACAGGACCGGGACACCCGGCGAGTAAATGAGATCAGTCGACGAGGCCCAAAAGGAGGCCAGAGTCAAAACGACCGCATACCCTAATCCAATCAGGTAGCTTCGGCGCGTTCCGTCGGTGTGTACGTTGACGCCCGGCGCTACGCCTTGAGCTTCGATTTCGGCACTCATAAATGGGCTCCCAAGTACACGATGGTAAACACGCCGATCCAAACGATGTCGAGCGCGTGCCAGAATAGGCCAAAGCAGAAGAAGCGGCGGCTGACCATCGGTTGTAATCCGAGCGTTGCCACTTGCAATAGCATGATGATCAGCCAGCACAGGCCGACGGTCACGTGCAGTCCGTGGGTTCCCACCAGGGTAAAGAAGGCCGATAGAAAAGCACTGCGGGAAGGCCCGGCGCCTATGCTAAGCATGTGACTGAACTCGCTCAGTTCGAGGCTCAGGAACGCCGCGCCCAAAACGAAGGTGATCATCATCCAAAAATACGTCGAGGTTCTGTCTCCGCATTGCACTGCGAGCGAACCAAAACCGCAAGTGACGCTCGAGGCGAGCAAGCAAGCCGTCTCGATGAGCACGTGCTTCTTGTCGAATAAGTCGGCGGCCGTGGGGCCTCCGGCAGTCTCCCCCGACAGTACCGCGTACGCGGCAAAAAGCGCGGCGAATATAATGATGTCGGATAGCAAAAACAGCCAAAAACCGTAACCCGCAACCACGCGGCGGGGCGCCGGCCCTTGCAGCGAGAGCGGCACCGCATTGCTGCCCGCGAGCGCTTCTCCCGCTGCGCTCATACTCTCCTCTCGCTCGGTCCATGCAGCCGCTCGAAGGCGGCAACTCTTTCCGCGGGTACCTCGATCTCGCCATCGGTGCGCCACGCCTGCATGAGACAAACCACAATCGCACCGAGAAGTCCTAATCCGGCGCCCCACCAGATGCGCCAGATGAGGGAGAATCCCAGCAGTACCGCAAAAAATGCGAGAAGGAATCCGGTCGGATTGTTCCTCGGGACCTGGATCGTTTCATAGGCCCGCTTGGCGTTGGGTTCCTGTGCGGTTCCGCGCTGCTGCTTCATGGCCCAGAACGCGTCCGCGCGGTCCACTTGCGGCAGAAGCGAGAAGTTCCACGCCGGCGGGGGGGACGGCGTCGACCACTCGAGCGTACGACCGTTCCACGGATCTCCCGTGACATCGCGATTGCGTTCGCGCTGACGAATACTCACGGCGAGCTGCACGCCGGTCAACGCTATCCCCAAGAGGATCAGCAGCGCACCGGCGAGGGCGACGAGCATCAGCGGCTGCCAATGCATATTCGAATAGTGCTGCATGCGCCGCGTCGCACCCATGAGCCCCAGGATGTACAGCGGCATGAACGCGAGATAGAAGCCGAAAAACCAGCACCAGAACACCGCTTTGCCCAGCCGCTCATTCAAGGTGAACCCAAAAGCCTTCGGAAACCAATAGCTGATGCCTGCCATGACACCAAAGACAACGCCGCCGATGGCCACATTATGAAAGTGCGCGATCAAGAACAGACTGTTGTGTAGAACAAAGTCCGCTGGTGGGATCGCCATAAGGACACCCGTCATGCCTCCGATGACGAAGGTCACCATGAAACCGATCGCCCAATAAATGGGCACGGTAAAACGGATACGGCCCCCGTAGAGAGTGAACAGCCAATTGAAAATCTTCACACCTGTCGGCACTGCGATGATCATCGTCATGATGCCGAAAAAGGCGTTCACATCAGCGCCTGCGCCCATGGTGAAAAAATGATGCAGCCATACGAGGAAGGACAGCATGCAGATCACCATGGTTGCCATTACCATCGAACGGCGACCGAACAGCGGCTTGCCGGAAAAAGTGGCGACAACCTCCGAAAACACCCCGAAGGCGGGCAATATCAAGATATACACCTCAGGGTGGCCCCAACTCCAGATGAGATTGATGTACATCATCGGGTTGCCGCCGAGCTCGTTTGTAAAAAAATGAAAGCCGCTATAACGATCGAGGAGCAGCATCGCAAAGGTCGCCGTCAAGATCGGAAAGGACGCGACGATGAGCAGATTCGAGGCGAGTGCCGTCCAACAAAAGATGGGCATTTGGCGGTAACCCATGCCTGGAGCGCGCAATTTCAAGATCGTGGTCAGCAGATTAATTCCTGATAACAAGGTGCCGAGCCCGGATATCTGCAAGGACCATAGGTAGTAATCGACGCCAACTCCCGGGGAGTAGGCAACCTCACTCAATGGTGGATACGCGAGCCAGCCGGTGCGGGCGAACTCGCCGACCACCAGCGACACGTTGACCAGAAGCACCCCTGCCGCTGTCAGCCAGAAGCTGACGGAGTTAAGCACTGGGAAAGCGACATCTCGCACGCCAAGCTGCAGCGGCAAGACGAAGTTCATGAGCCCAACCACGAATGGCATGGCCACGAAAAAGATCATGATGGTGCCGTGTGCTGAGAAAATCTGATCGTAATGTTCGGGCGGCAGATATCCCTGTGCGTGACCGGCCGCAAGAGCCAGCTGGCTGCGCATCAACATGGCATCCGAGAAACCGCGCACCAACATGAGCAGCGCCAGGAATATGTACATCACACCGATGCGCTTGTGATCGACGCTGGTAATCCATTCGCGCCACAGGTAGGGCCACCAGCCTTTCACCGTCACCAAGGCCAACACGCAAAAAATGACGAAACCAACCGTGCCGGACGCGATCATGACGACCGGCTGATCGAAAGGAATTGCCGCCCACGTCAGCCTGCCGAACATTTTACTGCCCTCGTTGCGGCGATGCGGCCGCCATGTGACTCGACGAAACCTTATCGAAGAGACCGTCGCTCACCTGCGCGTAGGTTTGTGTGCCCTCCGCCCTGGCCGGCTTTTCCAGATCCGCGAATGCGTCCGCGTCAAGGACACCACCCCGCGCCTGGGTGGCGTTGACCCAGTCCTTGAAGGCTTCGGCGTCGGTCGATACAAGATCAAAGCGCATGTCGGAGAAGCCATCGCCGCTGAACTGCGCTGATAAACCTTCGAAAGTACCCTGCTCATCGGCCCGCAGATTCAGCCGAGTGACCATGTTCGGCATTGCATAGATTTGACTGCCCAACTGCGGCACGAAGAAGCTGTTCATGACCGTCGTCGAAGTCAGACGAAATCGAAGCGGCACGCCGGCGGGGACAACCAAATGATTCAGGCTCGCGATGCCCTCATGTGGATAGATAAACAGCCATCGCCAGTCGAGGGAGATGACATCGATATCGAGCGCAGCCGTGGATTCTGCCAGCGGCACGGAGGGATCGAGGTCATGTGACCCCGTCCACGCGACGCCGCCGAGAAAGAGAATGACGAGTGCTGGAATGGACCAAATAATCATCTCGATCCGACCCGAGTACTCCCAGTCCGGCCGGTAGCGCGCCCGGCTGTTTCTGGCGCGAAACCACCATGCGAATGCCAGGGTTAGCACGATGACGGGAATGATGACGGCCAGCATGATCGCCGTCGAATCGTAGAGAATAACGCGTTCGGCCTTGCCCACCGGACCGTGCGGATCGAGTACACCCTCATTACACGACGCCAGCAGGATCGCGGCACTCGTCATCAATGTGGCGCGCAGCCACGGGGGAAGTGCACTGGGTGTTTGGGTAACTTCCAATGACATCCGATCGGTGCTGGCGGCGTGCATCACGAACTCCATCGGTATCCGCTGGCGCGATTGGACATGCGTTGGAATTTTGTGGAAGTTCCCGGCCCTTCCCAATCCCCCCAATGGGGGGCTTCTCATTGCGGCCGCCCCCCCGGAGGGGGGAGTCCTTCACACCCTGCAGACATGCAGAATTACCGCGTGACGATGTCAGAGCAGAACTCGTGCCACTTATTGGGCGTGACCGCTCAGCTCATCGAGGCCGCATGCCGCGCAAGGGACGGTGACAGCGACGGCACGAGAACCCATATCGCCCGCGCCGTCGCGCTGCTGGACGGACACCCGAGAACGAGTACTGACGGCATACCATTCAGCGCCCGAAGCTCACGACAGATCCCGCGCGGCGGCTTCGCGGCATGGCAGTCACGACGACTCGCGGCGCATGTCGATGCCAACCTCGCTGGCAAAATCGTCATCAAAGACCTTGCGGCTTCGCTCGAATTGAGCGTCGGTCACTTCTGTCGCGCGTTCAAGCTCACCTTCGGCATGCCGGCGAGCATCTGGATCAGACATAGGCGCATCGAATTCGCTCAAGGCCTCATGCTGACGACGGGTGCTTCATTGGGTGAGATTGCCTTGAGCTGCGGCATGAGCGATCAGTCGCATTTCACCCGCTCTTTCCGGCATATCGTCGGTCAATCGCCCTCTTCCTGGCGACAGGCGCGACTTGGCACATTTGAGGACCGCGCCATTGAACTTGCCTATCCCGGCGTGACGAAGCCGGGGGCGTAGGCTGCGCGCTCGCGCACGCTGCGATAGAGGGCCTGCGTCTTCGCGTTGGGCGGTATGCCGAGGAAGCGCGTAAGTAATTCGCGGCAGCGCCCATAGGCCTGCAGAGCCTCGCTGTGATCACCGAGTTCCTGGTGGCAGAGCATCAATCCGCGATATAGGCCCTCGTTGAGCGAGTCGAGCTCAATCGCGGATCGATACAAGGTCGCGGCATCCTCCCAACGGCTTGCTTCTTGGCAGCGGCGAGCCGCATTGCGGATGGCGCGAAGAAATCGATCACGCAATTCCAGTCGCGCCTTCAAAACCCAGGGCCTATCTGCCTCGTGCTGAAGGAAATGACCCTGATAAAGAAGCCGCAATCGGCCGATCTTTGCGAGACCGTTCGCCTCCGAACTGTGGGGACGCTGCAGCTCGTCCTCGAACTCCCAGACATCGACCCACAATCGATCCTTATTCAGGCTGACCTTGCCGCCCTCCATGCCAATCGCATCACGCGTACCGAGCAGCTGCCGCAGCCTATAAAGCGCACTCTCGAGCGCATGGTAAGCGGCATCGCCCTCAGAATCCGGCCAAAGCGCGTCGATCAGTGCACCGGCGCCTACTTCGAGTCCCCCGAACGCGATCAGAGCCTGCAGCAACTCTTGTGGTTTGCGCAAGCGTGGAGGGATGACAAAGGGGATATCGCCGGTGAGAAGCCGAAATCTCCCCAACACATGAACCCTGAAACGTTCACGACCGGACATAAGCGAACCCCGAATCGAGCGATGGCGTTTCGTTAAGCCTAGACCGAGGGCGCGAGCTGCGCTTGTAGGTAACGAGGGCCGGCTTGTGCAATCCTGCGACGCGTAATTGCGGGGCGACTATTTATTCACGGTGCGATAGATGATCCCGCCAGGAACCGTAAGGCTGACTACCGTCCCGGAACCAGTCGAGCTCTCCACTGAGAATTTACCCATGATGCGGGCCGCACGTTCACCCATGCTTTGCAGACCGAAGTGCCCTGGCTTACCACGATGCAGGATATCCGATCCGATGCCCGCGCCATCGTCATAGATACGCAGGCTAAGATCTTGGGCATAAGAGAGCTCCACTCTCAGCTGCGTAGCCTTCGAGTGCACGCAGGCGTTGCGGATCGCCTCGTAGCCGATGCGATACACCTCATCACGGACGATGGGATGCATCTCCCGCATCTGTCCCGACACCTGCAGCGAAACTTCCATTGCGCCATGAATCCGGCATTCCTCGAGCGCCCGCCGGAAGGCGTCCGCAAGATTATTCGCCTCGGAGGTCGAGGTGCGCAAGGAATTCAGGGCCGCCCGGCCCTCTTCGGTCGCTCGTCCCAACCAGGCCGACAGTTTCTCCATGGCCTGCCGCATGTGCGACGGGTCGGTAGTGGCACCCAACGCATCATCGGCGACCAGCTTACTGCCCTGGATGGTTTGCAGGAACGTGTCGTGCAGGTCGCGCGCAATTCGCGTGCGTTCGTCCAAGCGCTCATCGAAGCGGGCTTTCATTATTTGAGCCATCCGGCGCACGCGCAATCGATAAATCGCCCAGAGCAGAAGCACACCCACGGCGGAATACATCAAGCGAAACCAGAGTGTCTGATACCACGCAGCGGCCACCTTAAAATCGAGCGTCGCTCCGGTTTCATTCCACACCCCGTCGTTATTCGACGCGATCACACGAAAGCGATAATTTCCGGGCCGAAGATCGCTGTAGAACGCCTGACGCCGCAATCCCGGATCTTCCCAGTCCTTATCACGACCTTCGAGAAGATAGCGGAACCCCAGCCTTTGCGGCATCACGAAGCTCAGAGCCGTATAGTCGATGTGAATGTCTCGCGTCAGTGCTGGAAGAGTGATCGGAGAACTCGGCGAGTAGCTTTTGCCATCGGCAACGAGCCCTTCGACATACACTGGGGGCGGCGTCGGATTCTGATATGAACGCCCGGGGTCGATCATTTGAAGAGACCGTAAGCCGGTGAACCAGAGTCGACCATCGGGGGAGATTGCCGCATTCGGCTGGATTCGGTCCTCATTCCATCCTGGGTCCGCTCCATCGAGGGTGCCTAAAGTTCTCACCGTCACTTGCGCTTCGGGGTGGGCGGCCCAATGTGCCAGGTCGGCAGCCGCAATCCGCATATACCCGCAACTTCCCTGGAGCCATAGTGACCCGGAGCGATCCATGAGCGCTGCCGTGGAATCGCCGCACGGTAAGCCGTTGTGCGAGTCCATGACACTCAATTTTCCATGCTCCCATCGATACAAGCCTCCGCTGGTTGCGCGCCATACGACTCCTGCTGAGTCGACGGAAAAGCTGAACGCCAGGACCTGCGCGGCGCCGCTGCGTCCGTTCGAGACAAGAGTCGCCGCGCCATTGAGATAATGCGCAAGTTTGCCGTCCCCGGTGCCGATCCAGATTCCGCCGGCCGGATCCGCGCCGAGAAAATGCGCCTTGGGCACCAGGGTTGCGATCGGAATGTCCTCCTGCACCCGGCGGTCTTTGATGCGCAGCAGATGATCCAAGCGTTTCGGCTGGTCGCGGGCGATGGCCCAAATATTCCCGTCAATGTCTTCAGTCAATGAAAGGACTTTTCCGATCTGGTCTAGAGGGCGGCCGTCCTGCCCCTTGACCTCAGTGAACCTGCCCAACTGGTACACCATCACTGTGCGATTGATCCCCAGCCAAACCTGACCCAAGTGGTCCTCGAGCAGCGCAGACACATCTTGAATGGGATGTCCGTCAGCCACCGTGGTCAGGGAAACCGAGTCCCCCAGGATGATGGCCAAAGCCCCTCTAAGACCCACCCAAACGGAATTGTCGTTTCGAACAATGACACCTCTAAGATCGCTTCCGCTCAAACCCTCAGTCGAGGAGAAGCTGACAATGGGAATGTCTCGGAACAGATCCACTCCCCTGTCCGTCGTGACCCACACATTCCCCTCTTTGTCTTCGTAAATTGAATGGACTTCATCACCGGTCAGACCCTGCGCGGCGCCATAGTGATCCGCATGGCCGTCACGAATGTGATAAAGACCCTGAGACTCGGTTCCGACCCACAGCGATTGCTGGCGATCCACAAACAGCGCAATCGCTCGAATAGTCGCGCCGTCGAACCCGGGGAGCACATAGTTTGCAAAGTCTCCATTAACGTAATAGCGTACTCCCAGTCCTGGCCCCACGCCGTCCATGGCCACGAAGACCGAGCCCGTGGCCCCGGCAGCAATCGCCACTACGCCGTCGCCTGATGGATGATCCATCTGCTCTTGCAGGTAGTGGGTGATCGATTTTCCGTTCCAGCGGCACAGCATCTGGCATGCGAACCAGATGTCTCCTGAACTGTCTTCGGCAAGCGCGGCGGCAAATTGGGCTGGGTTGCCATCACTCTTGTCCTTGCCATAACACTTCAGATTGTCTCCGACGATTCGGCAAAGCGCCCCTTCGCTGCCGCCCAAGTGATTGCGAGAAATCCAGATCGTACCGGTGTGATCCTCGAGAATATTATCCACACTGCCCTTGTTGATCGGGAAACTGGACCCTTCGCCGTCCTTGAGGCGGTTCAAACCCCGATAGGTGGCCATCCACAGGCTTCCGTCGCGGCTGCTCAAGAGCCGGTTGACCCCCTCCTTCGTTGGGAAGGATTTTTGCGTGGGCACCGGAGCCATCGTGACCCCGTCAAACCGAAGTAGCCCAGCGGCGGTCGCAATCCAGATGTAGCCGTCGCTGGTCTGAGTGAACTCTTGCGGCCCGTGTGGGAAGCCGTCCTGAGTCCTCCAGACGGTGTGAGCATATTGGGAAATCATCCGGTGAGGATCAAGCGCCGAGGCGACTCCCGGCAGAAATAGCTGCAGAATGCTGCAGATCGCGAGGGCTATACGAGGGCGGCGCCGGGAACCAAGCGATGGAAAATTTCGATGGTGCTTCATACACGCTCGAGATGTTCGGACACAGACGATCCCACCGGTTTGATAGCGTCTCGACAGTAGTTGTTGCACGCATCTGCCGCCCCGTAAATGCGTGGGGCGCCCACCCTGTAGCTTTCTACAGGTGCTATCGCTAAATCTGGAGCAGGCCGCGGCGAAGCGCGATCGTCACCGCATGCGTTCTATCCTTCGCCTCCAGCTTGCCAACCAGATTCTTGACGTGGAAGTTGACTGTCGTTTCGGCAATGGCCAACTGGTCCGCGATCTGCTTGTTGCGATACCCATCGCGAATGAGTCCGAGCACCTCCAGCTCGCGCGCGGTCAGATCCTCCTCGCCCAGATGCTCGGCCAAGCGAGCGGCAACCTCCGCCGGCACATGCCGCCGTCCGGCATGAACCGCGCGGATCACCGCCAGAAGGTCGTCCTTAGCCATGCTTTTCAAGAGGTAAGCCGCGGCACCCGCCCGCATGGCCCGCTGAATCTCCCCATCGCCATCCGAGGTCGTCAGTATAACGATACGAGCTCTAGGGAACTCGCCTCGAATGGCGACAAGCACATCAGTGCCGTTCGAGCCGGGAAGTTGTAGGTCCATTAGGGTTACATCCGGCTGATATCGGCGAAATTCAGCCACAGCTTCCACCCCGTTGCCCGCATAACCTAGCAGCCGCATATCCGGCTGCGACGCGATAATGGTGGCCAAACCCTCCCGGAAAACCGGGTGGTCTTCGACGCACAAAATCTTTATTGGCGCTGCGGAGTTCAGGGCGATACCTCTTGGAGCGGGTTCTAGCTTCAACGATACCTTACAAAGGCACTTCCGGTCTGCCCCTGTACAAGAGTGCAGGGCCATGACTGCGGCATCTGAGGTCGCGGATATTGCCCGAAGGGATGAACCTACCGCTGACCAGAGTCGGTGACGGAAGGTACAGGTAATGGACGGATGCTTCGAAGAGACGCCGGCAGTATCGAACCTCGGCACGACGCCATCGAGCGATTGGATGCATCGGGTGATTTCGCTGCTTGAGGCAGCTGCTGGTCAGCTTTATGGCGAAGTACACACGGCCCAGGGCGCATTGCTCGAAGCAACCTCGCTGCTGCGACAGCAGATTGATGCGTCCAGTGCGAGAGGGGTTCCTGACGGCAGGGGACGCTTGTTAGCCTGGCAGGTGCGCAAGGTGCGTGATTACATTGACAGGCATATCACAGAGCCGGTACTCGTTGCGGATCTGTGTGCGCTCGTGCAGCGCAGCGAAGCGCACTTTTCGCGTTCATTCAGGGGCACGTTCGGGTACTCCCCGCACGCATTCGTCATCCGGCGTCGCATCGAAATGGCCGCTGCGTACATGTTGAACACCGATATGTCATTGAGCGACATTGCACTCGGATGCGGATTTGTCGATCAGGCACATCTTTGCAAGCACTTTCGAGCCGTCACGGGGGAAACGCCGGCCGCCTGGCGACGAACACGAAGAGCGCCATGCGGGGACATGGAGCGACTCAGAGCAGGCCTAGAGCTCCGGCCGTCGATACGGCGTGAGCGCGCGACTGCACCGCGAGCTTGATAAAAATACCTTTGACGTGGGACTTTACAGTCTCGGGGGCAATCTGCAGATCTTGAGCGATACGTTTATTGGATAGCCCACTGCTCATCGCGCGCAGAACGCTGTGTTCACGAGGGCTCAGCGACTCCGTGACCCGCGAGGCACGAGTCGGCAACATGCGTGTACGCTGCTGAATGCGGTCCGCGAGAATGCTTCCGATGTAGGGTTTTAGCTCCAGGGGCAGCCGGCTGTCCTGCGAAGTGGCGTGGTAAAGGGATAACAGCAGTTCCGCGACCTGCGACCCCGCATCGACAAATGTTTGATACACCCCGGCGCGCGCGCCCACTTGAAGCGCTTGTACGAGCATCGCACGACCTTCGGCGTGTTCTCCGCTAGCGAGCAGAGCGTCCGCCAGCTGCACCGACAAGCGCAGGGCCAAGTAGCTGCCTCGCTTGCCGAAGCTCGCTTGGAGCGCGCGTAGAATCGCCCCTCCTCGATACGCATCCCCGGTCGCGGTCAACAGCTGCGCACGCGCGCACACATGGCTGGCATGTAATGTGTCATCCGCACTGAACTTGCTTGCGAGCGTCTCGGCGCGCTCCGTACAGAGCGCCGCCTCGCGAGTGCGGCCCTCCTTCAGCAGCAGCTGAGTGCGCAGCACCAAGCTCTCCGCCTCCATCCGCGTCCAATCGCGCGCCGCCGCCAGCGCTTGAGCCTCGCTTAGGATAAGGAAGGCAAAATCCGTGTCTCCGCGCCGGGCGGCAAGACGAGTCAGAACCAGATACCCTCGAAGAGCACTCTCCTCGTCCCCTGAGTTCCGGGCGGCCGCAAGGCCCTCCATGACCAAAGCGTCCAGGCCGGCGCAGTGCCCCTCCTCGTACAGCAACTCGGCAAGCACGACAGCCGCCCGGATCGTCGCCGGCGATCGCCTTCCGAAACGGCTCACAGCGCGTTCATGCGCGCTCCTTGCCAGTCGGGTCGCGACGGCCAGTCGGAGCTGTTCAGCCTCTACGGCGGCTTCGAACATCGCCCCGATGATCGTCGCAAGGCCACGCGTGCCGCGATGACTCGGCACTGCGTGATTGAGGCGGGGCACCGCGTAGTATCGATCAAAGTCTCGCACCTTCCAGTAACCGACCCTCAGCGCCGCTGCCAGCGCAGGACTCTTCCCACCTGACCGATGGCGGCGCTCGAGGATCGCGAGCGCGGCACGCACCGCAGCGCCATCCTGACTCTTGAGCACAATTACCACGGCCCTCAACACCTCGGCAAATTCTCGCGATCGGGCCGTCGCCGTGACACCGACACGCGCGATTTCACCCTCGAACTGCGAGATTGACGCCAAGGCATCGTCGATGCGCAGCTCAATGAGGCTGCGCCAAGCACGCACAAGCAGGGTGTTTGGGGAGAGCTCGGGGTTTGGGGCTTGCCGCGCGCGCAATTCCGCGAGCGGCTTTAGGTTCGGGTACCCACCGCCGCTGCTGCCGTGGGGACCCCGAAGCGCGGTAGGCCATGAACGGACAATTGCGAGAGATGATGGGCTCACAGACATTCCTGCGCGGCTGGTTCGCAATGAGGATAGTTCGGGGCGGCTCACGGCAAGCTCACGGGACGCAGAGCTCCGCGGGCGCCCGCCGACCTGCCTGCCGTATTCATTTTTCGTGCCATCCTGGGACATCGCTTTGCCAAGCTCGCTAACGTGGTACTTGAGTGTTCGCTGCGGCCGTTCGTGTTGCACCTATCCAAAGTTAGGGGTTAGATAGGTCTCATCACCGAGCGGAGAACAGACCCAGCGCATGACCGGCCTACCAAGCGAGCGCGCGATCATCCAGGGCAAGCTGTATCCCGCCACGGGCACCAGGAAACCGTTGCCCCGGCCGAGACTTGATTCATCCAGCGATGTGCTGGACGGAATCTTTCCCGTCGTTGTCGTGGCCGCGCCTGCTGGATACGGCAAGTCCACGCTGATGTCTCGGTGGCGAGCACGGCTGCTTGAGCGCGGCGTTGCTTGCGCGTGGCTATCCTTGGATACAGACGACGACGACGCGGCTCGTTTTTTGCGTCATTTGATTGCCGCACTCCAACAGGCCAGCGCGCACATCGGTAAGGACGTAGCGGAAGACCTCATTGCCGACTTCGTGAGCGGTTCGAAATCCGTGCTGGAGGCGATTGCGGCGGACCTCGCGCAGGTGCAGCACCGCATCGTCTTGTTCCTGGACGACATGCAACTTGTCGACGCGCCTGAGGTTCGCGCAATCCTCGATTGGTTGATCAACTACGCGCCCGGACGCGTGCAGTATGTCATCGGCACTCGCCGCGATCCCGGGCTGCGTCTGAGCAATCTGAGGGTACGGTGCCAGTTGCTCGAGCTCGGTGCTGAACAGCTCCAATTTGATGCCGCGGAGGCCGCTCAGTTTTACAGAAGCCGTCTGGGGCGAGACCTTTCGGCGCCGGACTTGCAGAGCCTATTAGCCAAGACCGAGGGCTGGCCTGCGGCGCTCGAGCTCGCGGCATTGGTGCTCGGCGCGTCCAGCGAGCCGTCAGTGTTCATCCAGCGCTTCGCGGGCACAGATACCAGCGTGGTCGACTACTTGTGCGACATGGTCCTGTCGCAGATGGACGAACAAACGCGCGAGCTCGTGTTCCGCATTTCGTTGTTCGATCGCGTTTGCGCGCCGCTCGCGCGAGCCGTGACGGATGCGAAGGATGCGGAAGAGGCGTTGGTCGGTCTGCGGACGCGGGACCTGTTCCTAATCCCGCTGGACCGATCGTGGGAGTGGGTACGCTTCCACCACCTGGTGGGGGAATTTTTCCGAGAGACATATCGCCGAACTGCGCCAGCACAGGCCAAGCGGTGTCTCGTGCAGGGCGCACAGTGGCTGCACGCCAACGCCCATGTTGAAGAAGCGGTGAATTGCATGATACGGGCCGAGGAGTGGGACCAGGCCACACGGTGGGTCGCCGATAGTGTGGAGGATCTCGTCTTTCGCCGCGGTTACCACCAGACGATCCTGCGCTGGATGCATGCCCTTCCCGAGGACTGCGTCGATTGCTATCCGGTCATCCGTGTTCAGTACGCCTTCGCGCTCTCGTTTTTTCCTCTGGATCAGGAGTATGAAGCCCAGATCTATCGGCTACAGCAGCTGCTGCGGAACCTGGCGGCGCAGGCCCATCAGGACATTCGCAGGATCGAGGAGCTGCGTTGCGCAGTTGACATGCAGGTCGCCATGTCGGCTGGTTTGCGCGACGAGGGACTGCGAGGCGGCCAATTGGCGGCGGAATGGCTTGCGCGCTGGCCGGAATCGTCGTTGAGGCGCAAAGGGGTCATGGGCAACGTCGTAAGTTTCGGACACAAGACGCGGGGCCGCATCGATGAGGGACTCAAGATGATTGCGGAGACGCGCCAGTGGCTCGAACAAAGCGAAGGCTACTACGCACTCAGCTGGACCGCCTACCTCGAGGCTGTCCTGCATCTTAAACGCGGGAGTTACTTCGACTCGAGGCTCGCCTGCGTGCGGGGGATTGAGCTCGTTGAGCGAAAACTCCATGGACACCCCGGGCAAATCAGCCTACTTCACACGCTCCTCGCGGGAATCTCTTACGAGTTCGACGAGGTAGAGCAGGCTCTCGTGCATCTCGAACGGGCGTCCAGCAGCGTGAATGCATACGCCCATGCCGACGCTGTGATTGTTGCCTATCTGACTCAGGCCCGCATACAAAACCTGCGAAACGATGCGAGCGGCGCACTGGCGATGCTGCGGGAGGGGCAGGCACTGGGTGAACGGCGCGGCTGGCGGCGCGTGACCTTGTCATTGGCGGCCGAAGAATGTCGTTGGCTCGCGCGCGCGGGACATCACGATGAGGCCCGGGTCGTGGCAACGCGTTTTGACTTTCACGAGCTGCCGACTCGCGAAGGCGCCGCACCGCTGAATTCCGACAAGGCATTGCGCGCCGCCTCCCGTTACCTGCTCAAACAATCGCCGGCGGTCGTTGTCCAAGCGCTGGATCCTGCGATTGACCGCAGCCAACAGCGCGAACTCTCGCACCGCTCGGTGGAATTGCTGGTGCTGCGCGCGATTGCCAACAAGGAGGATGGGGATTGGGCGAGAGCCCTGGAGGATGTACGTCGGGCACTCACCATCGCGGCTCCGAGAAACTATATCCGCGTGTTCCTTGATGAAATTCTCGAGTTGGGCGCCCTACTCGAGCGACTCGACATGGAGCAACTACGCGGCTCCGCGGCTGCGCCCCTGGCAAGACGCCTGCAGCGCGAGATGTCCGCGCCCAACGATCAGGGCGGCGCCCCTGTCGGCAGGGGCGAAGAGCTGACGAAGCGAGAGTTGTCGATCCTGAAGCGCCTGGGGACCGGACTGAGCAACAAGGAGATCGCTGATTCGATTTTCGTCTCTGAAGGCACGCTCAAGTGGCACCTGCACAATGTCTACGGCAAGCTCAATGTCAAGAATCGCTCGGGCGCCATGACTCGAGCGCGAGCACTCGGTATTCTATGAAATGGTTCATTAATGCAGGTGTCAAAGGATCTCGGCATAGGCAACGCAGGACAGATTTCCCTGAGCCATTGCGATGACGCGCTTTTCCGATCCGTTCAAGTGGACGCGGTACACCGAACCGGCAAGATCGGTCACGAACATCCGATTGCCCCGCACATCCAATGCGAGGCCGATGCCCTCTGTTGTATGGCTGAGCACGATTTCCCGACTAAGATGCTCATCGATCGGCGTTCGGCTCACAGAGTTGCCGTGCGGAGGATCGCCCCGATCCGTCCAGTAGAGCATCCGGTGGGCGAGATCGAGTTCCAGATCGACAGGCTCCGGCAGTCCTTCGAAGAGTATCTCGAGGTCGCGCTGGCTCGCCGGTGATTGACTACGGACCCTATCAATGGCCGCGCGAAAGATGCGCCCGTGGCCGGAGTCATCGGCTCCCTTCTGGGTCCAGTACATTTGGCCGCGAAGCGGATCAACGGTGATTCCAACGCACCAATTCGCTGGATCGTGACGATCGTCTTCGCCTTCTCCGGTCTGGATAAGTGTCTCAACCTGCGAGCCATCGAGGTTGGCCCGCATGACGCGCATGCCCTCGCGGTCCGACCAATAGAGCTTGCCGCTTTCCTTCTCTAGATGGAGCTGCTTGGGCGTGTATGTTTCCCCTTCGGGAATGATGAAACGCCGATTACCGCCGTCAAGATCCGCGCGTTCGATTGAGCCATCATTGCGGTGCGGAATACCCATGTTTGTCCAGTACAGGTAGCCAGCGGCGGAATCAACCGCCAGGCCGTCGGGAAGCCGGCATCCGGTCACGAGTGTTATTGGGTCCGAGCCATCGGGCCTGAGGCAGACGATGCGGCCCCCGCGAAGATCCAGCACAAACAGGCGGCCGCTGGGATGAGCGGAATCGATCACGTCTGCTTCAGGGCGGAGTCTCTCGGGCACTCGGGGATGACTCTCGATCGCGGCCTGTTTTGTGCAGCCAGCCTGCGCGTTCTTCCGAGTGCGCTCTAGATCGAACTTCGGGCGCTTGGCATGCAATTGATCTTGGGTGACCAAACGCATTTGCTGATGTCGTGCCTCGGCAAGAACTGTTGGCGAGGCGCGTGGGCGATGTGCCACCCGTGAACAGAGAGACCGCCTCGCGGCGATCTCTCGAAGGTCGCGAGCGCTACTACGCTGCCTTGGATTTTTGAACCTCTTTGGCGGCGCTGCGAATCACCTCCAGCACGGCCTGCGGTTGGGAGAGCATTGGAACGTGGCTGCTGGCGACTTCGACGGTGGTCGCCTTCATACGCTTCGCCACGAAGCGTTCCAGCTCGGGGTGAACGGTGCGGTCCTTGCCGGCCACAATGTACCAACTCGGCTTCGACCTCCAGGCGACGCCATCGGCTTTCTGTGTGAACAGGTCGGGCACGGGCACGGCCTGGGTCGCCCATACGACCTTCTGTTCCGCTTCCGGCAGATCACCGGCGAAATAGCCGGTACCGTCAGCCTTTAACCAGATTCGCCCGTCGGCGACCTCGATGTGCGAGAAGACGTCCGTGACGGGAAACTTCTGCTGCTGGCTTTGCGAGGTCTCGGTTTCATCGGGGGCGAGCGCCGCGATGTAGACCAGGGCGGCGACCCGGCTGTCCATACCGGCGTGTGTGATCAAGGTTCCGCCATAAGAATGGCCCACCAGGACGACAGGGCCCCTGACTCGCCCAAAACAGCGGGTTAGGCAGTCCACGTCGCTTTTCAAGGAGTCCAAGCCGTGCTGCGAGCAGATGACCTCGTGCCCGTCGGCCTGCAACGTGGGAATCAGCTTCTGGAAGCACGAGCCATCGGCCCAAAGCCCGTGTGCGAATACGATGCTGGGTTTGATTTGCTGGGACATGTTTCGCTCCTGTGTGTGGTATCGCAACCTTGTGGTGGCCGGCATACGGTACTCATCTGTTGCCGTAAAAACTAAGACTTTGTATTCTTGATCTATGCTTCAAAGGTATGGATGATTCAGATGGAGCTGCGCCATATACGCTACTTGATCGCGGTGGCCGAGGAAGGTGGTTTCAGCAACGCCGCTGAGCGCCGATTACACACGGCACAGCCCTCGCTCAGCCGGCAAATACGTGATCTTGAATTGGAGGTTGGTGTAAAGCTGTTGGAGCGCAAGGCGCGCGGTGCTGCGCTGACGGCGGCGGGCCGAGTGTTCCTGAACTACGCGCGGCTGGCCCTGCTGCAGATCGAGGCGGCCGGTGAGGCTGCGCGTCGGGCAGAACAGCCTGAGAAGCCCGCGTTTGTAGCAGGGTTTCTCGCCGGGCAGGAGGTCATCTGGCTATCGGAGACGCTGCGCATGTTGCGCGAGGAGGCCCCAGACGCCGAGATCACGTTCTCGAGTAAATCATCGCCCGAATTGGCAGACGCCCTGATGCAGGGCAAAATAGATGTGGCTCTTCTTAGACACGAAACGCAGACCGCTGGCCTTGGCTTCAAGTTCCTCTTCAAGGAACCGCTGGTCGCGATACTGCCGCATGACCACCGCCTGGCCGCGCGCAAGGCAGTGCGGCCTCAGGAACTCAGCCGCGAGACTTTTGTCAGCCCCGCGCGCCTTGCACCGGTGCTCAAGTCAGTGATCGATGACTACGCGGCAAAGATTGGAATCACGTGGAAGCGGAAATACGACGCCGAAACAATATCTGGTGGAATGTCGCTGGTGGCATCCACCGGGGGCGTGACGCTCCTTCCCCTCTATGTCAAAAATATACTGATCCCGTCGGTTGTCGCTCGTCCATTGCAGGGCAAGCCGCCGACGATCGATCTGATGATGGGTTATAATAAATCCAATACATCGCCATTGCTCATGCGGTTTCTATCCCGCGCCGACGAGCTCGTGAGCCGCGTGTCCAAAAGCCAGCGATTTACACTTTGATAAGCCGCAATTACGATGCCATTGTTATCGGTGGCGGCCAGGCAGGCCCCTACTTGGCGGCGCGCTTTGCCGGCGCCGGCAAGTCGGTCGCGATCATTGAACGCCATCTATTCGGAGGCACCTGCGTCAACAGCGGCTGCACTCCCACCAAGGCACTCATTGCGAGCGCGCGCATTGCCTACGATGCACGCCGCGCGCACGACTATGGAATCGAGCTCCCTGCGGCCGGCGTCGCCGTCAACATGCGCGCGGTTCAGGCTCGCAAGCAGCGCATAGTCGATGCGTCGAGGACAGGCTTGGAGAATTGGATTGGCGGTCTGCAGAACTGTACGGTCTATAGAGGCCACGCAAGATTCGAGTCGGCTCGGTCGGTCAGCGTCGACGGACAGGTACTCACCGGTGAACAGATCTTTATCAACGTGGGCGGTCGGCCACGAATTCCCACTTTCTCCGGCATCGACAATGTCCCGTTCTTGACGAGCACATCACTTCTGGAACTCGAAGAGCTGCCTGCGCATTTCATTATCATCGGCGGCAGTTATGTGGGCCTCGAATTCGCGCAAATGTACCGACGCTTTGGCAGCGATGTCACGGTGATAGAGAAAGAACCGCGGCTTTTGTCCCACGAAGATAGGGAAGTGGCCTCGGCGATCCAATCCGCCCTCGAAGCAGAGGGCATTGAGATACGGCTTGGGGCCGAATGCATTCAGCTCGCCTACGATGGCGGATCGGTGACGGCCAACGTGCACTGTGCGAGTGGTTCCCCGCAGGTCACGGGCTCTCATGTACTCATTGCGATGGGGCGATGCCCCAATACCGACGACCTGGGCCTCGAAAAGGCCGGCGTGGAGACGGATCATTCCGGGTTTATCAAGGTCGATGATGAACTGCGCAGCAATGTCTCCGGCATCTGGGCTTTGGGCGACTGCAACGGTAGGGGGGCGTTTACGCACACCGCCTATAATGACTACGAAATTGTGGCGGCCAACCTGTTCCAAGGGAACCCAAGGCGGCGCTTGAGTGATCGAATCCCTTGCTATGCATTATTTGTCGATCCGCCGCTGGGCCGCGTCGGGCTCACCGAACGCGACGCACTGGCTCAAGGCCACGCGATTCGTATCGGCAGTCGACCCATGACCAGGGTCGCGAGGGCCGCGGAAAAAGGCGAAACTCGGGGTCTTATGAAAGTGGTGGTCGATGCGCGCTCTCAGCTAATTCTGGGAGCCTCGATTCTCGGCGTCGGTGCCGATGAGGCGATTCACTCGATCATCGACGTCATGTCCGCGGGAGTGCCGTATACCACGCTACAACACACCGTACATATCCATCCTACGGTCGCGGAATTGATACCCACAATACTCGGTGAATTGGGACCTGCGATTAATACGTCGGTGTAAACTTCGCTGCCGCTGCCGTGCTACTTACGTAGGATTGCGGTGAGCGCGATCTCCGGAACGCTCGCCAATGCCTTGGACAGCGGACAATTCTGCTTCGCTGCGGCTGCTATCTTCTGAAACGTCTCCTCATCGATTGCGGCCACATTCGCCTCGAGGCGCAAACTGATGTGATCGATCAGAAATCCGTTGCCTTTCATGACCAGGCGCACGCTGGCAGCCGTATCGATAGCACTGGTTGCGAAGCCGGCCGCATCGCAAGCAAACGAAAACGCCATCGTAAAGCACGCGGCGTGCGCGGCGGCCAACAGCTCCTCTGGATTGGTCCCGCGACGATCATCCTCGAAGCGGCTGCCGTATCCGTAGGGATAGGACTTCAATGCGTCGGTCTGTGTGCTGATCTTGCCCACACCCTGCTTTCCCCGCCCTTCCCAATGGACGCTCGCTGTTTTGTCGCTCATACCGTCTCCTTGCTTGGCGCAATGGCTCCAACAATAGGCTCGTCAGTTTTATCCGCGTAGATCAGGCGACCGGGTCCAAGCGCCGCCATGATTTCAGGCAGGCTGGAGTTCGCGACGCCGAAACAACCCTGGCTGCGGCCCAGCATGCCGGACAGGCCGACGATTTCCTCACTCACGTACCAGGCGCCATGCACCACGATCGCCCTGGGGAGCGCGTTGCTATTGCTCGGATCGAGCCCGTCAAGCCGCATCGATTGACCATGGGCACCGACATAGGCAGAACCCGTTCTGTAGGCTCCCGCCGAGGTCGCATTCGAGCGAGGTTCATTGGAGAAGCGCTCCAGCCACCCCGTATGAGAGGGGTCAGAACCTCTTCCGTGAGCAACCAGATGCGCGCGGATGCTGCCGTCGGCAAGATTCATCACATGAAACCTGCGTGCGCGCGAGGGAAGGGAGAAGTCGGCGACACCGATATAGTCACGGAAATCGATGCTGCCCCTGTGTCGCTCCAGCGCATCGAGCGCGCGCCTCAGCAAACCGGGAGCGATCGGGGTATCGACTCGTTTGATTTGCCCAAGCGCGGGCCGAGCGCCCGCGGATGCGGCGGCCAGGCCTGCTAGCGAGAGTTTGACAAAAAAACGGCGCGAATATACCAAGACTTACACTTCCCCGGTCGATAGACTTTTGTAGACTTGCATCAATCTGGGAAGTTCATATGTCTGCCAGGCGTTGGACGATTCATTCATTTTGGCTGGTGCTGAGTGTGACGGGTTCGATGTTGCAGGCCCCGGCGCTTGCCGACTCAGTACCATTTTGGGGCGCAAAGGACTCTGTCCCCATCGACACGCCCTTCACGCAGCTGAAGAAAGGCGAGTTTCTGTGGATGGCGGAAGCCGTGAATGCAGGCCCCGTAGTCATGGTCGTCAGCATCACTGAACAAAGAGCCTATGTCTATCGCAACGGGATCCTGATCGGGGCTACCACGGTCAGCACAGGCCGCTCGGGTCACCTGACCCCCACCGGCGTCTTCACCGTTCTGCAAAAGCAGCAGGAGCATCGATCAACGATCTATGACGGCGCACCGATGCCCTACATGGAACGACTCACCTGGGGCGGCATTGCACTGCATGCCGGCGGACTTCCCGGTTACCCCGAATCGCATGGCTGCATTCACTTGCCAAGCGAGTTTGCACGTCGACTCTTCGGAATTTCGCCCAACGGCATGACTGTCGTCATTGGCACCGAGGCGACTGCGCCGCGGCGGGTCGCGCATCCAGGGTATCTCGCACCGGTGAAGTTTGTCGGCGGCCAGCCGGTCGATCCCTTGCCCTTTGCGCCCACGGAAGATGAGCGTTGGCAACCAGAGTTGTCTCCCAGCGGCCCGGTGAGCATCGTGCTCAGTCAAGGCAGCCAGCGCATTGTCGTCTATCGCAATGGAATCGAGATCGGACGGGCGCGATTGACCATCACCGGCGATGCGCCGCTGACTGATCACGCACTGGTGCTCACCGAAGGTCCGAGCAGCGTGCCGAATCCTTACGTTCCCGATCCAAGCAAATTTCGCTGGCTGAGAATCGGCGTCCCCGGACACCTGGGCGAGCAAGGCACGCAGGTGGACCCGAACGCAGTTGCGAGGATCAGAATGCCTGCCGATTTCGTGACCCGGCTTAATGGGATATTGACGCCGGGGGCCACGCTATTCGTAACCAATGAATCCCTCTACCCGCAAACCAGCGGACCCATGCTCCAGATCGTGGACGCCGACCCGCCGACTAAAGGATAAACCAGGCAACCCTCGAATGAGGCGCTCTCTTACCGAGCGGGCTGGCTTTCGCTTCGCCAGCCGCCGCCCAGCGCCTTGAACACCGCGATTTGGTCTTGAACCAAGGCGGCATCCGATGATGCGACAGCCGCGTCGACCGCCACCAACGACTGCTCGGTGGTGAGCAGATCCAGATTGCTGAGCGAACCTGCCAGGTATTGATCGTGAGCGATGCCGAATGCCGTGTGAACCTTGTCCTGGGCATCGCCGAGCGCCTGTCGGTTGTCGAGCGCCGCGCTGTACACGGCGAGCGCCTGCTCGGTCTCCTTAAGAGCGGTGAGCACCACGGCATCGAAGGAGGCCAGCGCTGCGGTTTGCTCAGCCTTGGCTCTGCGCACGCGCGCCCGCGGCGCGGCCATGTTGGGAAATGTCCAGCTGATGGAAGGACCCAAGCCCCAGGTGCGGCCCTCATTCGTGTTCAGTTGCGAGAGTTGAACGGCAGCACCGCCGTACAGCCCGATCAGTCGAATGCTGGGATACAGGTCTGCCGTCGCCACACCAATCTCAGCGGTCGCCGTCGCGAGTCTTCGGTCCGCCTGGCGTACATCGGGGCGCCGCTTGATGAGCGCGGCGCCGTCACCGACCGGAATGAGCGCGGCCAGGTGTGGCGGCGTGGCGCAGATGTCGATGTCACTTGGGGCGTTAACAGGCGTGCGGCCAAGAAGCGCGGTCAACTCAAAGAGCACCGCTCTGCGTTGACCCTGAAGCGCTGGAATAGTGGACCTGACCTGGGCCACCAGGGCCTGCGCCCGAGTAACGTCGTAAACGGAATTAGCCCCCGCCTGATAGCGCTTCTCGGTGATTTCGGCTTCGTGGGACACCACCTCCAGTGAATGATGGGCCACTTGCAGCTCCTCTCCGAGCGCACAGACTGCGGCATAGGCGCGGGTAGTTTCCGCAGCCACGACCACCCTCACACCATCGCGGGCCGCCGCGACCGCGTCCGCGTTGGCATTCGCCGCTTCGATCGCGCGATGCACGCGGCCGAAAAGATCCACCTCGTACGCGGCTTGAAAGATGTCTTCGAACAGCCAAAATGTCTGCGGCGGACGCCCGGTCAGCTCGAGAATCTCGTCCGTCGCGGCGTCGCGCCCATAGATACCGCCTGCGACCACCGTGGTCGAGGGGTAGCGCTCGGCGTGCACTGCGGACAGGGCCGCCCGTGCCGCGGCGAGGTTCGCGTCGGCCGCGCCGAGAGTGCGATTCGCCTGCAGCGCTTCCTGCACCAACGCGTCGAGCCGCGGGTCATCGTAAAGACGCCACCACGCATCGGGCGGCGCTACCGGCGTCTCGGCGGCGGTATTCAATGACACCAGCGGCGCTTCCGTGCCCGCCGGCAGCTGAGGCGCATGATAGTTTGGCCCCACTCGGCACGCGGCCAGCGAGCCGATCATGACTGCGGTTGTCGCGGCGGATCGGAGGCATCGACTCATGGCGGGTTCGATCCGTCCGCGCGAAACAGCGGCATCGGCGATGCGGGTCCCTGGGGAGCTGCGCTTCTAATCACCACGATGAGTAATGCCACGGCGGTCATTACGCCGACAAAAACGAAGCAATCGATGACTGCCTGGGTGTTGGCAGCGACTCTCACGACGTTTCCCAACGCCAGCTCGCCGCGTGACGCGGCGCCGACCGGATCGATGACCTTTGTCGTCGCGGCACCATACGTGCTCAGCCGCTGAATCACTTGGGGGTCACCGATCCGCAGGTGCTGGCCGATCAAGTTCGACGCCACCTGTTCGCGCACCCGCGCCAGCGTCGTCACGAACGCCGTTCCCATCTCCCCGCCCAGGAGGCGTGCGGTCTGCAGAACGACGCCGAAGGTAAGCGCATCTTGCGGTTTCAAGTGCAGAATGCCAAAGAAAATGACCCCGGACAGCGCGAAGCTTTGTCCCAGGGACTGCAGGAAAGACGAGGGAAGAAACTGCGGCGAACCCCACAGCGGGGTGAGGTTGTACGCCACCATAAGGCAGGCCACGCTGATGAATATAAATCCAATGGAGGCCACGAGCCTCGCGTCCGATCGGCGCAACATCAATGCGGCCAGCGGACAGAAAATGAGCTGCGGCAGCGCCACCCAGATCAGCGTGCCTCCGGTTTCCAGCGCGCGAAAGCCGCGCACCGTACCTAAGTACAGGGGAATCAAGAATGCGGTCGATGTGATCGTCAGGCGGAGAAATGCGATCAACAGAAAAAGAATCGGCAGCGGTGGGCCGAAAACGACTTTAAGATTGAGAAGCGGCTGAGGCGTGCGCGCCGAATGGATCAAAATCGCCACGAGCAGCAAGACGCCGGCCATGAGCAATCCACACACCACTCCCGAGTTCAACCAATCGAGCCGATTTCCCTGATCGAGCGCAGCATAGATCAGCGCGAGCCCCAAGCCGCCGGCGAAGAGCCCGAATATGTCGTTTGGCGGCCGTACCGTGATCGGTTTGACGGCAATGCCACGATGCAGGCAGAGCGACATGATCAGCGCGAGCGGTACGTTTTGCCAGAAGATCCATCGCCAGGAATGGTGCTCGACGTACCAGCCCTCGAGAGAAGCGGAAATATTCAGCGACAGCTCGAGGTTGAGTGCATAGACGGCGATGCCGAAAGCCCAATATTTGGGCGGCATGTTGAGCAATATGAAGCTCAAGGTCAGTGGGATGAAGAAGCCCGTGGCGAGTCCACCCAAGAACTGCATCGTCAATAGCGTGGGCAGGTTGGGGGAAAACGGCGTCAGCAAGGAAATGAGCGCAAATGCGATGGACGCCCCAATCAACACGCGCCGTGGACCAAACGTTGCGCCCATCCACACCGCCGGGATGGTGATGAGCATCTGCGCGGCGGTTTGCGCGGTGGTAATCCATGCCCCCTCGTCGAATCCTGCGCCCACGGCACCGCGGATGTCGGCAAGACCGAAGGTGGATAGTCGCCCGTTCAAGGTCGATATAAAC
The DNA here is from genome assembly GCA_963756845.1 of uncultured Gammaproteobacteria bacterium. Lineage (GTDB taxonomy): Bacteria > Pseudomonadota > Gammaproteobacteria > Steroidobacterales > Steroidobacteraceae > Bog-1198. The sequence goes on along the minus strand of CAVWPD010000007.1, from coordinate 24,924 downwards.
GTGCCCATGAGCACGGCAGTGAGTCCGAGCCAGGGTATGGAGGTCGGCGGGGACGGCAGAGTCGGTGCCGTCAAGACCGAACCGGCTGGTGGCGCAGGCGCGTTCATTTGCGCGCACTGTCTCTGGCGTTGACCCTGGCTTCCACCGACATGCCCGGCACCAAGCGATCGGCGAGACCATCCGCATCGTCAATGACTATTTTTACCGAGATGCGCTGCACGACCTTGGTGAAGTTGCCGGTGGCATTGTCGGGCGGCAGCAGCGCGAAGGCCGCCCCGGATGCCGGCGCGAATGCCAGCACGTGTCCGCGCAGCTTGTGCCCAGGAAAAGTATCGACGGTGATTTCCGCCTGCTGCCCCACGGCCATGTGAGTCAGCTGTGTTTCCTTGTAGTTGGCAATGACCCATACATTCGGCAGGGGCGTGAGGGTCGTGATCTGGCTGCCGACGCCGACCAGTTGACCGGGTTTGACTTGGCGCTGTCCGATCACCCCGTCCTGGGTCGCCGTGATGGTGGTGTACCCCACATTGAGCTTGGCCGCATCGAATGCTGCGAGCTGCGCTGCGATTGTCGCTTCGCTCTGCGCGATTTGCGCTTCAAGCACCGCGAGCTGACGCTCGGCGGCGAGTGCCTGGGCGCGGTTTTGCATCAGCTGCGCCTCGAGCTGTGCATGGGTGGTGGTCAGCCTTTCGCTTGCCTCAGTGGATGAAGATCCGGTCTCGAGCAGCCGGCGCTGCCTGGCAAGATCGCGGCCATTCTGCTCAAAAGACGCGGTGGCGGACCTTACGACGGCGCGAGCGGCCTCGATATTCGCCAGCTGCAGCGCATGTTGTGCCTTCAGCGCTTCGGCCTGCGCCATCGCGGTTGCGACGCCGGCTTTGGCCTGCGCCGCGGCGGCGCGATAGTCATCGTCAACCAATTGCGCGAGCACCTGCCCTTTGTGGACATGTTCAAAATCTTGGATGGGCAGCTCTCGCACGTAGCCCGAGACCTTCGCGGAGATGGGCGTGAGATCCGACTGGACATAGGCATCGTTCGTCGTCTGCCACCCCGCCCCGCCCTCCCAGCGGGTCCAATTGGTCGACACGACAATGATGATGCCGATAGCCACGATGAACACGAGGATCCGCCATGCGAATTCAAACACCCGATTCCAATTGATACCCGGATTGGTCATGGATCAATTCCATTTTTCTGCAGTGCGGCTATACAGCCAATCATCGTCCAGGCTGCGAGGAATTGACAAATCATTTCTTGCGCGCCCGACCCGGAGGCTCGTAGCGCAGCCGTGGATGGGTATTGTTGCGCTCGCTATATCGTTCGCAAAAACACTTCGGCATCCGTTTCCGAGAGGTCGCGAATGAATAAGCGAATTGCGGTCGCGCTGGCAGGAGCCGTTTTCCTTATGTTCTTATTCCGCGGTGACTTACGAGCAGACCGAAATTCGGGTTGCGCCTGCGCCGCAGGGTCCAATGCGCCAAGCCGGGTCGCGGGCGTGCCACTGTTTCGGGCCGGCGGCCGTGCTGGTACAGTAGCCGGCAATTGAAGCCTCAAAGAAGTACCGATATGAGCATGGGAAGTGGCTCTTCGGCGACGCATCCGATCCGCGGCAGCGGTTATCGGTGGGTCGCGGTGGTTGCGGTGATTCTGGTTTTATCGGGGTGCGACGGCTTCGATGGCGATGAATCAAACCGCATCAACGGCTCCATTCACGTGCCCGCCGGCAAGCCCAGCAGCGACGTGCGGACGGTCAACGGCGCGATCCGTATCGATGACAGTGCCACGGTAGGCGCGGCCACGACGGTCAACGGCAGCATACGCTTGGGCGCGCAGGCGAGCGCAACGTCCTTGCAAACCGTCAATGGCTCGATTTCCCTTGGCGCCGGAGCGCACGTGTCGGGCGCTGTAGGGTCGGTAAACGGTGATTTGACGCTGGGAGACGGGGCCGAGGTCTCCGGCTCTCTGGCCAACGTCAACGGCAAGATCAGCTTAACTGCTGCGCATGTGGCGGGCGGTATCAAAACGGTCGACGGCGACATCAGCATCCTGGGCACCTCCCGCGTGGAGGGCGGAATTCTGGTAGAGAGGTCCTCTGGGGGTCTATTCGTCGGCGCAGATCCGCTCATCGTCATCGGTCCGGGCGCGACGGTTCAGGGAGAACTGCGCTTCGAGCGCAAGGTTCGCTTGTTCGTCAGCGATAAAGCGACCATCGGAACGGTGACCGGCGCAACGGCCGTGCCGTTTACCGGGGACAAACCCCCACTGTAAGTTTGGAAGGACTAAGCATGCTAAATCTCCAAAGTCGTGGGTTATTCGCCGCTGCGCTGCTCGCTGCCGCTTTATCTGCGAACGTATCCGCCGCGCCCCCCGATGCGGCACTCGCCCAGGCGGTCGCGAGTCCCGCGCGCAGTGCCACGGCGGTGGCGCGCGATAAGGCGCGCCACCCCGTCGAGGAACTGACATTTTTTGGGCTGGGACCCAAAATGACTGTTGTGGAGCTGTGGCCTGGCGGCGGCTACTGGACCGACATCCTGGGTCCTTATCTTAAGGCGAGCGGCCACTACACCATTGCATTGCCCGCGGGAGGCAATGCAGAGGACGACACGGGTTCCTCGCGTCTGCGGGCGCGTATTGCCGCCGAGAAGGGCAGGCTGGGAACCATTCATGAGACGATTTTGAGTGCCGGCCACTTCGATATCGCGCCGCCCGGCTCCGTCGATTTGATACTGACCTTTCGCAATCTGCACAACTGGATGGATGACGGTTATGCCGAGCAAGCCCTGGCTGCTTGCTTCACGGCGCTGAAACCTGGCGGGATATTAGGCATTGAAGAACATCGCGGGCGCAACGATGTGCCCCAGGACCCCAAAGGCAAGAATGGCTACGTGCGTCAGGACTATGCGATTGCGTTGGCGAAGAAGGCCGGATTCGAGCTCGTGGGGTCATCGGAAATCAATGCGAATCCGCGCGACACGAAGGACTGGGTCGATGGCGTTTGGACGCTGCCGCCCACCCTGTCCCAGGGTGAGAAGGACCGCGCCAAGTACGTCGCCATCGGCGAAGCCGATAATTTCGTGCTCAAGTTCCGCAAGCCGCTTTGAAGCGAGCACCCTCGGGCGGTTACGCGGTCTTTTGCTCTGACAGGCCCAATTCTTTCATCATGTGCGCGCGAATGGCGAACTTCTGAACCTTGCCCGTGATGGTCATGGGAAATTCGGTGACAAAGCGAATGTATCGCGGAATCTTGTAGTGCGCGATCTGGCTGCGGCAAAATTCGCGAATTTCCTCCTCGCTGGCGCACGTATCGGCCTTTAGTTGGATCCATGCACACACCTCCTCGCCGAACTTATCGTCCGGCACACCGCACACCTGGACCGCGAGGACCTTACTGTGTCCGTACAGGAACTCCTCAATCTCGCGCGGGTAAATATTCTCTCCTCCCCGAATCACGAGGTCCTTCAATCGTCCGGTGACATTCGCGTAGCCCTGCGCGTCGATAACGCCCAAATCACCCGTGTGCATCCAGCCGGCCTCATCGAGAACCTCGCGCGTCTTTTCCGGCTCCCCCCAGTATCCCTTCATCACCGAGTAGCCGCGTGTGTGCAGTTCGCCCTGCGTTCCGCGCGGAACGCAGCGCCCCTGCGCGTCGACGACCTTGACTTGAATATGCGGATGCACGCGTCCAACGGTCGACACACGCCGCTCGAATGAATCGTCCGTTGCGGATTGAAAGCTCACTGGGCTGGTCTCGGTCATGCCATAGCAAATGGTGATCTGTGCGAGATGCATTTGATTGATCACGCGCTTCATCACTTCCTCCGGACAAGGCGATCCGGCCATGATGCCGGTGCGCAAGCTCGACAGGTCAAAGCGCGCGAATTCCGGGGCTTCCAATTCAGCAATGAACATCGTCGGCACGCCGTACAAGACGGTGGCGCGCTCAGCATGGACCGCCTCCAGCGTTTTTAGCGGATCGAAGCTCTCGGCGGGATAGATCATGGCAGCGCCGTGCGCAACGGCCGCAAGGTTCCCCATGACCATTCCGAAACAATGATAGAGCGGCACCGGAACGCAGATTCTATCGCGTTCACTCAAGTGCAATGCGCGCCCGACGAAATAGCCGTTGTTCAGGATGTTGTAGTGGCTTAGCGTGGCGCCCTTGGGCGTACCTGTTGTGCCGCTGGTGAACTGGATGTTTACCGCATCGTCGGGCTGCGCATCCTGACCTATCTGTTCGAGACGAGTGCGATCCGCGGCCGATCCTAACTGCAAAACAGCATCGAAATTCAAGAATCCGGGCGTGCGCGCGCTGCCCAGTCGAATGACTAATTGCAGCAGCGGCAGCCTTGCACTGCGCAGTTCATTTGCCTCGCAGCGATCGAGTTCCGGCACCAGGGTGCGCAACATCGCGATGTAGTCGCTGTTCTTCAGCCGTTCCGCGCAAATCAACGCGCGGCAGCCGACCTTCCTCAAGCAAAACTCCAATTCGGACAGTCGATAGGCAGGATTGATATTCACGAGAATGAGAGCCGCCTTGGCGCAGGCAAACTGCGCAACCGTCCACTCGGCACAGTTGGGCGCCCAAATACCGATTCGGTCTCCTGGATTCAAGCCGAGCGACAGCAATCCAGCGGCCAGCAGGTCGACGCGATTTTCAAGATTCGTGTAGCTCCAGCGCACCTGTTGTTGAGGAACGATGAGCGCATCGCAACCACTGAACTGTCGCGCAGTCTCATGGAAAGCCCGGCCTACGGTTTCGTACTTGAGTGGCACATCGCCGCTTCCTTCGACGAAGCTTAGAGTCACTATGATTTCCCCTGCCCTTGAAGTTTCATTGTACTGCCCCAAGTCCACATCATTCGACTTACTCTATCGGGATCATGCGCCGCCTGTTCTTAAGCCCTGCTTGGCTATTCCTGTCGCTGCCGGGCTATATCGGGTGGCGCCTGCTGTCGGCCTTGCCGCTCGGGCCCCTCGCCATTTCCGCGGGCGTGGCGTTTCTGATTGGCTGCTGCCTGCTCATTGTCCGCTCGGCCCGCACGCGTAACATGCAAAACCAGGCGCTGGCGGATCGACTGGCATGGGTCGGTTTGACCGCCATGGGATTTTTCGCGACGTTGTTTGTCTTGACCGTGCTGCGCGATGTCGTTCTACTGTGCGCGCACTTGCTGCTCTCCAGCCAACAAGCGAGGGCATGGACGGCTCCCACCGCTCTCGGGACGGTGTATCTTGCGCTTTTCATCACGCTCGTCGGGCTGATCATCGCGCGGCGCAGACCGGCGATTGTGCACATCAACATTCCCGTGGCCAATCTTCCGCCCGCCTTACACGGCTTTTTGATTGCTCAGATCAGCGACGTGCATGTGGGTCCCACGATCAAGCGCGGTTTCGTCGAAGGAATTGTGCGCCGCGTCAATAATTTGCGCGCGGACCTGATCGTCGTCACGGGAGATTTGGTCGACGGTTCCGTACTGCAGTTAGCCGTTCACACGGCGCCCCTGGCCGCGCTGGCCGCTCGGCACGGCGCTTACTTCGTGACCGGCAATCACGAATACTATTCCGGCGAGCCGGCGTGGACTGAAGAGATTCGGCGTCTTGGCATACGCGTCCTCAAAAATGAACATGTGGTACTGAACCACGACGGCGCGTCGCTGGTGCTCGCCGGCGTGACGGATGTCAGCGCCCATCACTTCGATCCCGAGCAGCGCAGCGATCCCGCTGCTTCATTGCGCGGCGCGCCGAGCAACGCCGGCGCAAAAATCCTGCTGGCTCATCAGCCCAGTTCGGCGGCGGCCGCGGCCGATGCGGGATTCGACGTGCAGATCTCGGGACATACCCACGGCGGACAGTTCTGGCCCTGGAATCTATTCGTGCGTTTTTTTCAGCCCTTCACCAGCGGGCTGCACCGATTGCAGAACTTGAGAGTGTACGTCAGCCGCGGCACAGGCTACTGGGGTCCGCCCAATCGCTTCGGCGTGCCATCGGAAATCACTCGGATTCGCTTGGTGCCCGCGGCCCCATAGACAAGATCAACCGCACCGCGACATCGCGAGAGAGCCGGGCAACGCGGGCTTCAGCGTGTAGAATCGCTGAAGGCCACAACGCAAGGACTATCGCATGCAGCGTTTAGCAACTCTCGGTTTGGGATGTTTCATGCTCGCTTCGCCGCTCTACGCGGCACTCAAGCCCGGTGACGTAGCCCCAGATTTTACGACTCAAGCAACCCTTGCCGGCGTTCCGTTTAAATTTGCGCTGGCTGACGCACTCAAATCCGGACCGGTCGTGTTGTATTTCTATCCCGCCGCGTTCAGTCATGGCTGTACCATCGAAGCCCATGAATTTGCCGAGGCGACCGCCAAGTTCAAAGCCCTGGGGGCAACGGTCATCGGCGTATCGCATGACCCTATCGATACGCTGAACAAGTTCTCGATCAGCGAATGCCGCAACAAATTCGCTGTGGCCTCCGACGCGGACCAGAAGATCACCAAGGAATATGATGCAACGTTGTTCTTCACCTCCTATTCCAATCGAACTTCTTACGTCATATCACCGGCCGGTAAAATCATCTACGCGTACTCGGCATTAAGTCCCGATAAACACGTGGAGAACACCATGGCGGCGGTCGCGAAATGGCGCGCAGATCAACCTCACGGAACCTGATCGCTGTCCTCACCTCGATGACACGCAAACGGGCGCCTCTTCGGCGAAATGGCCTCCCTTAGCGCCTGATTTGTCATCGTTCTGTCGACCCGGCATGATGCTTTTCCCCGACCGCAAAGCGCCTGACGAATGCAGCGCGCCGCGTCGCTAACTGAATGGATAGAAGGTCTTGAGGGTTTCATCATGCGATTGCGCGATACACGCTACGTAGATTCCACTGCCGGTCCTGGCCGATCAGCACCGCTAAGACTCACCGAAGCCACCTCTCCGGCGCCGGTACACGGCCGTGTGGCACCGCGGGCGGCAGCACCCACTCACGCTTCGGCACTGCGACAGATGTTGGGCAGCGCGGAGCTGGAGTTCTTGATGGAGGCGCACAACGGTCTGTCCGCGCGCATTGTGCGCGAGGCGGGTTTCAAAGGCATTTGGGCTTCTGGCCTGTCGATATCCGCGCAATTCGGCGTACGCGACAACAACGAGGCGAGCTGGACGCAGGTTGTGGATGTGCTCGAATTCATGACCGATGCGAGCCATTTGCCCATCCTTTTGGACGGCGATACCGGTTATGGCAATTTCAATAATATGCGGCGTTTGGTCCGCAAACTTGAGCAACGAGGGGTTGCCGGCGTCTGCATCGAAGACAAACAGTTTCCGAAAACCAATAGTTTCCTCAATGGCGAGCGCCAGCCGCTGGCGGCCATGGAAGAATTCGCCGGCAAGATCGCGGCGGGGAAAGACAGCCAGAGCGATCCCGACTTTTCCATTGTGGCCCGCGTCGAAGCGCTGATCGCCGGCTGGGGAATGGAAGAGGCCCTGCGCCGCGCCGAAGCTTACCGGCGCGCGGGCGCGGACGCGATATTGATCCACAGCAAGCTGTCGAAACCGGATGAGATCTTAAATTTCGCGCGTGAATGGGCGCGCCGGTTGCCCCTCGTCATCGTGCCTACCAAGTATTACAGCACCCCGACCGATGTCTTTCGCAAGGCGGGAATCAGCACAGTGATCTGGGCTAATCACTTGGTGCGTTCTGCCGCTTCGGCCATGCAAAGCGTGGCGAAGGAGATTTTCGAAACGCAAACGCTTGTCAATGTCGAAGACCAGATCGCCTCCGTGAACGAGATATTTCGGCTGCAGGATGCAGAGGAGTATTCCGCTGCCGAAAAGCTATATCTCTCCGCCTCCGGCACATCGCGTGCCGCCGTGGTGCTGGCCGCGAGCCGCGGCCGTGGTCTGGAAGCGGTGACGCAGGACCGGCCAAAAGTGATGCTGCCGATCGCCGGAAAACCACTGCTCCGTTGGCTGATCGATGGATTCAAGAAAGAGAGCGTCAACGACATTACGGTAGTGGGCGGCTATCGAGCGGATGCGATCGATACCTCTGGCATCAAGTTGGTCGTGAATGAACGCTATGCGGAAACTGGGGAATTGGCCTCACTGGCCTGTGCGATCGATGCAGTCGAGTCGGATACGGTGATCTCTTACGGGGACTTGTTGTTTCGCAGCTATGTGCTGCGTGATCTGGTCGAATCGGCGGCCGATTTTGCCGTGATCATCGATTCCTCACCCGCAGGCGCCGGTAATCGCACCGTGCGCGATTTTGCGTATTGCTCGCGCCGCGATGATCGCGGCTTGTTCGGGACGCAGGTCGTGCTCGAGCGAATCGCCACCGATGAAACCGATTCCGGGGTAGCGGCCCAGGGGCGCTGGATCGGTTTGCTGAAGGTTAGCCGCCTCGGCCTGACACAGCTCAAGACCGCGTTGAGCGCGTTGCGGCTGCGAGATGACTTCGATGCGCTCGATCTGCCAGCACTGCTCAATGTCCTGATCGCGGATGGAGCGGCGATTGAGGTGAACTATGTGCATGGTCATTGGCGCGGCGTGAACGACCTCGAGGAATTTCAGCGCGCGGCGGATTTTGCGCACGCGCAGCCACCGCCCGGCGGCGTACGTGATTGAAGCAAGACACTTCGTGGAGGCGGCGCGGGAACGAGGATTTGATTGGTATGCAGGGGTGCCCTGCTCGTATTTGACGCCTTTCATCAACTTCGTACTTCAAGATCCGACGCTGCACTACGTTTCAATGGCCAATGAGGGCGACGCGGTCGCTTTTATTGCCGGAGTGACCCTTGCGCACGGGGCGGATCAGCCCCCGAAACGCGGCATTGCGATGATGCAGAATTCCGGACTCGGGAATGCCGTCAGTCCGTTGACCTCGTTGACTTGGACCTTTCGTCTGCCACAGCTGCTCATCGTCACTTGGCGGGGGCAACCGGGAGTGCCGGATGAACCGCAACACGCACTCATGGGCCCGATCACACCAACCTTGCTCGATACGATGGACATTCGATGGGAACTGTTTCCCACTGAACCTGATGAGGTTGGCCCCGCGCTCGGCCGCGCCGTCGCGCATATGGACGCCACCGGCGGTAGTTACGCATTTGTCATGCAGAAGGGCAGCGTGGCTCCGTACGCGCTACAGAGCAGCGCTGCTGCCGATGAGAATTATCCGACGGCTTCCACGGTGGTCGAGTTGCGGCATACCCGCGGCGAGCAGCGGGCTTCTCGTACGGATGCCCTTCGCCGAGTCATTGCACATACGCCGAGCGAGTCCACGGCCGTGTTGGCCTCAACCGGATTTTGCGGCCGCGAGCTGTACGCCATCGACGACAGATCCAACCATCTCTATATGGTGGGTTCTATGGGGTGTGTCGTGCCGCTGGCGTTGGGGTTGGCAATGGCTCGACCGGATCTTCGCGTGCTCGCGTTGGATGGGGATGGGGCCGCGTTAATGCGCATGGGCGCATTCGCAACCGTCGGCGCCTATGGACCGCCGAATCTGCGCCACCTGCTCCTGGATAACGGCGTTCACGATTCAACCGGTGGACAGGCGACAGTCTCGCCGCTGATTTCCTTCGGCCAAATCGCCGCCGCCTGCGGTTATGGCGCATCGCTGGAGACGGACGATCTGGAATGTATCGGCAGGTGGTTGGATGCTGCGCCGATTGACCGGCCGCAATTTGCGCGCCTGCTGACGCGAGCCGGGAGCTCGAACAATCTTCCACGTCCAGTCCTGAGTCCTGCCGAGGTCAAATTGCGGTTTATGCGGCACTTGCGGCCTGCCCTTGGAACGAATTGATGCGATTACTCAATCCGGGACCGGTAACCCTCACCGAACGCGTGCGCCGTAGCCTGCTGCAAGCGGACCTGTGTCACCGCGAAGGCGAATTCTTTGACCTGCAGGACGAGGCCCGCTCCCGTCTACTGGAGACTCATCAACTCGATCCCAAGGAATGGACCGCAGTACTGATGACTGCCTCCGGAACGGCCGCCGTGGAAAGCATGCTGGCTGCGCTGGTGCCGCGAACTGGTCGCGTACTCGTGGTGGAAAATGGCGTGTATGGCGAGCGCATGGCGCAGATTTGTGCCCGATATCAGATCAATCATGATCGAATCATTGGATCGTGGATGGAGGCCCCGGACCTGACGACAATCGCCTCGCAGCTCGACACAGAGTCCGGCGGGGGCCGTTTTACCCATCTTGCCGTTGTCCACCACGAAACCACCACGGGCCGCCTCAACGACCTACAATCCCTCGCTCACTTATGCCGATCGCGCTCAATCAAGTTGTTGGTCGACGGCGTGAGCAGCTTCGGTGCGGAAGATATCAACTTCGAGGATCCCGCAGTGGCTGCCGTGGCGGGGACGGCGAACAAATGCCTACACGGCGTCCCGGGCGCATCATTCGTCATCGTACGTCGGAGCGCCCTGGAGCATGCGGTCAGCCGTACGTACTACCTCGATCTTGGCCGGCTCGCCCTCTTGCAAGATCAGCGCAATACGCCGTTCACGCCGGCGGTGCACGTTTACTATGCGCTGGTCGAGGCGCTGCGAGAGTACGCGGAGCAAGGTGGTCGATCGGCCCGCTATCAGCGCTATGCGGCGCTCGCGGATCGCGTCCGTCGGGGCTTTGCTGCGCTGGGGATTGAAACCATCTTGCCGCCTGAGCGATCGTCGGTCGTTTTGCGTTCATACCGTTTGCCGGCGGGTATCAGCTATCCGGTTCTTCACGATGCCTTAAAGGCGGACGGCTTTGTGATCTACGCAGGACAAGGGGACCTTTCCAAGACTTTGTTTCGCATATCGACCATGGGTAATTTGGCGACTTCCGATATTGACCGGCTTATCGAGTGCGTGGCCCATGTACTTCGATGACGCGCTGCTCGATTAGCTACCGAACTGCGCCCTGTGACTCGCCGCCGGTGTTGCGCGGCGGGTTTCCAGTCTTCAACAGATCGCGCAGCATGCCCACTTCCGCGGTGATCGCCGTATGCAATGCCGGATCGACGTCGGGTGCAAACAGAGCAGAATGGTTCGAGGGCAGGTGAGTGCCCGAGGCCTGAGCCTGCGCCAATTTTTGAGGATCCGCGCCACCGAGGCTAAGATAAAAGCCCGGAATGCCTTGTTCGACAAAGACTGAGAAATCCTCTGATGCGGTGATCGGCTCTCCTGTAAGGACATTGTCACGGCCCAACGCGTTCTGCAGGACCGCCCGAAGCTGCTGCGCCAGCGCGGGATCGTTATAGACGGCGTCGGTGCCCTCGTAGTGTTCGATCGAAGGCGCGCGCGGCGCGGCCGCCGCTTCGGCCTCGGCCGTGGCGATGCGTGTGATAGCGGCGAGGACCTGCTTTCTCACGTCCGCCTTATAGGTGCGCACCGTCAATCCGAGCTCCGCCTGATCCGGGATGATATTGTTCTTGGTGCCGGCGTGAATATACCCCACCGTAATCACCGCCATCTCGCCGGGCTTGATCTCACGCGAGGAAATGGTTTGCAGGGCGAGAATGGTTCTGGCGGCAATGACGATAGGATCGACGGTCGTGTGCGGCGAGGCGCCGTGCCCTCCCTTGCCGAAAATCGTGATGCGCAATGAATCGGCATTTGTATCGTAAATCCCGTTAACAACCGCGACCTTCCCCGCCGGAATCTCATTGCCTACGTGCAGCGCCAATACAACATCCGGACGTGGGAAGCGCACAAAAATACCGTCCTTTATCATGCCTGCCGCGCCGCTGACCGTCTCCTCGGCCGGCTGACCAATCAGCATCAGGGTGCCCTGCCAAGTGTTTCTGCTGTGGGCCATGATGGTGGCTGTGGCCACGAGCGCGCTCATATGCAGATCATGGCCACACATGTGTCCCACGGACACATCGTTTCCCGCATCGTCCTTCGTGCGCACCTTGCTGGCGTATGAAAGTCCGGTCTTCTCTTCGACCGGAAGCGCATCCAGCTCTGTGCGCAGCATGATGGTAGGGCCCGACCCGTTGCGCAGCACGGCGACGATTCCGGTGCCTCCGACATGCTCCGTCACGTTGTATCCGAGTTCCCGCAGCTGAGCCGCCAGCCTCGCCGCAGTTTGAATCTCACGGCCTGAGAGCTCAGGGTGCTGATGCAATTCCAGATACAGAGCGTGTGCCGCCGGGTAAACAGTATCGACTTCGGCTGAGCCCGCAGCCTGCGCCGAGAGCAGAGCACATAGCAACCCTGCCAATACTAGGTCAGATTTCACTTGCTGCATCTCCATTTTTTTCGCCAAGGTCAGAACTTAGCACGGACTCCCTCTCAAAGCGGCCGATAGAACTGCAGGCTGTTCTGACTCGGGTCACGAACGTGAAACTCCCGCGTGCCCCACGGCGTGTTGCTGGGGCGCGCCCACGGACTTGCCTGACCCGGAGCCACACCGATCCCGCCGCTCTGGACGAACTCCGCATAGATCGCATCGACATCGTTCACCAGAAAACGGTAAGCCGGGCGATCGGTGGGATACGCCCATTGCTCACCGTCCGCCCATTGAATGTGCAACTCCACGCCATCGCGCCTCACCGCGACATACTTAGGATTTAGAGGAATGTCCTGAAAGGCCACGACAAACCCAAGGCATTGATAGAAGCGCGCCGACTGCTCGACGTCTCTGGCCTTCACAACCGGATGGACTGCTTGCAACTCCGCTGTCATGACAGTCATTTTGAACCCCAGCAAAAGCCGATCTAAGCTGATTTCCCAATGCCGAAAAGTACCGCACCCAAAACGCCGACCAGCAATGCCAAGATGACGCACGCAATGGTAGCTAGCCAGGCCAAAACCAACCAGGCGCGCGAATTAGGGTGCCGGATGCCTACTGCCCACGGCCTGCTAACAGCTATCACGACAACGGGGCAGAGCATCAGCAGTAAATACTTCGCTGTTTGAAGACCAGGGAAGCGATCAACAACCATCGCAACACACGCGAAGACCACAAGCGCACTAATTATTGCGACAAGGTATCTCAACCTCCCTACTATGAGCCGCCTCTGCTCGATCGACCACGGTTTCGCGTAGCGCAGGGAGTTTTGCCGCGACGAAGCGTTGGCTGGGGTACAGGTAGTCCTTCCTGGATTCGTCGACGATTCTGAGGCAGCCAGTTCGCTCCGCTTTTGCGTCTGGCAGTGCGATGTAGATTTTCAGCCGCTCGAGGGAAACCTCATATCCTGCGTTGTCGAGACAAATTACGAAACGCTTTGCTCTTGCCATCGACGGTTTGCCTAGTCAGTTAGCATTGGCGGGCTTTTTCACTCTAGGCCGCGCGAATGGTATGAACTTTAAGTGCCACTTTCCGACGGCTGCCTATAGCGCCGAAAATGGCCGACAGGTTATCCATGCTCGGATTGCCTTTGGGCGAGAGCATCCGATGCAAGCTCTTACTGGGAGTTTCGGTCATTTTTGCAAGCTGCCCGAAACCAAGCGTTGCATTCACGAGGTCTCGAAGAATAACGCGCGCCGTTTCAGGTTCGTCACTCAGAAACAGAGTTGCAGCCTCATCCAGGAGTGCTTTGGCGAAAGCAGGATCTCGCTCGATCCGAGCCACCACAGTTTTTCTAAAATCACGAGTGAGCGCCATGTTAATTACCTTTTGCATTTTTCCGCCTGTAAATGCAGTGTCAAATCGCTTCAAGCAAATCGTGACTCGTCCCCTGGAATCCCTGGAATTTGGCGGTAGGGAAAGACCTGAGTGACTCAAGTCTCAGAAACGATTCAAAAATTAAGTGGCGGAGAGGGTGGGATTCGAACCCACGTGCCGGAATTACCCGACCATCCGATTTCGAGTCGGCGCCGTTATGACCACTTCGGTACCTCTCCGGTTAACTTAAAAATTTACTGCATTTACTTAAGTTTTACGGCGTTAACTTAAGCAAATTTTAATTGTGCACCACTCAACAGCCGGGCAAGAAACGCATTTGTCAAGGGTTCGCGATCACAAATATTGGTTTATTCTAGCGCATCGGCATGGGGCTCGCCTCAAGAACAGAACTAACCCTGCCTCACGGGACTCTAATGGACTCAACCGTGCGTAAATTAAGTGTTCAAAAATACTGGCCGCGCTGGACTAAGGTGACGATAGCGACTACCGCCGTCGTGATGTTGAGCAGCTATGCGCCGTTACCGAGCTTGATTGAGCAAATCAAGATCCTCGGTGAGTTGCGGGTCGCCACGCGCACGGGTCCGCTTGCCTATTATCGCGGCCCGGACGGTGCTCCGGTGGGGCCTGAATATGAGTTGGCGCAGCGCTTCGCCGATCAACTGGGCGTGAAACTCAAGATCACGCCGATGCAAAGCTACTCGGCGATCTACGCCGCTTTGACCTCGGGCCAAGCGCATTTAGCCGCCGCAGGATTGAAAATTCCTTGGCAATCCATCCCTGGTGTGGAATTCGGCCCTGCTTACCAGCATGTGCACGAGCATTTGATTTACCGCCGCGGCGCGCCACGGCCCGGCTCGCTGGCAGAGATCGGCAATGCCGACTTAGAAATTGCTGCGGGAAGTTCGCATGCGAAAACGCTCGAGGATGCGCGCAATTCGCTCCCGGATCTGGTTTGGGTGGAGAACTCCAGCACCAACTCGCAGGCACTGTTGGAGGGCGTGGCCGACGGGACGATTGATTACACAATTGCGGATTCCACCGAATTCGCCTTGGCGCATATCTCGCATCCGGACCTACGAATCGCTTTCGATTTTCAGGGAAGTCGGCCGCTCGCGTGGGCAGCGAGTAGCCGTGACCCCGGATTTACGCACGTGCTGGCCGAATATTTCGCGCGTCTCAATGCCGATGGCGAACTCGCGGCGATTGTGCGGCGCTATTACGGCCATTCCGAGGAAGCGGAATTCGCTGCAGAGAACGGCTTCATGCATCATTTGCAGAGCCGGCTGCCCCTCTACAAGCAATGGTTTGTCGAAGCCGCCGAACAAAGCAGCCAGGACTGGCGCCTGCTGGCTGCCATCGGCTACCAAGAATCGAAGTGGAACCCCAGCGCAGCCTCCGCGGCCGGCGCCAAGGGGCTGATGCAGTTGACCGCCGAGACGGCGACTGAAAGTAATGTCACTGACCTGTCGGACGCTCGGCAAAGCATATTTGGCGGCGCTAGGTATTTTCGACAGGTGTACGAGAAAATCCCGTCGCATGTTCCTGAGCCGGACCGCACCTGGTTTGCGCTGGCCGCGTACAACATCGGGTACGGACATGTGGAAGATGCGCGCGTTCTGGCCCAGAAGGCGGGCCGCGATCCGGACTCCTGGCAGGAGGTGCGCCAGTACCTGCCGCTCTTGGAGCAGGAGCGCTGGTACACACAGACTGAGAACGGCTACGCGCGTGGTTCGGAGCCTGTGCACTACGTTGAGAACGTGCGCGGATACCGAGATATGCTGGAATGGGCGTGGGGCGACGGTCCCAATACTGCGCTGAACTAGCGCCGAGTCTCAAAGAATTGCCGCAACAAGCGCGCGGATTCCTCGCTACAAACTCCGCCGAATGTATCGAGACCATGCGCAAGCCGCGCCTCGCGTGGCAAATCAATCACGCTTCCGCAGGCGCCGGCCTTCGAATCCCATGCGCCGAATACTACTCGCGACACTCGAGCATTGAGGACAGCACCTATGCACATGGCGCAGGGCTCCAACGTCACGAACAGCGTGGCGTCGCCCAACCGGTAATTGTGCTGGCGGAGCGCGGCGGCACGTAAGGCGACGATCTCTGCATGGGCGGTCGGATCATGGCTGCCGATCGGGCGGTTCCATCCTTCGCCAATCACTTCGGCGCCAAGAACCAGCAATGCGCCCACCGGTACTTCGCCCTCCTGCGCCGCGCGATTTGCGAGTACCAGCGCCCGCCGCATGAATTCGACGTCACTGGGCGTACTCATCCGGGCGTCGCTCGACCCCTGCGGCCCACGTAACGCACTGCGAACAGAGTCAGATAAACCAGAAATAGCGCCGCGGCACTGTAACTCAACGAGTTGTGGATACCGATGCTGGCACCGAGAAGGCCTACGCTCAGTCCGCTGAAGGTGCGCAGCCCATTCGCCGACATCGAGAACACGCCGATGACCTGGCCGCGTATCGGGGCCGGTGCGTTCAGCTGCACCAGGGACTGCGCCATGGAGTTAAACCCGAGCTCCACGAAACCGGCCACGAACAGCAAGGTGATGGCCACGGCGTAAGTGTCTGCTCTCGCGAATCCGGCGAGCGCGCAGCACCAGATCATCGCCAGAATGAAGGCGGTTCGTACTCTCGGCGGCAGCAGGCCGCGGCTTTCCAATATCAATCCTGCGGCCAATCCGCCGGCAGCATCTGCGGCCAACAAGACGCTGTATGAAAAGTCCGGATGACCTCGGCCTAGATCGACTGCGAATCCGGGCATTTGCGCCTGGTAGGCATTGCCAATGAAGAAGGCCGAGGCGCCCACCAGCACCGTCATCGACAGCAGTACGCGATTCCCTGCCACCACCCGCATGGTCGACCAGATGTCTGCAAAACCCCGGATCCCCTGTGTCGCGCGCGGTGCATCGGTTCGCGCGCCGTACGGCGCCCTGATCAGCCACACGAACATTGGCGCATAGATCAGTGCATTGATGAGAATGCCGTAGGCAGGGCCGAATATCAGCAACAGAGCATCGCCGACCACCGGGCCCACCAGAAATGCCATGTAGCGCCCCGTGGCGGTGAGGCGCACCGCACTCGGCAACTGCTCGACGCCAACTATCCTGTGGATCAACACCTGCGAGGCCGGCAGCCAAATAACGCCGGCCAAGCCGTGGATAATCAGCAGCACCATCGCCTTCCATTGCGCCGTCGTGTCGCTCAGGAACATGACGCCCCAGCCAATCGACACGCCCATGAACAACAGCATGCCCGCTTGAATGAGCCGGCGAATATCGAAGCGGTCGGCCAAGCCTCCCGTGTAGCCGGCGAGCAGAAGATACGGCACCCAGTGCGACACAACCGCGAAGGCGCCGAGGGCCGGTGAATGAAACTTCTGGAAGATCACCCAGTAGGAAATCACGTGCTCAATGTTGTCGGCCATCATTGCCGCGCTGGCGGCAATGAAAAAAATCCGAAAATCGCTATTGGCAAACGAGGTAAAAGCGCGGCGCTTGGGAGTTTGCGATGGGGAGGCGTCGATTCTTGACTCCGATTCTCTTGGATGCGGCAACCGCTCTCATCGTTGATTGTAGCGGAATCCAACCCAGCAGCCGTGAATTCTCATCCAATTCAAACGCTTCCGGTGCGGTAGAATGTGTTGCTGGCATCGCGACGGACGGACAATAATACGGGGGGGTCATGCGAAGAATACTGCTGGCCGCAGCGTGCGCGGCGTTTCTGCCCGCTCACGCCGACGAGGGCATGTGGACCTTCGATAACTTCCCTTCGGATGCAGTGCGACAGACTTACGGGGTGGAAATCACGCCGGCGTGGCTCGATCGCGTGCGACTGTCGACCATACGGCTCGCCAATTGCACGGCTTCTTTCGTCTCGCCGGAGGGACTGCTCCTCACCAACCATCACTGCATAGAAGAGTGTCTTGCGGAGCTCTCATCGAAGCAGAGCAGCGTACTCGAGCGTGGCTTCTTGGCGGCGGTGCGCAGGGATGAACAGTCCTGCCCGACGCAACATGCCGATGTGCTGGTCGGCACAGAAAATGTTACCGATGCGGTTCTCAAAGCCGGATCAAACCTCAACGATGCCGCCGCCAATATCGCTCGCAAAAGGATGCTGACCTCCTTGGAGCAGGCGTGTGAACAGTCAAATGCCAAGGTGAAGTCCGGCAAGTTGCTGTGCCAAGCGGTAAAGCTCTACCAGGGCGGCCAGTTTTTTCTCTACAAGTACAAACGCTACACTGATGTGCGTATGGTTTTTGCGCCGGAGGCCGATATCGCGGCATTCGGCGGAGACCCGGACAATTTTCAATTCCCGCGCTGGTCTCTCGATTTCGCCGTACTTCGCGCCTACGAAAACAACAAGCCCGCCAAGACCCCCAACTATTTGAGGATAAATTTCGCCGGCCCGAGCCCTAACCAGCTGGTGTTCGTCGCCGGCGCACCGGGATCGACCGCACGTCTGCAAACACGGGCTCAACTCGAATTTGACCGTGACGTCGCTTTGCCCACCATATTGATGCGAACCTCAGAACTGCGCGGCCGTTACATTCAGTTTGGAGCGAGCAATCCAGCCGACGAGCGAATCGTGCAAGCGCCGCTCAACAACCTGCAGAATGGCATCAAGGTCCGCCGCAAGGAACTCGAGGCACTCGATAACGATGCACTGCTCGAGGCCAAATCAGCCGCGGAACGCGAACTTCGCAGCCGCGCACACCTCGAGGGCGTCGATCCATGGCGGGAAATCCAGGCCGCGACCGCGCGCCAGCGCGTGTTGTATATTCCTTATACGTATGTCGAAAACGCGGCGGGATTCAGCAGCGCACTGTTTCGCGACGCGCGTATTTTGGTAAGAGGCGCAGATGAGCGGCCTAAGCCCAATAGCGATCGTCTGCGGGAATTCACTGATACCGCCCTTCCGAACATTGAGCGCGATCTCCTCACCCGCGTGCCGGTTTACGCTGAATTCGAGCAGTTGACGCTGTCCTTTTCTCTGGAACGCATGCGTGAATGGTTGGGTCCGGATCACCCGGTAGTGCGCAGATTGCTGTCCACCGAGTCACCGGGCGCCTTGGCGACACGGCTCATCGCCGAGACCCAGCTCGACGACGCCGCGCTGCGCAAACGTCTTTGGGAGGGAGGAAAAGCCGCGGTCGATGCATCGCACGATCCGATGATCGAATTGGTGCGTTCGATCGACGCCGACGCGCGAGCCATCCGCAAACAGTATGAAGATGAAGTCGAGGCGCCGATTGCGGCGGCCGCGGAACGAATCGCCGCGGCCCGCTTCAAGGTCTATGGAACTCATGCCTATCCGGACGCAACATTCACGCTACGCCTGAACTACGGGACGGTGCGGGGGTGGCTCGAAAACGGATCACCCGTGGAGCCGTTTACTCACCTAGATCGCGCCTTCGAGCGCGCTACAGGCGCCTCGCCATTCAAGATACCCGAGAGCTGGATGCGAGTGAAGGCAGGGCTGGACATGAGCACCCCGTTTTGCATATCCACCAGCAACGACATCGTCGGGGGGAACTCCGGAAGTCCGCTGATCGATGCCTCGGGGGACATCGTCGGCCTGATGTTCGACGGCAACATACACTCAATTGCCGGACGCTACTGGTTCGACGCGGAGAATAATCGCGCCATCGCCGTGCATCCGGCAATCATTCGTGAGGCGCTCGAGAAGGTCTACAACGCGAGGGAACTGCTCAAGGAATTGAGCCAGCATTGACCGGTCTACACGCTCGTCAATCGCTTGAAGACGCCTTCCACGATTCTCCAGTAGGTCGCGGGCCGAAGACGCTGCAGCAGATCCAAGAATCTCGCATCCGCGCCGATGAGTATGCGCGGCTCGTTTCGTTCAATGCCGCGAATAATACGCCGTGCGGCGGTGGCCGGGCTGGTGCGTGCCATCTTTTCGAAGCGCTCACCGATCTCGCTGGGAGAGGGAACATCGCGCACGCGCACACCGGCTCGGGCGCTGCGCGCGATATTGGTGGCGATACCGCCAGGATGTACCACAGACAAGCGGACGGTACTCTTGTTCATCGCCAACTCATGACGCAGCGCTTCGGAAAAGCCGCGCACCGCGAACTTCGAGGCCGCGTACGCAGACTGACCCGCCGGTGCAACAATCCCGAAAATACTTGAGATATTCACAATGTGCGCTTGCGGTCGGCTCTGCAGGTGCGCAAGAAACGCACGCGTGCCATAGACCGCGCCCCAGAAATTGATGCCCATCACCCACGCCATTTGCGCGTGATCGTACTCTTCGAATTGCCCCAACAAGGCGACACCGGCGTTGTTAATCACAACATTCAAGGCAGGAAAGTCCGCGATGGCAGCCTGCGCAAAATCTTCCACTTGATTCAGCTGCGCTACATCGACGCGGCGCGTGGTAATTCGGCGCGGATGAAGAGCGCTAATCTCCTTCACCAGCGTGGCCAAACCAGCCTCATCCAGATCGGCAAGCGCAAGATCGCAGCCGCGGCCCGCGAGTTCCAGAGCGAGCGCTCGGCCTATACCGCTGGCGGCTCCGGTTACGGCTGCCGCGGAACCTTGGAAATTAAATGCCTGCACACCTCACCTCTGCCTATTGAAGCGTCTATTGGAATCCCACTATAGCCTGCCGCGCTGGCTGCGGTCCGATCATCGAGTACAATTCGCTGGCCCGAAGTGCACAATCGGCCGTGGGGAGCTAGACATTTCCATGAGTCTTTATATCGACGAGGTGGCGGCCGCGAAGACGCAAATGCGCTTTACGGACGTGCTGGGATAGCTATTTGTCCTGCCGGGTTCTCATCGTGCTGCCGCATCGCGACTTCGATCCTACTGAAGTAGCAATACCGTGGAGGCTACTGACGGAAGCCGGCCATCAGGTGACGTTTGCAACACCCGACGGGCGGATGGCGAGCGCTGATCCTATGATGCTGAGCGGCGACGGACTGGATCTTTGGGGCCGGATTCCCGGGCTGCGGAAAATCAAGTGTTTGGGCCTGCTGCTGCGAGCCAACGCCGAGGCGCGCCGCGCCTACACATCCCTGCAGAATGATGCGGCGTTTCTGCGGCCGGAGCGCTACTCTGCCCTGCGCATCGACGCATTTGACGGTCTGGTGCTGCCCGGCGGGCATTGGGCGCGCGGCATGCGGCAATTCCTCGAAGATCCCTCATTGCAGGGTTTTGTCGCAGCTTTCTTTGATGCCGACAAGCCTGTAGCAGCAATCTGTCATGGCGTTGTGCTCGCTGCACGCAGCGTATCTCCGCGGACGGGAAGATCAGTCCTGTATGGCCGGCAAACGACCGCGCTGACCTGGAAACTCGAGAACGCCGCGTGGTCGACCATGAGGATAATCGGCCGAGTCTGGGACCCAGCCTACTACCGCACTTACCTGGAGCTCGACGGCGAACCGGCCGGCTACCGCAGCGTGCAGGCGGAGGTGACTCGTGCGCTGGCCTCGCCCGCTGACTTTCGCGATGTTCCCAGCAATGCTGCCGATCAGTTAAGAAAAACCAGCGGCCTGTTTCGAGATAGCCGCCACGACACGCGGCCGGCTTGGGTGGTGCGTGACGGGCGATATGTCTCCGCACGCTGGCCCGGGGATGCGCACTGCTTTGCAAACACCTTTGCCGGCGTGCTCGCCGAAAGCCGCGCTGCCACGAACCGCGGCTTGGAAACCTAGGATGCAGCGATTACTGCCCTAAGGTGTCACCGAATAGGGCAAGCAGTGTCTGCCAGTGCCGTTCACAGGCGGCGGCATCAAAGACCGGCGTATCGCGAAATACCCAACCGTGCTTGGCCTGATACGTCTCGATTTTGTGATCGACCTTGGCATCCGTCAGGGCTACTTCCAGCCGTTGCTTCATATCGTCGGGGAACGATTGATCCTCTATCGCTCCTGCAATGTAGACGCGCGATCTGATCCTTGGCCCTAGACGATGCGGACTCTCCGGGGCGTCGGTCGCTAGCCGGCCGCCGTGATACGAGGCGGTCGCGACGATGCGGTCGGGAAATGTGCCGGCGGCGGTCAGGGACATCAATCCACCCATACAGTAGCCGGTGGTGCCGATGGCGCCCGGCCGCACGTCGGGCTGCGCGGCGAGATAATCCAGAAAGGCGCGAGTATCCGACATGATGTTGGCCTGCGTCGCGAACGCGAAGAACTTTTCGAGCAGAATCTTCCGCTTCTCCGGGTCCGTGAATACCGTATGCGGATCCATCGGCTCATAAGGCCCGGAGCGGTAAAACAGGTCGGGCAGGAGGACGTAGTAACCGCTTTTGGCCAGCCGCTCGCCGATCTCGAGCATGGCGGGACGAATGCCAAGCCCGTCCATGTACACCAGAACCGCGGGCCAGGGGCCAGCCCCGCCCGGCTTATAGACATAGCTAGGGCAAAACCCTTGACTCGTCTTGATTTCGATCTTTGTCATGGGGATGTTTTACCATAGCTTGCGTGCAAATTCTTTTTCTGCGCCGAGCGCGCGGCAAACCGATAAGATCCTGAAGAGATAAGAAATATGAGAGAACAAACCGGGTGACTCTGCTTCGGCGCACGCGCCACGCAACTGCGGTGGTTGTCGACGCGTGAATGAATTCAATGGCGCTGTTTTTCTGAGCTACGCCTCAGAGGACGCCTCGGCCGCGCAGCGAATTTGCGTGGCGCTGCGCGCCGCCGGCTTCGAGGTCTGGTTCGACCAAAGCGAACTGCGCGGCGGCGATGCCTGGGATGCTGCCATCCGCAATCAGATCAAGTCCTGCACACTGTTCGTGCCGATCATCTCCGTGCACTCGCGGGCCCGCGTCGAGGGGTACTTTCGGCTGGAGTGGAAGCTGGCGGTCGACCGATCGCATTTGATGGCGACAGAGCGGCCCTTCCTGGTTCCCGTGGTCATTGACGACACGCAGGAAGCCGATGCCCGCGTACCGGACCGGTTCCGCGAAATCCAGTGGACGCGCCTTCCGAATGGAGAAACGACGCCGGAGTTTGTGACGCGGATGCGCCGGCTGCTTGAACCGGTAGATCCCGGTATCGCTGTTGCGCCGAGGCCCGGTACGCCTCTCGCGCGGTCGCCGCTCCCGCGCCGCCCCCTCGCCATGCCGATCGCCGTCATGTCCGTACTGCTCCTCGCAGCGCTGGTCTACATCGGCGTCACGCATCGGTCTACGCCGATCTCGAATATGCCCCCGGTGGCGGCGCGTGCGCCGACGCCGGAATCGCCCGCCGTTTCGGAAAAATCCGTCGCGGTGCTTCCCTTCACCGATTTGAGCGAAAAGAAGGATCAGCAATATTTCTCGGACGGCCTATCCGAGGAACTGATCGATCTGCTCACGCAGATTCCCGAGCTCAAAGTGACGGCGCGGACCTCCTCGTTTTCCTTTCGCGAGCGGCCCGTCACGGTTGCCGAGATCGGGCAGGCACTAAAAGTGGCCAATGTACTTGAAGGCAGTGTGCGCAAAGCCGGCAATACGGTGCGCATCACCGTGCAGCTGGTGCGTGCCGACAACGGCTATCACTTGTGGAGCGCAACCTATGACCGCGACCTCAAGGATGTGTTCAAGGTTCAGGACGACATCGCTCGGGTCGTCGTCGACAAACTCAAGTTGACTCTCACAGGAGCCTTGCCGGCCTCCGCAGCGCGCACGGAAAATGCGGAGGCACACAATCTGCTGCTGCAGGGAACTTTTGCCCTGCAAAGCGATACCGAGGCGGGCACGGCCCAGGCCCTGAGAGCCTTTGAAGGCGCACTCGCCATCGACCCCGGCTACGCGCCGGCATGGAATGGCGTCGCGTGGGCAAGGTTCCGCCGCGCAGTCAACGGCTACGAGCCGATCGAGAGCGCATTTAAAGTCGCGGAAGATTCAAGCAAGCGCGCCATTGTCCTCGACCCCGGTTTGGCGGATGCCTACGCCCTGCTCGCTTCAATGCGGACGTTGCGATTCGATTGGCAGGGCGGTACCGCAATGGTGGACAAAGCGCTGCTGCTGGACCCTGCCAATTCAAATGCCCTGATCACTCGAGCGGCCATTACTCAGGCCACACAGAGTCCGCTCGCTGCGATCGCGGCGATTCAACCAGCCCTCGATCGGGATCCGCGCAATCTGCTGGCCCGGCGGTATGCGGCGCGCATTTTGCTGTACGCGGGACGGCTGGATGAGGCCGAAGGCGTGTTGCGGCAGATTCTTGCCGTCAGTCCCACGTTTTCGGCGGCCCACTATGAACTCGGTCGGGTGTTGCTCACGCGCGGCGACATCCCCGCGGCCATTTTGGAGTTCGAGTCGGAGAGCAATCCGTCGTGGCGAATCTTCGGGCTGCCGCTCGGCTATCACGCCGCTCATCGCGGGCCGGAGGCGGACGCGGCGCTCCGGGAGTTGCTGCGTCTTCCCGAGGGGGCGGAATTCCAGGTGGGTGAGACCTATGCCTACCTGGGCGCTACCGACAAGGCCTTTGAGTTCCTGAACCGGGCTGTGACATCAGACCCAGGGATCATTTGGTTGCCCCATGACCCCTTTTGCGCAGGATTAGTGGAAGATCCTCGTTACCAGGCCATCCTGAAGCGCATGAATCTAGCTGGGCCGGTGCATTGACTCGAGGTACCCGCGTTTCCTACTCAAAGATATACCCAAGGTGCCTATGCGAGATCTGATGCTACGAGGCATCACATTTGATGCGCAGAAGGAATCGCCTGTGAGAACTACAATTACGATCGATGACGAGCTTTTATAGGCAGGCGCTGGACTTGGCCGGTCCCGAGATAGAAAAGACCGATTTGTTCCGCGAAGCGATGAGAGTGTTCGTTCGTGTTCAAGCCGGAAAACGCCTCGCTGCCCTTGGCGGCAAGGCGCCGAAGATGAAGAGCATTCCGCGCCGACGGTCTGTCTAGGAGCACCGTACATTGGCTTCCGTGCTGCCGGACTCTTCGGTTTGGGTTGCACATTTTCGCAAACCCAACAGGCGGCTGCAGTCCCTTCTGCCCCGGCGATCGGTTGTTATGCCATCCGCTAATTGTTCTGGAGCTCGCCTGCGGGACTCCCCCGGCCCCGCGTCAGCGGACGCTAAGTGACATGCAAAAACTCCAGCAATCCGTCATTTCGACGACTGAAGACACGCTTGCGCTGATCGAGCGAGAGCAGCATCAAAGCTTGGGCTGCGGAGCGGTCGATATGTCTTTGCTCGCTTCGGTCCCGCTGACTCCCGGCACATTGCTGTGGACGGACAACAGGAATCTTGCTTCATTGGCGGCGAGGTTGCGAGTGGCCTTCAACGCGACCCGCGAATAAAACGAGCACGCTTCGTGTCGGCGC
>CAVWPD010000006.1:0-222599 GCA_963756845.1 uncultured Gammaproteobacteria bacterium | reverse complement strand
CCGACCAGCCCGACACCGGCAACAACATGAACCAGTGGGTTGCCGATCTCGCGGCCTTGACCGAGCACCTCAATCTGCGCGATGCGATCCATATTGGGCACTCGACCGGTGGAGGTGAGGTGGCTCGCTATGTCGCCCGGCACCAGGAGCGCGTTGCAAAGGCAGTCCTGGTCGCTTCACTGACGCCGAATATGTATCGGGGCAAGGACAATCCGTCCGGACAACCGCCTGAGTGGTTCGAAGCGATACGAGCTGGCGTGAAGGGCAATCGGTCGGAGTTCTACCGTTTTGTCCCGGAGAATCCGTTCTACGGCTACAACCTCGATGGGGCCAAGCCTTCGGAGGCGGTCATTGCGAACTGGTGGCGCCAAGGCATGGCCGGCGGTGCGCTCGCTCACCTGGTGACGGTCGACTCTTGGCTCGAAGACTATACCGAAGACCTCAAGAAGATCACCGTGCCGGTACTGGTGATGCATGGCGAGGCTGATCAAGTCGTCCCGTTCGCAAGTTCTGTGCCGCGTGCGGTCAACCTGCTTAAGAACGGGTCGCTGAAAACCTATCCCGGCTACCCCCATGGCATGTTGACCACACATGCGGATGTCCTCAATCCTGACCTGCTCTCGTTCATCAGATCTTGACGAATGCGGCGCAACGATCTGCATTAGGATCGTTGCGCTGCAACTTCGCGTAATGCCATATATTGACGGTCCAAGATTTTGACGAGTTGGGGGATGCCCATTCGCGAGAACCTCCCGAAGCACGAGGTCACATTTGAGTCGCGTGACAAGTGGGGGAAATGGACCCGTCGCCATTCCTAGTTAACAGCCGGAATGTTTTCGCGTCTTTCGCTGGGCGATTTTGTATACGTAGTTGCTCACGATAATTGGGCGGTTATCGGCACAAAATAATGATGGATGCCCCAATGTCGGTCCCGATAACAAATGCTCATTTCCACAATGCGACATTTTGGGACGAACGCCAAGAAGGCATAAAAATTTAGGTTACGATAAGACGCCTACTCCCTTCGTATTAATCACGTTGAGAAGTTTCAACGACGGACCACTCGGCCGCTTCGCGCCAATTTCCCATTTCTGAATGGTAGAGGTGCTGGTGTTGAGCACTGCCGCAAACACTGCTTGACTCATGCGGCTGCGCGCCCGAATTGCTCGAATTTGCCGCGCCGAGAGCGAGCGGACCGGCGGCACGGTCAGAACATCAAACTCCCGCATCGTTTGCTGGTCGAGCACCCCAATACGGTTGAGTCCGCGGGCAGTCTCATTCACTTCAGTGAGGATTCGGCTTTTCTTCATCGGCAATCTCCATCAACTCTTTTTCGGCAACCGCATGTTCAAGCTGCGAGGACGTCATTGAGAGAAGCGCGCTGGCCAATTTCTGCAGCGCTGCGAGCTCTCGATCATCTATGTTGGCCTGCTCATTCTTGCCGAAACCGTAGAGTAGGAACCAACGATTCACATGCCTCGTCGCGACCAATATCCGCGCGCCGCCGCTTTTTCCGCGGCCTGGCAATGGCACGCGCTTCTTGTACACGGAGCCACCAAGATCTGCATCGATGAGCCCCGCTGCCATTTCGGTGATCGCCTTCGCCAGTGCCTTATCCGAGACCTGGGCCTTGCGACTCCAGCGAGCGAAGGTCAGCGTCTTGAACATTTGGCGCATAGTACACTGTATCACTGAGTGCTATGGTACGCAAATACCTCGCTTGCGGTCTGCGAGTCCGCTCACGGTTCGAATCCCGTCAGCGGCCACCGATACGCCTCGCTTCTCCCGGTGCACCCGCATGATAAGGCGGGCGTCATAGCGAGCTGATGTTCGATTGTCATGAGCTCGCCGGCATCCTAGATCGGTTCCGTGGCGCCCGCGAGATCCTCTCGCTCGCACGACCTGCGATAGTTCAGTCGACTGCTATCAATGCTAGCATTCGGACAGGGAAGGCGGTATAATTGATAAGTTCGACGACGGAGGAGGCTTCAGTGGCACAACTCATAGTACGTGACCTGTCGGAAGATCTGGTCAAGGCGCTTAAGCAACGGGCTGCGAAGCGCAATCGCAGTACGGAGCAGGAGCATCGCGAGATCCTCCAGTCGGTACTGCGGAGTCCAAAGCGGCGACACCTGGCGGACGTTCTTGCGGCGATCCCCAACGTCGGCGATCAGAGTGATTTCGGACGCGAGCAGACCGACAAGCGGGGTTGATATGTACCTTGTTGACACGGATGTCATCAGTGAGATCCGTAAGGGCGAAAAGGCCAACCCTGGCGTCCGGGCTTTCTTCGCCGACGCGAGTCGCGAGTCAGTCGAGCTTTATCTATCGGTTGTTACGATCGGAGAGCTGCGGCAGGGCGTGGAGCGCATCCGGCATCGAGGGGATGAGGCGCAGGCAAAGCGTCTCGAACGCTGGCTCAAACAGGTGACGACGATCTATGCCGAGTCGATTTTACTCTTCGACGAGGAGACGGCACACGTCTGGGGACGACTGCGCGTACCGAATCCTGAAAATCCGCTCGACAAGCAAATTGCGGCCACAGCACTCATTCATGATCTCACAGTGGTGACCCGGAATACGGACCACTTTGCGCCGACTGGAGCTCGGCTACTCAATCCATTTGCGTAGTCAGGCTGCGCAGTCCAAGAGCCAACCGTTATTGCGATAAGGCTTAGCCTATCGTGGTAAGCAGCTGCTAAAGTCACCTTTGCTGCGCACGACAGCACCGCGGTTGCGTGGATAAGGGCGCGCTCGGCGGAACCTCATCGCCGGACAATTGCCCGAAGTGATTTTCCCTCGCAAACGACCGGCCCGAAAAAGATCCCTGTGCTGCAGTACTTTACTGCCACGCACGCGGTCCGGGTTGCGTCGCAGGACGTCTTTTACGATGGCGGTGAAGCGGCTGACAAGGGCACGAAGCCATTCGTCAAGTGGCTGATGGATAACAACCACTACGGAATCTTAAGTTTTCTGGTCAACATGCAACACGATGCCGGTGCAAAGTGGAATCAGGCTAACGGCATGTGGGTGTTTGGCGTCAAGCATCCTTGGGATGTCTCAACTGCCTTTAGGCAATACACGCTGGCACCGGTGGCATCCAGGATCACGGGCGATGTTCTGATCCTTGTTGGCGAACACGATCACTTCGTTACACCGGACCAGGGCGAGAAGTACAAGGCGAGTCTCACGCATGCACGCAGCGTGACGATGGTTGTTTTCGATAACACATCCGGTGGCGCCGAGCACTGCCAAGTGGGTGCACCGAGTATGTGGCAAGCGGTGTTCTTTCACTGGCTTGCAACAAAATATCCGCCGGCACAGCTGACGCCGACGGCGTAGCGGTCGGCAAAAACATGAGCCAAAAAAAACCCTCAGCGTTTTCATTCCATCCGGAGGACGAAGTCATTCTTTTTCAACGGTGGTGGGTGTCAACGAGATATCGTGCTGCGCGATAATTGGCGGATAACGCGCGTCACACGGCCGGGCCGGTTCGACAGGAATGGTGGCCGGACGCCGATAGGGCGTTCGAACGGGGATTGCGGGGGATTCTTGCGCTGCACTTCCCATGGGATGTGACATCCGATAGAATATCCATCCAGATGAATGAGCTGCGCCTTGTCCTGGATACGTCTGTGATCGTGGCAGGTCTTCGCAGTCAATTAGGCGCGAGCAATCGTATTCTCACACTCGTTTCTGAGCGGCGGCTCGTACCCTTGGTGACTACGGCGCTGTTTCTTGAATACGAGGACGTACTCAATCGGCCGGAGCAGCGTTTGGCGACGGGCATGTCTGTGGATGACGTGGTGGGCTTTTTGGCGGCATTGGCGAGCGCCGCGGAGCCCGTCGAAGTTCACTTTATGTGGCGTCCACAATTAGCCGATCCCGCTGACGAGATAGTGCTGGAGGCGGCGGTGAACGGCCGTGCTTCTGCCATTGTCACGCACAACGTTCGCGACTTTTTGCCGGCAACTCGCGACTTCAAGATGGAAGTGATTACACCGAGCGTCATGCTCCGGAGGATGAGGAAATGAGCAAGAACACCTATCCATTAAAACTTCCCACATCGGTGAAGAAGGCGGCCGCAGAATTGGCGGCTACCGACGGCGTATCGCTCAACCAATTCATCGCGGCTGCAGTGGCAGAAAAGGTTGGCTCCCTGCGCGCCGCGGACGACTTCCTGCGTGAACGCGCGGGAACGGCGAAACCCAAGGACATGCTCAAGTATCTGCGCCGCGCACCGAAGGTGGCACCGAACTCTGACGACGTGCCGTAGGGCTACGATTGATAAGGCGGGCGATATCGTTCGGAATCAGTCGCGGAGCCGTCGCCGCGCTAGCAAGAGAGCGATAGAGGTGCCGCCGGCATCCAGTGGGCATGATGTTTCAGAAATTCTCGCTCCACGGCCGCAAATCTAGTTCCAACGTCCAGGCGCTGCGTTGCTGGTAATGCAGATTCCAATAGGCCTCTGCAATGGCGTCCGGATGCAACAACCCACCTGGGCCGCGCTGCTCCTTTAATTGAGGAACTCGTGACAGCAATCGGTCCCCCTCGATGCCGCTGTCTATAATCACGTGACCGACATGAATGTTTTGGGGTCCATATTCGCGCGCAATACTTTGGGTTTCTATCGGACTCAAACTTTATCCTTACATAGACGCGAGTTAGATATGCGCTTCAATTGCAATAAATGTCCAGGCTATTGCTGTGCTCATCCGCGTATTTATGTCTCTCAGCCGCAGGCTGTCATCAAGTTCATCACCCCCTCCCAATGACCAGTGGGGGCCGCGACCTCGATCTCCTCAAGCTGGGCGCGACCGCCCCAGACCTTGCGCACGGTGACGGTCACGTTCATCTCGATGAACTCGGTGCTACCAGTCAGCAGCTTAGTTTGGAGTTTGATGTGGGTATGCCAAACGCCAAAATTGAAGTCGAAATCATGGGCGCCGTCGCGCAGTTCGGCGGCAACGCCCGGCCCAGGTTGGCTGAGGAGCAGCAAAGCGCCAAGCATGACATAAAGAGTCAGTCTCATCGGGTGCCTCCAATTGAATAACATGGTGTTTGCCAGCTTCTGAAGGGCCTTGGGACAAATAGAACCAGCCAGTTCAGGGAAGCATTTGCCAGATTGAGATTGAGAGCGCCACCTCACGAGAGCGCATCAGGCAAGTTCGTAATTCAGCAAAACACGCCCCCCTTGCATACGCCGGGTGCTTCGCAGTCGCAGTGCGTGACGCCGTTTCATCGTTTCGAAGAGCGTTTTGCCCTCGCCCGCGACAAGTGGGTAAACAATGAGCCGAATCTCATCGATCAGTCCGGCATCGAGCAGGCTTGCCACCGTGCTGGCTCCACCGACAAGATAGATGTGCTTGCCCTGTTGCTGCTTGAGAACTGCTAGCTCCTCCACTCTCTTGAGGAAGCCAGTTTTTTGCCAGAGCGCCGTGGTCAGACTGTTTGAAAGCACATAGTGCGGTGTTCGTGATGCGAACCGACCCCATTCAAGCTCCTCTTGCGTCGGTGGCTTTCCGGTCATCGGCGATGGTTTGTCCGGAGCGTCCTGGACAGAGGTCCAATACGCCTCGTACCCAGGGTACATGCGGCCGCCGAGGACGCAGGCATCAATGTGTGACGTGAGATCATAGTCTTCGGACCAGGCCTCCACCCACTCGGCGATGCCTGTCGGTCCCGCGACCTTGCTGTCCACAGACACCTTCAGGCCTGCAATGAGCTTGCGCATTAGCTTCTCCATAATCTCGATAGCTTGGTTAGCTGACCAGCATTGCGCGGCGAGCTGCTGCCGATGTTCCTCGGCGCCACTCCCGCTTCGAGCGCCAAATTACGCGCCGCTTGACCATAAGTGAAATTCATAGTTAGCATATCAATCATGCGTGATCTGAATCTTCGCTCGGTCGATCTCAATCTGTTACCTGCCCTGGATGCGCTGTTGCGTCTGCGGCACGTCACCCGGGCGGCCGATGAGGTGGGGCTTAGTCAACCTGCAATGAGCCACATGCTCGGGCGCTTGCGCGATGTGCTCGGGGATGAATTGCTGGTGCGAGGCCGATCTGGACTTGCCTTGACTGCTCGGGCGGAGGAAATCGCGCCGCGGGTGGCGGCGGTACTCAATGCCGCGAGGGTAATATATCGACCGGCGAATTTTGATATTTCAAAGGTCCGCCGGGTCTTGCACGTCGTTGGGTGTGACCTGCACTCGGTTCTATTTGGACCGCAAATCATCGACCGCATTCGCGAGGAGGCACCGGGCATCGAGTTGTCGATAGAGAATTACACGCGAAATATTTTTCGTCGATTGGAGGACGGGTCCGTCGATCTGGTTTTCGCCGATACGCAAACTCCATTGCCACCAGGCGCGGTATCGACAATCATCGGGGAAGATCGCTATGCGCTCGTGATGCGCGAGAAACACCCAGCCGCCGGGAAGAAATGGACTCTGGCGGATTATGCGAAATGGGACAGCGCGGTCGTATCCATCTTTGGCGACGGACAAACCGATGTGGATGCGAGACTGGCGAAGGCGGGTGTCGTCCGGCGGGTCGGACTTACTACTCCGCACTTCATGGCTTCTCTAGCGGTGGTGTCCGCAACGGATATGGTGGCAAACGCCTCAGAGATCTTTGCGTTGCGATTCGCGAAGGCCTATCGTCTCATCGTGCGGGAAACACCCTTCCCCGAGATTCATTTCACGTCGACTGTGATTGGATCCGCCTTGCGAATGAACGACCCTGTTCTTCGTTGGCTATGTGCATTGATAAAAGAAGTGTCCGAATCTGTTCGAAGTAAAGTGCGGCAGGGGCAGTGAGGGCAAACAGAGTGCTGGGTTGCAACTATCGCTTGAAGTCGAATGGAGTCCAGCTCGGTCCGATGCCCTGTGCGGCCGCTTTTGCTTCAAGTCCGTAATTGGAGCGCGTTACAACGAATGTAGGGCTGGACTCGGACGCCGGTCTGGCCTGAAATCTGATCAACCCTCGACGCCTGTTCGCACCTAGCTTTCCTAAAGTCGAGGCGAGCGTGGCCGGCATGGCACCCATGCGCCGCCAAAGCCTCGCGCGTCGCATTCCCCACGTCATCCATCGATGCCTTCTGATCTTCCGCGCCTGTTTTCCTCAAGCCGGTTTCCGTAAGATCCCGACCACTTGGTTAGCCGAGATCAGAGCAGCGGAGTCGATTCCTTGAGCAAGCGCATTAGCCCAAGATGCAGTAGATTTGTGAATTCATCTTGTGCCTAATAGACGGGAAGTGCGGTTGCCAAGGATTCTGTGAAATCGAGGGTTGACATGAAGGCAATATGGAATGGAACAGTGATTGCGGATTCGCAAGATACTGTAGTGGTGGAAGGCAACCAGTATTTTCCGTTGGCGTCGGTAAATCCCGCACTGCTGGAACCGAGTACACACACCACAGTGTGTCCATGGAAAGGCACCGCCAACTACTACTCAGTCAAAGGCAATGACGAACGCAACGCGAACGCCGCGTGGTTCTACGCCGAACCCAAAGCTGCTGTCGGCCAAATCAAGGGGCGCGTGGCGTTCTGCAGAGGTGTAAACGTGGTTGAGTAGGGGCGGGCTATCGAACCGCCTACCTCAATAATGCTATTCGAAATCAAGATCGATAGAACACCCGAGGGATCGCGGGACTCCGCCGGCAGCGTCTACCGTCAACTGAAGGCGGCGATTCTAGAGGGCCGTCTCCTGTCAGGCACCAAATTGCCGCCCACTCGGAGATCGGCAGTCTTTTTTGGTATCTCGCGAAACACCGCCGCCGGCGTTTATGAAAAACTTAAGGTTGAGGGTTGGGTGGTAACCCGTCACGGATCGGGAAGTTATGTCGCGGAACGGGCGCCGGCGCCGAGGCGGCCTGCAAAGCGCCGCAAACGACCCAATATCGAGCGCTATCTGAATAATTTTTGGCTTCGGCCCGACATCACCGCGGCCATGAATTTCTGGCAGGATTCGGCCGATTATCAATCCCGGCCACCCAAGACCCAGTTCATTGATATGCGTCCGGCCATTGTGGATGCCCGGCTGTTTCCGTCCGACATCTTCCGCCGCGTCAGCGCCAAACAATCGCGCGCGCTAGAGAGTAAACCCGCGCGCTATAAAAGTGCTCAGGGGAACCAAGGTAATTTTCATTTGCGTCAGGCCGTATTCAAGCATCTCGCGCTTACTCGCGCGGTTATTTGCGAACCCAGCGATGTCCTCGTTACTTCCGGGGCACAACAAGCATTTGATCTTCTTGCCAGAGTACTCGTTAAATCCGGTCAAACCATTGTTGCAATGGAGGATCCGGGTTATCCACCTCTGCGGGTGGCCTTCGCCGCGGCTGGTGCGCGGCTTGTCTGCGTCGGTGTCGATGATGAGGGGCTGATCGTCGACGATTTACCGCAAGATGCAGGCATCATTTGCGTCACTCCATCGCATCAGTTTCCGCTTGGGATAACCATGTCAGCGAAAAGGCGCAAGGCCTTGATCGACTTTGCGCGGCGCCGGCACGCGGTCATCATCGAAGACGACTATGACGGCGAATTCCGTTTCGAGAACGCATCACTGGAAGCTCTCAGAAGTACCGATGCCGACGACCTGGTGTTTTATATCGGTACCTTTTCCAAGTGCATGCTCCCAGCGCTTCGATTGGGCTTCATCGTGGCTCCCGCCTGGGCCATGCCTCATTTGGTGGCAGCAAAGAATTGCCTCGACTGGCATTGCGCGACGCCCATTCAAACCGCGGTCGCTGGGTTCATCTCAGGAGGACATTTGGCGCGACATGTGAGAAAGATGCGCGATACCTACAGGCTGCGCCGGGAAGCGCTTCGAAAGTGCCTTGAAGAGGACTTGGGGAAATGGCTGCGGCCAATCCCGTCACACTATGGTTTGCACATTGCCGCGACTGCGAACTCTGCGATGGATCTTGAAGGAGTGACGCAGGCTTTGCTGCGTTACAATGTCAAAATTCACACCTTAAAGCGATATTTTGTAGGGCAGGAGTCCTGGAAGGGCCTGATATTCGGCTACGGAACCGTTGACGTACCCGCAATCCAAAGGGCTTTTTTGTTGCTTCGAAACGCTTTGCAAGGTTGAGGCCGCGGTAACCTCCACGAGTGGCCCGGTTCTATTTCCCCGAAGTGGCCCTTCAGACGCCAACGGATTCCCGGATACTAAAAACACCGTGTGAATCAATGCGAGGCATATCTGATGAGACTGACTCTTTTCGTGGCCCTGGGCACATTGTTACTCGTCTGCCAACTCCGGACTGGGTTTGCCGCCGAATTGCGCGACGGCGCCCATGATTTCGACTTCAATTTTGGCGTTTGGCATACCCACATCAAACGTCAGACTCAGCCGCTGACAGGTAGCTCCGAGTTCATCGAGATGAACGGGACCGTTACCGTGCGCAAGGTCTGGGACGGCCGCGCCCAGCTCGAGGAAATCGAGGCCGACGGCCCCAATGGTCATTGGGAGGGGATGACTTTATTTCTCTACAATCCGATGGCTCATCAGTGGAGTCAAACTTTTGCAAATATGAATAACGGCCTGCTGCAGCCGTCTATGATCGGCTCGTTCAAGGACGGAAAGGGCGAACTGTATGCGCAGGATACCGACAACGGCCGGACCATCCTGGCCCGCGGCGCCTGGTCTGACATCAAAGCGAATTCCCATCACTTTCAAATCGACTATTCGGACAACGGCGGAAAGAGCTGGGAACCAGTGTTCATCGCCGATCTGACTCGCGTGACGCAATGATCCGCGCCGGTGTTACCCTCTGCGCGCTGTTCGTTATGCGCCCGGTGGTCGGCCTCGCCGATGAAGCCAGTGGTGCACATGCCATGGATTTCGATTTCGGCCGCTGGAAGGCGCATTCCTCGCGATTGATGCACCCGCTAACCGGTTCTACTGAGTGGAAGGACATGGATGGCTATACAATCGTTAAGCCGATCTGGAACGGGCGCGCAAATATCGCCGAGTACAAAGGCGACGGGCCTGCAGGTCATGTCGAGTTGCTGGCACTGCGGACTTATGACCCGACCAGCGACCAGTGGTACCTGTACTTCTCCCATCCCAACACCGGCACCGTGGACGTGATGCCGGGCGTGGGTGTGGCAAAGAATGGGCGAATTGATTTTTACGATCAAGAACCGATGAATGGAAAGGCAATCTGGATTCGCTTCTCAATCTGGAACATCAGTCGTGACATCGCC
Source organism: uncultured Gammaproteobacteria bacterium (assembly GCA_963756845.1). Taxonomy (GTDB): domain Bacteria; phylum Pseudomonadota; class Gammaproteobacteria; order Steroidobacterales; family Steroidobacteraceae; genus Bog-1198. The sequence goes on along the minus strand of CAVWPD010000006.1, from coordinate 212,389 downwards.
CAATCGGAACAGGCGTTCTCCGCGGACGCGGGTAAGACATGGGAGGTCAATTGGGTGAATCAATACACGAGAGTTGCCGAGGTGGGACCCTGATGAAATCCGCCGAGTAGCGGACGGAGCGGGGTTGGCATGTGGTGCGACGCCACGCCTTCCAGGTCAGACTGTCACTACGCGCATCTGCCCCGACTCTGATCAGCTTGTATAGGCAGGTGAGGATTGTCATCATGGATGCATGCAAACTCTCTTCGACGCGGTGGGTGGCATGGAGGGCTTGCGCCGACTTGCCGAGGCCTGGCACCGTCGGGTGATGGCGGACGAGGTGGTCGCCCATGCGTTCAGCCACGGTTTTCACCCACAACATGTCGAGCGACTCGCCGCTTATTGGGCCGAGGCATTGGGCGGTCCGACTATATATTCCGATTTCTACGGTAACGAGACCATTGTGGTCAAGATGTTTCGTGCTGCTGTACTTGGCCTTTCGCAGTTTCACTTCGGCAGCACTTATCATGGCGACCTTGCCATTCGCGTTGGTCGGAGGTTTCTGGCTGCTGTTTCTGCTCGGCTATAACTTGTCGATCGCCTCGGCTATTGGTTTTATTGCATTGGCCGGCGTTTCCGCTGAGTTCGGCATTGTGATGCTGATTTATCTTGATCACGCGATACAAAAGCGCCGAGCTTCCAATAAGTTCTCAACGGAACAGGATCTGATGGAAGCGATAGAAGAAGGTGCGGTCCTTCGAGTAAGGCCCAAAGCGATGACGGCCGCGGTCATCGTCGCAGGGCTTCTACCCATTATGCTGGGTGGCGGCACTGGCTCCGAAGTGATGCGCCGAATTGCCGCGCCCATGGTCGGCGGCATGATCACCGCGCCGTTCTTATCGATGCTGGTACTGCCCGCGGCCTATCTGCTGCTGCACCGACGGGAGCTGCGGCATTCGGCGTCGCCAATCGGTGCATGATGCCCAGCGTCATTGGCTCGCGCACGATAATTGGCGGTTATAGGTTTCACGATTTGTCGGGCCCGCTACCAGCCTCTTGCGATACGGAAATGCTTGTCGCAAAAGCTGATGGCGAGTCAGCGTGGCTTGTTTATGGGCGGGGTAGACGCGTCTGCGATCGGTTTGATGCCGAGAACATCGAGAAATTCTCGTGCGCGGAGGATCTGAGTGATGCCGTGAGTCCCGAGCGCCAGAACCCCGCGCCGATCACCGGATACTAAGTAATTGGCTTTGCCGGCCTCAGCCATGGCAAGCAGGAAATTATCGGCTGGATCCGCTGATCGCTCGACCGCGGGCAGGCGCGTCAGTACCTCGGCAAGTTTGCGCAGATCACGGATCAAGCGACCCACCGTTGATGGCACGATGCGCGCGCGCAGGACCGGGCGGCGCGCAACGTCACCGAGTTCGATCAGCTGTTCGGTGGAGGTGAGGAGATCGTACCGGCGCTCACGCCAGCCTGTGATCAATTGTGCAGGCGTGCCGTGCCGATTGATGAGTGCGCTCAGCAGGATGTTCGTGTCGAGAACAACCCGCATCACGCACGTTTCGCAAAGCGCTCCTTGCGCACTTCGGCGAGGGCCTGTTCGATCTCATCCTCTATCTGCTCGGATGGCACATCGAGGTTATGCGCTTGCGCGGTTTCAAGATTGAGATGAAAGAGCTGCCAGCGCACCGCATCGGCGACGAACTTCGAAATCGCGCCCTTGCGCATGCCGGTCTGCGCCAGATGAGTCCGTAGCAACAGATCCGTGTCCTTCGGAACAAAGATCGTCAAACGTACGCTGTCTTCTTCACTCGATTTCATAGATTCACGCTTAAGTGTTTAAACGCTGATATTCTAGCAGCCTTCTATCGGTGACGCATCCGTCTGCGTTCCCAGGGGGTCCTCCATGGAATTAGTGATATATTTCATTTAGTTACAGGAAAGAATAACGTTAGCGCTCGTTGCGTTTCGGGCCAAGTGCGCAGAGAAAAATACGCAGCTGCCGCTCGAGTCACTATGAATACCGCCACATTTGATCGACCCCTGGCCTTTGAATCCGGCGAGGAGTCCCTCCACGCGCTCACCGCCAAGCTGCTGGGCCTAAAAGCCGTGAAATCGGAGGTCGACCTGATCGAGAGGTTGGAGAAGGGTCTGACGATTGCAACGGTGCACAGCCTGCGGATTCGAGCCAACCTTACCGACGCCGAAACCTACCAGCTCATTGCGCCCCGCCGGACCTTGAACCGACGCGAAGCCGCCGGTCAACTTCTGTCTTCTGAAGAAGCGGATAAGGCGGTCCGGGTTGCGCGCGTCACGGCCCGCGCCCAGCAGGTCTTCGCTGGACAACCTGCCTATGCAGCGGCCTGGCTGCGCGAACCCAAATCCTCGTTGGGCGATCGCACGCCGTTGCAATTGCTTGCTATGGAGTCCGGGGCGCTCGCTGTCGAGGAGCAGCTGATCGGTATCGAACACGGCATGTTCGCCTAAAGTGATTGTCTGGCAATTCTCCAGCCACGAATCGCTAGACGGGCGAGGGGGTTGCTCGCCTCCGCGCGATGGCACACGCGAGGCCGGGAGATCCTGTATTGCGCGCCGAATCCGGCAACGGCAGTGCTCGAGATTCTGGTGCAAGCCCAAGTGCGCGAATCCGCTGCGCTTTCCCGCCACCGTTTTATCAAACTAGAAATCCCCGATGAAATTTCGCGCGACTCGGTCGATAAGTTGCAACTGCCGGCCGACTGGTCGCGCCGGGTGTCGGTGACGCGTGCCTGGGGAGACCGTTGGCTTCGAGAGGGTCATGCCGCTGTCTTGACGGTGCGATCGGTTCTCGTGCCCGAGACCTACAATTTGATCATCAACCCGCGACACGCCGATGGCATGCGAATCAAGCGCCTGACGAGCTTCTGTTATCCACTTGACTCGCGATTGCTGTAGGTCACGATTCCCGCGACACCCATTGGGAATCGCGCGACACGGCCGCATGATCATGGCATCCCGATCCGTCTCAGGAATAATTGAGCGTAATAGCTGACCCTCTCCGCTATCGGCTTTGCTCATGATAATTGGCGGTTACCTTCCATGTACTTGACTTTGAAGGTCGCCGGTAGTACGTTTTGACTACCCAAACAAGCGGTACTGGATCTCCTCGCATGTCTGCCACCAGCCTCAAGCTTCCCGAAGGTCTCAAGCGTCGAATCGCACGGCTCGCTGGGGCGGCTAATAAAACAGCTCATGCCTTCATGGTCGAGGCTTTGAGCCAGGAGGCGGATCGGGCGGAGATCCGCGAGCGATTCGCAAAGGACGCGGCCATTTCTGAGGCGGAAACCATGGAAAGCGGCAAGGCTGTTCCGTTGGCAGTCGCATTTGATTATCTAGAAGCTCGTGTAGACGGAAAGGCGGCTCGCCGTCCACGGGCGCGGACATGGCGCGCGTCCAGATAACGACTCGAGCGCTCGCGGATCTCGAGCGCTTGTTCGACTTCCTCGCGGACTACAACCCAAAGCTTGCGCGTGAGCGGATGCTCAGCGTTCGGCGAGCGTTCGATCTGCTCTCGGATCATCCGTTGCTTGGCCGCCAAGCCGAAGACGGCAGACGTGAGTTGATACTGTCGCGCGGCAGGTTCGGCTACGTCGCTAAATATCGTTGGATTCCCGCTGAAGATGTCGTGCTGATTCTTGCTGTTCGACATCAACTGGAAGCGGGGTACAGAGAGGAATAAGATCAGCAATAAATGGAAGTGGCGTAAGTGCGAGCCCCAATAAAATGAACAATCCACCCTTTAGCTAACGCCGGTTGGCAACCCGCAATCGCTTACACCGTCGGGACGATCACTCGCCGAATGCTGACTTTCTCCGGAATTACGCACGATCAGGCGGGCGATATCGCGAGATGTGTCTTGGAGGCTTGCGCGCCGTTTGCGACAATTGACCGGGAAGGCGCGCAACCAGCACGTTTCCCAGAGTGATAATTTGAGGAATTCGTGGTCCTTGGTACTGTTTTCCCCTCTTATGTCGGCCTTGAGAAATTACTGCTCTGGTAACGCTAGCGGCCGCTGGAGGATTGCTTCCATTGCAATACGATGCCCGGATACCAGCCGCTCTTGGCCAGGAAGGCTTTCGCGACCGTAATTTCTATGATGTCGCGCAGAGCCCGGAGTTTGTCGGCGGAGTGCTGGCAGTAGGACTTTACGATGCGATAGCCGACCCAGTAGCCAAGATCCCTTGGCTTTTCGAGGTTGAGTTGTCGAGCCACTTGGAAAGATCGGTGTTGTCTTCATCGGCTACAAAGGCGCTCTCAATTTCCCTTTCATATCCCAGAGTCGCTGCCCGGAGCGGGGGACTCGTGACCTCAGCGGGCTGGCCTACAATCAACTCGGTGCCGAATTCCGCGCCACCCTCAATGAGCGACCTCTCGAGCAAGGTCGGATGCTCGTCATCATTGAGAGCCGGGAACTGCTGCACGTGAATATATTCGTGCACGATTACACGCACGAACCGCTCCTCGACATCCAAATTGTCCCATTTCACCGCGCATAACGGCTCGATGCCGATCTGTAGTCCCGCCCCCAGCGCTGCCAATGCCCATGGGCTTGCCGCGGCCCACGACGATTGTCACCGGAGGAAAGACTGCTTGCGGATAGAGACGGCCTAATATTCTCAACGCCACGCCGACGCGCTGACGCACGCGCGACAGAGCGGCGATGCATTGCCTAGCGCCCGAATAGATCTCGGGGTGCTTGGCGATGTTATCGGCGATCCTCGCTCCGGTCACATTGCGAGCCTTGGCGAGGTTGTGCAGCCCGTCCGAACCGGGATTTCGCCAAGGCTTGCTTACGCGGTGGGGTTGCTTGAAACTCCGCAAACGGCACCAGGGAGCTCGTCATGGGGGAGAACGGGGCGGGGAAGACCTCGGAGACGGAGGCTCAACCGTCTGGCGCCGACGCGCCAGTCTTTATCAGTTATGCGTCGCAGGATGCGGCCGTCGCCAATGCACTGGTGGAGAATCTCGAGCAGCACGGGATCAAATGCTGGATAGCGCCCCGTGATGTAACACCTGGCTCGCAATACGCCGACGAAATCGTCGGGGCGATTAATGACACCGAAATCCTAGTATTGGTGCTTTCTGAACACGCGATTGCTTCCCCGCATGTAGGACGGGAGGTTGAGCGGGCGGCGTCAAAGCGGCGGCGTATCATCGTGTTGCGCACCGATGCGGCTTGGCTGACCCGGTCTTTTGAATATTTCTTGAGCGAGTCGCAGTGGATTGATGTTGCGGCCTTAGGTATGCCGGCCGCGTTGATGAAGCTTACGCAAGCGGTGCGCCAACGTCTTGCGCCCTCGTCGTGGGTTAGTCCAGGTTTGGGGACTGACGTCAGCGATCCGGCAGATCGAAAGCGTAAACCGAGTTGTCCCGCGGTTAAACTTGTGGTCGTTGCTGCTGTGTTCCTGGTTGTAGCCGCGCTGGTCGTCGGCGTTATGGTGCGCTACTGGCCGTCGCAGCAGCGGGGTTCTCAGGCGCCGGCGGTCGCGGCAATACCGGACAAGTCCATCGCGGTACTGCCGTTTGTGGACATGAGCGAGAAAAAGGATCAGGAGTATTTTGCCGACGGAATGGCGGAAGAAATCATTGATCTACTGGTGAGGGTCCCAGGACTTAAAGTCATCAGTCGCACGTCATCGTTTAAGTTCAAGGGGAATAGTGAAGATCTTCGCAGCATCGGCACTCAACTTGGGGTTGCTTATGTGCTCGAAGGCAGCGTGCGAAAGGCCGGCGATCGTTTGCGAGTAACTGCACAACTCATTAACAGCCGGGATAATACGCACTTGTTTTCGCAAACTTACGACCGGGACTTCACTGATATCCTCAAGATGCAGGATGAAATCGCCGCCTCGCTCGTGAGAGTGCTGCAAGTCGAGGTCAGTGATGCGGTTATCGCTTCCCGACCTACCCTGCAAAATACGCAAGCCTATAGTTTGTATCTGAGGGGGCTCCACGCCAAAGACCGATTCGATGAGCAGGGTTTCGAGCAGGCCGTAAGCGACTTCCAGCAGTCGCTCGATCTTGACCCGTCGTTCGCTGCCACGGCAGGCGGTCTCGCCAACGCTTACTTCCTTCTCGGGCAGTTCGGATTTATGCCGCCGAGCGTCGCATTCGAGAAGGCGCGCGGCGCGGCAGAGCTCGCGATAAAGCTGGACTCCAAGCTTGCCGCGACCCACGCGTTGATGGGCAATATTTACATCGCCTACGATTGGGATTGGGTTGCCGCGAGCCGGGAAATCCGGTTGGCGCTGGAGAACTCGCCTAACGATGCCGACGTGTTGTTCATCGCCGCGGTGCAAGCCCAAATCGTGGGCCGTTTTGACGATGCCCTGAAGTTGATCAATGCGTCGCTTGCGCAGGATCCCCTCAACCCGAGTTCCTACTTGATATTGAACTATGTGCAAATTCGCCGCGATCGACTGGCGGAAGCCGAAGCGGCGCTGCGACGCGCCCTCGAGATCAGTCCGACGTTCACATTCGCCCACTACGGACTCGGGCTTGTGTTACTCGCTCGTGGTCAACCGGAAGCGGCCTTGGCAGAAATGATGAAGGAAGGAGACGATGGTACCCGGCTGGCCGGGTCCGCGATCGTCTATTTCGCAAAGGGTGATAAGGCCAAATCCGATGCGGCGCTCGCTCAGATGCTCAAAGAACGTGCGAACCGGGCCTTCGAAATCGCGGGAGTTTACGCGTTTCGCGGTGAATCAGATGAGGCATTTAAGTGGCTCGACCGCGCGTACATGCAAAAGGATCCGTATCTTTACAGCATTAAAGGCGAGCCGACACTCAAGAATCTTGAAGGTGACCCGCGGTACAAGGCGTTTTTGAAGAAGATGAATTTGCCAGAGTAGGTAGACACGCACCCTCTTGGCCCGGATCGCCGTGAAGCCATTGCGCTTCGCTGTCCTGCTGCGCGCAAGCCCGGTGTGGGCATCCATGGCCACCCGTTCGGCGTATACGCCTCACCCCTGGCGGCTGCGGGAAAAACTTTCTGCGCTTTTGCGGTCGCGCATCGCGCAGAAAGCCGGTGATTTTCCATCGTGGCAAATCCCGCTCGACGTATACGTCTCGCCCTGTTTTTCACGCTCCGGCCCAAGAGCGTGCGTGTCTACCCCGAGAGTTGGCGCGACGGTCGCTGCCGACGTCGTGAGGCATGGTGTGCAACGCCGTGGGAGCAGCCCGTCAGCGCGGCGCCGACCAGTAAAAGTGCCAGGAATGGACGAAGAGGTGCGGGCTATGGACTAAGTCGCCGGAGGTTTCAAGAGGACGGAGAGTTCCGACCACTTGTCTTCTAACGCGTTCTTCATGGCCAGGATCGATAGCGGGAACCAGGCGATCCACACCAAGATCGTGACAGCGTTTCGCGTGCCTGCCCCGCTTCGTCGTGTGACAAGCACTGCCAGGAGACTGATCACGATTGCCGCTCCCGTCGTGTAGGCCGACGAGGCGCACAAGATGGCGGCGTACAGCGCCGACAAGAAAACGCTTGCCTATAAGCTGGGTGAAGCATTGTCAACGATGACGGACCATTATCTGTTGATGACCGCGACACCGCACGAAGGTGACGCGGAGAATTTCTGCCTCTTTCTTGAACTACTCGATCGAGACATCTACGGGAGCGTGAAAAGCCTGGAAGAGGCTATGCGGAGGCACCATGCTCCCTTTTATCTTCGGCGCACGAAGGAGGCGTTAGTTTCGTTTCCAGATCCCGAGACTGGTGAAGTGAAGAAGCTCTTCACGAAGTGCGAGGTACGCACGGCATCCTTTGAATTGGACGGCGACGAATACGATTTCTACGATGCCCTTACGCTCGGTAGGGGCCGTTTCACCGCCGCCGCCCTCAGGCGCCTGGCCTCACTGCTCACTGCGACAGAGAGGCTCAGCGAAGTGTCTCGAATCCCGGATGAGCGGCGGCTTTACGGTCAAAGGTGACTGTCCTGGCGCATCCGGCATCCCGGCCAAGTTCGACGATCACCGCATCACTGAAGTCCGCCTTTGACTCGCGAAACGCCCGCAGCGCCCGCCAAATGACATCGGCTTTTTCGATTGCCAATTGAGGCGCCGTCAACAATCCTTCGACGATGTCGGCCACCGCCGCCCGCGCCGCGCGGTAGTTGGAGGCCATCACCCAAACTATCTCGGCCAGTGTGACGATTGAGACGAAACCGCGAGCCTCAGCCGAAAGGGAACCTTCAATGAGTCGTGTCGCTATCGCCGCCTGACGCGCATCGTCTTGGGCCAGGTAGCGCACAATCACGTTGGTATCCAGGCCGATCACCGCACGCGACCCATGCGAGCGAGCGAGCGGTTCATCGCCTCAATGGTCACAGGGCGTCGAGGCTTGGGAAGAATGCCCTTTAGAGCCCGAATATCTCGAGTTGCGGATTTGACCAGAAAGCCTGCGTCGGTCTCGATGAATTCCACGCGATGCCCGGCCTCGACCCCGAGTTTGGTTCGCACGGACTTCGGCAGGGTAATTTGTCCCTTGCTTGTGACTGTTGCGGTAGCCATCGCGCCTCCTCTATATGGCCGCTAGGTAAGATATCTTACCGTGAGTAAGGCGCATTTGCACGGAACCCCGATTTTAGCCGCATTTCCGATTGTTTCGCTCCGGTAGCAATGCATTGGCCGCCGCACCGTCCGCCGCTTCACGATAGTGCGAATGGCTCAGCCAAGCGGACCTCACAGTAATGACATCACCCGCGCAAGAATTCCGCAACGACTCGGATGAATTCCTCCGGTTCTTCAATAAACGGGAAATGCCCGCTCTTCTCGAACATGACGAACTGCGCGTTAGGCGCGTAATTTCTAAATTGCACTGAGTAGCGCGGCAGCATGCCGCGATCAAATCGACCCGCAATAATCAGCATCGGCATGTTCAGATTCTTCAGTCGCCTGTGAAAGTCCAATTTCGCCATTTCCGAGCCCGCCACAAAATCGTAGTCCTCGCCCTCGATCGCGCAAAGTACCTTGGAATCGGGAGGCTCGGCGGTTCTAATCAAATCCTGAAAGGCCGAATTGTTGTAGAAGAGCAAGAAGCCCGGAGGCGCGTCATCGGCGTCCCGGTATTCCTTGCTGCACGTGTGAAACCCTCGGGCATGGGTCTTCATCACTCTCTCGTATGTCTCGGGGTACTGATCTCGTAACTCGGAGAGCGCATTGTTTCGATGCGCCTGCGACATCGCTCCGCCCCATGAGGCATCTGCGAGAATCAGTCTACGCACCGATTCCGGATAGCGGAGTGCATAGGCCTGAGCCACCATGCCACCGTAGGAATGGCCCAATACATCGATCTTTCCCAGATTTAGCGCTTTGCGCAGACCCTCGACATTCTCGACATCCCGCGCAAAGGTGTATTTCTGATCACCCTGAGCGCGATCAGATTTGCCGGTCCCAAAGGCGTCGTAATAAACAACGCGTTGGGTCTTGGCCAGCGGAGAAAGATATGGGTGAAAATACCCGTGCGGCACGCCTGGCCCGGCTGGGATCAATACCAAGGCTTGACCAGAGCCTTCGCTCTCAAACCATAACCGGGTGCCGTTCACCACGACGTACTCTCCTGGCGGATGGATTGCAGTGCCTTCCCCGGGCAATGGGACGGAAGGGGAGTTCTGAGCGAGACCCGACGTTGCGAGAGTCAGAAGTGACGCAAACAGTGTTTTCTGCATTCGGAGTCTCCAGCTCAGCCAATTATTCGCGGAAGGAGTCTGTGCATCCATCGACGGCGAGTAAAGTTTGCCCTGTTTTCATTGATCGACTACTTAGACAGAACCGCGAAACGCCATATACCCGGCCATAGGAGGCAGCAACCCGGTTCAGTGCATTTATTTGCCCTACAGCAGTCTATCTGGATTGCCGCAGCATCGCCGGGTTTAGACAAAGCTCGTAAACGATCCATCGGGCGCGGACAGTAGTATGTCGACCATCCGCCGGAGCGCGCGTTCGCCGGTCGGCTTTATGCGGCCGCGGCCGGCTCCCGACAGATCGCCGCAAAGTCCTGGCGGGATTAGAGTTTTATTCCGGTTCTCTCCGTTGCCGGACGCGGCGATGCCCTGGCTTTAGACTATAAACACGCGCCGCGAAGGGCGAATCAGGCAAACTCCGAGTCGAACGTTCAAGGAGAACCGTTTGAACAGCATTGGAACCGTAGTAGCCAACATCAGGCCTCGTCCAGGTTACCGGTTGTATGTATGGGCGGCGCTGACGTGTGCGCTAATCGCATTCATTGGATTTGCACGTTCGTATTACTTGAAGTCGTTGTTTGCAAAGCCGCCCCTGCCTGTGCTGCTGCATGTGCACGGCATCGTCATGTCGGCGTGGTGTCTGTTGTTTGTGGGGCAAACCTACCTCGTTGCGACTCATCGCGTACGACTGCATCGCCGTCTCGGCATCGTCGGTGCGGCACTGGCGATATTGGTTGTCGGTCTGGGGGCGTATGTCACCGTGGTGGCGACTGCACGAGAGGTGACGGCGCATGTAGTTCATCAATTCAATTTTCTCTTTGGCCTCAATCTTATCAATCTGTTGGATTTCGCCGTTCTCGTGATCGCAGCACTCACTCTGCGTGCCCGACCCGAGTTTCACAAACGCCTCATGTTACTGGCCACCGTGACCTTGCTTGCGCCAGCAATCGCCCGGATTGTGCTTTTGTTTACCCATGATGGGATGTCGCAACTCTGGGCTTTCGATTTTTGCGTTCTAGCGTGTATTGCCCCCGATATCGTCTTGCATCGGCGGCTGCATCCGGCATTCGGCTGGGGTGGGGGAGTGGTTTTAAGCTCCTTCCATCTCACCTTTATCGCCTTGCATGCAAAGTGGTGGTTGCCTTTTGTAGCGTGGACCTTCTCTTGAGCGACGCAAATCGGCAATACCATAAGGGGTTAGAATATGAAATCTCGAGTCGCCTTTTTGATGATCTTAATTGTTTCCTCTCAGTTGGTTGGTGCTGCGGACCTTTCGGCAAATACCAGCACAGCCAGTGCCGAGGTCGCATCCTTGCTGGCGCAAATGGGTGCGGCGGCGAATGCACACGATGTCGAACGCCACGTGGGCTTCTATGTGCATGATTCTTCGGTAATCTTTACTTTCAACGGACAGGCGACTATCGGCTGGGATGCCATACGCGAGAACCAAGATAGGATTTGGAGGAGCGGCAAATCAGACGTTGTTTATACGATACAAGGAAAGCCAAGCTTTCTGGTGCCAGCGCCCGATTTAGTTGTCACCACGATTTTTCTAAAATCGCGCGCACCATGCCCAACGGTCGCGCAGCTGATGGCGAATTCGCCATCTCCTCGGTGTGCCAGAAGCGCGCCGAAGGCTGGCGGGTGATCTATTCGCATGAAGCCACTACGCATTAACACATATGTGCGGCGATCAATCCACCAAGCGTTTCCCGCTGAGGTGCCTATGACGACGGCTTCGATATCGCGTCCCACAATCAGGAACATCGGGCGAGCGGCTCCGCCATTCAGGACATCGAGATGGTCGCGGACGACGAGGCGCGGCCGAAGGCTTGACTGACTAAGCTTGCCGGTCGGGTCGGCGCATCAAAGGCACATCTGGCGGCTCATGCCGCGACGCTTCGAATTGACGCATCCGATCCTTGAGTGCTGCTAATTCCCGCTCGACGGAAGCTATCCGGTCGAAGGTGTAGTCGACGCCCGAGTAATTCAGCGCTTCTTCCCATATCGCCACTTTTTTCATCAGACGACGAAACACCCCGGGTCCCCCGCTCATGTCAGTTGCCATGGTCATTTCTCAAGTGAATTGTTTCCGATAACCCGTCAGACGCGCCGCGGCAGGAGCACTAAGTCGGCCGCTTCCTGAGCATCTTTGAGAAGCGTCTTGCGCGGCGTGCCCAGCTGCGCACGCATGGTCAGCCCCCGCGCTAAATCCGTGACTTGGATTGCACGGGCGGCTACGGGAAAGTCAGATGGGATTTCTCCTGCGCTGATGCCGTCCCGAAAACGGCGCTCCGCCAGCGCCACGCCGCCCGCGATCGCGCTCTGAAGGAACCGCTGAACCTCAGCGTCGTTCACAAGCGGCGCAACGCACATCATGAGGCAACCCCGGGCGGACCCTTTCTCGGTCGCACTTTCGACGGCGTACCTCAGAAAGCCCGCGATCGAGTCGCGAAGACTCTGCGGCGAGAGAAGTGCCTTCGCCGCTGATGCGCCCTTCCGTTCTGCGTACGCCCTAAGAGCGCGCAAGAATATCGCCCGCTTGTCCCCAAAGATGGCATACAGGCTTGGCCGTCCCACACCCATCCCGGCGACGAGATCGTCAATCGTCACTCCGTCGTAGCCTTTCGACCAGAACACCTGGGTCGCCTTTTCCAGCGCCCCGGTCTCGTCGAAGCTGCGCGGTCGACCCCGCGGTCTTGCTGTATTTTGAATCATTTGGTTCACAACTCATTGACAACTGCCATCTATCACACCAATATGATACCGAACAGTTCGAAATTAGCAAGCCGGCCCTGGCCAGGCGGTGCCTCACGACGGCGGGCGTCCAGGCGGCCGAGGCCCCGCTGATCGGCCACCATCAACTGACTGTCGGGACAACCTAAGAAGGATGGAAAATATGAACGAAAGCATCTTGATAACCGGAGCAAATGCTGGCCTTGGGAAAGAGACTGCCCGACAGTTAGCGTTGAAAAAAGAGACAAGAAAGGTAATTCTTTTTTGCAGAAATCGAGGGAGAGCAGAGACAGCAAAAAAGGACCTTGAGGAGAAAACGGGGAAAAAGGTTTTTGAAATTATTATCGGGGATGTTACGGATGCCAATTCTGTAAGAAAAGCGGTAGAAGGAATAAAGGAACCTATTGATGCAGTCGTTTTAAATGCAGGTGGAGTCATTGGGAAAACGGCTGCAAAAGCTACACCTTCCGGCATGAATCAATTAGCTGCTACGAATATTTTAGGGAATGTAATTTTAGTGGAGGAATTGATTAAACGAGACAAGCTAAGGAAGGCAGTTCTATCAGTCAGTGCGGAAGCTGTTCCAGGCGTAAAGATGCTCGGAGTAAAACCAGTTTCTATGAGCACTTCTTCTGTGGATGAGTTCGCTGCTGTTCTTCACGGATCATATTTTGGTAAGAAGTTCGATGCTTTGCAAGCATACGCATACGTCAAGTATGCGGAAACCATGTGGACGCTATCGATGGCAAGAAAATATCCTGAGCTCAAGTTTATTGTTGTGAGCCCAGGAAATACAAAAGGAACTCAGGCGCCAGATGCTCTGCCCCCTCCAATGCGGTTTATGTTGAAGTACGTGATGATGCCCATTGTGTTCCCAATGATGGGCGAAATGGTGCATACGCTGGAAGTTGGTGCAAAACGGTTTGTAGATGGCATTTCGGATGAGCGGTACAAAAGCGGCGTTTTTTATGCCAGTAGAGAGGGTAAGTTATCAGGAGCCATGGTGGACCAGAGCACTTTTTTTACTGATTTAAACAATACTTCATTTCAAGATAACGCCAACGAGGCAATTCACCGTTTCATAAATTAGGCCTGACAAACGGAATCGTTAGGATTGCTATACAGGCTGAATCTGCTGTGACAATACGCATTAACCAGGAAGCATCGGCGTTCGGAACCGACGTCTCGGGCCAATTCTTCGCCTCGGCGCCCAAGAAATTCGCCGGCTTAATCGAGGCGATGTGCCACCCGCACTTGCGCGATCGCGCCAACCAGGAAGCCGCGTGGAAGGCCGTCGTCAAGTTGTCGGGGGTCGATTTCTCTCCATAGCATCCTTGAGCGCGGTGCCATGGAGCCCGATCGCCGCTGAACTGATCCCGGCAACCCGAACCAGCAGGGCATTTGCCGAGGGTCTTACGGAATTATGAAATAAATGGTTCAAAACTCCTTGACCAGGGTCATCGTGTTGAATATCGTACCAAACAGTTCCAAAATGGCAAAGTAACCCCAATCTCACCCGCGGGCAATCTCACGAGGAAACACACATGGAACGGTACCGAGGCACAAAGGCCGTAATTATCGGCGGCACGAGCGGCATGGGGCTCGCGACGGCGAAGATGCTCCTCGACGGGGGCGCGCGCGTACTGGTGACGGGTCTCTCGAAGACTGGGCTGGAATCGGCGCAGAAAGAGATTGGCAAGCACGCCATTGTGGTTTCGAGCAACGCGCGGTCGTTGACGGACATCGACGCCCTCGCCACACGGGCGAAGGCCGAGTTCGACACCTTCGATCTGCTCTCTGTCAGCGCCGGGTTCGCCAGCCGAGCGCCACTTGGGAGCATCACCGAGGCTGGCTACGACGAGATGTTCAACCTGAACGCCAAAGGGCCGCTTTTCGCGGTGCAGAAGCTCGCTCCGCTGATCAACCAGGGAGGCTCTGTCGTCCTCACGACCTCGTTCGCCAACGTCAAGGGAATGCCCGGTAACCTTGCATATGGAGCTGCCAAGGCTGCGCTGCGATCATTGGACGCTCGCCACCGAGCTGCTTCCTCGGAAAATCCGCGTCAACGCGGTGTCACCCGGTCCCATCGACACGCCGATCATCGGCAAAGTGTTTACCAGTAAAGACGAGGCCGTCCAGATTAGGGAGAAGATGGCCGGTATGGTTCCGATGAAGCGCTGGGGGACGCCGGAGGAAATCGCGAAGGCGGTCCTCTTCCTTGGGTTCGATGCGACCTTCACGACCGGCATGGAACTTCCGGTCGATGGCGGTTGGTCACAGCTGTGAAGGCAGTAAATGCCACACTTTCAACCAGATGCTGACACTACAATGATATGGACTCTACTGATGTAATGTTCGGCATTATCCTTCTTGGATTTGTGCTCTCGGGCATGACCGCGCGAGCGGAGTATCAGGGACTTCAGGTGCTGCATGCGTACATCCGATGATGCTCTGTTCACGCCCACGGAAGCGGCTGTCTTGACGCGGCTTTCGCTCAAAGCGGTGAATAATGCAATCGACAAGAACTTGGTACCGACCACCCTCCGCGGGAGCGCGACTGATGCCATTCGCTTACTGGATGGCCGCGCACTGCTGGCGCTCGCCCTCGAACAACGGCTGGCGAGTCGCTTTTTTCCCGAGCTGCGGCGTCTGGTGTTTGATGCACTCGGGGCTTCTTCGCGCAAAGTGCTTTCGCTCGATGACGGACTGGTCAAGATTGATTTGCGTGAGCCGCGGCGCGAGTTGGCGGCCTCGCTCCGGGCGCTGCGGCGCGCCCGCTCCCTGGCCGCAAGTGATCCGGAGATCCTCGGCGGCGAACCAGCGTTTCGCGGCACCCGTGTGCCCGTGCACTTAATTGCGACGCTGATGGAGCAGGGCTCGACAAAGGCCGAGATCCTCAAGGCCTACCCCCGGGCTGACGCCCGAGATGATCCGTCTGGCGCCGGCGTACGCACAGGCTTACCCACTGCGCGGGCGGCCGCGAAAGCAGCCCTGGCGGGATCGCCCGCCCTTGCGACGTGTCCGCGCACCGCTTTCAGGCAGCACAAAGGTATCGTGAGATTCCTGGTCGATGAGTGCCTGAGCGTTGAGTTGGTGACCGTCGCCGGCGAAGCGGGCCACGAAGCGTATCAGGTGGCTCATGTGGGCAGGACAGGGTGGAAGGACTGGAACGTCGTGCATTACGCACGCGAGCGAGATTTCATTCTGGTCACGAACAATGCCGCCGATTTTCGCAAACTCTACGCGGCTGAGCCGCTGCATGTGGGACTTGTGATACTCATTCCGAACGTCGATGGCGAGATGCAGCAGCAGCTGTTTCAGAGTGCTCTTGAGCAGCTCGCTATCTATGGCGAACCCATCAACCAGGTGCTTGATGTCGATGTCGAGGGAGACGAGGCGACGTTCACATTTTATGATCTACCTATCGCGCGGCCGCAGTGACGGCGGCGAGCTCGGAGCGCTGGAATGGCCGGGAGTGAGATCTTTCGGAGGAAATGAAACGTGAATCACCGAAAAAGCCGCAAAGACCTGAACCCTGATTACGAAATCGGCAGCAGCAACGTCTACGCCGATCTCGGCCGCGCGGGGGCTGGCAGCTTGCTCATCAAAGCTCAGCTCGTCAGCAAAATCAGCGAAATCTTGGAAGAGCAGGGGTTGACTCGCATCAAAGCAGCAGCGCGGCTCGGCATTCCACTACCCAAATTTAACAGTATGCTGCGCGGCCACTTTAGCGGCCTATCGGAACGCAAGCTTATGGATTGCCTTACGCGGTTAGGCCAGGACTTATGACTCAAATACCGAAAGACGCGAGCGAGGCAACACGGGAACGTCCTTGGCAGATCATGCTCACGGGTCCCCGCGCGGCCGCTGCCCACTCAGAAACCGCGGCGGTTGTGATTCCCATTGAGCTAAAAGACGGCAATAATTTCACCACCATTCGCATCGGCGACGTCAGCCTCAAGGCACTGATCGATACCGGCGGATGGCACGAAATCGGTATCACGCCCGAGGCCTTGGCAAAGCTAGATGTGAAGTTCACAGGGACGACCACCGAACGCACCGACGGGGGAGGACACAAATTCCAAGGCCGCGAGTTCTGCATTCCCAGTCTGCAACTCGGCGGTCACACCTTTCGGAATATCCTAGGGTATGAAAGGCACCAAGCCGCCACCGGCGACTTCGGCGGGCCGCCGCTATTTGACGCGCTCATAGGCCGCGATTTCCTGCAACGCTACACGCTCGTCGTCGATTACCCGCATCAACGCTTTGAGTTGCACCCGGCAGTCGACTCATTAGCCGTGTGTCGCCCACCCACCGCGATGATTCTGCCGACCAGCAACGGATTCATGTTCTCAGGCGTACAAACGGACAACGGCACCATGAATTTAGGGTGGGACACCGGCGCAACCTACTCATTCGTACAAAAAGCCGTGGCGCATGTCCGGCAATTGCCACTAAACGACGATTTGTACTCCACCCAACGATTTATTTTGAACACGCTTGATGCGGGTCCGATGGATCTCGTAGCCATCGAGCTGAACGGGGTTCCGGAGGTCGACGGTTTGATCGGATTCAACTTTTTCAAAAAGCACAGAGTGTGTTTCGACTACCGGCGACACACCGTGAGCCTGCGCTAATGCCGGCGTGAGGCCCGCTACTGTGGAAGATTGTCTAGTTTCGAGTGGCGAACGTGAGGGCTTGCTTGCGAAGACTGCCATGCTGGCAGATGGCGTCATAGTTCACCCTGAGCTCCTCATTCTGCAAGGTGTATGTGATGCCAGCAGGCGAGACCGACTTTGCTTGGTTTCCTGCCACCTTAAGATCGTAACTTCCGGTCAGGTCCATGGCACCGTCGGGACCGTAACCGTAGTACACCAGATGCAGCAACTTTGAATTGGTATTGCTGATTGCCACCGCAAATGGCCCGGAATAGGTGCTGGCGGGCGAACACGTCTCGAGGGTGCCGGTCCATGTTCCGGCAAAGACGTTGGGTATCACGTCGACGTTAACATCCGACGCCTGCGTCGGCGGTAACAGATGCCATATGCCGACGCAACAAAGAGCGATTACCGCGAATGCCAGCAGTACTCCCGGCCAAGACCCGCGGTAATAAAACCTGGCTATTAGAGCGGCGACCGGCGATTCCACGATGGGGAGGGTCGGCTCGGGGCTCAAGCGTGGCGTGACGCCGTAGCCTTCCTCTGGCAGCTCGGCGATCGGCCCTGGCACTTCGCAGACCGCCGCGATAATTTGATAGCCACGACCCCGAATGGCCCCGATGTAGCGCGGAGCTCGAGAATCTTCATCGAGCGCATCGCGTAGAAGCGTTACCCGCTTACCCACCGTGTCAAGACTGACGACCAGGCCTGGCCAGATCTGGCGCATCAATTCGTTTTGAGAGACAAGATTGGGGGCGGCGCGAATAAGAACCAGCAACAGATCGTACGACAGCTTCGGCAAAGCAATGGGAATGCCGGAGCGGCTCACGGATTGACGCCCGGTATCAATCGTTAAGTCGCCGAGCGCATATTTCATGGAGAGCTGTAATAATTCGAACGGATGTCCCGAGGATCACGGGCAAGCGCAATAAATATATACTATTTTCAGGACGTTAATCGCAATACGTATTCGCACGCAGGATTCTCGTCCAAGCACGCAACGGAGATATCCGTAAAGCTTCCGCAAGTCTTCCGCAGATCTTCCGCCGAGTTTCGAGTAATCCTGTGGCCGCCCGCCGGCTCTTTGCGTAATGTTCATTTGAGCAATCTTTGTTGGCCGAAACCACGTCAGCGCCGTCGCTGACATGATTCCGAGGCGGAGTCGCGGGTGGCGTGGCGACGTCGCGCAGCGATTAGACATATCGCGACTTTCAGGAAGGACAGGGACTTGCAAAGGAAGCGCCATGAATGCTAAATGTTATTGGAGTCGATCCTTCGATACACCTCGTAAACAACAAAGGGATGCTAAATGAAGGTCACGGCTTCGAGAGTTCTTCTGGGGTTCGCAGCAACTCTGCTATGCGCATCGAGTGCGGTCGCAGCAGATACGTATTTTGATTTTAGCTTTTCCGGATCGGGTTTTAGCGGAGGCGGCGTACTCGGTGGCGTATCACTTGGGGGCGGAGACTATTTCATCAACTATGTCTCCGGCACGGACAATGGTGCAGCCCTAAGTCTGTTGTCCACGGCGACACCATGGACGGGAACTCCCGCGTGCATTTCCGGTAACCAGTGTTACGTTGCGGGCCCATACATCTTCAACGATGTCCTTTATGCGAGCGGTTCAGGCTTGATGCTAGACCCGGATGGACTCGGACTGTCGACGGCAGTAAATGGCGCTATCAACATTATTGGTTATGGTTCCGGGTACGAGTATTCGGATGTTAAATCAACCGGAAGCACAACGTTCGTGCCAATCAGTTTTAGTGCATCGCCCGTGGCCAGCGCCCCTGAAATCGACCCCGCGTCCGCCGTCGGTGGCCTCACATTACTGATCGGCAGCCTAGTTGTGCTGCGCGGACGGCGTAAAGTGAACCTGGCAGCTGCCGCTTAAGCTCGCCGCTCAGCGTTGTATGAGAAGCCCGGCCATGTGCCGGGTTTCTTTTGCGTACCAAACCAGGGCGCACTCATATTCGTATATTCCCGCCGCGTTCGAGCGCAGTGCTGCCGGAGCCGTGCCCGCCAACAGGGCCTTGACTGTTTGGGCTGCCTGCGTTCCCATTTCTTCAGGGTCTGGCATGCGACCACCAACGATGCCGGTGCCGATAAATGGAAGCCAGGGACCATAGACGGGTGCCGCGGAGGCAAAATTGAGCGCGCTGTCCGCCACGGCGATAATGACATCGGAAGGCTCGCGGGCGTATTTCTCGTGTAGGTAGGCCACCATCGTGCCTTCATAGGTCTCGCCGCCGAATTCGGGCTCATCGAGAAATTCGGAGTGCATGCGCATCGGCCGCTCGCTATCATTCAACAGCGCAGCACTGAGACTCTGATCGATCAAGATATTGCTCGGCACCAAACGGCTGTGAGAGTAAAACACGAGGACATGCTTCGGCGCTTGCGCGGCTGCGGCGTGAGCCATAGATAAAAGCGCCAGCTGGATGGATGCCATCGTTGGGACGGTTGTTCTCTTTCGGGGAAGGCTGGCTATGCGCATGCCTATTTAAGGCTCCAATGGAAAGGATCCGTTTATCCCCGAAGCCGCATTCTATAAGTCCTTGCAGTTTCAGACGAATGCGGCTTTGGGGAGCCCCTCTTGCGCGATCGAGCGCCGTGTTGGCGTGGCGGGCAAGCGTACGGGGCTAGTGTTCGCCGTGTTTACGGGGACAATCGCCGAATAATCGCGGTGGCTGTGGCGGACGCGACAAGTTGGTCATTCTGATAGAGCTCGCCGACGAGGAAACAAATTTCCTTGCCGCGCTTGAGTACTCGACCCTTCCCTCGGATGATCGTACCCACACGAGCTGCGCTTTCAAACGAGACGTTCAAGTTGATGGTCGGCGCAAACTCGCCCTTAGCAAGCGTAGCGGCCAGCGCGGGCCCCATCGTGTCATCCAGCATCGCGGCAAGGAATCCGCCCTGGATATTGCCGGCTGGGTTGGCAAATTCCGGCTTTGCCTGAAATTCAACTTCGATGGTACCGAGTTCGGAATCGACAGCCTTGAACACGATACCCAGGGTTGCTGCGACATTCGGTGGCGGCAATTCGCCCGCCATGATTTTCCAAAAAAATGCTTCTTTATCCATCGCGGGTGGCTCGATCCCAGTAGTGTCCATGCCTGCGTTGATTATGCAGCACTCAAGTGTCTTCGTTGGGTATGTAAACCAAACCCATTGGCGTCCACGGCCGAACCGGCGACGCACTCAATCCATTTGTGCCGTCGGCCCAGTGGCTAGTGTGCAATCGCGGGCTGAGCCTGCACGTCCGGGTCGGAATCTACCTTAAGCCAACTGTTGCCTTTGCGGACCATGAAATAGCCTTTGACCATTCCGGGGCGCAGCGTTGCGTCACCCGGTAGCGCATGGCGGATCACAAATCCGGCAGCGTCGCCGAAGGAAATCCAGTTTTCTGCAGAGACCCCGGGAGGCGATGATGGGGCGCCTAGGCCGCGGGCATAGGGAACAGCACCGACGATGATGGCAACGACAATGAGTATCCCAAGTACCTTGTTCATATCGTGTTCCTTTTAAGGTGCGGAAAGTGGGGTGCCAGTATTGTGAGGGCATGAGGCCGTCGTTTGTTCCCCGTTGTCTCGGGACCGGGCAACTCAGTAGAAAGCCATCGGGGTCGGCATACACTGCATGACGTTGGCGCTTGATCGGCAGGGCGGGGAATCGCGCGGTCTTGGCCGGGCGGGCGGCTCAAGCCGTCGGTTTGAGCTGCCATTCGCGGTGAGGGCTAGACTGATGGGATCAAGGGCCGGACCGATGCCGAAACTCTCCCATTTGTGGCCTGCGCATTCGATCGTTAGCACGAGTCGGGAAAAATTCTCAGGATATCTGGCGGTGCGCTAGGTTGTGCCGAATGAAACGGGCTTCCTGACTCAGGCGCCGAACTTCGCGAATCTTTCGATCCACCGTGGGACGCACGAGACCTGTGGTTTGATAAAACTTCACTTTGGCGAGCCCATGGAGGTAACACACCATTTAACATAATATACATTATGCGAAGGGATGGTGTAGCAGCCAAGTTCAAATGTCCGGTTCTGGCTAGATTCAAATGTCCGCTTTAGCGCTGACCGCGAGTAGTTTCTGCCTCCCTTTCCAGGGACTGGAGACTGCGAATGCGGCAAAGCACGAGAGTGACACTTGCAATGCGCGATTTCGATCGATTGAAGTGCATCCAGGCCGTCATCGACGGTGAACTCAAGCCCATCCGAGCCGCTGAACGACTTGGACTCACGACTCGCCAGGTCCGCAGGCTCGCACGCCGGTACGCAGCCGCCGGACCCGTGGGATTGATCTCCAAACGTTTTAGCCGGCCCAGCAACAATCGGCTACACGACGTTATGGCCGACCAAGTAATCAAGCTTCTAAGGTCAACGTACGCGGATTTTGGGCCTACATTGGCTACCGAGAAGCTCAGAACCAAGCATGGCATCGATTTGGCCAAGGAGACTGTGCGGCAGCTGCAGATCGCCGTCGGCTTGTGGATCCCGCGGAAGCTCAGGCCGCCGAAGATTCAACAGCCGCGGCTGAGGCGGGCGTGCATTGGGGAACTGATCCAGATCGACGGCTGCGAGCATCACTGGTTCGAAGATCGCGGTCCGGCGTGCACGGCGCTGGTGTTCATCGACGACGCGACGAGCCGCCTGATGCAGATCTTATTCACCGGGACCGAGTCGACGTTTGGTTACTTTGAGGCCACGCGGCGATATATCGATCAACATGGCAAGCCGCTGGCGTTCTACAGCGACAAAGCGAGCATTTTCCGCATAAATAAAGCTTCGGCGACTGGTGGCGACGGCCATACGCAGTTTGGGCGAGCACTTTTCGAACTCAACATTGATGGCATCTGCGCAAACACGCCGGCGGCTAAGGGGCGTGTAGAGCGGGCGCATCTAACCATGCAGGATCGGCTGGTGAAGGAGCTCCGGCTCGAGGGGATATCGACCATTGAAGCCGCCAATGCGTTTATGCCCGCCTATGTTGCTGCTTACAACGAGCGATTCGGGAAGGTGGCCCGAGACGCTCATGATGCGCATCGACCTGTCCGTCCTGATGAGGACCTAAATTCGATTTTCGCTTGGCGCGAACAGCGCAAGGTTACGAGTAATCTGACGCTGCATTACGAGCGCAAGCTGTACTTGCTACCCGATACGCCGAAGAATCGGCGGTATGCGGGAAAGTATTTGGATGTCTATCAGTTTCCCGATGGCAAGATCGAGATCCGCGCTGCGGGTGAGAAGGTCCCCTACTCCACCTACGACAAGTTGGGCGCAATCGATCAAGGTGCTATTGTCGAAAACAAGCGGTTAGGTCATGCGTTGAGGATATCCAGTTTGGTGCAAGCTGAGCGCGACAATCAATATTACGCAGGACCATCAACGGCTCACCGAGCAAACGGTAAACGTGTGCCCAGAAAGAAGGTTGGAGGCACCAAGACTCAACGGGAATTGAGTCAGAAGGATGTTGAGAATGCCCTCGAAGCCTGAGCTCGAGGATTCAGCTAACGCGGACATTTCAACTTAGCTGGAAAGCGGACATCTGAACTTAGCTCAAGCAGATGCTGTAGGCTCAAAGTATAAATGTCGGGTTTCTCCAACGTGAAAATGTCGTGTTTTGCGGCATTGGGAGTCTACCGACATGACCACCAGGACGGTCACGATGAGTCACGCAGAGCTCGATCGATTCGGCGTCATCACGCGAGTTCGCGAACGCCGACTGACGCAGGTTGAAGCCGCCAGGATTTTGGATCTCGGCGTCCGCCAGGTTCAACGACTGTGTGCCGCCGTAGCCCAGCAAGGTGCCGACGGTCTTGTATCTCGCAAACGCGGCCGGCCCAGTAGCCGGCGGTTCCCGGATCAGTTCCGGCGAGCCATCCTCACCTTGATCAGCGTCCATTATTCGGACTTCGGGCCGACTCTGGCGTCCGAGAAGCTTCTCGAGCGACATGGGATCGAGGTTTCCAACGAGACCGTCCGGAAGCTCATGATCGAGGCTGGGATCTGGCAGACCCGGGCCCAGCGCAAGCCAAAGGTCCAGCAGCCACGGCTACGTCGGCCGTGTTTCGGAGAGCTGATCCAGATTGATGGCTCTGACCACCGGTGGTTCGAGGATCGAGCAAAGCCATGCGTTTTGCTGGTCTTTATCGACGATGCCACTGGGCAGCTGGTCGGAATGCATTTCTGCCACGCCGAGTCGACCTTCGAGTACATGAACGTCACCAAACGATATCTGCTCGAGTACGGCAAGCCCGTTGCTTTTTACAGCGACAAACACGCGGTGTTTCGGGTTAATAAAGCCGGCGGCACGCGCGGCGAAGGCGTCACGCAGTTCGGGCGGGCGCTTCATGATCTCAACATCGAAAGCATCTGCGCCAACAGTCCGGCGGCCAAAGGCCGCGTAGAACGCGCCAATGGGACGCTACAGGATCGCTTGGTTAAGGAGTTGCGGCTGGCCGGTATCTCATCGATCGCCGATGGGAACGCCTTCCTGGAGTCCTTCAGACGCGATTACAACGCTCGTTTCGGGCGAACACCGGCGTCGGATCACGATGCACATCGCAAGCTCATCAAGGCGGAGCGTGTCCGCATTGACGACATCTTCAGCTGGCAGGAGTCTAGAGCCGTCACACGGTCGTTGACCTTGCAGTACGACAAGGGCGTCTATCTGATCAAGCTAGGCCCCGAGAACGACAAGATCGCTGGGCAACATGTGACAGTGTTCGATTATCCGGACGGGCGGTTCAAGATCCGCTATGAAGGGCGGGAACTGCCCTACTCCGTCTTTGATCGCTTGAGCCAGATTCGCCATGCCGACATCGTCAACAATAAGCGCCTTGGTGCCACGCTGGCGATGGCGCTGGAGTCTCAACTTGAAAGCAATGAGCGGCGCAGTAAGAGTTGCCCATCGAGACCATTTCCAAGCGCCAGTAGCATGCAATAATTCGTCGATCATCACTCCAACCATTCGAGCGTAGCTCGCGATCTACCGGACAAGTGCATGTGACTTCAAAATGGCTGTGCCTCGACTGTTCAAAGGATTTATTAGCCCCTGGGGCCGACTATCACTCGATAAAGAACGAGCTGTGGCGACAGATTGTCCCACGCTCTCAACGGCACGGCATGCTTTGTCATGGCTGCATTCAACGTAGACTCGGACGAGCACTCACGCCCGAGGACCTTTATCAGAGATCTGAGGCCGTCGATTCTGATAATCCCCTTCGCGGCCCAATGGCTTTAGAAGACTATGGCATTTTGGATGATCTACGAGTTCCAAGCCTCACGCACGTAGATTTCTACTTGATTGAGCAGGTGCGATCGGTGCCCAAGAAGATTAGGCAAGTTATTTTGGCTGCACTCCAAGATCCGTCTGAGTCTATGCCCCAAGTAACGGATCTTTTCTACCTGGAGCGGCTCGAGTTTCTAATCGAAACGGGTGCGCTGGAAGTCGTGAAGGACGATCCAGAGTTCCTAAATGTTCAAATCGTCAGCGCCCAAGCTAAATGATTCGATGCTGCATTCCGTCGCCGGGCAGCAAGAGATGCCCCTCGCGGCCGTTTCCGACTGCCAGCAGGAGGCGGTGAGGTTCTTTCCTGAACACCGTCGTCGGGACCCGAATGGTCCGACCAGTGCACATGTTGCACCAGTGTGCCATATGCACTATGATGTCGTATGCCCACAGTGGAACGGTTCAATCGCTGTCGCATCGAGATGTACTTCAAAGACCACGCGCCTCCGCATTTTCACATCGTTACGACAAGTAACGAACGTATATCTGTGGTCATCGAATCGCTCGAAGTATTGGCGGGCACGGCCGATTCACGCGATGTGACCGAGGCGCTCACCTGGGCCAAGACTAACCTCGATACGTTGCGTCGCCTGTGGCGGAAATACTCGGAGTGAAAGACTTATGAGGATCAATGAGGGCAAGGTGCATCGAATCACGAGCGTGAAGAGCGCGGGAGATCGAGCTGTACGGCTACGCTTTAACAGTGGCAAGACCTACACGGTCGATCTACGTGTGCTCGTGCGCCACTCAAGGGGTTTGAAGGCGTTGCGCGGGGCATCGCTCTTTGCGCGCGTCGCCCTTGGCGAAGGTGGCCACAGTATCGCCTGGCCCGGCGATCTCGATCTCGGTGCGGATACGCTCTGGGAGCTGGCCCTTGAACAGAACGGCCGGACCGATGCGGTCGAGTTCATCCGCTGGCGCTGGCGTAACGGACTGAGCCTGACCAATGCAGCTGAGGCGCTCGGGCTCTCCCGACGTCAGGTGGCTTACTACGCCAGTGGCGAGCACGAGGTTCCACGCACCGTACTGTTGGCCTGCAAGGGCTGGGAAGCCGAGCAACGCGCGGCCGCATAGGCCCGACAGAATCGAAATTAGGACGGGGCTCTGCATCAAATTCTTCGTCGGCCGCTCGAACGGCGGGAGCTTCTGCCGCGGATGCGGCAGATCGCGCCTATCAACGCGGAAAAAGCAGAGCTGAGGAAATGAGGCGCCCTCCTCTACAACCCGACATTTCCACTTTGGAGAAAACACGACTTGTGTACGTTGGCGAGACACATGCTGTGACCGCTAAATAGAAATGTCCGCTTTCTGCTAAGTAGAAATGTCCGTTTTGGTTCCCGTGTTCCACTCTCCGCTGACCGTCTTTACGGTCTGGGAGATTGGCCATGATCCGGATACCCAAGGTGACCATGAGCATGCGCGAACTGGATCGGCTCAAGTGCATTCAGGCTGTGGTCGACGGCGATCTGAAGCTCGTCACGGCTTCCGAGCGGCTTGGCCTCACCACACGCCAGGTCCGCAGGCTCGCGCGTCGGTACGCCGCCGCGGGACCTGTCGGTGTGATCTCCAAGCGTTTCAACCGGCCAAGCAACAACCGCCTGATAAGGCCTTGGCGGACCGGGTCATCAAGATCCTAAGGTCAAGGTACGCGGATTTTGGGCCGACTTTGGCTAACGGAGAAGCTCAAAACCAAGCACGGCATCGATTTAGCCAAGGAGACCGTACGGCGGCTCCAGATTGCCGTCGGATTGTGGATTCCGCGCAAGCTCAGGGCGCCGAAGATTCAACAGCCGCGTATGAGGCGGGCGTGCATCGGGGAGCTGATCCAGATCGACGGCTGCGAATCATTGGTTCGAAGATCGCGGCCCTGCGTGCACCGCGTTGGTGTTCATCGATGACGCCACGAGCCGCCTGATGCAGATCCTGTTCAACGGTACCGAGTCGACATTTGGCGCCGGCGAGGCGGTACGGTGAGCATTGAGTGGCCGGCATCGGCAGCACATGAGTGTGCGCTGCTGCTGCGCGAGCTGATGCGGTGATCCGAATCGATGCGGCCTGGTTCGCGGTGGAACCGCTCGACATGCGTGCCGGGGTTGATAAAGTCCTCGCCCGCGTCGTGGACGTGTTCGGTGAGGCGCGATCTCACCATGCGTACCTGTGCGTGAACACGCGTGCCAACAGTATGAAGGTGTTGGTGCATGATGGCTTTGATCTTTGGCTGTGTGCGAGAAAGCTCTACGAAGGCAGCTTCGTCCGTGCTGGCATGCGACATGATCGTGGCATGCCGCTGAGCCACGAGCAACTTCAGGCGATCGTCGTGGGGCTACCGTGGGAGCGGCTCGATGAGCGCGCGAAGATCCGCATCTTGTGAGAAAAAAAGCGCGGATAAGTATGTTGAAATCGCTGCAAATATGGCAGCATCTAAGTCCATGGAGTTGTCGCGCCAGCTCGGTAAAGTGGACGCAGCGGAGCTGCGAAATCTGCCGCCGTCATGAGTCTTATCCAGTCCGCCAAGCTCAACGGGCACGATCCGTATCTCTACCTTAAAAATGTATTGGAACGCCTGCCAACGCAGTCCTCAAGACCCCTCGACGGACTACTGCCCCGGCACTGGAGGCCGCCGGATCACATATGAAAATCGGATGCTTCTGCGCGTTTAGATTACGAAAGGAGGAATCGAATGCCTAAGGTTCCCAGTGGCACGGAGTTGGCGAGGCCCTTCGTTCCGGCAAAACATCTGGAGCTATCAAAGCGCTTCTACATCAGACTGGGCTTTGAATTAGCTCTCGATAGCGAAGTTGCTATCTTCCGCGTCGGTACCGGCAGCTTTATATTGTCGTCTTTCGACCAAGCCGACAACTTTATGATGCAGCTAATGGTCGATGACTTGGATGCATGGTGGGCGCACATAGACGCGCTCAACCTACCTACCGAGTTCGGTGTGCCCGCCCCCCGCGCGCCAGAAATGCAAACTTGGGGGTTGCGCCTTGCTTACGTCGTCGATCCTTCTGGCGTACTTTGGCACGTGGCGCAACGACGTCCGCACAAGCCACACGACCGGTGAGTCACTCGCACGCGAATGTGTAAGCGGCTTGCGGGGTGACTTCCCCATCCGGTTACGACGCAGCGAAAATTGAACGAGAAAGATGTGGAGCGAGCAATGGAGGCTCAAAGCTGAAGGGACGTGGAAGCGGACATTTCAACTTAGCCGGAAGGCGGACATCTGAACTTAGCTCAAGCAGATGGCATGCATGGCTATCGCAATTAGGGCCACTCGGCTCAGTCAGGCTGCTCTTCACGTTTCATCAATTTCGGTAAACGGATCGAAAACCCTAACTCCGGGTCGCTGAAAATCCTTCACGTTTCCGGTGGCAACCGTGAGGTTATGCCGCCGCGCAATCGCCGCGATGTAGCTATCCTCAACCGGCATCGGTTTACCTGCCGCTTGGAATCGGTGTTGCAGTTCCGCCCATACATGAGCGGTCGATACGTTGAACCCAAGAATTCGACCCTGCATGGCTTCAATCAGATCCGTCAACCACTTCTGCAACGCAATGCGTTGCTTTCCGCGCTTAGTGCGCACCCAGAATGCCAATTGTGCAATGGCAATCGAACTCGTGTAGCACTGGTCTTGATGTTTTTCCAACCACGAGATAACAGATAACGCGTGCATTGCCGGCCTTCTTAGCCGGCTGACTCAGCACATCGGAATCTAGGAGCCAGATCAAAGCTTGAGGCGTTTGGGAAACTCGCGCCTCCGCGGAAGCCGATCGTCCATCTTCACCGGACAGCCCTTGAGGATCGTCAGCCAATTCGAATTCTTGGACAGGCGACGGAATATTACGGCATCCTCTTCGGGGTCGAATACCGCCTCAAAGTTATCGCCTGGCTGCGCGAATACAAGGTTCGTAGGCAGCGTCAAACGGCGCTTGGCGTCTAGGGTCAAGATCATTGGTGGGACTATCCCACGCCGCCTAGAATTGGCAACATAGTCGCCTTCTCCCAGGGGCAATGCCACCTCTCGGCATCTGCTGGCGCAACAAGAGAGCTATCAAGGGCTTTTATGCATTTATGCCTGCTAATGGCGTTGCGCCAATGCTGCCGCTATCGCGCAACAAAACGCTCACGCGTCCACTCGCAACACTATGCCGATCGTCGAGTCGTGCTGTAAGCGCAAATATCCCTTAAAATACGAATAAATCGAAAGACGGTGGCGCGCAACAGATCACCCTACCTGCCAAGACTGCGAAGTACGAGCCGTCATATAATATATGTTAATCAATGACTTATCATGGTTATCTTCAATGGATCTAGTTCATTCCCGCCCTCGCCATTCATAGCCAGACGAAAAAGTGCGGTCGGTCCCTTAGCCTAGACGCGCGAAGCGTCAGGCCGGGGTTGCCGGCTCCCATAGTTCGATCGGATTGCCGTCGGGATCGTGCAATCTTGCGAAGCGACCGTAGGGATATTTTTCCGGATCGACTTTCACCTCGATGCTGGACTTCTGCAGCTGCGCGACCATTGCATCCAAACTTCGAACTCGATAATTCACCATCCAGGCTTGGTCTTTTGAACCGAAGTAATCCGTATCCATCGCAAACGGCGTGAATGCGGTTGGTCCGGCGGCTTGTTGCCATACTCGATGATCAATCCCGAGATTGAGTCGATACCACTCTGCCAATTTCTTTGGATCGCGGCTCCGGAAGAATAATCCGCCGATGCCCAGTACGCGTTCAGTCGGCGCATTCGCCTGCGCTTCCGCCGCGACAGTCGCGGCACTTTCAGCGGTTCCGACGGCGGCGAACGCGGCGGCGCCAATCATCATGGTTCTACGGTCGACCGGCATGTCTTGGTGTAACGTGACAAGGAATGTGGAGAATCATTTAAACGACTTCCTTGTTCATTTGCAATATCTACCACGTGATCTCGGCCATGATGGCGTGACAAATCCAGCGCACTTGCTTATCGGTCATGGGTGCATAAACCCCCTGCGATGCGCTCGATGTGGTGTCATAGGTTCTGTTCGACCAGACCTCTCCGCTCCTAAGGTCGTGAAAGGCTACTTGCGCGTTGATGAAAGCGTTACCCGTCATCACACCGAACTGCTTGCGCGCAAAGCCAGACACATAGCGATAGTCTGCGATATCTACCACAACCAGGGTGCCTGCTTCGCCGGTGGGCTTCGGTTCACCGTCTTGCATCGACAACTCCACACCGACCGCGGCGGCTTCCTGTATGCAAACATCACGCCATAGATAAGCGAATGTGTGCCAGTCCTTGGTGATTATCACGTCCCCGCCCCCGGTTACGTTGAGAACAATGGATTTTCGTGCTTCGCCGCGGTCTCGTACGGGCCCGCTTTGGCCCGAACACCCCAGCCTGCGCTTAATGTCGGCAATGGTGTCGCTGAACGAACCCTCTCCTTTGGCAGGCGCCACGGTAGTCCCGGGCTTTTGTCGTTCGAGTTCCTCATGGGCGTCCAACGATCGAGAGAATTCCACGCATGCATTCTCAATATCGTGCATCAAAGCGAAGTCTTTGCCGATGAGATATTGAATGTTGGAAAGGACATCGTAGTGATCCGTGTCCTTGGCAATCACAGCCGCCTTGCGCAAATACACAACGGACATCTCATAACGCGTATCCCAGGTCGCGGACTTATCGAGAAATCCATATTTCTGATATTGGTCCCGATATTGCGTGACGGCGGCTGATTGAAAAAACAGGCCATACACGCGATACGCTTCACCGACACACACGGTATTGTTGGTCTTTTCACATTGCGCAATCGCGTCAACGATCATGCCTTCCGCCGGCAGCGGCCGACCATGATCAATGAGTCCCATCGCATTCCCCAGTTCCTTCATTGGATCAGAGGTAGCAACAACGCCGACGGCAGCGCAGGAAGATAGCCCTAGGCCAACGAGTACCACCCCCGCCCGCCACGCCCTGCTCATCGCCATATTGATGACTTCCCTTTTTGCCAGGCTCGACTTGCCGGGCGCCATTGTATGCGCCGCGGCCGTAATCCTTTAGAAAACCCGCTAAGTATCACGTCGTGATACCGAGGGTTCTCCCGCGTAATACAAATTCACCCAGTACTGCCTCGATAGTCTTCACGGCTGACGCCAAACCGTCTTCGTGGCGCATGGCCTCCCCAAGAGAGGCTGCACGGGTTCGCATCTGCGTCGATCCGGCGATGTGCATCGCCTCCCCCAAAGAGGTAGCGCTGATCTGACGGACGCTGGTAAAGTTGGGCGCGACCCCGAGCAGTCGCAACCGCTCCGCCCAAAAGGCCTGGTCGCCCGCGAAGGGCAGCACGATGGAGGGGATTCCAGAGCGGGCGGCGGAGTGTGTGGTTCCGGAGCCCCCGTGATGAATGATCAGCGAGGTCCTCTGAAACAGCCAATCATGCGGAGTATCGTCGATCACCAGAAAATTGTTTGGCAGCTTGAGTCCTTGAGTGCCGCTCCAGCCTGGATAGAACAGCGCACGGCGACCGTTCACCGCAGCAACGATGGAATTGAGCAGCGCGTTTCGATTGAAACCCACCATACTCCCGAACCCGATGTAGAGCGGAGCGTCGCCTGCAGAAAGAAATTCATTCAACGATTGTGGCGGGTCCCAGTGGTGAACGGAGCGCAACCACTGGCCGCAGATATAAGCATTCGACGGCCAGTCCGCGGGTTTCGGTAGCAAACTCGGCGATATGCCATAGAGCATGGGCTGGCTGGTCCAGGACTTACGCCGTGGCGGCAATCCCACCGCGACGCGGGCCTCATTGGTCGCCTGGCGAAACGCTCGCCAAATCATGTGCACGACGAAGCGATGGCTGAATCGATTAAGCCATCGTGGCGTTTTCCGAGGCGGCAGAAATGGTGATGGAAATTCGCCGGTCGGGGTGAGCGGAAACATGCCCGCACCGATCACTGGAATCTTGAGCTTTTCCGCGACCGACAAACCGACAAATCCCGCAAGACCCGCAGCGATCAGCGCATCGCAGCCGGCGGCGACATGCAGCGCCTCTCGCATCCAAGCCTCGGTGTTCTCGTTCGCAATGCGTGCGAGAGCGCTCGCGTGAGCACTGAGATTGGTCTTGGCCGATATGATCGCGGCAATATCCAGCAGGGCCCCACGGATATCGCCCGCCAAAGCCACATGGGGCACATCCAGCTGTACAGCGCTTCCCAATGTGTCCTTGGCGGCCAACAGCGTTACCTCGTGCCCGGCATCCTTGAGCGCTCGACACAAAGTCGCGATGGGTCGCGTATCGCCTTCCGTTCCAAAGGTCAGTGCGGCAAGCCTCATCCGCCACCCCCCGGCAGCGTCCTCAAAGAGGGATCCGACATAGACGCCGGTTGCACCGAATCGAACGAGATCGCCCGACTGGCGCAGCCGCCAAGAACACAGCACCTTAAGATGAGCAGCAAAATCCGGAGTGTAGCGGCTTCGCTCACTTTCTTGCTCATCTCATCGTTGCCAAACTTCTATCGAAGAATCCGCGCACCTGAGTGCCCTCATGGCGAATTCAAGTTTGGCGCGTGCATGCAGGTTTGCTGTGCTGTCTTTGTATGCGCCACGAAAACCCCTAACGTCGGGGTCGCGGGCAGAGTGCCCGAGTAAGTAAGCTCATAGGCACCCACATCCAGAATTCCATTCCACTGACCATCGCAGCGATAATCGAATTCTCGATAAAAATTACCGTCTGAATCGGAAGCAACCACGCCGACAAGTACCTTATTCGGGACGTCTGAGGCATAGGTGCCAATTCCATAGGAGTGGGACGGCGCGAAGTGCGCGCCCGTAATCTGTAGGTCCACGCCCTCTGTGCCCCGGCTTACCGCAACGGCGGTGAGAGTAGGCAGCGGATGACATCCACAAATAATCGTCAACACAATACCCATGAGTGCCCTCCGAAGCATCACAATTTGCATACTGCAATTCCTTCTTTAATGACGTTTGCCCGCCTCCATCGTACCGCAACGATTGCTCGCCCCAGTACTGTTCTCCCCCCGCACCGGCCGATGCGGATTCAACGAAGGTTGAAAGATTTGTATAGCCACCGATCTCCTGCGTTTGCCCAGTACCGGAGAGTTCACCTACACCGGCAAATTCATTTTCCGTAAGAACGCCGTGAAGCGCGGGTCGCCACGAAGACTCTTGAGCAAGGGATCAAGCTTCACACTCCCACTGAAGGTCGTAAGGAAGGCTAAGAAGCTGCGTTGAAACGGAGTTTTACCCCCGCTAACCGTGCATAAATTTCCGTTTCGTGAGCGGACCCCGTAATGGCTGAATCAGTTCAACCGAACGATGAAGCCGGCGTGCAGTCCGTCGTACGTGGATTCCAGGCCGCGTGGAACAAACATGACATGAACTAATTCGCGGCACTCTTCGCCGCGGATGCGGACTTCGTGAACGTCATTCGCACG
This sequence comes from uncultured Gammaproteobacteria bacterium, assembly GCA_963756845.1. Classification (GTDB taxonomy): domain Bacteria; phylum Pseudomonadota; class Gammaproteobacteria; order Steroidobacterales; family Steroidobacteraceae; genus Bog-1198. The sequence goes on along the minus strand of CAVWPD010000006.1, from coordinate 179,569 downwards.
CGTTGGATCGGCCGCGACTCGATCAAACAAGCGCATGCCGCGACTCACGCCACCATATTCAGGAATAGTACACTCAGCATTAATGACACGACGATTCGCTTCGTGCCCCCCGACATAGCCATCGCTCGTTCCGTCTGGAGTCTTTCTGGACAGACCGATCAAAACGGAAAGAGCAAGCCAACGCGCATCGGCATACTCACCCACGTCTTGATGCGAACCGCGGGTCATTGGCCGATCATTACCAGCCAGAACACGGACATTCTGAAACAGAATAACTGGCGGAATGGATGAACGACGTGGTACTCCACAAAGGGCGGCCAAAGAAACAAGATGACCTCTCCTGGACTGAGATCAAGCTTCTCGGATTTTCACCAATACTTCCGCAAATGTCGTTATGCCCCGTAGGAACCATACATACCAATAGGAGGGCTAGCCCGCGCGCCCGCCGACATCCGCGAGAGCTCGCCATCTCAAGAGGAGTCAGCCGCGTTCAGCGGCGAGTCGTTTCGGATACCATGTAGTGAATTGGATCGCCGACAGCAACGCGACAATGGTAGCCACTACGCCCACGCCGAGTGGCACCGCGTGCACGTAAAGCATCACCACATCGGCGCTAACCATGACTATAAAGGCGACCGCCCATGCCGCGGTAATCACGTAATTGGCGCGGATAAACTGAGGTGCCTTCCATTGCTCCTCGGGAACCTGCTCACGGGCGTACTGAATCGTGAAGGGACGCCGAGCGATGATTGACATGAGCACGATTGTCAGGAGTCCCGAGTCCACACACAGCCGCACGCCAACAATAGACCAGGCGGGTTTTGCGACCAATGCAAAAAGCACGAGGCAGGAAAACAAGCACCCCGTGCCAACCTCAAGAATTTTGAGTGGCCGGCGCCGAATGACCCAATCACGCAGGAGCAAAACCCCTGCCGTCACGGCGCCGGCAATGAGTCCAGCGGTCGATCCGATCAATCGGTCAACAACCGCGAAGGCAAGAAAGGGTGCAAAGGCAAGTAAAATGCCCATGAAAGCTCATATCCTTGTCGTCGAAATCCGTCAACGTTTTTGCCACAGTTACGCCGCCATCGCAAGCTGCAAAACCAGCACGGCGGTGCCGGTTGCCGCTACTGCCAGAAGCCCCTCCGCGATCCGTATGACTAGATTGATATTGCGCATGTGTGCTCACTCCGCTAACTGAACCGATCAAACGACTCACAGATTGCGCCCGATGGTCAAGCACAACAAACCGAGTAGCTGATCGACGGTTAAGTAACACTTAATAAACGACATGCGTGCGGAAAATGGGCTCGTGACACCAAATACCCACTCGTACCACGCCGGAGGCCTCGCATTGATCGAATTGCTGCAGCGTCGAACCGCGGAGAACAATTTCGAGTGAATGTCCCTCACTGCCGTTGACATCCGCAGCGGCCTGGCCGCGGCGTGAGCCGCCCATTTCGCGATGCACCCTTATCGCTCTATCGAACGATTTGTCGATGGTGTTTCGGGCACAATCCGCTGATTCGATACACTGCTGTTTTATTCCCTTTTCACAAGCGGAACTCCCTAAAGATCATCATTAAGTCCGCTTTGCCTACACACGCAGGGGCCAATTCGCTCTCACCAGCAACGCCCCATTAGTGAGACCGTACATCGGCGGCGCTATGTCGCGGAGTAGCTGGAGTTCTCAATGTCGAACGAAATTAAACCGGACAATATGCATCCGCAAAGCGGCTCAGGAAGGAATGACTCCAACCGCACCACCGACTCGCCCAACAGCGGGCAGCAGTCACAAGATGCGTTACGTCACCAAGAAGATGCCTTGCATCATAAAAAAGATAGGAGCGCGCAGCAAGGCGGCTCGGATCACAACCGCGGCCAACAATCTCAGGGCGGATCTCGAACGGACAACGAGGCGATGAAGCAGGCGGGATCAGCCACCATCGTCAATGATCCAAAGCAGACGCCGGATGCCACACGGAAGATTGGGCAGCAGAAGTAGATTCGGCAACTCGGCGATGTCGGGGTACCGCCCCGACATCATTTTTGAAAGGAGATCTTCAATGTCCCGGCGCAAATTAGCCATTCCAGAAGATGAGGAGACACCTCCCCCAGATTTTCCGATTCCGACGCCGACTACCGGTACGGTCGATGATGACGATGATCCGGCCGACGAGCGCGCCGATGAGAACGAAGCCCCGATACGCGAGCAGAATGACAACGTTGAAGCGACTGAAGAGTTTCAACACGACGAAGACCGGGGGGCTGATGACGAATGACAGATCGGCTTCAGCTCAATCGTTCAAACCGCTCATTCTGCATTCGCCCGGGATTTCGCGACTCATCACGTTTTCAATCAACTAAACGACAGGAGGCAGTCGAGACAAATCACCGCGCACAATCTTGGATATGGTTGGTTGAGGTACCCAAAGGCTTTCGCTGCCTTGGCCCGGTTGAGCCTATTTCTCTCTATAAAACGCTCAATATCAACCGCCAGCGTCACCGTCGACTGCTGCGCCGCCGCTTCCGCCTTGGAAAACCCCAAATCGGAATACACATTCCTACTCAAGATCTTATGCCGGAATCGCAACTAATGCGGACGTCTCGCACGGAATCGATCCCCGCACTAAATGGTTCGGCAACAATCTTCAGTCGTTCGAACAAGCGCATGTCATGGGCGGTTTCGGGATTGCCAGTGGTCAGCAGCTTCTCGCCGTAAAAGATCGAGTTGGCTCCGGCTAGAAAACAGAGTGTTTGGAGTTCATCATTCATCTCGGCGCGGCCCGCGGACAAGCGAACATGCGCGCGGGGCATCAGAATTCGCGCTACGGCGATCATGCGCACGAAATCAAGCGGGTCGAGCGATGTCGTGTCCGCGAGCGGGGTCCCCTGCACCCGAACCAATTGGTTGATGGGCACACTCTCCGGATGCACGGGAAGTGTAGCCAACGTATGCAATAGCTCAGCGCGGTCACTGGCTGTCTCGCCCATGCCCACAATTCCGCCGCAACAGACCTTCATCCCCGTATCGCGGACTGCTTCCAAGGTGTCCAGACGATCCGTATATGTGCGTGTGGTGATGATTTTCTCGTAATACCCGGCGGAGGTATCGAGGTTATGGTTGTAATAATCGAGTCCCGCCTCTTTTAATTGTCGCGCTTGGCGTGGGTCAACCATCCCCAAGGTCGCACAAGTCTCAAGCCCAAGCGATTTGACCGCGCGAATCATCTCGCAGACTTTGCTCAAGTCTTTGGGTTTAGGAGACCGATAGGCAGCCCCCATGCAAAACCGAGTGGCGCCTGCGGCTTTCGCGGTACGCGCTCGGGCAAGCACGTCCTCCAGATCCATCAATTCTTCGACTTTGAGTCCCGTGTCGTAGCGCACGCTCTGAGGGCAGTAGGCACAATCCTCCGGGCAAGCACCTGTTTTGATGCTCAGCAGTGTGCTGATTTGTACGCTATTCGGAATCTGAAATCGTCGGTGCACCTGCTGTGCCGCGTATAACAGGTCCATGAACGGGAGCTCGAAGAGGTCGTTCACTTCTGCGAGCGACCAGTCATTGCGTATATTCAAACTCGGCTCCTTGCGAATGAGTATTGAGGGAGAGACCCGGTTAGTCAATTGCACCACAGACCGACCATGGAGACATCTTCTTTTGGCGCGCCAGCGCCAGCTAAGGCGGACATTGCCGCGTTGAGCGCTGGGTGAGACGCATGCGTCGAACGGTTAGCCATGTATGACTACACCGGGCTTGCGAGAAGCTTGGACAGCGTAGCGCGATGTGCAACGACGGCCCGAAGGTACACCGAACGACGAGACCGAAGGCCAGCCCCACCCACCCTGGATAAACAATCGCAATCAAAACCAAGCCCGCCTGCCCGTCGAACCCGTCCGGGAACCTGCACCAGCCGCCTCACCCACCTCCTTGAATGTTTTCACGGTTGAAGAATGTGAAAGGCACGGCAAGACGCGAAGAAATGGACGAGGACTGGCGTCGTGTTCCCAATAAGGACAGTCTGGGATTCTCGATCGATCTTAAGGCTTTCCCACTGGATGGGCGCTTTGTCGCGCTGCCGCCCGACACCGACGACGGCAACGCCTGCAACGGGAAATAAACCACACCTCTAACCGCTTCGGGGCCTTCGGGCCCTTTTCGTTTTTTCAAGCTACTTACGGTGTGTGATCACGATCATCGATGCGCATTGTGTGCGCCCAAAGCGGGTCGTCTTATTTCTTTTGCGGGGCGTACAAATTAGGGATGATTGGCCCGAAGGCTCCAGGGGCGGATTCACGCCGTCCCGGAAAAGAAATAACGACACGCCCCCTAGGGCGGTCCAGAGAACGAGTAACGATCCACGTTCCCGGGAAAACAATTCCGCTCCACACCCGCGCTATACTCTACCCATCTTCACTGGAAGGCACGAGCAAGCATGCCGGCACCCGCACAGATATTTGCCATCGCCAATACCATTGCCTTGCTGTGTTGGATCGCGCTCGCGCTTTCTCTTTTCGTGTCCGCCATGAGTATCTGGACTCAGCGCATAACGGGATACTGGGTGCCAGGATTCTTCGCGCTCATTTATTTGTATTGCATCTGGAATGGGTTTGCACAGACGTCCGGTGGCGGGTTCGGCTCTGTGAGCGCTGTGCGCTCCTTGTTCGCGAATGATTCGGCTCTCACCGCAGGCTGGCTGCACTACTTGGCATTCGACTTGTTTGTGGGCACGTGGATCGTACGGCAGGGTACGCGGGAGGGATTGCATCGGCTGATGTTGCTTGTCTGCCTGCCGGTGACGTTCATGCTCGGACCACTCGGATTTCTGCTCTATCTCATTATACAGGCGCTGTTCTTGCCCCGACGCGCTACGGGTCACGAGTCATGACTTTGATTCTGCGCGAGCTACTTCATCGCCAGCGCGTTTTGGCTACTTACGGGTTGCTGCTCCTCTTGCTGACCCCGTTGATGTTGACGTTGCAGTTCATTGACCCACGTACGTTCGACGGCGTCGATGTGTGGGGGAAGCCAACCAAATTTGTCTTTTCAGTGGCCGTGTTTGCCCTGACGATCGCTTGGTATTTCGGCTATGTTCAACCCTCCCGGCGCCGTAACTGGACCCTGCGCGGTATCGTGGCAATCATCGTGGCGGCGGGCAGCTTTGAGATCATTTACATCTCCTGGCAGGCGGGTCATCAACTGGCCTCTCATTTCAACCACTCCAGCCCGTTTTACGAAATCATGTATGGGTTGATGGGAGTCGGCGCCATTTCCCTTGTTGCATCGTGCTTACCGCTCGCATGGGAGATTTGGCGGCGTCCTGTCGCTGGACTGCGCGCCGACTACGTCGCGGCTGTCGTGACAGGCCTGGTGCTGTGTTTTGTTCTGGGCGGCGGATTCGGTGTCTATATGGCAAGCCAACCCGGCCATAATGTCGGGTCGGTCGGCGGCCACTCGCTCATTTTTGGCTGGAATCGAGCGGGCGGCGACCTCCGGATCGCTCACTTTCTGGGAATCCATGCTCAGCAGGCGATTCCGGTACTCGGTTTGCTAGTCACCAATATGTCGCCACGGCTCAGGTGGCAGACGCTGATTGCGGGATCAGCGGCATATTCGGCGCTGGCGATTGCGCTATTCATTCAGGCAAACGCCGGCCACGCGTTGCTGCCGAATTTTCTTTGAGGCCGCCGCGCTTACCACACACGCTAAGGTTGTCCCAATCGACGGTCGTTTGGTGGTCCTACCACCCGATACGACGGCAATGGCCGCAACAGCAGGTAGGGCTTGGCGCCAATTTCCTAGAGACCGCCTTTTTTTTCATCTAGCGAGGCGAGACGCAGCGATGAGCCCGGAGATCGTCGCGCGCACCACACGTGAAGCGCCGCATTTGTTTCCGGGGCGTCAAAAACCGGAGTTTTTGCCGCAGTGCGTCGATGGACGGATTTACCGCGGCGCGGGAAACAAATGAGGCTACCTCACCTGCCAAGTAACAAATGCGTACCTACTACTGCGCCACTGTGGGTCTATAGCTCGCTGCTCTGGACGTCCGCAACAACACAGCGAATATCATCACATGCGTCCACAACAAGAAAGGAACCGCTAGAGTAGGGATGAACCACGCCGCGCCGAGGGATGCCGGCTCGATGCCGACGCCCACCGCGCCTTGGTAATAGGCAAAAACCAGATCAGCCGTGCCCCAAAGATTGAACGCCCAGAGGGTAACTCGCCCATAACGGCCCGCTCCGCTCATCAATGCCACCCACGCCAAGCCCAAGGCAATGAGGTCACCGAACGCTGCTGGAGTCGCGAACGCTGTAGGGAGACTGGGACCCACGACGCCCGGAACAAAGAAGGCCAGGCCGACATAGCGGAACAGATGAAAATGCAGGATCGGCCGAACAGCTGCCTGCAAAGGCAGGTCGCGAATGCGCGGCCAGACGTAGTGAAGGCATACCGCCCCCCAGGCGAACAGTCCTAAAACGATGCTCGCGACGAAGGGAAGCAGGGTGGTTAGGTTCCTGGTGCTTTGCATGACACCTCCTCTCACAGTAGGTTTCCGGCCATCAGCATTGCACTTGCAAGATGCAAGTGCAATGCTTGCATTATGCAAGTACCGCGACTAAAGTCAATTAGTGATTAACGACTGCTTTTCTGTTTAGGATCTAGGAGGAGGTGCATATGGCCAGCGCTGGACAAATAACCCGATCCCTCGACAAGAGAAAGCCTACTCAACGGGAATCTTCCCGCTCGCCCTGCCCCGTCGCCTGCACCTTGGACCTACTGGGTGACAAGTGGAGCCTGTTAATCGTTCGTGACCTCCTCCGCGGCAAGTCGCACTTCAAAGACTTCCTAGCCTCCCCGGAGAGAATAGCGACCAACATTCTTTCCGAACGACTCACCCGTCTCGCCGCCAACGGATTGATCGAACGCTGCCCGAGTGAAGTGGCAGGTAAAGAGGCCTATCGCCTGACTGAAAAAGGACGGTCGTTGCGCGGCCTCTTAGCCCAAATCAAAGCTTGGGGACTGGAAAACATCGAAGGTACCGAGGCAAAGTTGGCGGTCACGAACGGCTGAAGGCAAAGCCGGCTTTCCGCGCGGCGCAGGGTGAGTCGCGCGCGACGAACGTCGAATCACGGGCGAGTAACATTGTGATGAACGCCCTCCGGGAACGGATCTCGGATTCAGCATCGAATTGAAGGCCTTTCTGACGAGGTTTCGGAAAGCGCGGGCCGACGTTGGGCCCACAAGGTAGATTGCGATTTACTGAGTATTCCCAGATCTCAGGTGCACAAAACCGGGAGTTAAAAGATGCGCCGTTTAGCGTCCGGCACTTTAATGCAGCTCGCATTGATTGCCGAGGAGTACCCGCATGAGCCATGCGTACCGAGCGATCGTTGCCCTTTGGATGTAGTTAATGTTCTAGTCGCTGAAATCTATTTCTTTGAACCGCGGTCTGCTTCTGTATGACAGGCGTGGCGGAGGTCCATGTCTGAATCCTAGGATCCGTCGCGGCCGATCGGCTTTTTGACGGCTGAGCATGCGTTATTCGAGAACCAAGCCATGTCACACTTTGCCAAACGGGTCTCATATTTAGGTATTCTGGGTTTAGCAAGTCTGGTTGGGTCGGCAACAGAACTGCGAGCGTCGACTCCATCGAACGGGTCCAGCGTCGTTGAACTGTATACCTCTCAAGGCTGTAGCTCTTGCCCGCCGGCGGACCGTGTGTTGGGCGAACTTTCCTCGATGCCGAATGTTATCGCTTTGGCCTTTCACGTCGACTACTGGGATGGTATCGGCTGGCGCGACCATTATTCGATACCCAATGCCGTTGAGCGTCAGCACCGATACGTAGAGTTATTGGGACTCTCCTCCGCCTTCACTCCGCAGGCGGTCGTCGACGGTCGTAGCAGCTTCGTTGGATCGGACAAGCGGCGAATTCTGGACGCATTGGCCAACCCAATCGGGGAAACCGTTCCGGTGAGGCTTTCAGTAGCTGACGGTGTACTTACTATCGGGGTGCCTGAACGCCCGGATCACAAGGCCTACCAAGTCTTCGTAGCAGCGTATTTGCCGCAAGCCTCCACACCAGTCGAACGCGGTGAGAATTCCGGAAGGACGCTTCAGGAATTCAATATCGTTCGGCAATTTCGCTCTATTGGCACTTGGAATGGTCACGCGGCGGAATTTCGAGCATCCGTGGAATCCTTTCCCATCGACGCGACCCGGGTCGCCGTTCTCTTGCAGCGCGATGGCCAGGGGCCGATTGCCGGAAGCGCGGCGATTGAATTGCGTTAACGCCGCCCTGCCGCCCTCACCTCGCCGCCGATGTTGTGCAGAGGGTAACTATGAAGGGACCGGGTACAGTCGTACTGGGTAGTGAGAAGCCCGACTGTCACAGTGGCGTAATATTTCGACTATAACTGCCCTTTGCCGCAAGTTGGCACCGAGCATTGAGTACATCGACCAGATCGATGCCATACTCGTCCGCAATGACGCCGAGGCGCATTCGCCGACGTTGAGCGGCTTCGGTCTTTGACCCTACGTGCTCGGTCCTATTTTGATTGCGATGTGTGTGAGGCCGCGGCGACGGCCGTTTGGAGTGCGGCAAGATCGCCGATGCCGGTCGACACATTGCGGCCCACCAGCAGGCCGGGGGTCCCCTGCATTCCCAAAGAACGCGCCTCGGAGCTATTGCGCGAAAGGAGGGCATCGATTTGTGCAGCGCGAATGGCGAGAGTCCTTTTGAGTTCCGCAATATTAACGCCGGCCTTCTGCAGTGCGTCGTCGACCTCGGGCTCCTGCGAGAGGCGTGGAGCCCTGATTAAGGCATTGTGTGCTGCCAAATACTTCCCCTGCCACTGGGCAGCAAGCGCGGATCGCGCGGCGTAGACAGAGATACCTCCGAATATCGGCCACTCTTTGAAAAGTACCGCGACCCTGGGATTGTTGTCCACGAGGGCTTGGATGCTCGGGGCCAATTTTCTGCAATACGGGCAGTTGTAGTCGAAATATTCGACCACCACCACATCAGGGTGCGCAGCGCCAAGGACAGGAGTCCCAGGATCCTGCAAAATCATCTTCTGTTGTGCGAGCGCTATCGTGGCGGTCGTTGCCGCCACGCCGACAGAGAATACCAGTGTCGAAACCGCTCCAAGGGAGATCAAGTAAGCCCACTGGGCGACTGATCCGGCGCTGCTTTTCATACGATCGTCTCATGAGTTGTGAGTGTTTGTAACCTACGCGGGCGCGCTCGCGCGTCCCACCCAGAGTGGACCTTCCTTCTCGTCATAAGATTACACCTCTCTGGCTCTGTAATTGCCGCCGCCGCGTGTTTCATCAATTTTTGCGAAATATCTGCAACGAGTTGCCGGTCCTCTCCATGCCGGCACCGATGCCGCTTGCACGGATTGTCACCACCCATGGCCGACGCGCAAGTGACATCTACCCTCCAACGGATTTAAAGGAACTCTCAATGATCAAATTCTATTATCACCCCTCGCCAAATCCTGCCAAAGTCGCATTGCTTCTCGAGGAAATTGGCTTGCCGTACGAGGTGATTCCAATCGATACGCGCAAAGGCGAGCAGTTTTCGCGCGATTTTCTTGCCATCAATCCCAATGGCAAGACCCCGGCGATCCTGGACGACGGGGTGAGAGTATTCGATAGCACCGCGATTCTTCTGTACCTTGCGGAGAAGAGCGGGAAGTTTTTGCCCACCGGGGATCGCGGAGAACTGCTGTCTTGGATGATGTTCATTGCCTCAGGCATCGGACCCTATTCGGGGCAGGCCGTACACTTCAAGCACTTTGCCCCGAAAGGTCTTGACTACGCGGTGGAGCGCTACCTTTTTGAGGCGAAACGCCACTACGGCATCCTCGATGCGCAGCTGGCGAGGCACCCCTACCTCCTGGGCGATACCTACACCATTGCTGATATGTCGGCGTGGGGTTGGGCACGGGCGTTGCCCTTTATACTGGGCGAGGAGGCATGGATCGTCCTGCCCCACATGAAACCCTGGTTTGACCGCATCAGCGCACGACCCGCCGCGCAGCGAGCGAATGCGCTAAAGGACAAATTCTCGTTCAAGTCAGAAATGGATGATGAAGCACGTAGCCACATGTTTAGGCATGTGACGGCAAAGTAACAGCACTATTTGTCTAAAACATTCTGCGACCACTCAGCGTTGGGAGGATGACATGCGGGTCTTTACAGGACTTCTGGGATTGATTTCGATGGTCTTAAGCCTAAGCGTCCATGCACAAGTTGCGGCAAGTCCGACCGAAGCAAAGCCTCTGTCGGTGGGATCGCAGGCGCCACTATTCTCAGGAACCGACACGGAGGGAAAAATTCACACCTTTGACCCCAAAGGCTATCAGCGCCCGCTGGTCGTGATCTTCTACCGGGGAGGATGGTGTCCGTACTGCAATATGCAGCTGAGCGATATGCGATTCGCAGAACCGAAGCTCAAGGAGGAGGGATTCGATATTGTCTTCCTAAGCACGGATCGACCTGAGATCTTGTACTCAAGCCTAAAGGCCGAAAACATCCATTACACGCTGCTTTCAGATAGCGAGCTGAAGGCGGCGAAGGCCTTTCATATCGCCTACAAAGTGGACGATGCAACGCTTGCCGCACAGCAGAAGTACGGCGTGAATCTTGACAAGACAACCGGTAACGCTCTCCATGAGCTTCCCGTTCCGTCGGTATTCATCATCGACACTGCGGGTACCATTCGCTATGTTTACTCGAATCCTGATTACAAGATCAGGTTAGCCGCCGAGGCATTGTTGACCGCCGCGAAACCCTATGCGGCCAAACCGTAGTTGCACAATCTTCATATCTTCACTATTATAGAACATATGAGGAAACGCGAGTATCTGGGGCAAATGGAGCTCATGGTTCTGCTCGCAGCTATCCGTCCGGGAGGCGATGCCTACGGTGTGCAGATTTGCCGCGAGATTGTCGAAAAAGGCGGCCGCGAAGTCGCACTCGCCAGTGTCTATGCCGCATTGGAACGGCTGGAATCGAAAGGCTTGCTTGCCTCCTCCCTCGGTGACCCGACTGCCGAGCGCGGCGGCAAAGCGCGCACCTACTTCAAGGCGACCCCGAAGGGCTTCAAGGAGGCCGCCAAAGCACACGCCACACTGCTTAAGCTCTCGACCGGACTGCTTCTAGCGAAAGGGGGCATTCATGACTGATCGCGAACCGCCAGGAATGGCCGTATGGCTTCTGAAAAAAGGGGCCTCGCCGTATCAGCTTGAGGCCTTGATGGGCGATCTTCTTGAAATGTATCGCGATGGTCGCAGCCCCTCGTGGTACTGGCGGCAAGTGATCGCAGCGCTGCTGATCGCCCGCCTCCGCGCTTTCCGCATGCTTTCGTGGACAATCCCCGCAAGCGCTTTATTGCGGCTTGTTAACGCTCTGATCTGGTCGGGACTCATCGCCCTTGGGCTTGGATCCCTGACCCAGGCGGACACCGCAAGAACTGAAGTCCAGCAAACCCATCACCGCTGATATGGATTTTTCCGTCATTCTCTCGCTGCTCTTTGTAGCCAGCGGCCTGATTCTGTTGGTCGATGCAGCGTTTCTCAGGCGACGGCGACGAGCCGTACCTGATACACAAGAGCCGCTGCTGACTCAGTATGCGCGTTCGTTCTTTCCCGTCATTTTGATCGTTCTGTTGATACGGTCTTTCGTCGTGGAGCCCTACCGCATTCCATCGGCATCGATGATGCCGGGGTTGGTCGACGGTGACTTCATTTTTGTTAACAAATACTCCTATGGCTTGCGCCTGCCGGTGCTCAATACGAAATTCTTGTCGACTGGTCAGCCGCAACGGGGCGACGTCATCGTGTTTCGCCTGCCTTCTAACCCTTCTATTCATTACATCAAACGCTTGATCGGCCTTCCCGGCGATCACATCGTTGTGCACGACAATACAATATTCATCAACGGCGCGCGTGTTCCAGAGAAACGCGACGGCGAGTACTCCGGCGGGTACGGATTCACCGCAGCGGATCTTGAGGTCGAACGAATTGGTGAACGCGATCACATGATCATGCTCGCTCGCAATCGTCTGTCCAAAGACTATGAGACCGTAGTTCCACCCGGTCAGTACTTTTTCATGGGGGATAATCGTAACGATAGCGAAGACAGTCGATTCGGGCAGGTGGGATTCGTGCCGGACAGGAACCTAGATGGTCGTGCCACGCTCATTTGGATGAATTGGCAAATACCGGGCTGGCCGCTATGGCACCGATTCGGTACGAAGATTACTTAGCTTTTTCATTTCGCCGCCGCTGACCACCCCTCACTTCGTACAGTGTTAGCCGCCCCGCACTACTGAATAGACACTCCGCGTGCCATCGCCACAATCCGCGATCCATGGGCCTCTACCGTCACAACGTCTATCAGAAATTCACGACGCCGCGATGGGTGGTGGTCTTCGACCTACAATGGAAAATTATTGAGGCCCATCGACTCAAGCCTGGGGCAAATCTACTCGGCTCAAGAGAACGCTATCGCGCGTCCCGCGATCGACGGTTGGAGACCAGAGAGCGAACCCCGCTTCGGTCGCCAGTCCCTCGGCTTCGCCACCATGAAATAGAAGTCCCGCCATGAGTGCCAACGCGTCCACCGAATCACACTTTTCCTGGCGGATTCAAGCCACTACGCGGGATCTCCCATGGGCCGGACCTCCATGACTTGAATGGAGGATTGCGGGATCGTCAGGTGCGGGTGATGCGCGAACGCCTTGGCGGCCGTTTCCTGATTCTCCGCTTCCACGATTGAATACAAAATAATGTCGTTCTTAGTATCCGCGATCCCGGCGGCCGTCACGCCCTTGGTCTTCCCGGCGGCTTCGGTGAGCGTGATCATCTTCGCGTGATCGCCCATCCAGCGTTGCCAGTCATTGCGCATTTTCTCCTCGGCGCTCTTTCGTGTTTGAGGATCGGTTTTGCCCCAATCGCCCATGACTTGGGCTGGGACAAGATAGAGCACTAGAAATTTCTTCATCGTCGTGTAACCCCCTCGTTTTTCAGGACTATTTGCGAAAGCGCCGGCCCGAGTATCACTCATCCTCATTCAACGAATCGAATACAGCCAAGCGTCTTTTACTGCGCCGTCCGCGGGTCGAGCACCGTAACCGCCGGCGATCAGGACTTGGCCAGTTTTAAGCAAGGTGGCCGTGGAAAACAGAAAGCCGCTTAGGGAAGGCGATTCTATCGGACGAAAAAGATTGGTGGAGGCCTCATAGATTTCCGGCTGCTGGCTACCGCCGGCCACGAGTACGTTGCCGCTTGGCAGCATGATGACCGAAGAATGAATTTTGTAGCGCTTTTGACTCATGGTTGGACCCGCGGAAAAGCGCTCCGACTTCGGATCAAATATCTCTGTCGTGTTGGAGCGCTTACCGGCTGGATATTGATCGGAACCGCCGACGATAAGCGCGCGACCGTCAAGAAGTGCGACGCCGCTGAGCTTATATCGGGCCTGTGCCATCGAGCCAACCAGATGGAATTGGTTGCTCGATGGATCGTAGATCTCGGCGGATTGTACAATTCTCTCGCCCCCGCTAAACCCCCCTGCGACGAGTGCCTTGCCGTCGCTGAGAAGCACGGCCTTAAAATAGCTGCGCGGGACCTGCATCGATCCTCTCGGAATGAAACGCCCGGATTTTGAATCATAAAGTTCAGTCTCGGCCATAGGCTCGCCATCGGGAACACGGTTGCCGCCGCAGATCAGGACACCGCCGTCCTTCAATGTCACAGCTTCGGCATGATCGCGGGGTGCCAACATGGAGCTCGTTGCCATGAAACGATTGGTTGTCGGATCGAAAAGTTCGGCGGTGCCAAGATTGGTACTCCCGTCCCAGCCGCCTGCGATGAGCACACGGCCATCCGGCAGGAGAGCGCTGACGGCACCAACTCGCTTGCCAGCCATGGGTGCAATACGAGCAAAAGTTGATTGTGCGGGATCATAGACCTCGGCTGAAGCTAGAACAATACCGTTTGCCCGCATGCCACCGGCCAGCAGGATTCGTCCGTCATTCAGCAAGACAGCGCTGTGATCAAAACGGGCTTCAGCTGTGTCCTTGGTCGGGGTGAATGTGCCAACGTTCAGGGTTAAGACCCCAAGAAGGGCAAGAAAGAAAATAGGACTCATTATTGGTCTCCCGCGTTGGACCTTGGAGTTTACGTACGGATTTGCCGCTTGCGGCCCAGATCGCGCCGAATACGATAACGCCAGGCTTGTCGCGCGCTTCCGTTGCCTCAGCTAACTTTGTTACCGGATGCCTCATTAGGGAGTTACCCGCTCGCCATTGCCGATGCGGCGCAAGACACTGTGCGCGTCTGGCTACCGACCTCAGCAGTAAGCCGCCGGACAGCCAGCTGGCGCCGTTAGCGCACACGCCATCCGATTCGAGCTAAAGCACGCTACTCCATTTTCGCGCCCGGCTGCAAATGCCGGGTTGGCGATCGGAGGCGAGCATTCCTTGGGTTCGACCGTGGCCTACATCATGCGATTTGAACTACGGCCCTTTTATCAACGCATCAATTCGCGGCTGAATGATGTGCTTGCCGTAGCGGCTGAGTAACGCCGCATAGATCACGAACATATACGAGACCATGCATAGCGCGAATGCCGCGACTCCCCCGAGGTTCAGGAGATGAATGCTTTTAAGGCTTTGCGTTGCCGCGATCTCGTGTGCATACGGAATAATGGCGACTGAACCTGTCATCACTAGGAACGTGAGTGAAACCGCCAACCAGAACGACCACGTGATAAAGCCATGCAGGCTCTCCCCGGCGCGCAGGCGTGTCTTGGTCGCCATAACTCCAAAACTCGGCTCCTCGTGGGCCGCGGTCATTCTCGCGATTTGCGCATCGATTGCTTTGTTAAGGGATGGCCAAACCGAAAGACCTCGTAAGGTATCGTAGGTTTCCAGGTCTGCTGGAGTTTTCCAGATCGATCTTAAGCCTATCGACGCATTCAGCATCGATGCATCCAAGGATTGGAATCGAAACAGCACAAATGCGGAGAGCAGCGCGAATGCACCCCCCAGCGCCTGGGCGATCGTGCTGAACGTATACAGAATACTGTTTTCCATCTGAGCTCTTGCCGCAATTGGTTTTATTTGGATGATAGGGCCAGATCTTTGCCGCTCTCGCCCATGCCGCCTCCCGGAGTTTACGCCCCCCGAGACTCCGCGGCTTACTGGCCGGACCCTCCATGGTCCGGCTTCCCCGCCGGCATGCAGAATTCCTATAGTGCAACGGGTTCTGTGCATTCCCACCAGAGCACGACGGGTTGAAACCGCCCTTAAGCTGCGGTTCCCTTGTTGCCAAACTTCGAAGAGTCCGCGAACATCGGCACAGCAAACGACGCAAAGGAAGTTTTCGTGAACGATAAATTGTTATTCGGTGTAGCTCTGTGCTGCGTCCTGACGGTGACCCAGTCCGGGCCAGTATTCTCGGCCACACGGGAATTCCAACTGGTGGATCTGAGAAGCATCATCAGTTTAAGCGATCCGCGGATGTCCCCGGACGGTAAGCGAATCGCTGCAGTTGTTTCGACCCCGGACTGGAAAACCAACAAGGCTCAGCAAGAGATCGACATCTTTGATGCCGCCAATGGTGCTCGACGCGTGGTGACTTGGAAACGCAGCGGAATCTCATCCCCCAAGTGGTCGGAGGACGGCTCCCGGCTGGCATTCCTAGCCGAGGATTTTGCACCGACAGGCGAAGTGAACGGCACGCCAAGCGCGAATGCGAAAGGACATGCTGGAAACGATTCGGACGAGAAGCGTCCTCAAGTCTTCATCATGCCCATGGATGGAGGGGACCCGATCCGCGTGACTGATGCTGCCAAAGGCGTAGATGAATTTGCGTGGAGTCCGGACGGAACTCAGCTTGCCTTCATCACCGCTGACGAACCGGCTAATGCGCAGGCAGTCAAGGAGCATGATGACGCATTCCAAGTCACCGATAACCATTTTCTGACGCGTGCCGCGCTCACTGCGTGGCATCTGTGGGTGGTCCCAAGTGCCGGCGGTGCGGCGAAGCGCCTCACCCAGGGCTCATTCAGCCTCCAAACAGATCAACGAAACTCAGCGCCGGTGCCTGAGTGGAGCCGTGATGGCCGCGTCATCGCGTTCACCCGATTTCCCGGCCCCTACTGGGGACCGTCGTTTCGCTCGGTCATTGCCTCGGTGGAAACGGACAACGGCTCGATAGGCATTTTGGAGTCCGCTGCCGGTTCGGACATGGCTGCGTATGCGCCAAATGGTGACGCCCTTGCCTATCTGCGTCCCCGTGACGGCGATCAGAACAATGGCAACGCCATTTACGTGATGATCAACGGTGGCGTACTCGATGTGACCCGGTCATTGGCCCGTAGTATCAACGCCTACCGCTGGCTGCCCGACGGCAAGGGGCTGTTGCTGGAGGGCTTTGACGGGACGCGTTCAGCGCTGTGGGAGCAGGCATTGCAAGGCGCTGCGAAACGCTTAGACCTGGGAGAGATAGAAGTCGGTACCGATTTTAGCGTAGCGAAGAATGGCGCCGTGGTGTTCATCGGCAGCACTCCGACCCGTCCTGGCGAACTTTACGTGATGGATTCGTTGACTGCCAAGCCACGGCGCATTACCAACCTTAACGCATTTGTCGACGGACTGTCCCTTGGTCGAACAGTGCCGATTGAATGGCGGGGACCACAAGGGTTTGCAGAGGACGGCGTATTGACCTATCCGGTGGGATTCCAGGCCGGACAAGAATATCCCTTAGTGCTCGTCATCCACGGCGGGCCTACTTCTACCTCGACGGTAAAATTCTCGCCATTGCCGCAACTCCTCGCGGCAGCGGGTTTCATCGTCTTTCAGCCGAATTATCGGGGCAGCAACAACCTTGGTGATGCGTATCAGCACGCCATTTTTCGCGACACGGGTGCGGGTCCGGGCAAAGATGTCATGGCCGGCATTGCAGCGGTGCAGAAGCTGGGTATTGTGGACGGGAATCGAATTGGCGTCAGCGGTTGGTCCTACGGCGGCTACATGACGGCCTGGCTCACCGGGCACTATGACATTTGGAAGGCGGCCGTGGCGGGTGCGGCCCTCACCGACTGGGTCATGGATTACACCCTCGCCTACTACCAGGAAGGCGACGCTTATCTCTTTGGCGGCTCACCCTGGAACGCGAAGTATCGCAATATTTGGCGCGATCAATCACCGATCAACTATGCGAGCAATGTAACCGCCCCCACCCTAATCATGGGCGATGTGGGGGATCCCAATGTTCCCCTGCTCAACAGCTACCAGTGGTATCACGCACTGCGCGATGCGGGGGTCGAAGTCGAATTCTTTGCCTATCCCGTCGATACACACTTTCCCAGAGATGTGGTTCGCACCACCGACGTGTACCGCAGGTGGGTGTCGTGGATGACCAAATACCTGAAATGAGACGCGAGTCTCCGCGACTGCCTGAGGACGACGCGCAGTGACTCGAGCATGACCACGGTGACCAGCGTACTGACCATGAGACTGACGGAAATGGCAATCGCTAAGGCGGATATTTGATCCACGGCAATCTCCCACTCATGAGAGGTCCCGGCTTTTCTTGCCTCGGTCGATCAAGCGCGCAATCCCGCCGCCCAGCTTCATGAGCGTTACAATCGTCGACCGAGGCAGAGCAATCATTTGGTCGTACCAGCGGCTGGTGCGTTCTACAAAGTCGAGCATCTCGCGAAGACGCAATTGCACCGCCGGATCGACGGTTTTATCCTCGCGCGCGAGCTCAACACATTCCCGCAGTGCCGCGGCCGCGGGATCCAGCTCACGTGCTTTACGCCCGGCAGCAATCCGCGACACCAAATTCCACAAATCCGTTTCAGCGGTATAGAACGTGCGCCGGTCGCCCAGGATGGGCACTGAGCGGATGATGTTCCAGCTTTGTAGCTCTTTGAGGGAATTGGACACATTGGACCTCGCGATTCCCAAGGCATCCGCAATGTCCTCGGCTGCCAGCGGCTCTTTGGAGGCGTACAGGAGCGCATGAATCTGGCTGACCGAGCGGTTCACGCCCCAGCGCTCACCCAAATTGCCCCATTCCAGAACGAACCGGCGTACCGCCGCAGGAACGCTATCCTTAACTCCTGTCAGTTCTGTCATAACAGATATTACAGACCTTACTTGGGCGCATGTCAAGGTATTTTCCAATGCATTAGTCCGAGCAATGCCCGATCGCGGCCTTAGCGCGCTCAGTCGAACAGACTGAGAATGCTTTGATACTTTTCGATGTAGCCCCTATTTTCGCTGTTGTAGCGCGGAATACTCACCGCTTGCACCAAAGAGCCCTCCTCGCGCCAGACACAGGGACAGACGACTGCGGATCCCGGTGGTAGCTGGCCGGCTCGTCGAAGTTCGTCAAGCTGGACACCCATACGGTTGAGCGCCCGATACAGCTTTGCGACATTGCGCCCACCGCCATTGTAGGCAGCCACTGGAAAGATGCCGAGCACATCGGGCTTAGCGCGATAGGCGGCACGGATTTCACTGCTCATCTGCGACAGCTCAATGTCCAGGAGGCAAACGGCTGCCTTCATAGCATTTTG
Source organism: uncultured Gammaproteobacteria bacterium (assembly GCA_963756845.1). Lineage (GTDB taxonomy): Bacteria > Pseudomonadota > Gammaproteobacteria > Steroidobacterales > Steroidobacteraceae > Bog-1198. The sequence continues at coordinate 160,962 of CAVWPD010000006.1, read as the reverse complement.
CAGACGAGTCGAGCCGCGCTCGAAGTTGGGGTCCAGCTGCGCGCCGCGACAGGTGCGTACGACAAACGAATAGGTGCCATGGCCGCGCCGATCGGTGAACTGCATTGGGCCCAGCGCCTTCGCGCTCGAGACGCTATAGCGATAGGCTTCTTCGCGCTTCAGTCCATACTGGCTGAGCACTTCGTCGAATGCATCTCTGCCCTTTTCGAGAAAGTCCTCGTCGTCGGTCTGTTCGATAACCGCGAGCGTCGCAATGACCTCCGCGGGTATCACGTCCGCGAGCAATTCGCCCGGATAGGCCTCGCTCGGCACGCGTGCGTCACGAAGTTCGTCGATAGCGCTGTGTGCAGTGGCGAGCAGGAAGTCCCTGCCGCCGGTAATAAGACGCGGATCGAAGGTATCGCGGGTGAAGGGCAAGTAAACAATGGGTCGTGCCGTCGCCGCCGCCTCGCGCCAGCGCTTCTTTTTGATGAGGGTGTTGTCGAACACCGGAAACTTGCGGCCGTACACCTTCAACTCCTCGCCACCGCGCGAAAATGTGAACATGAGCCGCTCGGCCCCCGTTCCCTTGACGTGACGCGCATCAATTCCGGGAGTACGCATCGTGAAGGGCAATTCCCCGTGGCCAGGCTTCCATTTCACGGGCGGACTGGGGATCTCCAGGTGGGCAATGGTCCAATTCTTCTGCGTCTCGCTCCACAACGCGAAAGCGACCGGCCGGCCGCGCAGCACCTCATGTCCTTCCTTACCGGTAAAGACGTACTGAAGTTGCACATCGCGCAGCTGCGCCTGGCCCTCGGCAACCAAGTCGCGGATGACAAGGTCGCGCGTGCGCCCCCTGACGATCAACTCAGGCATGTCTCCAGGCTTAGGCGGCGCCTCGTGGTGTTCCGACTCGGCAACGGACACAGGAACTTCACTCTCGCCCTCGCTCTTTGCCTCGCTCGCAGCCATCGGAACATCGTGCAACAGGGGCGCTGCAGCGGCATCCGGGACCAGCGGCGGGTCCTCCACTGGCTCGATTCGCCGCCCCGAGGAGGTACATCCCGAGCAAATCGAGATGAGCAGCAACGGCAGCGCAAATGAGGCACCACGAGGGATACGCGCAAAAGAACTCAATAATACGGAAACGGGAGGTAGAAACGACATCGTGACCATGATACTTGCGAACGGCGCATCCTACGACTTCAAAGAGCGCGTCGTGCTTCGCAGATTAGCACTCGAGATGCGCGTGGAAGTCGGAAACGGCGGCAAGAGCGGTCGCTTATCCCCTCTCGTCGAAAAGGCAGTCGCCCTTGCCCGCTCGCCGCGCGGTCGGGAACGACCACATTTAATTGCCATCGCGCCCAACTTCTAAGTCTTCCAACGAGTACAACGGACGAATTTCGACATCGGAATCCGTTAGCATGGGGTTGGGGCATTTCTTCACCCATTCGACGGCTTCGTTGATGGACTTCACCTCCCACAGCCAGAAACCTGCGACCAATTCCTTCGTCTCGGCAAACGGGCCATCGGTCACCGTGCGATTCTTACCTGAGAAATGCACACGTTTGGCGAAGCGAGTTGGCTTGAGTCCGCCGAGTATTTGCTCCTTCAAGATGCCGGCGGCGATGAGGGCCTCGTTATACTTGCCCATGGCCTCCATCAGTTTTGGATCGGGTGGGACTCCCGCTTCACTGTCCTTTGTCGCCTTAACAAAAACCATGACTTGCATTGAATATCTCCTGGTTGGTGGTGGATTCTGCTCCAAGGACGTTCGAGAGCCCCGCCGGCCGACAATCGGAAGAAAAATATCCATCTTGTCGGTTTACAAGGTGGCCCATCGTCCTTGACACAAGATGCACGACCCGGCGCACATCCATCTAGCTATTTTAGCGGCCCGGCCGAAGGCCATTGCAGCGCTTCTGCGGTGGTTCCGTGATTTAGACACCGCTGAGGAGGCCTTCCAGGAAGCGTGTCTTCGGGCTTTGCAGACTTGGCCCCAGAAAGGCCCGCCCCGAGACCCCACGGCATGGCTTATTATGGTGGGGCGCAATGCGGCCCTGGACGCTAAGCGCCGCAACGCCTTCACCGAACCCTTGCCTGCCGCTGATTCCCTCCTGGATGCCCGCGACGATCTGACACCGGAACGCCTCGACGAGAATCACTATCGAGACGATATCTTGCGGCTATTGTTCGTGTGCGGGCACCCCACCTTGCCCGCGACCCGTCAAATTGCCCTCGCACTTCGTGTCGTGTCCGGACTCAGTGTCGAGCAGATTGCGAAAGCATTCCTAGTATCTCCGGCCGCGATGGAGCAGCGGATCACCCGCGCCAAGCGGGCGATCGCGGAGGTCGGTGTCGAATTTGATACGCCCGGTGCTGCCGAGCAGCGCACGCGACTCGCCGCGGTCTCGACGATGATTTATCTCATCTATAACGAGGGATACGGAAGCACCCCGGACACGGCCGCGGCGCGCGGAGCCCTCGGGGATGAAGCCATTCGTTTAGGGCGGCTATTGTTGAGTATGTACCCAACCGATCCAGAGGTCTTCGGACTTCTGGCTTTGATGCTGCTTCAGCAGTCCCGCGCGCCGGCACGCTTCGACGAGACTGGCGAGATTGTTTTGCTCGACGAGCAGGATCGGAGCCGTTGGAATCGGACACTCATTGATGAAGGGCGCCTGTTACTGGAGAGAGCGGCCTTCTACCAAACGCCGGGGCCCTACCAACTCCAAGCGGCCATTGCCGCGCTGCATGCGAGCGCCGCGCGACCCGAAGACACGCCGTGGAAACAGATTGACTCGCTGTATCAAGCTCTCGAAACGCTGCAGCCCTCCCCAGTGGTGACGCTCAATCGAGCTGTGGCGGTGTGGAAGCTGCGCGGCCCGGAGTCCGCACTTGACATGATTGAGCGCCTGAACAGTGAGCTGGACGGTTACTTCTACTTTCACGCGTTGCGCGGAGCGCTGCTCAAGGACCTCGATAGGCTTGATGATGCAAGGAAAGCCCTGAACCGTGCCATCTCCCTTGCCAATTCCCTTGCCGAAGCCAAACTCATTCGACGCGAATTGGATAGTCTCGCGATCTCATGAATGCCGACACTTCCGGCTATTGGAGTACAGCAATGACGCTCTTTCTGTTGTCTTTTCATCCGACATTGGTCGCGATGTGGCGTCCAGCGTTCGAGAGCCGTGCGGGTGACCTCAAGAAAAGTGTCCTTACGCACGTTAAGGACTCGCGGCCGCGCGAGCACGCCAATCAGCTCGTGTGCTTCGCCACCGTCTCACGTTGGGGCTGTTTCGTGCCGCGGTCAGGCTGCCGCCCGAATATTAGGTCGCGTACTCGGCCGCCTTGCCGGTGAGCTTCCCGAGCTCCGTGGTGGATCCTGCGAAGGTCATCGTGCCTCCGGAAGAATTTGACAAAGTTGTTAAGCGTGCTCACGGCAGCGGCAGATGCGTTCGATAAACACGATCGCGAGATCTAACAATGCACCTCGCCCAGGAGACTGTTCCCGCTCAAACGAGAGGCTGATGGCCCCTCATTTAAGGTATTTCTCGGGCAGCAGCGCCGCCCCCGGCCGCTCTTCGTCCCAGAGAATGCTGGCAATCCAGAAGCGACCCTGGGCGTGCACAATCTGAATCGAGTTGATGCCTCGTGCGAACGGCTGGCTATCTTGCTCCGCGTGGCGGCTCTCGTAGGTACTCCACACATGGACAAGATTACCGAACGCCTCGATGCGGTTCGCGATGCTGCGCTCGAAGAACCCGTGGGTCTTGAAGTAAGGGTCGTCTCGTTGCACGTACATGTCGGGGGTGAGGAAAACGGCATCACCAGCGCGCGCGCGTTCATTTTTGTAGCGGGGATTTCCGGGCGAACGACACCAAGGCCGGCCATCCGGCAGGAACAGCGCGCGGAAGCGGTCCCAGTCACATGGCTTGCCGGCGGGTCCGGAGATTACCTCATACAGCGAAGCGACGAGATGATCCACGGTATCCACATCGCCCGGGCGATTCTTCTGCCGCCCCAGCTTCAAACTGAAGAATTTACTTCGCGGGGAAAGATCGCCTCGCATTCTCGGGATCGCATTTCGGGGGAGCATAGGTAAGATTTGGGCGATATTCCCACTGTAGTTCGCCCTGCACCGGATGCAAGAGGAACTCGGGGTCCGTCACTTCGAAATGATAAGTCACCGTCGTTCCGCTCGCGTCGGGTGTCAAACGCTCCACCAAATGCTTGTTGACGCCCGATGGAACGCCGTAACCGTTTCCCATGGCATGGGGAGCGAACAGGGCTGTATCAATGTATAGGCTCCCATCTTCCCAATGGCCAATCGAGTGGCCTTGGATCGAGGCCGCGGCTCCCTCGTGGCTGCTCATATCCATATGGACGGTTCGCTGCGCATTGTCGAATTCACCATCGATCAGAATCACCTTGTCTCCCCGAGTAATGCGCTTCAAATCGGGTGTGATCATCAAGAAGGGGGCAGGCGTGGGAACGCACTGAGTACCGGGATGCATGGTTTTTTCGTCGAAGTGCTTGTACGCAGCCTTGCCCTTCTTGGTTAGCGCGAGATTGTCGCCGTCCAGCGCTTTTTCGAGCTTCAACGATAGCTGCGTAACCCACACGCCCTCGAGTCCGTTTGGCTTCGTCCCGATTGGCGGCGCGGCGCCGGTATTCGCCAATTGCGCTAATTCGACCTTCCGTTCAAAGAGCACCACATCTCCGCGCTTGATGAGGTTGGGCAGAAGCGCCTTTTTCCCAGGGTCCCGTGCAGGCCTACCGACAACCGTGACGGTATCGCCGAAATGAATCGAGCCCGCAGTCCAGCCTAGCCGGCCAAGAATCGAGGGAGGACTGCATTCGACTTCCCATTCGATTGGCTGCTCATTCCCGTTGGACTGACGTAGGTAGATATAGACGTGAGGATTGGCCCATTCGAATTTACTGACCGTGCCCACCACAGTCACGGTTTTTTTGTCATCGTACATCGCCGCGCTGTGATGTGCCGCCGCGCGTCCCGCCATGAGCGTGAGCGCCACGAAAAACACCGGAATCGTCAGGTATAGGAGAGCATAGCGGCCAAGTTTGGGAAAGGGCAGGACACGATCGGCAGCTTGTGGTTTCATTCGCGTTTTCGGACCCTACTTCGGCGATGGGATCACAGAAAACAATACACCATGGCCGGATGTGACGCACGTTGTATAACCCAATCTCGATTGCCTCGAGGCGGCCAATCCATCTAAGCGGCGTTTTCCTCCTGTCCGGCCGCTTCGAGCGTATTGCTCGAGCACAAGCATCGTGGTTCCCCGCTCGGCCAGACCCGCTTGCCGTCCAATTTGGCGCCGCGGGCGAGTACGTAGGGCCTACCGTCCAGCCTCTGATGCGTTTCGATCTCACAACGCGCGTCGTGGCGCCATACAGCTTCGGTAAGTCCCTGTTCAATGCGTTGCGCGTTCTCCATTACTGATCGGGCCATCCTGCACTGCGCGCCGGCGATGAGCTGCGCCCTTTCCTGCACGATGCCAAACCGATCGTGCAGTGCGCGGGCGAGACCGGCGACATCGTATCCTTTCATCACGGAATTCCAAATGACCTCTTGCACATCCTTGCGGTACTTCGCGGGCAGCCGCTCGATCAATGCGACGTTTCGCGAAATGACGGCTTGATAAACCTTCACCGCTGTCGGCGTCGGACTGAATGGAGCCGACAGCCCAAGTTTCCGCAGCGGGGCCAACAGGAAGTCGGGCGGCGCACCCGCCTTAGGGATCGATATAAGAGCGCCCGCCGAGTGAGCGAATTTGCTGAAGCGTTTTACCAGTTCCATACCTAGAAACATTCTCCACACCCGGATTGGAGACGTCACACTAATGGAGATGCAGGCAACGTGATGTTGTTGAAGTTCTAGATTCCGCGAGTGTCCTACAAATGCAATATCTCGCTGGCGCCGCTGTAGCCTCACATCGGCGAATTGACGCCATGTGCGGCGCTGCAGCTTTGTTTAACTTATTAAGACTCGGCGCCTTGAAAATCAAGGCCACCGCGCTCGTCACTTCGTGACTTTTTGGGCGTGAGATCACTTCGCGTCCTGCCCTCCTCGTCTGCCCGGCCGGTACTTCGCCTGCCTCTGCAATTAGTGAGCGCCATCACCTCCGGCTTGGCTCATGGTCTTGAGCAAGCGGTACGTAAACTCGACGCCCTCATAGAAGCTATCCACGCGGATGCGTTCATCGTCGCCGTGGGCACGGTCGTCGTCGAGGTCGTAGAATATCGAGCAAAGGCCGTAGGTGGGAATTCCGGCGGATCTCGTGTATACCGAGTCCGACGCACCGATATTCAGCGACGGGATGACCGGAATTCCGGGCCACATTGAGTGGACCACCGCTTCGAGGCGCGCCATCAATTCTGACGTGAGGGGGGATGCAGGATTGGCCTCGCCCGCCTCGGTCATACGCACACTGATGGCCGGATCAGCCAAGGCAGCAATGAGAGTCTTGCGCACGAAGTCCGGACTATCGACAGGCAGAAGCCGGCACTGCACGGTCGCTTCAGCACGATCGGCCAGAGCGTTTTCCACGGTGCCTGCCTTGAGCAGGGTCGCCACGCAGGTGGTTCGCAAATTGGCACTGCGTTCAGGGTTCCCGGCCAACCTCTGCGCGGCAAGCATGTCAGGCTGAGCGGCGGCAACTGAGATCATATCCAACCGAGTTTGGCCGGTCTCCATCGCCGCGGTACGTTCGAAGTAAGCGCGCGTCGTGTCATCCAACTCGATCGGAAATTGTAGAGTGCTCAAACGCGTTAAACCGGCCGCTAATTTATAGATTGCATTGTCGGGTTGTGGGATCGCGGTGTGACCGCTCTTGCCCGTCGCTTCCAGTCGAAATGTCACATACCGCTTGGTGCTTGTCTGGATACCATAGTAGATTCGCTGATTTGCCCGTACGCCTGCCGCACCTTCGTCCGGATTGATAGCAAGCCCTGCCAGCTTCAGCTCCGGTTGGCTCTTCAACAGCCATCGCACGCCGTTCGCACTTCCCGCTTCCTCATCCGCGGTGAACGCAACAATGATGTCGCGATCCGGCTTGAACCCTTCGCGCTTCAAGCGCACCAGGGCGGTAAGAATGGCGCTGTCCTCACCCTTCAGGTCCAACACTCCGCGGCCGTAGAAAAATCCATCCTTCTCCGTTAATTTAAATGGATCCACCGACCAGCTTTTGCGCGGCGCTTCGACGACGTCGAGGTGCCCGATGATCAGAAGCGGCTTGGCACGACCGGATCCCCGTAACGAGGCGACAACATTCGCGCGACTCGGATGCCCCGGCGGCGCCAAAACCCGCACATCGTCAGACGAAAAGCCTGCGCTCCGCAGACGGGCAGCAATGGCTAGCGCTGCATCCTCAGTTCCATGGGTGCTCGTCGTATCGGTATCGATGAGTTCGCGCAGTACTTCGCGAGAATAGGCGCGATCGACGGACGCGGTTTCAGCAGGTACCGCCGCAAGCGCGGTCGCGCCCCAAAGCCCGAAAGCGGTAAGCGCTCCTAGGCACCTTTTCCGGGTACCGCATAGGCAGTCAAAAGAAAAGAGCGGAGCCCTCGAGGACTCCGCCTTTCCTGCTCGAGCATTACTGCCTACGGACCAAGGCAGTCCGTGCGGCAACTGCATCGAAGCGTCCATCCGTTGGATTTAGGTCGCACGCGTGGCGGCGAGCCCGCGCGCATTCCTCTTAGCATCCCAGCCAGCACGAGGCGCCTTAATGATGAACCTCGCCACCAACCAAGCATCCCTGAGTCGCGACCGAACCAACGTTTGTGTGTGTCACTTGGATCACCTCCTTCAGTTGCCATGGGCTCATCATTGGCGCGTACCGCCCACCGAAGCCGCGCGCCCCGAATCAGTATTCTAAGGATGACCTCGACTAAGGCGCCAGTAGAGTTTTCGATGTTCATCGGCGGCCTCGCTAACAGGCGCCGGCATTGCGGGTGGCCACACCCCACGATCCGCGGCAAATGAGCACTTGCGCGAAGTGCGCGAACTGCCGCAAGATTCGGCAAATGGCGAATGCAAACCCGCTCGCTGACTATGTGCCGTCGCGGCTACGAGGTACCACGATGGCCGAAACCGCGTTTCGCTGGAGCGGCGCCGCTTTGGTTTGCACCGTTTGGATCAGCGCGACTCTATTCGGTTTGTATATCGTCGCCTTCTACGTCGGTGCACTGGTCGACGGGCAGGTAGCCAGGTGGAACCAAAACCTGCCGGGGCTGTATGCGCCGCACTCACCGGCGGCGACCTCAGGGCTCGGACTGCATTTCCTTGCCGGTGGGGTCATTCTCGTTCTCGGCTGCGTCCAACTGATCGGTAGGGTCCGCGCGCGCTGGCCGGGGCTGCACCGATGGGTAGGGCGGATCTACGTGAGTGCAGCGCTGCTGGCAGGCCTGGGCGGACTGACCTTCATTTTCGTCGTAGGCACGATAGGCGGCCCCATCATGAACGTCGGTTTCGGACTCTATGGCACGCTGATGGCAGTGGCGGCTGTGCAGACCTACCGGTATGCCCGAGCGCGCTCACTTACGCTCCATCGGGCATGGGCCCTGCGTTTGTTCGCGCTTGCGATCGGATCGTGGCTGTACCGCATGGATTATGGATTCTGGCTGCTGCTCGGCGGCGGTCGGGGGCACACCCACGATTTCCATGGCCCCTTCGATTATGTGATGGCATTCTTTTTCTATCTACCGAATCTGCTCCTCGTCGAGGTCTTCATTCGCACCCACTCCGCCGCCTCGCCCACAATCAGACTGGCAGCCGCGGGGCTATTCGCCGGCGCGACAGGCTTTTTGCTGCTGGGTACGTACTATTTCACCAAACTCTACTGGGGTCCGGCGATCCTGCAGCGGCTCGGGGCGTGAGGCGCTGAGCGCTCCCGCTAATGCGTAATAGCTCCCCTACGGTTTGAGAAACTGCCTTATTCGTTTTTCTCGCGACGAGTCTGCAAGCAGCTGCTTCAGTCGCCGCGTTCGTGTTTCTTCCCTTTTTGCGCTGACGACCCACCAGATAGCGGCTCGGCGGTACGATCCCGGCTGAGCTGAGAAGAACTTAAATGCAGTCGAATTCTTCTGGAGGATTGAACCATAAGGCTCCGGTAGCTGCATTGGTCGCTGTTCGTAGGAATAGATTCCCGATCGGTTCTCACGTCGAGTTCGGTATGCCGTCAACCCAGGCGATCTCATCAAGCCCTGCTCGATCAATAGTTCGACGCGCTTGATATTAACGCTACTCCAGGTGCTGATCGGCTTTCGCGGGGTGAAGCGAATCATGTACCGGGTTTTATCGATGTTCTTGCGTATGCCGTCAATCCAGCCGTAGCACAGCGCATGATCGACAGATTCGGGCCAGGTGAGTCCGGCCTGGCCTGACCTGGTTTTAAAGTAGCCAACCCAAAGCTCAAGGGATCGAGCGGAATGCTCTTCCAGCCATTGTCGAAAATCTGCACCGGAACGAAAAAACGTTGCTTTCATGGCTCGCTAAATCCTGGCGCAATAAAATACATGACCTGGATTTGTCCGCCCGATGCTCGATGTTGACGGAAGACTGCTCGCAGCCCGACGCAAGCCGATTGCCCCTCAGCGGCCCATAGCCGTTTCCGTCGCTTATAACCGGGCTGTTTCCGAGCCATTTAACTTACTGCCTCATGCTATGAGGCACCCATCGCACTGCGCACACATACCTGTCTGCGATGCCGCTCCGCCTGTGGCACTGTTCCTAGTCACAGTCGCTAAGGCCATCAGTGGAACGCCATCATGATCAAAATACTGGTAGAACTGCTCGGCAAGATTTCACACGCGGATCCAGCGAAGAAACCGATCCCAATCATAAAGCCTCATAAGCCGAATACCGAGGGCGCTTTCCGCGCCGTTTCCATTGTGCCAAGCATTATGTGCTGTACGGCGGCTATGCACGCAACGCAAAGGCGCTATTTGCTGCACCAGGCGCCAAGGCTGCCCTTGTCCGCGTGTACGATGCCAAAACATTGCTCGTGCAAGTTTCGCAAGAATGCCGACCGCCGCGACAGCGATCGACGCCTATTCGGAGCGACGGAAACAAATCGCTGGTTTGCGGGCCTTGAAAGCCGCAGACGTACCGTGCGCAGGTCGATGCACAAGTAAACGGCGTCCGGATCGCCGGCAGCCCGACACTCCGCGCTCGGGAATGTTGCGCGCCGCGGGGGTACACTGCGCTTACACGCCGCAGGAGTTCCCGCAATGCCCAGCCCCGAAGCCTGTAAGTACCCTGCCGGTATATTTCACCCAGTGATTGATCGAAATTCCTGCGAAGGCAAAGCCGAGTGCGTGCGGGTCTGCCCAGTGGGTGTCTTTACTGTCGGCACCTTTCCCAAGGAGCTGCGGGTCGAGTTAAGTCTGAGAGGAAAATTGAAGGGGTATGCGCACCGATGGCAGCAAGCCATCCTGGCAAACGAGCGTGCCTGCGAAGCCTGCGGGCTGTGCGTGCAGGCGTGTCCTGAACACGCGATCACATTGGAGCGCGCCTGATACCACGCGCAGTTTCGTTCCAACGGCTACCCGGACCTGTGTCGTGGCTCGTTGATTAGTACAGCTGCGTCACCCAGCGCTGGCTGGACATCTTCGGGCGCTTGTAGCCTGTGTCCTCCTGGCGCGGCGGCAGTTCAATTTCGACCGGGCGCAGGTCCTTGTAGGGGATGCGGGTCAGCAGGTGCGCGATGCAATTCAAGCGCGCACGTTTTTTGTTGTCGGCATCAATGATGAACCAAGGCGCCTTTTTGCGGTCGGTGTGCTCGAGCATTACGTCCTTGGCCTTTGAGTACTCCACCCAGTGCTTGCGCGCTTCGAGGTCCATGGGACTTAGTTTCCAGCGCTTGATGGGGTTACGCATGCGCTCGGAGAAGCGCCGCTCCTGCTCTTGGTCGCTCACCGAGAACCAGTACTTCACCAAAAAGATACCGGAGCGCACCAGCATGTCTTCAAACAGGGGACAACAGCGCAGAAATTCTTGGTAGTCCCTCTCGTCGCAAAAGCCCATCACTTGCTCGACACCGGCACGGTTGTACCAACTGCGATCAAACAGCACGATCTCCCCGGCACTCGGCAGATGCGCCACATAGCGCTGAAAGTACCACTGAGAACGCTCCCGTTCGGTGGGCGTTCCAAGCGCGACGACCCGGCAGACCCGGGGGTTCAAGCACTCGGTGATACGCTTGATGGCACCGCCTTTGCCGGCCGCATCCCGACCCTCGAACAACACGACAACCTTGAGGCCCTGAAGACGCACCCACTCCTGCATTTTCAGTAGTTCAAACTGCAGGCGCACCAGTTCATCGACGTACTCATATTTTCTTGGACGTTTGCGCAGTGGCTTGGCTGTACCCAGTATTTTCCATCGGCCCTCCAAGAGCGCCTCCTGCTCAGCATAGCGGCGCAATTCGCCGGAGGCGGCTGTCTTTTTTGGAGTCGAGGTCTCAGCCGCCTTGGATTTCTTTTTCATCGCTTGATTGTTCCCCCATCGGTTCCGAGTGCGTGAGTACCGGAAGCCCCGCCCTTGCGGCTCCTCGGGCCCCCATAGCCGCTGTACTTCGAGGCGACATCGCCCTTAATACGTCACGGTCACCACGATCGTGTCTGCATAGCTCCCAGGCGCCACGTCCTGCGATGGCGGCAAGTACCCGTACATGTTGCCGGTCACCTGATAGACCTGACCTGCGGTTACCGTACCAGAATCGGAAGGCGCATAGGTGCCGGCGCTGCCATCGCCGATAACCTGCGTGTGACTCGGCGTAAGATAAATATTGTATTGCAGGGCATTGGTACCAAACTTCATGGTACGGGCCGCATAGCTTCCGCTAAGGCCGGTGCTTAATGTCAATGTCCCGGCGACGGTGGCGGAGCCGCTGCCGATGGCAGTACAGATGACGGTCCAAGACCCGACGGCCGAGTCGCCCACTGAATTCAGTGGATTATAACTACCGAAGGCAATTCCAGTCGCGCTCACCGAGCATGTGAATGTCACGGCTGCCTTTGCGTTTGACATTGGTGCCAGCAGCAAGCACGTCGCCACAAGACCAATAGCGGATCTCATAGGCCAGGTTCACCATCGGGTTCATTCCCATATTGAATGCAATTGTGGCGCTAAAGATCCGTCAAGAACGTGATTCGAGTCCCAGTCGATAGTGTCCAATAAAGAGCGAGGCTACTTCAGCAATCGGCGCACGCGGCCAAGTGGATCGTTCTCGACGCGCACAGTGACGTCAAACACCATGGTTGCTAAACGCTGATCGTCGAAAGCAGGCCATTCGAGCCCGCTCTGACTAGGGTTTCCGGTAGCTGCGAAGTTGACGAGCGCACGGCTGAGCAGACGGGCGGTATGATTCGACTCCGGCGTGTTTCCCGTGAATTGATCGCAGCGCGCGGTATTGTCAAAAGCCGCTGGCAGGTCCATGCCGTGGGGACATCCTATTCGGCCATCCAATATGGGCGTCGGTAGGGTGTACCAGTAGCTATACACAGGCGCGCTCTGCAGGGCATGTTTTTTAAGCGCTTGCCCCACAGCCAGATTGCGCATGCCGATTCCACCGAGTATTGCAGCCCGTTCAGTTGCCGGCAAACCTGGGTACGCTTGCCGAAGGCCCGCAAGAATTTCATCCGCCTTATTGCGATGCGTGGACGGAACGACGTCGCCGAGCTTATCTTCATCCACGTGCAGCGTTAGCGGCCGGAACTCATCGCGGACATTGCCGACGATCAACGGCACTTCAGCACTGACCCGGGGTGCGGATTCCGCCCAAGAATCAGGCACAGCCGCTCCGTCAACAACGGGCCCGAATTGCACCCCAAAGCCAAAGGCCCTATTCGGGGGGTCAGCGGCGCGCGCGGCCTCCGCAAGTTTACGGCCGGCTGCCGCGCCGGCGGTTATCAGGCGAGCAGCATCCGTGCGCTGCAGACCTGGGATGTCCGAGATCGCCAGACCGAGTTCGCTCGCCGTCGCGGCAGAGAGTTGTTGAGCGGCGCTCGGTCGTGTTTCGTTCGGAAAGGACCCGCTGGTCACGATCGCGCGCTGGAACAAGCCTTTCGCGGCCGGCATCGACATGAGCGTGGATACCTTACCCCCACCGCCGGAATGCCCGAAGATTGTGACCCTAGATGGGTCACCCCCGAACCGCGCGACATTGTCGCGCACCCACTCCAATGCCAACACCAGGTCGAGCATGCCCACATTCGCGGAACTGACAAAGCGAGGATCCGCGGCGGACAAATCCATGAATCCCAGCGGTCCGAGCCGATGATTGACCGACACCAGCACGGCTCCTTGCTTTGCAAGATTCTCGCCATCATAGGCGGCCAGCTCGTGGCTCGAACCGCTGGTGAAGCCACCGCCATGAAGCCACACAATGACCGGCCGCAGCGCGTTGACGCTGAGCACTTCGGTCCACACGTTCAAATTTAAGCAGTCCTCGCTCGCATAACCCGAATCGGCGTCGTTGACGAAACTGATCTCGATCGGTGCGTGGCTGGGGGGCTGCGGGCACACCGCTCCGTACACCAGGGCGAGGCGGACGCCGTCCCAAGGCTGAGGGCGTTGAGGCGGCAAGAATCGAGCAGCGCCACCCGTATCGGCCCCATACGGGATGCCTTTGAAGATAAAGACCGACCCGCGTTTGAATCCACGCACCGCACCGTTGCTGGTCATCGTCGTCTGATCGGGCGTAGTCAGGCTAGGCGCATTGCAAGCGGGAGCTGAGGGCGCACTCCAAGTTCTGACTGGCGCCGAGGCCACGCCGGCTGCGGAGCCCAGCGCGAGCAACAAAGTGCGGCGGTTCACCTCGAGCTTATCGGCGATGGAATTGGTCATTGATCCATACCTTGTGCAAACAAGCCGAACACCCTAGCCGAATTTCCGTGCTGCTGAGCTCGTATCCGCCGACACCAGGATTCGGTTTCGCCGATTCGGCCTTGGCCGTGGCTAAATTGCTGCTTCCTGGCTCGCTGTTGGCGCAGCACTCACCGCCTGAAAACAAGCCTTCCGAGACCGCGGCGCGCCAAGTGAACCACGCCTAAAATACCCGAAGGCACGTACAAGACTGCCGGCAGCGGTGTTGGAATGGCAGTCAATAAGCCAACGATGATTCCTTTGATCAAAGCCGACTCGCGATCATCGCCATACCACTTTATTTGCGCGCGGTAGGTAACGAAACCCAGCGCGATACCGGCAACCAGGGAGATTGGAATCAACAAACCAAAGGTCAATACCGCGCCGCCGAACAGCATCGTGTCGATGATAAACGTGAGGAATGCGATGCGCGGATCCAGCCCGAAAAGCTGCGTAAATTCTCTGGAACGTCTAGTGGGGTGTGTCCCTTCACTGAGCATCGACATCACTCGCTCGGCACGAAAATCCACAGAAGCAGGTACAAGAATAGGCCGGCTCCGGCGCAGATAAACAGCGCGACAAAAAGCAGCCGCCACACCCAGGCTTCCATGCCGGTCGATCTCGCGATGCCGCCGCAAACGCCGCCGAACAAGCGGTCCGTGCGGCTGCGCCGAAACCCATTGACGGCCGACGCGATGGGATCACCGGGGCCGCTTTGCTCGGCGTTCAGCAGGCGCTCTTTTGCCCGCACGAACTCCTCTTCCGTCAAGCCGCCGCTTGCGCGCAGCTCCGCCAGTTTGCTCAGTTCATCTGCCAGCGCCATGATCACTCCTCAAGAAGCTTCCATCCCTAAAGAACACCGTAATCGAAATAAAGTGACGCTTCCCTAAACAACTGTGGCCAGTTTAACCCAGTGGCCGGCCAGGATGCCTCCCCTACCGCGACCCCCTGCTCGATGCTTTCCGCGCATGCCCGAACGAGTCGGCGATGACCCAGGCGGCGCCGGTCAGGGCGAGATTCAGAGCATTCTCGGTCCAATTCGCATAGCGCGACGGATCGCCCAGAAGCAGCGGCAGGTGTACGAGCGGAGTGAATGCGGCGAACATGATTGTTAGCAGGACCGCGGCGAGTCGGGCCTGCACCCCGGTCAGGATTGCAATGCCCGCCGCGATGTGTGCAACTCCGGTCGCATACCCCCAGAACTCCTGCGTGGGCGGCAGCCATTTGGGCACCAGCGGGGCGGTAAGGTTCATATAGACAAAATGAGCGCCGCCAAACAACAGCGCACAAACTCCGAACGCCAGTTGACCCAGGCGCGTAAGGCGCGCCGCCAGCGCCGCATCGATGTCGGCGCTGGCGGCATAGACGATCAGCCCCGCCGCTGCAATCGCGAGCTGTTCGGCGAGGCCGCTGTAGGCGCCATATTCGGTGTAATGGGCAAGCAGGATCCTGCCGTTCATCAGGATGACGACGATGAGCGTGTAGTAGGCAGTCAGCGCGGCGGCGCCCCCGGCCGCAGTGCGACGCCACTCGATGGCCCCACCCGCGAGGAGCATGAACGCAGCGGCGGCATAGGCCAAGGTGGCGCGGGAGGGATAGTCCTTGGGCACCGGCTGCCCCAAGTCGAAGTTTCCCCACGCCAGGCACACCACGCCCAGCGACATTACGCCCAGGCCATAAACGCGCCAGCCGAAACCTCTCATCGTTTCCCTATCCGTTTCAGATGGACGGTACCAGCCCAAATTGGTTCTGGCACTCGCAGTCAATCACGGTCCCCCTCTGCCCGTTGCTGGAGATGGATAATCGTCCGCCGATCACTGCGGCACGATCGCGCATGGTCTGCATGCCCATTCCTCGCGAGGATGACGCCCTCGCACCGAGTCCGTGCCCATCGTCGCTGACTCGCAAACGCACCTTGCTGCGGTCGATACAGAGCCGAATTTGGACGGTGCGTGCGCCCGAGTGTTTTAAAGCGTTGTTCAACGCTTCCTGTGCAATCCGGTAGAGCTGATTGTTCGCGTCCAAGGAAATCAACGAACTCGCAGAGGTCGCTTCCTTGAAGATGACCGTGGGACCGCCCACGCGGCCCGTGTTGTTAAGGGCCAGCTTCCTCAACGCATCCAGCAGACTGTTCTGATGCTCCTGTAATGGGTCCAGTCCCTGCGCCAAAAATCGACAAGTCGCCACGCTGCTGGCCGCCAGCTCGGCGAGTTGTCGCAGGTCTTGCGCGAGCTGCTCGTCCCGTGAGCAGTGCTTATTGGCCAATCCGGAGGCCAGCAGCGACAGGCCCGATAATTCCTGCCCGAGCCCATCGTGAAGCTCTTGGGCAATTCTCCTTTGGCCTCGGATCGTCGCCTCCTGAAGCGCCCTCTCGAGCCGCCTGCGCTCGGTGATATCAATCCCGATGCTCCACTCCATCCAGCCTGGAACCTTGAGTCGAGCCCCGACATTGAACCACTCGACGGTCTTTCGCGTGCCATCCTTCGCCGTCAGTTCCCACACGGTGCTGTAATCCTCGGTTTGGCGCCGCCTCGACTCTTCGAGCATGAAGGTGCGGTACTCGGCATCCGGATAGAGCTTTTCAAGCGCGTGCCGGTTGCCGATAATTTCGGTCGCCGAGTAGCCCGTCACCCGCTCGCACTCTGAATTCCAAACGACTACGCAGCCCTCTGCATCAAAGGCGTCCATCAGCACAGGCATGCCCTGCAGAATCTCCCGCGCCCGAGGCGCGATAGGCTCCATGACTCGCTCTTGATCCAGCCACTCTTTCTCGAGGTCGGACACTCCTGTCGCCAGTTCGCGGGCGCGGCGAGTCTGATCGAATACAGGGATGCAGGCTTGTTTCATAGTACTCCTAGCTCTGGGGTAAAGGTCTATCGCCGCCGGTTCGGTACGGGCACCACTGCCTGTCGCCGTCCGCAGTGTCCCAATGACACCGCCTCTATTAGGTAAAGCGACATTTCGCCAATTAGACCCTCATTTTTTTACGCGATGCGTCAGCGGGTCCCCGGTGACGAGTTTACGCGCACCCCCCGGCCGTCCATGGATCTCTAGTCCCCCTGCCACGCGCACAGATAGTCCAGGGCCACACGGTCCCAGGGGCTCTCCACCTGACCCCATGCGGTTGGCAAGATGTCCGTATGGGTACCCCCGCCCTCGAGGTAGATCGTCAATTTAATTGCGTGCACCGTATGGTTCTTGCAATCGTACTCACTGAGCTGCTCGGATCTGGCAATCCATTCGGTTCGCAGCATATCGATGTGGGGCTTTGGCACATATTGGAACAGCGCGCTGCGAATGTTTCCGACCACCGTAATCGTTGCGCGATCCACAAATGTCTCAGAGTTGCCGTCCTCGGTCTTGCCGAGAGACAGCCAGTTCGAGGCGAAGGCCGCTGCGGAGGCAAAAAGAAAAGCTCCGAAAATCATTGATTTCACGGCGTGCTCGGCGGGTGCGCGATGTGAAGTCCCGACTGCAGCCATTACACTTGACGCTGATTCGCCATGTACACAAGCAATGCTGCCAGCCCCAGCAGGACCAGCGCGAAAATCCAATAACCATTCTTTCTAAGCCAGAACATTTGCCCTATCTTATACATACCGCGTACGCGCATCGACCCCCTCTCGGGCGCACGCTAGGCGCGCTCCCAGGGCTCGATCAATCCCGGTATCGGCGTAAACAACGGATGGCAGAGCGGCACACGGACCGTGCACCACTGCCGGCGCAGCCGTCGATTGCGTATCGAGAGCTTAGCGAGGAGATGCTGCCATTCATAGGAAATCTGTCCCGTGGTGGTCGAAATCAACTGTACCGATCGCACCGGGCCGATCTTGCGTTTATCGAAGGCGTATCCACGCGCCGACGCCTCCGCATGAATTGCCGCAAGATAGGCATTGATCGCATAGCGAGGCCGCGCGTGCTCCCGAAAACGATCCAGCTGCGGATGGTGCCGATAGCCGCGTGTTTGTCCGCGCAGTACCGCGCGGGCCAATAGTGCTTCGCGCCACAATGCCACCAAGCCCTGCGGATCGAGATACTGAGGGTGGATTGTCCAGAGTCGCATGCGCCCGATGCTGCTTATTCCGGCAGCTGCTCGCCGAGTAGCCCGGACAGTGTGAGTGTGCCCGTCAGATCAAGATAGGTAATCACCGGCAGCAGCAACAGCGTGATCACGGCCGACACCCGCACAACTTTGGCCAGCGCGGTGGATCGACAATTCCCCGCGCACCGATAGGTGGCGAGCGTGACGTAGATGCTGAAAATCAGGCCCCCGATCGCATAAAGCCGCATCGCTAAGACATTGCCCGGATTCAAAAATAGCTCGATGGCGCCATAGAGCAGCGAGCCCAGTACACCGTACAGCCAAATAACCCGGGACAGCGAAGTCTTTCCCTGCAGAGGCTCTGTGATAAAGGACTGAAAACTCGTGGACACCGCTGGTTACGCTTTTCCGGTGGCCGCGGGACTTTGAATGTTGCGGACCATCTTCAGGAGCGTGGCGCGCGGAAGGAAGGGAACCATTCGCATGGTGCGTCGATTGCCCTTACCGGTAATCACCACCCGTTGATTCTCGCGAAACCCGGTATACCCCGCCTCCGCCACCGGCATGGAGTCCATCACCACTGCCGTTTGGCCAAGTCGGGTAGCTCCCGTTCCGGCCCGTTCGCGAAACTTACTCTTGGTTGCCCCAGGGCAGAGGCAGCTGACATGCACGCCCGTGCCACGCGCCTCTTCCCAAAGCGCTTCGGAGAATGACAGGACGAATGCCTTTGATGCGTAGTAGACCGCCATCAACGGCCCCGGCACGAAGGCCGCTATCGATGCCACATTGAGGATGCCGCCGCGATTTCTGGCCAGCATGGCCGGCCAATAGATGTGCGTCAATTCCACCAGCGCGCGGTCGTTCAGGTCGATCATACCGAGCTGCGATGCACGATCCGAACCTGCCAAGGCGCCGGCTCTACCGAAGCCAGCATTATTCACCAGCGCGTCCACCGTGAGACCCGCGGCCTCAATCGACTGTGCCAGACGCGCCCCGCCGCCCGGCTCACCGAGATCCATCGCAAATACCGTCGCCTTCACGCCGTAGGTCTGCGATAGTCGCGACGCCACCTCTTCCAGCGCCGACTCGCTGCGCGCCGTGAGAATCAGCCCGTACCCGTCTCGCGCAAAGCACTCCGCCAGATCGACGCCGATTCCCATGGATGCGCCAGTCACCAGCACTGTCTGTCCAGCCCCCGATTTTTGTTCCATGTTCATGACCCCCAGTGTAAAGCCGAACCTCGAAGGAAGCGGCTCCGCCCCGCTCTATATTTAACATTCGATATGGCCATTAAATAATTGATAATACAGTTGTATTTACCCATTCGAACCTGAAGACGGGTCCATTCCACGCCGCATTATCGAGGTCGAGTTCCTGCATGTTGCGCGCCTGCGCGGCTCCCGCAATGGTCTTGCGCCAGAACTCGCGAGCGTGAATATTCTTGCGCGCCACCGCGACCTCCCAGGATCCTGGATGCTGGGCGAAGGCAATTCTCGCAGCAACGCGTCCGACTCCCTGGCCGCGATGCTTGCGCAGGATGAAAAACTCACCCACATTGCGCTCGACGGTTTGACCGGAATGAGCCCGATCATTGGTCAGCACAAATCCCGCCAAAACGTCATTGCAATGGATCAGTGCCGCCGACCAATCGCGTCGAGTCCAGTAATCGTTGAGCGGATAAGCCGCGAAGCGGCCGTCGGGCATCAAATCGCCTTTGGAAGTCCCCGCCCAAAACTCGGAGAAGTCGTGCGTGTACAGCTGCAGCAGGTTTTGAAGGATTGGCTCTTCCACCCGCAGAGCGCGACTCACGATGACATTCATGGCCCAATACTCCCGTGTAGCACTCGCACCGACATCTGCTGCGGCGACACAGTTTTGTACTCTCCGCCCATCTGATGATGGGTTGCGCCGCCGGCGCAAGGCCCGGACGGCACGCCGCCGGCCTACACCATCCGCAACTAGCGAACCACGAAAATCGCCCTGCCCTGGGCTGATTTTTTCACCCATCCGACCGAAGCGCCGATTCCCACGCTGATGGAGCCATTGTGCGTTGTGGTCTCTGAACCCAACCCGCTGCCCAGCGATAAAGCCTGCGCGTCGGAAAAGTCCTCCAACAGAAGCCCGTTGGCACCCAGCCTCGCCGCCTGCGCCTTCAGAGCATCAATCATTTTTTCAATGGCGCGCTCGCCACCCGCGGCGGACACGCTTTTTCTCGACGCCTTGAGAATCGCGATCTCCTCAAAACTTGCGGGCGCTTGCGTATAGACGCGCACTGCGCTCGGTGAGATCGGCTCCCGCACCCTCCCCGTCACGATCTGAGACGAGTTCGCGCAGGCCGCCGACATCAGTGCCGCCAAGATGCCCACGATGGAGCGGGTGCGCACTCAGGCCCGCGGCCAAGGAGTGATCCTGATCTACTTCGGCGGGCTAGCCGGTGGTGTTGCGCTCGGCGCAGGCGACGCGGGCGGGGTATCACCCTTGGTGGTTCGTTTGGTAAAGCGCCAGCCGTCCTTGGTCTTGACCAGGCTATCGGTATACGTCGCCGTAGTATAAATACTCGCCGGTTTAGTACTGATATCCACCAAGATCAAATAAACCGATGCGCTCGCTTCCTTTGAATTGCCCGTAATTTGCAGATTATTGTTCCAGTGCTTGCGCGTCGCGCCATTTAATTTTTCACGCCAAGTCTTGATGAAGCCGACCAACGCATCATGCCCGGTGAAGTTATTGAACACCCCATCCGGGGTAAAGGTCGAGGCATAGCCTTCAGCGTCGCCGCTGTCGATCGCGATATTGTATTTGGCGTACAGCTGTTGTATCTCAAAGTAATCCTGCGCGGTGAGCGAACCCGCCGCCCAGGATGTACCGGCCAACATGGCGCTTGCGGCCACGGCTGCGAGAAAAGTGCGTTTCGTCATGCTATCCACCATGTTGCTTTCCATTCAAATTTGATTACTTCTTCGGATCGACCAGCGCTTGGTACGTCAACGCTCGCGTCAAGTTTTCCACATCGGGGCCGCCGGGTATCGCCCAGCGTTGGATCATGCCGACGAAAATCACATCATTGGTCGGATCGATCCAAAACCAGGTCCCCGCGATGCCGTCCCAGAGAAAGGTTCCCTTGCCTGCCGTGCTGCCGAGCCGGAGTGGGTCTTCAAGGATGGCAAAGTCGTAGCCGAAACCGAGCCCCGGCTGCATGCGATATAGACCGATGCCAAACTTATTGGCGTTCTTTACCTCGTCCGACACATGATTGCTGCGCATGAGCTCCACGGAACTCGGCGCCACGAGACGCACGCCATCCAGTTGCCCGCCATTCAAGACCATTTGGGCGAAGCGCAGATAATCCCGTGCCGTGGAGTAAAGCCCGCCGCCGCCTGAAGGCAGTCCGGGCGGTTTCGAAATGTCCGGATCGCGCGGCATCGGCGCCAAGCCGGCGGGGCCGCCCTGATAAATCGCCGCCACCCGGCTGAGCTTATCTTCCGGTACGTAGAAGCCGGTGTCCTTCATGCCGAGCGGCTCGAAAATTCGTGTGCGCAAAAATTCCGGGAACGGCTTCCCGGAAAGTTTCTCGACCAAGTATCCTTGAATGTCCACCGAAACGCTGTACACCCAGGCTTCGCCAGGCTGGTACAGCAGCGGCAGTTTAGATACTCGATCAATGAAATCCTTCAAGGAAGGCGCCGCGAGCAGCTGCGCTTCTTGGTACATCTTGTCGACGGGCGTCGAGCCGAATACCCCATAAGTAAAGCCCGCGCTGTGCGACATCAATTCGCCCATCGTGGGAGCATGACCCGGCTTGTCATAGGTCGGGTTGCCGTCTTTGTCGACGCCGGAAAACACCTTCAGGTCGCGAAACTCCGGGATGTAGCGCGAGATGGGATCGCTCGGCTTCCACTTGCCCTCCTCGTACAGCATCATCATGGCAATGCCGGTAATCGGCTTGGTCATCGAATAGATGCGCACAATGGCGTCTTTCTGCATGGCCTTCTGGCCCGCCAGATCGGCATAGCCGTAAGTCTTCTCTTCGACGATCTTTCCGTGACGCGCCAGCACCGTCACGATGCCTGCCAACTGTCTGCTGTCGACGAGCGCCTGCATGGCTTGATCAAGCCGTGTCAGCCGATCGGCGGAGAATCCCACGAGTTCCGGCTTGATCTCGGTGATCTCCGCGCCGGGAAGCGCCGCGCGCTGCGCCTTGGCGGGCTGCGCCTCCGCCTGACTGCTCGCCATGAGCAACGCCAGCGAAACGAGTGCATAGACAGTTCGGAAATTCATTCGCGCCCTACCTTTGTTTTTTTGCCGACGGCCTGGAGCAACGTGCCCCGCCGATCATGCCACCCTGCGATCGCTTTCGCCAGAATTTGCACATTCGTCTAGAATGCGCCCATTTGGGAGCGTCAGTGGTTCAGACGGCCGGCACGGATAAATCATCGCTCCTGAATCAGCTGCGCATCGACCGCAGCGAACCTTCTGTCCCGCAGGGAGGGGCCGCCAAGTGGTGGGTTCTCGGGGTGGCCGCCCTCATCATGGCCGGCTTCGGCATCTGGTACCTGATGCGCCCTACCGGCCTGGTGGTGGGTACGGCGATTGCCCAAGCCGCGCCTACCGCGGGATCGGCCTCGGCCGGCGCATCGCTGCTCGATGCCTCCGGCTACATCGTGGCACGGCGCCGCGCCACCGTGTCGTCCAAGGTGACGGGCAAGGTCGTGGAGGTGCGGCTCGAGGAAGGGCAGCGGGTCGAAGCCGGCGAGATCATTGCGCGGCTGGATGATTCCAACTGGAAGGCGGCCCTCGCGCAGAGCAACGCGCAACTGCAGCAGGCCGAGGCCAATCTTGCGTCCGCGCAAACCGCCTTCGATGATGCCAAGCCGATTTATGAACGCAACCAGAAGCAGAAGGCGGCTGCGGTCATCAGCGCTCAGGATTTCGATCAGGCACACGCCCAATTCAACGTGGCGCACAACAATTTACTCATCGCGCAGAGCGCCCTCGAGGCCGCCCGAGCCGGTGTCACCGTCGCCCAGCGCAGCCTCGATGACACCGTGATACGGGCGCCGTTCTCCGGCATAGTCACCGAAAAGGCCGCACAGCCGGGCGAGATGGTCTCGCCCGTATCCGCGGGCGGCGGCTTCACGCGCACCGGCATAGGCACGGTCGTCGACATGGACTCGCTGGAGGTCGAAGTGGATGTGAGTGAAAATTTCATCAATCGCGTCCGTCCGCAACAGCCGGTTACCATCAAGCTGAATGCTTATCCGGATTGGGACATTCCCGGAGCGGTGATTGCCATGATCCCCACCGCGGACCGGGCCAAGGCGACCGTGAAGGTGCGCATTGCCATCAAGCAAAAAGACCCGCGCATCATTCCTGAAATGGGTGCGCGGGTGTCGTTTTTGAGCGAGCCGGAGCCTGCACACGCCGGGGACGGGACAGCCCCGCCGACCCCTGGGGTCATTATTCCCCCCGAAGCGGTTGCCACCTCCGGAGACACCAGCATAGTCTACGTCGTGCATGACTCGACCGTGGAGCGGCGTGCGGTGCGCCTCGGCGCGAAAACCGCGGCCGGTCAGATCGTGCTCGCGGGACTCACCATCGGCAGCACCGTCGCGCTCGGAGACTTAACTAAGTTAAGCGATGGCACCCGCGTACGCGTCGAGAAACAGTGATTGATTTGCGCAATCCCTTCGGCCATTCAATGGAGCACCCATGAGCACCTTGGTTTCCTTGCAAAACGTTGTGAAGCGCTACAAGCGCGGCAAACAATCCGTCGAAGTTCTGCACGGCGTGAACCTCACGATTGAACAGGGTGAGTTTCTCGCACTCATGGGACCCTCGGGCTCGGGCAAAACCACGCTCCTCAATTTGATTGCCGGCTTGGATCAACCCACCGAGGGTGAAGTCACCGTTGCCGGCGAGCGCATCGACAAGCTCTCCGGCGGCAAACTGGCCAAGTGGCGCGCTCGTCACATCGGCTTTGTGTTTCAATTTTACAATCTACTGCCGGTTCTCACGGCCGCGCGCAATGTTGAGGTGCCGCTGCTGTTGACGAATCTGTCTTCCGCCCAGCGCAAACAAAATGTGCGAGCGGTATTGGAGTTGGTGGGACTCGCCGACCGCGCCACGCATAAGCCGAGCGAACTGTCCGGCGGGCAGCAGCAGCGCGTGTCCATCGCGCGCGCCCTGGTGGCGGATCCCACGCTGCTGGTTTGCGATGAACCGACCGGAGATCTTGACCGCGAGAATGCCGAAGAGATTCTGAAGCTGCTGCAAATGCTGAATCGCGAACAGGGCAAGACCATCATCATGGTGACACATGACCCGCTTGCCGCCGATCATGCCTCGCGCACGCTGCACGTCGATAAGGGGCGCCTGGTCGATGCGGCGGTGCGGAGCGCTGCGTGAAGTATCTTCTGCTCATTTGGGCGGGACTGTGGCGCAAAAAGACGCGCACCATCCTCACCCTGCTGTCGATTATCGTCGCGTTCTTGCTTTTCGGCCTGCTGCAGGGAATCAACCAAAGCATCAAGGCCGGGGTGGGCGACAGCAGCAACAACCGGCTCTGGACCACGAGCCGGATGAGCGCGGTTACCTCGATGCCGATCAGTCATATGACCGCGATCAAGACCCTCAAAGGGGTGCGCGCGGTCATGCACATCAGCTTCTTCGGCGGCTATTTTCAGGATGCCAAGAATGCCATAGGCGCGTATGCCACCAACGTGGATGCGCTGGCGACGGTGTATCCGGAGCTCAATATCACACAGGCGCAAGTCGAGGCCATGAGGACCACGCGCCCCGGCGCTCTGATCGGCAGGCCTCTGGCCAAGAAATACGGCTGGAAGATCGGCGACAAGATTCCGGTCGGTACGACGATCTGGACCAACAACGACGGCAGCAATAATTGGATTTTCGACATCGTGGGTATCTACGATCCGGCACCGCAGTTTGCCAGTTCGCCCCTGGGCAGCGCCTTCTGGATCAACTATGACTACTGGGATGAGGCGCGAAAGTTCGACAACCATCGGATCCACCAATTCATTATTCAAATCGACGATCCCACGCGCGCAACGGCACTATCCGCCGCCGTCGACAAACTATTTGAGAATTCAGCCGATGAAACCCGCAGCCAATCCGAAAATGCCGCGCTGCAGGCGCAGCTGAAGCAATTTGCCGACATCAATTTCATCGCCAACTCGATTGTGGGAGCGGTGATGTTCACGCTGCTGTTTCTGACGGCAAATACCATGATGCAGTCAGTGCGCGAGCGGATTCCGGAACTGGCCGTCTTGAAGACGCTGGGATTCTCCGGCGGCGCGGTTTCCCTGCTGGTATTAACTGAATCGGTCATGCTCTGCCTGTTCGCCGCGGCCGTGGGATTGCTGCTCTCGTACTTCGCCATTAAAGTCATCGGCTCGGCGCTGGGCGCGACCTCGCTTCCTCTCATGGTGGTGATCGCCGGTTTCATCATTGCCGTGTTGCTGGCCGCGATTAGCGGTTTGCCGCCGGCGATTCGGGCGCAGCGCTTGAACATCGTCGATGCCCTGGCGGGCCGCTAGGATGCACTCATGAGCGCCCTTTCTCAGATCGCGGCGGTGTCTGCCATGAACATTCGCAGCCTGCCGCAACGCGTCGGAACCTCCTCTGTGGTCGTCATCGGAATTGCCGGCGTCGTGGCGGTACTGATCTCGGTACTTGCCATGTCGACGGGTCTTATCAAGACCATGCAGAAAACCGGGCCGAATGATCGCGCGATCGTGGTGCGTACGGGCGCGAGCACCGAGCTGATCAGCGTGCTGACCAATGATGCGGCGCTGGCGATAGCGGATTCCGCAGGCATCAAGAAAGGCGCCGACGGACACCCGCTGGCCTCGCCCGAGGTGCTGCTCATCGTCAATGTGAAGAAGAAGGATGGCGCGGATGCCAGTGCGCCGTTTCGCGGCTTCACGCGGGATGCCTTTGCCGTTCATCCGGAAATCAAGCTCCTGCAGGGACGAATGTTCCAGCCCGCGGTGACAGAATTGGTCGTCGGCAAATCCGCGCAGCGCTTGTATCAAGGGCTGGACATCGGCTCCCAAGTGAAGCTGCAGGGTACGACTTGGACGGTGGTGGGCACCTTCGAAAGCGGCGGCAGTGCACGCGAATCCGAGCTCATTGCCGACGCGCGCACACTGAACTCGGCCTATCGGCGCGGCAACGGTTCGCAAAGCGTGCTGGTGGTGCTCGACGCTCCCAATGGCTTCCAGACATTCAAAGATTCCGTCACCACCAACCCGCAACTGCAGGTCGATGTCGCAACCGAAAAGGACTACGGCACGCAACAGTCGAACCTGGTCAGCAGAATACTTTCCATCGTTGCTTATGTGGTTGGCGGCATCATGGCGGTAGGCGCAATTTTCGGGGCGCTGAATACCATGTACTCCGCGGTGAGTGCCCGCTCCCGGGAAATAGCCACACTGCGTGCCATCGGATTCGGCCCCGTGCCGGTGGTGGTATCGGTGTTCGTCGAGGCGCTGCTGCTGGCATTGATCGGCGGCGCCATCGGCGCGCTGATCGCGTGGCTGCTATTCAATGGTCATTCCGTCGATACCAACGGAGGCGCCTTCGGCGGGCAACTGATTTTCGACCTTGCCGTCACGCCGCGCCTGGTTGCCTACGGCATTATTTGGGCCTGCATCATCGGGGTGATCGGCGGTCTGTTTCCGGCCATTCGTGCCGCGCGATTGCCGGTGGCCACGGCACTGCGCGCCGTGTGAGGCGCCTCGTCGATCTAGGCCAGCAAAGCGCGCATCGCGGCTACCAAGGCCAGTGGCTGGTCCACCGGCACGTGGTGATAGGCGGAGGGAATGAGGATGGGGCCGCGCCCATAACGCAGGGCCTTGCCGATGCGATTCGCAATATCGGTGGGGACCACAACGCTGAACTCCCCGGCGATGAAGTCCATCGGCACTTCGATATTCGCCAGCAACTCCCCGTCGGCAATCTCACCCCAGTCGACGCCGCTGGTCAGTGCGCCGTCGAATTTCCAGACATAGCCGCCCGCTTGCGGCTTTACCGAGTGGCTCGCGAGGTGTTGCATGATGCCGGGCAGTACCGGCGGCTCCTCCGGAATGAAGCGAAAGTGGGCGCAGGCCGTGCCAAGATCGGGGTAGAGCCTTTTGGCGCGCGGCTCAAATCGAGTGCGTGTCGGCCGATCGGCAAATCCGAGCCGCGAATCGACGATGATGGCCCGCTTGAGGTATTGCGGGTACTGGTGCGCGGCGAACACGGTGATCCGGCCGCCGAAGCTGTGTCCCACCAGGGTGACCGACTTTGACCCCAGCATGTGAAGCAGGGCCCCCACTTCACTGACGAACCCTGCGTTGCTGTACTTCGGCTTTGGATCGCTGTCGCCCATGCCGCCGAAATCGATGGCAATGACGCGATATTCTGCTGCGAACCAAGGCGCAATGAAGTCCCACCAGTGCGCATGGCCGAGGAAGCCGTGCAGCAGCAGCATCACGCGCGGATTGGATGACTCTCCCCACTCCAGATAGTGGGTGGTGTGATCGTCGGTCTTCAGGTATCCGGAGCGCCCGGGCGAATCGATCATGCGCTGCACCCAGTCGTCGGCGACGGGTACTTTCTGCTCTACAGAGGTCAAACAACGTTCTCCCACGGCGCCGATGGGCCGTCAGGCATTATGCCAGCTGCGCGCCTGGCCTGGGCCGTCTTAGCCAGGATCCGGACATTGGGCTAGAATTCATCCACGGGCCGAAGTCACTGTTGGAGAAAGCCATGCTGAAATCCGTTCCTGCTGCCGGCGACGCCGCAGCGCGCTATTCCCCCGAAGAATGGGCGATTCGTGTCGATCTGGCCGCGGCCTATCGGCTGGTGGCGCATTTCCACTGGGATGACTTGGTGTTTACTCACATCACGGCGCGGGTACCCGGGCCTGAGCACCACTTCCTCATTAATCCCTACGGCATGATGTTCGAGGAGATCACCGCCTCCAGCTTGGTCAAGATCGACATGCAGGGCAACAAGGTGGGCGACAGCCCATGGCCGATCAATCCGGCCGGCTTCACCATTCACAGCGCCATTCATGCGGCCCGTCACGACATCGAGTGCGTGCTGCACACCCACACATTGAACGGCATCGCCGTGTCGGCGCAAAAGCGAGGCGTACTACCGATTTCGCAGCAGTCCATCTTCGTGCTGCAAAATCTTGCCTACCACGACTATGAGGGCGTCGCGCTGCGCGACGAGGAGAAGCCGCGCCTGGTGGCCGATATGGGCAAGAAGAACTGCCTGATGCTGCGCAATCACGGCCTGCTCACGGTCGGGCGCAGCGTGGCCGAGGCCTTCCAATTGATGTACACGTTCGAATCCACTTGCGCCATTCAAGTGCGCGCCCAGGCCGGGGGCGGGGAATTGATTCCCATCGCGCAAAGCATCATCGACACCGCGATGGAACAAGCGCGGATGGTAACCAACAATCAGGGGCCGCACCTGCTGATCTGGCCAGGGCTGCTGCGCCGGCTGGATCGCATTGATTCGTCCTATCGCACTTAAGCCTGCGCGATTCGCTTACAAGTGCTGGATGAGCTCGATGAGGTAACCATCGGGATCCTTCACCATGCAATAGCGCAATTGCAGGTCCTTGACCTCCGTGATGGGACGCGCGAGCTTCACGCCGGCATCGGTCAAGTGCTTAACCGTCGCCTCGAGATTCGCGACGTCGACGATGAAGCGACTGAAACCATCGCCCAGCTCGTAGGGCTTGTCCCGACCGGCCCTAACCATCAATAAAACCCCGGGATCCTCCGGGTTCTTGGTAAATCCCAACAAGATCTCGGTGAGCGTTGCGCTCGGCGCCACCCGCCGCCGTTCGGACATCCCCAGCACGCCCACATAGAAATCCAGCGCCCGCTTCTCATCGAGAACATTCAGCGCCACATAGCCAATGCGCGGCGGTGGCTCGGCGGCCCGCGCGAGCGGGAGCACGGCCAAGGCAAGCATCAGCAGCCATCCAATGCGCTTCATGTTGCGCTCCCTAGTGCAAAGTCGCCGCGCGAAAAAAAGGGCCCGCTGAGACTGAGCTCACCGGACCCTTTTTGAAGATCACCATCCACTGGGCCTTTTTTTATGCCCTTACATCGACTTTACTTGAGTCGAATTTGAATTTCCACGCCGTAGGTACGAGGAGGCGTCAAACCCTCAGTTGCGCCGACTCCCGGCAGGCCATTACTCGCTTGAGTAATGTAGTAGCCGGCCACACCGTCGTAGCCTAAGTGGTTCTGTAGGTTTTTACCGTAGATAAACACCGTATAGCGATTCGCCGCGTCGGTCCAGGTCAAGCGCGAGTCTATCTGGCTGTACGCGGGCGCGAGGTTGTATGGCTCATTGAAGATGGAGTCGTACGTCTTATCCTTCCAGATGTAGCTCAACGAGAAATTCACCGATCCGGGCGTGAAGTGGTAACTGTAGTTTCCATTCGCCGCAACCTTACTGCGCGGCGATTCCGGCACGGTTTGTCCGATCGGATCCACGAAGGGCGAGCCGGGGCCCGCGACGGTGTTCTGGTAAAGAGAATTCGAGCGAATCTCTGCTTCCATGTACGAGTAGTTGAGGAGGAATTGCAGATCCGGAATTGGCTGCCAAGTCGTCTCGAATTCCGCGCCGTACGAGGCCACCTTAGGCAGGTTGACGACGGACGAGTACGCCGGGCCCAACGCGGGTTGAACTTCCAACGGGATTTGCAAATTCTTGTAATTGTAGTAATAAAGCGCCGCATTGATGATGAAGGTCTTCCAGACCTGTTTGTCTCCGATTTCGAAGGCATCGATATGCTCAGGGTCGGACTCAGGATTCGCCGAGATCGCCCCGCCATAGCCCGCATTGAAACCACCCGACTTGTAGCCTCGGGAATATCGCGCGTAGGCGTTAGTGCTTTCGTTAGGAGTCCACTCCACCCCCATTACGCCCGTGACTGCGTCCCATTGATCGCCCAGTCCGCGTCCCCACATGCCGGTGTTCGGATTGAGGTTGGGCAGAACGGTTACGCCTCGGAAGGAACCCGGAGCAATAAGTACGCTGGTGATGTCCGTAACGGGTGTGTAAGCGCCAAAAAGCGCGGGACCGGTAATGCCACCGGGAAAGGGAAAACCGGGCGGCGTGGCGGGCAGACCAAGACATGATGGGATGCCATAACACAGTTCCCGCGCGTATTCGCTGCCAGCCAGGAAGTCCTCTGTATAGCGAACACCGGTGGTGAGTTTCCACGTCGGCTCAAACTTCCAGTCAGTCTGGGCAAAAGCCGCGTAGGAGTTGCCGTGCATTTGCGAATTGACGAAGTAAATATTCGCATTGGGATTCGGCGCGGCGAGTCCCGTGGCAGTCAAATTGAGCGGCGAGGTAATGCAGCCAAACCCAGCCGGACAGGGCGTGCCATCAAACTGGGGCATGGTGGCCTGCTGTGCCATTTGCACATTGACCGGCTGCGAGAATCTCTCGTTGTACTGGTACAGGCCCACGATCCACTGCAAGTTTGAATCGCTATGCGACGTCACGTTGATTTCGTTGCTGAAATATTTTTTGTTCTCAACATACAGCGACTGATACGTCGGATAGACAATCAACGGCGGGCAGTCGACACCGCCGCATTGGGCTGAGCCTGGAATAACCGGATAGGTATAGGAGCCAATGCTCGTGCCGTCATTGTCCTCCCACAGCTGATACAGATAAGTGGTGTAGCCACCCACGTACTTGACATCGGCCGCCCAGGGCGTATGCCAGGTCAATTGAGGGCTGACCTGATAGGTCCGGGTCAGCGTGGCATGGTTGGGCGTATCCAACGCCATATCGCGAATATTCGATTCGCCAGGATTGGTGCAAATATTAGTGGTCGCCGCGCCTACCAAGCAACCGAATGCCGCGCCTGGGCCAAGGGTGCCCACAGGGTACGCGGCATAGTCATACGAACCATTGCCATTGGAAAAGGTGTAGCTTTGGTTGTAGCCCAATTGGTCGCCTTTCAGCCAAAACTCCACATCGGGCGTGATGTCCCACTCTAATTGGGCTTCCCAGTAGAAGTAATTGCCGATGCCGCCAAACTGCTTGCCGTTATAGACGTTGTCAAAGTAGCCGTCTTCTTGAGTGTTGCGATAACCCGCAAAGCGAAAGCGCATGGTGTCGGAGATGGGTCCCGAGAGAGAGCCTTCGAAATTATGCACGCCATAGTTGCCGAAGTTGGCTCGCACTTCGGCTTCCCAATCTGCGGTGGGTCTTTTCGAGATGGAATTGATCGTGCCGCCGATGGAATTTCGGCCGTACAAGGTACTTTGGGGTCCACGCAGAACTTCGATGTGATCGGTAAACATGGAGTCGCCGGATGCGGCAACCACACTGGTGTTGTACAAACCGTCGCTGTAGGTGGCGATGCCCGGTTGGGTTGACAGGTTATTGGTTTCGCGACCGACGCCTCTGATGAATGCGCGATCCAGATAGGTGTTGTAGGCCAAACCGGGCGTGAAGTTCGACATGTCCTGGATGGACTCGATGCCAATCAAGTCGCGCTCCTTCGAGGTGAACGCTGAGATGGCGACCGGCACGGTTTCCAGATTCTCGGTGCGCTTCTGCGCGGTGACGACGATTTCCTGGATTCCACCTTCTTCGCTGGGCGTTGCCGCCGCTGCAGCCGGCGCCGGCGCGGGCGCTGGTTCAGCAAGTGCTGCGAATGAGAATACCGCCGCCGTAATGCTGGAAAGCAACAGCGCCACTGTTCTTGTCGTCATCGTGATCCCCCTGCAAACGGTTCGTCGACCGTTTATCAACCAGTAACACGTCCGCCCATTCGTTCCTGCGGCTTCCGCAGATCCTTAAGCTCAAGCGATGCAACCCCATCGCTGGCCATTACAGGCGATCGTCCTGCCTCATTTCGGTGCGCTAAATATTCTCGCGTCGCGCCAAGGCAACGCATTATTCGATTAGTTGATGTTGTAATGTCAAGCGTTAGACAGCAAATGATTTGCGCTGCAGCTAGGCAGAGAAGGACGCAAGATTCGGACCGCCACTTATGTCGCCTGCTAGGCGGAACAGGTTAAACAAATCGCGCCGAAACGCTGGATTGATCTCGACCGGTTCCCATTGATATATCATTCAGCATGCACGCGCGGTGCGGCCAATATCCACGCTGCAAAGCCGGCGGCCGACGGAGGCAAAGTTGAGCTTCGCCACCCATGTGTTGCGTTCACGCGCCACATGGCACCCCCCGCCTCGTCCGCATAGGCTCAGTGTGCTTGTGGCGTCTCGAGGGTCGCTATCGATGCGGGGGACTGACGCAGTTTCAAACTGACGCTCTCGGCAGCCGCCATGACGCGCAAAACATTCTCGCCGGCTAACTTGGCGATATCCGAGTCCGTCCAGCCGCGCCGCATGAGTTCCTCGAGCAGCGCTGGATACTTGTCGACCCCGTCCAGGCCTACCGGCGCATCGGGGATGCCGTCGAAATCCGATCCCAAGCCCACATGGTCGATGCCGGCGACGCTGCGAATGTGCTCGATGTGATCGGCCACCTGACTCAGCGTCGTGACGGGCCGGGGATGCTGCGCTTCCCAGGCGATGAGCGCCGCTTTCGCCAGATCAGGCTGCCCGATATACAAACCGCCAAACGGCGGACTGCTGAAGCGCGTCCGCTCGGCGGCGTGATCAGCCTCCCAATGATTGCGTGCCTCGGATACATAGGGTGGGGCGAAATTCACCATGACCACACCGCCATTCACTGCCAGCGCACGCAGCACGTCGTCGGAAACATTTCGCGGGTGATTATCCACGGCCCGCGCCGAAGAATGCGAAAACATCACGGGGGCTTTACTGGCCGCCAGAGCCGCGCGCATCGTGTCCGCCGACACATGGCTTAAATCCACCAGCATTCCCAAGCGGTTCATTTCCTTCACCACCTCGATGCCAAAGGGTGTAAGACCGTGATGCGCCGGGGTGTCCGTCGCCGAATCCGCCCACGCCGTATTGTTGCTGTGTGTGAGGGTCATGTAGCGAGCGCCCGCATCGTACATTTGTCGCAAGACCGCCAGAGAATTATTGATTTGATGACCGCCCTCGATACCGACCAGGCAGGCGATCTTGTGCGCCTTGTGGATGCGCCGAATATCCTGCGCCGTGTAGGCCATGGCGAAATCGGCGGGATAGCGTGCCGCCATGCGCTTCACCAAATCAATTTGCTCCAGCGTGGTTTGAACCGCCTCGAAGCCCGACTCGGTAACCGGTATCCAGACCGACCAGAATTGCGCGCCGACCAAGCCGGCGCGCAGCCGCGGGATATCGGTCATTAATGCGGCCTGATCGTCGGCCAGCGGTAAGTGGCTGGTGTCGGCCGCGAGATCCACGGCGGCAAAATCGCCATGGAACCGCTCGCGCAATTCCCACGGCAAATCATTGTGACCATCGATGAGCGGCGTTTGCAGCAGTATGTGTTCGACGCGCTGCTGATAATCCTGCGCAGCCCACGCGCTTAAGGGTATACAGAGAATCAAGCACAGGGAGCGAATTATTGTTTGCATGGTGATCTTAAGTTTCAAAAGTAATCTCGATCGGCTCCAGTCCGGCGATGACTCCGCGCAGCGTTTCGCCGCGATGAATCGGGCCGACGCCGGAGGGTGTGCCGGTGAAAATCAAGTCGCCCGGCGCCAACTCCACATAGGTGGACAGGATTGTAACGATATCGGCGGTACTCCAAATCATGTTCTGAAGATCGCCGCTTTGACGCAGTTGACCATCGATGCTCAATGTAATCGCTCCGGATTCGGGCGCAGGCCCTCTGGCCAGGGCGCCGACCGGCGCCGAATGATCAAATCCCTTCGCCATATCCCAGGGGCGGCCCGCCTTCTTCGCCTCGGCCTGCATATCTCGACGGGTCAAGTCGATGCCCACTGCTGCACCAAAAATCATCGCCGGCACATCCGCGAGGGCGATATTCGATCCGCCGCCCTGCAGTGCCACCACCAGCTCGACCTCGTGGTGCAAGTCTTCTGTGCGAGAAGGAAAGCTTAGCCGCTGGCCGCTCGACACCACGGCATCGGCGGGTTTGCTAAAGAAGAAGGGCGGATTTCGCTTCGGGTCGCTGCCCATTTCCCGCGCATGATCCGCGTAGTTTTGTCCCACGCAATAAATACGTCGGACCGGGAACCTTGCCTGCGAGCCCGCAATGGCAATCGTCGGGACTTGGAGTGCGGGGACGCGATTCATGAGCCCCCATTATGCCATCGCAAAACTAAGTCGCAAGGCAGGAAAATCTTGTATCTAACTGATTAGCCGAATTTTATCGGCAACTTGGGCGGCCCGGCCGGGGCCGCCTTATAATGCGCTGCCACGCGTATGAACATCGCCGACACGAAATCCAAACCTCACGCCCGAAAAGCCAAGGAAACCTGTACGTGCGGAAGTTTGCGCAAGGCCTCGCGCCGGATCACTCAGTTCTACGATATGGCGCTGGCGCCGGTGGGCATCAAGTCCACCCAATTCTCGATACTGTCCGAAGTCGACCGCGGCAGCGTCTTTGGGCCGGTGAGCATGTGCGAGCTCGCGACGGCCATGGTGATGGACCGATCCACACTGGGCCACAACTTAAGACCGCTGGAGCGCGATGAGCTGCTGATTATGCGCCTGGCGCTTGCCGACCGGCGAAAACGCCACGTGGAACTGACCAAAAAGGGGAAATCCACGCTGCAGCGAGCCCGCCGTTTGTGGCGCACCGCCGAAGGACGCTTCGAGAAAATCTTCGGTAAGCAGCACGCGGCGGAACTGCGCACCGTGCTGCTTAATATTGCGGGCAACGAAGAATTGAATTCGCTGCCCTTGCGTTGAGTGCCGGGGCTTTGCGGCGGCGGTTCGCGGTGTGCCGTCCGTGAATTGACTTGCCGAGATATATCACTTACATTCGGTTGAAGTTATGGGCATATGCCCCTATCCAATCGCAACTCTCGGATATGCGGCACACCCCCTAGGCGCAGTGCGCGCTGTCGCGTCTATTGCCCCTTCGCTCGGAGCACGATGTGTGGATTGTTAGAGTAGCGCTGCAGCGGCCCTACACCTTCATCATGTTGGCCGTATTGATCGTGCTGATGGGTGGCTACTCCATCGTCAAGACCGCGACGGATATTTTCCCCAATATTAAAATCCCGATTGCCGCCGTTATTTGGACCTACAGCGGCATGCTGCCGGAGGAAGTTGCGAACCGTATCGTCTTATTCTCCGAGCGCGTCGCGCAGACCACCGTCAACGATGTCGAACACACCGAATCGCAATCGGTGAATGGCACCGCGGTCGTCAAATACTTCTTCCAGCCCGACGTCGATCCGGACCTGTCGCTGGCGCAAATCATCGGCGTCTCGCAGGTCCAGCTGCGGTTTTCCCCACCGGGAACCACGCCACCCTTCGTGCTCTCCTACAGCGCCTCGACGGTGCCGATTCTGCAGCTGGCGCTGACCAGCGAGACGCTCCCGGAAGCACAGATTTACGATCTCGCCAATACCATCCTGCGCACTCAGTTGGCCACCGTGGCCGGCGCATCGACGCCCTTCCCGTTTGGCGGCAAGCAGCGTCAGGTGCAAATTGATCTGGACCCGCAGGCGCTGTCGGCGAACGGCTTATCGGGCAACGATGTCGTGCAGGCGATCGCCGCCCAGAATCTGATTCTGCCGGCCGGCACTCAAAAGATCGGGCCGCTCGAGTACTTCATCAAGTTGAACGCCAGTCCGACGAAGATCGAGGACTTGAACAACCTGCCGATTCGCGCGCATAACGGTACGGTCACCTACATTCGCGATGTCGCCCATGTGCGCGACGGCTACTCTCCCCAGACCAACATTGTGCGCCTGGAGGGGCGACGCGCGATCTTGGTGAGCGTGCTGAAGACCGGCAAAGCCTCCACGATCGACATCATCAACAGCATCAATCAGAAACTGCCGCAAATCCGCGCCTCGCTGCCCCCTGAATTGAAAATCGAGCCCTTGAGCGACCAGTCGGTCTTCGTGCGGGCTGCCATTTCCGGCGTGATTCGCGAGGCGGTGATCGCGGGGGCCTTGACCGGTTTGCTGATACTGCTGTTTCTCGGCAGCTGGCGCAGCACCTTGATCATCACCATCTCGATTCCACTGTCGATCCTGGCCTCTATCGTTTGTCTGTCGGCATTGGGCGAAACCATCAACATCATGACGCTCGGCGGCCTGGCGCTGGCCGTGGGCATCCTGGTGGACGATGCGACCGTGACCATCGAGAACATCAATTATCATCTGGAACAAGGAAAAGACGTCGAGACCGCGATTCTGGATGGCGCGCATCAGATTGCACTGCCCGCGCTGGTTTCCACATTGTCCATCTGCATCGTTTTCGTGCCGATGTTTCTGCTGGCGGGGATTGCGAAGTTTCTCTTCATTCCGCTCGCCGAGGCCGTCGTGTTCGCAATGCTGGCTTCCTATATTCTTTCCCGGACCTTGGTGCCGACGCTGGCAAAGTTCTGGCTGAAATCGCATGACTCCGCCAAGCACAAACGCGGCGGTTTTCTGGTGCGATTTCAGGAGGGGTTCGAGCGCGGCTTTTCGCGGCTGCGCGATCGGTATCGCGCATTGCTGGGCATGGCCTTGCAGGCGCGGGTGCGTTTTGCTGCTCTCTTTTTAGGTGCCATGGCTGCCACCGCGGTGCTGGCCTTTCCCTTGGGGCCCTTGCCCGGCCTGGGCCAGGATTTCTTCCCTTCGGTTGACGGCGGCCAGATCAAGCTGCACCTGCGCGCGCGCAGCGGCACCCGAATCGAGGAGACCGCTGCGCTCTGCGATCAGGTAGAAGCGACCATCCGCGAGATCATCCCCGCGAAGCAGCTGACCAGCATCGTCGATAATATCGGGCTGCCCTACAGCGGCATCAATCTGGCCTACAGCACCTCCGCACCGGTGGGTCCCGGCGACGCCGACATCTACGTCAACTTAAGCGAACACCACGAGCCGAGTGCGAAGTTCGTGCAGGCGCTGCGCGTCAAGTTGAATGAAACCTATCCCGCCACCACATTCGCATTCCTGCCTGCGGATATGATTGGGCAGATCCTGAATTTCGGCCTTCCCTCGCCCATCGATGTACAGATCGTCGGCCAGAACTTTCCGGCCAATCGGGAGTTCGCCAACAATTTGCTGCAGAAGCTGCACCACGTTGCCGGCGCGGTCGATTTGCGTATTCACCAGGCCGGGGACTACCCGCAGTTCAATGTCGATGTCGATCGCACCAAGGCGCAATTGGTCGGCCTCACCGAACAATCGGTGGCGACCAACATGCTGGTATCGCTGTCCGGCAGCTTTCAGACCTCGCCGTCCTTCTGGGTGGATCCGAAGAGCGGCACGCAGTACCAAGTGGCGACGCAGACGCCCCAATCTCGTCTGGAGAATCTCAACGACTTGGGCAATACGCCCTTGAGCGGCGGCATCGACGGCTCGTCGCAATTGCTCTCCAACCTGGCCAAGATTCATCGCAGCGTCGCGCCTGCCGTGGTGAGTCACTACAACGCCACTCCCGCCATCGACATCTATGGATCAGTCCAGGGGGCGGACCTAGGTTACGTGGCGGCGCAAATCAATAGGATCGTCGCCGAGGCGAAGAAGGACTTGCCGCGCGGCTCGAACATCGTGGTGCGCGGTCAAGTGCAGACGATGAAGGCGTCGTTCAACGGCCTGTTGATCGGACTGATCGGTGCGATCATCCTGGTATACATGTTGATCGTGGTCAATTTTCAATCCCTGCTCGATCCCTTCATCATCATTACCGCGTTGCCGGCGGCGTTGGCCGGCATCGTGTGGATGCTGTTCCTGACGCACACCACCGTCAGCGTACCCGCCCTCACCGGGGCCATCATGTGCATGGGAGTCGCCACCGCCAACAGCGTACTGGTGGTCAGTTTCGCGCGCGAACGCATGAACGCCGGCGACAATGCGTTTGAGGCCGCGCTGCAGGCGGGATTCACCCGTTTACGCCCGGTGCTCATGACGGCCATGGCCATGATCATCGGCATGATCCCCATGGCCTTGGGGCTAGGCGACGGCGGGGAGCAGAATGCGCCGCTGGGACGTGCGGTCATCGGCGGCCTTATTTTCGCCACCGTGGCCACCTTGTTTTTCGTTCCGACCGTATTCGCGCTGATCCATGGACGCAGCTCGTTGCACCCGGCGCATGCCGCGGAGACATCCCATGCCTGATAGACAAGTCCGCCGCTATGCGCTGATTCTGCTGATCGTGGCCCTGTGCCTGGGCGTGTGGGGCGAGGTCAGCCGGGTACTCGCCCGCAGCGCGCTCGCCAAGGAGACGGCCGAGGCGGCGATTCCCACCGTCGTGACCGTGACGGCAGAACCGGCCACGCTGGGCGAGGAACTGGTGCTCCCGGGCGCGGTACAGGCGTACATCGAGGCACCGATCTATGCGCGCACCAGCGGATATCTTAAAAGCTGGAACACCGATATCGGCACGCGCGTGGTCAAGGGCCAGCTGCTCGGGGAGATCGAGACGCCGGAGGTGGACCAACAACTCTCGCAGGCGCAAGCCGATCTTGCCACGGCGCGTGCCAACGAAGCGCTTGCCGACAGCACCAATGCGCGCTGGCAGGGATTGTTGTCGACGGAATCGGTCTCCAAGCAGGATGCGGATGAGAAATCCGGAGACGCTGCCGCCAAAAAAGCCGCCGCGGACTCGGCCGCCGCGAATCTGGCGCGCTTGCACGATCTCGAGTCATTCAAGCGAGTGACCGCGCCATTTAGCGGAGTCATCACGGCGCGCAACACCGATATTGGCGCGCTGATCAACGCCGGCCAGAGCGCCGGCAGCGAATTGTTTCGCATCGCCGATACCCACAAATTGCGCATTTACGTGCGCGTGCCCGAAGTGTTCGCAGCGGCGACCCCGCCCGGGATCGAAGCAAACCTGCGCTTCGCGGAGCATCCGAACCGTGATTTTCCCGCCAAAACGGTGCGCACCTCGAATGCCCTCGATCCGACCTTGCGCACCTTGCAAGTGGAACTCGAATTGGATAACGCGCAGGGAGAAATTTTTCCCGGTGCTTATGCAGAAGTGCATTTCAAGCTGGCGGCCAATGCGGCAACGCTTCGACTGCCATCCAACACCGTGCTGTTCCGTGCCGCCGGCCTGCAGGTGGCGACGGTGGACAATCAGCAACGCATAAAGCTCAAGAGCATTGTGCAGGGGCGCGATTTCGGCAACACTATTGAAGTGCTTTCTGGACTCGAGCCCAATGAAAGGGTGGTACTGAATCCCCCCGACTCGATCACCGATGGCGTCCTGGTGCATGTTGCCGTACCTGCTGCGAACGCGCCGAAGGGCGCGGGCAAATCCGGATGAACGGCCGGCTCGCAGCGGCGCTCCTCGCACTGGGCATCAGTGCCTGCTCGTTCGCGCCGCCCTACAAGACACCCGATAGCGCGCCATCTGCCACCGCCTATCAGGAGTCGGGCAATTGGAAAGCCGCGGAGCCGCTGGACGCGGCCACCCGCGGATCCTGGTGGAGCGTCTTCCAAGATCCGCCGCTCGATGCGCTGGAATCACAGGCCGGGACGGCCAACCAGGATTTGCAGGCCAGCTATGCGCGGCTGCTGCAGGCGCGGGCCGCGACCCGCATCGCGCGGGCAGATCTATTCCCCACGCTCAACGTGGGATCTTCCGCCGTTCGATCCCGCACATCCGTGAATTCGCCGAGATTTCCTTTGCACACTGAACCGGTGGGCAATAACTTCGATTTGGAAGCGGATTTTTCCTACGAGGTCGACTTCTGGGGGCGGGTGCGCAATACCGTGGCCGCGGCGAAGGCCAATCAACAAGCCAGCGCCGCCGATTTGGCCACGTTGAGCCTGGCCATTCACGCGGAAGTCGCGACCGATTACTTTACGTTGCGGGCCGAGGATGCCGAGCAAGTGCTGCTCGACAAGACGGTGGATGATTATGGGAAGGCGCTCACCCTGACGCAAAATCTCTACAACGGCGGCGCGGCGGCGCTAACCGATGTGGCGCAGGCGCAGGCGCAGTTGGAAACGGCGCGCACTCAAGCGGCCGATATCCGACTGCAACGCGCGCAGACCGAACATGCCATCGCGGTATTGGTGGGGAAAAACGCATCCAGCTTTCACTTAGAACCCGCACCCCTGCCCGTCCCGTTCGAGCCGCCCGCCATCGACCCTGGCCTACCCTCCGCCTTGCTGGAGCGCCGTCCCGATGTCGCCGCGGCGGAGCGGCGAGTGGCCGCCGCGAATGCGCAAATCGGTGTGGCGCGCGCCGCGTACTTTCCGGTATTCAGCCTGTCGGCGGCAGCCGGTTTCGACAGTACCAGTTCCTCGAACTGGCTGAGCGCGCCGAGCCGCTTGTGGGCAATCGGTCCCTCCGGCCTGTTGACGGTATTCGATGCCGGGCGGCACCGGGCGCAATCGGCGCAGGCGAGCGCAGCCTACGATGAACAGGTGGCCGGTTATCGCAATACCGTACTCATTGCCTACCAGGAAGTTGAGGACAACCTGGCGGCCTTGAAGCAGCTGCAGGAGGAAAGCGTGAGCGAGGCGGCGGCGGTTACCGCAACGGGAACGGCGCTAAAGCAGGCGCAATATCGATATCAGGCGGGCGTCACCACTTACCTGGAGGTGGTCACCACGGAAAACACCTCATTGCAGGCGCAACTTGCCAACGTCACCATTCAGCTCAGGCGCATGAGCTCCAGCGTACTGCTGGTCAAGGCCCTCGGCGGCGGCTGGGAGCCGCGCGAACTGCGCAGCGCGTCGGCACACTAAACCTGCGGCGCCTCACCGGCACGCCCGATCACTTGGTCGTGAGATTCTCTGCGGCAAACTGCCAATTCGCGAGCTTATCGATCAGCGCCTTCACGTAGTCCACGCGTCGATTCTGATAATCCAAATAATAGGCGTGCTCCCACACATCGATGGTCAATAGCGGCCGCGGCCCATCGGTCAGGGGTGTCTCGGCATTGCCGGTCTTGAGCACCTTGAGTGTCTCCCCCTCCTGCACCAGCCATGCCCAGCCGCTGCCAAACTGCCCCACCGCGGCATTGGCGAGTTCCTGCTTGCATTGGTCGACGCCGCCAAAGGATGCCTGCATGCGTT
Organism: uncultured Gammaproteobacteria bacterium; assembly: GCA_963756845.1. Taxonomy (GTDB): domain Bacteria; phylum Pseudomonadota; class Gammaproteobacteria; order Steroidobacterales; family Steroidobacteraceae; genus Bog-1198. The sequence continues at coordinate 119,903 of CAVWPD010000006.1, read as the reverse complement.
GTGCGAGCGCCGCCGGCGGGGCTCCGCCGCCGTTGGGTTTCAGGCTGTTCCAGTAGAAGGTGTGATTCCAGACCTGCGCCGCGTTATTGAATATGGCGGCGTGATCGGGTTGTCGCCGGGTCGCCTTGATGATGCTCTGCAAGGGCATATCCGCGAACTCCGTGCCGACAATCAGCTTGTTCAGCGTTTCCACATAGGTTTTGTGATGCTTCCCATAGTGGAACCCGAGCGTCTTCGAGGAGATGACCGGCTCTAGCGCGCTCTCTGCGTACGGAAGCGCGGGCAAAACAATGGGCCGAGATAATGCCGCTGCGGTGTTCATGCTCTCTCCCGGTGAAATGTGGGTGAGGACGAGAATAACGAGCTGCGACACGCAGCACCACCGGCGCGCATGACCGCCGAGCGTAGGTTTACGCTGACGGGTGCTCGCCTTTTGCGCACAGCCCCACGCGACCGCTCTTGGTGGACATTCTCACGTGTGCGCGACTATCCCCGGTCTTGAAGGTCAGGCGTGAGCCCAGACCATGCCTCGCCTCCACCGGTTTCGGGCCGAAGCAACTGTCAATCTCGCCGCTAAAGGACTGAATATCAAAATCGGCGGCCGGAGATGCGCCAAAGTCCAGTTTAATATCGCCGCTCACCGATTCGCCGTCAATTTGGCTGTCAGCACCTACGTTCAGGCTGGCGGCAATGTCGCCGGATACGGTTTGAAAACGGGCGCGCACGGGGGTCTTGAGGGTGATTTTGGCATCACCGCTGACGGTGGTGACTTGCGTATCGGCATCACCGCCTGACAACACCACATTGCCGCTGACCACCTTGACCTCGATGGCCTTCGCCGCGTTGGCCGACACTGTCACGTCGCCGCTGACGACGCTGGCATGGACGTCGCCGCCCACATCGGCCCGAACACTGCCGCTCACCGTTTGCAGCATCACATCGCCATGCACCGCCGTGATGTTGAGGTCCGAACTGACCAGCGAGGTGGAAATCGAGCTATTGGTGGGGACATGGACCATCAAGTGCGCCTCGCCCTCGGAACCGGATCCCCAACCATGCTGCGACCGCAATACGACCCGAATCGAGGTGCGATCGCCCTCGCTCGTGACATCGACACGATCGACATCCTTGCCCACGGTTCCGGACACGGCGACTTCGGATTTATCCCAGCCCTGGATGTCAATTTTGCCCGCCACATTGATGACTTCAATGCTGCCGTGCGGACTAGCCGCTCGATGCTCGTCGATTGAGCTCGCCGCTTGCGCCGGCAACCACGGGGCAAGCAGCGCCGTCAGCGCCGCAGCCAGCAGGAATGGGTTCCCATGCATCGTCTGTTGATTTTGTAACATTATCAAATCCTCGCCATAGTCGGTTGGGTGGCCTGAACGACGTGGTCGTACAGGTCGAATTCATCGTGCCAAGTGCTTTCCCAAAGCTGCTCGAGTACCGGGCTATCCGGTTCGGCCGCCAGCGCCTTGTGGATATCCTCGTGCGCTTGGCGGATAAGAGCCAAACTGGACTCGATTTTCTGGCGCGTGGCCGGATCCAGGAGCGAAAGCCGCTCGCGAAAGGTTTTCTCCATCGTGTCGCGCGCCAGCACGTACTTCGCATCCCGCGGTTCGTCGAATGAAGAGCTGACGGCAACCGTCTGAATCACTCGGGGCACCGATCCACCCTGCATCACCGCCCAGGTGAACAGGCTTGCCAGGCAGGCGGCCGCGACCGCAATGGCCGCGGCGAGTGCCATGGGGCGCGGCCGGCGCCGCACCGTCACCAGCCGATCGGCGATGTCCGGCCACAGGTTTCTCGGCGGCATCACCTCTCTCGGAAGACTCGCAATCTGTCGATCCAACGACTCCAGCCGGCGATCGTTCATGATTCCTCCAATTCCAGCGTTTGCGTCAGCAAATGGCGCGCGCGATGCAGCTGTGCCTTGCAAGTGCCCTCCGCGATCCCCAGTGCGCTCGCCGCTTCGGCATGGCTGTAGCCATAGATGCCGACCAGCACGAGCGCGTGGCGAGCACCCTCGGGAAGTGCCGCGATAGCCCGCTCTAGATCAAGCGGCGGCGCTCCGCTGCCAGGATCTGCGCGATCGGGCAATCCCAGCGGCGGCTCGGCCACCTCGTACTCGAATCGCAGCCCCTTGCGCCGCGATAGCACCGTATTGAGCGCAATCTTGTGAAGCCACGTCGAAAAGCGGCTGCGGCTCTCGAAGCGCGCCAGCGCGCGCCACGCGGCCACGAAGGACTCCTGGGTGCAGTCCTCGGCAGTTTCCCGCTGACCGGTGAGGCGCAGGCACAGCCCGTAAATCCGCGGAGAGAATAGCCGGTACAGCCGCTCGAAGGCGGCCACATCCCCGGCGGCCGCCGCGGCGATTGTGTCCGTCGGCTCTCCCCCGGCGTCCATGGCAAGTACCCTGTGCAGAGTTTGAATCATTGCACAGTTGGAGGGCAGCGCGGCCCGAAAGGTTTAAACGCTCACGAATTGAACAATGCGCCGATCGTGTTCACCGCGCGGTCCGCTTCGGCCTGATCGGCAACGGTGCTGGCATCATCGAAACCGTAGTAATCATTGTCGCCGACGGCTTGAAACACCAGACCGTCCCGGCGCGGCACAAATGAAACGCCCTGGTAGAAAAGGCCGTACCCGACTTCGGGCTGGGGAATCACCCTCGCCAGCTGTCCGCGTACCGGCGTGATCGACTGATCGTTGAATAGGGCGCGCGCGCCATAACCGGTCGCATTGATCAAAGTCTTTTCGCGCAGCTTGACGAAATCATCCGGCGTATGAAATTCCGCAATCTCGATCCGTCCGCCGTTGGCGTGGAATTCCGACACCAGCAGCCGCGAATATTCCGCCAAATTGAACATCATTTGGGTGTTGCGCCGCAGATACCGCTGCCCGAGGGAATGGCTGCCGGGCGCGAAGTCGACACTGCGCGGGATCAGATCCGACACCAGCTCGCGCTGCAGTTCCGCAAATGCCGGACGGCTGTCGGGCGGACCGCGGCGGTGCGCGGAGGCCGATTCATCCGACACGAAGTAGCTGTCGATGAACTCAACGGGTGTGCCTGGCAGACCGAGGAAGCTTTGATAGGTTTGAAAGGAGGTTCGAGTCATGTGCTCCCACTGCTGCTTGAACGCCGGGGTTGCATGCTCATCGAGGCAAATTCGCGAGTCGGGAGTCCACAGTCCGGAGGCCAGCGAGGATCGCACGTTCGGCGGCAATTCCTTGGCGTAGATCGTGACACGGGCACCGGCCCGCTGCAGAAGCAGCGCCGAGGTCAAGCCCAAGGCGCCGCAGCCGATGACAGCGATGTCGCGTTCGCCGGTGGCCATCGCTTTCTCCACGACAATGCTGCTCGAACCCCAAGACAGCGACCATCCGCTGCCGCCGTGGCCGTAATTGTGAACGACGATCTTCGCGCCGACGATCTCGACGTCAAGTCGAGGTCCCTGCGCGCGAAACGGACGCGTGCACACCGTGATGCGGGTAATTCGATCGGTGCTCGCTCTGACCGGCACGAGTTGCAGCGCGGGGCCGCTCGCTGGACCCTTGGCGCCCGGGCCGGCGATACAGCCATCGAGCGCCCCGAGCAGCAGCGCGGCGCCGGCCCCTTTCAATACCTGTCGGCGGCCCAGCGGTTTATGCATGCAACTTGCTCCGTGCAAAGGTTTGGCTCGGCGGCGGCGCGGTTGCGCTTCGTGTCAACTTTTTCCGCTGCGTCCCGTTATCATAGCGAGAGCACCGCGCTGATTCGAGCCGAAGTATCGATTGGAGACAAATGATGACCGACCGGGATCTTTCACCCACGCTGCAAAGACTGAAGGAGCTGTTCTTCGTGTTGGAAGAATTGCTCAAGCGCATTGCGGACACCGAGGATCCGAATATTCGCCGGCTGCGAGCCAAGGTGCGCGCCGAGCTCGTGGCCATCCAGAGCGACATGAGCGGCGCGGACGCGCCGGTCTAGAGGTGTATTGACACCGCGCAGGCGCCTGCTAAATTCTTGGCGGTGCCGTTGGTGATCGTCTGCCCTGCCTGTGATTTGGCCCACCGCCGCGACGCGGTGCCGGCGGCCGAACGTACCCAATGCAGCCGTTGCCGCGCACCCTTGCAGCGCCCTGAAAATGGCCGCATCGACACGGCCATTTCCCTGGCGGCCACCGCCCTGGGATTGTTTTTTCTCACCAATGCCTATCCGCTGGTGGCCATTCAATCGAATGGAACGACCCGGACGGCCACGCTGATCGACGCGGCTAGCGGACTGTACGCCCAGGGCCACGCGGCCCTGGGCGCGCTCGTCTTCCTCACCACGGTCATGGGGCCCTTCCTGCAAATTGCCGGCGTTCTTTACCTGTTGATTCCATTGCGCCGCGGCCAGCAGGCACCGGGCCAGAATGCGGTGTTTCGACTGCTCACGCATATCAGGCCATGGACCTTCATCGAGGTGTTCATGCTGGGCACTCTCGTCGCGTTGGTACGGCTTTCGGCCTTCGCAGAGGTGATTCCCGGGGTCGCCCTCTGGTCTTGTCTGCTGTTGATGCTGTCCCTTGCGGCGCTCACCAGCCGCACCTCCCCCGAACAATTCTGGGGCTGGGTTGAGCGCAGCCGTTCATGAGTACCGCCATGACGGGTCGAAGTTTGGGGCTGCTCGTGTGTCTGCAATGCCGTATCACCGTGCGCGCGCTGAATGTCGCCCTACCCCGCTGTCCGCGCTGTGGCGCGCACCTGCATGAGCGCAAACCTCACAGCCTGGCCCTCACGGCCGCGCTGCTGCTGTGTGCCGCGGCCCTGTACGTGCCTGCCAATCTATTGCCGGTGATGTACACGCGATCATTGATCGACGATGAGCGCGACACCATCATGAGCGGCGTGCTGGTACTGCTGCATTCCGGATCCTGGCCCGTGGCGCTGTTGGTGTTCATCGCCAGCATCGTCGTCCCGTTATTGAAGATCCTCGGACTGACCGTGGTACTCTTTTCCGCTTGGCGCCGCTCACCGCTGCGCCGGCAACAACGCAGTGAACTGTATCGCATGGTCGAGTTTATAGGACGTTGGTCGATGCTCGATGTGTACGCCATCTCGCTGCTGGTTGCGCTGGTGCAAATCAGAACCTTGGCATTCGTATCCGTGGGCTGGGGGGCGTTAGCCTTCGCTGCCGTAGTCGTCTTGACGATGGTCGCGGCACGTACCTTCGATGAACGGCTGCTGTGGGACGCCCCGGCATGAGCGATCCGCCGCATCCGGATCTGGACGATCTTCCCGCGGCGCTGCCCGCGCGTTCGCTATGGGGCCGTTTGCCGCTGGTGTGGATTCTGCCGGCCGTCGTCGTGCTGGCAGGCGCCTATGTGGTCGTTCACGAGAAACTTGCCCAGGGCACCACGATCGAAATCCGTTTTCTCAATGCCGAGGGTCTGGAGGCAAGCAAGACGAAGATTCGCTACAAGGAAGTCGAGATCGGCGAAGTCAGCGATATTCGCGTTGCCAAGGATCGCAAGGAAGTCATCGTCACGGCGAATATCCACCGCAATGCGACCGATTACTTGGTCGCCGATACGCGATTTTGGGTGGTGCGGCCCCGCGTGTCCGGAACCGGGATCTCCGGACTGGGTACGTTGGTTTCCGGCTCCTACATCAGCGTGGACGTGGGTCAATCGGAGACCCGGCGCGATCACTTCATGGGGTTGGAAGTGCCGCCGATCGTTACCTCGGATCTGCCCGGCCGCCAGTTCATTCTGCATGCCGATGATTTAGGATCGCTGGGAATCGGCTCATCGGTCTTCTACCGGCACATCAGTGCCGGACAGGTGGTGGGCTACACGCTGGATCCGGGCGGCGCCGGCGTGACGATAAAGATATTCATCAATGCACCATTCGATGCTTACGTGAGCGGCGCGACCCGATTTTGGCAGGCCAGCGGAATCGACATGTCGCTCAATGCGGACGGCGTCAAACTTCGCACCGAATCGCTGACCTCGATTCTCGAGGGCGGCGTCGCGTTTCAATCACTCCCCGGGGATGCCGCATCGCCGGTGGCGGCAGACACGGCATTCACGCTGTTCCAAAATCAGGACCGGGCGATGCGGCCCACGGAGACGGAAATTCGCTCCTTCGTGCTGTATTTCAAAGGATCGCTGCGAGGTCTATCCGCCGGTGCGCCGGTTGATCTCAACGGCCTCAATGTGGGGGAGGTCAAAGGATTGGATGTCGAATATGATCAAGCGGCGGGCTCGCTGCGCTTTCCGGTGGATATCGAGCTGTACCCGCAACGGCTGCGTGGACACGCGCGGCGCCCCAGCCGCCCCGGCGCGGCGCATGATGCCGGCGAGGTCGCCAGCCGGGCATTGATCGATAGTTTGGTCGCGCACGGACTGCGCGCAGAATTGAAAACCGGCAATTTGCTGACCGGGCAGCAGTTCGTTGCCTTGGACATGCACCAGGATGCGCCCAAGGACAAGGTCGCCTGGAACGAACAGCCCGCGATATTTCCCACCATCTCGAGCGGTCTCGAGGATATTCAAGATTCCCTAGGAGGTATTGCCAGAAAGCTCAACAAGGTCCCGTTCGACCAACTGGCGTACCGCTTGATGAATGCGATGAGCTCACTCGATCAAACATTGAAGAGTGTTGATCATCTTTTGCAAAACGTCGACAACAACATCGCGCCCCAGGTGCAGTCGACGCTGGCCGAAGCGCAAGCCGCCATGAAGAACGCCAAGGATCTGCTCGGCCAGGATGCACCGCTGCAGAGCGATCTGGGTTCGACCCTGCTGCAGGTGTCGCGCGCCGCAAAATCGCTTACCGCCCTGATGGAATATCTTGAGCGCCACCCCGAATCGCTGTTGCGCGGCAAACCGCCGGGCTCCCAATGACATCGCGCGCCGTGTGTGTCTGCGCCCTGCTTCTGGTCACAGGCTGCGTGTCGCGCCAACCAGACCATTTCTATGTGCTGGACGCCCTGCCGCCCGGCATGGGCGGGCCGGCTGCGGCCTTCGATCGGCAAATTACGCTGCGTGTTTCGGTGCCGATTCTGGTGGACAGAGCGGAAATGGTGCTGAGCGCGCAGAACGGCGTGGCGGTGCCGGATCACGAACGTTGGGCCGCACCGCTCGCCGATCTCATGACGATGACGTTGGGCCAAGATATCGAACGCCGCCGCCCCGATGTGCTGGTGTTACCCCGCAGCGTGGAGCAAGCACGGTTGCCGCTGGTCAAGATTGCCGTCGACGTCGATCAAGTGACTGCGCGCTTAGGCGATCAGGTCCGCATTGAGGTTCATTGGCAGGTCAGCGACACCTCGACGGGGAAAGTCTCTCTGGGCCGCGAGGTATTTACATCAGAACTGCATTCGGACAGCTACGCCTCGGTGGCGGAGGGATTGAGCGCGTGCATCAGCCAATTGGCGGATCGCCTGGTTGCCGAACTCGCGCCGCCGTAAACGCCGCAGTGTAGGTCAGCGCCTACAGAGGGAACGGGCAAGATCGGACAGGGACACGCCTCCCCCAAAGGCACACTCACCCATCGCATGAACGCCGTGACCCTTACCAATGTGCTGGATGCCGCGGCCTACGCGCTGGTCAGCCAGCGCTGCCGGCAGGCCACGCTTCATGATATACGCGGTGGATTGCAGGCTTTGCAAAACGCCATAGAACTGCTGGCGCGATCCGCCAAAGCACCCACCCCGAACCCCGCGACGGTGGCGAAAGTCTTGGCGCTAGCAACCCGCGCCATGACGACTCATGAGCAGCTTCTCGTCGACTTGGTGCGCCAGACGGCGCCCAGCGAGGCGCCCGCGGCGGTACTCGATCTGGACGAGTTGGTCCAAGACGTGTTGAGATTTCTGCGCAACGACGCGCTCACCAAATCAATTTCGTTACAGGTGGCGGCCGCCGCCGGTTCAACCATTTTGGCGCAGCCCGACAAGTGCCGCCTGCTGATCTTGGGGATTGCGGCGGCGACCATCGACGCGCTGCCCGCCGGGTCGGCCATGAGCGTTGCGGTGACCGCTTCGGATCCCCACGTATTGCTCGAATTCAAATCAGCGATGCACTACTCGCCGATCCACAAGCTTGTCGATTTGGGGCATGATTTCCCGGCGACCCTCGCGCCTCACGATCTGCTGCTGGCAATCGCCTCGGAGTGGCTCAGCGCCCATGGGGGCTCGATCGAACTGGCCGAAGGCGGGGATGCGCCGTCCAGTTTGCGCATTTATTATCCGGCCGCTGCGCGGGGAGTGCCGTGATGTCCGAATCAGCATCGAGCGCGCCGCTGCGGATTCTCTACGTCGAAGATCACGATCTGGTGCGCGAGATCACCTGTGAATTGCTGGCCGCCGACGACCGCGAGGTCGTTGCCGTGGCCAGCGCCGAGGAAGCGCTCAGCGTGTTCCAAGAAAGCCGCTTCGACATCGTCGTCACCGATGTCAGTCTGCCGGCTATGTCGGGGCTCGATTTCGCGCGCCATGTCAACAGCATTGCGCCATCGATGCCGATCATCATGGCAACCGGATATGCGTTGCCGCCGGACTATTTTCAATTGGGTGCCAAGGTGCGTACCATGGCCAAGCCCGTCGAGGCCAAACAATTGGAAGCGCTGATCTTGGACTTGTGCGGCGTTCGAGCTCCCCGCGTCGCGGGGACCGCTTAGCCTGCGGGCGCTTCGAGATCGAAGCGCCCGCGCATCTTCATCCGCCCCTAAGGCTACGGCTCGACCGCGATATCGTTATGCACGGCATTGACGCCGTCGGTGTTCTTCGCAATCATCGCAGCCAGATCGCGCGCATCTTCGGTGGGCGCTTTGCCGCTCAGCCACACCACGCCATTTTCATCCGTGTCCACTTTAATCCGGGTCAAGGTGGTCAGATGCTTCGCGGCCAATTTTGCTTTCACCTTGGTGGTAATCGCCGAGTCCTTGATGTAGTGATGCGATGAGGAGTCCGTGGCCTCATCCGCCAGCACCATCGACCCGCATGCCACGCCCACCGCAAGCATACTGCTCAAAATAATATATTTCATTGTCTCTCCTATTCACTTGGTTTTAGGCAGCCCCAGCGGCTTGCGAATTCTTCAGTGAACATCTTCCTCGAGTGGGCGAGAGGAATCTGTAGGCGACGCATGTGACTATGTGCCGGTCATATCCCACAGCGTTTTTCGTCAAGTCGCGGCGCTGGGCCGCTCGCCGCGCGCGCCTGCCGCGTCGACGACCTCCTGCGGTAAAGACAAGAGTCGTGCGGTGTTGACCAGCGCCATATGCGTCAATGCCTGCGGAAAATTTCCTAGCATGCGCCCGCCGCGCGGATCGTACTGTTCCGCATAAAGACCCACCTCGTTGCCAAGCGCCAGCAGCCTCTCGAACAGCGCCTCGGCATCTTTGCGCCGGCCGCAAAGTATCCAGGCGTCGGCCAGCCAAAAGGAGCACGCTAAAAACGCCCCTTCCCCGGGCGGCAACGCATCGACGTTGCTGGCCGTCGAATATCGCATCACCAATCCATCGACCATCAAGTGGCGTTCAACGGCGGCGATCGTGCCGAGCACACGCGGATCATCGCCCGGCAGAAAACCCACTTGCGGTATCAGCAGTAAGCTGGCATCCAACAGCTGCGTGTCGTAGGCCTGCACAAAACTATTGATGCGCGCATCAAAGCCCTTCTCGCACACCTGCGCGTGAATCGTATCGCGAAGGCGACGCCAGTCCTCCAAGGGAGCGTCAAGTTTCTCTTCCTCCGCATCCTTGATGGCCCGGTCGAAGGCCACCCACGCCATGATCTTGGAGTGGGTGAAATGGCGCCGCGGCCCGCGCACCTCCCACAGTCCCTCATCGGGACGCTCCCAATGCGACTGCAGAAATTTGAGCAGTGCCAATTGCACATTCCAGGCCTCTGGGTGCGGCGTCATATCGGCTGCGCGCGCCAGATGCAAGGAATCCATGACCTCGCCGTACACATCGAGTTGAAACTGCTTGGCTGCGGCGTTGCCCACACGCACGGGCAGCGAGCCCTCATACCCTGGCAGCCACGCGAGTTCACTTTCGTCGAGACGCCGCGCGCCGGTTACCCCATACAGGATCTGCAGGTCGTCCGGAGCGCCCGCAATCGCACGCAGCAGCCATTCGCGCCAGGCCGCCGCCTCCTCGTGGAAGCCCGCCAGCAACAAGGCGTTCAGCGTGAAGGTAGCATCGCGCAGCCAGCAATATCGGTAATCCCAATTACGTACACCGCCGGGTTGCTCGGGCAGCGAGGTTGTGGGGGCTGCGACGATGCCTCCGGTTGGTTTGTAGGTCAGGGCCTTCAAGGTGATCAAGGACCGCACCACCGGATCCCGCCAGTGTCCCTGGTAGCGGCATCGACCGATCCAATCGGCCCAGTAATCCGCTGTTTGCTGCAATGCCCGCGGCGCGTCGAGGGGCTGACGAGTGGCAAGGTGGGAGGGGCGGTAGTTAAGCGCGAAGGTCTCGCGCTTACCCGCGGTCACGGAAAATTCCGCCACCGTTTTCATGTTCTCGCCTTGCAGCGCGACCGAGGCGCACAAGGCCAAAGTGTCCGGCCCCGCGGTGATCAGCAACAAATCCTTTGAGCGGCGCGCCCAGGGAAGTATGGAGCCATAATCGAATCGCACGATGAGTTCCATGCGCAAGTTCACGGTGCCGCGCAATCCTTCGACGATCCGCACGAGGTCCCAACGCTCATCTGAGGGCGGCATAAAATCGATCACGCGCACGCTGCCCTGCGACGTTTCGAAGTCGGTCTCCAGAATCAACGAATCGCTCCGGTAGCGCCGCCGGACGCGGCTGACCGGCTGCGTGGGGCAGAGCAGCCAGCGTCCATGTTCGGGTGCCCCGAGAAGTGCCGAAAAACAGGCGCCGGAATCGAATCGCGGGAAGCACAGCCAATCGATCGACCCGTCGTCGCCGACCAAGGCGGCGGTATGGCAATCGCCGATCAGTGCGTATTTCTCTATCGGCAGAGGCATCGGTTATTATCGAGTCAAACCCGATCTAGTGCAATTCGCGGCCGGCGCTTAAGGCTGCTGGATAAAAACCTTGCGCGGCGAGAACTGTGATGTGTTGATTGTGGGTGCCGGCGTAGCGGGACTGGCTGCCGGCCGTGCGTTGGCTGAGGCAGGCAAGCATGCCGTCATCGTCGAGGCGCGCGAGCGAATCGGAGGCCGGATACTGACCGCTCACGCAAGTGGCCCCAACGGCGCGCCGCCCGTCGCCATGGAGCTTGGTGCTGAGTTCGTTCACGGACTTCCCGCATCGACGTGGCGCCTGCTTCACGAAGCCGAACTCGCCACCTACGAACTCGAGGGCGCCCAGTGGTGTTTCGACGATGGCCTATTGCACCCCTGTGGCGAGGAACATGGGAATTCTTCCGAGGTTCTGCAACAAATGTCGCGATGGCTGGCGGGACAACCCGCAGGGACTGACGCCACATTTGCCGAATACCTGTCGCTGGCTGGCATCACCGGGTCAACAGCAGAGCGGGCGGGCGACTACGTCGAGGGTTTCAACGCCGCCGACCGGCGGATCGTGGGCGTTGCGGCGCTCGCGCGTCAGCAGCAAGCGGAAAATCTCATTCAGGCAGATCGAATCTTTCACATCCGTGACGGCTATAGCGCGCTGGTGGAATTCCTCGCGGAGCGTTTCCTGCAAGCGGGCGGATCGATTCACATGCAGCACCCGGTGCGCCACATTCGCTGGGCCGCCGGCGAGGTGACCGCCAGCGGGCTCGCCGTCGGAGGCGACGAATTTAAGCTGCGCGCCAAGCAAGCCGTCATTACCCTACCCCTCGGTGTTTTGCAGTCCGGATTGGTTGAATTTGCCCCCATGCCGCCGCAGATGGCACTCCAGATCGGCAAGATGGCCATGGGCTGCGCGCTGCGAATCACGCTGCTATTCGATACTCGATTCTGGGAGACGGACACCCGGCGGGAACTCAGCTTCTTGTTTGCCCGACATGGCACGCTGCCGACGTGGTGGACTTCTTTGGCGGACGCCGCTCCCCTGATCACCGCCTGGGTCGGAGGTCCGAAGGCGATCGCGCTGACAGAAACGATCGGCCGCGAAGCGCTGCGCGATGAAGCGTTGCGCGAGTTGGCTCAAATGTTCGGGTTATCCGTCGCGCATCTGCAGCGCAGGTTGGTGGCTTGGCACACGCACGATTGGCGCGCCGATCCCTATTCGCAGGGAGCCTACAGCTACGCGCCGTCCGGTGCGTTGCTTGCGTCCCCACGCATGGCTGAGCCGGTGACACGCACGCTGTATTTCGCTGGTGAACATACGGACACCGAAGGACACTGGGGTACCGTGCACGCGGCCCTCAACAGTGGGCTGCGCGCGGCGGATCAAGTCCTGGCCAAGCAGTGAGCGCGTGATACGATGCGCCCGTCGCCCGCGGAGACTTCAGAGTGAAATATCGGCAACTCGGCAGCAGCACACTGGTGGTTTCCGAGATCGCGTTCGGTTCCTGGCTCAACTTCTCGGATACATCGGCCAAGGAAAACGCCATCGCCTGCGTGCATCGGGCTCTGGATCGCGGCATTACGCTGCTCGATACGGCAAACGTATACGGACAAGGCGCCGCCGAACGCGTCTTGGGCGAGGCCCTCTCGGGCATTAAGCGCGATTCGTATGTTCTCGCCACGAAGCTCTATTTTCCGATGAGCCGCACGGATAAGGGTCTGTCGCGTGCGCAGGTATTCAAACAGCTGGATGCCTCGCTGCTGCGGCTGCGCGCCGACTACGTCGATCTTTACCAATGCCACCGCTACGACGCCGATACGCCCCTCGAGGAGACCATGCAAGCGCTGAGCGAGGTGGTGCGCGCCGGCAAGGTGCGATACCTGGGATTTTCCGAGTGGCCAGTTGACCGGGTGAAAGCGGCACTGGCACTTGCCGGCGCCGAGAAATTCGTGTCGAGCCAGCCGCAATACTCCCTCCTGCATCGCGGCCCCGAAAAGCAGCTCATCCCCTTGTGCGCCGGGAATGGAATTTCGCAAATCGTCTGGTCGCCCTTGGCGCAGGGTGTACTGACGGGGAAATATACCGCGGGCGCCAAACTCCCGGACGACAGCCGTGCCGCCAATAGCGCCATCAATGGATTTCTCAATCAGGCATGGCTCAAACCGTCCGTACTCGAGGCCGTCGCGGCGCTGCGGCCGATTGCCGCCTCGGCAGGTTTGAGCATCGCGCAATTCGCGTTGACATGGGTGCTTCGGCAACCCAATGTCGCCTCCGCCATCGTCGGCGCATCACGGCCCGCGCAAGTTGACGAAAACGCGGCAGCCTCCGGCCCGACGGTGCCAAGCGAACTATTTCGACAGGCCGAAGTTATACTAGGTTAGGCAACCGGTGAGATTCAACGATGAAAATCAGCGCGCGAAATGTGCATCCCGGCGTCGTCAAGTCCGTGACCGCCGGCGCAGTCGACAATGAAATTCTGGTCGAGTTAGCACCCGGCCTAAATGTGGTCGCCATCATCACGAAGGTATCTTCGGATAAACTCAACCTGAAGCCGGGAGCAAAGGTCTACACCATCATCAAGGCATCGAATGTCATGATCGGCGTTGACTAAAAGCGCGCGGCCGCAGGAAAGCGCCGCCGCTATCGGCGGCGCTTGAAGCCCTTCACCCAGCGCCGTTACCGACGCGTAGCGACGCGCGTGGATGCGCTAGCGATCCTGCTTTGAATTCGCATCCTTGGCATCGCTCTTGATGTCGCCGTACTTGGCCTGTGCCGCGCCGACAGTCTTGTTGATGGCGCCTTTCACTTGCTGTGTCGTGCTGCCCACCGTTTTGCCCACCGATTCCTGGACCTTGCCCGCCGCTTCCTTCACCCGACCCTCGACTTGATCTTTGTTAATGCTCATGACCGCTCCTCAGAAATCGCCGGCAAACGGCCGACACGTCTGTCTGAGGAAACGATGCTACCCGGAGGCCTCATTTTTCTTGTAGGAACTGCATGCCAATCGATGTCGGAAAACCGCCTCATTCACCCACCCTTGCCTCGTCCCATAATTCGCGCGCCCACTGCGCAAGCAATATCGATTCGGTCCAGCGGTCCGACAGCTCCAACCCATGGGCATCGGTGATGGCATAGTCCGGCGGCCCCAATTCGCATACAAAGACCAAGGGATCATCATCGGCACGGTGGCGCAATTGCCACGAGGCGAAGCCCTGGCGCCACCAGTCGCGAAATAGCCCCACCCAGCGTTGGTGTTGAGGAAAATCAAGGGCGATCTGGATTTGCCCGCGCGCCGCTACGCGGCCCTGAAACGATTCGGCGCGCTCCAGGACCTGAGTGATCAATGCCTGCAGCGGCGGCGACGGGGGACACGGCATTTCGCGGTCCACCACATAGTGCGAGAGATCGGCGGACAATCGCATCCGCGGTAGAGCCTCGAGCAGCTGCACGGTCGTGAATAAATCATTGGTGATGCAATTGCGATGCGTCTCGAAATGGATGGGCATGCCCTCCCGTTCGGCGACGCGCAGCCAGGTCTCGACGACGCGCCGCATGTCATCCAGGCGAAGCGGCATGTCCTGGCCAATGACCACCACGAAGGGGGCGGCGATACGCTGCGCCAGACCCAAGGCCGCTCGCAGCTCCTCCAAGCCGGCGGGAAATGCGGTCAATCCAGCCGCCAATCCGGTACGCGCGTAGTGCGGCGCGGCAGCCTCCGCCTGCGACCAGGTCATAGCGCCCAAATCGAGCAGCATGCCGTCGAAGCCGGCCTCGCAGACGCGATCGAATTTTTCAGCGAGGGAGGCCTCCCGCGCCTCCAGCTTATCCATGGCCCACAGCGCCTGATAGACCCGCAGGCGATTACTCATGCCGTGGATCGGTGATCCATGTGCTGTTGTCGGAATAGTCGGCTTCCGATTTGCCCGACGCAAAGGCGCGCAGCACGGCGAGTTGGAATCCCCAATAAGTCATGGAGGGCGGCGCCGCGCCGCGCTGCGTGAAAATGGTCTCATGCAGGTCGCGTAAGCGGTGGAAGGGCACGCCCGGAAACGCGTGATGCGCAGTGTGATACTGCATCTGCCATCCCAGCCAGCGCATCAGTGCATTGGTGCGCGTGCTGCGCGTATTGCTCAGCACATTCGCCTCGTGAGTCAGTCCCAGATGCTCAATGGTATTTTGCAGCTGATGCACGCATTTCATCATCAGCATGGGCGCGAGCCACAACAATACCGCCGCCCAGCTGCGCAGAGCCAGCGAGGCCGCGGCGATCAGCCCATAGCCGGCAAGATGCACACGCGCCTCGCGGATCAGTTCCGCATGGCGAGCCGGCGGCAGGTAGGACTCGGTGACGATACCAAAAGAAAATCGCAGAATGCGGCGCCAGCGTGTGTACCAGTAAGTGAGGCCCGACATCCATAGCAAGTAGGAACCGCGCGTGTAGCGCTCGCGCAGCAATTCGCCGTCGCGCGCCCAGTCCTGGGTAAAGCGGTGATGCGCGATATGCTGAATTTGATCAAAGGTGCGCGGATAGAACACGACGAATCCAAAAACCCGGCCCAGCCACTCATTGAGCCACGCCGTGCGGAACACCGTCCAGTGGCTGAGTTCGTGCTGCCCGGCGTAAAGAAAATTTAGCAGCACGCCGTGCGCCATAAATAGCGGGATGGCCCACGCGGAACCTGCCGCCATCCACAACAGGGTGCCCGTCAACCCGAGTGCCGCAAGATGCGAGCCGGCCTGAGCGGCGCCCTTCAGATCGGAGGGGGCGCACAGACTGCGCAGTCGCGCAACATCGATGACCTCACGTCGCACGAAAACTTCATCCACGATGGCCGGCTCCCGCTTATTCGGCGTGGTCTGGCTCGACTTTCACGACCGACGCCCTGGCTGCAATGAGCTTCGAATGGGCCTTGAGCGAAGGCAGCAGTTCCTTCAGTTCAGCCGGGTCGCGGGACCAGGACGCCAACATGTACAGATAGATATCCGCGATTGAATAGTCGGCGCCGAGCAGGTAGGGGCCGAGGTTTTGACTCACGAGGTGTAAGTGAACGAGAAAATCGGCCGCTGCCTGCTGACGCACGGCGTCCGCGTCGGCCTCGCCGCGGCTCGAGTAGCGCTGCGGATACACCATCCGAAGCGCGGCCTCATAAACATTCGCGGATAGAAATACCATCCACTGCAGAAACAGCGCATAGGTGGTAGTGCCGGGCTCGGGTGCCAGCCGCGACTTTGGATGCGCCAGCGCCAAGTGCATCAGCATGGCAGCCGATTCGAACATCAGCGTGCCGTCCGGCAGCACCAGCGCCGGCACCTTGCCGGTGGGATTGAGCTTGCGAAATTTTGCGAGCTCTGCGGGTTCGCGTCCAATCCAAATGCACTCGTACGGCGCGCCGATCTCCTCGAGCGCTACCTGCACGGCGAAGGAGCCGGATCCTGAGCGACCATACAGCTTGTAGGGCGATGTCATGCGAACCAGTGTACCTTTCCGCCCGTTCGATTGCCTCAAATTGCAGTATCCTCGAGGAATTGCCTGAGCCTGAAGGGATTTTTATGTACGCAAGACGTGTCTTTCTGCAACAGGCCGCCGCCGCCGCCTCGATGCTGCTGGCCGGCGCGAGTGTTGCCCGCACCACGCAGCCCGCGCCTTTGCGGTCGATTACCGGCGGCGCGAAGAGAATTTCGGGCGAGGAGCGGCGCGCACGCATCCTGCACGTGCAGCTGCTCATGACGCAGCAAAAAATCGCCGCACTGCTGATAGAACCGGGCTCGTCGCTCGAATATTTCACCGGCATCCGCTGGCATCGATCCGAGCGCACGACCGCGGCCATCCTTCCTGCCAGCGGCGAAATCGTCGTCGTGACGCCTGCCTTCGAGGAGCCCTCGGTGCGGGAGACCTTGCAGGTGCCCGGTGAGGTCAGAGCGTGGGACGAACATGAAAGCCCGTTCGAAAGGATCGTGCAGGCGCTCAAGGACCGCGGCATCAACTCGGGCGTCATTGCCGCGGAATCCACCATCCGCTTCTTCATCGTCGCGGGGGTCCGGCAGGTATCCAACGCCTACGAGATCGTGCCCGCGGATGCATTGGTGCGCGCCTGCCGGCTCATCAAGTCGCCGGCGGAATTGGCATTGATGCAAATTGCCAATGACGTCACCATTCAGGCGCTGCGCTACGTGCATGCGCAAGTGACGCTGGGCATGAGCGCCCAGGACATCGGGTCTCTCATGGATGCCGCGACGACTGCGCTGGGGGGATCCTCCGAGTTTGCGCTCGTGCTGCTGAACGAGGCGTCCGCTTATCCGCACGGCTCGGTACAACCGCAGAAGATCCGTGCCGGCTCGACGGTGCTGATGGATTGCGGCTGTGCCGTGCTCGGCTATCAATCGGACATCTCGCGCACCTGGGTGTATGGGGAGGCCAGTCCTCGCCAGCGCAAGGTGTGGAACACCGTCAAACGCGGTCAGGAGATTGCGCTGGAGACGGCCAAGATCGATGTGCCGGTGGGCAGCATCGATGATGCCGTGCGCCGCTACTATGAAGCCGAAGGGTGGGGTCCAGGCTACCGCCTGCCGGGCCTCTCGCACCGCACGGGGCACGGCATTGGTTTGGATGGCCACGAACCCCCCTACCTGGTGCACGGCGATGCCACGCCGCTGCAGGCGGGGATGTGCTTTTCCGATGAACCGGGAATCTACATCCCCGGGGAATTCGGCATCCGCTTGGAGGACTGCTGGTTCATGACGGCATCCGGACCGAAGCTGTTCACACCCCTGGCTGTATCTTTGCAAGAGCCGATCTAAAGCTCGAGGCTTCCGACCCATCGTGATGCTCGCGCTACTGTCACTGGGTGTTTGGATGTATTTACTTTTAGCGCACGGCCGATTCTGGAGGTCAACTCCAGAATTGATGCCGGCGGTGCCTGCGCAGAGTCCGGATGTCGATATCATCGTACCCGCGCGCGATGAGGCTGATTCAATCGGCGTCGTGATTCGCTCCTTGCTTCAGCAGGACTACCCGGGCCAATTCCGCATCATTTTGGTCGATGATAATTCCACGGACGACACAGCGACATTGGCTGGGACCGCGCCGAATCTTCAGTTGATCCGCTTGCACGATAAACCTTTGGGGTGGTCGGGAAAACTGTGGGCCGTGAGCCAGGGCCTGGCGGCGAGCCGCGCGCCCTTAGTGCTGCTGACCGATGCCGACATCGTGCATGATCCTCGTCATCTTTCATCGCTGGTGGCGCAGCTGTCGGCCGAGCATCTTGACCAGGTGAGCGAAATGGTGCATCTGAACTGCGAGAGTGTCGCCGAGCGCGCCTTGGTACCGGCGTTCGTGTATTTCTTCCAAATGCTCTATCCCTTCGCCCAAGTGAACGACCCGGAATCGACAGTGGCTGCCGCGGCCGGCGGCACCATTCTCATTCGCCGCGAAACGCTCGAGCGTATCGGGGGCATCGAGTCGATCAAACATGCGCTCATCGATGATGTCGCGCTGGCGGTAGCCGTGAAGGCACACGGGCGTATTTTTATCGGCCACTCCGGTCTCGCGGCATCGGTACGGCCCTACGCCGGATTTGCCGACATTTGGCGGATGATTTCACGCACCGCGTTTACGCAGCTGCGCTATTCCGCCCCGCTGCTTGCCCTGACAGTGGCTGGCTTGACGCTGGTCTGGCTGGTGCCGCCCTGGGAGGCGCTGTTTGGCCGGAGCTGGAGCCGGCTCTGCGCGGTTGCCGCCTGCGCGCTGGCCGCGCTCAGTTACCTGCCGACCTTGACGCGCTACCGGCGCAGCAAACTCTGGGCGGCGGCCCTCCCGATGATCGCGTTGTTCTACATGAGCGCGACGCTGGGCTCGGCGTTCAGTTATTGGCGCGGCCGCGGCGCGCAGTGGAAGAGCCGAAACTATCCCTAGGCTTCGCTAGCAGGATTTGGCGGCGCTGAAAGTCTTGTTGGCTTCGACCACCGTGATCGCGGTCATGTTGACGATGCGTCGCACCGTGGCGGCCGGGGTGAGGATATGCGCCGCAGCGGCGCAGCCCAGTAACAGGGGGCCGATGGCAACATTGTGCCCGGCAGCGGACTTCAGCAAATTGTAAGCGATGCTGGCGCTGTCCAGGTTGGGGCATATCAACAGATTCGCGCTGCCTCGCAGCGTGCTGTTCGGCAGGACCGCTCGGCGAGCAGCTTCGTCCAATGCGCAGTCGCCATGCATTTCCCCATCCACCTCCAAGTCCGGCATGCGCGCGTGCAGCAGCGCCAGGGTGGCGCGCATTTTCAGCGCGGATGGAGCCTCGCTGGTGCCGAAATTTGAATGGGAGAGCAGCGCCACCTTCGGAATCATGCCGAAGTTGCACAAGCGCTCCGCGGCAAGCTGAGTGATTTCCGCCAATTGCTCGGCGCTCGGATCCAGATTGACGTGGGTGTCCGCGATGAAAACTTGGCGCCCAGGCAGAATCAACCCGCTCATCGCGCCGTAAACATTGACCCCGGCGGAGCGGCCGATGACCTGATCGATGTAATGCAAGTGCCGGGCTGTGGCGCTGATCGTGCCGCAGATCAAGCCGTCAGCCTCGCCTTTCTTCAACAGCATCGCGGCAATCAGTGTCGTTCGGCGCCGCATCTCCAGCTTGGCGTACTGCGCCGTGACACCGTTGCGTTCCGTCAACGTGTGATACGACTGCCAATATTCGCGATAGCGCTCGTCGTGCTCAGGATTGACCACAATGAGGTTCTCGCCGATGCGGATTCGCAAGCCATGGCGTTTGATGCTGCGCTCGATCACCGCCGGGCGGCCCACCAAAATCGGCGTTGCGAGCTTCTCGTCGGCGACAATCTGCACGGCGCGCAGCACCCGCTCATCCTCGCCCTCGGCGTAGACGATTCGGCTGCGCTCCGGCGCGGCTTTCCGGGCGGCGACGAACAGCGGCTGCATCAGCGTCCCGCTGTGATACACAAACTGCAGCAGCCGCTGCGCATAGGCGTCCAGATCGGCGATCGGCCGCGTGGCGACACCCGACCCCATCGCCGCCTTCGCAACGGCGGGCGCGATCTTCACGATCAATCGCGGATCGAAGGGCTTCGGGATCAGATACTCGGGTCCGAAGGCCAGATCTTCGGTTCCGCCATAGGCGCCGGCGACGATGTCGCTTTGCTCCTGGCGCGCCAACTCGGCAATCGCATGCACCGTGGCAATTTCCATCGGCCGCGTAATGGTGGTCGCACCGACGTCCAACGCGCCGCGAAACACGAAGGGAAAACACAGCACATTGTTCACTTGATTAGGATAATCGCTTCGACCCGTCGCAATGACAGCGTCATCGCGCACCGCTCTGACCTCCTCCGGAAGGATCTCCGGCGTCGGATTCGCCAGTGCCAGGATCAAAGGCCTTGGCCCCATCATTTTCACCATCTCCTTGCTCAGAACGCCGCCGGCGCTCAAGCCGAGGAACACGTCCGCGCCGCCGATGACCTCGAGCAATGTGCGGGCGGAGGTGGGCTGTGCAAATCGCGCCTTTTCCGGGTCCATCAATTCCGCTCGGCCTTGGTAGACGACGCCTGCCAGATCGGTTAACCACACGTTTTCGCGGGCGAGCCCCAAGTCCAGCAGCAAATCCACGCAGGCGAGTGCCGCGGCGCCCGCGCCGCTGACGACCATCTTGACCTTGGCGATATTCTTGCCGACCACCTGCAGCCCATTGAGACAGGCCGCGCCGACGATGATCGCCGTGCCGTGCTGATCGTCATGGAATACCGGAATCTTCATGCGTCGGCGCAGTTCCCGCTCCACGATGAAGCATTCCGGGGCCTTGATATCCTCGAGATTGATGGCGCCGAAGGTGGGTTCAAGCGAGGCGATCATTTCGATCAATTTCTGCGGATCGCGCTGCTCGATTTCTATGTCGAACACATCGATCCCCGCAAACTTCTTGAACAGCACCGCCTTGCCTTCCATCACCGGCTTCGCCGCCAACGGCCCTATCGCTCCCAGTCCCAGCACGGCCGTGCCATTGGTGATGACGCCGACCAGATTTCCCCGGGCGGTGTAGCGGAACACATTCAAAGGGTCCGCGACGATGGCTTCGCTGGCTGCCGCCACACCGGGAGAATAGGCCAGCGCCAAATCGCTTTGATTCAGCAATTGCTTGGTGGCAGTGATCGATAATTTCCCCGGCGTGGGAAATTCATGATAATCGAGCGCGGCCTTCTTCCGGGCTTCCTGGATATCGTCGCGGTTCATGGCGCTAAAGATAGCGGCTCAGCGTGATTAGGGCAAAGAAACCCCTGCTGCGCCGGCCCGGCTAACGATGCTGCGCGAACTGCGAGGTCGTGAGAGGATGAATTTCCACCACGTTGTCCCGTCGCAGGGAATCTGCACCCTCGAACAAGCCGCTGTGATTCGCGGCGCGGCGCGTCTCGGCGAAATTGAAGAAATACTGAAGTTGCGGATGCGAATGCACGTACAGGAACAGGCTGTCGCGTGCAGATAAGTCTTTGGGCAGGCGTGACATTGCGCTTCGCCCTTAGGCGGGCCGTTCAACCGCGTCCGCCACCCGTTTGCCCCCGCCTTCCTTGCGCAGGAAGGCAAGCACCAGGGTTTCGGCTCTTCGAGCGGAAGCCACCGTCAGTTTGCCGTCGATATTGGCGTGAATGCTGCCCGAGCGCCAGCTGTCGAAGACTGCCGGATTGATATAGGACTTGCGGCACACCGCGGGCGTATTGCGCAATTCAGCAGCGACCTGCTTGACCACCTCCGCGATTTTTTTCTTGAACGCATGCTCGCTTGGCGGATCCGGCAATGGCGCACAAGCCAACAGCGTGATGGCATGCAGGGTGGCGCCCCAGGTGCGAAAATCTTTGGCCGTGAAATCATTTCCCATCGCTTCGCGCAGATAGTCATTCACCTGGCCGGAGTCGATGGGACAGCGTTGACCCTCGTCATTGATGTACTGAAACAGATCCTGGCCGGGAATTTCCTGGCAGCGCCGCACGATCTTGGCGATGCGCCTGTCATCGATGAGGATTTCGTGCTGTACTCCGCCCTTGCCGCGGAAATTCAATACGGCACGGCCATCGCGTATGAAACTGACGTGCCGGTTGCGCAGCGTGGTGAGACCGAAACTCTTGTTGTCTCGCGCGTACTCGGTGTTGCCGACGCGAATGCGCGTGGCATCGAGCAGGCTAACCACCACCGCCAGCACTTTTTCCCGCGGCAATCCCGACAATGCCAAATCGCGGTTGAGCTTGCGCCGCAGCTTTGGCAACTGCTCGCCGAACGAAACCATGCGGCCGAATTTCGCACTGTCGCGCAGCTCGCGCCATTCGGTGTGGTAGCGATACTGCTTGCGGCCGCGCGCATCGCGGCCCGTGGCCTGCAGATGCCCGCGCGGTTTCAACGTGATCCAGACGTCCCGATAGGCGGGCGGAATCGCAAGACTGGCAATGCGCTTCAGATCCTTTTCTGCCGCAAGCTGGCGGTTTTCGGGCGTGACGTAGCGAAAGCCTTTGCCGGCGCGCAGGCGGCGGATGCCCGGCTCGGTATCCGAGACATAGACAAGCCCGGCATCAATCGCCATTTGCGCCGCTTCCGCAGCGCTGCCGGTGGGCTTGTCACTCTCCTGGACGGATTTGAGCGTCATGGTGAATGGCTTGTAGCAGGTCAGCCCCCTGGGAAGCTATGGACGCCCACTGACGTCGCGTAGGAGGAGCCATGGAAGTTTTCGAATTGCGACACAGTTCAGGGTTGCGGTGCGGCCGAAACATTTTGTCCATTGACATAACGTTCGCCTCTACGGCGCCGCGATTCGCCGCCGCGTAGGCGCAATCCGACGCGACACAACGATAGGCATCCCTGGTTTTCTCCTGGCGGCGAAGGTTCAATGCTTGCCGCAGAGGGAAGTATTGTCCGTACACTCACAACCAGGGAATTGCCATGCTCCACTATGCCGTCGTCTTTTTGGTCATCGCGTTGATCGCAGCCGTGTTCGGCTTCGGCGGCATCGCCGCCGGCGCAGCCGGGATAGCGAAGATTTTGTTTGTTGTGTTCCTGATCGGCGCGATCGTCACGTTCCTGCTGAACGGCCGCTCACGGGTTTAATCATTGCGAGAATAGTTTTGCGAGCGGGGTCCAGTAGTTTGCCTGCCATCCAGCGGCCAAGTGTTCGGCTTGGCCGCTGGGGAAGCCGCCATGATCGAATAGGATCATCGAGCCGCTGCCCTGCTCCACGATTTGGAAACGGGCAATCGAATACAGCCCCGGCCCCCAGCTTCCGGCGCGCCAGGCTTGAACAATCAAGCGATCCCGGAGCAGCTGAATCTGACGGCCGGTGATGTAGCCGCCGAACAAATCAAAGGGGCCGCCTTCCACGCCGCTGATCGATGTCGGCACGCGAGAGGTCGAGTCCTTCATGACGCCGCTCAATTGAATCACTTGATCGAATTGCCGCGCGTCGGTCAAGGCGCCGTACAGGCGCTGCGGGCTCGCCGCGAACACCGGCTCTTGGTGAATGGATGCGGCGTTTCGTAAGATCCCATCCGGCGCCGCAACGGCAGCCGCCGGCGCAACACTCGGCGGCGGCGCGGCCGCCTGAGCGGCGCGCAGCGCAAAACCGCCGGCCGCGAATGCTGCCGCACGCAGCAGCTGACGGCGCCCCGTGGGGGCCGGCAATACCCTAACTAGTTTCCCATGAGGCATAAAATCCCTCCTGCGCACAGCCTATCGCGCGCTGGCGCGCGCGAAGCTCATGACTTCCTCGGCCATCAAATCGAGAACCTGCGCCACTCTCGGCACCAGGCATCGGCCTGAATCGTCGAAGACATTTTCCGCCGAATTGATCGCGGCGCCGAGCGGTGTGGGCCAACCGCGAAGCGCATGCACGATATCGCGCAGCGCGCCCAAGGTATTCACGGCGCCCGGCCATCCGGCCGCCGTGGCGATACAGCCGACCGCGCGGCCGCTGAAGTACGGGCGCACATCGGTGCGCAGATCTTCCGCATAGTCCAGGGCATTCTTGACCAGACCGGAGATGCTGCCGTGGTAGCCGGGCGAGCCGATGATGATCCCGTCGGCGAGCGCCAGCTGCGCCACCAAGGAGCGGGCGCCGTCGCTTCGCTCGGCGTTCTCCGGCTGATACAGCGGTAATTGCAGCAGCGGACCGCTGATCAGCGCCGTGCGGGCCCCGCTGCGCTCGGCAGCCTTGAGCACATGAAGCATGGCTCGCTCGGTCGAAGAATTCGGACGCAGGGTTCCGCCGACGGCAAGAATGTACGGTGAACTCAAGTGATGCACCCAGGCAAACCAACCTGGTAGCGATCCTACACGCTATTGCAGGTCAGTGAGCCGGGTTCGCGGCGCGCGCGCCGAATGGCGGCTTGGCGAACCATACCAACGGTATCAGGCACAGGAACATCACGCCAAACAACGCGAACACATCATTGACGCCCAGCGTTGACGCTTGGCCGGAAATGACTCGGCCCACATATTCAGACGCATTTACGCCGGTGATGCCATGCGATTCAAGCTGCGCCTGATATTGAGTCCAACCCGGCGCAGAGTTGCGGATGTGTTCGGTGAGCACCGCGTGATGATAATCGGTGCGGCGGTTCCACAGATACACCGTGATGGCGGTGGAAAAGCTGCCGGACATCGTGCGAACGAAGTTGCTCACGCCGGAAGCCGATGCCAGCTCATTGGGCGCAACGCCGGACATCAGAATCTGATTCAGCGGCAGAAAGAAGAACGCCATGCCGATTCCCTGCAGGAACCGTGGCGTCGCGAACTGCGCGTAACTGGCGGTCTCGTTTAGGCTCGCCGTCCAAAAAATGGCGAAGCCGAACACGCAGAAGGCAAAGCTTGCCGCGAGACGTAAATTGAGCCGGTTCATATAGCGCCCGACGAACGGCGCGATGACGATGCCGAGCAGCCCCACGGGAGCGATCGTCAATCCCGCCCACATGGCGGTGTAGCCCACCGTGGTCTGCAGCCACAGGGGGAAGACGATGTTGACGCCTGACATCGCAAAGAAAGCCAGCCCGACGCAGAGGGTGCCGATGCGAAAGTTGCGTCGCGCGAACAAACGCAAATCCACCACCGGATGCCGGTCGGTGAGCTCCCAGGGAATCAAAAATGAGATGGCCACGATCGCGGTGCACGCAGCGGCGATGATGATGGGCGAATTGAACCAATCCTTATCATTGCCGTTATCCAGCATGTATTGCAGGCTGCCGACGCCGACAATCAGCAGCGCAAGGCCGATGCCGTCGATGGGCAACTTTACAATCTTCGATTCGCGATGACGCAGAATTGACCAGCTGGCGATGACGGAAAATGCACCCACCGGCAAGTTGATGTAGAACAGCCAGGGCCAAGAAAGATTATCGGTGATCCACCCGCCGATGATCGGGCCGAAAATCGGCGCGATCATGATCACCATGGACCAGAGGCCAAGCGCCATACCGCGCCGCTCGAGCGGATAATTGCGCAGCAAGATCGCCTGCGCCACGGACATCATGGGTCCGGAGACCAGACCCTGGATAAGCCGCGCGCCGACCAGCATCGGCAGGCTGTTGGCAACCCCGCAAATGGCCGAGAACACCATGAACAGTAAAATCGAAGTGACGAAGGTCCTGACTTCCCCGAAGCGCCGCGCGATCCATCCGGACAGCGGCTGCATGACCGCGGCCGCCAGCATGTACGAACTGATGGCCCAGGTTCCCTCCGACGGTGCTGACGCCCAGGCTGCCGGAGATGTGCGGTACCGAGACATTGACGATGGTCATGTCGAGGATTTCCATGAACGACGCCGTGGCGATGGCGGTCGTCAGGAATAACAGCTTGCCGCCGCGTAGCGGCGGGTAGTCGGGCGTCGGCAGCCGGCGCAGGATCAGCCATCGGCGAACTCGTCCTAGTGTTCCGAGCCGAGATTTCGCCGCACCACCGCGTCGGCTTCGGCGTTGGCCTTTTCCAAATCCTGCGTATACACCTGCGTGTCCCCCACCGATCGGTCGCTGACGTCCGCCGCCAGCACCGGGCCGTCCCGCGATGTGGTATCCACCGTCACCGTGGCGGAAAGCCCAACGCGCAGCGGCGACTTGAGCAGATCGTTGTCGTCAATTTGAATGCGCACTGGCACGCGCTGGACGACTTTGATCCAATTACCCGAGGCGTTTTGCGCCGGCAGCAATGAAAACGCGGCCCCGGTGCCGGCCGACATGCCCTCGACATGGGCGTGGAAGACGTACGAGCCGCCGTACAGATCGGTGCGCACCTGAGCCTTTTGCCCGATGCGCAAGTTGCGCAGCTGCACTTCCTTGAAGTTCGCATCCACCCACAGGGTATTCAGCGGGATCACGGTCATGAGGGCCTGGCCTGCCTGGATGTGCTGTCCCAGCTGCACGCTGCGTTCAGCGACGTAGCCGGAGACCGGCGCGACCACGCCATTGCGTTGCGCGGCAATCCAGGCATCCCGAAACGCATCCTTTGCCTCGAGCACGGCTGGATTGCTTTCCACGCGGGCGCCCTCCACCAAGGCGTGGGCCGATACCGATTGCTGCACGGCCTGCGTGAGCGCAGCGCGGGCCAGCTCGACGCTCTCGCGCGCGTGGCGCACCTCCTCGCCGGAAATGGCGTGCTCGGCCAGCAGCGGTTCGCGCTTCGCCAGATCGGTCTCGGCGCGCGCCAGCTCCAATTGCCGGGTTTGGATGAGGGAGTCGTATTCATCGGCGGTGGCTTTCTGTTGCCGCACCTGCCGTACGGTCTGGGCCAAGACGCTGGCGGCGCGGCTCAATGCGGTCTGCGCATCGATGGGATCGAGTTGTACCAACACCTGGCCCGCCTTCACCAGCTGGGTATCGTCCGCGAGCACGCCAATCACGGTGCCGGACACCTGGGCGGAAATCACGACTCGATTGCCGTTCACATACGCATCGTCGGTGCGTTCGCGCTTTGAGAGCACCAATATCCAGTAGGCCGCCCACAGCGCGCCGATGCAGATAAAAATCAATGCAATGAGCAGCAGAATCCTGCGCCGCTTGCCGCCGGCAGGATTTACAGGGGTGGATTCGATGGTTGCGTTCATGGTGTTGCTGCTGCGGATGGGTGTGCGGTTGCGGACGTCAATTTTTGAGGGATTTCATAGCCGCCGCCCAAGGCACGCTGCAAAGCGATGTCGGCAGAGAGTGCCGAGGCAGCGAGCTGCAGCAGCGCGTCGCGCTGATCTATCCAAGATTCAGTCGCCTGCAGCTCGGTGCGCGAGTCGGTGAGCCCCTGCCGCACGCGCGCGCCGGCGGTGAGCGCGAGGCGCGATGCGGCATCAACCTCAATCAGGCGCTGTGTGTGCTGTGCGTCGATTTGCGCCCGCGTTGCGGCCTGTAAGGCCACATCGCGCGCGGCGTTGATGACGCTGTCCTGGTAAGCGGATACCGCCGAATCGACCGCGGCCTGCGCCCCGCCGTAGCGCGCCTTCAATCGGCCCGCATCGAAAATCGGCAAGTGAATGGCCGCCGTAACCTGCGGCACGCGGCTGCCATATTCCAGCAGCTTGCTGGCATCGATGCTGGACAGGCCGGCGAGCGCGCTGATGGTCACATCGGGATAGAACTCGGCGCGCGCGGATTCCAAATTCTTCTCGGCGGCCTGCACCCGCCAGCGGCTGGCGGTAATGTCCGCGCGGCGAGCGACCAAATCGAGCTTCACATTGTCTGGCAACAGCCCCGGAAAAGAGGGTAGCGGCCGCGCCGTCAATGCGGGCAACTCGCCAACGGAGCGGCCGACCAGCGCCGCCAAGGCGACCACGCGCAGTCTTGCCGAGCCCTCCAGCGCGGCGATTTGTTCGCGCTGCGCCGCCAAGGCCAGAGTCGAATGGTTCTGCTCATCCGCGGCATCCAGATCCGCTTCGATGCGCGCCGCGGTGACCTTCGCCTCGGACTGAACCACCACGATCTTCTCGCGCGCCAGTGCGAGGCGATTCTGATCGGCCTGCCAGCCGAAGTAGGTGTCCGCAATCGACGCCGACAAGGTCAGCGCCGCATCGCTGCGATCAGCCTGCGCGGCATGCGCTTGATCCATGGCCGCTTCGACCGCATCGCGCTGCTTGCCCCACCAATCAAAGGTGTAGCTGGCCTGCAATCCTAAGTCCGACTGGTTGTACCAGGTGAATCCCAGCAATTGCGGCGGAAAGATGCCGTTGTCGCTCAAGCGCTGCCGATCCGTATCGGCATTGGCGGTTAGTTGAGCGCCCGAGGCGGCCGCCGCGAGGCGCACCGATTGGCGGGCCGTGTCGTAGCGGGCATGTGCGGTGGCCAAGCTCGGCGAATTTGCCAACCCCAGCGCGATCAACTCGTCCAGGGTGGGATCCTGGTAGCGCTTCCACCAGTCCGCAGCCGGCCACTGCCCTCCACCGACCGTCTCGGCATCGAGGGGTACCGAAGCGGACAGCTGCACCGGCTTGTGCTTCGCGGGCAGGCCCGCGCATCCCGCCATCAGCATCCCGAGAAACATCGCCGCGCACGCCGGAGCCCTCATACGGCGCGCTCCGTAACCTCGGCGGCCGCGGCTTCCAGTTCAAACCCCAGATGCTTTAATAACGCAATCAGTTGGCGCTGGTCCGCCTCCGACACATCCCGCAGCATTTCGCGCAGCGGCGCGAATAATTTAGGCAACAGGTGGCGCACGAACTCCTCGCCCTGCTCGGTGATCCGCAGCACCATGCGGCGCCGGTCATGCACGCTCAAAACGCGCGTAATCAGGCCCCGCTCCACAAGGGCATCGCTGATGCGCGACATATTCGCCGGACTCTGCGAGGCGCGCACGCACAGATCGCTGGGATGAGCCACGCCCTCCGGCTGAGAGAACAAGGTGGTCAGCACTCGAAACTCCGCTTCCGCGAGTCCGAAGGGCCTAATCTGCTGCTCGAACATCAGCCCCATCTCGCGCCCCACATGCATGAGGAGCCGGCAAATCAGGATTCCTGCGCCGGGCACATCGGGAATGCGCCCGCTCAGGCTGCGCAGATTGGCCTCCATCAGGTCGAACTGAGATGATGTATTATTCGTTTGCATACTAACTATTCAATACAATATAGTTTACCAAGTGAATATCGCGTTCGTAAACAGTTGTTGCGCGGAAAAACGACACGTGTCATTTTCTACCTATGAATAACCCTCAGCCGGCCGCCCAGTTGACCCCTGAGGCAGGCTGCCGAGGTGCTGCGCGCGTGATTCGACCCCGCCTTGTCGCCGCTACCCTCGCCGGCTGGCTGCTCGCCGGCTGCGCGGTCGGGCCGAATTTCAAAGCTCCGGAGGCGCCGCACACCGCA
Organism: uncultured Gammaproteobacteria bacterium; assembly: GCA_963756845.1. Taxonomy (GTDB): domain Bacteria; phylum Pseudomonadota; class Gammaproteobacteria; order Steroidobacterales; family Steroidobacteraceae; genus Bog-1198. The sequence continues at coordinate 90,633 of CAVWPD010000006.1, read as the reverse complement.
GGCTATGCCCCGCCCGGCCAGTTGCCGGCGCAGACCCAGGAGACGCCGGCGGCCGACGTGCAGGCGCAGCGCTTCATCGACGGACTGGATATTCCCGCCCAGTGGTGGACGCTGTTTCAGTCGGCGCCGCTCAATGCGCTCATTGAACGCGGCGTGGCGAACAATCCGACGCTGGAGTCGGCACAGGCGGCGCTGCGGCAAGCCAATGAAACCGTCGCCGCGCAGCGCGGCAGCTACTATCCAAGCGTGAGCGGCGCAGTCGGCGTGCAGCGGGCGAAAGAGCCGGCCGCGGCCTTAGGATTGCCGGAATCCGGCTCGCTGCTCTATACATTGAACAGCGCCACGGTGAACGTGTCATATACGCTGGATGCCTTCGGTGGAATTCGCCGCCAGGTCGAGGCGCTGCAAGCGCAGGCCGAATACCAGAAGTTCGCCGTCGAGGCGAGCTATCTCACCCTCACGGCGAACATCGTCACCGCCGCGATTACCGAAGCGTCGCTGCGCGCGCAAATCGCCGCGAATCAAGAAATTGCCGATTCACAGCAAAAGCAACTCGATATCACGCGCCGACGTGTACTCGCCGGCGGCGTCTCGCGCGCCGATGTGCTGCAACAAGAGTCGCTGCTGCAAGCCACTCTTGCGGGGCTGCCGCCGCTGCGCAGCCAATTGGCACAGGTGCGCAATCTACTGGCTACCTATGTCGGCTCTCTGCCGGCGGAGTTCAACGCCGCGGAATTCAACCTCGACTCCTTGACGCTGCCGCTCGAACTACCCGTAAGCCTGCCCTCGCAGTTCGTCGAGCAGCGCCCCGACGTGCGGCAATATTCCGCACTGCTGCATGAAGCCACGGCGCAGGTGGGCGTCGCCACCGCAAATCTTCTGCCGCAAATAACACTCTCCGGCAGCTACGGCGGAGAAGCTGCCAGTTTTTCCAACGTGTTCTCGCCGGCCTCGGTGCTGTGGAGCCTGGGTGCTTCGTTGACGCAGCCGATATTCAAGGGCGGGCAATTGGTGCATCAGCGCCGCGCGGCGGTGGCGGCGGCACAGGAAGCACTCGCCAACTACAAAGCCACCGTGCTCACGGCCTTTCAAAATGTCTCCGACGCGCTCTTCGCGCTCAACGCCGATGCCGAAGCCCTTGCGGCTCAAACACTGGCCGCGCGTGCGGCCGCCGACAGCCTTGCGCTGGTCCAGGTCCAATACAAGAGCGGCGCCGCGAGCTACTTGCAGGTTCTAACCTCGGAACAAAGCTATCAAACGGCGACGGTCGCCCTGGTCAAGGCGCGCGCGCAGCGTTTCAGCGACACGGCGGCGCTGTTTCAAGCGCTCGGCGGCGGTTGGTGGAATCGCTCGGATCTCGCCGCCAATTCACCGCAGGACGTTAAGGGGCAATTGTGAGTACAGTGGAAACCGCACCTCGCAGGGCCATGATCCTGCCCCTCGCCATCATGATCGGCGCGGTCGTCCTCATCCTGGGCGGCGTGTTCGCCTGGCAGGGACTCATCGCGAAGTTTACGAAGCAGTTCATGAGCGCGGCGGCCACGGCGCCGCAGACGGTGTCGACCGTCATAGCCGCGCAAGACAAATGGCAATCCCAGCTACAAGCGACTGGAAGCCTGCGCGCGGTGCGCGGCGCCGATCTGTCCGCGCTGGCCTCCGGCATCGTCGATGTGATCGACTTCGACTCCGGCAACGACGTGCCGGCCGGCAAGCTATTGCTGCGGCTGCGGCCCACGGATGACTACGCGCTGTTGCAGCAATTGGAAGCCGCCGCGGAACTGGCCAGTCAAAACTACAAACGCGATCAGGAGCAGTTCGCTGCGCAGGCGATCGCCCAGGCGAATATCGATGCCGATGTGTCGACGATGAAGTCGGCGAACGCCCAGGTGGCGGCGCAGCACGCCCTGATCGAGCAAAAAATCGTCAGGGCGCCGTTTGCCGGACGCTTAGGCATCCGCCAGGTCGATCTGGGACAGTACCTGGCAGCGGGCACGGCCATCGTGACGCTGCAGGCACTCGATCCCATTTTGGTCGACTTCTATGTGCCTCAGCAGGCGCTCGCGCAATTACGGATCGGACAGGCGGTGGGCGCATTGGTCGACACCTTTCCAGGCGTGCACTTCAAGGGGACTATCGAGTCGATCAATTCCAAGGTTGACGCCGCGAGCCGCACTGTGCAGGTTCGCGCCTCGCTGCACAATGCGGATAAACGTTTGCTGCCGGGGATGTTCGCCACCGTCAGCATCGATGCCGGCGCCGCCGCCGATTACATCACGCTGCCCAACGCGGCGGTCACCTACAACCCCTACGGCGACACCGTGTTCGTGGTCGAACAAAGCGGTGTCGATAGCACAGGGAAATCCCGCGCCACGGTGCAGCAGCGTTTCGTCAAACTCGGGCCCACCCGCGGCGACCAGGTCGCCGTGCTGAGCGGCATCAAGGCAGGAGAGGTGGTGGTTACCGCCGGTCAAATGAAGCTGCGCAATGGGACCAGCGTGAAGGTCAATAACGAGCTGACGCCGACCGATGCCATCAGTCCGAATCCGCCGAACGAGTAGACCTGCCGCGTGAATTTCACCGATATTTTCATACGCCGTCCCGTGCTGGCGTCTGTCGTCAGCCTCGCCATCCTGGTGGTGGGGCTGCGTTCCTTTGCATCGCTGCAGGTGCTCGCCTATCCGCGCACTGAGAACGGCGTCGTGACCATTTCGACGGCGTACCCCGGCGCCGATCCGGACTCGATCGCGGGCTTCATCACCACGCCGATCGAGACGGCGGTGGCGCAAGCCAATGGCATCGACTACATGACCTCGATCAGCCAGAGCGGCACCAGCACCATCACGGTCAATCTTCGCCAGAACTACGATTCCTCCAAGGCGGCGGGCGATATCAACATCAAGGTCAACTCGATCCTGAATCAGCTCCCGGCAGGAGCGCTGCAGCCGACCATCACGGTGCAGATCGGCCAAACCATCGACGCCATGTACATCGCCTTTCGCGGCGACGGCCTGGCGCCGAATCAGATCACCGATTACCTGACGCGCGTGGTCGTACCCAAAATACAATCCGTCGAGGGCGTGCAGACCGCGGAGCTGATCGGCCAGCAGACTTTCTCGCTGCGGGCGTGGCTCGATCCGAAAAAACTCCAGGCCTACGGCCTCACGGCGAATGATGTCTCCGCGGCCCTCGCCAACAACGATTACATCTCGGCGGTGGGCCGTACCAAGGGACAGATGGTGCAGGTCACCCTCACCTCCACCAGCAATCTGCACTCGGTGAGCGAATTTCGGGATCTCATCATCCGGCAAGTCAACGGCGGGATCATCCGCCTGGGCGATGTCGCCGAGGTGTCCTTGGGCGCCGACAGCTACGAAGCGCAGGTGCGCTTCGACGGCGTCAACGGGGTATTCGTCGGCGTGCAAGTCGCGCCCACGGCCAATCTGCTCAATGTCGTCAAAGGGGTGAGAGCCGCGCTGCCGGAAATCGAATCGCAGCTGCCTAAAGGAATGAGCGTGGCCATCGCCTACGATTCCTCGGCTTTCGTAAACAGCTCGATCCGCGAAGTGGCGTTCACCTTGATCGAAGCGCTGCTCATCGTGATGGCGGTGATCTTCGCGTTTTTGGGTTCGCCGCGTTCGGTACTCATCCCGGTCGTGGCCATTCCCTTATCGCTGGTCGGCACTCTGGCCATCATGTTGGCGCTGGGATTTTCCATCAATCTGCTCACCTTGTTGGCGCTGGTGCTGGCCATTGGCCTCGTGGTCGACGATGCGATCATCGTCGTGGAAAATGTCAACCGGCACTTGGCCGAGGGTATGCCGCCGGTGGCCGCCGCTCAGCGGGCAGCGCGCGAACTGGGCAGCCCGATCATCGCCATGACGGTGGTGCTGCTCGCCGTCTATATTCCCATCGGCTTCCAAGGCGGTCTGACCGGCGCGCTCTTTACGGAGTTCGCCTTCACGCTCGCGGGCGCCGTCACCGTCTCGGCGGTGATCGCGCTGACGCTCTCGCCCATGATGTGCTCGAGGCTCTTGCATGCCGAGAAACCCGGTCAGAACAACTGGGAGTCGCGAATCATCCATTTTATCGACCGGCGCTTCGATCGTTTGCACGCAGGCTATCAGCGGCTGCTCGAGAGAAGTCTGCGCTACACGCCGGTGACGGCCGTGTTTGTGCTGATCATCATCGCGAGTATCGTGTTTTTATACCGCAGCTCCAAGAGCGAATTGGCACCGACCGAGGATCAGGGATTCGTGCTGGCGCAAGCCACGTATGCGCCGGATGCCACCTTGCAGGGCAAGCTGATGTATGGCGGCCAGATTTACTCGCTGGTGCACAAGGAACCGGGTACCTCGACCATATTTCAAATCGAAGCGCCGGGACAATCGATTACCGGGCATTTCCTTGGTACCGCGCGATCAGCGCAAGTTCGGCGCGACCGAGATCCAGCGAACCTTGCAAACCTCCTTGAACACGCTCCCGGCGCAACGATTCGCGGTGTTTCAGCAGCCTTCGCTGCCCGGCGCGCGCGGCCTGCCGGTGCAGTTCGCCATTGAATCCACCGAGCCGCCGCTGCGCATGAATGAGGTTTCGCAGGAATTCCTCGCCACGGTGGCCAAAAGCGGCATGTTTGTCTTCGTGGACACCGACTTGAAGTACGACGCCCCGCAGTCGGTCATTGAAATCGATCGCGACAAGGCCGCGCAACTCGGCTTGACCATGAACCAAGTCGGCTCGGCACTGGGCAACTTGCTGGGCGGCGGATACGTCAATTACTTCAGCATGCAGACGCGATCCTACAAAGTCATTCCGCAAGTCGAGCGCGTCTCGCGCTTGAATGTGGACCAGTTGCTGAATTATCCGGTCGCCTCCATCAACGGCGTGCCCATTCCCTTGTCGAGCGTCGCCACCATTCGCAATGAGACCGTGCCGGAGACTCTGAATCACTTCCAGCAAGCGAATGCGGCCACATTGTCCGGGGTGCCTTCACCCGGCGTTTCGTTGGCCGATGCCTTGGCCTACTTACGCACTCTCGCCGCCCATACCCTCCCGCAAGGCTATTCGGTGGACTTCGGCGGTCAGGCCCGCCAATACCTGCAGGAATCCACCGGCGTGATGGCGACCTTCGGCTTCGCGATCATCATCGTGTTCCTGGCGCTCGCCGCGCTGTTCGAGAGCTTTCGCGATCCGTTGGTGATTCTCATTTCCGTACCGCTGTCCATCGCCGGCGCGCTGATCTTCATCGCGCTCGGCATCCACGGCGCCACGTTGAATATCTACACGCAGGTGGGCCTGGTGACGCTGATCGGACTGATCAGCAAGCACGGCATATTGATCGTGGAGGTTGCCAACGAGGAACAGCACAGCGGTAAATCCAAGCAAGCAGCCATCGTCGCCGCGGCCGGCGTGCGTTTGCGCCCCATCCTCATGACCACCGCGGCCATGGTGCTCGGCGTGCTGCCGTTGGTATTCGCGAGCGGCGCCGGCGCGGCGTCGCGTTTCGCCATCGGACTGGTGATTTCCACCGGACTGGCCATCGGTACGCTGTTCACGTTGTTTGTCGTGCCCGGCGTGTACATGCTCATCGGCGCCAATCACTCGGCCAATGCCGGCGAGGATGCCGTACAGATCCCCTCCGTTTCCCGGTAGGCTGCCGCCGCTGCAAAGGCGGCCGCGGTCGCATCGCATCGATAGCCCAGCTTTTATATTTATATTTCAATACGATAGCCTGAATATCTCACCAGCTCTCTAGAAAGCCAGTTAAAAGCTCCTTGCGATCGGCGTCGAGATGCGGTTCAAATTCTCGACAAAATGCGCGTTGCGTTTTGTCGATTGTCTTGTATATTCCAAGCGCAGAGTCTTGATTTACCAAGACTCCTCGGGAGGTGGCAGCCTCGAAACCACTTTAAGTTTACGTCTTTGTTCAATGTGGGGCATACATGATCAGCGCTTGGGATTGTTTCCACTTCGCCACCCTCGAGCTCGTACGCTCCACGCCCATCAAGCAGCGCCTGATCTCCGCCTATCGACGACATCTGGCTTCTGTGCCCGAAGATCAAGTGCCGAATGAGGTACGAGAGTCCTTTGGGCAGGTGCTGCGCTGCTTGTGCGGCGTGCAGCCGCTGCGCGGCGAGGATGCCGTGTCGGCGTCGGTGCGCAAAATGTCGAATCAGGAAGCGGACGATTGCGCAGCGCTGATCGTGGAAATATTCGGCCTGATGTGCAAAACCAGCAATGCCGGCAATTCGACGCGTTCAGCCAGCGTGGTGCACTTACATCCGGTGGAACGCGCGCCCGATGAGTTTGACGCCGCACCGCTGATCGCCAGCAACTGAACTCAATCGAGCTTGAACTCGATCGTATCCCAGCGCGAGGATTCCTGATGGCGCGCCTGGCGGCGCAGCGCATCGATCAAGCTGCGCTCATTCCAGGGACATACTTCATCTGCAAGATCTTTGATGGCTTTGGGCAGCGGCTCGGTAGAACCGAAATTCTCCATGGCAACGATGGGCCTATCGGCCGCTTTCGCAAAATTCATTTCGAATAGCACCATCTCCGGCGCGACGCGATGGACCGCCGGCAGTACTACCACCACCTCGCAAGGCGCGATTTGCCTGCGCAACTCTTCGCGCTGCGATTCCTTATCGATCGGCTGTTTACCGTGAGGTAGGCTGGTGTTCACATAGTAAAAAATACCCGAGGCCTCCAGGTATTCGAACAGCCGCGTGTAGTCGTCGCTATCCGTCCAAGCGTGAGTAACGAACAGGCGAATCGGATTGGCCGACATGGCGCTAGTGTAGCGCGCCGATGGTCATGCGCGAAGCACCGTGCGCCGATACAATGGGCCGGGTGCGATTGCTGATTTACAATATACGATATGCCACCGGAACGGGGCCTGCATTTCACCTGCCGGTGCCGGGCGCGGGCTACCTACGATCCAGCCGCCAAGTTTTGTCGCGCATCACCGACTTTATCAAGCTCCAGGATCCGGACGTGGTCGGCCTCATCGAGGTCGACACGGGCTCCATCCGCACCGGAATGGTGAACCAAGCCGACTTCATTGCCCGCTCGTTGGGTCACTACTCTACGTACGAATGCAAGTACGGGGTGTCATCCGTCAATCATTTGGTGCCCATTGTGCGCAAACAAGCCAACGCCTTCCTGGCGGCGCCCCGAGTGCGCGGCGAGCGATTTCATTATTTCGACACGGGCATCAAGCGCCTGATCATCGAACTGGAACTCGATGACATTGCGATTTTCCTGGTGCATCTGTCCCTGAAGTTCCGGCACCGGCAGTATCAGCTGCGCTACCTCTATGATCTGGTGCGCAAGACGCGCAAACCCGTCATCGTCGCCGGAGACTTCAATACCTACTGGGGCGACCATGAAATATATCTCTTCACGCAGGCCGCAGGCCTCACCAATGCCAATACCCAAGGGCTGCCCTCGTATCCGAGCCGCAGTCCCCGCAAAGAGCTTGATTTCATCCTGCACAGCGCGCAGATCCAAGTGAATCGATTCGAAATCCCGGATGTACAATTCTCCGATCATCTTCCCTTGATCTGCGATTTCACCATACTCGAGCCGGCCCGGCAGGCCGCATGAGCGACAACAATTGGTCCCTCGCCGTCGATGCTGAGCGCGTCGCCTGGCTCACCTGTGACATGCCGGGCGCCTCGACCAATGTGCTATCCGCCGGCGTGGTGCGCGAGTTGGCTGCGAAACTGAACGACATCGCGGCGCTGCGGCCGGTGGGCCTCCTCATCCGTTCGGCAAAAGCCGGCGGATTCATCGCCGGCGCGGATATCAGGGAATTTCTCAGCATCCGCACACCGGAGCAGGGCTATGAGTTGGTGCGCGCGGGACAAGCCGTACTGCAACAGCTTGAGGACCTGCCCTGCCCCAGCATCGCCGTGCTGCACGGATTTGCACTCGGCGGCGGCCTGGAACTGGCACTCGCCTGCACCTATCGAATAGCGGCCGCGGATGCGTCGCTTTCCTTGGGACTGCCGGAGGTGCTGCTCGGTATCCACCCGGGCTTTGGCGGAACGGTTCGCAGCATACAGCTGATCGGCGTGCGGCCTGCATTGGACTTGATGCTCAAGGGTAGGCCGCTGCGCGACGCCCGCGCTCTCGCAGTGGGCCTCGTGGACGAACTCGCGCCGCCCGCTGAACTCGAAGCACGGGCCAAATCGCTGCTGTTGCGCCGGCCGCCGCGACGCTCGGCGCCATTGCTCGAGCGGCTGCTGAATCTAGGCGCCGTGCGCCCATTCCTCGCCAGGCACACTGCCACCCTGCTGAGGCGCAGCGTGCGGCCCGATCATTACCCTGCGCCCTACGCCATCCTGGATTTATGGCGGCAGCACGGAGCGGCAGGCGCTGCAAGCTATGTGGCAGAGGCGCGCTCCATCAGTGCGCTGATGTGCACGCCCACCTCGCGCAACTTGGTGCGGGTCTTTTTGCTGCAAGATCGGCTGAAGGGGTTGGGCGCTGACTCAGGCGCCGAATTCAAGCGCGTGCATGTGATCGGCGCCGGCATCATGGGCGGGGACATCGCGGCATGGTCGGCGTTTCGCGGCATGACAGTCACTTTGCAGGACCGCAGCGATGAATTGATTCAACCGGCTCTGCAGCGCGCCAAATTGTTTTTTGAGAAGCGGCTGAAGACCCCGGGCGCCGTCGCCGACGCGGTGTCGCGCTTGGGGATGGACGCCCAGGGCGCCGGGGTGGCGGATGCTGACGTGGTCATCGAGGCGATTGTCGAGAACGTCGAGGCTAAACAAGCGCTTTACGCCGAGCTTGAATCCAAGCTCAAGCCGGGAGCGGTGTTCGCCACCAACACCTCCAGCATCAAAATCGAGACCTTAAGCGCGAAGCTTAACGACCCGGGGCGCCTGGTCGGCATTCATTTCTTCAATCCCGTCGCGCAGCTGCAGTTGGTGGAGGTCGTGGCCGGCGCGGCGACGCGTCCGCAAGTCATCGAGGATGCGCTCAAGTTCACCCGCCGCCTCGACAAGCTGCCGCTGCCTTGCAAGAGCGCGCCGGGCTTTGTCGTGAACCGAATTTTGACGCCCTATGTCAACGAGGCCTTCTTCGCCTTGCAGGATGGCATCCCGGCCGCCGTGATCGACCGTGCCGCCGTGAATTTCGGCATGCCGATGGGACCGGTTGAGCTCACCGATGTCGTCGGACTGGACGTCTCGCTGCATGTCGGTCAAGTGCTGGGCCATGCCTTGGGACGCGAGGTGCCTGCGCTGCTGGTCACTCTGGTGGAGCAAAAGAAACTGGGCCGCAAAAGCGGCGCAGGCTTCTATGTGTGGCGGGACGGCAAGGCGCAGAAGGACGAGAGGTTGGATGTGGAAACGCCGGCGGATCTGGAAGATCGATTGATCCTGCCGATGCTCAACGAAGCGGTGGCCTGCCTGAGCGAGGGAGTCGTGCAGGATGCCGATTTGCTGGATGCGGGCGCGGTATTTGCGACCGGCTTCGCGCCTTTTCGCGGCGGACCGCTGCAATATGCCAAGGACCGAGGCATCGCGAACGTTACTCACCGCTTGAACGAACTCGCCGAGCGCTACGGAGAGCGTTTCCGCCCGAACGCGGGGTGGCGCGAGCTGTCTACCTGATACCTTCTCCCTGTGATCCACTGCGTGGTCGGACCCATGGCCGCGTATGATAGGATTCGCAGGCAAAATCATAGGGTTGAAAGCCTAGGGGCTAATGAATTTCCGATGGATGAACGACCGCTCGACCTGGCAGTGTTAAGAACTTTCTCGCCCCTCGACGGCCTGAAGGCGGAGAACCTGCACGCACTTGCCCGTAAAACGGTGATTCGCGAGTTGGGCGCGGGCCGGGTGCTGTTCAAGGAGGGTGATACCGACAAGCGCACGTTTTATCTGGTCGCCGGCCAAGTCGAACTGCGGGCAGATGATCGCACCATGGGGGTGATCAAGGCCGGCACCGCGGAGGCGCGCGCCGCACTCGCCCCCGGGCTGCCGCGCAAATTCACCGCGCGCGCGGCGATGGACCTCGAATACATCATGATCGACAGCGATTTGCTGGATGTGCTTCTGACCTGGGATCAAACCGGTCAATACGAGGTCTCCGAGCTCGGCTCCGGGGGATTGGATGTCACGGGCGACTGGATGACCACGCTGCTGCAGACCAAGGCATTCCACCGCATTCCGCCCGCCAATATTCAAGCCATCTTTATGCGCATGCAGCGCATCAACTACCGCACCAGCGATGTGGTCATCAAGCAGGGCACCGAGGGCGATTATTTTTACGTCGTCGTTTCCGGCAAGTGCATCGTGACCCGCGAGACGCCGCTGAACAAGGAAGGCATCAAGCTGGCGGAACTGGGTCCCGGCGATAGCTTTGGCGAAGAGGCCTTGATTGCCGAGGCGAAAAGAAATGCCACCGTGACGATGTCCACCGACGGCACGTTGATGCGCCTGGGAAAGAACGATTTTCAGACGTTGCTGAATGAACCTCTGCTGCAATGGGTGGAGCCGGACAAAGCCCGAGAAATCGTCGCCAAGGGCGGCAAATGGCTGGATGTGCGGCTGCCCAGCGAGTTTCAAAATTTTCGAATCGACGACGCGGTGAACATTCCGCTGTATTTCATCCGTTTGAAGCTCAATGCCTTGGACAAGAACACCTCGTACGTGGTGTGCTGCGACACCGGTCGACGCAGTTCCGCGGCCGCTTACATATTGAGCGAGAGAGGATTCGAAGCCTACGTATTGAAGGGCGGCCTCGCCGCGAGCGAAGCGGCTCGTTCCCGCAGTGGATAGTCCGCCCAACGGCTACGTTCCCAAACCTAGGTTCGAGTACCGGCGCCCGTCGATACTCGCGGAGCATAAATTACTCGCGATTGCCTTCATCTTGGTATTGATCGGCGTGATCGTCTACTTGATCCAGGCGCCGCATCGGCCGCTCATCATCACCCCGCCGCCGGCTCCGCCGGTTTACGTCGAACCGATCAGTCCGAAGAGCGTTTAGCCGCCGCGCGAGCGGCTCCTCGAGCGGCTTACATCGTGTGAGTGGGCTTGTCTCCGCCGAGCGCGCCGGCGAGATAGTTTTCGATTTTCTTTTGAGTATTGCCGCGATCCTGATCGCTGAACTGCACGCCGATACCCGCGGTTCTTTTTCCCTGCGCGCCCTTCGGCGTCATCCAGATGACCCGGCCGGCCACCGGAAGCTTCTCTTCCTCGCCCATCAAATTGAGCAGCATGAATACTTCGTCGCCCAGCCGATAATTGCTGTTGGTCGGAATGAACAGGCCGCCGTTTTTCACGAAGGGCATGTAGGCGAGATACAGCGCGCTCTTGTCCTTGATGGTTAGCGTCAACAGACCCGGTTTATTGCTTGGACTTCTCAATTCCTGCGATTCCCACGATTGCCTCACTTCGCCAGCGCGGTTCTACCGCCGACCAGCAAAGCCTCTAGCGCCAATTGTTGATTCATACCGGTCGACGCCAAGCGCCTGATGTCACGCGCAGCGTCCAGCAGCTCAAACAGAGCTCTTATCTTGGGCTTAAGTAAAGCCGCAGGCAAGCGGACCGGTTCCGCAGTTTGATGCGAATCGGAGGCCACGAGCGAGGCATGTATGCGCTGTGTGATCCAGTTCTCAAGCCAAGTGATACGTACGCCCGGTTGTGATCGGACCCATGCTTCGGCCAGCAAGGTCGCATCCACGGAGCCTGCCGCCAATTGGCTCAAGGCGTGGCGCATGTCAGCGTCGAGCGCATCGAGTCCCGCGGCATCCAATTGCAGCGCCAAAAGCGGCGCGCCGCCGGCAAGCGCCAGCGCCGCATCCCAGGCGTGGACCGCGGTGGAGTTCCCCGCCAGCCATTCGGCGGCCGCGGCCTTCGAAGGCGGACGCAGAACCAGGCGCAGGCATCGGCTCGCGATGGTCGCCGGCAGGCGGTGGCTGGGTTTGGCGATCAGGATCAGCACCGTGTCGGCGGTCGGTTCCTCCAGTGTCTTCAGGAATGCATTGGCGGCATGCGCATTCAACGCCTCGGCGCCTTCGATGACGCCGACCTTGCGGCCGCCGCGATAGCTTTTCAGCGCCAGGGACTCGCTGAGCTCTCGCACTTGATCGATCTTGATTTGCTGTGCGTCCTCTTCGAGGCGCACGGCATGAGCGTCCGGGTGACTGTCCGAGTGCAACAGCCGACAGGAGGCGCACACTCCGCAAGGGCGCGTGTCCGGCGATTCGCATAGGGCGAGTGCCGTGATCCAGTTAGCCAATTGCTCCGCGCCGAGTCCGGGCGTGGCCAGCAACAGCAGCGAATGCGGCAGACGGCCTGCCTGCAGGGCGGCGCGCAGCCGCCGCTGCGAATCATGAAGCCAGGGCAGAGTATCCGCGCTCAGGAAATCCATGTTCTCGCCACCAGCCGCTCGATAATGCGCGCGCCCACCGCGTCGGCCGATTCAGTCGCATCGATGACGGCGATGCGCCCGGGTTCCGCGGCGGCGCGGGCCAGATAGACATGCCGCACCCGCTCGAAAAACTCGCTGCGTTCGCTCTCGAAGCGATCGACCGGGGATCCCAAGTTTCTCGAACGCGCTCGCGCCAATGCCTGGTCCACAGGCGCGTCCAGCAGAATGGTCAGCTCGGGGCGCAATGCGCCTTGAACCATACTCTCCAACTCGCGGATATGATCGGTGGGCAAGCGCCGCCCGCCCCCTTGGTAGGCGTAGGTCGCATCGGTGAAACGATCGCAAATGACCCACTTGCCGCTGCGTAAATTCGGTTCCACATGATTTTTCAGGTGGACGGCTCGCGCCGCGAACATAAGCAGCAGCTCGGCCGTCGAAGGCAGCGTCTCTTCGCCGGCGGTGAGCACGATCTCGCGTATGCGTTCGGCCAGCGGGGTGCCGCCGGGTTCTCTGGTGACCACATGCGCGACGCCGCGCTCGTGCAGTGCCGCCGCGAGTCGCGCCACCTGCGTCGTCTTGCCGACACCTTCGATTCCCTCGATGGTCACAAATCGTGGCGCTGCCGTCATCGTGCCGAATCCTGTACTGCCTTCTGCCGCAGATGCGCAAGATACGCCGCCACTGCGGCATTGTGGGCCTCGAGCGTCGCGGAAAATACGTGGCTGCCGTCGCCCTTCGCGGAGGCGACAAAATAGACCGCCTCGGTCTTCTCTGGGCGAGCAGTCGCCCGAATGACGGCGGCGCCGGCCAAGGCTATCGGGGTGGGCGGCAAGCCGACCCGCGTGTAGGTGTTATAGGGTCCATCGGTGCGCAGGTCCACGGTTCGAATGTCTCCATCGTAGTGCGCCCCCATGCCGTAGATGATGGTGGGATCCGCCTGCAGGCGCATGCCTATCGCCAACCTATGCAGGTACAGGCCGGCTATCTTGCCCAGTTCCTGAGGCAAGCCGCTCTCCTTTTCGACGATGGAGGCCATGATCAACAGCTCATAGGGCGTGTGAAGAGGCAAATCCGGGTCTCGCGACGCCCAGGCCTCTTCCAATTCCCGCGTTAGCGCCGTGTGAGCCTGGCGCAGCATTTCCATGTCCGTGGTGCCGGAGATGAAGCGGTAGGTCTCGGGCAAGAACTGTCCCTCGGCATCGATCCCCGGCGAGCCGAGCTTCTCCATGATGTGGGCGCCCTGCTGCGCGAGGCTCGCCTGTGCCGGCAGCGTGGACTCGATGTCGGAGTTGTGGCGCAACGCCTCGAGCAGGTCGGCCACACGCCAACCATCCACGATGGTGAATGAATGCAGCAGCACTTGCCCATTCACCATCTTCATGAGCAACTCGCGCGGCGTCGTGCCTGGTTGAATTTCGTACTCCCCGGCCTTCACTGCCGGCGCCAGGCCTTTGAATCGCGCGTAGATGACCCACGCCCGCGGCTGCGCCACGATTCCCAGCGCCGCCAATTCAGCGGCCACACGCGCAAAGCTGGCCCCGGGCGCCACCTTGAAACGCAGTGCCGAGGTCAGTCGCAGCGGCTCGTCGAGACTGCGTACGCCGTTACGGATCAAAACGCCTGCCGCTCCCCCCAGCAGCACCAGCAGCGCAACGAGTATGAGCAGAGTACGCCTCACAGCGAGTTCAGCCGCGCGCGCAAGCGGTCTGCCGCATCGGCGCAGGCAAACCGTAAGGTATCCGCACGCCCACTTTCAATCGAACGCACCGACTTGATTCCGACGATGGCGTTGCTCATGAAGACCTCATCGCAAGATTGCAAGTCCCGCCAGCGAATGCGCCGCTCCACGGCGCGCAGCCCCAGTGCGCCGGCGTTTTGCAAAATCCAGCGCCGCATCACGCCGGCAACTCCGCATCGATCCAGCCGCGGCGTCAGCAACACGGCGCCTCGTCTCAAGAACAAGTTGGACATCGTGCCGCTCACCCAGTTGCCATCCATGTCCTGCATCAAACCTTCCCAGATGCGTGCGTCGGCCCATTCGGCACGCGCCAAAACAGACTCTAGCCGGTTCAATGTTTTATGTCCTGCGAGACGCGGGTTGGCGCCGAGCCGCGTTGCGCAGAGGCGCACGCGCACGGGCGTCGATTCGGGCGTCGCGCCGCGCAGTGCCTGCAGGCTGATGATTCTGGTGCAGCGTTCGCGCCCGGTCGGACGATAGCCGCGCGGACCGGTGCCGCGGGTGATGATCAGTTTCATGACCCCTTCCTTGCGCCGCGCGGCGCAGCGTTCGAGTTCGCGGCGCAAGCGATGCGGCGCAGGGAGCATGATCTTAAGCGCGCGGCAGCTGGCATAGAGCCGCTCCAGATGCAGCTCCAGCAGCCGAACGCGCCGCCCTCGCACCCTCATGGTCTCAAAAACGCCGTCTCCGTACTGCAAGCCGCGATCACGGCAATCGAGCAGAGTTCCGGGGCGGCCGTTGATCCAAATGCTCACGGCTGTGCCGCCAAGGCGCGCAGCAGCCCTTCGGCTTTGGCGCGTGTTTCCGCCAATTCCTGCGCCGGATTCGAATCGGCGACGATTCCCGCGCCGGCACGGAATCGGAATGCAGGCCCTTGCGTCGTGATGGTGCGAATCAGAATGTTCAAGTCACAGCTGCCGTCGCGGTTCAGATAGCCGATTGAACCGGTATAGGCGCCGCGCCCGCAGCCTTCCAACTCCGCGATGATCTGCATGCAGCGAACCTTCGGGCATCCGGTGATCGTTCCGCCGGGAAACAACGCGCGAATCACGTCGATGGGCGATGCGCTTTCGCGCAAGCGGCCGCTCACGTTCGATACGATATGATGAACATGCGCGTAGCTCTCCACGCTCATGTACTCATCGACTTGCACGGACCCGGCGGCGCAAACACGCCCCAAATCATTGCGCTCCAGATCGATGAGCATCACATGTTCGGCGCGTTCCTTTTCATTGTCCAACAGCGAACGAATCAGCGCGGCATCATCCGCCGGCGTCGCGCCGCGCGGCCGCGTGCCGGCAATCGGACGGGTTGAGATGCGGTTGCCACGCACCGCAACCAGGCGCTCCGGCGAGGAACTCAACAGTGAAAAATCCCCGTGGCGCAGAATCGCGGCGAACGGACTGGGATTGGTGGCGCGCAATCGCCGGTAAATCGCCGCCGGACTGAGCGCCGGCGATGCGGCCCCCTGCCATTGACGCGACAGATTGGTTTGATACACATCGCCCGCCGCCGTGTACTTAAGCGCGCGCTGCACGGCGTTAAGAAATTTCGCCGGGTCTTCCTCCTCGATCCGAAATGTCGCGGCGGCCGGTGCCCTCGGTGGGCCCGCTCGTAGGGCGTCTACACACCGTTCGAATTCATCGAGCAGGCCCTCAAAGCCCGGTTCGGCCATGAGCCAGGCCTGCCCGCTGGCGCGATCGCGCATCCACGCTGCTGGTGCGCGCACTGCCAACGCAACGAGGGGATCGGCGCTGGACGGCATGCGCAGGGAGGGTTCGATTTCATCGGCCAGCTCGTACCCGAGATACAGCAGCCAGCCGCCGCTATAGGGCAGCGCCGAGTTTCGCTCCTGCGCGGGCGCAAGGCGCAGCGCCCTCCACCAGGTCTCGAGTGCGGCAAGAAACCCTTGGCTGCCGGCATAGGGTCCCGTCAATTCACGCTGGGAGTCGAGAAGCAGCCGCTCGCCGCAAGCCATCGGCAAAATATCGAAGCGGCTGCCATGACCTGAAGCCACCGCAGCCCCGCTCTCAAGCAATCCCGGATAGCGTTCCGGAAACCGCTCGAGCAGATCTAGCGGCTCAAACTCGGCGGAAAATGAGCGAACCGTTGGTGCCACCGAACCCAAACGAATTGGAAAGGGTGTATTCGAGGGGCATCTGACGGGCCGTATTCGGGACGTAATCAAGATCGCAGCCTTCGCCCGGCGAGTGCAGATTGATGGTCGGAGGCGCTACTTGATCGCGCAGCGCCAACACCGAGAAAATCGCCTCCACCGCTCCGGCGGCGCCCAGCAAGTGTCCGGTCATCGACTTGGTCGAGCTGACGGCGAGCTTATCGGCTGCGGCGCCGAAGGCGCGCCGTATTGCCAGCGTTTCGGCGCGATCGCCGAGTTCCGTCGAGGTCGCATGGGCATTGACGTACTGAACCTGCTCCGGATTCAAGCCTGCGTCCTTGAGCGCCTTGGACATGGCCTTGCGCGCGCCCTCGCCGTCCTCCGGCGGGGCCGTCACGTGGAAGGCATCGCCGCTCATGCCAAAGCCGACGATTTCCGCATAGATTCGCGCGCCTCGTGCCTTGGCGTTCTCGTACTCCTCGAGCAGCATGGCACCGGCGCCGTCTCCCATGACGAATCCATCGCGATCCTTGTCCCAGGGGCGGCTCGCCTCCTGCGGCGCATCGTTGCGCTGGGATAGCGCCTTCGCCTGCGCGAAGCCGCTCATCCCCGTGACGCACGTGGACATTTCGGAACCGCCGGCAATCATGGCATCCACCTCGCCATACTGGATGAGGCGCATGGCCAGTCCCAGTGCGTGCGTGGAGGTCGTGCAGGCGGTCGCTACGGCCAGATTGGGCCCGGTGATCTTGAAGTTGATCGACAGATGCCCGCTGACCAAATTGATGATGCTGGCCGGAATAAAAAATGGCGAGACCTTCTTTGGCGAGTGGGTCTCCAAATACTTATCGTAAGCCTCCTCGATCGACTCCAGGCCGCCCATGCCCGAACCCATCATCACTCCGATACGCTCGGCATTGGTCTCGGTTACTTCCAGTCCGGAATCGCGCATTGCCTGCATGCCGGCCACGACGCCGTACTGCATGAAGGCGTCCATGCGGCGCGCATCCTTCGGACTCATATAAGGCTGCAGATCCAGATTTCTGATCTCGCCGCCAAAGTGAGTGGGAAAGCTGCTGGTATCGAAGCGTTCAATCGGCGCAATGCCGCTGCGGCCGGCCAGGATGCATGCCCATGCAGCGGCCACGTCGTTGCCGACCGGCGAGACGATGCCGAGACCCGTAATGACGACGCGTCGTTTGCTCAATATCAACCCCTACCCATGGATATGAACAAGCGGCTCGTCGCCTGTGAAGCAATCGAAGTTGCTGGGCGCAATCAACAGGGCGTTAGGCCTTGCCTTTGTGCGAATTGATATAGTCGATCGCTTGCTGAACGGTGGTGATCTTCTCGGCGTCTTCATCGGGAATTTCCGTCTCGAATTCTTCCTCTAGCGCCATCACCAGTTCCACCGTGTCCAGCGAGTCTGCGCCCAGATCATCGACGAACGAGGCATCATTGGTAACTTCTTCTTCTTTAACGCCCAGCTGTTCTGCCACGATCTTTTTAACTTGCTGCTCAACAGTACTCATCGTTATGGTGTCCTCTCGGGATTGCGATTCTTGCGATTTTAGAAAAACCTGCGACCAGCCTCTGGCATCGACCGGGCGCGTATTTTATGTGAACGCGGCGAGGACGGCTACCTTGAACGCGCATTTGCTGGCCACCCCACCCCCTCCGTCTTGACAAACGCAGCTAACTGAGGGCCTAAAACCCCTCAAGGCATGTACATTCCACCGTTGACATGCAACGTTTCCCCGGTGATATAGGCGCCGTCCGCAGAGCACAAAAACGCCACGGCCCCGGCAATGTCGGCCGGCAGGCCCAATCGGCCCAAGGGAATTTGGCCATTGAGCGTGGCACGCTGCGCCTCGCTCAAGCTGCGGGTCATGTCGGTATCGATAAAACCCGGCGCGATCGCGTTCGCGGTGATGCCGCGCGAACCGACCTCCCGGGCGAGGGATTTGGTAAACCCCAAGATTCCCGCCTTGGCGGCGGCGTAGTTGGCCTGGCCGGGATTGCCGGTAACGCCCACGACCGAGGTGATGCTGATAATGCGCCCCTTGCGGGCCTTCATCATGCCGCGCAGCACGGCTTTGGACAGCCGGAAGACGGAAGCCAGATTGGTCTCGAGCACCGCGTCCCAATCCTCTTGCTTCATGCGCACCAGCAGCGTATCGCGGGTGATGCCGGCATTGTTGCAAAGAATGCTTACCGGCCCCTCGTTGGCCTCGATGTCCTCGAGCACTGCATCGATGGAATCCTGGCGGGTGACATCAAGGATGGCGCCGCGTCCGGCGCGTGCGGAGAGCCTCGCGCCGATGCGCTGCGCCCCCTCCGCCGTCGTGGCCGTGCCGATGACTCGGGCGCCCTCGGCACTCAAGCGCTCCGCAATGGCCGCGCCGATGCCGCGTGAGGCGCCGGTCACCAGGGCGATCTCGCCGCTCAGCATGGGGGAGCCGCCGCGGCGAGCGCATCGCTCATCGATTCCGGATCCTCGAGGGCCAACATTTTCAGATCGCGATTCTTGTCGACCCGGCGATTCAACGACGTCAAGACCTTGCCGGGCCCGCACTCGATGATAGGCGTCGCGCCCGCGGCGATCATGGTGCGCACCGTCGCCGCCCAGTACACCGGCGTCGACAACTGCTTGACCAACCCTGCGCGAATCGCTTCGGGTCCGGTATGTATTTTTACATCGACGCCGTACACGGCCACGGTGGAAGTCGGTGCGATGGGTGTTGCGTCGAGTCGAATGCGCAGCATGGCGGCGGCCGGCTGCATGAGCGAGCTGTGCGCGGGAACGCTCACCGGCAATGCCATGGCGCGCCGGGCGCCCTTGGAGGTGGCCAATTCAATGGCGCGCGCCACCGCGCTGGCATGGCCCGCAATCACCACCTGTCCCGGCGCATTGAAATTCACCGCCTCGACGATCTCGTCCTGGGAGGCGTCTTCGCACGCCGCTTCCACATCCATGTCCTCGAGCCCCAAGATGGCAGCCATCCCCCCCTGCCCGTTGGGTACCGCCGACTGCATGAGCTCTCCGCGGTACTTCACCAGCGCCACCGTGGTTTTGAAATCCAGAAATCCCGCTGCCACCAAGGCGCTGAACTCCCCCAGACTATGACCGGCCATCATGACGGGCACGGCGCCGCCGCGTTCGCGCCACAACCGATAGGTGGCGATACCGGCGGTCAACATGGCCGGTTGAGTGCATTCGGTGGCATTGAGCAGCTCGGCCGGACCTTCCTGGCAGCGCTGCCACAGATCATATCCCAACACTTCGCTGGCCTCGGCGAAGGTGGCCTCAATGACCGGCGATGTCCTTGCCAACGCACTCATCATGCCGATGGACTGCGAAGCCTGGCCGGGGAAAACGAACGCGAGCGACATGGAGATAAAAACCCTCGGGCGCGAAAACTTAAGGACGCGAGACGTGGCGGATTATAGCTGTCCGCCACGATAGTGCAGCGCCTACCGCAAATCCGCTCGCGGCGCCGTACAGATGCGCATCCACGACGATCAGCGGGGCGGCATGCCCGCTCCATTGCTCCCAGGCCAATTTGGCGCACAAACCCACCAGCAAAATCCACCGGTCCCAGACGCATTCGGCAAGATGCTTCGCGATTCCGGCAGCCATCACCGTGTGTAGAACGCCGGATGCACCGACATACCAAGTGACTCGCGGGCTCAGCCACCACAGGCCCGAGCTGATGGCCAGCGCTCCAGCCAGCACGATGGCGCACCACTCGACCGGATCGTAGTCCTGCGCGAACAGCGACCACATCAGCACCAAGCCCAGCTCGTTCAGGATCAAATGGTGCGCATCGAGGTGAACGATGTGGGCGGTTAGCAACCGCCACCAGCCGCCGGCGCCAATGGCGCTGCGATCATAGCGCAGCAGCGCGTTGACACTGTCGCCAAGACCCAACACCGCCCCGAGCACCACTAAAATCAGAAGCAACCAAATCCATCGGCCGCGATCCCATTGTAGTGCGGCAGCGATCTCAACCAATCGATTTGCGGCCTCACGCGGCATCGGTGTTCTCTATTTTGCTATCATTCCGGGAATTTTCGAGGTCACTATGCGTAATCGCCACAGCGGTTTTACCCTTATCGAGATCATGGTCGTCGTGGTCATTCTGGCAGTGCTTGGGGCCCTTGTGGTGCCTAATATCCTGGGTAAGGTGGATAAGGCGCGGGTCACGGCCGCGCAGACCGACATCAAATCGATCGGAACGGCGCTCGATCTGTACCGCCTGGATAACTTCAAGTATCCCACCACGGAACAGGGCCTGCAGGCATTGGTCAAGCAGCCCGCGGACCCGGCCATCACCAATTATCCGGCGGGCGGCTACCTGCACACGCTGCCCAAGGATCCGTGGGGCAACCCGTATCTTTATGCGAGCCCCGGCACCGACGGACGCGACTATGACCTCATGTCGTATGGACGCGACGGCAAACCCGGCGGCGAAGGTCCCGACGCGGACATCAGCAACGCGACGCTTGATCAGAAATAAGCCTGCTGACGAGCGGCGGCGCTATGCGCAGTAAGGGCTTCACTCTGGTCGAGATCCTGGTGGTGGTGGTGATCATGGCGGTGGTCATCTCGCTCACCGTTTTGTCGGTGAGCGCCACGGGACGCGACACCCAGCTCGATGAGGAGAGCCGGCGCATCGAGGGGCTGATCGGCCTGTTGCATGACCGCGCGCTGCTGGAAGGGCGGGACTTCGGCATGCGCATTGAACCCACCGCCTATGAATTCGTGGTCTACGATACGCGCCGGGATCGCTGGATGCTGCTCAACCAGGAGAACGAATATCGGCATCGCGAATTGCCCAAGGGCATCAGCTTTCAGCTGCAACTGGACTCGCAGACAGTCGTGATCAAACCCATTGACAGGACTCTGTCCAGCGATGAGCCGTTGCCGAATCCTCAGGTGGCGATCGCCGCGAGCGGCGAGGGAACCCCGTTTCGATTGATACTGCTGCGCAATGCGACGTTGGCCACAGCCGCCGTGGATGGCGACTCGCTCGGGAAAATTTCTCACGAATCCTCCAACCACGTGCAGAAAGCCACATGATTCGCCCGCGCGCCCGCGGCTTTACCTTGGTCGAGGTATTGGTGGCGCTGATGATTGTCGCATTGGGTCTCACCGCACTCATGGTCGCCGTCAGCGGCACCGCCCGCACCAGCGGATATCTGCGCGATAAGACACTGGCGCAGTGGATCGCGCTCAATCGCCTCACCGAAGTGCGCTTGAACGTCACCAAGTTTGGGCAGAACACCGACACCGGGGAATTGGATTACGCCAATCGCAAGTGGCACTACGATACGCGCTACTTCGATACCAGTATCGGCACCATGAAACGCGTGGTGGTGCGGGTGTATGCCGGCGATGCGAAAACCAAGGGCAATGCCATCGCTCAGGCGGTTGGATTCCTCGGCAGCTCGCTGGGCACGCCGGGTTTCTCCAATGTGGATTGGACTCTCGGTTCCATTCCCGCGCCCACGGTGCCCGGCGCCGCCTCGTCCGCAAATCCGGCTTCGCCCGGCACGCCGACGCAGCCCGGCACACCGGCGCAGCCCGGCGTGCCCGGCACCGGTACCGGCACGCCCATCACCGTGACGCCCACGCCCCCGGCGCCAGCCACCTGATGCCTCCTCCGCGCTCCACCTGCCGCCGCGCCGCGGGGTTCACCCTGATCGAAATCCTGGTGGCGTTGCTCATCCTGGTGATCATGTCGGCATTGGGCTATGCAACCTACCGCACCGCGCGCGTCTCCGCCGAACGCACCGAGACGGCGTTGAAACGCACGCGCGAGATTGAATTCGGCCTGCGCACGATGGTGCAGGATTTTGCCGAGACAGTGCCCCGGCCGGTACGGGACGTGTTAGGCGAAAGCCGGCTACCGGCGTTGCGGGGTACCGCGGGTGCGGGCACAGTGAGCGCCCCGGGCAACGCCGGCGTGGGAACGCCGGGGAGCTCGAGCTCCGGCATGAGCTTCAATTCTGGCCCCGGCTTCGCCAGCCAGAGCTTCGGCTCCGGAGCCAACTCCACGACGGCCTCGGGCTTCGGCGCCAACACGGACGACCCCAACGTGGCTTCGATCGTGGATTTGACGCGCGCCGGCTGGTCCAACACGGCGGGAACGCAGCGCGGCACCTTGCAGCGAGTGTCCTATGCGTTGGTGGGCGATGTGCTGAAGCGCAGCTACCAGACTTCACTGGATACCGTGCTCGGCAATAAACCGGTGGTGCAAGACCTGCTGAGCGGCGTCAAGGGCGTGCAGCTACGCTATCTGGACAGCAATCAAGCCTGGCAAAACCAGTGGCCTGCCGCCACATCGACCCCGGATCAATATCAATCGCGGCCCGTCGCGGTCGAGCTCATTATTCAATTCAAGGATTGGGGAGCCGTCCGCAGACTGATCGAGGTGGCCGGATGAGGCGCCGCGCAGCATCCCGGCGCAGCCAACGCGGTGTGGCGCTGATCATCGCGCTCATTCTCGT
The DNA here is from genome assembly GCA_963756845.1 of uncultured Gammaproteobacteria bacterium. Classification (GTDB taxonomy): domain Bacteria; phylum Pseudomonadota; class Gammaproteobacteria; order Steroidobacterales; family Steroidobacteraceae; genus Bog-1198. The sequence goes on along the minus strand of CAVWPD010000006.1, from coordinate 67,876 downwards.
GGCGCTCGCCACGATTCTGGCCTCGAAATTGAGCTTCGATGGATTTCTCGAACAGCGGCGCACCGTGGGCATGCTCGCCGCGGAACAGGCGCTGCACTTCGGGATGGGTGCGGAGGCTCTGGCCGCGGATGTGCTCATTCAGGATGCACAGTCCAGCCCGACCCTGACGATCTTGAGCGCGCCCTGGGCGCAGGCGACTCAGCCCCTGCCGATAACTCCGGAAGACAATCCGGAAGGGGAACCGATCGGCGCCTTGCAGGGCGCATTGGAAGACATGCAGGGACGCTTCAATTTAAATAGTTTGGCGCGCTTGGGGCCGGACAACAAAACCGAGGATCCGCGGCCGCTGGAGCAATTCCAGCGATTGCTGGCCTCGGTGGGCGTTGAGCCGAAGTGGGCGGGCTTGGCGCGCGATTGGATCGATCCGGACAGCGATGTGAGCAGCCCCGACGGCGCGGAAGATTCCGTGTATACCTCTCAAACGCCGCCGTATCGCACCGGCAACTGGCCGCTGATGTCGCCCAGCGAACTGATGAATCTGCCCGGCTTTGGCGCCGACCGCTACCGCAAGATCGCCCCCTATGTCACAGCGCTGCCGAACGCGAATACCACGATCAATATCTGTACAGCTCCGGCGCTGGTGCTGGAAAGTCTGGTGGAAGGATTGAACGGCGAATGGTCTGGCAATCCGACGATCCTCACCAATGGCCGCAAAACCGGTTGTTTTCCTGACAAAACGACTTTCACCAATGTCGCCACCAGTTTCGCGGGTCCAAAAGCCATGGCAAACATCGGCACGCCGATCGATACTCGCAGCTCTTACTTCCAGCTCACCACCCGCGTCACGCTTGGCACTTCGGAGTTCACCTTGTACAGTCTTTTGTATCGCGGCAGCTCCAAAGTAACACCGCTGCTGCGCTCGTTCGGGACGCCTTAATTACATGCCGCCATCACTGCTACTACGCCTGCCCTCTCCGGGCCAAGAAGAGACCGAGTGGCTGACGCTGGATGACAGCGGCGCGCCCACGCCCACGCGGCAACGCGGCTCTTTGAGCCTCGCGGCAGCGGTGTGGCGCAGCGGAAGGGTGATCGCACTCGCGCCGGCCAGCCAGATTTTGCTGGCCGAGCCCGAGTTACCGCCCGGCAGCGGCGCCAAACTGGCGCGCGCCGTGCCATTCGCGCTGGAAGAGCAGCTGACGGAAGATGTCGATCAATTAAGTTTTGCGATCGGCAGGCGTCGCGGAACCGCCGGGACGCCGGTGGCCGCCGTGTCGCGCTCCGTGCTGCAAGGCTGGGTCGGGGAACTGAGCGCCGCGGGTCTCGACCCTGAGGCCATTTATCCGGATATTTCCCTCATGCCGGAAAATCCCGGCCAAACGGTGCTGTGGCTGGAGAAAGGACGTCTGGCCGTGCGACGCCCCGGGGCGCTGCCCTTCGCCGTGGAACTCTCGCCGGTCAAGGAAGCGCTGGTCGTCGCGGGGGTGATCGCCGATCCGCTGGTCGAACCCGCGCTCGGGCCCAGACCCAAGGAAAGCGCCATTCTCTACGTGACACGTGAAGACTGGGCCGGCGCGCAAGCAGAGTTCGAACAGCTGCTGGAGGAGTTCGCATCCCTCAAGGTACAGCTGCTGGTGGATGGACCGCTGCCGTGGCTGGCGCGCGGCATCGCTGATGCGGACGCGGTGAATCTGCTGCAGGGCGAATTTTCGCGAACCACCGACTATGCCGAGCGCTGGCGCCAATGGCGGCTGGCCGCGGCGCTCGCCGTTGCGTTGCTGTTGGTGCACGTCGCCGCGCAGGCGCTGCAGATACGGCGCGCGAAACACGAATCGGCCGCGCTCGACCAGGAAATTTCGCAGGTATTCTCAGCGGCAATGCCCAGCGTCGCCGCGTTGGATCCGCGCCGTCAAATGCAATCGCGGCTCGAGCGTGCCCGGAAATCCGGGGCGGGGCCGCAGTACTTTCTACGCACCCTGCAGACCGTCGCCGGTGCGATTGCGGTCAGCCCCAAAACCACGATCAATGCCTTGAGCTACCATGAGGAAGCGCTGGAAATGACCTTGAGCGCGCCCAGTCTCGAGGTGCTTTCACAATTATCGCAATTCGTCGCCAAGACGGGGCTTGCCGCCGAAATTCAGTCGTCAAACCCAGTGGCCACCGGCGTTGAAGCGCATCTTCAGATCCGTACCCCCGGCTCCCGGACGCACCGATGAATACACTTCGTACCTGGTATGCCGGCCTGCAACAGCGCGAGCAGCGCGTGGTCGTCATCGGGACGGTCGCCGTCGCGCTGATGCTGCTGGTGGGCGGGATACTGCTGCCGTTGCAGTCCGCCGTGTCCCGGGTCGCAGAGGCAAGCGAGACGAAGCGCGAGGATTTGGCGTGGATGCGCGCCAATGCCGCGGAGGTTCGCGATGCCGGCGCACTGCCCGCCGATACGGGTGAGGCCCCGGTCGTGCTGGTGGACAGAAGCGGCCGCGAAGCGGGCCTCGCCACCGCCCTGCGAGGCACACAGCCCAGCGCCACGGGCGTGCGCGTGCAGTTGGAGGGTGCGCCGTTTGATACGTTGCTGACCTGGCTCGACACCCTTGATCGGCGCTACGGCCTGGCGATCGAATCGATCACGGTGGATCGCACCGTCACGCCGGGACTGGTTAATGCCAGCATCACGTTCGCCCAGCCGCGCCACTGAAGTGCGGCGGCCGGTGAGGCTGTGGCCGATGGTGCTCATCGGCCTTGTGCTGGCGCTGGCCGCGGTGGTCTATGTGCTGCCGGCTTCCCTGGTCGCACATTTCCTGCCGCCTCAGGTGCGCGCCGATGATTTTTCCGGCAGCCTTCTGCATGGCGCCGCGGGCAAACTCACGGTGAACGCGCGCGATGCGGGCGCGATCGAGTGGCGGCTGCATCCGCTCTCGCTGTTGCGCGCACAAGTTGCTGCAGACATTCATTGGGTGAAAGTCGGCTTTGTCATCGACGCGGACACCGAGGTGAATCGCCACAGCCTCGCGGCGCGCGACATCCGCGGCGGCGGTCCTTTGGAGAATCTGCACGACCTCGGCATGGCGGCCGGTTGGCATGGCACCGTCGCGTTGAATTTTTCCGAGATCAAGAGCGATTTCAGCAAACTGGACTCAGCCGTCGGCACGATCGAGGTGGCCAATCTGTCGTCAGCGCGCATCGGCGAGGGCGCGGATCTGGGCAGCTATCAACTTCAGCTGGCCGCCGGCGCCGTGACTCCGGACGGCAACGTGAGCGCGAATCTCCGCGATACCGGGGGGCCCCTCGAGGTTCAAGCACAGATACAGTTCTCTCCGGCGGCCCGCTCCGGGGTACTGACCGGAACGCTGAAGGAGCGCCCGGATGCCTCCCCTGCCCTGCGCAGTCAATTGGAAAGCCTGGCTCAGATTCGGCCCCGGGACGCGCAGGGCCGCTTCCCCGTGGATCTTGAATTTACGTTTTAGTCGCCCAACGGGTCATCCCCACAGGCGGCCCATTCACGCCAGGCGCGCATCAAGGGAAAGTACAAGCCCAGGCGCACCGGTTGCGGTCCGAGTTTCGAGGCGAAGCGCGCATAGCGCTGCAATTGGGGTTTGTAGCGTTCAACTTCTCTATCGAGAAACTGCTCCAGACCACCCCCTTGGTGCTGGCTGGTCTTGTAGTCAATCACCCAGCGCACCTCCTGCTGGTCGACAAAGCTGCGGTCAAACACCACCCGCACCACCTCGCCCTGCCACGATCCGGAGAGTGCGTGCTCGCGAAAGTCGTCGCGGTACCCGGATTTGAGAATCCAGCGTCCCCGCGGATCCCCGTGCACGGCCAGCAAGGCGTCCACGACCCGCGCCGCGGCGTGATCCAGACGCTCGGCGGGAACACCGTGCAGCGCCAGCCAGCGCCTGTAATGCGCGCCGCGGGCGCGGATGGCGCGTTCATCATCGCGCGCCAAATCCAAACTCTGCAGTTCGGCGTGCACCAGGCTTCCCACGCGTCGCGCCGTTTCGCCGGCCCAATCAAAAATCGGTGTTTCGTCCCGGATGATCGTCGCGGGCGTCAGGGCCTGAGGCCCCAGCAGCCCCTGCTGCTGGGGCGCCGCCCAATGCGCCGGCAAGCGCCGCATTGGACCGCCGCGAGGCGCCGTGTTGGGCCACGCGCCGCCGGGCGGCACCTCCACCGCGTTGTGCAGCACGAATTGCCCGCCAACCACCGGCCATAACACCGCGAGCAATGACCCTGCCCGCGGCGCCTTCGGCAGGGGCAAGTCGGGCTCATCGGCGGCTTGCTCGCGCTCCTCGGCTGCCTCCGTTCCGAGCAGCGCCGTCAATCGCAGCTGATATTTCGCCCTCGTGCAGGCGACGTACAGCAGGCGCTGCGCTTCGAGCGTGGCGGCATCGCGCACTTGGCCGCGCAGAAAATCAAACAGTGGGTCGCTCTGCGCGCCCACCGGCGGCCGCGCGGCCATCACCATGCCATCGCGGCCGGTGCGCGCGAACTGATACGACAGCAGCAACTGATCGACTTTTCCCGGTACGGACCGATCCAGCGCCGGCAGCACCACCATGTCGAACTCCAGGCCCTTGGCCTTGTGGATGGTCATGATCTCCACGCCGCCGCCGCCGACATGATCGGCGAATAGATCCGCGAAGCTATGCGGCAAATGCGCGGCATCGGGCATGCCGCGCTCCTCCAGGCTTCGTAGGCGCGCAAATGCCGCACTGGCAAACTCAAGTTCCTGCAGCGAAGCGGCGCAAGCCGGCCCCCCCAAGCTGAGCCAGGTGCGCTCCACCCATCGCGCAATGCCGGCATCATTGCGCAGCTCGAAGGCTGCCTGCAGCGTCGATGCCAAGCGCTCGCAGCGGATTCGCCCATCCTCGCTGAGCCCCTGCAATACGGCTGCATCGCACATCGCCTCCCAGACCAGGGGTGCGGCGCCAGCAAGGTGTAGAAGATCGGCCAAACACAGCCCCGTCCACGGCGCCCGCAGTACCGCGAGCCACGCAATGCGATCGCCTAAATGCAGCAGCGCGCGGGCGAGCATGATGATGTCGCGCACGCTGCTGCGATCCTGCAGCGGCTCGATATCCACGGCGCGCAACGCGATGCCGCGCGCACGCACGCTGCCGGCGATCTCCCGGGCATGCGACTTGGCGCGCACCAAAATGGCGATGCGCCACTCTGGATGGCGCTGCTGCTCAATCGCGATCATCTCGGCAATGGCGCTCGATTCGGCAGCGCGCGTGGCGAAGCCCAACAATTTGACGCCGAACTCGGCCGATTGCGCGTGCGCTGCGGCGATGCTCGGGCGAAAGGCGATGGCACCCCGTTCCCGATCATCGAGCAGCGGCATCAAGCGGGTGAAACAGCCGTTGATCCAGGTCACCACAGGTTCCACCGAACGAAAATTACTGCGCAACCGCTGGACGTCGAATCGAACCTCGCCGATGCCCTTCTCGGCGAGCTCGAGAAATGCGCGAACTTCCGCTTGACGGAACCCATAGATGGATTGCATGGGATCACCGACGCAAAATATGCTGCGGCCATCGCCGCTCTGCCACCCCGCCGTCAGCAGCCCCACCAAATTCAGCTGCGCGCTGGATGTATCCTGGAATTCATCCACCAGGATGTGCTGCAGCCGATAGTCCAGGTGCAAACCCAACTCCGTCGGCGCCGTGGCGCCGCCGAGCGCACGCAGCGCCGCCATCGATACGGCCGGAAAATCCACGGCGCCTTGCGCGCGAAAAACCCCATCCAGTTCCGCCGCCGCCAACACCAGTACGCGCGCCACGTCGCCGACGCGCTCCCACGCCGCGTCGCTGTAGGCAGGATCAGGCAGCATGCGCAGCGCCGCCAGGATGCCGCGAGCGGAATCATCGGCGCCGAACTCCACGAGCAGATCCTGCATGGCGGGCTTATCGGCACAGCCCGGCGGAAATCCCGCGGCAGCGGTCAATTTCTTGCGCACCGTACCCTCGGCGGTCAGCAGCAGCCTCGCGGCACCGCGCCAGCGCGGCACATCGGCAGCCGCGGCGCGCAGCGGCGAGCCGTCGGCAATCCATGCCGCGAGCGGGGAACTCGCCTCCAAACGCTGCGCGGCGCCGTGCATGAGCGCCGACAGCACCGCGATCCTCTCCGTGCCCAGCACGTCCTGCGCCCGGCGCAATACGCGCGTCACCAGCAGCTGCAGATCCTCATCAAAATGCCGGCGCACGTTTTGCAGCTGCGTCGCGTCCAGTGCGCTCGCCGCGTGCAGATTCCCAGCCAGCAGCGGCAGCCAGCGCTCCCTGCTGGAGAGCATGTCCGCGATCAGCGCGACGAGCTGTCGCCAGCGCTGATCATCGAGCGCAAGGACTCGATCCACCGCGGCGCTGAAGGGATCGCGGCCCTCGTGCGCCAACGCGCGGCGCGCCGCCTCCTCGTAGCTCGGGCGCACGTCGGTCAACACGCGCAGCGACGCACCCGCGCCGGCGGCAACGGGCAGCTGATTCGCCAACCACGCATTGAACGCGTCGATGGTTTCGATGCGCAGCCGCGACGGCTGGGATTCGATGTCCAGATTCAGTGCGGCCAGGTGCCGCCGTGCCGCGACGGCCAAATTCCATGTCTTCGGATTCATGTGCTGCGGACATTCGGCGCCGCGCGCAGCCGACAGCGCATCCAGCACGCGTTGACGCATTTCCTGCGCGGCGCGGCGCGTGAAGGTGAGCGCCAAAATGCGTTCCGGCGCATCCACCGCCGCCAGCAGACGCAAGTATCGCGATGCCAGTAAGGTGGTTTTCCCGGAGCCGGCCGGCGCCTGCACCAGCACGGATTCCATCGATGCGATGGCATCATCGCGCGCCGGGCCGTCCACCGCAGCCTGCGCCGGCTCAGTCATGCGCATCCTCCGGCGCATCGATCGGCGCCGGAACGCGGCACAGTCCCTGCAAGCTGCAGCTGCGGCAGGCCAACAGTGTGGGGGCAACCTCGGCTCGTCCGGACACGAATTCGCCGGCCAACCGCTCGATGCGCTGCGACCAAAGTTCGACCAGCGCGGCGAAGCTCGGCATTCCTTCCAACGCCGTGTCTCGGCCCTTGGGCTTGAAAATCTCGCGCCGCTGCGTTTCCGCAACAAAGCCCGGCTCGGCCGCATTCACTTTCGCGTAGGCCACGGCCACGAGCGCTTCGCGGCACAGCAGCGCGTAAATCGGCAGCTGCGGATTGTCGGGCCGCTCGCCGCGCCAGTCCACGCTGGGCGAGCCGGTTTTGTAGTCGATCAAGACGCGCGCGCCGTCCATCAACGTGTCCACCCGATCGATGCGCACCCTGAAGTCCAGGCCCGCGAAACGCGCCATGCGTTGGGTTTGTTCCAGGGTCTCGACCGCAAAGGGCAGGCGCTGCCGTTCGACATCCAGCCACTTGGCGAGCAGGTTTTGCAGGCGACTCTGTTCGCGCCGCCGCCAGCGCAGCCCGGGATCGCGGCGCTTGCACACAATCGCGAGCGCCGCATGCGCTGCCTCATCCAGCAGCTCGCGCTGGGCGCCCGGGGCCAACCCGTTCAACGCGCTCGAGCTGCGCAGCACCGACCAAACATGTTCCAGTGCATGGTGCACCAGCTCACCCCGCTCGCGTTCATTGAAGCCGGGCACGGGCTCTTCGAGCACCTGGGCCGACAATCGAGTTTCCGCAAAGCCGCGAAACGCGCAGCGCGATTGTGCTTGCAGCGCGGCGATGCCGCGCGTGCGCTCCTCCGCGGCGTAGGCAGGAGCCCTCTCATCGACGAGGCTCTCGAGCACGGGCGCCGCCTCGAACAACGCCCGCCAATGCGGCTGCGCCGGAGGCAAGTTGTCGTACAACGCCGCGCCCTGCGGCAACAAGGGACTTAGCGCCGTCGAGCTGCCATCCTCCGAATTCGCGCAGCTGAACACACATTGCGTCGCGCGAGCCTGCCAGCGGCGCTGCAAATCCAGCGCCTGGGCCAGTTGGGCTTCGGCCGAAGCGCTGATGATGCCGTAAGCGCGCTGCAGGCCGACGGGGAGCAGCGGAATGGGATCGGGCGGCGGCGGCCATTGGCTGTCGCTCAAGCCGCCGACCCAAAGACCCGCGTAATTCAGCCATGGGTCGATGATCTGGGCGCTCACCCACACCGCGGGCACGCCAGTTTGCGGTTGAAAGGCGGTGTCGCGGGCTGCGCGCATCAACACGCGCTGCGCCGATTCCTCCACGTGTGTACCAAATAACGTGTCGGCCCGCGCCAACGCCGCCAGCAATTCCCGGAAGCGCTCCGCCGATTGATACTCGACGCTTGACCACCGGCTGCGCAGCGACCAGGGTCCGGCTTCCAGCGCCGTAATCCAAACGGCCACCCACTCGCTGAATCGATGCGCGCCGCGCAACTGCGACAGCGAGCGCCGCGATGCCTGCAGACGCCGCACAGCGGCAACCTCGCCCGTCTGCTCGCGTTGAGCCGTGCGTTCACACAGTTCCAGCCATCCATGAAAATCCTCTTCGCTGCCTGCGAAGCGGCGCAGCGCGACATCCAGTTCAGCGGCGCGGTTCGCTTCGAGCGCGGAGGCCTGTAGTTCCGGCGCGCGCAACAGGGCGCTGAAGCGCGCGAACGGCACCGATCCTAAGTTCATCGCCAAGGTCTCCAGCGCCGCATGCACCGGTGCATAGGCCGCGAGCGGCGTACCGCCCGCGACGGCATACGGCGCGCTGTCCAGCGCGCCGCGCAATCCGAATCGCTGCGGCGCCAATGCCGCATCCAGGGCATCGATCACCTGGGCGCGGCGCTGACTCAAATCGGGAATGCATATCCATGCGCGAAAACCTTCCTGGGATTTCAGATGGGTCCGCGCCCACTCGGCGATCGCCGATAATTCAGTTGCCGGTGATGGCGCTTGCAGCCGCAACGCCGGAATTGCCGGGGTAAGTAGCGGCGCCTCGAGCATCCGCGCGCGGCGCGATAGCCAGGCTCGCGCTGCAGGGCGCCACAGGGGACTTTCGATCCACGCCAACGGGCCCTCTGCAGCCGGCGGCCCGGCGAGCAAGGCATCGCTACTGATGCAATGGAGCTCGAGACAGCGCGCTTCGAAGGCCTGGCTCCACGCCACAAACGCGCGCAGCTCCTCGGAGGGTTCATGGGCGATGGCTCGCGCAGGGATGCCGTGTTCATGGATGGCGCGCCGCGCGCGCTGCGCGGCGCGCGCAGCCGCGCCGGGATCGAGAAAGTCGTGGCCCCGGGCTGCCGAGTCGATGACTGCCCGCCACAGCTCACGCTCTTCTAAGTCGGTGAGGCATCGCGGCGACTCGGCATTCGCCAATTGCCGCTGTACATACTGTTCACGCAGCCAACTGCCGAAGTCCCGCACGCGCGGCGTCGGCCACATGTCGCGCCCGGCGCTGCGATATTCGCGCTCAACGGCATCGAGCAGTGCGTCGGCCAATTCGGTATTCGGCGCGAGAACGGTGTGGCCGGCCGCGAGGGCCGTCAACAGGCCATGCAAATAGCGCTCCGCGCTCAGTGCTGCTGGACCTTGGGCTTGGATCCCACGATTAGCAACTCGGGACCCGCGGCTGCTTGAGCATCCAGCAGCTCTTCGATCCGCGCGAAAACCGTGGCGAGTACTGGCGGCTCCGGTAGATTGGTGATGCGAAAGGCGTTGCGGTAAGGCACGTTGAAGCTAACGCCGGGCGCAACCAGGACATGCTTGGTTTCCAACAGTTCCAGCGCAAAGGCCTGATCGTCGAAGTCCGGCAGCATATCCCTGCGCACTTCCACGAAGGAATACAAGGCGCCCATCGGGCGCGACAATGCCAGGTACTTGCTGCGCGCGACGCCATCGAGAATCGCCTGACGCGATTCGTAAAGCCGGCCGCCGGGACGCGTCAGCTCGAGAATGCTCTGATAGCCGCCTAAGGCTGTTTGTACGGCCCACTGGCCGGGCACATTGCTGCACAGGCGCAGCGAGGACAGAAGCTCCAGACCACTCAAGTACTCGCTCGCGCTTTCGATATCGCCGGAGAAGGACGCCCAGCCGACACGATAGCCGCAGGCTCGATACACCTTGGACAGTCCGCTCATCGTGCAACACAACGTGTTGTGCACCAGCGTCGCCATCGGGACGAACTCAGCATCGTCATAAAGTATGTGGTCATAGATCTCATCGCACAGCACCACCAGACGATGTTTCTCGGCCAGCTGCGCGATCGCGCTCAAGGTCTCGCGAGGGTACACCGCCCCGGTCGGATTGTTCGGATTGACGATAACGATGGCTCGCGTGCGCCGCGTGATGAGCGCTTCGATGTCGTGCGGATCAGGCACGAAACCGCGCGATGAATGACAGGGATAATGCACCGCGCGTCCGGTGTTCAGATTCACTGCCGCAGTCCACAGGGGATAGTCGGGGCTCGGCACCAATACCTCATCACCGGGATTCAGCAGGGCACGCAGCGACAAGTCGATCAGCTCGCTCACGCCATTGCCGATGAACACTTCTTCGGCGGTCACGCCGCGCACGCCGCGCTCTTGCTGCTGCATGACCACGGCCTCGCGCGCCGGGAAAATCCCCTTCTGGTGCACATAGCCTTCGCTGTGGCGCAGGTTCTCGATCATGGCGAGGCGCATGGTCTCCGGGGTGCGGAAGCCGAACGCGTACGGATTGCCGATATTCAGCGAAACGATGTCATACCCCAACCGCTCCAGCGCCAATGCGCGGCGCGCCAATTTGCCGCGGATTTCATAGCGCACATTCGCGAGTCCATCGCTGGGCCGTACGTGTTTTCGTTGCGTCATGAGAGGAAGGATAGCGGAAACAGAGCCTCGTGCGAACGGTGACAGGCCACCCAATGCCCCGCCGCCACCTCCCCGAGGGGCGGTACCGTGGCCGCGCATATCGGCAAGGCATACGGACACCGCGCGCGGAAGACGCAGCCGGCGCCCGCGGGCTGCGCATCGTCGGCGGGCGGATCGAGCGGCGCCGGCGCCGGGCCGGCCGCCGGCTCAGCACTCGGCAGCTCCGGCACTGCCGCCATCAGCGCGCGGGTATACGGATGTTTCGGTGCGCCAAACAACACCTCGCGAGCGGCGATTTCCATTGTGCGGCCCCGATAGATGACCAGCACGCGATGGCTCAAGTGCCTGACCACGGCAAGATTGTGGCTGATGAACAGCATCGAGGTGCCAAGATCACGCTGCAAATCGAGCAACAAATTCACGATTTGCCCCTGGACGGACGCATCCAACGAGCTTACCGGTTCATCGCAAACCAACAGCTGCGGATGCAGGATCATGGCGCGCGCAATACCGATGCGCTGACACTGCCCGCCGCTGAATTCGTGCGGGTAGCGCGCGGCCATGGCCGCGGCGAGACCTACCTGCTCCAGCATCGCGCCGACCCGCATCCGGCGCGCCTGCGCCGTCAATTCGGGCTGGAATATGCGCAGCGGCTCAGCGATGATTTCGCCGACGGCCATGCGCGGATTCAAGCTCGCCAAGGGATCCTGAAACACAATCTGTAGGTCGCGGCGCTGCGCGCGCAGCTGCGCCGGAGTGTACGAGGCCAAATCTCGGCCGCGCCATTCCACGCTGCCCGCGGTTGCGCGCAGCAGGCGCAGAACGGCGCGGGCCAGCGTGGTTTTCCCGGAGCCTGATTCGCCCACCAACCCTAAAGTCTCGCCCGCGAATAGCTCGAAGCTCACGTCGCACAAGGCTGCGTGGACGCCAAACTCCACACGCAAGTCCTTTACCCGCAGCAATGGATCGTTCATGAGGCTGCCAGCGGAAAATGGCAAGCGACCGCGGCGCCGCTGGAAGCGGCAAGCAGTTCGGGAGCCTCGATCCTGCAGCGCTCGGCGACGCGCGGACAGCGCGGCGCGAAGGCGCAGCCGGCCAGACGCTCGCCGGGCCGCGGCGGCTGCCCCGCCAGAGTCGGTAGTCGCGCCAGGCGCGGACCCGATAAGGTCGGCATGCACTTCAACAACTCCGCCGTATACGGATGCCGGGGATGGCGAAACAGCGCCTGTGCCGAAGCGCTCTCCACGACATGGCCGGCATACATCACCACAATCCGGTCCGCGAGGCCCGCAACCACACCCAGATCGTGGCTGATCAGCACCAGTCCCATGCCAAATTCGGCGCGCATGGCGCGCAATAGCTCGATGATCTGCGCCTGTACGGTCACATCGAGCGCGGTCGTCGGCTCATCGGCGATCAGCAGCGAAGGTTCGCACAGCAGACTCATGCCGATCATGACGCGTTGGCGCATGCCGCCCGACAGTTCATGCGGATACTGCCGCAAGCGGCGCTGCGCTTCCGGTACGCGCACGCGCTCGAGCATGCGCGCTGCCCGCAGCCAGGCATCGCGCCACGACAGCTGCGCATGACAGACCAGCACCTCCGCGAGCTGAGTGCCGATTGGCAGGTGCGGCGTCAGCGAGCTCATCGGATCCTGAAAAATCATCGTGAGCTTCGAGCCCCGAATGCGATTCAACTCAGCAGCACCGGCGTTCAATAACTCCGTGCCTTCGAAGCGCACGCTGCCGCTGACCTGCGCGTTGTTCGGCAGCAATCCCAGCGCCGCCATGAAGATTTGCGTCTTCCCGGATCCGGATTCCCCGACGATGCCAACGCATTCAGAGGGGGCAATCGCCAGCGATACACGCTGCGCGGCCTCGATCCTCGCAGAGTGCTGCCCGAAGCTGATGCTCAGCTGCTCGATACTCAGCGTCGGCACCATCGTCAGCCTTCCTTGACATCGAGCGCGTCGCGCAGGCCGTCGCCAAAAATATTCAAGCTCAACAGCAGTGCGGCGAGCAACCCGCCCGGCAGCAACAGGATCCAGGGCGCGGCTTCCATTTCGGCGGCGCCCTCTGAGATCAGCGTCCCCAAGCTGGCGCCGGGCTCCTGAATACCCAAACCCAGAAAGCTCAAGAAGCTTTCGAACAGGATGATCTGCGGCACCATCAGCGTTGCATACACGATCACCGGCCCCAAGAGATTCGGTATCACATGCTTGCAGATGATGCGTCCCGCGCTCGCTCCGGAGGCCACGGCGGCGTCGATGTACTCTCGCCGGCGAATGCTCAAAGCCTGCCCGCGCACGATGCGCGCCATGGTGAGCCAACCGACTGCGCCAATGGCCAGGAACAGCACATACTCGTTGCGACCGAATATCACCGTCAAAAAAATCACGAAAAATATCAGCGGCAAGCCGCTCAGTATTTCAATGATGCGCATCATCAAGTGATCGGTGCGCCCGCCGGTGTAGCCGGCGACCGCGCCATAACTGATGCCGATCAACAAGCTGACGACGCTCGCCACCAGGCCGACACCCAAGGAGACGCGCGTGCCGGCAAGCGTGCGCACGAACAGATCACGACCCAAACGGTCGGTGCCGAACCAATGAGAGTTTTGCGTGCCGGGGCGTGCGGCCACATGCAGCCAGTCGAGGGTCGCCGTATTATTGGGGTTGAGCCAGGGTCCGAGCAGCGCGAACATCACGATCGCCGTGATCACGAACAGCGCAACGACCGCCGCGGGATTCGATCGGAAGCGCCGCGCCGCCGCATCGGTAAGAGCGCTCAACCGCTACGGCCTCACGCGCGGGTCGAGCCACGCGTACAGCAGATCAACCAGAAGTCCCAGGCCAATGAGTAAGCTGGAGTAAATGATCACCATGCCGAGGACCAGCGTGTAGTCGCGGTTCAGGGCGCCCTGCACCAGGTAGCGTCCAATCCCAGGCAGACCCGCGATGGTTTCCACGACCAGGGAACCGGTCATGATCGAGGCGACCGCCGGCACGAGATAACTGGCCACAGGCAGCAGCGCAGGCCGCAACGCATGCCGAAAAATCACCGTGTGAAGCGGCAGGCCCTTGGCGAAGGCCGTGCGAATGAAGTGGCTTCCCAATACCTCCAGCATGCTGCCGCGCGTGAGCCGCGCGATATAGGCTAGCGGCGGCAGCGCCAGCGCCGCCGTGGGCAACGCGAGGTAGCGAAGCGATCCTTCCAGCGAGCCGGACTCCCACCCGGCCACCGGCAGCCAGTGCAAGTACACGCCGAAGAGCAGTCCGAGAAACGGCAGAACGATGAACGAGGGAATCGCAATGCCCACCACCGCCAGCGACATCGTGGCGTAGTCCGAGACAGAATTATGGTGAAGGGCGGCGAAGACACCTAAGGGAATGCCGATGAGCAGCGCCAGCGACATCGCCATTGCACCCAACGCAAATGTCACCGGGAACCCCTGCCCGATCAGCTCGGTGACTGTGAAATCCTTGTACTTGAAGGAAGGCCCAAAATCGCCGTGGGCGAGGCCCGCCAGATACCGTCCGTACTGCGACCAGACCGGCCGGTCCAATCCGTACGCGGCCTGCAAGTTGGCAATGATCTCCGGCGGCAGCGTCTGTTCCTGATCGAAGGGGCCGCCGGGCGCTGCGCGCATCAAAAAAAAAGTGGCCGTGACAATGACTAACAGCGTCGGAATCGCCCCGGCAAGCCGCGTCAAAAAGTAGCGAGTCATTGCGGCGAGTCTATCGATTGACCGCGAGGTGGACAAGCTAAGTGTGGCTCCTTAGACTAGCGGGCCGACAACCGGATCGAAGGGTTCATGGACTCAACTCGCCCCATCCGCGCACTCATGCGCGGTCTTGATGCGCTGACTTTTCTCAATTTACGCGACGGTGCGACGGTTTCGGAAGTGGCGCATGAAATCCGTTTACCGCGTACCACCGTGTATCGAATCTTGGAGACCTTATGCGCCGGCGGATTCGTGTATCGCGATCGCGTCGACGAACGCTATCGCCCGACGATATTGGTGCGGGGCTTGAGCGGCGGCTTCGATGATGAGGTCTGGGTTACGCAGATCGCCAAACCGCTTCTCGAGGCCTTGTGCGCCGAAATCGTCTGGCCGGTCAGTATCGCGACGCTGTCGGGCGCTAAGATGACGCTGCGCGAGACCACCGATCATCGTTCCCCGCTGGCGACGGAACGCTATTCTGCCGGCGCGCAACTGCCGCTGCTCAGCAGCTCGATGGGCCGAGTCTATCTGGCAAACTGCGCGGCCCCACAGCGCGACTCGCTGATCGAGGTGCTGGCCTGTTCGCACAAAGAAGAGGACAAGGCCGCACGCGACCGGGTTAATCTGCTGCGGGTGCTCGCGGAGATCAAGGCCCAAGGGTATGCGATTGCGACGCGCACGCGCCGCCTGATGGATGAGCACAGCGTGAGTGTACCCGTGCAGATACACGCCGGCCCGCTGGCCGCCCTGACGGTGCGTTTCGGCGGCGCTGCGCTGCCTCTGAAAACCGGCCTTGAGCGGTTTTTGCCAAAGCTGCGCCAATGCGCAACTACAATCATCACCACATTCTCGGAACTACAGGCCGAGGCGCTCCGCAAAGGCGCGCCGGAAGCCGCCGCTTAAGGAGATTGCATGCAGAAGATTATGGTATGTATCAAGCGCGTCGTTGACTACAACGTACGCATTCGAGTCAAGCCGGATGGCAGCGGCGTGATGCTTGACGGCGTCAAGATGAGCGTGAATCCATTTGACGAAATCGCCTTGGAAGAGGCTCTGCGCATTAGAGAACGCGGCAGCAACATCGAAGTGGTCGCGGTGAGCATCGGGGTCGCCGACGCGCAGCAGCAGCTGCGCACCGCCTTGGCCATGGGCGCCGATCGGGCGATCCTGGTTCAAACCGACTCTCCCGTAGAACCCCTCACCGCGGCGCAAACCTTTCTTGCCATCGCGAAAAAAGAAACACCCGATTTGATTTTGCTCGGCAAGCAGGCGATCGATGACGATGCCAATCAAACCGGTCAAATGCTGGCGGCGCTTTGGGAACGGCCGCAGGCGACCTACGCCTCGAAAGTCGAGCTCTCCGCGGGCATGGCCGCCGTGACCCGCGAAGTGGACGCGGGACTGGAGACCATCGAAGTTGACTTGCCGGCGGTATTGACCGTGGATCTGCGATTGAACGAGCCGCGCTACGTAAAATTGCCCGACATCATGAAAGCCAAGAAGAAGCCATTGGATATCACGACGCTCGACGCCCTCGGGATCAGCGCGGGCGTGCTGCTCAAGATCGTCAAGACCGAACCGCCGGCACAGCGCCAGAAAGGTGCCATGGTCAAGGACGCGGCTGAACTCGTCGATGCCCTCAAGAAAAAAGGTTTGATCTAATGCACAAAGTACTGATTGTCGGCGAACATGATGGCAAAACCCTCAACCCCGCCACGGCCAAGTGCGTCACCTGCGCCGTCGGCATTCCCGAGGCTGAAATCGCCATCGTTCTATTGGGCGCAGATACCGCGGCGGTTGCCGCGCAGGCGGCAGCCTTGTCCGGCGTGAAGTCGGTGCTGCGCGTGGACCGGCCGGAAAACGCCCATCCGCTCGCCGCCGTGTTCGCGCCGCAACTCGTCGCCATCGCCGCCGAGTTCACCCACTTGTTCGGTCCCTCGACCAGCTTTGGCAAGGACTTGATGCCGCGAGTTGCCGCATTGCTCGGTGTCGCGCAGGTCAGCGACTTGATGGCCGTCGAGGCGGCCTACCGGTTTCGCCGTCCCATTTATGCCGGAAACGCCATTGTCACGGTGGAAGCGGATCCGGCGCGCAAACTGGTCGCCACCGTTCGCGTGGCGTCTTTTCAGGCGGCACCGGCGGGCGGCAGCGCCGTCATCGAGTCGAAGTCTCTCAGCGTCGCGCTGCCCTCGCACACCCGCTACATCGGCGCCAAGTCGGGCTCGACGGATCGCCCCGATCTGCAAACCGCCTCGCGGGTGGTGTCCGGTGGACGCGCGCTCGGGAGCGCCGAGAATTTCAAGCTGCTGTTCAGTTTGGCGGACAAACTCGGCGCCGCCGTCGGCGCATCGCGCGCCGCCGTGGATGCAGGCTATGCGCCCAACGAAATGCAAGTGGGCCAGACCGGCAAGATCATTTCACCCGAGATCTACATCGCCATCGGCATTTCCGGGGCGATCCAGCATCTGACCGGAATCAAGGATGCCCGCACCATCGTCGCGATCAACAAGGACGCCGAAGCACCGATTTTTGAGGTGGCCGATATTGGTTTGGTGGGCGATCTTTTTCAGATCGTGCCTGAGATCACGCGCCTGGTGGGAGGCTAGTCGAATCGCGCCGCGAGGGTGTCGAGAGCGCGCACCAACAAATCCGCGTGGGCGGTCGCGAAGGGCATGGGCGGCCGTAGTTTAAGTACGTTGCCCTGGGGGCCCTCGGCGCCGATCAGCAGGCCAAACTCGCCGGCGAGGGTGTTCACGATGTGCTGGGCGCGGCGCTTTGCTTCCGCAGCATCCGGTGCGCGAATGGCGACACCCTGCAGCAATCCGGTGCCGCGAACCTCGCCCAAGCAGGCATGCCGAGCTGCGGTAAGTTCAAGCTGCTCGCGCAAGTAGCGGCCGGTATTCTCGGCATTGTCCACCAGCTGTTCCTGATCGAGCACCTTGAGTACCGCCAGACCGGCCGCGGCCGCCACCGCGTTGCCGCCGAAGGTTGAAAAAAAACCGAACTTCGCTTGAAAGGCCTCGATCAGTGCACGATTGGCAATCACCACGCCCATGGGATAGCCATTGCCCACCGGCTTTCCCAGCGTCACGATGTCCGGCAACAATCCGCGCCGTTCAAACCCCCAGAAATTCGAGCCGCAGCGACCCAGGCCGTACTGCACCTCGTCCGCGACAATGAGGCCGCCCGCGGCGTGCACGCGCTCTGCAAGCGCCTGCGCCCATTGCGTGGGCGCATCGAGAATCCCTGTACTGGTCAGCGCCGAATCGATGAACAGCGCCGCCGGCGGCAAGCCGCGCTCATTCAAGGTTCGAATCGCCCGATCCGCATTTTCGATGGCCGCCTGCAGCTGCGCCGGCGCCATGACATCCGCGGCGCGCAGATTTGCCGGCGGTGGCGCGAGCGCGAGCACCCAGGGGTCATTCGGTTGGCCGGTACCGGGCGTGAGCGCGCCTACCGCGTCGGTGATGCCGTGATACGCGTGCTGCAGCACCAGCGCGCCCCGGCCGCCCGTCGCCATCTTGGCGATGCGCCAGGCGACATCGTTGGCCTCACTGCCGGAATTCACGAAAATGCAGGCGTCCAGATGCGCCGGCAGCCGCGCGGTGAGGTTTTCCGCGTACTCGAGAACGGCTTCGTGCAGATAGCGCGTATGCGTCGCGAGCAGCGCGGTTTGACGCTGAATGGCCTCCACCACCACAGGATGGCAGTGCCCCACGTGCGCCACGTTGTTGTAGACATCCAGGTAGGCGCGGCCCCGGGGATCATACAGCCACAGCCCCTCGCCTCGCACCAAGTGCAGGGGCTGGGCGTAAAACAATTCGGCGCCGGCGCCGAGCAAACGATGGCGGCGCTTAAGATCGATCGGGCGCTGCGCGCGCCCAGGCGCTGTTTGGGTCCCCGCCGCCGCGTGCCAATCGCGGTTCAGGGCCTGCCGATCCGAATCGAGCAACCGCTGAAGCGAGGCCGCGGCGTGTGCCGCCGCTCCCTGCAGCAGTGCCGCTCCCGCCGCATCATGTTGGCAGCGCCATGCGTGCACCAGCAACGTGAGCGCGTGGCGCGCCGCCACGATGTCGAATAGCGCATCGATCTCGGCGGGGGTGACGCGTTGAACTTGTGCGTACCCCTGGAGCAGCGCCGCGACCTGCTCAGAACTGGAAACCGCGTCGGTCAATAGCTCCGACATGGCGATGGCGACTTCGACCATCAGCGGTGCATGAATCATGTCGCCAAAATCAAGGATCCCGCTGATCGACCGCGCGTGCTCATCCACGAGCAAGTTGTGGGCGTGACAATCGCCATGAATGGCCTGGCAGCGCACAGCGCGCAGGGCCGGCAGGCGGTCGCTCATGGCGAGTGCCGCCTGCTGCACGGCGGCACGCCTCGCCGGCGATTCGATGTAACGGCTGAACTCAATGAGCTCGGGCAGGCGCCTGACATCCCAGGCAATGGCTCTGCCCAGAAAGGGATGAAAGAATCCCTGCAGCGCGCGGTCAATGCGCGCGAGTGTGCCGCCCACCGTGCGCAGCAGTGCGGAATCCGGAGTCACTTCGGCAAGACAGCGCCCCGGCAGAAAGCTCATGAGGCAGGTGTCGTACTCGATACCGCCGCGAGCGAAGCGGCCGATGCGCTCGCCGCGCGCCGCGGGCAATAGGCGCGGCACCGGCAGCGCCGGATCAGTTTCGGCCAGAAAGTCGAGTACCGAGGCGAGAAGATTTGCGCTCTGCGCACCGTCCTTGGCATCGAGCACTTTCAAGACGAACTCGCGCCCATCGCCGGTGAGCAGGCGAAAATTGCAGTCCCGTTCCCCGGACAGGGCACGGGTCGTTCCGGCAAGCCCGTAGATATCGCGGGCAATGCCCTCGCCCTCCGCAGTGCTTAAGGCAGGCGGCGAGGTCTGCAGCGCTAACAAGGTGTCGGCGGCAACCGGCGCTTAGCGGCTACAACTGCTTCAGGACGTACGCGGCGGAGGAAACTTTGAATTCGCCCGGCGCCTCCACGTCCACGTGCGTGGCAACGCCGTTCTTCACAATGATGGCGAATCGCTGCCCGCGCACGCCCATGCCGAATTTCGATCCGTCCATCTCCAAACCCAACGCCTTGACATAGGTGCCGTTGCCGTCAGCCAACATCAAAATCTTATCGCCCACCCCGCCATGCTTGCCCCAGGCATTCATCACGAACACATCATTCACGGCCGTACAGGCAATCGTATCCACGCCCTTGGCCTTGATCTGATCGGCGAGCTCGACGAAACCCGGCAAGTGCTTGGCGTCACAGGTGGGAGTGAACGCACCGGGCACGGAGAAGAACACCACTGTTTTCCCGGCGAACAATTGCTCGGTAGTGATCTTCTGCGGTCCATCCTTGCTCATCTGGCTAAACGAGCCCTCGGGCATCTTCTCGCCGGCTTTGATCGTCATGGTATTGGTCCTTAATTCCGACTAGTGTCCCAGTTCATCCGCGTACAGTTCCCACAGCTTGAGCACCCGAGGGCTGATGTTGGGGACGGTCTTCAGGCCTGCAAAGGCTTTCTTCGCGTCCGCATTGTTCTTCAGCGCGGCCTGTGCGCGGCCGAGGTACACATAGGCCTCGTCGAGCTGCTTGATCTGGCCTTTTTGCAGGCCGCGGTTGATGGCCGTCACGGTGTTGGGGTAATCACCACCGCCGAAATAAACTTCGCCAAGCTTCACATCGAGCTGACCTGCGGGGTTCTTGGTCGCCTCGGCGTCCAGCGCCGGCAGGCCCTTCTTGTCGGCGTCCGCGCGCGCCTTCAGGGAGTTCAGCAGGCGCGTGGTGCGCTCCTTGTGCTCGTCCTTCATGAGGCCCGAAGCCATCGCCTTCTCGAGCACCGTTTGCGCCTCGCCCGGCAGCGCCGCGTCGCCGAGCAGCTGTGCCATTTCAATATAATCGGTATCCGCATTCATGGAACCGGTGTCATACATGATGCGATAAATCATCAAGGTATTGTGATCATCGCGCTCGTCCTGGCGCTCGAGACGTATCAAATTATTCCAATAAGAGGTCTTGTTGGTGAGACGCACCAGATCGTACAGCGCAGCAACCATGCCGGCTGAGTCACTGGCGTCGCTGGCGCACTGCAATTTGATTTGGTACAGCACTTCCTTGGGAGCTTCTCCGGATTTCTTGAAGGCAGCAATGGCTTTATCGCCCCAGGCCGCGGACTCCTTGCAATTCTTCTGCTGATAATAGAGCTGGCTCATGATCAACAAATCATTGGGCGTGGCGACCCCGGCATCAAAGGCCTGCTTGCCGTAGTCGATAGCCTTCGGGGATTGATTGGTTGCCGCCAACTGAAACAGCACGCGGTAAGTCTTAGGCAAATCCTCCGCGGGAACGCCGCCGGTGGCGAGCTCAGCCTCGTAAGCTGCTTGAGCCGCTTTGAGGTTGTTCAGCCGAACGTAGGCGGCCGCCTTGAATTCATTGATGGTCTTTTTATCGAATGTCGTCAGCCCGGATTTGGTTTCAGCCGCCTCCAAATTTTTCAGCGCCTCGGCCCATTGATTGGCCTGCATGGCCTTTTGGGCCGCCGTCATTTCCTTGGCAATGGCGCGGCTGATTTCAGGGCCCTTCGGTGCATCGGCCGCGTGGACCGCAGGCGAAGCGGCGGCGAGGCAAACCATGATCAGCGGCGCACTCAGCGCTTTGCAGCCTGCCCAGAATCCCGCACCCCGGCGTAGAGAATGAATTGTCGAGTGACTCATTACCAAACCTCGCTTAGTACCTATTATTTCGCACGGCATTTATGGCTCGTCGCCGGCTCGTGTGGGTCAAACAAACGGCGCGCATCCTTCGACATTGAAGGGCAGGCGCGCCGTGATAGCCTGAAATACCTACTTAGAAGAAATCGTTGTTGACGAACCCTATCTTCTTTAGGCCGCGATGCTGCAAATCGGCCAAGGTTTGAGCCACGATTTCGTACTTGGCAAACTTATCAACCGTGATATGCACTTCCGGCTGGGGATCCTTCTGCGACTCCTCGGAAATGTAGCCCTGCATCGTCTTGCGGTCGACCGCATTGCCATTCCACAGCAACGTACCGTCGAAATCGATCGAGAGGTTGATCACCTCGGGGGGCGGCGGTAGCGGCTGATCCGGCGGCGGCGGCAGCGGGTTATCGATCTTCACCGCGTGCGTCTGATTGGGAAGCGTAATGATGAATATGATCAGCAGCACCAGCATGACGTCGATCAACGGCGTCATGTTGATTTCCGAATAGGACTGGCCCTCGCCACTCCCACCTACGCTCATGGCCATGCGTTATCTCCTACTGTTGCGAGCCGGGCCGATCAGGCTCGGTAATGAATGCCACTTTGCGTATGCCGATTCTCTGCGTCGCCACCAGCACTTGACCGACAAACTGGTAGCGGACGTTTGAATCACCGCGAATATGCACTTCCGGCTGCGGCTCTTTACGCGCGATGCCGCGCAGCATGCTCAGCAACTCCTCCTGACCCGATAACAGCTTGGTATTCCAGTAAATGGCCCCCTGCTTATCCACCGCGATGGTGATATTTTCCGGGTTGGTCTGCGTCGGCAAATTGGTCGCCTTCGGCAGTTCCACCGGCACCTGCTGGAGAATGACCCGAATCGTTATGATGAAAATGATCAGGAGCACCAACATCACGTCCACCAACGGCGTGACGTTGATGTCCGACATCGCGACCCCTTCCTCCTCACCACCTACATTGAGCGCCATGGAGGTCGATTCCTAGCGCGCTGGCGCCGCGGCCGGCTTGCCGACGATCGGCGGCGACGGCTTATCCATCCCCAAGCCCATTTTGACGCCCGAGATGAGATAGGCGTGCAATTCATGCGTGAAGTGGCTGACTCGCTCCTGCACATTCTTATTGCGCCGCAAAAGAACGTTGTAGCCCAACACCGCGGGAACCGCGACGATCAAACCGATGGCGGTCATGATGAGGGCCTCGCCGACGGGGCCTGCCACCTTTTCAATGGAACCCTGTCCCGACACGCCGATCGCGATGAGCGCGTTGTAGATACCGATAACGGTGCCCAGCAAGCCGACGAAGGGCGCCGTCGCGCCGACCGATGCCAGCACGGGCAGGCCGGTTTGCATGCGGCTGACGACCGCGTCTGCGGTGCGCTGCAGCGATTCGGTGATCCACTCGCTCGTTCCAATGGCGCTGGAGAGCCTGGACTTGTTCACCTCGTGATACTCGTAGGCCTGTTTGCCCGTCTCGGCCAGTGCGCGAAACGGATTGGCGCTGCCCTTCAATTTGCTGATGGCATCGGTGAGGCTCGAGGAACTCCAGAATTCCTTTTCGGCCTCGATGGCCTGAAGGCGCATCCGGCGCTGGTCGAAGAACTTGGTGATCATGATGAACCATGTCATCAGCGACATGATCAACAATACGACGAGGATCGACCTGCTTACAATATTGCCGTTCGCGATTAACGCGCCAAGGCCATATGGGTTCTCAATAACATTCTCTTGCATTGACCGATTCCCTCTACTTAGAAAAGCTTATTAATGGAATGAGCTAAAAAATCAATCGTGAATCTGGCAGCGGCTACTTGCCCGACAGCTTCCACTGGATCGCGAACGGAAAGGTCCCTTCGATCGGCTTGCCATCTTCCATGGCCGGACCCATCTTCTGACCCTTTACTCCTTTCAAGCATGCTTCGTCCAAGCGCGGAAAGCCCGAACTCGTTTGAATCGTCGCATCCAAAATCTGGCCCGTAGAAGACACCTTCAACTGAAGAATACAGCGCCCTTCCTCGCCCGCCCGCTTGGAGGCATCGGGGTAGTACTCTTCGCCAATGTGGAAAGGATGCTTCTGATCGTACTTCGGCGGCGAAACCGTGTGCTGCACCGGCGCAGGTGCCACGGGCGCGGGCGCCGGCGCACGCACTTGCGATGTTTCGGTGATGGCCGTGGTTTCGGCGGGGGCCTGGATGTTGACGAATTCCGGAGGCGGAACGAACGGCTTGATTTCTTCGAGCTTCGGTGGCGGGGGCGGCGGTTTATCGACGTCTTTGGGCTTCTCGATCTGCGCGATTTCCACCGGAGGAATGATTTTCTGGACCAGCTGTCCGGCCAACCCTGAATAGAAACCCCACACCATCACGATATGAATGAGGATGACGACAACGAGGGCCACGCCCCTCCTGCCCGAAAACAATGATGGCGGTTGGTAGTTGTACATAAGCCTGTTCGACCATACCCCTTTATCTTGATCTTGCGCGCCGCGCGCGCATTGAACTTGCGCCCTAGATTTCCCAGCAGCGACCCTTCAAGTTCCCTTCGGAGAGTAAAGAGACTGACACAGATCCCGCCCGAACTGCAAGCGCGACTTACATCAAGAATAGCGCGCGCGAAAGCCCAACAGCATGAGATCTTGGTCTTATTCCGATGCGGCGCGCTCCAGATCGGTGACCGCGCCCAAGGATGCGCTGCTGACCTGCTGGGAATACTTTGCCAGTGCCCCGCGGCGCGCATAAGGCCGCGGCGCAGCCCACGCTTTGCGCCGGCGCTTCAGTTCCGCCGCGCCGACGTGCAGCGTCATTTCGCGGTGCCGCGCATCAATTGTGATTTCATCACCGGTTTTCACCAAGGCCAACGGGCCGCCCAGCGCGGCTTCCGGAGAGACGTGCCCGACGACAAAGCCGTGGCTACCGCCGGAAAACCGCCCGTCGGTGATCAGCGCGACTTGCGCTCCCAGGCCCTTGCCCATGATGGCGCCCGTCGGACTTAACATCTCGCGCATGCCGGGACCGCCCTTGGGACCTTCATAGCGGATCACCACGACATCGCCGGCCTTCACCGCGCCGCCCAATATTCCCTGCAAGGCGTCCTCCTCCGAATCAAATACGCGCGCCCTGCCCCTGAATTGCAGCCCCTCCTTGCCGGTGATCTTGGCGACGGCCCCCTCGGGCGCCAGGTTTCCGTACAAGACCACCAAGTGGCTGTCCTTTTTTATCGGATCGCTTAAGGGCCGAACGATCTGTTGGTCTGCGGGATAGGCGCTGACATTCCGCAAATTGTCGGCCAGCGTCGCACCGGTCACGGTCAGGCAATCGCCATGCAACAAACCGGCATCCAGCAGTGTCTTCATCAGCGGCTGGATTCCGCCGATGGCCACCAGCTCGGACATTGAATACCGGCCGCTCGGCCGCAAATCGGCGAGCACCGGGACGCGTTTGCCGATGCGCGTGAAATCGTCCAGCTTGAGCTTCACATGGGCCGAC
Source organism: uncultured Gammaproteobacteria bacterium (assembly GCA_963756845.1). Classification (GTDB taxonomy): domain Bacteria; phylum Pseudomonadota; class Gammaproteobacteria; order Steroidobacterales; family Steroidobacteraceae; genus Bog-1198. The sequence goes on along the minus strand of CAVWPD010000006.1, from coordinate 43,155 downwards.
GAGGCAATCGCCAGCAGGTGCAGCACCGCATTGGTCGAGCCGCCGAGCGCCACCGCCACGGTGATCGCATTTTCCAAGGAGCGGCGTGTAATGATGTGGCGCGTGGTGATGCCGCGGTTGATGAGATTCACCACGGCGGCGCCCGCTCGCTCGCAGTCTTCGCGCTTTTGGCCCGATACGGCTTCTTGCGCGGAGCTATTCGGCAAACTCATTCCCATCGCTTCGATGGCCGATGCCATGGTATTGGCCGTATACATTCCCGAACACGAGCCCGGACCGGGAATCGAGGTGCGCTCGACGAAGTTCAGCTTTTCCTCCGTGACCTTGCCCTGGGCATACGCGCCGACCGCCTCAAAGACCGAGACGATGTCGCGTTTGTCGGCGCCGGGACGGATGGTGCCGCCGTAAACGAAAACCGCGGGCCGGTCGAGCCGGGCCAGCGCCATCAGGCATCCGGGCATGTTCTTGTCGCAGCCGCCGATGGCGACCACGCCATCGAAGCCTTGCGCGCCGACGACGGTCTCGATGGAATCGGCGATCACCTCCCGGGACACCAGCGAATAGCGCATCCCGGGCGTGCCCATCGAGATGCCGTCGGATACCGTGATGGTGCTGAAGGTCATCGCTTTGGCGCCGGCTCTCTCAGCTCCCGCAGCGGCCAGGCGCGCCAACTCATCGATATGCATATTGCACGGCGTCAAATTGCTCCAGGTGGAGGCAATGCCCACCTGCGGCTTGAGGAAATCGGCATCATCGAAGCCGACCGCACGCAACATGGCGCGGCTCGGCGTCTGCTTCACCCCATCGACCACGATGCGCGAATAGGCGCGCGTATCGACGGCGGCGTGCGCAGCGGCGCGCGCAGCGGCACCAGGAGTTTTCAGCGGAGATTTTTTTCGCATGGGCGCTAGCTTACGCAAAACCATAGCGCTGAACCAAGTAGCGATACGTGCCGCGCAGCGCCTGCGCTTCCGCGCCAACACCGCGGCCCGGGCGATCCTTGGAGTTCCAGGCGTACAAATCGATGTGCAGCCAGCGCGGGGATTCGGTGACGAAACGTCTTAGGAACAATGCGCCGAAGATCGCGCCGGCGAACGTGGAGGCGGCGACATTGTTCAAATCAGCGATCTTGCTGGCAAGCTCGTCGTCATACCCTGCCCACAGCGGCATGGGCCACAAAGGATCATGTTCGGCCGCGGCGACGCGCGCCAGGTCATTCACCACCGCCTCGTCGCTGCCAAACAAGGCCGGCAGTTCCGGTCCCAACGCCACCCGTGCGGCACCGGTGAGCGTGGCGAAGTCGATGATCAAATCCGGATGTTCGGCGTCGGCGAACGCCAGTGCGTCGCACAGCACCAGCCGCCCCTCCGCGTCCGTGTTGCCCACTTCGACGGTCAGGCCTTTGCGGGTTGCGAGCACATCCCCGGGCCGGTAGGCATTGCCGCTGATCGCGTTCTCCACCGCCGGCACCAGCACCCGCAGACGCGCGCGAATCTTGGCGCTCATGAGCAAGTGCGCGAGCGACAATGCGACGGCCGCGCCGCCCATGTCTTTTTTCATGAGCGCCATGCCGGCGCCGGGCTTGATGTCGAGGCCGCCGCTGTCGAAGCACACGCCTTTGCCGACCAGCGTCAGGCAGGGATAGTCCTCGCCGCCCCGCGGCGCCCAGCGCAGCTCGATCAGCCGCGGCGCCGCGCTGCTGGCGCGCCCGACCGCGTGAATCGCCGGAAAGTTCGCCGACAATAACTGTTCGCCGACCCATTCTTGGATTGCAGCGCCGTGGCGCTCAGCGAGCTGACGCGCCGCAGCAGCCAGTTCCTCGGGACCCAAATCGGAGGCCGGCGTATTGATCCAGTCGCGCGCCATGCGCAGCGACTCGGCCGCCTGGGCCACGAATTGCATATCGGCATTGCGCGGCGCCTCGACGCTCGCCGCCTCGGGCTTCGCGCCGCGATAGCGCTCGAAGCGATAGGCGCCGTAAGCAAAGCCCAAACAAAGTTGCGTCGCCTCCACGGCGTTGAATTCTTGCGCGAGCCGGAAGCGGCGCGCCGGCAAGCGCTCGGCGAGGCCGGCCGAATGCCACAACGACAAGGATCCCTGCCGCTTGCCCAAGCCGCCGATGGCCGCCGCGAGACAGCCCGAGGAATCGGGCAGCAGCACCACGCGATGCTTCTCCGCCTTGAAATTCTGCGCCGCCAGCCAGTGCCGCACCGGCGGCGCTTGGGTCGCGCCCCACATCTCGATCTCATCCTCGTACAGCAGCCACAGCGGTACTGAATCACTGCTTTCGACACTCATGAAAACCAGCCCTCTCGACACGGCAACGCGACCTGGAAGCCCTTGCATCATATGAGATTCTGTGGTGCTATTTGCGGCTAGTTTTGCCCGCGCCCAAGGCGCAATTTCTTCAAGACCCCGCGTAAGGCTAAAGTCTTAAAAGCGGGGTCTCGCATTTTCAAGGTTCACGAGTCCAGGTTAAGGAGATTTGCATGCGTTTGTACTCGCAAAAAGACGTCGACAAGAAAGCGCTGCGAGGGGCGCGCATCGCCGTCCTCGGCTACGGCAGTCAGGGTCGCGCGCATGCGCTGAATTTGCGCGATAGCGGCTACGATGTCGTGGTCGGCGTGCGCAAAGGCGACAGCTGGAACAAGGCGAAGAAGGACGGCCTGCAAGTCACGGAACCCAAGGCAGCGGTCAAGGGCGCGCAGCTGGTGGCCATGCTGGTGCCGGACCTGACCCAAAAGCCGCTCTACGGCGAATTGAAGACCGTCATTGAAAAGGGCGCCACGCTGCTGTTCGCGCACGGCTTCAACATCCACTTCAAGCAGATCAAGCCGCGCAAGGATCTGGATGTGGTGCTGATCGCGCCCAAGGGCCCGGGAGATCTGGTGCGGCGCCAATATCAACAAGGCCGCGGCGTGCCCTGCCTGATAGCGGTCGCGCAAAATCCCTCCAAACAGGCCAAGGCCAAGGCGCTGGCGTACGCGGATGGCATCGGCGGCACGCGCGGCGGCGTGTTGGAAACTACCTTTGCCGAGGAAACCGAGACGGATTTGTTCGGCGAGCAGGCGGTGCTGTGCGGCGGCGCCACCGAACTGGTGGTGAAGGGCTACGAAACGCTGGTCGAAGCCGGCTACCAGCCGGCCGTCGCGTACTATGAATGTTTGCACGAGCTGAAGCTCATCGTCGATCTGCTGCACGAGGGCGGCATCACCAAGATGCATCGCTTCATCAGCGAAACGGCCAAGTACGGCGACCTGACCCGCGGACCGCGCATCGTCAACAAGGCCACCAAGAAAGAAATGCGCAAAATCTTGAGCGAAATTCAGCAGGGAAAATTTGCGCGCCAATGGATCGCCGAGAACAAGAGCGGCCGCCGCAAATACTCCAAATTGCTCAAGGCCGATTTGACGCACTCTATCGAGAAGGTCGGCGCGCAATTGCGAGCGCGCATGCCATGGTTGGAAGCAGGCAAGAACTAAACTCGAGCATGACCGCGCGCACGCTGTTCGACAAAGTCTGGGCCGCCCACGAGGTGGCCGCTGAAACCGCGGACACGCCGGCGGTGCTGTATATCGATTTGCACCTCATTCACGAGGTCACCTCGCCGCAGGCGTTCAGCATGCTGAAATCCCTGGGGCTGCCCGTGCGGCGGCCGGACCGCACGCTCGCGACCATGGACCATTCGACGCCCACCACCAGCGAGCAGGTGTTCGGAAATGTGCCGATCAAAGTAGATGCGGCAGCTAAACAAGTGCGCCAGCTGGAGCGAAACGCCGCCGAGTTCGGCGTCGAGCTGTTCGGCATGCGGGATGCGCGGCGCGGCATCGTCCATGTCATCAGTCCGGAACTGGGATGCACCCAGCCGGGCATGACCATCGTATGCGGCGACAGCCACACCAGCACGCATGGCGCGTTCGGCGCCCTCGCCTTCGGCATCGGCACCACCGAGGTGGGGCATGTATTCGCCACGCAAGCGCTGCTGCAGCGTAAACCGAAGAGCATGGCCATCAATGTCGAGGGCCGGCTGCGGCCGGGTGTCACGGCCAAAGATCTGATTCTTGCCATCATCGGCAAGATCGGCGTCTCCGGCGGCACGGGCTACGTGATTGAATATCGCGGATCCACCATTCGCGCGCTGTCCATGGACGAGCGCATGACGGTTTGCAATATGTCGATCGAGGCCGGCGCGCGGGCCGGCATGATTGCCGCGGACCAGATCACCTTCGATTACTTAAGAGCGAAACCGCGGGCACCCCAGGGCGAGAGCTGGGATCGCGCCGTGGCGCACTGGCGCACGCTCGCCACCGACCCGGACGCCAAGTTCGATGCCGTCGTGCACATCGACGCGGCGCAGCTTGAACCGATGATCACCTACGGCACGAATCCCGGCATGGTCGTGCCGATCGGGGGCGCCATCCCCGAGACAGGCGACGCCGTATTCGACAAGGCGCTCGGCTACATGGGCTTTCAGCATGGCGAGGGCATGCTCGGCAAACCGGTGAACGTGGTATTCATCGGCAGCTGCACCAACGGCCGGCTCGAGGATTTGCAGGCCGCGGCGCAAATTCTCAAGGGGCGCAAGGTCGCCGCCGGCGTGCACCTGCTCATCGTGCCGGGTTCGCAGCAGATCAAGCTGCGCGCCGAGGAATTGGGGTTGGCAGAGATCTTCAAGGCTGCGGGCGCGGATTGGCGCGAATCCGGCTGCTCCATGTGTTTGGGAATGAACGGCGACACCGTCGCCGCCGGCCAATATTCGATCAGCACCAGCAATCGCAATTTCGAGGGCCGTCAGGGCAAGGGCGCGCGCACTCTGCTGGTCAGTCCGCTGACCGCGGCGGCGAGCGCCGTGCGCGGGCGCATCGCCGACCCTCGGGAGCTTCTCTAGTGCAAGCCGTGCAGCGTCTGCGCTCGAAAACCGTGGTCATTGCCTCGAGCAATATCGACACCGATCAGATCATACCGGCGCGCTTCCTGACCACCACCACCAAGGAAGGCCTGGGCAAGCAATTGTTCGCCGATTGGCGCTATGCCAGCGACGGCGCGCCGAATCCGCAATTCGTGTTGAATCGGCCGGAGGCCCTTGGCGCCGAAGTGTTGGTGGCCGGTCGCAATTTTGGCTGCGGCTCCTCGCGCGAGCACGCGCCGTGGGCCCTGCTTGATTTTGGATTCCGCGCGGTCATCAGCACGGAAATCGCCGATATCTTTCGCGGCAATTCATTGAAAAATGGACTGCTGCCCATCGTGGTGGATGAGCACACCTCGCAGTGGCTGTTGGAGCATCCGGGCGTCGAAGTCGACATCGATCTGCAAAGCCAGCGCCTCACACTGCCCACCGGCGCCGTGATTGCTTTTCCCATCGACGCGTTCGCGCGCTACTGCCTGCTGAACGGTGTGGACGAACTCGGCTACCTGCGCAGCCAGCTCGCCTCGATCGAGCGCTACGAGGCCGCGCGCCGCGAAGCGGTCCTGCCTTAAGTGCAAGCTCTGATAGCCGTACTCGCCGGCGATGGCATCGGCGCGGAGGTCACCGCCGAGGCGGTTCGCTGTCTGAACGCCGTCGCAGCGCGATTCGGCCATCGCTTCGAGTTTGCGGAAGCGCTCTTGGGCGGCGCGGCGATCGACGCCACCGGGCTGCCGCTGCCGCCAGCGACGTTGGCGCTGACGATGCGGGCGGACGCGGTCTTGTTGGGCGCGGTCGGCGGTCCGAAGTGGTCGGACCCCAATGCCCCGGTTCGTCCCGAACAGGGCCTGCTGCAACTGCGCAAGGCATTGGGACTGTTTGCCAATCTGCGCCCCGTGGTGCCGCATCCCGCGGTGCTGCATGCCTCGCCCATCAAAGCCGACATATTATGCGGCGTCGACATCATGGTGGTGCGCGAGCTCACCGGGGGAATCTACTTCGGCGAGAAGACGCGCACGGCCACCGAGGCGGTCGATGTGTGCCGGTACAGCTTGATGGAAATAGAACGCGTGGTGCGGCTCGCCGCGACTTTGGCGCGCGCACGCCGGCGAAAATTGACCTCAGTCGACAAGGCCAATGTGCTCGAGACCTCGAGGCTGTGGCGCTCGACGGTGAATCTGATCATGCCCGCGGAATTTCCCGATGTCAGCGTGGAGCACATGCTGGTGGACTCGGCCGCCATGCACCTGCTGCAGCGGCCGCGCGACTTCGATGTCATCGTCACCGAAAACATGTTCGGCGACATCCTCACCGACGAAGCTTCCATGCTGGCCGGCTCGCTGGGCCTGTTGCCCTCCGCATCGCTGGGTGCGGCAGCGCGCGGCGGACTGTTCGAACCGATACACGGCTCCGCGCCCGACATCGCCGGCCGCGGTATTGCCAACCCCTACGCGGCGATCTTGAGCGCAGCGCTGCTGCTGCGTTATTCGCTGCGCTTGGAGGCTGAGGCGAAGGCGCTGGAAAATGCCGTCAACCAAGCCATCAGCAGCGGCGCGTTGACCGCCGACCTGGCCGCCGGCGCGGCGCTTACGACGCGCGCCGCTGCAGATGCGGTGTTGGCTGCACTTTAGAGGCGCGTTCCAATCCGGCGCGCAGGTCCGCGATCAGATCGACGTGATCTTCGATGCCTACCGAAACGCGCAGCAATCCGGGACTGATTCCTGCGCGTAAGCGTGCCGATTCATCCATGCCGGCATGCGTCATGGTGGCCGGGTGCGCAATCAGGCTCTCCACACCGCCCAACGATTCGGCGAGCGTGAAGCAGGTGAGGCCGGTGAGAAACGCGCCGACCGCCGGCTCGCCGCCCGCCAGCTCGAAGCTCAGCATCGCCCCGAAGCCGCTTTGTTGGCGGCGCGCGATCTCATGGCCACGGCTATCAGCCAGTCCGGGATAGTAAACGCGCCGCACCGCCGGATGCTGCGTCAAGAACTCGACCAGGACAGCGGTGTTTTCGGCATGCACCCGCATGCGCGCGTGCAGACTGCGCACGCCGCGAAGCGTGAGAAAGCTGTCGAACGGCGCGCCGGTAACGCCGATGGCATTGGCCCACCAGGCCAGCCTCTCGACAAGCTCGGCGTTCGCCGCGATCACCGCGCCGCCGACCACATCGCTGTGCCCATTTAAGTACTTGGTGGTCGAATGCATGACCAGGTCGGCGCCCAAGCTCAAGGGCTGCTGCCACAGGGGCGAGAGAAAGGTATTGTCGACGGCCGCCAAGGCGCCGGCCGCATGCGCCGCGGCAGTGACCGCGCGTATGTCCACCACCCGCAGCAACGGATTGCTCGGGGTCTCGATCCACACCAGCTTGGCGCCCTTCGCAAGAGCCGCCTGCAGTTCATCCGCATTACTTTGATCGATGAAATCAACCACGAGATTTCCCTTCTCGTGCAGCGCCGCGAGCAGCCGGTACGTGCCGCCGTAGCAATCGTAAGGCGCGATGACGCGCGCGCCGGCGGGCAGTGTGGCGAGAATCAGGCTGATGGCCGCCAAGCCTGTGCAGGTGATCACCGCACCGGCGCCGCCTTCCAGATCAGCCAACGCGCACGCGAGCTGATCGCGCGTCGGATTGCCCGAGCGGGTGTAATCGTACTTGCGCGGCTGGCGGAAGCCTTCGAATGCAAAGTTGCTCGACAGGTAAATCGGCGGCACCACGGAGCCGTGATGGGCGTCCGATTCCAGACCGGCGCGAACCGATCTTGTGGCGATATTTTTTGGGGGCGCTTTGCTGCTCATGAACTACTCCGCGAGGGCGTGTTTGACGATAGGGGTGAGGGCGGCGCCTTCCTTCAAGAAGGCGTCATGCCCGAATATGGAATTGATCTCGATGAGTTGACGCGGACCGTTCAGGCGCGCCGACAACGCTTGCATGTCGGCGAAGGGCACCAGCTGATCCTCGCGCACGGCAATCAGCGTCGCCGGCGTATGCACCCGCGTCGCATCCACCTGATGCAGATCGATCGATTCGCTCAACGCGAGAAAACTTTCGGCGCGATATTTCTGCACATAGTCATCGCCGCGCGCAAATAAGTAATCCTCGATGGGGAATCGAAAGCGATCCGCGACGCGCGTCGCAGCGCCGCCGAAGCGCAGCGAAAATTCAACGGCGCTGCGATAGGTCGCCATCGCGAGCGCGCGGGCCAGTTTAAGGCCGGCTGCGCCGTCGCCGCGCGCGATCGCTTCGCGCACGATTTGCCGCTGCACGCTGCGCCACGCTGTTGAGAGCACCTGGGACCTATCGGCGGCGCTCAACACGACGATGTGATCCACCAGATCGGGGTAGCGTTCGGCGAAGCACAAAGCGACCATGCCGCCGTAGGAGGCGCCGACGATGGCATGCAGCGACTTTAAGCCCAGATGGCGCACGATCCGACTCATGGCCTCGGCCTGATCGTAGGAGCTAATGGGCGGAAATGTCGCGCCATCGGCAGGCGTCGAACTGCCGCCGCGGCCGCCCAGATAGTCGATGCCCAGCACCCGATATTGGCGGGTGTCCACGCCCAGCCCGGGCCCGACCATTTCCGGCCACCAAGCATCGCCCGGCGAGCCCGCCACCACGCGGTGAGCGGAAATACCGCCGAGCACCGCAACCACCGGACCCTCTTTATTTCCCATCAGGCGAAATGCCACGTGCGGATCCGCCAGGTCGTCCGCGTAATGCAGCGTGAACGGCTGGAGACGCAAGGTTTCATCGATGGGATTGAGAGAATTTTCGACCACGCCGCTCAAGCTCCTTAAAGGTGACATAACCCCCGGAGCGCCCGCTCGTAGCCCATTGGCCGCGCCACAGCGCGTAATCGGCCGCCTATCTATCGGATGCGGCCTTTCAAGACCCGTATCCGCAGGAGTTGGCACCGTTCCGTGGTTCCTTAAAAGGATCCGCCGTTGGTTGCCCCGGCTTCTAAGGGCCTTTCCCTCAGCCGGTCTAGATAGGCAACTGCGAATTTTAGGCAACGCCCCAGTTCGCGTCAAGGCATTTAGCCCCGCTCCATGACTTGCACGCCCTCTCCTAATGCATTAATGTACTAATACGTTAATACATTGAGAAAAGTGCGGGCGCAATGAAAACCAATCGGCCGGTCACGCAGCGTCAGGAGCAGCAGCACGAACGCGCGCTGTGCACGGCCATTTTGGCGCTGCGCACGGTCGATGAGTGCCGGAGCTTTTTCCGCGACCTGTGCACGCCCGCCGAACTGCAGGCCATGGCGGACCGTTGGGCCGTGGTCGAGCTGCTGGAGCGCGGCCTGCCCTATCGGGAAATTCACCGCCAGACCGGCGTCAGCGTCACCACCATCGGCCGCGTCGCGCGCTACCTGATGTCGGGCAACGGCGGCTACCGCGCGGTCACGGAGCGCCTGAAACTCAATGCGTAACGCCAGCGACTCCGCCGATCCGATGCGCCTGAAGATCGCCGTGCAAAAAAGCGGCCGGCTCACGGACAGCTCGCTCGATCTGTTGTCACTGTGCGGTCTGAAGTACAGCCGCGGCAAGGACCAGTTGATGTGCTATGGCGAGAATATGCCCCTCGATGTGCTGTTCGTGCGCGACGACGATATCCCGGACCTGGTGCAGGAAGACGTCTGCGACTTAGGCTTGGTGGGCTTGAACGTGGTCGAAGAGAAGCGCCTGGCATTTCAAGCGCGCAGCGTGGGTGCGCTTTTCGACATTGTGCAGCACTTGGATTTCGGCCGCTGCAAGCTATGCATTGCGGTTCCGGACGGCTTCGAGTATCGGGGTGCCGAGTCGCTGCAAGGCAAGCGGATTGCGACCACGTATCCGCATATCCTGGCGCGCTTTCTCGCCGAGCGCGGTATCCGCGCCGAAGTTGTCGTGCTGTCCGGCTCCGTCGAGATCGCGCCGCGGCTCGGCCGGGCCGATGTGATCTGCGATCTGGTCTCCACGGGGTCCACCCTGGCGGCCAATCACCTGCGCCAGGCGGAAATCGTCCTCGAGAGCCAGGCCGTGCTGATTCGCACGCCCATGCCAATCCCAACTCAGAAGCAGGAGTGGACCCGCCGCCTTTTGATGCGCATCGACGGGGTCGAACAGGTCAAGGGCAGCAAGTACATCATGCTGCACGCGCCCCGCTCCGCGCTCGCAGCCATCGCAAAACTGCTGCCCGGCAGCGAGGCGCCCACCGTTATACCCCTCGAGGGGCTGGGCGATCGGGTGGCGGTGCACGCCGTATGCCGCGAGAATGTTTTCTGGGAAACTCTCGAGGACTTGAAGGGTGCGGGCGCCAGTTCAGTGTTGGTGCTGCCCGTTGAGAAGATGCTGGCTTAAGGGTACGAGCTTTTCCATCATGCGAATCCTCGATTGGAAGACCCTGTCCGCCGCCGAGCGCCTCGAGACACTGAGGCGGCCGGCGCAGCGCGATGCGGCGCGCGTCACGGCGCAGGCGCGCGAAATCATCGAGCGTGTGCGCCGCGAGGGCGATCCCGCCCTGCTCGCCATGACCGCGCAATTCGACGGGGTGCGGTTGGACTCGCTGCCGGTGACGCCGGCGGAGTTCGACTGCGCCGAGCGCGCGTTGAGCGCGGCACAGCACGCCGCGATAGAGCGCGCGATCACCACCATACATCGCTTTCATGCCGCGCAGATGCCGGTGCCGCTGCGCATAGAAACGGCGCCCGGCGTGGTTTGCGAGCGCTTCAGCGTACCGATCCGTGCCGTGGGTCTGTACGTCCCTGCGGGCTCCGCGCCGCTACCCTCCACCGCGCTGATGCTCGCCGTACCGGCGGCCATCGCGGCCTGCCCGGTGCGCATCATGTGCACGGCGCCGGCGCGCGACGGCGCGGCGCATCCGGCCATCCTGGTGGCGGCACGCAAAGCGGGCATCGAACAGGTATTCAAGGTCGGCGGTGCGCAGGCCATCGCTGCGATGGCCTACGGCACGGCGACCATTCCGAAATGCGACAAGGTTTTCGGGCCCGGGAATGCCTGGGTCACGGCGGCAAAGATACTGGTGGCTCAGGATGTCGAGGGCGCCGCGGCGGACCTGCCGGCCGGAGTCACCGAAGTGATGGTGATTGCCGATGAGTCGGCGCGCGCCGACTTCGTCGCAGCGGATCTGTTGGCGCAGGCGGAGCACGGCCCGGACTCGCAAGCCATACTGGCGACGCCGAGCGCAGCACTGGCCGCCGCAGTGCTTCGCGAGATAGAGCACCAAAGCACGCGCCTGTCGCGCGCGGCGATCCTGGCGCAGTCGCTCAAGGCCGTGCGCCTGATCGTCGTCGAAAACCTGGACACTGCCGTTGAAATCGCCAATGACTACGCGCCGGAGCACCTGTCGCTGGAGATTGACGAGCCGCGCGCCTGGCTGGCGCGGGTACGCGCTGCAGGCAGTGTATTTCTGGGGCACTGGTCGCCGGAGACCATGGGCGACTATTGCAGCGGCACCAACCATACCTTGCCCACCTACGGCTATGCCCGCTCCCACAGCGGTTTGTCGCTGGAGGATTTTCAGAAGCGCATCAGCGTGCAGGAACTCACGCCCGCGGGGCTGCAGGAACTCGGCCCCACGGCGCAGATCCTGGCGGGATTGGAAGGATTGGACGCGCATGCGGCGGCCGTGACGATTCGCCTGGCGACTCTTTGAATGAACGCCCTTACCGAATGAACGCCCTTACCGCCCTGGCGCGACCCGAGATCGCCACCTTGAAAACCTATGCGCATGCCGCATGGCTGCCGTCCCACACTCGCCTGCACGCGAATGAAGTGCCGTGGCGACCGGCGGGCGATGCCAGCCTGGCCGGACTGAATCGTTATCCGGAGCCCCAGCCGCAGGCGCTGATCGATGCATTGGCGGCACTCTACGGCGTCAGCGGCGCGCGCGTGCTCGCCACACGCGGCGCGGATGATGCCATCGACATCCTGTCGCGCATCTTCCTACGGGCCGGCGCGGATGCGATATTGCAGTGTTCGCCCACCTTCGGCATGTACCGGGTGGCGGCACAGCTGCAAGGTGCCGCGGTCGTCGAGCTTCCCTTGAACCGCGAGGCCGGTTGGATCCTGGACCCGGAGCAGCTGGTGGCGGCCTGGCGCCCCGACATCAAGCTGGTGTACCTGTGCTCGCCCAACAATCCGACCGCCAATCTGCTGGATCACGCCGCGCTCGAATACATCTGCATGGCGCTCGACGGCAAAGCCATCGTGGTGATCGATGAAGCGTATGTCGAATGGTCGCGCTCGGCCAGCCTCACCCGCTGGCTGGACCGCTTTCAAACGCTGGCCATCTTGCGGACCCTGTCCAAGGCGCAAGCGCTGGCCGGGGCGCGCGTCGGCGCCCTGCTCGCGGCTCCGGAACTCATTCAATTGGGCAGACAGGTCATACCGCCGTACGCGCTCGCGCAGCCGAGCATAGAAGCGGCACTCCGCGCGCTGCAGCCGGCGGAGCTGTCGGCGACGCAAGCGCGGATCGAGGACCTGCTGGCAGAGCGAGAAACGCTGCGTCGGGGACTTCAGGCCTCGCCCTTGGTCGATAAGGTCTGGCCCAGCGATGCCAATTTCCTGCTGATCGATTGCCGCGATGCCGACCGATTCATGCGCAACAGCTTGGCCGGCGGACTCATCGTGCGCGATCTGCGCGCGCATCCGGCGCTGCCCCGCTCGCTGCGCGTGTCGGTGGGCACCCGCGCCGACAACGCGGTGCTGCTGCACTGCGTGGGGCTGCAATGAGCGGGCGCAGAATTCTATTCCTCGATCGAGATGGCACCTTGAACGAGGAGACGCCCGACGAACAGATCGACAGTCTGGCCAAGGTTCGCCTCATGCCCGGCGTGATGGCGGCATTGCAGGAGTTGAAGCGCGCCGGTTTCAGCTTCGTCATCGTCACGAATCAAGACGGCCTGGGCACCGCGAAGTTTCCGCGCGAGGGTTTCGAGCAGACGCACGCCTTCATCATGGAGCTGTTTGCATCGCAGGGAATCGAGTTCGAGGCGGTGTTCATCTGCCCCCATTTCAAACACGAGGGGTGCGAGTGCCGCAAGCCGCAGCTTGGCATGGTGCGCGAGTTCCTCGCCGCCAATGAGATCGATAGAAAATATAGTTTCATGATCGGCGATCGGGACACGGATCTGGAATTCGCCGCCAATCTCGGCATCGAGGGACTGCGCATCCGCTTGCACGGCGTTGCGCAGGAAGCATGGCCGGGCATCACCGCACGCATCATCGGACACTCCCGCCGCGCGCAACTGCAGCGCAAGACCCGGGAAACCGACATCAGCGTCGAGGTGGATTTGTCGCACGAAGGCGTAAGCGCGGTCGCCACCGGCTTGGGATTTTTCGATCACATGCTGGAGCAACTCGCCAAGCATGGCGGATTTACTCTACAGCTGAAGTGCGCGGGCGACCTGCACATCGATGAACATCATACGATCGAGGATTGCGCACTGGCCTTGGGCGCGGCGCTGCGCCAGGCGCTCGGCGACAAGCGCGGCATTGCGCGCTACGGGTTCTTGCTGGCGATGGATGAGGCCGAGGCGCAGATTGCGCTCGATCTGTCGGCCAGGCCGTTTTTCGTCTGGGAAGGCAAGTTCAATCGCGAGCGGGTCGGGGAGTTGCCGACCGAGCTGGTGGCGCATTTTTTCCGATCCCTGGCCGAGTCCCTGGGGGCCGCCCTGCACATCAGCGTGCGCGGCGAGAATTCGCATCACATGATCGAGTCCTGCTTCAAGGGTGTGGGACGCAGCCTACGGCAAGCCATACGCCTCGATGGCACGGAGTTGCCGAGCACCAAAGGCGCACTGTGAGCGCTGCGGGTGTGGTGATCATCGAAAGCGGCGGCGCAAACACCGCCTCACTGCAATTTGCCTTGCAGCGCCTGGATGCGGCGGCAGTGGTGTGCGCCGATGCGCAGCGAATTCGCGCGGCCAGCCATGTGATTCTCCCCGGCGTCGGCGCGGCGCCGGACGCGATGGCTCGATTGCGGGGCACCGGCTTGGACCTCCTGATTCCCACCTTGGAGCAGCCGGTGCTCGGCGTATGCCTGGGGATGCAGCTGCTCTTCGAGGCCTCCGAGGAGGGCGGCGTCGATTGCCTGGGCATCATCCCCGGACGCGCCGCGCGTTTCGCGCCGGCAGCGGGCCGCCCGGTGCCGCACATGGGTTGGAACACTTTGAATATCGAGCGTCCTCACGCACTCTTGGAGGGCGTGGCGGGCGGCGACTACGCCTACTTCGTGCACAGCTACGCGCTGCGCCGCGGTCCTGCCACGATTGCGAGCTGCTGCTACGGCGAGGTGTTCAGCGCCTGCGTGCAGTGGCGCAACTTCTACGGCGCGCAGTTCCATCCGGAGCGCTCTGCCGGCGTCGGCGCGCGGCTGCTGCAAAACTTCCTCCGGTTGCAGTGACGGGCGCGTGCGTCTGATTCCCGCCATCGACTTGAAAGCCGGACACTGCGTGCGGCTGTTGCACGGTGACTTCGCCGCTGAGACGCGCTATGCAACGGATGCGCACAGCCTGCTTGCCAAGTACCGGGAGATGGGCGCGGATTGGCTGCATGTGGTGGATCTTGACGGCGCGCGCACCGGTGATCTGGCTAATCAGCCCATTATCCGGGAGCTGGCCGCGCGCAAGGCCATCAACCTGCAGGTGGGCGGCGGGCTGCGCAATACCGCGGCGCTGGCCCGCGCGCTGGACGGCGGCGTCGCGCGCGCCGTGATCGGCAGCGCCGCGGTGTCCCAGGTCGAACAGGTGCAGGAGTGGCTCAAGCATTTTGGCGCCGAGCGCTTGACGCTGGCTTTCGATGTGCGTGTGGATGGCGCCGGCGTCCCGCGCGTCACGACGCTGGGATGGCAGCGCCAATCCGAGTGCACGCTGTGGAACGCGCTGGAGCAATACAGCACCGCGCCCTTGAAGCACGTGCTGTGCACCGACGTGGATCGCGACGGCGCACTGAGCGGACCGAATCTGGCTTTATACCGCGAGGCGCTTCGCCGCCATCCGCATATCGAATGGCAGGCCTCCGGCGGTGTGCGCGACGCGCCCGATCTGCATGCCTTGGCAGAGGTAGGCGTCGCCGCGGCCATCAGCGGCAAGGCGCTGCTCGAGGATCGGATTTCGCTCAAGGACCTGCAGCCATTCTTGCCAAACGCATAATCCCCTGTCTTGATGTGCGCGACGGACAGGTCGTCAAGGGCGTACGCTTCCGCGATCATCGCATCGTCGGCGATATTCTGGAACTCGCCGCGCGATATCGGGATCAAGGCGCGGATGAGCTCGTGTTCTATGATATCTCCGCGAGCCCGCAAGATCGCAGCGTGGAGCGCTCCTGGGTGCTGCGCGTCGCGCGCACGCTGGACATCCCGTTTTGCGTCGCCGGCGGAATCCGCTCCGTGGCGCAGGCCGAAGAGGTGTTGGGATCCGGCGCGGAGAAAATATCCGTCAATTCACCCGCACTGGAAAACCCGGAATTGATCAATGCATTGTCCGAGCGGTTCGGCGCACAGTGCGTGGTGGTGGGCGTGGACAGCTTAAGCGTCGAGGGGGACTACCGCGTGCAGCAATTCACGGGCGACATTCAACGCACACGCGATAGCGGGCGCCGAACGCTTGATTGGATTGGCGAGGTGCAGCGGCGCGGGGCCGGCGAGATCGTGCTGAACTGCATGTCCAGCGACGGCGTTCGCCAGGGATATGATATTGCGCAGATTCTGGCCATGCGCAGCGTCTGCCAGGTGCCCTTGGTGGCCTCGGGGGGTGCCGGCACGGCGCAGCACTTCGCGCAAGTATTCCTGGCGGCGCAGGCGGATGCGGCGCTCGCCGCCAGCGTATTTCATTCCGGGGAGATCACCATTCCCGAGCTGAAGCGCAGCTTGCGCGCGGCAGGGGTTGAGGTACGGCCATGAACCCGCAGCAGATCGATTGGGCGAAGATAAACGGTCTGGTGCCCGCCATTATTCAGGACGCTGAGAGCGGCGCCGTACTCATGCTGGGCTTCATGAACCCCGAGGCGCTGGCGGCGACCCGGGCCAGCGGCCGCGCCACCTTTTGGAGCCGCAGCAAACAGCGGCTGTGGACCAAGGGCGAGACGTCGGGCCATTTTCTCGAGGTGCAAAGCATCAGCGTCGATTGCGACGGCGACGCCCTGCTGGTGCTGGCGAAGCCGCACGGCGCCGCCTGTCACTTAGGGACGGCAACTTGTTGGGGCGATGGCGCGCCGCAATCGCTGGCAGAGCCAGTGGCATTCCTCGCGCTGCTTGAACAAGTCATTGCGCAGCGCATCGCAGAGCGTCCCGCAGGCAGCTATACCGCGAAGCTGCTCGATGCCGGAATCAAACGCATCGCGCAAAAGGTCGGCGAAGAAGGCCTGGAACTGGCGATGGCGGGTGTGGCGCAGCCCGATGAGGAAATCATCGGCGAAGCCGCCGACCTCTTGTATCACACGCTGCTGTTGCTCAAGGCAAAGGGTCTGTCGCTGGCGCAAGTCGTCGAGGAATTGGCAGCGCGCCACGCGGCGCGCTCATAGCCTAGGCCCACAGCACCGCGGTCTCGCGCTCGTACCAGTCGCCCACCTGTTCCAGCAAGGAGGCCTCGATGCGGCTGCGCTTGATTTTCATCGTGGGCGTCAGACAGCCGTTCTCGATCGACCAGGGTTCGGGCGCCACCACCAGAAACTGCAGCTGCTCATAGCTCGCCAGATTCTGATTGACGTCACTCAGCAACTTGTGCAATTCCTTCTCGACCCGGGCGCGTACCGCGGTATCCGACAGGCTGGGACGCAGCTGTTCGGCGATCACCAGCGCCGCATACGGAGCCCGCTGACCCACACCCGACACCATCGCCAGTTCCACCAAGGGATGCGCGCTCAATGAATTTTCAATGGGCGCGGGCGCCACGTACTTGCCTTTGGCGGTTTTGAACAGCTCTTTTTTTCGTCCGATGATGCGCAGCTGTCCGTCCGGCCGGCGCTCGCCCAGATCGCCGGTGCGAAAGAAACCATCGGCGCTGAAACTCTCCGCGTCCAAATCCGGCCGCTTGTAGTAACCGGCCAGCTGGCCCGGGGACTTGATGAGAATTTCGCCGTCCTCGGCAATTCGAACTTCTACGCCCGGCGCCGGCGCCCCCACGTAGCCTGGCTCGTTCAATGCGCCGGTGGTTCTGTGCGAATACGCGAAGTCCTCGGTCATGCCGTAGCCCTCCACCATATTCAAGCCCAAGCGGCGATACCAGCGCAGCAGCGAGGGCGGAATAGGCGCGGAGCCGCTGATCGCCAGGAACACCGCGTCGAGCCCAAGACTCCCCAGAACCTTGCGCCTCACCGCCGGGGCCGTCTGAGGATCGTCCAGCAGGGCATCGAGCTGTGCACTCGGCAGATTCGCCAGAACACCCTGCTGGAACTTGAGCCACAGGCGCGGCACCGAACAGAATACCGTCGGCCGAGCTCGTTTGAGGTCCTCGGCGAATGTGGCGAGCGATTCGGTGAAGAACAGGTGCGCTTTGCCCTCGACCAACATTCTGCAAAGCATCGCCCGCTCGTAAACATGCGCCATGGGCAAGTAGGACAGCAGGCGGCGCTCGGCATCCGGCGGCATTTGCCAAACCGAATCGCTCAGTCCGCATTCCACCGCGCGGCTGATCGCACCGAAGGTTTGCATCACGCCCTTGGGCTGACCGGTGGAGCCCGAGGTGTAGAGCAGCATGGCCAAATCCGAGGATGCGCGTGCCGGGCGGCCGGGCAAGGCGGCGCTGTGCGCCACGATGGCATCCCAGGTGTCGAAAGCCGTGTGCGGCGCCAAGGGCAGCGCGATGCAGGGCAGCCCTTCCGGCACCGCGACCGCCTGCGATGCCCAGTGCTCGAGCTTGCCGACGAAGAGCAGGCTGGCCTCGCTATGCTCGAGTACGTAGCGAACGTTCTGGGCAGTCTCCGTCGGGTAGATCGCCACCGAGGTGGCGCCCGCCATCCAGATCGCCAGCTCGGCCATAATAAAATGAGCGCAGTTGCTCGACAGGATGGCGATGCGCGCGCCAGGCGCAAATCCCTGATTCCTTAAATGCTGCGCCATGCGGCGAGCCTGCTGCAGCGTTTCACCCCACGTGTAATCGACGAGGCGCCCGCCGGCCGGTTGGGTGAGCCAAACCCGATCGGCTTGTACGGCCTCATGCTCATACACATGGTCGAGAATCGACTTCGCCGTTGTCATCGCGGTCTCCCCTTAACGCACAGCGCGATTTCGCCGTAGCGCATAAAATCCGATGCCCAGCCAAACCACGTTCAGCGCCACCGAGGGCCATGCGCCGTTCCAGGCGCAATTGATAATGAATCCCACCGCCCCGGCGATATTCATGCACTGATACAGCGCGGAGCGAGCTTGAAGTTTGCCCAGTGACAAGAGCCCGTAGGCGCTCAAGATCAACAGTGCCGCGGCCCAGCCGGACAGGTCCACAAAGTTCTTCAACGTCATGGTTCGCGCACCACGCCGGCCGATTCTACCGCCGCCGGCAGCCGGCGCTTGAATTCTCTGCGCACCAGCCACAGGCTCAATCCGGCCTGCGAGGCCACGCTGGCCACCGACACGTACCACAGGTGGCGCAACTCGAAATGCGGCAGCGTCGCGAGCCACAGCGAAGGCGCGACAAAGGTCAAGAGCCGGCTGGCTGAACTGATGACCACCGGGACGGTATTGCCGAGCCCTTGAAACACCGCAGAGCAGGTGAAAACGAAACCTGACGCCAAGAAGTTCCAGGAGATGACTTGCAGGTACTGCGTGCCGACGGCCAGTGCCGTCGCATCGCCCGTGAATTTGCCGATCAGCCAGGCCGAGCGCCACTGGCAGAACAGAGTCAGGCACACCATGATGCAGGCACCGAACAGCGTGGCCAGCACAAAGGTTTCGCGCACGCGCGCATACTTCCCCGCCCCGTAATTCTGTCCGACGATGGGAGCCGCCGCGAAGGCCACCGCCATGGCGGGCAAGAACATGCTTTGCATCATGCGCGTGCCGATTCCATATCCGGCCTGAGCGTCGGCTCCGAAGCGGCGAATAATCCAATAGATCACCGCCACAAACACGAACATCATCGCAAATTCCGCGCCTGCGGGAAGTCCGATGCGCAGCAGGCGAGCCCACGCCGCCGGTTGCGGACGCCACAGCGCAGCATCGAATCCCACGTATTTTTCGAGGCGATGGAAGTACACCCCGAGCATCACGACGCCGGCAGCCAGCGCGATCGAGCTGGCAAGGCCTGCACCGGCGACCCCCATGGGCCGGCCGGTGCCCCAGCCCGCGATCAGCACGGGCGCCAGCACGGCATTGAGTATCACCGTCAACACCTGCACGACCATCGCCGGCTGCACGATGCCGGTGCCCCGCAGCGCAGAACCCATCACGACCAGGGCGAATTGCAGCCCGAGGCTCGGCAGGAACCAGTGCAGATACTGAATTCCCGCCGCCACCGTGGCCGGATCGGAACCCAGTTGGCCCACATAGTAAGGACCACCTAGCCAACCCAGCAGCAGCGTGATGAAGGCACAGCCGGCGGCCAGCGCCAAACTCTGATTGAACACCAGGTTGGCGTCCGCTTGATCCTTGCGCCCCACGGCGTGGGAAATCAGCGTCACGGTGCCCACCCCGAGTACCTGCGTCGCGGCGAATACGATGAACGTGACGTTGCCGGCGGCCCCCACGCCCGCGAGCGCGGCGTCCCCCAATCCGGCGACGAAGTACAGATCGATCAGGAAGTACAGAGTCTGAAAGAACATCCCCGCCGCAATGGGCACCGCCATTTGCAGAATGTTCCGGGCGATCGAACTTTCGGTCAGATCCTTCATCGCAGCGACGCGGCCTCGCCCGAGGCTGCTGCGCGCGAGGCGGCGGCGAAATCACGGACATTCATTGGCATGCCCCATTGTGCCACAGCGCCAATTGCTACTAGAACGCGGGTGCAAATGCTACGCTCCACCAGGTGACAGTACTTCCAACTTTCGACATGCTGCTTTTCGGCGGAACGGGCGACCTCGTCACGCGCAAACTCTTGCCCGCCCTCTACCGGCGCTTCGCGGCGGGTCAGATATCCGCCGAGTCGCGCATTTTTGGCGTCGCTCGATCGGCGCTGTCGCGCAGACAGTACGCGGCGCAGGCGCAAGCGGCCTGCCGCGAGTTTCTCGGCAAGGAATTCGACGCCAAGCAATGGGAAGGATTCTGCGCCCTGCTCGACTACCTGAGACTCGATGCAGGCGCGGCAGAGGATTACGCAGCGCTGGCCGCGCTGCTGAAAGACCGGGATGCCTTTGTGCGCGTGTTCTTCTTTTCCACGGCATCTAACTTGTTCTCCGTGATCTGCCAACACCTGGCAACAGCCGCGGTCGTCACGCCGCTCTCGCGTGTGGTGCTGGAAAAACCTTTGGGGCATGACACGGCCTCGGCGGATCTGATCAACGCCCAGGTCGGCGCGGTGTTCGCCGAGAAGCAGATCTATCGGATCGATCACTATCTGGGCAAGGAAGCGGTGCAAAATTTGATGGCGCTGCGCTTCGGCAACGCGCTGTTCGAGCCTCTGTGGCGGCGCGGCTTTATCAAGCATGTGCAAATCACCGTAGCCGAGGAACTCGGCGTCGAGCGGCGCGGAAATTTCTACGATAAAACCGGCGCCATGCGCGACATGATGCAGAACCATCTGTTGCAGCTGCTGTGCATCATGGCCATGGAGCCGCCGGCCAGCAGCGATCCTGACGCCGTGCGCGATGAAAAGCTGAAAGTGCTGCGGGCGTTGCGGCCGCTGCAAGACCGCGACGTGCTGCACAAATCGGTGCGCGGCCAGTACAAGGCGGGCGCGGTTCGCGGAGTTCCGGTACCGGGATATCTGCAGGAGGCCGATATCGCGCAGGACAGCAGCACCGAGACTTTCGTGGCGCTGAAAGTGGAAATCGATACATGGCGCTGGGCGGGGGTGCCATTTTACCTGCGCACCGGCAAACGGCTGCAGGATCGCCTGACTGAATTGGTGGTCACTTTCGATGAAGTGCCGCATCCCATCTTTGAGATGCCGGGCTCCTCGCGTACGGCCAATGAACTGGTGATCCGGCTGCAACCCGATGAAAGCATCACCCTGACAATCCTGGCCAAGAACCCGGGCGAAGGCATGCGCCTGAAGCCGGTGAGCCTGGCGCTCGATCTGGGCGAAACCTTCAAGACCCGCAGTCTTGATGCCTACGAGCGCCTGCTCATGGACACGGTGAAGGGGAATCTGACTTTGTTCATGCGCCGCGATGAACTGGATGCCGCGTGGGCATGGATAGATCCCATTCGCGCCGGCTGGCAGCAGCACGATGAAGGGCCGAAGATATACATTGCCGGCACTTGGGGGCCCGCGGCCTCCAGTGCCATGCTTGGGCGCGACGGATTCTCCTGGCATGACGAACTCTGACCCCCCCGCAATCAAATTTCCCGACCGGGATGCGCAGGCGCGGACACTCGCCGAGCAAATCGCCGCGAGCCTGAAAGCCGCCATCGCCTCCCGCGGCTTGGCGAGCCTCGTCGTCTCCGGAGGCACCACACCCATCAAACTATTCGAGCAGCTGCGCGCACAATCCTTGGAGTGGAACCGGGTGTGCATCGCACTCGCCGACGAACGCTGGGTGAGCCCCACGGATGCCGCCAGCAACGAGAAGCTGGTGCGCGATGTGCTGCTGCAGGGGCCTGCGGCGGCCGCCCGCTTCCTCGGCCTGAAGAATGCGGCGCCCACGCCGGACATGGGCGCGGTGTCGGCTTGGGAGACCTTTGCCCGAGTCCCGCGTCCCTTCGATGCGGTGGTGCTGGGCATGGGCGATGATGGCCACACCGCTTCGCTGTTTCCCGGCTCGCCGAATCTGCACAGCGCGTTGAATCAGGCGGCGGTGGCCGGATGCATCGGCATGTGGTCGCCTGTCCCGCCGCAACCCCGCCTGAGCTTGAACTTAAGCGCGCTGCTCGATTCGCGCCGCGTGATCCTGCTCATCGGCGGCGCGGACAAATGGCGCGTCTACGCGGCAGCGTGCGCGCCGGGTGCCGTGCAGGACATGCCTGTTCGGGCGGTACTGCGCCAAACACGCACCCCGGTCGATGTGCTCTGGGCGCCGTGACATGCTCGACGTGAAACCGGAACTTAAACTGGAGGACGATCGAACCGCACTCAGCAAGGAGGCGCTGAAGAACGCCTTCCTGGATGATTTGTTCTACATGCAGGGAAAGTTTCCGGCGCTGGCCACCAAAAACGACTACTACATGGCGCTCGCCTACGCGGTGCGCGACCGCATGCTGCAGCGCTGGATCAGCACCGCCGCGCTATACACCAAGCAGGCCTCGCGCACGGTGGCCTATCTGTCCGCCGAATTTCTCATGGGTCCGCACCTCGGCAATAACCTCGTCAATCTCGACATCCTCGAGCGTGTGCGGCAATGCGTAACCGAACTGGGACTTAATTTCGAGGACTTGCTGCAGCAGGAGGAAGAGCCGGGGTTGGGCAATGGGGGCCTAGGACGACTGGCCGCCTGCTTCATCGATTCCCTGGCGACCCTGGAGATACCGGCCGTCGGCTACGGAATACGCTACGAATTCGGCATCTTCCACCAGGAGATCGTCGATGGCTGGCAGGTGGAGAAAACCGACAAGTGGCTGCGCTTCGGCAATCCCTGGGAGCTGCCGCGGCCGGAGTGGGCGGTGGAGGTGAAATTCGGCGGCAGCACGGAACCCTACGTCGATGAGCAGAACCGCCTGCGGGTACGCTGGGTGCCGCACAGGACCGTCATCGGCGTTCCCTACGACACGCCCATTCTCGGATACAAGACCAATACCGCAAACACGTTGCGGCTGTGGCGCTCGGAGGCTCCGGAATCCTTCGACTTCGCCATATTCAACAGCGGCGATTACTACGGCGCCGTCAACCAGAAAGTGGCCTCGGAGAACCTGAGCAAGGTGCTCTACCCCAATGATGAACAGGTGCGCGGCAAGGAGCTGCGCCTGGAGCAGCAGTATTTTTTCGTGTCCTGTTCGCTGCAGGACATGCTGCGCATCTTGCGCACGCAGAAAATACCCGTGGACCAATTCCACGTGAAGTTCGCCGTGCAGCTCAACGACACGCATCCGGCGGTCGCCATTCCCGAATTGATGCGTCTGCTGGTGGACGATGCGCTGCTGCCCTGGGACGAGGCCTGGAACGTCACGCGCCGCACCTTCGCCTACACCAATCACACGCTGCTGCCGGAGGCCTTGGAACATTGGCCCATCGAGGTGTTCGGCCGCGTATTGCCGCGTATTCTGCAGATCGTCTATGAGATCAACGCGCGCTTCCTCGAGGAGGTGCGCATTCGTTATTTGGGCGACGAAGCGCGCATCGCGCGCATGTCCATCATTGACGATTCGGGCCCGCGCTCGGTACGTATGGCGCATCTGGCCTGCGTGGGCAGCCATGCGATCAACGGTGTGGCCGCCTTGCATTCCGAGCTGCTGAAGAGCGATGTTCTGAAGGACTTCTACGAATTCTGGCCGCAAAAATTCAGCAACAAGACCAATGGCGTGACGCCGCGGCGCTGGATGGTGCTGAGCAATCCGAAACTATCGGCGCTCATCTCCGAGCACATCGGCGAGGGGTGGGTAAAGGACCTGGCGCAGTTGAGGGCGCTCGAGCCGCTGGCGGAGAATGCCGAGTTTCGCGCCCGCTGGCGCGAGATCAAACAGTTCAACAAGCAAAGGCTCGCGCAGCGGGCGCTGCAACGCACCGGCATCAGCGTCGACCCGAATTCCATTTTCGATGTGTTGGTGAAGCGCATCCACGAGTACAAGCGCCAACACCTCAAAGTGCTGCACATCGTCTCGCTTTATCACCAAATCAAATCCAATCCCGCGCTCGAGTTGCAGCCGCGCACCTTTATTTTCGCCGGCAAAGCCGCCCCCGGTTATCACCTCGCCAAACTCATGATCAAGCTGATCAATTCGGTCGGCGATGTGATCAACCGGGATCCGGACGTGCGCGACCGCCTGAAGGTCGTGTTCCTTCCCAATTTCAACGTCAAGAACGGCCAGCGCGTATATCCGGCGGCGGACTTGTCGGAGCAGATCTCGACAGCCGGCAAGGAGGCATCGGGCACCGGCAACATGAAATTCAGCATGAATGGGGCGCTGACCATCGGCACCTTGGACGGCGCCAACATCGAAATTCGCGACGAGGTCGGCGCCGAGAATTTCTTCTTGTTCGGTTTGAGCGCGCCGCAAGTCTATGCGCTCAAGGCGCAAGGCTATCGCCCGATGGATTACTACGAGGGCAATCAAGGGCTGCGCGATGTCATCGACCTGATTCGCAGCGGCTTTTTTTCGCGCGGCGACACCGAATTGTTTCGGCCCTTAATCGATGGACTGCTGTACCAGGACCCTTACCTGCTGCTGGCTGATTTTCAGTCCTACATCGACTGCCAGGACAAGGTGGCCGAGGCCTATCGCGACACGGAACGCTGGACGAGAATGTCGATCCTCAACACGGCACGCAGCGGCAAATTCTCCTCCGATCGCACCATTCGCGAATACTGCGCCGATATCTGGCGCGTGCAATCAGTCCCGATTCACTTGCTCACACATGCGGAAGCAGGAAGCGCATAGTGCGCCGCAAAGGCTCAGCGGCACCCCACAGCAGCTGATCACCGACGGTGAAGGCCGATAAGTACTCCCCGCCCATGGCGAGCTTGCGCAGGCGGCCGATGGGGATTTCCAATCCGCCGCTCACCGCGGCGGGCGACAGGGCGCCGATGGTGGCTTCCTTGTTGTTGGGAATGACGCGTACCCAGGAATTGCCGCCGGCAAGCAGGGCTTCAATGTCGGCCAATGGTAGGTCGCGCGACAGCTTGAGCGTGAGGGCTTGGGAATGACAGCGCATCGCGCCCACTCGCACGCAAATGCCTTCGATGGGAATCGGATGCGCTTCGGTGCCTAAGATTTTGTTGCACTCCGCACTCGCCTTCCATTCCTCGCGGCTCTGGCCGTTTCCCAAATCCTTGTCTATCCAGGGAATGAGGCTCCCCGCAAGCGGCACACCAAACTTCTCGCGGGGAAATTCGCCGCTCGCCAAGGCGGCGCTCACCGCTCGATCGATTTGCAGAATCCCGGCGGCTGGATCCTGCAGCAACGCCGCCGCTGAACCGTGCAGCGCGCCCATCTGTTCGAGCAGTTCGCGCATGTGTTGAGCGCCTGCGCCGGACGCCGATTGGTAAGTCATGGCAGTAATCCATTCCACCACCCCGGCGCGCAACAGCCCTGAGACGGCCATCATCATGAGCGACACCGTGCAATTGCCGCCGATAAAATCCTTCACGCCGCGCGCGGCGGCAGCCTGCATCACCGGCAGGTTCACAGGATCCAGAACGATGACGGCATCAGCATCCATGCGCAGGGTCGATGCCGCGTCGATCCAGTAGCCCTGCCAACCGGCGGCCCGCAGGCGTGGATGCACGGCCTGGGTATAGTCGCCGCCCTGGGTGCTGATGAGCAGGGGCAGCTTGGCCAGCGCCGCGATGTCGTGGGCGTCCTGCACCGTGTTTGGCCCCGCCGCAACCGGTCCGATCGCGGGCGCGGGGCCTCCGGCCTGCGTAGTGCTGAAAAAGGTGGGCGTGATCAGCTCGAAATCCTTCTCCTCGCGCATCCGTTCGAGAAGAACCGACCCCACCATACCTCGCCAACCGATGATGCCGACCGCTTTCATGTTCAAATCATAAACTCGCGCGCCGGCGGACGCCGGTTATAGTTCGAAGCCATCGCATAGCCATACGCGCCGCAGGTCGCAATCAACAGCACGTCCCCCTCCCGGGTGTCCGGCATCCAGCGGTCCGAGCCCAACTGGTCCGCGCTCTCGCAAATCGGCCCCACCACATTGACGCGGCGGCTGATTGGATCCTCGAGCCGGGTGAGGTTGCGGATATCGTGATGCGCGCCGTAGAGGGCAGGACGGATCAAGGAGTTCATGCCGGTGGCGATGCCCACATACTGCACATCGCCCTTGCCCTTGAGCTGCGTCACGACGGCCACCAGGACTCCCGCCTTGGCCACCAAGAAGCGGCCGGGCTCCATCCAAAATTCGATATCCGGGAAGGATTTCGCCAGAGCGGCTACCCCCTGATCCAGTCCCTGAAGATCCATCTCACCATGGCCCAATTGCTCGGGCACCCCGATGCCGCCGCCCAGATCGACCACGCTCACCTGCGGGAATCGGCTCGCCAGATCGGCGAGCAGCGCGCCGGTCTCCGTCCAATTTCCCACATCGAAGATGCCGCTGCCGGTGTGCGCATGCAGTCCGCTGACGCGCACGCCGGCTGCCTGGGTCAGCGACACCAGTTCATCCGCCTCGGCCAGCGGCACGCCGAACTTTGAGTGCACGCCGGCGGTGCGCACATGGCTGTGGTGGCCACGCCCGAATCCCGGATCGATGCGCAGGAATATCTCGCGCCCCCGGAACACTTCAGGCCACATCTTCAAGGGATACATATTGTCCAAGGTGACCCGTACGCCCTTCGCGAAGCCATAGTCGTACTCGCTGCGCGGCGCAAAATTCGGCGTGAATAGGACGCGCTCGCCCTTCAATTGCGGAACCGAGGCAAAGGCATGTTCCAGTTCGCCCTGCGAGACGCATTCCAGCATCAGGCCCGCCTCGTATACCCGGCGCAAGATATCAGGATGCCAGTTCGCCTTCATGGCGTATGCCCAGCGCTTCACGGATTTCACGCGCAATACCGCGGCAATGCTCGCGTCCAAGGTCGCCGTGTCGTAGACAAAGGCCGCCGATTCGCGCGCCGCGATCTTGAGCAAGGTGTCCCGCTTGCTCGGCTGCTCCCACCAATTCAAAGCCACCGCGGGCGCGGGCGTGTCGGAGAATAATTGCGCCCAGGTGGGGCCGAGCACCTTGTCCGAACCAATGCTCTGGATGAGCCGCTCGTGCAATTGCTGCACCAAGCGATCACCTTGGGATTCGTCGATCACGAACGTGAAATTCAAGTCATTCGCTGCCTGCGTGACCAAGTAGATCTTCTGGTCCTGAAACAGTTCGAAGGCCGATCCCAGTTCGTGCAAGATGCCGCGAATGTTCTGACCGAGCAGACTCAAGGAGGCGCAGGGACCGAGAATTTCCACGCGGCAAAGCTCGCTTAAGCTGGCGCTGAGCCGCGCGAGAGCGGTGTCGTCGAGCGTATTGGCGGTGGGATCCAGCGACACCGTGACATTGGTTTCGGAGGTCGACACCAGATCGATCGACAGCCCGTGCTGCTTGAATACCTGAAAGGCGTCGGCGAGGAATCCGACCTGGTGCCACATACCGGGGCTTTCCATGGAAACCAGCGTGATGCCTTTTCGAATCGCGATCGCCTTGACCTGCGCAGCGCTGTCCGCGACGTTGTCGGATACCACCGTGCCTTCCAGGCCGGGCGCCTGCGTCGCGTACACATGCAGCGGAATCTTGTATTGGCGCAGCGGCATCACGCAGCGCGGATGCAGGACCTTGGCGCCATTGCTGGCGATTTCCTGTGCTTCATCGTAATGCAGCTGGCGCAGCAGCCGAGCGGTGGGCACCGCGCGCGGATTGGCGCTAAACAGCCCGGGAACATCGGTCCAGATCTCCAGCCGCGCCGCATTTAATTTCGCGGCAAAGTAGGAAGCGGAGGTGTCGGACCCTCCCCTGCCCAGCAATACGGTCTCGCCGGCCGCATTCGCCGCGATGAACCCTTGGGTGATCACAACCTGGTCGAGCGAGCGCCAGTCCGCTTGCAGCCGCGCGTCGGGTGCAAAATCACACGTTGTCGAGAGCAGACTGGACTTTTGCGAGCCGCCGCGCCGCTCATCCGCGCGCAGCACTCGACGCGCGTCCACCCACGCGGTCTTGATCCCCTGGGCATTCAAGAAACTACAGCCCAGCGTGGTCGCCAGCAACTCGCCCATGGCCATGATGCGCGCCCGCAACGCGTCATCCGCGTAACCGCTCCGCGCCAACGTGAGCGCCATGCGCCGCAGCTCGAGCGTAAAGTCTTCGAATTGCGCACTCGGCGCAATACTCAAATCGCGGGCGAGATCGCGGTGTGCAGCCTCGATCCGATCCAGCAGCGATGCATGCTGCCCTGCCACCGCGGCCGCCACCAGCGCCTCGAGCCGATCGGTGATTCCCGACAATGCGGAATGTACGACCACCGGTCGGAAAGATGCGCTGGCGCGCGCTCGGACGACCGCCGCGATGTTGTGCCAATTCTTCAGCGTGGACACACTGGTGCCGCCGAATTTGAGCACGACCCACGCTGGACCAGGGTCTAGCACAGAGAAAGGAAGAGACATGTTGGCAATCCCGCGTGACACGCGTGGGTCGAAGCGCAAGGCGCGGCTAATCGTCCTCGAATATATCGCGCAGTTCCTTTTCCAACTGGCGTTCGGCGAGCACGTCTTCCACGCGGCTCCAGGCAGCCTTGCCGCGCTTGCCCGCCGCGGCAACTTTTGGGCGCCTTTCCGGGCGCTCAATGAGGGGATCGAACTCATGCGCTTCTTCGGCTTCCCCGAGAAACTCATCGTCGATATCAAAATGTTCGTCTTCGCGTTCGCTCATTGTTCGAGAAAAGCCCTTGAAATCAATAGGATCGATCAGCCGGCTGCGTGAAGCTGCGCACTATAGCCGATTCTGTCCGGCATTCAACTAGCACCGCAAGATTCGTTGCCCTTGCAGAGCCGCGACGCCTTAAGCTCTTTGCCACCCGGCAATGCGCGAACCATACCCTCTAATATCAATGAGTTAAAGGATATAACTCGCCAACCGCCCGAGCTTGGGGCTACGTACCGGTGCGCGCCGAGTCGACCCGCGCGGGCAATGCGCCCTGGGCGATCGCCCGATTCACCGCCGAAACGATGGCCAGCAGCGAGGCGGTGATGATATTGGGGTGCATACCCGCCCCAAACAAGGTCCGTCGCGATCGGGTGGTGATTTCAATATACGACACGGCTTTCGCTGCACTGCCCTGTCCGCGAGAATGCTCCTCGTAGGACAAGACGTCGAAGGGCAGCGCGATGGCTTTCACCATGGCATCGATGGGCCCGGATCCTTGGCCGAGCCAGGTCTCGAGGCGCCCGGCGTTCTCGATTTGCAGCGTCAGGCGCTCCGTATCGGCGCCATCGGTCGAGGCGGTCAATTGGTGCGAGCGGTAGACGTAGGGCATGCGAGGCACCAGGTATTCGGTGCTGAATAGATCCCATATCTCTTGAGAAGTCAGCTCCTTACCGGTGATATCTGCGGCAGCCTGTACGACCTGGCTGAATTCGATCTGCAGGCGGCGCGGCATGACCAGGTCATAGTCCCGCTCCAACAAGTACGCGACCCCGCCTTTTCCGGACTGGCTGTTGACGCGAATGATCGAATCGTAGGAACGGCCAAGATCCGTGGGGTCGATGGGCAGGTACGGCACATCCCAGATGTCCGCAGCACTGCGTGCGGCCAGGCCTTTCTTGATGGCATCCTGGTGCGAACCGGAGAAAGCCGTGAACACCAGATCTCCTACGTAGGGATGACGCGGATGGATGGGCAGCTGATTGCAGAGCTCCGCGCATCGCGCCGCTTCGTTGATGTTGGAAAAATCCAGTTTGGGATCAATGCCTTGTGAATAAAGGTTAAGAGCCAACGTTACGATATCGACATTGCCCGTGCGCTCGCCGTTGCCAAACAGCGTGCCTTCGATGCGCTCCGCGCCGGCCATGACCGCCAACTCCGCCGCGGCCACCGCGGTGCCGCGGTCGTTGTGCGGATGGACGCTCAGCACGATGCTGTCGCGCCGATTGATGTTGCGCAGAAACCATTCGATTTGATCGGCGTAGATGTTCGGCGTCGCCATCTCCACGGTCGCGGGAAGATTCAGGATGGACTTGTGCTGCGGCGTCGGCTCCCACACCGCATTCACGGCATCGCAAATCTCCACGGCAAAATCAAGTTCCGTGCCCGTAAAGCTCTCGGGGCTGTATTCGAACCGCCAGTCGGTATCCGGATGGCGAAGTGCATGTTCGCGCACGACGCTGGCGCCGCGCACCGCGATATCGATGATGCCGGCCCTATCGGTGCGGAACACCACGCGGCGCTGCGCCACGGAGGTCGAGTTGTAGACATGCACGATGGCGCGTCGCGCACCGTGCAAGGACTCGTAGGTTCTGGCGATGAGCTCCGGACGCGCCTGGGTCAGCACTTGGATGGTGACATCCTCCGGAATCAAGTCGCGCTCGATGATCTCGCGCACGAAATCAAAGTCGGTCTGCGAAGCGGCCGGAAATCCCACCTCGATTTCCTTGAAGCCGATTCTGACCAGCATGTCGAACATGCGCCGCTTGCGCGCGGCGTCCATGGGCTCGATCAGCGCCTGGTTGCCGTCTCGCAAGTCGACGCTGCACCACAGCGGCGGCGCCTCGATGAGGCGATTCGGCCAGGTCCGATCCGCGATATCGATGGGGGCAAAGGGACGATACTTGGTCGAGGGATTACGCAACATAAATTTCACTCACTCGCTAAGGCGCCGGTCGCGGCGCCATGGGCCGATTCACACGCCAGGCCTTTGCCGGAGCGTCTTGGGGGTTTCTTGCGGTCTTGTTGGCGCCGACCGATGGCGCGTATGAGTGGCGCCTAGCGGCGCAGCAGCAGCGCAAGCGAGCCCAGCCGCCGAGCGTCCGGGACGGGGAAAGATTTGCTGCTGGAAGAACACATTGGGCTGAATCTAGCACTGCTCGCGCACCGGGCGCAAGATTGATGGATTCAATCTGCGAGGACGGCCAATCCGATGGATCACAGCTCCGGCACCCACGCTCTGTTCAACCAGACCCCGCCGCTAACCGACTACAACCTGTTCAGCACCGATCAGGCGCTCAAGGAGGCGGTACAGCGCGATGGCGCGGGAAGCGCGGCGCCGGCATTGGTGGAGGCCGGCGCGGCACTCGGCAGCGCTGCGAATTTCGAGCATGCGCGCCTCGCCAATCGCCACACCCCGCAGCTGCACAACTTCAACGTCCGGGGAGAGCGTATCGATGCCGTTGAATTTCATCCCTCCTGGCATGCGTTGATGCGCGGCATCGCGGCGCGCGGCTACCACAGCAGTCCTTGGACGCAGGGCAGTCCTTCAGAATCCGCCCCTCACGCGGCGCGGGCGGCGCATACGGCACGCGCGGCCGGCTATCTCATGCAAGCGCAGGTCGAAAGCGGCACCTTATGTCCGACCACCATGACCTACGGTGCGATTTCTCCCATGCGGCGGGATGCCTGGCTGGCGCGCGAGTGGGTGCCGCACCTGCTCAGCCGCGAGTACGACGCGCGCGACATCGCCTTGCCTCAGAAGCGGGGCGGCATGATCGGCATGGGCATGACGGAAAAGCAGGGAGGTTCGGATGTGCGCGCCAATACCACCCGCGCGGTGCGTTCGGCCGATGGTTCGTACCGCATCACCGGACACAAGTGGTTCTTCTCGGCGCCGCAGTGCGACGCTCACCTGGTGCTGGCCCAGACCGAGGCGGGATTATCCTGCTTCTTCATGCCGCGGCGCCTGCCGGACGGATCCCTCAACGGCATTTACATTCAGCGCCTGAAAGACAAACTCGGCAATCGATCCAACGCCTCCGCGGAAGTCGAATTTATCGATGCGTGGGCGCATCTGATGGATGAGGAGGGCCGCGGTGTGCCCACCATTCTGGAGATGGGCACGTTCACGCGCTTGGATTGCCTGACCGGCTCGGCCGGCATGATTCGCCAAGCCGTAGTCCAGGCCCTGCATCACGCCCATCATCGCAAGGCTTTCGGCTCGCTGTTGATCGAGCAGCCACTGATGCGCAGCGTGCTGGCCGATATGGCGCTGGAGTCGGAGGCCGCGACCGCCTTGAGTTTACGGCTGGCTCGAGCCTTTGATAGCGAGGAGCCGAGTGAGATCGCGTTGCGGCGCGCACTGACCTCTGCGGCCAAATTCTGGGTGTGCAAACGCGGCTGCGAGTTGGCCGCGGAGGCCATGGAGGTCTTGGGCGGCAACGGCTATACGGAAGAATTATCGCTGGCGCGCATTGCCCGCGAAATGCCGGTCAATTCGATTTGGGAGGGTTCCGGAAACATCATGTGTCTGGATGTGCTGCGAGCCTTTGCCAAACCAGCCGTTCGCGAGGCGGTGATCAAAGAACTCTCGAGAGCCCGAGGCGGTCATCGAAACTTCGATGCCGCGTTCGAGCGCTTCGCGGCGATGATCGATTCGAGTGCCGTGCAGGAAGCGCAGGCGCGGCGCTTCACACAGTTGTTCGTGACGCTCATTCAGGCCGGCGTGCTGTTGGGCGGCGCCCCGCCGGTCGCCGAAGGATTTTGCGCGACGCGTCTGGGCGATTCGGCCGGCTGGGGCGCGGTGTTTGGGACAGGCGATGCCGCCATGGACGTGAGCGCCATTCTACGGCGCGCCTGGGAAGCCTAACTCCAGTCCTGCAAGCCCGCCTCGACGATACTTGCCAGCGCCTGCGCGTGCGCATCGTCATCGTTCAAGCCGGGCACGAGCATGAAGCGTTCACCTCCCCAGCTCAAGAATCGATCCCGGTACTCGATGGCCACCTCTTCCAGCGTCTCCAAACAGTCGACCGCGAAGGACGGCGATGCCACCCACAGCTTGCGCACGCCGCGATCCGCCAGCTCCTTGATCTTGTCGATAGTGTAGGGCTGCAGCCACGCCACTCTGCCGAATCGGGATTGGTAGCAATGCGACCACTGGCTCTCGTTGAGTCCTAAGCGCGCCGCGACCAGCCGCGTGGTGGCCTCTGCCTGGCGCTGATAAGGGTCGCCGTTCGCCACGTACGAGGCGGGTATGCCGTGATAGGAGAACAGCAGATGCGAGTCTGCCTCCGCTGTGCTCCAGTGCTGCTGGATCTTTGCGCTCAGCGCGCCGATATACCCCGCGTGCGAGTGGTAATCGTTGATGAAGCGCACTTGCGGAACGTTGCGCCAACGCTCCAGCGCCCGATGCACACCGTCCCACACAGAACCCGTCGTCGCGGAGCAGTATTGCGGATACAGCGGCAGCACGAGCAGCTTGTTGATGTCTTGTTCGGCAAACGATTGCAGCACTTGCGCAACGCCGGGGTTCCCGTAGCTCATGGCCAGCGCGACGCGCAGTTCCCCGGGCTCATCCCGCCGCAGCAGCGCGGCAATTTTCGCCGCGAGCCTGCCGGAATACACTGCCAAGGGCGAGCCCTCGGGCATCCAAATTTTTCGATAATTGCGCGCGGTACGCAACGGACGAAACGGCAGCACCACGCCGTACAGCAGCGGCAGCCAGATCGCCCGCGGGGTATCGATGACGCGACGATCGCTTAAAAATTCAGCCAAGAAACGCTGCACGGGAAAATACCCCGGCGCATCGGGCGTGCCCAAATTGACGATCAACACCCCGATACGCGCGGAGCGGGGCGCAGAAACTGACGCTGTGGCCGAGGCCACGGCGTGGAAATAGGGCATTGACCAGATCCTCAAGAGTGAGCTGTCCACACAGTATACTGCTTCGCGTATGCCGCCTAAGCACCGCAGAACTCCCTCGCCATGTGGCTGAGCGCCGATGAAAGCCAAGCGCTGCTGTTGAGCTTGAGCGTGGCGACGCGCAGCGTTTTGCTCAGTCTGCCTTTCGCGATCTTGCTGTCGTGGCTGCTGACTCGACGTCAATTCGTGGGCCGAACCATTCTGGATGCATTCGTGCACCTGCCGCTGGTGCTGCCCCCGGTGATGGTGGGCTATCTGCTGTTGCTGCTGTTCGGATCGCGCGGTCCCATCGGCGCTTGGCTTGCACGGGAATTTGGCATCGAACTGATCTTCACGCGCAACGGCGCGGCCCTGGCCACCGCGGTGATGTCCTTTCCCTTGATGGTGCGCGCCATGCGCATCTCGCTGGAAAATGTGGATCGCGGACTGGAGGATGCCGCGCGTACTTTGGGCGCCGGCGCGCTCGACCGTTTTGCCACCATTACTCTGCCGCTCATGCTGCCGGGGGTGCTCGCGGGGGCGATCACCGCGTTTTCGGCGGCACTCGGTGAGTTCGGTGCGGTGATCACCTTTGTGTCGAACATTCCCGGCGAGACGCGCACCCTGCCGCTCGCCCTGTACAGCGCTCTGCAAACCCCCGGCGGCGACGCGGCGGCCGCCCGACTCGCGCTCATCTCCTTCGTCTTGGGGTTGGGCGGACTCTTGTTATCGGAGTGGTTCGCGCGGCGCGTGCGGCGCCTGCTGGGCCGGTAATGCTCAGCGTAGCCGTCCAAAAAACCCTGGGCGCGTTCACGCTGGACGCCAAATTCGAGTTGCCGACGCCCGGAGTGGTCGCCCTGTTCGGCCGTTCGGGCTGCGGCAAGAGCACGCTGGTCAACCTGATTGCCGGCCTGACGGAAGCGGACGCAGGGCGCGTCGTGCTCGACGAGACGGTCCTGCTGGATACCGCGCGGCGCGTTGATGTGCCGGCCGAGCGGCGCCGAATCGGCTATGTGTTTCAAGAGTCGCGGCTGTTCCCTCACCTGAGCGTGGCGGCGAATCTTAAGTATGCGCAAAAGCGAGCACCGCCCTCCCCCTACGTGACCTTTGATACGGTGGCCGAGCTGCTGGATCTTGCGCCGCTGCTCACTCGTCACACCCACCAATTGTCCGGCGGCGAACGTCAACGGGTGGCGATCGGACGGGCCCTGCTGTCGCAGCCGAGGCTGCTTTTGCTGGATGAACCGTTGGCATCGCTCGACGCCTCCCGGCGCGCAGAGGTTCTGCCCTACTTGGAAAACCTGCGCGATCGGCTGGCCATCCCCATGGTGTACGTGAGCCACAATTTCGAGGAGGTGCTGCGCCTTGCAACCTATCTGGTGCTGATGGAATCCGGCAAAACCACGGCGCAAGGCGGACTCGCGGAAATGAGCTTGCATCCGGGCGTGCGCGCCATCATCGGCGCCGATGCGGTGGGCGCCATCTTGGACGGCAGCGTGCTGGGCACCGACCCATCGAGCGGGCTGACGCGCGTACGCGTCGGCCGCGGGGAACTGAACGTGCAGTGCGGCGCGCTGGCCGAGGGCGCCAGCCTGCGCGTGCAAGTGCTGGCGCGCGACATCATCGTGGCTACGCGGGCGCCGCAAAACTTAAGCGTGCGCAATATGCTGACGGGCGTGGTCACGACCATTACGCAGGATGAGGGCGATGCGGATCTGATCGCCATCGATATCGGCGGCACCCTCCTCATGGCGCGCATCACCCAGTCGGCCACGCGCGAGCTGAATTTGCGTACAGGGACCTTCGTGTGGGCGCTGGTAAAATCGGTGTCGCTGCGCAGCTACGCCTTCGGCCTTCGATCCCCACCTCGCGGCTAGGCACTGCGCGTGCCCAGATGCAAAATGGCCACGATGTGGTCACTCTCTGCAAGGCCTACCGCCGCTTTGACCCGCGCGTCGTAGGCGGCAGGACCGGTTTTCCACATGACCCCGTAGCCTAACGCGTGGGCCGCCAAACAAATATTCTCCACGGCCGCTCCCACGGCAACCACCTGCTCGATCTCGGGGACCTTGGGATTGTCCTTCACGGCGCAGCCCACCACCAAGATGCTGGGCGAACGCCGGATTTTCGCGCGCTCCGATTCCAGTTGCTCATCGCTTAAGGTGGGAAGCCGCACCCGCTTCGCATTGGCCGCCGCAACGGCGAAAGGCTCGCGTGCGGCGCCATTCACCGCGATGAAGCGCCAGGGTTTCATGCGCCCGTGATCCGGCGCGTGGCCGGCGGCCGCCAGCAGCCGCTCCAAGTCCTCGGCGCTCGGTCCCGGTTCGGTGAGCCGCGCCGCGGACGTCCGCGTGTCAATCGCATCGAATAATTCCATTTGGACCTCTTAAACAGCGACAAAGAGATAAACGCTAGATCCCCCCGGCTTTCGGCTATGATCTGCCTTGAAATTATACCCGTAGCGTCTTCCAAGGAGCCTTGAAATGAACCGTATTGTTTTGGCATCAATGGCTGCGCTCATCAGCGCAAGCGCCTTTGCAGCGCCGGTCACGTATACCCTCGACCCGAGCCACACGTATCCGAGCTTCGAGGCCGACCACTTCGGCGGCTTGTCCGTTTGGCGCGGCAAGTTCGACAGCACATCGGGCACCGTGGTGTACGACAAGGAAGCGAAGTCCGGCTCCATCGAAGTCACGGTGGACATGAATACCATCGACTTCGGCATGCAGAAATTGAACGATCACGCCAAGTCGGCGCAGATTTTCGACGTGGCGAAATATCCCGTCGCGACCTATAGCGGCAAGTTCACCAAGTTCAAGGGCGCCACACCCACGGAAGCGCAGGGCACGCTCACCATGCACGGGGTGACAAAGCCGGTGACCCTGATGATCAACTCCTTCAAGTGCATG
This sequence comes from uncultured Gammaproteobacteria bacterium, assembly GCA_963756845.1. Classification (GTDB taxonomy): domain Bacteria; phylum Pseudomonadota; class Gammaproteobacteria; order Steroidobacterales; family Steroidobacteraceae; genus Bog-1198. The sequence continues at coordinate 6,856 of CAVWPD010000006.1, read as the reverse complement.
CAAAACCCCATGAGCAAGAAAGAAGTGTGCGGCGCGGATGTGTCGGCCACCTTCAGCCGCGCCGACTTTGGCGTGAATTATGGCGAGCAGTACGGATTCAAGCAGGAAGTGAAGCTGCAGATCCAAGTGGAAGGCAGCCCCGCCGGGTAATTTCGGGGGAACCTTTCTCGATCGATGCAAAATGATCGGCCCGGCGCCTTCAGCCCGGGCCGATTGGCGTCGAGACCGATCGCGTCCTCCTTGAATCATTCTAGATAGGTTGCTTATCTATATGATTTTGCTTTATTTTATCTACAGAATCGCCGCGACACGCTTGCGATCATACTCAACACCCCGTCTAGTGCAAACAACATCACCACCGCGACGACAAACAGTCCAATGCCGGTGATTGCGTGTAGCGGACCGTCCAGGCGGTCGATCCCTCCGTAGTAGGCGATCAGAACCGTGGCGAGCACACGGATGAAGTTCGCGGCAATGGCGATGGGAATGATTGACATCAGCAGCACGATGCCGCGAAGGATTGAGTGCCGACGAAAAACGTATACGTAGAAAACTCCGATTGCGGACAGCGCGAATATCGAATTCATCCCCGAACAGGCATCCTTGACCAAAAGTTGGTAAGACCCGATGACGATCAACACGCCATTCTGCGCAATGGGATACCCAGCGGCGTACAGCACTCGAGTTACCGCGTCGGAAATGAACACCTTCAATGGGACCGTCGCCGCATCAATCATCCAATCGGGTAAAGGCACGGCAAACAATAGGAAGCCGATTGGAAATGCCAAGGTACGCAGCACCGCGGTGCCGGCCCCGATGAGAACGCAGCCGGCGACGACTGCAATGGCCGACAACATTTCGGCCCCCAAAACGCCCTGAGTCCTCGCCAGAAACATCAACAAGAGTCCAAACGACAGCACCACCCAACCCGCGATCGGTGCGGGTGATATGGCGGCAGACTTGAGTTTCGGCGAGCCGCGCCATGTCAGCCATAGCGATGCCGCGATGATCAAGGGTCCGTGACCTTCCTGTTCGCTCTGCCATGGTCCGTGTATCAACCCCAAGAACATGGGCGCGTACGCGGCCAGAAAGGATGCCACGAGCAGCGTCGCCCACAGCCATGAAGATCTCGCCGATGAGGCGACAAGCTCGCGCATAGTTCAGTTTCAGTTCTTTGGCGAGGGGGTGGCCTCGATCGGCGCAGCTACTGCAGCGGGCGTCGCGGCCATCAATCCGGCAAACTCTCCCGAATAGACTGCTTCGCGCTGGGCGGCGGCGGACGCCGCTGCGATGTCGGCCTTGTCCGCATCTACCCTGAGGCTGAGACGGGCAAAGTTCGCCGCTGCCTCGCCGTCAAGCGGTCGCATCGCCTGGCTCTTGACTTTGAAATAGATGCCGCTCGCACCCAGCCGTCCAAAGAATGTCTCGTCGGATTTTCTCGCCTGCAATGCTTTGACCAGATCCTGCGGCAGATCGCCCTGGCTCAAGTCCCCGACTAAACGGTTGTGGGGAATGCCCATCGATGTGAGCGTCATGTCGATCTTTTCCAACGAGTCGGCGGCCTTATTCGCGGCAATGACGTTTTGGATATTGGGTCCGATAGAAAATCGAATTTGATCCAGCGTCAACACGATTCTATAGGCGAATTTGTCGGGGTTGGCGGCGATGAACGCATCGATATCGGCACGGCTGGGGGAAGCATTGGCGGCCTTCCGTATCATAATTGCATTTGCCAAGGCCATTTCGCGGCCGCGCCTCAGGTCCAGCAGCACATTGGGTTCCTGATCCAGTTTTGCAGCCAGTGCTTGCTGTACCAGATATTTGCGCAGTACCAGTTCCGTCAGCATGGGCTTGAGAATGGCGGGATCTCGCCTTCTCTCCGGCGGAACATTGGCCAGCCGCAATTCGTTGTCCAGTTCGAGGCTAGTGACCACCTCATTGCCGATATGCACCAGCACCTGCCCGCTGGGTTCGCTGTGCTGATTCGCCTGCCGGCCGCAGCCCAGTAGCGCCAGGGCGCAGATCCCGATGATTGCCGTCGTGCGTAGATCATTCATGCTGGTTTCCACAGGCCTCGCAAAACTACCACGATGCCTCGAGCAACGGTTGGCAGCTCACTTATGTCAATTGTTGGGGTTCAATTTCCCATTTGCTCTTATGATGATCCGATGCGGTTGAATCGAGTCCAGATCGGCGCAGCGTCGATCGCCATGCTCATGGCGGCGCTACTGGCGCATACGCTCGCGCCGCACGTGATGGTCGGGCGCCGGCTCGCAGAATTCGACTTATCGAAAGTCATTCCCCGCCAATTTGCCATGTGGACCTATGTGCCGAGTATTGGTTTGGTCACCCCGACGGTGACCGACGCGGAGGACGACCCCGCTCCGCGGACGGCAACGGCTGTCTACGATCAGGTGTTGGGGCGCGGCTATCGTGACGCGAACGGCAATATCGTCATGCTCATGGTCGCCTATGGCGCCGCCCAGGACAGTCAGTTGAAGGCGCATCGACCGGAATTGTGCTACGTGGCTGCAGGCTTTCGGGTATCGAACAAGTCGCAAGCCACGGTGAGCTACCACGATGGCTCTCGCCCTCTCACCCTTACGCGCTTGATTGCGCAACGCGAGTCGCGCCTCGAGCCGCTCAGTTATTGGATGCGCATCGGCAGCGAGATTTCCCATGGTGTTATCGACCGGCAACTGATTCGGCTGAAATACGGGCTGCACGGCGTCGTACCCGACGGAGTGTTGATTCGAGTGTCCACGGTCGGTCTGGCGCCGCAGGCTTCGTTCAAACTTCAAGACGCATTCATCCGTGATCTACTCGCCGCGATTCGTCCGGAGGATCTGGACTTCTTCACGGGCGGCACTTGAGGGTCAGGGGCGCTCATTCACTATAACAAGTGGGCCTGCGTCGGCGCTGCCGGCCAATGCACGCGCTGCCAAGAAATCACCGCGGCACCGTTCACCCGACGCGGCGTGAGGACGCCATGAGCCAGGAGACAGCGCTGCACGGCGCCAGCAGCTGGCGGCGCACCGGCCGCTTCGATCCTGCTGTCGGAAACGCGGCCATCCATTTCAACCCGCACCAGCAGCGTGACGGCTGATTTATCTGCCCCGCATCCCTCGAGCGCCCTCTGTACATCGCGGACGTTCGCTTCGCTGATCAGCACATCAGTGGCCGCAGAGATCGACACCGCTATTTCGATCAATCCCTGATCTGACTTGGGCAGCCTGGGCGTGGTCGGCGAAGGTGGTGGCGCCGCCAGCAGATCTGGCGCGGGTATGTCGATGACTGGATTCGAATGCGCAGCAGTAGGAACGGTAATCGGGTGCAGCAGCAGCAAGGGTTCGGTTTGTGCTGGGTGATGCAGGCGCAGCGCATCGGTGGCAGTCCATAGCCACAGGCCCCCTGCGGCATGCAAAGCGAACACCGCAACGGCGGCCAACGCGCGTGTCCCGCCCCGCGCGCGCTCAGCACGTTCGATCCGGCGCGCCGGACGGGGCGCCCGCTGCTCCGCCACGTAGACTTCGACCACCAAACTGCGAGGCGCGAGACTCGAGGCGGCCACGGGCCGCCCTGACTCGCTGATGCTCTGCATAATCAGTTGAGTGTAACCGTCTGCGCCGCCGAGAGGGTGCCGGGCGCCGTGGCCGTGATGTTGGTGGCACCCGCCGCCACCGCGTGCAATGCGACGCCGCCGCCCGCCACGGTGGACGGTGACATATCCTCGCCGGCCGACAGCGTCACCGTCACCGGACTGGTCCGCGCAGCCGCGGTGGTCGTCAAGCTGGCAGCCGCCGTATTGCTGCTGGACAGCGTCACGACCAGAGAACCCACGCCGGCGGACACGTCTTCGTACGTGTATCCGGGCACGTACATCGCAATTTCAAAGGGGGTGTCTGCGCTGGTTGCCGATTCGCTGGTCGGCAATCCGGTGTAGAACACCAATTGCGCTTCAACCACAGGGACCATGATGGTTCCGGTCGTGAATTGCGTATCCGTCGTCGAGGCAGTCAATGTCACGGAGCCCGTTGCTCCGGCGATGCCCTGTACGTAGAAGGTGTAGGAGGTCGTGTTGTTAGCGACGAATACATTGATGAATGGCGTGCCCGGCGTGACGGCGTCTGGCGAGACCAGTAGCTTGGTGGTATCGCCGCTGGCGATCTTGATGGTGACGCCGCCGTCGTTGGCCGCTTGCAAAGTGCCGGTCATCGGGTATTGCAGACCGCTGCCGACTTGTACTCCGGACTGGAACGAGAGTGCGGACATCGTGACCGCAATCACCTGAGTGCCATAGTTCGCCGCCGCCGCCGTGGCAAAGTTCGTCGCGCTCACCGTCAGTACCGTGCTGCCATCGGCCAGCGGCGCAAAGGAGCCGCCCCCACTCGCCGCCCCGTACCCTGAGCTCGTGGCATTCACCGGGATCTGCAGAGTGACCGATTGCGCTGTCGTCGAGCCTGCTTCAAGCTGCCCGACCGCTGCGGCGCTGTTTGAGACCGTCACCGTCACCGCACCCGTGCTGGGCGATACCGCTTGCGAAAAATAACTCGTTCCGTTGAACGCATAGGCTCCCACCGAGAATGCACTCGGTGCGGAGACGGTGGTGGTGGTTGACGGCGGATTGTTGACGAAACCCACCACGCTGGTCACGACGCTCACCCCGACCGGCGCTGCCGCCGAGTAATCATTGTCCGCCGCATCGGTGGCGCTCAAGTTCGAAGTACCCGCAGCCACGCCCTGCAGCCAGAAGGATGCGCTGCTAGACCCGGCGGGGATGGCCACATTGATCGTCGCCACGCCCACCGTTGTCCCGTTCGCCGCGCCGCTGACCACCGGCGCCAACAACAGCACACCGGGCGCACTGCTCGCCACTTGGATCGTCACCCCGCCGGCCGGCGCCGGCGCAGTCAGCGAGATCGAGCCTTGCTGCAACTGCAATCCTGCTCCCAAACCGGCGCCACTGCCCGTCGCTGCATTGCCGGCGCTGAGCGTCATCCCTGCACCGGTGACTACGATCGCCTGCGTTCCGTAAGAGGCCGCCGCCGCCGTGGCAAAATTCGTCGCGCTCACCGTCAGTACCGTGCTGCCATCGGCCAGCGGCGCAAAGGAGCCGCCCCCACTCGTCGCCCCGTACCCTGAGCTCGTGGCATTCACCGGGATCTGCAGGGTGACCGATTGCGCTGTCGTCGAGCCTGCTTCAAGCTGCCCGACCGCTGCGGCGCTGTTTGAGACCGTCACCGTCACCGCACCCGTGCTGGGCGATACCGCTTGCGAAAAATAACTCGTGCCGTTGAATGCGTAGAGTCCTACCGAGAAGGCGCTCGGCGCCGTCAAGCGTGTCATCGTCGCCGCCGGATCGTTGACGAAACCCACCACGCTGGTCACGACGCTCACCCCGACCGGCGCTGCCGCCGAGTAATCATTGTCCGCCGCATCGGTGGCGCTCAAGTTCGAAGTACCCGCAGCCACGCCCTGCAGCCAGAAGGATGCGCTGCTAGACCCGGCGGGGATGGCCACATTGATCGTCGCCACGCCCACCGTTGTCCCGTTCGCCGCGCCGCTGACCACCGGCGCCAACAACAGCACACCGGGCGCACTGCTCGCCACTTGGATCGTCACCCCGCCGGCCGGCGCCGGCGCAGTCAGCGAGATCGAGCCTTGCTGCAACTGCAATCCTGCTCCCAAACCGGCGCCACTGCCCGTCGCTGCATTGCCGGCGCTGAGCGTCATCCCTGCACCGGTGACTACGATCGCCTGCGTTCCGTAAGAGGCCGCCGCCGCCGTGGCAAAATTCGTCGCGCTCACCGTCAAGGTGGTGCTTCCGGGAGCCAGCGGCGCAAAGGAGCCGCCCCCACTCGCCGCCCCGTACCCTGAGCTCGTGGCATTCACCGGGATCTGCAGGGTGACCGATTGCGCTGTCGTCGAGCCTGCTTCAAGCTGCCCGACCGCTGCGGCGCTGTTTGAGACCGTCACCGTCACCGCACCTGTGCTGGGCGATACCGCTTGGGAAAAATAACTCGTGCCGTTGAATGCGTAGAGTCCTACCGAGAAGGCGCTCGGCGCCGTCAAGCGCGTCATCGTCGCCGCCGGATCGTTGACGAAACCCACCACGCTGGTCACGACGCTCACCCCGACCGGCGCTGCCGCCGAGTAATCATTGTCCGCCGCATCGGTGGCGCTCAAGTTCGAAGTACCCGCAGCCACGCCCTGCAGCCAGAAGGATGCGCTGCTAGACCCGGCGGGGATGGCCACATTGATCGTCGCCACGCCCACCGTTGTCCCGTTCGCCGCGCCGCTGACCACCGGCGCCAACAACAGCACACCGGGCGCACTGCTCGCCACTTGGATCGTCACCCCGCCGGCCGGCGCCGGCGCAGTCAGCGAGATCGAGCCTTGCTGCAACTGCAATCCTGCTCCCAAACCGGCGCCACTGCCCGTCGCTGCATTGCCGGCGCTGAGCGTCATCCCTGCACCGGTGACTACGATCGCCTGCGTTCCGTAAGAGGCCGCCGCCGCCGTGGCAAAATTCGTCGCGCTCACCGTCAAGGTGGTGCTTCCGGGAGCCAGCGGCGCAAAGGAGCCGCCCCCACTCGTCGCCCCGTACCCTGAGCTCGTGGCATTCACCGGGATCTGCAGGGTGACCGATTGCGCTGTCGTCGAGCCTGCTTCAAGCTGCCCGACCGCTGCGGCGCTGTTTGAGACCGTCACCGTCACCGCACCTGTGCTGGGCGATACCGCTTGGGAAAAATAACTCGTGCCGTTGAATGCGTAGAGTCCTACCGAGAAGGCGCTCGGCGCCGTCAAGCGCGTCATCGTCGCCGCCGGATCGTTGACGAAACCCACCACGCTGGTC
>CAVWPD010000005.1:0-261399 GCA_963756845.1 uncultured Gammaproteobacteria bacterium | reverse complement strand
TTGCGCGCAAGGTCTCATACCACGTCGCCTTGCACTTGCACTTTCATGTCGTTCACGATCCCCTGCGCTTCCTCCGCACCCAGCAGAAAGCGCGCATGCTGCGACAGAATGTTCTTCGCGTTGGCATAGCGGCCCTGATTACCGCACTCCATGGCCAGATCGCGGTGCTCAATGCTCACCGGCACCGAGGGGGTGAGATCGTAGGCAGGAGAGAGCTTCCACTCTCGCTCCTTCGCCAGGATCGCGTGATTGCGAGGATGATCATCGAGATTCGAGATGAGCGCGTTGAAGCAGATGCGGCGAAATAGTTCTCGGGCATCGCTTTTCGCATCCGCGACCACCCGGCGCAGCGTTTCGGCCAACAAGAGGTACGACCACTTTTGTCTTCCTTGCGGCGCTTCATCCGCGCGCAGCAGGGTGAGACCGCTTACCATGCGGGAGCGTGAGTAACCTTTGGCCGCTCGCTCGCGGTCGAAGCGTTTGACGAGGAGCACATCCTTAGTCCCAACCGTCTCGATCCGACTCTCAGCGGTGTGGAGTCCACATTTGCTAGCCAAGCGCAGCATCGCGTGCTCGACGCGTGTATTGTTCCAACGATCATCGTCGCGGCTGAATTTCGCGACCCAGAGACCTTCCCTGTCCTGCACCACGGCCTTCGGTCGTGCGCCACCCATCGAGGTGCCGAGCAGCAGCAGGTCTTGAACCTGCTGCGCTTGCGGGTCGCTCGGGATCTCATCCTTGATGAGCGCCGAGGCGAGCGATTGGAGTTTTTCAAGATCGATCGCCTGGTTGAATTTTCGCAGCGGGGCGGGCGGGCTCTGCTGGCGCCCGAAGCCGAGCGCGCCGGCACGATCGTCCGGTGATTCGAGCAGGTAATCGAGTTCTCCCAGTTGGGCGCGCCCGGTGTGCTTTTCGATGACCCGGCGGCCCCAGTAGTCCGGTCCCGCATCGCGCAGCGCGCCGAAAACGCCCTGCAACTGAGTGGTTTCGTACGTTCGGGTCGAGAGTTTGAGCTCAACGGGATCGAACTTCCACCGCGTCGCGGTTCTTCAAGTACGTGCGCCCGTAGACAAACCGCCCGAGGGCTTGGCCGTGTGCGGTTTTCTCGAGCACGAATCGGCCCGCGGTGACGGACGATGTCTCTCCCGGCAACGTGATGTACACGTAGCACTCGGCGGGGGATTCTTTAGAAATCATTGTCGAGGCCCGCGCTTTTGCGTGCGCGGGTCTTCTCCTTGGCGGCGGCCAGCATCAAGCCGTTTTCATCCAGGGCCGGATTCGCCACCTCGTTGAAGGGCGACAGAAGGTCATAGACCCAGAGCAGGGCGACGTAGACCCCGATACCCGTGGACGCCTTCCCCTTCTCGGCATCCATGATTGCGCGCGGTCCCGTGCCGATCTTGTCAGCCACTTCCCGAATCGTGAGATTTCGCCGCACTCGAGCCGTGCGCAGGCTCTGGCCGAGGCGGGTGAGCGCCTGTTCGACGGGGTAGGGTGGGGCGCCTAGAAGCTGATTTCGGGCTGCCATAGTCTCTCAAGAGCTTATTAAATAAGATAAGATGCTCTTGAGAGAATATATTAGCTGGGCTATAGATTCAAGCGGCGTGCTCTTGAGGGTACTTTAAGGCCCTTGCACTGCTCTCAAGAGCACTAAAAAAAGGCGCTCCTCGGGTGCCCGGCTGCCGCCGAAGCCCACCCGGTGCTACAGCGTCAGCGCGAGGAACGCTTGTTCCCGAGCTTGACCCTCATCATGGTGATCATGGTGGTCATCGTCACCGCTACCTCCGTGAACTCAGGGCTAGGCCATGCCGATCATCGGCATGGGGCCGCCCAACCAAAGACATCTCAACAGACAGCCCCGAAAGTCGGGGACGATGCCCGAGGTACGCAGGAACCTCCTAGCGGTCAAGTGTCATAGGTCGTGTCGGCGATCTACGGTTCAGCCTCCAACAACTCCACACGCGCGGCTTTGGGCGTCTTCGTGTCGATGCCGTCGGTCAGGCTCCGGAAATGCACTTCGTGGGATTCGAGGCCATTAACCAAATCGACCAGCCCTTTGACGCTGCGACCCAGGCGATCGAGCTTTCAGACGACAAGCGTGTCACCGGTTCTTGCCGGCAATAGCGTTGAGTGAATCTCGCCCCCGGGCTAGCCCCCAAGAACTGTTCAAACGTCGCCCCCAGGAGAAATGTGCGTTCGAAAAATACTTTAGAATCAATGGTCGGGGTGACAGGATTTGAACCTGCGACTCCTACGTCCCGAAAACGAAAATAGATAACGAACTAAGATTCTGATCCATCGGGAAAAGCTGCGCTAACTCACTGATCCGCGTGTGAATTCACCTGCGCCCGGGTACGATTCGCTGCGCTCGAATTCTCCCCTGTTTCCGAGCGATTGAGGCCCCGGTGTGACCCACGCACACTGGGTCACAATTGGAAAAGTTATCGGCGGACAGCATGCGCAAGAAACTCTCACAGGCGGTCGCGCGGAGCACAGTTACCGACGCCCGCGACATCGTCATCGTCGACACGCAGATACCCGGATTTGAATTTCGCGTGCGCCGGTCGGGCACCAAGATTTGGACGTATCGGTATCGGAATTCAGAGGGGCGTCAACGACGATACATCATGGGTCGCTTTCCGGGCGTGAGCGCAACCGCCGCGCGGCGGCTGGCTCTGACGCTCGCCGTCGAGGTGGCCAACGGCTGCGACGTGCAGGAAAAGAAAAAGGCGGCGCGCGCGGAAGGAATTCGCAAGCGCGAGGGTACGCTGCGAAATTTTATCGAGGCACGTTATCGCGACTGGGCGCTCGATCAGCTGAAGTCAGGAAAATATCAGCTCGAGCGCATCGAAGCGGACTTCAGGGCCTGGTTCGATAAGCCGATGACCGATCTGAACGCGTGGCTGCTCGAGGGATGGCGTCAGCGGCAGAAGGAGGCCGGCAACCAGCCTGTGACCATCAACCGCGCCGTGCAACGGCTGCACGCCCTACTGGCACGGGCGGTCGAATGGAAGGTGCTGGAAAGGCACCCGTTCTCCGGTCTGAAGCCGCTGCGGCACGACAAGAGTGGCCGCGTCCGGTATCTGAGCGCCGATGAGGAAACGCTGCTGCGAGAGGCCTTGCTCGGCCGAGAGGCCAAACTGCGGGAGGCCCGCGACCGATTCAATGCATGGCGGACCGCGCGTGGTCGCCATGCCCTGCCACGGCGCGCGGAGGAATTCGTCGACTATCTGAGGCCGGTCGTCCTGGTCGCGCTCAACACCGGATTACGTCGCGGTGAGATCCTGCAGCTCGAATGGAAGGATGTCGATCTCGACGGCAAGTGGATCACCGTCAGCGGCGCCATCGCGAAGAATGGCCAGACGAGACGGGTACCGTTGAATGCCGAGGCGGTCGCCATCCTGCAGGCATGGCGCCAGTTTCGCAGCCGTCGTGCGTCGGCAGCACGGGTGTTCCCTGGTTCCGACGGTGAAGGGCTGCAGCGGATCGACAAGGCGTGGAGATCATTGATCGAGATCGCGGGCATCGAAAATTTCCGATTCCACGATCTGCGGCATCATTTTGCGAGCCGGCTGGTTCAGTCGGGTATCGATCTCAACACCGTGCGCGAGCTGATGGGTCACGCGGACATCACGATGGTTCTGCGCTACGCCCACATGTCACCGGATCGCCTGGCCATGGCGGTCGAGCGGGTGGCACGTGCCGCGGAACCGGCGCCGAACCCGCCGACGCCCCAGCCGCCGGGGTCCGGAGCGGACGGCGCCTCGCCTACGCTCCCTTGATCGACGGGGTGATTCTAGCTTCTATGCTGATGACTTGGCAGGAGCGCCTTCGATGGCATATACTTTTGTATATGCCATTGTGATGGAGAGCAACCATGCAGCGCAAAGCGAAGCTTTTCATGAACAACCGGAGTCAGGCGGTCCGTTTGCCAAAAGAGTTTCAGTTCAACGCCACTGAAGTTTTTATCCGTCGGCATGGGGATGAGGTGATTCTGTCTCCCCGCCCCGAAGACTGGACCGCTTATCTGACCTCGGGCCCGGTTGCCTCCAAGGAATTCATGGAAGCGGTTGACGATCTTCGGGTCCAAGAGCGCGAACTCTAATGGCGGAGTACCTGCTGGACACCGATATATCATCCTACATCATGAAGCGTTCCCATGAGGCCGTTCTAAAGCGGCTGCAGACGGTCCCGATCGGTGTCATCGCCATTTCCGTCATCACCAAGTCAGAACTCCTTTACGGAGTAGAGGTCTCCCCCCGGCGGCAACAGGACTCGGTGGCGCTCAGCGAATATCTGCGTCACATTGAGGTCCTGGATCTTCCGGACGAAGCTGCCTCGCACTACGCGCAAATTCGCGCTGCCCTCAAAGCGAGTGGTGGAATGATCGGCGCGAATGATCTGTTCATCGCGGCTCACGCCCGGTCGCTCCGGCTGACTCTCGTGACCAATAACACTGGAGAGTTTGGTCGCGTACCTGATCTGAAGATTGAAAACTGGGCGGCATAGCCAAGACGCGATGACCACCGCCCGAACTCCGGCGCTTACGCCCAGCGGGCACCTCTTTCTCACGCCGACGGCGGACGCGGTGACGTTGCCGCCCGGGCTTTTAGCTCGCCTCGAGCCCGCGTTTGCACGCGGCGTTGGACACGGGCTGCTCGAACTTGGGCTGCGCGAGGTCGGCACCGCTCTGCCTTCTGAATTTGCCTATTGGCGCGATTTCGCTGCGCGGTACGTCACGGTGCTGTGCACGTCGATGCACGGACTGCGCGCGGATGGCGCTACGGACGTGGGCGAGGTGCCGCCGCCGCCGGCAGATGCTTTGGCGCCGCTCGTCAATTCGGCACCGCCGATGCCGGGTGGCGAGTATCTGACCGCCGAGGTGCTCGCCGATCTTTGGTGCAAGATCGATGTGGCATTCCGTCAGGAACGCGCGCACGCGAAAGCGACGCTGCAGGAATTTCTGCGAACCGGCAATCCCGCCTGGCACCTCGTCGGCCGCGTACACTTCAACCTTGCCGAGAACCGTTCCGACGAAGAGGCGCCATTCGCGTTCATCGCGACCTACACGACGCAATTGTCGGCACTGGGTCGCGCGCAGCATCTGCCGCTCGGTGAGGCGCTGCGGGAGTATGCGGGGGCGCGCAACAAGTCGCGGCTCCTCGCGCTCCTGAAGCCCGTGCAGGAGGGCTCGGCGCAGTGTCCGTGGCTGCGTGAGATGGTCGAGTCCGGGGAAATCTATCATCCTCTACGCTGGACGCCCGCGGAGGCATTTCAGTTCCTGACGGACACGCCGAAGCTCGAGGCAGCGGGGATCGTTGTGCGTGCCCCGAGTGCGTGGAAAACGGGCCGGCCCGCGCGACCTAAGATCAGCGCGAGCGTCGGCGCTCGGGTGCCCTCGGTCCTCGGCAAGGATGCGCTGCTCGACTTTCACGTGGAATTGACGCTCGGCGAGGAGCGACTCACGGCCGCGGAGATTCGGGCGTTACTCAAAGGTTCAGATGGCTTGCAGTTCCTGCGGGGCCGATGGGTCGAAGTGGACCGCACGAAACTTTCGCAATTGCTCGATCGATTCCGCGCCGTCGAGGCGGCCGCTTCGGCCGGCGGTCTCCCCTTCGCAGCGGCGATGCGGCTGGTCGCCGGTGTCTCGGTGGATGACGAGGCGGGGGTTGCCGCGGCGCCGGATCCCGACTGGTCGGAGATTGCGGCAGGCCCGTGGCTCGCAGAGACGCTGCGAGGCCTGCGCAGTCCCGGGGGTCTGGCCCGTGTCGATCCCGGATCGGCGCTATGCGCGACCTTGCGGCCCTACCAACAGGCTGGTGTGCGCTGGTTGTATCTGCTGCACCGGCTGGGGCTTGGCGCTTGCCTCGCCGATGACATGGGAATGGGTAAGACGATCCAGGTCCTGTCATTACTTCTTGTATTGCAGCAGGAATTCACCCGCGGGCGACGCCAGCCAGGGACCGCATCGAGCAGCATTTTGGTCGCACCCGCGTCGCTGCTCGCGAATTGGGCTGCGGAAGTCGAGCGTTTTGCTCCCACGCTCAAAGTGCTCATCGCGCATCCCTCGTCCATGTCCGCGGCCGGTCTCAAGTCGATGGCGCCCGAGGGCCTGGCGAACGTGGACCTCGTGATCACGAGTTACGGCGCGCTGCTGCGTTATGACTGGCTGACGATTACACGCTGGCAGGTCGCCGTCATCGATGAGGCGCAGGCCATCAAGAATCCGGGCGCCAAGCAAACCCGTGCGGTCAAGAAGCTGATCGCCCATACCCGCGTGGCACTGACCGGAACGCCGGTCGAGAACCGTCTCTCGGACCTCTGGTCGATCTTCGATTTCACGCACCCGGGGTTGCTGGGTTCGGGTCAGGCATTTGCGAAGTACGCGCGGCGCCTCGCCGAGGCCGGGAACTTCGGGCCGCTGCGTGAACTCGTCCGTCCCTACATCCTGCGTCGTCTGAAAACCGATAAGTCGGTGATTGCCGATTTGCCGGACAAGACGGAGCTGAAGGCATTCTGCCATCTGAGTCCGACTCAGGCGGCGCTCTACAGCCAAGCGGTCGAGGACCTCGCCGAGGCGCTCGACACGGCGGACGGCATCAAGCGCAAGGGCGTCGTGCTGGCATTTCTCATGCGCTTCAAACAGATCTGTAATCATCCATCGCAGTGGCTGGGCAACGGATCATGGGCGGAATCGGACAGTGGCAAGTTTGCGCGGTTGCGGGAACTCGCCGAGGTCATCGCTGCGAAACAGGAGAAGGTGCTGATATTTACGCAGTTCCGCGAAGCGACCCAGCCGATCGCGGCATTCCTCGGCGGTGTCTTTGGTCGCGAAGGGCTCGTGCTGCACGGGGGAACCCCGGTTGGCAAGCGAAGGGAACTGGTGCGCCGGTTTCAGGACGATGAGTTGGCGCCCTTCTTCGTACTCTCGCTCAAGGCGGGAGGTGCCGGGCTCAATCTGACGTCGGCCTCGCACGTGATCCACTTCGATCGGTGGTGGAATCCGGCGGTGGAGAATCAGGCAACCGACCGGGCGTTTCGCATTGGTCAATCACGCAATGTGCTGGTGCACAAGTTCGTATGCCGCGGCACCGTCGAGGACAAGATCGACCGTCTGATCGAGTCGAAGCAAGCGCTCGTCAAGGACGTGCTGGATGGCGGTGCGGAACTCCAGTTGACGGAACTCGGGGACCGCGAATTATTGAAGCTGGTGGCGCTCGATATCCACTCGGCTCGCGCGGAGGTTTGACGTGGCCAAATCGTCGAGGCGATGCTGATGTACTTTCGATGGAAACCGTATGTACCCGTAGCGGCGCGTCGGGAGAAAGCCGCGAAGACCGCGGCGAAGCTCGCCAAGAAGGGGCATGCGCTGTCACCAGTCACCGCGACCCGCGGTGCAATCGCGAAATCTTTCTGGGGCAAGGCCTGGTGCGAGAATCTCGAGCGCTACAGCGACTATGCCAATCGCCTGCCGCGCGGAAGGACGTATCTGCGCAATGGCTCGGTGATTGACCTCAAGATCGGGGCAGGCGAGGCGACCGCTCAGGTCATGGGCTCGAGCCTTTACCGGATCAAGGTCGAGATCGCGGCCGTGGCGGGCATTCACTGGCAAGGTATTGCCCGCGACTGTGCCCGGTCCATTGATACACTCGTGGAACTGCTCCAAGGCCAATTGTCGGCGTCCGTGATGGAGCGCATCACGCGGCCGGGCAGCGGTCTTTTCCCTTCGCCGAAGGAAATCCGCTTTAGCTGCAGTTGCCCGGATTCCGCCACGATGTGCAAGCACATCGCCGCGACGCTGTATGGTATCGGTGCGCGACTCGATGCAGAGCCGCATCTCCTGTTCGGATTGCGCAAGGTGGACGCCAAGGAACTCATCGCGCAGGCGGGCGAGGGCGAAGCGCTGCCACAGAAGGCGCCACGCGCAGCGCGAATTCTGGATTCGTCGAAGCTCGCCGACGTGTTCGGCATCGATTTGCCCGCGGTCGACCTGAAGACTCCCGCTAAGCCTCGCTCGAAGCTTCCCGTCAAGCCATCGGTTAGGCGGAAAATGCCGTCGTCGCGTCGCAAAGCCAAGACGGCGACCGGCAAGCCCGCACGAGCCGGACGCAAGCCGTCGGAAAAGGTCAGATGAAGCCAGATGAACGGTTGGTCCAGCTCACTCGACGCGAGGTCGAGCTCTTGCTGCGCTATGCCTATCCTTTTGAGGTGGAAGCCGCAAAGCTGCGCGCCTGTAAACCCCGCAAGGGTTGGTACGAGGTTCAGATCGGTGCGTACTGGCTGTCGCACTGGATCGGTGACCTCAGCCATTCCATCCGGAACGTGCGCGGCGCCGGACTCCGTGAGGAACTCGATGCCCTGTGTTGTGTATTGGAGAATGCGGAGCGCGGTGGATCTGCCGCACGCGGCGAGGACGGAGAATGATGAATCACTATTCTCATGCGCTGGGGAGCGACGCTTGAGTCACCGGCGAGGCACCGGGAAAAGGAATCGGACGTTCAACCGACGCGTATCTAGTTGATTCAAATGGTCGGGGTGACAGGATTTGAACCTGCGACTCCTACGTCCCGAACGTAGTGCTCTACCAGGCTGAGCTACACCCCGAATCGAGAAACGTCAGTTCTTCCGTGCTACCGCGAACTTCGCCAGTTCACTTAAGCCTTCCTTGAAGGCACTTTCGGGAAGGGGCGCCAGCGCCGCAAGCGCCTGATCCGCCTCGCTTTGAGCGAGGCGCGCAGTGTACGCAAGCCCCCCGAGGCTTGCAACGGCGCGCGTGATTTCCTCCAGGTGATCCAAACCACCGTTTTCGATGGCGTGCCGGATCATGGTCCGTTGCGCGTCGCTGCCATGCTGCATTGCGAAGATCAAGGGGAGGGTGGGTTTCCCTTCTGCCAGGTCGTCGCCCAGGTGTTTGCCGAGACTGGCTTCGTCGGCCTGGTAGTCGAGTGCATCATCGACCAATTGAAAAGCGGTCCCGATGTGCCGGCCATAGCGCGCCAGGGATTCCTCCAGGTCGGGTGACGCATCGCTCAATACCGCCGCAATCTGCGCACCGGCCTCGAACAAACGCGCGGTTTTTCGGCGGATCACATCGATGTAGCGTGCTTCGGAGGTCAGGGGATCCCGAGCATTCATCAGCTGCAGCACTTCGCCTTCGGCAATGGCGTTGGTGGCATCGGCGAGAATCTGCATGATGCGCATGCGATCCAGGCTCACCATCATCTGAAAGGCCCGCGAATAGAGGAAATCTCCCACCAGAACGCTGGTGGCATTGCCGAATACCTCATTGGCGGTATCGCGGCCGCGCCGCAGCGAGGACTCATCGACCACATCGTCGTGTAGCAGGGTGGCGGTGTGGATGAACTCGATGATGGCGGCAGCGTCGATATGGCGCTCCCCCGAATGGCCGCAGGCGCGCGCCGCCAAAAGCACCAAAAGGGGGCGTAGCCGCTTCCCACCGGCATATATAATGTAGGTGGCGACCTGGTCCACCAGCGCTACTTTGCTATGTAGACGCTGTTTGACGACCTTGTCCACGGCCTCAAAATCAGCAGTTACCAACCCACGAATCTGTTCTAGTGTCATGAAGCGCTCAAGCGAATGCGCCATGGTACCTAAGATCCGCCCGGCTAGGGCTACACACTAGGGGGTCGGCCGCAGACTGGTGGTTTGACCTATAGGCCCCGGGCCGATACAATCCGCGGCTCTTTTGCGGCCCCATCGGCCGCCCTCGGAGTTGCAACAATGTATGCCGTGATCACCACGGGCGGTAAACAGTACCGCGTCCAAGAAGGTGCTGTGGTGCGTGTCGAGAAACTCGACGCCGACCAAGGTGCCAGCGTCGAATTTAATCAAGTGTTGCTGGTGGGTGCCGGTTCGTCGGTCACCATCGGTGCCCCCTATGTCGGTACGGCCAAAGTAGTCGCGACGGTTGAGGCTCATGGCAAGGGCGATAAGGTTCGCATCGTCAAATTTCGCCGCCGCAAGCATTACAAGCGTGAGAAGACTCATCGCCAACCCTACACCGACGTGAAGATCACTTCGATCGTTGCCTAAGAATTCGGAGATTTCAGCATGGCACACAAAAAAGCAGGCGGCAGTACCCGCAATGGCCGCGACTCTCACTCCAAGCGCCTTGGCGTGAAGAAGTTCGGCGGTGAGGATGTGCTCGCCGGCAACATTCTGATTCGTCAGCGTGGAACGGTTTATCGTCCCGGCGTGAATGTGGGCATCGGCACCGATCACACCTTGTTTGCCAAGGCACACGGCGTCGTGGAATTTCGCGTCAAGGGCGCCGAGAAGCACACTTACGTCAACGTCGTTACGAAGTAGCGCCGTGCGAGCGGACGCTCGCCGATCATTCCAAAAGGGGGCGCTTTTCGCCCCCTTTTCATTTAAAGCTCTCCCATGAAATTCGTCGACGAAGCCAAACTGAAAGTACAGGCCGGCAACGGTGGGCGCGGCTGCGTGAGCTTCCGCCGCGAGAAGTTCGTCCCCTTTGGCGGCCCCGACGGCGGCGATGGCGGTCTCGGCGGCAGTGTGTACTTGCGGGCCGTGGAGGGCATGAACACGCTGGCGGACTTTCGCATTTCTCGCACCTATAAGGGCCAGAACGGCGAAAGCGGCAGCGGCAATGATTGCACCGGCCATGGCGGCGATGACACCTACGTCAACGTTCCCATTGGTACCGTCATCACCGACCAGGACACCGCCGAGACCCTGGGGGACCTTACGACCGAAGGTCAGACGCTCTTGGTCGCCAAGGGCGGCAAGGGCGGATGGGGCAATACGCGCTTTAAGTCCAGCACCAATCGCACGCCGCGCAAGTCGGGTTTGGGGCTGCCGGGGGAGAAACGCGAGCTGCAGCTCGAGCTGAAGCTGATCGCGGATGTGGGTCTGTTGGGGCTGCCCAATGCCGGCAAATCAACGCTGATTAGGGCCGTATCCGCGGCGCGCCCGAAAGTGGCCGATTATCCGTTCACGACTTTGCATCCGAACTTGGGCGTGGTTTCCGTGGGTCTGGGGCGCAGTTTCGTGATGGCCGATATCCCCGGATTGATCGAGGGAGCGGCCGACGGCGCGGGTCTTGGCATCCGCTTTCTGAAACATCTGCAGCGCACGCGCGTGCTGCTGCACTTGATCGATATCGAGCCGCCGGATCCGGATGCCGATCCGGTGAAGGACGCTCGCACCATCGTCGCGGAGCTGAAGAAATTTGCCGCCGATCTTGCGGCGAAGGAACGCTGGCTGCTCATCAACAAGATCGACCTGTTGGAGCCGAAGGAAGCCGAACGGCGCGCTAAGGAGATTGTGCGGCGGTTGCGCTGGAAAGGCCCGGTAATGCTCATTTCAGGCGCCACGGGCGCAGGCACCGAAGAACTCAAGCAGGCCGTGATGCGCTATTTAGAAGAGCATCCCCGGATACCGCCCCAATAATTACTTCGCGAGCGCGCGAACCTGCTTGGTGAGGCGACTCTTGTGCCGAGCGGCCTTGTTGCGGTGAATGATGCCTTTGTTCACCATGCTGTCGATCACCGGCGTGGCGTCCGCGAGAGCCGCGGCGGCCTCAGCTTGCTTACCGGCTTTAAGCGCCAGAGTCGCCTTGCGAATGGCACTTCGCAGCCGCGAGGTGAGCGCGTCATTGCGGGCGCGATGCACCGTAGATTGCCGGGCAGCTTTTTCGGCCGATTTCGTATTCGCCAAGCGAGACACTCCTTGAAAAGCGAGCCGCGTAGCTTGCCGATTGGCCTCGCGCTTGTCAATTAATGATCCGGCGCGCCGCGGCCGGCTTGTTATAGTGGGGCCACTGAAATGCGGGAAACCTGAGTATAATCACAGCCTTTCGCCATGGAACTAGTCCGCGGTCTTCACAATATCTCACCGCGCCACCGAGGCTGCGTACTCACCGTGGGCAATTACGATGGTGTGCACTTAGGCCACCAACAGATGATAGGCGCGCTCAAGTCGCGGGCTGCGGAATTTCGTACCGCGGCGGCGGTCTTGGTGTTCGAGCCCAGTTCCAAGGAATTTATCGATCCGGACGGCGCGCCGCCGCGCCTGACGCGCTGGCGCGAGAAGTACCTGGCGCTGGCCGCGCAGGGCGTGGATCGACTGGTAACTTTGCGCTTCGACGAGTACATCCGCGCGATGAGGCCGCAGTGCTTCGTCGATGAGCTGATCGTTGCGCGCCTGGGTGCGCGGCATGTGGTGGTGGGGGATGATTTTCGCTACGGTTGCAACGCCGGCGGCAGCATCGACACTCTGCGCGCGGCCGGTGCCGCGCAAGGATTCGGCGTCGAGCAGATTGCGCCATTCGCGCTCGACGGTATGCGTGTCAGCAGTACCGCAGTGCGGGAGCGCCTGAGCCAAGGCGACTATGCGGGCGCAAAGAGATTGTTGGGCCGGCCGTATCGAATGCTGGGCCGTGTGGTGCACGGCCGCGAACTGGGGCGGACGCTGGGTTTTCCGACGGCAAACCTGCGGCTCATGCGCCGCAAACCGCCGGTACGCGGCGTGCTGGCGGTGCGCGTTTTCGGCATCGAGCGGCAGGGCTTGTCTGGTGTGGCCAGTCTCGGCACCCGGCCCACCGTGGATGGCACCGAGATGCTGCTCGAGGTGCATGTGTTCGATTTCTCGGGAGATCTGTACGGACGCGAGATTGATGTTGAGTTTGTCGCCAAATTGCGTGATGAGGTCAAGTTCGATTCGTTGGACGCGATGATTGTGCAAATGAAGGCCGATGCCGCGCTCGCGCGCGATCTGTTGGCGAAGGTGAATTGTGGCTGATTATAAAAGTACCATTAACTTGCCGAACACGGCATTCCCGATGAAGGCCGATCTTGCTAACCGCGAGCCGGCGATGCTGGCCGCTTGGGAGCGCGATGGCCTGTATCACAAGATTCGTGCTGCGGCCCAGGGTCGACCAACATTCATACTCACCGACGGGCCGCCGTATGCGAACGGTGTCATCCACTTGGGTCATGCGGTCAACAAGATTCTCAAGGATATTGTCGTCAAGTCGCGCACCTTGGATGGCTACGATGCGCCCTATGTGCCCGGTTGGGATTGCCATGGTCTGCCGATCGAGATGCAGGTCGAGAAGACGCATGGGCGGGTCGGACAGAAAATTGACGCCAAAGCATTTCGCGCGGCCTGTCGAGCTTACGCCCAGAAGCAAGTCGATCTACAGCGCACGGATTTCAAGCGCCTGGGAGTCCTTGGCGATTGGGAGCGGCCCTACCTGACCATGATGCCGCGCTACGAGGCCGAACAGCTGCGTGCCTTTTCCCTCATCATCAAGAATGGGCATCTGTACAAGGGCTATAAGCCGGTGCATTGGTGCTTGAACTGCCGCTCCGCGCTGGCCGAGGCCGAAGTGGAATACGAGGACATCACCTCGCCCAGCGTGTATGTGCGCTTCGAGGTTGTCGATCGCGCCGATTTGGGCAAGCGCATGGCAGTCGTATCCGGCGGGCAGCATCCGGCATTCGACGCCGTGCCGACCGCATTGGCGATTTGGACCACAACCCCCTGGACGCTGCCGGCGAATCGTGCGGTGGCCGTGCATCCGCAGTTCGACTACGCGCTGGTGGAATTCGATTTGGGGGCAGGACGCGAGCGGCTGCTGCTGGCCGGCGAACTGGTCAATTCCGTCATGCATGCGCTGGGTGTCGAGACCTGGGCGGTAATCGCCATGCTCAAGGGCGCACAGCTCGAGCATCTGGTGCTGCAGCATCCATTTTACGATCGCCAGGTGCCGGTGGTACTGGGAGATCATGTCACCCTCGACACCGGCACCGGCGCGGTGCATACGGCGCCCGGGCATGGCCACGAGGACTACGTGGTCGGTCGGCGCTACAACCTGGAAATCGAGAATCCGGTCGGCGGCGATGGCCGCTTTCTGCCGGGCACGCCGCTGTTCGCCGGCGAGCAAGTATTCGACGCCAACGCGCATGTCATCAAGGTGCTGATCGAGAATGGCCGCCTGCTGAAGGATGAGCCGTACCATCATTCCTATCCGCATTGCTGGCGTCACAAGACGCCGGTGATTTTTCGAGCCACGCCGCAATGGTTCATCAGCATGGACCAAGCGGGTTTGCGCAAAGGGGCGCTGGAGGCGATTGCGCACGTGGATTGGATGCCCAGTTGGGGCGAGCAGCGCATCACGAGCATGATTGCCGTGCGTCCGGACTGGACCGTGTCTCGGCAACGCGCCTGGGGTGTACCCATCCCATTGTTCGTCGATAAGGTGTCCGGGGAATTGCACCCCAGAACGCACGAGCTGATCGAGGAGGTCGCCAAGCTGGTGGAACGCGATGGGATCGACGCGTGGTTCGATTTGGACGCGGGCGCCTTGCTGGGCGCGGACGCCGACCGCTACGACAAGGCCACCGACGTGATGGACGTGTGGTTTGATTCCGGCGTGGCGCACTACTGCGTATCGCACATGCGGCCCGAGATCAGCTCCCCGGGTGATCTGTATCTGGAAGGCTCGGATCAGCATCGCGGTTGGTTTCACAGCTCGCTGTTGACCTCGGTGGCCATGTACGGGCGCGCGCCGTATCGCTCCGTGCTGACGCACGGCTTTACCGTGGACGAGACCGGCCGCAAGATGTCCAAGTCGATCGGCAACATTCTCGCGCCGCAAAAATTGACCAGCACCTTGGGCGCGGATGTCGTTCGCTTGTGGATTGCCGCGACAGACTATGCCAATGAGATGAGCGTCTCGGATGAGATTTTCAAGCGCATGGCGGATTCCTATCGCCGCATGCGCAATACGCTGCGATTTCTGTTGGGCAACCTGCATGGCTTTGATCCCGCAGCGCACGCCGTGGCGTTCGATGACTTGGTGGCCATCGATCAATGGGTGATCGGCAAAACCTTTGCCTTGCAAAACGATGTGATTACCGCCTACCGGAACTATGAATTTCACGATATTTACCAAAAGATCCACAACTTCTGCGTGGTGGAGCTGGGCGGGTTCTACCTGGATATCATCAAGGATCGGCTCTACACCACCGGCGCGGATAGTGCGCCGCGGCGTTCGGCACAGACGGCGATCAATCATGTGGCTCAGGCGATGGTGCGCTGGCTCGCGCCCATCTTAAGCTTCACGGCGGAAGAGGCGTGGGGCCAGCTTCCCGCGGTCCCCAACGAATCGGTATTTTTGAACACCTGGCATCAGTTTCCCGCCGGAGCGGAACGCGAGGCCACGATCGATTGGGCAGCCCTCATCGCCCTGAAGGCAGATGTGGCGCGAGAACTCGAGCGGCTGCGCGCTGTGGGGACGCTGGGTTCTTCGCTGGAGGCGGAGGTCACCGTCTTCACGCCCGAAGCGCCGGCTTCGCCTTTCGAAATGCTGCACGATGAGCTTCGATTTCTATTGATCACCAGCCAGGCGCAGGTCGTGAAGATCCGGCCGCCGGCCGGCGCCGCCAAGGCGAGTGCGGAGGGCGTGTGGATCGAAGTCAACGCCAGCTCGAATCCCAAGTGTGTGCGCTGCTATCAACTGCGCAAGGATGTCGGCAGCGATCCGAAGCATCCAGAGATTTGCGCTCGCTGTGTGCTCAACGTCGAGGGTCCGGGTGAGGAGCGCCGCTACGCATGAGCACGCAAACCCATCGCGGCAGGCAGGGATGGCTGCTGGTCTCGGTGCTGGTCGTGCTGCTCGACCAGGCCAGCAAGTATGTGATTGCTCAGAACTTTGGCGAATTTGAATTCAAGAGGGTGCTGCCGATCCTTGATATCACCCGCATGCACAATGTCGGCGCGGCCTTCAGCTTCCTGGCCTCGGCTTCCGGCTGGCAGCGCTGGGTGTTCATCGGTCTGGCAGCGGCGGTGAGCATGGGTATCATCGTGTGGCTGCTGCGTCTGCCGCGTCAGGCAAACTCGTTGCTGGCCTGCGGCTTGTCGCTGGTGCTGGGTGGCGCGCTCGGCAATTTGATCGACCGCATTCGATTGGGGCATGTCATCGATTTCATTCACTTTCACTGGGATCGAGCGTATTTTCCTGCATTCAACGTAGCGGACTCGGCAATCACCGTCGGCGCCGCCTGTCTTTTGTTGGATGCCTTACTGGAAGGAAGGCGGAAAATCTGATGCAAATCCTACTAGCCAATCCGCGTGGATTCTGCGCCGGCGTCGACCGTGCGATCGACATCGTCGAGCGAGCCGTGGCGCTGTTCGGAGCGCCCATCTATGTTCGCCATGAAGTGGTGCATAACAAACACGTGGTAGACCGCTTGCGCACGATCGGCGCGGTATTCGTCGAGGAGCTGCACGAGGTTCCGGATAACGCCACAGTCATTTTCAGCGCGCACGGAGTGCCGCGCGCGGTGCAGGAAGAGGCCAAGCATCGCGCCTTGAATGTTTTCGATGCCACCTGCCCGCTGGTCACGAAAGTGCACATGGAAATCACCCGCTATGCGCTCGAGGCGCGCGAGGTTTTCTTGATCGGTCATGCCGGACACCCGGAAGTGGAAGGCACCATAGGCCAATTCGATGCATCGCTCGGCGGCTCGATCTACTTGGTGCAGACGGTCGCAGACGCCATGGGCCTGGCCGTGCGCAACCCGGAACATGTGGCGTTCGTGACCCAGACCACGCTGTCGGTTGACGACACGGCCTCCATCGTGGCGGCCTTGCGTGCGCGCTTCCCGAAGCTCAAAGCCCCGCTGAAAGAGGATATCTGCTACGCGACGCAGAATCGCCAAGACGCGGTCAAGGAATTGATCGGACGTTGCGATGTACTGGTCGTGGTCGGCTCAAAATCCAGCTCGAATTCCAACCGGCTGCGCGAAATGGCCGACAAAATCAGCAAACCCGGCTACCTGGTCGATGGACCTGAAGACTTGAAGCGCGAGTGGTTCGACGGAATCAACACCATTGGGTTGACGGCCGGCGCTTCAGCACCCGAGATCCTCGTGCAGGGCGTGATCGCGCAGTTGCGCCAGTGGGGCGGCGAGGTGGCGGAGGAATTGAGCGGCCGCAAGGAACATGTGATATTCGCCCTGCCGAAGGCGCTTCGCGGCGTCGCGAAACACGGCGTCGCGCTTGCCCCTGTAGATCCTCCGGCCTAGCAGACATTAGGTTAACCCGTTGTAACGCGCCGAGCGTCAACGATCAATCCTGTGAGGCGTTGTGGGGGGAGTGGCCACTCTTCCAGGCCTTCTGCGCGTGAGGGCTGTTGGGCCGAGGAGTCCTGTGTCGGCGAGGTTCAAGCAGCTGCTGTCGGTACTGTCTACGGGCCTGCTGTTCGCGTGCGCGGGCCCGAGCCAGCGCGAGGACGCGAGCCACACACCCGACCTGAAGCATCAGACCGCCGGTGCGCTGCCGGTATTGCATCGAGAAGACACGCTGTGGCTCGAGAGAGTCACCTTCGGCATCGACACGGTAAGCGTTGCCGAATACCACCGCCTGGGGCGTGAGCGATTCCTCGACGATCAACTGGCGGTTCGCGATACCGCTCTGCCGCCGGCGATCGTCGCCCAGATCAGCGCTCTGGAGGTATCGCATGCCGACCCAGAGCGCTCGCTCGCCGACTTAAACGCCCAGTACAAGACGATCAACGCCATGGCAGATGGCCCCGACAAGGAGCAGGCGCGCAAAACACTCAATGATCACGGCAACAAGCTCGCCTATGAAGCGATCCGCCGCGAACTGCTGCGTGCGGTGTATTCGCCCTCGCAATTGCAGGAACAGATGGTTTGGTTCTGGCTCAATCATTTCAGCGTGCATCAATACAAGGCTAACCTGCGCTGGCTGGTCGGCGATTACACGGAGCGGGCAATCCGCCCGCATGTGTTCGGACACTTCAAGGATCTGGTGTTGGCGACGCTCGAACATCCGGCGATGCTGCAGTACTTGGACAACAATCAAAACGCCGTGGGACACATCAACGAAAACTACGCGCGTGAGCTGATGGAGCTGCACACGTTGGGGGTCGGCTCGGGCTACACCCAGGCTGATGTGCAACAGCTCGCGCGAGTGCTGACCGGCGTGGGCGTCAACGCCGGCGCGCCGCCGAAGCTCAAACCCGAATGGCAGCGCTTGTATCGGCGCCGCGGCGCCTTTGAATTCAATCCTGCCCGCCACGACTTTGGGGATAAAGTCCTGCTGGGGCAAACCATCCGCGGCAGCGGCTACGATGAGGTCGAGGAATCGGTTACGCTGATCGTCAAGCAGCCCGCCTGCGCGCGCTTCATTTCCAAAGAGCTCGCGACGTATTTTGTCGCCGACAACCCGCCTCCGCAGTTGGTGGAACGCATGTCGCAGACGTTTATGCACACCGACGGAGACATTGCCGCGGTACTGCGTACGATGTTCCTCGCACGGGAATTCAATGCATCGCTCGGCGGAAAATTCAGGGACCCGATGCGCTTCGTCACCTCGTCCGTGCGGTTTGCCTATGATGGGCGTCCCATCAGCAATACCCGGCCCATGCTCAATTGGCTGAACGGACTCGGAGAAGCACCGTTCGGCCGCCTCACGCCGGACGGCTATCCGCTCACGGAATTGAGCTGGGCAAGTTCCGGTCAAATGAGCCGGCGTTTCGAGATCGCGCGCGCGATCGGTTCGGGCAGCGCCGGACTGTTCGATGCGGAAGATGGCAGCGCCGCCGGCGCGGGCGGCTTTCCCCAGCTCTCCAGCCGGCTGTACTTCGAAGCCGTCGAGCCGTTTCTCACGGTCCACACCCGCGAAGCGCTCGGTCACGCGATTTCTCAGCAGGAATGGAATACGTTCTTGTTGTCGTCGCCGGATTTCAACTATGAGTAAATTCGAGGTGCTGACATGAATCGCCGCCATATGCTTCAACTGTGCAGCGCTGCCGCGCTGAACGCCGGCGTCTGCGGACGCCTATTCGCTGCGCCGATGACGGGACCGCGTTTCCTGATGGTGTTCCTGCGCGGCGGCTATGATTCCACCAATCTGCTCATTCCTTATTCGAGCAGCTACTACTACGAAGCGCGGCCCAACATCGCCATTGCGAAACCGGATCCTGCCTCCAAAACCACGGCGCTGGCGCTGGATGCCGACTGGGCGCTCGCCCCGGCGGTTCGCGACACGGTGGGTGAGCTGTACCTGCAGCGACAGGCAGCCTTCATTCCATTTGCCGGCACCGATGATTTGTCGCGCAGCCACTTTGAAACCCAGGACAGCATTGAACTGGGCCAACCTGCCAACGGTACGCGCAACTATCGCTCCGGATTTCTCGGCCGCCTGTCCGATACCCTGGTAGGTGCCGCGAATAGCGTCGCGCCGATCTCCTTTACCGATGCATTGCCGCTCGCCTTCCAGGGCGGCGGTGCAGTCCCGAATCTGTCGCTGAAAAGCGTGGGCAAGCCGCCCTTCGATGAGCGGCAGGCGCGCATTTTGAGCCAGATGTATACCGGACACCATCTGCAAGGCGCGGTCAGCAATGGCTTGGAGTTGCGGCAGGAGGTGGCGCAGGAGATGGCCGATGAGATGACGGCGGCCAATCGCAATGCAATCAATACCAAGGGCTTCGAACTGGAAGCGGAGCGCATGGGGCGGCTCATGCGCGACAAATATCGACTGGGATTTATCGACGTGGGCGGTTGGGATACGCACGTGGGGGAGGGCGCTGCGCAAGGGGCCTTGGCGAATAATTTGGCGAGCCTGGGCCGCGGGCTACAGGCCTTCTCTCAATCTCTGGGGCCCGAGTGGAAAAATACCGTGGTCGTCGTCGTGTCGGAGTTCGGCCGTACGTTCCGGGAGAACGGTAATCGGGGCACCGACCATGGTCACGGTACGGTGTACTGGGTGCTCGGTGGCGCCATCAATGGCGGCAGGATCGCCGGCGAGCAGCAGCGCGTGAATCGCGGTACATTGTTTCAGGACCGGGATTTTCCGGTTCTCAACGATTATCGCGCGGTGCTCGGCGGTTTGTTCCGCTCGCTGTGGGGACTCTCGGCAGATCAAAGCGCCGCGATCTTTCAGCAGGTCGCGCCGATCGATTTGCAGCTGGTGTGAGCGGATTTGCTCAGCGCAGCTGGTAGTAGAGCATCAGGCGCAAATCATTCTCATGCTGATCGGCGGGTCCTTGCTCGGAGACATGTCCGTAGCGGGCGCGCACGCTCAAGCCTTTCAGTGCAGCGCTCTTGGCGGTCCACTGCAGATTCAAGTCGTACTCCTCTTCAGCATACTGCTTGACGATGGCGGGGGTGGAGCCGTGCACCCACAGCGCATACACGCTTAGACCTGTCTTCTTCGGGAAGTTGTATGCCGCCCGCACCAGTGTTGCATCCTCTCCGGACCGATAGAAATTCTCCACCTGCACGGCGGTGTAGCCCGGATAGCCTCCCCAGGGATTGCGCATGCTGGTGCCGCTGACCCCGCTGGCCGTATCGGTGGTGGTGCCCACGGCGGTGATCGTGCGCGCCAGGGTGATCAGGCCCGAGCCGATCGCCAGCTCAGCCTTCAGTCCGTACTGATCGGTGGCGAAGGGCTTGCCGGTCAGCAGCGTATCC
The DNA here is from genome assembly GCA_963756845.1 of uncultured Gammaproteobacteria bacterium. GTDB lineage: Bacteria > Pseudomonadota > Gammaproteobacteria > Steroidobacterales > Steroidobacteraceae > Bog-1198. The sequence goes on along the minus strand of CAVWPD010000005.1, from coordinate 240,910 downwards.
CCGGTGCTGCGCTGGTTCGCGAACTGCGCACCGAACTGCAGACGCAGCGTATCGGGCAGCGGGATCGTGTACTTTACTTCGGCATATTCGATATTGATGATATCCGAGCTGTAGTAATCCACGGCGCCCAAGGAAAAAGTACCCAGGGTATAATTGGCCCCCGCCACATACACCCCCCGATCCACCCCCCCGGGGGCTCCCGCGGCGGTGGCCATGGATTCGAAGTCCTCGGAATTGCGCGGCTTGATCTGATCGACGTAGCCAGCCCCGAAGTGCAAGCTCGCGGCGTCCGAGCTGCCGATCACCCCTTGCACCGAGTACACCTCAAAGCTGTTCGGAGTCATCAAGGAGTCCTGCGTGTTGATAAAGGGGGTATCAAAGCCTCTCCTGCCGGCGGTTGCGAGGATCTCATCCGTCAAACGAAACTCTGTGTACAGCTCGCCGACCACCGTGTAGGGCCGCTGGTCCGGTTGCAGCAGTTTCGTGCCGGATTCGTCCAACGGCGCGTACAGGCGCTGGGAGGTATAGCCGGTGGCCCCGAGGGCGAGGAAATTCCAAAAATATCCGGTCTTCACGCCCGCAGAGCCGCCTCCGACCCAGGCCAAGCTGGTCGAAGTATTGAAATTCTCCGTATCCTCATAAAAGGAGCGCAGCTGCACGCTGAAAGTCGTGTCGCGCAAGCCCACCAGGCTCGAGCTATGCAAGAGCGCGGCAATGGGGCGGTGCTCGAAGCTCTCGGCAAGCTGGGTCTGGCCCTGCTCGGTCGAATCCGGGACGTTGGCGGAATCCTCTGAGGCCGCCTGTGCCCCCGCCGGCACACCGGGGACCTGCGCCGCCTCCGGCGCATCCCCTGCCGGCAACGCTTGCGCAAGTGACCGCGGCGCATAGGCCGCCATAAGCCCGAAAACCGCCCACCCGGCAATCGATCGCGCAGCGCGCCGCCGCCCGCCATAGGTGGCCCAAGCGGTGCTGCATGCGTGGGAATCAATGAGCAATCGAATCTCCGCCATGCCGAGGGTTGCGCGAATGATAGCGTGTGCGCCTCTCCGGGACAGCGATGGACCTTGGTCCAATTCGAATCCGAACCTAGCGCGCGTTTCGTCGATCCCTCAGTGCACCGCCGAGCCTGCTTGCGGCCGCTATACTGCTAGCGAATGACCATCATCAAAAATGCGCTGATTATCGGCGGCGGGATCGCCGGCATGTCCTTGGGCATCGAACTGCGCAAGCGCGGCGTGGCCGTCGATTTGGTGGAAATCGATCCGCAGTGGCGCGTCTATGGCGCCGGTATCACCATCAATGGCACGGCGTTGCGCGCCTTCAAGACCTTGGGCGTGCTACCCGAGATTCTCGAGCACAGCGCTTGTACGGATGGGGTGGACCTGTGCACCCCCGACGGAACTGTGGTAGCCACACTGCCCACGCCGCGCATCGCCGGCGCGGATACGCCCGGCAGCGGCGGCATCCTGCGCCCGGTGTTGGCACGGATTTTGTCGCAGGCGACGCGAGCAGCCGGCGTTCAGGTGCGCCTGGGCGTGACCTTCAGCGCGATTCATCCGCAGCCGGATTCGGTCAAGGTCGATTTCACGGATGGCTCGAGCGGCGAGTATGAGTTGGTGGTGGGCGCGGACGGTCTTTTCTCCCAGGTCCGCCTCGCCGTATTCCCTGAGGCACCGACGCCGAAGTACACCGGCCAGGGCATCTGGCGCGCCACGATCCCGCTGCTGCCGCAGATCCGGAACGCCTGCATGATGATGGGCCCGGTCACCAAAGCCGGACTGAATCCGGTCTCTCGCGACGAGATGTACTTGTTCGTCACCGATGAGCGGGCCTTCAATGAACGCATTCCGGAGCAACAGTGGGCCTCAATTCTCAAAGGATTGTTGGCCGAGTTTTCCGGGCCCATCGGCGTGGTGCGCGACGGCTTGAACCCGCAATCACGCATTATCTATCGACCGCTCGAGGCGCTTTTGGTCCCCGCGCCCTGGCATCGCGGCCGGGTGGTCCTCATGGGCGATGCGGTGCATGCCACCACCCCGCACCTGGCTTCCGGGGCGGCCATCAGTGTGGAGGACGCTCTGGTCTTGGCCGACACCCTGGAAAAAGCGCCCTCCGTGGAGGCGGCGCTGCAAACCTATAGCGCGCGGCGCTTCGAGCGCTGCAGAATGGTGGTGCAAAATTCGTTACGCCTCGGGGAGATCGAAACCACCGGCGGCTCCAAAGCAGAGCACGCGAGTATCATGCGAGAGTCGATGCTGGCCTTGGCAGGGCCGATCCCCTAGGCGATTTATACGAGGAATACGATGGCGCGCCGCTTCGTCGATTTATCGATTTATCTGGAAAATGACGTGATGTCGGATCCGCCGCCGCTCGCACCTAAAATCACCTACCAAACGCATCGCGAGACGATGCGCGAATTCAATCAGTTGCTGCCGGGAACGCAGCCGGCGGATTTCCCGGATGGCGAGGCTGCTGCGGCGGAATGGGTGTCCTTGAGCACCCACAATGGCACGCACCTCGACGCGCCGTACCACTTCCATTCCACCATGAACAAGGGCGAGCGATCCATCACCATCGATGAAGTGCCGCTCGATTGGTGCTTCCAGCCCGCCGTCAAATTGGATTTTCGCCACCTGCCCGATGGCCACGTGGTCCGGGGTGAGGAGGTCGAGGCGGAGCTTAAACGCATTGATCACATCCTGCGGCCGCTGGAAATCGTGGTGGTGAATACCCGCGCCGGCAGCCGGTATGGACAGTCGGATTTTTTAAATGCCGGCTGTGGAATGGGCTACGAAGCCACCATGTATCTGCTCGAGCGGGGGGTGCGCCTGACGGGCACCGATGCCTGGAGTTGGGACGCGCCGTTTTCCTACACGGCGAAGAAATTCGCCGCCACGGGGGACAAGTCCCTGCTCTGGGAAGGACACAAGGCAGGCCGCGACATCGGTTACTGCCACTTGGAAAAGCTGCACAATCTGGAAGCGCTGCCGGGGGATGGATTTTTTATCAGCTGCTTTCCGCACAAGATCCGCGGCGCATCCGCGGGCTGGACCCGCGCGGTCGCCATTTTCGACGACGCATTGATGGGTGCTCAGTAGATGTTTCGCTATTTTCCGAATAACTACGTGTGGAACCTGTCGGTGGATCTGGCCATCGAGATGGGGGCGCGCATCGGCGAGATCGAGGAGATGTGTGCGCCCTTGCTGGAGGCATCCGCCAAGCCCGATGCGGAGGGTGTGCGGGCCTTCGGACAAAGCTGGGTCGGTATGGCGGATAGACTTCGCGCGCTCGCCGCCGAAGATGAGTCGCGGGGCCGCTTGATTTCGGCGGGCGATAAACTGCAGCGCGCCGCCATCTATTTGTTGACCGCCGAACGCATGCAGGGCCATTCCAGTCCCGGTCGCACCGAGCTCTACGCGCGCATGCAGTCGAGTTTTCTTCGCGGCATTGAGCTGTCCGGCGCGAACTGCGTGCGCATCGAAATCCCCTATGGCGCCGCGCACCTCGCCGGCTTGTATGTCAGGGCACAGAATGTTGAAGGACCTGCTCCCCTGCTGGTGCAGGTCAACGGGCTGGACAGCACCAAGGAGATGAAGTACTTCGTCGGGCTGCCGCGCTGGCTCGCGCAGCGCGGCGTCTCCTCTCTGATCATCGATCAGCCGGGCAGCGGAGAGGCGCTGCGCCTCCACGGCATGAAGGCCGTCTATAACTCGGAGAGTTGGGCGAGTCCGGTAGTCGACTACTTACAGGGGCGAGCCGATGTCGATGCCCAGCGCATCGGCCTCGAGGGCGTGTCGCTCGGCGGCTACTACTGTCCGCGTGCCGTGGCCTTCGAGCCGCGATTTGCGATGGGTGTCGTCTGGGGCGCCAATCATGATTGGCGCGACGTGCAGAAGAAGCGCTTGCAGCGCGAAGGCAGTTTTCCGGTGCCGCACTATTGGGAACATGTGCGCTGGGTATGGGGGGGCGAGACCATCGAGGAGTTTATGCAAATCGCGGAGAAAGTGCATTTGGACGGCATACTTGATCGAATCAAAGTACCGTTTCTCGTCACGCACGGCGAAAAGGATTCGCAGATCCCGCTGCACTGGGCGCAGCGCACCTACGATCAACTGGTCAACAGCCCGAAGCGCGAACTGAAGGTTTTTACCGCCCGTGAAGGCGGCGTGCAGCACTCGAGCTTCGATAATTCGGCCAACGCCGGCGCCTACATCGCCGATTGGGTGGCCGAGACCTTGGGCGGCCGCACGGCGGCCGCCGATACGAAATCCACGCGCCACACGAGCTCCCCATGAACATCATTGGCCCCGATTCGCTGCTTTTCGGCGTCGAGGACGTTGCGGCCTGCACGAAATGCTTGGTGGACTACGGGCTGAAGCCCCTCGACGCCTCGAGCGACGGCGGGCGCTTCGAAGCGCTCGATGGCACGTTTATCGAGGTTCGCCGCCAGGATGATACCTCGCTGCCCGCGCCGATGGGCACCGCGAGCCTGCTGCGCAAGACGGTGTACGGCGTGAGCGATGGCGCGACGCTGGCAGTCATCGCCGCCGAGCTTCGCAAGGATCGTGAAGTGCGAAGCTTGCCTGATGGATCGCTTGAGACCGTGGACGATATGGGCTTCGTGCTGGGTTTCCAGCTCACGGTGCGCCGTCCAATTCACATCGCAGCGGAACATGTGAATGCGCCCGGCGAAGCGCCGCTGCGGCCTGCGAATATCGTGGCCGTCGATGAGCAGGCGGAAATCATTCCGCGCACGCTCTCCCACGTGGTGTACTTCGTCCCCGATGCCGCGAAAGCGGAGGCTTTCTACGTCGATCGACTCAAATTTCGCTGTACCGATCGATTCATCGGGACAGGCCCGTTTCTGCGGCCCGCCGGTTCCCTCGACCACCATTCCTTGTTCATGATTCAAACCCCGCCCTTCATGAAGGGCTGTGAGCATTTCACTTTTCATTTGGGCGGCCCGACAGAGGTGTTACAAGCCGGTACTCGCTTTGCCAACAAAGGCCACCAATCCTTTTGGGGGCCGGGTAGGCACAAATTAGGATCGAACTGGTTCTGGTATTTCAACAGTCCGTTCAATTGCCACATCGAATACGATGCCGACATGGATTTGCACGATGACTCCTGGCAGGCGCGGGCGGTTCCGATCAGCGCCGATTCCTCGCAATTGTTTCTATTTCAGCAGCACGCCAAGTGGTCCCCCGGCGGCCCGCCCATCAAGGCTGCGCAATGACTGCGCAGGGGTCGCGCCGGCACCCGGCGCGCGCCAGACGTCCATGATCAAACTGCTGTCACGTCTTCCGTGGGCGGCGCTGTACGCATTTTCTGCATTCTTGTTCTTCCTGGCCTACTACGTCGCGCGCCACCGCAGCCACGTGATCAAAGAGCAGCTCGAGAAAGTGTACCCGGACTTGAGCCTCGCGCAGCGTGAGGCGATCCACAAACAATTTTTGAAGAATTTCTGCGACGTGTTGATCGAGGTACTGAAGTCAGTGTCGATGAGCGCCTCCGACATGCGCCGGCGCATGCACGTCAGCAATATCGAGGTGGCCCGGCAGTATCTGGATGCCGGTCAGTCCATCATGTTCGTGACCTCGCACCTGTGCAATTGGGAATGGCTGCTGCACGGTGTCACTCTGCAATTGGGCTATCCCATGGATGCCGCGTACAAACCCTTGCACGATCAATGGGCGGAACGGCTGATGCTTAAAGTGCGTTCGCGATTTGGCGCTCGGCTGGTGCCCGCGAAGGAATTGCTGGCGGATTTTCTTCGCCGGCGCGGCGTCATTCGCGCGGTGGCCATGAACGCTGACCAAGCGCCGGTGTCGACGGATCAGCGCTACTGGACGAAATTCCTGGGGCAGGACACGGCTTTCTACATCGGCGCCGAGCAAATCGCCCGCGCCACGCGCCTACCCATCATCTACGTCAGCGTGCGCCGCGTAAGGCGCAGCTACTACGAGGTGGATCTTCGCCCGTTGTGGGATGGCCGGGAAGTCACCGCACCCAACGCCGTGATTGAGCGCTATGCGCGCGCCTGCGAAGTCGACGTGCTTAAGCATCCGGCCGATTGGCTCTGGTCCTACCGGCGATGGCGGCTGAAAAAACCGCTGTACGGCGCGTCGACTTCCGGACTGGCGTCCCCATAGCGCGTCTTTAGCGCGCGGCCGTCGCGCCGCGCTTCGTTTCCAAGTGCTTCGCCAACTGCGCGATGGTCGGATAGTCGAACAGCTCGGTCAAATCGATGAGGCCGGGGAAATCCCGGTCGATGCCCTCGTGAATCTCAATCAATTTAAGCGAACTTGCGCCGATCTCGAACAGATTGTCATGGATGTCGATTCTTTTGCCCGGCAGCGCAGCCTCGCAAATCGATTGCAGACGAGTTTCGAGACCTGCGGCGGCTTCTCGATCGGAACCGCCCCGCGCCTCGCGCAAGGCCGTGAGCTCCGCGAGCTCCGCGTCGAATTCCCCGTCGATGTAGGCTTTCTCCAGCAAATGCCGCTGTACCTTGCCGCTGGTCGTCTTGGGGATGCGTTTGGTCGGGATGACTTGCGCGACCTCCAGCCCGGTATGCTCATTGATGAGTCGCCCGACAGCGGCCGCGGTGTCCAAAAATTCTGCCATGCCGCTGCGATGGAGTACGAACACCACCAGTTCCTCCCCCTGCGAGCCGGGCTTCGCGACGCCCGCGGCGACCACCTTGTTCAGTTCGAGGCCTGGCGCACGCTGCGCGATGTTCTCTAGATCGTAGGGGTAGTAATTCTGGCCATTCACAAAAATGATTTCTTTGGCGCGGCCGGCGATGTAAAGCCCGGCCTCGTGCACCACGCCTAAATCGCCGGTGTCGACCCAACCATTCGCATCGATGGCCGCGGCGCTCGCCTCCGGGTCGGCGAAGTAGCCGCGTGTCACGCTGGCGCCGCGGATCAGGATATGTCCAACGGTGCCGTCCGGCACGCCGGTGCGCGCATCGTCCGCAATCAGCAATTCGGTGTTGGGCACCACGTGTCCCACGCACATCAGTTCCAGTGCATCGCGCCCCTCCGCGGGGTTAAGTTCGATCTGCGCGCCCACGCCCAAGCGATGCCGATTCACGCGTATCCAGCGATAATCTGATCCCGGGGCGGGCAGCGTCACCGCCAGGGACGCCTCGGCGAGTCCGTACACCGGATACATCGCTTGGCGCCGCAAGCCGGTGTAGGCCAGGGTGCCCATGAATTCGTTGCACAGGGACACGGAAATCGGTTCGGCACCGTTGAATATCAAGCGGATCGAGGACAGATCCGTATTCTCGAGACGCCGATCGCCCAATACCTTGAGGAAATGCCGGTAGCCGAAGTTCGGCGAGCAGGTAATGGTCACGCGTTTTTTTGCGGCGACTTGCAGCCACAGGAGGGGCCGGCGCACGAACAGCTCGGTCGGCATGAGATTGATATGCACGCGATTCGCAAACTGAATCAGGTAGAAGCCGATCAAGCCCATATCGTGAGTCAAGGGCATCCAGCTCAAGGAAACGTCCTGCTCGGTGAAATGATCGACCGCAGTGGTTCCTTGAATGTTGGCGATCAAATTGCCGTGGGTGAGCATGACCCCTTTGGGTTCACTCGTGGAGCCCGAGGAGAATTGGATGAAGGCGAGATCTTGCGCCGCGGGGCGATGCAGTTTGCCGGATTTGGCAATATCGGTAATTGACTCGATCAGGAAAGCGCGCGACTTCAACTGCTGGAACAGCTCTCCGTCTCCCGATTGCGCGGCGAGACCGGCCAAGCGCTCCAGGCTCTTTGCATCCGTGTAGAGCAGCGGATTGCCCAGCTTGCGCGCGACTTTTAGGAGCTTGTGCCGGTGTTCGTCGCTGATCCCGACCGCCAAGGGCACAGGCACGATGCCGCCGCACACGGCAGCCCAAAATCCATCAAGAAACTGCTCATTGTTGTTCAGAAAAATGATCATCTTGTCGCCGCGCCGCGCACCGGCGCTTTGCAGGTGATAAAGGATGCCCAATGCCCGCGCGTAAACGTCTTTGTAGGGCACGCGCCGCTCGGCATTCTCGCCCTCGACATACGTGACGCTGCGGTCCACGTCCCGATTGCCCTCCAGGACATCGACCAAGGTGGTGTAGGTCATGAGCTTGCTGACATCATTCATCGCATTTCTACCGTCATCATGAGGTTGGAACGAGGCCGCAGATTGATCTGCGCCTCCAATTCAATAGGCTCATCAGTCGCGCGCCGCAAACGGAAGCGGCGCGCCATGGTATGCATGTGCACCAACATCTCGAACATGGCGATGTTTTCACCGATACAGTGGCGCGGGCCGACCGCGAAGGGAATATACGCGAAGCGATGCCGCTCTTCGGCATCGGCGCCCGCGAAGCGTTCCGGTTTGAACTCCTCCGGTTCGCTCCAAAACTCCGGATGCCGGTGCAGCAGGTAGGGGCTGATGAACACGTCGGTGCGCGGGGCGATCGAAAAACCGCCGAGTTCATCGGCTTGGATTGCGCGCCGCGTGATCAGCCAGCCCGGCGGATACAGCCGCAAGGATTCCTGCAAGACCTGATGAGTAAATGACAGGGCTTCCGCCGCGTCGAGTCCCAGAACTCCCTCCGCGGTCCGGTCGGCTTCCGCCTCAAGCTGCAGCGCGGCTTGTGGATGGCGGCTGAGCAAGTACCAAGTCCAGGTGAGCGCCGCCGCCGTGGTCTCATGCCCGGCGACGATCAAGGTGAGCACCTCATCGATAAGTTCCTTATCGGACATGGGTTCCCCACTGTCCCGGTCGCGGCTCAGCATGAACATGCTCAAGAAGTCGACATGTTCTTCCGGCGCCTGGCGCCGCCGCGCGATCAGCTCCCCGACCAGCCGGGCCAGCGAGCGAAATTGAAAGGCGAATTTCAAATCTCGGTTCGATTGTTTGGCCACGACCTCGAAGGGATTGACGCCCATCTGCTGCTCCAATCTGCCCAAGTCGCTGCCGAAGATGGACTTCAAAACGATCTCCAACGTCAGTTCGCTCATGTCGACCGACAGATTGACCGGTTCCCCGCGCGCGCACAGCGAGGACCAGCGCTCGACGTACTTTGCGTTGACCTCGCCGATTAACGTGCTGAATTGATCGATCACGCGCCGATGAAAGGCCGGCTGCAGCATCCGGCGCTGGCGGCGCCAAAATGCGCCCTCACTGGTCATGATGCCGTTACCGAGCAGGATCTTGACCCGATCCATGCCCTCACCCTTGGTGTAATTGCGGTGGTTCGTCAGTAAAACCCGTTTGATGTCATCGGGGTGATTGATGACGTAGTTAAATACACCCCGTGCGGGCGCGAAGACGCGGTACAGGTCGCCGAACTTGGCAAAATAATCCTGCAAGCGAACGAGTGATTCATCGCTGCCGCCAAGATCGAAGCCTTCGGCGGGCCCCGGCGGAATTGCTAAGGTTTGCATGCCGGCATTGTAACTTAGAGATTGCGCTGCACGGAGTGCTTCCCGACAATACGGGTCGTGCAGAAGAAGCGGGAACAAGGTGGTCTTCGCAACACCATCTACGAACAGCAAACCAGTTCCGGGCGCCGCCTCACGGCGGCCCGTCTGCGCTTGTATAAAATGTCTGCGCCCGTTTTCTTGGCGCTGCTGCGCGTGTTGTGGGGCTGGTGCCGCGCACCGCAGATCATCGGCGGCGAGCACATCAGCGCAGCTCTCGCGAGTTCGGCCTCATTTATCCCGGTGTATTGGCATCAACATCAACTGTTCTGCGCAAAGTATTTGTTCCAGCAGCGCGGCGCCGGCTTGAAACTTGGCGTATTGATCAGCCCATCGGTGGATGGAGAATTCGGCGCCATCGTGGTGCGCAGCCTGGGCGGCGAGGTGATCCGCGGATCATCGACTCACACGGGCGCGCGCACGCTGCGGGACTATTATCAGGCGTTGGTGCATGAGGGCGTCTCGCCGGTCATCGCGCCCGACGGCCCGCGCGGTCCGCCATGGAAGTTCAAGCCCGGGGCATTGCTGCTCGCCCAACTCTCGCAACGCCCAATCATTCCCTTGAGCTACTGCGCCTCTCGCGCCTGGATGATCAGTTGGGACCGATTCGTCATTCCGAAATTCGCGGCGCGGATTGTGATTGCGGTGGGCGAGCCGGTGTATGTGGCCAAGGGATTGGATGCGGCGGCGCTCGAGCGGCTACAAGCCGATATGGAACAGAGGCTTACGAGGCTCTTTGAGACGGCTAAGGCGCACTTGACGTAAGGCGCTGTTGCGGCTGTTGAATCGATGCCGCCGCTCCCAAGGAGTATTTTGCTGAAGCTCTATTAATACAATCGCTTAGCTTGTATTCCTTACAAGTTATGCGAGAATCCGAAGCTATGTGTGCCCGCAACATCCCGGGAAGTGTGTGACGCATTCGGTTTTCGGATTCGAATGAGTGGCAAACTGTTGATCTACAACCGTAACTTTATTTCCGGGACGTGTGAAGGCGCATGGCAATAGCTCCAAACGATCCCCGCCATCCAGATCTGACCGCCTCGGACATATTGTCCCCGCAAACTTGGCCCACGCGCGGCGTGCGGCCCGCGGTGGGACTTGACGTAATCTGCACCAAGATCGCCGTCGATTTTCAAACGATGACGGCGCTCACCGCCCTCGACACCATCATCGTCAATTTGGAGCGACTGCGCGAAGCCACGCGCGTCGATGCGGCCTTCCACGTGAATTTGGACGCCGAGCTGGGCGTGTTCGGCGAAATTCAGGTCGCCCGCAGCATGCTCGCCACCGGCAACCCGGAACAGCTGAACGGTCAATCCATGGAGGTGTTGCCCTGGCTGCGTTCGCGCTTGGCGCCGCTGCGGGTCTCCGAGATGCGCGATACCAGCGCGCCGCGCGAGGACCAACAGGAAGATGCAGCGCTGTGGAATCATTTGGGCATCGGTTCGGTGCTCATCATCGGCTATTTCATCAAGGGCAGAGCCGCCGGTTTGCTGGGCATTGCCAATGCACGCCCGCGCGATAACTGGGATGTACAGCTGCACCTGCTGATGAAGCTGGTGGGCAGCAGCCTTGCCACCGGACTGGAACGCATCGAAATCCAGCGCCACCTGGAGGACTTGGAAGAGCGCAACGAACTCGCGCTGTATAGCGCGAACGACGGGCTGTGGGATTTCGATACGCTCAACAATCGGGTGTACCTGTCGCCGCGCTGGAAATCGATGCTGGGCTACGATGAGCCGGATGCGGGGCAGGCGCCTGACTGGCGGACCTTGGTGCATTCGGACGATATGTCGCGCGTGCAGGCGGCGATTCGCGATCATGTGGCCGGCAAGACGCCGATATTCGAGAGCTTGCATCGCATGCGTCATGCGACCGGCGAGTGGCGTTGGGTGATCAGCCGCGCCAAGGCCAAGGTGGATGAGAAAGGCCGGCTGCTGCGTCTGGTGGGCGTCGAGCTGGACATTACCGAACGTAAGCTCTACGAAGAGGCGCTGTTTCGCGAGAAAGAGAGCGCACAGATCACGCTGCAGAGCATTGGCGATGGGGTCATCACCACGGATGCGAAGGGCGTGATCGACTATGTGAATCCGGTCGCCGAGGCCCTCACCGGCTGGCGTCTGGAGGATAGTCAGGGGCGCGCCATCGAGGAAATTTTTCGCGCTTTTCACGAAGAGACCTGCGAGCCGCTGGAGAATCCTCTGGCGGTGGCCATTCGGCGAACGCGCTCCATCAAATCCGTGCGTCCGATGCTGCTGATCCGCCGCGACGGCAATGAAATCTATGTGGAAAGCACCGCCTCGCCGATCCGCGACGGCAGCGGCGCGGTTTCCGGCGGTGTTCTGGTGTTCCACGACGTCAGCGAAGCACGCGAGCTCAACCGCCGCTTGAGCTATCACGCGAGCCACGACGTGCTCACCGGACTGGTGAATCGGCGCGAATTTGAAAATCGCATGGAGCGAGCCCTGAAGAGCGCGAAGGCGCGCGAAACTTCGTACGCGCTTTGCGTACTCGATTTGGATCAATTCAAGATCGTCAACGATACCTGCGGGCACAGCGCCGGCGATGCCCTGCTGGGGCAGGTGGGTGCGCTGCTGAAGTCGAAAGTCCGCTGGCGCGACACGCTGGCGCGTTTGGGCGGCGATGAGTTCGGCATTCTGCTCGAGAGCTGCTCATTGGACGAAGCGATGCGAACCGCAGAGGCGCTGCGCGAGGCGGTGCGCAATTTCAAATTTACCTGGGAGGAGCGCACCTTCCGCCTGGGCGCCAGCATCGGCGTCGTGCCGATTTCTGCCGACAATGCCGATGTGGCCTCCGTGCTGAGCGCGGCCGATAGCGCCTGCCAGGCCGCCAAGGAAGCGGGCCGCAATCGCGTCCACAGCTTCGAGGAAAATGACATCGATCTGATGCGCCGGCGCCGCGAAATGCAGTGGGCGGCGCGCATCAACAACGCGCTGGAAGAGGGTCGCTTCGAGCTGTTCAGACAGACCATCATGCCGCTGCAGAAAACCGAAGCCGGCTCGCACTACGAGCTGCTGCTGCGCATGCGCGACGAGGCCGGCAAAATTGTCGGTCCGGACAATTTCATGACGGCGGCCGAGCGCTACGGCATTACGCCGAGCATCGACCGCTGGGTGATCGAGAATGCGTTTCGCTGGCTGGTGTCCGAGGCCGACGAGCGTGAGAAGCTCACCATGTGTTCGATCAATCTGTCGGGACAGAGTTTGGGCGACGATAAATTCCTGCCCTACGTGATCGATCAATTCCACCGCAGCGGTTTGGATGCCACCAAGATCTGCTTTGAGATCACCGAGACCGCGGCTATCGCGAGTTTCTCGCAGGCGAACCGGTTCATTCAGGCGTTGAAGGAGCTGGGCTGCAAATTTGCGCTCGATGATTTCGGCACCGGCCTGTCATCGTTCGGCTACTTGAAGCATTTCCCCGTCGATTACTTGAAAATCGACGGCAGCTTCGTCAAAGAGATCCTGCACGATCCCATCGACCGGGAGATGGTGCGTTCCATCAACGAGATCGGCCACCTGACCGGCAAGCAGACCATCGCAGAGTTTGCAGAGAATCAGGAAATCATTAATATGCTGCAAAGCCTGGGCGTCGACTATGCTCAGGGCTACGGGGTATCGCAGCCGCAGCGAGTATTGAAGGCCGCAAACAGCGCCTAGAATCGCCTGCATCTACGCAGAGGGCCGCGGCCGAATAACATAACATCGCGGTCGATGAGTATATGTTCACTTCCTCTCTGCCGGCTTTGGCACGGTACACGGTATGGCGCAGTGTCTGGCCGGCCGCGCTGCTCGCGTGCTTGGCCGCGTGTGGGCAAGTCAACATTACCGCCCAGAGCGGCGCTCCCCCTACGGGCAGCCCAGCGAGCCTTGACGAATTGCGTGAGCCGCCCGTATTCAACAGCACCCAGGGGATCTTGGATCTGCTGGTCATCGCCAAAGCCGCAACCATCACGCAATTCGCGCCCCATGCGCCCACAGGACTAGTGTACGAGATTTGCCGGCGGCCCTCCGATGGATCAAACGAGTGCCCCGCAGCAGCCGTGGACGCCGATGCTTATGGCGGCACGCGGCTGCAACTATCGCAGGGCGATGTGTTGCGGCTGCATCTCGTCAACCGGTTGCCGGCGAACCCTGCGCTGCACACGGCGGATCCTCAAGAGGATTTCCTCAAACTTAACCCAACCAATATTCACCTGCACGGCATGTTGGTCTCGCCGCGTTATGCCACGCCGGACGATGCCACATGGGGCGACAATGTGTTCGTGTATAACTTCAACTCGGCGAACGGCACTCCGGCGCAAGGATCCGATTTGCACGGCACGGTGTTGCTCGACACTGTCGACTATCAAATTCCAATTCCCTCGAGTCATCCATCCGGTTTGTTCTGGTTCCACCCGCACGTTCACGGAATTTCCCAGGACCAGATCACAGCGGGCCTGTCCGGCATTATCACCGTGGGGCAAGTCAGCGACTATGCCTGTGGAGGCGTGAGCTGCGGTGCGGGCAATCAAAACTTGCCGCCTGTCCGCCACTTGATCCTGAAGGACACACAAGTTCTTGCCGACGGCACGATTCAAAATAAGCCGCACTCGAATTTCTGCGGAGGGCCCGGCGTCATTGTCGATGCCGCTGCGCCCGGACAGGGCGTCTGCGCCGGAGTCGATCAATCGGCCATGGGTGGCGGCAACTTTGCCGGCGGCCGCTGGTACTTCACGATTAACGGCCAACAGTATCCCTCGCTTACGCTCGGCGCTCCCGCGGGGCAGATTTTGCGTATCGTCAATGCGTCGGCCGATGCAACCTATGATTTAGGCCTGTGGAATGCGGCGGAAAATCGCTCGATGTCGATGCAGGTCATTTCCGTCGATGGCGTGAGCATCGATGCCGGCAGCGCGAACTGCATCGCCGGCGGCGCGCAGAACAACGTCGGTGTGTGCGCGACGCTGCTGCACCTCATGCCATCATCCCGCGCTGAAGTCTGGGTGACGTATCGCGATGCGAACGGCGTCATCGCCGCACCGCCAGTGGGTGCCGCTGCAATTTTGCGATCGAGCGGCTATCAGGCGGGCCCGGGAGGCGATAGTTGGCCCGCGGTTGATCTTGCGAAGGTGTGGTTTACACCGAGCAATGAATGGGGCGGCTCGGCTGCAGCGGGCATACAGACATCGAACGCCGTGAATGCGGCGGGCACCGAAAAAATCTCCGCCACTCTGCGCGCGGCCAATGCCGACGTGCCGAGCGATCCTAATTGCGCGCCGCTGGCGAGCGGACACAAACGGCGTATATTCTTCAACGCGCCAAGCACCGGCGCCAACCCGGGCTTACCGTCGGACGGATTTCTGGGTCTGGGCTATGAGGAGCTGGATGAAAACGGTGACCCTGTGCCCGGTACGTTTATTGATGTCACACCGTTTGATCCGACGACGCCGACCATCTGTTTGCCTCTGGCAGCGGGAAACCTGCCGACGGCCGAGATCTGGGAACTCGTAAACTTATCTGGCTCGGATCATAACTTTCACATGCATCAAGCGCATTTTTCGGTGCTCAGTGCCGCGGAAATTAATAACACGGCGCTGCCCGCCGTCCTACAGGGACGTCCAGTGATGATGGACAGCTTGCCATTGCTGCACGCAGACGGCTTTTGCGCAACGGTTGCGGACTGGCGCAACGGGGTCTGCACAGCGCATCCGGCAACCGTTCAAATCACCTTTTCAATTGCCGGGGACTTTGTGTACCACTGTCATATCCTGGCCCATGAGGACGGCGGGATGATGGCGATGATCCGAGTGCGTTCCGCTGGCGACGGTGCGAGCCGCAGTCTGGTGAGGAAGCTGCTCTCGGTGGCCGGCTTGCTGCGCGCTCCTCAACAGCCGGCCACTCCGCGAATTAGCGGCGTGATGTGCAGGACTCCGCCGCCGCGCTAGCCGCGCCATTCGAATCGCATCGACAAGTCGACGGCACGCACGTGCTTGGTGATGCTGCCGACGGAAATAAAATCCACACCGGTCTCGGCGACGGCGCGAATCGTGGCGGAGGTGATCCCGCCGGAAGCCTCCAGCTTCAGCGGCCGCAGCGCAGCGGCGTTCAGCGCCACGGCCTCGCGCAGAGCCGGCATCAGGAAGTTATCCAGCATGGCAACGTCGGCACCGGCATCGATCGCCTGTTGCAACTGCGCAAGAGTCTCCACCTCGACCTCGATCGGAATTTTTGCGGCGCTGCCTTTTGCCTGGGCAACCGCCTGCGCAATCGAGCCGGCCGCCAGGATGTGATTTTCTTTGATGAGAATCCCGTCGAAAAGCCCCATTCTGTAGTTCTGGCCGCCGCCGACGCGCACGGCGTATTTTTGCGCTGAGCGCAATCCCGGAATGGTTTTGCGGGTGTCGAGCAGGCGGCACTTTGTGCCTGCCAGCAGCGCCGCGTAGGAATGCGCCGCGCTGGCGGTGCCGGACAGCAGCTGCAGGAAATTCAGCGCGCTGCGCTCACCGGTGAGCAGCACGCGGGCCGGGCCTTCTACGATGAACAATAGTTGATTGGCGGCAACTGATTCGCCTTCCGCGACCGACCACTGGAACCTTGCGCGCGCATCGATTTGCCGAAAGCAAGCCTCGACGTAGGGAATGCCGCAGATGATGGCAGCCTCGCGCGTAATCACCGTGGCGCGGCCACGCTGATCAGCGGGAATGAGCGCGGCGGTAAGATCGCCGCTGCCGACATCTTCAGCCAGGGCAGCTGCGACCTGCTGCTCCAGGTCGACAGGGATCGGCACCGATACAGGGATGGGGTCTGTCACCGGTGCCGATTCGCCAGTTAGAAGGGCAGACCGTGCATCGGTCCGATCATGCACATCAGCATGGGAATGGACAGCATGAAATTGATCCGCGAGGCGTACAGCGCGATTTTTCGCGACTTCGCCTTCTGTTCATCGGTCGCGGGGACAATCCCCAATATCTTTTTCTGATTGGGCCAGATCAGGCCCCACACATTGAATAGCATGATGGTACCGAGCCAGGCACCGATGCCGATGATCAGATTCGGCCGTGAAAACGGCGTGTCCAGCAGGCTCAAGGTAAAGGCACTTAAGAAGCGGCCGTGAGTTTGCGACAGTAGGTAGGCGCCCAGCAGCCACGTGCCCAGTGCCGACCAGCGAAACCAGAGCAAGGCCCGCGGCGCAATATATTTATTCACGCCGGCCCCGCCCGGTCCGCCTTTATCGGCTGCCGCCGCCGCCATGCCGGGGGTCTGCACGGCATTGAAGTAGTACAGCAGCCCAATCCAAAAGACGCCAAAAATAATGTGCAGCCAGCGGGTCAGGGCCGCCAGCGTGATCGTGTTGAAGGTCAGCCCGCCACCCACCAATGCGGCGATCACGACCGAGAGCACGAATCCAATGATTAGAGGCCATTTGACGGTTGTTAACGGGTTCATGTAATTCCCCTCTCTTGAAGTTATACGTCGGATCCCGCCGTTGCGCGGATCGTGCGTTGCGGCAGACTGGAAGAATAGGGGAGTGACCCCAATAATTCAACGATACCCGCCGGCCCCTCCTGGGTATCACCCAGTCAAGTACTGGCGGGGCGGTTATCGTACAATTGGGATAACCGCCCGGCGCGCCGGCGAGGGCCTTTGGTGAACACTGTGGAGATTGTGGACTATGGACGCTATTGAACGAATCAAGAGCCAGCTTGCGGCGGCGCCGGTGGTGCTTTACATGAAGGGCACGCCGGATTTCCCGCAATGCGGCTTTTCCGCGCAGACCGTGGGCGCATTGCGCGCCTGCAAGGCTCAGTTTGCGCACATCAACATCTTCGAAGACCCCGAGGTGCGCGAAGCGCTCAAGACCTATTCGAAGTGGCCGACCTTTCCGCAGCTGTATGTCAACGGCGAGCTGGTGGGCGGCTGCGACATCACGCTCGAAATGTACAAGAGCGGCGAACTGAAACAGCTCCTCGCCGAGGCCGGCGCGGTGCCGGCCTAAGGGTCGGCGGGCTGAGGTAAGTCGCCAGCGTCGCCCGACGGTTCCACCTGCAGGGGGCCCATCGCGGCCAGGCGGCGGCGGCTGGCATCGAAGACGCCCTGAAACTGATTGCACACCGTGCAAAACAAATCCGCGGTGCGCTCGGCGTCATAGGCGGCGGAATGCGCCGAAGCCGTGTCCCACTCCAGGCCGGCGGCCAGGGTCGCGCGCATCAACACGGTTTGGCCGAATGCCACGCCGCCTAAGGTGGACGTATCAAAGCTTGAGAAGGGATGGAACGGGTTGCGTTTGACCTGGGTACGCAGCACAGCGGCGTTCAAGAAATTCAAGTCAAAAAATGCGTTGTGCCCGACCAGCACCGCGCGCGTGCAATCGGCGGCGCGAATGGCGTTTCTCACCTCGCGGAATATGCGCTGCAGCGCCTCCTCCTCCGGGATCGCGGGACGCAAAGGATGATGCGGGTCGATCCCGTTTACCGCCATCGATGCCGGCTCCATATTGCCGCCGGGAAACGGGATGACGTGGTAGCGAATGGTCTCGCCCCGCGCCAGGGTGCCGTCGCTGCGCATCTCCAGAAACACCGCGGCGATCTCCAATAGTGCGTCGGTTTGCGGATTGAATCCGCCGGTTTCCACATCGACCACCACCGGCAAGAAGCCGCGGAAGCGCGTCGCAAACGTGATGGGAGCAATCTGCGGCATGCTCAGGACTGTCGCGCCAGACGCCAACCGACCGATCCGCCGGCCCGATATGGCACGACGACGCCTTCGCCGAATTGGTACTGGTTTGGGCTCACCCAGGGCTCCTTGATCAGTGTAATGGTGTCCGTATGGCGCGCCAGTCCGTAGAAGTCGGCGCCGAAATGACTGGCAAACGCCTGCAGGCGCTCGAGGCGGCCGACTGACTCGAAGGCCTCGGCATACAGTTCGATGGCGGCGTGCGCGGTGAACATGCCTGCGCAGCCGCAGGCATTCTCCTTGGTGTGGCGTTCGTGGGGCGCGCTGTCGGTGCCGAGAAAAAAACGCGGGTTGCCGCTGGTGGCGGCGTGCAGCAGCGCTTCGCGATCTCGCTCCCGCTTCAAAATCGGCCAGCAAAAATAATGCGGCCGGATGCCGCCCTGGAACATCGCATTGCGATTGTGCAGAAGATGCTGCGGGGTAATGGTGGCGGCGATGCCGGCCCGGGCCGCGGTCACGAATTGCACGGCGCGCTCCGTCGTGATGTGCTCAAACACCACCTGCAGCTGTGGAAAGCGCTCGAGCAGTGGTGCAAGTACCGTATCGATGAAATGCGCTTCGCGGTCGAACACATCGATGTCGGGTTGCGGTGATTCGCCATGAACCAATAATCGCATGCCGACCCTTTCCATGTGCGCAAGCACGCCGTACACATTCTTGATGTCGGTCACGCCGGCGTCCGAGTGCGTGGTGGCCCCGGCCGGATAGAACTTCACGCCGTGAATGAACCCGCTGGCGCGCGCCAGATCGATCTCGGCGGCGCTCGTGGTATTGGTCAGGTACAGCGTGAGTAAGGGCTCGAAGCGGCTGCCCTCCGGCAACGCCGCGATGATGCGCTGCCGATACGCCCGCGCCATCTCGGTGGTGGCAATCGGCGGCTGTAGATTCGGCATGATGATGGCACGCCCGAAACGCGCCGCGGTAAAACTCACCACGGACCTCAGGGCGGCGCCGTCGCGCAGATGCACATGCCAGTCGTCCGGTCGTTGGATGCTGAGACGATTCATGGGGTTGCCGCAGCCGGCGGCCATCCACGACGCAGCAGTTCAAGCGTATAGCGCACGCCAAAGCCGGTGATCTCCGTCGCAATGTGTGCAAGACCGCCATGCCGCGTGCCAGCCGCCAGGTCCAGGTGCAGCCAGGGGATTTCCTTCGGCACGAATCGATTCAAAAACCGCGCGGCCAAAATGTGATCGCCCTTGCCGTCGGCGGCACATTGCAGCACATCCGCGACACTGCTCTCCAGGTCCGTGTCGAAGTCGCTGTCCATGGGAAAACACCAGACCCGCTCGCCGCTGTGATGGCCGGCGTCCTCGATCAGATCGCGCGCCTGCGGCCGATTGGTGAAGGCGCCGCTGTAGCGCTCGGTGAGCGCGTAAACACAGGCACCGGTGAGGGTCGCATAGTCGATGATGGCTCGGGGCTTTTTGCCGGAGGCGAGGCTGAGGGCGTCGGCGAGCACCATGCGGCCCTCAGCGTCGGTGTGTATGACCTGAATGGTGGTGCCGTTGGCGGCACGCACGATGTCCTGGGGCTTGTAGGCGAGCGGGCCGCTGCGATTTTCGGTGATCGCCAACCAGCAGTCGACGGCCAGCGGCGAATGCAGCAAGTGCAGCGCATACAGACTGCCCAACGCCACGGCGCTGCCTTCCATATCGATGTGCATGTCCAGCATGCCCTTGTGCGCCTTCAAGTTCGTGCCGCCGGTATCGAAGCAGATCCCCTTGCCCACCAGGCTCACCGCCGGCGCTGCGGTGCCGCGCGGCCGATAGGACAGATAGGCGATGCCGGCATCGCGCGCCGCATTGCCGCGCGAGACGGCGAGAAATGCGCCGGCCCCTAAGCGCTTCAGTTGCGTCTCGCCATAGAACTTGAATCGCAGCCCCAATCGCTGCGCGAATTGGCGCAGCAGGCGCCGATACCCGGGGACATCCAACGTGCTGGGGGGCAGGGCGGTGAGCCACCTCGCCAGATTGTTGCCTGCGGCTGAGGCCAGCGTCACGTCCAGATCCGCGAGCTTGCCGGTGCGCGCTAGGTCGACGCGCTTCAGGCGTATGCGAGTTTTCGGCTTGCTCTTGAATGTCGCGAAGCGAAACGCGGCAGCCGCGAGCGCCGCGACTGCGGCGTTGAACGCCGCGTCCGCCTGTTTGGGCGCACAACCTTGCTGCCAAACCAGCAGCGCTTGCGGATCGCCTTCCAAGGCGCTGCGTGCGAGTTTGCCCGCCGCCTGAAGGCGCTCAAAGGTGCTGGCCTCGCCGGACACACAAGCCACCACCAGCAGCGTCTGCGCCTCGGCGCCCACGCGCAGGTGAAAGGCGTCCCCGTGCCTGTGCACCTTGCGCTGGTAGAGCGCCCGCAGCAGCGCCCCGTGCGGCACTGCCTTCCAGTCCGCGGCAGTTGGCGCGAGCGGCATGAACAACAGAGCGCTGGCATAGCGCGCGAGGAAGGATGGGGTGATGCGCGCGCCGACCTGGCGCACAGGCACGAGCAGTTGGTCAAAGGGCAAGCGAGTCGGCATATCTTGAAATCGCAAAGGTACCGCGAGCTAATCCCTTGCTTGACCGTGAAAAACCAAACCCCGAAGATAGCCAGTAGGCGACAACGCAGTGGCAGTTGGCGCAGGGGCGCTGTAACGTGCCTGCCATCTTAACAGGACACGTGGGTGTGTGCAGTTCTATGACGCAACAATCACCATTCGAAGACATCGATCCCACGGAAACGCAGGAGTGGCTGGAATCCATCGATTCGGTCCTGCGTGCACAGGGGCCGGAACGCGCGCATTTTTTGCTGGAAAAATTGGTGGATTTCACGCGCCGTTCGGGCACCTACCTGCCGTTCAAACCGAATACCGCCTATCTGAATACCATCTCCAAAGCTCAGCAGCCCGACTATCCCGGCGATCGATCCTTGGAGCGGCGCAACGAGGCCTATATTCGCTGGAATGCGCTGGCCATGGTCGTCCAGGCGAACCGCTCGAACGCCGAATACGGCGGCCACATCGCGACTTACGCATCCGCCGCCACGCTATACGAGGTGGGTTTCAATCATTTCTGGCGCGCGCGAAGTGCGGCGCATCCCGGGGACATGATCTTCATCCAAGGGCACTCCAGTCCGGGCATCTATGCGCGCGCCTATCTCGAGGGCCGCTTGGATGAGACCCAGCTGCAGCGATTTCGCCAGGAAGTGCGCGGCGGCGGTTTGTCATCCTATCCGCATCCCTGGTTGATGCCGGACTTTTGGCAGTTTCCCACCGTGTCGATGGGCTTGGGCCCGATGATGGCGATTTTCCAGGCGCGTTTCGTGCGCTACCTGGAACACCGCGGCATTGTTCCGCCATCCGATCGGAAGGTCTGGGCTTTTTTGGGCGACGGTGAAATGGATGAGCCGGAGTCGATGGGAGCGCTCACCATGCCGGTGCGCGAGAAGCTTGACAATCTCATTTTTGTGATCAATTGCAACCTGCAGCGCCTCGACGGGCCGGTGCGCGGCAACGGCAAGATCATTCAGGAACTGGAGGCTGCCTTCCTCGGCGCAGGATGGAACGTCATCAAGGTCATTTGGGGGTCGCGATGGGATCCACTGCTCGAGCGCGATCACAAAGGGCTGCTGAAGCGCTTGATGGAAGAATGCGTGGACGGCGAGTACCAGAACTTCAAATCCAAGGGCGGCGCTTACACCCGCGAGCATTTCTTCGGCAAGTATCCGGAGCTGAAGGAAATGGTCGCCAATATGTCGGACGAGGAGATCTGGCACTTGAATCGCGGTGGTCATGACCCTCAGAAGGTCTACGCGGCCTACGCATCGGCGGTGGCAAACACAGGGGCGCCCACCGTGATTCTGGCCAAAACCGTCAAGGGCTTCGGCATGGGCAAGGCCGGCGAAGGATTGAACTCCACGCATCAACAGAAAAAACTCAGCGACGATGCGCTCAAGGAAGTTCGCGATCGGTTCAATATTCAGATCAGCGATGAGGAAATCGCCGGTCTGTCCTTCAGAAAGCCGGCAGCTGATAGCGAAGAGTTGCGCTATTTACAAGAGCACCGGGCCGCACTCGGCGGCTACTTGCCGCTGCGCACGTCGGTTGCCGCGCCGCTCGTCGTGCCGCCGCTCGAGGCATTCAACACGCTGCTCGAGGGCACGGGCGACCGGGAAATCTCCACCACCATGGCGTTGGTGCGGATGCTGACGACGTTGGTCAAGGACAAAAATATCGGCAAGCACATCGTGCCCATTGTTCCTGATGAGGCGCGCACCTTTGGCATGGAGGGTATGTTTCGCCAGATCGGCATCTATTCATCGGTGGGCCAGCTGTATACGCCCCAGGATGCCGACCAGCTCATGTTCTATCGCGAGGATAAGCAAGGACAGATTCTCGAGGAGGGCATCAACGAGGCCGGAAGTTTGTGCTCCTGGATTGCTGCGGCCACGGCGTATGCGAATCACGGCGTCAGCATGGTGCCGTTCTACATCTATTATTCGATGTTCGGCTTTCAGCGCGTCGGGGATTTCATCTGGGCGGCGGGCGATAGTCGAGCGCGAGGTTTCCTGGTGGGTGGTACGGCCGGCCGTACCACGCTCGCCGGCGAAGGTTTGCAGCATCAGGATGGGCACAGCCAACTGGTGGCGACCACGGTCCCGAACTGCGTGGCCTATGATCCGGCGTATGCCTACGAACTGGCGGTGATCGTGCAGGACGGGCTGCGGCGCATGTATCAAGAGCAGGAAAATGTCTTCTACTACATCACCTGCATGAATGAGAACTACGCGCACCCGGCGATGCCCTCGGGAGTCACGCAGGGCATTCTCAATGGCATGTACCTGCTGCAAATCGGCGGCCGCGGCAAAGTGCGGGTAACGCTGTTCGGATCGGGCACGATTTTGCGCGAGGTGCTGGCGGCGGCGGAGCTGCTGGAGAAGCACTACGGTGTTCCTGCCGACGTTTATTCGGTAACGAGCTTCAGCGAATTGCGCAAAAACGCGCTGGCGATCGAGCGCTGGAACATGCTGCACGCCGGCGAGACGCGCCGCCAGACCTACATCCAGCAGGCCTTGGCGGACCGTGAAGGACCCTTCATTGCGGCCACCGACTACATGAAGACCGTGGCGGATCAAATACGTCAGTGGATACCGGGAGAGTACACGGTGTTGGGTACGGATGGTTTCGGGCGCAGCGATTCACGTGCGGAACTGCGGCGTTTCTTCGAGGTGGATCGGCACTATGTGGTGGTCGCGGCGCTCAAGGCGCTCGCCGATGAAGCCAAGATCGACACTCAAACAGTGAGCAAGGCCATGCAGAATTTCGGTATCGATCCCGAGAAATCCAACCCCCTGTCGGTTTAGGCGAATATCGTGGCTACGCCTATTCAAGTACTGGTACCGGACATCGGGGGCTTCAAGGACGTCAATGTCATTGATGTGCTCGTCAAGGACGGTCAGCAGATCGAAAAAGAGACGCCCTTGGTCACCATCGAAACGGAAAAGGCAGCAATGGATGTGCCGGCGCCTGTCGCGGGCAAAATCACCCAGGTCAAGCTGAGGACGGGCGATAAAGTATCCGAGGGCTCCTTGATTCTGTTGCTCGAGCCGGCCGAAGGCGCGCCAGCGCCAAAGCCCGCCACCGCGCGCAACGCTGCTGCGCCCAAGGACGCCGCGAGGAGCGGCGCCACAACGGCGAGCAGCGGCGCGACACCGAGTGCAACGGCCCCTGAGAGCGCCGCAGCGCCGTCGAATGTTGCTGCGGCTCCTGCCGTCGCGGCGCCGAGTGCTGCCGCACCTTCCAGCACCGCGGTGGCGCCGGGCGCCGGCCCCATCGACGAACAGGCCTTCTCTAAAGCCCATGCAAGTCCGTCGGTACGCAAGTTCGCGCGCGAATTGGGCGCAGACCTCGGTGGCGTCAAGGGCACCGGTGTGAAGGGCCGCATCACCCCGGAGGATGTGAAGGCTTACGTCAAGACCTTGTTGACCGCCGCACGCTCCGCCGCGCCGGTTTCGGCGCTGCCGAAGGTCGCTGTGGTGAATTACGCGCAGTTCGGACCCGTGGAGGTCAAGCCACTGTCGCGCATTCAGAAGATATCCGGCGCGAGACTACAGGCCAGTTGGCTCAATCTGCCGCACGTCACCCAGCACGAAGACGCGGACATCACGGATCTGGAGGAAGCGCGCGCTGCACTGAAGAGCAAGGCATCCCGGGAAGGCGTGAAGCTCACGCCGCTCACCTTTATCATCAGGGCGTGCATCTTGGCGCTGCAGGAATTTCCGCGCTTCAATGCCTCACTGGATGCCGCCGGCGAAAATCTGGTGCTCAAGAAATATTTCAATATCGGCTTCGCGGCCGATACGCCGAACGGTTTGGTGGTGCCGGTCATCGCCAATGCGGATCGGCTGAATATTTATGACATCGCCCGCGCGTTGTCGGCCCTGTCCGAGCAAGCCCGGGCAGGAAAGCTAAAAGCTGCCGACATGCAGGGCGGCACCTTTACCATCTCAAGTTTGGGTGGCATCGGCGGCACCGCATTCACGCCCATCATCAATGCGCCGGAGGTGGCCATTCTGGGCGTCTCCCGGTCCAGCCAGAAGCCTGTGTACGAGCGGGGCGCATTTGTGCCGCGGCTCATGTTGCCGCTCTCGCTCTCCTACGATCATCGCGTGATCGACGGCGCCGAAGCGGCTCGCTTCATCGTATTTCTCGCCAAGGTCTTGGCCGACGTGAAGGCGTTGCTGTGAACACGGTCGAAGTACGCGTGCCTGATCTCGGCGATGCGAAGGGCGTCAGCGTGCTTGACGTGCTGGTGCGCCAGGGAAGCAAGATAGCGCTCGAGGACCCTTTGATTACACTCGAGTCCGAGAAGGCCTCGATGGATGTGCCGTCGCCCGTGAGTGGCGTGATCGAGTCGATCAGTATCAAAAAGGGCGATGAGGTGTCGTCCGGTGCCTTGATCGCCACAGTGCAGGTGACGGACGCGCCTGGCGCCGCGCCGCCCAAGGCTGCCACGCCGGATGCATCCGCCCCGGCTGCCAAACCCAGCGCACCCGCGAAACCCGGCCCACCTTCCAAACCCACTGCGCCCGCCAAGTCCAGTGCGCCCGCCAAACCCAGCGCGGCCGCCGGGTCCGCCGCGAGCCTTGCCAGTGCGGCAGCGGAAGGCGCAGTCGATTTGGTGGTCCTCGGCTCGGGCGTGGGCGGCTACACGGCTGCGTTTCGTGCGGCGGATTTGGGTCTTAAAGTAACGCTCATCGAACGGTGGCCGGTGCTGGGCGGGGTGTGCCTGAATGTGGGCTGCATTCCCTCCAAAGCATTGTTGCATGCGGCCAAAGTCATCGAGGAGGCGGCGGATATGGCCGCCAACGGAATCGTTTTCGGGGAACCGCAAATCGATCGCGATCGATTGCGCGCTTGGAAGAATCGGGTGGTCACGCGGCTGACCAACGGGCTGACGCTATTGGCGAAGCAGCGCAAAGTGGAGGTGCTGCACGGCGAGGCTAAGTTCACCGGGCCGCATTCTTTGGACGTAAAAGGCGCGCAGGGCCTGCGCCGCTTGGATTTCAAGCAATGCATCATCGCGGCCGGGTCCGAATCCGCCCGGCTTCCCGGCTTGCCCGACGATCCGCGCGTGATCGACTCGAGCGGCGCGCTGGAATTGCCGCTGGACTGTAAGCGGCTGCTGGTGATCGGCGGCGGCATCATCGGTTTGGAGTTGGCTTGCGTGTACGATGCGCTCGGCGTGCGCGTCACAGTGGTTGAATTGACCGATGCGCTGATGCCGGGCACGGATCGGGACCTCGTGCGCCCCTTGCAAAAGCGCATTGAAAAGCGCTACGAGCGAATTCTACTGGGCACGAAAGTCACGCAGCTTGAGACACGGCCGGATGGGCTGCAAGCGACTTTTGACGGGCCCGATGCGCCTGAACCGCAGCTCTTCGATCGAGTGTTGGTGGCGGTCGGCCGTACCGCGAACGGCAACGCCATCAATGCCGCGGCGGCCGGCGTCACGGTGAGCCCGCGCGGCATTATTGCGGTGGACAAACAGATGCGTACCAACGTGGCGCATATTTTTGCCATCGGCGATATTGTCGGCGCGCCGATGCTGGCTCACAAGGCCTCGCACGAAGCGAAGGTCGCCGCCGAAGTGGCGGCGGGACATAAATCCTTCTTCGATGCGCGCTGCATCCCCTCGGTGGCGTATACCGATCCCGAAGTTGCCTGGGTGGGCATCACCGAGACCGAGGCGAAGGCGCGCGGCACGCCCTTCGGCAAGGGAATGTTTCCATGGGCCGCCAGCGGGCGAGCCCTGGCGCTGAATCGCGACGAGGGCTTCACCAAGATATTGTTCGACAAGGACACGCACCGCGTCATCGGTGCGGGCGTGGTCGGCACCAATGCCGGAGAGTTGATCGCCGAATTGGCGCTTGCCATCGAGATGGGTGCGGATGCGGCGGATGTGGGAATGACCATTCACGCTCATCCCACGCTGTCGGAAACGATCGCCTTTGCGGCCGAGGCTTTCGAGGGCACCTTGACCGACCTTTATATCCCCAAGAAATAAATAGGATGGACACCGCTATGAATCGCCACGCGGCCGCAGGCCTCCTGCTGGCCATCGTCTTGGGTGGTGCGTGCGCATCGGCGCGCGCCGATGAGGGCTGTACGGACTTCAAATGGGACGTGAGCCAGGAGCGTGCGCTATTCGCAGGTCCCGCGGCCTCTGTAGCTGCTTCGGGAGCGGTAAAATCCGCACCGGCCGTCGTGCCAAATCGTCTCTATCAATTGCAATTGCTGCCCCAGGACACGGTGAGCTTTGCGGTCAACCCCGGCAAGACACCGCAGAATGCCGGCACCTACGCAGGTCTCGTGACCTTAAATATCCCAAAGCCCGGCAGCTATCGCGTTGCGCTCGATGCGCCCTTGTGGATCGATGTGGTGGCGAACGGCTCGCTGCTGGCAGCCAAGGATTTTCAGGGTCAGCACGACTGCAGCGCGCCGCATAAAATCGTGGAGTTCGATTTGATGAGCACTCAAGCGTTCGTTTTGCAGCTGAGCAGCGCGCCCGCGAACAGCATCCGCTTGAGCATCACGGCTACGCCGCCGCGCAAGCTCTAGATCGGCCCTAGGGCGCGTTGTTGCACGCCTTTAGGTACGCAGTCCGATCCGCGCCGACCAGTTTCTTGTCTCGGGCGTCCTTCAGGCAGGCGGTACGTTTGGCATGCTTGGCGGCGGCATCGCTGAGCGGCAGCGCGGCGCTGGGCTGCGCGGTAGCGGGCACTGAGCTTGCAGTCGGCGCAGCGGGAGTGGCGGCCGGCGCGGCCGGCGCGGCCGGCGCGGCCGTCTGCGGCAGCGCCAGATGGGCGGCGAATAGCAGCAGGCCGAAACACAGGCTGCTCGCTGCGAATGCAAAACGCATGGCTAGCTTCCTCGAAAAATGCCTTCGGCACCGACACGCCAGCCACCCAGAATACTCATCGCGGGGAAGCGCGCCGATGACGCGCGCATGAAGCTTGCTTAACCTTTGCCGGCGATGCGCCGCTGCAAGTGTTCGCGGGCAAGCGCCAGATATTGAGATTCGTCCGGCGGCCGGCCGCTGCGCTGCGCCTGCCACAACGCCTCGCCCAGGGCCTGCATGAGGGCGTGCTCGGCGCTGTGGGAGTCTCCGTGGCTGGACCGCAGTTGGCGGTGCAGGTCGCGCACACCGGGCGGCCGGTCGATGGACAGTTGTTCCCGGATCGCGAGGTGCAGTCCCATGTGCAAGAATGGATTTTCCTCGCCGCCCGCGCCGATCTCGAACGAGAGCGCCGCATCCGCGTCGCCGACGATGCCTTGGTATTCCGGATGCAGGCCAATGACATCGCATATCAAGGATTCGAGCGGCGTCAGCGGCGCCCCCGCCAGATGCTTCGCCCAGGCCTGCGCATAGGTCAGTCTGAGCTGCTCGCGGCTGTAGCTATCGAACATCGGCAGTCCGGGTCTTGTGTCGATACTCGCACAGGTCCGCGATGATACAGACCGGACATGCGGGCTTGCGGGCTTTGCAGGTGTAGCGGCCATGCAAGATCAACCAGTGATGCGCGTCCCGACGATATTCGGGCGGCACGACCTTCACGAGCTTCTGCTCCACCGCGCGCACCGTCTTGCCGTGCGCCAAGCCGGTGCGATTGGCAACGCGAAATATGTGGGTATCGATGGCGATGGTTTCTTGGCCAAAGGCGGTGTTAAGCAGCACATTGGCGGTTTTTCGCCCCACGCCCGGCAACGATTCCAAGGCCTCGCGCGATGTGGGGACCTCGCCGCCATGGCGCTCCAGCAGCAATCGGCAGGTTGCGACGATGTTTTTGGCCTTGCCGTTGTACAGGCCAATGGATTTGATGAAGCGCGACAATCCTTCGACGCCCAGCGCCATCATCGTCGCCGGCGAGTTTGCCGCCCGGAACAATGCAGCCGTTGCCTTGTTCACGCTCTTGTCGGTTGCCTGTGCCGAGAGTACGACGGCCACCAGCAGCTCGAATGGCGATGCGTAGATTAATTCCGTGCGCGGTTGCGGATTCGCCGCTTGCAGGCGCGCGAAAATAGCGCCGCGCTGCAGCGCGTTCACGGCACGCTCGGGCGGCGCGCCGCCAATGCTTTCTTGTCCGCGAGTTCCCGCTGCCGTTCGGCGGCTTGGTTCGCCAGCCGCGAGCTATGCGCAGCGAACCGCTCGCGGTTCAGCGCCGGCTGATTCTCGAGCGACTCCGGCGCCGCGCGCATCTCGATGCAGTCGACGGGGCAGGGCGGCAGGCACAATTCGCACCCGGTGCAGCGCTCGATGAGTACCGTGTGCAAGTATTTCTGTGCGCCAACGATGGCATCGACCGGGCAGGGGGCCAAGCAGCGGGCGCAGCCTATGCAGCGCAATTCGTCGATGAACGCCACCCGCGGGGGCGCCGCCACCCCGTGGATCGGATTTAATGTCTGCATGGGCCGATTGAGCAGATCCGCCAGCGCGCGAATGGTCGCCTCTCCGCCCGGCGGGCATTGATTGATCTGCGCCGCGCCACTGGCGATTGCCTCGGCGTAGGGGCTGCAGCCTGGGTACCCGCAGCGAGTACACTGGGTTTGAGGAAGCAAGGCATCGATGCGCGCCACGATGTCCGGCGCGGTTTGCGCACTCATGCTATTTGATGCGCATGCCAGGCATCGCTCCTAGGTCCGGCGAGAGAACGAATATGTCCTTGCCCCCGGGGCCCGCGGCCAACATCATGCCCTCCGATGTGCCGAAGCGCATCTTGCGCGGTTCCAGATTCGCGACGACCACGACCAGTCGTCCCACTAAGTTAGCTGGATCGTAGGCGGCGCGAATGCCGGCGAAGAGTTCGCGCTGGCCGAGTTCGCCCACATCCACACGCAGTTTCAACAGTTTGTCGGCGCCGGAGACCCACTCGGCCATCACGACCTTGGCCACTCGCAGATCGACCTGTAAAAACTGGTCGATTGAAATCAAATTGCCTTCCACCGCCGCGGCTGTTGTCGCAGCCGCCGCGCTTGCCCTAGCCGTAGCAGGCGCGGCCGTATCCGCTGCGACGCCCGCAGCGGCTTCGGGCTCCACCAGACGCGCCACGGCTTTTGGATCGAGTCGCACCGCGAGCGGTTCATAGGCGTTGATGCTGGTGGCCAACAGCGGCGTTGCGGCGCTGGACCAAGTCCAGACCGACTCGCGAAAAAACTCCCTGGCTCGTGCCGCCATGCCGGGCAGCACCGGCTGCAGGTAGATCATCAGCGCCCGAAACAGATTCAATGCCTGCGTGCAAACGCTTTGGACTTCGGCGGCATTTTGCGGATCCTTTGCGAGCATCCAGGGCTTGCGCAAATCGACGAACTGATTGGCGCGGTCGGCCAGCGCCATGATGTGGCGCACGGCGCTGGCCGTATCGCGGATCTCGTAGGCCGCGCCGATTGCATCGCCCGCGCCGGCGAAGGCAGCATACAACTCCGCGTCGGCCAAGCTGCTCGCCAGCCGGCCGGAGGAGTTTTTGGATATGAAGCCGGCACAGCGGCTGGCGATATTCACCAGCTTGCCCACAATCTCCGAGTTCAGGCGCGTCGTGAACTCATCCAGGTTCATGTCCATATCATCGATGCCGGGACCCAATTTGGCGGCAAAATAATAGCGCAGGTATTCCGGAGAAAACTGATCCAGGTAGCGGCGCGCCGTGATGAATGTGCCGCGCGCCTTGGACATTTTCTGGCCATTGATGGTAAGAAAACCATGGGCGTGCACCGCGGTGGGCCGGCGCATCTTCGAGGCTTGCAGCACGGCCGGCCAGAACAGCGTGTGGAAGTAGAGGATATCCTTGCCGATGAAGTGATGCAGCTCGGCCGATGAATCGACGTTGAGAAAATCATCGAACTTCAGTCCGGTGCGCGCGCACAACTGCGTAAAGCTCGCAAGATAGCCGATCGGTGCGTCGAACCAAACATAGAAGTACTTACCCGGCGCCTGCGGAATTTCAAATCCAAAGTAGGGCGCGTCGCGCGATATATCCCAGTCCCGCAAGCCCTGTGTAAACCACTCTGCGAGCTTACGGGCAACGCTCTCCTGCACCGCGCCGCCACGCACCCACCGGCTGAGCGGCTCCTCGAAGGCGCTCAACTTGAAGAAGTAGTGCTCCGACTCGCGCCATACCGGCGTGGTGCCGCTGACGACGGAAATCGGGTCTTTAAGATCGGCCGGCGTGTAGGTAGAGCCGCAATTTTCGCAGGAGTCCCCGTACTGATCCGGCGTTGCGCACACCGGGCAAATGCCCTTCACATAACGGTCGGGAAGAAACATCTGTGCACTCTGATCAAACGCCTGGCGCACGCTGCGCCGCTCGATGAAGCCCTCGTCCCGGTGCATCAAGTACATCCGCTCGCACAGCGCCTTATTCTCCGCGGAGTGCGTCGAACCGAAATTGTCCATCTCGATCAGCATGTCCGTAAGGTCGCGTCGATGCTCTATGTTGACGCGCTCGATCAGCTGCTCCGGCGTGATGCCTTCGGACTGCGCCTTGAGCATGATCGGCGTTCCATGCGTGTCGTCCGCGCAAACGTAGTAGCACTCATGGCCGCGAAGTTTTTGAAATCGCACCCAAATGTCGGTCTGCACGGTCTCGAGGATATGCCCCAGATGCAAGGACCCGTTGGCGTAGGGCAGCGCGCTGGTGACGAGGATTCGGCGGTGTGCGGTCATGCGACATTGTGCCACGAGCGCACACCGGCTGTCGGCGCCAAGCAAGACTTGGGGCCTAGGAAGCTTCCCGGAATTGTTCGAACTTGGATTTATTGATGGCCTTTTTAAAGGCTTCCTTACCGGAGATTTGCCGCGACTCGAGCAACGATGTGATGGCCATGTCCATCAGCCGCATACCGGTGGCCGCGCCGCTTTGCATGGCGTTCTCCAACTGATCCATTTTTCCCTGGCGGATCAAGTTTGAGACGGCGGGCGTGTTTATCAATATTTCCAGGGCGGCGACCCGGCCTTGTTTATCGGCCTTGGGAATGAGTTGCTGCGAGACCACGCCGCGCAGGCTGGTCGACAGCATGGTGCGCACATGCGGCTGTTTGTCCGAGGGGAATGCATTGACCAATCGATCGACCGTGGCGGCCGCGCCATTGGTATGCAGCGTGGCCATCACCAAAATGCCCATCTCCGCCGCGGTGACCGCGATGCTCATCGTCTCCAAGTCGCGCAGCTCGCCCACCAAGATCACATCGGGATCTTCGCGCAGCGCGGACATCAGCGCCGAGGAGAATGTTGCGGCGTGCACGCCGATTTCGCGTTGGCTGATCAAACAGTTCTTGCGCAAGTGGACGAACTCGATCGGGTCCTCGATGGTGAGGATGTGGCCCTTTTCGCGCGTATTGATGTCGTCGATCATGGCCGCGAGGGTGGTTGATTTACCCGAGCCGGTCTTGCCGGTCACCAGGATCAGCCCGCTGTTGATGCGGCACATATCCATCACCGCCGTCGGCAGCTTCAGCTCCTCGGCGGTACGGGCTTTGGAGGGGATGGCCCGAAAGACAGCGCCCATGCCGTTCAACTGCCGCATCACATTCACGCGAAAGCGGGCAACCCCGGGAATGGCGTACGCGAAGTCGGTGCCGTCCTTGGCCTCGAAGCGCTCCACCGACAATTTCGGCATGATTTCGTAAAGCGTGGTTTTCACCATTTCGGCGCTCAGGGGCTCATCGGCGATGGCTTTCAGCTCGCCGTACTGGCGGACGCGCGGCGGATCCCCGGCCAAAAAATGCAGATCCGAGCCATTGCGCTCCAGAATCTGATTCAAGTATTGGTCGATGGCTGGCACGGCGCTTCTTTAAGTGGCGGCGGGTTCCGCGACCGGCATGCCGCTCATATCGGTGACGAAGCGCTGAAACTGCCGTTTGTCGGATGCGTAGGAATAAGCCTGTTCCGGATCGACTTGCTTGGCGTTGATCGCCGCGAGCAGCGCCTGGTCCATCAGCTGCATGCCGTATTCCTTGCCCATTTGCAGCTGGCTGGGAATTTGATGCGATTGGTCGGTCATGATGAGTTTGCCGATGGCCTTGGTCAGGACCATGATTTCGCACACGGCGTGACGCGCGCGCTGATCAGGGCTCTTGAGCAAGATCTGCGTGATGACGGCGATCAGGCTCGAGGCGAGGAAGCTCTTGGTCTGCTCGCGCTCTTCGGTCGGCAGCGCGTCGATGATGCGGTCGATGGTCTTGGTGGCGCTGGTGGTGTGCAGCGTGCCGAGCACCAGGTGGCCTGTTTCGGCGGCCGTCATCGCCATGGCAATGGTCTCGGCATCGCGCAGCTCGCCGACCAAAATCACGTCCGGGTCTTCGCGCATGGCGGCGCGCACACCCTCGGCGAAAGTGGGTAGGTGAGTGCCCAATTCACGCTGGATGACCTGACTGGTCTTACTGCGATGAACGAATTCGATGGGATCTTCCAAGCTGATGATGTTCAGCGCGCGGGTCGAATTCAGATAATCGATCATCGCGGCGAGCGTCGTCGTCTTCCCCGTTCCCGTGGACCCGGTGACCAGAATCATCCCTTGATGGTAGTCGCACAACTTGCGCACGATCGGCGGCAAACCGAGCTGGTCCATACTGGGCATCGTGGTGGGAATGGATCGAAACGCCGCGCCGATACCGGTCTCCTTGCGAAACACGTTGACGCGAAAGCGGCCGCCTTCGGTCGATACGTAGGAGAAATCCAGATCGTTGCCCGCGCGCAGAACCTTGAGCTGCGATTGGGTCAGCACCTCGGTGATATAGGCTTCGAGCTCCGCATCACCTAAATTGCGGAACTTGATGGGCATCAGGTCCCCATGCATGCGCAGCATGGGGGGCACCCCGACTGCCAGGTGCAGATCCGAGCATCCTTGCGCCACTCCCAGCTTCAGAAACGCGTCGATTCTTGCCATAACGCGTAAGGCTACCCGTAAGCAATTGGTTTTTCGAGTGTTTGGGCCGTGATTAGGCCATAAACGTGAGGTCCGTCAACTGCTAGAGGAATTTCTCGAGCGAGAGGCGCAGTTCGTCCATGGTTTGCGCCCTCTTGGCCTTGTCCAGCGACATGCATTTGACGACCAAGTTGTTTAATTCCAAGGGTAATTCTTTGTTTATTTCAATGGGTTGGCGTGCCTTACCCTGCACGTGCTGGTACATCACGGACATGTGATCGCCGCGGGAATAGGGCGGCACGCCGCACAGCAGCTCGTACATGATCACACCCAAACTGTAGATATCGGCTCGCTCGTCGACCTTCTTGCCCAGGATCTGCTCCGGCGCCATGTACTTGGGGGAACCGATGACATACCCGGTCTTGGTCAATTGCGTATCGCCCTGGCTCTGGGCCGCGGCCACGCCGAAATCCACAATCTTCAGCAACAAGTCGTTGTCGATCAGCACGTTCGCCGGCTTCAAGTCACGGTGCACGATGCCGGCTTGATGCGCCACCGCCATGCCGGTCGCAATGTCGATGCCGAATTTGACGGCACGCTTGAGCTCCACCGGTTTCTCATTGACGATTTCACCCCCCAACGTGTGCGATGGGAAATACTCCATCGAGATGGCGTA
Organism: uncultured Gammaproteobacteria bacterium; assembly: GCA_963756845.1. GTDB lineage: Bacteria > Pseudomonadota > Gammaproteobacteria > Steroidobacterales > Steroidobacteraceae > Bog-1198. Next base: position 206,627 of record CAVWPD010000005.1, on the reverse strand, counting down.
ATTGCCCCGAATGTACAGAAAGTCGTAGATGCGAATGACGTTCTTGTGGGTGATCTTGCGGCTGTAGCGCAGCTCGTGCACGAAGCGCTTCATCATCTCTTCATCCGAAGAGACATTGGCGTTCAGGAATTTGAGGATCAGCCGCTCCTCGACCACCGTATCTTCCATGAGCAGCACCGTGCCGAATGCACCCTTGCCGATTTTTTCGATGAACTTGTAGCGCCCCTCGATGACATCGCCCGGCTTCAAGGTGGTGATGTCCAGCTTGGCAGACGCCGCGGTCTCCTCGTTCTGTTTGACGACCTTGGCCAGCTCGACGTTGTCGATGAGCAATGTTTTGGCCGGCTCCTGCATCTTTTGTGCGCGCTCATTCGCCGCGATTTGCTGCGTCGAGAAGCGGTTGTCGAGTTCCTGCATGGCGCGCGCCACCGCCTGGCTGATGGTCCCGTCGTTGTTGGTCGATACGGCCTGCAAACGCACGCGTATGGTGTCGGCGCGCCGCTCGTCGGCGAGTTTCGCGAGCGCCGAGATCGCCTCGACCTTGATTTCGTTTTCGGGCCGCGACAGCAAGGGCAACAGATGTTCGAGGCTCTTTTGATCGCCGATTTTGCCGATGGCGCGAATCACGGTGGGCAGGGATTTCGGCTCGCCCTGCAACATCTCGATGAAGCGCGGCAGGGACTTGCTGCTGCCGATTTCCGCGAGCGCATCGACGGCGCGTTCACTGACCCACCAATCCTTGTCCTTGGTCGCTTCGAGCAGCTGCGCCACCGCGCGCTCGTCCTTGGTCTGATTCAGGATTTCGATGGCCGCGCGGCGGATATCCTGGTTCTCGTCCTTGATGAGCGCCAGCACGGCGTCCACCACGCGCGGTCCGCCGATCTTGCCCAGCGCGTCGGCCGCCCGGGTGCGCACCCACCAATCACTGTCGGCGATAACTTCCAACAGATACTTGACGGATTTGGACGTGCCGACCACATTCAGCACCTCGACCGCCGCACGCCGAGCGTATTCATTCTCATCCTTCAGCACATCCACCAAGTACTTGATCGTTTCCGGGTGGTTAGCGCGCACCACCACGTCGACGGCCTTGTTCTGAACTTCGATTTCCGGATCGCGCAGCATCCCGACGATCACCGGCATATCGAAGGGGCCATCCATTTTCGACAGCGCCGAGAGGGCGGCTGAACGAATGAATTTGCTGTTGTCTTTGAGCTGCCTCTGTACCGCCTGCTGCACTTTGGGCTGGTTGAAGCGGGCCAGGACATTGATGATATGCAGGCGTGCAACCGGGTCCTTACCCTCGATGCGGGCAATCAAGTCATCGACCGAGGATTCATCGGCGATCTCGCCGATGATTTTGAAAAGGCCGGTCCTCTCGCTGGGCTCCTGCGAGTAGGCGGCGTTGAGCAGATCGCGGACCGCAAATCGCGCTTTCTGAGCCGAAATCACATCGAGAAGTGCCTGCTTGGGCATATCCGGCTTGCTTAAGGCGTCGAGCAGTGCGCCGGCCGGATAGTTGCGGCTGGAGGACAACGCCCAGGCCACGCCGGACATGGCTCGGCCATTCGCCTCGGACATCGTTTTCAACAGGTGCGGCAGGGTCTTGGCGTCAATGAGCTTGGACAGCACCTCGACATAGGCCAGCGATTCGCGCTTCTCGGAAGTGGCCAACGCATCGACAATCGGGTCGATGGCGTCCGATCCCAGAGCGGCGAGTTTTTCCAATGCCTTTTTGGCCAGCGGGCCCTCAGGATTGCCGCTGGATTTGACTTCGGCAATGAGCCGATCGGCACGGTAGTTGGCGAATAAACTCATTCAGCGCCTAGGTTGCACAATCCCCGGAGAGCCATGCATTCTCACCTTATGTCAGGCGCCTGCCGTGGTCTTGATTCTCAGTTCAAGATTATGCCATACGTCACGGTTTTATCTGCCTGCGGTACAATCCGCGCCTCATATGAATCAACCCGTTGCCGCGGAAAGCGCTATCCGCGAGAAAATCAGTGCCTATAGCGATCCCTACCTGGCCCAAACCTTGGGCGAGGCCAAGGCGGTCGAGTCCGTGGTGTTTCGAGAGGGCCAGGTCAGCGTCGAGCTGGTGCTGGGATTCCCCTGCGCCGATTACACCGCCGAGCTGAAGTCCGCCCTCGAAGCTCACTTGAAACCCATTATAGGGGAGGCCCGCCTGCAGCTGAGCCTGCGGGCTCAAATTACCGCGCATGCGGTCCAGCGCACCCTTAAGCCGCTGGCCACAGTCAAGAACGTGGTGGCCGTAGCTTCGGGCAAGGGCGGGGTGGGGAAGTCCACCACCGCGGCGAACCTGGCGCTGGCCTGGGCGGTTCAAGGCGCCAAAGTGGGATTGCTGGATGCCGATATCTACGGCCCCAGCCAACCGCTGATGATGGGTTTGAGCGGCGCAAAGCCGGTCAGTGCGGATGGAAAACACCTGACCCCGCTGCGCGCCCACGGCGTTGAGGTGATGTCTATCGGATTTCTCATCGATCAGGAACAACCCATGGCCTGGCGCGGACCCATGGTGACCCAGGCGCTGACCCAGCTGCTCGGCGATACGAATTGGGGCGATTTGGATTATCTGGTGGTCGACATGCCGCCCGGCACCGGCGACATACAGCTGACGCTCGCGCAGCGCGTCCCGGTAAGCGGCGCCATCATCGTGACCACGCCCCAGGACATCGCCCTGTTGGATGCGCGCAAGGGTCTTAAAATGTTCGAAAAGGTGGAAGTGCGGGTGCTCGGCGTGGTTGAGAACATGAGCATGCACGTGTGCAGTCAGTGCGGCCATGTGGAGCATGTGTTCGGCAGCGGCGGGGGAGCGCGCATGGCGGCGCAGTACGGGGTGCAATTGCTCGGCGAGCTGCCGCTGGATATTCGAATTCGCGAGGATGCCGACGGCGGCGCACCGACGGTGGCCGCGGAGCCGGATAGCCAGCGCGCGCACGCCTATCTTATGATGGCGCGACGCACGGCCGCGCGTTTGTCCACCTTGAACAAAGATTACAGCCGCGCGTTTCCTAAAATCACCGTCGAAGCAACCTAATGAGCATCAAGAGCGATCGTTGGATCCGGCGCATGGCCACGCAGGGCATGATTGAACCGTTCAGCGCGCAGCAAGTGCGGCTGGAGAACGGCCACAAGATCGTTTCCTACGGCACCTCGAGCTATGGCTACGATGTGCGCTGCGCCGATGAATTCAAGATTTTCACCAACATCAACTCGACCATTGTCGATCCGAAAAGCTTCGACGAGAAGTCATTCGTGGATTTCAAAGGGCCGGTGTGCATCATCCCGCCGAATTCCTTCGCGCTGGCCAGCACGGTGGAATTTTTCCGCATTCCGCGCAGCGTGCTGACGGTTTGCTTGGGAAAATCGACATATGCACGTTGTTTTCGAGGCGATACCCGTGTCGCGCTGGTTGACGGGACGGCGCCCACCCTAGAGGAGATGGCCCGCCGCCACGCGTCGGGTGAACTTTTCTGGGGTTACAGCATCGGCGAGAACGGCCGCTTGATCGTCAGCCTCTTAGATGCGCCTCGCTTCGTGGGTCGGGACTCGCTGGTGGAAGTTGAGTTAGACAACGGCGAGCGTATCCACGCAACTCCCGATCACCTCTTTATGAAGCGTGACGGCCGTATGGCGGCCGCCCACACGCTTCGTTGCGGTGATGCGCTAATGCCATTGTATCGGGACCTCTTCCGTGGCTACGAGATGGTGTATCAACCCGTGGATGGATATCTTTACCCCACGCACCGTTTGGCTGACGAATGGAATGTCGGGCACGGGTGCGATCATGTCGATCCGCCAGAACACGGCTCAGCCACTAGTGCGGCTTTGATGGATCGGGCGGCGGATCCTCAATGGCGCGAGCATTTCAGCCGGGTTCAATCCCGACGGGCGACCGAATTTTGGCATGCCGATCGGTACCAGCACACTCGCGAACAGGTCATCGAGGCACGCAGGAGCCCGACGGATGCGACCCGCGATTTGCATCGGCGCACAATGATTCGCCGCTACTCCGATCCGGCGGAACGAGCGCGCCATTCTCATCTGATGAGTGTGGCCTGGTCGAATGATGACGGAACCCGACGGATCAGTCAGGCGGAGATCGCGCGACGCATCAGACTGCGCGCGGGAATCACCGAGGAAACCGCGCGTCGCGCGCTCGATGATGCCGGTTCCATACGCGGTGCGGCTGCACTTCTGAATTGTGACCGCTCGGTATTTCGGCGTTTCCCTGAGGTCATCGCAAAGATCAGGGGGACACCGCAGTATCGCAATCACAAAGTCGTTGGCGTGCGGGAGATTGCGGGGGAACACGACGTGTTCTGTCTGACCGTTCCCGAGGCGGGCAATTTTGCGTTGCAGGGCGGCGTCTTCGTTAAAAACTGCGGGATAATCGTCAATGTAACGCCTTTGGAGCCGGAGTGGGAAGGCCACGTGACGCTGGAGTTTTCCAACACCACGCCGTTGCCCGCGAAGATCTATGCGAATGAAGGCGTGGCGCAAATGCTGTTCTTCGAATCCGATGAGATTTGCGAAACCTCGTATCGCGACCGCGGCGGCAAGTATCAAGGCCAGCGCGGCGTGACCCTGCCGAAGACTTGAGCGCCACGCCACGCCACGCCGCGCGCCGCGCCCGCGGCTCAGCGGCTCAGGCTCTTGATGCGCATCGCAATCTCGAGCTTGCCGTCGCGGCTGCGCTCAGCTTGCACCGGCGCGAAGCCCAACGACGGCGCGAACCACATTCTGAGTATGCGATTGTTGCCGGCACGCTGACTCGTGACCACAACCGTATCCAGTTCGCCGATGGCGGTTTTGATTCTGGCGGTGCCTTCCTGGGTATAGATAAATTCCTTCAGTTCGTCCTTATCGATGATCTGGAAGGTCTTCGGTAAATTCCCGTTCTGAAGATCGAGCATGACTTCGACTTGGATGGACATGACATCCTGGGTTCCCTCCTTGAGATTGATGTTCACCGGCTTGCCTTCGGACTCGCCGGTGGCGCGTTTGTTGTGCCAGTCAAAATCCAGGGCCACCGAGGAGGCGCCCTGCTTGCCCAGGTACTTCGCAGGGCGCACGTGGGCGGCGTCGATACTGAACCAACTGGTCTGTTCCAAATCATCATGATAAGCCAGACGCAGAATGCCGCGGGCCGTGATGCTCCAGGTGTACACATACTGGCCCGGCTCGGAACCGGGCTTCAGCTCGATGGTGCTGGTGCCGACGCTGATGCCCTTCCAATCGGCGAGAAAGTGAGCGGAAAACGGCGCAAGTACGGGCTCGGCGGGAGCCTGCGCGCCGGCGGTCCGCACCGCGAGGAGCGCAAACCCGAAAGCAGCGGCCCGCAGCGCCCTCATGACGGTGCGCCCCGTTCGATGTCGGCAAGTTGTATGGGCTCGATCAGAGCGCGTCCGTCCAGCCACGCCGTCCCGTCCGTGCAGCGCAGCCGTCCCTGGCAGTACCAACTCACCGCCAAGGGATAAATCCGATGTTCTTGAGCCAGCACGCGCTCACTCAACGTCGCCTCCGTATCCCTCGCCGCGACGGCGACACGCGCTTGGATGATGCGCGGACCGCTGTCCAGCTGTTCCGTAACAAAATGCACCGTCGCCCCGTGCTCCGCATCGCGTGCCGCGATGGCGCTGCGATGTGTGTGCAACCCGGGATATTTTGGCAGCAGCGAGGGATGAATGTTCAGGATTCTTCCGGCGTAGCGCTCCACGAATTGCCTCGAGAGAATGCGCATGAAGCCGGCAAGCACGATCAATGACGGCGCGCAGCGCTCGATCGCGGCGGCCAACGCGTCATCGTACACGGCGCGATCAACGCCCCTGACGGCCGGTAATGCCTGTACGGCCACACCCAGCTCGCGAGCCAACTCAAGTCCCGCGGCATCGGCTCGATCCGAGATAACCCCGGCGACGGAATAGGCCGCGACGGGATCCTGGGCTTGCTCGATGAGCGCACGCATATTGCTGCCGCGCCCGGAAATGAGAATCACGATCGAGCCCAATCGGCGCGAATCAGACGATGACGACACCGCGTGACCCCGCGCGTACTTCGCCGATCACAAGCGCCTCCTGGCCGGCTTCGTGCAGGATGCCAATGGCGCGCTGCGCATCGCCCGCCGCCACCTGGATCGTCATGCCGATTCCGCAATTGAACACTCGATACATCTCTTCATCGGAGACCTTGCCCTGCCGCTGCAGCCAGTCGAATACGGCTTGATGCGGCCAGGCGTTGCGCTGCAAGACGACCTCCAGACCTTCCGGCAGCACGCGCGGTATGTTGTCGAGCAGACCGCCGCCGGTGATGTGCGACAGGCCGTGCAGTGAAATCTCGCGCATCAAGCGCAGCAGCGGCTTGACGTAAATCCGGGTCGGCGCCATGAGCCGATCGATGAGCGGCACGCCGTGAAGATCGGCGTCAATATCCGCCTCGGCGACTTGCAGTATTTTGCGAATCAACGAAAAACCGTTGGAATGAGGGCCCGAGGAGGGCAACCCCAGCACTGCGTCGCCGGCTCTCGTTCGTGAACCGTCGATGATGGCGTCCTTTTCGACGATGCCGACGCAGAAGCCCGCCAGATCGTAGTCCGCGCCGTGATACATGCCGGGCATTTCGGCGGTCTCCCCGCCCACCAAGGCGCAGCCCGCCTGCACGCAGCCTTCGACGATGCCGGCAATGACGCGCTCCGCCACGTTCACATCGAGTTTGCCGCTGGCGTAGTAGTCCAAGAAAAATAGCGGTTCGGCGCCTTGGACGATTACATCGTTGACGCACATGGCGACTAAATCGACGCCGACGCCATCGTGACGTCGCGTGTCAATTGCCAGGCGAAGCTTGGTACCCACTCCATCGGTTCCCGACACCAGCACCGGCTTGCGGTACCGGTCCAGGGGCACCTCAACCAAGGCGCCAAACCCGCCGATCCCGCCCAGTACTTCGGGGCGCATGGAACGCCTGACACGGGGTTTGATGCGCTCGACCAGCTCATCCCCGGCGTCAATGTCGACGCCGGCGTCGCGATAGGTTACGGGCGCTCGCTCTGTCATTTCGTGGTCCTTAAGCCAACGCGGCGGATCGGTCAGCTGTGGTATTTTACGATAAATACCATGCCACAGTCCTTCAGCAATGTTTCGCATCGATGCTTGCGTGCCGCGGCATTTCTGTGCTTGTGCCTCGCCGGGCTGTGGGTGAGCGAGCCGGCCGCGGCCGTGACACGCAGCGAGCTCTACCAGGCGACCACCGGGATTGCCGGCCGCTGCGAGGGGACGGATAACGCGCCCTTCCAAGCCGCGATGAAAACCGTACTGGTGCGCGTCACCGGGCGCCGTTCCGCGGACGAGGATCCGGCGCTGGCGCCGCTGGTCAGCAATGCGCGCCGCTACCTGCAGCAGTGCCGCAGCGCCCCGGACAACCAGCTATGGGTGTCCTTCGATGGGCCGGCCATCGAGCGCTGGCTGACCCAGAACGGACAGCCGCTATGGGGTCATGAGCGTCCGGTGACCTTGGTCTTATTGGCGGTGCAAACCGGGCCGCAGTCCGGCAGCATCATCAGCGCGGATGACAGTTCGGAGCTGAAAGCGGCCATTGATCAGGCCGCGGCGGGGCGCGGCCTGCCGCTGCTGTGGCCAAGTGCGGCCGATCTGCAAAAAAACCACCTGGATTTCGCTGCCGTCAATAGCGGCTCTCCGAGCGCTCTTGTGGAGATCGGGCGGCACGTGGGCGGGGAAGGGCTGCTGATTGGACACGCCAACGGGGCGAGCGCAAACGCCAATGTTCGCTGGGTACATTTGTTTCAGGATCGCAGCAGTGAGTACTCCGGCACTCTGGAGGGCGTGAATCGTGCCGCCGATCTATACGCCGGATTGTTCGCCGCCAGCGGCAATCTCGCGCCCGTCGATATCGAAGTCAGCGGCGTGGCGGACCTTAAGGACTATGCGAGCCTGCAGAACTATCTGGAATCGCTGACCTTCATCTCGCATGTCAGCATGGAGTCTTTTTCCGGCGATACGATCAGAATCCGTCTGGCCACGCGCGGCGGCGCCGATTCGCTGCAGCATGCGCTGTCATTGAGCGGACGTTTGCAGCCGGTTGCCGCCGCCGAGAATGGGATTCAGCGCTTCCAGCTGCATCATTAGTGGCGTGCTGTGGTCCGCGCGACATATCCCGAACCTGATCAGCGCGATCAGAATCCTTTTGGTCGTGCCGATCGCGATGGCGCTGGTGCGCCTGCAGTTCGTGACTGCCCTGTTGCTATTCGCGCTTGCCGCCGCGTCGGACGCCGCTGATGGATTTCTCGCCAAGCGCTACGGCTGGCAGAGCGAACTGGGCGGCGTGTTGGATCCGATTGCCGACAAGCTGCTGCTTGCCACGGCGTTCGTGTGCTTGAGCTTTCTGAAACTCGTGCCGCTGTGGCTCATGGCGGCGGCCGTGGCGCGCGACTTGATCATCGTGATCGGGGCCGCGGCTTATCGATTCTTCATCGGCTCCTTGTCCGCGCATCCCTCGCTCATCAGTAAGTTCAACACCCTGTGTCAGGCCGCATTTGTTTTGGCAGTGATCGGCCAAGCAGAGTTATCCGTGCCTGCGCCCTGGGTGACGCTATGGCTCGGCGCACTGGTGTTTGCAACCGTCATCGTGAGCGGCATCGACTACGTCTGGGTGTATGGGCGGCGGGCGGCGGCGGCATGAAACAGCTCGCCCTGGGGGTGAAGCTGCGCGCGGAGGCCGTGTTCGAGAGTTTTGCGCCGGGTTCGAACACGGAAGTCCTCGCGGCGCTGCGCGCGCCGGGTATCGCTCCGATGTGGTTGTGGGGCGCGCATGGGTCCGGCAAGACTCACTTGCTGCAGGCGGTTTGCGCGAGCGCCGCCGGAGCCGCCGTCTACTTTCCCCTGGCCCGCTCGCTCGGACTGCCGCCAGAAGCGCTGGCCGGTTTCGAGCGCAGTCGCGTGTTATGCCTCGACGATGTCGATGCCGTGGCGGGGGATCAGGACTGGGAGAGGGCCTTATTCCGACTCTTCAACGAAGCCGCCGATCTGGGAACACGCATCATATTCGCCGCAGCGCTGCCCCCTCGCCAAGCAGCGTGGTCCTTGCAGGACTGGCGCTCTCGAGCCGCGGCCTGCGTCGTCTATCAGCTGCGGGAACTCGACGACTCGGGACGTGTTGAGGCGCTGCGTCTGCGCGCGGCGCAGCGCGGCCTGCAATGGCCCGATGAGACCTCTGAATATCTGCTGAAGCGCATGCCCCGCGATTTGCCGACGCTGTTCGAGATCCTCGATGAACTTGACGAGGCCTCGTTGGTTGCTCAGCGCCGGCTGACCATACCGTTCATTCGAGACGCCCTCGAGAAGCACGCAAGAAAAAAATCATAGTGCAGAACCAGGCAAAGACCAGCAGTAGACTGAGCGAGGCGACCCAGCGTGCTTGCGGGTTCGCCAGCAGCTCGGTGAGCGCAAACACGAGATAGGGAATCGCGAACAGCGTCGCCCAGCTATAAGTATAGCGGCGGCCGCGCAGCAAGCCGTTCAACGGCGCCAGCAAGGGCAGCACGGCCAGCGCGCAGATCTGCCAGGGATAGCCGGCGAGGGTCCACGCCAGCAGACTCAACGCAATTGCCAGCCATAGCCAAATGGTCAGGGACCGCGCCGCCGACTGCGCGGTCATGGATGCATGGCAAGGCGATGGGCGAGTCCCGCTACGCGTTTACCGAGCGCACGCGCCAATGCGCTCTCATCATCCGACAGCTCGCCATGACCGCTGGTGGCGGCGACGTGACTTGCGCCATAGGGCGTGCCGCCGCTGCGCGTATCCGTCAGGCCGCGCTCGGTGTAGGGCAGGCCGACTAAGTACATGCCGTGATGAAGCAGCGGCAGCATCATCGACAGCAAGGTCGCTTCCTGGCCGCCGTGCAAGGTTTGAGTCGAGGTAAATACGCCGGCGGGTTTCCCCGCGAGGGCTCCCGAAATCCACAGGGCGCTGGTCCCATCCAAGAAGAATTTGACGGGCGCCGCCATATTGCCGAAACGCGTCGGGCTGCCCAGAATCAAGCCGGCGCATTGCACCAGGTCCTCCTGCGTGGCGTAGGGCGGCCCCTCGTCCGGCACGGGTGGGTCGAGCCTCTGCGTGGTGGCCGCGACAGCGGCAACGGTGCGCAATCTTGCCTGCATGCCGGGAATTGCTTCAACGCCCCGACACACTTGCCTGGCCAGCGCAGCAGTGCTGCCTTGGCGCGAATAATACAGAACCAGTATTTCATTCATCGGTAGTCTTCCGTGGAATCACGCGGGATTGTGCGCGCTTGCTGCGCCGGCGCAACGGATTCGCTGCGGCCCTGCGGGGATTCTATAACGGGGGCTCGTTTGACGGCTTTGGCCGCTATTGTTAGTGTCCGTGCACCCTATGCTGCGGTTCATTGCTGTCTTGGTCGGCGTTGCTTGGCTGCTCGGTTGTAGCAGCGGACCACCCGTGCAAGAGATGAGCGATGCGCGTCAGGCCATTGCGGCCGCGGGGACTGCGGGCGCCACCAGCAGTACCTCGCCGGAATATGCCGCGGCGCAGGCGGCGATTGCGCGCGCGGAACAGCATTTACAGGCCCAAGAGTACGTTCGGGCGCGTTTGGCCGCGCTGCAGGCCAAGCACCATGCCGCGGCCGCACTCGCCGACGCCCAGCATGCAGACACGCCTGCACCCGCCCCTCACTAATCTCGCGCGCCGCTACCTGGTGTCCGGGAAGGTGCAGGGGGTTTATTTTCGCCACAGCACCCGGACCGAAGCGCTGCGCCTGGGCGTGCGGGGAGTGGTGCGTAATTTGCCCGACGGGTCCGTCGAGGTGCTTGTCCAGGGCGACCCGTCCTCGATTGAAGCCCTGCGCCAGTGGCTGCATCGCGGCCCGCAGTTGGCTCGCGTCGACAGTGTGCGCGAGGCGGAACTGCCTGAGGAGGCTGATCTGCAGATCCCGGCAGGATTTGAGGTGCGTTAGAAGCGCCACGCGTGCTGCCAGCGCTGCATTACCAAAGCAGGGTAGGTGTTGCGCCCCACACTGCCGTTGTAGCGGGCCAGGGCGCGCGTCCAATCACGATGCTCGGCGCGCAGGTAGTAGCGCAGAATCTCGCAGCCCATGCGGATGTTGGGTGCCACTTTTACCAGCTGATTTTGCACGCCCAATTCGCGCGGCCAGAACGGCATGACCTGCATCAGGCCGACCGCGCCCGCGGGTGAAACTGCCCAGCGATCAAAGCGGCTCTCCACCTCCATCAAGGCCAATACCAGGTCAGGCGGGATTTGTAGCGTGGGATCGCGCTTCGCCTCGCAGTACACATGATCCAGGATCTCGACGCGAGCCTCGTGTGTGGGCACGAACTGGGACAGCCGGGGTTCCATGGACTTGTACCAGACCTCGGATTCATATTTATCGGTGAAGCAATCGGTGCTGGCGATGATTTTCTGCAAAAGCGCCTTGAGTTCCGGATCGCGCTGCTGATCGGCACGGGCGCTCCCCGGTAGGGCAAACACCGCCATGATCGCGGACGCCACGAGAGCGCCGCTAAACTTCGCGCGGATCCACCGCCGCATGGGACCTCAGCTATTTAACTTATGCTGAATATAGCCTACAGGGTCGGCCGCGGGAATTTCCGTCGATTCGGTCTCGCGCCGATGCCGGTATTCGAGATTTCCCGCGCTCAAGCCGCGCTCGCCGATTACGATTCGGTGCGGTATTCCCAGGAGTTCGGAATCCGCGAACTTAACGCCGGGACGGGCATCGCGATCATCGAGCAATACATCGATGCCCGCGGCGTTGAACTGTTGATACAGCGAATCCGCGGTTTCCTGAACGCGCGCTGATTTCTGGTAGTTGATCGGCACCAATACCACCTGAAAGGGTGCAATGGCTTCGGGCCACAGAATGCCGTTGGCATCATGATTCTGTTCGATGGCCGCGGCGACCACGCGCGTCACGCCAATGCCGTAACAGCCCATGAACATGGTCTGCGCCTTGCCCTGTTCATCGAGCACGCTGGCATTCATCGCCGCGCTGTACAGCTGACCGAGCTGAAAGATATGTCCCACCTCGATGCCGCGGGCAAGCTTGAGGGTGCCGCGCCCGCTGGGACTGGGATCGCCGGCCTGCGCGTTGCGAATGTCCACCGAGATAGGGTCCGGCAAATCACGGCCCCAATTCGCACCGCGATAGTGCGTGTCCTTCTCATTGGCGCCGCAGATAAAATCCGCCACGTGTGCTGCTGCATGATCGACATAGACCGTGCCCCTGAAGCCAATGGGGCCAATGGAACCCGGTTCGGTGCCGGTGGCCGCCCGCATACGTTCGGCGCTCGCCATGCGCAGCGGGCTCGCGACCCCCGGCAGCTTTTGCGACTTCACGGCATTTAATTCATGGTCGCCGCGCAGCACCAGCGCGACGACGTCCCCGGCCGCCCCGTCCACCAGCAAGGTCTTGACGCATTGCGCGGAGCTCACGCCCAGCTGTGCGCTCAACTCTGCGATGGAGCGCGTGTTGGGCGTGGGGATTTTGGTCAGCGGCTCGCGGGCCGGGCCGCGCGGCGTGCTTGGCGCCAGAGTGGCTGCCATTTCCAAATTGGCTGCGTAATCGTCGGCATCGGAAAACGCAATCGCATCCTCGCCGGATTCGGCCAGCACGTGAAATTCCTGCGAGGTGCTGCCGCCGATGCTGCCGCCGTCGGCCTGCACGGCGCGAAATTTCAAACCCATTCTGGTGAAAATACGCGAGTAAGCCTCGAACATCAGCCGGTAGCCTTCAGCCAGGCTGGGCTCGTCGATGTGAAAGGAATACGCATCCTTCATGAGAAATTCGCGGGCACGCATCACGCCGAAGCGCGGGCGAATTTCATCGCGGAATTTGAACTGAATCTGATAGAAATTGACCGGCAGCTGTTTGTAGCTGCGCAGTTCGCGCCGTGCGATGTCGGTAATGACTTCCTCGTGTGTAGGACCGTAGGCGAATTCTCGATCGTGGCGGTCCTTGAAGCGCAGCAATTCAGGACCGTACTTGGCCCAGCGGCCCGACTCCTTCCATAACTCCGCCGGCTGGATCGTCGGCATGCACAGCTCCAGCGCGCCGGCGCGGTTCATCTCCTCGCGCACGATTTGCTCCACCTTGCGCAGCGTGCGCAGCCCCATCGGCAGCCAAACGTACAGTCCCGCCGCCAGGCGTCGAATCATGCCGGTGCGAAGCATGAGTTGATGGCTGATGACCTCCGCGTCGGCGGGCACCTCTTTGAGCGTCAAAATGGGGTATTGGGATAAGCGCATGGCCGCATATCTTACATCAGCCCCCCTGGTATTATGGCGCCAATGAGTGACGACGAAGACTCGCAAACGCGGCCGCGCGGTGTTTACTGGCTGCCGAACCTGCTCACCACGGGAGCCATGTTCGCCGGCTTTTATGCCATCGTGGCCGCCATCAATTTGCGGTTCGAATATGCTGGCATCGCGGTGTTTGTCGCGATGTTTTTCGATATGTTGGACGGGCGCGTGGCGCGCTGGACAAACACGGCAAGTGCGTTTGGCAAGGAGTACGACAGCCTGTCCGATATGGTCTCATTCGGGGTTGCGCCGGCCATCGTGACGTACCAGTGGGGTGTGGCGCGCATCGCCGAATATGGGCCCCTGTGGCGCAGGGTCGGTTGGCTGGTGTGTTTCTTTTATGGAGCGGCCGCGGCGCTGCGCCTGGCGCGCTTTAATTCGCGATCCGCCACACAGGATAAGAACTATTTTGAAGGGCTGCCGAGTCCGGCCGCCGCTGGAATTGTCGCGGCGTTGATCTGGCTCGCCAGCGATCAGACCGACGTGGGTTTGCCGGGGCTTGTTTTGGCTTTCCTGGTCACCGCGTCCGCCGGCGCACTCATGATCAGCCGCTTCGCCTTCAACAGCTTCAAGCAGGTGAACCCCGGCGCCAAGGTGCGATTCACCTACATCATTCTGGTGCCCTTGGCATTCATCTTCATATTTCTGCACCTGCCCACCAGCCTGCTGGTCGTGTTTGGGTTGTACGCCGCATCGGCGCCCTCGTTGTGGGTGTATCGCAAACTGCGGCGGCGAAATCGCCCCGGCGTTCAGCCATGAATAGCCCATTGCGCCGCGAGTATCTTGCCGCCTTAGGCCTAAACACCTGGGCGCTGCGAGGTAAGGCAGCACTGCCGCTCGGCATCGCCATCGAACCGGCCGTCATCGACACTCCCGCAAGCGAGCGCTGCGCGCCAAATACCGCGCCGGGTGGACGCGAGGCTGGCTTCGACTGGCCGGGACTGCGTGCACGCGTGGCGGCGTGCACCCGCTGTTCGCTGAGCGCGACCCGCACGCAAACAGTGTTCGGCGTCGGCAACCTTAAGGCGGATTGGCTTATCGTCGGCGAGGCGCCGGGGGCTGAGGAAGACCGGCAGGGCGAGCCCTTTGTGGGCCGCGCCGGGCAGCTGCTGAATTCCATGCTGCGTGCGGTGGGATTGGCGCGCGAGCAGGTCTTCATCGCCAATGTCTTGAAATGCCGCCCGCCCGGCAATCGTGATCCTGGCGCCGGCGAAGCGGCCGAGTGTCTGCCTTATTTGGAGCAACAGATCGCGCTGTTGCGGCCGAAGATCATGCTGGCCGTGGGGCGAATCGCTGCGCAAAATTTGCTGGGCACCGACAAGACTTTGGGAAGCTTGCGCCAGCAGGTGCATCAATTTGGCTCGGCTCAGGTGCCCTTGATCGTCACCTATCACCCGGCGTACTTGCTGCGCACGCCGGCGGATAAACGCAAGAGTTGGGAGGATTTGAAATTCGCGCGCGAGGTGTGCTCGCGTGTCTAGCGTGAAGCGCGAGGCGGAATTTGCGCGGGTCGAGATTCGGTCCATGAACGAACTCGACATACCCGTGGTTGCCGCCATCGAAAAATCCGCGTACCAGTTTCCCTGGAGCGAAGGAATCTTCCGCGACTGTCTGCGGGTCGGCTACGTGTGTCGCGTCGTGGATGTCGACGGCGACATGGGCGGCTACGGCATCATGTCCGTCGGAGCCGGCGAGGCGCACATTTTGAATATCTGCATCCGCGACGAATATCGATCGCGGGGCCTGGCGCGGAAAATTCTGTCCTACTTGCTGGAGCGCGCGCGCACGGTCGGCATGCGCGAGGCATTTCTCGAGGTGCGCCCCTCGAACATCGCCGCGTCTCGCTTGTACCATTCCATGGGATTCGAGCAAGTCGGCATTCGGCGCGGCTACTATCAAGCCAGTGTGGGCCGCGAAGATGCGGCGGTCCTGCGACGCGTTCTGCTGTCCGACGCGCGCTGAGGGCCGTGGCTGGGCGCTGCAAAAGCAGTCTTCGCGAAGATAGAAAACATAATTAAATCAATAGATAATATCTTTAAATTAATCTAATTAAACATATAGATTTTTCCTCTACAATGCCCGGCCGCCGTCGTCTCTTGCCGTAGAGGATTTCTCGATCATGCAGAATGGCTCATTAGCCGAGGAAATCAGCCGAAGAAGAACTTTTGCCATCATCTCCCACCCGGACGCCGGCAAGACCACCCTGACGGAAAAATTGCTGCTGTTCGGCGGCGCCATTCAGATGGCCGGCACCGTCAAGGGCCGCAAGGCGACTCGGCATGCAACCTCGGACTGGATGCGCTTGGAGCAGCAGCGCGGCATCTCCGTGACCTCCTCGGTCATGCAGTTTCCCTTTGATGGCTGCATCGTCAATTTGCTGGACACCCCGGGCCACGAAGACTTCTCCGAGGATACGTATCGGACGCTGACGGCCGTGGATTCGGCCTTGATGGTCATCGACTGCGCCAAAGGCGTCGAGGAGCGCACCATCAAGCTCATGGATGTGTGCCGTCTGCGCGATACGCCCATCATGACTTTCGTCAACAAGCTGGATCGCGATGGGCGCGCACCGATCGAATTGTTGGACGAAATCGAGAGTGTGTTGAAGATTCAATGCGCGCCCATCACCTGGCCGATCGGCATGGGGCGCGACCTGCTCGGCGTCTATCACTTGATCGAGGACACGATCTATGTGTACGTGCCGGTGGAGAAGGGCCGGGTGGGAACCCACGAAACGATCGTCGGCCTCGGCAGCGATGCGGCGCGGGAATTTCTGGACAGCCGGTACGATGAGTTTCTGGAAGAAGTCGAGCTGGTGCGGGGCGCCAGTCCGCAATTCGACTTGCAGCGCTACCTGGCGGCGAAACAAACGCCCGTCTTTTTCGGCTCGGCGGTCAATAACTTCGGCGTGCGCGAACTGCTCTCGACCTTCGTTGCGTACTCGCCGCCGCCGCTGCCGCGTCCCACGCTGCAGCGCCCGGTCGATGCGCAAGAGCCCAAGCTCACCGGATTCGTCTTCAAGATTCAGGCCAACATGGATCCCGGGCACCGCGATCGAATTGCTTTCATGCGTCTTTGTTCCGGGCGCTATGCGCGCGGCATGCGCCTGCACCATGTGCGGCTCGACAAGGATGTGCGAATTGCCGATGCGCTGACGTTTCTGGCGGCGGATCGCAGTCAGGCTGAGGAAGCCTACGCCGGGGACATCATCGGTCTGCATAATCACGGCACGATCAATATCGGCGACACTTTCAGCGAGGGCGAAAATCTGACCTTTACCGGTGTGCCGAACTTCGCACCAGAACTCTTTCGCCGTGCCGTACTCAAGGATCCTTTGCGCATGAAGGCGCTGCAGAAAGGGCTGTCGCAGCTGTGCGAGGAAGGCGCCACACAGTTGTTCAAACCGCTGCGCAACAATGACTTGATCCTCGGCGCGATCGGTCAGCTGCAATTCGAAGTAGTCGCATTCCGCTTGCAAGACGAGTACAGCGTGCAATGCGTGTTCGAGCCGATCAATGTCGCCGTGGCGCGCTGGGTGAGCTTGAAGGACGAGAAAAGGTTGGCCGAGT
Source organism: uncultured Gammaproteobacteria bacterium (assembly GCA_963756845.1). Taxonomy (GTDB): domain Bacteria; phylum Pseudomonadota; class Gammaproteobacteria; order Steroidobacterales; family Steroidobacteraceae; genus Bog-1198. Next base: position 189,690 of record CAVWPD010000005.1, on the reverse strand, counting down.
TCAGGGCCAAGGCCTACGACAATCTTGCCATCGATCATGCCGGAGAATTGGTGTATCTGGCCCCCACTCGCGTGAATCTGGGGCTGACCGAGGAGCGCTGGCCGGAGATCACATTCCTCAAGACCCGCGAAAATCTTGCCGCCTGAGCGCTGCGCGGTTAGTGACCCGAAGATCGCGGCCTAAAGGCGCGCACCGCCGCCTCGAATTGTCGCTGCGTGACGCCGGCAGAGGGCAGCGCGTAGCGCAGGAAGGAATATTGCCGGCATAGGCCGGTCACCGTGCTCGCCAGGTCGGGCCGTTGCAGCGCCACTCTGGCGGCGTAGGCTTCGGCCCCTTCATGCGCCAGACGCGGCATCCCGGCCGCGCCGAGCCGGCGGCACAGCTTTGCATAGGCACGCCCCAGGGCATCTTGGTCGCGCGTGTTCAGCTCGCGCCGCACCTGCCAGGTGAGCCAAATCATCACCAGTGCCATGGCGCCCGCCAAAACCATCACAAGCTTCTGCCCGTCCGGCTCCGGAATATTCAGCAACTGCAGCAAATTGCGCTGCGAGTCCTGATCGAAATCCAGGATGCGCTCGCGCCAGATCTCGCCGCAGCGCATCCAGACGCAAGCGGGCCCCTGCGAACCAGCGGGTGTTGTTTTGCCAGCGGCTGGCCGAGAACTCATCGGCGCTCAATGCGTCGGTCAACCCGCGCTCGACTCGCGCGGGTGCAATGGCCGAGGTGGGATCGATGCGCACCCATCCGCGGCCATCGATCCACACCTCGTCCCAGGCGTGCGCATCGCTTTGCCGCAGAATCCAATAATCGGCATAGGGATTCTGCGTTCCGCCCTGGTATCCGGTCACTACGCGCGCCGGTATACCCGCCGCCCGCATCAAGACCGCAAACGCCGAGGCGTAGTGCTCGCAAAAGCCGCGTTTGGTGTCGAACAGAAAGCCGTCCACAGAATCATCGGCAAGCCGCGGCGGGCTCAACGTATAGTAGAACGCCTGCTGCGTGAACATCGCGAGCACGGCGCGCACGTAATCCATCTCGTCGGGGTGCGCCGCGCGCAGCGACTGCGCCAGTTGCTGGGTGCGCGGATTGTGCTGCGAGGCGGTTCTCGTGTCGCGCCGACGCGCCGCGGCGCTCAACGCGTCAGGATATTGCACACGAACATACGAGGTGGCGGCGACATCGATGGCGCGCGACAAGGGTTGGGATTGCACCAGCGTGTAATCGCCGGTCAGACCAGCACCCTGGAGGTCCCATTGAGCGGGCCAATCCAGCGTGAAGATCCATGGATGTTGATGCGGCTCCATCATGACGGTGTATTGGTACGCCGGCCCGAGCGGCTGCGGGGGCTGTGTGCTCGAGGCGACGGACATCGAGCGTCGCCAGGTACGCCCGTCGAACTCATGCAGCACCGGGCCGCGCCAATAGCGATCCTGGGGCGGGGGCGCCGCTGATTTGAAGCGGACACGGAATGCGACCTCATCCGAGAGTGCCAGCTGTGTGATATCCCCCGGGCTCATGGTGTCGCTTAATCCGGATTCCGCTGCGCGCGAGTCATTCGGAATCCGCCACAGGGGCGCCGCAAAGCGCGGAAACAGCAGCCAAAAAACCAGCGCGAGCGGCAGCGCCTGGCTCAACACCCGTCCGCCATAGCGCATGCACAGGCGCCAATCCGGGGGAGGTACGCTGCTGGTCAGGCGTAAAAGCGTCGCCGTGGTCAACCAACAGACGCCGATGAGATAAACCAGCAGCCAGAAGGACCTGCCCTCCAAGAGCGCGGATAAACTCACGAAGTAGCAGATCAGGGTGATGATGTAGATATCGCGCTTGTTCGTGGTCTCCAGAAGTTTCAGGCCCGCCATCAGGGCGAGCAGCGCGGTGCCCGCTGCCAAGCCGTTGAAGGTGTGAAAGCGCATCAACAGCAGCGCGATGGCGAGGGCGGCCAGGGTCAATACCAGCCAGCGAGGCGGCGCTGTGCGGCCGCTGCGCGCGAGTCCCAAGCGAATCAGGCCGCAAACAATCACGACGACCGGCACCCACAGCGGCAGCGATGCGAGGTGTGCGACCAAGGCCAATGCCAGGCAGGCCGAGATGCCGAGCAGGTGTTCGTAGGTCACGCGCTCGGTAAGCACCTAAGTCTCGCTGCCGCCATAGGCGGCCAGGGCTCTGAGGCAGGCGAAGCGATGTGCCGCACCCCGCGAGGGCAGGATTTCGGTGCCGGGGATTCGCAGGCCATAGGCTCGTTGTGCCGCATCGCTTTCCAGCACCCACAGGCACAGCTGCGACAGACGCGCCTCGACGTCCAGCCCGACCAGCAAAGACCAATCCAGCCATTCGGGTTGCGCCGCCAGACTCGAATAGCTGCGCACCGCAGCCTCGCCGCCACGCGCCAGCACCTTCCAGGCCATGTGCTTGAGAGGTACTCCCGGCTGGTAGGCGCGCAGGCCGGAGAAATCCTCCTCGCCGCGCGTCTCGGAATGCGAGGCGTCGCCCTGCTCGCCGGCCGAGGACAGCATCCGCGAGCCCTGCGGTGAGGGCGCCACGTAGATCGTGAGCGAGGCCTGCACATAGGTCCAGGAGTAAAACCAACCGAACGGATAGCGGGTGCGCAGTTCGAATTGATGAACACGGGTCACGCCGCGCGCGCTCATCGGCACTAGAACGGCAACCGACGCGCTTTCAAGCGGCGCCACGCTGCCCATGCCGGCGGCGGCCAAACAGCGCACCTCGATGTCGCGCCGATGCATGCTCGAATCGTTGCGCAGGACGAATTCGAATGCCGCTTCGCGCCCGGCGAAGGCGTCGACTTCCGGCGTCACATCCACCGATAAGCGCAGCAAGTTGCGATTGCAGTGATGCATGGTGACCAACGCCATGCTGATCATGAGAAACGTAAATGCCAGCCCCAAGTTGCTGCCGTAATTGAGGCCCGCGATCAGCATTGCCGCAAGAATCACGGCCAGCATGATTCCGAAGCGCGTCGGAAGTATATAGATGCGGCGCCGATTGATGCTCGCCGGCAAGGAATCTCGCCCGTGGCGACGCGCGGAGCGGGCCCGCAATTGGGCAATGGCAATCTGCCGCAATGTGCTCAAGGACCTTGAATCCTTTCGTTACGGAACGGGGACGGCCTCGAGCAGTCGCGCGACCGCGACGGTGTCGCTGCTTCGCTGGCGAACACGATGCTCCACCACGGCGGCGAATATCGCCTGCACATGCTCCGGGATCACGGCGGTGCGGCCGCAAATCAAGGCCCACGCACGCGCGGCGCGCAGCAGTCCGATGGCGGCGCGAGGCGACAGCCCGGCGTTGATGCCGGGCGAGCGGCGCGTATGCGCCACGAGCGCCTGCACATAGTCGAGCAACGCAGGGGCGACGTGCACATCGAGAACGCTTTTTTGCAGCTGGCGCAAATGCTCAGGTGAGAGAACCGTAGTCAACGTGTTCACCAGCTCGCGCCGATCCACACCGTTCAAAAGCTCACGCTCCGCCGCGGCGGCGGGATAGCCCAGATGCACGCGCATGAGAAATCGGTCCAACTGTGATTCGGGCAGCGGAAAGGTTCCGACCTGATCCTGCGGATTTTGCGTGGCGATGACGAAGAACGGCTCCGGCAAGGCCATGGATTGGCCGTCCAGGGTCACTTGATGCTCCTCCATCGCCTCCAGCAGCGCGCTCTGCGCCTTCGGCGAGGCTCGATTGATCTCGTCGGCAAGCACCAATTGGGCGAAGATCGGTCCGCGCTGAAATCTGAACTGGCCGGTTTCCCGATCAAAGATCGACACCCCGAGCACATCGGCCGGCAGCAGGTCGCTGGTAAATTGCACGCGCTGAAAGCTCAGCCCCAGACTCTTCGCAATCGCGTGCGCCAGCGTGGTTTTGCCGACCCCGGGAATATCTTCAATGAGCAGATGACCGCGGGCCAACAGGCAGGCGAGGCACAAACGAATTTGCGCGTCCTTGCCCAGGATGACCCGATTCAATTGGGCGAGTACCGCCTCGATCTGCGAGTGCAGCGCGTTCATTGGTCTTTGAGCTTGGTCACCCGCGCAGTTTGGGCCGACAATTGAGCGATTTCCGTGCGCAACTCGTCAATCCGCTGTTGATCCTTGGCCACGATATCGGCGGGCGCGTTCCTGGCGAACTGGGCGTTTCCCAGCTTGGCCTCGAGTTTACCGAGATCCGTTTGGGCCTTGCGCAACCGCTTCGCCAGCCGCTCAAGCTCTGCCCCGGGATCAATGAGCCCCGCCATGGGCACCAGGATTTCCAATTTGCCGAGCAACGCAACCGCCGCTATGGGCGCGGCTTGAGTCGGGGCGAGCAGTTGTGCCGATTCAATGCCCGCCAGGCGCTTCAAGTAGTGCAGATTGAGGCCCAAATACTCGCGGTCCCGAGGGCTCGCGTTCTGCAGCAGCACATCGAGTTTGCGGCTCGGCGCAATATCCATTTCGCCGCGTATTTGTCGCACGCCCAAAACGAAGTCCATGACCCAGCGCATTTGCGATTCGGCCTCGGCATCGACAGGGATATCCGCCGCGGCGGGAAAGCTCGCGCACATGATGGTCTCGCCCGGCGCGCCGGCAAGCTCGTGCACCCGCTGCCAAATTTCCTCGCTGATGAACGGCGCGAGGGGATGCAGGGCGCGCAGCAGGGTTTCCAGGGTGCCGATCAAGATGATTCGGTGGCCGCGCTTCTCGGCAGCGGTGGAGGCTTCGGCCTGCAGTACGGCTTTGGACAGTTCCACGTACCAATCGCAGAATTCGTGCCAGGTAAATTCGTACAGTGCATTGGCGACATTGTCGAGGCGGTATTCGGCGAAGCCGGCCTCTACTCGCGAAAGCATGGCGGCGAGCCGCGCTTGAATCCATCGGTCCGCCAGGCTGAATTGCGCGCCCTCGATGCGCAGATCCTGATTCTCGACGTTCATCAGCACGTAGCGCGAGGCGTTCCATAGTTTGTTGCAGAAATTGCGGTACTCTTCGACTCGGGTCATGTCGAAGCGCAGATCTCGGCTCTGCGTCGCGAGCCGTGCAAAGCTGAGTCGCAATGCGTCGGTGCCGAAGGCGGCGATGCCCTGTGGAAATTGTTTGCGCGTCGCCCTCTCGATGCCCGGCTTCATCTGCGGCTGCATGAGGCCGGTGGTGCGCTTCGCGAGCAGTGCATCGAGCGAGATGCCGTCGACGATGTCCAGCGGGTCGATCACATTGCCCTTCGATTTGGACATCTTCTGGCCGTCCTGATCGCGGATCAATCCATGCATGTAGACATCGCGAAAGGGCACATCGCCGGTGAATTTCAGTCCCATCATGATCATGCGTGCGACCCAGAAGAAAATGATGTCGAATCCGGTCACCAGCACCGCCGTGGGGTAGTAGGTTTGCAGGGCCGCAGTCTTCTCGGGCCAGCCTTGAGTGGAGAACGGCCAGAGTGCGGAGGAGAACCAGGTGTCCAATACATCGCTGTCTTGTCGCAGCGGCGTCGCAGGGTCGATGCCGTGCGCCGCGCGTGCCTGCGCCTCGCTGCGCCCGACGTACCACCGACCCGCCTCGTCATACCACGCCGGAATGCGATGGCCCCACCACAGTTGCCGGCTGATGCACCAGTCCTTGATTTTGTGCATCCACTCGTAATAGACGCCGGTCCACGTCTCCGGCACGAAGCGCACCCGCCCGTCCTGAACGGCGCGAATGGCGGGTGCCGCGAGGGGTTTGATGTCGACGAACCATTGATCCGTCAGCAGCGGTTCTAGAACCGCGTTGCTGCGATCGCCGCGCGGCACCGTGAGTTGGTGCGGCTCGACGCGTTCGATGAGGTCGAGCGCCGCCAAATCGGCGAGAATTTTTTGCCGCGCGACACTGCGGTCGAGTCCACGGTACGCGCTCGGCACCGTGTCATTGAGCGCGGCGCCCAGCGTCATGATGTTGATCAGCGGCAAACCGTGGCGCTGCCCCACTTCATAGTCATTGAAATCATGCGCCGGGGTAATCTTTACACAACCGCTGCCGAACGTCGGATCGACGTAGCTATCGCCGATGATCGGCAACTCCCGGTCCGTCAGCGGCAGGCGTACCTTGCGGCCGATCAGGTGCCGATAGCGTGCATCGTCCGGATGTACGGCTACGGCGGCATCGCCGAGCAGCGTCTCGGGGCGCGTCGTCGCGACAACCAAGTGGCCGCCGTCGCACAGGGGATAGCGCAAGTGCCACAGGCTCCCCGATTCCTCCTGCGCCACGACCTCCAAATCGGAGAGTGCGGTTTGTAACACCGGATCCCAATTCACCAAGCGCTTGCCGCGATAGATCAGGCCTTCCTCATAGAGGCGCACGAACACCTCGGTGACCGTGCGGGAGAGCTCCGGGTCCATGGTGAATTTGTCGCGCTGCCAGTCGACCGAAGCCCCTAAACGGCGCATTTGTTGGGCGATAATTCCGCCCGACGTTGCCTTCCATTGCCAGACCCGTTCGATGAACGCCTCGCGGCCCAGATCCGCGCGGTGTTGTCCCGCGGCATTCAATTGACGCTCCACGACCATTTGAGTCGCGATGCCCGCATGATCGGTGCCCGGCTGCCACAGCGTGTCGAAGCCGCGCATGCGATGAAAGCGGATCAGGGCGTCCATGATGGTGTCTTGGAACGCATGCCCCATGTGCAAGGTTCCGGTGACATTCGGCGGGGGTATGACGATGGAATACGGCGCTCCGTGTCCGCTGGGGGCGAAGAATCCCGCGGCCTCCCAATGCGCATACCAGCGCGACTCGATATCGGCGGGGGAGTAAGCCTTATCCATTCAAACGTCCGCGCTTTCGTCGATCTGGTGCGTCTCCAAGGTGAGCTTCATGTCGCGGTAGGCTTTGAAGCGCTCCCGGCCGAAGCGTCGGCGCTCCGCGTCCGCGTCGATAATTTCCGCGATGCGTGCATATTGCTGCGGCTGCGAGGGCAGATTAAGCGCCAGATTCAGCAGCAGATCCGCCGCCGGCAGCGCTGCGGATTCCACGGCAAGATGAACCGGCGTCGCGGGGTCGAGGGAATTTGCATCGAGGCAAATCTTATGCGGTATGAAGGAGCGCTCGTTGAAGGTCCACAGCAGCTCGTCCAGCTGCTTAGCGTCCTCGAGATTATCGCTGAGGATCACGATCCGCAGATCACGCAAGTAGGCCTTTTCGGTCAGGCGGCAGGCAAACGCCCAGCGCTGTTTGGCGGCGGCACTCTTCAGTACATAGAAATCGACGCGTTCGGTCATGATGCCTTGGCGCGGTGGACGAGGAAATCGACCAGCAAGGGTACGGGTCGGCCGGTGCTGCCCTTTTGCGCGCCGCCAAGCCACGCGGTCCCAGCCACGTCAAGATGGGCCCACTGAAGATCCTTGGTGAACTTCCAGAGAAAGGAACCTGCCGTGCATGCACCGCCCTCGCGTCCGCCGACGTTGGCGATGTCCGCAAAGTTGCTCTTCAGCTGATCCACGTATTCCTCGCCGATCGGCAATCGCCACGCGCGATCGTCGGCGCGCAGGCCGGCGGATTCCAATTCATGCGCGAGCGCCTCGCTACTGCTCATCAAACCGCTGACGTGGTTGCCAAGAGCGATGACACAGGCTCCGGTCAAGGTGGCAACGTCGATCACGGCCGCCGGCTTGTAGCGGCGGCTGTAGGTGATGGCATCGCACAGCACCAATCGACCCTCGGCGTCCGTGTTGAGAATCTCGACCGTTTGGCCCGACATGGTCGTGACAATATCGGCGGGTTTGACGGCGGTGCCGCTCGGCATGTTTTCCGCCGCCGCGACGATCACGACCACGTTGATCGGCAGCTTCAATTCGGCGATCGCGCGCAAAGTGCCGAGGACGGTCGCTCCGCCGCTCATGTCGAACTTCATTTCGTCCATGGCCGGCGGTTCTTTCAGTGAGATTCCGCCCGAATCGAAGGTGATGCCCTTGCCGATCAAACAAATGGGCGCCACGTTTTTGCGGGTGCCCTGATATTCGCAGACGATGAGACGCGGCGGTTGCGCGGAGCCTTGGGTCACGGCGAGGAACGCGCCCATTTTCAGTGCTTTGATTGCCGCCTCGTCCAGTACCTTGGTCTTGATGCTGGGGAATTCCTTGGCCAGCGCGACGGCGCGTGTCCCCAGATAGGTGGGGGTGCACACGTTGGGCGGCAAATTGGCCAGATCGCGTGCCAATTTAAGTCCGCTACCGACGGCAGCCCCGATGCGCAGCCCCGCGGCGGCCGATTTTGCGCCGCGCGCATCCGTGGCGACATGAACGGTAGTCAGGGGCCGCGTTTTGGGCTTCGGCGCGGTCTTCAGGTCCGGAATCTTGTAGGCGTGCGAGCTGAATACCTCCGCGATGATGCGCGCACGATATTGAGTATCCAGTTCGGCCACAGGTTCCAGAGCCAGATACACCAGCGCGTCGGCCGCCCCGGTCTTTGCCAAAGCCACGGCGCTCGCCGTCAGGGCCTTGCGGTACTGCTTTCGGCCGAATCCGGCACGAGTCCCCAGCCCGATCAGCAACAAGCGGGCGGCCGCGGATCCGGCGGGCAGCGGCAGCATCAGAGAGTCGCCGAGCTTCGCGGCAAAATCACCGTCGGCGTGGAGTTTTACGATCAATCCGTCCAGCACCTTGTTGATGTGGCGGGCCGCGACGCCAAGGTCTGCATTCTCATAGACGCCGACCACCGCGCAAGCCGCCTGGCCGCTCGCTTTGGGATCAACAATAACCTTGAATTCCATGTCCTGAACTCCGTTTTTATCGTGTGTGCACCGGGTTGATGCAAATAGTTTACTAGATTATTGGGAAGGCTCTAAGCTCGACGCTATGAAATGGACCGTGCAAAGATATGTACTGCGCGAGGTCGTGCAGACCTGGCTGGCGGTGACGGGTGTCTTGGTTGCCATCCTGGTCTCGAATCAATTGTCGCGTGTGCTCGGCCAGGCCGCGGATAACCAATACGGCCGGCACGTGGTATTCGACTTGATCGCGCTCGGCGCCGTCATGTACCTACCGGTCATCGTGCCGGTCGGCTTGTTGCTGGCCGTCGTGCTGACCCTGGGGCGCATGTATCACGACAGTGAAATGGCCGCGCTGCAGGCCTGCGGCTTTGATCCCGCGCGCTTGCTGGCGCCGTTGTTTTGTTTCGCAGCGGTCATCGCCTTAGGCTTGGGCTGGCTGTCATTTTTCCAGGTGCCGCGGGCGGATGGGCAAGCGCAGCTGTTGCGCCAATCGGCCCTCAAAGAGGCGCAATTCGGCCAGCTTGATGCCGGCCGGTTCCGTGCATTTAGCGGCGGCGATGCGGTATTTTATGCCGAGCGCGTCGATCAGGAGGGCGTGCTGCACAACGTCTTCGTGCAGCGCGAGTCAGCGGGGCGCATCGAATTGGCGCTGGCCGACACCGCCACCTATTCGAAAGCCAGCTCCGGAGGCATGCACCTCGTGACGCTGTTCAACGGCCGCCGCTACGAGGGATATCCCGGCCGGGATGACTTTCGCGTCATTGAATTTCGCGAACATGGCATTCCGATTGCCGCACCCGAGGATGTGCGAGGCCCCGAAGATCCGGATACCAAGCCCACTCGTGCGCTGCTGGGCTCGAAGAGCCCGTCCGACATCGCGCAATTGCAATTCAGGGCATCTACACCAATTATGGCGCTTGTACTCACCCTGATTGCCGTGCCCTTGAGCAAACTGCGTCCCCGTCAGGGCCGCTATGCCAGGGTGGGCTTCGCCATTGTGGTGTACTTCATTTATTCGAACCTGTTGTCCGCCTCGAAGGTTTGGCTAGAGAAGAGCGATTTGTCGCCCACGATCGGTGTGTGGTGGGTGCATGCGGCGGCATTGGCGCTGGGGCTGTACCTGGTCACGCGCGATGAGAGGCGGGCATGAACACGCTGGATCGGTATCTGTTTCGCACCGTACTTGTGTATACCTTCATGGCCATGATGGTGCTGCTGGTGCTGGGTGCGCTGGTGGTGTTCATCAGCCAGCAAAGCGATATCGGCGTCGGCAGCTACAGCGCCGGGGACGCGTTTTTGTTTACGCTGCTCAATGCGCCGCAACAGGCGTTCGAACTGTTGCCGATTGGCGCGATGATCGGGGCATTGATGGGTCTGGGCCATCTCGCCTCCGGCAGCGAACTGGTGGTAACGAGGGCCTCCGGCGTCTCGGTGTGGCGCATCGCTTGGCCGGTGGGACTTGCCGGCCTCTCGCTCGCCGTGATCATGTATGGTATCGGTGAGTATGCGGCGCCGCCCATGGCGCAATTTGCGAAGCGCGAGAAGACCACCAGCAAATTGGCGGACGTCAGCTTTGCCGGTTCCAGCAGTGCCTGGGTCAAGGACGGAAACCTCATCCTACGCGTGCAAACCGGCGAGGTGGACCGTGCCTTTGGGGGCGTTTCCGTATTCGAATTGGACGGGCCTACGCGATTGCGCTCCATTCGGCGCGCGGCCAGAATTTCAGTCGCAGATCCCGGCCGTTGGAGTCTGCACGATGTCGCGACTTCGCGTTTCGACAAAGACCGGGTAGAAAGCGACACGGTGGCCGAATCGAGCCTGCATTCGACCGTGAATCCAGAGTTCTTGGGTCTTGCGGCTACGGATCCGCAATTGTTGACGTTGCGCGGGCTCGCCGCCTACATCGAGCATCTGCGGCGCAATAACCTCGAGACGGCAGTGTACGAAATCGGCTACTGGTCGCGAATTGCGCGCCTCTTTGCCGTGGTGATCGTGACCCTGCTGGCGCTTCCCTTTGTATTCGGGCCCCTGCGCACCACCGGTGCCGGAACGCGCACCGTGATCGGCGTGCTTTTAGGGGTGGTGTTCTTTCTGGTCACCCGCACCGTCGAGAACGGCGGACAGCTGTTCAATTTGGATCCGGTGCTGGTGGGTTGGCTGCCGACCGCGGTCGTGGGCTTTTGTACCGTGGTGGCGATATCAAGAACGCGCTAAACGCACGACTCGCGTTTTCGACAGGCGGTCATGGATGGCCAGATGTTCCGGGTCCACATACAGCCATAGCACGCCGAGTGCCGCCGGCGGCCAGGCGAGCGCCCCGAATCCGATGCGCAATGCGGCGGCCCGGAATGTCAGCGGCTTGCCGGCGTCGCTGACCGCGCGAAGGCGCCAGGCACGCATGCCCAGTGTCTGTCCGCTTTGCAGCCAATGGACCAGATAGTAGGCCGCTACCAGCATCACCAGCCCCGCGCGGTACAGATACACCCACGCCCCCACCGTCTCACGCACCAGCGCAGCGCCATGTGTAAAGAAAAGTGCGGCAGCGGTGTAGATCATAAGGAGTGCCGCCAACAGGATGGCGTCGTACAACAGCGCGGCGAAGCGACGTCCGAAGCCGGCGCTGCTGCCGGTCATCACGGAGTCCGCGCGGGCGCCAGCTTTTTCGGTGCAGCGACGGGGGTCATGGGCTTTGCCGAGGCGTTCGCCGAGGCGTTCGCCGTTGGCTTCGGCACCAGCAATTGCTCCAACGGCCTGAAGATGGCGTCGTAGCGGTATGCGGCAATCTGGAACGCGCGCCCCGCAGTCTTGGCGCTGAGCGCCGCGTCCTTGCTGGCCGCCACCTGAATCCATCGCTTGTCGCCGATCGCGGCGCCGGTGAATGTGACGACATTCCCGTCCGACAGGGTCAGCGTCGCAATTGACGGCATGCTGAAATCGATCTCGGCGGGCGCGGCCACGTCGTCCACACTGAGGCTGCTGAAAGCCGTGGGCGAGGGCGCCAGCAGTTGCGGGTCTGCCGCCGTTCGCCCCGCCGGTACCGCGTCCAGAGCAAATCCTTCGTTGGCCGGACCCGAAGTCCCGGCGGTGCCGTTGGCAGCGACGCTTTTCGCAGCGGCAATGCGCTGCACGGTGTAGCCGGGTGCCGCCGCCGGCTTTACGGTGATGCTTTGAATCTGGGCGGCAGGCACATCGATCAGCTTGCTGTCGATCCAGAACCGCGGCTCGGTATCGAAGGAGATTCCCTGTTCAACGATGTAGCTGGTGGCCTCACCCGCGCGTCGCACAAAGCTGCCCTCTGCCACCGTCTTGCCGACGATGAGCCCGTGCGCGCCGTCCTGCGCCAGCAGATTCAGTTGCGCGCCGCTGGCGCCGGCAACGGTCGGATCTTCCACGCCGATGAGGGAGTAATTTGCCGGATTGGAGGTCTTTTGTTCGCGGATTGTCGCATCGCTCAAGGCCAGCAGCAGTTTACGCAGCTTCGCCACGTCCGCCGGATAGTCGCCACGCTGCGCCACCGTCCATCGCTCGCCCTGCTTGTGAATCGTCACCGTGGGCGTCGCACTGCCTTTGAGGATACTCAGCGCCGTCACGGTATTGAGCTCATGAGCCAGCGTCGGCAGCAGCGCCCCGCCGTGAGAATCCGGCGTGCGATTGCGTTGCGTCGCGAAGTACAGCGCGGCTGACAGGGTCAGCAGCGCCGCGACCAGCATCGCCACTAGTCGCCCGCGGCTCATGACTTCGCCCGCCGCCGCCGTCGCAGCGACAAAATCGCGAAGCCGGCAACGGCCACCAACAGCGGCGCGATCGCGATGTTGATGATTTTCAGCCGCGCATTCAGCCGATTGATGTCCACATCCAGGCCGCGTTGAGTTTCGCGCAGCTCCTTGCGCACGCGCGTCTTCTCGGAGGTAAAGCGCTTCAGCTCCGCTTCTTGCTCCGGTGAGAGCGTGATCGAGGTCTGATCGTTGCGTTTGCTCTGCAGCTCCGTCAATTTAGTTTCGGTTTGCTGCAATTCGGCCTGCAATTCCAGCGCCTTGCTGCGCAAACGATCATCGGCCTGGTGCCTGAGTACTTCGATCCGCTCGAAAGGCCGGGAGAACGATGCGCGCCCGCGCACGCTGATCAGGGCGCTCGTGCCGCTCAAATTGTCGAGAATGTCAGCGATCAAATCACCGTTGTTGGCGAAGGCTTGCGCCACGCGCTGACCAAATATTTCCCGCGTTTGCACCCACAGATAGTCCATTAAAAAATCCGTATCGGCGATCACCACAATATTGGCGGGCGTCGTGGACTTGGCCAGGTGCGCGATTGGCGGACCGGAGGGCGGCTTTACGTCCGCAGGCGGACCGTTGGGATAAGCCGAATCCACAGGACCGGTAATGCGCGCCGCCAGGGTGTAGCGCACGCCCGTGGATTTGAACCCGTCGCGCAACGCCGCGGGATCGGTCAGACCATTGAAGCGCGACGCCGCGATGGGAGCTGCGCTGACGGAACTCTGCAGTAGCGGCTCAAAAGTGGTTTTGGCGCCGGCACGCTTGGTCAAATAGCCAACCGTGGCGAGATTGAGGGTTTCGAGCGACGCCGTCACCACGTCCTGTTGATCCATGTCGCGGCGGCGCAGACCGAGGATGCCGATGTGGCGCACCGGCGGCGATGCGGCGTTGGTGCGCACTTCCAGTCCCAGGCTAAGATCGCCAATCACTTTTGTCTTGTCGTAGTCCACGCCCCAGGCGCCGAGCAGCGGCTCCAGGTCCGAAGAATGATTGGCCATCGCGGATGCGAGGGGATTGGAAGGGTCTTGCCCGCTGATATCGGCGCCCGCGTTCGGATCAACGAGCAGCAGCACTCTGCCGCCGCGCATGACGAATTGATCGATGGCATACAAGGTCTTGGGAGGCAGCTGTTTCGGGTGGACCAGCATCAATACTTCCACATCCTTATCGATGTGATCGAGGTCCATGTTGAGCGAGCGCAGATTGAACAACTGCTGGATCTGATTGTAGATGGGCCAGGGGTCGCCCATCTGGCCGGTCTGTGGATTGAATTGCCCCTGCAGACCCAGCGAACTCATCAGACCAATGACCGGCTTCTTCGGCGTGCCCAGATCCTGGATGAGCTTAGCCACATCATATTCCAGAAATTCCTCTCGATCAGGCTGGAAACTCGGGATCGCCGCACGACCGTCGGTCGAGTTGGTGCCGGCCAAGCCGAAGTACAGCGCATCGCCAGGGCCGCCGGCTTGCAGAGCCTGCAGGCCGAATTCCGCCGCGCGATCCTCATCATCGGAAAATGGCTGCGGATCGATGACTTGAAGATGAATCTTGCCGCCGGCGCGTGCAGAAATTTCCTCCAGAAATTCCCTTACCCGCGTGGCATACGGCATCACCAGCGGCGATTGCTTTGCCGCGGTGTCCCGGGAGAAATAAAAATACAAGTTGACCGGTTCCTTCAAATCCCGAAGCACCTGCTGGGTGCCGGGAGTCAGGGTGTAGAGTTTGTTCTGCGTGAGATCCACACGCATGCCGCGCAGACCCACGTTCGATAACATCACCACGGCCAAAAACAGCACCGCCAGTGCGATCAGCCCGCCGAGCCCCAAGCCCACTCTTCGCCAACGATTGCCGTTCACCTATTCCGCCTTCTTCATATCGAGTACCAAGGCCGTGGCGGCCAACCAGAAACCGATCAGGGAGCCGAAATACACCAGATCGCGCAAATCGATCACGCCCTTGGAGATCGCATCGAAGTGAGTGAAAAAGCTCAGGGACGCGATGGCGTCGACGATGACCTGCGGCAAGACGCCGCGCACGAAATCCAACACCAGCGGAAATCCGGCCAGCAGAAACACGAATCCCACCAGGGCCGCCGTGATGAAGGCGACCACCTGATTGCGCGTGGCGGCCGACAGACACATGCCGATCGAGAGGAAACCACCGGCCATCAAAAAGCTGCCGACATACGCTGCGACGATCGCACCGTTATCGGGCGAACCTAAGTAGTTCACCGTGATCCAGACCGGAAAAGTCAACGCCAGCGCAATCCCCGCAAAACACCACGCGGCCAGAAATTTCCCCACCACCGCCTGCCATAGGGTGATCGGAAGTGTCATCAGCAATTCGATGCTGCCGCTGTTGCGCTCCTCGGCCCATAGGCGCATCGAGATGGCCGGGATCAGCACCAGGTACAGCCAGGGATGCCAGCGGAAAAATGCCTGAAGATCCGCCTGGTTGCGTTCCAAGAAGCCGCCTACTTGAAAGGTAAACACGGCGGCGAGTACCAAAAAGATCACAATGAAGACGTAGGCTAAGGGCGTTGCGAAATAGCTGCGCAATTCACGGCGGAAAACCACCAGGGCGTTGCTCATGGATTGAGCTCCGTTGCGGCGGGCGATACGTCAAGCCCCTTCGGCTCGGTCAATGAGCGGAATACTTCATCGAGTCGCCCCGACTCCAAGTGCAGCTCGGGAACATCCCAATCGTATTGGACAATCATCGCACTGACCGCAGCGAGCGCGTTGGCGGAGGGTTTGGGTACGGCCGTGAGCCTCAGCTCGCGCGCATCCGCCTCAACGGCAGCGACCTCCGCAAGCGCGGCGATCGCACCGCGCGCCGCAGCCCACTCGTCGGACTTTTCGAATCGCAGGCTGACGGCGTGGTGATAGCGCGATCGAGACTCGAGCGCGCTCGGTGTTTCGTCGGCCACGATACGCCCTTCGGCGATGATGATGGCGCGGGTGCATACCTCGTGAACCTCTTCCAAGATATGCGTGGAGACGATGACCAACTTGTCCTTGCTCAATTCATTGATGAGCCGGCGAACTTCGTGTTTTTGATTCGGATCCAGCCCATCGGTGGGTTCGTCCAGAATCAACACCTGCGGGTCGTGGATCAAAGCCTGCGCCAATCCGACGCGCCGGCGAAATCCCTTCGACAGGGTCTCAATGACCTGGTCGATGACCGGCGCCAGTCCCAGTCGATCCACCACGACGGCGCGCCGTTGGCGCCGCCGTTCACCGGTTAGCCGGCGCACGTCCGCCACGAAATCAAGAAATTCGCTGACCGTCATCTCGCCGTAGCTAGGCGCACCCTCCGGCAGGTATCCCATGCAGGATTTCGCCGCCACGGGTGCCTTTTCGATATCGTGCCCACACACCGAGACTTCCCCGCTGGAGGGGGATATGAAACCCGCGATCATACGCATGGTGGTGGACTTGCCGGCGCCGTTGGCGCCCAGGAATCCCAGTACCTCGCCAGGAGCCACGGAAAATGTCAGATCATCGACGGCCAGTTTGTCGCCGTAGCGTTTTGATAGGTTCTTTGTCGTAATCATTCGCGCCTTTGAGCGTAAAACTTAAGAGAGGTTCCCCAAACAATGCAATCGGAGTGCGCCGGCGCAGTCTTGACCCCGCCGCGCTGGACGCTTAAGCGTCCGCGGCCTTCTTCTCAATGGCCGCTTTATTTTCCTTGAGTATACGCCGTACCTCGGGCAACGCCGGTCGATCCGCCATGCGGGCGATGAGCTCGGGTAGTTCGAACCATTTTCGGCCCCACTGCACCAAGCGGGCCGCGTCGGTGATTACTTGATCGCGCGCGTCATTCGAGGTGCCCCGTTCCGGTTGTGCGGCCTGTTTCTTTGAGGGCTGTTTCAGCGGCACTTTGGGCGCGGGTTTTGCAGCCACGGCGGGTTTGCGCTCGGTGCGTGCGACCTGGGCCGTGCCTGCCGGCGGGGGTGCCCGTTTCGGCGCCAGAAATTTCGGCATCTCTCGCGTGGCCGTGACGCTGACGGCCGCCGCGCGCGAAACGCTGTCGGCAGCGTTGGTGCCAGGCGCCGGCTTTGGCGGCGTCAAGGGGCGCTCATTCTGCGCTTCGGCCACCGGAATAAACCGCTCGAGGTGTTCGGATCCCACCAGGTTCGCCAAGAAGGCCATCAACTCCAAGGCATCGGAGAATTTCGCATCCCCCGCTTTGACGCGGGCCTCGAGCTGGCTTTGCAGGGCAAGGGTCTTCTGCTTGGCCAAATTCAGAATCCACAGATTCGGCCGTTGGTGTTCGGACCAGGGCTGGACTTTCCAATAGCTGTCGTCATCGAGCGACGAATACTTGACATGCAACTCGAGACTCTCGAGCCATCTTGCCAATAGGTCCAGCAATCGTTGATCGGCGGGTGTTGCCATGGTTTCGCTGCTCCAGGGCGCACCCTAAACGAACCGCCGCCCTATGGCTAGCGGTACATCGCGACTCGGCCGCGCTAGACTGCCGCCCATGTGTGGCATAGCCGGAATTGTCGGACCGCAGGCAAGCGCGCAGATCGCGCAGAGCATGGCGCAGCGCCTGGCGCATCGTGGTCCGGACGGGGAGGGTCTGTGGAGTCAGCCCGGTATTGCGCTGTCGCATCGCCGCTTGGCCATCCAAGACTTAACAGACGCCGGCCGCTGCCCGATGATCTTTGAATCGCATGTGCTGACCTATAACGGCGAACTCTACAACCACGAACGGCTGCGCGCCGCGCTGCCCGGACCTTGGGGCTCGAGCGGGGACACGGAGGTGTTATTGCACCTGCTCGCCACCGAGGGCAGCGCCGGTCTCAGCCGTTTGGTCGGCATGTTCGCATTCGCGAGCTGGGACACGCGGCATAGACGCTTGCTCCTGGCCCGTGATCGGCTCGGCATCAAGCCGCTGTACTACCGGCTGCTGGCGGACGGCATTGCCTTCGCCTCGGAACTGAAGGCGTTGCTGGTGCTCGGCAAGCCCGACATCGATCAGAGCGCGATGCGCGATTTTTTGTTTCACGGCTACGTCCCGGCACCGAAGACGATTTATCGCGGCATCGCGAAACTGCCGGCCGGGCATACGCTCAGCTGGCAGGACGGACGAGTCAGCATTGCACGCTATTGGGATCCGTCGCCCGCGATCGTGATGCGCAGCGCCGACGATACCGTGCAGCAGCTCGATGCCCTGTTGCGCGAGGCGGTCCCGCAACAAACGGTATCGGACGTGCCGGTGGGTGTGTTCCTGAGCGGGGGCGTGGATTCAGCCCTCACCGCCTATTACCTGGATGCGCCGCGCACCTACACCCTGGGATTCGAAGCGGGCGGCCGTTCCGAAGCGGACGCGGCACGCCGCGTTGCGCAGCACCTGCATACCGATCATTTAGAAATGACTGCACCGGAGGCCGACTTTGCCGGTGCGCTGGATCGAATGGCCACGCTTTTTGACGAGCCCTTTGGCGACAGCGCGGCCTGGTCGAATTATCTCATCGCGCAATTCGCGCGGCGCGAGGTCACCGTTGCTTTGAGCGGGGAGGGCGGCGATGAGATCTTCTGCGGCTATCCGCGCTATTGGTCGAGGGTGGGCGGCCGCTCCAATATGCTGAACCGATCATTGGCGCGCTACTTGCCGCCGCTGTCGCGCTTCGCGTCTTCCATGCAGCGCCGTGGGTATGTGGGACTGCCGGCTTACGCGGCGGCATTGGGCGGCATGACGGCGCAACAAATCGATGCGTTGTTGGCCCCAGGATGGCGGGAGCCGGACTACGACTACCTCTGGTTCTACCGGCAGTTTTGGCGCGAGGATCTGGGGCCCCTGGCGCAACTGCGTTGGCTGGATTTGAACACGGATTTGGCCGAGGGTCTGTTGACCAAGGTCGATAGAACCAGCATGGCGCATTCGCTGGAGGTGCGCCCGCCGTTGCTGGATCATCGCCTGGTTGAATACATGCTGAGCGTTGATCCGGCGCTGCTGGTCGATGAGCGGCGGCGCCGAGGAAAGTTGTTGGTGCGCCGCTTGATGCAGTCGCGATTGCCGCCGAATCATTTGGATCGCGCGAAGTCGGGCTTTGGACTGCCCGTGCATCGTTGGCTGACGCGCCATCCGCAGCTGCTCGAGGATGCAGTGCGGCGTTTGAGGGAGCGCGGCGTCTTGCAGCGGCGCGTCGGCAGCGATTTTCGCCGAGCGTGGTACTTGCTGGTACTCGACCGCTGGTTCACCGCCTTTGATTGAGGCGCCCAGAATCCTCTGCGTGCCGGTTTCCGGGGCGCGCGGCATGGGCGAATACGCGCGCAGCGTGGCAATCGCACAGACGCTGCGGCTGCGCTGGCCGGCAGCCGACATCCATTTTGTTGTGAGCCGGCAGGCACCCTATGCGGCTGCCACGCCGTTTCCAGCAACGTTGCTGGCATCCTCACCGACGTTTCATTCCGCAGCCGTCATCGAATTGATCGACTCATTCCGTCCTGACCTGGTGATCTTCGATAATGCGGGCCGCACGGCACAATTGCGCGCGGCGCATCGCTCGGGCGCGCGCGTGGTGTACATCAGCGCGCGCGCACGCCAGCGGCGCAAAGCGTTTCGCATGCGCTGGATGCGCCTTCTGGATGAACACTGGATCGCCTACCCGGAATTCATTGCGGGCCCATTGGCCACGTGGGAGCGGCTGAAGCTCAAGATGCTGCACAGGCCGACCCTTCGCTACTTGGATGTCATCCTCGCGCCGTCCGCGGGGCAGCCCTCATCGTTGCCGGCTCGCCTCGGCTGGACCGAGAAAAGCTATGTGCTCGTCGTGCCCGGCGGCGGTACCGGACATCCGGGTGCCAAGGATGCGGTCGGACAGTTTTTTGCGGCGGCGAATGTGCTGGCCGACAGCGGAGTCGCCACGGTTTTCGTGGGTCCCACGGGCGCCGCAGGCGCGGCCTCCGATACGACTGCGGCCGTCTCGCGATTGCGCTGCTTCGATTCGCTGCCGCAATCGGATCTGGCGGAATTGATGCGCGGCGCACGGCTCATCATCGCCAATGGCGGTTCGACGCTGTTACAGGCGATCGCCAGCGGCGGCGCGTGCATCGGGGTCCCCATTGCGCACGATCAGGATGAACGGATAAAACGCTGTGTCGAGGCGGGCGCTGCGGCCGCAGCCGCCCTGAATGTCGCGGGCATTGTGAATACGGCGCGCGAATTGTTGGGCGATGAATCCGCGCGCCAGGCGTTGGCGACACGAGCGGCCGATCTTGGGCTCGCCGATGGGGCCGCGGTGGCGCTCGCCGCTGTTGCACGTCTGCTGGAAACGAAGTAACCCCGGGGCGAATCATCATGGCGAATGCCTTATTGCTAGGATATGGCCTGGATCAGCCCTCGTTTCGGCACCGCATGAGGTCCCTGGTGGAGCCCTTGCAATCGGCCGGATGGCAGCTGCGCGCCGAACAATTTCCCAGCGGCCGGTATGGCATTCGTACGTGGGAGCGGCGGGATTTGTTGCGTTGGGCCGATGTCACGGTGCTGCATCAGATCAAGCTCAGTGCATTGGAAGCGCGCTTGTTCGCCGCATACAGCCGGCATCGGATCTTCGATGTGGATGATGCGATTTATGTACGCAAACCTCGCCGCCTCGGCGAGCTGCCTGATGAATCGGCGTGGCGCAAACAGAAATTCGCCGCCACGTGCCGCTGGGTCGATGCGGTTGCCGCCGGCAACGAGGTGCTGGCCGGTGCGGCGCGCGCCTCTGCGCGAGCGATCGCCATTCTGCCCACCTCTCTTGACACCGCCCGCTATCAGCCGACCACGGCGGGCCCGCACGATCCACCGACGATTGTTTGGATCGGTAGTCCTGAAAACTTGATCTACTTGGAAATGATTCGGCCCGCGCTGGCGCGACTGAGCCTGCGCCATCCGACCTTAAAGCTGCGCGTGATCTGCTCTCAGTTTCCCAACTGGAGCGAGGTCAGCGTGGAGCCGGTGGTGTGGAGCTCTGCGACCGAGGCGCAGTCCCTGGCAGGCGCGCACATCGGCGTGATGCCCCTGACCGATGATGCCTGGTCTCGCGGTAAATGCGCTTTCAAGCTGCTGCAGTACATGGCTGCGGCGCTTCCCTGCGTCGCTTCGCCGGTTGGCGCGAATACCGAAGCGGTGATCGACGGAGTCAACGGTTTTCACGCAACACGGGACGAGGAATGGGAGCGTAGTTTGGAGCAGCTGATCGTCTCGCCCGAGTTGCGTGTCAGATTCGGCGCCCAAGGCCTCGCCCACGTGCAGCAGAGATACTCACTGCGCGCCTACGGTGAAAACTATCTTGCACTGTTGAATCGGGTGGCGGCACGTTGATGGCGGATATTCAGGAGAGACTCGCGCAGACGCCGCCCATCGCCATGGAGCTGCCCTCGACCGGCTACTTGCCCTTCATCGATGGGCTGCGCGCCCTTGCGGTGTTGGGCGTGATTTGCTTTCACTGCAACTGGGCCCCTGTCAGCGGCGGCTACGTGGGCGTCGATGTGTTCTTCGTGCTGTCCGGCTATCTGATTACAAACCTGATCGATATCAGGCTGCGCCAGCGGACATTTTCATTCGGGCATTTCTACGAAAGGCGCGCCCGGCGAATTCTCCCGGCGCTGATCGTTACCTGTGCATTGAGCGCGATCGTGGCGCTGCTGTTGCTGGTGCCGCACGATTTGCGAGAATTCGGCAAGTCTCTCAAAGCTGCGGCGTTCTTTTATTCAAACATGGTGTTTGCGCGCTCGACCGGCTATTTCGCCGACGCGCTGTCCACCAGACCGCTGCTGCATACCTGGTCGCTGGCCGTGGAGGAGCAGTTCTACCTGCTGTATCCGCCGCTGCTGTTTGCCATGCACTGGGCAGCCTCCCGCAGCCGGGTTCGACTCTGGCTGGCGATGAGCGTGCTGTTCGGTTTTTTCCTGGCGATGAGCATCCTGATGGTCAGGGCGGATGCGGCTAGCGCCTTCTACCTGCTGCCGGCGCGCGCCTGGGAATTGCTCGCCGGTGCGCTCATCGCCTTGCTGCCATGGCAACTGAAGCTGCCGCGAGTGATCGCCGAGACGCTGGCGCTGCTGGGAGCGCTTTGCGTCGGTTTGAGCTTTGCGATATACGACCGCAACACGCCGTTCCCGGGAACCGCTGCGCTGCTGCCCTGTGGGGGCACGGTATTGCTCATCATTTCGAATCTCGGCGGCAGCACCGGCGTGGGTCGGGTGCTGTCGCATCGCTGGCTGGTCTTCGTCGGGCTCATTTCCTACGGACTGTACCTGTATCACTGGCCGATACTGGCGTTCAGCCGCTATTTTTTGGACCATGAATTGAGCGGCGTGCAAACGGCCGGCGCGCTCGCCCTGACGCTGGGCCTGGCGCTTTCTTCTTATTACTGCCTCGAAGTGCCGGTACGCGCGGGAAAGTTTTTTCGATCCCGGGCAAAGGTATTTCAAGCCTCTGCGGCCGGCCTGGCGGCGGTTGGTTTGGTGGGCGTCGCTGCAGTCAATGCCGACGGCTTTCCGTCGCGCTTCTCGGGCGCCGCGCTGCAGTACGCTGCGGGCGCCGAGGACAAGTCGGACTGGGGCAAGTGCATGCCGCCGCTGACGCGACTGGATAGAAATGGGGTTTGCAAGTTCGGCAGTCCCTTGAGTCCCGCGCCGTCCTTCGTCGTATGGGGAGATAGCCACGCTGCGGCACTGGCGGCCGGTGTGGACGCGCGCGCAAACACCCTGGGGATTTCCGGATGGGTGGTCGCGTACAATCGCTGCCCCTCACTCATCGGTGCCGCACCGATGCAGCACAATCATGATGATTTTCCCTGCGTGTTGATCGGCGAGAAGGTAATGAAGCTGATCAGCGATAATCACATCAAACACGTGCTACTGGCGAGCCGCTGGGATACCTACATCTCCGGCTGGGAACGCGGCGGCAGCGAAACATTGCAGGATTTGACGATTGCCTTCACCGCCGCGGACGGCCGCCGGTCGACGGGCGCGGCGGCATTTCGCCTCGCCTTCGCGGAAACCATTCGCCGGCTGCGCGCACTCGATGTCGATGTGTGGGTACTCGAGCAAGTACCTCCGCAGCTCATCGATGTGCCATCGGCGCTCGCCAAGTCCGTGTATTTGGGCCGCAGTTCCGATGCGCTGCGCCGCCCCTATGCGGACATCGAAAAACGCCGGGCTGAGGCAGACGCGATCTTCGCCGAGTTTCGCGATTCCCCGGAGGTCTCCTTCATCGATCCCAGCGAGACCTTTTGTCCCGGCAATTCACCTTGCCTGATTGCGGCACAGGGCCACGCCTTGTATTCGGACGGCAATCACTTGTCGCTGTTTGGCTCGCTATGGAGTCAGAAGATGCTGGACGCCTTCTTCAGTTCCACAGTTCGGTGAGCTTCTCGCCCTTGATGAGCCGTTTGACGGCGCGAAAGGACTTGCGAAAAATAGGCGGAATCAGATCGAGGATGAAACCGCGCACGATTCGCGACACCCGCAGCTTCACTTTATTGTCTCGAGAAATGTAGTAGAGCGTGGTATGGGCCTGCACAGCAGGTTCCCAGGTGTTGGTGTAGTAATACAGCGCCAGTGATCGCCTCGCGACGCCCGGGGGCACCGTCAATGGTGCCGGATGGCCATGCAAGGATTCCTTGGTGGTGGAAAAGACCACGCATCGATTGAAAATCGGCGCAACCGCCTTCGCTTGCGTCATTGTTTTCCGATCCCACAGTTCCAGGTGCCCGTTGTACTCATCTTTCCAGTTTTCATTCAAATACAACAGCAAGTTGATGCGGCGTTCCAGATTATATTTTTTTAAATGATTGAAGTCGGCGTGCACTTCGAGAAACCCGCCGTTTTCGATCCAGTGCAGCCCGCCGCCAAAATAGGAGGGATCAGCGATCAAGTTTTGGATCCCCGTCAGGTTTTCCACGTAAGTGAGGAAGGGACCGGAGTTCAGGAAGTTCACCAGGCGCGAAGTATCGGGGCCGACGACCTCGGGAAAGAACGCGAACTTGTTGTGATCGGTCTTGCGGTCCAGGAATTTCGCGTAGCGCTTCGAGCGGTCAAGCGCATTCACTTCGGATAGAATGCCGTGCAGGATCTGCGAGTCGAAGAAATCGTCGATGACAATGTGCGGAAAAGGCACGTTGTTGACGTAGGTCTGATGCGCCTGCTCGCCCAATTCTTTCAATGATGCAGGAGCGGATTGGTAGCTGATCACGACCATTCACCTGTGGCGCCGAGGTTGGCGCTGATTCACGAGACCAGTATAGCTCATGCACACCGGCCGCACCCGCCAGAGACGCCAATGAGCCTGCAGCCGGGCTGGCATCCCCTCGTCGTGCACTTTCCGCTCGCGCTGATCCTCACCGCTGCGGTGTTGTTGGCCGCGGCACGGCTGTTGCGCCGCGAGAGTTTGGCCGCCGTGGTTGCGACGGTGGGCACGTGGAATCTATGTCTGGGTGCCGTCGCGGCGCTGTTCGCACTGGCCACCGGGCTGGGCGCGGTGCTCGATCTGCAGGTGACTCCGGCCGTGCGCCTAGCGATTTCAGTGCACATGAAGTGGGCGATGTTTACGAGTTTGGCGTTGCTGCTGCTGGCGGTGTGGCGGGGCGCAGGTACTGCGCCGCAGTCGCGGCCCTCGTGGCTCTTCCTGGTCGTGTTGTGGGCCGCGAGCGCGGCGCTGGTGGCGACCGGCTATCATGGCGGCGAAAATGTGTATCGCTTCGGGGTCGGCGTTGAACAAACCGCCGTGCGGCCCCGGTAGGCGCCGCACGGCGGCTGAGATCACGCATCAATACTTACTGGGCGGGCATCGTATCGCCAGTGAAGTACGCCAGCACATAAGCCTTCAGCGAGCCATCGCTTTGCGGCAAGCCATAGACCTTCACCGGAGTTCCGGAAACCAGTGCACTGGTGACGGTGGCCAGATCGTTGGTGATATCGATGGATGTGATGGTGAGAACCCCATTGGTGCGGTCTACTTGGTAGACCAGCGTGGCGCTTCCGCTTGCTGAGCTGACATCCACGGTGGCCGCGGTGGCGCCGCCGATGACGGACATGGAGAAGGCGCCGTTGACAAGGCCCGACTGCACGAACCCAAGCGGTAGGAGGGAGGGCATCAACACGGTGGCGGATGCGGCCCAACCATTCGGATTGGCCATATCGTTCCAGGTCATGAAGTTCGTGCCGTAGGCGGGAACCGGTCCGACTGCACCGCCAAAGTTCACGCTGTCGTTGACGGCGTCCATGAACGAAGTATTGACGCCGCTGCCGCTGGTCAGCAAAGTCGGGTAGGCGAAGTTCCAGTACTTAAAGCCCATGACGGTGTTGCCCGACGCGTCCGTGCCGTTAGCGCTCTGACTGTTGATGTAGAACAGCGGCAACGAGTAATCATCGCTCGCCGTGTGGAACACCCGCGTATCGGTGAACGACGCGGTGCCGGCATCGGAAATCTGACCATCGTATTTCGCGACTTCGATATCGATGCTCTGCGCCACCATCGGCGTCGCCAACACATCCACAACGCTGGCATGCACTTTGAAGCCGCGCACCAGTTCTTGGCTGGTGAGAAACGCCGCCCCGTTGCCAATGGACGCCGCATCGTCAGCACCATTCTGCGGCTGTCTGAAGAACACCTGCGTGCCGGCGTTGACCACGAGGTCCACTGGCCGGCCGGATTCGTCGGCAATGGTCAGGATGCCGGCGGCCGCGTTGGCGTGCAGCACGTGGCCCTCGGGACTTAGGTACACGCTGTTGAATTGGCTGCTAGCCCAAATGCGAGTGGCCACCAGCGTGCCATCCTGCTGGTAACGCGCCGCAACGCGCACGTTTTTCCCCACCAACGATGCCTCAGCCGAGAAATCCTTGATGACGGTCTTAGTCATCGCATCGACGTCGTAGAAAATCGTGCCGTTGGTGGCGTCAGCGAGGATTTGCAGAGACTGAGTCGTGCTCACTGCCGTTTCAGGATTGACGACAGGTTCGGTCGGATACTCTTTCGTGATGCTGATGCTGGAGTTGTCGGCAGCGATGGCGGTCACATCGCCGTACAAGTGGCGCAGCACCAGCCGTGTCAGGTCATGGATGGGGCGATGGTGTACCGGGCCGTCGAAGTTTACGGCCCAGAGCGTCGTGCCGCCGCCGGCCGGCGGCACATGTCCGACGATGAATGCCGGATGCGCCAGATCGAACTCGATATCCATGGCGTTATTTGAATTCGCCGCGGCGGCGAGCGGCGAGACGAATTGCACGGTGATCGGCACGGTGAGATTAGGCGCTGATCCCTGCGTGTGCTGGATTTGAATCTGCGTGCCGGGAATAGTCGTGCCTCCGGCGACCGGGAACCCTGTTTCCGGATCCGGCGCAGCGATCAAGGAAACATCGCCGGGATTCGCGCTGACTGTGAGGATGGCCGAGGTGTAGGTACCCGCCGGGATGGTGGCATTGCCGAGAATGTCTGCGATGCTGTCGAGCTGCGCAAGATTCGTTACCGGCGCCGGCGTGGGCGCGGTATACACGGTGACATTCGCGCCGTCGCCTTGCGGAACCAGCGCAATGGAAAGAATTTCTACGCCGATCGTGGACCAGTCCTCGGTGGAGGCGTCGCTGACCAGCATCGACAGGGTGGCGCTTTGCGGCGTCGGCGTGGGAGTCGTCGAGCTTCCGCCTGACCCACCGCTGCAAGCGGCGAGAACTGCGCCGGCGAAGCTTATCGCCAACAGCTGTGATTTGTTCGAGACCATGACTGGTTTCTCCTCTAAGTTGACCATAAGTATTCGTTGTCCATCGCTGTGCGCGTAATGCGCCGCTAATGACAGCACCAACGCCTCATGGGCCCGAGCGTTGACAGTGCGGGAGGTTTCGTTGACGCTCGTTGTCTGTGAATAGAGACATAATCTTGAGCTCGGGCGCGTAACTTTCGGCGCGAGGTGATGGATATGTGCGCCCTGTCGCGTTTGCGGGCGCGGGTGCGGCGTTATGGTGAGGGCTGCTGGTCAGGAGTTCTTAAGCATGCGCTGCGTCAAAACAAGTCACTGCTTCGCCATCGCCGCGCTCGCCGCATTGGCCGGTTGCGCAGCGGCGCCGCCCGCCGTCATCCCCGCCGGCGACGATGTCTACCAATTGAGCGTGTCGGGCGCGAGATACGAATCGCAAGCCGATACCAACCTCAAGGCGCTCAATGCGGCGAATGACTATTGCGGCAAGCTGGGCAAGCACTTGATGTTTCGGGAGTCTACCGAGACAGGCGATCATAGTTGGACACCGAAACAGGAAGATCTGACCTTCGTGTGTATCGATGCGAACGATCCTGCCTACATGCGCGCCAGCGTGCAGCGTGAACCGGCGGTCGTCGCGCAGCAATAGACAAGCCGCGCCGCGTTCGGCTCATTTCTTGCGGCGATTCTTGATGCGCAGCAGGTATTTCTGCACTCGCTGCCAGTCTTTGGGATGAATCCAAAACTGCCGCAGCACATAGCCAGCCTTGCGCATGCGTCTGCGCTCATCGCGCTTTCGTTCGGCAGCGTCCTTCATGCTATCACTATAAGGTGACATGTCACGAGAGGGGGCTGCATTTGACAGAATCAACGAGTTTTGTGGCATACCGGCTGGATTGCGCGCCCGCGGTTATTCGAGTCGTCGCGCCAACTCCTTTAGTTTGGTATCCCTGCCAGGAGCTTGATCGTTGGGGCCCAGAAATTCCATCATGGGTTTTCCATTGCGGGTGTTTTCGGCGATGACTTTAAGTGCCACCAGCGTGGGCGTCGCCAAGATTATTCCCGCGATTCCCCAAAACAGACCCCCGAACCACAGGCCCAAAAAGATCAACAAAGGATTGATCTCCATGCGGCGGCCCACCAACAAAGGCTGGGCGATTTGCCCCTCGATCATGGCGATGAGGACATAGGTCCCGGCGGCGCCGAGCACTTGGCTCAGTGTGTTGAATGAAACTGCCGCAACGACGGTGATCACGAGCAGTGTCGTGCCGGGTCCGGCGTAGGGAATGTAGTTGAGGACCGCGGCCAGTGCGCCCCACAAATAGGGTGCGGGCATGCCCCATCCCCACATGGCAAGCCCGGTTGCCGTTCCCAGTCCCAAGTTAATGAGCGTCGTCGTGAGGTAGAACTGGCCGACTTCCGCGCGGACTTTCTCAATGACGCTGAGCACATGAGAGGCCTGCAAATTATCGGCGAATGCGGCGGTCATTCGCGCCATCATGGGCGGACCGCCGGTCAGCAGAAATAAGGTGACGATCAGCAGGCACAGTACCGAGGCAATCGCGGGTGCCCCCGTGTCCACTATCAGTGCGGGCGCGCTTTCGCTCGGAGCGGACGGGGTGGCGGCGGCCGGCGCCGCGCCATGACCCTGGGCGCCGATGACGCTGGCGTCCTTGCGCAGATCTTCAACGTGGTTTACCACTTTGGCGATGGGCGTGACCTTCTTTTTGATCAGCGCCATGGTTTGCGGTGCCTTGGCAAACCACTCTTGCGCCGGTGACCACATCAACGCCCCGATGCCGATGAGTGCAGAAAGCACGATCACCAGGATCAGCGCGGCGCTGAGGCTGCGGGGAACGCGGATTCTATGCAACGCCTCGACCGGGCCTGATAGCACCAGTGCGAAGAGCAACGCCAATGCGAGGGGAATAAAGGCCACATGGGCTACATACAGCAGCGTTCCGAGGGCGGCCCATACGAGCAGCTTGCCGCTGGTGAGGGGACGCGACCTTGGTCGGGCCGATTCTTTGGCAGTCATAGCGGTCATCCCTGGTTGTTAGAGCGCGAAGAGTTCTGTGGTTTTTTACTTCAAGATTCGGCGCAGCGCCATTATGACTTCTTTGGCGCACGCTAGCGCGTAAGCCGATGCTGACGCGCACTGGCGCATTTTCGCCCTAGTGGACTGCAGTGCCGTTCAGTAGCCTGCTTCTGTCGGCCGAGGTGGGGTCGCACAGGGTCTGAAGGCTACAACCGTTCATTTTTTGAAACATGGCCTACACGAACTCTACGCCTCACTCTCGGCCGGCGGGTAGTCAAACTGAAGGGCAATACAATGAATCTAAAACTCGTGATTGCAATCGGTACGCTGACGCTTGGTGCGCTCGCGGGGTGTAATAACCCCAAGTCGCCCGACACGGTCGCGAACGAGGTCGCGGCGGCCCAGCAAGCGGCTGCCCAAAAGGTCGCTGACGCCCGGAGCGAAGCCTCCAAGGCAGACGCAAAAGCTGCAGACCAGGTGAACGACAAGAGTCAGGCGCTTAACAACGCCGAAGCGACGGGCGCCTACGATGTCGCCATGGCGAGGGCCGAGGGTGCGCATAAGATCGCGCTGGAAAAATGCAACGCATTGAGCGGCGATGCTCAATCAAAGTGCAAAGACCTGGCGGATGCCGATTACGCAGCCGCGAAAGCAAACTCCAAGGCCACCGAAGTCGCGTCGAAGCAGTAGCTCGACGCAGCAGCTAAAGACTATCGTCCAGAGCGCAGTATCTCATTGAGTCGATCGGGCTCGACGGGCTTGGTGAAATGATGGTTGAACCCGGCCGCCAGCGCCCGCTGCTTGTCGCGGTCCTGCCCCCAGCCGGTCACGGCAACCAACGTCACGTTCCTACCCAGGACGTCTTGCCGAATTAGACGCGCCGCCTCGTAACCGTTGATTTCGGGCATGCCGATATCCAGCAAGGCGATCTCCGGCTTGAACTCGTTTATCGCGGCTACCGCCGCCTGACCATTGTGAACGACGTGAACCTCGTGCCCGTCCATTTTCAGCAACATCGATAGGGTTTCCGCCGCATCCCGATTGTCATCGGCAATGAGTACACGGCGCTTGACGAGCAGCCCTCGATTCGCCGCTGTGGGCGGCCGCGGGGCGTTGATCGTCGAATCGCGCCGCGGCAACCGCACGATGAACTCGCTGCCAAGGCCCGGTCCGGCGCTGCGTGCCTCAATCTTTCCGCCATGCAGATCCACAAGACCTTTGGTCAACGAAAGGCCGATGCCGAGTCCGCCCTCTGAGCGGTCCTGCGCCGATTTGACTTGCGAGAACATGCCGAAGATGTTCTTCAGCGCTTCGGCGGGAATGCCGATGCCGGAATCCTTCACAATAAACGTGATATGCGCGGCGTCGCACTCCACGCGCAGATCAATCCGGCCTTCCGGATCGGTGTACTTGGCGGCATTGGTCAGTAGGTTGGACAGAATCTGCGCGAGTCGCAGCGGGTCGCTCATGAACTGCACCGACTCCTCCGGCGCTTCAATTGTAAAGTTGTGCCTTTTCGCATCAATGATGGGACGGGCGGTTTCAACCGCAGCTTCCAGGATGTCGGCGAGTTCCGTATTTTGTAGCCGCAGATCGAACATCCCCCGAGTAATTCGCGAGATGTCCAACAAGTCTTCCAGCAGCAGCGACATGTGATGTACCTGCCGGATGATGACGTTGTGGCTCCAACGCTTCTGCGCTTCGGTGGCAGAATCAGACTGGGAGATGAGGGCTGCCTGGCGAATGGGCGCCAGCGGGTTACGCAATTCGTGAGCCAGGGTTGCCAGAAACTCGTCCTTGCGGCGATCAGTCTCGCGCAAGGCGGATTCGATGCGCTTACTCTGGGTAATATCGCGAGTGATTTTGGAGGCGCCAATGATCCTGCCGCGGGCATCCTTGATCGGCGATACGGCAATCGAAACATCCAGAGCCCTTCCGTCCTTGCATAATCGGATCGTCTCGTAGTGTTCCATGCGCTCGCCTCTGCGAATCCTGTCAAGAATGGCCGGCTCCTCCTCAAAGCGATCCGCAGGAATCAGCGCTCGAGTGGTACGGCCGATCATCTCATTCGCGCTATAGCCGTACATGTGTTCGGCACCGCGGTTCCAGCTCAGCAGCACGCCATCGAGGGTCATGCTGATGATCGAATCGTCGGATGAGGTGATCACCGCCACGAGCCGCGCCTGCGCCTCTTCAGCAAGCTTGCGGTCGGTAATGTCTTCCACAATTCCTATCAGGTGCTGCGGTCGTCCCGCGGAATCCTTCACCAGCGTGATCGTGCTCAGCGACCAAATGACGGCGCCATCGCGCCGCACGCAGCGTTTCTCAAGCACCAGATTGGCGCTCTCTTGCAGCGCCAGTCGACGCAGGCTGTCTTGCGCGTCGGCAAGATCCAGAGGATGCGTGAGGTCTAAAAATGTTCGTAGCTGCAGCTCTTCGGAGGAATATCCGAAAACGTCGGCGAATTTCTCGTTAACTTGTATGAATCGTCCGGTCATATCGGTTACGGCGATTCCCACCGCGGCTTGATTGAAAATGGTGCCGAATCGAACCTGACTGGCGCTTAGCGCCGCTGCGGCGTCGCGCTGCGCCGTCACGTCGTGAACCACCATCACCGCGCCCAGCAGATTGCCGCAGACATCTCGTATGGGTGCCGCGCTGTCTTCAATGGCGATCATCCGGCCATCGCGGCGCAGCAGGGCTGTGTGACTTTCCAGATCGACGCTCCTGCCTTCCCGCAAGACCACATGGATGGGTTGTTCGACAGAGGCACGCGTCTGTTCGTTGATGATGCTGAACACCGCGGACAGGGATTTACCTGCAGCCTCCTGCGAAGCCCAACCGGTCATCCTCTCGGCGATTGGATTGAGGAAGGTCACGATTCCCTGGGCGTCGGTGGTGATCACGCCGTCGCCGATACTCGATAGGGTGACTTGAAACCATTCCTTTTGCTGCGCCAGCTCCCGGCTTTTGCTTTCAAGCGCCTCTAATGCGTCGCGTAATTCTTGCTCGGCTCGGCGCAGCCGCGTGTCCTGTTCCTCAGGCGACAAGGGGTATTCCTAATCTGGGCGGGTCGATGGGTGGTTTCGGAATACTCAATTGCCGCACCGACATTTGCCCTCCTGCGTGCGTGAAATTGAAACATCCGTTGGGGCGGATGACCGGGATGCCGATGAATGGTCTTATTCCCGCTCGCGACGGAATGCTACACCCGCGACTCAGGCTTCGCCGACCTATCGCGCGAATTTGGCGCCGGCCGTAGAAAACAGGGCGGCGAACGGTAGGTGCCTTCCTACAGTACACAGCGTCTGGCGCACATGCGCATTTCACGCGCAACAAACTACGATAAGCGCTGTTCGATAACTGTAGGAAAACTATCATGAAAACAAGTAATTTTTACACTGCGATGAGCGCTGCGGTCGCTGCGTTGCTGTTGAGCGCGGGGTCGTTCGGCGCTACCAATGATCAAATTGACCAGCGCGTCCAGAACACGCTGACGCAGTTTGATCAACTGAGTCCAATGAACCAAGGTTTGGTGGGCAGGGCAAAGGGCATTCTGGTGTTTCCGCACGTGACCAAGGCCGGTGCAGGCGTCGCTGGCGAATTCGGTGAAGGCGCACTGCTCGTCAACGGGAAAAACGCGGGCTACTACAGCCTCTCGGCAGCCTCAGTGGGACTCACGCTGGGTGTCGCAAAGCACGATGAGATCATCATGTTCATGACCCAGGAAGCATTGGATAAATTCATCAGCACCAAAGGTTGGGCGGTTGGCGCAGATACTGGCGTAGCCGTACTGTCGAAGGGCGCCGGCGGTGACTATGACACCAAGACTTTGCAGAGACCGATCCTCGGCTTCGTCTTTGCCGAGAAAGGATTGATCGGTGACGCATCGCTCGATGGCTCGAAGATTACTCGGCTAAATCGATAAGTATTTCGAGGCTAAATTATGCTCGGGCCGCACTGGCCCGAGTCTTTATTCGATCGCGGGGGTTTCGCTGCGGTGCCCGCTTGTCAGATAACGCGCACGTGCAATTGCGGCCGCGCGCGCGAGACGCCAGGGAGCACGCGGCCTAGAGTATGGCATGCCACAAATAGACCACCGACGCGGGATTGCGAAGAGCTTGATACGGGCAGCGATTGGTTTGCTGGAAGCAGCCGAGGCCAAGGATCTGGATCCTTCGGACAAGAAGATCGTCCCGGTGGCGCACAAGAAGCTTACCGCGATGTTGCGGTCACTCAGCAGCACAAATCCGCTCGCTGACGATGACGCGGCGGCGAAATTAAGCGCAGTGGCGGCTACGCTCATCAACTGCAATGACCCTGATTTGAAGCGCAGCGTTCATTCGGAGGTTATGAAGGCGCAGAAAATATTCGACGCCATGAGCCAAGGTCTTTGAGCGCCCGAACGACGGCTGCATTACACCTTTAACAGCCGGTATTGACCCGTATCCATATCAATCTCGACCACTCCCTTCTTGGCGAGTTGCTCAATGGCATTGCGCCTTATGATGTCAGCGCCCACAGCGTGCCATGTCATCGCTGGAAAGGTGAGCGCATGCTCCAGCGCAGCCAGCATCTCTTGATCGACCTTTAGGGGTGCCTTCATAACGAAAGTCTAGCGTTTCTAATGCGCCGGCAATGTAGGACTGTGCCGGACAAATCGCGCTTTGCGGGTAGAAGTGTGCGCGAGTCGATACTCGGGAGGCCCCTCATCCTCACTGAATTCCGTCAGCCTCGCTTATGTCTCAACCGAATAGTGCTGAGGGCACGGAGCGCCCGGCATGTGACATAGCGTATTGCAGGCTGCGATCCAGGACGTGCTTTCCTGAATGTCGTGTTGCCACGAATCGAGGAGGGCAGGAGCATCGTTCCTTCGGAGGTGGCCTATGAAGTCGATGTTGTTCATTCTCGTAGCTCAGCTACATGCGGGCGGGACTCAGACCGTGGCCGCGTATTCGAGCTTGGAGCAGTGCAGGGATGCGCTCAAAGTCGCGGCCACGAACGTTGCAGCAGACTACACATGTCAGGCGACGCCCATGGAGGGCGCGTGGTCGCGGAAGGATTCGCGCGAGGTGATGGCTCGGCAATGAGCTGCCGGTCCCACGCGGCCGCCTGACCCTCACGGCCGGCCGCCATGGTCTCGCACACCGAGCAGAGCACCCGCACGCGCATCTGGTCGTGAAGGCCGGGAACGAGCTCGGCCGGCGGCTGCAGATCGACAAACAACGCCTGCGCGAATGGCGCGAGGACTTTGCGCGGTTGATGCGCGAACAGGGTATTGCCGAACTGTTGGACACCGACCTTGGCGCTCGCGAAGTGGAGAATCTGCTGCGCGCGCTCTCTAATGGTCACTACATCTGAAGCATCACCCAACCGGTCACCCGTATAATTAAGGTATGGTTATTATACCGCTAGCAGTGAGTTCACCAACTCCGCTGATCCTCGACCTGCGCCTCCAATTCCGCAGTTCTCGCGTGCATGGTTCGTGTCCGGCCCACCTTCGATGCGCGATTGCTCTTGGTGAAGAAGGAGTGTTGAACCCGGAGAACTTCGCAGCACTAATTGCGGCTCTGAGATCCCAAAAATAGTGGACAAAAAGTGGACATGGACGCATCCTCGTTCTGTAAGTCGTTGATTATTGGCGCTCCCTACGAGATTCGAACTCGTGTTACAGCCTTGAGAGGGCCGTGTCCTAGGCCTCTAGACGAAGGGAGCGGACTTGCGGATCTATGGGCGCCTGAACCCAAGAGGGCTGGTAGTATACGGACCAATTTTTTGGACTCAAGCGGAACCCCCCTTTTTGAACTCAACGTCGACGCCAGCCACCCCCTTAGTGATCCCTCGGTCCGAGCATTCGATATCGCGTGCAGCGATCTCACCCAACGCCCTAAAAGTACTATACCGGCTCAAAGAGGCGGGCTATCAGGGCTTCCTCGTCGGGGGGGCAGTGCGCGATTTGCTATTGGGAATCCGCCCCAAGGATTTCGACGTCGCGACCAATGCGTTGCCTGAGGAAGTAAGGCGGCTGTTTCGCAATTGCCGGCTGATCGGCCGGCGTTTTCGTTTGGCGCATGTGCACTTCGGCAGTGAGATCATCGAGGTAGCGACCTTTCGGGCCGCTGCGGCGCCGGAACGCGAGGACGCGGAAGACGCTGAGGTCGAGGCGGGCGCCGGAGCGGAAGCGGGAGAGGCTGAATTCTCGCCGCCCAGCGATTCCGAGCACCGCGCCTTCGATCAAACGGGCCGAATTTTGCGCGACAATATCTACGGCACCATCGAAGAGGACGTGTGGCGGCGAGATTTCTCCGCGAACGGCCTTTACTACAACATCGAGGATTTCTCGATCTGGGACTTCGTCGACGGCGTGAGCGACGTCCGGGCGCGGCGCCTGAAGCTGATCGGGGATCCGGAAACGCGCTATCGCGAGGATCCGGTGCGCATGCTGCGGGCGGTGCGTTTCGCGGCAAAGCTCGATTTTTCCATCGAGCCGCGCACCGAGCAGCCCATCGGGCAGCTGGCATACTTGCTCGACGGCGTACCGCCGGCGCGGCTGTTCGATGAGTGCTTGAAATTGTTTCTTTCGGGTTTCGGCGCGAAGTCGTATCGATTGCTGCAGCAATACGGCCTATTCGAACACCTATTTCCGCTATCCGCCGCCGCTTTTGCGCTGTCTCCGTACGCCTACGCGCAACAGATGCTGGAACTTGGCCTCGCCAACACCGATGCGCGCATCGTAGCCGATAGGCCGGTCACACCCACATTCCTGTTCGCGGTATTGCTGTGGAGCGCGGTGCTGCGCGAACTCAACGAAAGGCAGGCAGGGCCGGCGCCGGATCTTACCCAGCTGATGCAGGCCTGCGACACGGTGCTCCGGGCCCAGCAGTCGCGCGTCGCCATCCCGCGCCGCTTCGGCGTGCCCATGCGGGAATTATTGATGCTGCAGCCGCGATTCAATCGCCGTAGCGGCGTGAAGTCGCTGAGCCTGTTGCAGCATCCACGCTTTCGTGCCGCGTATGATTTCCTGTTGCTGCGTGCGCAAGTGGGCGTCGCGGATCCGGAGCTGGCGAAGTGGTGGACCGATATTCAAGTGCTGCCCCAGGAGGAGCGCGTGGCAATGGTGCAGGCGCGCCCGGCAGAAGCCACGACGGAGGCACCGGCCCCCGGCCGAAGGCGCCGCCGCCGGCGACGCGGCGGAGCGGCGCGTAGTTGACGATGAGTTCGCTCTGGCGCCCCGCGTATGTGGCGATCGGCAGCAACCTTCAATCTCCGCGCGAACGTGTGCTCGAATCACTCGAGCGGATGAAGTCGCTGGATGCGACACGGATCTTGCTGCGCTCGCGTCTGTACCTGACCCATCCGATGGGTCCGCAGGATCAGCCGCACTTCGTCAACGCCGCGGTGGGTTTGTTGACACAGCTCGCCCCCCGGGATTTGCTCGAGGGACTGCTCGGCATCGAGCGGGCGATGGGTCGCGATCGAGTGCAACGCTGGGGGCCCCGCGTCATCGATCTGGATCTGGTGTGGATGGTGGGTGCGGCCAGCGCAGAGCCTGGCCTCACGGTACCGCACCCCGGAGTGTCGACCCGCAACTTCGTCCTGTATCCTCTGGCCGACATCGCTCCCTCGATCAATATCCCCGGCGTGGGGCGGGTGCTCGATTTGCTGCGGGCGGTGGGCGATCAGGGAATTTCGGTCCTGGAATAAATCTAGAGTTGAAATGACAGCTGCAATACCGCATCGATTCATCGTCGTGGAGGGTCCGATCGGCGTCGGCAAGACCAGCCTGGCGCGCCGCTTGAGTCAATCCATCGGCGGTCAACTGGTTTTGGAGCAGGCCGACCAGAATCCTTTTCTGGAGCGCTTCTACAAGAATCCGCGGGCCGCCGCGTTTCAGACGCAGCTGTTCTTTTTATTTCAGCGAGCGCGTCAATTGGAAGACGTGCGTCAAGAGGACTTGTTCGGCGCCGTGCGGGTCGCGGATTACCTACTAGAAAAAGATCGGCTGTTTGCGCGCGTCACCTTGGATGATGCCGAATATGCCCTTTACGATAAGGTGTACGAACGCGTGGTCGTGGACGCGCCCAAGCCCGATCTGGTCGTCTACCTGCAGGCTCCCGTGGATGTGCTCATGGACCGCATTGCCAAGCGCGGCATCCGCTACGAACAGCACATCGAACGCGCCTATCTTGAGAAGCTCACGCAAGCCTACGCGCGATTCTTTCACAGCTACGACGCCTCGCCGTTGCTGATCGTGAATTCGGCGGCCATCGATCCGGTATCGAGCGACGTGGACTATCGACAGTTGTTTGCCGAAATCAGCAAGACGCGCCGCGGCCGGCACTTTTTCAATCCCGCCGGCAGCAGCCTGCTGCCGGCCAGCTAGCCGGCTGCGCCGCGCGGCGCCGATCGATGCTGTGACAGCGCCCAGTGAACATGCTCACGCACCAGCGCGGATGGATGTTCGGCGCGCGCGGTCAGGGCGGCAATCAAGCGGGGAGATGTCGGGGCGTTGCCCAGTGCTACAGCGATGTTGCGCAGCCAACGTTCGTAGCCAATGCGCCGAATCGCGCTGCCGCGGGTCTTCTCCGAGAATTGCGCCTCGCTCCAGCCAAATAAATCGGCCAGCTGGGCATGATCGAGCCCATGGCGAACGGCAAAATCCTTCTCCGCGGTTGGGCGCGCAAATTTGTTCCAGGGGCACACGAGTTGGCAATCGTCGCATCCATAGATGCGATTGCCGATCGCGCGGCGAAACTCGATCGGGATGGCGCCGGCAAGCTCGATGGTGAGGTAGGAAATGCAACGCCGTGCGTCGAGCCGGTAGGGCGCGACGATGGCGCCGGTGGGGCAGGCGGGCATACAGGCGCTGCACGAGCCGCAATGAGCACTGCTCGGCTCGTCGGCCGTCAATTTCAAATCGACGTAGATTTCGCCGAGAAAAAAATAGGATCCGCTGTCCCGATCGATCAAATTCGTGTGCTTGCCGATCCAGCCCAGACCCGCATTGCGAGCCAAGGGTTTCTCCAACACCGGCGCGCTGTCGGTGAACGCGCGGTAGCCGAAGGGGCCGACCGCTTCCTGGATGCGATCACAGAGCTTCTGCAGCCGCGTGCGCAGCACCTTGTGGTAGTCGCGGCCCATGGCGTAGCGAGAGACGTAGCCAATATTGGGATCGGACAGCGTGTGCGCCGCGTCGGCGGCCGTGCGGGGCCAGTAGTTCATGCGTACGCTGATGCAGCTCACCGTTCCCGGGATCAGAGCCGCGGGACGGCTGCGCCGAGTGCCGTGGCGCGACATATAACCCATTTCGCCATTGAATCCCGCTCGCAGCCAGTCCAGAAAATGCGCCTCGTCGGATGACAGGTCGATATGCGCCACACCAAGACCGGTAAATCCCAGTTCCTCTCCCCAACGTCTGAGGGACGCCGAGAGGGCCGTTGAATCGAAGTCGGCGAGCGGGGGGGCAGAGGCGTTCATGGGGGCAGCGTCCGTATAATGGCCAAAAACGCCGCCGCGTGCAGCACTTGGAACGCCATGTCTCCAGCCTCGATGGAATTACACCTCACCGACAGCGCCGGCACGCAGGCTCTTGGCGGCGCGCTGGCGCGCACCTTCCCGGGCCCCAGCGAGGGAGCGGTACTGTACTTACAAGGTGAGCTGGGCGTGGGGAAGACCACCTGTGTACGCG
The DNA here is from genome assembly GCA_963756845.1 of uncultured Gammaproteobacteria bacterium. Lineage (GTDB taxonomy): Bacteria > Pseudomonadota > Gammaproteobacteria > Steroidobacterales > Steroidobacteraceae > Bog-1198. Next base: position 151,771 of record CAVWPD010000005.1, on the reverse strand, counting down.
GTGTGCTGCGCGCGCTGGGCGTGACCGGGCTGGTGCGCAGCCCGACCTACACCCTGGTGGACACCTACAGCCTCCCCGATTTGACCTGTGTGCACATCGACTTGTATCGACTGCGGTCGGCAGCCGAGGTGTACGAGCTGGGATTGCAAGAACTGACCGGTCCGGGGTATCTCATGTTGATCGAGTGGCCGGAGCAGGGCGGCTCGGCGGTTCCGGCCGCCGATCTGACCCTGCTGCTCAAGTACGTCGAGGATGCGCGCACCGCCTCCCTGAACGCGGGGAGCAACTTGGGCGAACGCTGGCTCCGTAAGTTGGGACTCGACAATAGCTTAATGCCCTATGTACCTAATTTAACTTGAAAAATGATTGCATTCAGCGTTAACCTAATGCCCCATGAAACCACTGCTCGTGCAGTTCGCCGCAGGAATATCGCTCGCGCTGTGTCTCTCGCAGCCGGTTTGCGCGGTCGATGTGCGCGACGTTCGGCTGTGGGCAAGCCCAGATAGCACCCGCGTCGTAGTGGACCTGTCCGGCAACGCGCAACACAGCTTGCTGGTACTGCACAATCCGGAGCGCGTGGTTCTCGATGTGGCCGGCGCCAGATTGGCGAGGGGTGCCCATACCCCGCCGGCAGGCGCGGGCGCGGTGAAACAGGTGCGTATGGCGCATCGGCCATCCGGAGAGCTGCGTATCGTGCTCGATCTGGCGCGGCCCATTCAGGCGAAGAGCTTTCTCACGACGCCCAACAATCGTTACGGGTATCGGCTGGTGATCGATTTAGGCGCGGCCGCAGGCGCGGACCGGCCCATCAAGGTGCAGCACGCGCCGGCGGATGCGCGCGATTTAATCATCGCCATCGATGCCGGTCACGGCGGCGAAGATCCCGGTGCGATCGGCATGAGCGGCACGCGCGAGAAGGATGTGGTGCTCGCGATTGCCCGAGAACTGGCCGTCAAGATCGATGCGGAGGCCGGCATGCGGGCCGTTCTCACGCGCGGCGGCGATTACTTCGTGCCATTGCGTGATCGGATGCGCCGCGCGCGCGCTCAGCAAGCGGATCTGTTTGTGTCCATCCACGCCGATTCCATTCGTGATCACAGCATCAATGGCTCATCGGTGTACATCCTCTCGCAGCGCGGCGCGACCGATGAGGCGTCGCGTTGGCTCGCCGAGCGCGAGAACGCTTCCGATTTGATCGGCGGCGTGTCCCTGGATGACAAGGACAATGTGCTGGCCTCGGTACTGCTGGACCTGTCGCAATCGGCCTCACTGAACGCCAGCCAAGTGGCGGCGAGCAGCGTGCTGCACGAATTGACTCAGGCCGGCGAGGTTCGCAAGCATCAGGTGCAGCAGGCCCGCTTCATGGTGTTGAAGTCGCCGGATATTCCCTCCATGCTGGTTGAAACCGCGTATATCTCGAATCCACAGGAGGAGATGCGCCTGCGCACGCCGGCACATCAGGCCAAGCTCGCCGCCGCGATTCACCAGGGCGTGCATGATTATTTCTATGCCAATCCACCCGCGGGAACGCGTGTCGCCCAACTCGCCGCGGCGAGCGTCCCGAGGCCGGTATTGGCCACAGCCGGCGGCTCCGCGGGCGGCGAGTAGCCGGCCCGCCACGGGCGATTGATTTAGCGCGCACCTGCGCCCTGAGCCTGTGCGAAAATGCGCGACTTCCCGAGGTCGCCATTGCCCATCCAACTGCTTTCCGACTCTCTCATCAACCAAATCGCTGCCGGCGAGGTCATCGAGCGCCCGGCCTCCGTGGTGAAGGAGTTGGTCGAAAATGCCCTGGATGCGGGTGCGCGTAGAATCGAGGTGGAACTCGAGCGCGGCGGCTGCGGGTTGATACGCGTTCGGGATGATGGCATTGGCATCGATCCTGCGGAAATCGCACTTGCGCTGGCGAGGCATGCCACCAGCAAGATCAACTCGCTCGAGGACCTCGAGCGTGTCGCAAGCTTGGGATTTCGCGGCGAGGCGCTGCCCAGCATCGCATCGGTCTCACGGTTGGCCTTGACGTCACGCTCGGCACAAGCTGCGCATGCGTGGGTTGTGCAGGTCCGGGACGGTGCCATCAGCGCGCCAGAGCCCGCCGCACACGGCATCGGCACCAGTGTCGAGGTGCGCGATCTTTTTTTCAACGTGCCTGCGCGGCGTAAGTTCCTGCGCACCGAAAACACCGAATACCAGCATGTCGTGCGCATGCTGGAGCGACTGGCGCTGTCGCGATTCGACGTGGCCTACAGTCTCGTGCATAACGGCAAGAGCATCTGGTCACTGACGGCGGCACACAGCCCCGCTGACCGGCTGGACCGCGTTGCGAAAGTCTGCGGCGCGGAATTCGCGGCCCACGTCATTGAATTGCGCCACGATACCGAGAGCTTGCAGCTCACAGGATGGCTGGCGCTGCCGACGTTTTCGCGCAGTCAGTCCGACTTGCAGTTCGCCTATCTGAACGGCCGCTTCGTGCGCGACAAGCTCATTGCCGGAGCTGCCCGTCTTGCCTTCCAAGACGTCCTGTTCAACGGCAGATTCTGCGCCTACTTGCTGTACTTACAGATGGATCCCAGCCTGGTGGATGTCAACGCACATCCGCAGAAGCTGGAAGTGCGATTTCGCGATTCGCGCCGCATACACGAATTCGTGTTTCGCACCCTGGAGAAAGTTCTCGCGAATACTCGGCCGAGCGCCGAATCGGCGGGCAGTGCGCCGCTCGATTGGCTTTCCGGCGGCGCGCACTTAGCCGCTGCAATCCCCAGCCAAGCGCACTTCAGGTTGCCGGAGGCGGCGTCGCGCTCGACCGCGGACGCCTATCGAAGCCTGCTGAGGCCCGCGGCGATGGTGCAAGAGGAGGCAGGTGGGGAGGTCGACGGCGGCGCGCCGACGCAGAATTCCGGCGCGCCGCTCGGCTATGCGATCGCGCAGCTGCACGGTGTCTATATCCTGGCGCAAAGCGCGGATGGCATGGTGCTGGTGGACATGCACGCAGCACACGAACGCGTGATGTACGAGCGCATGAAGAAACTGTTGGCAGGACACACGGCGCAACAGCAGCTGCTGATGCCGGAGATTCTCCAGGTAACGCCTGCGCAGGCCGATTTGGCCGAAGGGCACAGCCAGGAGTTCTTAGCACTGGGCTTCGCAGTGACGCGTTTGGCGCCGGATCAATTGGCGTTACGCGCAATTCCAAGCCTGCTGATCGGGCGCGACCCGGCGCGCATCGTGCGCGACGTTCTGTCCGATCTATTGGAGCATGGCCATTCCCGCCGCGTGGAGGAATCGATCAATCACCTGCTTGCCACGATGGCCTGCCATGCCGCCGTTCGCGCGCAGCGCTTACTGAGCTTGCCGGAGATGAACGCACTGCTGCGTGAGATGGAAGGAACGGAACGTGCCGATCAGTGCAATCACGGCCGGCCGACTTGGATACGATTGTCGCTGCACGACCTCGATCGGCTTTTTTTGCGCGGGCGATGAGCGGCGCGATGTCGCTCGGCCACCGCTATGCGGTTCTTGTGATGGGCCCCACCGGCGTTGGAAAATCGGATGTTGCGATTCGGCTGGCGGAACGATTGCCTCTGGAGATCGTCAGCGTGGATTCCGCGCTGGTGTATCGCGGCATGGACATCGGCACGGCCAAACCGGATCTCACGCAGCGCGCTCGCATCGCGCATCATCTGATCGACATCCGCGATGCGGCGGAAAGTTACTCGGCCGGCGAATTCACGCGCGACGCGTACCGCGCGATGCAAGAAATTTGGGCGCGGGGTCGCCAGCCGCTGCTGGTCGGGGGCACGATGTTGTACTTTCACGCCTTGAGCGCGGGGCTGGCACAACTGCCGGTGGCGGATTTGGCGCTGCGCGCAGACATTGATCTTAAGGCCACTAGACTGGGCTGGGCGGCTGTGCATCAAGAGCTCGCAGCGGTCGATCCGCAAGCCGCGGCGCGCATTCATGTCAATGATCCGCAGCGAATTCAGCGCGCGCTGGAGGTGTACCGGCTCACCGGCGAGACCATCACGAAACTGCAACAACGGCGCGTGTCGGCGTTTGCCGACGTCAACGTCATCGAATTTGCCCTTGCGCCCCTTGAACGCGCTGAGTTACACACCAAGATCGAGTTGAGGTTTAGGGCGATGCTGGACTCCGGGTTCTTGGAGGAGGTGAAAAATCTCTACGAACGCGGGGATTTGAGCGCGGAACATCCGTCCATGCGGGCGGTCGGATATAGACAGCTATGGCGGCATTTGACGGGAGAATGTGGGCTGAGCGAAGCGACGGAGCAAGCGATTGCCGCGACGCGACAACTTGCGAAACGGCAGTTGACCTGGTTGCGTCGGCGGGTCGATGCACAGTGGGTGGACTGCATGAGTCCGCACGTCGCCAGCCTGATGCATGATGCACTGTCTAAGTGCGAATTCGCACATTGGTCTTCGGTATAACGCGGGCCATTGCGCTGTGCTAGCATTAATCGCGTATGTGCCTCGCACCGCATGGAAGTGATACGGCAGTACAAACGACACTAAGAACAAGGAGCTTTACTCATGGCCCGTGGCCAGTCTCTGCAGGATCCATTTTTAAATGCCCTGCGCAAAGAAAGGGTGCCTGTTTCAATTTATCTTGTTAACGGCATCAAACTACAAGGGCAAATCGATTCATTCGACCAATTTGTCGTGCTGTTGAGAAATAGCGTGAGTCAGATGGTGTACAAGCACGCCATTTCGACAGTCGTGCCTGCGCGCAATGTGCGATTGCCGACAGGTGAGGACGGAGAAGTGACGGAACCGGCCATCGTTGAATGATTAGGTGGCGCTCTGCAATTGTTTGAACGCCCAAAAGGCGGAGAGCGCGCTGTTTTAGTCGGCGTCGGGATAGGACATCCCGTTGAGGCGAGCGATATCGCTGAATTCGCCGCCCTGGCGGCATCTGCCGGGACGCTGGGCGTAGGTACGCTGCTCGCTGCCCGCGCGCGCCCGGATCCCAAGTTCTTCGTCGGGTCCGGCAAGGCCGAAGAGATTCGCGCCTTCGCCGAAGAGCATCAGGCCGACTTGATCCTCGTCGATCAGACCCTGACGCCCAGTCAAGAACGCAACCTCGAGAAGCTGACGGGACGCCGAGTATTGGACCGTAACGGATTGATTTTGGATATTTTTGCGCAGCGCGCCAGAAGCTTTGAAGGCAAATTGCAGGTTGAACTTGCCCAATTGTCGCACCTGGCGACGCGGCTGGTCAGAGGCTGGACCCACCTTGAACGCCAAAAGGGCGGCATCGGCTTGCGCGGCCCCGGCGAAACCCAGTTGGAGACGGACCGGCGACTGATTGCCAAGCGCATTCGAACGCTGCGTGGACGCCTGGAAAAACTGGATCGACAGCGCGATACCGGACGCCACGTTCGGCGCGAGGTACCGGTACCGACCGTGGCGCTGGTGGGGTATACGAATGCCGGTAAATCAACCCTGTTCAATGCGCTAACCGGTGCGGACAGCTACGTTGCGGACCAGTTGTTCGCGACGCTGGATCCCACAGTGCGACGCATCGAGTTGGCAGGCGTCGGCGAGGTCGTGCTGGCCGACACCGTCGGCTTTGTGCGTGCTCTGCCTCACGAATTGGTGGCCGCATTTCGCTCCACCCTGCAGGAGGCGCGCGATGCGGATCTGTTGCTTCACGTGGTCGATGCCAACGATCCGTTGCGCGACGAGCGCATCGAGCAAGTCCGCGAGGTGCTGCGCGGCATCGGCGCCGGCGACATCCGCGAGTTGCTGGTGTTCAACAAGATCGATTTGAGCGGCGATGCCGCACGCACCGTCCTTGGAACCGACGGTGTGGCGACGCAGGCATGGGTATCCGCGGTGAGTGCGCAGGGATTGGCGGGCTTGCGCGAATCCATGGCGCACGCCGTGCGTCCCAATCAAGTTCGCCGCACGCTGCATCTGGAGCTCAAGGCGGCCGCCGTGCGATCCGAGCTTTATCAGCGTAACGCCGTGCGCGCCGAACGCCAGTGCGAGGACGGCAGCTGGGACATGGATGTTGAACTCGATTTAACCGAAGTGGCGAAATTGCTCGGTGCCAGGGGCGTAAACTTGGTGGAGATTCCCACGCCCCGCGAACAGCGCGTCGCCTAGGATCCTTTGTGGGCTGCGGGTCGCCTGTTAGAATGCCCGGCTCTCATCCATGAACCCAAAACATCGCAACTTTTAATTAGGCATTACTCATGGCTTGGAACGAACCTGGCGGGGAAAAACGCAATCCCTGGAACCGTCCGCAGCAATCGCAAAACGACTTGGACGATGTGTTGCGCAATTTTCAGCGCCGCTTGACGGCGCTGTTTGGCCGCGGCGGCGGAGGCGGCGGCGGCACGAGTTCACCGGGGTTCGGCCGGGGCCTTGGCAGCGTTTTGGTCCTGATCGGCGCGGTCTGGATCGGCAGCGGCGTGTATCGCGTCGATGCCCAGGAACGCGCCGTGATCCTGCGATTCGGCAAGTATGTGCAGACCACGGGTCCCGGCTACAACTGGCACCTGCCCTGGCCGATTGAACAAAAGCGCATCGTGAACGTCTCGCAGCAGTACAGCATCACCGACGATGCCAGAATGCTGACGTCCGACACCAATCTGGTCGAGGTCAAATCGGCCGTCCAGTACACGCAGCCGGATCCCATGAAGTATCTGTTCCAAGTAAAGGACGTCGAGGAGACCTTGGTGCAGGTCAGCGAAAGCGCCATGCGCGAAGCTGTCGGGCAAGCCTCGCTCGACAAGGCGCTGGCCTTCGATCCCTCGATTACCGACCGCGCCAGGGTGCTGTTGCAGCGGACCCTGGACAACTACGACATGGGAATTCGCATCATCAGCGTCAAATTGGGAGACGTGATCGTGCCCGAGCCTGTGCAGGATGCGCAGCGCGATGCCATCAAAGCGGACAAGGATCGCCAGCGGTATCAACAGGACGCGGAGACTTATCGCAACGACGTGCTGCCGCGTGCGCGCGGCCAGGCTTCCAAGAACCTACTGGATGCGGAAGCCTACCGTCTGCAGGTGCTGGCCTTGGCGCAGGGCGAAACCTCCCGGTTCGATCAGGTCCTTGCCCAGTATGAACACGCGCCCGCCGTTACGCGCGAACGCATGTACCTGGAGACCATGGAGAATGTGTACAAAAACTCGCGCAAGGTCATCCTCGATGCCAAAACCGGCAACAGCATGATGTACCTGCCGCTCGATAAGCTGATCGCGCCCGGTCCGCAGTCGATCGCCATGCCCAATGACACGATGACCGTCGCTCCGGCACGGCTGCCGGAGATCCAGGTCGCACCGGCCGAGGATCCCGCGCGCGCTCGAGGGGTACGCTGATGCAAAACCGCATGCTGTATATCCTGCTGGGCTTGGTTGCCCTCATCTTGGTGGTGCGCGCCAGCGTATTCACGGTCAGCGAGGGCCAACTCGCCATCAAGTTCACCGGCGGCGACATCGTGGAATCAAACTTCAAGCCGGGACTGCATTTTCGAATCCCCCTGGTCAATGAGGTGAGCCGCTTCGATAAGCGCATCCTGACGCAGATGTATCCTTCCGAGCATTTCTTGACGCGCGAGCAGGAGCAGCTGAACGTGGATTTCTACGTGAAATGGCGCATTGATAATTTGCGCCGCTACTACGAGGCGACCGGCGGCTCCGAAGAGGTCGCCAACGCGCGCCTGGGCGAGACGGTCAAGGACAGCATCAAGAGCGTCGTCACGCAGCGCACGCTGCAGCAGGTGATTACGGCGGAGCGCGCCGAATTTACCGATGCCATGATGAAAACCGCGCGCCCGCTGGCCGAACAGCTCGGTGTGGAACTGGTCGATGTGCGCATCACCAAAATCGATCTGCCGCAACAGGTCCAGGACTCGGTGTTCGATCGGATGCGCGCTTCATTCAAGGCGCAGGCGGCCAAGCTGCGCGCCGAAGGCGTGGAAGTTGCGGAGCGCACCCGCGCCGAAGCCAACAAGGCGCAAACCGAGATTCTGGCCGATGCGGCGCGCCAAGCCGGGCAGATTCGCGGGCAGGGCGATGCGTCGGCGAGCGAAGTGTATGCGAAGTCGTATTCGAAGAATGCCGAGTTCTACAGCTTTTATCGCAGCATGCAGTCGTACCGAGAGGCTGTCGGGACACAGGGCGACATATTGGTCGTGGCGCCCGACAACGCCTACTTCAAGTACTTCAACAAGCCAGCGCCGCAGCCGCCGCAGCGTTAGCAGCGCAATGATGGATATTGGTTGGACTGAGCTTGCGCGCTATCTTGGCGGCGCCTTCGCCTTATACTTGGTGCTGGAAGGAATACTTCCCTTCGCCAATCCGGCCGCCGCACAGCGGCTGATGACGAAGCTCGCACAGACCGAGCCCTCGCAATTGCGCTGGGGCGGATTGATCAGCATCGTGGCGGGACTGGCACTGTTGTGGATGGCGCGTAATGGGTAAGAACCTGGTGCTTATCGGCCTGCAGTGGGGCGACGAGGGCAAGGGCAAGGTCGTCGATCTGCTCACCGATCAAGTGCAGGCGGTGGTGCGCTTTCAGGGCGGCCACAACGCCGGGCATACATTGGTCATCGGTGGGAAAAAAACCGTTCTATCGCTGATTCCTTCCGGCATTCTGCATCCGCATGTGCAATGCCTGATCGGTAACGGCGTAGTGCTGTCGCTCGAGGCTTTCTTCAAGGAGGCTGAGATGCTGATCGGGCAGGGCGTGCCGGTCTTCGAGCGCCTGCGCGTCAGCCCCGCGTGTCCCCTGATCCTCGCGTCGCACGTTGCGCTGGATCGGGCGCGTGAGAAGGCGCAGGGCGCGAATGCGATCGGGACCACCGGGCGCGGCATCGGTCCGGCCTACGAGGATAAAGTTGCGCGCCGCGCGCTGCGCGTGGCCGATTTATTCCATCGCGAGCGCTTTGCTGCAAAGCTGGGCGAGATCTTGGATTATCACAACTTCATCCTGCAGCGTTATTTCGGCGCCGCGCCGATAGAATTTCAGCAGGTGTTGGAGTCGAACTTGGAGCTTGGAGAACGTTTGAAGCCGCTGGTCGCGGACGTGACGGGCATTCTCGAGCAGTTGAGCGTCGATGGCCGTAATGTCATGTTCGAAGGGGCCCAGGGAGCGATGCTGGATGTGGATTTGGGGACCTATCCCTATGTCACATCCTCCACCACCACGGCGGGCGGCGCGGCGCCGGGTACGGGCTTAGGCCCCAGGCGGCTGCACGAGGTGCTCGGCATCGTCAAGGCCTATGCCACGCGAGTCGGCGCCGGTCCATTTCCCACGGAATTGTTCGACGAGTTCGGCGAGCATTTATCGCGCGTCGGCCACGAATTTGGCTCGGTGACCGGCAGGCGGCGGCGCTGCGGATGGTTTGATGCGGTCGCGTTACGGCGCTCCATCGTGCACAGCAGCTGTTCCTTGTTGTGCGTGACCAAGCTCGATGTGCTCGATGGGCTCGACACCATCCGCGTCTGTGTGGGCTACAGGACCGATACCGGGATCTCCTCTACGCCCCCCCTGCTGTCGGAAGCCTTTGGCGAGTGCGAGGCGGTGTACGAGGATTTGCCCGGCTGGAAAGAAAGCAGTGTGGGGATTACGCGCTATGAGGACTTGCCGGCGAATGCCCGCAGTTACTTGGAGCGGCTGCAGACCCTCGTCGGCGTGCCCATTACCATTATTTCGACCGGTCCGGATCGCGAGCAAACGATCATTCGCCAAAATCCTTTCGGCTAAATCAGCGGAGGTGAATCATGGCCAATATTACTGTTCGAGGCAGCGAACGGGTTGCGCTGCCCGGCGCTCGCGTGGTGGCGCCTGAGGACCCGACCGAGCGGCTGGAAGTCAGCGTGATTGTGCGGCGTCGCGGGCGTCAGGAATTCAGCGCCCGAGTGGCCGCGCTCAGCGCAGGCCGCGCGGAAGAACCCTGCTTGACCCGCGAGGAATTTGCGCGGCGGCATGGCGCCGAGGCATCCGATCTCGCCGCGGTGCGTGCCTTCGCCGGAGAGCATCATCTGTCCGTGGTTCAGGAACACGCGGCCCGGCGCACCGTGGTGCTCGCCGGGACGGTGGCGCAGTTCAGCGCCGCGTTCAACGTTCACTTGCTGCAGATGCATCATGACGGGGGCAGCTACCGCGGTCGCACGGGCGGCATCGAAATTCCCGCGGCTCTGGAGGGAGTTATCGAAGCGGTACTTGGCCTCGACAGCCGGCCCCAGGCGGCGCCGCATTTCCGGGTGCGTCCGGCCTCCAGCGGCGCTGCCTCATTTACCCCGCCGCAGGTGGCCAATTTGTATGGCTATCCGCCAGGCACCGGTCAAGGCGAGTGCGTGGCCCTGATCGAGTTGGGCGGCGGATTTAGGCCTGCGGATTTGACAGCCTATTTTAAGGGCTTAGGCATCGCCGTGCCTTCGGTCCTGGCGGTGTCGGTCGATCAGGGCCTGAACAGCCCGGGGACTGCCAATGGACCGGACGGCGAAGTCATGCTCGATATCGAGGTCGTCGGGGCGATTGCGCCGCAGGCAAAAATTGCCGTGTATTTCGCGCCCAATACCGACGCCGGCTTTCTCGATGCCATCACCACGGCGATTCACGATACGACGAATCAGCCTTCCGTAATTTCCATCAGTTGGGGCGGTCCGGAGTCGACCTGGACCACGCAGGCCATGACGGCCATGGACGATGCCTTGCAGGCAGCCGCCACGTTAGGTATCACGGTGTGTGTCGCGTCCGGCGACAGCGGTTCCAGCGACGGCGTCGATGATGGCAGCGATCATGTGGATTTTCCCGCGTCCAGCCCATTCGCGCTGGCCTGCGGCGGCACCAGCCTGAAGGCCAACGCCAGCGCCATCGGCAGCGAAGTGGTCTGGAATGACGGCGCAAATGGCGGCGCGAGCGGCGGCGGCATCAGCAGCGTATTCCCGCTGGCCAGTTGGCAAAGCGGCGCGGCGGCCAAGAACACGAGCGGCAAATCCATCGCGCTCACCATGCGCGGCGTGCCGGACGTGGCGGGCAATGCGGATCCGCAAACCGGCTACGATATACGCATTGATGGCACCGACGCTGTTATCGGCGGCACCAGTGCGGTCGCACCCTTATGGGCCGCTCTCGTCGCGCGCCTCAACCAGGCGGCGGGGAAATCCGCCGGCTATCTTAATCCGCAGCTGTACAAGAACCCCCAGGCGTTGCGCGATATTACGCAAGGCAACAATGGCGACTTTGCCGCCGCTACGGGCTGGGATGCCTGCACCGGACTCGGCAGCCCGAATGGCGCCGCACTGCGCAGCGTTATCTGAAGTGCAGTTCGCCGCCGGTGCCGAACAGGCCGATGAGCCCGATAACAATCAAATAAAGGGCCACGATGTAGTTCAGCAGTTTCGGCATCACGAGAATGAGGACGCCGGCGATCAGCGAAACCAGCGGCGTAAGACTCAAGTTCATATGCATTGCAGACTCCGTTTTTGGCGATTGTTGGCCGCCGGTCATTATTGGAATAATTTCAGCGCGTTTTGCAACGTCTTTAACACGCCCCACGCAAGGGGGATGCCGACGGCGAGCCATACTACAGCGAGTCGTCCCTTCATGATTGTGCACCCTGGTAGTGATACTTCGAATTGACCGCGCGCATGGCGAAATTGCACAGGAATCCAATCAGCAGCAGTCCGCACATGATGTACATGGTGACCGAATAGGCTTGGGCCTTGGGCACGCCGTTGTCGATCTGATACTGGCGAATGTAATTAACGAGTACCGGACCCAGTACCCCGGCCACCGACCACGCCGTCAGCAGGCGCCCGTGAATCGCACCGACTTGAAAGGTGCCGAATATATCCCGCAGATACGCCGGGATGGTCGCGAAGCCGCCGCCGTACATGGAAAGTATGATGCAAAATGCGGCCACAAATAATGGTACGGAGCCGCTGTAGCCCAGTGTCGGCACGGAGGCGTAGAGCAGAATCCCCAGCAGAAAAAACACCATGTAGGTGTTGCGCCGCCCGATGTAGTCGGAGGCGGACGCCCAGAAGAATCGGCCGACCATGTTGAACAGACTGATCAAGCCGACGAAACCCGCCGCCGAGGCCGGCGATACCTTGCCGTTGAATATCTCCTGGATCATCGGCGAGGCTTGACCCAGGACGCCGATGCCGGCGGTCACGTTCATGCACAGCACACCCCAGAGCAGCCAGAACTGCGGTGTCTTCCAGGCCACATCCACGGACACATTGGCGGTGGTGACGAGTTTTTTCGGCTGGACCGAGGCTGACCAGCCCGGCGGTTTCCAATCCGGGGCCGGTACGCGCACGATGATCACGCCGATCATCATGAACATGAAGTAGATCACGCCCATGGTGACGAAGGTTTCAAGCACGCCGCTGGTGGTCGCAGTTTTGAAATGCGCCATCAACATCACCGATAAGGGGGCGGCGATTAGCGCGCCGCCGCCGAAGCCCATGATGGCCATGCCCGTCGCCATGCCGGGACGATCCGGAAACCATTTGATCAGCGTGGACACCGGGGAGATGTAGCCGATGCCGAGCCCACAGCCTCCCAGCACGCCGTAGCCTAGGTAGATCAGCCACAGTTGGTGCAGATGAATGCCGACCGCCGACACCAAAAAGCCCCCGCTGAAGCACAGCGCGGCGACGAACATGGATTTGCGTGGACCGACCCGTTCCACCCAGCGCCCAAAAATCGCGGCAGATGAGCCTAGGACCGCAATTGCGATAGAAAAAATCCAACCCAGTTGCACCAGAGTCCAATCCCCGGGCGCCGATTGACTGAGGCCGATGAGCTTGGTCAGCGGCAGGTTGAAGGTTGAAAATGCATAGACTTGGCCGATGCATAAATGCACGGCCACGGCGGCCGGCGGGACCAGGAAGCGGTTGAAGCCAGGTTCGGCGACTGTACTGTCGCGATCCATGAATCCGGATGACATAAGCAGCCCACCCTTTTGTAGTTGTTGCGGGGCAAGATATATGTACTGCCAGCGCCAATATGCGCCACTTTTGGCGATTTTGTCACCACCGGCGTTTACGGGGCGGCCGTTCGGCTGCGAATTGGGTCACAATCGTTCCCCCGCTTCGCGCCAGGCCGAAAGTTGCAGTGCGAAACGCAAAAACCGTGACATTCGGTAGCGAACCCCTTCGGGGAAACCCGTAATTTCGGGCTACTCATGCGCACCTCAACCTATGCGGGCCGGCAGGTTCCCCGAGCGGGAATGGCGGGTTGTTGCGCCATGATTTTGCTGCTTTTCGCGTTCGGCCCGGCGCCGGCGCCGGCCGCCTGCATACCCAACGCGGATCCGGCCATCCGGGCCTTGCAGGTGATGGTGGATCAAGACGCCAATGCGGCACTGAAGAAGGTGCAGCCGCTGCTCGATGCCGAGGCGGGCGCGCCCAAGCCCGATCCTGAGCGTCTGGCGGCCCTTTACGGGGTGCAGGCACAGGCATTCAGCATCCTCGAGCGCGAATCCGATGCCCGCGCTGCGATATTCAAGGGGCTGAAGTTCGCGACCGATAATACCGACCCTGTGCGGGTGGGTTTGCTGTCGATGTATGCGGAGAACGTCTACGACCAAGCCAGTATTGCCTCGGCGGTCGAAGCCACCGAAATCGCACAAGCCGCGCAGAAACGAGGGTCGCTGGCCGATATCTGCTTGCTCATCGGCCGCGGCCTATTGCAATACCGGGAGAACCGCGAGGATCTGGCGATTGGCAGCCTGACGCAGGCCTATAACGCCAGCACCTCGCCTGCATTCGCCGAGCCGCGCATCCTCGCCGCCGGGGTGTTGTCCACCGTGCTGCGTTCCATGGGCGATTACACCCAGTCGCTGGCGCTGAACCAGGAAGCGATTGATTGGGATATTGCGCAACACGCGCCGCTGGCGCTGTCAGTCGACAGGTTCCTGCGCGGCAAGATCTTGCTGCTGATGAAAAAATATTCAGAGGCAATCGAGGAATTCGACGAGTCGCGCAAGATCAGCGCGCAATTGAATGACGCGCAGGGCATGGCTTACTCGAACGCGCGGGTCTGCGAAGCGCGCATCGAATTGGGCCAAATCGCCAAAGCGACTCCGGCCTGCGAAAGCGCCCTGCACACCTTCGTCGCTTCGCACTTCGCCGATGAGATGAAAGACACGTTGGTGTTGCTGGCACGCATCGATCTGGCCGAAGGCCATCCGGAAAAAGCGCTCACCATTTTGAACGAGGTGCTTGATCACAGCGGCACCGATGTGTTGCCGCTGCGCGTCGCCTCTTTGTATGAATGGCGCGCGCGCACCAACGCGGCGCTGCACAACTACCGCGATGCCTACAGCGATTTGGCCGAGTACACGCGGCGCAACCAGGTCAGCAATGATGCCGACCGCAACAAACAGGCGGCGGCGCTGCGTGCCCGCTTCGAGACGGACCGCGAGATCGAACGCAATGCGCTATTGAAGCGTGAATTGGACCTGTCCCACGAGCAGTCGCAACGCCAGGCACAACAATTGCGCTGGAATGCCATAGCAGCCGCGTCGGGCGTGCTGGTGATCGCACTGCTCATTTATTTTTTGGTGACCAACTTTCGGTTCCGCCAACAACTCGTGCGCCTGGCGAGCCAGGACAGTTTGACCGGCTTGCCGAATCGGCGCCGTACCGCCGAATTGGCGGCGGCGGCGCTGGCCACTGCCACGGCATCGCAAAGACCCCTGACCATCGCCATCATCGACATGGACCACTTCAAGTTCATCAACGACCGCTGCGGCCACGCGACGGGAGACTACGTACTTCGGGAGTTCGCGCGCATGGGGCGCGAATCGCTGCGCGAGGACACCGTCCTTGGCCGGTGGGGAGGGGAAGAGTTCCTTCTCATCATGCCCGATGCCACGCAAGATGTGGCGTTGACCACGTTGGAGCGGCTGCGCGCGCTGGTGTTTGGAATCCATCTGCCGCCCTCGGGCGCCGGGCTGCAGGTCAGTTTAAGCGCGGGTCTCGCATCGCGCGATAAACAGGTGCGCTCGCTCGATGAACTCATTGCACGCGCCGACGCAGCCTTGTACGTGGCGAAAAACGAAGGGCGCGATCTGGTGCGCGTCGCCGATGAGAGCTTCCTTACGACTTCAGGGATCCGGCGCGCATCGCGCCAATGATCGTCCCGCGGCTGCGCGCGTCGCGATGGTGCCCAGGAGAGGACTCGAACCTCCACGAATTGCTCCACTGGTACCTGAAACCAGCGCGTCTACCAGTTCCGCCACCTGGGCAAGATGGGTCCGCCGCACGCGAGGCGCAGAAATGTACGCACTGACCTGGGGCTTGTCAATCTGAGCCTACCGCCGGCCCTGCGCAGAGGGCGGGCAGCGCTGGGGAGCTAAGCTTTCGTATTTCGGAAGCAAAGCGCAATATTTATCTGGTTTCTCTAAACTTGGGTTTGCGCGATCATGGCCTCATCGCCCTAGGCGAGCCTGCGCTGCACGGAGAACTTGCCATGATTCGAACCGGCCAACAATATCTTGATTCCATTCGCGACGGCCGAGAGGTGTATATCAATGGCGAGCGCGTTGCGGACGTGACCAAGCATCCGATGATGAAGCCGCTCATCGATATTCGGGCCCGCATCTACGATATGCAGCACGAGGCGGCTACGCAAAGCATCCTGAGCTTCCAAGAGCAAGGCGACTGGCATGCCGTCGCGAATAAGCTGCCGCGCCTGCAGCAGGACTGGTGGGACAAACGGCGCGCCACCGACACCATTCTCGAGTCGATCGGCGGTATCGTCACGCGGGTAGGCGATGAAACGGTGGGGGAGATGTGGTCGCTATTCGACGGCCAGGAGGTGCTGAACGAGGTAGATCCGCAGTTTTCGGCCAATATCCGCCGCCACATCCAGGCGGTGCTCGAGGACGATCCGTTTCACGTTTCCGCCAACACGGACCCGAAGGGCGATCGCTCCAAGTCCCCGCAGGAGCAGGATCCGGACATGCTGTTGCATGTGGTGAAGGAAACCGATGCCGGAATCATAGTCCGCGGCGCGAAATATGAAACCGCCGCGGCCTACGCCAATCAAGCATTTACCAAGCCGACCATCGCGAATTGGGGCAACGCCGCGCTGTCTGAATATGCCGTCGGGTTTGTCTGCGATCTGGGTTCGCCCAACCTCAAATTCATCTGCCGCACCGGCTTTGCGGGACGGGCGCCCGCTGCGGACTACCCCCTGGCCAACAAATTCGATGAGGTCGATGCCCTGGTGATTTTCGATGATGTATTTATTCCCTGGGAGAATGTGCTGTTCTACAGGCACACCAAGGCGGCGATGTTCATTCGCGCCACGTTGCACCGCTACTCGGCCTTTGCCTTCGTACAGCGCAATCTGAAGCTCGCCGACATGATGATTGGCGCCGCGCTGTTCAACGTGAGGCAGACCGGATTGGACGCCCAGCAAGCCGTGCAGGAAAAGCTTGCGCAGCTGGCGGTGTATCGCGAGGGCATCAATGCTCATCTCACCGCATCGATTGCGCTGGCCGAACCAAGCCCCGCGGGACTCTTGATGCCAAACCAGTCGCTGCTGTTCTCCGGGCGGGTACTGGCCTGTTCTCAGCTTCATCAGATGATGCATATTGCGCGGGAATTGTGCGGCGGCCAGATTTGCGTGACGCCGGATAAGGCCTCATTCGAATCGCCGGCCACCAAGCCATGGCTGAACAAATTCTATTCGGTCAATGAAGACTGGGTCGCCGATGATCGCCGCAAGCTGCTGGCGTTCGCGCGCGACATGTTGAATTCTGATTACGCGGGCCATCGGCTGACATTTCAGCTATTCGCGCAGTCCCCTCCGTTTGCGCATCTTGCCGCGGTTTACCGCAACTTCGACTGGGACGGCCCGCTGCAATTCGTGCAGCATGCCGCCGAGCTCTCGGAGCGCGTGATGAAGAATGCGGACCGACAGAGCGGTGACAGCGCCGTTGCCCGATGGTTTGCGATGACGGCTGCATGAGCGACGCGCCGGCCAACCCGCCATCCGGCACTGTGGACGGTGGGCTTCGGCAGCGATTCTTGCTTGGCATGAGTCATGCGGCCTGCACCGTCAACGTGGTGACCACGGACGGGGCTGCGGGAAGGCACGGCGTTACCGTCTCCGCGATGGTGTCGGTTTCGGCCGATACTCCGCAACCGACTCTGCTCGTTTGCATACATCATAAGAGTGCGATCGCCGCGGCCCTGCTGGAGAACGGCGTGTTTTGCGTCAATGTGCTGCGCGACGATCAGGCGCATATCTCCGACAACTTCGCCGGCCGAAGCGGGGCGCGAGGCGCCGCCAGGTTCGATTGTGCCCAGTGGACCACTCAAGTCACCGGTGCGCCGCGCGTGCTCGATGCATTGGTTGCGTTTGATTGCCGGGTGACCGCCAGCGAGCGTGTGGGATCGCATTTCGTGGTGTTCGGTTCGGTCCAGGATATCTTTGTCACCGGCGCCGGCGCGCCGCTGATTTATGCCAACCGCGCGTACGGTGTGCCGCGCCGATTCCATCCGCGGCAATCGGTGAGAAACCCCGCCGCCTCGACCCTCTCGATTGGTTGCTACCAAGTATTTGCCCCTTACATGCTGCCCGCTCTGGTTGCGCGCCTGACGAAATTACACCCCGGATTGGCACTGACGCTGGTGGAATCGGACCAGGGCCACCTGATCGCCAGCCTGCGCCGCAGCGACATCGAGTTGGCGCTGCTGTACGACTTTGGACTGGACGATGCGCTGCAGCTGACGCCTCTGGCGGAGCTGACCCCTTACGTGCTGCTGCCCGAAGGGCATCCGCTCGCTGCATCGCCCGGCATTCGTCTCGAGGAGCTGGTGAACGAGTCTCTGGTGCTGCTTGATGTGGAACCCAGCCGAGATTATTTCCTGTCGCTGTTTCGCGATGCCGGGCTCGAGCCTCACGTCGGGTATCGCACCCGGTCCTTGGAAATGGCGCGCGGACTGGTCGGACACGGCCTGGGCTACAGCGTGTTGGCGACCAAACCGGCCAACAACATGACCTACGATGGACGTGCGCTCGTGGCCCGCCCCATCACCAACCCGGTCAACAACAGCCGCTTGGTACTCGCCAGCCTGGCCAGCCGGAAATTGAGCCCGATGGCGTTGGAGTTCACTGCGCATTGCCGCTCGTTTTTTGGAGTCACCCATGCACACTCGTCTTCGTAAGTTCAACACGCGAGCGACCTATCCCGAACAGAAGCTCGACAACGACCTGTGTCAGACGGTGGTCGCGCGCGGCCGCATGGTGTTCGTGCGCGGCCAGGTCGGCCAGGACCTGGACACCGCGCTGAACGTCGGCGTAGGCGATGCCGGCGCTCAGGCCGAACAAGCCATGTCGAATATCAAGCTGCTGCTGGGCGAAGCCGGCGCTTCGCTCGAGCACATCTGCAAAGTCACCATCTATCTGACCGATCCGCGCTTCCGTGAAGTGGTTTACCGCACCATCGGGCGCTGGTTGAAGGGCGTGTATCCGGTCTCCACGGGTATCGTGGTTGCTGGGCTGGCGCGCCCCGAATGGCTGGTCGAGGTGGACGTGATCGCGATGATACCGGATGAAGGCTGAGCGATGACCTTTTCGATCGTGGCGCGCTGCCAGCAGTCGGCCATGTTCGGCGTGGCGATCGCTTCCTCATCGCCGGCCGTCGCGGCGCGCTGCGCCCATGCGCGCAGCGGCGTCGGAGCCGTGGCTACCCAGAACATTACAGACCCTGCCTTGGGCCCGTATATCCTTGATGCGTTGGCCCGAGGCCGGCAGGCGGGCACCGCGCTGCAGGAGGGCTTGAACTCCACGCAGTTTGGCGCGTACCGACAGCTGCTGGTGCTGGGCGCGCAGGGGCCTGCTGTCATGCATACGGGTGCGCGGGCGCTCGGTCTGGCCGGATCGGCGCTGGGGGAACACTGCGCCGCCGCCGGAAATTTGCTCGCCCATGAGGATGTGCCCGCCGCGATGACGACGGCATTCGCAGCGGCCGAAGGCCATTTCGGCGCCCGCCTGATTGCAGCGCTGCGAGCGGGCGGTGAGCGCGGCGGCGAAGCGGGGCCGGTGCATTCCGCCGGCCTGCTGATCGTCCGCGAGGTCGCCTGGCCTATCGTCGACCTGCGGATCGACTGGAGTGACCTCGACCCCATTTCAGACCTGGGCAACCTGTGGCGGATCTACGCACCGCAGATCGATGATTATGTGCGCCGCGCCGTGGATCCGGCGCGTGCGCCCAGTTTCGGTGTGCCCGGAATGCAAGCGGCGCCGCGCGCGTGAAATTTACGTTCCGGCAATTGGCATACTTCATCGCCGCCGGCGAAACCGGCAGCATCACGCTGGCCTCCAGGCGCGCCAACATTTCTCAGCCCGCGATCTCAACGGCGATATCGCATATTGAACGCGAACTGGACGTGCAGTTATTCCTGCGCCATCACGCGCAAGGCTTATCGCTGACCCCGGCCGGCCGCGCGCTGTTGCGCGATGCCAAGCAGCTATTGAAGCAGGCCAGCGGCCTGTATTCCGCTGCCGCGGATTTCAGCCATCAAATGCGGGGCGAGCTGTCCGTCGGATGGTTCTCGACCTTGGCGCCCATCATCATGCCGGAATTGGTGCACGCCTTTCTCAAGGCGTTTCCCGAGGCGCAAATACGCTCCGTGGACCGCCATCAAGAAGGCTTGGTCAACAGCTTGCGGGCGGCGGAAATCGAAGTGGCCATCACGTATGATTTGCAGATCAGCGAGGATATTCAGTTCCAACCGCTGGCGACGCTGCCGCCGTATGCTCTTTTCGGTGCATCCCATCCCCTGGCCCGCGAGCGCTCCGTGAAGCTGAGTCAACTGGCGCCCTTGCCGATGGTGTTGCTGGACATGCCCATGAGCCGCGAATACTTTCTCGCGCTGTTCATCCGCGATCGGCTCGAGCCGAATATTGCGCTGGCCTCGGCGCAGCCCGATATCGTGCGCACCCTGGTGGCAAACGGATTGGGATACACGCTGGCCAACGTGCGCCCGCGCGCCGACGTCGCGCTCGACGGCCGCCGTGTCGTTCGTGTTCCTTTGAGCGGCGACCTGCCCCCGGTGCGCATCGGAATCGCCACCTTGAAAGAGCTGAAGAAAACGCGCCTGATGGAGGCCTTCGAACGCCACTGTCAGGAGCAGATATCGGAATCCTATGTACCGGGCATGGCGGATGCGGCCGCGGGGCGCCGCCGTAAGCGCCGCCGCGCCTAGTCAGGTGCAAGCTGTGCTCCGACCGGAACATCGTGAAGTGCTGGCGCTCATGCGTGCAAGGGACTGGCGCGCGGCACTGCAGGTCATCGATAAGTTTTTGCGGCGAACACCGAACGATGC
Source organism: uncultured Gammaproteobacteria bacterium (assembly GCA_963756845.1). GTDB lineage: Bacteria > Pseudomonadota > Gammaproteobacteria > Steroidobacterales > Steroidobacteraceae > Bog-1198. The sequence continues at coordinate 131,439 of CAVWPD010000005.1, read as the reverse complement.
GGGATTCTTGATGCATCGTGCGCAATGTCTCATGGCACTGGGAGCGCGCGCCGGTGCCTTCGAGGCGGCTGACGCGGCGCTACGCTTCGAACCGAAGAACGCTGCGCTCTGGGATGCCGCCGGCACATTATTCAGCTATGGCAATGATCAGCGGCGCGCCCTCGGCGCCTACGATGCAGCGGCCGCGCTGAGCCCGGATAATCCACAAATTCTGTACAACCGCGCCAGTGTGCGCCGCTTTGCCGGTAATTTTGCCGGCGCGGAGGATGACTATGACCGCGTGATCGCGTTAAAGCCGTCCGATTACGAAGCTTACAAGAATCGATCGGATTTGCGCATCCAGACCGCGCAGCGCAATCACGTCGCCGAGCTCGAGAGGCTGGTTTCGCACGCGATTGCCGATTGGCGCGGCGAAGTGCAGGTGCGCTACGCGCTAGCCAAGGAGTACGAGGATCTCGGCGAATATGCGAAATCATTTGACGAAGTCAGTCGGGCCGCCAAGACGCAGCGCGAACACCTGCACTATGACATGAGCAACGACGCGGCCACCGCGCAATGGATCATCGATGCCTTCCCGAGCGCCCTGCCGCCCGCGCCAGGCACCAGCGAGGCTGCACCGATTTTCATCGTCGGACTGCCGCGCAGCGGCACCACGCTGGCCGAGCGCATACTGAGCAGCCACTCGCAGGTCGTCTTCGCCGGGGAGCTGGATAGCTTCGCGCTGGCGATCGCCGCTGCGGTGCACCGCGATGGCCCGCAAGGTAAGGTGGCGCGTTGGGAAATGATTGAACGATCCGCGGCACTGGACCCTGCGGCGCTGGGGCACGATTATTTGCGGCGGGCACACGCAGTGTCGGGAAGCGGACGCTTCATCGATAAAATGCCTTTGAACTATTTGTATATTGGGCTGATCCGTCGTGCGCTGCCCAATGCCAGAATTGTCCATATGAACCGCCACCCCATGGCGGTGTGCTATGCGATGTACAAGACCTTGTTCAAGGATGGGTATCCCTTCTCCTATGATCTTGGCGAGATCGGGCGCTACTACATTGGCTATCGGCGACTGATGGCGCATTGGCAGGCGATCTTCCCCGACGCCATTTATCCGGCGAGCTACGAAAACCTGGTGACGGACCAGCTGGGAGAGTCTCGCAAGCTGCTGGAGTTTTGCGGGCTGGAATGGCAGGACGCCTGCGGGCGATTTCATGAAAATCCGGGGGCGAGCACCACCGCGAGCGCGGCTCAGGTGCGCCGGCCGATCTACGAAAGCTCGCTATCCCAATGGCGCCATTACGCGGAGCAATTGGCGGGATTGCACAGCCAGCTCGCGGCAGCCGGTATCGAAATGTGAGGATCGTCGCCCGGCGACTCGCAAAGCTGATAATCTGCAGCCGTAAATCCAGCACCGCGCGATGCGCAACAGCGAGATTTGCACACCCTTCCTGCAGGTTTGCTCATCCATGCACCGTATTCAATCCAGCATCAACCCATGACCCGACGCGGACCCAAGGGCCCACGGCCTAAGACTCAACGCGGTGCGACGCCCGCCGCCGATTGGCGCGGCGAGGATCCGAATCTGGAATTGGAGAAGTCGCGCTACGCGGATCCGATCGCCAGTAGGGAACTGTTGCTGAAGCACTTGGCCGATGCGCCGGAGCCGCTGACCGCGGCGCGTCTCGCCAAGCGCTTAGGGTTGCACACGGATGCGCAGCGCGATGCGCTCGCCAAACGCTTGGCTGCGATGGTTCGCGACGGGCAGGCGATCGAGGGGCCCAACGGTTTTGCCACGGCGGGTGAAGGCGAACTGATTGCGGGACGGGTCCGCGGTCGCGCCAATGGCGATGTCCTGGTGCTCCCGGACGACGCGTCGGCTCCGCTGGTATTGGCCCGCGTCGATACCGCGACGCTGATGCACAACGATCGTGTCGAAGTGTTGGCCGTCGGTATGAACGAGCGCGGGCGGCGCATTGCCCGCTTGATACGGCGCATTGGGGATGCGCCGAAACTTATCGGGGGCGTGTGGCACGCCGGGGAACAGCGCGGCCGCGTCGAACCGGAAGATCCGGGTCACTGGTATACGGTCGAAGTGTCCATGCGCGATCGGCATGGGGCGAAGGAGGGCGACGAGGTCATCGTCGAGGTCACCAAGCGTCCGCAAGGGGAAGCCCCGGCGCAGGGACGCATCGTGGAGGTTCTTGACAACCTGCGCCCCTCGGACTTAGCCGCACGATTCGCAATTCTCAGGCATGACCTGCCGCAGGAATTCCCGCCCGAGGTGCTGCGCGAGGCGAGTGTGTTTGCCGCGCAGGTGCCGCCGTCGGACTATCAAGGCCGCGAGGATCTGCGCGAGATTCCGTTGGTGACCATCGACGGGGCGGATGCCAAGGATTTTGACGACGCCGTCTATGCCGAACACACGCGCGGCGGGGGCTGGCGGCTCATCGTTGCCATCGCCGATGTGAGTCACTACGTACGCTACGCCAGTGCGCTGGATGCCGAGGCGCGGGCGCGCGCCACCTCGGTCTATTTTCCGGATCGTGTCATTCCGATGCTGCCGGAGCATCTTTCCAACCACCTGTGTTCGCTCATGCCGCGGGTCGAGCGCTTGGCATTTGTCTGCGACATGCACGTCAGCAAATTCGGCAAGCCGGGCAGGGCCCGATTCTACGAGGCAGTGATTCGCTCGCATGCGCGCCTGACCTACGACCAAGCCTGGGACTATTTGCAGAACCCTCGGGTTCCCGGCTCCGCCGATTTGACGCCGCCGGTTTGCGCCTCGCTGCAAATGCTTTACGAAGTGTACGGCGCACTGAAGACGGCGCGGGATGCCCGCGGCGCACTCGACTTTCGCGGCGGGGAAGTCAAGGCGCGAATCGGGGCGAAGGGCACCATCGAGGGCTTCTATGCCGTGCAGCGCAACGATGCGCATCGCTTGATCGAGGAGTGCATGATTGCCGCCAACGTCGAGGCGGCGGTGGCATTGCGGCTTGCCAAAGCGGGAAGCCTGTACCGTGTTCACGGCCAGCCCGAGGATAAGCGAGTCACGGAGCTGCAGAAAGTTCTGAGTGCCTTGCAGGTAGGCGCTGTGTTTTCGGAAAAGCCAACGCCACGAGAATTCCGTCAGTTGGTGGAGCGCTTGGCCGCGCGCCCGGATGGTCTTTTGCTGGAGGGCTTGGTCATCCGCTCGCTGGCGCAGGCGGTGTATCAGCAGACCAACATCGGTCACTTCGGCCTCGCGCTGGAAGAGTATGCGCACTTCACCTCGCCGATACGCCGCTATCCGGATCTGCTGGTGCATCGTGCGATCAAGGCGGCGGTTCTGCCGAACTCGAGTTCCGGGCATCGCTACACGACCGCGGAACTGCAGACGCTCGGCACCGAGAGCTCGCAGCGCGAGCGCCGCGCCGATGAGGCATCGCGCGACGTGATGGGTTATTTGAAGTGTTTGTATTTGCAGCCGCGTATCGGCGAGACTTTTGATGCCACCATCACCAGTGCGCTCGAGTTCGGCCTGTTCGTCCAGTTAAAAGAGATGCCTATCGATGGCTTGGTGCATATTTCCGCGATTCCCGGCGACTATTGGGAACTGGAACAGGGTGGAATGGGATTGGTGGGTCAGCGTACCGGCCGGCGTTGGCAAATGGGGGACTCGGTCAAAGTGCGCCTGAACCGTGTCGATCTGACGCAGCGGCAGATTGATTTCGATTTGATTGACGCGAACGCGTCCGCAAGCCGTGGCACGGTGCACGCACCGCGACGCGGCGCGTCCCGCCAAGGCGGCCAGAACCGGCATGGTGGCCAGAGCCGTCAAGGCCGTGGCGGCGCAAAACGCGGGCGCGGCGGGCGTGGCTGATTCGGCGCGACACTTCGTTTACGGCGTGCATGCAGTCAAGGCGGCACTGGAGCGGGCACCGGAGCGGCTGCTGGAAGTTTGGGTGGCGCAGCAGCGCGATGATGCGCGGTCTCGCGATCTGCAGGAGCGGGCGCAGAAAGCCGGCGTTCACGTTCATGCCGTGTCCGCGGACGCGCTCGGCAAACTGGTGGGCGATGTGGTGCACCAGGGCGCTGTAGCCTCCATGCGGCCCCTAAAGCCCTGGGACGAGCACGATCTCACGGCCAGCCTGAGCCGTCTGGCCGAGGACCCCACCGCCGAGAGTCCATTGCTCCTTGTTCTCGATGGTGTCACGGACCCGCACAATCTGGGTGCCTGTCTGCGCACCGCCGATGCCGCCGGGGCGCATGCGGTGGTGATACCCAAGGATCGTGCCGCGACCGTGGACGGGGTCGTGCGCAAGGTGGCCGCCGGCGCCGCGGAGTTCATTCCGGTGGCGAGCGTGACCAACCTCGCGCGTACCTTGGAAGCCCTCAAGGAACGCGGTATTTGGGCCGTAGGCACCGACGGGGAGGCGCAGCAGACCCTGTACTCGGCGGACCTCAAACGCCCGCTCGCCCTGGTTCTGGGAGCGGAAGGCAGCGGCATGCGCCGGCTGACCCGGGAACGGTGCGATTTTTTGGTGCGCATCCCCATGCTTGGGCATATGCAGTCCCTCAACGTGTCGGTGGCTGCGGGAATCGCCCTGTTTGAGGCGCGCCGGCAGCGCTTGAGTTGACCAAAACCACCCTGAACGCGTATCCTTCGCGCTCTTTTTTGCCGGATGGCCGGTCTCACTCCTTGCCTCACCGCTCGCAACGGGAGGCTTAATCCTTAGGGAGATACAATGCGACATTATGAAATTGTGCTTCTGGTCCATCCGGATCAGAGCGAGCAAGTCCCTGCGATGGTCGATCGCTACAAAGGCATGATCAGTGCCGGCGGCGGTGCGGTGCATCGATTCGAAGATTGGGGCCGGCGCCAGTTGACCTTCCCGATCTCCAAAGTGCACAAAGCGCACTACATTCTCTTGAACATCGAGTGCGATCAAAAGACCTTGGCCGAACTCACCGGCTCGTTCCGCTTCAGCGACGCCGTGCTACGCAGCCTGGTCGTCAAAATGGACGAGGCGGTCACCGAGGCGTCGCCGATGGCGCGGGCGCCGGATGAGAATGCGCGTCGTCACGATGACTTCGGCGACGAAGGCGATGATGACGATATGCCGATGGGCATGCGGTAAAGGAGCACAACATGGCACGTTTTTTTCGTCGCAAGAAGTTTTGCCGATTCACAGCCGATGACGTCAAGCAGATCGACTACAAGGATCTGACGACGCTGAAGAGCTACATCACGGAAACCGGCAAGATCGTTCCGAGCCGCATCACGGGCACGCGCGCGCATTATCAGCGCCAGCTGCAGCTCGCCATTCGGCGTGCGCGGTTTCTCGCATTGTTGCCCTACACCGATCAGCACTAACCGAAGCGCAGTCACATGGAAATCATATTGTTGCAGAAGGTCGCGAACCTCGGTCAGATCGGCGATCGCGTCAAGGTCAAATCGGGCTACGCTCGAAATTTCTTGGTTCCCACAGGCCGGGCCACGATGGCCACCGCGGCGAACATCGCGAAGTTCGAAGCGCAAAGGCATGTGCTCGAAGCCAAGGCGGGACAGGAGCTTGCCGCAGCGCAGGCTCGGGCATTGAACTTCGAGAATTTCAAACTCGAACTGAAGGCCAAGGCCGGCGCAGAGGGCAAACTCTTTGGTTCCATCGGCACTGCCGATATCGCCGAGGCCGCCGTGAAAGCGGGGCATCCCATCAGCCGCAGTGAAGTGCGCATGCCGACAGGACCAATTCGCGTTACGGGCGAGCATCCTGTTCAGCTGCACTTGCACACTGATGTGAATGTGACCTTGATGGTCACCATCGTCGCCGAAGAATAGCGTCCGGCGATCGCGTTCCCTTCAGGGTTGCGCATGGCCGCTCGCGTGAATAATCGATCCTTGGGTGCCGGCGATGGCCTGCGTCTGCCGCCGCATTCAATCGAGGCGGAGCAGAGCGTGCTCGGCGGATTGATGCTGGACGCCACGGCCTGGGATCAGATCGCCGATCGTGTTATCGCCGAGGACTTCTATCGCAACGATCACCGCGTGATTTTCGCGGCCGTCGCCGCACTCATTGAGCGCAGCCAGCCCTGCGATGCGGTGACTCTCTCCGGACACTTGGAGAGCCAGGGACTGCTGGATGAAGTCGGCGGACTGTCCTACTTGGGCTCTCTGGCCCGCGATACGCCTACGGCTGCCAATATTCGAGCCTACGCAGATATCGTGCGTGAACGCTCCGTGCTGCGCCAGCTCATCTCGGCCGGCAATCTCATCGTCGGCAGTGCACTGGAGCCGGAAGGCCGCGAAGCGCGCGAAATTGTCGATGAGGCGGAGCGCGCAGTGTTCGAGATTGCGGAACGCGGCTCGCGCGGCAAGGTGGGCTTTCGCACCGTCAAGAGCATCTTGCCGGACGTCGTGAATCGCATCGATGAGCTGTATCACTCCGACGGCAAGATGACAGGCGTGCCGACCGGGTTTAAAAAGCTGGACGAGATGACCTCCGGTTTGCAGCCCGGCGACCTGATCATCATCGCCGGCCGTCCTTCGATGGGTAAGACCGCCTTGGCGGTCAATATCGCGGAGAACGCCGCGCTGGGCTCGAATAAGTCGGCCGCCATATTTAGTATGGAAATGTCGGCGGAATCACTTACCCTGCGCATGATTTCCTCCTTGGGGCGCATCAACCAGAGCAACCTGCGCTCCGGCCGCCTCGAGGAGCAGGATTGGCCGCGAATCGATTCGGCCATGACGCAGCTGGGTACCGCGAAAATCTTCATCGACGAAACGCCCGCGCTGACGCCCACGGAAATACGTGCACGCGCACGCCGCCTGAAGCGCGAGCGCGGTCTGGATCTGATCGTTGTGGACTATCTGCAGCTGATGCAGGTTGCCGGTACCAAGGAAAATCGGGCCACCGAGATCTCCGAGATCTCGCGCTCCTTGAAAGCGCTTGCCAAAGAATTAAAAGTGCCGGTGATCGCTCTGTCGCAGTTGAACCGCGGCGTCGAACAGCGCGTCGAGAAGAAGCCGGTGATGTCGGATCTTCGCGAATGCGTGACCGGGGAAACGTTGGTATGCCTAGCGGATGGCCGGCGTGTGCCCATACGTGATCTTGTGGGTCAGACCCCCGAGGTCTGGGCCATGAGTGAGGATCAGAAGATTATCAAAGCCCAGAGCGATCTGGTCTGGTCGAAGGGCGTGAGACAGGTTTTCCGCGTTTCGCTCGCGAGCGGCCGTTCACTGCGCGCGACATCAAACCATCTGGTATTTACGGCAGAGGGATGGCGCGCGGTCGGCCAGCTCGCCCAAGGCTCTCGCGTGGCGATCGCCCGACAGTTCCCCTCGGTCTCTAACCCTACAAACTGGTCGGACGCGCAGATTTGTCTGCTGGGACACCTAGTCGGGGATGGGAGCTACCTTAAGAATCGGCCGCTCCGTTACACGACGGCATCAGAGGCCAATAGCAAACTGGTGACTGAGTGCGCCATCGCGTTGGGAAGCACGGTGACGCGCCAAGCGGGCCGGGGCAAATGGCATCAGCTGTGCATTGGGGGCAACGGCAATCGCTGGCGCGCAGCCGGCGTCGGTGCGTGGTTGAAAGGGCTGGGAATACACGATCAGCGCTCGCACCAAAAGCATCTGCCGGCGGAAGTCTTTCAGCTAAGCGACGCGAAGATCGCATTGTTGCTGCGGCATTTGTGGGCCACGGATGGTTGCATTTACGTTCGCTCCAAGCAACACCGCGGCAGTTCGAGTGTTAATTTCACGACGTGCAGCGAAAGGCTCGCGCAAGATGTTGCCGCGCTGCTCCTGCGCCTCGGCATCGTGGCTCGCACGTGCGTGATTCGTCAAAAGATTGGAAGACATGTCTACTCAGTCGCAGTCAGCGGTTCTGAGCATCAGGCGCTATTTCTGGAGAGGGTGGGAGCATTCGGCCCCCGCGAAGCGCCGGCAAAACTTCTGGCTGAGAGAGTGTCAAGCGTGCGCTCGAATCCCAACGTAGATACGTTGCCGCAGGAAGTGTTTGCGGGAGTTCGCGCAATGATGACCGCTAAAAGTGTAACCACGCGCGAAATGGCGTCGATGCGCGGCACAACTTACGGCGGCGGTTCTCACTTCAAATTGTCGCCTTCACGCGCGACGCTGGCATCGAATGCAGAAATTGTAAATAGCGATGAATTGCGGACTTGGTCAAGCTCGCATCTGTTTTGGGATCGCGTCGTCGCGGTTGGCCTTGAAGGCGCCGAGGAAGTATTCGATATGACCGTTCCCGGCCCTTCGAGTTGGCTGGCTGATGGCGTAGTCAGTCATAACTCGGGAGCCATTGAACAGGATAGTGACTTGATTTTATTGATTTATCGCGAGGAAGTTTACGATCCGAACACGACGCGCAAGGGCATCGCCGATATCATCATTGCCAAGCAACGCAATGGTCCGACGGGCGATGTGCAACTGACTTTCTTAGGCCAGTACACCAAGTTCGAGAACTACGCGCCGGAGTCCTACGCCGAAGGCGTGTTCCGGTAATGCGATGATGTCGCAGGTGAGACTACCGTGACGCCGCTGGTGAGCGCGACGATCGACAGCGCCGCGCTCCGCCATAATTTGCAAATCATTCGCCGGCGCGCGCCCAACTCGCGCGTCATGGCGGTCATCAAGGCCAACGCGTATGGGCATGGGCTCACGACGGTGGCGCGAGCACTCGACTCCGCGGATGCGTTTGCCGTGGCGCGAGTCGATGAGGGCCTGGCGCTGCGCGAAGCGGGCATCAAAACGCCAGTGGTCCTTCTCGAGGGCGTATTCGATCGCGAGCAGCTGGAGGCCGCGGCGGGTGCTGGATTTGAATTGGTCGTGCACTCGCCCGAACAGATCGAGTTGCTGCGCGCGGCTGCGCCGGGGGTGCGCTTTAGAGTGTGGCTCAAACTCGATTGCGGCATGAATCGCTTAGGTTTCAAAGGCTCGGCGTTTCAAGCGGCGCACGCCGCCCTGAGTGCCTTGCCCGCGCTTCGAGGACCCGTCAACTTATTCACGCATCTGGCTTCCGCCGACATGCCCGACCTGCCGGTCACGGCGGAACAGTTGATGGTGTTTGCCGCGGCCACGCGATCTCTCGCGGGCGAACGCAGTATTGAAAACTCGGCGGCGTTGTTGAATTTTCCGGAGGCGCAGGCGGACTGGGTGAGGCCGGGGCTGCTGCTATACGGCGTGTCTCCTTTTAGCCGCTCAACTGGGGCTGAGTATGGTTTGCGGCCGGCGATGACGCTGCAGTCGCAGGTGATTGCCGTGAAGGATGTATCGGTGGGAGAGCAGGTGGGCTATGGCGGCGAGTGGACCGCGACCCGGCCGACGAGGCTCGCCATCGCGGCGGTGGGCTATGGAGACGGCTATCCACGCAGCCTCTCATCGGGGGCGCCCGTGCTGGTGAACGGCGAACGCGCGGCGCTCGCCGGACGCGTCTCGATGGACATGATTGGCATTGACGTCACCGATCTTGCGGCTGCGGCAAAGCTCGGCGATCCCGTTATTCTTTGGGGTGTAGGGTTACCCGTAGAGGAGTTGGCCATCTGGGCTGAGACAATCCCCTACACGCTGCTGTGTGGAGTGAGCCGACGAGTGGCGGTGACGCTGCGCTAGCAACGGAGCCAATTCATTTCACACATCGCTGCCGCGAGCCTTTGACGCGCTGCATAAATTCATTGCAAACTGTACTCATGGACCGGCCGATAGGGATGTCGTCTACTAGCTTGCGCATATGCCTAATCGCTTTGGCATTGTGCATATCATGGGCGGCGCCGGTTCGCGCGAGCGCCAAGTGTCAACTCGGACGGGTCGGAGAGTTGCCGCTAACGATGGCAGGTCTACGTCCGCTGGTTTCGGTCAGGATCAATGACCAGGATGCCAAGCTTGTATTGGACAGCGGCGCATTCTTCAGCATGATTAGCGCCGCTACGGCGGGCGAATTCAAACTCAAATTGTCACCCGCCCCGTATGGCCTCAGGGTTCAAGGCATCGGCGGCTTCGTCGAAACATCTGTCACGAATGTCAAGGATTTCTCAGTCGCGGGAGCGACCTTCCATAATGTGGATTTCCTGGTGGGCGGCAGCGAGGTGGGCGCAGCGGGATTGTTGGGACAAAATTTTCTCGCGAAATTGGATGTCGAGTACGATTTTGCGAACGGCATGGCCAGATTGTTTCGCGCGGAGGATTGCAAGAACGAACTTTTGGCCTATTGGGTGAAACCCGGGCAATCCTACTCGCAGATGGATATAGAGCGAGAAGAGCGTGAGCGTGGGCGTCTTCACACCGTTGGCGTGGCCTACGTCAATGGCATGAAGATTCGAGTGAAGTTCGATACGGGTGCCTGGACGTCGATGCTCTCGGTCAAGGCGGCCGCACGCGCCGGCATCAAAATCGATTCTGCCGGGGTGGTGGATGCCGGCTACGCTCGGGGTATTGGGCGGGGCGTGTCAAAGCAATACATCGCTCCCGTCGCGAGCTTTAAAATTGGGGATAGCGAGGAAATTCAAAACACCCGGCTGCGAATCGCCGACGTCGAACTGAACGATTCGGATATGTTGCTCGGCGCGGATTTCTTTGTATCCCATCGCGTTTATGTTGCCAATAGCGAACACAAGCTCTACCTGACCTATAACGGTGGAGCAGTATTTAACCTAGCGAAATCGCCCCCCGTCACTGAGGCCGCTGCTCCTGTTGCGGCCGACAACGCTAGTGCGCCCCCGGAATCCGGCAAGGCAGAGGCGAGCCCGGCGGACGCTGCCGAACTCGCAAGGCTCGGAGAAGCTCTCGCGGCCCGGCGCGATTTCGAACATGCGCTGGCGGATCTGTCAAAAGCCGTGGAATTGAGTCCGGATGAGCCGGAATTTCGGTACCGGCGCGCGCTGGTGTATCAGCAGAACAGCCAGTACGAATTGGCTGTGGCCGATTTGGATCAAGTACTCATGCTCAAGGAAGACTTTCTGCTCGCTTACATTCCGCGCGCACAGCTGCGACTGCGCAGGAAGGATCTACCGAGCGCGATCGCGGACCTCGACGCTGCGGATCGTCTGGCGGCGAAGCAGGCCGACCTGCGACTGACGCTTGCTGGCCTGTACGAAGCCGCGGATCAATATCCGGCGGCAATCAAGCAGTACGACCTGTGGATCCAAAATCACGCGGTCGACTCGAGAATCGCGGCTGCGCAAAGCGCGCGCTGCCTGGCCAGCGCAATTCAAATCCAGGACCTCGAGGGCGGTCTGGATTCCTGCAATCGGGCGCTGAGAGTTGCCGACAAGAGCAATCCGAATTACAGCTATCTGTATGTGAATCGCGGATTGGTGCGGCTGCGTCAAAAATATTACGACAAGGCGGCCTCGGACTTTGACGCGGCGTTGAAAATAATGCCGAACAATGCACGCGCCTTGTACGGACGAGGCATTGCCAAAACGCTCATGAATAAAACCACTGAAGGGGCGGCGGACATGGCCGCGGCCGTCAAGATTGCGCCCAACGTGGCGGAGCCATTCCAGCGGCGAGGATTTACGCCGTAGATCCAGCCAGATCGCAGTGACGGCCGCCCGAGCGGCGCCGCGGCCGCCTAGCTTTCGAAGAATCCCATCTTCACGCCGGCCAGCTGCACCACATCGTTGTCGTTCAGGCGCCGTGCCTGCGGTCCGATCGGTACGCCGTTGACCTGGGGATAATCGTTTTCCTTGCCGCTGTCCACGTGCACGATGAAGTAGCCTTCGGAGCGGCGCGTGATCGCCGCCACCTGCACGCCCGGGCGACCCAGCGTGGTGAGGGCCTTGGTCAATTCGAGTTCGCGACCGGCGAATGCGCCGCTCAGGACCTGCAGTTTGGCCTTAGGCAGGGCAGTGGCATTGTCCGGCACGGTGGGGCGTTTGGACGCCACTGCTTTGGCGGCCTGGTCGACCGCCTGGCTGACGCGGCGGATACGGTCTTCCCCCTGCGAGCTCGGGGTGATGACCATGGTCTTTTCGAATTCGTCCTGCTCCGCATCGCCGTCCTGGCTGTCGACGAAGCGCAGCTGGTGGTGTCCGACAGTGATGACATCGCCATGCTGCATTGCATGCTTCTTGATCAGTTTGCCGTTGACGTACGTGCCATTGGTACTGTTCAAGTCCTCCAGGAAGGAGTCATTGAGAATGTTGATGATGAGCGAGTGGTGTCCACTCACGGCCGGATTGTCGATACGGATATCGTTGTCCGGAAGGCGCCCAATGGTGTAGCGCTCTTTGTTCATGTTGTATTCCGCGAGGACTTGACCGTCCAAGCTGAGCATCAGGCGTGCCATTCAGACTCCATTTCGCTAGCCGAACCATCCCAAGATTTTGTCAAATATACGCCGGTGTGCCGGGAACGGCTCCTCGACGTGCGCCATAATGACCGACACATTATCCCGGCCGCCGTTATCGTTCGACAGCTGAATCAACTGCTTAGCAACTGTATCAAGATTAGCACTAAAGGTGCTGATTGTTAAGTGAATGTCCTCGTCCTCGATCATGTCAGAAAGGCCATCCGAACACAGTACGTAGTAGTCACTTTTCTGCGCCGGCTGCTCGTGGATTTCGACTTCGACATTCTGCTCCACCCCGAGCGCCCGTGTAACATAATTCTTGTTGGTGGCGCGTTGCGCCTCCTGCTGGGAATAGAAGCCCCGATCCACCAGTTCCTGCAGCAGCGAGTGATCCAGGGTCATCTGCTCGAACCGGTTATCTCGCAGCCGGTACAGCCGGGAATCGCCCACGTGGGCGATCGACACCTTGTTGTCGTGGAATAAGCAGGCCACCACCGTGGTTCCCATCCCCTCGCATTGGGGCTGGGTCTTGGAGGTGTGGTAGATGATTTTATTGGCTCTGTGAATCGCATCACGCAGGATGATGCTCGGACGCGTGAGCCCGGACTCCTGGTCGCGAACGCTTAGGTCTTCGCGTAGGAAGGCATCCCGGACCAAGTTGATGATGGTCTTAACCGCAATGCCGCTGGCCACTTCGCCGGCGTTGTAGCCACCCATGCCGTCGGCCAGCACGAACAGTCCGATGTCCGCCTCGGTACCAATCATGTCCTCGTTGTGTTCGCGCACCTTGCCGGTGTCGGTGAGCGCGACGCTGGCGATTTTCCCCTTCAAGCTCATGGTTTTTTTGGCACTTTTCGTGTCATGTAATTAAGGTCCATCATGGCGATCCGCTCGGCATCTTTAACCGGCACTCGTCGAGAGCCGCGGCCATCTGGGCGCCGGAGTCGTACCGTGCTTCAGGGTTCTTCGCCAGTGCCCGATCGATCACGGTCTCGACGCAGACGGGCAAATCCGGTCGGAATGCTCGCAGGGGCGGATGCGGCGCTTCGGCGATCTGCTGCATCAGGCCGGTCATCGAATCAGCGGTAAACGGGAGCTGGCCGGTTAACAATTGAAATAGGCTAACACCCAGGGAAAACAAGTCCGAGTGACCTGTCACAGTTCGCCCCTCGAGCTGTTCGGGCGACATGAAGGAGGGGGTGCCGAGCACGATACCGGTCCGCGTGCTGCCGGCGCCGCTTAAGCGCGCAATCCCGAAATCGGTGATTTTTAAGATATCTGTGCTCCGGTCGTACATTAGATTCGCCGGTTTGATGTCGCGATGGACTACCTGTTGTTTGTGCGCGAATCCCAAGGCTTCGGCCGTACGGCTGGCGATCTCCAATACCTTGCGGGGCTCGAGCAGATTGCTGGACTTTGCGTAGTCGCTCAAATGCTGGCCCTTCAAGTATTCCATGGCGATATAGGCCAGGCCCCGCTCTTCGCCCACGTCATAGATAGTCACGATATTGGGATGATTGAGGCGGCCGGCCGTTTCTGCCTCCCGAAAGAAGCGCGAGCGCGCCTCGACGAGCTCGGTATCGCTGAATTCGGCGGCCAACGGGATGGCCTTGATTGCCACCATGCGGTTGATGGCGGTATCCCGGCCCAAGTAGACGATCCCCATCGCGCCGCGGCCGATTTCGCGCTCAAGTTGATAGCGGCCCAGCCGATCGACCTCGGGCGCCGCGCCGATGCGCGCCGTGTCAGGCGCGGACGCCGGCTTTTTGTCGATCAGGGCAGCGCGCAGGTTGGGGCTGGTCGAATCGGCGGCCGCCGGAAAGGGCACCTTGTTCGCCGTTGTCGCGGCCTTAGGCTTGGCCCGCTCGGCGTCCATCAAGCGGCGCAATCGAGCCGAGACATCGCGATACGTGTTGTCGAAGCGCGCCAAGTGGCGGTAGACCGCCGTGGCCTGTTGACCTCGGCCCCTTTGTTCAAGCTGATTCGCGAGGGTATACAGATCGCCCAGTACCGTGGCGTTGGGCTTGCGGCCCTTCAGTTCGGCGAAGCGTTGTTCGAAGTTATCGAGCAGCCGCGCGGTGTCGCCCCCCGCGATGGCGGTGGATTTGGGGATTTGCATGACCGCAGCCGGTTTTGCCCAGCGCGACCATAGGAACAGAAGGCCGCCGACGGCGAATACGCCGCAGCCGGATAGCCACAGCCAGTTATTCAGATTTGCCAGCACTCGGAGCAAAAGGCCCACTACCAGGATCCCGATGCCCCCAATCGCCACGATCAGTCCCAATTTGCGCATGCAATAGACATAATCCGAGCCAAGAAGCCCGGCAGTATAGGGGATCGGGCCGCACTATCGGCATTGCAAAGCTCACAAATCGACGCGAAGGAAGCCCATGGCGAAGTCCAAAGAGGTGTTTATCTGCCAGAACTGCGGCGCCTCTGCGCCGAAATGGCAGGGGCAGTGCGCCGCCTGTGGGGAGTGGAACACGCTGCTCGCGGAGGTCTCCGCGGCGAACCCGCGCAAGTCGGGAGCCGCCAAACCCCGGCGCAACGATACCTCCTCCTCGCTGGCCGCTGAGGCCATCATCGAATCGCCCCGGCTGCCCACCGGCTCCTCCGAGCTCGATCGCGTCCTCGGTGGGGGACTGGTGCCAGGTTCGGTGACATTGATCGGCGGGGACCCAGGCATTGGTAAATCGACACTCATGCTGCAAGCCGCTGCGGCCCTCAACAGCTTGGGTGTGGTGCTGTACGCCACCGGCGAGGAGTCTTTGAAACAGGTGGCGTTGCGCGCGCGTCGCTTAGGGGTCGCAGCCGCCACGGCTCGCTTGATCGCGGAGACCTGCGTCGAAGAGATTGTCGGGGCGGCCTTAAGTCTCGGGGCCCATGTGCTCATCGTGGATTCCATTCAGACCATGCACTCGGAACGGGTGGAAGCGGCGCCGGGAGCCGTGTCGCAATTGCGCGAGTGCACGGCGGAACTGGTGCGATTCGCCAAAGCCAGCGGCACGGCGGTGCTGCTGGTGGGTCACGTCACCAAGGAGGGCCAGATTGCAGGGCCTCGAGTGCTCGAACACATGGTGGACACCGTACTGTACTTCGAGAGCGATACCGGCAGCCGTTATCGGGTGCTGCGCTCGGTGAAGAATCGCTTCGGCGCCGCCAATGAGATCGGGGTGTTCGCCATGCTCGAGCAGGGACTGAGGGAGGTGACGAACCCTTCCGCGATTTTCCTCTCCCGGCACGCCGAGCCGGTATCCGGGAGCGTCATTACCGTCATGCGCGAGGGCACGCGATCGCTACTGATCGAGGTGCAGGTGCTGGCCGATGTCGCGTTGAGCGCCAATCCTCGGCGCGTGGCCGTCGGCATCGACGGCAATCGCTTGACCATGCTGCTGGCGGTCGCGCATCGCCATGCGGGATTGCTCCTGCCCGGCCAGGATGTGTTTGCCAACGTCGTGGGCGGCGTGCGCCTCGCGGAGACGGCCGGAGATCTTGCCATCGTCATGGCGGCGCGCTCCAGTCTCACGGATGTGCCTGTGCCGCATTCCTTGATCGCCTTCGGCGAGTTGGGCTTGGCCGGAGAAATTCGTCCGGTGCCCTTCGGCGAGGAGCGATTGCGCGAGGCCGCGAAGCATGGCTTCAAACTGGCCGTAGTCCCTGAGGCCAACGTGCCGAAGAAACCGCCGGAGGGCATGACGGTGCGCGGAGTCAGCCGTCTGAACCAGGCGCTTGAAGCCTTTTAAAGCACCGCTGCTAAGCCTAAAAGAGTGGCTGTCCAAGCCTAAGGCGGAGCGAGCTGCGGCGGCCGAATCCGCACCGTCTTGATCGCGTTATCCCCGGTCTGCAGAACCTCGAGCATGTAGTTCGCCAGCTTCAGCGTGGTTCCGGGCTCCGGGATGGTTTCCAGAAACTCCACGATCAGACCATTCAGGGTTTTCGGTCCATCGGTGGGCAAGTTCCAACGCATCGAACGGTTCAGCGCGCGGATCGTGGCCGAGGCATTCGCCACAAAGCTGCCGTCGGTTTCCGCGTGCACGTCCTTATGCATCATGGTCGCGGGATCGGAGGTAAATTCCCCAACGATCTCTTCAAGAATATCTTCGATGGTCACCAATCCCTGGATATCGCCGTACTCATCGACGACGAATGCCATGCGCCGCTTGTCGCGCTGAAAGTTCAGCAATTGCGTATTGAGCGTCGTGCCCGAGGGAACGAAGTATGCCTCGCGGGCGCCGGCCGCCGCGGCCAGCGCATCGCGGTCCAACCGACCGCGCGCCAGCTGGTGCACGACCTGCTTCATGTGCAGCACGCCGATGATGCGGTCGATTTCTCCTTGATAGACCGGCAAGCGGGTGTGTTGGCTCTGGCGCAGCTGCTCGATCACTCGATCCCAATCATCATCGACATCGATGCCGACGATCTCGTTGCGCGGCACCATGATGTCCTCGACCGTCGCGTTCTCCAGATCCAATATGCTGACGAGCATCTGTTGATGGCGGCGCGGGATCATTGCCCCGGCTTCGGCGACGACGGTGCGCAGCTCTTCGCTGCTCAATGAATGGGCGGCTTGCTGGCGCGGCACGCCGAACAGGCGCAGCGTTCCATTGGCAAAGAAATTCGTGGCCCAGACGAAGGGATAGAGCAGGAACAGCAGCAGGGTATAGATATACGCGGCCGGCAGTGCGAGGCGCTCCGGATACATGGCACCGAAGGTTTTGGGCGCGACCTCGCAGAAAATCAGCAGCACGAAGGCCAGCGCCGCCGCGCCGAATGCCACCAGAAACTCTCCCCCCAGGCGCAAGGCGATATAGCCGACCAGCATCGGGGCGGCGACATTCACGAGCGTACTGAGAAACAGGATCAGCCCGATCAGCCGATCGGGCCGAGCAAGCAAAGCCTCCGCCAGGCGAGCGCCACGGCTGCCTTCCTTGGCACGATGCCGCAGCCGATAGCGGTTCAGACTCATCAATGCGGTTTCGCTGCCGGCGAAAAATGCCGCGAGAATGAGCAATGCAGCCAGCGCTGTGAACGCAAGTCCTAGGGGAGGATGTTGCATGCGGCCCGGCCTAGCCCCAGTGTCTCCCGAACACGTACTCGAGGACGAACTTCACCCCGAAATACGCCACCGCCAGGATCGCGAAGCCGCTCAATGTCCAGCGTACTGCGGAGCGCCCGCGCCATCCGAAACGCACCCGTCCGATGAGCAGCACGCCGAATATCACCCAGGCGATGAGCGAGAGGACGGTCTTTTGAACCAGGTTCTGGGTGAACAAATTGGTGACGAAAACGAAACCCGTCAACAGCGCCAGCGTGAGCAAGCCAAATCCTGCCGCGATGAACCGAAACATGATTTTCTCGAGCGCGTCGAGCGGCGGCAACGAATTCGGCAAATCGGCGATGCGCCGGATGCGCAGTCTTCTGTCGAGAAATACCAACAGCAGCGCCGTCACCGCCGCCGCAAACAGCAGCGCCGCGGCGCCCATGGACAGCAAGATATGCGCGGTCAGCTCCCAACCGGTCGTGGCCTCGGCATAGCTGCGTCCGGCGCCGGTCATCGCGGCGCCCACTGCGGCACACACCATCAAGATGGCGCCCAGCACGCGATTCTGTTTGTCGATCGAGATCAAGCAGGCGAGCACCGCCAAGGTCCAGCCGAGCAGCGACATCGCCTCGAGCAGGCCGATGGAAAACGGGCCGCTGCGCATCATCTGCATGATGTCGTCGCTGTGACCGATGATCGCGACCAGCAGCAGACCCCCGGCGATGGGGGCGAGCCGCGGGTTTTTCATGCTGCGCAAGGTCAACCCAGCGCTGGCGATGTAGAGAAGAAACAAAGTGATGGCGAGAATCACGGCGGGGCTAATAGTATAATAACCGCACTATGTTTGATCGCCTCACCTCCAGTCTCTCTGCCGCACTGAAGTCCCTGTCCGGCCGCGGCCGACTGAGCGACGACAATATCTCGGATACGGTGCGTGAGGTGCGCCTCGCGCTGCTCGACGCCGACGTGGCATTGCCCGTGGTCAAGAGCTTCACCGATGCGGTGCGAGAGCGCGCCATCGGCGTCGAAGTGACGAAGAGCCTCACCCCAGGGCAGGCCTTCATCAAAGTCGTACATGAAGAATTGACCCGGCTCATGGGCGAGCCGAGCACCGGCCTCAATCTGCGCGCGCAGCGCCCCGTGGTGGTGATGCTGGCGGGCCTGCAGGGGGCCGGCAAAACCACCAGCGCCGGCAAGCTGGCGCGCTGGTTGATTGAAAAGCAAAACAAGAAGGTGCTCATGGTCAGCACCGATGTGTATCGGCCGGCGGCGATCCTGCAATTGCAGACTTTGGCCGCACAAGTGGGCGCGGGCTTCGCGGCCTCAATGGCGAGCGAGGCGCCGGTGGCCATTGCCAAACGCGCCTTGACCGAAGCGACGCTGCAGGCCTATGACGTGCTGCTCCTCGACACGGCCGGCCGGCTGCACGTCGACGCCGAGATGATGTCGGAGGTCCGCGAATTGGAGGCGGCGGTGCAGCCTCACGAGCGCTTGTTCGTGGTTGATAGCATGGCGGGCCAGGATGCCGTCAATGCCGCCAAGGCATTCAACGAGGCCCTGAGCCTGACCGGCGTCATCCTCACCAAGGCAGACGGCGATGCGCGCGGCGGCGCTGCCCTGTCGGTCCGCCATGTCACCGGTAAGCCGATCCTGTTCGTTGGGACGGGTGAGAAATCCGATGCCTTGGAGCTGTTCCAGCCGGAACGGATCGCCTCGCGCATCTTGGGGATGGGCGATGTGCTGTCACTGGTCGAGCAGGTGCAGGGCCAAGTCGACCAGGAAAAAGCCGAAAAGCTCGCCAAGAAGATCAGCAAGGGCAAATCCTTCGACATGTCGGATCTGCGCGATCAGCTCAGCCAAATTCAGAACATGGGCGGCATGGCGGCGCTGCTCGACAAACTGCCCGCTCAAATGCAGGCCAATGCCGCGGCGGCTGCCGGCGCGGTCAACGCCAAGAACCTCAAACGTCAATTGGGCATCATCGATTCGATGACCCCCCGGGAGCGCCGCCGCCCGGAAATGATCGATAACTCGCGCAAACGACGCATCGCGGCGGGCGCCGGGGTGCCCCTGCCGGAGGTCAACCGGCTGCTGAAGCAGTTCGACCAGATGCAAAAGACCATGAAAAAGCTGGTCAAGGGCGGGATGCTGAAGAACATGATGCGCGGGATGGCCGGCCGGATGCCCCCCGGCGGATTCGGCCCATAAGGCCGCCTTAAGCAAACCATTTGTTGCTCTTAAGCCCTGATTGTCATTACAATTAGCGGCTAGGCATTGCAAGGTGAATTAACGATGGTGACGATCCGATTGACTCGACGCGGCGGCAAGAAAACCCCGTTTTATCACGTGGTGGTAACCGACAGCCGCAAACGCCAGGGCGGCACCAGCCTCGAAAGCGTCGGGCTGTTCAATCCCGTGGCCCGAGGCGCGGAAGTCAAGCTGCGCCTGAACGTGGCTCGGATTGAGCACTGGATGAGTAAGGGCGCGCACATGTCGGATCGCGTCAAGTTTCTGCTCACCAGCTTCCGCAAACAGGCCGCGTAAAGGCTTGCGGGGCACGATGAGCGGCGATTCATCGACGCTCATCCAACTGGGATTCGTAGGCGCGCCGTTTGGCGTGCGAGGTTGGGTCAAGCTACGTTCACATACGGAACCCCCTGAACGGCTTCTGGAACATCGCCTCCTGCAGATCGGGCGAGAAGGTGCTTGGGCGACGTATCGCATCGAGGACAGTGGTCGCAGCGGCGGGGCGCTTACGGCTAAGTTGGCGGGGGTCGAGGATCGCGACCAGGCGACGGCGCTTCGCGGCGCTCAAATCTGCGTGCCGCGCGCCGAGCTGCCGCAGCGCGAGGATAAGGACTTCTACCGAGCGGACCTGATTGGCTGCGAGGTGGTGAATTTGGCGGGTGTGGGCTTAGGGGTGGTGCAGCACTTCGTTGAGACCCCGGCGCAGGCATTGATGGTGGTGCGCGGCGAACGGGAATATTGGGTGCCGGCTGTGCCGCAGCATCTTCGGCGCGTGGATTTGCAGGCGCGTCGAGTGGTGGTGGACTGGGACGCCGCGGCGGATTAGAGGCCTATGCGTATTGCGGTGGTGTCGCTGTTTCCGCAGATGATCCGCGAAGCGCTGAACCACGGCGTGATCGGCCGGGCTCTGGAGCGCGGGGTCTTCGAGGTCGAGTATCTCGATCCGCGCGACTACACGCTCGATGTGCACCGGACGGTCGATGATCGACCTTACGGGGGTGGCCCGGGGATGGTGCTGAAGGTTGAACCCTTGCGCAGCGCGATGCGCGACGCGATGGGCAAGCTGCCGACAGGCAGCCGGCGCGTATACCTGGGCGCGGACGGGCGCCGGTTCGAGCAGCGCATGGCGCGGGAAGCTTGCGGCTGGCCGGGCTTGGTACTGGTGGCCGGGCGCTATGAAGGCATTGATGAGCGTTTCGTCGAGCATGAAATCGACGAGCAGTGGTCGATTGGCGATTATGTGCTCTCCGGCGGTGAGCTGCCGGCACTGGTGGTCATCGACGCGATCGCACGCTTGCTGCCCGGCACGCTGGGCAGTGCGGAATCGGCGGTGCAGGAGTCGTACAGCGACGGATTGGTCGACTGGCCGCATTACACCCGGCCGCAGGTGCTGGACGGCAACGAAGTGCCGGCGGTGTTGGCCTCGGGCGATCACGCGGCGATCTGCCGCTGGCGATTGCGCCAGGCCCTGGGGCGCACCTGGCTGCGCCGGCCGGAGCTGCTGGAGCGGCGCGGCATGAGCGACGATGAACGAGAATTGTTGGAAGAATTCAAGATTGAACGTGCGAGGCAATAGTTATGAACAAGATCATCCAGGAACTCAACGGCGAGCGCGCGACGCGCAAATTGCCGGACTTCAATCCCGGCGACACCATCGTCGTGCAAGTCAAAGTGGTGGAGGGTGATCGCGAGCGCGTTCAGGCCTACGAGGGGGTAGTCATCGCGAAGAAGAACCGCGGCATCAACTCCTCGTTCACCGTGCGCAAGATTTCCCATGGCGAGGGGGTGGAGCGCGTGTTCCAGACCTTCAGTCCGTCGATCAGCGAAGTGAGCGTCAAGCGCCGCGGAGCGGTGCGGCGCGCCAAGCTCTACTACCTGCGCGACCTGTCCGGTAAGGCAGCCCGCATCGACGAGAAGATCTGAGCATTGAATGAGCGCAGGATCCGCTCTGAAGGGATTCTTTGGGTTGGTCTGGCGAATCCTCGAGGGGGTCCGCAAGGTCCTGCACCTCGTGCTGCTGCTGGTCATCTTCGGCTTCATCCTCGCGGCGCTGCATACCTCGATTCCGATCGTGCCGCGCGTGGCGGCCCTCATCATCGCGCCGCAGGGCGAGCTCGTCGAGCAGCTCTCCGGCGATCCGGTGCGTCGCGCCTTTGGCGAGGCCTCGGGTAGGCCGGCACCCGAAACGCTGCTGCGCGATGTCACGGATGCCATCGCCGCGGCCAAGAGCGATTCGCGCATCAAGCTCATCGTGCTCGACCTCGATGAGTTGGACTCCTCGGGCCTGTCTAAATTGCAGGAGATCGGCGCGGCACTGCGGGACTTTCGCGCGTCGGGCAAGCGCGTGGTGTCAGCCTCCGACTCCCTCGATCAAACCCAGTACTACGTGGCTGCTCAGGCGGGCGAGGTGTACCTCGACCCCATGGGCATCGTATCCATCGATGGCTTC
The DNA here is from genome assembly GCA_963756845.1 of uncultured Gammaproteobacteria bacterium. Lineage (GTDB taxonomy): Bacteria > Pseudomonadota > Gammaproteobacteria > Steroidobacterales > Steroidobacteraceae > Bog-1198. The sequence goes on along the minus strand of CAVWPD010000005.1, from coordinate 109,415 downwards.
AGCTACTACCGCATGTACTACAAGGACGCCATCGACAAATTGGGCGTGGACTTCAATGTGTTCCGCGCCGGCACGTTCAAGAGCTATACCGACCAATTCTCGCGCAGCGATATGGCGCCGAGTGAACGCGAAGAGACTTCCGTGTGGCTCGAGGCCTTGTGGAATGCCTACGTCCAGGATGTGACCCGCGCCCGATCCCTGCCGCCCGGTGCGCTCAATGAATTTGTCGGCGAGCAGCCCGCCGCGCTGCAGGCCGTGAACGGCGACATGGCTAAAATGGCGCTACAGCGTGGCCTGGTCACGGCGTTGAAGAGCCGGCGGCAGGTGGCGGAAGAACTGAAAGGCTTGGTGGGCGAGGATCGCGACAGCCATTCGTTCAATTCCATCGGGATGAATCAGTACCTGGCGGCGGTGCGCGCGAAGCATGCGTTGAAATCGAAATTCGACGCCAAGATCGGCATCGTGGTCGCATCGGGGGAGATCTTCGACGGACATCGGCCGCCCGGGTCGATCGGCGGGGAGAGCACCGCGGATCTGCTGCGCCAAGCGCGCTACGACAATGCGGTGAAAGGCGTGGTGCTGCGCGTCGACAGTCCGGGCGGCAGTGAATTCGCCTCGGAAATCATTCTGCGCGAGGTGCAGGCGCTGCGCAAAGCCGGCAAACCCGTTGTGGTCTCGATGAGCACGTACGCGGCGTCGGGCGGCTACTACATTTCGGCGGCAGCCAACCAGATATTCGCGAGTCCCACCACCCTGACCGGCTCGATCGGCGTGTTCTCCTTCATTCCCACCTTTCAACGCAGCCTGGAGAAAATCGGCGTCAAGGTGGACGGCATCGGCACGACGCCCTTGGCCGGCGAGCTGCGCATCGATCGGGCGCTTGGCCCCGCGACCAAACAAATCCTGCAGGTTTCCGTCGATCATGCCTACGCACAATTCTTGCGGCGCGTAGCGGACGGCAGGAAAAAGACTGTCGAGGATATCGACAAGATCGCGCAGGGCCGAGTCTGGGCCGGCGTCGATGCGCAGCGCATTGGTTTGGTGGATCACCTCGGCGGACTGAAGGACGCCACTGACGCGGCGGCGAAACTGGCCGAGTTGGGCAAGGACTACGAGGTCGACTACATCGAGCCGGAGTTGAGCTTGCGAGAAGAATTGCTGATGCAGATTCGCTCACAAGCCCTGAGCATCGGCGACATGGCGGGCATCATCGCACCACGCAGCAACGTCGAGCGCATGCTCGATCCTCTGCTCGAACAGGTGCATTCGATCGCCAAGCTGAACGATCCGCGAGGCCTGTACGCCTACTGTTGGTGTCGCGACCCGGGCGCGACCCTCAAAACAAGCCTCGGCCGATAACCCGCCCTACAGGGTGGACCAATCCAAAGTGATTTTGCCGGACTTGCCGGAATTCATGATCTGAAAACCCTCTTGGTAGTCGTTGATTCCCAATCGATGGGTAATCACCGGCCGCACGTCCAGCCCGCTTTGCAGCATGCTCGACATTTTGTACCAGGTTTCAAACATTTCGCGGCCGTAGATACCCTTGATCGTGAGGCCCTTGAAAATGACCTGGTTCCAATCGATCGCGGTATCCCCGGGGGGAATGCCAAGCAGCGACACGCTGCCGCCATTGTTCATCGTGCGCAGCAACTCGCGCAACGCCGCCGGATTGCCGGACATCTCAAAGCCCACATCGAAACCCTCTTCCATCCCCAGCTCTCGCATGGCCTCATCCAGCGACTCGCGCGAGATGTTGAGGACTTTGGAGGCACCCATCTTGGCTGCGAGACCTAAGCGATAGTCATTGACGTCCGTGATGACGATGTGGCGCGCGCCGCAGTGCCGTGCAATGGCCACCGCCATCACGCCGATCGGGCCCGCGCCCGTGATGAGCACGTCCTCGCCAACCACGTTGAAGGCGAGCGCGGTATGCGTGGCATTGCCCAAGGGATCCAGGATGGAGGCGACCTCATCGTCGATGGCCGCCGGCAGTTTGAATACATTGCTGGCTGGAATCGTCAGATATTCAGCAAATGCTCCCGGCCGGTTCACGCCCACGCCCGAGGTATTGCGGCACAGGTGCCGGCGACCGGCGCGGCAATTGCGGCAATGTCCGCAGGTAATATGACCTTCGCCGGAAACACGATCGCCGGTATTGAAGCCGCGCACCTCGCTGCCCAATTCAACAATCTCCCCTGCATACTCATGGCCCACGGCCATGGGCACCGGGACGGTCTTCTGCGCCCAGGCGTCCCAATTGAAGATGTGCATATCGGTACCGCAGATGGCGGAGCGGTGCACCTTGATGAGCACATCGTTGTGGCCGACAGTAGGTTCGGGAACATCCTGCATCCAGATGCCGGGTTCCGCGCGTGCCTTGACCAGTGCTTTCATAGACTCGCCTTTAGTGAAGGATGCCCAGGTCCCGCGCACAGCGGCCGAAGGCGGAAATGACTTGATCGAGCTGCTGGACGCTGTGCGCAGCATTCATTTGGGTCCGAATTCGTGCTTTTCCATGGGGCACGACCGGAAAAGAGAAGGCCACCACGTAAACGCCTTCGGCCTGCATCCGCTCGGCGAGCCGCCCGGCCAGCGGCGCATCGCCCAGCATCACCGGGATGATGGGGTGCTCGCCCGGGATCAAATCGAAGCCCAAGCTCTGCATGCCCTGACGGAAGTGGCGGGCGTTCGCGTGCAATCGCTCGCGTAGCTGGGTGGAGGTCTCCAGCAAGTCGAGCACGGCAATGGAGGCGGCAGCGACGGCGGGCGCAATGCTGTTCGAGAACAGATACGGCCGCGAACGCTGGCGCAGCCAGGCGACGATTTCCCGGCGTGCCGACACAAAGCCTCCGCTGGCGCCGCCCAGCGCCTTGCCGAGGGTGCCCGTCAAAATGTCGATGCGCCCGATCACGCCGCGCAGCTCGTGCGATCCGCGGCCGCCCGCGCCGAGGAAGCCGGTGGCATGCGAATCATCGACCATGACCAGCGCCGAATAGGCATCGGCCAAATCGCAAATCTCCTTCAGCCGCGCGATGGATCCATCCATGGAGAAAACCCCATCGGTGGCGATGAGGCGCACCCGCGCATCTTGCGTGTCCTTCAGCGCCTGCTCGAGCTCATTCATATCATTGTTGGCATAGCGCAGACGGCGCGCCTTGCACAGGCGAATCCCATCGATGATGCTGGCGTGGTTCAGCGCATCGCTGATGACCGCATCGCGCTCATCGAGCAGCGTCTCGAATAAACCGCCGTTCGCGTCGAAGCAGGAGGAGTACAAAATCGTATCCTGCATCGACAGATATCCGCTCAAGCGCTCTTCCAGTTCGCGGTGCACGGTTTGCGTGCCGCAAATGAAACGCACCGAAGCGACGCCATAGCCATAGCGCGCCAGCCCCTCCTGGGCGGCCTTGACGATCGCCGGATGATTGGCGAGTCCCAGATAGTTGTTGGCGCACAAATTGATCATCTCGCGCCCATCGGCGAGCGTAATCACCGGGCCTTGGGGCGAGCCGATGACCCGCTCTCGCTTCAGCAGTCCTGCAGCGTCCAGCGCCTCGGTGTCAAGCCGCAATCGCTGAAGAAATTCCGTGCCTTGCATGACGCTATTATAGCGATTTCGCAGGCCGCTTTTGGGTATCCCATGAGGTCCGAGCAGTTATGACAACTGAGAAAGCCGACGATCACCGCCTGGATAAGTGGCTGTGGCAGGCCCGGTTCTACAAGACGCGAAGTCTGGCGACGGCCGCGATCAGCGGCGGCAAAGTTCATTTGAACGCGGAACGCGTCAAACCGGCGCATCGCGTGCGCATCGGCGATCATCTGAGCCTGTCGCTGCAGGGCACCGTTGCCGAGTTCGAGGTCCTCGGCCTGCCAACGCGACGCGGACCCGCTGCCGAGGCGCTCACTCACTATCTTGAGACGCCGGCCAGCGCAGCGCGGCGCGCGCAGCTGCGAGAGCAGCAGCGGCTCGCTCATCTGTCTCGGCCGCGGCCCGACGCGCGCCCCGATAAACGCGAAAGGCGCCGTCTCCTGCGGCTGCACCGGGATCAAACCTGAGCGGGAAGGCCGGCGGAAAGAAAACTTGCGCGTGAAGGGTGATCGTGTGTTACAGTCGGTAACACTATGATGAGTAACACTACACACAGTCACGATCCTGCCGAATTAGGGGAATTAGAACGCGCCGTCCTGGAGCTGATCTGGGAGCATGGCGTGCAAAGCGCCGACCAAGTCCGCGAACAGCTTGCGCAGCGGGGCCGTCCCTTGAAGGAATCGACGATTCGCACCGTGCTGCGCCGTCTGGAGGAGAAGGGCTATGTTGCCCATGCCATCGAGAACCGAACCTTTCTTTATAGGCCGGCTGCGTCGCGCCAGGCCGTCGCGGGTCGCGCGGTGCAGCGCATCGTCGATTGGTTTTGCGAGGGTTCCGTCGAGACGCTGCTCGCCGGCATGGTCGACTCGGCGGTCCTGGATCGAAAGGAACTGCAGCGTCTCGCAGAGCGTATCGCCGCATCGAAGAAGGGGAGGAAATCGTGAATACACCATTACTGCTTGAGGCCGCACTGCGCTCCCTGATCATGGGCGGAAGCATCTGGGCGGCGTTGCGCCTGCTGCGCATCCATCAGGTGCGGGCGCAGCGCCTCGCCTGGCTGCTCGCTCTGGCCGGCGCATTGGCCATGCCCCTGATTGTCGGCGGGCAGGTGGGGCCGCGGCTCCTGCCGCAAAGCCTGACGCAGGTCCCGTTCGACACCCTGCTGCCGTCCGCCCCTACACTCGCTGTGAGCGCCATGCCGGCGCCGGCGACGGCGACGCTGCCAGCATCGGCCGCCGTGCACCTCGACATCAATCCGCATCCGCAAGTCACCGAGCCACAGGCACCCCGCAGCCCGTTCAGCGCGGCCGCTCTATCGTCGGCCGCCCTCGGCTTGTACTGCTTGGTCGCCGCCACGCTGCTGCTGCGGCTCTGCATGGGCGCCGGCTTGGCGTTGCGGCTGAGAGATCGGGCGCAGCGGGCCAAGTTCCCATGCGGCATGCAAATCGATGTGCGCATCAGCTCGCGGATTGCCACGCCCGTGACGATTGCCTCGACCGTACTGCTGCCCAGCAACTATGCCTCATGGGAAGAACCCACATTGCGAGCGGTACTCACGCACGAAGGCGCCCATGTGCGCCAAGGCGATTTCTACGTCCAGCTGCTGGCGAGCCTGCACTGCGCGCTGTTTTGGTTTAGTCCTTTCAGCTGGTGGCTGCGCCGGCATCTCTCTGAACTCGGCGAGGCGTTGAGCGACCGTGCCGCCGTCGAGCAGGCGCAGAGTCGCGCCTCGTACGCCGAAATCCTGCTGGCATTCGCGGCAGGTGCGCAGTGGCCTCGTACCAGCGTCGCGATGGCGCGTGAGAACAGTCTGACGCCGCGCATCGAGCGGCTGCTGAACGATCGCGGCTTTGAGCAGTCTTTTGGCAGTAAGCGCAGGCCGGTACTCATCGCCGCCGGCGTCGTGGCACTCGCGCTGCTCGCGTCTACCTCGATGGTGAGAGTACAGGCTGCGTCGCCCGTAGGCACGGCCGCAGCCGCGGCCGCGCCCATCGCTGCTACGCCGCCAACACCGCCGCTGCCCGCGGCCGTCCCGACGCCGCCGATTGCCGCGCCGGGCTCGCCGCCTGCACCTGCGCCCGCAACCGCACCTGTACCAGCGCCGCCCCCGGCGCGGGTCGACACCGATAGCGATGCAACGAGCAGGGACGCTTCACGCCAAGTCTCTGATCATCGCGCCCGCCACAACGACGAAATATTGGTCATTCACAGCGGCGAGTCACGCGTCGCCTTCGACTCCGGAGAGAAGCTGCCGCCGCAGGCCGGCGACTACATTTACTATCGGCACGCGGGCAAGACTTATCTCATTCAAGACGCCAACACCATCGCGAACGCGCGCGCCTTGCTCGCGCCAATGCAGCAGCTGGGCCGGGTGCAGCAGGAGTTGGGTAAACAGCAGGCAATGCTGGGCAAGCAACAGCAAGCGCTGGGTGCTCGGCAGCAGTTCGCGCTCACAGTTCAGACCCCCGAGTTCAAGCGCGACCTGGCCGAACTCGAGGTGCTGGTCAAGCAGATGGACCTCGCGCATTTATCCGAGCAGATCGATCGGAAAGCCTTGGCTGAATTGCAGTCTCATTTGGGAGAGCTTCAGGGCCGCGTGGGTGCTCTTCAGGCCGATCTGGATATGCGCGCAGGCAGGATGGGTCGACTACTCGGCGAACAGCAGGGCGCGCTCGGTGAGCAACAAGGCAAGCTCGGCGAAGAGCAGGGCCGGTTAGGTGAACAGCAGCGAAGGATTGTCGAGGACGCGAAGGCGCGGTTGACGCCGCTGATCGAGCAAGCCATCCGCGAGGGCAACGCCAAGCCGGTCAACTAGGGCGCGGACACCTCGTGCGGGACCCATCAGGCGCCGCCGCGGTCCAGCTCAACGGGCATGCCATGAGGCGTGTGCCGGTAGGCTTCGGCCCAGGCTTCCTTGCAGGATATGAGTGCGGCCGCATCGGATAGATGCTTTGATATCACCAAACCCTCGAGCGCGGCGAGCCAGCACTGATAGTAGCGTGAGCCATCGTCCGACTCACCGCGTACCGCTTCGCGTACCGCTTCGCATGCCGCTTCGCGTACCGCATCGGCATGCAGTTCCTCGGCGAGCGCCGCCGCCCATTCCTTCCAAGTGAAATGACCCTGTGCGGATAGCTGGACGGCCAGCGCGAAGGCATGAGCCTGCCAGGGCTCGGCGAACACCGGCCCACCCGCATCGCGCGGCAGTCGCGGCAGCGATGCGAACGCGTCGCTCACCGGTGAGGTATTTCGATCCACAACTGCTTGGTGGGGTCCACTTGCGTCGTTGCCGCGGGCCCCTCGCCGATGATTTGCACAATGACGGTCTCGGCGCTGCCCGAACCATCCCAGTGGGTGGCTTTTGCGGGGTGCAGCATCAAGCTGCCCGGTTTTAAGCGCGTGGCCTGGGCAGGATCGAACGTCTCACCCGTGCCCGCGTACCAAGTACCCTGCAGCACCGTCACGTAGCGGGCGTTTGGATGCCAATGCGGAAGATCCATGATGTACGGCGGAAACTTGACGCGAATGACGTAGAGGCCCGGTTTACGGGGATCGCCGAGCAGTACCGCTTGCTGGGCACCATGGCCATTCGGAATATCCTGCCATGACACCTCCGCGGGTGTGATTCGGACGAAGTCCGCGCGGTCCTTGGCAATGCCGCTCAGGCTGGAGGTCATCACCGTGGCGATGAGCGCGACATCAATGAAGGCGCGAACGAATCTTGTTCCCATGGGTTGCTCCATTGTTAACGCTTGGAGTAAGGCCTGCCGTCTTTATGCGCGTAACCCGCATCATCCTTCAAGAATCGCAAGTCGATGTCCGGATATTCTCCCTCATCCTCAGCCGGTTTGCGCGATCCGACTTCCAGTACAACGGCAACTTGCGATGATCGATTCTGCAAATGATGCCCATCTTTGACGCCGGCCTTGAAGCCCGCGCAGTCGCCGACGCCGAGCACCTCCTCCCCTGAATCCGTCACCAGCACAACTTCGCCCTCGATTACAAACACAAATTCATCTTCGGCCATGTGCCAATGCCGCTGGCTTGACCATATCCCAGGCGGCAGGCGCAGCAAATTCACGCCGAAGTCGGTCAGACCCGCTGCATCCCCGAGGCGCTGTCGGGCGCGCGCCGCGCAGGGCAGATCAAAAGGCGCCGGATATCCGCAGCCGGCTTGGCTGGGCGCGGTCTTGGCATCGATTCGCTTGCCCATAGCTATGTCCCCGAGACTGATGGTGTAAATAGGCCGCAGAACATAACAAACGATGCGCGCAAGGTCACGCGGATCCGCTATGCGCAGCCGTGCTGCGATCGCCACACCTTGAAATCAAATATTTTCTGAATCGATGAGGGGATTTGCCTGCGCATTGCACATTACGAAGCGTAGGGATCCTCGTTACTGGCCACGTCGCTATTTGCATCAATCTTTAGTCAACAGAGGGAATCGAAATGAATAGGGTCAAACGTGCTTCGACCACTTTTTTCTTCGTAGGTACATTCTTGGCATTCGGCGCGGGCTTCGCCGCCGGCACTGACGCTGAAGGCTGCCATCGGGTGCATGGCCGCATCCAGAGCAGCTTCACCACGACCAACTGCGCAAGTCCCATCGGCTTGTGCACCGAAGGAATGATCACCGGCGCCGGCCTGCTTGATTCGGCAACGACGTTTCTCGCGTTGGATGCCGCGCCATCAGCAGGTATGCCGGCCGTCGAGCCCTCGGCGAACCTCGCGTATTCTGGCGTGCTTACCATCAGCACGCGCAGAGGCACACTTATCACGCACGATCTCGGCGTGCTCGACGCCGCGACAGCCTCGTTCACAGAGATGGAGCGACCAGCCTCCGGAACGGGAATCTTCGCAAATGTGAGCAGTGTGTTTTTTATCTCAGGGGCCATCGTCAACAACGGGACGGGCTTCGACGGGGAGCTGTACGGCGAACTGTGCACCGGCAGCGGCTGATGCCGGCATGAGGTTCTTGAATTGACCCGGCCTAGCTATGCAGGGGCGGCGCCGCATGCATTGGGTTCTTTGGGGTGCGAGGCCTAAATCCAGTATTCGGCGGTGTTCTCCGGATCGTCAACGTCGCAGCGATCGGCCATTTCGGGCTGCAGCGTGGCCCAGTCGCCATGCTGCCATACCGCGGTGGCCATGCCTGCCGTCGCCAATTCCCGCGCCTGCGGTTTGGGTCCCAAGCGGCTCGCAAGTTGGCTCAAGCCGGGATTGTGTCCGCAAATCATGATGTGGACCAAGGAGGCGGCGCGATCCGCGAGCAGCCGCCAGGTCTTCTCCGCCGTGGCCAGATACAGCTCGCGCGCGCATTGCACTTGTTTGGGGTCGAGTTCGCAGGTGGCGGCGAGGATTTCCGCTGTTGCCCAAGCACGGTCGGCAGGGCTGACCAAAATCAGATCGGGGATGAGATTTCGGTGCACCAGGCGCGTCGCCATTTCCTGCACTTCGATGCTGCCGCGGTGTGTGAGCGGCCGCTCAAAGTCCTCCGGGTAGGCATCCGCAACTTCTGCCTTCCCATGCCGCAGCAGTGTCAGTCTGCGCGTACCCACAAATGGCCGTCCTCGATCTTGGTTTCGTAAACGCGCACGGGTTCATACGCGGGCGGCGTCAGCGCCTCGCCCGTACGCAGACAGAAGCGCGCCCCGTGACGCGGACAAATTATCTCGCCGCCTTCAATCTCGCCGCCCGTCAACGGCGCCCCATCGTGCGTGCAAATATCCTCGATGGCGAAAAACGCATCGCCACTGTGCACCACGGCAATCACGCGCCGGCCCACGGCGATGGACCTTGAATGTCCGTCGGCCAAATTTATAGTGAGTCCCGCGTCGATCCAAGCCACTGCAGTTTCCTCTCGCCTCACATCATCCCAGTCTGCAAACGGGCTTCATCCGACATCATGGTCTGGTTCCAGGGAGGATCAAACACCAATTCGACGTTTGCCTGTGCAACGGTCGGCACTATCTGCACCTTGTCGCGCACATCCTGCACCAAAACCTCACCCATGCCGCAGCCGGGCGCCGTCAATGTCATTTTAATATCGACCGTGCGCGTTGCATCCGCGTTTTTGCTGACATCGCATTCGTAAATCAACCCTAAGTCAACGATGTTGACCGGTATCTCCGGGTCGTAGCAAGTTTTCAGCTGCTGCCAAACGATGTTTTTGATGTCCTCTTCGGAGGCACCAGGCGGAACCTCCGGCGCCCTCGCTGCGGTCTTGCCGATGGCATCGGCATCGTGGCCGGCGATGCGAAACAAATTGCCGTCGATGTAGACCGTGAAACTGCCGCCGAGGGCCTGCGTGATATAGCCCACCGATCCGAGTTTGAGCGTTACCTCGACGCCGGCGGGAATCGCCACCGCCTTGACTTCGCGCTGCACGACGATGGGTTCATTTTCATGGGAGCGCATCGTTGCAATCACTCACTCGGTGGAGACGGCGGGCAAGGACTTCAAATCCTCGGCGCGCAGGGCGGTGCTGAGGGTGTGCCAGCACAGGGTTGCGCACTTGACGCGCGCCGGGTATTGGCGAACGCCGGACAGTGCGGCCAGTTTGCCCAGTTCTTCGTCCGGCGGAGCTGCATCGTCGGTGAGCAACCGATGGATGCGCTCGAACAGCGTCAGCGCCTGGGTGCGCGTTTTACCTTTGACCGCTTCGGTCATCAAGGAGGCGGACGCGGTCGAGATGGCGCAGCCCTGTCCTTCGAAACGGATGTCGCTGATGGTGTCGTCGGCCAGTTTCAGGCGCAGCGTCAATCGGTCGCCGCACATCGGATTGAATCCCTCGACGCTGGCATCGGCGGACTCCAAGCCGCCAAAATTGCGCGGTCGGCGGTTGTGGTCGAGGATCACATCCCGGTACAAATCGTTCAGTTCCATGGGGATTCAGGCGAAGATCTTGCGCGCGCGTTCGACGCCGGCGCCAAGTCTGTCGATTTCCTCGAAGGTGTTGTAAAACGCAAACGACGCGCGCGCCGTGGCCGGCAATTGGAAGAAATCCATGACCGGCATCGCGCAGTGATGGCCGGTGCGAACCGCGATGCCGTCCTCGTCGAGTATCGTGCCAAGGTCGTGCGGATGCACTCCAGCGACCACGAAGGAGACCAGGCTCGCCTTGTGGGCGGAGGTGCCGATGATGCGCAGCCCCGGTATTTTGCCGAGCACCGCGGTGGCGTGAGCGAGCAGGGCATGCTCATGGGCATGCGCCGCCTGAAGATCCAGACCCGCCAAGTAATCCACCGCGGCCCCCAGGCCAATCGCCCCGGATATATTCGGCGTACCTGCCTCGAACTTGTTGGGCAGGGCATTGTAGGTAGTCTTGGCGAAGGTCACCGCCAATATCATTTCGCCGCCGCCCTGCCAGGGCGGCATACGCTCCAGCAGTTGCTCGCGTCCGTAGAGCACGCCAACGCCGGTGGGGCCGTACATTTTATGACTGGAGAACGCGTAGAAGTCGCAGCCCAGATCGCGGACATCCACGGGCATGTGCGAGACGGCTTGCGCGCCGTCGATCAAGGTGACAATCCCCCGGCTCTTGGCGGCGGCAATCAACCGGCGCACCGGAAGCACGGTGCCCAAGGCATTCGAAACGTGCGCACAGGCCAACAGCTTGGTACGAGGAGTCATCAGGGCCACGACCGCATCGACGTGCACCTCGCCCTGTGAGTCAATGGGGGCGATCACCAGAGTGGCTCCCGTTTGATCGCAGACCATTTGCCACGGCACGATATTCGCGTGGTGCTCCAAGTGAGTGATGAGCACTTCATCGCCGGGCCGCAAAATAGGCCGCGCGTAGCTTTGCGCGACCAGATTGATGGCCTCGGTCGTTCCGCGCACGAAGATGATTTCCGATCGCGATGCGGCGTTGATGAATCCCACCAGCCGATCACGCGCGCCTTCGTAGAGCGCCGTTGCCTCCTGGCTCAAGGTATGCACGCCGCGGTGGATGTTGGCGTGGTGATGGCGTTCGTAGTCGTCCATGGCCGCGATCACGGCCTCGGGACGCTGCGCGGACGCGCCATTGTCCAAATAGGCCAAAGGCTTGCCGCGAATCAGGCGCGCCAGGATGGGAAATTCTCGGCGCACGGCAGCGACATCGAAGCGCGAATCGGTCCGGGCTAGGGCGTTATTTTTCATCGAAACTTCCGCAGCAGCTGCGAATCGGGCAGCTGGCTGATCAACGCGACTTCGATCGCGGAACGCGCCGATGCCACCGACATGTCGGTCAGCACGTCGGCTAGAAAGGCATATACCAGCAGGCTCTGGGCTGCCTCGCGATCCAAGCCGCGCGACAGCAAGTAAAACAACATATCGGGATCGAGTCGCCCGGTGGTTGCCCCGTGAGCGCACTTGACTTCATCAGCGTGAATCTCCAGCTGCGGCCGCGTGTCGATCTCCGCCGTGGGCGACAGCAACAGGCCTCGGCAGGACTGCCGGGAGTCCGAATGGACGGCGCCGGCGCTGACGATCACCTTGCTGTTGAAGACCACGCGGCTCGAATCGCTGGCGATGGCGCGTGCGGTTTGCCGGCTGCGCGTATCGGGCGCGGCATGCGTGACGATGTTGACGCAGTCGACATGGCGGTTTTCGTGTCCCACCAGCAGCGAGTAGCTGTCGAGGGACGCGCCAGGCTGGTTCAAATTTCCCTCCAGCGTCGCGCGCACCAAACCGCCGCCCAAGGCAATCGTGAATTGCTTGCAATGGCTGCCCTGGTCCTGATGGATGTCGAGCGAGTCGAGATGGGTGGCGCCCGGGCCGGTCGCGAACACGCGATAGTGCTCAAGGTGGGCATCGCGAGCGAGGGAAATGTGCGTGTTGGAATTGCTGAGCGGCGTGTGTTCACCCTGCGCGACGTGATGCTCGATGATCGTGGCGCTCGAGCCTGCGCAGGCATCGATGATGACGCGGGGATGGGCGATGCCGTTCGCGGAATCGCCGGTCGATACATGCAGAATGACCAAGGGCGTGGAGACCTGCTTGGTGATCTTCAGGTACAGGCCGTCGACGAATAGGGCGGTATTGAGCAGAGACCAACGGCGAAAGTCGGCATCCGAGCTGGGCTCCAGAAATCGCATCAGAGATTTAGGGTCGACTCGAGCTATCTCTTTTAAGCTGCTGATTTCAATGTCATTTAGAAGCATCTCGTCCGCATACAAAGACGGATACCCATTGATCATCAGCACGGTTGCGGCGCGCTGCTTGCCATCCAGCAAGGACAGCGATGCGTTGGGCTGCACCTCGCCGCGCGCCGTGCGCGGCGCATCCTGAAAGCTCTGCGCGGCCAGACTGCGCAGGTCCGTGTAACGCCAGGTTTCGTCGCGCTGCGATGGCATCCCCAATTTCAAGAAGCGTCGCATCGCCTGGTCGCGCACCGCCCATAACGAATCGGCGCTGCGCGCTTGCCATTGCGCCTCGAAGGAGCGCAAGGCCGCGGACGGGGCAGGGGAATTTTGCTGGCCCACGCTCATGCGACGCGGCTCTCCAGCACCCAGTCGTAGCCGCGGCGTTCGAGTTCATGGGCAAGTGAGCGATCGCCGGATTTCACGATCCGGCCGCCGCTCAACACATGCACCTGGTCGGGGATCACATAGTCGAGCAAGCGCTGATAGTGCGTGACCAAGACGACCGCCCGCTGCGGATCGCGCAGGCTATTCACGCCCACGGAAACCACTTTGAGCGCATCGATGTCCAGACCCGAATCCGTTTCATCCAAAATCGCGAGCTTGGGTTCCAGAACCAGCATCTGCAGAACCTCGTTGCGCTTTTTCTCGCCGCCCGAGAATCCCTCATTGACGCCGCGCGTCAGAAAGGCTTCGCTCATTTGCATGAACTTCATTTTTTGCCTGATCAGCGTCAGGAACTCGTAGGCGTCCACTTCCGGTTCACCCGCGGCTTTGCGCTTGGCGTTCAGGGCAGCTTTCAACAGGTAGACGTTGTTGACGCCGGGAATTTCCACCGGGTACTGAAAGCCGAGAAATAAACCGGCGCGAGCGCGCTCCTCGGCCGGCAGCGCGAGAAGGTCGCGGCCTTCGAAGCTCACCGTGCCGCGCGTGACTTCATAGTCTTCGCGGCCGGCCAGCACCTGCGCGAGTGTACTCTTGCCCGATCCGTTCGGTCCCATGATGGCGTGAACCTCGCCGGCATTGACCTTGAGGTTGATGCCTTTCAGTATTTCTTTGCCGGCGACGCAGGCAGTCAAATCAGTGATTTCAAGCAAGATAGTTCTCTCTATGGCCGCCTAACCGACGGCGCCTTCCAAGCTCACGCTGAGCAGATTCTGCGCTTCGACGGCGAATTCCATCGGCAGTTCCTTGAACACGACTTTGCAAAAGCCGCTGACAATCATATTCACGGCGTCTTCCGCCGAAATGCCTCGCTGCAGGCAATAAAACAGCTGATCCTCGCCGATCTTCGAGGTGCTGGCCTCGTGTTCGACGGTGGCGGTCGGATTCTTCACCTCCATGTACGGAAAGGTGTGCGCCGCGCACTTCGGGCCCATCAACAGCGAATCGCATTGCGTGAAATTGCGGGCGCCCGCCGCGCTTGGCAGGATCTTCACCAGCCCGCGATAGGTGTTCTCGGCATGCCCCGCCGATATCCCCTTCGACACGATGGTGCTCTTGGTGTTGCGGCCGATGTGAATCATTTTGGTGCCGGTGTCGGCCTGCTGATAATTGTTCGCCACCGCCACCGAGTAGAACTCGCCGACCGAATTCTCGCCCTTGAGCACGCAGCTGGGATATTTCCAGGTGATCGCCGAGCCGGTCTCCACCTGGGTCCAGGAGATTTTGGAGTTGCGGCCGCGGCACTCGCCGCGTTTCGTCACGAAATTGTAAATTCCGCCGACGCCATTCTCATCCCCGGGATACCAGTTCTGCACCGTCGAGTACTTGATTTGCGCATTGTCCAGGGCCACGAGCTCGACCACCGCGGCATGCAGCTGATTCTCATCGCGCATCGGCGCGGTGCAGCCCTCCAAATAGCTCACCGATGCGCCCTCGGCGGCAATGATCAGAGTGCGCTCAAATTGCCCGGTCTTGGCCGCGTTGATGCGAAAGTACGTCGAGAGCTCCATTGGGCAGCGCACGCCGGCGGGCACATACACGAAGGAGCCATCCGAGAACACCGCGGAATTCAACGCCGCAAAGAAATTATCGGCCGGCGGCACGACGCTGCCCAGGTAGCGTTCGATGAGCCGGGGGTGATCGCGCACGGCGTCCGAAAAGGAGCAAAAGATCACGCCCGCCTTGCCCAGTTTTTCCTTGAAGGTTGTCGCCACGGACACGCTGTCGAACACGGCATCGACGGCGACGCCCGCCAAACGCGCACGTTCGTGCAGCGGAATGCCCAACTTCTCATAGGTTTCGAGCAGCTTCGGATCTACCTCATCAAGGCTCTTCGGCGCATTGGCCGGGCTGCGGGGCGCCGAGTAGTAGGAGATATCCTGGTAGTCGATGGGTTTGTAGTGAACGTGGGCCCAAGTCGGCTCCTGCATGGTCTGCCAATGCCTGAACGCCTTCAGCCGCCAGTCCAACAGGAACTGCGGCTCGTGCTTCTTTCGGGAAATGGCAGCCACGACGTCCTCATCCAGGCCGGGCGGCAGGCTATCGGACTCGATATCCGTGATGAACCCATGACGGTATTTCTGACCGACGAGCGCTTCGACATCTTGGGACTTGCTAGACACGGTATTCCAGGGGCAAATGTTGCTGTTGCATATGTGGGGTCGGTTTTCAGCTATTCACGCGAATTTCCGAGGCAAGATCCGCGATGCGCAATCCGGTCGAATCCAATCCGGCCAATTGATGCAAGGTGACGTCTTCCAGGGCTCGGCGAATCGCCGCGTTGACGCGCTGCCAAGCCCCGCCCACCCGACACAGCCGTTCGATGCCGCACTGACTGGCAGCGCCGCTGCACTCGGTGATCGCGATGGGCCCTTCGAATACGTCGAGAATTTGCGCCGCGGTGATCTGGTCGGGTCGTCGCGCCAGCCAATAGCCGCCCAGAGCACCGCGCGAGGAACTCACCATGCCGGCACGCTGCAATCCTTTGAGCACCTTGCTCACCGTGGGGCGACTGAGACGAGTGCGCTCAGCCAGTTCGGCTGCCGCGCGGTGCGTCGCGGGCTCTTGCGCTAGACTCGCGAGCACCACGGTCGCGTAGTCAGTCATTTTTCCCATACGCAGCATAAACCAAGCCCTCCGGCGGGGTACTCCATGTGGGACTATTTTAGTCCTATTTGACTTGAAGTGCCAGCCGGGGCGCGGATCCAGCCGAGGTTTGTTATCCTTGGGTGAACCTACTCTTCAATATCAGCGAGACCAACCCAGTTATGAACATCGGAGAGCTCAATGCCACTGCGCGTGCGCTGATGGCAAAAAACAGAGGAATCCTGGCTGCCGATGAGAGCAGCAGCACCATCAAAAAACGATTTGATGCGATCAAGCTGGAATCAACCGAAGAAAATCGACGCGCCTACCGCGAAATGCTGTTCACGGCCCCGGGCGCTCAGAAGTACATCAGCGGCGTCATCATGTACGACGAGACGCTGCGCCAAAAAACCAAGGACGGGGTGCCGTTTCCCGCGTATCTGACCAAGGCTGGCATGCTCCCCGGGATCAAAGTCGACTTGGGGGCCAAGCCGTTGCCGGGTTTCCCTGGGGAGACGATGACTGAAGGGCTGGATGGGCTGCGCGAGCGGCTGGCTGAGTACTACAAACTGGGCGCGAAATTTGCCAAGTGGCGCGCCGTGATCAATATCGATGCCACGATACCGAGCCGCTATGCCATCGATGCCAATGCGGAAGGACTGGCGCGCTACGCGGCGCTGTGCCAAGAGGCGGGAATCGTTCCCATTGTCGAGCCCGAAGTGCTCATGGACGGGGCTCACGGTTTGGAGCGCTGCGAGGAGGTCACGAACCTCGTGCTGAACCGGGTCTTCAGTCACTTGTTTGCCGCGCGCGTGGCCTTGGAAGGCATGGTGCTGAAACCCAATATGGTGATACCGGGTAAAAAGTGCCCCGACCAATCGACGCCGGCGCGCATTGCCGAAGCCACGGTTCGCACCCTGAAACGCCAGGTCCCCTCGGCGGTTCCCGGCATTGCCTTCCTATCGGGCGGCCAGAGTCCCACCGATGCGACACTGCATTTAAGCTTGATGCATGCCTCCGGCGCTTTGCCGTGGGCGCTGACATTCAGCTACGGACGCGCATTGCAGGAAGATGCGCTGCAAGCCTGGGGAGGCAAGGCTAGCGGCATCAGCGCCGGCCAAAGCCTGCTCGCCAAGCGCGCGAAGCTCAATGGTTTGGCGGCGACCGGCGAGTACGCTGCCGCGATGGAAGCATCGGCGGCCTGACACCGCAACTGCGGCCGCCTCGTTGTTCGGGGCCCCGCGATCAAACCATTGAACCAACCCGCCGCCATTGTCGACATTCGCAACCTGGACTATGCGGTCAACGGCCGTCCCGTGTTTGCGGGTCTCGATATTCAGTTTCAGCGCGGTCTCGTGACCGCGGTCATGGGACCCAGCGGCACGGGCAAGACCACGCTGCTGCGTCTGATCACCGGTCAAGTGTCGGCCGATACCGGTTCGATTGTGGTCGCGGGCGAGAATTTGAGCACGCTGTCGCGTGCCAATCTTTATGTGCTCCGCGGCCGCATGGGCATGCTGTTTCAGAACGGCGCGCTGCTCACGGATCTGAGCGTGTTTGAAAACGTCGCCTTTCCGCTGCGCGAACACACCGACTTGCCTGAACGGCTGATCCGGGAACTGGTGCTGACAAAATTGCAGGCCGTGGGGCTGCGCGGAGCGGCGCAATTGATGCCCGCGGAGCTGTCCGGCGGCATGGGCCGGCGCGTGGCGTTGGCGCGCGCCATCGTCATGGATCCGGAAATCTTGATCTACGATGAACCCTTCGTGGGCCTTGACCCGATATCCTTGGGGGTCATTCTGCGGTTGATCCGGCGGCTGAACGATACCCTGGGGATTACCAGCATTGTCGTCTCGCACGATGTGAAAGAGATTTCGACGGTTGCCGATCAGGTGTTTCTGCTGTCGGGCGGCAAGGTCGTGGCGGGCGGCACGCCGCAGCAATTGCGATCCGATACCTCCGAGATCGTCAAACAATTTGTCGGCGGCCTGGCGGACGGCCCGGTGCCGTTTCACTTTCCGGCCCCTGATTATTTCGGTGAATTGCTGGCGCGCGGCGAGGACACTTAAGCATGCTGCGCGAATTGTGGGAAAGCTTGACCGATGCCCTGGAAGGGCTCGGTTCCGTGGTCCGTTTCTTGTTTCGCTTGCTGGTGAACTCGCCGCGCGCGTTAGTGAGATTCGATTTGATTTCCCAGCAGATTTTCAATTCTGGCGCATTATCGCTGGTCATCATCATGCTCTCCGGCCTTTTCGTCGGAATGGTGCTGGGGCTGCAGGGCTATGAATTGCTGCAGCGATTCGGCTCCGAAGAGGCGCTCGGAACCGCCGCGGCGATTGGCCTGGTGAAGGAGTTGGGCCCCGTGGTGACCGCGCTCTTGTTCGCCGGCCGGGCCGGCACCTCGTTGGCCTCCGAACTGGGGTTGATGCGGGCCACGGATCAGCTGTCGGCCATGGAAATGATGGCGGTCGATCCCATTCAACGCGTGGTGGTGCCGCGATTCCTGGGCGGCGTGATCGCGATGCCGCTCTTGGCCGCCATCTTCAGCGTGATTGGCATCTATGGGGCGCAGTTGGTCGGTGTGCAGATCATGGGGGTCGATGCCGGGAGTTTCTGGTCGCAGATGCGCGCGTCGGTCGGACTGGCGGACATCAATGAGGGCATCGTGAAAAGCCTGGTATTCGGCATCGCCTGCAGTCTCATCGCGGTGTACGAAGGATACTACGCGACCCCGACCGCCGAGGGCGTCGGCCGGGCCACCACACGCACGGTTGTTACCTCAGCGGTGGTGATTTTGTTCTTGGACTATTTGATTACTGCAGCGTTTTTGTAAGAGGTATTGCTATGCGCAGGTCACGCACGTTGAATCTCGGCACTGGCTCGTTTGTGCTGCTCGGCTTCGCGGCGTTGTTTTTTCTCACGACGCAAACCACCAGCCGTGGATTGCCCTTCATGAGCCCGCCGCACTATGATCTCACCGCAAAGTTCGACAACATCGGCGATCTGAAAGTAGGTTCTCCGGTGTCGATGTCGGGCGTCGAGATCGGACGCGTCGTGAAGATCGACTTCGACGAGAGCGAGTACAAGGCGGTCGTTTTGCTGCGCATCAATGCGCGCTACAATCAGATCCCCTCCGACAGCGATGCCAGCATCTACACGCAGGGTCTGTTGGGAGGCAAGTTCATTGGCCTCACCGCCGGTGGCGCGGATACCTATCTTAAGGACAAGGATCAGATCGATTTTACCCAGTCGGCCTTTGTGCTGGAGAACCTGATCGGCCAGGTTCTCGCGAACTTCACCAAGGCCAAGGCTGATGCACCCCCAGCTGCGGCTCCCGACCCCAAAGCCGCAGAGCCCAAAGCAGCGGACAAGCCTAAAGCGGAGAAAGTGAAATGATCAGAGTTGCATTAGCCGCGATATTGATATCAGTCGCAGCGCTCGGCGCGAACGCCGCGGATGCGCCCGCTCCGGTTGCCAATGCCAGCACGCTGAGTCCCGAGCAACTGGTGGAAGATTCCGCCAAACGAATGCTCGTCGAATTGGATGCCAATCGAGCGATGTATCGCAGTGATCCCAAAAAACTGGATACCCTGGTGGGCACCGTGCTGCTGCCGAATTTCGACACCGACTATTCGGCGCGGCTGGTGTTAGGGCAGACTTGGCGGACAGCCACGCCCGATCAGCGCAAGCGCTTCGTCGACGCGTTTTATCATTCGCTGCTGCGCAATTACGGCGCGGCGCTGATCGATTTTACGGGCGATCGCTTCGTGGTGTTGCCCTACAAGGGAGACCCCGGCGATACGACCGCGACGGTTCGAACCGAAGTGAAGCGCGAATCGGGCGCCAAGGTACCGGTAAATTTCAGTTTGCGAAAAACCGATGCGGGTTGGAAAGCGTGGGACGTCGTGATCGACGGCATATCGTATGTGAAGAGTTTCCGCACTGACTTTGCCGCGGAGATTCAGCAAAAAGGACTCGACGAGGTCATCGCGCGCCTGGAGACCGATGGGAGGGTGGGACCCAATGGCGCTGCGGTGAGCGGCCATTGATCAGCCCCGCGCAGCACACCGCGGCATTCGAACTTGCGGACGGCGATCGCGCTCGCGTGGCCGGGGTGCTGCATTTCACCACAGTCACCGCGCTGCTGCATTCGGGCGTTGAGGCGATCGGCAGCGGCCGTGCGGCCGTGATTGATCTGTCCGGCGTGAGCGACAGCGACAGCTCCGGTCTTGCCTTGCTGATCGAATGGCTGAGTGTCGCTAAAGCCGAGAATCGCAGCCTGCGCTACGAGAACATCCCCGCTCAGTTGCATCAGCTTGCGCGCCTGAGCGAAGTAGAGGAATTGCTAAGCGCGAGTTAGTGTCCTAAAGTAAGAAAAAAGCCCCGGAGAGGCGCGCAGGGATGAAAAAGAATATTAGGGCAGGGAATGCCGCACGCCAATTCGCCGAGTCGCTTGAAGGCGCGTGGCTTGCCGTCGCCGGGTTCATGTGCCTGCTGGGCGCTGCGCAAACAGCTCTTGCCGAGGAACCCGCCACACCGCTCGAAGTCTTCGGACGTCTGCCATTTCTGGAAGATGTGAGCATTTCGCCCGACGGTACCAAGCTCGCTTTTGTGCGCACGCGGGGCGACCAGCGAAATCTATTGGTTGGACTGCTGACAAAACCCGAGGTGTTGGGCGAAGTACGCGTCGGCGAAACGAAATTACGGGGGGTGAAATGGATTGATGATGACAATCTGCTGGTGACCATCTCCGGTACCGGCCCGCCGCCCTTTGGCTTCATCGGCGAGGACAGGGAGTGGTATCAGATCGCCAATTTCAACCTGAGCAAGCACGCCCTGCACCATTTGAATTTTGAGCTGCGGGAAGTGGAAACCTTAAACGTGGTGGTCGGCGGGACGGCAGTGCGCCAGGTCGACGGCAAGCCCGTTGTGTACGCACCGGGATACTACGTGACGAACAGGACCTTACCAGGCCTGTTTACGTTTTTGATCCCATCAGGCGTGACGGGGCTCATCGCAAAAGGCACCGAGCCCTACACCGACTGGTTAGTCGACGAGTCTGGGCAAATCGCCGCTCAATTCACCTATCGCGACTACAAACAAACATGGGAAATCAGGGCACGTAAAGACGATCGCTTGACGCTGGTGGCTTCGGGGAGCGCGGCCGTCGACCCACCCAGAATGCTGGGATTCAGCGCTGACGGGGGATCGATCGTCGTGCAATTCATCGAAAACGGTGCTGCGATTTGGAAGCCGCTCAACATCAAGGACGGCAGCTTTGGGCCGCCGCTGGAGAAGGGTGCGGCGTTCGCCCGGGTCATCGAAGATCGCATGAGCGGGAAAATCATTGGGGGAATCCGCGAAGTCGGAGATATTCAATACATCTTTTTCGACAACGAGCTGCAGGCGCATTGGAATGCCGTGCTGCGGGCCTTCCCCGACGAACGCGTGCACCTGATGTCGCGCGCGGATGATTTCTCGAAAGTCATCGTCAGAGTGTTTGGAGAAAAGGACGGCTATGTCTACGCGCTTTACGATTGGTACTCGCACCGCGCCAGTATTTTAGGCGAGGTCTATGAAGGATTGAAATCACCTGCCCAGGTGAAGGCAATTACCTACCCCGCAGCCGATGGCATGAGCATCCCCGCTTTTTTAACGCTGCCCCGCGGTTTGCCGGAGAAGGACCTGCCCTTAATCGTGCTGCCGCATGGCGGCCCGGCGGCGGCCGACACCCAAGACTTCGACTGGTGGGCCCAAGCACTGGCGGCCCAAGGCTACGCGGTGTTGCAGCCTAATTATCGAGGCTCTGCCTTGAGTCGCGCATTTCTTGAGGCAGGTTTTGGCGAGTGGGGCCGCAAAATGCAAACCGATCTATCCGACGGCGTGCGAGTGCTCGCGAAGCAGGGGATTATCGACCCCAAACGCGTCTGCATCGTCGGCGCGAGCTACGCAGGCTACGCGGCGCTTGCCGGGGTGACCTTGGACCCCGGCGTGTATCGCTGCGCCGTATCCGTCGCCGGAGTCGCCGACTTGCGGCGCTTCCTCTCGTGGTCTTCGACAACTCAAGTCGGCCAAACTCAGCGCTATTGGGATCGATTCATGGGCGTTGCCAATCTCAAGGATCCTGCGCTCACCGCCATCTCTCCCATCGAGCATGTGAGCGCCGTGACGGTGCCTGTGCTGTTGATTCACGGCCGCGACGACACCGTCGTGCCCTACGAGCAAAGCGATGTGATGTTGAACGCACTGAAGCGCGCCGGGAAATCCGTCGACCTGGTGACGCTCAAGCACGAGGATCACTGGCTGTCGCACAGCGAAACCCGGCTGCAGATGCTGCAAGCTTCTGTGGCGTTTCTAAAAGCGAACAACCCCCCGAACTAGCCGGGTCCCTCGGCAGGTGCATCGCTGGGGCTATGCGGTGGATTAGCTGCTGGGGCCGATGTCGTAGTCGGCGCGGCCGGCGGCGCGCCGGGGGCAGGCGCCTTATCCTGTGGGTCGTCTTCACCCGGATCCACCAGCGGCTCCTCGGTCAGTTTACCATCGGAGATCATGTAGGCTCGCCGTTGCAAGTAGGCATCGCGAATGAAGGCATAAGGGTCGAATACATTCTTCAATGTGTCGTCCAATGACAGCAGACTCGCGCGCGTGTCGATCAAGTAAAGCCCATACACGCTCCACTTGACCGGTCGATTGCGCACGTACTGCAACGGATACGTATAGACATCGACGATTCGACCGGCGCCATCGCGAATGTCCGAGGGTCCGAAAAACGGCAGCTCCAGAAAAGGCCCCGGATGAAGGCCCCAATGGCCGAGCGTCTGTCCAAAGTCCTCGTTGTGAAGGTCCAATCCCGCCTGGCTCGCGGGGTCCAGAAATCCCGCGACGCCGACGGTTGAATTGAGGAGGAAGCGGGCCAGATCATTGGCCGCCGCACGGAATTTTCCCTGCAACGCATCGTTGATCATGACGCCCGGCGTACGCAGGTTTTCAAAGAAATTGCTGATGCCGGTGCGCGCGGGCGCGGGTACTGCACGCACGTAGGTTTTTACCACGGGCTTGACGATGGCCTTATCGAGCGCGCTATTGAATTTATAAACGCCGCGATTCCACGACTCCCAGGGATCCTGCGGGTTACGGGGGCTGTTGGGGGGCAACGTCACGCAGCCGCTCAAGCTCGCCGCAATTACGATGCCGAGTGCCGCGCACGCGTGCTTCACTCTAGGCATGTAGGCATTCTCCCCATCGGACAACCGGACACCCGCTAACAATACAGGCTAAGTCGTCGGCATGCAGCGGTGGATTGTCGGCGGGCTACTAGTGGCCGCTGCTGCCGTTGCCGTCGGCGATGGTGTTGTTATGGTTCTTAGGCATCGCGGCACGCACTTCTTCGAGCCGAGCGCTCAAGCGCGCGCGCTGTATCGGATCCAGCCCCTGCAGTCCCAAGGCCAGCTGCAGCTGGTTGTACGCCATCATGAGGTTGCCGGTCATCAGATAGAATTCCGCCATATAGCCGTACGAGTCCGCAAAATCGCCGGCGGCGTTCGCGGCTTTGGCGATGAGCCGGGCCTGATCCGGCGTGGGCTCGACATTGTTGAACAGATCCAGCAGTGCCAGGTGCGCCCGCTTGTTGTCTCCGGCGTGCATCAGTGTTTCGGCGTATCGAATGGTGATGGGCACATTGCGCGGAAACAGATTCATCGCTCTGTCCAGCACCGCCTCGGAATCCTTCAGCTGATTGTTGCCTAGATACGCTTCGCCCAGCGCGCCGTAAAACTGCGGTACCTTGGGGTATTCACGCACCAGTTCCTGCAGATCGGGAATCGCGGCCGCGGGATTGCGCGTGTAGGTCTCCGCCACGGCCTTTCCGTAGCGCTCTTGGATGCTCTTGCCGCCGCCGTTCTTGATCATGCTGACATAGTAGGCGAGGGCATCGCGGGGATTTCCTGCCACCGTCCGTAAGCGTTCGCGGATCAGCAAGTAGCTCAACGAATCTTCGTGGTGAACCCGACCAATCTGATTGGCTCGATTTTGCGCTTCCGCCACGCGATCGGAGAAAATCGGGTGATCGATCAAGAATTGCACGGCGTTGACGCGGCTCGGCTCCGGGCCCTCGTGCGACATATAGTCGAAAAAGCTGGCCATGCCCAGCGGGTCGTATCCCGCGCTCGCCATGGTGCCGATGCCGATGCGGTCGGCCTCGAATTCGCTGGCCCGCGTGTAGTTGATCTGGTGCTGAATGGCGGCGCTCTCAGCGCCCAGCACCGCGCCCTCCATGGCGCCCGGATTGCCGCGGGCGGCAGTCGAGCCCAGCAGAATGGCGGCTAGCATCGCTGCGGTCGTCAGCAGTCCGGCATGGCTTTGATCGATGAGCTGCCGGACGATGTGCCGTTGGGTGACGTGTGCCGTTTCGTGCGCCAACACGCCGGCCAATTCGTTTTCGTTGCGTGTCGCCAAAATGAGTCCGCTTTGGATGGCGACGAAGCCGCCCGGCACGGCGAAGGCATTGACCACCGGATCTCTGATCACGAAGTAGTAGAACTGATGCTGACCTTCCTCCGCTCGGCTGGAGAGGCTGAGGCCGATTTCCTGGGCGTACTGGGCAACCTCCGGATCAGTGAGGATCACGCCGGCGTTGCGCAGCTCATTGACGAAGCCTAGGCCGGCACGGTACTCATCATCGATCGACACCGCGGCGTTCGCCGGGCTGCCGAGGTCGGGCAGATCCTGCTGCTCGGTGCCCGCCGATCCCGCTGCATAGCCCACGCCCACGCTCACGCTCACGGCAGCGGCGGCCAGGAATGCGGACAGGGACTTCAGCAGTGACATTTTAAGGCCTCCGTAGCCCCTTAGAGCTGCGCCGGATTCCAAAGTTCGCCCAAAACCGTCGCAAAATCAAAGAACTTCAGAGGCGTAGTCCGCCAGCCGCGAGCGTTCGCCGCGCACCAGCGTGATATGCCCCGAGAACGCCCAGCCGTGAAACCGATTGACCACGTAGGTCAGGCCCGATGTAGTCTCGGTCAGGTAAGGCGTATCAATCTGCGCAATGTTGCCCAAACAGACCATTTTCGTGCCGGGGCCGGCGCGGGTCACCAGCGCCTTCATTTGCTTGGGCGTGAGATTCTGCGCTTCATCGATGATGATGAAGCGATTCAAAAAGGTGCGGCCGCGCATGAAATTCAATGAGCGGATCTTGATGCGGTGCCGTAGCAGGTCATTGGTGGCTCCCCGCCCCCATGCGCCGCCGGACTGACTCTGGGTCAGGACCTCCAGATTATCCATGAGCGCCCCCATCCAGGGCTCCATTTTTTCCTCCTCAGTGCCCGGCAGGAAACCAATGTCCTCGCCCAAAGGGATGGTGACGCGGGTCATGATGATTTCGCTGAAGCGATTGTGATCCAGGGTCTGTGCGAGGCCTGCGGCCAGAGTGAGCAGCGTCTTACCGGTGCCGGCGGGGCCCAATATGGTCACGAAGTCGATTTCCGGGTCCATCAACAGATTCAGCGCGAGATTCTGTTCGCGGTTGCGCGCAGCGACTCCCCACACATTGTTGCGCTCGTTGCGGTAGTCGAGGGTGAGTTCCAAGATCGCCGACTCCGCCTCGAGCTTGCGCACAATGGCTTCCACGCCGTTCTCGCCCGGGTCGTAGACGAACTGATTGGTCTGCCACTCGCGCACCAGAGGCCCGCGTACCCGATAGTAGGTGCGGCTCTGCTGCTGCCAGGATTCCATGCCTTTGCCATGCTTGTCCCAGAAATTCGGCGGCAGCTGCTGCACGCCGCTGACCAACAAATCCGCATCCTCGATGGTCTTGTCGCTGGAGTAATCCTCGGCCTGCACGCCGAGAATCGCCGCCTTGATGCGCAAGTTGATGTCTTTCGATACCAGCGTGACACGCGCGTTGCGAAATTTCTGTTGCAGCGCCAAGGTGTTCGCAAGGATGGCATTGTCCGCGCCGTGCCCGGGCAGGCTGTCCGGCAGCACGGATTCCAGCAATTGGGTCTGAAAGAACAATCTACCGCCGGGCGGCCGCTTACCATGATTGATGGGCACGGCCGTTGGCAGCGCGAGCCCGCGATCGATCTGTTTTTTCGTGGCGCCCTGCATCAACTCATCGAGAAAGCGGCTTACTTGCCGCACATTGCGCGCCGACTCGGATAGGCCCTTCTTGCCTGCGTCGAGTTCCTCGAGCACCGTCATCGGAATATAAATGTCGTGCTCTTCGAAGCGAAAGATTGCGGTCGGGTCGTGCATCAACACATTGGTGTCCAGCACGAAAATACGGCGCTCGGTCCTGCCTGGGCGGCCCTTCAACATCGCGGCTCCCAGCGGCCGCACGTTGCCGGTCACAGGGTATTCACCGTCGCCAGCACGGCGGCGGCATGATCCTTGACCTTGACCTTGCGCCACTCGTGGCGCAGCACTCCCTGCGCATCGATCAAGAACGTGCTGCGTTCGACCCCCAAGTACTTTCTGCCGTACATGCTCTTTTCTTTTATCACGTCGAACAGCTTGCAAACCTTCTGCTCGGGATCGCTCAATAAATCGAAGGGGAATGACATCTTGGTCTTGAATTTCTCATGTGACGCCAGGCTGTCCGGCGAGATACCGATTATCAGCGCGTTGGCTTTCTTGAACTTGGCATGCAGCGCCGCAAAATCGATGCCCTCATGGGTGCAGCCGGAGGTGTTGTCGCGAGGGTAGAAATAAATCACGATTGCGCGGCCCGCCCCGTCCTTCAGCGACCAGGTTCCGTTGGTGCCCTCGAGGGTAAAGGGCGGCGCCTTCTTGCCGATCTGGATCTTGCTCATGGATCTAACTCTTCACGGGTTCAAAAATAGCGTCCAAATTCAGATGATCGCAGAAATCCATGAACTCCTCGCGCAGTACCCCGATATGCAGCCGGCTCGGCACGTTGACAATCATCTGTACGGAAAACATCGGCGCACCGGTATGCGCGGCGGCATAGGAGCGCGTCGACAGCTCGGCGATGTCGACACTGCGCTGCGCGAAGAATCCCGACAGTCCCGCGACAATGCCGGTCTGGTCCAGGCACACCACATCGATGGAATAGGGCAGCATATCATTGCGCGCGGCCCGCTCTTCGGTGCGGCGCAATTGAATGTTCATGCCGGTGGCGTCGGCGAGCTTCTTGAACTCACCCTCGAGCTTGGCGAGCGTATGCCAGTTGCCATTGACCAGCAGCAGCATGGCAAACTCGTTGCCGAGCGAGGTCATGCGGCTCTCACTGATGCTGCCGCCGCAATCGGCGATCGCCTTGGACAGTTCATGCACCATGCCGACGCGGTCGCCGCCCACCGCGGAAATCACGATATGTTGTTTCATCGGCGCAAATTCTACCGGATGGGCGCTTGCCTTAGGTGCTGTTAGGCACTTAAGGTAGCGATATTTCCCGCGGAGCTCTTTGATGTTTTCCGGAAGCATGGTAGCAATCGTCACGCCAATGACCGCCGATGGGGCTTTGGACTGGTCCGCGTGGGATAGGTTGCTGGATTTCCACCTGCGCGAGGGCAGCGATGGCATCGTCGTTGCCGGCACCACCGGGGAGTCGCCGGCGCTGTCTGCGGGGGAAATCGACGAACTCACCCGCCGGGCGGTGGCCCGCTGCCGGGACAAAGCGAAGGTCATCGTCGGCGCGGGTACCCACGCGACCGAGGAGACAGTGGCGCGCACCAAGAGCCTGTCGCGATTGGGTGTCGATGCGGTCATGCTGGTGACGCCCTACTACAACAAGCCGCCGCAGGAGGGCCTGTACCGGCACTTCTGCGCGGCGGCCGATGCCTCCGCGGCGCCCATAATTCTGTATAATGTGCCCAGCCGAACGGCGGTGGACCTCTTGCCGAGCACCATTGCCCGTCTCGCGCGACATCCTCGCATTGCCGCGGTCAAAGAAGCGACGGCATCGTTAAGCCGGGCGCGCGAGATTCTGAGCATGTGTCCTGCGGAGTTCACCTTATTGTCGGGCGATGACGCTACGGCCATCGACCTGATGAGCGTGGGTGCGCGAGGGGTGATCTCGGTGACCGCGAATGTCGCGCCGCGCCGCATGCACGAGGCTTGTCAAGCGGCGTTGGCCGGGAATGTGCTCGAAGCACGCCGCATCGACGCGAGCTTGCAGCCTTTACATAAGGATTTATTCGTCGAAGCGAATCCCATACCCGTGAAGTGGGCGCTGGCGAGGATGGGACTGATCGGGAACGCAATTCGTCTGCCGCTGGTCGAACTTGCTACCGCGCACCAAGAAACCGTGCTGCGTGCGATGCGAACCGCGGGAGTTACCCTTGAGGACCAAGCTGCATGAGTCTTGATCGAGTTTTGATGATAATTACCGCCGGCGTGCTGCTGAGCGGCTGTCATATATTCACCAAATTGAATCCGGACTGCCACACTCCGCAGGAGTACCAGCATGCGGTCTCGAGACCGCCGCTGAAGGTGCCGGAGGGACTGGACACGCCGAATACGCAGGGGGCGCTGGTGATTCCCACCCTGGAAGTCACGCCTCCGCCGCCGGGTCCCAAGGAGGCGTGTTTGGACATTCCGCCGCGCTACCAGCCGGCGCCCTCGAATAAGGCGGGTGGCCAGTAGATTTGATCGCCTGAGTCGGGTCCGGTACCCTTGCGGCCGCGAGGAGAGGTGGCCGAGTGGTCGAAGGCGCTCGCCTGGAAAGTGAGTAACATCCCAAAAGGTGTTCGAGGGTTCGAATCCCTCCCTCTCCGCCATCGAGCAGTTTATGGCGGCTCGCGTTTGCATCTTCGCGACGACTGGCCACGAACCCCGTCAGGCCCGGAAGGGAGCAGCGGTAGAGGCTTTAAGTCGGGCGCCGAAGTCCTGCTGGCGCGGGTCGCCTCCTATAAACTTGAATAACCTATGAGCTACGTCGTTCTAGCACGCAAATGGCGCCCCAAGCGCTTCGCCGAGATGGTCGGTCAGGAGCACGTTCTGCGTGCGCTCAGCAATGCACTCGACAGCGGCAAAGTGCATCATGCGTTCTTGTTCACCGGAACTCGCGGCGTCGGCAAGACGACGGTGGCGCGGATCTTGGCGAAGTCGTTGAATTGCGAGACGGCGGGCGTGAGTTCCAACCCGTGCGGCGTGTGCGCCGCGTGCCGGGAAATTGACGAGGGCCGCTTCGTGGATCTGATCGAGGTGGACGCTGCCTCGCGCACCAAGGTTGATGATACGCGCGAAATGCTCGACAACGTGCAATACGCGCCTACACGGGGACGCTACAAGGTGTACCTAATCGACGAAGTGCACATGTTGTCGAATCATTCCTTCAACGCGCTACTGAAAACATTGGAGGAGCCGCCGCCGCACGTGAAATTCCTGCTGGCCACCACGGATCCGCAGAAACTTCCCATTACCGTGCTGTCGCGTTGTTTGCAGTTCAGTCTCAAGCGCCTGCCGGCCGCGATGATCGGCGATCGCTTGAAGTTCATCGCGACCGCGGAAAATCTCTCCTTCGAGCCGGCGGCGGTTGCGCTGTTGGCGCGCGCCGCCGAGGGCAGTATGCGCGATGCGTTGAGCCTGCTGGATCAACTGATCGCCTTCGGCGGGGGCGCCGTCAGCGAGGCCAATGCGCGCAGCATGCTCGGCACCATCGATCGCGGACATGTGGGCCGGCTCATCGATGCGGTGGCGCGTGCGGACGGCGCGGCGCTGATGGCCGAAGTACAGGAGCTTGACCGCAATGCGCCGGACTATGACCGCGCACTGGTGGAGCTGGCGACTTTCCTGCAGCGCATTGCCATCGTGCAAATCGTGCCCGAGGCGGCGCCTCAGGACGAGGAATTCGATGGGGGCCAACTTATTCGCTTGGCGCAGGCGATATCGCCTGCGGATGCGCAGCTTTACTATCAAATCGCGCTTTCGGGCCGGCGCGATCTGGCGATGGCGCCCGAGCCACGCCTAGGCTTCGAGATGACCCTGTTGCGCATGTTGGCGTTTCGCCCGGACGATGCGGCCAGCCCGATCTTAAGCGCTGCCGGAACCGGCGCGAGCAGCACACCGGCGAGCGCCCGTGCCGCGACGTCGGCCGCGACACCGGCGGCAGCGCAGAGCGCTCCGGGTGCGACCGGTACAGCGAGTCCCGTTAACATCGACGCCGGCAACTGGCCGGCGGTCGTCGCGGCGGCCGCCTTGGGCGGCATGGTGCGCCAACTGGCGCTGAATTGCGTGCCGGCGAGCCTGCAAAATGATCTGCTGACCTTGAGACTGGACCCGGCGGCGGAAGATCGGCGCACGCGTCCCATTGAGGAGAAACTCGCGCAAGGCCTGTCCCGCTATATGGGTCGTGACATTCGCCTGGCGTTCGAATCCTCGACCACTGCGTTGAACTCGCCGGCACGCCAGCGCGTCCTGGCCGAACAGGACAAGGTGGCGCGCGCGGCCGCTGCGTTCGAATCGGATCCGGCTGTCAAAGGACTGCGCGAGCGGTTCGGCGCCGATGTGGACGCAGCCTCGGTCAAGCCAGCGAATTAGCACAGGAGACCGATACTATGATGAAGGGTGGTTTGGGAAATCTGATGCGCCAGGCGCAGCAGATGCAGGAAACCATGCAGAAGGCGCAGGCGGAGTTGGCCGAAATTGAGGTCACCGGAGAATCCGGCGCGGGCATGGTCAAAGTGACCTTGAATGGGCGGCACGAAGCCAAGAAGGTGGTGATCGAGCCGAAGTTGCTCGGCGAAGACAAGGAAATGCTCGAGGATTTACTGGCCGCCGCGGTCAACGATGCGGTGCGCAAGATTGCAGCGCGCAGCCAGGAGAAGTACTCGGGTCTGATGTCGGGTCTTAATCTTCCGCCGGGCATGAAGCTGCCGTTTTGAAGTACACCCCGACGCTGGCTCGCTTGATCGATTCGCTGCGCTGTCTGCCCGGTGTCGGCCCGAAGTCTGCGCAGCGCATGGCGTTCTACTTGCTGGAGCGGGACCGCGATGGCGGTCGGACCTTGAGCCAGGCGTTGGCGGAGGCGCTGGCGCAGGTGGGTCACTGCAAACGCTGCCGCATGCTGACGGAAAGCGAGTTATGCGCGATCTGCGCCTCGAGCCAGCGCGACGAGGCGCAGCTGTGCGTCGTCGAATCCCCGGCAGATGTCGTCGCCATCGAACAATCGGGCGGGTTTCGCGGCCGCTACTTCGTTCTCATGGGGCATTTGTCGCCGCTGGACGGGGTCGGTCCGGCCGAACTGGGATTGGATGAATTCGAACTTCTGCTCAAAGCGGGGGAGATTCGCGAGGTGATTCTTGCCACGAATCCGACCGCCGAGGGCCAGGCCACTGCTCACTACCTGGGGGAACTCGCGCTGCGTCTCGGCATCAAGGCATCGCGCATCGCGCATGGCGTGCCCGTCGGGGGCGAGCTGGAGTACGTGGATGGCGGCACCCTGGCGCACGCCTTGGCCGGGCGCACCAGCGTCACCTAGCGGCCGGCTTGGGCGCGGCCGCCGGCCAGCTGTCTAGGACGCGAGCTTCTCGTACAAGCGAAACAGTCGTCGATAACTCTCGTAGCGGCGCGGGGCGATCAGTTGGTTCAACACGGCGCTGCGCACCGCACAGCCGGGTTCTTCCATGTGCCGGCAATCATTGAATCGGCAATCGGCGCTGCGCGCGTGTATCTCGAGAAAACCGCGCTCGGCGGCGCGCTGCAGGCTGGCGGGCGGCGCGAAGTCGCGCACCCCCGGGGCATCGATCAGGCCTGCGCCAGCCCCCAACTGATACCAACGTGCCGTGGTGGTCGTATGCTTGCCTTCCGCGTCGCGGGTCAATTCAGAAGTTTGTGCCGCCGCCTGCGGCACCAGCGCGTTGACGAGCGAGGACTTGCCCACGCCGGACTGGCCGACCAACAGGCTCACGCCCGCGCCGAGCAGCTGCCCCAGTTCGACCATGCCGGTTCCCGATGAGGCGCTGACCTCTACGCAGCGCAGCTGCAACTCGCGGTATAGCTCGAGCGCAGGCTGAATCGATTCGAGCCCCAAATCGCTTTTATTGACGATGAGCAGCGCGTCCAGATCCTTCAGTGCGGCGCCGGCCCAGTAGCGATCGACCAGAAACCAGTCGGGCGCAGGCTGCGGCGCAGCGACGATGGCAAGCCTGTCGATGTTGGCAGCCACCGGTTCGGCGCGGCCGCGCGCGTCGATGCGTTCGATGAGATTGCGGCGCGCTTCGATCGACTCCACGGAGGGTCCGTCGGCCGAGGTCGGGTAGCTCCACGTGACCCGATCGCCGCACACGACGCGCAATTTGCGGCCGAGCAAACCGCAGCGCAGAACGCCTTGCGCCGTCTGCACCAACACGCCTCGGCCGTAACTGGCAAGGACGGTGCCGGTGCCGCCTGCTAACATGTCGATTTACTCTGCTGACACAATGAAATCCCCCGAAAATCTAATTTGGATTGATCTGGAAATGACCGGCTTGAAGCCGGATTCAGATCTCATCATCGAGATTGCGACAATCGTAACCGACAAACACCTCAATGTGCTGGCCGAGGGGCCGGTGTTCGCGGTGCACCAGAGCGAGGCGGTGCTCGCCGCCATGGACGATTGGAACCGAAATCAGCACGGCCGCTCAGGATTGTGTGCGCGCGTCCTCGCGAGTGAGATTGACGCGGCCACCGCCGAGCGCAGGACACTGGAATTTCTGCGGCACTGGCTCGAGCCGAAGCGCTCGCCCATGTGCGGCAACAGCGTGTGTCAGGATCGGCGCTTTCTCGCGCGCCACATGCCGGCGCTGGAGGCGTTCTTTCACTACCGCAATCTCGACGTGAGCACGCTGAAGGAGTTGGCCCAGCGCTGGGCACCGCAAGTCGCCGAGGGACTGCGTAAGGCCTCGACCCATCTGGCGCTCGACGATGTGCGCGAATCGATCAGCGAGCTGCGATACTACCGCGAACGGCTGTTTCGCGCCTTCTAGTCCCCGTCACTTGCGCGCGTCATTCGCAAGAAACATCCAAGTCTCGACCACCGTATCCGGGTTCAAGGACAGGCTATCAATGCCCTGTTCGACAAGCCAGCGAGCCAATTCGGGATGATCGGAAGGCCCTTGTCCACAGATTCCGACGTACTTGCCCTGCGCCTTGCAGGCTTTGATCGCCATGGACATCAGCATTTTGACCGCATCATCGCGTTCATCGAATGACTTGGCCACGACGCTGGAGTCGCGGTCCAGGCCGAGCGCCAGCTGCGTCATGTCGTTCGAGCCGATCGACATGCCGTCGAAGTATTCCAGGTATCGATCGGCGAGCAGGGCGTTGGTGGGCAGTTCGCACATCATGATGTGCTTCAAGCCGTTGTCGCCGCGCTTCAGGCCATTGTCGGCAAGCAGCTGCGTCACGGCCTTCGCCTCGCCCAGATTGCGCACAAACGGCACCATGACTTGCACATTGGTCAGGCCCATTTCGTTGCGGACGCGCTTCAATGCACGGCATTCGAGTTCGAAGCAGGGCCTGAACACCTTGTCGATGTAGCGGGACGCGCCGCGAAACCCCAGCATCGGATTCTCTTCGTGCGGTTCATAATTCTTGCCGCCGATCAAATTGGCATATTCATTCGATTTGAAGTCGGAGAGGCGTACGATCACCGGTTCCGGCGCGAAGGCCGCCGCAATCTGTGCGATACCCTCGCTCAACTTGTCGATATAGAAGTTGACCGGACCGTCGTAGCCGGCCATCTGCTTACCGATGGTGTCTTTGAGCTCGGCGCTCTGCGTGTCGAATTCCAGCAGCGCCCGGGGATGAACCCCGATCATGCGATTGATGATGAACTCCAGGCGCGCCAAGCCGACGCCCTTGTGCGGAATACCCGCGAAATCAAACGCGCGGTCAGGATTGCCGACGTTCATGGTGATCTTTACCGGTATCTCCGGCATCGAATCCATCTCGATGCTGCGCTCGTCGTACTCGAGCATCCCGTCATAGATATAGCCGGTGTCCCCTTCGGCGCAGGACACGGTGACCGCCTGATTCTCTTGGATGGTGCTGGTGGCCGTCCCGCAGCCCACGACCGCGGGAATGCCCAGCTCGCGGGCGATGATGGCCGCATGGCAGGTGCGGCCGCCGCGATTGGTGACGATGGCCGAGGCGCGCTTCATCACCGGCTCCCAATCGGGATCCGTCATATCGGCGACCAAGACATCGCCGGCCCTCACGCGCGACATCTCCTTCACGTCCTTGATGATCCTGGCGTGGCCGGCGCCGATGCGCTGCCCGATGCTGCGTCCGCTGATCAGCACACGTGAGCGCGCCTTCAACGTAAAGCGCAGTATCGTGCGGCCGGCGCGGCTCTGCACGGTTTCCGGGCGCGCCTGCAGAATATAGATCTTCCCGGTGGCGCCGTCCTTGCCCCACTCGATGTCCATCGGCGTGCCGTAATGCTCCTCGATGATGAGCGCCTGTTTTGCCAACTCCGCGATGTCCGGCTCGCTCAATGAGAATCGGCTGCGGTCGGCGTTGGCGACCTCAACCGTACGCACGCGCTGTTTCGAACCCGGTTCGGCGTAGATCATCTTCAGTGCTTTGCTGCCCAGGTTCTTTCTTAAGATCGAGCGTCGCCCCGCACGCAGCGCGGGCTTGTATACGTAGAATTCATCCGGGTTGACCGCGCCTTGCACCACCGTTTCGCCCAGCCCGTACGCCGCGGTGATGAACACCACATCGCGAAATCCAGAATCCGTATCGAGCGTGAACATCACGCCGGCCGAGCCCAAGTCGCTGCGCACCATGTGCTGCACGCCCACAGAGAGCGCCACCGCGCTGTGATCGAACTTGTTGT
Source organism: uncultured Gammaproteobacteria bacterium (assembly GCA_963756845.1). Lineage (GTDB taxonomy): Bacteria > Pseudomonadota > Gammaproteobacteria > Steroidobacterales > Steroidobacteraceae > Bog-1198. The sequence continues at coordinate 74,887 of CAVWPD010000005.1, read as the reverse complement.
GCACGCGATAGGATATGGCGCGATCATTGAACAGCGACGCATACACCTCATGCATGGCCTTGAGCAGCTGCTCTTCGCCGCGCACGTTCAGAAAAGTCTCTTGCTGGCCTGCGAACGAGGCCTCGGGCAGATCTTCGGCCGTCGCCGAGGAGCGCACGGCGACGGCAAACTCGGCGGCGTCCGCCGCGCCCCGCATGCTGCGATAGGCGGCCAATATTTCCTCTTGCAGCCTGGGGGAAAACGAGGTGGCGAGCATCCAGCCGCGAATTTGCGCGCCGACCACCGCGAGCCGCTCCACATCGTCCACATCGAGCGCCGCCAGCGTGGTGCGGATGCGCTCATCGAGGCCGTCCTGTGCCAGGAAGTCCCGATAGGCGTCCGCGGTGGTGGCGAAGCCGCCGGGCACGGAAACCCCGAGAGTGGCGAGTCCGGAGATCATCTCGCCGAGGGACGCGTTCTTGCCTCCGACCAGTTCGACGTCCTTGTTCTTGAGTTTTTCGAAGGGAATGATGTACGGCTTCATGGTGCGCTGCTTGTCCGACGGTGGTTTAAGTGAAACACTTTGCGCCGGTGGCGCCTACGTTTCGAGGTTACCGTGATTAAACGAACTGTATTCTTCGTTTCCGACCAAACAGGTATTACTGCAGAGACCATGGGTCACAGCCTCATGACGCAGTTTGACGGCATCGAATTTCGGCAAGTGACTGTGCCATTTATCTCCACAGTTGACAAGGCAATTGAGGCGGTTCGAAAGATCGATCTGGTCGCCGCGCAAGAGGGTGTTCGGCCGGTTGTATTCAGCACATTGGTTCAAGAAGACGTACGCAACGTGGTCCGCGGCAGCACCGGTTTTTTTCTCGACTTCTTCGATCCATTCCTAGCACCGCTGGCCGGCGAACTCAAGACGCAATCAACCCATACTGCGAGTAGGACTCATCGCATGGCCGACACTCACGCCTACGCCATGCGCATCGACGCCACGAATTTTGCCCTGGCCAACGATGACGGTTCGGTGGTGCGCGACTACGAGCGCGCCGATGTGATCTTGGTCGGGGTATCGCGTTCGGGAAAAACACCCACGTGTCTGTATCTGGCCATGCAATATGGGATCTTCGCTGCCAATTACCCGCTCACCGACGATGACCTGGAATCGCGAAAATTGCCGCGCGCTTTGGAGCCATTCGCGCCGAAATTATTCGGCTTGACGATCAAGCCGGATAGATTGCAGCAAATCCGCAATGAACGCCGCCCCGACAGCCGCTACTCATCCTCGGCGCAGGTGGCATTCGAGGTGCGCGCTGCGGAATCTTTATTCGAACGACATGGTGTTCCGGTGCTGGATGCAACCGAGGTGTCGATCGAAGAAATATCCAGCAGAATTCTCGATCGCACGGGGATCGAACGTCGCCTGCGTCCCTGATATGGCCGCTCTGCGTGGTATAGTTCGAGCATGATAGCGGATCAATGGTGCGAGACATCATGGCGGGCGCAGCCGGGCAGCTTTGTGGGCCTGATGACGCTGTATGAGAGCAATTTCGTGCGCATGGGCTGGCTGGTCGATGATCTTCGCAACATCAAAACGTGCCGCGTATCTCACGTCAGCACGGATTGTGATCTGCATCTCACCCCGCTGGAGCTGTGCCGCTACACCACTGTGTTTCAGCTCACGTACGAGTTCGAATCCGGGGCCTCGAGGGTCCGCGACCCGGAATTGGAGGTGTGCGTATATCACGATGCGCGCCTGGCCGAAGTGCGCAGTTTCCGAGGATTCCAACGCCATCCACATCTGGCCAAGCTGCAGTCCGGACTCAAGCGTGAACTGGATCAGCGCTGGACGCGTAACATGATGTTAAATAAATGGCTGGAATACTGCGCCGAACGGGGACATCACTTTTAGTCGCGAAGCTTGGGGTTTCGCTGCGGGTGTCCCGCGCGTCATGGGTTGAGGCCGGACATTGATCGACAAGCTGAGTTTTCTCAAAAACAGTTTGGACGGCGGCGCCGCGAGCGCCGAAGAGGAACGGCTCATGCAGCTGTTCCAAAACCGTGCCGGACTGAAGAAGGCCTACGCAGACCTCAAGGATGAATTCCATTTGCTGCGCGACCGGCTCAAGCAGCAGGAAGGCTCCACCATCCGGGTGCAGGAGCAATTGGACGCGCTCGGCGACCTGCTCGGCGATCCGAAGACCGGTTTCGGCGCGCTGGTGTTCTTTCAGCTGCGCGCATTGTGGAAGACCTGTCACCAGCAACTTTCCGCATTCGCCGCGGACTTGACGCGACAGCAGGAGTCGCGCGAGGTGGCGAAGCACAAGGCCGACGGCGATGCGGCGAAGAGCGCGCGGCTCGCCGATGCGGATCAACGCTTGCGCGCCGCTGCCGCGGCGGCCGATGAGCAGCGAAGGTCCTTGTCCGAGGCGCAGAACGAGATCCAGCGCCTCGGCGCCTTCTGGCACTATTTCAGACGGCGGCGCAGGCAAAAATCGCTGGAAGCGTTGCGTACCCGAGTGGTGATGGCGGACGCAGCGGTGGGCGATTTGCACGCCGAGCGCAGCGCCATCGAGCACGAGGCGATGCCTGAGTTTCCGGGCATCTCTTTGGCGGCCCGGCGCAATATCAATCTTGCCATTATCGGCTACGCCGAGTTGCTATGCGAACACGCGGATGCGTATGGGCTCGCCGCGCGCGCCAAGGAAGCGGTTGCCCGCCGCGTGCACGAGATGAGCTTTGGCACGCGCGAGGACTGCGAGGGATTCATGCAGCGCGTGCAGAAAGCGCAGCAGGCGATCGCCAATCAGAAAATGAATACCAGCGCCGTCAAGGCCAAGCTGGACCGGCTGCGCGCGACAGGCGATTACCGCAACGCCGCCGACACGGTGCCCACTGCAGATTCACTCGCACCGCCGGCGCCTGAACTGGAGTTGGGCAGAGCCAAGGCCGCGCCGGCGCCCACATGGAATGTGCTGGCCGAAGACTATTGGGACTTGTATACCCTGTTGCTGCGCTAGTTAGCGTGATTGTCGAGGCGCTGCGCCTGCGCCTGCGTGGGCGCCGCTCGATGCGCGCCGACCGTCACCAGATCGGCTGCGATCTGCGAGGCTTCGTCCAGCAATATACCCGCGGTCGCATCGTCCTTGATTTCCTCCAGCGACTTCACCGGCTTCACATCGTGCGCGGCTCGCCAGGTGTTCTCTCGGTCGAGGCGGTCGCTCTCCAGCCGTTTGCGCTCCGCTTCGCGCGTCTTCAGATTCAACGACAGCGTTTTCTGGCTGCGCATCGCGTCCAGTGCGGCGATATCATCGTGCAAGTAGCGGAAATCCGCGCTGCCCGCGGTGCGGTCCTGATGCAGTTTCTCCAAAGCGGCCGTGATCGGCTTCAAATCGCCCTCGACCCGGAACATCGCCGGTTCGATGTGATCCCAGGGCAGGGCGCGATCCCGGGTGCTCTCGCCGACCTCATTGGCGTCGATGAGAGAGGGCAAGGCGATGTCCGGTGTCACGCCGCGGTCTTGCGTGCTCTCGCCCGTGATCCGATAGTACTTGCCGATGGTCACATTGAGCTGACCCAATTCCGGCTTGCGGCCGAAGATCGTGTAGTTGAGCGGATGTGCGTTTTGCACGGTGCCCTTGCCATAGGTTTGTTGGCCGACGATCAGTCCGCGTCCATAGTCCTGAATGGCGCCGGCGAAGATCTCGGAGGCGGATGCGCTGAATCGATCGACGAGTACGATCATCGGGCCGCTGTAGAAGATCGCCGGATTCGGATCGTCATCGACCTCGATGTGCCCGGTCGTGTCGCGCAGCTGCACCACCGGCCCGCGGTCGATGAACAGACCGGTGAGGGACTCCGCTTCGGGCAAATAGCCGCCGCCGTTGGCGCGCAAATCCATGATCAATACATCGGCGCCCTCCTTGCGCAGTTCGCCGATCAAGCGCTGCACATCGCGGGTGGTGCTGCGGTAATCCTTGGCGCCCGAACGGCTGGCATCGTAATCCTGATAGAAGCTCGGTACGGTAATGACCCCGACCTTGATCTCGCGGCCGTTGCGCACCACCGTGCGCATCGCCTTATGTGCAGCTTGCGCTTCCAGCGAAACCCGATTACGCGTGAAGTCGACGACCTTTTGCACCGAGCCCGGCGCTGCGCCGGCCGGCAGAACCTGCAGTCGCACCAACGTCCCGCCCGGTCCGCGAATCTTTTGCACCACGTCGTCTAAGCGCCAGCCGATCACATCGGTCAGGTCGCCAGTCTTGCCCTCGCCGACTGCGGTGATGCGATCGTTGGCCGCCAGCTTGCCGCTGGCAGCGGCCGGGCCGCCGGCGATCACATCGACTACCGTGACGTAATCGTCGGTCAACGCCAGCGAGGCGCCGATACCTTCGTAGCTCAGGCTCATCTGAATGTTGTATTCCTCGGAGTTGCGTGCCGAGAAATAATTCGAATGCGGATCCAACGACAGCACGAAGGCGTTCATGAACGCCTCGAACACATCATCCGGCTTGCTCTGATCCATGCGCTTTGCCACGTGCTCGTAGCGCTTGCGCAAAATATCGGTGGCCTCGGGCCACTGCTTGCCGGCCGCCACCAGCGACAGTGCGTCGTTCTTGACACGTTTGCGCCACAGCTCGTTCATCTCGGCGGCATTCGCGGGCCAGGGTTCCTTTTCGCGGTCGAAATTAAACGACTCGTCGATCTCGAAGTCCGGCTTCTTGTTCAGCAGCTCGATGGCATATGCCATGCGCTCGCGGCTGCGCTGCTGATAGCGGCGGAAAATCACAAACGCCGGCTCGACGTCGCCGGTTTTGATGGCATCGTCAAGTTCATAGCGATACCGCTCGAACTCTGCAATATCGCTGGCGTAGAAATAACTGCGCGCGCCGTCGATGGCATCCAGATATCGGTCGAGGATCAAGCTCGATAGATGATCGTCGAGCGGCGCTCGCCGATAGTGTTCATGCGCGACGATATCGGCTACGCGCCGGGCGACGTAATTCTCCTGCTCGGTGGGCGCAAGCGGCGCGATGGCCGCCGGGGTAGCGGGCGTGGCAGAAACTGCGGCGGGCACCGCAGCGGGCGGTGTCATGGCGGCGCCCAACAGCGCAGCGAGCCCCACTGCGCTGGCGCAAATGGCAATGCCGGTTATCCATCGCGAACGATTGGCCGTGGGCCTATTAGTCATCACCGTCGCCGTTCTCCTGTAAACTTCCTTCCTCGTCCACCATCAAGGCTAGAGAAGCCCGTGCCTCCTAGCAAGTGTATATGAGCCAGAGCGTATGCGTCCGTTCACGGTTTTGATCGGCATCGTCCTGGGGTCCGCGGCGTCGATCACGTTTGGCCTGGGCGCGGTTTTGATCGTGTTCTTGGTCTTGACCGGGGAACACCCCAGTTTGTCGCGCGAAATGCCTCAGCTACTCGGCAGTCTGGTTGCCTTCGCCCTATTGACCGCGGCCAGCGCGGGTAGTTTCCTTGGCCAGGCGAAATTGCGGCCATGGCGCGGTTGGGCCCACCTCGCCACGGCCGCATGCCTGTGTGGTGTAGTGTTGCTGTATTGGCCGAGTCGCAGCTGAAAATTGAGCGGGAAGTGAGCCAACCTATGCGAATTGAGCGTCTGTGGGCCGCATTGGCATGCGCTCTGCTGCTGCCGGGCTGTACCGGTCCGCTCAAGGGGCCTGCGCCTTCCACGGATATCGACGATACGGCTTACGGGGATTATGTTCGCCTGCTGGCCTCCGATGAGTACCTCGGACGCAAACCCGGCACCCCCGGGGAGGACAAGAGCGTCGCCTACTTGGTGGAACGATTTCGCAAGTTGGGCTTAAAACCCGGCAATGGCGCGAGCTATGTCCAGCAGGTGCCCTTAGTTGAGATTGCCCCCCAGGCGGACCCCACACTGTCGGCGGCAGGGATCGGCGGCTCCCGCAGCCTGATTTACGGCAAAGACATGGTGATTTGGACCAAGCGCGCCGTCCCGCAAGTGCAGCTACAGCGCAGCGAACTGGTGTTCGTCGGCTTCGGCATCGTGGCTCCCGAATACCAGTGGAACGACTACGCCAATATCGACGTCCACGGCAAGACCGTCGTGGTCCTGGCCAATGATCCGGGCTATGCGTCCAAGGATACTGCACTGTTCAAGGGCGATTCCATGAGCGACTACGGCCGGTGGGCGTACAAGCTCGAGGAAGCGGCCAGACAGGGAGCGGAGGGGGTGCTGCTGATCCAGGATGCGGCCGCATCGGGCTACGGCTGGAGCGCCGTGCAGGCCGCCTGGAGCGGCCCGCAATTCGAGCTGCCTGCCGCCGATGCCAACGCCGGCCGCGCCGCCGTCGAGGGCTGGATTCAGGCTGACGCGGCGCCGGCCCTGTTCGCCCAAGCGGGCCGAGATTTTCACGACTTGACGGCAGCTGCCGCCCGGCCGGGATTCAAAGCGGTGCCGATGGGTCTGTGGGTCGACGCGCAAATTCGCAACTCGATTCGCACGTTCAATTCGGCAAATGTCATCGCGTTGCTGCCCGGACGCCGCGGCAAGGAAAATATCCTCTACACGGCGAATTGGGATAGTTTGGGCGCCGATCCGTCCCGCACCGGGCACAATGTTTTCAGCGGCGCCGTCGCCAACGCCAGCGGCGTCGCGGGCCTTTTGGTGCTGGCGCAGTCCTTCGTGCGCACCAAGCCCGTAGCGGATCGCTCCATCGTATTTCTGGCGACGACCGCAGCAGAGCCGAATCTTCTCGGCGCCGAGTACTATGTGCAAAACCCGATTTTCCCGCTGCGCGAAACCGCGGCCGTCCTCAATGTGCAAACCTTGATCAACGGCGGTCCTACCCGCGATGTCAGCATCGTCGGTTTTGGCAATTCGGACCTGGAGGAAGTGGCGCGCGCAGAGGCGTTGCTGCAGGGCCGCGAGACCAAGGCAGAACCGGCGCCTCAGCTAGGGATGTATTTCACCGCCGACAGCTACCCTTTTGCTCATCGCGGCGTGCCGGCGCTGTACCTGCGCGCGGGTATCGACAGCTCGGCGCGCGGACCGGTGTGGGGCAGGGCGCAAATCCAGGACTATTTCGCGCAGCGCTATCTGCAGCCCAGCGATGTGTATTCCCCGGAATGGAACGTGGGGGGCGCGGTACTTGATCTCACCCTTTACTACCATATCGGCAATTGGCTGGCGCGCAGCCGCCGCTTCCCGCGCTGGTATCCGAACAGTGAGTTTCGCGTCTCCCACCCGCACCGCGCCGCGGCCGCCGGTAATTAGCGCTTGCCCACCCGAGTCCAGTGTTTCGTGCGGTCAAAACTTCCGGAAGTATTGTAAGGATCGGATCCCTGCGCCTTGGCCGCGGCCTTCGCGGAACCCTCGTCCAGCGACAGCGCAATGGGCTTCGCAGCGCTCTTCGCGCGCGCAAGCTCGCTCTCGTCGAACCTGAACGCAGGCTCTTGGTGTTCACCGATTTTCAAATTGCTCGCCATCGTCGCGCCTCACCAAAAAAATTCCAAACACCCCCGATATGCTTTTGTTTTGATTGGGGGACTGAGCAGATGTTCCCAAATTGCGACAGCCGAGTATCGTCGAAATTGCAAAACTGTGACGTGGATCAAGTCGATCCGGACATAATTCCGCCGCGGCGGTAATTAATGGCTGCCGCTGCGTGCAAGTGCGCTGGAAAGCTGTCGATCAAAGGGCACGGAGCGATTTCGGCCGCGCATTTTGGCGGTGTACAAGGCCTGGTCGGCCGCTTTGACGAGCTCGGCGACATTATTGAATTGCAGTTGCGCGCCGTGCGTCGCGCAGCCGATTGACACCGTCGCTTTGGCGTGATCCGAGCCGACCGCATGCCCCGTGTGGCGAAACGAAATGACGATGCGCTCGCAGATGCTGTGCGCTGTGTCGGCGTCGGTGGCGGGCAGCACCACGACGAATTCCTCGCCGCCGTAGCGCGCGATCAAGTCGGTCTCGCGCGTATTGCCGCGCAAAATGCGCGCAGTCGCCTGCAAGATGCGATCTCCCGACTGCGTTCCGAAGGTATCGTTAATCTTCTTGAAGTTGTCCAAATCGAGGAATGCCACGCTCAATGGCCATTTGTGGCGCGACGAGTTGTCGAATTCGCGCTGCAGGAATTGCTCCAGATAGTTCCGGTTGTACACCCCGGTCAGTGGATCGCGCCGCGTCTCCTCCTCCAGCTCGTGCGCGCGGCTCGGCGCGCCGTCCCCGACGGCGCGCAATGTGTTGATCTCCCGCAAGGCATGCAGGCTGCGCAGCATCAGCACTTCGCGGGCCTGCTCGAGGATCAGGTCCGGATGCTGCTTGGAGAGCAGTTCGGCCTCGAAAATCGCTTCGGTTTCGGGAATCATCGCACCGATGGTACCGAGCACTTGTCCGAAGGCCATCTTGTCGAGTCCCAGGCTGCGTTCGGCACATAACGCTGTCTCGGCGAAATGCCGCTGTTCCGGATCCAGCAAGAATAGGTCCGCCACCGGACCGGAAAGCGCGACGCAGCGATCGAAAACTCGCGCCGCGTCATCGCTGAAGCTCAATTCCAAGTGGTGACTGCACGTGATCGCCTGATGCAGGCGCTCGGGTAGATTCCACGTGCGCATCAACCAGCCGCCGACCTGGGCATGATCGGCTTGCACGCGTTTCTTCTCATGCTCGGCAAGGGCCGCATGATCGCGCTGCAGCTTTTCGCCTTCGCGGTACAAGTCCGGTACGGCCTGATCGAGCGCGAGCATGCCCACGTCCTGCAACAGCGCGGCCAGGAAAATCTCTTCGGCCAAGGAATGATGCATGGCATCGCCGAGCGCGCGCGCGGCGGTGGCGGCGAGCAATGCGCGACGCCAGTAGAATTTGTAGTTCAGACCGTTGGATTTCCCGCCGCGCAGGCACTTCACCAGCGAGAAGCTCAATGCGAGGGTCAAGGTGGCATTCAATCCGAGTACGACCAGGGCTTGGCGCAGATTCTCGCTTTTGCGCCGCTGCGCATACAGGGGAGAATTGGCGATGCGCAACACCTTGCTGGCCAGCGCCGAGTCCATGCTCAGCGCCTTGGCGACCTTGCCCATCTCGATTTCCGGATCGCGCGCCAACTCGATGATGTGGGTGGCCACTCCCGGCGGCGAGGGGAAATTCACGGACAAGCGAAGATGAGCTTCGATCTCGGGATTCAAGCGCGACTCCATAGGCAGAACCGGATCAACATCCGCTTATGTCAGTTAGCGTCAGCGCGGCACAAAACTTGAATTGATGAGCCTAGTTGAATTTCGCGCTGGCTCGCCACCAGCCGCGCAGCCCCTTGAACAGCACATACAGGCCATAGGGCCCCAGGAACACCACCCAAGCGGCGGTCGATCCCTTGGCCAGACCGGCATACAGGGTGGAATAGATCTGCCCTAGGCTCGCTCCCTCATAGCGGCCGAGCGCCGCGGAGCCGGCATAGAAGATCAACACGGGCATCAGCGCAGCCCCAATCAGCAGGCCCACGATGGCGGCCCCCAATTCCATGGCCCACGGACGAGTTTTACTGAAGCGGCGCAAGCTGAATGCCATGAGGCGATTGTAAACCAATCCGCCGCACCGCCCGCCACTGTAGAATCGAGGCCATGCGCTCCTGGACACCTCAGACACTGTACGACGCCAAGCCCTGGGCGCTCATCGGCATGGGGGCCCTGTTGACGGTGGGCATGATGCTGTGGTCCTTGTCGGCCGGTCTGTGGACGGTGTGGCGAGGCCTATTGTGTTTTGCCGGCGCCGCGCTCGCCATCGTCGGCGGCGCCACTTTGCAGATGCGCCAAGACTATCGCGCCAAGTCCAAGTGGCGGCGCGAACCTCCGCCGTGATGCGCACAGCCGTGATCGGTGTCGGCTACCTGGGCCGATTTCACGCGCAGAAATACGCCGGCTTGCCGAATTGCCGTCTGGTGGGCATTGCCGATCCGTCCGAGGCGGCGCGTACCGCCGTTGCCGCGGAACTCGGGGTCGCGGCGCATGCTGACTACCGTGAGCTGTTGGGGACGGTCGACGCCGTGAGCATCGTGACCCCGACGCACTCGCATTTCGAGGTTGCGAAAGCGTTTCTCGACGCCGGCGCCAGCGTGCTGGTCGAGAAGCCGATGACTGCGACGGTGGAAGAAGCGCAGGCGCTGGTGGAATTTGCGAGGGGCGCCAAACAAATTCTGCAGGTCGGCCACCTTGAACGATTCAACGCCGCCGTGCAGGCGGTGCAGCCGACCCTCACGACACCGCGCTTCATCGAGTCGGCGCGGCTTGCGCCGTTCAAGCATCGGGGCACGGAGGTCGACGTGGTGCTCGATTTGATGATTCACGACATCGATTTGATCCTGAGCATCGTGCGCTCGCCGGTGGTGGCGGTGGACGCGATCGGCAGCAGCGTGTTTTCCAAAGAGATTGACATCGCGAATGCGCGCCTGCGCTTCGCCAACGGCTGCGTCGCGAATGCCACCGCGAGCCGAGTCAGCCTGAAGACCGAACGCAAGCTGCGGCTGTTCCAAGACGATGCGTATATTTCCGTGGACCTGCAGCAGAAGATCCTGACGGTGATCCGCAAAGGCGCCGGCTTGGGCGCTGACGGCATGCCGCAAGTGTCTATCGACGAGAACACTTACGAGCAAGGCGATGCCTTGAACGAAGAAATCCAGGCATTTCTAGAAGCGGTGGCCACGGGCCGACCGCCGCCGGTGACCGGCGAGGACGGTTTGCTCGCGTTGCGCACCGCCGTCAGCATCACCGAGCAAGTCGCGAACTCGATGAAGAATTTCGCTTAAGGCGGCACGGACGGCGCGCCGCCGGGTGTCGCTGCGCCGGGTGAGACCGGCGTTCCCGGTGCTGCCGTGCTCGGTGCCGAGGCGGGGGCGGGGGCGGGCGGGGTCACCGGCTCATTGTCGGTGACGGTAACTCGATCCACGAAGTAGCGCGTATCCGCGAAACAGCTGGTGGGGATTCCCGGGTGTTCCGTGTAGTGCAGCTGCACACGGTGGCCCACGGCGCGGCTGAGCTGCGCCGCCACCGAGGGGTCGCGCACGCTGAAATCCCACAACTGCGGGGAGGCGCCAGGACCCATGTACTGGCCGCCGCCGTAGTACAGGGCGATTTCGCCTTCCTGCGTTTTGCAAAGCCAGCCGCGGCGCACAAATTTCTGCAGCATGCCCGCCCGCTCACCCTCCGCGTAGGCCCACGCCAGGGTGAGCCATGTCCACAATCCGCTGCCGAGCACCAGCAGCACCAGCAGGACGATGAACCAGCGGCCAATGCGGCCGGTTGTGCGGCGTTTCGCGGCCGGGACTTCAATGCGGGTCATAAAAAATTCCCGGAACCCCTTGATAGCAAGATGGTAGCTGAAATCTCCGCGTAGCAGTGGCGCCCGTCTTTCTCAACGAACACATCAGTTTGATGGCTTGACTGACCGGGCCGGCGAGGGCCATATATCACGCTGATAGGCAACTGATCCTGTCGGACGTGGATGAATGCAGGATTCGCCGGCGCGCAGACATCAGCGGCCGGGCTCATCGATCGACGAGTTTCCAAGAGCGGCCCCGAGGGGCAGTTGCCGCTAAGTTTCTCCCGCCTGCGAGCCGCTGCAGTGGCCGTATCACCGACCCGTTCGGCAGCCGCCGCTCCTAAAGAACCGGTTCAAGGGTTCGCCGGCACCAAGGTATGGGCTTTCGGCGATCACAATTTGCGCCGCAGTATCCAAGCGCCCACGGCGAGCGAAGCGTCGAGTAGTACAAACGCGAGGATCGTGTGAGGAAAAACTCCAGACAGTGCCACAGGTATACCCACCGCCGGAACAAGGATCCATCGGTCCAGCACGGAAGCCGGGGCGAAGTTGCGTCCTCCGGAACGACCGCCGAACAGGTAAAGCCATCCGATAACCGCGATCGTCAAGCCAAGCATGCGAAACAGCGCACTCTCGCGGCTAGCGAATGGCTCATCTCTAAAAATCGCCTGCACCGCGCCTGGCCAAAGAATAAATAAAGCGCCCAAGCTCAGATAGACGTAACCATTCATCACAGTCCATTTGGACGCAGGTGACAAATTAGGCGGTTTCTCCAAAAGGTCCCTGGTAAATGACATGTTGAGTTCCCCATGGCGACGGTGAGTTTTCCAAGATTGCCGAAAGATTTGCGATGCGAATCGAGCGCCGGCTTGCCGATCCCATCGAGAACATTACGTCTCCTGGCAACTCGGACCAAGTTTCCGATCGATCTCAAGTCTAAATCGCCGTCGCTGAGATGACATTGGACCTTGGTGGTGTGCGGTTCAGCCCGCGCGTATGTAGCGGCGTCGCCCCGCTGGATTTTCCCGTCCAGATGCTCGCCGAGCCCCTCGAGCCAGCGAGCGCGGCGGGTTACCAGCTCGGACCGTTCGGCACGGCTGCAAAAGACTCAAGGCATAGTTACTTAGCCAAGGGCATCAAACATGCCCGTAGCTACGGGCCGCCGGCTCGGCGCTGCCGTGTCAAATGACGAAAATGATAAACTAGTCCATATGCGGGGGCGGCTGGCTTAAGGAGTCCCACTACGGCACCGATCCATGACGCATCGCGTCGAGCGATCCTGAAATATGGCGCGTTGTCGTTGGCTTTCGCGTCGGTCATTTCAAGAGCGCAGAGTGCGACGCCGCGCTGCGGTACCACCGGCGCAGTGGCGGCCGAAGGCGATACCTCGCCGATCGCCGCCGACACCGAGAAACTCCTGACCGTCGCCGTGCGCATCGATGGTAACGGACCTTATCGCTTCGTGGTCGACACCGGTGCTGACCGCACAGTCCTGGCCACTGACCTTGCCGCTGAACTGGGCCTCGTGTTCAGCGAGAACGTCATGTTGCAGGGAGCGGTACGCGCCGTCAAAGCGCAGACCGTTACAATTCGCGAGTTGTCCTTTGGGGTCGTCCGCTACCAAACTCTAGTTGTGCCGACATTGCCGCGTTCCACTCTTGGGGCCGACGGATATCTAGGTCTCGATGCCCTCGATGGCCATCGCGTCACCTTCGACTTCAAGAATCACACTCTGCAAGTGGGCGCGCCGCATTCCAGACTGAGTGCCCTGCTGGTAAGAGACAATGAGGCCCGAATTCGCGCCGTGGGGTCGTCAGGACACTTGCGGGCGCTCAATTGCATGGTCGACGGCGTACGTGCCGCGGCCTTCATTGATTCGGGCGCGGACCTGTCGGCGGGCAACCATGCGCTGTTTGACGCCCTGGCCAGCCGCAATCCCGCCTACGGCGAGATTGGTCGCATCTCTTTAGTTGATGTCACCGGCGGCGAGACATCGGGAAGCGTCACCATGGTCAACAGGATCCATATCACGGAACTGGAGCTCACCGACTGCCCCTTGGTGATTGCGGATTTTAAGGTGTTCGATCTGTGGGGACTGACTCGGCGCCCGGCGCTTCTGATCGGAATGAATTTTTTACGGCGGTTCTCAAAGGTGTCGATTGACTACGGTCTGAAGGAACTCCGCTTCGATCAAGCCAGCTTGATCGCTCCTCTACTCGTCTGAACTGCGGCGCTCACTGCACGCTCAGCACCACCACTGATTTCGCAGGTAGCGAGAGCGACAGTTTCGCACCGCTCAGGTGCGCGCCGCCAAACACTTTGGGCTCGATGGCGTGCGGCGCTTCAAAAGTATTGCGTGCATCCATGGTGGCGGCGCTCAAAATCGTGCCGCTCACCTTGCCCGCCATAAACCCCGTGAGCGTGCAGGTCACGTCGAGCGCATGGCGCGGGTCCAGATTGACCAACGCCACCGTAATAGCGCCGCTCGCACTGCGTGCCGCAGATACGCTCAGCGCAGGCACGCTCAGCGCGCCGAAACTGTATTTCGGGGTCTGCACTACGGTGGGAAGAGATATGGCGTCTTGGAATGGCTGGAAAATCGCGAACACATGGTAGGTGGGCGTGAGCACCATTGCCGCGCCGTTGGTCAAAATCATGGCCTGCAGCACATTCACCATCTGGGCGATGTTCGCCAAGCGCACGCGGTCGGCGTGCTGGTGAAAGATATTAAAGTTGACGGCGGCGACCAAGGCGTCGCGCAAGGTATTCTGCTGATAAAGAAAACCCGGCTCGCGACCTGGTTCTGGGTCGTACCAGGTTCCCCATTCATCCACCGCAAGGGCTATTTTGTTTTCCGGATCATGCCGCTTCAGCGCGGCCACGTTGTGGTTGATGAAATCGTCCATCACCAATGTATGCGCCAGGGTGGAAATCCACTCGCTTTCCCCGAAACCCACCGACGCCCCCTTGTGCTGCCACACCTCGCCAGGAAGCGTGTAGTAGTGAAACGACACGGCGTTTACACCCTCGGCAATCTTGGCGGCGATCGTATCGCTCCAGGTGGTATCCGCATCGTGGCCGCCGCTGGCGATGATTGTCGGCCGCGCGCCGCGCGGCGTTTTAAGGAAGGTGAGGTATTGGCGAAACAGATCAACGTAATAATCGGCCGACATGTTGCCGCCGCAGCCCCAGGACTCGTTGCCGACGGCGAAGTATGCAATCTTCCATGGCTTCGGATGGCCGTTGCGAGCTCGCTCGGCGGTGATCGCCGTATCTTGGTCCGAGGTTAAGTACTGCAGCCACTCGCTCATCTCGCGCGGCGTACCGGTGCCAAGATTGCCGTTGATGTAGGCATCAGCTCCGATGAGTTGCACGAAATCCATGAACTCATGCGTGCCGAACTCGTTAGATTCAGGGACGCCGCCCCAATTGGTGTTCACCGTTGTGGGCCGCTTGTCGCGCGGCCCAATGCCGTCTCGCCAGTGATATTCGTCCGCAAAGCAGCCTCCCGGCCAACGCACCACCGGCACTTTGAGCCGCTTGAGCGCGGCAATCACATCCTTGCGAAAACCTCTCTCATTCGGAATCGCCGATTGCTCGCCCACCCACACGCCCTCATAAATTCCGTGGCCCAGGTGTTCGGCGAACTGTCCGTAAATGTGGCGATCGATGATGGCGCCGGGCTGATCGACATGAATCGTCACGGTGGCGCCGGGGGCCGGCTCTGCCGCAATGCTAGGTATGCCGTGGGCCGCAGCAATAAAGAGTGAGGCGCAAGTTGCGTGAAGGCCAAGTCGCATGGAAAATCTCCTGAATTGAGCGATTGCCATGAAATGTCCGATCCTTTTGCGCTATTGAGCCGAAGGTCCGGATAGGACTATTTGAATACCACCACGGCTGGCGCAGATGGCCGTGAGCGTAGCGGCATACGTTGTATTGAATTGCACGCCGCCATCCTATCACTGCAGGTTTAGACAGCGTTTGACACGCTCATCGACACCGTGAGCGTACCGGTCGGTGGTGAGATTTCATTTGATTGTCGGTCCGCCGAGCTGCAGCGGCTAAGGGTACTTGGCAGCCCTCATATCGACGGGCTTCCCATGCGCTTCGGCGTGCCGCGGAGATATTCTCGCCCTGAGTACTCGAGCATGTTGAAGTTCTCGAAAGGCGAAGCTATGGTAGCGCTACCTTTGGAGCAGTACCTATGTTGACGCTGATCTTGTTCCGCCGGCTTGTAGCCAGATTCTCTGCGTCTCTTCTCCTCGCACTGTCGGTCGCCTCAAGCGGGTTCGCCGCCGATTTCGCGATGCAGGTGACCGACAAGAACTACCTCGACACCCAGGGGTTTAGTGTCTTTCTCTACGACAGCACCTATCACCCGGTTTTCGTAGATCAGAAGAATACCGCCATGGAAATGATTCTCCACGGCCAGCGCATCGCCACCAATGGCGACGTGCGCCTGATGCCGACCCCCGAGCAGTGGGACTTGGTGGCAAGCCTCGCAGGGCGGAAGGCAGATAAAGAGAACAACCGGCTCACCGCCAGTCTCGCCTTCCCGAGTTTCGATGTCAGCTATACGCTCGAGGTCGCCGCGGAATCAGGGGGGGTCAAGGTGAGCATCAATCTCGACAAGCCCCTTCCGCCGAGGCTTGTCGGCCGCGCCGGTTTCAACCTGGAGTTTCTGCCTTCAATCTACATGGGTAGGGCCTACCTAGTGGACGGATCCAAGGCCGGCATCTTTCCGAGAACGCCGAATGATCCGATGATCAAGGTGCAGCCGCTGTCCGACGAACCAAAAAAGGCCTACTACTTGGAGGATTGGGATGCGGCCAAAGGATACACACAGCCGCTTCCATTTGCGCAAGGCAACAGCATTACTTTAGGAGTTGACGACTCGCTGGCCCGCATCACCGTTGTCTCGGATACGGCGGCACTTATGCTGTTCGATGGACGCGACCGCGCCCAAAACGGTTGGTTTGTATTGCGATCGCTGATTCCTTCGGGCAAGACCACCGGCGCCATCGTTTGGCATATCAAACCTGACGTAATTCCCAAGTGGACACGTCCGCCTATGATCGCGCACAGCCAAGTCGGCTACGCGCCGGGTTTCTCCAAGGTGGCTGTACTCGAACTCGATCCAAAGTACACCGGCCCGCAGACGGCCAGGGTGCTGCGACTGACGGAAGCTGGAGCGTACCAGCAGGTGTTCGAAGGCCAGATCACGCCTTCGATGCCCTGGCTGCGCTACGTGTACTCAAAATTTGATTTCACCTCGGTCAATGACCCTGGCCTCTATGTCATCGAGTACGCGGATCAGCGCACGGCACCCTTCCCGATCTCCAAGGATGCCTACGCAAATATCTGGCAGGACAGCCTGGATCATCACCTTGCCGCGCAAATGGATCATGTTTCGGTGCGCGAGGCCTATCGCGTGTGGCACGGCGCGTCCCACTTGGATGATGGCCGCATGGCGCCGGTGGTCGGGGAGCAGTTCGACAACTGGAATCAGGCGACGGCGAGGGATGGCAAGTACAAGGGCGGTGATCATATTCCCGGGATGAACGTGGGCGGCTGGTACGATGCAGGCGATTTCGATCTAGAGGAGCCTGCGCAACTTAGCGTGATTCAGAATCTGGCTTTGGCGTATCGCGAATTTGATCTTAAGTACGACGAACTAACCGTCGATGAAGTCGCGCGGCAAGTTGAGATGCACCGTCCGGACGGCGTGCCGGATGCGGTTGAACAAATCAAGCACGGCGCACTGCTGATCTTGGCGCAATTTCACAATATAGGTCACTCGATTCGAGGCACTCACGAACCGGACTTGCGCCAATATACTCACTTGGGCGATGGAGCGTCCAAGACCGATGGCCGCATCTACGATTCGACTCTACGTCCAAACGAGGTGAAGGGCGACTACTCCGGCCGCCCGGATGATCGCTGGATTTTCACCACGACAAATTCGGTTCTCCAATGGAACGCGATCGCAGCTCTGGCCGCGGCAGCCGATGCCCTAAAGGGCTGGGACGACGCATTGGCGAAGGATTGCCTGGAGACCGCGGTCAAGGCATGGAACAGGGAGAAGGATCATCCGACGCCACAACCGGCCGCCCCCGGCTGGGACGAAGCCGCACCTTCAGGTAGCGGCGTGCTGGCTGCATCGCAGGGTGTGATGTCAGGAACTCACACTGGTGTTGGCGCTCCTAGACCGGCCGCCGCGACACCTTCTGGCCCCACTAGCGTACAAACCACTCCTCCGCAGGGCTTCAGTCACGACGACGCTCGGATTGGAATGGACTGGGCTGCGGCCCTGGAACTGACGATTGCGACGAATGGCGCAGATCCCTATAACTCCCGCGTGAAGGAACTGTTCCGACAGATGATCACTCCGCAGCAGATGGGTATCCGCGGATGGATGGCAGTCCGAGCGCTGCCGTACCTGGACGCGAACGCGAAGAATGAAATGCGCGAAGCCGTAAAGACCTACGTAGCGGGTCTGGACAGGCAGTTGGATACCACCCCGTTCGGTGTGCCTCCGAGTTTGGGAACCTGGGGTGGATCAGGCGCTGTGGTCGACATGGCCATCCGGATGTACTTTCTGCACAAGACGTTTCCGGACGTTGTGGGTCCGGAATATACACTTCGCGCCGTCAATTACATTCTCGGCACGCACCCGGTCTCCAGCACGTCATATGTAGCCGGCGTTGGAACGGTCTCCAAGACCATGACATACAGCAACAACCGCGCGGACAACGCTTACATACCAGGCGCCGTGATTCCGGGCTACGTGATCATCAAACCGGACTTTCCAGAGTGCATCGATGACTTTGGCTTTCTCTGGTTCGAGGATGAGGCCGTCGTTGCCGGATCAGCAAGCTGGGTCGTGGCCGGCAACGCTGCGAACGCGATCATTAAGGAACAGTCTCGCGCGCCATTCTAATCGAGATCGCACGACGGCTGGACGCGATGGTCTTGCGCTGGGGTCGATGAAAGGGAGACGAAAGATGCAATTACCCAAGTCACTCATTCGCATGTTGGTTCTCGTCCTGTTCGCATGCCGATTGCAGGCTCAGCCGCCGACTCCCGGATATCTCAATACCGCCTGGCCCGCGCAGCAGCGGGCTCAGGATCTCATTCGCCGTTTGACGGTGGAAGAGAAGGTCACGCTGCTTGTGAATCAGTCGCGCGCGATTCCCCGCTTGAACATACCCGCTTACGATTGGTGGAGCGAGGCCTTGCATGGCGTGGCCGCGAACGGGACCACCGAATTTCCCGAACCGATCGCGTTGGCCGCTGCTTTCGATACTGAAGCGATTCACCGCATGGCCATCGTCATCGGAACCGAGGGGCGCATCAAACATGTGCAGGCCGTGCGCGACGGGCACAGCAATATCTTCGAAGGATTGGATTTCTGGGCGCCGAACATCAATATCTTTCGCGATCCGCGCTGGGGACGCGGGCAAGAGACCTATGGCGAAGACCCCTATCTCACCGCCCGCTTGGGTGTTGCCTTCGTCACCGGCCTGCAAGGCGATGATCCGAAATATTATCGCGTCATTTCAACCCCCAAGCACTTCGCCGTGCACAGCGGTCCCGAACCGACGCGCCACACCGCCGATGTCAAAGTTAGCAGGCACGATGAGCTGGATACCTACCTACCCGCGTTCCGTGCATCGGTGACCGAAGGTAAGGCCGGTTCCATTATGTGCGCTTACAACAGCATCAACGGACAGCCGGCATGTGCCAACGAGTTCCTGCTGCAGGATCAACTGCGAGGCAAATGGAACTTCCAAGGCTATGTGGTTTCCGATTGCGAGGCGATCGTCAACATATTCCGTGATCATCACTTCGCCCCGACCCAAGCAGAAGCATCCGCGCTCGCCTTGCAGCGCGGCATGGATAACGAGTGCGTCGATTTCATCGCCAAGGTGCGCGACGATCACGATTACAAGCCGTACTTCGATGCATACAAGAACGGCGTCCTGAAGGAAACGGAGATAGATTCGGCGCTAATCCGCCTGTTCACCGCCCGAATCAAGCTCGGGATGTTCGACCCACCGGAAATGGTGCCCTACTCGAGAATTGACGAAACGGAGCTGGACAGTCCTCAGCATCGCGCGATGGCGCGCGCATTCGCAAATGAAGCAATGGTGCTTCTGAAAAACGACGGCACGCTGCCATTGACCGAGGGCGCAATCAAAATTGCCGTGGTCGGACCCTTGGCGGACCAGACACGATATCTGCTGGGAAATTACACCGGCACGCCGACACGCATCGTATCGGTGCTCGACGGGCTGAAGACGGAGTTTTCCGGGGCGAAAATCACCTTCGTTCCTGGAACTCAGTTTCTGCGCGACGACGGAGATCCGGTCCCCGCGTCCGCGCTGACGAATCCTCAAGGGCAGCCCGGGTTGACCGCGGAGTTTTCCAGCGGAGAGGTGTTCGGACAGAAGGGCCCGGTATTGGCGGCGCGGCGCGTGAGCGCGCTCGACTTGATGACGGACTCGCTTCCTGAGGAAGCGGTCGGAAAATTCCCGCTGTTGGTGGAGTGGAATGGTTTTCTCAAAGCGCCGGAATCGGGCGAGTTCAATCTCGGCGTGCGTGCCGAGGGCTCGTTTGCCAGCCTCGTGATCGATGGTAAGGAGATTGCGCAAGAATTCGTGATGGACCAACCGGGGCTGCATGCCAAGGTGGGGCACATCCACCTCGAACAAGGCAAGACGGTGGCCATCAGAATGGTTTACGCGCGAACCAAGCCGGGTCCCATCCGCGCGCAGCTCATTTGGTCCAAATACGATCCGACGCCGGACCCTGCGGCGGTTGCGGCGGCAAAGAGTTCCGATGTGGTCGTCGCGGTGCTGGGAATTACGAGCCAACTCGAGGGTGAAGAGATGTCCGTGAGCGAGGAGGGGTTCAAAGGGGGAGACCGTACCAGTCTTGACTTGCCGAAGCCGGAGCAACAACTGCTGGAGGCGCTTGTAGCAACCGGGAAGCCAGTTGTTCTGGTGCTCGCCAATGGCAGCGCCCTCGCCGTGAATTGGGCCAAGGAACACGTGAACGCAATCCTCGAGTCCTGGTATGCCGGCGAGGAAGGTGGAGCGGCAGTTGCGGAAACAATCTCCGGGAAGAGCAATCCTGCGGGGCGACTGCCCGTGACGTTCTACACCGGGACCGGCCAATTGCCTCCATTTGAAGACTATTCCATGATCGGTCGCACTTATCGCTATTTTGCAGGCACGCCGTTATTTCCATTCGGCTACGGTCTTAGCTACACGAGGTTCTCGTACGGCGGATTGAAGCTGCGGCGCAATTCGATCAAGGCGGGGGAACCGCTGACCGTGAGCACGACGGTGACGAACACAGGCAGGCGGGAGGGGGACGAAGTTGCCCAACTGTATCTTTCCTTCCCCAAGGTTTCTGGAGCGCCGCTGCGGGCGTTGCGCGGATTCAAGCGAATTCACCTGCTCCCCGGGGAGTCGCAGAACGTACTCTTTGAACTGCGGCCGCGCGATCTGAGCATGGTCACCGAACAGGGGAAAATTATCATTGCCGCGGGCTCGTATACGGTCTCCGTGGGCGGCGGACAGCCGGATTCCGGTGCACCATTCATTGCCGGGTCATTTCGGGTCCGCGGTACGAGCTTGCTTCCTGAGTAGTGGATTGTCGCGCGCGGATTCTTTCAAAGCGGAATTCAATATGAAAATCAATGTGCTCGGTACGCTGACCAGGTCGCCACGCCTCACTTCCAACCTTGCGGGCGCCCTATTTTCGGCCGCTTTTCACGCTGATTGGCCGGTTAAATCCATATACCGCGAAATAAGCGATGGTGTAGAGCACAACCGCCCCATCCATCGCGGCCGCGAGGTAGAAGCTCTGCGCATAGGGTTGGCTCAAATTCGCCAAGACCAGGTAGACCATAAATGCCTTCTCAACACCACTGTAGATGAGAATCGGATTTCGCCAATTCTCTCGAAACGCCGCCACGATCATAAAAACGCCCATCAGACCGACCATAATTCCCCAATGGCGCACAAGAATCGTGTACTCATCTCGGTAAGCGAATTTTGCAATTTGCGGTAGCGTCCACTCCGGCCAAAAATAGGCAAAAGCACCCGCGGTTCCGATGCCCGTGAGCACGAAGAATGGCCGAAACGTGAGATCGAAAAAGCGTTTCATCAGGAGTCTCCTTTGAAAGGCGATGCTTTCGTTTCACGACATCATGTTGGTGATCAGCGTATCGATCGCCGGGCCAGGGTCCTTGATCTCCCGAGTCACCTCCACGACCACATCCTCAGTACGGACGCGAAGGTCCGATCTGAGGGGCGCGGACGGGCTTGGCCATGCCGTAGAACACAACAATCCCGTGGCCGCCACAACGGGTCGATACGCCCTCGTCGGGCGTGCCGTAGCATGACCACTCATCCTGCCAGTTATTTGACACCCATACATTACCAGCAGGATCGATGGAGGCATCAACCAACAGCTGCATGCCACCACCCTTGTACCCGCCGGGCGGCGAAATCGGATCACCGGTCTTCATGCCCGCCGGACAAGTTTCAGTCCGCGCGCCGCACAGCTCAGTGAGGCCGCCACCTGGTGCGAAGTTGGAAATCCACGCATGATCGTTGCCGTCGATCGATACCGCCCAGGCGCCCCAAATGCTGCCCGGGTTGAAGGGAGATCCCGGTGCTGGGCTGCCGTCGGGGCGCAGCATCGCGACGCTTCCCAAGCCGGGATGAGAAACCAAATCTTGTACTACAACTCGATCGATCGCTGAGAGCGTTGCCCCACGCAACTTAAGGGCGAGTAAGCGCAGCTTTGTTTCCAGAGTCAATCCGGAGCCCGCCGTGTTGGTAATCCAGGCGTTGCCACGGCTGTCGATCGCCATGCCCTTGCCGCTGCCGCCGCCGGTGGGAAACACCTCGACTTTGCTCGGATCACTTGCCGGAAAGCGCGTGGTGGTGTCGCCGATCGCATTGGTGATCCAGATCCGATCTTGCTGGTCAATGGCCAGCGCGAAGGGACCGTTGAGCTTGCACGGACTGTCCTTGTTGGGCTTGCCATCCGTGGATTGGCAATAGAACTTCACCTTGCTCGGATCGCCCTTGGGCATGTAGATGACTTTGTCGTCGCCGAAATCCAGCGCCCATACATCCCCATTGGGGGTGACGATGATTCCCTGCATGGTGCGAAGTTTGCCCCCGAAATTGTAGCCCTCAGGCGGCGACAGCGGCTTGCCGCTCTTGTCGAACAGCGAAATCGTCTGGCCACTGGTGTTGTCCACCCAAACGCGGTCGTTCGCGTCGATCGCCGTGCCAAAGCCGGGACCGAGCAGGCCTCCGCCCGTGAAGCCCGTGGTCATTGGGGAAAGCGGTGTTCCGTTCGGAGCGAACTTCGATAAGTTGCCGTTCCACAAGTCGTCGTGGCCCTGCCATCCTACGAGGAAATTATCGCCGCTCCAGGCGTTGCCCTCGCTGTCGAACATGATCTTGGCGCCGCCGGCGTTACCACCACCCGAGAACTTCAACGGTAGAACCCATGCACCCGGTACGAAGTTAAGATAGGGCAAATATGGCGTTGCGCGCATGTGTTTGCCCTGCGGCACCGGGTAGAACGCATCCAGCAGAGCGTAGATGCGCTCCGGCTGATAGGCCATGTTGTGCGCGATGGAGATTGCCGCACCGAGCGTATCGGTCGGCGCCCTGCCATCCCGCCCGGTCGCGGCGGCAAAGAAGGTATTGCAGGCATCGATCTTCACGCGGGTCGTGCAGCCGGCCATCACGTTGGCGAGCGTGGCGAAATTCGCCATCGTCGGCGTTTGGGTACTGTTGAGACCGTCCTGAATCATGACCCCGTAGCCGCCGGTCTCCAGATCCACGAAATTCGGCACGTTGCCGGCGGCGATGCGCAGGCCCAGCGGGTGGCCTTTGATTGAAGCACCGTCAAAGAACTGGTTGTGAGTCCAAACCGAGGCGATGGTCGTGAACTCGTTGATGGTCACTTTAGCCGGCGCTTTGCTCCCGACAACCGTCAAGAGTGCAATGGCAGGGTTTTCGCTGCCGGATTTATCCGCGGAGGCCTTGCCACCCTTTGCCACCAAGTAAAGACTCGCGCCCATGGTGGGCGCCACGGCCGCGCTCAGGCTGAATTGACCGTTTGAGTCTGTCTTCGCCTGACCGAGCTGGGCCGGTGCGCCCGCCGTCGCGGCCCATAACGTGACCGTCGAATTGGCAATGGGAGCGCCTCCACCCAGGACTCTCCCACTGATGCTGTCAGCTGCCACCTGCCCGGCGATCAGGGCGCTGGCGAGCGCGAACGAGCCGAGGATGACCTGGAGGTGCCAAACACCGGATTTGAGGTTCATGAAGAATTTCCCTTGTTGAGGTCCGTTGACAACGATTTCTAAGGCGAGGCGCAAAACGCCCCCCCAAACTCTAAGTCGCCCTCTGGCTGGTACAACATTGGACCTTGGTCCGAACGGCGACATCTAGGCACGGATTTGCGCCGCAGCCTTTGGCCATTTGCCGCCCGACGAGAAACGGGACCGCCGTGAACGGCCAGGTCGTGGCCGCCTCTTGGCAAAGCTGCTAGCGAAACGTGGCCTGATCGAAATCCGGGAACCAATAAATCAATATAAGCTCAAAGCCAATGGATGCAGATTCTCCCGTCATCCGCGTATCTTCGGGCGTCGACATGGCTGGACTGGTAACTCATGAGCGAACAAGCCGACATCGCGATTAACGGGGCACACCTTGACGACTCTGAGTCCGAGACCATCCGTATGGCGATTGACGTGCTGACTCAAGTCTTGGCCGAAGGGCTTGAGGCGGAGGACGAAGGGATCAAAGCTGCGGTGACGGAGCGGTATATTAAAGCGCTCATCCGGATACGGAAGCTGCTTGATAACCCACCTGAACGCGTGCAGTAGTCAAATGCCGCCAATGTGTTGGGCAGTCTCTCGCGGCGGTAGATGTCCGTCGAAGCTATTGTTGCCCGGCTACCGGCCGCGCGGGCGGCTTCCCCGCAACTGTCATCACAAAATGTCTTTCCGTCGTTTGCCCATCATGAAAAAAAGCCTTAATCGAAAACTGGTCCGTACCAACGTAGTCGTCCGCCGGGGTGTAGATAATCAGAGCCAAGGGCTCCCTTTTCTTGTTGCATTCTGACCGTGGATTAGTTGACGGATAGTAGGGAAATCGTTGCTCTTCTTTACTCACGACTAGGCCGTGGGCGGTCAACAAGGTGCGCGGCTGGGATATCCCCTGATTACGCGGAGGGTGCTGGGGTAGCGGGTAGCGGTTTTTGCGCTCCACCCCCTTGAGTCTTCGGTGCGGGGCGCCGTGCCTTTGGCGTCCCCAGCGGGGGCTTAGGCCTGAACTTCATGCAATCCCCCCGTTGGTATTCGAAGACCGGACTGGCCGACTTCCGCCGGCGCGAATGGCGTCCGTCGCCGGTCAACCGCACGTCAACGCATGATCGGCGATCGCTAACTGCCGATTTCAATAATCTGGTTAAGGCTTTCGCAGGCGCGGAGGTACGAACTCTCGGGAACTCTCTTGAGTGGATGGGCTTTCGCATTTCTGGCTCGCCAATCGAATGACTTGGGCTGATGGCTGAGGATGTAACTGGCCACACCCTTTGGGCCGATGAACTTCACCGCAAAGGGATTGGTTTCGTTATACGTTGCCGTGGTCATCGGCAGACCTATGACTATTCCGGTTCTATCATTGAACTCTCGCGGCGACAGAACAACCAAGGGATGTACGTCCTTCATCTCGCGGCCGGCTTGAGGATTGCAATCAATCCAGATCATGTCGCGCCGGTCTGGACACCACGATTTCCGGGCGGCCACTAGAGCACCTCATTTCCGATTGGGCGACTGGCCATGATCTCGCCACCATGCAGCGCCGGTTCAAATGCGGCCAGCTTCTGCGCGAGAGTCAGCTTGGGCTCACCGATCGCCTTGACCAGAACATTCGAGTCCTGGGCCGATACTTCGACCGGTTGTCCGACTCTAAAGCGAGCCGACCGCGCCACTGCCGCGGGGATCCGCACAGCGAGGCTGTTTCCCCACTGCTGCACGGTTAGTGTTGCACTTTTGGACATGTTGATCTCCCATGTATAAACAAGTCTATACATAGGAGTATAAATGTCAATTGGACCCGCTGCTGTCGGTGAGCGGCATCTATGCAAGTCGCCCCGGCTACGTTGACGATCACCGGACTCCTGGTGCGCACGCTCGTCGGCATGATGCACTGGCGCCTCACTGAGTTGATCCGCGCTTAGGCTTCCGGATACCTATGCTCGCGCTCTTTAGCTAAAGCGAGTCCGGCCGCGACAGAGGAATGGTTTTTCGTCCGTGGCGACGATAGATATGGAAATCGGAATCAAGCGACAGTACTAGACACCGATCGTAAATCTCCGCCATCCTGACGAGACAGACATCCGCGAGCGAAGCGGGGACTTTGTAGTAGCGATCGAAGAGTTTGCGAACCGCCGGTGCCTCCTCGGCCAGACTCATCCCGAGTCGCAGCGCCCCGGATTCGACTAAGGCCAGGACCCCACTAGCGCCGCCTCGAAGCTGCCGGAGTAAGAAGCACGCTTCCGAAATTACTGGCTCGCAGGTCAAGAACGGCGCCGGAAGTGCGGCAAATTGTGCTTTCGCCCAAGCATGCGCATGATCGTTACGACTGAGCGCTGCCACCAACGGACCTGTATCCAGCAGAACGACCGGCCGCGTCACTTGCCGTATTCATCCATATATTTTGCGTTCGTCGCGAGATCAACAGGACCGCCGCGCACACTTCCGATCAAGCCGCCGGCCAAATCCAGGGCCGATTGAAATTTATGGTCGCCGACAGTTTGCGCGACATATTTCGCCATTGCGCGCCGGACCAATTCCGACTTCGTCACGCGTTCGCGGCGAGCAGCTATGGCAATACTGCGCTCCAGCGCCTCTGGAATCTTAACAGTTAGTGTCGTCATGACATTCTCGTATTACCGGATGTCACTAGATAATACCATAATCCAGGCGGCTTTCGGATTCCCGCCGCCTTTGCCCTTACCTGACGCAAACAAGAGATCGACGAAGAGCATTGCCGATTGCCACTATGAAACAGGTCCGGCAACCTATGATGATTGGTTAACCCCGGGAGGAAGCCATGAAGCTTCAGCTGGACTACACCCCCGTCGCGTGTTCGATGGTGCCCTACTCGACACCCATGTGATTGCGGAGCTCCGGAAAGCAAGAGCGGGCAAGGCTGATCCCAAGGTCGCGGCCTGGATCCAAACAGTCCCACCCGCCAGTCTCTTCCTTTCGGCCATCGTCACCCAGGAGCTGGAAATCGGCACATTGCTTGCCGAGCGCCGCGACCCGTCCAAGGGGGCAATACTCCGTGCATGGCTCGATGATCGCGTGCTCCCAAGTTTCTCGGAGCGCATTTTACCTATCGACACGGCGGTCGCGCGCCGTAGCGCCGCTCTGCATATTCCAGATCCTGGGCCGATCCGAGACGCGCTCATGGCTGCAACTGCTCTGACTCATGGCATGACTGTCGTTACCCGCAACGTTGCTGATTTCGAATCGACCGGCGCGCAGATTCTGAATCCGTGGGATCGCTAAAGGACCGCACCAGCGGCGGGCCCCGAGCGCGCTCGCACGAATCGCGGCTGGATATCGATGAACAGTTCGTGCTCGAGGATCTCATCGTGGTGCGCTTCAGACGAGACCGGCCCGCTCAACAGGAACCTCGGGGTAAGTGTCCAAAGCGAGCGCCTTTTGCGGCGGATATTCAAGTCAGCGTTTGGAGCGAACAATGCACTTGCTACTTTTTGTACGGGCAGAGGGCGGCGGATTGGTGAGACCGCCCACTAGCGCCTTTAATCCAGTTTCAAAGCTCTCTGAAAAATCGATCATCTGCGCTAGAAACTCGTGCATGGACTGGCTCTGTTCATAGGCCACCCATCCCACCGTGTACGCGATTACCGAAGCGGAATAGCTCAGCGCGTGGCGAGCGCTCAACCCAGCGTCAACTAATGGTGCCGCTATCCGCTCCGCAATGACTTTTGGATCTTCAATTGGTGATGCCGCCAGAGACAGCCGTGCGGAGTCGCGATGTACCAGCATCACGCGACGTAATGCGCGCGCAAATGCCAACAGCTTGTTCCTCCAGCCGTCGGCATGGTCTTTGTCACGGTTGGCCGCCTCAGAAAAGGTTGCCGACATCAGATTGATTAGCGAAGCTTTATTCTCGACGTGCCAGTAGAGCGCCGGCGTCTGAACACGCAGCCTCTCGGCGACCATTCGTAGGCTCAGTCCGTCAAATCCTTGGGCGTCGAGCGCCTTAAAAGCCGCCTCCAGGATCGATTTGCGGTTCAACTTCGAACCTTGTCGAAGCGGCTTGGTCCCTTGGCGCACGTTTATCCCCCCAAACTTGACTCCTTAATGAGATTAAATGAAAACTTGATTTAATGTCATTAAATCAATCGTTCAGTGGAGGCTGTCGCGCAAGTTAGCAATATGCCAATCGCTTTTTTCACGGATCCTGCACATGCTGTCCCCATTCGATTCGGCAGCGGCCGGCGCAATGGCGCCGTGCCCAGCGCGCTGGCGAGCAGGTGGCCATCTCGCGCTTCACAGAACACTTAACAAATTAGTACTGCCCGCGATCTAGCAAATTCCCATGGCGCGGATTTCGCCGCGCCATGGGCAGGATGTCAAGTGGATCAGGCGTCGATTTGAATGCGCCGTGGCATCGCTTTCGCCTGCTTCGGAATCGTGACGGTCAGCACACCGTTCTTGCCGCTCGCATTGACCTTTTCTCCGTCGACCGTATCGGGCAAAACGAAGCGCCGATGAAAAGTTCCATGGCCTCGCTCGATACGACGACCCTGCAAGTCTTCGCCGCTCTTCGTCACGACTTGCTCGCGTCGCTCACCGGACAGAGTGAGCACCCCGCCGTCGAGCGTTAGTTCCACGTCGGCAGGATCGATCCCTGGTAGGTCAACATACAGTTCGAAGCGATTCGCGTATTCGTGGATATCCACCGGCGGAACCCAAGCGGCAGTTGCAGAACTGGAGTCATTCTCGCGCGTATTGCCGAACAGACGATTGATTTCCTCTTGTAGGCGCGGCATCACGCCCCAGGGATCTTGTCGCATCACAGTACTCATGGCACCACTCCTTATGGCTATCAAACCGTTGTTTCGATGTCTTGAGATGCCGGCATGGGCATCCGTGGCAGAAACTAGGGATGCCGGCCAAAAATTCAAGTACTGGAATGTGAACCGGCGTCGCGACCAGGTATCCGGAGTCCAATGTTGACCATGCGCGGACCCCAATAACCAGCAGATTTGCATGGCGAATCGCCAGCACGGTGTTGGTCGGCGTTCAGCGCCGACATCGCAAGGATCCTGGTCAAGCTTCGGCGCCTATTCAGAGCCTAACTTGATTCCATCAACCAATAGAAATCGGCTTTGCATGCTGCCTCTATGAAGAAACACATGCAATATATTGATATTTATCACATTTTTATGGTGGAGCCGGGGACTAACAAAAAATCCCCGGAACCCATTGATAGCAATATGGTATCCGAAATCTAAGCATTGCTGTTGCCCCCGAAGTTGCCCCTCGAGGGCAGGGTCGGTAAACAAACAGATGATGCGCCGGCGGCCACACCTGGCGGCCGAGGCGGGTGGAGCAAGAGTGTGGCAGTACCAACAGCACGCAGTCCCGTCGGAGCGCATGACGCGACCCTTGATCTGAAGTCGCCGCGCAGCACCACCTGGCAATCGGCGGATGGCGTCGTAGCCGGCGGTGCGGACCGGCGCCATCTCCAACCCCAGGAAACGCGCTGCCACTTCAAACTCCGCGATCTCCCAGACGATACCAAGCGGACGTCCCGTGAGCTCGCGATAGCGCTTGGCCAGGCGCTTGGCCTCCTTGAGCAAGCTTGTAAGTTCTTCGGTTGGCATCGCGCCCGACTCGCGCTCTTAAATACGGGCGACAAAATTTGGGCGCCCCTCGACCCGTGAAAGCTAAGCAGATTTTCGGGCAGTGTCGGCGTGTCAATGGAGATAATGTGCTTGGCTGTGCAAACACAATATCTTGTGTATTACGTTTTTTCCTCTTGACCTAGTCTTCCGAAAGTGTAATCAGCTATTTTCTCGTGACAATCTTGTATCACATTGAATTATAATTAGTGTTGTGATCAAGAATAGTATGAAAAAAGTATTGACGCTAATCGCCATCGCGCCCTAGGATTCAGCTCAGGCACAAGATGTTGTGTCTGCCATTTCCGAAGGCGGAATGGGGACTGCGCTACTGGCAAGCTTAATCGCCTAGTGCATCGATCACCCTTCACTGGATTCCTGCACCAAGGAGTTTTCCGACCTGGTATACCCGCGTCTCCTTGCAAATTTGGAAGTGCTTTTAATTTTTGAGTCCACTTTTGTAAGGAGATATTTATGGCTGAGTTTGAGGTTAATTGCATTACCAAGCCGCACTCTGAGAACCGTCATGAGCACATCACGCATATTGGCAACACCACCGCCGCGTGGCAGCTGAGTCGCGAGGAAGCGATTCGGCGGATCGAGGGCAAGCAGGAGGTCTACTACACCGTTGACCGCAACACGGGTCATAGGGCGTACATCGGTGTCGTGCGTGAGGGCGGGCCGAGAGCCGCGTACCTCCGCACGTATGCTGATGGCGTGTGGAACGACAACCTGCTGGCGCAGCGCCAGTGCGACGCCACGTGCAAGTTGGTTGCATAAAGCGCGGCGGAGCCCAGCACGCGGGTGCTGGGCTCCTTATCCAATCCAATTTAGGAGTGAAGGATCGTGGATAGAAAGATCGTTTGGAGATTTACCAGGTACGACATCGCTGACGATACGCAGCCCGAGAGTGCGCGGTATGCCACGCTGGACTGCATCGAACGGGTAATCAAGGCGGAGGCTGTAAAGGACTCGCTGCGCAACGTCGATGCCGCACTCGTTGATGCGCGCGGCTTCTACATCGGGCCGCCGCTGAATGAAGCTGTCAACGGGATGCGGCGATGACAGTCCTCCGACTCGCTTACAAAAGGCTCGGGGTGGTGTTCAGTTTCTTCATCGGGCTGCTCAGCATGCTTCATCTAGTGCGTGAGAACTCGAACAACGCGCTCGAGCGTGAGCAAGCGGCGCAGCCAGTCGCGCCTCCGCACCTCACGGATGCGGGCGATGGAGATCCGGAGGAGGCGGTTCAAGAGAAGCAGATCGCCCAGCAAGCGCCGCCTCCCGCGTCGATGCCCATCGGAAACCGATACATCTACGCTCAGCCGCAGAACTATCACCAGTGGGCGGCGCAGGATGACAGCTGGTGGATGGGTATGCCGCTCGTGCTACGCACTCGCGCGATGCTCCCTGCGGCAGTTGCTGCCTCGGACGAGTCGCAGCAGTTGGCACTACGCCTGGGCGAATAACGTGTGCAGGTAATACGCGCCTGAAGGCGCCAAAACGGGCTAAAACCTCGCCTCGCGCGGCGCTGCTGGCTGCAACAATTTCACGTGCTTTTCTGTCTTGAAAAACGGCAAGGTTTCACAACCTTCGTGAGTTCGAATCTCACGCTCTCCGCCAAAATATAAGCGTTGAAAGTCTATGGGGCTGGAGTCGACCCGGTGCTGCCGGACGCGAACGGCGGCTTTGCGGTCACAGATAAATCAATGCGGCGCCGTCTTTGTGGCGACCAAGTCATATTTGTGGGCCTCGGCCGGATTCACTATGTAGCCAGCGGGCGTCTGAATAAGATCCCTGTGGAGCGGGATTGCGCCAGTAGGCATGATTGGAAGAGACAGAGTACCTGGCCAATGGAGCATGATGTCATGCATGGCGCGCTCTCGAAATCTGGTGGCCATTGCTGGATCTTTACCTCTAGAAAACATTAACCAAACTTGGCCCAGATGGTCGAATTGGTCCATTGCGGACGCAACTGCTTCCTCATCATTTGACCCGCGCCAAACCGCTGCTTTCATAGTCATTTTGAAATTCGGACTGACCGTTGCGTCGTTCCCGAGATCCGCATCGCTTTCGGCATCAACATGCATCCCCTCTACTTCAGCAGCTGCGCGTAGAACAGAAAGAAATTCTTCGCGGTCTGCCTGCGACTGGAGGGGGACTTCGAAAGCAGCCACAGTCTTAATACTCTCCGGTTGCGATGCCACGCCGCAACCGACGATCACCGCGCAAATTGCCGCTAACACGAGTCGGCACACGCTTGCGCCACTCACCGCAGGTTTTCGGATGCCATGGAAGAGCATCTTACCGCCAGCGGGTGGCGGCTTAGGAGCTATCAACATATCGCCGTCAGCGAGCGGTAGCTTTCGACCATTTCTGCCGTTGGCGAGTGTCCGCTCTGCTTCATTTCGTTTTGCGACCCTGACCCATCATTGTCGTGTCGCGCGGCGCTCTTTCGCAGTCTGTTCGACTTGTTTTAGATCCTGGCCAGCCGCGGCTATCAGTTTGTGATCATTTTTTCGCAAACCGTCGTCGAGTCGCTGGTACGCATCAGCTCGCCCATCACATAAATCTTGAAGAATTTTCAAATTCGTATTGTTGGGCGAAATGCTCGAAAGTTGTATTTCGCCAAGACGGTCACCTGCCTCCTGCCAAAAAGGTATGACTTCTTTCTCCAGGACTGCAATTAGAGCGAGGTGATTTTGCTTGTCGTTGGCGTCGCGAGACACCGCCGCATTGAACTTGTTATTTATTTTTGATTCGCGGACGCTTATCCAAAGGACCGTACGTTGGAATTGTCCCTCGCCTACCATCGAGGTAGAAGCGCGTTGCGCGAACCAGAAACCTACCGCGAGAATCACCGCGGCCGCAGGCACCAGTTGCATTAAGCGACGTGCGTCGCTGCGCGAATAGAAACTTGCGCCGCTGATGGGACGCGCCCCGGCCAACCCAACGAGAAATCCGGCCGCTACTCCGCCTATGTGTGCTGCGTTATCAATTCCCTGGGACGTGAATCCCGCGTACAAGGTCCAGCCGAGAAATACGAGCGTGGTATTTCGCAGCGGTCGGACAATGTTGCCGGGAAATGATTCGCCAGCACGCAATTGGGCGGCAAGCAGTGCGCCGAGAATACCCAATATCGCGCCAGACGCGCCGGCGGCGTTGATTTCCGGGTGCCAAGAGAGGCTCGCCAGGCTTCCAGCTATCCCTGAAACGAGGTAGATGAACAGATAATTTATGCTTCCGAATAGGCGCTCAACCAATGGGCCGAATATTGCGAGGGCCCAAATGTTGAACAGCAGATGGAGCACGCCAAAATGAATAAACATCGATGTAAGCAGTCGCCACCACTCGCCGTCGGTGGTGTAGGGCCCGAAATTGGACCCCCACGCGACATGCGCAGCCGGGTTAGGAATGAGCCATCCTGCACCTCCAATGCCCATTGCCAGGAATACCAACGCATTGAGGGTGACTAAAGCTAAGGTGACCGGCGTTTTTGGTGATTGGGCGATGAGATTGCGTTCAAAGTCGGCGTGAACTTTGAGCTGAGGGCGGAAATCCGCCGTTCGCTCTTTCGGCAGGATGGCAACAATCTGCTCGGCGGTCGCGGAGTCGGCGAGCCAAAGCGTAATGCCTCGGTTAGAGGTACCTGCCGAGTGATAGTCGAAATAAACAACGCTTTCAGCACACTCGACGTTCACGATGTTTTGCCACAGCAAGCGAGATGTGCGACGCGAGAAGGACCCGAGAATACCCGGCAGCGCTCCGGCCAAGCGGCCCGAGAGCTGAACCTCCACGCCGTTAGCCTCCAGCGTTCCGGCGCCGACGAAGTTGAAGTCATTGTGCGCAGGTTCGAACCGCCTAAAGGGCCCTGTACTTTGGCCGAAATTAACGGCGCACTTGATTGGGCTCGCCGCACCGGTTAACGACTCGAATTTTCCTGGTGAGGGCACTGCGGAGCCCGGCCCGGTACTCCCTTCCGTGACGATATAGCCGCGATCGGCGAGATACTTAGCAAGCCGCTCGCATTCCGCAGGGGCGAATCGCGGATCCAGGCGACTAAACATGTCCACCAATTCAGACTCGGCATGTTTTGTGAAGTCGATTTTGTTTTCCACGACGGATAGCCTAACGCAAGCAATGAACGGCCGCTTCAAGGCTGGCATTTGGGGTTGGCCGAAGGCGGGTTGGCCGGTAGTCGCCTGATACACTGCTGTCCTAAAGACGAAATCCCTCGGTGACGGGGCGAGTTCCGCTGAAAAAACAGCGAAACTCAAACCCCAAACGCGCAGTAATTCGTGCAATGTCTTAGGTCCGTAATCGCGGATCGGATAGAGCAAATGACTTTGGAACGAGGGGTGTTGTCGGGTTTTGATTGGAGCGATGGCAGGATAGCGAAGTGTCCGCGTTCTGCTGCAACTCAAGGTTGCGCGCAGTGAACGACGGCGCAATGAAATCGATTGCACCAACGATCACGGCACGTCCGACGCCGCAAGAGAAACGCGTGTTCGTCGCGCTCGCCGCCCAGAGGCACATCTCGGAGTCGACGCTGGCACTGATCGCCATTCGTGCCTGGCTCGAATCGCAATCGCCCGACTTGCTTCCCAACCCATCGAGCAGTGGCCCCGCCCTGGACCGGATCACGATCCGCTTGCGGCCAGGAGATCGGCTTGCCATCCGGCAGCGGGCGGCTGGGCGGCGCATGAAGGACTCAGGCTATATCGCCGCCCTAGTGCGGGGTCATGTGGCCGCCAACCCGCCGCTCACCACCCATGAGCTTGCGGCATTCAAGGCGGCTGTGTCGGTCTTGGCCGGGTTCGTGCGACTCCTGGCGCGGACCGCTCGGGAAGCTGCGCGGACGGGTGTCCTGACACGGGATCTGCAGCAGGAGCTTAAGGGTTCCCGCGCTCTCGTATCAGAAGTGGAACGTCGTATGCATGAATTCGCGCAAGCGGCGCTGATCAGCTGGGAGAGCCGCGTTGACTAGACGAGTTTTTCGCGTGCCGCGGGAGGGACCGGCATTATTCGATATCGTGAGCTACGGCCGCGGTGGTTCGGAGATGCCCGGTCGATTCAGCCTCGCGCAGATTGCCCACATCACGCGCACCATGAGCCGTACCCCGGAGGTCATGGTGAAAGTCACGGGCGGTGGAACGGGGAGGGACGCGGTTGCGGCTCACTTCGGATACATCAGTCGCCGAGGTGCGTTGGAGATCGAGACCGACGAGGGTGAGTTGATTGGATACCCGGAGCAGCAAAAGCACCTGCTCGATGACTGGCACTTGGAACTCACCGCCGGCCAATACCGCCAGCAGAAGGAAGGCCGCCCTGCGCGGCGGCCGACGAAACTCGTACACAACATCGTGCTTTCCATGCCGGCGCCGACGCCAGCGGACAAGGTTTTGGCGGCGGCGCGGAAATTCGCCCGCGAAAAGTTCGCGCAACACCGCTATGCCATGGTCTTGCACACCGACCAGAAGCACCCGCACGTGCATCTGGTCGTGAAGGCCGAGAACGAGCTCGGCCGGCGGCTGCATATCGACAAGCAGCGCCTGCGCGAATGGCGCGAGGACTTCGCGCGGCTGATGCGCGAGCAGGGTATTTCAGCCCACGCCACACCGCGGGCCATTCGAGGCGAGAACAAAAAATACCCTCGGGAGAAGCTTTTCAAGGCGCAGCAATACGGGACGTCCACGGCCTTAGATGAGCGGGTGATCGGGATCGCGCGAGAGCTGTCACGTTCTCGAACCATCGTGGATCCGGCGCGCGACAGGTTGATCGAAACCCGCAAGTCTCTCGTATCAGCCTGGATGAAGGCCGCAGACGTACTGGATGCGCCGGGGGAGATTATTCTCGCTGGAGATGTCCGCTACTTCGCCAGCCATTTGCCGCCCGTTCTTACTGATCGCCAACGATTGGCGGTGCAGTTAGTCGGATTTGTCAAAAAGCAGCGTGAGACTCAACGGAATGGTCCCGAGCGCCGGCTACCTAAGGACCCGGAGATGACGCGCTAGGGCCGGTGATCGGTGTAAATGGTCGATGTCCGAGGTTGCTGCCGTGAAAAACGAATCGAATACTCAATTGGACTTCAACCTGGGGCCATCAAAAAAGCTCCAGCGTGACCCCAATGAGCGGGCGCTGAGGTTGAAACAGGTCTCCCAGCTCACAGGACTCGGTCGATCCATGATTTATCAGATGCAGGCTGAAGGACGGTTTCCCCAGCGCATCAAGCTAGGCGAGCGGGCTGTGGGATGGCTGGAGAGCGAAGTGCGAGACTGGTTGGCGAGTCGCATTGCAATCAGCCGTTCCAGACACCGTGGCGCGAATTGAAGTTGTTGGTTCTACAGGCGGCTCTTCCACCGGCGCGGATGGCGGCTGCCATGAAGGACACCGATCACAACTGCCTCGTCGCCATCAACGAGGTAAAAGACGCCAAAGGGAAATCGATGTAAAAGGGCGCGTCGCAACGCCTTGTAAACCGCAGAGCTGGCGAGTGGTCTTTCGGCGATAGCCGCAAAAGCTGCCAAAGCCTCATCGAGAAATTCTTGCCCCAACCCGCGCCGCTGTTCCTCGTACCACTGAGCCGCGTCAGCCAGGTCCTGTTCGGCTTCCGGACGGAGCCGGACCTCTACGGTCACAACCGGCGGCGAATGTCGCGAACGGCGTCCGCCGCCGGTCGTCCACGATTCTTGTCAACCGCGTATGCATTGAGACGGCGGTCGAGTTCGGTTCTCTGATCGGCCGTAATCGGAAGTGCGCCCTGGTCGGCCGCATGCTGTCCCAGAGATCTTCGACAAGCTTGATGCGCTCGTCCACGGTCAATTGCTGCAACTTCGTTTCCATGGGTTAGAGCCTCGTTTTTCGGCACACGAATAGGATACGCCGCAGCTGTCCGAATGCCACGGCGCTTTTCTGCTGGGTTTCTCGAATTTGGGATACGGCACACAACACCGTCAGCCTGCCTTGAGAATCGGAATCACGTCGGCGCCGTTCTTGAGCTTGTCCAGGTAATCCGCCCAGGCCTGCATCATTTTCCGGCGCTCCGCCAAATGCGCCGTGCGGTTGTAAGCGCGTCCATTCGGATCGCGCACCGCATGCGCGAGCTGGTGCTCGATGAAATCCGGCCTGAAGCTTAAGACCTCATCCAGGATCGTCCGCGCCATGGCGCGAAATCCGTGGCCGCTCATTTCGTCCTTCGCAATTCCCATGCGACGCATGGCGGCGAGGATGGCCATGTCGCTCATCGGCCGCTGGCTGCTGCGGGCGCTGGAGAAGACATATCGGCCGCGGCCGGTGAGGGGCTTCAGTTCGCGCAAGATCGCAACCGCTTGCGAGGAGAGCGGCACGATGTGCGGCGTGTTCGTCTTGGTGACCGTGTAGCGCCACTCGCCGCCATCCAAGTCCATTGCCGCCCACTCGGCATGCCGCAGCTCGCCGGGGCGTACGAATACGAGCGGCGCAAAGCGCAGTGCACAGCGAACCGTCAACGATCCTTCGTAACCGTCGATGGCGCGCATCAGCGCGCCCACCCGCTTGGGCTCGGTTATGGCGGCAAAGTGCTTAGGTCTTAACCGCGGGGAGGGCGCCGCGCAGATCGCCGGTTGGATCGCGCTTGGCGCGGCCGGTGGCGATGGCATAGCGGAACACCTGGCCGCAGTTGCCGAGCGCGCGATGCGCGGTCTCCAACGCGCCGCGTTTTTCGATGCGCCTGACCGTCGTCAGCAGTTCCGGCGCGGTCAAATCCGCAATCGGACGAGCGCCGATCCAGGGGAATATGTCGCGTTCGAAACGGGTCAGTATTCGCTCGCCATGACCCTTGACCCAGGATTTCATCTGCTGCTCGATCCACTCGCGCGTAACCACCTCGAAACTGTTCGCCGCGCCTTGCATCTGAGCGGCTTTCGCGGCGCGGCGGTTCTCGCTGGGATCGACGCCGGCGTCAAGCAGCCGGCGCGCCTCGATCGTGCGCGCGCGGGCCATCTTCAAATTGACTTCCGGGTAGACGCCCAAGGACACGCGCTTTTCCTTTCCCGCGTAGCGATATTTGAGGCGCCACCACTTGCCGCCGCGGGGCGAGACCTCGAGATACAGGCCGTCGCGGTCGAACATCCGCACGGCTTTGGCAGCGGGTTTGGCGTTTCGCGCCATGCTGTCGGTGAGCGGCATCTGGGGGCAACTCCCATTCGGGTTTGACCAGTTGCCCCCAAGGTTGCCCCCAGTTGCCCCCGGAAGTCAACGGCAAGTTGCGGCGCCCCCAGGATCCCAAAAACATAAAAAAACCCGCGTTTTTATGCGGGTTTGGTGGAAGTCCTCAGGATGTTTTCGGATGTTATCGGATCGGGTCAAATGGTGGAGCCGGGGGGAATCGAACCCCCGTCCATAAGTCCTACGCTACAAGATCTACGTACGTAGCCACGTCTATTGTTCTCACCGCGCACTACCCAACGGGCAGGGAAAGCGCGCAGCCAGCCCAGTAATTTTTCGTTTAACACACCCCAGGCACGTGTGCTCCACTATCTGATGAGCGCTACACCCGAACGTTCGCATCAGCACGAGCCGTCTGGGTTTCAACCGCGATTAGGCGGCTAGAGCGTAGTTGTCTTGATTGGCAACTATAAGTTTGCAAATAGTTTAACGAGGAACCTGCACCTCGGTACGCACCTGCAGTTTCGCAACCCATGTCGAAACCGGTCGGCCCCAATCGAAGCGCTAGTTTACGCTCTTTGGCCGGTTCGAACCACTTAGGGCTCAGCGCCGCATCGCCTTCATGATCCGGCCTTTGTCGCGCTGCCAGTCGCGGTCCTTCTCGGAGTGCCGCTTGTCATGTTGCTTCTTGCCCTTGGCAAGGCCGATTTCCAGCTTGGCGCGCCCCTCCTTCCAGTACAGCTCGAGGGGCACCAAGGTGTAGCCGCGCCGCTCCACCGCGCCGATCAAATGATCGAGCTGGCGGCGATTCAGCAGCAATTTGCGGGTGCGTGTCGGGTCCGTGTCGACGTGAGTGGAGGCGGAATTCAGCGCATTGATGTGCGCGCCGAACAGGAAGGCCTCGCCGTTCTTGACGTAGACATAGGCTTCGGCGATTTGCGCCTTGCCGGCGCGCATGCTCTTGACCTCCCAACCCATCAGGGAGATGCCGGCCTCGAAGCGCTCCTCGATGAAGTAGTCGAAGCGCGCTTTGCGATTGACGGCAATCGGCGGCAATTTGTCAGAGGTTTGCATCGCGAGGTGAGTCTACCGATTCGTCGATGGCGGCGCCCGCGCTTTTACCGGAGAATGTGCCCATGTTGGTAGTCGAGCGCAGTGCCCTGGTCACCTATACGCCGGCACAAATGTTTGCCTTGGTGAATGATGTGGCGCGTTACCCGGATTTTTTGCCCTGGTGTACCGCGGTCCGCGTGCAGGACGTATCCGCCGCCGAGAGCGTGGCGGCGCTGAAAATTGTCCGCGGCGTGCTGCAGACCGAATTCACCACGCGCAATACCTGGGTAGCGGACTCGCAAATTCATATGCAGCTGCTGCACGGCCCGTTTCGCGAGCTCACGGGCCAATGGCGCTTCGAGGCCATTGGCACGCGCGGCTCGCGCGTGAATTTTCACGTGGAATTCGAGTTCAAGAACCGGCTGACCGCCGCCGCCTTCAATGCCGTGTTCGAATCGCTGTGCAGCGGAATCGTGGACGCCTTCGTACAGCGCGCGCAACAGGTGTACGGCTAGCGTGATCATCGAGGTGGTGTACGCGCAGCCTCAGCACAGCGTCGTCAAATGCCTGCAGATGCCGCCGGGTTCGCGGCTCGCGGATGCGCTGTCGTGCGCTGCGCAGGATCCGGCTTTCAGCGGCGTGGATCTGCAGAATTCACCCGTGGGCATCTTCGGCAGGCCGGCGCATAGGGACCAGGCGCTCAAGGAGGGTGATCGAATCGAAATCTACCGGCCGCTTCTCGAGGAGCCGAAGCTGGCACGGCGCAAGCGCGCTCGAGCGCATGCGCGCGGCCTTCGGCCTCAGTAAACCCTGCCGTACTTGACCTTCGCTGCCGCGGCGTCCTGGGCTGCCGCTTGCTCATCCGTGGGCTTTTCCAATCTGGCGACCTTGTCGCCATCGAACCAAACCGTCACGCGGCGCGAGTCGACGTGGCGGGTTCGGCCCACCTTCAGATAGTAAATATAATCCCAACGCTCCTTGTTGAAGCTATCGGCCACCATGGGCGTACCCAGCAGGTAGCGCACCTGGCTGCGCGTCATCCCTTCCTTGACCGTATTGACCTGGCTTTGATTCAGAAAATTACCTTGCTGAATGTTGATGCGGTAGACGCAACCGGAGGCCAGAAAAATCAACGCCGACCCCAGAACCAGGTGCTGAAATATTTTCATGAAAGTGGTGAACAGCCGTTAAATGATTGATAATTGAGACCGCATCATACCCGAGGGCACAGCATGCCGCAGCGCCTGAAACCCGATTCGACCAGCGAAAGCAATGACCTGCGCAATGCGGGCCTCAAGGTTACGCTGCCGCGCCTGAAAATCCTGGACATTCTCGCGGATGGCTCCGCGCGCCACATGAGCGCTGAGGACATCTACAAGAAACTCCTGGTGTCCAACGAGGATATCGGCCTGGCCACAGTCTATCGGGTGCTGACTCAATTCGAGGCCGCCGGCTTGGTCACACGCCATCATTTTGAGGGCGGTATGGCGGTGTTCGAACTCAATCAAGGCGCCCATCACGATCACATCGTGTGTGTTGACTGCGGTAAGGTGGAAGAGTTCATGGACGTGGGGATCGAAGAGCGCCAGCACGCCGTGGCGAAGCGCCTGGGGTTCGAGATCAGCGACCACGCGTTGATTTTATATGGGCACTGCCGCAAGCCCAATTGCCCCAACCAGAAACGCGGCAAAGCCCCGTCTTGATGGGCTTGCCGGTCTTGATGCGCTTGCTTGGCTTTGTGAGCTAGCGCGGCGCAGCACGCGCGGGTTTTTTCTGCGCCTGCGCCTTGGGGGAGGCGCGCCCCAGCATTTCTGTCGCATGCGCGCGCGCCTGCGCGGTGATGTCGACGCCACCCAGCATGCGCGCGATTTCATCGACGCGCTCCGCAGCGCTTAATGGCTTTACCGCCGTGCGGGTGATTCGACCGTCGCTTAACTTGGTGACGCGGAATTGGCTGTGCGCCTGGGAAGCGACTTGTGCCAGATGCGTCACGCACAGCACTTGGGCGCGCTCGCCGAGCTCGCGCAGTTGTTTGCCGACGATTTCAGCCACGGCGCCGCCGATACCGGCGTCGACTTCGTCGAACACCAGGCAGGCCGAGGCGGTTTCGCTTCGGCCTGCCACCTGAATCGCCAGGCTGATACGCGACAGCTCGCCGCCGGAGGCGACTTTAGCGAGGCTCTTGGG
The DNA here is from genome assembly GCA_963756845.1 of uncultured Gammaproteobacteria bacterium. Taxonomy (GTDB): domain Bacteria; phylum Pseudomonadota; class Gammaproteobacteria; order Steroidobacterales; family Steroidobacteraceae; genus Bog-1198. The sequence continues at coordinate 34,236 of CAVWPD010000005.1, read as the reverse complement.
CGCCTGCCCGGGGTTGGCGCTCACCAGGAATTCGACCTCGTCGGCCCCGCTGGGGGCGAACTCACACTCGCTCGGCGTGACTGCGACCGCGAATGTGCCGCCGGCCATGCCGAGCGCCTGCATCAGTTGCGTCACCTGTTTACCCAGCTGCAGGGCGGCGGCGGCGCGCATCTGGCTCAAGCGGTGCGCGGCGCTGCGATAATCGCGGGTCAGGTCGGCCAATTGCGCCTGCAGCACCGCCAAACTCACCTGAACGTTCTCCAACGAGGCCAGTTCCTGCTCCACGCGCAGCCGCTGCGCCGGCAGCTCCAACACGCCCAGCCGATGCTTGCGTGCCAGCGCCTCAAGTGCCGCGGCACGACGTTCGATCTCATCCAGACGCTGCGGGTCGATGTCAAGATCATCCAGGTAGCGCCTTAGCGCATCGCCGGCCTCCCGGGCGAGAATCGAGGCCTCGTCGAGCAACTTGCCGGCCGCGGTGAGCTTGGGATCGATATCCGCGACGCCGCGCAGCGCGGCGAGCGCCCTGCCCAGCAACTCGTGGGCGCTGCCGGAGTCCGATTCATAGGCCGCGGTCAGGGCGGTTTGCGCCGCGGCGCCTAAACGGCTGCGCGCCGCAATGCGCTTCTGATCGGCGAACAATTCCTCGATGTCCGCCACACTGGTGACCTCGGTCTGCAATTCGCCCAGCTGATAGCGCAGCAGATCGACGCGGGCATCGCGGTTTTCCGCGGCCGCCCGCAATGACTCGAGTTCGGCGCTGCAGGTTTGATAGCGGGCAAACAAGCCGGCGACAGCGCTCTTCACGGTGGGATCGCTTAAGCGCTCGTCGAGCAAGTCGCGCTGCGCGCCGCGATTCACCAGCCGTTGAAACTCCTGTTGGCCGTGAATCTCAATCAGAAAGTCCGCCAGTTCCCGCAATGCCTGTAGCGGCACGATCTGGCCGCTCACATAGGCGCGTGAGCGGCCGTCGGCGCCGATCACCCGGCGCAGAACGAGTTCCCCCTCGCAGTCTATGGACTGAGCGTTGAGCCACTCGATCGCCGGGGCGGGCAGCGCGGAGAAACTCGCCGTGACTTCGGCCCGTTCCGCGCCCTGGCGCACCACATCGGCTCCGGCGCGCCCGCCGGCCACCAGCAAAAGCGCATCGACGATGATGGATTTTCCGGCCCCGGTTTCGCCGGTCAAGGCCGTGAGGCCGCCGCGAAGTTCCAGTTCCGCCTTATCGACGAGAACCAAATCATGCAGCTGAAGATGCGAGAGCATGGTTTAAGTGTCGGATCGGCCGCCGTATGCGCCCCGACCCCAGTGCAACTTGGAGCGCAGCAGCCGGTAGTAGTCGTAGCCCGGCGGATGCAACAAGGTGATTTGGGCGTCGGCCGCCTCCACGTAGAGCTTATCGCCCTGCGCCAAGTCGCCGATGGCCGTGCCGTCGCAAGTCACCTGTGCGCGCGATTCGAACCGATCCGACATGCGCAGCAGTATTTGGCTTCCGGCGCGCACCACGATGGGCCGATCGCTCAGGGTGTGGGGACAGATGGGCGCGAGCACCCACACATCGAGGTCCGGTTCGACAATGGGTCCGCCGCAGGACAGGGCATAGGCGGTGGAGCCGGTGGCTGTGGCGATCACCATGCCGTCGCCGCCATGAGAATTGACAAAACGCCCATTGATCGAGGTTTCAAAGTCCATCGTTCTGCCGGTTTCCCACTTATTGAGCACCACATCGTTCAGTGCCAGGGCGCGCACGGTCGCGCCGCCGGCTCGCTCCAGCCGTGCCGCCAGCAGCGAGCGGCGATCCTCGCTGTAGCGTCCAGCCAGCACGTTGTCCACGTCCTCGAGCATCGAGGCTGGGCTGACATCGGTTAAAAATCCCAACCGCCCGCGATTGATCCCCAGCAGGGGAACCGAATGTCCGGCCACCAGCCGCGCGGCGTACAGCAAAGTGCCGTCGCCGCCGATGGCGATAATGAGGTCGGCGCGGGTGGCAAAGGACTGCTCCGGGCAGGCGATGACGCTATCGGGCTCGAATGCCAAGCCCAGCCCGGGATCGGCCATGGTGCGCACACCGCGCGCGTGGCAGTGCGCGGCAAGGCTCAACATGCATTCGGCGACCCGCAAATCCTTGGCGTTGCCGACCAGCGCGATAGACTGAAATGAGTGAGGCATGACCGATTCCTTGTAGCATGACCGCGATCGGGCGGTCACCTGTTGAAAACCCGGTCAAACATGTTATATGGACCGTACTATGACAGATGGTGGCGACGAAGGACTCAATGAGCGGGCGCAGCAGCTGCTCAAGGCCCTGATCGAGAATTACATTCGCGACGGCCAGCCCGTCGGATCTCGAACCTTGTCGCGGGATTCCGGCCTGAGCTTATCGTCGGCGACCATACGCAATGTCATGGCCGATCTGGAAGACCTGGGTTTCGTCGCTTCGCCCCACACCTCGGCGGGGCGCGTGCCGACCGACAAGGGCTATCGGTTTTTCGTGGACACGCTGCTCAAGCTTAAGCCGCTGCATCACGAGGAGATCGAGGATATCGAACGGCGCTTAGGGGTGGATGTGGCCAACGGCCGCTCGCTGGTTCAGACCGTCTCGCAGATGCTGTCGAGCCAAACGCAGATGGCCGGACTGGTGACGCTGCCGAACCCGAACTACATCGCGCTGTCGCAAATCGAATTCATCACCCTGTCGGAGAACCGAGCGCTCGCCATCATGGTGATGAGCAACCGCGAAGTGCAGAACCGCGTAGTGCAGCTGGATCGCTACTACTCGCCGGAGGAGCTGCGCCGCGCCGCCAATTATCTGAACGAGGCGTTCGCTGGCCGATCGCTGCCGGATGTGCGCGCCCAGCTGCTCGCGCAGCTGCAGGAGACGCGCCAGCACATGGACCAACTCATGCAGGACGCCATCCAGGTGGCGCAGAAGGTCTTCGATACTCAGCCCGCGGAACGTGTGGAATATGTCATTGCGGGCGAAACCAATCTCATGGGCTTTGCCGAACTATCGAACGTCGATCGGCTGCGCCGTCTGTTCGAGGCCTTCAACGAAAAGCACGATATTCTGCGCCTGCTGGACAATTGCCTACGCGCCGATGGCATTCAAATCTTCATTGGGCAGGAATCCGGCTACCGGATCTTGGACGATATCAGCGTCGTGACCGCCCCCTACATGCTGGACAACCAAGTGGTGGGGGTGCTGGGAATCATCGGCCCGACCCGGATGGCCTACGAGCGGGTGATCCCAATCGTCGACATAACCGCAAAACTGCTCGGTTCGGCCTTGAACGCCCGCAAATAGCCCCAATTAGCCGACTTCTGGCGAGCAACGCCGTTTCTTTTGAGGGGGCATGGAACAGTGAACGATATCAACGAGGCCCGGATCGCCCCTGACACGAATTCCACCGCCCCGGGCGCGCCGGATTCGGCATTGGCGGCGGCCGAGGCTAAAGCGACCGAGAATTGGAACAGCTACCTGCGTGCCGTGGCGGAGTTCGACAATTTCCGCAAGCGCGCCGAACGCGAGCTGGACAACGCGCGCAAGTTTGCCGTGGAGCGATTCGCGCAGGAACTGGTCACGGTAGGCGATTCATTGGAGGCGGGCATCAATGCGGGCGCGGCCAATCCGGGGCCGGCACTGCTGGAGGGCGCCGAGGCGACCTTGAAGCAGCTGTACCGGGCCTTCGAGAAGGCAGGCATCAAGGTCATCGACCCGGCCGGCCAACCCTTCGATCCAGCCTGGCATGAGGCCATGGCGGTGCAGGAGAGCGCCGATCAGCCCGCCAATACCGTGCTGCTGGTCATTCAAAAGGGCTATTCGTTGAACGGGCGGCTGCTGCGCCCGGCCCGAGTCATCGTGAGTAAAGCACCGGGCGGGGAGGGCAATTGAAAAATGCCCCCAAAGTCCCCAGTTACGGTCACAACGTTCGAATCTCTTAGAGGGTTTTCACATGGGTAAAATGATAGGCATCGATCTCGGCACCACCAATTCCTGCGTCGCGATCATGGAGGGCGGCAAGCCCAAGGTCATCGAGAACAGTGAAGGTGATCGCACGACGCCGTCGATCGTGGCCTTTACCAAGGACGGCGAGGTGCTGGTCGGGCAATCCGCCAAGCGCCAGGCTGTCACCAATCCGGCCAACACGTTGGCTGCGGTGAAGCGACTCATCGGCCGAAAATTCACCGACGAGGTGGTCAAGAAAGACATTGGCATGGTCTCCTACAAGATCGTCAAAGCCGACAACGGCGATGCGTGGGTTGAGGTGCAGGGCAAGAAAATGGCCCCGCCGGAAGTTTCCGCACGCGTGCTCATGAAGATGAAGAAGACGGCCGAGGACTATCTTGGCGAAACGGTCACCGAGGCCGTGATCACGGTGCCGGCCTACTTCAACGATTCACAGCGCCAGGCCACCAAGGACGCGGGACGCATTGCCGGCTTGAACGTGAAGCGCATCATCAATGAGCCCACGGCCGCAGCCCTGGCGTATGGCCTGGATAAGGACGGCGGCGATCGAAAAATCGCGGTCTACGACTTAGGCGGCGGGACGTTTGACGTCTCGGTGATCGAAATCGCCGAGGTGGATGGCGAGCGCCAGTTCGAAGTGCTGTCGACCAACGGGGATACCTTCCTCGGCGGCGAGGACTTCGACCTTCGCGTGGTCAACTATCTGGCCGATGAGTTCAAGAAGGAAAGCGGCATCGACGTGCGCAAGGATCCGCTGGCCATGCAGCGGCTGAAGGAGACCGCCGAAAAGGCGAAGATCGAACTGTCTTCGAGTCAGCAGACGGAAATCAATCTGCCGTACATCACCGCCGATGCGGCGGGACCGAAGCACCTGAACATGAAGCTGACTCGCGCCAAGCTCGAGTCCTTGGTCGAGGATCTGGTGCAGAAAACCATGGAACCCTGCCGCATCGCGCTGAAGGATGCCGGTTTGTCCATGAAGGATGTCGGCGAGGTCATCCTGGTCGGCGGCCAAACCCGCATGCCCTTGGTGCAGAAGGCGGTCAAGGATCTGTTCGGCAAGGAGCCGCGCAAGGACGTGAACCCCGATGAAGCCGTTGCCGTGGGCGCTGCCATTCAGGGCGGCGTGCTCTCCGGCGATGTGAAGGACGTGCTGCTGCTCGATGTGACGCCGTTGTCGCTCGGCATTGAGACCCTGGGCGGCGTGATGACCAAGGTGATCGAGAAAAATACGACCATCCCCACCAAGGCGGCGCAGACCTTCTCGACGGCGGACGACAATCAGACCGGCGTCACGATCCATGTGCTGCAGGGTGAGCGCGAGCGTTCCAGCGACAACAAATCCTTGGGCCGCTTTGACCTGACCGACATTCCCCCGGCGCCGCGCGGCATGCCGCAGATCGAGGTCGCCTTCGACATCGATGCGAACGGAATATTGAATGTGTCGGCGAAGGATGTGAAGACCGGCAAAGAGCAGCGCATCGTCATCAAGGCCTCGAGCGGATTGTCCGAGGCGGAGATCAAGCGCATGGTGACCGATGCCGAGGTGCATGCCGAGGAGGACAAGAAGTTTCGTGATCTCGTGGGCACGCGCAACAAGGCGGATGCGGCGATTCACACGGTGGAGAAGGCGCTCAAGGATCTGGGCGACAAGATCACCGAGGATGAGAAAAAAGCGGCGGGCGATTCGGTGGCCGCGGTCAAGGCGGCGATGAGCGGCGATGATCGCGAAGAGATCGAGCGCAAGACCACCGAGCTGGAGCAGGCATCGAGCGCGATACTGCAGAAGATGTACCAGCAGTCGGCCGGCGGCGCAGCGGGCGCTAGCGGCGGGGCCGCGGGCGGCGGGGCGGAAGCTCCCAAGGATGATGTGCTGGATGCGGAATTCGAAGAGGTCAAGGAAAGCGATCGCAAGAAGGCCTAGCACATCGTTTGCGATGCGATAGATTAGCCGACCAGAACCGCCGGTATTCAAGGTACCGGCGGTTCGTCTTTATGTGCGTTGCGTTAAGGTGAGTGATGGCGAAGCAGGATTACTACAAGCTCCTCGACGTACCGCGCAACGCGACGGAAGCCGACATCAAAAAATCGTACCGGCGTTTGGCCATGAAATTTCATCCGGACCGCAATCCTGGGGACCCGGATGCGGAGCACCGCTTCAAAGAGTGCAAGGAAGCCTACGAAGTTCTCTGCGATGCGAAGAAGCGCGCGGTCTACGATCAATTCGGTCATGCGGGCCTGGAGGGAGGCCGCGGCGGGGGCTTCAGCGCCGGCGAGGCCTTCGGCGACATCTTCGGCGAGATGTTCGGCGATATTTTCTCCGGCGGACAGCGCAGTCGCTCGCAGGTATTTCGCGGCGCCGATTTGCGGTATGAGCTGGAGTTGGAACTCGAGAAGGCCGTGTTCGGCACCGAGACCGAAATTCAAATTCCCTCCCTGGCCGAGTGCAAGACCTGTAAGGGCACGGGCGCGGCGAAAGGCTCCACCCCCAAGACCTGCGATACCTGCGCAGGGCAGGGCCAAGTGCGAGTGCAGCAGTCGATATTCACCATCCAGCAACCTTGCCCGCGCTGCAAGGGGCGCGGCAAAATCATCGCCAATCCCTGCGACAGCTGCTACGGACAGGGCCGTGTGCGCCAGGAGAAGACCCTTCCCGTACAAGTTCCCGCGGGCGTCGATACGGGGGACCGGATACGTTTGAATGGCGAGGGCGAGGCGGGTCGCAATGGCGGACCTGCCGGCGATCTGTATGTCGAGATTCGCGTGCGCGAACACGCCATTTTCGAACGCGAGGGCAGCCACCTCTCCTGCGAAGTCCCTATCAGCTTCACCACCGCGGCGCTGGGCGGAAGCGTTGAAGTGCCGACGCTCGATGGCGAGGTGATTCTGAAAATCCCCAGCGAAACCCAGTCGGGCCGGGTATTTCGCATGCGCGAGAAGGGCGTCCGTCCGGTGCGCGGCGGTGCTGCCGGCGATTTGTTCTGCCGGGTGGTGATCGAGACCCCGGTGAGCCTGGGGGCGGAGCAGAAAGAGTTGTTGAAGAAGTTCGAGGCTTCCTTGCAAGCCGGCAGCCATCAACCGCGGGAGCAGACCTTCTTCGAGGGCGTGAAGAAGTTCTTCACTCGCGCGGTGGACTAGTGGCCGGCCACGCGCTGGTGGTCTTTGGCATCAGCGGGCGCATGGGCCAGTCACTGGTCCGGGCGCTGCGCGAGGATTCCACGTTTCATTTGAGCGGCGCGGTGGTTTCCGGCGCCAGCCGCCGATTGGGGCAGGATGCAGCGGCCGAGGGTGCGCCCAGCGGCGTGACGATCACGGCGGATTGCGCGGCGGCGTTGCGCGGCGCGAGCGTGGCCGTCGACTTCAGCCTGGCAGACGCGGTCGGCGCACACGCCAGGGCCTGCGCCGCGGCGGGGGTGCCGCTCTTGGTCGGCGCCACGGGCTTGGACGGCGGGTCGCGCGCGGAGCTGGCCGGCGCGGCCCACCGTATTCCCGTCCTGATTGCGCCGAACACCAGTGTCGGGGTCGCGGTGCTGCACCAACTCGTCGCCAAGGCGGCCCTGGGGCTGGGGAGCTCCTATGATGTGGAAATATCCGAGGCGCATCACCGTACCAAGCGCGATGCGCCGTCCGGCACGGCCTTGAGCCTCGGAGAGGCGGTGGCCGCTGCGCGCGGGGTTCGCTTGGACGAGGTCGCGACCTTTGACCCGCCGGGACAAGGCGCCCCGCGCAGCCCCGGCAGCATTGGCTTTTCGGTGGTGCGGGCGGGGGACATCGTCGGAGAACACACCGTGACGCTGGCCGCTGCCGGGGAGCGCATCGAGATTACCCATCGGGCCTGGGACCGCAGCATCTTCGCTCGCGGTGCACTGCGGGCTGCTGCGTGGCTATTGGGGCGACCCCCGGGCCTGTACGGCATGCAGGATGTGCTCGGACTTTGACAAGAAGCATGGACAGTGATCGCCGGCATCGTTAATATTCGCGCCCGGATCTGATCGCGTGCTGATCTTTAATAAAGCGGGAGGACGTTCTGAACGAGCGCCTCCCGCTTTGCGCATCTGCGCCATAACGCCGTAGGGCAAAGCGAGGAACCGGAGTGTCGACACCTGCAGTGCTAGCTCTCGAAGATGGCACCGTGTTCCGAGGCGTCTCAGTAGGCGCAAAAGGCAACACGACGGGTGAAGTAGTTTTCAATACGGCGATGACGGGTTATCAGGAGATCCTCACCGATCCGTCCTACTGCCGCCAGATCGTTACGCTGACCTATCCTCATGTGGGCAATACCGGCGCCAACCCGGAAGACCTGGAATCGGCAGCCGTATACGCCGCCGGACTCGTGATTCGCGATTTGCCCCTGCTGCATTCCAATTGGCGCGCCACCGAGTCGCTACAAAGCTTTCTACTTCGCTGCAAGGTGGTGGCAATTGCCGATATCGACACTCGCAAGTTGACGCGGCTGCTGCGCGAGAAGGGCGCCCAGTCCGGCTGCATCATGACCGGCGACAACATCGAGCAAACGGCGGCGGTACGCGCCGCGAAGAAGTTTCCGGGTTTGAAGGGAATGGATCTTGCCAAGGCGGTGTCCACCAAGAAGATCTATCAATGGAATGACGGGCTGATCTGGAAGACCACGGCCAAACCGCCGCGGCCGCAGAGCCGGCTTCACGTAGTGGCGTATGACTTTGGCGTCAAGCGCAACATCCTGCGCATCCTGGCGGAACACGGTTGTCGCATGACGGTGGTGCCCGCGCAAACGCCGGCAGATCAGGTACTTGCGATGAATCCTGATGGTATCTTCTTAGCGAATGGGCCGGGAGATCCGGAGCCCTGCGACTATGCCATCCAGGCGATCGCGCGCTTTTTGGAGACGGACATCCCGATCTTCGGCATTTGCCTCGGCCATCAGCTGCTCGGGCTGGCGAGTGGCGCCAAGACCATGAAGATGAAGTTTGGCCATCACGGCGCCAATCATCCGGTGCTGGAAATCGACACCGGCCGGGTGATGATTTCCAGTCAGAATCATGGCTTTGCCGTCGATGAAAGCACGCTGCCGGATACCCTGCGGGCGACACATCGGTCCCTGTTTGACGGCTCGCTGCAGGGCGTGGCCCGCACCGATCGGCCGGCTTTCAGCTTCCAGGGCCATCCAGAAGCGAGCCCCGGTCCGCACGACATGCGCCTGCTGTTCGAACATTTCATGTACTTGATGGTCAAGCGCGTGCAGACCAATTCCCGCGGGCGCAATACCGTGAAGCAAAAATCGGCGGAAGGGTAGGCGTGCCTAAACGTACCGACCTTAGCAGCATCCTCATCATCGGCGCCGGCCCCATCGTCATCGGCCAGGCTTGCGAGTTCGATTATTCTGGAGCTCAAGCGTGTAAGGCACTGAAAGAAGAGGGCTATCGGGTCATCCTGGTGAACTCCAATCCGGCCACCATCATGACCGACCCGGAGACCGCCGATGCCATTTATATAGAGCCCATCAACTGGCGCACCATCGCGCGGATCATCGAGAAGGAACGCCCGACCGCTCTGCTGCCCACCATGGGCGGTCAGACGGCGTTGAACACGGCGCTGGATCTGGCACGCGAGGGGATATTGGATAAGTTCAACGTCGAGATGATCGGCGCCTCGCAGCGCGCCATCGATATGGCCGAAGACCGGGAATTATTCCGCCGTGCGATGGCGGACATTGGCCTGGAGTGCGCGCGGGCGCGCATCGCGCACAGCATGGAGGAGGCCCTGGCGGTGCAGTCGGAAATCGGCTTCCCCACCGTCATCAGGCCCTCGTTTACCTTGGGCGGCAGCGGCGGCGGCATCGCTTACAACCGCGAGGAATTCGAGGCCATTGTGGCGCGCGGCCTGGATGCCTCGCCCACCAACGAGGTGCTGCTCGAGGAGTCGGTGCTCGGCTGGAAAGAGTACGAAATGGAAGTGGTCCGTGACCACGACGACAACTGCATCATCGTATGCTCGATCGAAAACATCGATCCGATGGGGGTGCACACCGGCGACTCGATCACCGTGGCGCCGGCGCAAACCCTGACCGATCGAGAATACCAGCGCCTGCGCGATGCCTCGATTGCGGTACTGCGCAAGATCGGCGTCGACACGGGCGGCTCCAATGTGCAGTTCGCGGTGAATCCCGAGGACGGCCGAGTGCTGGTCATCGAAATGAACCCGCGCGTATCTCGCTCTTCGGCACTGGCGTCCAAGGCGACCGGATTTCCCATTGCCAAGATCGCCGCGAAGCTGGCGGTGGGCTACACGCTGAATGAGCTCAAGAATGAAATTACCGGCGGCGCGACGCCCGCCTCCTTCGAGCCCAGCATCGATTACGTGGTCACGAAGATTCCGCGCTTCACGTTCGAGAAATTTCCGGGCGCCAACACTCGCCTGACCACGCAGATGAAGTCGGTCGGCGAAGCGATGGCGATCGGCCGGACATTTCAGGAGTCGATGCAAAAGGCGCTGCGCAGCTTGGAGACCGGCTACGACGGATTCAACGAGCAGCTGACGCTGCCATTGACCGAGGCGGCCGCGGAGAAGCTGTCCTACGAACTGCGCTGGCCGGGGCCCGATCGGATTTTGTACGTCGCGGATGCGTTTCGCGCCGGTTGGACTCTGCAGCAGGTTTTCGACGCCACCAAAATCGATCCCTGGTTTCTTTCGCAAATCGAGGATTTATTGCGCGAGGAAGCGGCGCTGCTGAAGGACGGATTCGAAAGCCTGGATCTGGCGCGGCTGCGCGCGTTGAAGCGCAAGGGCTTTTCCGATTCCCGCATCGCAAAGCTCGCCGGACGCGATGAGGCGGCCATCCGCCGGGAGCGTCGCAGACTCGGACTGCATCCGGTGTACAAGCGCGTTGACACCTGCGCGGCGGAGTTTGCCACTTCCACCGCGTACCTGTATTCCACCTACGAAGAAGAGTGCGAGGCCAATCCCACCGATCGGCGCAAGATCATGATTTTGGGGGGCGGCCCGAATCGCATCGGACAGGGCATCGAATTCGACTACTGCTGCGTGCATGCGGCCATGGCGCTGCGCGAGGATGGCTTCGAGACCATCATGGTGAACTGCAATCCGGAGACCGTCTCGACCGATTACGACACCTCGGATCGGCTGTATTTCGAACCGCTGACCTTTGAAGATGTGATGGAGATCATCGAGAAGGAAAAACCGGAAGGGGTGATCGTGCAGTACGGCGGCCAGACGCCGCTGAAGCTGTCCCGGGCATTGGCTGCCGCCGGGGCGCCCATCATCGGTACGACGCCGGATAGCATCGATGTCGCCGAGGATCGGGAGCGCTTCCAAAAGCTGGTCACCAGCCTGAAGCTGAAGCAGCCGGCCAACGCCTCGGCGCGCGCCGAAGAGCAGGCGATATTGATGGCTCGCGATGTGGGTTTTCCGCTGGTGGTGCGGCCGAGCTACGTACTCGGCGGCCGCGCGATGGAAGTGGTGTTCAACGAGGAGGATTTGCGCCAGTACATGATCGATGCCATGAAAGTGTCGAACGACAGCCCGGTCTTGCTCGACCGCTTTCTGGATCTTGCCATCGAAGTGGATGTGGATGCGGTGAGCGACGGCCATGACGTGCTGATCGGCGGGATCATGGAACACATCGAGCAAGCCGGGGTGCATTCCGGCGACTCGGGTTGTTCGCTGCCGCCGAACGGCTTGTCGCAAGAGATTCAAGAAGAGCTGCGCGCGCAGACGCGTAAATTGGCCAAGGCCCTGAACGTCATCGGTTTGATGAACATCCAGTTCGCCATTCAAAGCGGCGTCATTTACATTCTCGAGGTCAATCCGCGCGCCTCGCGTACCGTGCCGTTCGTCTCGAAAGCCACCGGCATCCCACTGGCGAAGGTGGCCGCCCGCGTCATGACCGGCAAGACCCTGGCCATGCAGGGGCGCACCGTGGAGCGCATCCCGCCGTATTTTTCAGTCAAGGAAGCCGTGTTCCCGTTCATCAAGTTTCCCGAGGCCGACCCGATCCTGGGTCCGGAGATGAAATCCACGGGTGAGGTGATGGGGACCGGGAATACTTTCGGCGAGGCGTATGCCAAAGCGCAGGCCGCCTCAGGCGTGATCCTGCCGACGCGCGGCCTGTGCTTCATCAGCGTGCGGGATCGGGACAAGCCGGGCGCGGCGTTGCTGGCGCAGATGCTGATCGCACGCGGATTCGAAATTGCCGCCACCGGCGGCACGGCGCTGGTGCTGGAAGAGGCGGGCGTGACGTGCCGCCGTGTCAACAAGGTGCGCGAGGGTCGCCCGCACGTCGTCGATATGATAAAAAACGACGAGGTGGCGTTGATCGTGAATACCACCGAGGGCAAACAAGCGGTACGCGAGTCCCGCTCGATTCGCCGCGAAGCGGTGGCCAGGCGAGTAACCTATTACACGACGGTGGCGGGCGCGCGCGCGACTTGCGACGCGCTCGATCACTTGGGTGACATCGAAGTGAATCGACTGCAGGATTTGCACAAGGAAATACCGGCGTGACGCGAACCCCCATGACGCTGCGCGGGGCGGAGCGGCTGCGCCTGGAACTGAAGCAGCTGAAAAGCGAAGCGCGGCCGAACGTCATCAAGGCGATTGCCGAGGCGCGGGCACATGGCGATTTGAGCGAGAACGCGGAATACCACGCCGCGCGCGAACAGCAAAGCTTCATCGAGGGGCGCATCAACCAGATCGAGCAGCGTCTCGGCAACTGCGAGGTCATCGACGTTACGAAGTTGACCGCCAACGGCCGTGTGGTATTCGGCTCCACGCTCGAGCTGGAGGATCAGGACGGCGGTAGCAAAGTCGTTTATCAGCTGGTGGGCGATGACGAAGCGAACATCAAGCAGGGGCTCTTGTCGGTGTCCTCGCCCATCGCGCGCGCCCTGATCGGCAAGTCCGAGGGCGATGTCGTCGATGTGACCACGCCGGGCGGGACGCGCAGCTACGAAATTGTCTCGGTCCGCTACGTGTAGGGAAACGGGCGCCGTGCAAACGGGCGCCGTGCAAACCTACTGCGTGCCAACGTGACGCCGCTGCGCAAAGTGTTTGGTGTGGTTTTCGTGCTGTGGGCGGGCAGTCTCTGGGCACTCGCCGCGTGGGTGGCCCCGACGCTGTTCTACGCGCAGAGCGATCGGCACTTAGCCGGAATGCTCGCGGCGCGGCTGTTCAGCTACGAGACCTACGCCGGCATCGGCGCGGTGCTGCTGGCGCTCATGCTGCCGGGCAGAAGCCGTTTCCGTTGGGGTTATCTCGCTGCGCTGCTCCTGGCGGTGAATGAATGGGTGCTAAAACCGGTCATGGATAGGGCGCATGCGCAGGGCGCGGCGCTCGGCTTGGGCTTCGGCGCCTGGCACGGCGTATCAGCCCTGCTGTACCTCGCCGCATGCGCCGGCGTGCTGGTGTTAGTCTGGCAGGAGGATTTTCGGTAAATCCGCGCGGCGGCGGTAAAAGACCCCGACGTGACCGATGCGCTGCACGATCTCGCTGGAGGTGCGCGTCGCCAGATCACCCAAGGCGGTATCGCGCGCCTCGCGCTCCCCGACTCGCGCGGTGACCTTGACCAACTCGTGATCGTGCAGGGCGCGATCCAGCTCTTTGACCACGCCGTCCGTGAGGCCGGCATTTCCCAGCATGACCACCGGACTTAAGGGGTGCGCGAGCCGCCGCAGATGTTTCTTTTGTTTCTCGGAAAGTGCCATCGGCGGATTATAGTCGCAACCTCCATGCCCAAGCGTTCAAAAAGCAGTGCCCGCTGGTTGGCAGAACACGCCAACGATGAGTACGTCAAACGCGCTCAGAAGGAAGGCTGGCGGTCGCGGGCGGTGTTCAAACTGGAGCAGATTCAGCAGACCGAACGCCTGCTGCGCCCGGGAATACGCTGCGTTGATTTAGGTTCAGCGCCCGGCGGTTGGAGCCAGTATGCAGCGCGCATCATCGGCGGCTCGAGCCACATCGTGGCGACGGACATTCTGGCCATGGATGCGATACCGGGCGTCGAATTCGTCCAGGGCGACTTTCGCGACACCGCGATTCTCGAGCAAGTTTTGCAATGCGTGGGTGCGGACAAAGTCGACCTTGTATTGTCCGATATGGCCCCCAACATGGCAGGAATCGATGCGGTGGATCAGCCCCGCTCCATGTACTTGGCGGAGCTGGCCATGGAGTTTGCGGATCGCGTGTTGGCGCCGGGCGGGGATTTGCTGGTGAAATTATTTCAGGGCGCCGGATTCGAGCAGATCATCAAGGATGCCCGCAGTCGGTATGGTCGCGTAGTGACCAAAAAGCCGAAGGCGTCACGAACTCGCAGTCCGGAGATCTATCTGTTGGCGCGGCAGTTTGGGATGGTGTAACTTGGGCATGATGGCGAGCAGGTGAAACTTGAACGATCTGACGAAGCAAATTTTATTGTGGGTCGCGCTGGCGGTCATTCTGCTCGCGATTTTCAGCCAGTTCGGCATGCGCACCGGTCAGCCGGCGACGATCGATTACTCCCAATTCCTCTCCGAAGTGAAGAGCAATAATGTCGATTCGGTGACCCTCAAGGGGGAAATCATCGAAGGCAAGCGACGCTCCGGCGACCAATTCGTGACCTACAACCCGGAAACCAGCAATTCGGCGTTGATTGGCACGCTGCAGGCCCAGGGGGTCAAATTCCGCGGCGAGCCGCCCAAGCAGCAATCGGTCTTCCTGCAGCTCCTGATATCCGCCTTCCCGATATTGATTCTCATTGGCTTCTGGGCCTACTTCATGCGCCAGATGCAGGGGGCCTCGGGAGGCCGGGGAGCCATGTCCTTCGGCAAGAGCCGCGCGCGCCTGTTGGGCGAGGACCAGGTCAACATCACCTTTGCCGATGTGGCGGGGGTTGAGGAAGCCAAGCAAGAAGTCGTGGAAATCGTCGATTTCTTGAAAGATCCCGGCAAGTTCCAGAAACTTGGCGGCAAGATCCCGAAAGGTGTGCTCATGGTCGGCTCGCCCGGCACCGGCAAGACCCTGCTGGCCCGAGCGATCGCCGGGGAAGCCAAAGTGCCCTTTTTCACCATTTCCGGCTCGGATTTCGTGGAAATGTTCGTCGGCGTCGGCGCGTCCCGCGTTCGCGACATGTTCGAACAGGCCAAAAAGCATGCGCCGTGCATTATTTTCATCGATGAAATTGATGCCGTGGGCCGCCATCGCGGTGCCGGATTGGGCGGGGGCCACGACGAGCGCGAGCAGACCTTAAACCAGCTGCTGGTGGAGATGGACGGTTTCGAGGGTAACGAAGGCATTATCGTCATTGCCGCCACCAACCGGCCCGATGTGCTGGATCCGGCGCTGCTGCGCCCGGGCCGGTTCGATCGCCAGGTAGTCGTGCCGCTGCCCGATGTGCGCGGCCGCGAACAGATTCTCAAGGTGCACATGCGCAAAGTGCCGCTCGGCGACAACGTCAAGCCCTCGGTCATTGCCCGCGGCACGCCCGGATTTTCGGGCGCGGATCTGGCCAACCTGGTCAATGAGGCGGCGCTGTTTGCCGCGCGGGGCAACAAGCGGTCGGTGACGATGGAGGAGTTCGAGCGCGCCAAGGACAAGATCATGATGGGCGCTGAGCGCCGTTCCATGGTCATGACCGAGGAGGAGAAGCGCAATACCGCCTACCACGAGTCCGGACACGCCATCGTGGGCTTGAGCGTGCCGGAGCACGATCCGGTGTACAAGGTCACGATAATCCCGCGAGGCCGCGCATTGGGCGTCACGATGTTCCTGCCGGAGGCGGATCGCTACAGCACCAGCAAGCGGCAGCTGGAGAGCCGCATCGCGACGTTGTTCGGCGGCCGTATCGCCGAGGAATTGGTGTTCGGCGCGGACGCCGTCACGACCGGTGCGTCCAACGACATCGAACGCGCCACGGAGCTGGCCCGCAACATGGTCACCCGTTGGGGTCTCTCCGATCGCTTGGGTCCGCAGACCTACAGCGAGGAGTCGGGCGAAGTGTTCCTCGGCCGCAGCGTCACACAGCACAAGCAGGTGTCCGACGTGACCGCGCACGTGATTGACGAAGAAGTCCGCCGCGTGATCGACAGCAACTATCAGCGTGCGTACAAAATTCTGCAAACCAACATGGACAAGCTGCAATCCATGTCGGAAGCCTTGATCAAGTACGAGACCATCGATGAGGAAATGATCAAGGACATCATGGAAGGCCGTACGCCGCGGCCGCCGCGCGATTGGGACGATACGCCGACGCCGACGCCGCGCGGCCCGACCGCGGAGAAGCCGACGACGCCGTTGGTAAATCCGGCCGGTCAACACTAGGGCTTTAAAACCCTTCTCCGGGGGCTGCGGGAAGCGCCCTCGAGCCTATGCAGTGGCGCTGTCGACATCGCACCATCGATCTCACCCGGCCGGTGGTCATGGGCATCTTGAACGTCACTCCCGATTCCTTCTCCGACGGCGGCCGATACGCTTCTGTGGATGCCGCGCTCGAGCGGGCGGCGCACATGCTCGAGGAAGGGGCCACCATCATCGATGTGGGCGGAGAGTCGAGCAGACCCGGAGCGCTTAGCGTCGAGGCCTCGCTCGAAATCGCTCGGGTGGTGCCGGTGATCGAAGGCATTGCCGCCGCATCGACGGCGGCGATTTCAATCGACACGTCCAAACCGCAGGTGATGGCCGCGGCCGTTGCCGCCGGCGCGTGCATCATCAACGATGTCTATGCGCTGCGTGCCGCGGGCGCGAAGGCCATTGCGGCGCAGACCCAAGCCGGGGTTTGTCTGATGCACATGCAGGGCGAGCCGCGTACGATGCAAGAAAACCCGCACTATACTGACGTGGTCGCCGAGGTGATCGAATTCCTCGCGCGCGAACGGCGCGCCTGCCTCGATGCCGGCATCGGCGCCGAGGCGGTCGCGGTCGATCCGGGAATTGGATTTGGCAAAAGTCTGGAGCATAACTTGACGTTGTTGAGGGAGTTGCCGCGATTCGCGGCGGTGCAAGCCCCGCTGCTGGTCGGCGTGTCGCGCAAAAGCCTGATCGGGAGAATTCTCGGCAAAAGCGTGGGTGAGCGCTTGTACGGCGGCTTGGGGCTGGCGGCGCTCGCGGTGAGCCGCGGCGCGCGTATCATCCGCACTCACGATGTCGCTGCGACGCGGGATGTGCTGCGCGGCGTCAGCGCGGTTTTGCAGGGGCCGGAGACTTGAGCAAGTATTTCGGCACCGATGGCGTGCGCGGCCGGGTCGGCACGGCGCCGATGACGGTGGACTTCGCGCTGAAGCTCGCGAGCGCCGCGGCCCGCGTGTTGGCGCCCGGCGGCGGCCGCGTCCTCATCGGCAAGGACACGCGCGTTTCTGGCTATATGTTCGAGTCGGCGCTGGAGGCGGGATTCGTCGCTGCGGGCGTCGATGTGATGCTGATCGGCCCGCTGCCCACGCCCGGCATCGCCTATATGACGCAGCGATTGCGCTGCAGCTTCGGGGTGGTCATCAGCGCCTCGCATAATCCCTATCAGGACAACGGCATCAAATTCTTCGACGCCACCGGCAGCAAGCTGTCCGACCGCGTTGAGCAGGAAATAGAAAGTTTGCTCGAGCAGGCGGTCACCACGCAGGAATCGCAGCACTTGGGCAAGGCCATTCGTATCGACCGCAGCCGCACGCAGTACCAAGATTTTTGCGCCTCGACGATTCCTTCCGGCATGAACCTGAAGGGCTTCAAAATCGTCATCGACTGCGCCAACGGCGCCGGCTACAAGGTCGCGCCCCGGGTGCTCGCTGATTTGGGCGCGGAGATCGTGCCCATCGGCTGCTCGCCGAACGGCCGCAATATTAATGATGCCTGCGGCTCGACCTCGCCGGAATTGCTGCAGCTCACCGTTCCCGGCGTGCGCGCCAAATTGGGGTTGGCGCTCGATGGCGATGGAGACCGCGTGGTAATGGTCGATGAATTGGGGCGAATCGTCGACGGTGACCAATTGCTCTTCATCATTGCCACGGCGCGGCGCTCCGCCGGCGAACTGAAGGGTCCGGTGGTGGGCACCGTCATGAGCAATCTCGGCTTGGAGCATGCATTCGCCGAACGCGGCATCGAGTTCTTGCGGGCCCAAGTCGGCGACCGTAATGTGCTTGCGATGCTGAACGAGGCGGGCGGGACTCTGGGCGGGGAGACCTCGGGGCACATTCTGTGTCTGGATAAAACTACGACGGGCGATGGCTTGATCAGCGCGCTGCAGGTGCTCGCCATCATGAAGCAAACCGGGGCGGGGTTGGCTGAACTTGGTGCCGCCATGCACAAGTATCCGCAAGTCCTGCTGAATGTCCGCGTGGCGCAGCGCTTCGATCCCCTGGCGCAGCCTCAGGTGGCGAAAGTGGTGGCCGAGGTCGAGCGCCGCTTCGCCGGCCGCGGCCGCATCGTGCTGCGTGCTTCGGGCACGGAACCTCTCATCCGCGTCATGGTGGAGGGGGCCGATTCGACGGTGGTGAAAAAAGCCGCCCGGGATATCGCCGCGGCGGTCGAAACCGTGGTAGCCCCGGCCGCCTCCGGCGGGACTTGCAGTTAGGCGCTCGCGCGGCTAATCTTCGGCGCCTTTCCCGGGGGCTAGCGCCCAAAGGTTGGCTATGCGTCGTCCGATGGTCGCGGGTAATTGGAAAATGCACGGTTCGCAGGCCAGCAACCAAGCGTTGCTTGCCGAATTGGAAAGCTATGTCAAGCCGGAGTGGCCGGTGGACATCGTGGTTTTTCCGCCTTATGTCTATCTCGCCGAGGCGGTTCGATTGCTGGAAGCTACCCCGATTGCGGTGGGCGCGCAGGATGTGTGTGCCGAGTCCGGCGGTGCCTTCACCGGCCAGGTGGGCGCGGCCATGCTGAAGGACGTGGGTTGCAGCTATGTGATCGTGGGGCATTCGGAGCGCCGGCGCTGGTATCACGAGGATGATGCGTTGGTGGCGCGCAAGTTTGCCGCGGCATTGACCGGGGGACTAACACCGGTGCTGTGCGTCGGGGAAACCCTGGAAGAACGCGAGGCGCAGCAAACCGAAGCAGTGGTGGGGCGCCAAGTCGATGCCGTCATCGCGATGCATGGCGCGGGCGGCTTTGCCGGCGCGGTGCTCGCCTATGAACCGGTTTGGGCCATCGGCACGGGACGCACGGCCTCGCCTGAACAAGCGCAGGCCGTGCATGCCTTTCTGCGCAATCGGATTCGGGCCCAGGATGCTAAGATGGCGGCCCATTTGCGGATCCTTTATGGCGGCAGCGTCAAGGCCGGCAATGCGGCAGAGCTATTCGCGATGCCCGACGTGGATGGCGGATTGGTGGGTGGCGCTTCATTGAGCGCTGAAGAGTTCCGACAGATTTGCGCGGCTGCGGCCGTTCGTCATTGAGAGACCTTTTATGTTGCGTGGTGTGATTTTGGGTGTGCATGTATTGCTTGCACTGATGATTATCGGACTGGTGCTGCTACAGCGCGGCAAGGGCGCGGAGGCGGGTGCGGGATTTGGTTCCGGTGCTTCGGGCACGGTGTTTGGTGCGCGCGGCACGAGCACCTTATTTTCAAAGTTGACCGCAGTGTTTGCGGCGATGTTTTTTGCGACCAGCTTGACCCTGGCTTACTTGGGAACGCATAGCACCGCTGCGCCGACTTCGGTGTTGGAACGTGCGGCCGAAGCAACAACTGCCGCGCCGCCGCCCACTCCAGCGGCGCCCGCGAAAAAGTGATTCATGCCGACGTGGCGAAATTGGTAGACGCGCTAGTTTGAGGGGCTAGTGGGGCAACCTGTGCCGGTTCGAGTCCGGCCGTCGGCACCAACATCGTCGCGGGAAACTCTGTGGTTCCCGCGACGCGGACGTTCAGCGCCTGCTACAATTATGGTTAATCCGTGTAGTCAACGGCGCCGATAATGCTGCGACAGTACTTACCGATATTGATTTTTTTGGGATTGGCCACCGTTCTCGGCCTTGCGCTGTTCACTGTCGGCTGGATCCTAGGGCCGCGTCGTCCGTATGCCGAGAAGCTCTCCCCCTATGAATGCGGCTTCGAAGCCTTCGAAGATTCGCGTATGCGCTTCGATGTTCGCTACTATCTGGTCGCCATCATCTTCATTGTTTTCGATTTGGAAATCGCCTTCTTTTTCCCCTGGGCGGTATCGCTCCAACTCACCGGCACGTTTGGCCTGATGGCCATGTTCATTTTTGCTTTGGTGCTGGTGATTGCGCTGATCTATGACTACAAGAAAGGGGCCCTCGAATGGGACTAGAAGCCGTGTCCGCCGATACCAACACCGTACGCGGCTTCGAAGTGACCACCGTCGATAAGTTGATTAATTGGGCCCGTACCGGCTCGCTGTGGCCCATGACCTTCGGCTTGGCCTGTTGTGCCGTGGAAATGATGCACGCAGGGGCATCGCGCTACGACCAGGACCGCTTCGGCATCATCTTCAGACCGAGCCCGCGCCAATCCGATGTCATGATCGTTGCCGGGACGCTGGTGAACAAGATGGCGCCGGCGCTGCGCAAGGTGTACGACCAGATGACCGAGCCGCGCTGGGTGATCTCAATGGGTTCTTGCGCCAACGGCGGCGGCTACTACCACTATTCCTATGCCGTGGTGCGCGGCTGTGACCGCATCGTGCCGGTGGATGTGTATGTCCCGGGCTGCCCGCCCACCGCCGAGGCGCTGCTGTACGGCATCATCCAGCTGCAAAATAAGATCAAGCGCAATAAGGCGATTATCCGATGAGTGTGGATGCCGGAAGCATCGCGGCGGTTGCGATACCGTCCCGCCTCGAAGTCTTGGCGAGCGCAATCGAGCGGGCGTTGCCGGGCGCTCTGCTCAAAGTGCCCAATCACGCCGGCGAATTGACTTATGAAGTGCCCGCCGAAGGCTTGCTGCCCGCGGCGACGCTGCTGCGCGATGCGCCGGGTCTTGAATTTCAGATGTGCATGGATGTGTGCGGCGTCGATTACCTCGCGCATGGCCGCGATGAATGGAATACGGAGGACGCGACATCCTCCGGGTTCAGCCGCGGCGTGGCGCGCGGCGCGCAGCGCCTCGGCACGGCGCCCCCGGGCCGACGTTTTGCCGCGGTCTATCATCTGCTCTCCGTATCGCTCAATCAGCGGCTGCGTCTGCGGGTATTTTGCCCGGACGATGAGCAGCCCATGGTCGATTCGGTGACCGGAATCTGGGCGAGCGCGAATTGGTTCGAGCGCGAGGCATTCGATCTGTTCGGTATCCTGTTCAAGGGACATCCGGATCTGCGCCGTCTGCTCACCGATTACGGCTTCATCGGCCATCCGTTTCGCAAGGACTTCCCGCTGTCAGGCCACGTCGAAGTGCGCTACGACCCGGAAAAAGGCCGGGTGGTCTACCAACCGGTCAGCATCGATCCGCGGGTGCTCGTCCCGAAGGTCATCCGCCACGACAATCGCTACGATCCGCAGCTGACCAACGCGCCGGTCCACACCAACAGCCTCGAAAAACCCGATGGGGCACCGCGTGGCTGAGATCCGCAACTACACCATGAACTTCGGGCCGCAGCATCCCGCGGCTCACGGCGTGCTGCGCCTGGTGCTTGAACTGGACGGTGAGGTCATTCAAAAGGCCGACCCGCACGTGGGTCTGCTGCACCGGGCCACCGAGAAGCTCGCTGAGAGCAAGCCGTTCAACCAGTCGATCGGCTACATGGATCGGCTGGACTACGTATCCATGATGTGCAATGAGCACGCCTATGTGATGGCGATCGAGAAGCTGCTGGGTCTCGAGCCGCCGCTGCGCGCTCAATACATCCGCGTCATGTTCGATGAAATCACGCGAATCTTGAATCATCTGATGTGGCTGGGCGCGCACGCCATCGACATCGGCGCCATGACGGTGTTCCTCTACTGCTTCCGCGAGCGCGAGGACCTGATGGATTGCTACGAGGCCGTGTCGGGCACCCGCATGCATGCGACCTATTATCGTCCCGGCGGCGTGTATCGCGATCTGCCGGAATCCATGCCGCAGTATCAGCCCTCGCAGTGGCGCAGCAAGAAGGATGTCGATCGCTTGAACAGCCGCCGTTCCGGAGGGCTGCTGGATTTCATTGCCGATTTCACGCGCCGCTTTCCCTCCTGCGTCGATCAGTACGAAACCCTGCTCACCGACAATCGCATCTGGAAACAGCGCACGGTGAACATCGGCGTGGTCAGTCCGGAGCGTGCCCTGCAGCTGGGTTTTTCCGGGCCGATGCTGCGCGGTTCGGGCGTCGAGTGGGACCTGCGCAAGAAGCAGCCCTATGATGTGTACGATCAGATGGACTTCGATATTCCGGTGGGCGTCAACGGCGATTGCTACGATCGATACCTGGTGCGCGTCGAGGAGCTGCGCCAGTCAAACCGCATCATCGAACAATGCGCCGCCTGGTTGAAGGCCAATTCTGGGCCGGTGATGATCGACGATCGAAAAGTGCGCCCGCCGCGCCGCGAGGAGATGAAGGGAGACATGGAATCGTTGATCCATCATTTCAAACTCATGACCGAGGGCTATTGCGTGCCGCAAGGCGAGGTGTATGCCGCGGTGGAGGCACCCAAGGGGGAGCTTGGCGTTTACTTGATTTCCGACGGCGCCAATAAGCCGTACCGGCTTAAAGTTCGGCCGCCGGGCTTCGCGCACTTAGCATCGCTGGATGAAATGGTGCGAGGGCATATGTTGGCCGATGTGGTCGCCGTGATCGGTACCCAGGATATCGTGTTCGGCGAGATCGACCGATGAGCGCGCCACTGTCGGCGCATGTGCGCGAAGAAATCGACCGTTGGGTGGCGAAATTTCCGCCCGACCACAAGCGCTCGGCCGTTATATCCGCCTTGCACGCCGCGCAGCATGAGAATCAGGGCTTTCTGAGCACCGATCTGATGGACGCGGTAGCGGCGTACTTGGAGCTGCCCAATATCCTGGTCTACGAAGTGGCATCGTTTTATTCCATGTTCGAGACGAAACCGGTCGGCCGCCATCACATCTCGGTGTGCACCAACATTTCTTGCATGCTGCGCGGCTCGCAGCAAGTGGTCGAGCATGTGGAAAAGAAGCTTGGCATCAAGACCGGCGAGAGCACGCCGGACGGGCGTATTTATCTGAAGCAAGAAGAGGAATGCCTGGCAGCCTGCTGCGGCGCGCCGATGATGATGGTGGATCATGTGTTTCACGAAAACCTGACCCCGCAGAGCATCGACAAAATTTTGGATGAATTGACTTAAGTGCAAGGGCCCCTGATGTCTTACGAACAAAATCTGGTGTTATTCGAAGCGCTCAAGTACGAGCGGCCGTGGACGCTCGAGGGTTACCGGCAATTCGGCGGCTACCAGGCCTGGGAGAAAATCCTGCGCGAACAGACGCCGCGCGAAAAGATCATTGACGAAGTCAAAGCCTCCGGATTGCGCGGCCGCGGCGGCGCCGCCTTCCCGACGGGCGTGAAGTGGAGCTTCATGCCGCGCTCCTCGCCGGTGCAAAAGTATGCCGTGTGCAATTCGGACGAATCGGAGCCGGGCACCTGTCACGATCGAGAAATTCTGCGCTATAACCCGCATTCGGTCATCGAAGGTATGGCCATCGGCGGCTATGCGATGACCGCGACCGTGGGTTACAACTATATTCGCGGCGAGTTTTTGGCCGAGCCCATCCCGCGCTTCGAGGCGGCATTGGCGGAAGCCTACGCGGCGGGGCTGCTGGGAAAGAATATCCTGGGCTCCGGCGTCGACTTTGATTTGCACACCTTCATCGGTGCGGGCGCCTACATATGCGGCGAGGAAACCGCGCTGCTGGAATCCCTCGAGGGCAAACCCGGCAAGCCGCGCTTCAAGCCGCCGTTCCCGGCCAACTTCGGCTTGTTCGGCAAGCCCACCACCATCAACAACACGCAAAGTTTTGCCTCCGTGCCCACCATCATGCGCAAAGGCGCGGCATGGTTTGCGGGCCTGGGCCCGGTCAATTCCGGCGGCACGATTATTTTCTCCGTTTCCGGCCATGTGGAAAGGCCGGGCAATTTCGAACTGCCCCTGGGCGTGCCGTTCAAAGAGCTGATGGATCTGGTGGGCGGGGTATGGAAGGGCCGCAAGTTAAAGGCGGTGATTCCCGGCGGCTCCTCCTGCCCGGTGGTGCCCGGCGATGTGATGTGGGCCACCAACATGGACTACGACTCGGTGAAGAAGGCCGGCTCATCGATCGGCACCGGCGCCGTCATCGTCATGGACGAGACCACCTGCATGGTGCGGGCGCTGGAACGGCTGGCGCGCTTTTACATGTCGGAATCCTGCGGGCAATGCACGCCCTGCCGTGAAGGCACGGGCTGGCTGGATCGTATGCTGAAACGCATAATTGCAGGCCAAGGCCGCAGCGAGGATTTGGCGCTGCTGCTCGATGTGGCGAATCGCATCGAGGGGCACACGATTTGCGCCCTGGGGGATGCCGCCGCGTGGCCGGTGCAAAGTTTCCTGAAGCACTTCCGGCATGAATTTCAATACATGATCGAGCATAAGGGCCGCTCGATCGTCGAAGGGCAGGCGAGCGAACTGGACGGCCGGCCCGCCGCTGCGGCGTAAAGCATGAGCGACGACACGGTCAATATCGAAGTCAACGGCGTAGCGCTGAAAGCCCGCAAGGGTCAAATGATCATGCAGGTCACCGACCCTGCGCAGATCTATATTCCGCGCTTTTGCTACCACGATAAATTGAGCGTCGCGGCGAACTGCCGCATGTGCTTAGTCGAGGTGGAGAAGGCACCCAAACCGCTGCCGGCCTGTGCGACGCCCGTGACCGAGGGCATGAAAGTATTCACCAAATCACCCAAAGCGGTTGCCGCGCAGCGGGCGACCATGGAATTTCTGCTGATCAATCACCCGCTCGATTGCCCGATCTGCGATCAGGGCGGGGAGTGCGAACTGCAAGACCTGGCCTTAGGGTATGGCCGCGACATCTCGCGTTTCAGCGAACGCAAGCGAGTGGTCAAGGACAAAAACCTCGGTTCCTTGGTCTCGACCGACATGACCCGCTGCATCCATTGCACGCGCTGCGTGCGCTTCGGTGCTGAGATTCAAGGCTATCCGCAGATGGGTACCACGGGCCGCGGCGAGCACATGGAAGTGGGTACCTACATCGAGCACAGCGTCGATCATGAATTGTCGGCCAACATCATCGACCTGTGTCCGGTGGGGGCGCTCAATAACAAGCCGTTTCGCTATCACGCGCGGGCCTGGGAAATGACACAGGCCGCCGTGGTTTCGCCGCACGATGCCTTCGGCACCAATCTGTACGCACACGTGCTGCGCGGCCGGGTGATGCGCATCGTGCCGCGCGAGAATGAGGAGATCAACGAAACCTGGATCGCGGATCGCGATCGCTTCGGTTTCGAGGGTATGTATTCGCCGGACCGAGTCACTCAGCCGCTGCTGCGCATCGACGGGGCGCTGCAAGTGGTCGACTGGGAAGTGGCGCTCACCGCCGCCGCCGAAGGATTGCAGCGCGCAGCCGCACCGGCTGCCGGCGGCGCAGGATTCCTAGCCTCGCCCATGGCGACCGTCGAGGAGTTGTACTTGCTGGCGCAAATCGCGCGCGGTCTGGGAAGCGCGAATATCGACCATCGTTTGCGGCAGTTGGATTTTCGCGCCCAGGAACATGAGGCGGTATTTCCCAACCTGGGCTTGAAGATCGCGGATCTTGAACGCCTGGAGGGGGTTTTGATCGTGGGCTCGAATCTGCGCCTGGAAGTGCCGATGCTGGCGCACCGCATTCGCAAAGCCGCGGTGCGCGGCGCCGCCAAGGTCGCCTTTCTCAATCCGCGGCATTTCGAATTCATGTTTCCCGTCGCGGCCTACGGGTTGGCCGAAACCGACATGGCCGCAGAGTTGGGCGCGCTCGTCCACGCGGCCGCGGCAGCTGCCGGTCAGCCGGTGCCCCCCGGCGTGCCGCCGGCCACGGTGACCGACTCGCACCGAGCGCTGATTGCGGCGCTGTGCCATGGAACTCGCCGCGCGGTCATTCTCGGCACCTTGGCGCAGCGCCATCCCGAGTATGCGCGTCTGAAGGGATTGTGCAGCCTGCTGGCCGATTTATGCGCCGCCAGCGTGGGCTGCATCACCGAGGGAGCCAATGCGGCCGGCGCGTATCTGGCGGGCGCTGTGCCGCACCGCGCGCCGGGCGGCGCGGCGCCAACCGCCATCGGCTTATCGAGCCGCGAGATGCTGGAGTCGGCGCTCAAGGCCTATGTGCTGCTCGGCGGCATCGATCCGGTCAATGACCTCGCGGCCGATGCCGACGCGCTGCAATCCGCGGACTGGGTGGTCGCGATCACGACGCACTTGCCCGAGTCCTTGCGCGGCGTGGCGCACGTGGTGCTGCCCATCAGCTCCTTCGCCGAGACCTCCGGGACCTATGTCAACACGGAAGGGCGCTGGCAGAGTTGGGCGGCTGCCGCGAAGTCGCCGGGCGAAAGCCGTCCGGGATGGAAGGTGCTGCGGGTGCTGGCGAATTTACTGAACCTGCACGGCGTCGACTATGTCAGTTCCGAGGAGGTTCGGGACGCATTGAAATTGCTGTGCGGCACGGGCATCGAGCCGGGCAGGGGCACGAACGGCGCCGCATTGCCCAAGGGTCAAACCCCGAGCGGCGCCTGGGTGGACATTCCCCCGTATCAAATTGACGTGCTGGTGCGGGGCTCGGAGCCCCTGGCGAAAACCAAGGACGGGCGCTTGGCCCGCTACCAGCTCTGATCATGTGGGACTGGACCCCCATCCGCGAATGGCTGTCGGGCCTGATCACGCCTTATTGGAGTACGCCGCTGCTAATCGTCGTGCAGGCGTTGATCGTGATGATTTGCATCATCTTGACCATGGCGGTGTACACCCTGGCGGAACGCAAGGTGATCGGCTACATGCAGGTGCGCCGCGGGCCGAATCGCGTCAATTTGTTCTGGATACCCGGCTTAGGTCAGCCGTTCGCCGACGTGATCAAGCTGGTGTTCAAGGAAATTCTCATCCCCGCGGATGCGAATGGATTTCTGTTTCGCCTGGCGCCGTTCCTCGCGCTGGTGCCCTCGCTGGCGCTGTGGGCGGTCATTCCGTTTCGTCCCGAGCGCGCCTTCGCGAATATCGACGCGGGACTGCTCTACATCCTGGCGCTCACTTCCATGGGTGTGTACGGCATCATCCTGGCCGGCTGGGCCGCTAATTCAAAATATGCC
The DNA here is from genome assembly GCA_963756845.1 of uncultured Gammaproteobacteria bacterium. Classification (GTDB taxonomy): domain Bacteria; phylum Pseudomonadota; class Gammaproteobacteria; order Steroidobacterales; family Steroidobacteraceae; genus Bog-1198. The sequence goes on along the minus strand of CAVWPD010000005.1, from coordinate 7,095 downwards.
TTCTTGGGCGCGATGCGTTCGGCCGCTCAAATCGTGGCCTACGAGATCGCCATGGGATTCGCCATGGTCGGCGTACTGATGGCCTCGGGGAGCCTGAACATCGGCGACATCATCCATGCGCAGCAGGGACTGTTCGGCTGGAACTGGACGTGGCTGTTTCCGCTGATGGTCGTGTACTTCATTTCCGGGGTGGCCGAAACCAATCGCGCGCCCTTCGATGTGGCCGAGGGCGAGTCGGAAATCGTCGCCGGCTTCCATGTGGACTATTCGGGCATGGCTTTCGCGCTGTTCTTCATCGCCGAATACGTCAACATGATTTTGATATCCGCGCTGACCGTCATTTTCTTTTTCGGCGGATGGCTCTCGCCATTCGATGGGTGGGTGCCGGCGGATTGGTGGATCGCCGCTCCCAGCTTCGTCTGGTTTGGTTTGAAGACCCTCGTGCCGATGTTCACCTTCCTGTGGTTCCGAGCGACCTTTCCGCGCTACCGCTATGATCAGATCATGCGTCTGGGCTGGAAGGCATTGATTCCGGTCACGCTGGTGTGGCTGTTGGTCGAGGGGATCATGGTCTATTTCCATGTCGGTCCGTGGAAGGGGCATCTGTAATGCAGGGCATTCGCAGCTTTATCAAAACCTTCATGCTCTGGGAGCTGTTGCAGGGCCTCGCGGTCACCTTGAAGAGCATGTTCGCGACCAAGATCACCCTCAATTATCCCGAGGAGAAAGCGCCACAGAGCAATCGCTTCCGCGGCTTGCATGCGCTGCGCCGCTATCCAAACGGCGAAGAGCGCTGCATCGCCTGCAAACTATGCGAGGCCGTTTGCCCGGCACTCGCCATCACCATTGAGTCGGACGTGAGCAGCGACGGCACGCGGCGCACGACCCGCTATGATATCGACCTCTTCAAGTGCATCTACTGCGGCTTTTGCGAGGAGGCCTGCCCCGTGGATGCCATCGTGGAGACGCGGCTGCACGAGTATCACATGGAGAATCGCGGCGAGAACATCATGAGCAAGGATAAGTTGCTCGGCATCGGCGAGCGCTATGAAGCGATGATTGCGGCCGATCGCGCCGCGGACGCTCGGTACCGTTGATGTTTCCGCAGGTACTTTTTTTCATATTCGCCACCGTACTGATCGGTGCGGCATTGGGCGTGATTCTGTCGCGCAACCCGGTGTACTCGGCGCTGCTACTGGTACTGTGCTTCTTCAACAGCGCCGTCATTTGGATACTGCTGGATGCAGAGTTCCTCGGTATCGTGCTCGTGTTGGTGTACGTGGGCGCCGTCATGGTCCTTTTCTTGTTCGTGGTGATGATGCTCGATATCAACGTCGAGAGGCTGCGCAAGGAGTTTGCCGGCTATTGGCCGCTGACGGTGGCGGTCGCCGGCTTCGTGGTGTTCGCGATGATCAACGTCATCGTGGTGAAGCATTTGGGCGGCATCGCGCTGCAGACCGCTCCGCCGCTGCCCGCCGATTATTCCAATACCCGGGCGCTGGGTGTGCAGCTGTTCACGCACTACGCCTATCCGGCGCAAATCGCCGCAGTCATTTTGCTGGTGGCGAGCGTAGCGGCCATCGTCTTGACGCTGCGCGGACGCAGGGGCGGCAAGCCGCAGGATGTGGCCAAGCAGGTGGCGGTCAATGCCAAGGACCGGGTACGAATCGTCAAAATGGCCTCCGAGAAAAGACCATGATCACGCTTACCGACGTGCTGGCATTGTCCGGAATCCTGTTCGCGATTGCGGTGGCCGGCGTGTTCTTGAATCGCAAGAACATCATTGTGCTGTTGATGTGCATCGAGCTGATGCTGTTGGCCGTGAATTTCAATTTCGTTGCGTTTTCGCGCTATCGCGGCGACATCAGCGGCCAGATCTTCGTGTTCTTCATTCTCACGGTCGCGGCCGCCGAGGCGGCGATCGGCCTGGCGATTCTGGTGGTTTTGTTCCGCGAACGCAGCAGCATCGACGTCGAAGATCTCGACACACTCCAAGGCTGAGGAAATAATGGAGCTGATCTATCTTACGATTGTGCTGGCGCCGCTGCTGGCGTCCATCATCGCCGGGCTGTTCGGCAAAATCATCGGCCGCGCCGGCGCTCATAGCATCACTATTCTGGGCGTGGGTATTTCCTGCGCGCTGTCTTTTTACGTGCTGTACCAGATCGTCTTCGGCGGGATGGCGCCCTACAACGGCACGGTTTACACCTGGCTGCTGTCCGATGGGCTGCACATGGAGGTGGGGTTCTTAATCGATCGTCTTTCCGCTCTCATGATGGCGGTCGTGACTTTCGTCTCGCTGATGGTGCACATCTACACCATCGGCTACATGCACGATGATGACGGCTACCAGCGCTTCTTCAGCTACATTTCTCTGTTTACTTTTTCGATGCTGATGCTGGTGATGTCGAACAACTTCATGCAGCTGTTCTTCGGCTGGGAAGCGGTGGGAATGGTCTCGTATCTGCTGATCGGCTTTTGGTACACGAGGCCCACTGCCATTTTCGCCAATCTCAAAGCGTTCCTGGTCAATCGCGTCGGTGATTTCGGTTTTGTCCTCGGCATCGCCGCGGTGCTGCGCTACACCGGGTCTTTGGACTATGCGACCGTTTTCGCGCATGCCAATCAAATCGCTGCGGCACAGGTGCATATCACCGGCACGGTCGCCTGGTCGGCCATAACCTTTACGTGCATATGCTTATTCATCGGCGCCATGGGCAAGTCGGCGCAGGTGCCACTGCACATCTGGCTGCCCGATTCCATGGAAGGCCCCACGCCCATCTCGGCGCTCATCCACGCGGCAACCATGGTGACCGCCGGCATTTTCATGGTGGCGCGCATGTCGCCGCTGTTCGAGCTGTCCGACACGGCGCTGTCCTTCGTGCTCGTCATCGGTGCCACAACGACCTTCTTCATGGGGCTGATCGCGGTGGTCAGCAACGACATCAAACGAGTCATCGCCTATTCCACACTGTCTCAGCTGGGTTACATGACCGCAGCGCTTGGCGTGTCGGCGTACAGCGCCGGCATCTTCCATCTGATGACGCATGCCTTTTTCAAGGCGTTGCTGTTCCTGGCGGCCGGCTCCGTGATCATCGCCATGCATCACGAACAGGATATGCGGCGTATGGGCGGACTTAAAAAGTATCTGCCCATCACGTATTGGACCTTTCTGGTGGGTTCCTTGGCGCTGATCGCATGTCCCGGCACCTCGGGATTTTTCTCCAAGGACACGATCATCGATGCGGTCGGCGCCTCCAGTCGAGTCGGGTCGGGTTACGCCTATTTTTGCGTACTGGCCAGTGTGTTCGTTACCGCGCTCTACACGTTTCGCATGTTCTTCATGACTTTCCATGGCAAGGAGCGCATGGACCATCATACCCAGGAACATCTGCACGAAAGCCCGTGGGTGGTGACGCTGCCGCTGATTCTCTTGGCGATTCCCTCGGTGTTCGCGGGTTGGTTGTCCATCGACAGCTTGGTGTTCGGAGACTTTTTTGGCGGTGCCATTCACGTATTGCCGGCGAATGATGTGCTGGCGCACGTGGGCGAGGAATATCACGCGTCCGCGCTCGAGTTCCTGGAATCGGCCCCAACTTCCGTGACTTTTTGGTTCGCCGCGGCGGGGGTCCTGACCGCGTGGCTGTTCTATATGAAGAACCTGTCGTGGGCGGATTCTGTGCAGCATCGCTTCAAATGGCTGTACACCGTATTGGTCGATAAGTACGGATTTGACTGGGTCAACGAACACGTGATCATGGTCGGTGCGCGGCTGCTGGGAGGAGGGCTGTGGCACGTCGGCGACCAGATGCTGATCGATGAGGGAATGGTCAATGGCAGCGCCCGCACCGTGGGCTGGCTGGGGTCCGTGATGCGCTACGCGCAATCCGGATATCTTTACCACTACGCCTTCGCGATGATCCTAGGATTGGCCTCGCTCTTGCTGTGGCTGATATGGCGATGATGTTCGGCGGCCATCTGTTGTCGTGGTTGATCTGGCTGCCCGTCATTGGCGGCTTTGCGGTGCTGGCCCTCGGGGATCGCGAGGTCCTTGCCAAATGGCTGTCGCTCGCGGTCAGCGGCCTTGCACTGCTGCTGAGCGTGCCGCTGTGGTCGCTGTTCAAACGGGGCACGGCGCAGATGCAGTTCATCGAGCGTTCGCCGTGGATTTCGACCATCCACTCGGAGTTCTACATCGGCGTGGACGGCATCTCGATGCCGCTGATTCTATTGACGACGTTTACCACCGTACTCATCTTCATTGCCAGCTGGCGCAATGTCGAGAAGCGTGTCGCACAATACTTCGGCGCCTTTTTGATTTTGGAAGGACTGATGATTGGAGTCTTTGCGGCGCTCGACGGCGTGCTGTTCTATGTATTGTGGGAGGCGATGCTGATTCCGATGTTCATCATCATCGGCGTCTGGGGCGGTCCGCGCCGGGTTTATGCAACCATCAAATTCTTTCTGTATACCTTCATCGGCTCGCTGCTGATGCTAGTGGCATTGATTTACCTGTATTTGAAGTCGGGGAGCTACGAGCTGGCGGTGTTTCAGCACCTGCCGCTCACCTTGCGCGAGCAGACCTTTATCTTTCTGGCATTCTTCGCGGCCTTCGCCGTCAAGGTGCCGATGTTTCCGGTGCACACCTGGCTGCCGGATGCCCACGTCGAAGCACCTACCGGGGGCTCCGTGGTATTGGCGGCCATCATGCTGAAAATGGGCGGCTACGGCTTCTTGCGATTCTCGTTGCCGATCGCGCCGGATGCCAGCCGCGAGTTGGACTGGCTGATCATCGCGCTGTCGCTGATCGCCGTGGTGTACATCGGCTTCGTCGCGCTGGCGCAGCGCGATATGAAGAAGCTGATCGCCTACTCATCGATCGCCCACATGGGCTTCGTGACCTTGGGGATGTTCATTGGGTTTCAAATCGTGGCGCACACCGGCCGCACCAGCGGCATCGAGTTGGGCATCGATGGCGCTGTGGTGCAGATGCTCTCGCATGGCCTGGTGTCCGGCGCCATGTTTCTTTGCGTGGGCGTGATGTACGACCGTGTTCACAGCCGGGAGATCTCGGCCTACGGAGGCGTCGTCAATACCATGCCGAAATTCGCCGCCTTCATGGTGATGTTTGCACTGGCAAATGCCGGATTGCCGGGGACTTCGGGGTTCGTGGGCGAATTCCTGGTGATTCTGGCGGCATTCAAAGCCAATGTTTGGTATGCATTTTTGGCCGGCACCACCTTGGTTCTGGGGGCTGCGTACACGCTGTGGCTGGTCAAGCGGGTCATTTTTGGCGAGATCGCCAATGACAAGGTGGCCGCACTGAAGGATCTGAATGGCCGCGAGTTCCTGGTGTTGAGCGTACTCGCCGCCGCCGTACTTCTGGTCGGCCTGTGGCCCGCACCGCTGCTGGATGTCATGCGAGCCACGACGCAGCATTTGGCCGAGCAGCTGCTGTTCTCAAAGATTGCTCCCTAAGGTACGCATGAACGTCAACGCATTCAATCCAGAGATCTTCAACGCCGGCTTGGTCTATGCGCGACCGGAGATTTTCTTAGGATTGGCCGCTTGCGTGATTTTGATGCTGGACCTGCTGCTGAATGACGCGCAGCGCCGCTGGACCGGCGTGTTGTCGATCATCAGCCTCTGTGTGACCGCGCTGCTGGTGGTGCTGCAGCCGGCGGCAGTGAAAATCGTAGCGCTCGGCGGGTTGTTCGAATTGGATCGGATGGCGCAGCTGCTCAAGGTCGTGACCTTGCTGACCGTTGCGGTGGTGTTCGTATACTCAACCGACTACTTGCAGCGGCGGGCGATCCTCAAAGGTGAGTACTTCGTGCTCGGCCTTTTCGCCACCCTGGGTGCGATGGTGCTCATTTCCGCGGGCAGCCTCATCACGCTGTACTTGGGTTTGGAACTGATGTCGTTGTGTCTGTATGCCATGGTGGCCTTCGATCGGGATTCCGGTATCGCGGCGGAGTCGGCCATCAAGTATTTCGTGTTGGGCTCCATGGCATCCGGCACGTTGCTATATGGCATGTCCATCATCTACGGCATGACCGGCAGCTTGGAGTTAGGCGCGATTGCGAGCGCCGTCCATGGTCTGGGCAGCAATATCGGTCTGGTATTCGGTACTGCCTTCCTCATCGTCGGTGTGGGTTTCAAATTAGGCGCCGTCCCGTTTCATATGTGGATACCCGATGTGTATGAGGGCTCGCCGACCTGCGTCACCTTGTTCATCGGCACAGCTTCGAAGCTGGCCGCATTTGCGCTTGCCATGCGCTTGCTGCCGGAGGCGTTGGGCGCGTCCCAGCCGGACTGGAGCCAAATGCTGGTGGTGCTTGCCGTATTGTCGATGGCGATCGGCAACATCGTCGCCATCGCGCAGAGCAACCTAAAGCGCATGCTGGCGTACTCGACGATTTCGCACGTGGGCTATGTGCTGCTGGGCATCCTCTCCGGCACTGCCCAAGGCTACCAGGCCGCCATGTTCTACATGATCAGCTATGTCATTGTCGCGGCCGGCGCGTTCGGCATGATCTTGCTGCTCGCGCGGCAGGGTTTCGAAGCCGACAGGATCGTGGACTTCAAAGGCTTGAACGCCCGCAGCCCCTGGTTTGCCGGGATGATGGCCATACTCATGTTCAGCTTGGCCGGGTTGCCGCCCTTCATCGGATTCTGGGCCAAGCTCGGCGTTATCCAAGCGGTTCTTTCTGTGAGTCTCACCTGGCTCGCCGTCGTCGCTGTGCTGTTCTCGGTCGTGGGCGCGTTTTTCTACTTGCGCATCGTGAAACTGATGTATTTCGATGAACCGACGGATGCGAGCGTGATCGGCGGATCCATGCTGATGCGTACCGTGTTGAGCGCCAATGCGATATTGGTTTTCGGGCTCGGAATTATTCCGGGGGCCCTGCTCCAGATGTGTCAGCGAGCCCTGCAATAAGTGCAGGGGCCGGAGCGTCTGCGGTCGCCCGCTTGCTTTAAAGAGGTAGCCCGGTACAATAGTCGGCTCTTCCGGTGCGGGGTGGAGCAGTCTGGCAGCTCGTCGGGCTCATAACCCGAAGGTCGTAGGTTCAAATCCTACCCCCGCTACCAATT
>CAVWPD010000004.1:0-530710 GCA_963756845.1 uncultured Gammaproteobacteria bacterium | reverse complement strand
ACTGTAATTATCAATCATATAAATGTACCGCATAATACAGTATATGTATGGTGTATGATCGCATTTATGACGGAACCCGCTCGCCCCTTTGGCCCCCCACCCCGCGGCATCACCGCCAGCGACGTCAGCCACGCCGCCGACTCCCTGCTTCGCCAAGGCGAGCGCCCCACCATCGCGAAAATTCGCGCGAAAGTAGGCAAAGGCTCTCCCAACACCATTAACCCCCTGCTGGATGCCTGGTGGAAAACCCTCTCAGCAAGATTGGACGCAGGCCCTGCGGCACTTCACCGCCTGCCCGAACCCGTCGCCCACATCGCCGAGGCCCTGTGGATGCAGGCCCTCGAGGAAGGCCGCCGACGCGTTCACCAAGAACTGAGGACCACTGAACGCCAAGCCGAGAGCAAGGAACAAAATCTTGAGGTCCGCTCCCACGTGCTCACGCTTCGCGAAGGCGAACTCGACTCGCGCCTGCGCGACCGCGAGCGCAGCATCGATGAGTTGAATCTACGCCTGCGCGAACTCTCGCTGCTTCTTCGCAAGGAACAGACCATTCGCGAATCACTCGTCCAAGAGCTCAGCGAACTTAAGTCGAGTGCGACGCAAAAAACGCCGCTCCAACGTTTGGATACACGTCCTCAAAAGCAAATACCGGCGCGGACAAAGAAGCGCAAGATCAAGGCAGTTAAGAAGCAGCTCCGTAAGCCCGCCAAGGCGAGAAAGCCCAAATGATCTACAGCTGCTCCTAGCAGGCTTAGAGCATGAGCGCAGACCTCGCCCTAACGGCACTCGACCTTGCGGCCATCCTCGTAAGTGCTCTGCTCGCAGCTCGCTTACTCTTAGGCTATCCCCGCAGTCGGGCTGCCCAACTCATTGCCCTGATCGCGTTGTGCAATATCTGCTATGTCGTTCTTGGACGCGTCGACTACGGCTACTGGATACCCGCGGCGTTTCATCTTCAGGTCGGCGCCGCCTATGGCGTGCTCAACTTCGCTCGCAATTTGACGCCGGGCTTATTCATGCTGCTGTGCTTCACCCTCTTTGCGCAGCCGCGGCGGTTTCCGCGCTGGCTGCTGGCGCTGTTTGCCCTGCAGGTCTTGCTCGAGGAACCCGCCCGTCTTCTCGTTTCAACCGATTGGCGCCCTGCACATCTGCTCACCCAGGTGGCACCCACCCTGCTGCAGATGAGTTTTGCGGGTTTCGCCGTGTACTGGGCCATTGCCAATTGGCGCGCCGACTTGGTGGAGACCAGGCGTCGCACGCGCGCGCTCACCGTGCTCATCATCGGCCTGAATGTGATTTGCTCCAGCGTGTTGACGCGCGTTGTGATCCCACCCGATACGGTGGCCAATTATCATGCCCACGTGCTGTTGCTTCTCGCCAATCTCGCGATTCTCTTGTTTGTGCTCTCCCGAGTCTCGCAAGGCGATGTCCGCCAGTACCTGGACCCGCAGGGAAGCAAAGTGCTCCTCCCGGTCGCACCGCCTGCCATCGATCCCAACACGGAGCGAGCGCTGGCCAAGCTCAACTCGCTTCTGGAGGCTCAAGGCATCTACCGCGAAGCAGGCCTAGCCTTGAGAAACCTGGCTGACCGGGTGGGCCTGCCCGAATATCGCCTGCGCAAGATCATCCATGAACACTTAGGCTACAACAATTACAATGCGTTTCTGCACAGCTACCGCATTCGCGAAGCCTGTGTACAGCTGCAAGACCCCACGACGCGCCGCATCCCCATCCTGACAATTGCCCTGTCGGTGGGCTATCAATCAGTCAACACCTTCAATCGCGCATTTCGCGACATTCACGGCATGACGCCCTCGGCCTATCGCGCGCAGCACGGCGTGGACGCCCGGAACGAAGCCGAAAAACTCTCACCGAAAACTGAATAACAACCTCATTTTCTGAAATTGGGGTTCCGCTTCGAGAAATCGGCACGACTTCACGCCTGCAGGTGAGCATTCTGCCTGGCCAGAAAGGTTGCAGCGGAAGACTCATGGGTGCTCGAAAATACTTTTTAGATTGGCTGCGCGTCGTCGCGTTTGCATTCCTCATTCTGTTTCACGTCGGTTGTCTTTACGCCTCGTGGGATTACAACATCAAGAGCCCGCGCCTTGTGCCCGGCATCGACGCGGTGCTGTTGGCGCTCACGCCATGGCGCATGGCCCTTCTGTTTGTCATTTCAGGCGTTGCCAGCCGCTTCCTGCTCGCCAAACTCGGTGCCCGGCGCTTTTCGCTCGATCGAGTCAGGCGGCTGGTGCCGGTGATCCTCGTTGGCACTTTCGTGATCATCCCCCCGCAGACCTACATCATGCTGCTCGACAAAGGCCTGTTGCATGCGGGCTATTTCCACTTTTGGATATTCTCCTACCTGGCGGCTGATCAATCGTTGGTGGCACCGCTGCACCGGACCATGCCGACCTATGACCATTTGTGGTTCTTGGTCTATCTGCTCATCTACACGTTGGTTGTTGCCGCCGTTGCCACGCTGCTACGCGCTCTTAGAAAGCTGATGCCCGGTACGAGTTTGTCCGTGCGGCGCTTGCCTCTGTGGATGTTGCTGGCCGCCCCCGCGCTGTGGCTCATCGCCACGAACTTCCTCATCGAGCGCTCATGGCCGGTGACTTTTAACGTGGCGAATGACTGGGGCTCACACCTTAAATGGGCGGGTCTATTCCTCACCGGCATTCTGTGGGCACCGCGCGAGGATCTTTGGCAGTGGCTGCGCCACTATCGGACCAAGCTACTAGCTGTTGCCCTGCTCTTTCTCGGCCTGCAGTCGCTCTGCCATGCGATGTGGCTCACCGGCCGCGCGGATCCTCTAACCAATGCAGTGGCGTGGAGCGGCGCAAGCAGTATTTACGCCTGGGCCATGATCGGTGCGCTGTGCGGCTATGCGCAAGCGCACCTCAATCAGCCCTCAGCGATACTTTCGCATCTGAATGAGGCCATTCTTCCGGTCTACGTGCTGCACCAACCGATCCTCCTGATCAGCGCCTACCTGATCTTCCCGCGTCATTGGCCCCTGCCGCTGGAAGCCGCCGCGCTGGTCAGCATGACGGGCTTAGGTGCGTTCGCCATCTACGAAACGCTGATCCGGCCGTTTACCGTCACGCGGATGCTTTTTGGATTGAAACCAAAACCGCCGCCGCAGATCGTCGCTCGCTCCCTGTCCGTGGATTAGTGGATGCCGGCTGTTAGTACTTCATCAGGCAGAATCTAGCCAAAGCCGCAATTCACCATAGGGGATGCGTCGCCATGGAGCGGCCACATGCAGCTTGCGATAAGTGGCCTACTACCGGTTCGGATGACACCACCTTTAGCCTGAGATCGCCAATTTCTCATAATTGACCCGGCTAAGCGCTCGCAGTCCCGCACACACCGCGCTTTTTGCGGCTAGAACACCTGTTGATCAATCTCAAACCGGCCGCACCACCAGCCAGGCATGGACAATTCCCACAATCGACAGCACCAGTAATCCCAGTAACGCAATCCCGGCAATGAGAAATCCCGAACTTCGCTTGGCCGGATCCGCCATGTAGCCTGAAGCATACAAGATGCGTCCAATAATCCAGATGAGCCCCAAGCCGGGGGCCAAGTATCCCGATAAGACTGGATAGACGGTCGCGAGCCAGAGTAGCGGCAGGAATAGCACCACCTGCTCGAGCGTATTCATCTGCACACGGAACGCCCGCTCGAATTCGGGTGCGCCGGTCACCGCCGGTGCCTGCACACCGTGTTTCCCGCGCATACGGCCCACCAGCATCATTGTATAAAGTCCAAGAAGAACTGCGAGTACCGTCACCGCCGCGCTAAACAGCGTACCTGCCGTCGCCATCATGAGATTCCCCTCCCCCTGGATCAGTGCAGCTCGATCCTAGTCTCATGAGCTCCATAATCCAAGGCACAAACGAACTTCCGACCGGATCGCTTTAGTCGCCATCAACCAGGCGACGGCGCAGCGAGACGAGTTGCAAGATAGTCAAACAACGCACGCATGCGCGAGGTACGCCTCAAATCGTTATGCATGACGATCCACATTTCCAACTCGATCCTGAATCGTTTGCTCAAAAGCGGCAGCAGATTCGGGTCGCGGCGAGCAATCTCGGTTTGGCAAAGGCCGATCCCAAATCCGGCACGCAGAGCTGCTAACTGCGCCAAGTCGTTGTCGCAGCGAAATGCGAACAACTCTCGTGTGACGGGCAGGGGCACGGATTTTAGAAAATCCCCAGATGGCAGCGTGCGATCGAATCCGATCAGCGTGTGGCCTGGCAAATCCTCTAGTCTGTCAGGGTATCCGCAGCGCTCAAGATAGCGGCGATGCGCGTAAAAGCCGAGCGCTACTTTGCCGACCCGCTTAGCCAACAGTGCTTTTTGCTGAGGTCTGACCATGCGCACGGCGATGTCGGCATCGCGTCGCAAAAGATCCGCCATTTGATTGGACAAAGATAACTCGATCACTATCGCGGGAAATGCGGCTCGAAAGTCGCTTAAGATCCCGGGCAGCACTTCGACACCCGTGACATTGGCAGCCGCCAGCCTGACCACGCCGCCGGCTTCTTCCACGTGGGCCGATCCGGTTCGAACAAACGCCGCAGCAGCGGCCGCCATATTCTCGGCGTGTGGTCGAAGTTTGTGGGCCGCATCGGTGGGCTGCAACCCGACCTGCGAGCGGGTAAAGAGCGCGCGGCCGCCCAAAGCTCGCTGCAGCGAGGCGATGTGCCTGCCAATCGTGGGTTGCGTCAATCCGAGAGAGCGGGCCGCCGCCGACAGGCTTCCCAGTCTTAAAACCGCGAGAAACGAGCGATAAAGATCCCATGCAGGTTCGAGGGCGGCCATGCATTAATGTATATCAGACATGCGGCTTTCTGCAATTCTATTTATCGCCAATCACTGCCACCATGGCTCACAGATTCAGCGATTCACTCACATCTAGGAGATTGCCATGGAAAACGTGATCAAGACTCGATTCAATTTAGCGAAATTCATAGTGGCCGCCAGCTTCGTAGGCCTGAGCGCCACAGCGGTCAGCGGTGTCGCACTAGCGCAATCCGCAACGGGACCCGCATCCATGCGCGCGAACGCCGCCTATCCAGTAAGGTATTCCGATCTCGACGTATCGACGGTAAAGGGTGCAAAGACGCTCTACCTGCGCATCCGCTACGGCGCGGAGACGCTCTGCGCGAGCGCCGCCACCTGGGGCAATAGAGAGGGACAGGCCTGTATGAGCAAGGCAATTACTGACGCCGTTGCTCGTGTCAATTCTCCCCTGCTGACGCAATACGCACAGCTGCGCAGCAAGACTGATAACACCGGATTCGTGCAGCTGGCAAAGGCCAATTGATTGGGGCGTCAATCGCGAGGCCGCAAAGGCGCGGCCTTGCGGGGTATGCGTATGTGCTGTATCCAGGGACCATAGTCCGATGATGTTGATCTGGTTTGGCGCTCACCGATCGTGTTTGCATCACGGCGGAAAGTTTATTTTTCGTAGCATCGCCGCATAACGCGGATCGGAGCGCAGCGGTGCGAGCTGGAGGTCGCCTTTGAGGCCGGCAAGCCCTCCATCTTGCTGGCGATAGGCCCGTTCTAGCCATTCGAACGCCTTATCCGCTTCCCCTCGCCACGCGTAAACTTCGGCGATCTGATAGGCGGCGTCTTCGGCCCCCGTGGCGATGAGCTTCTCGAGCGCTTGCTGGGAGGCCTTTGCGTTGCCCAGCGTATGCTCTGCCATCGCTGTACCCGCGCCGCGAAATTCCTCGTCGGAATTGGTTTGAAAGGTGGCGAGCGCGTCCTGCGCTTTACCGTCGATCAGCTGCAAGCGCGCGAGGTGGAAAATCGAAAAGGTGTCTGCGGGGCGGATCGCCAGCGCGTGATGGAAGGCGTCATAGGCTCCTGCATGATCTCCCGATTCCGAAAGTACTATCCCAAGCTCCTGCCAATTGGTGCTTTCCAACGGATCACGTTCGATTGCTTTTTGCAGCATCGCCGTGGCTTCCTCCGTCCGGCCGAAGTAACTCAACAAGTTGCCATAGCGCGATAATACTCGGCTGTTCGTCGGGTCGAGTGCCAGCGCATGCTTTAAGTCGGACTCCGCGCCGACCCAATCGTAGCGGTGAAGATAGCGCAAGGTCCCCCGGACGGAATAGCCGGACGCTAGACTGGGATCGAGGTCGATCGCCTTCTGTGCGGCCTCCTCGGCCGCTTTCCAAAGAGCGGGATCGCCCGTTTGGTCGGCCACGAAGTACTGCGACACGGCGAGCTCCGCATAGGCGTCGGCATAGTGCGGATCAAGGGCGATCGCCTTCTGGTAAGCCTCGATGGCTTGGTGCCAGCTAGGGACGGTGCCCTGCAAGTAGAGCTGTCGGCCCAGTAAATAGGCGTTGTAGGCCTCAGGGTTGGTGGTGCCGTGCCCTCGGGTGGCCATGCTCCCCCCACTGAGCTGCACCTTCAATGCGCTAACCACGGCGTCGGCGATCTCATCCTGAATCTTGAAGATGTCGTCCAACTTGCGATCGTAGGTTTCAGACCAGGCGTGGAAGCCGTTGTCGACGCGAATTAGCTGCGCGGTGATGCGAAGGGTATTGCCGGATTTGCGCACACTGCCCTCCAAGACGTGGGCAACACCAAGTGTCTGGCCGATATCCGCGATGGTCGCCTGCTTGCCTTTAAAGTAGAACGACGAGGTCCGTGCCGGCACACGTAGTTCGGGGACCTTCGTCAGCATATTGATGAGTTCCTCCGTCATCCCATCCGCGAAATATTCCTGGTCCTTGCTCTCGCTCATATCCACAAACGGCAGTACCGCGATCGATGTGTCGCGGACTACGACACTTGTGGTAGGTGACTCGCCTGTAAGATGCTCCCATGTCGTGTCTCGCCAGAAGTAAGCCATTGCGAATGCGGCGGCGAGGAAGACGCCCGCGATTAGCCAGATTCGTTGCGAACTTGCCGGCTTGCCCGGCATAACCGGGGGATGTGGTATGTCGGTTGATGGGGCTGCACGCCGCACCGTGGCAATCAACCGATAGCCTTTGCGTGGCACCGTCGCGATGTAGGTCGGTTTCGGATCTACATCGCCTAAAGTTTTGCGAAGTTGCGACACCGCCTCATAAACCGACGCGGATCCCACCACCACCCCAGCCCACACCTCCGTGAGCAATCGATGAATGCTTACCACCTCACCCGCCGAGTTCGCCAAACACATGAGTAACCGCATCGCTCGCGGCTCAAGTTTTTGAGTCTCGGACCCCCGCGAAATGCTATCGAGCGCGGGATGGACGACCCACTCGCCGATCTGCACCACACTGCTCGATTCCTGAGGCACCATCCCTTCAAACCTCCGGGGTCGAGTATAAGGCCGCACGTCGTGCAGTGGCACCGCGATGCTCCTCATGGAAAGTATAGTCACCCGGGATCTTCGCCCCCAAAGGCCCAAGGTGGCCATCGCCGACATAGACCGGGGCACCAAATAGGACTCGTCCAGCCCCGGGCAGTCGCCCGTTTATGGCTTGGGAACCAGACGGAAGGTCTTAGCCACCATGTTCCGCTCTTGTTCATCGGCGACCGCCTCAAGCGCCGCCGCCGCTTGACGATAAGCCTCGTCATGCTCGCGTAGTTTTCCTGCCGCATACGCTGCGTGCGCGAAAATAGTGTGCGTAAAGGCGAGCTCCCAATCGGAAGTTTCGCGGCCGGTGAAGTACGCACGCATGGACTCGGCAAGCCCCAAGGCCGAAGGGGCCATCCCCAATAAGGCATGGACTTCAGCCAAAAGCATGGTAGCGCGCATTCGGTTGAGTTCGGTACCCACTTGGTCCCAATGCCAAGCGGACGCATGAGCGATGTTCAGCATCTCACTGTCTTCCGCTGCCGTTCGCTCCTGGGTCGACAGATCCCATGCGCGGTTGTTGCAGCCCATGGCGAAACGCCGGTGCCAAGACCCCGCGTCATTCTCTTCGATCGACTTCGACACGTATCCTCCTCGTATGGAGTCAAGCGTTCTCGCCGCGCGCCCTATTGGTACACACCCCAGATGCTCCATTGTATCAATGCTCACCGCCGGCGCCTCAATGTCAGTTCCAGCCAACCTCTATCAGACTTCACATCGATCAGGACAGCTCCGAGCATCGCGGGAGTTAGGCGACGGCGAATTATCCGTGCCGCTGAGGAAAACATTGCAGGTCCCGGCTAATTCGGTATCGTGCAATGATGCAAACGTACCGAAATGGGTTGATGGGCCTGTGGCAATTCGGCGCCTGCGCGATGCTGTTCGGCTGCGGAGGGTCGGGAGTTAGCGTACAACCGGCCTCGTCAAATCCGCCATCCAGCCAAACCGTCGCCATGTCGATCAACACGCCGAATTCATCAGTCCCCTTTACTTCTCAAGAGCTCGATGACGCCGTCGCATTGGCACAGGGAGCGGGGGTTCGCGGCGTGATCGCCACCTACACCTGGAGCAGCCTTGAAACCACCCCCGGACAGATCGATGTGTCATCTCTTCAGTCGGGGCTCAGTTACTACCACCAACACGGTCTGCAGGTTTTGCTCGGAATTCAAGTCATCAATACGGTGAAACGCGAAGTGCCCTCAGATCTTGAAACGGTTCCCTTCGATGATCCGCAATTCATTAGTCGTTTTCACGCGCTCCTCGATGCGGTGCGCGCCACGCTGTCGGGAACCGAGCGATATATATCGATCGGGAACGAAGTGGATGTCTATCTGCAGGCGCAGCCCAACGAATGGGCCCCCTACACCGGCTTTTACCAAGATGCCGTTGCCTATCTGCACTCCAGCTCGCCAGCCCTCCTGGTCGGGGTAACCACGACGTTCGCCGGCTATTCCGTGGCAAGCACTGCGGAAGTGCACACACTCAATGCTCCCAGCGATGTGATCATCCTGACTTATTATCCGCTGCAGGGAGACTCGCAAGCGCTGCCGGCCACTTCTCCTACGACGGATATACCGCTGATGCTTAAGTTAGCGGACGGCAAGCCTATTGTTCTCCAAGAGGCGGGATACCCCTCCGGCACGCCCAACGCCAGCTCCGAAGCATCCCAGCAGCAATTCGTCACCAGCCTATTTCAAGCCTGGCGCGACGCGGGCAGCAACCTGCCGTTTCTCAGCTACTTTCTACTCTACGATTTCGACCAACCAACCTGCGCCGCGCTTGGAACCTATTACGGTTCCCAAGACCCTGCGTTTTTATCCTATTTGTGCACCCTGGGTCTGCGCCATTCCGACGGTTCGCCAAAGGCCGCCTGGAACACCTTCGTTACTGCGGCGCAGTAGGCAGACGCCGGATGAAAACAAGAAGTCCTCCCCTCCACGAGCGGCAAGCAAAACGAATCAAAAGGGCGGCGCTCACTGGTCGGATGAATACACGCGACAAATGCGGACGGATATGAACGCATTGACATTGCGTTGAGTTCGGATTCCGCTATGGCTATTATTTTGACCCCGAAAGTCTAGGACCGAGCTCGTCCAAAGGCGTCCGCCTTCTAGGTGCTGATAGCCGGCCGCGCCTGCCCAATTCGCAGTCACTTCGGGCGGCTCGCAAGCGAGCCGCTCGCCTCCTCAACTACTGAAAACCTAGCGCCGGTACCAACGCTCACGTGGGAAGCGATCAAACCGGTACCGATCGTAATCACGACGCCAATAGCGGCCGTGCTCATAGCAATAAGGACTGCAATAGACCGGCGCGTACCCGGATGGGCCGAGCACGGCAACAGCCGGAGCATCCACCCCCACAGTCAGATACGGGTGTGCTTCCGACGAAACGCTGGCACCGACACCCGCAACCACAAGAGCGGCACTTACTGCAACAGATGACCATTTGTTCATGACGGCAATCCTTTAAGTAGTGAACCTACACGTGATTCAACGCGACGCCTCCCTGGTCGTTGACCCTTTGCCCGACCGTTGGCCGCTCGTACGATTAAGAGCGCGTAATTAACCGGCCGTGCATCGTTTGACGACGCTTTGTCTTGCAAAGACACTGTAACAATCGATCGCTAGGGTAGTGAGCCTTCAAAACTCTTGAATGGGGGACTACCAAATTGAACACCAAGTTACGCATGGCGGTACGTGCTGCGCTCGGTCTTACGATCTGCGGGTTGGCGAGCGCGGCCAACGCAGGCATCGCCGACCGAGACCCATTTCCCAGCGGGTTTGCCGATGAAAGGCGGTTTGACCTCGAACATAATTCTCTGGTGGTTAGCAGCACCACGTACGATCGCAGCAAGGGCGCGGTTTCGACTCTGGCGATTGGCACCACGTTGCCGAATTCCGACACGGCGACTACGCAGGCAATAGCCACGAATAACTATGTCACCGTGTGGAATAACGAAACGGCCGATGCGAGCTTCGGCGTAACGTCGGCAATAGAGATTAGCGATGTTGACGCCTATAGCGGTCGAATTCTGCACAGGACACGTGTTCCGGAGGAAGCGGTCGTTACCAGCTTCTCGTCGAAGTCCGAGTTGAGTCTTCACCTTGCGAAGGACTGGCGGGGATCACATGTTGTATTCGTCGGTTATGCCGGCTCGGGCGTGGGTGCACTCGATGTGTCCAACTCCGATGCCGTGCGCGGGCAGGATCCGACCAACCCCGTGACGTTTGCCTTCGGCACCAACTATGCATTTCCCCGCACTGTCGTTTCCATGGATGAGCAGGGACGTTTCACCTATACGCCGACAATCAACTACGGCGGTAACAATGGCCGGTCTGCACTACTGGGTTCCAACGGGCTCTACTACACGGTCGGCAATGCCAACAATGGCAACGCGACCGCCTTCGGCGCAGGCAATGGCACGAACCCTGATGTCACCGAAACGACGGGGCTTGAGGTTGTTAATCCCCTAAATGAGCTTTGGCCGAGCATCAGCGTTTCGGGCGGCAACTCTGCGGAAGTCGATCCGTTGCTGCAATTTACGTTCACGACCAAGCCCGACAAGCCGGGCAAAGATGACAACTACCGCGGTGTCACGGAATTCGGCGGAGCGCTTTATTTCACCAAGGGCAGCGGCAGCAACGGTGTCGATACGGTGTATAGCGTTGATTCCTTGCCGACGCTGTCGAACGCGGCCTCAGCAAAGATCAATATCGTTCCCGGATTTCCGACGGATTCGGCGAAGGCCACCGGCGGTGACTTTACGCCCTTTGCGGTGTTTTTCGCGAATGCAACGACTATGTACGTAACGGATGAAGGTTCGGGCAATGCAACCGACATCTCGAGTCATGCGGGTCTGCAAAAGTGGAGCTTGAGTGACGGCGCATGGACCTTGGACTATGTACTCACGAAGGGCCTTATCGGCAACGTCGACACCAACTTGACCGGGGCCGACGGCCAATATCCCGATGTGACCACGGTTGGTCTGCGCAATCTGACGGGGGTCGTCGACCATGATGGGAGAGTGACGCTCTGGGCCACCACCTCGACATCGAGCACATCAGGCGATCCAGGCGCTGATCCTAACAAGGTCGTGAGGATTACCGACCGTTTGGAGGCTACTTCACTGACAGGGTCGGTCGCGGAGGAATCGTTCACAACCATCGCGGGACCGACCTATGGAAAGGTCTATCGCGGAGTCGCCTACGCGGATTGAGGGCGATCCCGGGACTATTACTAACAGGGGGCCCTTCGCGGGCTCCCACTTGCGACTGATCTTTCGCCAGCGGCTTACCGCCCAGACCCATCATGCCCTGGCGTTCGCGCCGGCAGGCTGAGATTTAGTGAGCATGCTGAAATCAATTTTTCGATCCCGCTAGGCCCTCAAATCAATTGCCAATGCCACGCGGTCGGCGTCGCGCAGCGGCATCCTGCCGAGACGGCACCATGCGAAAGATCCACATCGTCCTGCGTCGTGTCGGCGACCAATTCTGAGTGAGGTGCCCGTTCCGTTGGTAGATCCGTCGGGTTGGCAGGATCAATGACACCCTGAGGGGTATTCGGGGGAACGACACTTTCTGCCATCTCGCATTGCGACCTTGCCCGCGATACCGCAACTCCTGCAACCGAACCCGTCACCCCAACAATCAATCCAGTCACCATCATTGCGGTTATTACAGGATTGCGACACGACCTGTTTAAGAGTCCTTGAAGATGGTAACCGGTGTTGGTTTTCATGCGAGGTCTCCTCACCTGTTAACCATACAACACCGCGGCTACGGAAAAGTTTCAATGATTCCTCATGTGGTCGCGTGCCCATCGGGTCGCCGTCCGAGCCGGACCCGTATGAGCGGTCTCATCCGGTTTTCCGGACAACATTCGTCCCGAGACGTCAGAAGCGGCTCGGCTCCAACTCTGAGCCGTCCACAAACGCTCCGGCGAGTTCGAGCGCCCGCCCAATCAGGCTAGAATGGCACCGCCTGGAGCCTGCGCCGCTTCAGGGAGCACAACAAACGGAGTATCTCACCGACAATTAAGTAAAACTTAACACGCCTCGATAGATGGTAATTCGACCATGGAGTGCCAGATGTTAGGATCAAGCCTCCTAAGAAAAAGGTGACTTCATGCTGCTCTATGTTGATTCAAATTTTGCAAGCCCCTATGCATTTGTCGCATTCGTTAGTCTCGTGGAAAAAGGCTTGGCCTTCGAGACAAAGGCGCTCGAACTATTTGCGAAAGCCCACCGTGAACCCAATTTCATCTCGACTTCCATCACGAGTCGCGTTCCGACGCTGGTGCACGACAACTTCGCCCTGTCAGAGTCTTCCGCCATCTGCGAGTATCTCGACGATAGCTTTGCAGGAGCACGCCTCTATCCCGCCGATGTGCGGGATAGAGCGCGAGCGCGCCAGGTGCAAGCCTGGGTACGCAGCGATCTGATGCCGATTCGCGACGAACGACCGACATTTGTCGTATTTTGCGGCGCGCGTCGACCAGCTCTCTCGGCGCAAGGGATTGAAGCCACTCAGAAGCTTTTTGCGGCGGCTCTGCGGCTTCTCGATGGCCGCAGCGAAAATCTATTCGATCAGTGGTCGATCGCGGACGCGGATCTTGCGATGATGCTGCAGCGGCTGGTAAAGCACGGCGATCCGGTACCTCAGCGCCTGGTCGAGTATGCGAACTACCAATGGCGTCGACCGTCCGTACAAAAATGGATCAACCACAGTCGCCCTCCCCTCACGGAATACTGAGTGAGTCCCCTAGACCTGAAATGCGACGGCTCTCAGGAACTGTGCCAGAGCCACTCAACCGCGGACGCAACGTTTCATTTGCGGGCGCCCAATCGGGCCAGCATGAGTGATAGCTCCTCTGGGGCAATGTAGAAATGCTCGCAGACGCGACCCCATAGCATGGCCGTCGGCACATTCCGATCTCCACGCTCTCTTTGCGTCTCGTGTAGAACATACAGGACGACGCGCTCCTCGCGGGTCAACCCGTCGCGAACATCCGGTACTTTGTCGAGAGGCCCTCTCACTTACAAAACAATTCAATGTTCACAGAGCTGCAGCTCCGATCCCCGCATCACGCGCTGCCAGTTGTCCGATCGCTGACCAATCCAAAGCTTCGCCTCCGTTCGCCATCAAGGTAAGAAATCGGTCGCGCAGCAAACTGGCAATCGGCATGGGAACGCTCAACGTATCGGCGGCGCTGAGTGCCAGGTGTACATCCTTTTGACCGAGAAGCGCTGAAAACCCCACCGGTTGAAATTTGCCCTCCACAATCAGCGCACCATAGGTCTTGTAGACCGGCGCGTTGAAGATAGTCGATGTGAGCAGCTCAAGATACTGCTTTCGGTCCACTCCGCCCTTGCCGACCAGAGCAATCGCCTCACCCAGTGCCTCAATCACCGCAGCGATCAGGAAATTCCCACTAATCTTCACCAAATTGGCCGCTTCCGGTCTATCCGACATGACAAAAACCTTCTGCCCCATCGATTCAAGTGCGGGCATGCACGTTTGGATGACCTGCGCTGCGCCACCCACGATGATAAATAGCTTCCCAGCCGCTGCCGCCTCGGGGCGGCCAAACACCGGCGCGGACAGAAAGTGCTGGCCACCTTTTTCATGAGCCGCCGCCAATCGCTTCGACAAGTCCACGCTGATCGTACTGCACGAGACATGGGCGGCTCCTCTCGGCATGTTCTTGAGTATGCCGGACTCTGCGAACGCGACGCCTTCCAGCGCAGTGTCATTCGCAAGCATCGTGATTACCACATCATTTGCGCATACAGCCGCGAGTCGACTCGGCGCTTGCGCGCCCATCTCCACTAATTTCGCGGTCTTCCCCTCGCTTCGGTTGTACACCGACACCTCGTGCCCCGCCTTAAGGAGATTCTCGGCCATGCCGGACCCCATCTGCCCTAGACCAATAAAACCCACTTTCATGATGATTTCTCCTGTCAATGAGGCTCTACGATTGCGACACAGCCAGATCGTAGCCAACACCTGGATCCGGTCATGTCACATGTATCGCGTCAGCAGCGGCCACTGCCGGACCGCCGCGGGCGCTCCGATAGAGAACTTAGGACCCACGGGATTCTCGCCTCGCCATCGAAGTCGAGGTAGCGCGATTCAACGCCGCACAGGGGTTGTCGCGTCATTTCCGACCACCGTGGTCCATTCGCGAATATGCCATCGAGTGACAAGACCCCCTATCACGTACGGATCCGAATCAACGAACCGTTCAGGTACGGCCTTTGAATCGCAGCGGAATAACAACGCAGCCCCATCGGCAGGGTCTGCATAAGCACCGCCAAGTATTAGCTCTCCTCTCTCCTGTGCTTTCCACGCCGCCAATAAATGAGCAGTTCGAAAGGGTGCGCGACGCGCAACGTAGTCGGGGACGAACTCGTAGAACAGTAAATAATGCATTACGACCGCACCGGCACGCCGAGTTTGTACGGGATCTCGAATCGCAAGCCGGTGAACATGTCGATGATGAATTTATCCTGTAGTTACATTGAAATTCAATAGCAAGCAGGCGTTGTGCTGATGCTGCTATGTCGCCATCTCAAAGGTCATCGTTGCCGGTGCTGTTGTCAGCTATTGGCCCTCCCGAGGAAAATGCGCTCGCTCGTACTTGAGCTCACCCGCGTCGACGGCAAGTGCCAGCTGATTCTGCGGTGGCGGCAGCGGGCACGTTGCAAAATTCGTGAATGCACAAGGCGGATTGAACGCTTTATTGAAATCTACCTCGATACGATCGGCCTCAGGCAGGCCGACATATAGAAATCGGCCTGCACCGTAGGTCTGCCGGCCGCTCGTCGCATCGGAAAACATCACGAACAACTCCGTGTCTCCGGGCGCCTCCAAGATGGCATCCAGGCGCCAGGAATGTCCCCCGCGCTCGAAAACAATAGCTCCCGGCGAGATCATCTCCTGTGTCATCCCAAGAATATTGACGATCGGGATTCGGCGCTGGGGCACGTAGGCTTCAAAATGCGCCTGCAGGTGCCAGTCCGGCCGGACCGGAAAATACTGCAGTCCCTTGAAATTAGAGCGGTTCGGACTGACGCTATCGCGGACGCGAATTCCAAGATGGCCGGCTCGTTCGATCAGTAAGAAATGCAGCGTACCCGCGACTAGCTCCGTGGGGTTCTGGTCAGCATCAGAAATCAGATCGAGGCTGCTGACGGGCCTGCCGAGATAGGTAATCGCCTTTGAGGCATGCGCGACATAGCGCACGCGGCGATTCTTCAAAACAAACACGCCCGTGTCAGGTGCCAGGGCCCTGTCATTCAGCGAGAAAGCGCGGTCCGACGCACGGCCGAAGCTGTTCTCGCCGTCCTTGAGCCAGTACAGCGCGACAGGTGTCAGCCAGCCGGTTTCGCTGGTCAGAGATGCTAATCGCTGTGCGCGAAACTCTGCGATCCGAGCGTTCTCGTCCTGAACACTCTCAGCCGCGGCCAGGTTCGCGGACATCACTACAGCCAGTGCCGTTACAGCGCAGGCCGTCCGCCCGAACCGAACGAAATGAACTCGACGCATTATTGCATTGTATCTGATAGATTCCCGGCCCTATGTTTTCTTGGCGGCCTGCCACTTCGAGAGAACGTCTTTCTCACGATCGGGTTTGATACCGGCGCGCAATTTCTCCTGACGCTCCGGCGGCAGTGTCCTGAACCAGACTAAGGTGTCGGCTGCCGTCTGGGCGAGCGGTCGGAATGTCAGCCCGGCGCCGAGTGCCCGGCGAATATTGCGCTGGCCAAAGCCGGCGGTGTCCCCGCTGGCGGGAACCCAAGCAGGCATGTCGCTCCAAGGCTCAACCTTCTGCGCCTCGAGGAAGTCCGTTGATACCCACTCGAGGTTGGCATCGGAATGAATGCTCGCCTTGACCCCGTCCAGCATGTCGCGCATCGGCAGCGTCGTGTTCGGGCCTGTGGCATTGAAGATACCGGCCCTGCGTACCTCAGCCATGCGGATGCTCCACTCGGCTAGGTCCCGCGCATCAATCATCTGTATGGGATCGGAGCCGTCGCCCGGTGCCAGCACCTCGCCTCCTTTCGATAGGCGAACCGGCCAGTAGGTAAAGCGATCCGTCTCATCACCCGGACCGACGATAAGACCCGGGCGGATGATGGTCGTCCTCTTTGGGAACTGCTTCTCGGCCTCCTTTTCGCTCAGCGCTTTTAGGGGACCATAAAGCTCCATGTCCTTGTGGAGCGTGTCGAGCGTCTCCGCCATGGCGTTGCTGCCCGTGTAGGGCGCGAGGGCAGCGGATTCGTCTGCGTTCGGCGTATTATTCTCCGCATACACCGAAATTGTTGAGATGAAGATGTAGTGCTTAACCCGACCTCTCAGGCTATTGCCTGAATCGCGAACCCAGAAAGGAAGCGTGGTGGGGTTGTCGATGCACACGTCCCATTCGTGCCCTTCGAGCGATTTAAGGTCGCCGGTGTTTCGGTCACCGAGCAATTCCTCCACGGGTCCCGGCCATTGCACATGCTCTCTTCCACGATTGAAAATGGTCACATGATGGCCGCGTTCGAGCGCGTAACGCACCTGATAAGGCCCGATGAACCCTGTGCCGCCAAGGATCAAGAGGCGCATGGGTTTAATCTTGGCCGCGGTGTTGGCGCGGGCTAGATTGCGGACAGATGCTCCTAGTAGGACGGCACCCGATAGTTGGATCAAGCCGCGGCGGGTGATGCGCATCGTTGTCCCTTCTTGCTGATCCCCTCGACTGCGCCAATCATGGTCGGGTCTTGAGGCGGGGTCAATCAGGCTTGAGACATCACTCGCTCTGCGCCCTGGCGCTCATTTGTAGCGCCCGCTGTTCCTGCGCCCGCCCGAGCCGCCTCGAGAGGATCAGCCAGCCCGCAGCGACTGGCAGGGCGCAAACGGCGATGGCGCCAATTTTCAGCCCCAGGGCCTGCAGGGCTTCGAACACGGAAGCGTAAAGTGCGTCGGAGCCACGGAACACCACGACGTCGATCATGTTCTTCGCTTTGTACTTGTCGTCTCGCGCGACGACCGTGAATAGCACCTGGCGCGCCGGATTTGCGATCGCGAAGTTCATCCAGCGCTGGACAACCTGAAAAGCGAAAATCACCGCTATCGACGGGCTGACCGCGAGAAACGCGAATCCCAGGATATAAACCGCCGGCAGCGCCGCGGCGGCGATTCCGACACCGAAACGCTTCATCACCGGCCCGGTGGCCAGCAACTGAGTGAGGAGCGATAGGACACCGACTGTGAGGTCCATGCTGGCGAACAATTGAGTCTGCGCGCCGGCGCCATGCACGTACGCGGAGACGATGTGCGCCTGTTCGAGGTAGAGCATGGTGGCGCCAAAGGACATCAGACTGACCCAGAGTGCCGTGCCAAGAAGGTAGCGAGAGCGCGTCAACGCGAGGAACCCCGAAAATATGCTGCCGCCGATGGGCTGCGCCGCCCGAAATTCGCCCTGCCCTGAACCGCTCGAGCGCTCCAGGCGCGACACGCAGAACAGTGCCAATTCCAGAAACACCACGGCGACCAGCAGCAGGTTGGTGGGCCCGAGGGGCACTGACAGCCCCACCGTGATGGCAGGCCCCAGCAGCGCGCCGGCGGTACCGCCCGCGCCGATAAAACCGAACAGCCGCTTACCCTGTTGGCTGGTAAACAGATCGGCCATCAGCGACCAGAACACTGCCACCACGAACAGATTGAAGACGCTGACCCAAACGAAGAACACGCGGGCCACCCATACGGTGGACACCTCGAAGTGCAGCAGTAGCCAGAAGAGCGCCAGGTTAGCAACGAAAAACTGGTACACGATGGCAATGAAGAGCCGCCGCGGCAGTTTCTTCACTAGCGCCCCGTACGCCGGCTGCATAATCAACAGCGATAAGAAAGTCGCCATGAACATCCACGGCAAGGTCTTAACGCCGCCCGCGATGCCCATCTGATCTCGCAATGGGCGCAGAACGTAGTAGCCCGCGAGCAACATGAAGAAGTATGCGGCCGCCCACCAAGCCACGCCACGCTCATTCGGCGTCGCCGGAAGAGCCCAGAGCAGCGAACGCTTGATCAATGTCATTGGGCGCACGTTCAATTCAGCTCGTTTTCATTGCCCACAATCCAGGTGAGACCGTCAGTGAAGCGCCGCCTGCACTTGCCTGTCATCGTCGAACATCAGCCATTCGATCACCGAAACGGGAAGCGAGCCATAGCTGATGAGTTGATCGTGAAAAGCACCGAGTCTGAAATTCGCTCCCTCTCGGTCGCGATAGCGTCCAAGCAGGCGCATGATTTGCCACTTGCCGGTGATATAGGAGATCTTCTGTGATGGGTTCGATGCGGCGCCTGCCGCCTCGCCTTCGGCCGCCTCGCGATCGAGACCACCGGCTTCCATGAAATACTTAACGGCCTGCTCGAAGCTCCAGCGCCCGGTTTGCAGATTGACATCCACGCCAATGCGCGCGGATCGATACCGGCTCAGCCGAAGCACCTGACCTTGCGAGGCGGAGTCGGGAGGGTATAAGCCCTCGCGCATCAGCATCTCCTCTCCATACAACGCCCATCCTTCCACAAACACGGTATCCCCGTGCTGGCGCCTGATCTCATCGGTGAGATGATTGGCGATGGAGAGCTGCAGAAAATGTCCGGGTATGCCTTCGTGCCCCAGGATGGGCCGCGGGTCCTCGATGGCGGCGCGAATATAGAAGTTGCCGCTTTTCGGATTGTAGGTGGGGATGTAATAGAACCCCGTGGGGTCCTTGTCATACAGACCGGGCGGGTTCATGAAGCCGCCCGGTGCAGTGGGTTTGAAAGCTTCCGGTAGCTGACGAATCTGAAAGGAGCCCAAGTAGGGCGGCAATGTAACCAAGTGGTTATTTTTGAGGAAGCTCACGATGTCATCCAGCCGCGCCTGGTAGGCGGCCAGAAATTCGGCCTGATCCTTGGGGATATGTGCTGCCCTCGCGGGATCCGGCGAGGCAAGGCCGGGGTCCTTGAGCATCGCCTCGAGCGCACGGTAGCGCACGAGTTCCACCTCGCCCAAAAAAGCGAGGTCATGCGCGTCCAGGGGCAAGAGCAGTACCGATTTCAGCAAGTAGTTATATCTGGCCTCGCCCATCGGCTGCCAATCTGGCATTTGCGGCGCTTTGGCGCTCAGCCAATCGGCATACTCGTGCAGCGCCTTCACGGCGCCGTCGCGTGCCTGCACTAGATTTTGCAGCTCCCTAGGGGAGAGCTTATCTGCCAAGGTCATGAGACTCACCGTATAAAGCTCATCACCCCCACGTGCCGCGTCGATCGCGAGGGAGGCGTACAGCTTGACCGGCTGGGTGAGATTGTCGCGTGCCGTCATGAGCAGCACGGGCATTTGCTTCAGACGTGCCGTGGCCGCCAAGGCGCGAGTACGGGTGGGGGCGTATTCCTTTTGCAGCAGGCTGAAAATGCCATTGGTACATTCATCAACATACAGCTGGGGATCCGAAGCCTGCGGGTTTCGTTCGCGATCGAAGAAATCGGCGCCCGCCAGTTGCGCCTGGAACAGCAGCCGATCGACACGATCATCTTTGGCCCAGCCGGCATCGGGCATGGCCCGCACTTGCGCCAGAAGTTCCGCGATGTGGCGCCGCCGATCAAGCACGGCAGCCATGCGAAAGTCGGTGAGACGCGAGTCAAAGCGATGCTCGCCGTTACTGCTGCTGGCCACCGGATATGCCGCGTCACGCCAGAGGTAGTACTCATGCGCGAGAGACCGAAGTTCGGCGGGATCCGCGATGGCGTCTAGCGCGAATGATGCGAGACATGCAACAAGGATCAGACGGAGTGCGCGATTCATAAGGAACCTACGTGATGGCCAGCCCGCAGTGTAGCCGACGGGCAACAGTATGGGAGTTCGTCGCGAAGCCGGCGGGGTGCGCGGCGCTATGGTCGGGCTATGCGTCTGTTCAAAGCCTCTGCACCCGCGCCAGCAAAAATCCATCATATCCCTTGCTTCCGACCGTTTGAATCACGGTCGCCGCGAGCCGCGACTCCGTTCCGATCCACGCCGTCATGTTTCGCACGCCCTGCACCGCCTCATCATGATTCGCCGACACGACCGAGCCTTCACGAACGACGTTATCGACCATGATCAAGGTTCCCACCCGCGACAGCTCCAAAGCTGCCTGCACATAGCCCAAGTTGTTCGCCTTATCCGCATCAATAAAGACGAGATCGAACGGCGCAACCCCCTGCCCCCGCAGTCGGGTCAAGGTCGCAAGAGCCGGCCCGACATGGAGCTCAATGCGGTCTGCTACGTTGGCCGTCACGAAGTTGCGGCGCGCAACCTCCGCATGGCGGGGATTGACCTCGAGCGTCACCAGTCGCCCGTCTTGAGGCAGTGCCCGTGCGAGCCATAGCGCGCTGTAGCCGCCCAGCGTGCCCACTTCCAATATCCGCCGGGACCCTTGGGCCAAGGCGAGCAGGTACAGGAGTTTTCCCTGCGCCTGTGACACCTGAATCGCGGGTAGCCCTGCCGCGGCACTCGCCTCAACCGCCGCGTCGAGCACCGGGTCTGCCGCGCTAAGCTCCGCGTCAAAATATAAATCAACTGCATTCCAGGTTCTCTGTGCCACGCTGTCTCCTTGGATTACATCGCCGTAGCCCGAAATGTTACGCGGCTACCTGCGACGCCAGCAAAGATTTCAAGGCGTGCGCAGTTTTCTCTATACTCGAGGGCTTCTATCGCACGCTGGCACTACCACCATGGAAATCTCAAGAGTCGCACTCGCGTTTTGCATGCTACTATTCTCCGTTCCCAGTTTTGCGCAGGTGGCGCTGAAATCCGATACCCCCAGCCTCTTGTTCTGGACGCCCGAACAGCAGAGCACGGGATATCGCAACATCGAAAAGATCTACAAGGTCGCCACTGTCAAGCACGGCGCGAAGGTGCACGCCTTGCCTATGGCCTCCCGGCAACTGTCGCCGACTTGGGACTATGCCGGCCGCCAATGGACGGTCGCCGACTATATGAACGCGAACCGGACCTCTGGAATCCTCGTATTGAAGGACGGCAAGATCGTAT
Organism: uncultured Gammaproteobacteria bacterium; assembly: GCA_963756845.1. GTDB lineage: Bacteria > Pseudomonadota > Gammaproteobacteria > Steroidobacterales > Steroidobacteraceae > Bog-1198. The sequence continues at coordinate 509,274 of CAVWPD010000004.1, read as the reverse complement.
TGGAGCGCTATGGCCTCGGGCGCTCGCCCAATGATCGCTGGACTTCGTTCTCCGTCGCCAAATCTCTGACCTCAACCCTGGTTGGTGCCGCCATTCAGGACGGCAAGATCAAGGGGCCGGATGCCCTCGTCACTGACTATGTGCCCGAACTTAAGGGCTCAGCCTACGACGGCGTCACGGTGAAGCAGCTCCTGATGATGAGCTCGGGGGTGAAGTGGAATGAGGATTACACCGATCCCAAATCGGACGTGGCGCAGGCGGGCTTTACCGGAAGCGAGCCGGGCATGGACCCTTTGGTCAGTTACATGCGCCATTTGCCGCGCGGCGCCGAGCCGGGTACCCAGTGGCATTACGACACGGGCGAGACAGATATGGTAGGCATCATGGTCTCCAAGGCGGTCGGCGAACCACTCTCGCAATATCTCTCCGAGAAACTGTGGGCCACCTACGGCATGGAACAGGATGCGGTGTGGATGGTGGACGCATCGGGCAAGCAGGAGCGCGGCGGCTGCTGTATTTCCATGACCCTGCGCGACTATGGACGCGTCGCACAATTCATTTTGGATGGCGGCAAGATTCAGGGCCGACAGATAGTTCCTTCCTGGTGGGTGGCGCAGGCCACAACCAAGGAGATCGACAACGGCGGCGGTGGCTACGGCTATTTCTGGTGGATCCGTGACAATGGGAGCTACGAGGCGGTGGGCATCTTTGGCCAATCGATCACCACGTTTAAGGACGACCGATTGATCATTGTCATCAATTCGGCATGGCCGGCCGCCACCAGCAAGGAATACAGCGCAGCCAGAACTGCGTTCATCAACGCTTTGCACGAGTCGGCCAAATAGAAACGTCGGACGATGCCAATCAACCGGTTGATCTCGCCGCGGCGGCGGGATTTGAGGAAGTCATGCGCAGCCTGACGCTACAAGTCGCCAATGACCCGCAACGCCCAACGTGGAACAAAGATAGCTATTTCCGGCGATTTGTCCGGACAGTCCAATGACAAAACGATTCTGCACGCGCTCGGCGCCCGGCTGATGCACCATGACCCATGCGACACACATAAGTTGGATCACCGTCATTTTTTCCGCCACGGCGTCGGCATATCTGACGACGGCATTGCTGTGTGCGTTCATCTGGTGGCGGCAGCGGAATGCGTGGGCGCATTTGCTGTTCGCTGTTGCTGCCTTGGCGGCGGCGACCCTCGCCGGTTGCGATTTGGCAGAGATGCACGCGGATTCGGCGGCTCAATATGCCGCGGCGCTGCAGTGGGCGCAAGTATCAGTCTGGGTGCTCATTCTGGCGACTGTGGGATTCGTGCGGCTGTATTTTCGGGCGGGCCACCTGTGGCTGCTCTGGAGCATCTGCGCTCTTCGCACGATATCGTTATGCCTGAACTTTAGGACCGGACAGAATCTTAACTATCTACAAATTACCAGCCTTCACCCCTTCTCTATCCTCGGCGAGACGGTCTCCATAGCGACGGGCCGGCCAAATCCATGGGTTCTTATCGGCCAACTGAGCTTGCTGGCACTCGTGGTTTTTGTCGTGGATGCCGCGCTCGCCGCTTGGCGCCGGGGTGACCGGCGCCTCGCCGTGGTTGTCGGCGGTAGTATCGCGTTCTTCGTCTTGGCGGGCGCGGCCCAAGCTGTTTTGATCTTCTGGGGACATGTAAGCTGGCCATTTACACCCAGTTTGTTCTTCCTGGGCATCGTTACCGCGATGGGCTATGAGGTGAGCGGTGATGCCATGCGCGCCGTACAACTCGGCCGCGCCCTAAGGGCCAAAGATCAGCAGATGAGCCTGGCAGTTGACGCCGCGAACATGGGGTTTTGGATCCGGGAGTTCGCTCGGGATGACTTCTGGGCCTCCAGCCAGTGGCGCGCGCTGTTTGGCTTCTCGAGTACGGAAACACTGTACATGAGGGATTTCCTGCAGCGGCTGCATCCCAATGATCGTGAATCCACGCTCCGGGCTGTAGAGAACGCATATCAAGGAGACGGCAACTACCAAAGTGAACACCGCGTGTTGCTGCCGGATGGTCAAGTCCGATGGGTTGCCTGTCAAGGCCGCATCGACAGGGGCAGTGATCATCAACCACTTCGGTTACAGGGAGTTTCCCTGGATATTACTCGGCGCAAACTGGCGGAGCTGGAAGTCCAGACGCATCGCAATGAGGCGGCGCACCTGCTCAGGGCCGCGAGCCTCGGCGAACTATCCACGGCGCTCGCGCATGAGCTGAAGCAGCCTTTGGCAGCTATTTTGAGCAACGCTCAGGCCGCGCAGCTGTTTCTCGCCAAGGACAAATGGGATTTGCAGGAATTTCGCGAAATTCTTACCGATATCGTCGCGGCAGACCGCAGAGCGACGGACATCATCGACCGGGTGCGCGCGCTCATGAAAAAGGAGGAATTCCGACCGCAGCCATTGGAAGCCAATCATTTGATTCGAGACGTGCTCATATTGATGCATCACGAATTGGCGGGCCACTGCGTGCAGGTTGTCACCGAGTTGACTGAGAGTCTTCCCTTTGTCGGCGGCGACCGTGTGCAACTTCAGCAGGTGTTGATCAATTTGATTCTCAATGCGCAGGATGCCATGGCGCAGTTGACCAAGAATAGCCGCATGCTGACCCTGCGCTCGGCGCGGGTGGGGGAAAGTGTGCAGATTTCGGTGGCGGACACCGGATACGGAATCCCGCCGGGGGGCGAAGAAACCATCTTCCAGTCCTACTACACCACAAAACCCCAAGGTCTAGGACTTGGACTGTCGCTGAGTCGCTCGATTCTGCTCGCGCACGGCGGACGGCTGTGGTCGGAGAATCAGGCCGGCGGCGGCGCTACCTTTCACTGCACCGTACCCTGCTGGAAAGGCGACTTGGATACAGCTCAATCGCAGACCGGATCGATTCACGGCGGGGAAATGCTCAAGCGCGCCTAGCGCTCAACGTGACCCCTCGCCCGCAAGAGCACTTTTTTGCCGAACATTGCTTCCAGCAAATGCTGGTTTCCATTTAACGAGGTGCATGGTGAACATCGTCGAATATTTCGAAATGCGAAAACAGGAAGTCGACGCGCAGCTTCGCGCCATCGAATCCGGCAGCGTGATTCGCCTCATCCATGAGACCAAGGACGGTCCCCTGGATGTTACCGAGCAAGAAAAACAACGGCTACGCCAAATCAGTCAGGATTTCTGGCGCGCGGCGGAAAATCTGCGGCGCATTAACTCCAGCCAAAAACAGCACGCATAGTCGCCGCGCTGGGTTGGCCTAGCGTATCCAGCGCAGCGTCAGGTCCAATCCGATGGCGTAGTTGGTGCTGTACTCGCCGGACAGCGTCCCCACCAATGGAATGGTGGTGCTGACGGGTGCTCCTCCCAGGCTGTAATAGGTAAGGTTCACGCCGACTACACGATTGTTGCGCCAGCGGTACTCCGCGCCTGCGCCGGCGCCCCAGATTCGATCGAGACGCAGAGCGAAGGTGCGGTTCTCGGCATCGACACCCGAGCTCGCGTAAGCAGCACCGAGACGCAGCGTCCACTTCTCCTTCAGCGGCCAATTCATTCCTGCCGTCGCGCCCCAGATGTTGTTGTAGCGACTGTTCTCGACGTCGATCGAATTGCTGCCAAGCGTCACATTCGACAGACCGAATTTGTTGAAATTCACCCACAACACATCGAGAGTCGCAGATATTCCGTCGGCGAACTGGTGCCACGCCCCGGCGCCCACGCGCTGAGGAAATTCGCTCTCCATCGTGACCGGGGTGCTTCGTATGCCGGCGGGCAGCAGCGCTTCCCGTTGCGGCGTAAGGCCGGTCAGCTCCGGCGTGCTCGAGAAACTGGAGGTCGTGGAACTCGTGTAAGTGAGAGCGAAACGCGTGTACGGCGACAGTTCGTAGAGTGTGCCTAATTGATACCCCACTCCGAAGGATCCGTCGCGCAGTTCCATCTTGCCGTCCGGCTGGCCGGGACCATTGAATACCGCGGTCTGATAGTCGTAGAGCGCGTAGTTCAAATTCAGTCCCGCACCGACCGAAAACTTGTCGTTCACGCGGTAGCCGGCGGCCGGAGTCAGGCTGACATAGCCTAAGCTCCATTTTTCCAGCAAGTAGCGGGCCGGTGTCGAATCGCCAGGGTCGGAACCCAAGCCCGAGGGAACGGTCAGGGAGACCCCGAAGGTGACATCGCTGTTGATGGGCCGTGCGTAATACAGCGAGGGAATGGCCAGCGAACCGTTGTTGGAATTCGACACGGAACCGCCCACGCTTTGCGCGGTGGTTGTGAAGTCAGACGCGGAATAGAAGGCGCTGACTGCGCCGACCCACTCCGCGTCGTGCAGCCGCGTGAGGCCGGCCGGATTCGTCGCCGCAGTTACCGCATCGTCCGCGGTCGCAAACAGCCCCGACATCGCCGGTCCGTCCGTGGCGGCCGCCTTGAGCGGCACTCCCGCGGCGATCAGCACCGCGGCACACAGCGGAACAGAGAACAGTAGGCGGCCGACAGCTACAGGTGAACTCAAGAAAATCCTCCCCGGTCAGTGCAGATGCCGCAGAATTGGCGATCAGCAGGTTATTCCGGCCAGGCTCGCATCGCCCTCCCACGCACACAATTAGACCTTTGGTAAATCGAAACGACGGTCCGGGCCTGATCGAAACAATTGCCGGCTCCCGCGCCAATTGCTCAGAAACCTTCAGCCAACGGGGCGGCTCATCCGGTAATGATTCTCGACCCGGCCGTACCGGCTATGGAGCGTCGAGGAACGCAGCGCATCCACGACGAAGCCAAGTCTCTCGTAAAGCAGCTGAGCGCGCGGGTTCATGACGGACACATCGAGCGTCGCACTGCGATGTCGGCCCGCCTCGAGGCCCTCCAGTAGATGGCGCACAAAGCGCCCGCCTATCCCGCGCCCGCGCAATTCCTCCCTGACGCCGATGTGACACAGGTAGTACTCCGCCGCTCGCGGCGGGCGGATGACCCCCTCGGTGCGAATGCCGCGCAGCATGACGCCCCATGCACGGTATGGACCATAGAAACGAAGAATTTGTAGCGCGCCGGCAAGCGTAAAGCGCAGCACGGCGCGGCCATCGAACGCCGCGCCGGCGGCGGCAACCTGTCCGCCCATCTCTGCGACGCGGTGATTTCGCCAGCCGAACTCGCCGTCCCCCTTCAGGTACGCGAATCGCAGGAATTCCTGTGCGCCCCGCGCACCGCCGATGCTGAAGACATAGTCAAAAGCCGCCGGACCTGAACTGTAGATCAGCGGCACGGCGGCAGCGACGTCCCCAGGTGCGGCGGCACGGAAACTCAGTGCCGCCAAATTGTCGAGGGAGCCGCTGGTCATCGCGCCCAACTTAAACGTCATACGCGCTTTTGTCCAACCGCGGGACCCTGCGCGAGGACCTTTTTCGCCTCTGCGGGCGCGAGGGATCGGGCAAACCGAAAGCTGGTATCTGAAAATAGATGCCACGATTCCTTGGCGGCAGGCTAACTTATGGGCAATGATGAACAGACGCACGCTCCTCACCGCCACCGCGGCGCTGCTCGCGACTCGCAGCTTGGCAGCGCAGCGTCATTCCGGTTCCGCTTCGTTTCCGCCTGCATTCCTATGGGGCGCGGCAACGGCCGGGCATCAAGTCGAAGGGAACAATGTCGCCAGCGATTTATGGCTGCTGGAGCATCTCGACCCGAGCGTGTTCGCCGAACCATCCGGCGATGCCGTAAATAGCCTCGAGCTGTGGCCCCTGGATCTTGATTTGGTCAAACACATGGGCCTGAACAGCTACCGCTTCTCGCTGGAGTGGGCGCGCATCGAACCGGAGCCCGGCCAGGTCTCGATTGCCATGCTCGATCACTACAAGGCGATGATCGAGGGTTGCCGCGCACGCGGGCTCGTGCCCATTGTCACTTTCAATCACTTTACGTCGCCGCGCTGGTTCGCGGCACGGGGTGGCTGGACGAATCCTCAGGCCCCGAGCCTGTTCGCCGCTTACTGCGAGCGCGCCGCGCGCCATCTCGCCGGCGGCATCGGCTACGCGACCACGCTCAACGAGCCGAATCTGCTGCGCCTGTTACGCGCCATGCGCCTGCCAGCCGCGCTCCTGGAACGACAGCGTGCGATGCTCGCCGCCGCGGCGCGCGCTACGGGCACCCCGCACTTCGTCGCAGCGAATGCCGCCAACGACGAGGATATCGACCTGATGCTGCCCCTGTTGATCGCCGGCCACAAGGCCGCCCGCTCGGCAATCAAGTCGATCCGACCCGATTTGCCGGTCGGCGTCAGTCTCGCGATGTTCGACGATCAGGCGGTCGGGGAGAACAGTGTACGGGACCGGGTTCGCGCGGAGCTCTACGGCGCCTGGCTAGAGGCCGTTAAGGGCGATGATTTTCTCGGCGTGCAGAACTACGAGCGTGTCCGCTACGACTCCACCGGCCGTTTGCCGCCTCCTGCCGGCGCCGCGCTGAATTGGAGCGGCAGTGAGGTGTACGCACCGTCGCTGGCCGGGGCTGTTCGCTATGCCCACCAGGCGACAGCCTTGCCGATTCTGGTCACCGAACACGGCGTCGGGACCGATGACGATGGGTTGCGAGCCGCGTTCATCCCGACCGCGCTCGCGGAGCTGAAGAAAGCGATCGATGAAGGCGTGCCGGTTAAAGGCTACGTACACTGGTCGCTGCTCGACAACTTTGAATGGATATTCGGATTCAAGCCGCACTACGGGCTCTACTCGGTCGACCGCACCACCTTCAAGCGCACCGCGAAGCCGAGCGCCGCGGTGTTCGGAAGGATCGCGCGCAGCAATGCGCTCTGACTTTAAGATCGCAAGCTAACGAGCTTGCTTCGTCGCCAAGTCTCCTTGCGCTTCTAGCGACACAGCGTTCCATTTTTCCCAGGTTTCGATTCGTTTGCCGTATTCAATGCGCGTCATCGGCAAACCACCCGAGCCGAAGAAGATGCGCAAGGGGGGATCCTTCGCATCCACTATCTTGAGAATTGCGGCGCCCGTTGCGTCCGGGTCGCCGCGTACCGCTGTGCTGCGAAACGCGGCGATGGAAGCACGCGCGGCGTCATACACGGGCATTGGTGTGGCACGTATCGCCGACGTTCCACCCCAGTCGGTTGCATAGCCACCCGGTTCAACAATGGTGACCTTGATGCCGAATTCCCTGACCTCAGCAGCCAGCGACTGGCTGAACCCTTCAAGGCCCCACTTGGAGGCATGGTACAAGCCGACAGTCGGGAATGCGTTGACGCCGCCTATTGAGGAAACCTGAATAATGTGGCCGGCCTTCTGAGCACGCATGATGGGCAGTGCCGCCTGAGTGACCCATAGCGCCCCGAATAAATTGGTCTCCATTTGCGCGCGCGCCTGAACCTCGCTGACCTCTTCGATGGTCCCGAACAGGCCATAGCCGGCATTATTGATGACGACGTCCACGCGCCCAAAGCGCGCATGCGCATCCGCCATCGCTGTATGTACCGCCGTTTTGTCGGTGACATCGAGCGTAAGCGCCGCGACCTGATTCCCGTATCGTTCGACCAAGGGCTCCACGGTTCTCACATTGCGCGCCGTGGCGGCGACCCGATCTCCGCGGGCCAGCGCCGCTTCGGCCCAAACGCGGCCGAAGCCTTTGGACGTGCCCGTAATGAACCACACCTTGCTTGTCATCAATAAGTCTCCGCAACGTCAGGGCTGAGGTGGCACGATACCACTCGCCGGATAAGCCGGCAGCGGCGGCGGCGGTTGGGGAAGACCGGATGGCTTGCCGGCAATCGCCTTGAGCATCAAGTCGACTGCAGCTTCCAGCTGCGCATCGTGGCCGGCCAGCAAATCGGCCGGCAGGTTCTCGATGTCGAGGTCAGGGTCCACTCCATGGTTCTCGACCGCCCACTGACTCTCCAGCGTGTAGAGCGCGTCCTCGGGAATGGTGATGTATCCGCCATCCATCAGCTGCCAGTTGCCGCGTATTCCGCGAACTCCGCCCCAGGAGCGCGTGCCGACCAACTTGCCGAGACCGTAGAGTCGGAACAGATAGGGAAAGATGTCGCCGTCGGATCCGGACCAATGATTGAGCAGCGCCACCTTGGGGCCGTTCAAGACATCCAGCGGCTCGGTCGCGATCGCCGCCTCTCGGTTGGTGTCGAGGGTCACCAGCATGCGCCGCAGGCGCTCGAGCGCAAATGGCGCGATGAATCCGCCGCCGTTCCAACGATCATCCAGGATCATCGCTTGCTTGCCGAGCTGGGCATAGAATTGGCGCACGAATTGCTGCAGCCCCAACTGCTCCATGTCGGACATGTACACATAGCCGACGCGGCCTGCGGATAGCTTGTCGACCAGCGCGCGATTGTGCGCAATCTGCGCCGATTCCCTCAGACTGAGTTCCTTGTCAACCGGCCTCACGACGATGTGCCGAGTCGCGCCGGCGGGAGTGTCCGCAATCGTTAGCTCCACGGTGGTGTCGGCATCTGCCAGCAGCAGCAGGCTGTCCGGATCGGTTGGCGCCTTCAACTCGGCGCCGTTGACCGCCAGCAGATAATTTCCCGCCTTCACGTTGAGGCCGGGCTGCGCCAGCGGACTGCGATAATCGGCTCTCGTGTTGTCACCAGGATAGATCGTGGCGAAGCGATAGCGGCCCGAGGCCGCGTCCAGCGCCCAATCTACGCCCAGTAGAGCGCTGTGCGTCGCCGGCGTGGTATCGCCATCGTCGCCGCCGCCCACATAGGTGTGAGAATTGCTGATTTCACCCAGCATTTGCCCGATCAAGTAATTGAGGTCCTCCCGGGAACCGGCGAGCGGCAACAGCTTACGGTAGCTGTCGTGCGCGCCCTTCCAGTCCGCGCCGTTCATCAATGGCGAGTAGAACAGGTCGCGCTCGAGCCTCCAGGCATTGTCGAACATTTCCGCCCATTCCAGAGTCGGATCGACTTGTTCGCGCAAATAATCGAGCTTCAGCGCCTTCTTGGTCTCCTCGTCCTTGACGGCATCAGCCTTGGTTGCGAGCACCGTGTAGTCTTTATCGTGCCTGATCAACACGCGCAGACCATCCAGCGACAGTGAATAGCTGTCCACATCCTCGGTAACCAACGAGGATTTGCGCGCCTTCAGATCGTAGAAGCGCAGCGCCGTCTTTTCTCCATTGAGCGTGCCCTCGATGAGTCCGAGCGGCTGCGTCAGATAGAAAATGCGATCTTCGCGCACGTCGAACTGACCGATATTCGCCGCATCGATCGGCAGCGCGACCGCGCGCGCCATCAGGCCGTCCAGGTCGATCCGAATCGGCTTGATTGGCCCGACCGGCTGGGGTGGATCGGCGGGCTTCTTGGCGTTATCCGCTCGCGCCCCCTGAGTATCGTGGGAGCCGCCGCTGCCTTCGTCGGATTTTGGCGCGACGGGCGAGGCGGTATCCCGCGCCAGAGGCAGCACGTAGATTCCCCCCGACTTCACAATCGCGAAGTCAAACTCGATGTCCGATCCCACGGGATTCTCGTGGCGGCTCGACGTAAAGTAGAGATACTTGCCATCGGGCGACCAGGCGGGACTTGAATCGACTTCGCTGCCGTCGCCGACGCGGGTCAACTTATCCGTCGCCAATTCATAAAGAACGAGGTCGCGCCTGCGGCCCGTCGCGGAGAGGCTGAATGCAAGCCAGCGTCCATCCGGCGAGAACGCCTGATCATGGATTTCAGTGAGCTTGTCCTGCGCCACCTGTTTAGGCTTTCCGCCATCGGTCCCGACGACCCAGAGTCGGTGCGAGCCATCCGAAAAAGCGAGCGTCTTCCCATCCGGGGAGAATATCGGCCCGTAAAAATAGCCCTCCGCAAAAGAGGTCAGGATCTTTTCCGTGCCGCCTTCCGCCGGTCGCAGAGCGATCTGCTGTGAGCCGCCGGCATCGGTGGTATACGCGATGGTTCGGCCGTCCGGCGACCAGGCCGGATGGTCTTCGTCCACGCCCTGGGTGCTGGTCAGATTACGCGTGGCGCCATTCTCGGTGGGGACACTGAAGATATCGCCGCGTGCCGAAAACAGCGTTCGCTTGCCGTTCGGCGCCAGGGCGTAATCGACCTGCCCCGCCGGATCGAGTGCGCGAATTTCGCTCTTGACGTCGGCCACGTGCGGGCGGGTGCGCAGGCCGTCATCCGGTATGTTGACGGTTACCGCCTCCAGATGCTCGCCCGGCAAGTCCAGTCGATAGAGCTTGCCGCCCTGCTGGAATGCGATGGCGTCGCTGCCCAACGCCGGAAAATCGATATCGTAATCGGTGAAGTGGGTAATCTCCCGCGACTGATTGGTGTCCGTATCCAGCACCCAAATATTGGCTCGGCGGTGCGCGTCTTGATCGGAGAGATAATAGATTCGGTTGCCGTACCACATGGGCGAGGTGTTGGTGCCCGACCAGTTGGTCAATTGCTTCAGCGCATGGGTGTTGAAATCGTACGTGAACAACTGCTGTGCGAGGCCGCCGTTGTAGCGCTTCCAGGTTCGGAAGTTTCGAAAAATACGGTTGTAAACGATGCTGTGCCCGTCGGGACCAAAAGTTGCCAAACCGACCGCGCTATCGAGGTCTAGACGCGTCGATAGTCCGCCCGCGACGGGCACTTCGTATAAATTCTCGATCCAGCTGTTCCACTGCTCGCGCTTGGAGATATAGACGACGCGCTGAGAATCCGGCGTCCAGGTAACCACCATGTTGTCCGGTCCATGGCGCCCGCCCGTGCCCGCTTCCGTTGCTGGGTGGAATGTAAGGCGCCGTGCGGCCCCTCCGGCCGCGGGAATCACCCAGATATCCGTGCCTGCCCTGCCCGCCTCCGTGTACGCGATCCACTTACCGTCTGGCGACACCCGCGGGAACATGTCCTGGCCAGGCGCGCTCGTCAGCCGCTCGGCCGTGCCGCCGTGTTTCGGTACCGACCACACATTGCCGTTTGCGACGAACACGATCCTATCGCCGAAGGGCTGTGGAAATCGGGGCAGCGCGGCGCGGGTCGCCACCAGCGGAGCGATCACGAGAAGAATGGCGAGCAGCAAACGGTTGACGATCATCGAGGAGCCTCCGATCGAATCACTGAAGATAGGGCACCAGCCAATCCACCCAACGCTGGTAGACATCCATTTGGCGAATGGGATCACCCGGGAAATGCCCCTTCGCAGGGATCGCATAGAATTCGGTTTTGACGTGATTGTCCGTGAGAGCGCGGTACAGTCCGAATGATTGTGTAATGGGTACGCGAAAATCGCCCGTGTTGCACATGATGAGCATGGGTGCGGTGATCTTGTTGGCCATGCTTGCCGGCGATTGGCGTCGGTTCTGCGCCATGCCGTCGCCAACGTACGGTGAGGCGCCCGTGGACGCGGCCTGGCTGACGTTGCCATCGGACAGATCATACATCTGCACCCAATCCGTTACGGGCGCGCCTGCCACTGCGGCCTTCCACACGGGATAGTGACCGGCCAGCCAGGTCGTCATGAATCCCCCGTAAGACCAACCGGTCACTGCCATCCGAGTAGGGTCGATCAGGCCGCGGCTTTTCAGGAAATCAACGCCGGACATGACGTCCTCTCCGGGCCCCTGTCCTGCATCCTTGTAGATGGCGGCGTAGAACGCGTTGCCCATATTGTCGCTGCCGCGGTAATTCGGTTCGAAGACCAGCCAATTGTGGGACGCCAATACCTGGGGCATGAGATTAAATTTCTCTTTCGATGAGGAGTTCGGACCGCCATGAACGTAGAGCACCAACGGATAGCGCCTGCCCTGTTGGTAGTCGGCAGGATAGGTGATCACGCCATCGAGCGTTCGGCCGGCCGGACCCGTCCAGGTCACTGTTTCGCTGCGAGCCAGCCTCAACTCATCCAGAGAGGCATTCTCTCGCGTCACCGCCGCGGCGCTGCCATGCTCCGCGCCGATAATATAGAGTTCGTAAGGATCGGTCTTTGTCTGTCCGATGAACGCTACTTGATCGGACCGATCGATATCCGCGTCGATCCAGTAGCCGTTACTCGGCATGACGCCCTGCAGATTCAACGCGGTAGCCGTGCCATCCGGCTTTAGACGCCACAATCCCACAGTCGTGTCGACGTTGCCGCCGACCAGCAGCCAGTTCCCACTCGGCGCCCACAGCGTCGCGAACACGTTCTTGTCGAGCGCCGCGCTGATATCGCGGCCTGCGCCGCCCGCGAAGGGCGCCAGCCAAACATCTTGATAGTTCCAGGGACGCGCATCGCGATTGCGCCAGTAGGCAACACGGGAACCGTCCGGTGAGAGCACTGGATAGCCTTCCAGTAGAGTCTCGCCGGTGAGCGAGCGGATTTGGCCGCTGGCGACGTCGAGCACTTGAATGCGGGCGAGGAACTGATCCCCGGTCGAGGGCGTCTCCTGCCGAACGAATAGGATCGACCTGCCGTCCTTAGACCACGCGATCGGCGAAGAAGGCGGTCCCGGCGGCAGGCTCGAGGGAAGCGACCACACTCCGCTGGTCAAGCGCTTCGACTCACCGCCCTGCGCCGAGACAAGCCACAGGTGAACCGGACGGACGGCTTCGGTGAGGGTAAAATCATCATTGCCCACCCGGAACGCGGTGCGAAACTTCTCTTCCCCTTTCGATTCGGGTTTGGCGTCCGTCATCGCGTACGCGATGCTCGCCCCATCGGGGCTCCAGGAGAACTGATCGACGCCCTCCTTGCCCTTGGTGAGTTGAAGCGCATCCCCGCCGGCCATCGGCATGACGTACAACTGCATCACCTTGTCGGCGTCGGGCGCGAGAAAACCGATTCTGTCCCCGGCGGGAGACCAGCGCGGTGAGGCGGCGTGATGCCTCGCACGGGTCAGCGGGCGGACTTGCCGGCTCGCGATGTCGACCAAAACGATTTCCGACTCGAACTCATCCAAGTCGACATTCGCCCGCGTTTCCACCAGCGCAACGGTATTACCATCCGGTGAAAAGTGCGGATCCGACAAGCGAACGGTTTGCAGGAGATCGCGTACCGTGGCAGTGCGCGCTTCGCTCCCGCCGGGTAACAAGAGCCATAGTCCGCAAACGATCAATCCGCTGAGGCCACGCATGATACGGCGGCTCCCGTTGTTTTTTGGTACGCAACTATAAGCGACTTTTCGCAGCGAGGGGCTCTTTTGCTTCCCTGCCCGGCAGCCTAATGGAGGGCTAAGTGCTTGAAACTATGGGCTGCCCTCGGTGGCAGGCGCGCGGGGCTGCGCTTGCCTCCCACTAGAATACGGGCGGCGCCAGCACCACGCGCCAGCGATTATCTCGCCTCATGACGAGCACATCCTGATTCCATTGACCGCCCTCCGGCGCCACGCAGTGCTCAGTCAGTTTGATGATATCCGGAGAGATTGCGGCTTTTCCCACAAACACGCATTTCAGCCTTCCGTAATCGGGGAACCCTTGTGTGCGCAGGTCGCTTCGAAATGATTGCTCCAGGAGTGTGGCGGCTTGTTTAACCGCGTCGGGATCATCCGCCATCAGCGGATTGGTTTCTTGAAGCATCTGCCTTCCCTCCTCGAGGAAATCCAACGCCGCAACCGCCGCATCGGCATTCTTTTGAAGGTATGCCTGCTCGAGCGTTCGCACCGCGTCTTCCGGCGTGTCAGAGCCCAAGGCATGCACCGCCGATGCAGCCATCAGCCCAACCAGAAACAAACGAAAATCAGGCACGTGCATGGCGGCGCTGAGGTCGCGCTAGTCGTCCAATTCGGGGTAACGCTTGCGATGCGGGGTCTGCGGATGGGCAACATCGTCACGGGCATCGCTCAGCACAGGATCAGCATCGTCTTCCAGGACGGATAAGAGTGTCCTGATGGAATCCAGGCTAGCGCGAATGCCGCCGAGTCGTGCTGCGATCAACTTGGCCAGTGACCCCTGTTCGCGCTCGCGCTCGAAGCTGGGTGTCCGCCGCGAAAGATGCCGCAGTTCCTCCTCGATTCTCACCAGCTTGCCGGCGATAACGTCCAGGGGCAGCGCAATCGTCATCTCAATAGGGGCGGAGGTTTTATCGCTCATGCGCGTTGCCGACAGGCGTTATCCGGCATCATTTAACTTCTCTGATTATCCTGTAACATATTGTATTTTCTGTTATTGATATCGGTGAATTACCGCCATAGACCCCCGCTCCCGCGCCGGCCATCTCATCGGCCACCGTGCGTACGCGCTGTCGCATCTTTCCGGCACACCAACAAGACTTCATCAACGCTGTCCGCCGCAATCATTCCCCCGGCGAGCCGCAACTCATTCTGGAACCGCAATCCGATGAGCGTGAATGCACGGTTGTACCACCACATCGCCCACTCCCGATGATTCAGAAGCCACCACATGCCCAGGTCGACCAATCGCGACGAGCGCGGCTGCATGCCGAATACCGCACTGCGCTCGATCCATAGGTGGTGGCGCGCCAATTTTGCCAGCAGCTCAGCGGGCTCGTAGCGTCGTTTATGGCCCACCAACTCATCGAAGCGAGTCCACCGTGCGGGATGCAGCGGCATTGAAACGATCACGGTGCCGCCTGATCTTGCCACCCGCGACACCTCGGACAAGGCATCCTCATCGTTGTCAACGTGCTCGATGATGTCGAGGGCGCAGACAAGATCGAATGTCCCGCCCGCAAACGGCAGCCGCGTCACCTGGCCTAGTATGGCCTGGGCCCCGCGGCCGCGAAGTCTCTGCAGCGCCGATGTGCTGATGTCTACGAATTGTGTACCGTCGATCGGCAGCCGCGGCCGCAAACCGGGCCCGATCTCGAGCCGTCGAGTGCACGCCGGCAGCAGCGATTGCACCAGCGGCCAGGTATTGAACCGTTCAGGCTCGACCAGGCGCGAGCCCGACCACAGTAAATCGTAAAAGCGGCGATTCTTGTCGGTGAGATCGCGCCGGCTGAGTGTCTGCGGATCGGCCAATGGATACTCACGGCTTTTCGCCACGCGGTTTCTATTTTTGCTCGCCGAACTCATACCACATCGCGTTCAGCACGCCGAACGCCAATGCGAAGCCCAGTCCGAGTATCCAACTGAAATACCACATTGCGAAGTCCTTCCGGTTCTAATAATGGCCGACGTGCCGACGTACTGCCTCGAGAGTGATTTGGCCGCGCAGCACGCGATAGACCCAGGTCGTATACGCAAGCACGACCGGCAATAGCACAATAACAACAATGAGCATGATGAACAGTGTCTTGGCGCTGCTGGATGCGTCCCAGATCGTCAGACTGGCATTAGGATCGGTCGACGAGGGCATCAAGAATGGAAACAGCGCAACGGCCGCGGTCAGTATGCTCGCCGCTTGCGTGATGCCGCTGCAGAGCAGTGCAGCGCCAGGTCGATGCGCACGCAGCAGCAGATTTGTCGCCAACGCTCCCGCCACAGCCGCCGCGGGCACGAGCCACAGCGCGATATGCTGCCTGTAGTTGTCAAACCAGCCTCCCGGGGCAACGGCGACCACCTTGAGCAGCGGATTCGACGGGCCGGCGGCGTTGACCAGAGAAATAATTCTCATGCCGTTCAGCGCGTAAGTCCAAACCCCCGCGATCACGAACAGCGCGACGAAGGTGAGTGCGGCCGCCCTGCCGATTCTCGCCAACCGCTGACCCAAGTCGCCGGCCACCTTGAATGCTCCATAGACGGCGCCGTGCATGATGAGCATCGACAGACTCACCAACCCGCACAGCAGCGCGTAAGGATGCAGCAGATCGAAAAAACCAGCGGTATAGACGGGACGCATCATCAAGTCGAAATGAAATGGCAGCCCCAGCAGCAGATTTCCGAACGCGACCCCGAAAAGTAATGCCGGTCCCCCGCCGCTCGCGAACAGCGCCCAATCGCAGGCATTGCGCCACGCAGGCTCGGTGAGTTTGCCTCGAAAGGCGAAGCCGACAGGCCTCAAGATGAGGCCGATCAGCACCAAGAACATGGCCATATAGAGCGATGAGAAGGAAGCCGCGTACAGCAACGGCCACGCGGCGAAGGCTGCCCCGCCGCCTAGCACGAACCACACCTGGTTACCTTCCCACACCGGTTCCACCGACTCCAAGAGCGCGCGGCGCTCCGCTTCGTCGCGGCCGACAAAGCGAAAAATGGCACACACCCCGAGGTCGAATCCATCGGTGACCGCAAAACCAATGAGCAGCACTCCCAGGATGAGCCACCAAAGCACACGCAGCGTTTCATAGTTGAGCATGGGACACCCTCAGGCCGAGCCGGGCACAACGGGCGCGGCGGCAGGTGGTTTTGCTGCCGGCCAATAGCCCAGTCCATCCGGGCCCTGACGGATCATGCGCACCATGAGGTACACATCGACGGCCGCCAAGCTGGTGTAAAAAATGACAAATCCGATCAGCGACATCCATACATTGGACGCCGGCCGGGTCGATATGCCCAGAAAGGTCGGCAGCAATCCGTCGATGGCCCAAGGTTGACGGCCGTACTCCGCCACAATCCAGCCGAGTTCCGCGGCCAGCCAGGGGACGGGCAAACTGTACAGCGCAACCTTAAGAAACCATCGATTCTCCTGAAATCGATGACGCGATGCTAAGTAGAAGGCGGTCGCAAACAGCGCGATCAGAAACAGCCCGAAGGCAACCATGAACCGAAAGCTCCAAAACAATACCGGCACATTGGGGACTGTTGACCAGGCCGCGCGTTCAATCTGCTCCGGCGTCGCCGTCGCGGGATTATTCGTATAGCGCAGCAACAACAAACCGTAGCCCAAGTCCGCGCGGTGCGCGGCAAACTCCATTCGGGCATGCTCATTGACATGATCGGCACGCAGCACCTGGAGCGCCGCGTGCGCCTGCATTCCGCTTCTGACTCGCTGCTTCGCCCGCTCGACCAGCTCAAAAATGCCCGGCACCGGCTCATTGACTGAGCGTGTGGCGATGATTCCCAGCAGCCATGGCACCTCGAGTGCCGCGTAGGTCTTTCGCGCGCCCACGTCAGGAATGCCGAAAATCGTGAAGCTGGCCGGCGCCGGCGCCGTGTGCCATGCCGCCTCGATGGCCGCGACCTTCATCTTCTGATTCTCGCTGGCTTCGTAGCCGGATTGGTCTCCCAGCACGACCACTGAGAGTGAACAGGCCAGACCAAAGCTGGCCGCCACCGCCATGGAGCGGCGGGCGATATCGACATTGCGCCCTTTCAGAAGATACCAAGCGCTGACGGCAAGCACGAAGACAGAACCGACGACGTAGCCTGCCGCCACGGTATGCACGAATTTTGCCTGCGCCACAGGATTGAGCAGTACCTTGCTAAATGACACCAACTCCATGCGCATGGTCTCATCATTGAATTCAGCGCCGATGGGATTTTGCATCCACGCGTTGGCAATGAGGATCCATAGCGCCGAGAGACTCGAACCCAGCGCCACCAGGGCGGTAACGATCAAGTGGCCGACCTTGGACAAGCGCTCCCAGCCGAAGAAGAACAGGCCGACGAAGCTGGATTCGAGGAAAAACGCCATCAGGCCTTCGATGGCGAGCGGTGCGCCAAAGACATCCCCTACATAGTGCGAGTAATACGCCCAGTTGGTGCCGAACTGGAACTCCATGGTAATGCCTGTCGCCACGCCCATCGCGAAGTTGATGCCAAAGAGCACGCCCCAGAAACGGGTCATTCGTTTCCAAATCTCCTTCCCGGTCATCACGTAGACCGATTCCATGATGACCAGGATCATCGACAGACCCAGGGTCAGTGGTACGAACAGAAAATGGTAGAGCGCCGTCAAGGCGAACTGCGCCCGCGACAGCGTTACCACATCGAAGTCAATCACAGCGATCTCCTGCCGGGGTTTTCGAATGGTTGCCGACGCCGAAGCGGCTGGCCGCCGTCGGTGCATCGATCCGGCATTGGTGCGAGCTTGAAAAAAACAGCGCCCAAAGCACGCTCAGCAGGCCGAGTTTGACGAGCATCCACCCGCTGAGCTCGCGCGCAAGGCGCGCGCGCCAGGTACGCTGCGGTAGCGGGATCATCGGAACCCGCTCGTCTTTACCGGCCGCCGCTTCGGTTTTACCGCTTGGGTGATCCTACGAATAGCAGCCGATAAGGAGCGCGCAGACTGGTCATACTCGCGCCAGGGGTTTGATTTTTGCAATAGCGCTGGGGCGCTTCTCACCGTGAATCGTTTCGGATCCAATCCCTTGCGCACCTCTTTCCATTGAACCGGCATCGAGACCGTCGCGCCGGCTCGGGCACGCGACGATAGCACCGCAATGGCGGTTGCGGTCTTGTCGTTGCGCAGATAGTCCAGGAATATTTTGCCGACGCGCTTGGTCTTTGACATGGTGTCCAGGTACTTCGTCGGACTGTCGGCGGCCATCTGCGCGCACAGGATGTGCGCGAAATTCTTCGCGACGGGCCACTCGATGGCGCCTCTGCCTGCAGTAAGCGGAGTCACGACATGCAGCCCCTTGCCGCCGGTGGTTTTGCAAAATGCTTCCAGACCCACCGCTGTCAGGCGCTCGCGGATTTCAAGTGCGGCGCCGATCACCGCGTCGAATGGGACGTCCGGCGCGGGGTCCAAATCAAACACCAGGCGTCCGGCGACCTCCGGATCGCCGGGCGCGCAATTCCAGGGATGAATTTCCAGTGTGCCGATTTGCGTGACAGCCGCCAATGCCTCGATCCGATCGATCTGCACATAGGGGGCCTTATCGCCCTTCACCCGCACGGCGGTAAGCAGATTCGACATCCCTGGCATCGCGTGACGCTGAAAGAATTGCTCGCCGCCGAAACCTTCCGGCACTCGCACCAATGAAACGGGTCGGCCGGCCAAGTGGGGCAGCATCCACGAACCCACTTTCTCGTAGTACTGCGCCAGTTCAAGCTTGCTCACCGGGACACCGTCTCCGGCATCCGGCCAGTACGCCTTATCCGGTTTGGAAATCGAAACGCCCATGACGCTGATCGACCCCGTGGAGCGCGTCGCGCTCGGATTTTTCCCGGCGCTGGCGTGGCGCTTTGGGGTGGGAAGGGTCTTGCTGCGCAATTTGACGGCTCCTCGCGGTGTGATCGGAACCGGTGCGGGCGCCGCGCGCTCGGCGACCACGCTGCGGGCCGGCTTATCCTCGCGCAGCCCTTTGAACGCCGCTTCGCGAATCATTCCCGACTCGGTCCAGCCGGCGAATTCGATCTCCGCCACCAGCCGAGGATCCAGCCACCGCACCGTGGGTTCTTTGGGCGGCCCATGGCCCCTGCCGAAAGGACTTACCTCGCGTGTCAGCAATTCCAGACGCGGCGATAAATCCTTGGCAACTCGGTGCCCGAATCCGGTCCCCACACGGCCAACGTACACCAAATGTCCGCCGCGATATACCCCGGCCAACAGGGATCGGACGACTCCTTTCTCGGAAGTCCAACCGCAGATCACGATCTCCTGGGCCGCGCGGCACTTGGCTTTCGTCCAGCTGCCGGATCGACCCGAGCGGTACGCCGCGTCGAGCCGCTTCGACACAATTCCTTCCAGTCCCATGTGACGCGCCGATTCAAACACGTCTGCAGCGCTCGAGGTCAGATGAGCGACAAAGCGCAGCCGATCGCTGCGGCGCTTTCCGCTCAGCAAGTTTTCAAGGCGCGACTTGCGCTCAGCCAACGGCAGCTTGCGCAGGTCCTCCCGTCCCTCGAACAAGAGATCGAAGGCGTAGAAAATGAGGCTCTCCGATCGCTCCTCGGCCAGGGCACTTTGCAGGGCTGAAAAGCTCGGCAGGCCGCGCTGATCGAGCGCCACCACTTCTCCGTCCATGATGCAATTCGGCAGCCGCTTGGCCGCTTTCGCGATGGCGGCGAATCGCTCGGTCCAGTCAAGTCCCGTGCGCGTGCGAACCACGGCGTCGCCGGCCTGGACTCGCAGCTGCGCGCGGTAGCCGTCAAGCTTTACCTCATGTGCCCACCCGGCTTGCGCGGGCGGCGCATCCACGAGCTTGCAGAGCTGCGGTTCAATGAAGGCAGGCACCTGCTTGACCCTCTGGGGCTTGGGGGAATTCTCGATACCGGCGGCGATCTGTTGCAGCGTACGGCCGGAGGCCACGGAACGATCTTCGGCCAGCAGGGAATCGGCATCGCCGGGCTTCGCGCTGGAATCCTTGTGTTTGATCAGCAGCCAGTTGGTCCGCTTGCCCCCATATCGGTCAGTGCGCATGCGCACCAATACCCAGCTGCCGTGCAGCCGCTCGCCATCGAGCGTGAATTTCAAGTCCCCGCTTCGTAATGCGGCTTCCGCCGGTTTATCGCCCTCGGGACTCCAGAAGCCACGATCCCATAATTGCACGCTGCCGCCGCCGTATTCTCCCTGGGGAATCGTGCCCTCAAAGTCCCCGTAATCGAGCGGGTGATCTTCGACTTCAACCGCGAGGCGTTTTTCCGCAGGATCAACCGATGGGCCGCGAGTCAGCGCCCAGGATTTGAAAACACCCGCGAGTTCCAGGCGCAAGTCATAGTGCAGGCGGCGAGCCGCGTGCTTCTGCACCACAAACCTCAAACGGCCGGCGTGGGCCGCCGTCACGCGTCCGCTGGGCTCTGAGGTTTTGGAGAAGTCGCGCTTGTGGCGATACAGCGAGAGCGCAGGCTTTCGCAAACTCAGGTGCCTCGGCGATTACTCATGCGCCGATACGCGAGCAGATGCCGCAGCGACGCTTGAGAATCCTTTGCGCGTTCGTAGAGCCGTGCGAGATTGAAATGCGCATCGGCCAACTGCGGATCGAGCGCGAGGGCTTCCCGATAGGCGAGAATCGCTTCCGGTTCTCGATTCAGATCTTCGAGCAACACGCCAAGATTGAACGTCAACAAAGGATCGGCCTCTTCGGCCGCGCGATAAATCTCCTCCGCCGCCTCGAATTTTCCCGCAAGATGCAACAAACGCCCTAGATTCGTTCGAGCTTCTAGATGCTTCGGGTCAGCCCGCAAGCAGGCTTCGTAGGCGGCCCGAGCCGATGCGGGATCGGTCTCCTCGAGTGCGAATGCCTTTGCATAGTACGAATCGGCGCTATCGGCCGAGTCTGCCGCTGCGCTGCGGCGGTCGAGTACATGCAAATCGCCTTGCTCCGCGCTGATCTCAAGCGCCAGGACATATTGGCCGGTATCGGATTCCCACACCACCTTGCCTTCTCGTATGGCTATCTGATCTCCCAATGCCATGAGGGATAATTTGTTCAGCGTCGCGCCGGCCGGCATGGTGTCACGCAAGCTCTGCAGCGTGCGATTGATGCGTTGAGCGGGAATTTTGGCCGTGCGCAGCGCGCTCGCGGTGCGCAGTACCACTAAATCCTGGAACGAGTAGTGCAGCCGTCCCGCGCGCCTGACCGGGGTTACGTGGCCGGCGCGAGCGAGCGAACGGACTGCGGATGCGGGTAGACCGAAAAGTCGCTTCAGATCCTTCGCGTCATACGCGTGCATTTCATCGTCGAGCGGACTTGCGCGACGATCCTGAGGCTGCGGCTCGCTTGGGCGCTTTGCGCTCCTTGAGTTCCTTGGGTTTCGAACCTCGCGCATCGATGCTTGCCCGTAGGGCCTCCATCAGGTCGATGACATTGCCGCCCTTGGCGGCGATTGGCCCCTCAGCGAGGGAGATTTCCTTGCCGTCGACCTTCTTCTGAATCGCCGCTTCAACCCGCGCCTTGTGCTCATCGGCGTATTCAGCGGGATCGAATTTTTTTACCGCCAGATGATCGATGAGCTGCTGTGCCAGCTTCAGTTCCGGCTCCGACACCGGAGCGGGCTCGATGCCCAAATCCTTCAGGTCGCGAACCTCCGCCTGGAAATGCAGCTGATGCATCGCCAGGCCGTCGCTCAACGCCCTGATGACGATGATATGTTCCTTGCCCCGGGAGATCCAGCGCCCCACGGCGGCTTGATGAGTCTTTCGCAGCGCCGTGGCAAACAAGGTGTAAGGTTTGGCCGCGCCCTTGTCGGGCGCCAAATAATACGCGCCGTCAAAATAGAGCGGATCCACCGATTCCAGCGGTACGAATTGGCCGATGTCGATCGCGTGGGTCGTCGCATCCTCGAGTGCTTTTAATTCTTCCGGGCTGAAGGTGACGTACTGATCCTTGGCAAACTCATAGCCCTTGACCATCTCAGAGCGTTCCACCAGCGCCCCATCGTTGACGGCCACGTATTGCTGCTTGACCCGCGATCCGTCCTTTTGGCGCAGCAGGTTGAAGGAGATTCGCTCGGCGGACACGGTCGCCGAATAAAGCTTCACGGGTATCGCGACGAGTCCAAAAGAAATCGTCAGCGAAGCGATCGAACGAGGTTGCGTAGCCATTCAGGACCCATCCCTAGCGCCAATTACGGGGTTAAAACCAATTCTTATAAAAACGTGGAAGTGCTTCTAATCGTTGGCAATCATCATATGTAAGAACAACGGCCGGGGGTTTTCAAGCGAAATATCGCTCGGTGCCGGCGAGCCGCCAAAAACGCGCTCCCGGGCCCCTGAACGGGCAGTTCGATCGGCTGTATATAACGACAGTCGCCCTCGAACGCCCTCGGCACGATGACGGTGCTACGTGCCTCACGTCACATTCGCCGCGGCGGCCCGCAAACTTTTCGGCCGCACGGCCGATACAAGGAGTGCTGGATTGTCGACCACCCACCCCACCTGAGCAGGATAAAAATTGGCCAGAGGTTTCTTGCGTAGGTGCAGCGTCCATGGCGTGCTCGCGATCCTGCTCATCATTGCTTGCCGCCAAGCCTTCGCTCTCGATCCGTCGCTTCGGCCCAGCCAATATCTGGTCGACAACTGGCAGATCCCCGAAGGCTTGCCTCAGACTTCCGTCCAAGCGCTCGCCCGGACCCCCGACGGATACCTGTGGATAGGCACTCAAGAGGGCCTGGCGCGCTTCGATGGCGTTCGCTTCGCGGTGTTTACCGACGCGACTGACGTCGGTATCCCCAATAAGCATATTACGGCGCTATTTGTCGATGCGAGCGGACGGCTGTGGGTGGGCACGCGTGCCGGAATTGCCGTTCTCGAGTCCGGTCACTTCAAATCGCTCAGCCAGTTCGCGGCGCTCGCGCACGCGCCCGTGCGCGCCATTGCGCAGGATTATCTTGGTCACATCTGGGTAGGCGCAGACAAGGGCCTGTTTGAGATCGATGGCAATACGGTTCATTCCTTCCATCCCTCCGATGGCCTGAGCGACATTCGTTTGCTGGCCCTCCTGGTCGACCACGAGGGGATTCTGTGGATTGGCACGGCAAGCGGCTTGCAGCGTTTGGTGGGGAATCGCTTTGAGTCGATCGCTCTCGATGCGCATGGCACAGCGCCGGCAATCACCGCGCTGCATGAGGATGCCAAAGGCACGCTGTGGATCGGAACAGACGCCGGCGCTTTGTATCGGCGCACCGCCCAGCATATCGAGCCTATCGCGGCACCGGGACAGCTGGGACCGGCGGTGCGCAGTATTACGCACGATCATGATGACAATTTGTGGATCGGCACGCGCGGCGCAGGCGTTGCTCGGTGGCGCGATGGACACTTCGATCTGCTCAACAGCAATCAATTCGCCACGAGCGATATCTGTTCATTGCTGGAGGACAAAGAAGGTAGCCTGTGGGTCGGTACCTACGGCGTGGGTCTGTTGCGGCTGCGTGAAGGCAAATTCTCGACCGCCGGCGAACCGGAAGGGCTGCCGACCAATCTGAGCTGGAGCATCACCCCCCGCAAGAGCGGCGGCTTGTGGGTCGGTACGGACGGCGGCTTGAACAGCTATGTCGATGGTGAATTTCGGCATTACAACGGTCCGCCTCGTCACGAAAATATCCGCGTTCGAGCCGTGTTGGAGGACACACAGAATTCGCTGTGGGCCGGTACCGCGGGGGCGGGAGTGTATCGACTCGACCGACGGGGCATGACCGTATTCAATCATGATAACGGCCTATCGGGCGACTCGGTTCTAGCTCTGCTCGAGGATCATCGCGGCAGAATCTGGGCCGGTACGAATCAAGGACTCGATGTCATTGAGGACGGGCGCGTTGCCTCGATGCAGTCCCTGTTGGGAGGCAGCGACCCGAGTGCTGTGCATGCGATCTACGAGGACCACAGCGGCAAACTTTGGGTCGCCACGCAGACCCAGGGGCTATTTATAATCGATGGGACCTCCACACTGCACTTGGGCATGCCGGACGGGCTGCCCAGCGACTGGGTCATCGCCCTGCACGAGGATGAGCGCGGCGCCATGTGGCTGGGCACCACGGATGGTCTCGCCGTGTGGCGCGACGGCAAGGTTACTTCGCTTGCCGCAGTCGGCGGCCCGCTTCGTGCGACCATTCTGCAAATTCTCGAGGACGACGCACATCAACTCTGGATGACGACGAATAACGGCCTGATATCGGTGGCGCGCAGCGCGCTCGAAACGCTGGCGGCCGGTGGCACTTTTCCACCGGACTTTCATATGTATGGATTGACTGACGGCCTGCGCAGCGCCGAATTTGACGGCGGCAATACCTCGCCCGGCTGCCGGTCACCGGACGGTATACTGTGGTTCCCCAGCATCCGCGGCATCGTCCGCGTCGATCCGCGCCATATCAAGACAAATACTCTGCCGCCGCCCGTGCACATCGAAGAGGTCGTAGTCGACGGGGTGCCCGTCTCCCTGGCCGGTACCGCCGAAATCGCCCCTGGGGCGCGGCAATGGGAGTTTCACTACACCGGACTGAGCCTGTTGGTGCCGCAGCGCTCCCGCTTCAAGTATCGCCTCGAGGGCTTCGACAAAAACTGGATCGATGCGGGCTCCCGCCGTACTGCCTACTACACGCAGCTGCGTCCAGGCAGCTACACCTTTCGCGTGATCGCCAGAAACAATGATGGTGTGTGGAGCGAGTCCGGGGCGGCCTTTCGCTTCACCCTCAAGCCGCATTTTTACGAAACCCTCTGGTTTGCCCTGCTCTGCATCCTTGCGTTCATCGGCGCCGCCGCCAGTTTGTATCGGCTGCGCGTGGGGCATTTACGCGGCTTGGCGCGCGCGCTCACCGAGCAAGTGGCGTTGCGCACGCGCGATCTGGAATCGGCGAATGCCGCGCTGCTGCATGCCAAGGAGCGCGCCGAACTCGCGGGTCAAGCGAAGTCGCAATTTCTCGCCAATATGAGCCACGAGATCCGCACGCCGATGAATGGCGTGATCGGCATGAGCGAATTGCTGCTCGACACGAAACTCGATCGAACGCAGCGCGATCATACGGAAACCATTCGCGACAGCGCCGGCGCGCTGCTGACCATCATTAACGACATCCTCGATTTTTCAAAAATTGAGGCCGGCAAGCTCGACATCGAACGGATCGATATGGACTTGCGCGGCACCATGGATGATGTGGGACATCTTCTGGCAATACAGGCCCACGCCAAGGGCTTGGAGTTGATCACCAATATCGACGCGACTTTGCCGGACTGGGTGATCGGCGATCCCGGTCGCACCCGCCAGATATTGCTGAATCTTGGCAGCAACGCCATCAAGTTCACGCGTGAAGGCGAAGTATCGATCGAGCTGCGCATGATCTCCACCGATTCTAACGGGACGACGATCCGCTGCGAGGTGCGCGACACCGGCATGGGTATTCCTGAGGAGAGCCTCGAGGACTTGTTTCAACCGTTTTCCCAGATCGACGCATCGACGACGCGCCACTTCGGCGGCACGGGCCTGGGGTTGTCGATTGTGCGCCGTCTGGTGGAGCTGATGCACGGTGAAACCGGGGTGGAAAGCTCCGTGGGATCGGGCTCGACCTTCTGGTTTACGGCGCGCTACGGAATCTCCACGAGAAGGCCGGACACTCAGCCCATCAATGTCCAAGTCCTGACGGGCCGGCGAGCATTGATCGTCGATGACAACGCGACCAATCGGAAGGTCTTGACCCAGCAACTGCTGCAGCTGGGGATGTGCCCGGTGAGCGTCGACAGTGCCGATGCAGCGATGCAGCTATTGCAGGAAAACGCCGGCGCGCCGCCCTTCGATCTTGCCGTGCTGGATTACATGATGCCAGTCTGCGACGGATTCGAACTGGGTCAGCGAATTGCCGCCGATACACGCTTCGCCGCAACTCGGCTGGTGCTGCTGACCTCCGCGCACGGCATGCGCGGCGCCCAGGACTTCGCGAAGCTCGGCTTCGCGGCTTACATTTTGAAGCCGGTGTCGCACCGCGATTTGCGCGAATGCCTGGGGCGCGTCATGTCCATGGGGCCGGCACTGATGCACGATCGTACGCAGCCCATCGTCATTGCTGAACGCGTGCGCGAAGCGCCGGAATTGCGAATCCTGCTGGCCGAGGATAATTTGGTGAATCAGAAGGTGGCTCGAGGCGCGCTGGAGAAAATGGGATTGGCCGTCGATATCGTTGGCAACGGCGCCGAAGCGGTTGCCGCGTGGCAGACGGGGCGCTACCACCTGATTCTGATGGACTGCCAGATGCCGATCATGGACGGGTATCAAGCAACGCAAGAAATCCGCCGTAGCGAAACCGGTTCAGCGCACATTCCCATCGTCGCGCTGACGGCGGATGCGATGAAGGATGCCGCCCAAAGCTGCCGGGAGGCGGGCATGGATGAATACCTTACCAAGCCGTTCGATCGCAAACGTCTCAGAGAAACCATTGAACGGTTCCTGCCGATGAGGGCCGAACGAGTCGCGGCTCAACTCAAAGCCGTGTCCCCAAGTCCGGCGACCGTCGATGTGCCGGTAGATTGGGAGAAGCTGCTGAAGGTCTCCGACGGCGACGAGGAATTTACGCAGGATTTGATCCACCTTTTCATAGAATCCGGCGATGCCGCGCTACGCGACATCGCGGTTGCCTTGGACCGCGGCGATCTAGCCTCGGTTGGTCGTGTGGCGCACTCCTTCAAAGGCTCGAGCGCGAACATTTTTGCCGAATCCGCCAGCGCGGCGGCCGCCAGGCTTGAGGAGGCCGCACGGCAGGGAGATGCCACTGCCCTTGCAGGGCTGGAGAAGCAGCTGCGGTTCGAAGCGAATCGAGCCACGGAATTTCTGCGCTCGCGCCAACGGTAGATATCCTATGCGCCTCCGCGGGGCTCGCTGAACCTGTACCAGGCCAAACCAGTCTCTGCGGCCAGCCATCGAAAAGGTTCGTTGGGCACATAATCCAAGCCCGCGTTCATGAACGGAAACTGGCTCCATGAACCATCACGGCCAGCCTCCAGATCCGCAATGATGCGCCCAAAAACGGAAGTTAAATTAACGCCATGACCGCTATAGCCAAGCCCATAGAAGATGTTGCGGTGCCGCCCCGTCTGTCCTACCGACGGCGCAGCGTCCAATGACCAATCGATGACGCCATTCCAACAGGTCTCAAACTCGACGCCGGCGAGCTTGGGGAACACCCGCACCAGCTCCCGCCGCAATTCAGCCTCGTGAGTGCGGACAATGGCTGCCTCACCGCTGCTGCTGCCACGGTTGTTGAAATTGTAGCGAGGACCACCGCCGCCGATGTGTATGCGCCTATCCGCGGTCAGGCCGAAGTAATAAACCAACGTTCTGTTGTCGTTGAACGGCACGCGCGAATGCCAGCCAATCCCCGCCAACTCCTCTTCGCTGAGCGAGCGTGTGATCGCCACGTACTCCTGCAGAGGCAGAATTGAGTTGCGAAAAAAACCCAAGTTGGGGGTAAAGGCATTACTGGCAAGTACCAGGGACTTTGCCCTGATGGTATAACCATCGCTGGTCTGCAGCAGATGCTCGGCGCCCGATTCGATACTGTGCACAGGCGTGCTTTCGTAGATCTTCGCACCGACTGCGGCCGCGGCAGATTTGAACACGCTCACCAGCTTCATAGGATGGATATGTCCGCCGTGCGGGTCGAAGAATCCTCCTGCATAGACCTCGCTGCCTATCGCCCCGGCAGTTCGCGATGCATCCCAGAATTCGACCGGCATTCCCAAGGACCGGGCCTTGCGCACATAGCCCTCCGCTAACCTCGCCTCCTCCTGGGTGGAAAATACCTGCAGGGCACCATGGCGTTCCAACTGGCAATCAATTCCCGTCGCCGCACTGAGGGCTGAAATCGCTTCGATATTCTGGGAGGTCAATTCATAGAGCCGCTGATCCATTTGCGGATTCGCGCTGAAATTCATGTAGCGGTCCGCCGTCATGGTCAACACCATGGCGCCGTTTCTTCCGGATGCGCCATTCCCGCACCCCTCTGCCTCCAACAACACCACGGTTTTTTGCGGTGAGAACTTGCGCATGAAATAGGCGCAAGAAAGGCCGGTCAAGCCACCGCCGACTATCGCAACATCCGCCCTCAGGTTCTGCGTGAGCTTGGCGTTTCGGGGTGGCTGACTGCGCGCCCAGTAGCTGCGATTGAATTCCAGGGGCAGCCCCGCGCGCCAAATCTGCGGAGAGGCGAAGTTCAAGGCACTTGCGCCGATAAGCGTGCCGCCGCCGGCATAGGCGGCATTCCGTAAAAATCGCCGCCGGCTTGCGGATACGGGCATGACGCTGAGAAAGCCCTATGTGGAGGCGAGAAATTGTTCCACGGCCGCAACGCTCCGAGCGGCGTCTTCCTCCTGCGGCACGTGCCCGAGATTCTCGAAAATCACAACCTGGCTGCCGGCGATATCACGATGGAAATGTTCCGCGTTGTCGGGCGGAATTAGCCGATCGCGGCCGCCCCAAATGATGAGTGTGGGCAGCTTGAGAGTCGCAATACGGCCGGCATCCGCGGCAAAGTTGGCATGCTCGAAACGCTCGATCAGGGCGGCGCGATTTCCTTCGCGCAGCGTCATCTCGAAATAGCGATCCACCAGCGCCGGCGTTACTTTGGCCGGGTCGCCGTAAACATCGCGCAGGCTGGACTCGATGAGCCCACGCGGAAGGATGGACTGCGTTAGCCGGTTAAGCACCGGCACACGCGCCAGACGGAAGCCGAGGGGGACCGAAGTGGATACCGTCGGGTAGCCGCCGGAATCCACCAAGATCAGTTTCTCAACCCGATCCGGCAGCGCGAGGGCCGTCTCCCAGGCAATATCGCCGCCGAGCGAATTGCCGGCGAGGACGCAGTGCTGGATGCCCAACCGGTCCAATAACGATCGCATGAATTGCACATTCGCGGCCGAACTATAGTCTCCGCTGGGAGAAGGACCGGTCAGACCGAAACCCGGCAAGTCGAATGACACCACACGGTGCCGGCCGCGCAGCGCCCGGCTCCAGCCTTCCCAGGTGTGCAAACTCGCCGAAGTACCATGAATCAGAACGATGGGAACGGGATCGTCGGCGGGACCCTCGTCACGAAGGTGCACGGACATGCCCGCGATTTCGACGAACTTGGACGGCGGGGGCGCCCAGCGTGCCGCGAGCGCCGATACCGGCCGATCCGGCGCCCAGTTCGCAGCCACGGCGGCGCCCACCGCAAGCACGACCAGTGCACAGGCGCCGAAGATGATTTTTGTTCGCGTCCTCAGTACCGCCTCCCCGGAATTAGGTAAATCTTACCAGAGAACTTCCGGTGCGCTCCGCCGCGCTACTGCAGGTTTCGCGCAAACAGCGCAAACAACCGCTCCCAATGCCGCTCCGCGCTCGCCTTGTGGAAGACTCCTGCGCGTTGCGGAAACGCAAAGCCGTGCTCGGCGCCGGGATACCATTCCAGGCGATAATTGAGCGCGGTGGTGTCGAAGTACGCCTGCATGGTGTCGATTACCTCCTTCGGCGCATAGCGATCAATTTCGGCGCACGCGAAATACATCTCGGCGACGACTCGATCGGCGAGCAGATGCGGCGAATCCTCGGCTTGCGTCACCAGGTTGGCGCCATAGATCGACGCTCCGCATGCGAAGCGCTGCGGAAAATAGGCGCAGGCCGCCAAAATATAGGGTCCGCTCATGCAATAACCCACCCCGCCGAGCGATTCGGCCCGCGCTGCGGGCTGGCGATCGATATACTCCAGCATCGCCTGGGTATCGCGCATCACCGACTCGACGCTGAGGTGGCGCATCATCTCGAACATCCGCTTCATTCCTTCCTCGTCGCGGATCATCGTGAACTCGCGCGTCTTGCGATAGTAAAGATTCGGCAGCACCACGTAGTAACCGACGCTGGCGATTCGCCGTGCCATATCGCGCAACTCTTCGCGCTTTCCCGGCGCATCCATATAGAAAAACACGACGGGAAATGGCGGGTTTTCCTCCGGATGAACAATGAACGTATTCATTTGGCCATCCGGCGTTTCGATATCGATGTGCTGTTCGATCATGACCGCGACCTTACACCGAGCGCGAAAGCCTCACAATCGAGCGTCTGCATCGTGCCCTCGTGCAAAGGAGAGGCAAACGGTTCTGGAGCGAATCATCCCCCGGCAAGCGCTGCCGCGCAGGTGCGGCACCCGCCAGAACACCCGTTGATCTCGACGCACCAAGTGGCCGCGCACATGATGCAGCCGCGGCGATTGGCGGCCCGCGATGTCCGGCCCGCCGGACTCTGCAAGATCAAGGCCGTCGAGGCAGGCGTGCACTTCCACATGATCAAGAAGCGGCATGCGTCCGTGCGCGATGCGCTTTTGATTGATTGCTGCTCTTGAGACGGGAATCGCGCGGGTCGCGTCCCTGGCGGTCAGCAACAACATGAACGCGAGCAGAAACGGAGCGTCGCGCGCGACCGAGGCGAGTGAGTCGCTGACCACGCGCCGCTTTGCTTCCTGGGATCTCGCTGCCTGGGCGTAGTAGGCGAGCCACGATGCATCAAATCGGAATCGAGCGTGTCCCAGCAGGGATGCCATCGCCGCGTCCCGATCGGTGACTCGCGAATAGCCGCCCGAGAGGATATCCGGCGCGCCGGCGCGATCAGGGAATTCACCGTGGAGATTGATGTGCGTTTCCACCGGCGACAGGGTCACCGCGCACGCGGCATCCGCCGGTGATTCCGCCCAAAATGTACGCCCTATGGCGCTAAGGCCGTCGGTTGCGGCTTGGATCAGCACCCCCACGCGCCGTCCCACGGCCGCAGCGTCGAATTCGGCGGAACATTGGCACTCGCGAATCACGCGTTGGTACACCGCATCGTTCCACTCGATCCATAGCAGCGGCGCGGGAATGCGCACTAAATCCAGGCATCCCGTCAAACGCGCCCCGTCGGCAAATGCCAATTCTGCGCTGGCACGGGTCAGATCATCGCCGAGCACAAAGCGTAGAGGGCAAGCCGCCACTTGAGTCGCAAAGCATGCGGGTCCTGAAACTTCAAACGGCGCGGGTGCGTACTCGTCGGAAATTACGTGTACAGGCTCGCGACAGAGAGCAACGCGGTCAAGTAGTCGCATCGGCTTATGAGACACGCCCGAGGGCGAGCGCGTAAGCGCCCCCGCGTCGAACTCGTCCCGCGCCGCGACGGTTTCGTCCCGGAAAATTGACGGCGCGGCGACCTGCGCCGCGCCCTAGCCTAACTCCACTTACCCGCCATCCAATTTGTCAATCTGGATCGCGCCTTAATGGCAGTACTCGTTGCGATCACCGCACTCATGCCATGCATTCTCGTGATAATACCGATGGTGCTCGGAATCGTAATAGCCTTCGTGCGGCACCACCACGCAACCCATCACGAGGCCAATCAGGCCGGCTAAAAGGCTGCCTTTCAGAGCAAGTTTTGTACATGTCATTGTTAGTCCCTGCCAAGTTAGAAAAAATCAGCCTAACTCATGCGAGACCTTCTCGAAGTCCTCCCATCTCCCCCAATGGGTGTCGCCCAACCTCCTACAGCGCGGCGCCCACTCTGTGCGTCACGGATGCAGCGTCAGTTTTTGCGCGCGCCAATTCAGAATCTCCGCTGCATAAATCTCGTTCTCCGAGGGGCAGGCCAGTTGGTGGATCCAGCCGAATTTCTTGAGCACTTTGCCGGAGCCGCCGAGCCAGCCCAGGATCTTACCGTCGGTCGTCAGCTTGTAGATCCGTCCTGGATAGCCGTCCGACACATAGAGGTATTGCGGCGATCCGTTCGTGAGGCACAACGCCCATGGAGCCCCCGGGGTCTGCGAAAGGTTGGCGCCACTGGCGCCCGTCTCTGCGGGCCGGTTGCCGATGGCGGGCGCTGCATTAACCGGTGCTGGCACATCAATGCGCATGACCCGAAGCAGCTTGCCTGAAGTATCGAAGACTTGAATGCGCGCATTGCCGCGATCGGCGATATAAATCTGGTTGTCGCGATCAATAACGATGGAGTGCAAATTGTTGAACTGGCCCGGCGCGGTGCCGGGCTCGCCCCAGGTCTTCACCCAATTGCCCTGTCGATCGAATTCGGCAACCCGTGAGTTGATATAGCCGTCGGTGATATACACATTGTCGTTCGAATCCCAGGCCATGTCGGTGACCTGGCGGAAATAGCCGTCGATGGGCGGCAGTGGAGGCTTTGGGTGCTCCAGCGGATGCGCGCTTTCATCCGCGGCTTCGGCTTTGCGCCCGAAAACCATCACCACGCGGCCTTCGGGGTCGAATCGCACCACCATATCCGAACCCTTGTCGGCAACCCAAATATTGTCTTCGCGATCCACCCGCACCGCGTGCGCGAACGACCAGGCGTAAAGATTGCGGCCAATCTCGCGAAGAAAATTTCCGCCGGAATCAAATTCGAGAAGCTGCGCGGCAGCGGCTCCGTAGGCCGGACCGATGGTATTGCCGCGCGATAGCACATAAATATGTTTCTTCGAGTTCACCGCAATCCCGGTGACTTCGCCGAAGTACATGCCGGCGGGCAACTTGAAGAAATTGGGCGCTGAATCAAAGGCGATCTCAGGGACCACGGATTGCGCATGCGCGGCCGACATCCAGATCGCCGAGAACATCCATAGCCACGCTGTTTTCATACCCGCCCCCCTTTTTTAGCCTGAGATAGCATAATGCTCGCCGCAGCAAGGAGATGCGATGCCGCTGGTTTTTTTTTCGGGCCTTCGCCCCATTCGCCGCAGCCAGGTGCTGAGCGATCTCTTCGCGGGCATCAATCTGGCGTCCGTCAATATTCCCCAGGTGCTTGGCTACACCCGGATTGCCGGCACGCCTGTGATCACCGGCCTTTACACGCTGCTGTTGCCGCTGGTCGGTTTCGCCCTCTTCGGCTCGTCGCGCCATCTGGTCGTGGCGGCCGATTCGGCCACGGCGGCCATTTTCTCCAGTTCGCTCTCCCGCATGGCGCCGGTCGCCAGCGAGCACTACATGGCCCTGGCGGGCATGGTGGCCTTTCTGACGGCCGGGCTGCTGCTCGTGGCGCGAATCTTCAAGCTGGGATTTCTTGCCGATTTCCTCTCGCGCACCGTGCTGGTCGGATTCCTGGCCGGAGTCGGGGTCCAAGTGGCCATATCGATGTTGCGCGACATGTGCGGCGTTGAGGTCAGTTCTCGTTACACCCTGGTGCAGGCCTGGGGCGTCGTACAAGGGCTCGCACGGCCCAATCTTCCGAACATCGCCCTGTCCGCGATCGTCGCCGCCAGCATACTGCTCGGCAATCGCCTCGCTCCTCGTGTCCCCTTCTCGTTGCTGATCGTCGTCGGCGTGATCGCAGCCAGTGCGGCATTTCACTTTCAAGACAAGGGCATCGCCGTCATCGGCGCTGTGCCCGGAGGATTACCTTCCTTCCACCTGCCTCGGGTGACTTGGAGCGAAATCCTCGCGCTACTGCCCGTAGCCACCTCGTGTTTCGCGATCATCATTGCGCAGAGCGCCGCGACGGCGCAGGGTTTCGGCGCGCGCTTCGAGGAGAGCGTCGATGAGGACGCGGACATCCTCGGCCTCGCGGCGGCCAACCTGACCGCCGCGCTCAGCGGCGCGTTTGTGGTGAATGGCAGCCCGACCCAAACGGCGATGGCGGTTCGCCTCGGCGCGCGCAGTCAGGTTGCACAGCTCATGTTGGCCGTGGTCGTGGTAGTGGTTCTGCTGACACTCACAGGACCGCTGCAGTACCTGCCGCGCTGTGCGCTGGCCGCCATTGTATTCACCATTGCAGTGGGAATGATCGATGTGGCCTGTCTGCGCGACATTCGCCGCGAAAGCCGCGGGGAATTCTATCTCGCCGTCGCCACTGCCGTGACCGTTGTCGCGATCGGCGTTGAACAGGGCATCCTGCTCGCCATCGCGCTCTCATTGTTGATGCACGTGCGCCACAGCTATGAGCCGCACACCACCATCTTGGCGCCGGACCAAGCAGGGCGTTGGATGCCGGCTCCCGCCACCCCGGGCAGGGAAACGGCGCCGGGCCTCATCATTTATCGATTCGGTGCGGATCTTTTCTATGCCAATAGAAAGCGCTGCGTCACCGAGGTCCGCGCATTGGTCAATCACGCACCGAGCCCGGTGCACTGGTTTATATTCGATGCCGGCGCGATCACGGATATCGATTATTCCGCGGCGCAGTCTCTGTGCGGTTTGATCAGCGAACTGAAGCGCCGAGACGTACAGGTCGTGTTTGGGCGCGTCAACTCCTATCTGCGTTCCGACATGGACCGCCAGGGCATCAGCGCCGCGATCGGCGCGGCACGGATCTTCACCACGCTGCACGATGCCATCGCGGCCGCGTCCGCGCCCGCTGGAAACGAATAATTTCCCGCCTTACTTCGCCGCCACCGTGCTCACGCTGGCCGCCTTGGCGGCCGTTGCCACGGCGGCCGTTGCCACGGCGGCAGCTTCCGCATCTTCGGCGCGCGCGCCCGCAAGAATGTCCTGCAGTCCATAGTTGCCTTCGTGGCAGGCATATTCGTAGATCATTCCGCCCGCGCGGCTGAATTCGTATTCCCCGCCCCAGGGCTGCGTCCAGACAGTGGGGTCTTCGACCTTGAATTGATACAGCACTCGACCTTCCGCCACACGCGTGAACCGTTCCGTCACCTTGAGGTTCCTCCACGATCCCATGAAGGTCTGCGCCGGCGGAAAGTTGGTGGTCTCGACGACCAGAGTGTTTCCTTCATAGTGGCCGACGGAATCCCCGAACCAGGGACGCAGCCCGTCAGCGCGGTGCGCGGCGTTCAAACGGACGATACGCACGTCGTGCACCATCTCGACAACGATCGCGACCGTGTCTTTCCCTTGCACGATTTGATAAGTGTTGTTGTACAGCAGCGGCAACATGACCGGGCCCGCGCTGTAGCCGAACGAGGTGAGACAGCGCTCGCCAAGCGCGCGGGTCTCCGGGTTGTCGTTTTGTCGAAGGCCGGGCGGCAGCGGCGGCCCGTAGCGACGCACGGCTGCCCCGCTGGCAATCGCTTCCGCCGTGTAGGCCGGAATATGCCCATTGTCGGGAAACGTAATGAAGGAACTGCGCGGCTCGCCATGTACGCGCATGACCGTCGTGCCCGGATCAGTCCATGCGGCATTGTAGTTGCAATTCTCGCCGCGCCCGCCGCTGCAATCGGCCGGCAAATCCTTGACGGTGGCTTTTGGATCGGTGGGCTTGTTGCCGAGGGCGACTAAATCGCTGTTCTTTTTTTCCAGGGTACTAACTTCCTGCGCAGTCAGCACGCCCCGGTCGCCGTATTCCGCGGGCCGTTCAAGCCGGGTCAACGATGCGTTCGTCCAGGTGCCTTCCAGGTCCGGACGACCATCGGCGCTGCGCGAAGGTTCATAGCTCGCCGCGCAGGCCGGACCCAGCGCGAGCCACAGCAGTCCGCCCAGCAAGCAACCGCCCGCAATGCTCTTGCTCATAGCGTCATTCGCCATCCCAATCGCCCCAACCCCGGTATCGATATCCTAGCAAGACCTCGGGCGAATGTCCTCCATGCCCGTCCCGCTGTGCGGAACCGCGGCTGTCGCAGCTATTTTTGCGGCGCCGATTTCGATGAGTCGATGTCCAGCTTCGGTACGCCAAACTGGCCCTCGAGTTTGTGCAGCTTGTCCAGATCGATCGCCCCAACGATGTTGACGATCGTAAACTGGCGCGGTTCGCTGGCGATCAAGGCGAGCCCAATGGCCTGATTGTTTTCAACCATGATGTAGATATCGACATTGGCGCCGGTTTTGCGGCTGCGCGTTTGCATCAGTCGATTCCAACCGGGCGCTGACAGCTGATTGCGAACCGCATCGATATCGGACTGTTGATACGAGGAGTCCTGACCAAACGTATAACTCCTCACGTAGATTCCCTGCAGGCCCTTGATGACTTCCTGCGCCGCGGCATCTTGTGGATTGCCGCTGTCGAGAAAGCGCCCGGCCATGGCCAGCAGCGAAGGATCCAAGGTGATTGTCACGGATTCCGTGGCCTTCTTCGCCAGCGCCGTAAACTCGGGCAGCACCAAGCGTGGATTGGCGCCCGCCCAGACCAATGTGGGCGCGAGCAAGGCGAGCAATACGTGTATTCCGCGATATCTCATGCAGCAATGCCTCGATGGCTACTAAACGCCGGAACTTTTGACCACTTCGTAGGCGAGATTCAGCTTCTGACTCGTCACGCGCAGCGCCTCGACCACCTCGCGTCGCGCCGCCAAGCCGCTTTCGCGTTCGCGCAATTCCTGCAGATGATGCTGGATGCCAACCGCGATCAGCAGGCACGCGGCCATCGCCAGGGAAGCCCACCACGCCGCGGGCTTGACGGGCCGCCATCGCGAGTAGGGTGTCGGCCGGGGTTGTGCCGCGAGGCTCGCGATGAGCTTTCGAGAAAATGCATCGCTCGGCGCCACGGGGCGCAAGGCCGCTCGCATCCGGGACTCAAGATCCTTACTCATGATGATTCACCTTCGCAGAGGGATTGCCGGGCTGCTGCGGACTTTTGCCGCATGATCTCCAAGGATCGCTTCAAATGGCTCTTCACCGTATTGATGGGCATGTCGAGGGCTCGGGCAATGTCAACCGGATCGAGGTCTTCTTGGTAGCGCAGCAATACCACGGCGCGCGCCGGCGGACTTAAATCTAAAAGCAGTCGGCGCAGGTGGCGCTGTAGCAGTGGATCGGCCTCATCGGGGGCGCCAAACAGCTCATCTACCTCGTCCAAAGAAGTCATCTGAACCCGCGACCGCCGGCGCAGTTGATCGATAGCGCGGTGCGTGGTGACCTGGCGCAGCCAAAATACCAGATGATTGTTCGACTCGACGGAGTTGAGGTTGCTTTTCATTTGCATGAAGACGTCCTGAGTCAGATCCTCGGCCAGATCGCGCGTCCCCAGCATGCGCAGCGCCAGACTGTAGACCGAGCGCTGATGCGCTTGGACCAGAGCGGTAAGCGCGCCGGCCTCGCCCAGGCGGGCTCTCGCGAGCTGCTCATCCAAAAACGCCGGGGCCGCCTCATTCAACGTGAGCTCGTCCGTGCAAAGCGCACAGCATACGCACTGAGCGCAGCAGTCGTCACATCAATAAACTGATTTGTCCGCCGCCCACGTTGGGAAGGTGCAGCTGCCGTTCGAGCTTCGGCAGGTCCTCCATGTTGAATGAACCGACAATGTTGATGATGGTGAACTGCCGGGGTTCGCTCGTGATCAGCGCGAATCCCTTGGTGCGGTCGTTTTCTACCGACACATACACATCGACATCCTCGTTCTTGTCCCGATTATGAACCTGCACCAGCTTGCTCCAGACCGGTGCCGCCAATTGCCGCCTCACCGCATCAATGTCGGCGGTTGAATAGGCGAAGTCGGTGGCAAATTGATAGCTGCGAATTTGAATCGATTTGATCCCGCCCAGGAGTTTCTTGGTCGCCGCGCTGTCCGCATCCTTGTCGTCCACAAAAGTCCCCGCCAAACGCAGCAGCCACGGACTCAAGGTGATGTTCACCGATTCGGTCGCCTTTCCGGACAGAGAGGCAAAGTCGGGTATCTTCAGTGCCGCATCCTCCGCCCAGCCCAAGGTGGGCAGCAGAGCCAAAGCGAGTGCGAATTGACCAATGCGAATCTTCATGGACGACTCCTAGTTTCGGGCCATTCAATAGGCCTTTGTAGGAATACGAACGGTGAGCCTCCGCAGGGTGCAGTACCGCTAGTCGGTTTGGCGCCGACCTCGCGCCGCGCGCCGTTCTTCAGTCATCTTGTTGCGGCGCAATCCCGCCGCCTCGTCCTTGCGCCGCGACTGGCCGCGTCGATCCTCGTAATGCTTGTAAGCGCAGATGCAGGATTTGGGCGAGGTGCACTGCGGCAGCGGTAGCCGGGGTGCCTCGGCAGACAGAAAGCGCGTGGCGCGCAGCGCATGAGCGGCCTCGCAGCTCGCCCCCTTCGGCACGATGGACACGGCGTGCCAGGCCTTGCGGGCCGGCGCCGCGGATCCTATTTTTTTCGGTTTTACAGGTGGGTCGGACTTCATCATCCCGCAAGCTCCCGGCGCGCTGCATCACGGCAATTGTGCAAAGGAATGTCACAATATTCGATAACTAATTGATTTATGTGGACGTACTCCCCAAATTAACTGACGATTTTGTTACCTATTTCGCGCTTTGCCCGGCTGCAGTGCATAATGAATAATGCTGAGTTGGCAAGCCAGGCTGCTGAATGGATTCTTCCGCTTCACCATGAAGCGCCATGGAAAAAAGCCCCTGAATCTGGCGCGGCTGCGAGCCATGACCAAGAATACACCCCGCAGGGCCCTGAGCGTGCCGAGCGGGTTCAAGGTCGACAGCGTTCGCAGTGAAGAAGGGCTGGAGTTCGACGTGGCTGATGTGTCAGCCCCGCGAGTTGCCCCGGCATCGACCGTCGTGCTCTACCTGCATGGCGGCGGCTATCTGTTTGGGTCGCCCAAAACGCATCGACAGGTTCTGATCGCCATGGCCAAGGCTTTCCAGGCGCCGGCGTATGGTCTTGACTACCGCTTGGCACCCGAGCACCCGTTTCCGGCCGCGGTCGAGGATGCGACCAGTGCCTATCAATGGCTGCTGCAGCGCCATCCGCAGGCACAAATCGTACAGCTGGTGGTGCGCGATCGACTGCCGCATGTATGGCCCGTATTCGTCGGCATACTGCCGGAAGCGCGCGAGGCGTTTACAACGGTGGCAACGTTTGCTCGGGAAATCGGCGCCCGCTATGCGGCATAATCTCACCACGCAACGGAGATCTCGGCGTGTCGACCAACCACTTTGATGTCCTGATTGTCGGCGGCGGCCTGTCCGGCATCGGTGCCGCCTGCAGCCTGCAGACGCACTGCCCGCGCAAGACGTATGCCATCTTAGAGGCCCGCGACAGCATTGGCGGAACTTGGGACCTGTTCCGCTACCCCGGAATACGCTCGGATTCCGATATGTTCACGCTGGGGTATTCGTTCAGGCCCTGGGTCGAAGGTAAGGCCATCGCCGACGGCCACTCGATTCTCAAGTATATAAAAGACACCGCTGCCGACTACGGCATTGATCAGAACATCCGCTTCAATCACGCCGTCAAACGTGCATCCTGGTCATCGAAGGATGCGTTGTGGTCGGTTGAGGCAGAGCAGGGCCCCGAGAAGCAAACGGTACGCTTCACCTGCAATTTCCTGTTCATTTGCAGCGGCTACTACAGCTATGTGGAAGGCTACACGCCGGAGTTTCCCGGCATCAAACGTTTTGGCGGCTCCCTGGTTCACCCGCAAAAATGGCCCGAGGACCTGGACTTCGCCGGCAAGCGCGTGGTGGTCATCGGCAGCGGGGCGACAGCGGTCACGTTGGTGCCCGCCATGGCCAAGACCGCGGCCCAGGTAACGATGCTGCAGCGTTCTCCCACCTATGTGGTGGCGCGGCCCGAGCAGGACGCCATGGCAAACTTCCTGCGCCGTCACCTGCCCGCGCAGATTGCCTACAATCTGGTCAGATGGCGCAACATCCTCTTCGGCATCTACTTCTACAGGCTCTCCAGGCGCAGTCCCGAGCGCATCAAGAAGTGGATCGCCAAGGGCGTTCAGCAGGCCCTGGGCCCCAGCTACGATGTCGGCAAACATTTCACGCCGCGCTACAACCCCTGGGATCAGCGCATGTGCTTGGTGCCCGACGGCGATTTATTCGAGGCGATCAAGCAGGGCAAGGCCTCGGTGGTCACCGATGAAATCGAGACCGTCACGGAACAGGGCGTCAAATTGCGCAGCGGCGCTGAACTGCCGGCCGATATCATCGTGACCGCCACTGGTTTGAACCTGGTCGCGTTCGGCGAGATTCAAATCAGCGTCGACGGCCGCCACATCGATCCGGCGAAGACGCTGAATTACAAGGGCACCATGTACGGCGGCATCCCCAATCTAGCCTCGACGTTCGGATACACCAACGCGTCTTGGACCTTGAAGTCCGAATTGACTTGCAACTATATCTGCCGCGTCCTCAATCACATGGACAGAACCGGTCATCGGGTTTGCGTGCCCCAGAACGAAGACCCGACCGTCATGCCGGAGCCCTGGCTGAATTTGACCTCGGGCTATATTCAGCGAGTCACCGATAAGTTGCCCAAGCAGGGCTCCAAGGTGCCGTGGAAATTGCACCAGAATTACGTGCGCGACATCATGAGTCTGAAATTCGGTTCGGTAAATGACGGGGTGATTCGATTCATGCATCCGGCCGAGGCTCTCGGGTTGACCTCTGCACTGCCGGGTTGAGCCGCCTTCCGATCGCGCCTCAAATCATTGCTTGCTGACTTTCCAGGTTCCGGCCGCCATCGCCTGGGCGGGTTGCCCTTTTCCACCCAGTGACCAGGTGCCGGTGGCGGTCTTGGGATCGAATGACCCGGTAATGGTGACCTCGCCCTGCGCGTCAGGCGGGTAGTCGTAGGCACCGGTGAGCTTGTCGCCCGCGAAGGTCACGCTGCTGAACTTCGCGTTGTAGTCCCCCATGTCCGTGCCGACGGATACCATCGCGGCCAGCTTGCCGCCGCCGTCTCGCACGATGGTCAGATCGAACCGGCCCGAACCACCTCCGCCTTCCCAACCGCCCTTCCAGGTGCCGACGTATTGATCACCGTCGGCGGCGACGGCAGTACTGATCTGCCCCGCGGCCCAAATGCTCGCGAGCATCAAGACGCCCGCCAATCCAAATTTCGATATTCGCATGCATCACAGGATGAGGCGCGGCGCATAGTGCGTCAAGACTGCCGGCCGGTCCGTAGCGCCACTAAGTGCTGGCGCGATCGACCGGAATTCGGCGATCATGGCCGGCCCGGCCTTGGTCGACTCAAATCTTAAGGAGTGCAACATGCAGCAGCGCCACTGGGGCCATCAAGGTCCGCGGGTGTCGGCCATCGCCAGCGGAGTCGCCGCCGGATCCCGCTACGACGAAATTGGCATGCGCTTCGTCAATGGCTAGCGCGAACGAATGCCTTTAACTTTTTTCAAGACTTTTAGATTCGAGGTAACCAAATGATGCGTCGTGTCTCCTTCGCCGCTGGATTGAGCGCAGTGGTGGGCTTAGTTGTTTGTGCTGCCGCCTGGAGCGCCGCGCCCCTGCTGCTGCGTAATCCCGCACTCAGTCAGAATCGCATCGCGTTCCTCTACGCCGGTGATATTTGGCTGACGGCGCGCGAAGGAGGCGAGGCGCGGCGATTGACGTCGGTAGGCGGCGTGAACAGTGGGCCCTATTTCTCGCCCGATGGCGCGCAAATTGTGTATTCCGCCAAGGAACGCGGCTTGACGGACGTGTACGTCATAGACTCCCGCGGCGGAGTGCCGCGCCGGCTCACCTGGGAGCCGACCGGCAATCTCGCGGTGGGCTGGACGCCGGACGGCAAGAATGTGCTGTTCAGCTCGGGTCACGCCAGCACGTCCGTTTATCCGCGTCTGTTCCGGGTGCGTGCCGACGGCATCGGTCCGGCCGAAGTTCTGCCGCTGCCGAGCGCTGACTGGGGCAGTTTTTCCGCGGACGGCAATACCCTAGCCTACGTGCCGATCCGGCAGTGGCAAAGCGCCTGGAAGCACTATCGCGGCGGGCAAACGACGCCGGTGTGGCTGGTGAACATGAAGACTCTTGACGTCGAGAAAGTGCCCCGCGATAACTCCAATGATTCGAGTCCTGTTTGGGTTGGCGACACGGTGTACTTCTTGTCCGATCGCAGCGGCTCGGTAGCACTGTTCAGCTATGACACGAAAACCAAACAGGTCCGCCCCGTGCTGGAGAATCGCGGCTTGGATCTGAAAACGCTCGGTGCCGGCCCCGGAGCGTTGGTCTATGAGCAATTTGGCTCGCTCCATTTGTACGATTTGGACTCGCACCAGGAGCGCGCCGTTCAAGTCACGATCGACGGCGACCTGCCGCAGCTCGCGCCGCACTTGGCGAGCGTGCCTGCTCGCGCCATGGAAAACATTTCGGTGTCTCCCAGCGGCGCGCGTATTGTTGTGGAAGCGCGCGGCGACATATTCACTTTGCCGGCAGAAAAAGGCGACATTCGCAACCTGACCAATACACCGGGCGTCGCGGAGCGCGATCCCGCCTGGTCGCCGAACGGAAAATCGATTGCCTATTTCAGCGATGCCTCTGGAGAGTACCAACTCTATATACGCGACCAGGATGGCTTGCACGCGCCGACCGTGATCGACTTGGGTCCGGACCCCTCGTTCTTCTACTCACCGCATTGGTCGCCCGATTCCAAGCACATCGCCTTCACCGATAAGCATCTGCGCATTTGGTACGTCGATGTGAACGGCGGCAAGCCGATAAAAATCGACACTGGTATTCGCGGCGGATTCGGGCCGGGCACGCAGCTGTCTTGGTCGCCTGACTCTCAATGGATCGCCTACACACGCGATCTGGAAAGCGCGATGCACGCGGTGTTTCTCTACTCCCTGGCCGCCCATGCCACAACGCAACTCACCGATGGCATGAGCAATGCGGCGAGTCCTGTTTTCGATCCGAGCGGAAAGTACCTGTACTTCGTCGCCTCGACCAACAACGGTCCATCGGATGCCGGCATCGACCTGTCTTCGCTCGATCGCGCGACCAATAGTGGCGCCTACGTGGTCGTGCTGTCCCGCAACGGGGCCTCGCCGGTCCCCCCGGAAAGCGACGATGAAAACAAGAAGGGAGATGAGGACTCCAAAAAGAGCGACAAGCAAGACGGCGGCGAGCCGGCTGCCGACGCGAAACCAGCGGACGAAAAAAAGGACAACAAGACAGACGCTGCGAAAACCGAACAGAAAAAAAAGGCGGACGCCAAACCAAAACCCACGATCATCGATCTGGCGGATATCGGCAACCGGATACTGTCGCTGCCGATACCTACGCGCAACTACGTGGAACTGTCCGTCGCCAAGACCGGCGTGCTGTTTCTGGCCGAAGGCCCGCCCGTGGGGCGAGCCTCGGTAGATTCGGGGCCGCCGATTCGAACCCTGTGGCGCTTTACCACGGAGAAGCGGCTGACTGAAGCCGTATTGAGTGGACTGCGCGACTTTGCGGTTTCTTTCGACGGCGAGAAGCTGTTCTATTCGCGCGACGATAATTGGTTTCTTGCCCCGATCGGGGAATTAAAAACAGGTTCGCCGGAAGCAGCGCAGGGCAAACCGGTGAACAATAACGGCATGATGGCGATGGTCGATCCGCGCAGCGCCTGGAAGCAGATGTATCGGGAGACATGGCGCATCCAGCGCGATTTTTTCTACGATCCGCACCTGCATGGATTAGATCTGGCGAAGATTCAATCGAAATACCAGCCGTACTTGGATGGCCTGGCATCGCGCGACGAATTCACTTATCTCTGCGACGAGATGCTCGGTGAGATCCAGGTGGGACACATGTTCGTTCGCGGACCTCGTGTTTCGCCGGATGCCTCGAAACCCGGCCTGCTCGGTGCGGACTATGCCCTGGAGCATAATCGGTATCGGTTCGCAAAAATTTATAATGGG
Source organism: uncultured Gammaproteobacteria bacterium (assembly GCA_963756845.1). Taxonomy (GTDB): domain Bacteria; phylum Pseudomonadota; class Gammaproteobacteria; order Steroidobacterales; family Steroidobacteraceae; genus Bog-1198. Next base: position 465,621 of record CAVWPD010000004.1, on the reverse strand, counting down.
CAGAACTGGACCCCTGCCCTGTCGGCGCCGCTGACGCTGCCCGGAATCAATGTCGTCGAGGGGGATTACCTGCTCGCCGTCAATGGGCGCGAACTGCACGCCACCGACAATGTGGACAGCTTCCTCAATGGAACCGCAGGCAAGCAAACGGTGCTGCGCGTCGGAAAAAGCGCAGAGGACAACGCAGCTCGCAATGTCACTGTCGTGCCGGTCGCCTCCGAGACCGGTTTGCGCAATGTGGATTGGATCAATTCAAATCGTCGCAAAGTCGATGCGCTGTCCGGCGGCAAGGTGGCGTACGTCTATATGCCGGACACGGGCGGCGCGGGCTATTCGAATTTCAACCGCTACTTTTACGCGCAACTCGACAAGCAGGGCTTGGTACTGGATGAACGCTACAATCAAGGCGGCCTGATCGCCGACTACATTGCCAACATCCTGGGCCAGAAACATCTCAGCAACGCGATCGAGCGCGATGGCAAATCGGTCACTGATCCGCAGGGCGCAATATTTGGCCCCAAAGCGATGATCATCAACCAGTCGGCAGGGTCCGGGGGCGATGCCATGCCCTGGTATTTCCGCAAGGCGGGCCTGGGCACGCTGGTCGGGGTGCGCACTTGGGGCGGCCTGGTTGGCATCGGCGGATTTCCGCCACTCATCGACGGCGGCTCGGTGACTGCGCCGCGCTATGCCATCTATGGGCTTGATGGCGATTGGGAGGTCGAGGGGCATGGCATCGCGCCCGACGTTTTGGTGGAGGAACTGCCGAAAGACGTGGCCGCGGGCCATGATGCGCAATTGGAGCGCGCCGTGGCCATCGTGCTGCAACAGCTAAAAGAGCATCCAGTGCCCGTTTCACCGATTCCGCCCTACCCGAATTACCATAAGGGCGATGACATCGGCCGCTGACTCATAACCGTCGGTAACTTTGATATGCGATCTAACTATTCGACGGGATGGGGCGCAGGGACTACTTTGGGTGGATAGTCGTCCGGAGTACCTCATGGCGGAAATCGCCGAATCAGCACCTTCCCGCCTGAGCGCGCGCAATTCTCGTTGGAGCGAATTGTTCCGCAAGGAAGACTGGTGGGCCATTTGGATTGGTTTGGGCCTGATAGCGGTGGCGGTCGCGCTATTCGCGGGCGGCAGCAGCATCAAGTGGATTGCGGTTGCACCGCAGAAGTGGGGCCATGCAGCGGATGTGCGTGCGCAGCTGGCACAGCACGGGGCGCAGTTTGCCGCGCTGTTCGTTCTGTGGGCGGCGGCCTTCGGCCTCGGGGCTGGCGCGCTCGGCATCAAGATCACGCGTTTTCTTCCGGCGTTTGCGGCGATTTATCTCGCCACCGTCGGCATTTATTTTCTCGGCTTGTGGGATCAGGCCGCGCATTACAACTTGGAGCCGCCATTGGTGGCGTTGGGCTTAGGGCTGCTCATTTCCAACACGGTTGGCGTGCCTCGCTGGCTGGAACCCGGGCTGCGCGTCGAGTTCTACATCAAAACGGGTATCGTATTGTTGGGCGCGAGTTTGCCGCTGACCCTGATCGCATGGGCAGGTCCGGTCGCCATCGTGCAAGCGGCCATTGTGTCGCTGACCACATTCGGCGTGATCTATGTCGCGGCGGTTCGCCTGGGTCTGGACCGCCGCCTGGCGGCCACCTTGGGGACCGGCGGCGCCGTGTGCGGCGTCTCGGGGGCCATCGCCGTGGGCGGCGCCGTGGGTGCCCGGAAACAAGAAGTCTCCGTTGCCATCTCACTCGTGGTGCTGTGGGCCATCGTCATGATTTTCGTGCTGCCCTTGGCAGCCCGATCATTGGGCTTGTCCACCGGCGTCGCCGGAGCATGGATCGGCACTTCGGAATTTGCGGATGCCGCGGGCTTGGCCGCTGCGCAAACCTATGGAGGCTACGCGGGCAACGTGCCGGGCATCGCCGGAACGCCGGATGCGGCGGTCAGTGCCTTTACGCTCATGAAGGTGATCGGGCGGGATGTGTGGATCGGAGTTTGGGCCTTCGTCCTCTCCTTCATCGCGACCACGCGTTGGGAACGAACCGGCGTGCAAGGCAAATCGAGCGCCGCGGAAATCTGGACTCGATTCCCGAAATTTGTGCTCGGCTTTCTGATCGCATCCGCCGTGGTGACCTTGGTCTCGCACGGGTATGACTACGCCGCCTACAAGAAGGAGGTGCTGCCGGCACTCGTGGGCCCGTTGCAGGCGTTTCGCACCTGGGCCTTCACTTTCGCTTTCTTGAGCATCGGTTTGACGACGCGCGTGCGCGAATTCGTCTCCATCGGCGCCCGACCGTTTTATGCCTTCACCATCGGCGTGCTCGTCAATGTGGCATTGGGCTTCGTACTGTCCACGCAGGTTTTCGCCGGGTTCTGGAATCGCTTGGGGCAGTGAGTCGCAAACCGATGAGCTGCTGTAGGGAGTGCGGGTATTTTCAAGGCGGGGCTGCCGAGATCGAAGCCGCGTTACCGGGACTGGCGAGCTTGAGCTCGGCCTACGCCGCGGTGCGCGCCGATGATGGCCTGTGCGGGATCCACGACCGCTATGTAGCGGGCTCGAGTGGCTGCGCCCAATTTGCGGCGGTTACAGCGCTTCGACCTGCACCAGGCAGTCGTAGAATAGCGGCGCCCTGCCCAAATCCGTGAGCGCATCGCTGGGCGTAAGCTCATTGGCATTCTTACCGTCGCGAGACAGTTTCTTCCACCACACCGATAGCGCCACCACCACGCCCGGGCGCGCGCGATCCGTGACGCGAGCGCGAAGCTCCAAACTGCCGCGGTCGTTGAATACGCGAACGTAACTGTCCGGCATCACGGCGCGGGCGGCGGCATCGTCTGGATGAATGTCGAGCCAGGGTTCGCCCTCGGTGTCGCGCAGACTCTGTACATTGACGAAGGAGCTATTGAGAAAATTGCGTGCCGGCGGTGAAATCATCGCCAACGGAAAGCGCTGTGCCGCCGCGCTTCGCGTGTCTTCCCGAGGCGCAATGTAGTCGGGCAATGCATCCACGCCCAGCGCCACGGCGCGCGCCGAGACGAATTCCACTTTGCCGGAAGGCGTATCAAAGCCGCCATTGGCGAATCGAGCCGTACCGAGGGGCGCGCCGATGCGCTTCCAGCCCGTCGCGCGCACGGAGTCGAAATCCCAATCGTCTGCCACGGCGGACTGAGCGATGGCCTCATCGGAATCAGCGAAACAAGGATCGGTATAACCCATGGCTTTGGCCAACAGGCGGAATATCTCCGTGTTGGGCTTTGCTTCGCCCAATGGCTTGATGGCCGGATTATTGGCGACCATGTAGTAGTGACCGTAGGGCTTCACCACGTCCAAGTGCTCCAGCTGGGTGGTCGCCGGCAGCACAATATCGGCATAGTCGGCGGTATCGGTTTGAAAGTGCTCCAGCACGACGGTGAATAGATCCTCGCGCGCGAAGCCGCGGGCCACGCGCGCGGAATCCGGCGCTACCGCAACCGGATTTGAGTTATAGACGATCAGCGCGCGCACCGGCGATGTCTGATCCAATAATGCATGTCCGATCGTCGACATATTGATTGTGCGGGGCGTGCGTCCCACCAGCAGGTCCGGCCGCGACAGCGCCCGCTGATCAACGCGGAAGTTGCCCCCTGTCGATAAAAAGATCCCGCCCGCTGCGTCCCGGAACGCGCCCACCAGTGCAGGCAGACAAGCGATGTTGCGCACCGCCATGCCGCCGCCGCGAACGCGCTGGAGGCCATAATTGGCGCGAATCAATGACGGCCGCGTGCTGCCATAGAGCCTGCCCAGCCATTCAATCTCGGCGGTGCTGATGCCGCAAATGGCGGCCACGGTGGCCGGATCATAGCCGGCCGCGCGCTCGCGCAACTGTTCAAAACCCAACGTATGGTGTTCGACATAGTCCTCATCGATCAGCCCATCGCGTATCAACACATGCATCAAACCGAGTGCCAGCGCGGAGTCGGTGCCGGGTAGCGGCGCGATGTGCCGATGGCATTTCTCGGCGGTGAGCGAGCGATAAGGATCGATGGCGACCAGCGTGGCGCCGCGGCGTTTGGCCTCCTGCGCGCGTGCCCAAAAATGCACGCTGGAGGTGATCGCGTTGCAGCCCCAAAATAGGATCAGACGCGCCTGATCGACCAGTTCCACGTCCACGCCGATGCGCGAGCCCAGCGTCAGCTCATGGCCGGCCGTCCCTGCCGATGCACAGATGGTGCGGTCAAGAAAGCTGGCGCCGATCTTGTGGAAGAAACGCATGGACATCGACTCGCCTTGCACCAGTCCCATGGTTCCCGCGTAGCTGTAGGGCAGGATCTGTTGCGGATTCTCAGCGGCCACCGCGCTCAATCGTTCCGCCACCGTCGCGATTGCCTCGGACCAGCTGATCGGCTCAAAACGTCCCGCGCCCTTGGCGCCCACTCGTCGCATGGGATGCAGCAGGCGATCCGGATGATAGGTTCGCTCGGTGTAGCGCGCGACCTTGGTGCACAAGACGCCGGCGGTGGGAGCGTGTCCCGCAGACCCGGTCACTTTGATGGCTACCCCGTCGCGCACATGCACATCCAGCGCGCAGGTGTCCGGGCAGTCGTGCGGGCACGCGCCCTTGACCACCGTGTCGGGTGTGCGCGGCTCAGCGCGCATCAGGATGCCGCATAGCCGGTTTCCAGAATGCGCTCCATGAAGCGCTCGCACTGCGCGAGCTGATCAAGCGTTACAAATTCGTTCGGGCGATGCGCTTCGGCGATGTCGCCCGGTCCACAGATGACCGTCGGCACCCCCATCTTCTGGAACAGACCGGCTTCCGTGCCATAGGATACTTTGCCCACCGTCGGGTTATGGGACAGCTGCATCGCCCATTGCACGATGGCATCGGTCTCCTTGGCGGCAAGGCCCACGGTCTGGCTCATCCACTGCAGATCGATACCCGCCTTGTCGTCCACCAAGCGCATTTCGCCGGCGAGAGTTTCCGCGTAGCCGCGAATTTCTTGGAACAGCGCGTCCGCCGAAGCCCGCGGCAAGGTGCGCATATCGAATTGAAACACGCAGTCCTTGGGCACCACGTTGGCGGCGATTCCACCGTGGATCAATCCGGTGGATAGGGTCGAATACGGTACCGTAAAGCCATAGTCGCGCTGCTCAATCTGTGCGAGGCGATCCGCGATCTGACGTATGAACACCACGATGCGCGCGGCGTACTCAATGGCATTCACGCCGTGCGTCACGTAGCTGGAATGCGCCTCGCGGCCGTGCACCGTGCAGCGGAATCGATGCGTCCCCTTGTGCGCGATGATGGGCTGCATCGAGGTGGGTTCGCCCACGACGCATCCGGCGGGACGTATGCCCTGCTCTTCCAGGTCCCGAATCAATCCGCGCACACCGAGGCAACCGACCTCCTCGTCATAGCTCAGCGCAAAGTGCAGCGGTGCATCGAGCCGGTTGGCATTCAGTGCGGCAAGGAATTTCGGCGCTTGGGCGAGAATGATGCCGATGAACCCCTTCATATCGGCGGAGCCGCGCGCATATAGCTTCCCGTCGCGCTCGACGGCGACGAACGGGTCCGTGTCCCAGTTCTGGCCATCAACCGGCACCACGTCCGTGTGGCCCGACAGAATGAGGCCGGGTTTTTTCGAATCGCCCAGCGTCGCGAACAAGTTGGCCTTCTTGCCCGTCGCATCGGGCGTGAGGCGCGTGCTTGCCCCCAAGCCGTGCAGATAATCGCGCACCCATTCGATCAGGCCGAGATTCGAGTCGCGCGACACGGTGTTGAAACTGATCAAGCGTTCGATCATCGCGCGCGACTCGGCGCTCGGAGCATTCATGGCGGCAACTCGCTGGCGGCTCGGGAGCGCCATTATAGCGAACCCGCGATGCGGTATGCTCTGCCGAAGCCAGGCAAGGGTGGATATGTCGCGCGAATCTCGACTTTACGGCGCCGTGGAGGCCGGCGGCACGAAATTCAACTGCGCCATTGCGGACGAAACCGGCGCAATTCGCGCTCAGACGCGCGTCCCCACCCAGGACCCCGCCACGACGCTGTCGGCGGTGCGCGAGTTTTTCCGCGGGGCCGCCGGCGGCGACGTGCAATTCGCCGCGATTGGCATCGGCGCATTTGGTCCCGTCGTGCTCAACAAGCACTCGGCGCGCTACGGATTTATCGGCCGCACGCCCAAGGCCGGCTGGAGCAACACCGATCTTGCCGGCATGCTGGCGCGGGAGTTTTCCTGCCCGGTCGGGTTCGACACGGACGTGAACGCGGCTGCCTTGGGGGAACACCGTTGGGGTGCGGGGCAGGATGTCGCCAGCCTGGTCTATGTGACGGTCGGCACCGGAATTGGCGCCGGTGTGCTGGTGGACGGCGCACCGCTGCACGGACTGATGCATCCGGAAATGGGTCACATGCTGCCGCGCCGGCCTGCGCTCGATGCGGATTTCGCGGGCATTTGCCCGTTCCATCGGGATTGTCTGGAGGGCGTGGCCTCGGGGCCTGCCATCGTCGCTCGCAGCGGCGCGCAGTTGTGGCAGTTGGATGGGGCCCACCCGCAGTGGGAGTTGGAGGCGGATTATCTCGGCCAGCTGTGTGCACACCTCGTGCTGGCGGTCTCGCCGCAACGCATCGTCATGGGCGGCGGTGTCTTGAGTCAAAGCCGATTACTGCCCCTCATCCGTCGCCGACTCCTGCACTGGTTGGGCGGATATGTCGACTGCAGCGAAATTCTTGCCGACGCTGATCGCTACATCGCGCCCCCGGCACTTGGCGAGCAAGCCGGCGTTCTCGGCGCGCTGGTACTCGCGCTGAGGGCAAGCGGCGCCGATTAGCGCGCCTCGAGCGCCCGCAGCATGCGTTTCAGCGCGAAATGCCGATAGCTCTGCAGCGCCAACGCGGCGATTTCGTCCCAGTCGCAGGCTTGCGTGACATCGAGGGCAATCCAACCGTTGTGGCCAAAATAAGGGGGAATCTGATAGCGGGAATCCGCCGTCAAGAAACCCTGCTGGTCCACACCCACCCAGAAGCAGAGAGTCAAGCGGGACGCCGCGTAGCGTGCGATCGCAAAGGTCTTTTTGCCGACCAGCCAGGTAGGATGGCCAAACTGGGTGCCTTCGCTCGACTCCGGGTAGTGCAGGCATAGGGCGCGCAATTTTTTGAGCACTTTCAGGGCGCGCGGCGATTTGAACGGATCGATCCGGCTTGCACTCAAGCCCTTGCTGGGCGACTTCAGCGACGGTGTGGTGCCGATGCGCCGTTTGAGTTGATCGGGTGCTACCTTCTCGTAGCTTTCCCGCACCAGCGCGACGACCCTGCTCCATTCGAGGCCCTGATCGAGAACCACGCCCAACCAACCTCGCGGGCCGACGTAGGGGGGTACAAAGAAATGCTCGGGCTCGGTATGCACGTGCTGATCCTGCGAACCCGGCGCGGCGTTGAGCCACAGTGCAACGCGTCCGTCACCGTGGTGGTTGACGACATAGCTGGCAAAGGTCTTACCGCGTACGCGGAAGTTGGGCGACCCATGTGACAGGAACTCTTCCGCCTCAGGCAGCCAGAGACATGCATCGCGTACCGCGTGATCGATATCCTGTGCCACCACAACTCCGGAGCGTGCGAAGCTTGCGATGTTACAGTGAGGCGATGAAGCCGTCGCTGGTGCTGTTGTGCGGACTGTTGTGCGACGAGACGATCTGGAGCGACATTCCTGATCGCCTTGCCCCTCTCGCGCAGATCTCCGTGGTGTCGTTTCGCGGATTTTCCTCGATACCCGCCATGGCCGAGCATGTGCTCGCGAACGGCCCCGTATGTTTCGCCATGGCAGGCCATTCCATGGGCGGGCGAGTGGCACTCGAGGTCATGCGCCGCGCGCCCGGGCGCATTTCGGGCCTGGCACTGCTGAACACGGGCGTCCATGCGGTGCGGGACGGCGAACCGCAGAGCCGCGGACGCCTGCTGAGCCTCGCCAGGGAGAGCGGCATGTCCGCGCTGGCGGCGGAGTGGTTGCCGCCCATGATGGGCAGCGACGCTGTGCGCACCGCGGAACTGATGCCGAAGTTGACGGCAATGATCGAGCGCTGGACGCCGGCCGCCTATGCAGATCAAGTCCAGGCGATGTTGTCCCGGCCTGAAGCCTTATCGGTACTGGCCAAGATCATGGTGCCCACGTTGCTGCTCAGCGGCAGCGATGACAGCTGGTCGCCCGTCTCGCAGCACGAGACCATGCGCCGCAGAATCCCCCACGCCACGTTGTTTGAGATCCATGGTGCGGGCCATATGGCCCCGATCGAGCGCCCCGAAGCGGTTGCCGTGGCGTTGCGCGAGTGGCTGATCAGGATCTGACGTCGGTCACCAACATCACTTCGCAGGCACCAGCGCCGGTGTCATTGCGTACCATCGAGGTATTGATCCGCCGGCCGTCTTTGCGTATGCCATCGACCAATTCGCCGCTCAAGGTCACCACTTCACCCGGCCGCAAGCGAGCTAACTGGTGGGCCACCAGCGAGTTTTGCGGTATCACATGGGTATTGGCGCTATGGGTGATGATGGCGTCGCGCCCTATCGGCGTTCCGGTCTTGGCACGCCAGTAATAGAATCGGTTGGACTGAGAAATCTCGATCGTGCGCAGCACGCGGCTGTCCGACATCGGTCCCCAGCCGAGCGCCAAGTCCTCGGGGATCAAATCGGAAAGCGCATCAAAATGATATTCTTCGCGCGCCAGCACCCGCGCGGTTACCTGGTAGGTGGCGCGCACCGACAAAGTCCACTGCCCCATCTGCAGCGTTTCGCCCTGCGCCACGTTGACTTGCAATGGATCGTCCTGAGCAAGAACGCCATCGGGCGTATGCACCGGCCGGTTGACAAACCAATGCCAGGCGCCCCACCCGATGTAGATCACCGCAATCGCTTTGAGGATGGGGTGGCGCCACATCCTCAAAGTCTGATCGCATCCACGGCGCGGTTCCGTGATGCCGGTCGAAACAAGCTGCTAAATCAGTTTCAGCCCCGCTGTGCCCAAACCTGGCACCAGCCGCCTTGCGGAACACTCTTGCCGGCGAATATGGTGCAAGCCGCTGTGGCGTCGCTGGCCTTGCCCTGGTACTGCGCGCAAGTGCCGCATTTTTGCGCGGGCATGTAGGTCGGATAGGCTTTCTTGTCCACTTTGCTGGCGTCGTTGGTGAATCCCAAGGCCTTGGCCGTCGGATCGCTCGGGTCCAGCGGCGGCAGCGCTGCAGCTGCAGCCTCTCGGCTCAGAAGACCGATTCCCGGCAACAGCGCGCCGGCGATGAGCCCGGTCTTGATGATGGAACGACGTGAGATCTTAGGATGCATAGGGATGCCTCGATGGGTGAAGAGGCGCCATTTTTCCCTATTTCCAGCGCCGATGCAGAAAAATTTACAGCAGTTTTTGCGAACGATTCTCAATTCCGACCGTTTGCGGCATAGCCGCCCGCCAACGAATTGCAGTAATGTATTTGCTCCGTGTCCCAGGCAGCCACATGACGGAACTCGATCTCACGCAGATTGGTCGATCGGTGACGAAACTGCGCGCAGTGGTCCCCGAAGATGCGTTTACCGCAGGCATACTCGGATCGCAGCGCACGGGCAATGGGGTTGTCATCGATTCGGCCGGATTGATTTTGACCATCGGTTACCTGATGACCGAGGCCACCGACGTGTGGCTGACCAACGCCGAGGGCCGCGAGGTCGCTGCCCACCCCTTGGCCTACGACCAAGTGACCGGATTCGGATTGGTGGTGCCGCTGCAAAAACTGGATATCGCGCCGATTCCGCTGGGCTCCTCGGCGCATTTGCGCGCCGGCAGCGAAGTGCATGTGCTGAGCGCTGCGGATTTCGCAGCGCCGCAAACCGCGCACGTGTTGGCGCGCCGCGAATTCGCCGGCGCCTGGGAATACCTGCTCGAGGAAGCGATTTTCGCAGCTCCCGCGCATCCTCATTGGTCCGGTGCCGCCTTGATCGACAGTAGCGGTGCGCTGGTGGGGCTAGGTTCGCTCCTGGTGCGCGAATTGATCGGGGGCGAAGAGATCAATGCCAACATGTTCGTGCCCATAGACCTGCTCAAGCCCATTCTCCAGAGCTTGAGAACCACGGGCCGCGCCGATCGTCGACCCCGCCCGTGGCTGGGCATCTATGCCGTCGAGGTTGCCGGTAAGGTGTACGTGACGGGCGTGGTGGAAGGCGGTCCGGCTCAATTTGCTGATATTCGCGAGGGCGATGTGATCAGCGAGGTGGCTGCGCACGAAGTGACCAACTTGCCCGATTTCTATCGCCAGCTGTGGGCGGTGGGGCCGGCCGGTATCGGCGTGCCCCTGACGACGATTCGCGGCGCGACACACCTGCACCTGAATGTACGCTCAGTCGATCGCGGCGATTTATTGAAGCGGCCTCAAGCCCACTAGCCGCCTGCAGCTCAGTGCAAGGCGACGCGAGGCTCGTGCTGATCCAGCGCGGCGCGCTCGATACCCGCGGCAGGACAAGAGGCTTGCGCTACCAGTCTGACGACGGCCGCGCAGGCATCGACGCTTTTGATGCTGCCGGCGCTCAGCGGCGTGCTGGTTTCGCGCAATAACCGGTACGCCGCCCCGGCCGAGAGTCCCGGATCCTTCGCCAACATCAGCGCCACGACGCCGCTGACCTGCGCGGTGGCAATCGAGGCGCCGGACGCAAAGTCATAGTGGGCGCCGGGCAGCAAGGTGAGAATCTCGCGGCCGGGCGCATACAGCGCGGATTCCAGCGTGGAACGCTTATCGTCGCTGGCCACGGGGATAATGCCTTCCCGCCGCAGCAGACCATTTTGCAGATCGGAAGCCTCCGCGGCGGCACCCACGAACAGCATCCCGCGCCGCTGCCCTTCGCGAATCAACTCGCCGAGCAGGGGATCATCCGGGCCTGAGAAGCTCATGTTCACCACCTGAGCGTGGACCGACAATGCCGCCGCGATCGCCCGCGCCAGCGTGAAGGAATTGCAGCTGGCGGCATCTGCATCGGGCTGCACTTGCCAACAGGCCTTCAGAATCCACAGGCGTGCGCCGGGCGCAATACCCACAATGCCCTCTCGATTGTTGGCAACCGCCGCAATCACCCCCGCCATCTCGGTGCCGTGCCGGTCGCGGCGAAACTGCCCCTCATCGCTGTCGACGAAATTCTCGGTGCCGGCAATGCTTGCGCGCAAATCCGGATGCAGGATGTCCGCGCCGGTGTCGATGATGGCGACCTTGACTCCATCGCCGCGCGACCACGGATGCGCATCGGCGACGTCCATCTGTTGAAAGCCGCGCTGCAGTCCCACATACGGATCGTTGTAGGCGCCGCTCTTGGCGCCGTCGGTGAGCGTGGCGAAGGTCTGCATCGGTTGCGTCAATTTAACGCGCGGATCCTTTGCCAACTTGGCGAGCAACGCGTCCCGATCCGCGCCCGCCGGAATCTGCAGCACGGCGCAGTGCATTTGCAGCGGTTCGATCGGCCAAGCATTCACTTCCCTCAAGCCATAGTCGGTCTCCAGCGAATGCATCACCCGGCGTGCGCGCGAGCTCGGCCCATAGTCGACGATGGCCTCATAGCCGCGAGGTGTGCTGCCGGCATGCGCCACGAACGCGGTGGGTTCGTTGGCCACCGCCACGATGATGTAGCGGTCCGACGGCAAGGCTGCGTGGCTGCCGGATAGCGCGCCAACGCGCGGCGGCGCGCTGCTGCAGGCTGCGGCCAAGCCGACTATGGCGGCGAGCGCCGCCCAACGAATCACGGGGAATGGCCTGGCGCAGGATCCAAGCCGGTGGCCTCGGCAAAGCGCACACCCGAATGCTGGCGCAACAGCGTCAGGGAAGAGCGCACCGGGAGATTCGATTTCGCAGCCAAAGAATACACGCCCGCTTCCGTAGGTCCGGCGACGATTTTCAATTGAGATTCTTCAAGAATTGCCTGCATTTCCACCACGGTGAGCGCCGGTGAAAACACGGCCCGAATGACTTCATCCCGAGGCCGGGGCGCGGCATCCGTTACCGTACGATAGCTTGGCGCCGCGACACGCCCGCGAAATTGCAGCCAGCGGTCCGCCATCAGCACACCGCTGGTAATCGCCAGCACCGCCACCGATGCGGCCATCAGTGTCCGCCGGCGCGATTTCTCGCGCGGCTGTGCTGATACCACACCATCCGGCGGCGGGGATAGGGTCTGTGTCGCATCGAGCCGCTCCTGAAAACGCTTCAACGAAGCCACGGGCATGTATTCGATCGCTGTCTCGGCATTGAGCCGCGCGAAAATGCGCCGCTCCAAGGCCAAATCCTCCCGGCAAATTGCACAGTTTTCCAGGTGCGCTTCAACTCGCTGGCGACCGTGTTCCACCAGGGTTGCATTGACGTACCAAGGAATAAGCCCGGTGATTTCACGGTGCTCGAGGGTATGTTCGGCGTGGGGGTTGTTGGTCATTGGCTGCGCCCTCTGTTTTCTGCCGCCTCGCCGCTCAAGGCGGGCAGTGACTGGCGCAGTTTTTCGCGCGCATGAAACATGCGGGCCTTGACGGTGCCCACCGGACATTCGGTGATCGCCGCGATCTCCTCGAGCGAATGCCCCATGTGATAGGCAAGTTCCAGGGTCAGCCGCTGTTCGACCGGGAGCCGACTCAGCCCGTGCGACAGCCAGTCATGGACCTCGGCATCTTGCGTGGGATCGACGGTTTGTTCGGGATACTCATCCAGGCTGCGCGCGGCGCCATGATTCTTCTGACGCCTGAAGGACTTCAAGGCTGTGCGATAGGCGATGCCAATGACCCAGGTCGAAACCTGAGAGGCGTTGCGAAACTCCTTGGCGTTTTGCCAAACGACCATGAAGGTATCGTTGATGATCTCTTCGATGTTCTCGTAGCGGGTGGTGAAGCGCGACAAGAAGCGCGCCAGGCGGCGATGATAGCCAAGGTACAGCTCCTCCAACGCGCGTCGATCGCCCGCCGCCATTGCAGTGACCAGCGCGGTATCGCGCTCTTTGGGTGAATATTTAGCGGGCAGAGACACGCTGGCCGTCACTCCTTAAAGGTAGATCGATTCATCCTTGGTAAGTACCCGGTGCGGGCCGTAGAGTTGCCCGACAGCTCTCAATAAAGAGCGCCCTCCTAAAAGCGCCAAATCACGGTTCCCGTCCAGCGCCCGCTCGCCGCCGCATTATAAAACAATGCCTTAGCCTCCGCCGAGGTGTCGACATATGACAACACCAGGGATAGGGATTTCACGTCAAAGGCGCCCCCGACGCTCCAGTAGGTATATCCGCCCGGATCGGGGCCCGCCAGGTGGGTGTACCCGAGCCCGGCCACGGCGGAAAGCTTGCCGATAATCTGGCGCTGCAAATTGGCCTCGGCGGTCTTTTCGGTTACGCCCACCAACCCGCTGAAAGTGTAAGGCACATAACGAGGTGCGTTCGGCGAGTAATCGATGCTGAAGTGCAGCCATCCCTGGTACGCGATATCAACATCGATCTCGTCGTAGTTGTAGCCTGAGCCGGCTTGGTTCCACGGATACGCGTAGTAGCTGGCCAACACTCTTGCGCGCCAATCTGCATCAAGGTTCCATGCGAATCCGACAAACGCACTGAGTTCGGCATCCCGTGGTTCATTGGGGTCGATTTGTGTGTTGGATGCGAACACGCCGGCCACGAAACCCTCGGCGCTCAAGTAGTACAAGTCCAGCTGCAGGGCCGGTTGATCGTTGGTACGCGATATGCCGCGCACCAAGTAGTCGCTCGTCAGCGCCAGCGATCCGCCCCAGGTATCAGCCGCCAGACTTGGCGCCGACCCAACCGTAAGACCGGCAAGCACGATAACGCCGCCGACAAGCGGACTCACTGTTGCGTAATCGTGGAGCACATCGGCGCACAGATTAAACCTTTCCAGATGACCTGGGCACTTACCTCCGAAACAGAAACGGCGGTGACACCGAGATGAGAAGGGAATATTGGCTTGTGCCGCTGCTGTCGCGCGCGGCGCTCGGTGCCTCACTAGTCATCATCGCAGCGTGCGCGGGCAACGGCGAAGGGCTGGATGCCAATGGACAACCCATAGGCTCCGACAGCGGCTCGATCCCGCTCTCCGCTGACTTCGATTCGATTCAGGCGAATATCTTCACGCCCATCTGTTCTGTGTGTCACGTGGGCGGCGGAGCGCCCGAGGGGCTACGGCTGGATGCGGCCGATAGCTACAATCTGTTGGTCGGGGTCCCAAGCACGGAAGTTCCAACGCTGTTGCGCGTCAAGCCCGGTGATCCGGCCGACAGCTATATCATCCAGAAACTGCAAGGCCACGCCGCGGTGGGCGCTCAGATGCCCTTCGGTGGGCCATACTTATCCAGTACCACCATTGCCTTCATTCAACAGTGGATCACCAATGGCGCGCCTCCCTCGGCCGCCGCCGCGGCCGCCGAACAGGCACCCTTTGCCATCACCGCGATCGTACCGGACGGCGCAGAGCCGGTGAACGAGCCGCCGCCGCAGATCATGATCGCATTCAATCATGATCTTGATGCGACTCAGTTGGATTCCGAGGCCGCGCAAATAGAAAAGCTGGCTCCCGGCGCGCTGCAAACCGTGACGGAGGAGATTCCGGCCCGCATCGGGGTGACGCGCAACAACCTCAAGGCACTGATGATTTGGCCGGCGCGACCCTTGGTGGCCGGTCAATACCGCGTTGTCATGCTCATGAACTCGCGCTTCGCGGGTCGCTTCGCCGATACCGCGGGGGGATCGTTGCGCGTGGCGCAAGACAGCGCCGGCAACTGGGTGATTGCCAGTTTCGACGTGCAGGTGCAGCCATGAGATGGCGCCTCCCGGCGGGCGCGTTGCTGCTGGCAACACTCGCATTGCTGCGTATCTCCCCCGCTTCGGCCGAGCCCTATCTCGCCGTTCAAACCGGCTACAAATGCAATGTCTGCCACTTCAACCCAACCGGCGGCGGGTTGCGCACCGAGTTTGGCATCACCTATGCGAAACTGCTGTTGCCGGCGGAGACCATTGACGCATCGCTGGTCAGCAATTGGACGGGGAGCATCACGGACAGTCTGCGAGTCGGCGGCGACCTGCGCGAGGATTGGACGCGAAACAGCACGCCCAATACGGCAACCACCGACGCGTTTTCTCTGCAGCAATTTCGCATCTACGGCGCGCTGACGCTTATCGCCAACCGGCTCGCCATTTACGTCGATGAGCAAGTGGCGCCGAATGGATCACAAAACGAAGAGGCCTACGTCTTGTATGGCAGCACGACCGGCTTCTATATCAAGGGTGGCCAGTTCTACTTGCCCTTCGGATGGCGGCTGCAGGATCAAACCGCATTTGTTCGCGAAGTAACGCAGATTAGTATGACGACGCCGGACAAGGGCGTGGAAATCGGCTACGAGCGGCCGTCGTGGTCGGCGCAGGTGGACATCAGCAATGGGGTTGGAAATACCAGCGGGTCGGGCTACCAAGTGACCAGCCAAGTGGTGTACGTCCAACCTATTTGGCGGCTCGGCACCGCCGCATCTTTTACTCAAGCCGATGTCGGCGATCGGCGCGTCGCCGGCCTTTTCGCCGGTCTTAAAACCGGTCCGGTGGCGTGGCTCGCCGAGGCCGACGCGGTGCGCGATGACAGCTTTCCCGGGGGTCGTACGCTGGCCGCGACACTTCTCGAAGCGGACTGGCGCGTACGCAGAGGGCACAACCTCAAACTCACCGCGGAATGGTATGACCCGGATCGCTCCGTGGCTGAAAACGAGCAGACTCGCTACAGCATCGTGTACGAATACACGCCGATACCTTTCCTACAATTTCGCGCCGGCTACCGGCGCAACATTGGGATTCCCCAAAGCGATCTGGAGAATCAACGCGTGACTTTTTTCGAATTGCACGGCTACTTCTGAGCCGCGGCCTGCCGTGACGCTACACTCGACCCATTACGACCAATACCAATAAGACGATCAACACCAGACCCAGTCCGCCGCTCGGGTAGTAACCCCAGCCGCCGCTGTACGGCCAGGTGGGCAGTGCGCCGATGAGCAACAGCACCAGGACGATGAGCAGAATTGTTCCTATTGACATTGATATCTCCCATAAAGCAACGGCATCGACTCTAGACGCAACGCTGGATACAAACTGCCGGGCCGCAGCTACATCCGCCGTAGGGCGTGTCCTACCGTTGAAAAGCCGCCACCGCGGCGCGCGCCGCGGGTCCGAGCAGTTCGGAGCGCACTGGCACGACATGCAGGGAAACAATGCGCGATGCCCCGGTGAGCAACGGCAGGCGGCGCAGCGCGCCGCTGCGCAAATAATCCTCGATAAGATGTTCCGGCAGCCACGCGTAGGCGAGCCCGGCCAGAATCATCGCGAGCGAGGCCTCCATGCTGCTCACCGTGAAACGGCGCTCGGCGCCCAGCCATCCTTCATCGCGAGGATGCGCGGTGCCGGAATCTCTCACCACGGCTTGCACATGACGCACCAAATCCGCCGGAGTCAAGTCCCTCTCAATCTGGAACAGCGGATGCTTCGGATGCGCGACGGCGACAAAGTTCACGTCGAGCAGCCAATCGCCGAGAAATCCCGGCGGAATGCGGCTGGTAATGACCACATCCGCGCTGCCCTCGGCAATGGCCTGTTCGGCGCCCGACAAGATTACGTCGGCCAATTGAATCTGCGTGCGCGGACAGCTGATCTGCAGTTCCGCAACGATGCGCAGCAGTCGAGCGCGTGGAAACGCGGCATCCACAACCAGTTTCAGCTCGTCCTCCCAGCCTTGCTCCAAACTGCTCGCCAGCAATTCCAACGTATCCAGCTCCTTCAGCAGCGCCCGCGCTCGTCCCAGCAAGGTGCGGCCATGGGGCGTCAGGACGGCCTTGCGGCCTTCGACGCGAAGAAGCGGCACTCCGAGCGACTCCTGAAGCCGCGCCAGGGCATAACTGACCGCGGACTGACTGCGGTTCAGCACCCGCGCCGCCTGCGCAAAGCCGCCCGAATCGACCACGCTTGCCAGCACCGCCCATTGGTCCCAGGTTGTTTTCGCCACGGCTCAACACATCCAGTTTTCTGATTGATATGAGCTAATTATTGCGCTTTTTTATCTATTTTATCTAGTTTATGCTGCAATCCATGGAGGTACCTATGAACCAAGTGAGACGCAGTGCAGACAGGGGTTATGCCGACCATGGTTGGCTGAAGTCCTTTCATACCTTCTCGTTTGCCGACTACTACGATCCAAAGCATGTGGATTTTGGGCCGTTGCGGGTGATCAACGAGGATCGCGTGCAAGCCGGGGCGGGATTCGGCGCCCACGCGCATCGCGACATGGAAATCATCAGCTATGTGTTGGAGGGCGAGCTTGCCCACAAGGATTCGATGGGCAATGGTTCCACCATCACGCCCGGCGATGTGCAGCGCATGAGCGCGGGCAGCGGCGTTCGCCACAGTGAGTTCAATCCCTCGCCGGAGGCGGCCACGCACTTTCTTCAGATCTGGATCCAGCCCAACCAGCTCGGCATCGAACCCAGCTACGAAGAGAAGCGCTTTGCAACCGATGAAAAACGCGGCCGCCTGCGGCTGATTGTCGCGCCCGATCGTGCACAAGGATCGCTGCTGATCCATCAGGACGCGCGGGTCTATGCAGGATTGTTCAATGGCGCCGAGCAGGCCGACCTTCAAGTGCAGCGCGGTCGACGCATGTATGTACACCTGGCGCGTGGTGCGTTGACGGCAAACGGGGTTGCCCTAGAGGCCGGAGATGCATTGCAGATCACCGATGCGACGGCGCTGCATCTTGAGAGCGGCAAGGATGCCGAAGTGTTGGTATTTGATTTGCCGTCGTAGACCTTGGTCCAATTATTTGTCGAGCGCCGCTCGTGCAAGCTCCTCGCCACCATCCCAAGTGGCGAGGAGATTCCGATGAACAACGCGCGCATCCTGATTATCGCCACCGCATCGGCCGCACTGCTGGCGGCGTGCGCCGGCCAACCTGAAAACTACACGATCAATCCCGGTCAGACGGTAACGATGCCGAAGGGCACGGTCACCGGCACCGCCTCGGTGGGCGACGCCAACGCACTTGCGCAGATGATCGTCGATAACAATAACAACGCCATGGCAGGATTCGATCGCGTCAACGGCCAGATGAACCAGCTGCAGGCCAGCGAGAATCAGGAACTTCAAACCTCCCAGGACGCGCTCGCGAAACTCGTGGAACTGTCCAATCAACAGGGCTCCGGCTCGGTGACGCTATTTTTCGCCGAGGGCTCGGCGCAACTCAATCAGGAGCAGCAGCAGCGGCTGATCCGTTTCCTCGACTATTTGTCGCGCGCCAGCGCGGGCCGCACGGTCATTCTGGTCTCCGTGGGCAGCGCCTCGGCAGTGGGGCCGGCCTCCGTGAATCGCCAGCTGAGCATCGCGCGTGCGCAAGCGCCGGTGGATCTCATCCAGCAGTACCTGATCAATACGCCGCATACCTTCTACAAGGTTTCCTCGGTGGGAGATATGTATGCGCCCAAGGATGCCTCGCAGCAGGTCGATCAGCGCTACCAGAATGTGCGCATCGTCGCGGCCTACAGCACCTCGCAGTTGGGAGGGGTGGCCGGCGCGCCGCCGCCCGGCGGCTGAATCAGCGGCTTGCGCCCTGCCGGCTGCGTCGCGACCAGTACCAGTACAGCGGCAGGCCGGCCAGCAGCACCGCCATTCCCTGCAGGGCCTCGCGCGGCGCGGCGATGAAGGTGTTGACCAACAGCGCCGCGGTCACCAGCACAAAGATCATCGGCAGCAACGGGTAGCCGAGCGCCCAATACGGGCGCGGCACATCGGGCATGGTTTTTCTGAAGACGAATAGCGATGCGGTGCTCAGACCGTAGAAAAGCCATGAGGCGAACACCACTGAATCGGTCAGATGGTCGTACGAGCCGGAGAGCGCCAGCACACTGCCCCAAGCGGCTTGCGCAATGATCGCTCGGGCCGGCACGTTGGAGCGCGGCGAGAGCCGCGCCAATGCGCGAAAGAACAATCCGTCTCGCGCCATCGCAAAGGGAACGCGAGAGTTCGCGAGCACGCTGGCGTGCAGTGAGCCGAAGGATGAAATCATGAGAGCTACCGCCGTCAGGGAGACAGCGAGCGGCCCTAAGAATCGCTCGAGGACCTCCGTTGCCACCGAGGAGCTTAAAGGTACGCTCGCGATCTGCAGCGGCGTCAGTGCGTAGAAGTAGGCGCTATTTACGAATAAGTACAATGACCCCACGACCAACATGCCGCCGATGAAGGCGCGCGGCAGATTGCGCTGCGGATCGCGAATTTCGCCGGCAAGCGGCGCGACGTTGTTCCACCCGTCATAGGCCCATAATGCGCCAAGCATGGCGGCGCCGAATCCTGCGTAGCCCCCGCGCGCGCTGGCCGCCACCCCCTCGCAGCTGCCATTGAGCGCGGAACCCGCGAAATGAGTCCAGTCCCCTGGAGCGAACGCAAACGCGCCGGCGCCGACGCCCAGAACCAGCGCCACTTTGGCCAGGGTGAGCGCCAATGCCATGCGGCCACCGGCCGCCACGGAGGCGCAATTGATCAGCGCCACGGTCCAAATCGCCGCAAGCGCCACCAGCGTCAAGCCGCTCAAGCGCAGCGGATATCCCAAGGGGCTGATCTCGACCTGCCAGCGCCCAAGAACGCCGCCGATGGCGACATTCATGAAGATGGCAAGGCCCACTGCGAGGGCTGCCTGGGATCCGGCTTTGGCGACAGCGAAGGTCATCCAGCCGTACAAGAATCCCACCGCCCTGCCGTAGGCGCGCCGCAGATAGACATAGTCGCCGCCCGCCTCCGGCAGCATCGCGGCAATTTCTGAGTACGAAAACGTACCTGCCAGCGACAATAGTCCGGCCGCGAGCCAAACCAACAGGACGGTTTTCGCGCTGCCGACGTTGCAGGTCATGACGCGAGATTTAAGGAATACCCCGGTGCCGATCATGTTCGCGACGTTGACTGCGATGGCTCCCCACGCACCGACGCCGCGAGTCAGTGCTGCGCTGCCCGTCGCATCTAACGTGGGATTCGTCATAGCTAGCGTAGTATCGGGGAAATGCAGCCGGATTTTTCGCAAATCGGACCGTTTCTACTGGCGGCCCTGGTGGTGTTCGTCGTCTACCGGCGCCTGCGCCGCAGTTTTGGTCAGCAGCCGCTGCTGCCGGCCCGCATGTACGTGCGCATCGGCACGCTGGCGGTTGTCGGCTGTCTGCTGCTGCCGATTGCCTCGCGTTCACTCCCGTTCGCGAGCGCCGCGTTCGCCGGCGCGGCGAGTGGTGTGTTGCTGGCCGTGTGGGGCGCGGCGCGCACACGCTTCGTGCGCAGCGGCGCTCAACTTTATTATGTGCCGCATACCTATACGGGAATTGCCGTGTCGCTGTTGTTTTTGGGGCGACTGGCTTACCGCCTCATCCAGGTGTACGGAGAGATGCACGCAGCCCACCTGAGCGCGGCCGGCTCGGCCGGCGCGGCCTCGACACCCGCGGGGATGCTGAGCAGTCCCCTGACTCTCGGGCTTTACTTCGTGTTGATGGGCTACTACGTGTGCTACTACGGCTTGGTCCTGCGCCTGTCCAAGCGCGGCACCGCCGCTGAGGTCGTCGAGACGACGCCGCTATCGCAGGACGATCAGCACCGCGTACGTCATCAGCAGGAACGAGATCAGTAAGGCGCTATGGCCCCATCGAGATACCGTTTCAACCATGATGAATTCTCCTGAATTGACTTCGCAATCCGGCCGCGACTCTTTCGCGACACAGGATTTACCAGCGCCATTTTCACATTCCCTGCAGTCCCGACGCATGCCGCAGGTCTCAAATCCAGGTATGAATCGTGCTTCCGCGCGGGGTTATGTCTTACGTATTTGCACCATTTTTGAGCATAAAATGCGCTCCAGACAATGAATCGTCGGCAGATCAATGTCTTAGTGTTCGGCGCGGAGGCGTATCGGCGGGTGACTTACGATTTCACCCTTGCAGCCGCAGCGACTCAGACGGAGAACGCCCTGCTCGCGCGGCCTTTCAAAGCGGCCTACATGCTTCGCGCCGGCATAATCCAGCCCAAGTCAAAAACCCGCAGCTACCGGCTGTTTTACTCGGCGTTTGCATTCGTCCTGCCGTTGCTGCGAGCGGCATTGCCAAACCATGTGTCAACGACGCAGCGCATGGGGTTGGCGATGATCGGTCTTGCCACTCAGGGCTACGACAAGCGAATTCTGGAAACGCGCGATATCGAAATCGTTGCGCAGCGCGCCAGCAGCGCCGCAGCCGCGCAATATGAAGATCAATGGGGCGTTGCGGAACACTCTGGACAATGCTCCGGCGTGGCGCTGAGCATGTCGCTGAGCAAATCCGTCAGTTCATGGGCATCGTCGTGAAATACTTCGACAAAGGGCTGATGGCCACGAACCAATTCGACGGCTAATGCGAACGCGCCAGCCGGATTTACATTGTCATCGAAATACAGTTGACGGTGTACCGGGCATTGTTTGAGCACCTGAGTCTGCAGCGCAATGCCGATGGCGATCACTTGTTTCTTGCCCATGGCGAATCCTCGCAAAGATTAACCGTAGCGATGACCACGAGCCCCGCTTGACCCCGTCCGGGCCGCCCGAAGCTCCCTTCCGGCAGGAATGCTGCTCACGACTCGAAGCGCCCTGCGCCAGGCCGCGGCTTGCGGAGCGGGGTCCGGCGGATCGTGCGGCGCCAACGGTTTTTCCGGGCTCGCGGGGGTCGGAACGCTTTCATTGGGCATCGCGGTCTCCTGTTGCTGGGCGTACGGATGTAATCACGTCAGCCGGCAGAGGACCTTCGGACAACGTGCATTCATCGCGTAGGAGGATTCCGAAGCGTGGTATCAGCTCGTGCCCTGGGCGCCCAATCGCGGAAATACCTTGCGCGCATTGCCCTCGAATATCTTGTACCGGTCCGCCTCACTGAGGCCAAGCGCATCCAGGTAGCGCTTGGTATCGTCGAAGTAATGGCCGGTCTCAGGATCGATGCCGCGCACCGCGCCCACCATCTCAGAACCAAAAATAATGTTATCCACCGGAATGACCTTGAGCAGCAGCTCGATGCCGGGAAGGTGGTACACGCAGGTGTCGAAGAACACATTTTTCAGTAAATATTCACCCAGCGGCGGGCGCTTCAGATCCTGCGCCAGTCCGCGGTACCTGCCCCAATGATAGGGCACCGCACCGCCGCCGTGCGGAATGATGAACCGCAGCGTCGGAAAATCCTTGAACAGATTGCTGGTCAGCAGCTGCATGAATGCCGTCGTGTCCGCGTTGATGTAGTGGGCGCCGGTGGCATGAAAGTTAGGATTGCACGATGCGCTCACGTGCACCATCGCGGGGACGTCCAGCTCCGTCATTTTCTCGTACAACGGGTACCAATGCCGGTCGGTGAGCGGCGGCGAGGTCCAGTGGCCGCCGGACGGATCCGGATTCAGATTGCAGCCGATGAATCCCATTTCATTGACGCACCGCTCCAATTCTGCGGCGCTATTGACCGGCGCCACGCCCGGCGATTGCGGTAATTGACACACCCCGATGAATTTATCGGGATAGAGATCAACCACCCGATGGATCAGGTCATTGCAGGTCTGAGTCCAGCGGCGGCTGGTGGTCTCATTGCCGATGTGGTGCGCCATGGCCGAGGCGCGCGGCGAAAAAATCGTCAGATCCGTGCCGCGCTCACGCTGCAGCTTGAGTTGGGCATTCTCCAAGCTATCGCGTATCTGATCGTCGCTGATGGGTGCCTGCGCGCTTAGCGGCAAATCGACGCCCGATTGCAGAGCGGCGATTTGCGCCTCGCGAAAGGTTTGCAGGGGCGCAGGCGCCGTGGTGTAGTGACCGTGACAATCGATGATCATGACCAGTACATCCGCGCCGGGTTGTCCACCAAGATTTGCTGCTGCACGAGCGGCTCGGGACAAATCTGTGCGAATAGATCGACCAGCTCGCCATCATTGGGCATGTCCTGAGTGATGTTGGGATGCGGCCAATCGGTTCCCCAGAGAATTCGCCGCGAATCCACGCCGATGAGAGCGCGCGCAAACGGCACCGCATCGTGAAATGGCCGCTTGCCCGCCGAGACGCGCTCTGCACCGCAGACCTTGACCCACGCCAAGGGATTTTTGCGATACAAGTCCAACAGCAGCTGAAACGGCCGCTGCTGCAAGCCCTGCGCTGCCTTGACGCGGCCCATGTGATCGATGATGAAGGGAATGTCGATGCGGCTCAAGAGATCCTGTTGCGCGAGGATGTCATCCGCGTCGAAATGCAGGACCACATGCCACCCCAGCGGCTTGATGCGCGCCAATAATCGGTAGAAAACATCCAAGTCCGGTACGCCGCCGAGGTGCTTGACGAAATTAAAGCGGATGCCGCGAATACCCCCGGCATGCAAGCGTTCCAGTTCTCCCTGCGTCACCGAGTCCTCCACGCACGCCACGCCGCGATAGGCATCGCGGCTCGAGGCGATGGCATCCAGGGTGACCCTCATGTCGGTGCCGTGACAACTGGCATGCACGATGACCGCGCGCGAAATGCCCAATTTGACGTGCAGTGCGCGCAGTGCCTCAACCGGCGCATCGGGCGGCGTGTAACTGCGGTCGGCTGCATACGGAAATTTGGCGGCCGGACCGAACACATGGCAATGCGCATCGCAGGCCCCGCGGGGCAGCAACAGCGCGGGAGTAATCGGCGCAGGATCCGGCGGCAAACAGCTCTTCAGCGGGTTCTTCGCCGCGCTCACTTGTGCAGCTCGCGTTGGTAAGCGGCTTCGTCCGCAAAATATCGAAGACCCGCCTTGGCGAGCGGCTCGCGCATAGCGTAGATATCCAAACCCAGTTCCCCCTCCGCCAACCGTTTGCGATTGACGGTTTCCTTCGCTTCTCTTGCCGCGGCGGCGGCGGCCACCTTGGCCGCCTGCAACTTGGGCACGATCACAACGCCGTCATCATCCGCGATGACGACATCGCCCGGGTGCACCAATGCGCCCGCGCACAGGATGGGTGTGTTGACCGAGCCGACCGTGGCTTTCACAGTGCCTTTGGCGTGAACCGCGCGCGCCCAGACGGGAAATCCCATCTCGCGCAATTCAGCGGCATCACGGCAGCCGGCATCGATCACCAGGCCGACCGCGCCCTGTGCGCGGAACGAGGTGGCCAGGAGGTCGCCAAACATCCCGTCGGTATTCTGCGAAGAGGTGCCTAGCACGGCGACATCGCCCTCCTGCAACAGTTCGGCCGCCACGTGCAGCATCCAGTTGTCGCCCGGATGCGCAAATACGGTGATGGCCGTGCCGCAGGCCTTCGCGCCCGGGTAGATCGGACGCATGTAGGAGTCCAACAATCCCACCCGCCCCATCGCTTCATGCACGGTCGCCACGCCGAACTTGCCTAATTCGGCGACGCTTGCCGCATCGGCGCGCGTTACGTTCGTCACCGCGATTCCAGATTGTCCAATCATCAAATCACCTCTTGAGCGCGGCCTTACCAAATGCCTTGCGGCACGAAAACGTCGCCGCGCATGATCAGCCGCGCGGTTCGCAGCAGTGCTGCACGTAGAACTTCGGAAGGATTTTGCGGGTTCATGCCGAGCACCACGCTGAATTCGCCGCTGGGATGTTCGACCGAGAGGGTCTTGCTGTCGCCGGGCGGCACCCGCGCATAGCGATGGGCGACGCTGCCGGGCAACACCGCCGCGGTCGCAACCGTCACCGCGCCCAGCACACCCACGGCGGCATGACAATCGTGCGGAATGAAAGTGCGCGTACAGATATGGCCGCCCGCCAAAGGCTTGGCCACCAGGCACATTTTCGGCACGACTTTCCGGCTGACGTCCCCCAGATTCATCGCCGGGCCCGCTTGCAGGCGAATCGACTCGATTTTCTGTTTGAGCGTCGCATTCGCGTTGAGCTCGGCGCAGCTCTCATAGCCGCTCGCTCCCAGGGCCTCCGCAGACATCACCACCACCGGCATGCCGTTATCGATGCAAGTCACCTCAATCCCGTCGAAACGATCCACCAGCCGGCCCGTGGGCAGCAGCGAGCCGCACACGGACCCGGCAGTGTCCAAGAAACTGATATTGATGGGCGCCGCGGTCCCCGGTACGCCGTCGATGCGTGCGTTGCCGGCGTACTGCACCTTGCCGCCCGGCGTCTGTACTTCGATGTCGCTCAATGTTCCCGTGTTGCGCGTCAACACCCGCAAGGTCGTGGTCTCGCCGCCGGCACCGATCAGCCCCATTTCCAGGCCGAAGGGAGCAACCGCGGCCAGCATATTGCCGCAGTTCGGGGTGGTATCCACCCGAGCCTCTTTGACCGAGACCTGAGCAAACAGGAATTCCAGATCGACGCCCGCCGTTTGACCACGCCGAACGATCCCCACCTTGCTGGTGAGCGGATCGGCGCCGCCCAGACCGTCGATCTGACGCGCATCCGGAGAACCCATGACCGCAAGCAGCACGGCATCGCGCGCGGCCACGTCCGCCGGCAGGTCGCTCTCCAGAAAGAAGGGCCCTCGCGAGGTGCCACCGCGCATGAACAGGCAAGGAATGGATCGCTGCATGTTCACGTATACTATCAAGTAATGAGTTATATACCTGTTATAGCAATTCGTAATGGCTGCCGGACGATAAATTCATGGACCTGAAGCAGCTCGAATATTTTCGCCACGTGGCGGAACTCGGCAGCTTCACCCGCGCTGCCTCCTTCCTCTCGGTGGTACAGCCTGCCCTTAGCCGGCAAGTGCGCCAGCTCGAAGTCGAACTCGGCCAGAATTTGTTTGAACGCAATGGCCGCGGTGTGCTGCTCACGGATGCCGGCGCGCGGCTGCTCGAACACACCCGCGGCATCCTGACGCAGGTCGGCCGCGCGCGGCAGGAGCTCGAGGATCAGCGCAACGGCGATTCGGGCCACTTTACCTTAGGACTGCCGCCGAGCCTTGGCCGCAGCGTGACGGTTCCTTTGGTAAAAGCCTTCGCACAGCAGCTGCCGAACGCGCGGCTCGCAACCGTCGAAGGACTATCCGCTTATATGCTGGAATGGCTGAGCATCGGCAGAGTGGATTGCGCGCTGGTTTACAACGCGCCCGCCTCCGCCAGCGTCGATTTGCAGGCGCTGCTGGACGAGCAGCTATTTCTGATTGAACCGCTGCCGCCGCGCGGCGCGCGCAAGACCCGCAAGAGCGTGTCGCTGCCGGAGCTTAGCAACTATCCGCTCATCATTCCCAGTCGGCCGCACGCCATGCGCATGTCCGTGGAGAACGCACTCGCCGCCGT
Organism: uncultured Gammaproteobacteria bacterium; assembly: GCA_963756845.1. Taxonomy (GTDB): domain Bacteria; phylum Pseudomonadota; class Gammaproteobacteria; order Steroidobacterales; family Steroidobacteraceae; genus Bog-1198. The sequence goes on along the minus strand of CAVWPD010000004.1, from coordinate 439,335 downwards.
GGATGTCAAGATCACGGTGGCCCACGAGATCGAGTGCATACCGGCGATCATCGATTTGGTGCGCCAGGGCCACGGCTACGCCGTACTGCCTTTGAACGCGGTAAAATCCAGCCACTGGGCGAACGCCGTGCTCGTCAAACCCATTCTCTCGCCGACCCTCAAGACGTCGCTGTCCATTGCGACCTCGGCGCTGCGCCCGAAGAGTCCCCTGCTGCGCAAGGCGAGCGAGGTCGTTCGCGACATCGTGCGCCGAGAAATTCGCTCCGCGGAGATCCTGACATGAACCACCCACCCGACTATGAAAGTATTCCCGGCACCTATGTTTATGACGCGCGCCGTGGCCGCGAAGGCTATGCGCTGAACATGTTCTGCATGTCGCTCAATAAAGCCGAGAACCGGAAGTCCTTCAAAGAAAATGAGGCCTCCTACCTCGAGCGCTTTGCGCTGACCCCCGAGCAGCGCCGTACGGTGTTGCAGCGGGACTGGTTGGGCATGCTCAAGGTCGGGGGAAACATCTACTACACGATAAAAATCGCCTTCTGCGACGGCCTCACCTTTCAAGATGTCGCCGGGATGATGTCCGGAGTCCCGAAGGAAACGTACGCCAAGATGATGCTCGCCGGTGGACGCAGCCCCGAGGGAAACCGCTACAAGCACGAGGACAAACCTGGGGAAGATCATGGCTAGGATTGTCGCCGGCATCGCTGCATCCCACGTTCCCGCCATTGGCGTCGCCATGGATCGCGGCATGACGGGTACGCCGTATTGGGAACCACTCTTCAGAGGCTACGCGCCGGCGCGCGAATGGCTCGCGAAGTTGGCCCCCGACGTTGCCATCGTTGTGTACAACGATCACGCCAACGCGCTCTCGCTGGAGATCATTCCCACCTTTCTGATCGGCGTGGCGGACACGTTTCCCATCGCCGACGAAGGCTTTGGACCGCGGCCCGTGCCCGCGGTGCGCGGACACGCCCCGCTCGCCTGGCATCTTGCCGAGTCGCTGATTCTCGATGAGTTCGACATGACCATTGCGAATGAAATGTCCGTCGATCATGGGCTCACGGTGCCCCTGTCCATTACCTGCGGTCAACCGGAACAGTGGCCCTTTCCGGTGATTCCACTGTGCGTCAACGTCGTGCAATACCCACCGCCCACCGGCGCGCGTTGCTTCAAGTTGGGGCAGGCTATTCGCCGTGCCGTGGAGAAGTTCGACCAGGATCTTCGGGTCGTCATTTATGGCACCGGCGGCATGTCCCACCAGTTGCAGGGGGAACGCGCCGGTTTGATCAATCGGAAATTCGATACTGCGTTTCTCGACGGCTTGACCCGGGACCCGCTGGCACTGACAAAAATCACGCACACGGAATACATGCGCGAGGCCGGCTCCGAAGGGGTGGAAATGGTGATGTGGCATGTCATGCGGGGCGCGCTAGATCAGAATGTCGCGGAAATTTACCGCCACTATCACGTGCCGGCATCCAACACGGCAGCGGGCCTGATGATTCTTGAGAATAGGAGCGCGGTATGAAGGTATGTCTGGCCGGCCAGGGGGCCTTCGGAATCAAACATTTGGAAGCCATGGCTAAGATTCCCGGCGTCCAGGTGATCTCCCTCGCCGGATCGACGCAGGAAGCGGCTCGCGAAGTCGCGGAGCAATGGAAGATTCCGCATTGGACGGGCGATCTCGCCGAGAGTTTGGCGCAGCCCGGACTCGATGCGGTGATCTTGAGCACGCCCACCCAACTGCATGCCGCGCAGGGCGAGTTATGCATGCGCGCCGGCAAGCATGTCATGATCGAAATACCGATGGCTGATTCGCTGGCCGACTCGGAGCGCTTGCTGCAGGTACAAAAAGCCTGCGGCGTCATCGCCATGGCGGGGCACACGCGCCGCTTCAATCCCAGCCATCAGTGGATTCATAAGCGCGTCCTCAAGGGCGAACTGAAGATACTGCAAATGGATGTGCAAACGTATTTTTTCCGTCGCACCAACACCAATGCATTGGGGAAACCGCGCAGCTGGACCGATCATTTGCTTTGGCACCATGCCTGCCACACGGTTGACTTGTTTGCCTATCAGACCGGCGAGAATGCGTCGCAGACCTTTGCGCTGGAGGGCCCTAAACATCCCTCGCTGGGAATTGCGATGGACATGAGCATTGGGCTGAAAGTCGCATCGGGAGCCATCTGTACGCTCTCCTTGTCATTCAACAACGATGGGCCGCTGGGCACGTTTTTCCGCTATATCTGCGACAACGGCACCTACATCGCGCGCTATGATGAATTGCTGAACGGCAAGAATGAGCCCATCGATGTATCGAAGGTGGACGTGTCGATGAACGGCATAGAATTGCAGGATCGCGAGTTTTTCGCCGCCATTCGCGATTCAAGGGAGCCCAACGCCAGCCTGGCTCAATGCCTGCCTGCCATGCGCACTTTGGACCGGCTCGAAAAACAGCTCGCCCGCACCGATTAGGCAATCACGCCCCGCGATTACACAACCTCCTCGAAGGGCAGACCGACATAATTCTCGGCGAGACTGCTCAGCGCCGCCGTCGAACCGCTCAAATAGTCGAGCTCGGCCAACTGCAGCCTGTGGTTGAACGCATCCTCCGAAAATTTGTGCATGATCGAGGTGAACCACCAGGAAAAACGCACCGCCTTCCACGCGCGGCGCAAGGCCCGCTCGGAATATGAGTCGAGTAAAGTCCGGCGCCCCGACTGATAGAAATCCACCAGTGCCCTGGACAGCACGCGAACATCGGCGGCCGCCAGATTCAATCCCTTCGCGCCCGTGGGGGGAACGATGTGTGCCGCATCGCCCACCAGGAATAGCTGGCCGAATCGCAGCGGCTCGACCACGAAGCTGCGCAGCGGCGCGATGCTTTTCTCGATCGCGGGACCTGCCACCACCGTCTGCGCGACTTCATCGGGCAGCCGCATGCGCAATTCGTCCCAGAATCGCGTGTCGGGCCAAGCTTCCAATTTCTCGTCCAAGCCGCACTGCACGTAGTAGCGGCTGCGCGTCAGGGAACGCATGCTGCACAGTGCGAAGCCGCGGGCGTGATTCGAATAAATCAACTCGTGTGCGGCCGGCGGTACGTCCGCCAAAACTCCCAGCCAGCCGAACGGATAGGTGCGCTCGAAGGTTTGTATCGCTCCTGAGGGGACGCTCTGGCGGCAGACTCCGTGATAACCGTCGCACCCCGCGATGAAATCGCACGACAACTCATGGGACTGGCCATGGACGCGGTAGCGCACAATGGGACGCGCACGATCGAAATCTTGCACTGCCACTTCAGAGGCGCCAAAAATCAACTCGGCGCCGGCTGCGATGCGGGCGTCGATCAAGTCCTTGGTCAGTTCGGTTTGTCCGTAAACCGATACTGATTTACCGGTAAGCGCCCTTAAATCGATGCGAACGCTGCGGCCGGCAAACCCCAAAACCACGCCCTCATGAACCAGGCGCTCCTTCAGCATGCGTTCGCCGATCTGTGCCTGCAGCAGCAAATCGACGGTGCCTTGTTCGAGCACACCGGCGCGAATGCGTCCGGCGACATGCTCGCGGCTTTGTCTCTCCAGGACGACGTTGTCGATGCCGTGCAGGGACAAGATCTGGGAAAGCAGCAGCCCCGATGGGCCGGCTCCAATGATTGCTACCTGGGTGCGCGCCATCGGCGCAGCGTAGCAGCGCCGCGTGCGCGCTGTTGCACGATGAAGATACGTTCCGGTACTTATCCGCCAACGCCGTGCCGGCGGCGAAATTCGCTGGGCGACGCGCCGGCATGACGCCGAAAGAACCGGCAAAAATACGCCGAATCCTTGAATCCCAACTCGTCGGCGATCCCGCCCACGCTGCTGGGTAGATGCATGAGGCGGCGGCGCGCCTCCAGCGCGAGACGCTGCTGAATCAAGTCGAAGCCGGTGGCCCCGGTCAGTCGGCGGCATAGGCGATTCAGGCTGGTCTCGGAAAGTCCTAGCTGCCGGGCGTAGTGCTCGACCGGCCAATGCTGAGCAAAGTGCGCATCCATGAGCAAACGGAATCGGCGCAGCCGATCCAAATCGTGGCCGCTATGCGCTTGGGTATGCGCCGCGGAATTGCACGCCGCCGCCACGCTCCACAGCGCGCAACAGGCGAGCCAATGGCCGATTGGCTCCAGGATCCGCTCCCGCTGTCTGAATTCATGCAGCAGGCATTCCAGGAGCCGCGCGGATCGGGGTGCCAGCGAGCTGTCCAGGCTGAGGTCCATTGCTCGGGGCACCGTGAACAGCGCCTCGATGGCTGCGTGATGCGCGCCGATCGCACTGTTCAGGAGATGCTGAAGATTGACGGTCAACACATAGCCCTGCGTATCCGGTCGAAAGCGAAAGCTATGGATGGTACCGGCAGGAATGATCATGGCGGCGGGGCCATTGAATGCGGCGTGCGATTCCTCGAGAACCACGGCCACGGGTCCGGCGGTCACCAGAACGCATTGACTTAAAATCGTGTGCCGGTGCGTGGCGATTCGCCACAGATATTTGCGGCTGCGCGATTGAATGTCTTCGATGTGCAGCGAATCGGTCTGCGCGGCCGAAGCGGGCCGCTCACCATATAACGAAAAGCTCGGGACCTTACGCTGCAAAGATCGCACCACCACACCTCATCATCGGCCGTGCGTAGTGTGGCCTCAAGCCGGCCTGGTGCGCAATGCAGGGTCTCTACGGGCGTGGGCCGTCGGCTAGATCGCTAGATAGGGCCAGTTGTTGGCCATATCGGCATCCCGCAATACCCCGGCACTCGACGTGCGGCGCCCAATGCCCTTGCTTCGCGGCGTCGCGCCGCTCTCGCTGAGCGCGCCCGCCTCGAGATCCTGGAGCGAGCGGCGTACCGCTGTCTGCAGCCGACCCAGTTCATCGCTCAGCTGCGCCGACCAAGTCAGTGCGCGCGCATCATCGAGCTCACGCGCCAGCAGCTCGAGCTGACGCGAGTACACACTCGCGCGGCGCCGCCGATAGAGCGCCGTCCACCCGATCAGCAACGCGTCAATCTGATCAAACAGAGCGCGCACCGGGCTTGCCCCCTGTTGGTAACTCAGATAAGGATGAGCCCGCAGATGCCCGGTCACCACCCGAGCGACTTGCCAGCAGGTCAGTGCGCTTCGGGAGTAGACGGGATCATCGGGGCATTCAGCGCCACCCAAGACCGCGGCGAAGGCACGCGCCCGCAAAGCCATCAAACGCAATTTCCGCAGCCGCAGGACTTCGGCGTCAATCATTATTTTACCCACTTCTTCATGGCCCCTAACGATCTCCAGCCTCTCTGGAGAACCCCTTCCACATCCCTTCATCAGGGCAACACGGCCATTCTCAAGGCAAATGGCCGCGATATCTGTAGGACGTTGGACCATTAATTTGCGGGCGAAGTTCGATTTTCGGAATAATGTTAAATGCCCAAGCCCTTATGTTGCGCCGCTAGCCAAGATTGATCCACGCCGATTTGGTTTGGGTATAAGAGATCAGACTCTCCAGGCATTTGTCGCGTCCCTGTCCCGACTGTTTGTAGCCGCCGAAGGGCTGCGTCATGTCGCCATTGTCGAAACAGTTTACCCAAATCACGCCGGCCTCCAGATCGCGAACCGTCTGATGTGCCACGGTCAAATCGCGCGTCCACACGGATGCCGCCAGGCCATAAATGGAATCGTTGGCGACGCGCAGCGCGTCCGCCAAGCCATCCACTTCGATCGCGGCGGCAACGGGACCGAAAATTTCCTCCTGAGCAATCGTCATCCGATTATTCACCCCGGAGAATAATGTCGGATTAACGAACGAGCCGGGCAGGTCAGGCGTGTTGCCGCCGAACTCCAGCCGCGCGCCTTCACTCTGGCCTCGAGTGATGTAGCTCATGACGCGAGCGCGATGTTGCGCCGTGACCAGGGGTCCTAAGTTCGTGGTCGGATCCAAGGGGTCTCCCGCGCGATAGGCATGCTGGCCGCGTTCGATAAATCGGGACAGAAATTGCTTCGCAATGGGCTTGTCCAGCAGCAGCCGGGAACCGGCGTTGCACACCTCTCCCATGTTGCCAAAGATTCCGTTGATGGCGTAAGTAACCGCGGTGTCCAAGTCCGGCAAGTCGGCCAGGAATATCTGCGGAGTTTTGCCGCCGCACTCCAGACTGACGCGCTTCATATTCGATTGTCCGGCGTAGATCAACATTTGCTTACCGATTTCGGTGGACCCGGTAAAGGCGATTTTAGCCACGTCATTGTGCAGAGCGAGCGCCGCGCCGGCGATCTCGCCAAGGCCGTTCACCACATTGAACACGCCCGCCGGGCCGCCCGCCTCGACGAACAGTTGCGCCATCAACAAGCCCGACAGGGGTGATTGTTCGGCGGGCTTCAGCACCACCGAGTTGCCGGCGGCGAGTGCCGGCGCAACCTTCCACGCCGCCATCAGCAAAGGATAGTTCCACGGTACGATGCAGCCGACCACGCCGAGCGGTTCGCGCAGAATGTAGTGAAACGCATCGAACGCCGTGGCTGTCACCGCGCCGTCGATCTTGTCGATCAGTTCGCCGAAATACTCGAAATTCCGCGCCGCCGCCGGAACGTCGATGGTCACCATGTCGGTAATCGGCTTGCCCATGCACAGGGTATCGAGCAGCGCGAACTCCTCCGTGTGCTCCAGAATCAAACGGCTGTACGCAGCCATGATGCCCATGCGCTCGCGCGGCGCCATGCGGCTCCACACCCGAGCGGCAAAGCTGCGCTTCGCCGCCGCCACGGCTGCATCGATGTCTGCGCCGGCGCCGGCGCTCACTTCGCAGAAAGCCTGGCCGGTAGCCGGGTTGATCACGGCGAATCGCCCTTTCGCGACCGAATCCACATATCGGCCGTCGATGAAATGCCGCGTCTCGTAGTGCACGCGCGCCGCGCGCGCATGCCATTCATGCGTGTCAAGAGAAGTGAGATTCATCGGCAATGCTCCCAATCAAGGTGGTAGATGGCTACAGTATAGTATCGCTCATGAACATCGCACCGCGTCCGCAGCTGCTGGGATTTTGGATGTGCGTGGCGTTGGTGGTGGGCAATTCGATCGGTTCGGGCGTGTTTTTGCTGCCCGCTTCGCTCGCTCCTTATGGCTTGAATAGCCTTATTGCCTGGGGTTTTACAGCCGGCGGAGCCATTTTGCTGGCAATCGTTTTCTCGCGTTTGAGCCGCGCGTATCCGGCTGCGGGCGGTCCTTATGCGTACGTTCACTTGGCGTTTGGTCCTATCGTCGCATTCATCGTGGCCTGGGGGTACTGGATTTCGATTTGGGTGGGAAACGCCGCCATCGCCACCGGCGCGGTGAGCTATTTAAGTCCCCTGCTGCCGTGGATCGCCGATGTGCCGGGGGCCTCCGCGGGAGTGACCTTGTTTTTTCTGTGGCTGCTCACCTTCGTGAATTGGTACGGCATTCGCGCCTCGGGATGGGTTCAAAGCATCACGACCGTACTCAAGGTCCTGCCGCTGCTGGCGGTCGTGCTGCTTGGCTTGCGCGTCCTGCGCTCGGGCGATGTGGGGAATGCCGCGAGCGTGCCTTTGTCGGTGAACGGCATCACCGCGGCCGCTACACTCACCCTCTGGGCGCTGCTGGGATTGGAATCCGCGACCATTCCTGCCGACAAGGTGGCGAATCCATCCCACACCATTCCCATCGCCACCCTACTCGGCACGGTCATCACCGCCCTGCTGTGCGCCGTCGCGTGTACCACGGTGCTGCTGCTGGTCCCGCCCGCGACCCTGGCGCAATCCAACGCGCCGTTCGTCGACCTCGCAAATCACTTCTGGGGCGAGCGCGCCGGAAAATTGCTGGCCGTATTTGCCGCGATCAGCGGATTCGGTGCACTGAACGGCTGGATACTGCTGCAGGGTGAGTTGCCGAGCGCGATGGCCAAGCGCGGTGAATTTCCACGCATCTTCGCGCACGAATCGTCGCATCGAACCCCCGGTTTTGCGCTGTGTTTCGGCAGTGTATTGGTCACCCTATTGATCCTGGCCAACTATCAAAAATCCATGGTGAGGATTTTCACACTGATGATTTTGCTTTCGACCACGGCTTGCCTGGTGCTGTATGCCGTATGCTCGATGGCCTTGCTGCGCTTGCAATGGAGAGGCCAGTTGGGCGGGGCGCGTGCGGGCACCGTGCCGCTGGCGGTTGTGGGTGTACTGGCAACCGCCTATTCTTTATGGGCCATCGTCGGTGCCGGGACGGAGGCGGTGCTGTGGGGCGCCGGACTTTTGGCCATGGGTCTGCCGCTGTATTTTTGGTTCACACGGGGTGCGCGTTAATTTCAATGTGGCGTTCTTTCACAGCAGTGACGGTGGGCGGCGCCTTGGGCTGCCTGTTTCGTTGGTATTTAGCGATGATGCTGAACCGCTACTTCCCCGCCATCCCGCCGGGAACCTTGGCCGCGAATCTCATCGGCTGCTATGTCATTGGCATGGCGATCGCCTTCTTCACGGCGTACCCGAGTTTTGCCCCCGAGTGGCGGCTGTTCCTGACCACCGGCTTTTGCGGCGGTCTGACCACCTTCTCAACGTTCTCGGCCGAGATCGTCACGCTGCTGCAGTCTGGGCGATCGCTGTTCGCCCTAGGTGCCGTTGCGGCCCATTTGTTCGGATCCTTGGCCATGACCTTCGCGGGTATCGCCACCATCGCCTGGCTCAAGGGCTAAATTCCTTCGATTCGACAGGTTGAGCGGCTGTCAGCAATTCATTAGATAGCTAACTATCAGGGAGCCTCGAAGGCCTGATCTTGAGGAACGATTCAGCAACGCCTGCTCATCAACCCCCCTGCCGCGATGCGCCCCTGATCGAGGAGCCCACCGCCCTTATGGATTAGCGAGCGGGATTCGCGGGGGCGGACGCCGCGGGATGCGGAAAGGACTTGCCATTGAACGTGGCGGCTCCTTGCTGGAACACAATATGCGTCGAGAATCGACCGTTCGCATGGGTAAACAGCCCCTGATCGACCAGCGGCTGAAGCTGCGCGGAAAGATTCGCGCCGGTACCCGGTAGACTTTGCAGCAACGAATCATCAATCGTCAGCTGAAGATCCGCAGCGATTTTCTGAACCACCCACTGCGCATTCGCCGCCGCAAAATCCGCGGCCGTCACATCGTCAAGGTGCAAAGTGCCTCGCAGCAGCGCTTCGCCGCCTCCGGCCGCGATACTGATACGATCGAGAGAGAGCTGCGGCTGATGCGCGAGCAACCCGATGCCAGGCTCCTTCAGCGCCGAGAGCATTTTTCCACTGCGCTGCACGGGCGTCAGGGAAGTGTCTCGATTGATCGCCTGCGCCGCGACACTCAGCTGTTCCAGCGAGTCGGTCTGCAGATGTTGAAATGTCAAATCAATATGCGTGCTGCTAAGTGTCAGCGGCGCGGCGACGATGGCCGCGGAGCCCCACTTGACGCCGATCGTCATAAAGCCGTCGTGGACGCTGCTGAGGCTTTCGACTCGCATATCGTTGACGGCAACTGACCGCGCGCCCGGAGCGCCCGCAATGCCCAGGCGGCCGATCCGCAGCGAACTCTCCCCATCCCTTAAGGTGCGCAGCACCCTGTGCGATTGCGTATCGAGCGCTACATCAGCGATCTCGAAGCGCTTGCCGTCCGCGCCGGCGTAGAGGGCGTGCGGAAGCGAGCCGCGCACGGTGTAGGAATCCATGTTTGCGCTAAAGGTACTGGACAGCGTCAGGCCATCCCAACTGAAGCGTGCGCCATCGCCCAGCGCCACATCCTTGAGCGGCGGGCTGGAAACCACCGAGGATCCGCCGCCGAAGAATCCCAGCCGCCCGTGGATGCTCACCAGATCCTGTGCCCCAAACACGGTCGACAGCCAAGATTGAATGGCGCCGCTGAACAGGATGCGGGTATCGACATGGGCAAGACCGACGCAGGCGAGACCGCAAATCGGTCCGTGGCGGATCATGCTGCGGAAGGTGACTCGCGGCGCTTCAGGCGGCGTATTGGCGCCGCCGGCCGCCGGGACTAATGCCGCGGTTAAGTCGGCAGCCATCTCCACAGTCACTTCCTGCTGCGAAGTGAACCAGCCGCGCCGAAATGTACTCTGTACGACGTGAATATACGGCGTTGCCGCGCTCGCTTGCTGAACCGCGGCATCAAAGCTCTTTTCAATGCGATAGCCCGTAACCCAGGACATTGCCGGGTACAGCACCGCGAGCGCGGCGACCAGGCCGGCAGCTATTTTTTTCATGATCTTCTCCCTGATCCGCGCTGCATCATCGCATTCTTTGCAGCACCTCGGGAGCCAACCGCGCGCTCAACCGATGGGTTCTGGACTCCCTGTGGGTCCTAGCTTGGGCTGGTCGCTGGCGAGCGCCGCCGAGCGCCCGCCCAGCATCGGCTTGCCTTCCAGCAGTGCCGTTGCCCTCGGACCCACCCAACGCTCGATGTCGTCAAACAACGTGAATACCGCCGGAACGATGACCAGCGTGAGACAGGTGGAGGTGATCAGACCGCCGATGACGGCGATCGCCATGGGGCTGCGAAAATCGCTATCGCCGCCCCAGCCCAGCGCCACAGGCAGCATGCCGGCCACCATGGCCACCGTGGTCATGACGATGGGCCGCGCCCGTTTATGTCCGGCTTCCAGGATGGCTTCGAGCCGCGGCTTGCCGGTGCGCATTTCCTCGATGGCGAAGTCGACCAACAAAATGGAGTTCTTGGCGACGATGCCCATGAGCATCAAGATCCCGATCATCACGGGCAGGGAGAACGGCACGCCCGTCAGCAGCAATGCCAGTACGGCGCCTCCCAAGGACAGCGGCAGGGCCGAGAGGATGGTGATGGGCTGGAACACCCGTACGAACAGCAGCACCAACACGGCGAGCACCATGAGTACTCCGGCGCCGATGGCCAGCATGAATCCATCCGCCAATTCCGTCATGAACTCGGTATTGCCGGTCTCAACGAGATGCACGCCCTGCGGTAGGTTCTTCAAGCCCGGCAGGGCGTGAACCTTGGCATTGGCCCCGCCCAGTTCCACGCCGGGGGCGAGGTCCGCATCGATGTAGATTCGCCGGCTCATGTTGTAGCGGCGCACCGCCGACGGGCCTTGCCCAAAACTCAAGTCGGCAACTGTCTTCAAAGGAACGCTGGAGCCGGCCGCCGTCGGCACGGGTAGATTCTCCAAGGTGGTCAAATCGTGCCGCGCGGCTTCCGGTAGGCTGACTCGAATCGGGATCTGGCGATCGCTCAAGGAAAATTTAGCCCCGTTCTGCGGCAAATCGCCCAGGGTCGCGATGCGAATGGTCTGGCTGATGCTCTGCACGCTGACGCCCAACTCAGCGGCCAGATCAAGGCGCGGGTGCACCACGATTTCCGGCCGCGGCAAATCACCGTTGATTCGCGCATCGATCAATTCCGGCATGGCGCGCATTTCATCGAGGACTTTGTGGCCGGCCGTTTCGACCAGCACCGGATCATCGCCGATCAGAAACAGCGAAATGTCCCGGCCGCCGAAGGTTTGACCGTTGAAACTCACATGCCCGTCCGGAACTTCGGAAAGCAGCGGTTGCATTCGTTGTTCCCATTCCTTCTCGCTGACCTTGCGCTTTTCGCGCGGCACGAGCGTGACAAAAATAGTCGCGGTGCGAAGATTGTCGCCGTCGCCGCCGATGAACTCCACCGCGTCGGTGACCTCCGGGGATTTTCTCACCAAGGCCGCGGCATACGCCGAGACCCGCTCGGTGTCTTCCAATGTGCCCCCCGGGGGCAGCTCCACGTTGACAATGGAGGTGGAGAAGTCCTCGGCCGGCACGAAGGCCTTCGGGATGACCATGAATCCGGCGATCGACAAGGCAAAAATCACCGCACCGGCCAGCATGGTTTTCCAGCGGTTCGCCACGCTCCAATTGAGCGCGGCCAGGTAGCGCGTCATGATGGGGCCGTCGGCATTGTGTACGATGAGCGCATCGCCGTGCAGGCCGTAGGCGGCCAGCACCGGCGTGATCATGCGCGCCACCAACAGCGAGATGAACACGGCGGTCGCGACCGTCAAACCGAATTGCTTGAAGTACTGGCCGCTCACGCCGCTCATGAAGCTCACCGGCAGAAACACGGCGATGATGGTGAAAGAAGTGGCCACTACCGCAAGGCCGATCTCATCGGCGGCGTCCAGCGCGGCCTGAAAGCCGGTCTTTCCCATGCGCATATGCCGCACAATGTTTTCGATCTCGACAATGGCATCATCCACCAGCACGCCCGCCACCAAGGAAAGGCCGAGCAAGGTGATCGTATTGAGGGTAAAGCCTAAAAACTGCATGACCGCGAAAGTTGGAATGGCCGACAGCGGAATTGCCAGCGCGGAGATCAGGGTCGCCCGCCAGCTGCGCAGGAAAAACCACACGACGACCACGGCCAAAATCGAGCCCTCGATCAATGACTCGAGCGATGAGTGATAAGTGGCGATGGTGTGCTGCACAGTGGTGAAGATCATCTGCATGTGCAGCGCGGGATTCTCGAGCAGAATCTTGTCGAGCTCTATCTGCACGGCCTTGGCGGTGCTGACATCCGAGGCGCCCACCGCCTTGTACACCCCGAAGGCCGTGGCCGGACGGCCGTTGAGGCGCGCGATGCCGCGAATCTCGGCGATGCCATCGTGCACGTCGGCGATTTCGCGCAGCCGAACGACTTTCCCGCCGGGCACGATGATCTCCGCATCCCCCAGCGCCGTCGCAGACCGAGCGCCGCCCAGCACCCGAATGGCCTGCTCGCCGCCGCCGATTTGCGCGCGGCCGCCCGCCGCATCCAAATTCAGCTCGCGTAGCTGTTCGTTCACCTGGACCGCCGTAAGCCCCATGGCCTGCATGCGGCCGGGATCGAGTTCCACGCGAATCTCGCGGTCCACACCGCCGATTCGCTCCACCTGTGCCACGCCGGTGATCGCCAGCAATCGCTTGGTAATGGTGTTGTCGATGGCCCAGCTGAGATCTTCGGGCGTTAAAGTCGTGGTGCTCAGCGCGTAGAAAACGAAGGCGCCGCCGTCCACGTTCTGGCGCTGAATCTGCGGTTCCAGTATGGTCTGGGGCAGGTCGGCCCGCACCCTCGCCACCGCATCGCGAACATCCGTGACCGCCCGATCGATCGGCGTGCCGATTTGAAACTCGATCTGGATATGAACCAATCCTTCCGTAATGAAGGTCTGGACATGACGCACGTTGCCGATGCTCGAAATCGAGCCCTCGACTTTTTGGGCGATCTGCGTTTCCATCTCGGTGGGCGCCGCGCCCGGCTCGTTGATTTCAACCGACACCTGCGGAAAAGAGACGTCGGGATTGAGGTTGATCGGCAATCGGATGAAGGCGACCACGCCCATGAAAAACATAACGACGAACAGGACGATGGGCGTGACCGGATGGCGGATCGCCCACGCAGAGATATTCTTCATGACTTACCCGATGAGATGACCACGGGCTTGACCAATTCGCCTTCTTGCAGGAATGCACCCGCCGTCGCAATAACGTGATCGGTACCGGCGAGCCCGTCGGCGATGGTCACGCCGCTTTGCACGATGCCCGACACGCGTACCGCACGGCGTTCTACTTTGTTTTGCGCATTGACGATGAGCACGTAGCTGCCCCGGTCATCCGTCAGCACCGCCGTCTGCGGCAACACCGCGCGCTCTGCATTGCTGACCGTCACTTCTGCGCGCGCGAAGGCGCCCGGCCGAAGATTCGGGTCCGGGGTCAGGGAAATTCTCGCCATCCCCAAGCGCGTCGCGGGATCGATGATCGCCCCCAGCAGCCGGATCTTGCCCGGGTAAGTTTTCGATGTGCCGGTGAGTTTCACATTGACGTCCTGGCCCGTCACCAGCAACGGCAAATCCTGCTCGGCGACCTGCCCGCGCATTTCCACCTCACCGCCCTTGGACAGTCTGAACAAGGGATCGCCGCCGGGTACGGCTGTCTGGCCGACCTCCGCGGTGCGCGTGAGGATAATGCCATCCTCCGGCGCCCGAATATCCGCCCGCGCCAGCCTGGCCTTGGATTCGGTCAGCTGTGCCTCGGCGAATTTCACTTTGGCCGCCGCCGTCGCCGCGGTTGATTTGCGCCGCTGCGTCTCTTCGGCCGACAGCGCACCGGATGCGCCAACCGCCACCGCGCGGCGGTATTCGGCATCGGCGAGTTCCTGTTCGGCGCGCGCCTGTTCCAGCGCCGCCTCCAGATTGGCGACCTGCGGCTCGAGCACCGATACATTCAGACGGGCCAACACCTGGCCGCGCTTCACATGATCGCCGGCCTCCACGTAAATGGCCGCGACCCGGCCGGCATCGCCTTCGACCCCGATGGGCATATCGTAGCGAGCGGCAATCGTACCAATGATGCTGATCGTGGTGGGCAGCTTGCTGATCCCCACCTCGGTCACCGACACGGTTGGCACCGGCCTGTTGTTCAGATCCGGCTTAACCGTCAAGACCTTCGTCAATCGCACCGCCAGAACCGCCACCACGGAAACCGCAAGTATTGCGAACAACCACACGCCGGCGCGCCCGGTAATCCAGGAGCCCATGCTTTGACGATGTTCACTCGTGGTTATATTCATGACACTACATCCCAGGGATAACTTCCTCTGTCCAGAATGAATCCCGCCAGGGCGTTCATCTCCTCATCCTCGTTGCGTTGCATGCGGCGGACATTATTCGCCATGCGCCGTTTCGCCTGCTGCGCAAACACCCGCGCAATGGCGACCGCCTGCCTGCCCTCCTCGCTCGGTGGGCCCGCGAGCGCGGCGGCGCGCGACAATACACAAAGTCCTACAAAAAGATCAATGGCCACGTCGGCGACTCGCTTCAGCGCATGTTGTTGGTTTGCAATGGATTTGCCGAACTTGCGCAGCAGGAAGTCCGATGCTTTGGCAAGTTCGACGGTATATCGTTCATAAATTCCCGCAGCCTCGCGCAGAGTTTGCGGCAAGGGCGCCAGAATCTTGTCCCGTCCGACCCCGGTGGCCTGCGTCAAGCGTCTTTCGGCGTAATCGGTCAATACGCCGAATCCCTTGATGGGGTTGTTGAAGATGTCATCGACTGCGGTTTTCAACTCGCCCAGCGACTTGCCCACATCTTTCAAGGCCGACAGGGCTATATACAGCCGCAATACTTCATTGGTTCCCTCGAATATCGTCAAAATTCGGCAATCCCGGCTGATCTGCTCGTACGGGTAATCGCGCATGAATCCACTGCCGCCGGCGATCTGCAGGGCTTCGTAGGCGCCGCGTTGCAATGCCTCGCTGGCGAACACCTTGCTGATGGCAGCTTCCACCGAATAGTCCTCGCTGCCCGAATCGATGTAGTGCGCGACCATCCACACCACGCTCTCGGCAGCGAAACAATCGACCGTCATTTGCGAGATCTTTTCGCGCACCAGGCCGAACTCCGCGACCGGCTGGCCGAACTGTTTGCGCGTCAGCGCTTGATTGCCGGCGAGTGCCAGCAGAGCTTTCATACCGCCCACCGCGCCGCCACCGAGACCGGTGCGGCCGTTGTTCAAAATCGCCATAGCCACCTTGAAGCCTTTGCCTTCCATATCCAGCACGTTCTGCGCAGGCACCCGCACATCCGCAAAATTCACGGTGGTGGTCGATGAGGCACGGATCCCCATTTTATCTTCATGAGGCCCATGGCTCACCCCCGGCCACGCTGCCTCGACCACGAAGGCCGTGATCTTTCCGGCGGCCGATGAACTGCGGGCGAACACCGTGTACAGATCGGCGATGCCGCCATTGGTAATCCAAATCTTCTCGCCGTTGAGCGTCCAGCTCTCGTCGGCATTCTTGACCGCCTGCGTTCGAATCGAGGCGGCATCAGAGCCGGCGCCCGACTCAGTCAAACAGAACGCGGCGATCATTTCGCCGCTGGCCAGCTTAGGCAAGTAGCGCGCTTTCTGTTCCGCGTTGCCAAACAGCAGAATGCCCTTCATGCCGATGGAACTGTGCGCGCCGATGGTGAGCGACACCGAACTGTCATGCGTGCTGCTCTGGCTCAGCACGCGGGCATAACCGGCGTTCGAGAGGCCGAGTCCGCCGAATTCCTCGGGAATGATCAGGCCGAACAGGCCCAAATCCCGCAGGCCTTGGATGAATTCGGCCGGCTGCTGTGCATCGCGGTCCCAGCGCTTGAAGTCTTGATGCTTCGAGCTCAAGAACTGATCGATGGCATCGATCATCATCCTCAGCACCTCTTGGTCCTTCTCGCGCAAGCGCGGGTAGGGAAACAGCTGCTCCCCGAGGATGCGTCCCGCGGCAAGATTTTTCGCGACGCTGCTCATCGCCTAGTCTGCAACCCGGTCGATCACCAGATTGAGCGCGCCGTCGTGGCCCACATCGTAGGAAAGCTCGCCATAGAGATCGCCGGCCGCAGGAACCGGCTGGCCGCTGAAGGACACGCGCGCCGTGACGGACACCCGCTGGCCAGCCACCAACACACGACCCGGTATCATCGAATCCGCCGGCGATAACTGAACTTGGGTGCCGATGGCCGCGCTCGTCAAGCGCTTCGCAGCCAACGGCGGCCCCGCCCCGCCGGGCTCACGAGCAAATACGAACAAAGGGGCCTCCGATTTCAAGCGCGATCTCAACGCGGGCGCAAGACTGATATTGACAGTGACCTGCGCCGGCGCCGATCCCTCAACGCTCGTGCTCGTCCCTGCCGGCGACGTGTTCGTCCCTACAGGCGCTGCGCCCGTGGCGCCGGCATCGCCGATGCCGCCCGGCGGCCCGAGCGCCGCGATGCGCGCATCCAACATTTGCACGATTTGCGGCGGCGGGTTCAAGTCCTTGAGCGCTTGCCAGCGAGCACGGGCCACTGCCCGATCGCCGCGAGCGGCGGCAGCGAAGCCGCCGTACAGCAACGCCTTCGGATTGCTCGGTGCCAGGACCAGCGCCTCCTCGAATAATTGCGCCGCGGCCGCAGAAACCTGGCCGCCCGCGCGCAGACTGAGCGCCTCGCCCAGGCCCAAGGAAGCCTCGGCACTTTTGCCGAGCTGGTGCGCGTGATCATAGGCATTGACGGCATCGTCCAGGCGCTCCAAGGCCAGATACGAACGCCCGAGCATCAGCCAGCCGGTCAAGTCGCTCGGCTCATCGTGCAAATGCTTCTCGAGTTTGGCGACCATGGCGAGCACGTCGGGCCCCGCGGCGGCTTGCGGCGCTGGGGCCCGCCAGTCCCAGTTCGACCATAGCGGGTAAAGGGCAGCGGCCGAGCCGGCCACCAGCACCGCCGCCACCGCGCCCACCACGCGACTTTGCCTGTCGCGTAGCAGCGGCAGCGCCACCGCCAGCGCGGCTACCACAGCCATCAAGGCTGCCAGGATGAGAAAGGTATTCATTCGTCCAACGGCATCCGCGATCGCTGCCGCACCACTCGGAAGATGATGAGGAAGCCCAACAGCAGCGCGATGAAGGGCGCGCCCCAGATCAGCAGCGTTTTTGCTTCCAAGGGCGGAGCGAAGCGCACGAATTCGCCATAGCGGTCCGTCATGAACTTGAAGATCGCCTCATCACTGCTGCCGGCAACGAGCATCTCGCGCACCTGGCGGCGCAGGTCGCTGGCCAACTCGACATTCGAGTCCGCGATCGACTCGTTTTGGCACACCAGGCAGCGCAGCTCCTTGGCGATGCGCTCGAAACGAGCCTGCAATACCGGATTTTTCAGCTGGCCGTTGCCATCCACGTTGCCCGCGGACGGCGGTTGCGCGAACAGGCTAGGCGCCGCGAGCAGCGCAGCCAACGCCAGGGGCCAAACGCAGGTGCGCAGTCGGCTCATGCGCCCTCGCGCCGCGCGGCGGCGATGCGCGGCAGAAACTCATGTTCCCAGACATCCTGGGTCACGGGCGAAATGAACTTGAAAATCACGCGGCCTTTCGCGTCCACCAAGTAGGTTTCCGGCGCGCCATACACGCCCCATTCGATGGCGGTGCGGCCATCGTCATCGAAGGCCACGGCGGTATAGGGGTTGCCTAGTTGTTGCAGCCACTGCTGTGCCTTCTCGCGATTGTCCCGGTAGTCGAGCCCGATGATCGGGACCACATGCTGCTGTGCGATCCAGAGCAGCGCTTCTTGTTCTTCGCGGCAGGCCACGCACCAGGTCGCCCAAACGTTCAACACGTAGACCTGCCCCTGCAGCTTTGCGTTGCTCACCGTGCGCGCCGGGTCCAGCACATCGGTGAGCGCGAACGGCGGCGCCGACTTGCCGATCAGCGGCGAGGGCAGCTCATGAATATCGCGTTTCGGATTGAGGCCGAATGCGAACAGCACGACCAGCGCGACAAATGCCGCAAATGGCAGCAGGAACTTCCACATCAGGCCGATCCTAGTTCCGCACGGACATTCGACGCCGCGGCAACTTCGGGCGAAGTGCCCGCCACCTTGATTCGATAGCGACGATCGGTAGCGGCGATAAAGCCGCCGAGCGCCATCACCAGCGCTCCAAGCCAGATATAGCGCACCAGCGGCTTGTATTGGATCCGCATGCTCCACGCGTTCTCGCCCAAGGGATCACCCATGGCGACGAATAAATCCCGCGCCCAGTTCACGGAAATCGCGGCCTTGCTGTTGGCCGTCTGCTGTACCCAGAAATGCCGCTTCTGCGGCCTGAGCATCGTCACCGGCTTGCCGCCGCGCGTCACTTGCACCAGCGCCTCGATCGCATCGTAGTTCGGTCCGACGACTTTGACCGCGTTCAAGAACTTGAAATCGTACCCGGCGATGTCGTAGCTGCCGCCGAGTTTCAGCGCCACGTCTTTTTCGATCTTGTAGCTCTCGACGCCGCTCGCGCCGATCGCGAACAGTCCGACCCCGAAATGCGCGATGCACATGCCGAGCAGCGCCGCGGTCAAGGTTTGGTGCTGGCGCCAGCGGCGCAGCGGTTCCAGCAGCGCGGAGAACATGATCCAGAAACCGAAGCTGAAACCCACCAGCCCGACAAGATGAAATTCTTTGAATACCATGCCCTGAATCGCCACGGACAGAAGCACCGCGGCGCCCAACAACCACCACAGGGGTTTGGCGGCGACGGTGAGTTTGCCGCGCCGCCACGCCGAGTGCATGCCGATGGCGAGGAACACCATCAGAGGCAGTACTGGCACCAAAAACATGACGGCGAACACCGGCGGGCCGACCGAGATCTTGCCGATTCCCAACAGTTCGTACACCAGCGGCGACAAGGTGCCCCAGAGAACGAGGCCCGCAACGCTGACGAGGATCACGTTGTTCACGAGCAGAAAGAACTCCCGCGAATACAGCTCGAAACCACCCGGCGCATACAGTTTCGGCGCGCGCCAGGCGTACAGCGTCAACGAACCACCGATGGTGAGCACCAGAAACGCGAGAATGTACAGCCCGCGGGTCGGGTCGGTGGCGAATGAGTGTACCGACACCAGCACGCCGGAGCGAACCAGGAAGGTTCCTACCAGGCTCAACGAGAAGGCGAATATGGCCAGCAGCAGGGTCCAGCTTTTGAATATGCCGCGCTTCTCAGTCACGCTGAGCGAGTGGATCAGTGCGGTTCCGACCAACCAGGGCATGAACGAGGCGTTCTCGACGGGATCCCAGAACCACCAGCCGCCCCAGCCCAACTCATAGTAGGCCCACCAGCTGCCGAGCGCGATGCCGATGGTCTGAAAGAGCCAGGCAAAGATGGTCCACGGGCGAGTCCATTTGGCCCAGGTCTGATCGAGGCGCCCCTCCAACATCGCCGCGCAGGCGAAGGCGAATGCCACCGAGAAGCCGACATAGCCGGTATAGAGCATGGGCGGATGAATCGCCAAAGCGAAGTCCTGCAACACCGGATTCAAATCCGCCCCGTCCTGGGGAGCGGGAATCAGCCGCAGGAAGGGACTGGAGGTCCATAGGGTAAATAACATGAAACCCGAGCTGATCAGCCCCATCACGCCGAGCACGCGGCTGGAAAAAGTCAGTGGCAGCCCACGGCTGAACCCCGCGACGGCGACGCTCCAGATCGACAGGATCAAAATCCAGAGCAGCAGCGAACCTTCGTGCGCGCCCCACAGCGCCGCCACCTTGTAGAAGAGCGGCAGCTGCGAATTGGAATTGCGCGCCACGTACAGCACGGAGAAATCGTTGTGCACGAATGCGTAGACCAAGCAGGCAAACGCCATGGCCACGAACACGAACTGGCCCGTGACTGCCGGGCGCGCCACCGCCATCCATACCGTCTTGCCGCGCCAAGCGCCGTATAGGCCGAAAAACGCCTGCGACAGACTCAGCACAAAGGCGAGGATGAGCGCGAATATTCCCAGTTCCGGTGCCATGATGCCGCCTAGCTGATCGGTGCGTGGGCGGCAGGATGTGCGCCGCCCTTGTTCTTGAGGGACGCCGCAACTTCAGGCGGCATGTACTTCTCGTCGTGTTTGGCCAGCACTTCGTCGGCGACAAATGCGCCGCTCGAATTCATCGTGCCGTGCGCAATGATACCCTGTCCTTCGCGAAACAGATCAGGCAGCACGCCGGTATATTCCACCGGCACTTCATGAGCGAAGTCAGTCAGCACGAAGCGCACCTGAAGATCGCCGGGATTGCGTGCCACGCTGCCTTTCACCACCATGCCGCCGATGCGAAAACGTTTGGCCGCGGGCGCCTTGCCGGCGACGACTTGCGAGGGATCATAATAAAACATGATGTTCTCGCGGGACGCCATGACCGCAAGCGACACCGACGCGGCAACGCCGCCAAGGATGCCCAGGACGACGAACAGGCGTTTGCGCCGTGGAGTCATCGGACTGCGCTCGCGCGCCATGGCCAGCGTACGCCGCGCCTTCAGGCGTGCGGCATCCAGGTAGCGGCGCGCCGACCAGAGATTCCAGCCGAGCACGGCAAACGCAAATCCGAAGCAGGGCCAGACGTAGCGCGCGTAGCCGCCCATGGCCCAAAAGCCGCTCATGAGTTGATCGCCTCCCTTACCCAAGCCGACTGACGCTCCCGGTGGAGCACTTCACCCTGCAGGCGTGTGCACAGCACGGCGGCGTAGAACAGCATGAAGCCGAACCACATCGCCAACAGCGGCCAGAGCATGCTGCCCGGCATCGAGGGCGCGCCCAGTTTGACGATCGTTGCGCCCTGGTGCAGAGAGTTCCACCAGACCACCGAGAAGTGAACAATGGGTACGTTGACCACGCCGACAACGGCCAGCAGCGCGGCAGCCCGATCGCCGCGAGCCGGATCCTCGAAAGCCGAGCGCAGCGACATGACCCCCACATATAAGAACAGCAAGATTAGCTCCGAGGTCAAGCGAGGATCCCAGGCCCAGTACGTCCCCCACATCGGCCGCCCCCACAGCGACCCGGTGACCAGCGCGAGAATCGTAAACGATGCGCCAATGGGAGCGGAGGCGGCTGCTACCGCATGACCCACCTTTATACGCCAGATGAGCGCGATTGCGCTGGCCGCCGCCATGACGGTATAGGCGGTCAAGGACAACAAGGCGCTGGGTACATGCACATAAATCATTCGAAACGCATCGCCCTGCTGATAATCGGGCGGTGCGATCGCCAATCCTGCGATGAGGCCGTAGCCCAGGCTCACCGCCGCCACACCCAAGAACCAGGGTCTGAGCGTTGCCGCGGATCCATACACGTAGGGGGGAGAGGCGAGTTTATAGAACCAAGTCCACATGATTTCGTAACCGCTATTCCAACGTAATTCGCAATGCCGCCGTGGCGGCAAACGGCGCCAAGGTGCAAGTGAACACACACAGCGCCGCCAAAAAATACAAAGGTCCCGTCGCGTCCGCTCCCGAAATCGCCCGATCTGTCGCCGCGGCGCCAAAAATCAACAGGGGCGTCGCCAGCGGCAGCACGATCAGCGAGAGCAGCACATTGCCGCGCCGCAGGCCGATCGTCAGCCCGGCGCCGATGGCCCCCAGCCAACTCAAGGTCACCGTACCCAGGGCCAAGCTCAGCATCATTGTCGCAAATGCCGCGAGCGGGATACCCAGCGCAGTCGCCACAATTGGCGAAACCAGCACCAAAGCACCCCCGGTGACCAGCCAGTGGGCCAGGGTTTTGGCCACCACGATGAGGGTCAGACCCTGTCCGCTGAGGGTTAGTTGCTCCAAAGTGCCGTCATCCGCATCGCTTTTGAACAGCGAGTCCAACGACAACAGCGACGATAGCAGCGCTGCGGTCCAAAGCACACCCGGCGCCATGTCTCGCAGCAGCGACAGCTGCAGGCTCAAACCGAGCGGAAATAACGTGGTGACAATCAAAAAGAACACCAAGGGCTGCAACAATTGCTCGGGCCGCCGAAAACTGAGACTCATCTCACGGCGCACCACGAGCAGAAAGGCATCCCAAACGCCCACTTTCATGAATCGAGCTCCAAGCGGCGGATGATGCAGTCCAGTTCCAGATCACGGTGCGCAACCACCAGGGCCACTCCCCCACCCCGCACATGCGCCTGCAGCAGCCCTGACATCAATTCCGCGCCCGCCGCGTCCAGATTCGCGTAGGGCTCATCCAACAACCACAGCGTTGCCTGCATGGCCAAGACCCGAGCCATGGCGACTCGGCGCCGCTGGCCCGCGGACAATACGCGGGCCGGCAAGTCGGCGCATACGCCGACGCCGGTGCGCTCCAAGGCGGCCCGCAGTTCGACGCTGTTCGTGCGCCGCTTCAGGCCGACTGCAAATCGCAGGTTCTCCAGCGCCGTCAAATCGCCTTTCAGCGCCGGTTCGTGCGAAGAATAGGCCATCGCAGCGTGGTAACTCTCACGGGTGGTGAGGATCGACCGACCCAACCAGGTAACCAGGCCCTGCTCCGGCCGTAACAGCCCGCTCGCCACTCGCAGCAGCGTCGTTTTGCCGGTGCCGTTGGGACCGGAGATGTGCAGTAACTCGTGCGGACGGACCTCGACACTGACCCCTTGAAGGACGTGGCGCTCCCCTCGCCATACGTGGACCGTTTCGACGCCAAGACCCTCTGAGGCACCATTCATCGGCACGAGCTTAGCGAAATCAAAGAGTTGAAGCCACCAATTCAGGCGCTTTTGATCATGAGGAAAGCCGGCTGCAGCGTGCACTGTCCCACAGATTCAATCTTCATTTCCCCCTGCGGCGGCTGGCAAACATTCAATGACGCATCGGTTTCTGTTATTTTTCCGCGGGCCTCACTCACGAAACGCCGCCCAGTCAAACCTAGCCCACAAAAAAGACAGGAGTCCCCCGTGCCGCTCACAAGAAAGCTCGCCGCTGAGTTCATCGGTACCTTTTGGCTGGTTTTAGGGGGCTGCGGCAGCGCTGTCTTGGCCGCCGCGTTCCCGCACGTCGGCATTGGACTGCTCGGCGTCGCGTTGGCCTTTGGTCTGACCGTGCTGACCATGGCTTATGCGATCGGTGACGTGTCAGGCTGCCATCTCAATCCGGCGGTGACTTTCGGCCTGGTACTGGGAGGTCGGCATCCGGCTAAGGAAATGCTGCCCTATTGGATCGTTCAAGTGCTTGGCGGCATCGTCGCAGCCTGGGTGCTTGTATGCATCGCGGGCGGCAATGGCTCGGACCCGCTGGCAGGCGGACTCGCAGCGAATGGCTTCGGCGAGCACTCTCCCGGTCATTACAGTATGGCCTCAGGCTTCGTATGCGAGCTGGTCATGACCGCGATATTCCTGTTCGTCATTATGGGTGCGACCGATAAGAAGGCCCCCGCCGGCTTTGCGCCTCTGGCGATCGGCCTTTGCCTCACTCTCATCCATTTGATCAGTATTCCGGTGACGAATACCTCGGTGAATCCGGCGCGCAGCACCGGCCCGGCGGTATTTGTGCAAGGTTGGGCGCTCGCACAGCTCTGGCTTTTCTGGGTAGCCCCGTTGCTCGGGGGCGCAGTGGGCGCGCTGATCTACCGCTTCATCACACCGGGCATGGGGACGACGAAGACAGGATATTAATCCCGCGCGCAGCGCTAGGAGCCCGTCCGGGTAACGGTTATTTGGCCGGACCGGAGGGAGCTGTTGAACGTTAAATGACTCATTTGAGATTTGATATTCGGTGGCCGAGCGGAATCATGGTGCGACGTTCCCGCTGGAACGTCGCGCGGCGAGCTTCAAAAGGTTGTGAACCGTGCAAATCAGACTCCATTCGCCACTCGTCTTGTCCAACCCACGTAATAGAAATTGTCGGAAGCCACGCGCTTGCTTGATCTGACCGAACACCGGTTCGACCGTTTGCTTGCGCAGTCGATAGCGGCTGCGGTACCCGCCGCGCGCCAAGCGCCGGCGCATTGCCTGAGTGCGTGCCTGTTTGCCACGGCCCACGATTTTGGCTCGGCCATGGCGTTGTTTTCCGGTGGCGATATAGGCTCGGACCTTGCGCCGCGCCAGCACCGCCAGATTGCCTTCCGAGCAGTACCCGGCGTCGGCCGAGAACTCTTGCGCCTGTCGACCAGTGTTTGCCTTGATCTGACCGACCATCTGACCCAACAGCGTCACATCGGTCGGCCGATCGCTCAAGGCCTGGGCCACGATCACCTGGCTGTCGGCATCAACCACGGCTTGCGCGTTGTAGGCCTGCACGAAGCTGTCCGGCCCCTTCATGATCGCGCTCTCGGGGTCGGTAAAGTTGTACTGATCCTTCGGCTTCGGTTGCACCTCGCCTTGCGACTTCGCCTCCGCCTCGAGCGCAGCCTTCGCCTCCCGAATGCGTTGGATACGTGCCTGTTTGTTGGCCACCCAGTCGGGCATGACGGCGGCCGTGGCGTTGCGCTCCTCGCGATCCTCGGTCTCATCGATGGCATTGGCCCGCTTGAACCACTCGGCGACCTCGCGCTTGAGCTGCGCCTCCTTCTCACCGAGCCGTTTGTAACTCATCGACTTATGCTTCGAGGCGTTGGCCTTGACCTTGGTGCCATCGAGCGCGACGTGTCCGAGCTTGGCCAGCCCCGCTTGACGGCACAGCTTCAGCACCTGCACAAACAAGCCCGACAGCGCCCCGAGGTGGCGCTTGCGAAAGTCGCTCACGGTCCGAAAATCCGGCTGGTTCAGGCCCGTCACCGCCATAAAGTCGAGCCGCTCGGTGCAGCCCTTGGCGATCCGGCGCGAGGAATAGACTCCCTGACAGTACGCGTACAGCAACAGCGCCGTCATCATCGTTGGGTGGTACGGCGGATAGCCTCGCTCTTCGCTGTAGCTGTCCATGATCGAGCTCAGATCCAGCGACTCGCGCACCGTGTCACGAACAAAGTGCGCCAGATGATCGGGCGGCACGAAATCCAGCACCGAGGGCGGCAGCAGCCACCCCTGCTCAACATCCCAATCACGAAAGGTCTTGGACATGCGGCATGATCTCCAAACTTCCTGTTCAGAGTGTACTTTATGTATTACTCGGACGGGCTCCTAGGCATGCTGCCTGCAATTCTGCGGATTGTGAATCCGCAGCGTCGATGCGGGGTGGACCGCAAGTTTGGCGGCCGGACGTCGAGGACGCACCACGAGTTCACCGCCGCAATTAGGGCATATTCCCTTGAGCGCGCGGTCAGCGCACCCGGCGCAGAACGTGCATTCGAATGAGCAGATGCGGGCCTCGCTGGAATCGGCCGCCAGAGGCTTATCGCAGCATTCACACGTCGGTCGAAGTTCCAGCACGTCAAGTACTCTCCTCTATGCAACGTTGAGTTCGACGGTGCGCGCACTCACGCTTGTACCCGCAACCATCACCTCGCCCACGGAGACAGGTAATTTGAAACGCCGGGGTCCGCCACTTCCGGGGTTGATGTACAAAATGCCTGCTTTCTCCTCGATCCCAGGCTTGTGCGAGTGCCCCGAAACCACGACGCGAACGCCTGCGCTAGCAGGGTCGATATCGATTTTCGCCAGGTCGTGAATGATATACACGAATACCCCGCCGACCCGGATCAGCTCAGAATCCTTAAGGCCATCCGCCCACCGCTCGTGATCGTTGTTGCCCCGAACTGCCATCAGAGGAGCAAGCGCTTCCAGGTCCTGCAAAATCAGCGCACCACCGATATCCCCACCGTGGATGATGTAATCGCAGCCGGCAAGGAATCTGCGCGCTTCGGTTCTGAGAAGACCGTGCGTGTCCGAAATCAGCCCGACACGCAAATGATGGTTGACACTCACGGCTGCACTCTAATGCAGTTGGTGAACTTCTAAAACCGCGGCGCGATGGGATCGCGCCGCGGAGTAGATTCTGGGGATTAGTGCGCCCAATACCCTTCTACATGATGCCAATGCGGCCCGCGTTGTTCCCAACGGTCCGGTACCCAGTGATAGCCTCTGCGCTCAACGATATAGCGGCCACCGACCCAGACGTGCTCATGGCCACTCCAACTCCAATACCCGGGCGCCCAAACGTAGCCCACCCGCGGCGGCGGCACCGTTTCAATGCGTACCGGGGGAGGCGCCACGTCGATATCGATGGCGACACCCGCTGACGCGATCGTGGGTGAGGCTGCTGCAGCCATTCCCATGAGCAATCCCAAAATTACAGCCTGACGAGAAGCGTTCATTGTAAAACTCCTATGTGTCTCGTTCGGTCCGAAAGCTCGAACTTAATGGCTAAACGGCACCGGGATATTTTCGGTTGACCGGATTTTCGTGTCTGTAGGACGACGCCGCATCGAGGCCACGCCGCAGGCCTGCTTAACCCATTGAGGGGTCGGAAGAATAAGGCGTGACCGCCTCTGCCTTAAGTGTTGGTAATGTTCGTATGCTGCGGATCACCGGAAGGCGCCACGCGACCGCCGCCAACGTCAGGGCCGTGATCCCCGAGAAACCCAGAGCAGATCGCAGCCCCGCGTGTTCGCCAAGCCATCCACCCAAGAGCGCGCCGGGCCCTGCGGGCAGCAAAATCAACCAGCGCATGGTACTGGTCATGCGCCCGAGCATGGGCGCCGGGGTCACGGACTGGCGCAGCGATAGAAAATTGATGAATATAAATATCGCGCCCACGCCAATCATCAGCAGCATCGTGGCGTAGGCAAGCACACCCAGAGCATTCCGGGGCGCTACGGCAAGCAGCAGCCAGCCTGCACCGGAAATTGCGAATCCCAACACCATCGTGGGACCGGGACCCAAACGTCTCACCACGCGGTGTCCGGTCGCGCTTGCAGATACCGTGCCCACGCCGAGCGCAACGTAGCTTAAGCCGACGCCGCGTTCCGACAATCCCAGATCGTGGATCGCGAACAGGATCTGCACGACCGTAGCGGCTTGACTGCACATTTGCCACACGCCGACGCACGCTGCCATGGTCACGAGCAGCCGGTGACCGCGCACGAAGTCAAGCCCCTCGCGCATGGCCGCCCAGAAAGGCGTGCGTTTTGCACTAGGCTTCTCCTTCACCGGTACTCCGCGAAGAATCGATGCCGATATCAACAGCAAACAGGCGTCTGCAAGCAACGCGATCGGCGCACCCGTCAATTTGATGAGGGCGCCGGCGGCGGCCGGTCCGGTAACCTCCGCCCCGGCCGAGGCGAGCGCATTCTTGGCGTGCGCTTCCACCAAGCGTTCGCGAGGCACTATTTGAGTTAGAACGATTTGCGCGGCGCTGCCCGCGGTGGTGTTCACGGCGCCGATTAAAAATGCCACCCCATAGAGCCAGGGCATCGACAGTCTGCCGAGCCACCATGCCACCGGCACGGCGGCAACCGCGATGGCGATGGAGAGCTCGCCAAAAATGTACACCGGCAGTTTTCGGACGCGGTCAAGAACAACGCCGGTCGGCAGAGACAGGAGCACGAACGGAACCAGCTCCATCGCGGTTAGCAAACCCATCTGCGTGGGCGCGGCGTGCATCAGCACGGCGGCGGTCAACGGAATGGCGAGCAGAGTGACTTGGCCGCCGAAGGAGGAAATCAATATCGATGACCACAGGCGCCGATACGTTCGATCGCGCAACAGGTCACTCGGCGCGAGTACGAATCGATTCAGCCATCGAGCCGGCAGTAACGCCCGAAGAGTCCCGCTTTTCAAGACACCGCTCCAGCACTACCGGGTTGCCGAACTGTCATGGTACTCGATGCGAGCAATTTCTTGCAGGGTGTGGCGTTTTATTATTGGCCTATAATCAACCACGCGCGGACCACGGAACCGGTCGATTCACGGGGAGTCGGGATGGCCTATCGAATGACAGTTATTTTGGCGGCACTCGCCGGGCTCGCTGTTAACTCCGCACACGCGGCGAACTTCATATTGACCAGTACGGATATCGGTGCCGACAAACCACTCGCGCAAGAATTCGTCTTCAGCGGCTTCGGCTGTAGCGGCGGCAATCAATCGCCTGCGCTTGCTTGGAGCGGAGCGCCCGCCGGCACCAGGAGTTATGCGGTCGCCTTGTTCGATCCGGATGCCATGCAAGGACGAGGCTTCTGGCATTGGTTGATGGTCAACATCCCCGCCGGCACGACCGCGCTGGCGCGCGACGCGGGCAAGAACGACGGCTCGAAATTGCCCGCTGGCGCGCTGCAGATCAAGAATGGCTTTCGGGCCCTGGGCTACAGCGGTTCCTGCCCACCTCCGGCCGATGAGCCGCATGGCTATGTCATGACTGTCTACGCGCTCAAAGTCGCCCTGCTGGACGTTCCATCTGACGCAACCTCCCCGGCGGTTCTGACCCTGATAGAGGCGCAGACCTTAGCCAAGGCATCGATCACCTACCACTTCGGTCGGAAGCCTCAGTAGTCCCTCAGTGCAGTCCCAAGACTTGGGAGACCTTGTCTCTGAATGCCAGCGCAGTCCAATCCCTGAGCGTTTCCAAGGCGCGCGCAATGTCCCGCATTTCCTCTTCAGTGACATCGAACACCGAAAAGCGCATGGCAATCTGTCCGTTGCTCACCACGTAGTGAGCGACGCGTGAAGCGCCTTCGTAGATAGCCCCCCAACCCGTCTCACCCGTGCTCAACTTGGCCGCGATCCCTTCGTTGTTGGGAATGACGGCAATGAGCGCCGCCATGGCCGCCGGGTCATTGGCTTGCGCAAAGGAATGGTAGATCGCAAAGTTTGGTCGAACTCGCACAGCAAAATGCTCCGGTTTTCGGGGCGAGTTTCCACGTGAATTGCCTAATTGTCGAGAGCCTCGCCAGCCCGGATCAGCAACTACGCGGTTGTATCCCCATCGGGTTCGAGCAGAGCGCTTCCCGCGGCGAAATCCCTGGCAATGCTCGCGCGAATTCGTTCCCGAAATTCCTCGGCAATGACGGTTTGAGCGAGCAGTATGAGCAAGCGATTTTTTGAGACGAGGCCTCTGCGCGCCAGTTCGCGCGTGAATATGGTGTCCTTTTCGCGCCCTGCGGCATATTTCGCAATCGCAAGATCATGAGGATCCAAACACAGTCCCGCCACGCCGCCGGTATCTCCATCCGGCAAATTTACCAGCCGCGCCTTCCAACCTTTAGGAAGAATCGCTGTGGTTTCCTCGACCGGGTCCGCGTAATAGCCGTACTGCTCATGAAATTTGGAATCTTGCCCTATGACATTCAGCCATTCCGTGCGCAATGAGTCGCGCTTGGCGATCAGATCGACCTCCGCCGATCGTACGATGTCGTCGGCCAAGTCGGGGTACTTGGCGTGCAGAGATTGGCTGCCAATGATGATGATTTGCTTCTCGCCGGTGATGCTTCCGGCGGTGCGCAGAACATGATCAACATGCTGTTTCTTCATTGAGCCTTTCCACCTCCTCCCGCGGCAACATGCCGACGTAGGGCGGCGACTGGCGCATTTGGTGGGAGCGCTCGTCTCGGCCCAACATCAGGGCAAACAATTCACCGTCGTCAGCTTGCTCGAGCACCCTCTTCCATTCACCGTAAGCCGAATTCCATACCCCGTGCTTCTTCCAACGATGCAGATTGCCGAGGCCATGAGCACGAATATGCTGTGCGGTAAATCGCGACACCACGGCAGCAGCCAAGCGACGCTTATGTTCGTCCAATTCATCGGTGGAAAATCCGCCGCGCGCCGCGGGACGGATATCTCGTTCGGTGAGGCGCAAATGATCCCCCTCGCCGAGGCCCCACGCCTCAAGGGTCGGCTTCGGGAGGAGAACCCCCAGGGAGTTTCCAATGCGTCGAACGACTAGCTTCATGCGTATGTTATAACTAGTTATAACATCAATTTCAAGAATGCCAATGCTCTCCAGGCACTCTACTGGCCACGCCCCAGCGCCGCAGTCCGCGGCGCGTCGGCGTACATAAAACTTGGGGTATGGGATTTGGTGCCCTCGCCCGGACTCGAACCGGGATGAGCAAGCGCTCAACGGATTTTAAGTCCGTTGCGTCTACCGATTCCGCCACGAGGGCTTAGAGTGAAAAGTTTAGCAGCTTAGCCGCGCTTAGAGCGCGAGACGCGCCGCTGCGGGCACGCACCAAATATCGATGGGCCCACGGCGCCCGCGCAACTCAAATTGCGGCAGCTGCAAAAACGGCGTCCCGCCCAAAACACTGGAACCCGCACCGGTGAAATCGCTCAGCGCGGCGGCCACGGTGCAGGAGAAAAGCACCTCACCCGCGCGTGCCCGGCTGCACAGCCTGGCGGCCACATTGACCGTATCCCCCACCAGCGTGGTGGTCTTTCGTCGGGGAGGGCCAAGCACCCCGAAGGCGACCTCGCCCAAATGCACTCCGACCCCGATGCCCGCATCGATTGACAGTTCGCTGCGCCAACGGTCAGCGATCGGCGCAAAGCCCTGCAGCATGGCATGGCCGGCGGCCAGCGCCTCGGATGCTCCGTTGCCGCCAGTGCTTACACCGAAGCCCGCCATGATTCCATCGCCCGCCATGTGGTAAACCTGACCCCCGAACGAATCCGTTACGCTGGCAAGCACGCGAAAGAATTCCTCCAGGAGGGGAACGACGCGCACGGCAGGCAGGCTTTCCGCCATGCCGGTATAGCCTCGCAAATCGGCAAAAAGTACGGTGACATGCGCGGTTTGCACGGATGTGGACGGTCGAACGCGCGTAACAATCAGGCTGTCTGTGGGGCGAAGCCGCGGCTGCCTGCTTTTGTCGGACGCCTCAGACACCCGTTGCAGCCGCTCGTATCGCACTTGTAGATTCAATCATAAGCCGAGGATTATGCACCAAATGAGACGGGCTGCGATGCCGTTATTCTTGGCTGTGCCGAGATTCCGCTGATCATCAGCGATGCAAACTCGCCCCTGCCCACTTTGGATTCGACCCCGGCTTCTGGCGCGCGGCGCCCGTTGGCCCCCAGTGGGCCCCGGCCTTCTACAACCTCAGGTGGGTGGTTGGCGCAAAATCCACCCGTTGCCGTCCGGGTCTGAAAACATGGCAAAGCGCCCCCACGGCTGTTGCTGGATCTCCGTTAATTTAAGTCCGCGCGCCGACAGGTCATTGTGATCGTGATCGATATCGGTGACGTTTAACATGACCCCTTGCAGGCCGCCCGGGCGCATTGCCTCGAACCAGGTGACCAGCGCAATCGTGGTCGCGCAGCCTTTGGGCGCAAGCTGTATCCATTTTCCAGTCGGACCCATGGACTCGTCCCGCAAAAGTTCGAAGCCCAAGGTGTCGCGATAAAATTGTTTGGCGCGTTC
The DNA here is from genome assembly GCA_963756845.1 of uncultured Gammaproteobacteria bacterium. GTDB lineage: Bacteria > Pseudomonadota > Gammaproteobacteria > Steroidobacterales > Steroidobacteraceae > Bog-1198. Next base: position 407,780 of record CAVWPD010000004.1, on the reverse strand, counting down.
TTGATCCGAAACCGGCACCGACAGGATCTCGAAGGAAGTGATGGGCATATCGTTCTCCTCGCTAGAAAGGATAGTTAAGACCGGTAAACACCGCCGCGCCCTCGCTGCCGTGGCCGATATCGACATAGCCGACAACGAAGGGCCGCGCGATGCCGCGAAATCCAACACCGTACACCTGGTGCAATTGGTCCACCGGTGAACTGCTGGTCCGAGCGAATACCCGCCCCAGATCAACGAAGGGAGCGACCTCGATATCCAAGTTGGTAGTGACCGCGTCGATCGAGAAAACTTTTTGGCGCACCTCGACGCTGGTGGAAAAGGAATCCCGATCGTAGAACCGGCCGGCACCGAAACCGCGCAGCGGCTGTTCGGCGCCGATGTCGCTCTGGCCGCCGCCGACGCTGCTGAGTGCCCAAAAAGGCACCTGACCGGAGCCCGGTAGATAGCGCAGCGCCATATGCGCGACCAGTTCGGTGTCATGCGAAAGCGGCCAGAAGCCGCGCCCGTCCAAACCGTATACGCAGAAGGAGGAATCGTTGAAGATTCCATCCTTGGCCGACTCGCCGCCATAGACAACCCACTTCGTGCCCGATGTTGGAATGGTCACATCGTTGCGGCTGTCGTAGACCACCGCCAAGCGATTGAGCAATTCCTTATTCGTACCCAGGCCGTAGATCGTGGGAAACAGCGTTTGAATCGAGGGGATGCCATTCAACGCGCCCGGCAGCACGTCCACGACCTGCCAATGCACCGTGTATTGCAGCTGCCAGGTGTGGGTCAGGTTCAGCCCAATTTGCAGCTGACCGGATTCCTGATCGTTGATGTAGTTCGTTTGTTGGCTGACGGGCGTGTCGTTGCCGATGCCATAGAAGCGAGGCGTTCCGTCCCGATCGTAAATCAGGCTGGTGTTGATCGACCACAGCCCCTCGCGGGTTCGCCCCGTTTGATACTCGAAATCGAACTCGCGCTCCACTCTCTCCTTGATGCCGGCCACCATCGACCATTGTTCATCAGCTGAAGAGTAGGCAAAGATGCGCCCGTGCACACCCACGCCAAAATCTTGGTTGTAGATCAGATCGGGCGCGATGATGCGCCTGACATCATGGTTTTCGTCCGTTTGCACCCAGGTAGGAATTATGCCCAATGTCGTACCGCCATTCGGATCGGTGGCAATTTCCGGAACAGGAATGAACGGCGCCGTGGCCGGATTGAACCAGCGCGCAAACCCGGTGACCGGCGGCGTGGGTTGCACGGGAAGCGGGCCCGCCGGCACGTCTGTCGCGTCTGTCGCATCGGCCGCGCCGGCCGACGATTCCGACCAACAGGGCGCGCCCAGCCCGATGAGGGCGGCGGCGAAACCTGCGGCAATAAAAACTCTCACCGCCGCGATAAGGGCTGCAGTTGCGGCAGCACTTCCTGGCCCGCGCGTACCACGTCAACCGCAAAGTCGATTTCGATCCAGGGCGCCCCGGTGACGTCGGCTACCTCGATCGCCTGGCTGCGCTCGCGAATAAGATCGCGAACCGCCTCCTCGTGCGGCATATGAGCACGTCCATTCTCAACGTAATGGGCCACCAAATCGGCGAGGCGCCCCGCGCCGCTCTCATTGAAGCGGAAAAAACCAACCGACTCGCCGATGGTGTCGAACTGCAAATCGGCCGCGGGCTGCTTGCGCAGCTCCACGGGTACGCCCTCGCGCAGGCAGAGTTTGACGGGCTCATCGCCGGCCTCGAAGTCGCGATCGATCAATAAACGATTCACCGGATCGCGGCCCTGCACCAGCGCCCTCATGATGCGTTCGTCGTACAGCACATCGGCATCCATCAGCAGCACATCCCCGCCGCGGGTCATGGCGCCGGCCACGGTGTGCACCGTCAGAACACTCCCAAGCTCAAAACCCGTGTTCAGCACAATCTCGGGACGTGGCAGCCAGCCCAATCGGGCAAGCTCAGCTTCAACGAGTTCGTGACGAAATCCGAGCGCCAGCACGATCTCCTCGATCCCGGCGTTTTGCAGCATGCGCAGATGGCGCTCCAACAGGGTCATTCCGTCGAATCGCAACAGGCACTTGGGAACCTGGGCGTCTTCAGGTTGCATCAGACGCAACCCGCGTCCCGCCGCAAGAATAATCGCGCGCATCGAAGTCCTTCACATGAATCGAGCGAAAGGGATATTACACAATCACGGCGGCAGCGCACCCGCAGCCGGCGCACCGGCGCGCGCAGCGAGGTGCAAATACAGCAGGCCGGGCAAACCCAGCAGCAACTCGCGCGCCCGCTTCGCCAGGGACAAAGCCAGTGCCGCGCTGGGCGGCAGCCCCGCCAGGGGGGCAAGTAGCAGATAGCCCCCCTCCTGGACGCCCAAGGCCCCCGGAATGGCAAACCCGGCGCCGCGAATCGCTTGACCCAAGCTTTCGAGCAGCAAGGCATCGCCCCAGCTCACCGGCGTACCGAGGAACAGCGCTATCAAATACACCTCGCCGGTGCCGACGAACCAGCCGACCAAGCTCAGCAGAAAGCTCGAGAACACCGGAGCGCCGCGTGCATAGATCCCCTGCACGGCTAAATCGATGGCCTGGGCTTGGCTCACAAACTGCGACCAATCCCGACGCGCCGAGAACCGTGTCACGGCGCGCATCAACTTGCTGAAGAATCCACGCCGCTGAATCATATAGAACCCGCCCACTTGCACCGCCAAAAAAGCGCTGGCGAGCAGCGTGGTGGTGCGCAGTGCGGTCTGTGAGAAGTGGCCGGCGTGCGCGCCCAACACGACCACGCCGACGAGCGCAAAGAGGATTTGTGCAAAGGTCTGTAGAGTCGTGCTGACGGTGATGGCCCCGGCGGCATCCGACACAGTCATGCCACGCTGAACCAAGTGCCGCGTCATGAAGACGGGACCGCCAATCTGCCCGGCGGGCAACAGGCTGTTGGCGGATTCGCCCACCCAACGCGCCAGCACGGCGTCGCGCATCGAAGCGCCTGTGACGCCGACCTTGAACAGCACGCAAATCGCGATCGCGTCCAGCCACAACGGTAGTAGGTGAAACAAACCGACCAGCAGCAGACCCCAGCCGGCATGTGCCAGCGTCGCCAAGATCGCGGGTAGGCCTTGAGACACGAGCACGCCGACGAACAGGAGCAGGCCGGCGGTCAGCAGCCATCCCGCGGTGCGGGTCATTTCCCTCCGCCTCGCAGGAGGCGCTGAAACACCTGCCTGAAACCGAAGTATGCGACCGCGTCCTTCATGTTCGAAATGAGGCGCCACCAAGGATGCATTCTGGGGTCGGTCAAGTACTCGAATGTCAGCGACACGCGTATTTCACCTTCGCCGAGCGGCGAAATACGATGACGCAGGGCATCGCCATCGAATAACACCAACCCGCCGGGGGGAATTTGCAGCGAGCCCGCTACGACGGCCGCGCCCGGTTTGCGCGTGTGCAATTCGTAATCCAAGCGGCAGGATGATTTGTCGATGACACCGAACAACAAGGTATAGCGGCGGCCGGCATAGTACGAGGTGTCGTAGTGCCAACCGATATGATCGCCCGGGCGCGTATAGAAATAGAGTGCGTAGGCGTGCGGGTCCTGCGGCGGGGAGATTTGCAGCCGTTCGCCCGTTATCTGTCCGAGGAACTGGATAAGGGCTGTCGAGCGATACAACTCGGCAATGAACGGCGCTTGAGAGTCGATGGTGTGCCGGCTCACGCTGCCGCCTTGCTTATGTCCCGGCAAGTAGTTGCGATTAACCGATGCCTGAACGGCCTCGACCGCGGCCACTAATTGCGCGGTGATTTCCGGCGGCAAGAAGTCCTCGATGAAGAGGAATGCGCCCTGATTCGCGTACTCGCGGCGCAGCCCCTCCAGGTCCGCGCGCTGCAGCCGCGCGGCCACATATCGATCGGTCGCGGCCATCATTATCCAGCGACCCCGGAGGCTATCCGCCGTTCCCGGCGCAACACGCGCCGATAGTCGAACGCCACCCACACGGCGAACAGCGGCGCGCATATCGCGGCGCTGAGCAGGAAGGGCGCCATGCCGTTGCACACCGTGACCAGCGGCAGGAGGTACAGAACATCCTCGGTCTCGAATCCCGCGACGGAGCCCTGCTCCGTGGCAGCTTTGCCCGCCATGTCCTCGATACGCATCCGCAAAAAGAAAATCAGCGCTATCGCGCTGCCCGCCATCGCGCCTTGCAGCGCAGGCACGAATTGCCGATCGACTGAGGGTGTGGCCGCCACGCCCACGCCGATGGCAATAAAGGCCAAAACAGTCACCGCGGCATCACTGGCCAAGTCATAGATATGCCCGATCCGGCTGGTTTTCCCGCTGATTCTCGCCAATTCGCCATCGGTGTGGTCCAAAAAATTGGACACGACCAACAGCAGCGCGGCGAAATTCGACCACCCGTAAGTTCCCTGCGTGAACGCCGCAGCGGCCGCCAGACCAACCGCCAGACGGACACTGGTCAAATGGTTGGGAGTGACCCAACTGTGTTTCAGCGGAGTGACCAAGGCACGCGCCAATCGAGCGTCCCAGGGACGTTTCGCGGCGAGGGTTGGAGCAGGAATGTGCGGTGAGGTAGCCATGAGCGCGTAGCGCCCTATTTTACGCGTGTTTGCGGCGCCATCAATATAAAAAGCCTGCGGCTACTTCATCGGCTGGCCGCAGCGAGCCAGCACGCCGCGCAAATCCCGCAGTGGTGGAAATACCTCGTTGTTCCAATCGGCGCCCTGGGCCTCATACGCGCGCTGCTCGTACTCGACGATGTCTTTATCCTCGCGAAATATGTTTTCGGTAAACCACGTCACGAAGGGCCATACGGCATGAATAATTCCGGGCATTCTCGGCTTCTTGACGGATAAGTATCCGTAGGTGCGATTGCTGCGCTGCTCGATGTCGAGCGGCGTATAGCCGAGCCATACATCCAGCACCGGATCATCTGTCTGCTGAATGTCGCGCCCGACCCAAACCTTGAGGCTTTGCGTCGGGTAGTCGGTGCGAATGCGCATATGGTCCGAAAAATCCTTTTTGGCCTCGCCGCGCTTGCGCATCAAGTCGACTATCACTTGCTCACCGACAGAGGACTTTCCGGCTGTGCGGCTGAAACTGTATTCCACCTGTGCCCAGTCTTCGCCGTGCGCGCGGCCGAGACAACGCGCCCTGATCGAACCCATTTGCTTGCGATGCATGAACTGATGGTTCATGTCGAACAGGTTCTCGTGCATGAAAGTGTAGTGGCAGGCCACTTCTCGATTCAGCCGCCGGGTCTTGTAGTCCGGGCGCTGAGAGGATCCGAGTCCCGCGGGCAGGCGGCTCTCCGCCAAGGACGCATCGCCCGGAAACACGAAGATCAATCCGTCCACCTCGCGTGCCGGATAGCTCTTCACACCGGCGGGCAGCCGATCCGCACCCATGTAAGGCACGTTCACGCACTTACCCGTGCCCTGGTAAGTCCAACCGTGATAGTGACATTTCAACTCATCGCCGCTGACCACGCCCAAATGCAGCGGTACTTGCCGATGCGCGCAGCGATCCTCCAGCGCGAACACCCGCCCGCTTTTTCCTCGGTACAGTACGATGGGCATACCGGCGAACCGGCGGCCCAGCGTCTTCTCCGCCTTCAGCTCATCCGACCAAGCAAGCGGGTACCAGAAGTCCGGATGTGCGCCCACGCGCCGTAAATCCACGGCGTTGTATGCATGTGCCGCCCGCGCCGAGACCAGGTTCGAGATATCTTCGGACATGATTTATTCTAGACGTCCAGTGACCAGAATGACAGGCCGCCATGAATCCAGCCTCCCGGAGCCGCACGTTGCTGCGCAGCGAATGGTTCCTCATCATCAGCTGGGCGACCGCACTCGCGTTCGTGTTGTTCGGCGGCCGACTGCAAAGTGAACATTCGACTTCTCTTTCGCTGCTGGCAACCTTCACCTGGCTATTCGCCACCATTTTGATCTCCGCGCTGCGTGTCGTGCGGCACGCCGAGTCGCTGGCGGTGCGGTTGGGTGAACCCTACGGCACTTTGATCCTCACGCTGTCGGTCACCGCCATCGAAGCCACCAGCATCTCGGCGGTCATGCTGCACGGGGGAAATAATCCGACGCTGGTTCGCGACACATTGTTCGCCGTCATCATGATCATCCTCAACGGTATGGTGGGCGCCTCGCTGCTGCTCGGCGCTTGGCGACATCGCGAGCAGCACTACAATCTTCAAGGTGCGAATACCTACTTGAGCGTGATCATTCCGCTGGCCGTGTTGAGCTTGGTGATGCCCGACTTTACGCAGACCACACCCGGACCGACGCTGTCGTTCCCGCAGGAGATATTTCTGGCGCTGATGTCGCTCGGCCTGTACGGAGCGTTTCTGGCGATCCAAACGGGGCGTCATCGCGGCTACTTCACGCTGGAGTCCGAGGAGAAGCAGCCGCGACGTAGCGCCGCCGCCGCCAGGTCATCGCCATTGCTGCGCCACGCGCTGCTGCTCGGCGCCTATATGGTGCCTGTCGTCTACCTCGCGGACCAACTGGGGCAACCGATCGACTATCTGATACAGACGGCGCATGCGCCGGCGGCGTTGGGCGGCGTGATCATTGCGGCGTTGGTGGCAACGCCTGAGGCCATGGGCGCCATCCGTTCGGCCTTGGACAATCAGCTGCAGCGCTCCGTGAATATTTTTCTAGGCTCAGTGCTATCCACGATTGGGCTCACCATTCCCATTATGTTGGTGGTGAGTCATTTGACGGGAAGACAGATCTACCTGGGCGTGCAAAATTCACTTCGCTGGTCATGCTGCTTCTGACCTTGTTCATGAGCGCCGTCACCTTTGCGAGCGGGCGAACCAACGTACTCCAAGGCGCCGTACATGCGCTGTTATTTTTGGCCTACGTGCTGCTCATCTTTCAGAACTGATCGCGGGCGTCGGAAACCACGGGCCGGATTCCCCTTCGGGTAAGCAGCCACATCTTAGCCGAGGGTATATGATTCAGCGCGTTGTAAGCGCGTGCGAGCGTCACTTAGTAACCATTCCGTGTGAGCCGTTCCAACGGGCGCTATATTTTTTTGCTGCAACCCGGCTGGCCCCGAGGGAGAGAAAATGCCCGGAACACCCGATTTCTTTATCGCCGGCGTGGCGAAGTGTGGGACAACGGCGCTCTGGCAATACCTGAAAGGACATCCGGCAATATTTTTGCCCGAGAGGAAAGAGCCTTATTTCTTTTCCACCGATCTAAATATCCAGGGGCGCGTCTCAACGCTCGAGGAATATCGGGAATTGTTTGCCTCAGCACCGGCGCACAGCGTGATCGGTGAGGCATCCCCTCTTTACACATATTCCAAGGTCGCGGTGCGGCATATTATGCAGCACAATCCTGACTCAAAAATCATCGTGATGTTGAGATATCCTGTCGATGCGGCGTATTCCTTGCATACCGCGGCATGGAACCACGGACGAGAAAGCACTGCGAGTTTCGAGGAGGCTTGGCGTTTGCAAGGGGCGCGCCTTGCGGGTGATCACATTCCAACGCGTTGGACAGAGCCGGCGACCTTACAATATGGTTCGATATATCGCTATGCGGCGCAGGTGCGGCGCGTACTTGAACAGGTGCCGCAAGGACAGCGCCACTTCGTAACCTACGAGGATTTTTTCGCTGATCCCCACTATCACTACGCGAAGATTCTCGAGTTCCTGAATCTCTCTGTGGCGATTGATGGCACATTCGTCTTCGTAAACCCCAATCCCGCGGTCCGGGCCAGATCGAGGTGGATTGATGGACTCCTGCGCAAGCCGCCGGGGTGGCTGAAGTCGTTGTATGCGCCGATACGCCCAGTCTTGCGAGCAGCTGGCTTGGATCCGAAAAAGCTTCGCGAGCTGAACTTAGTTCCCCGGCAGAAACCGGCGCTGCGTCCGGAATTCCGTGCAGAGCTCGACGATTACTTTGCCGAGGACATTATAGAGCTTGAAAGGCTGTTAGGTCGGCGCCTGTGGGCTCGATCAGGTGGATTAGCTCAGCTCGCATCGACATCGGTTTGAGCGAGTGTGGGCGAAAGGTCCTGCCTCTTTCGCGCGTCTTCAATTCATACATCCGCCCTCGTCGCAGCATCTCACTGCACGCGCGTGTACGTTGGAGGCTAGGGTCGGAATCGAACCGGCGTACACGGCTTTGCAGGCCGCTGCATGACCACTCTGCCACCTAGCCAAGCATCAAAAACAGCAAACCCCGGGTTTGCCGGGGTTCTCGTTCACGAACTGGAGCGGGAAACGAGGTTCGAACTTGTGGCCAATATCGCTAACCCGTTGGTTTCCCAACCAATTCCTGATTTTAACAGGCCGCACCCACGCACACAACAGACCGTGAGACGGCAAGACGCCACTCCAACGCCGCACCGCTAATCCTCGCCCAAAAGAATCTTTGTCTCGATGAGGGGATTCATCGGCGCTTCGCACATATCCCCATAGGCAACTCTTGGGGAAAACCGCCATGCAACGCGAACGATTTGTCATTCTGTCAGCAGGCCTGTGGCTGTCCATGCTCTGCGCTCGATCTGCGATCGCTAACGCGCCTGACTACGGCAAGTTGCCGCTCGGTTTCGAAGCGAACGCCGGGCAAACCGATGGCCAGGTGAAGTATCTCGCGCGCGGGCGGGGCTACTCGGTATTTCTGACCGACAACGCAGCGGTGCTCACCCTGGCGAGTACGGCGGCCCCCGCGCCGATCGCGGATCGCGTGATCCGCATGAAGTTGGTGGGCGCGAACGCGAAAGCACGTGTGTCGGGCGGGGATGAACTCTCCGGCAAAACCAATTACTTCATCGGTAATGATCCGAGCAAGTGGCGCACCCAAGTACCGAATTATGCCGAGGTGAAATACGCCGATGTTTTTCCCGGCGTAGACCTTGTCTATCACGGCAACCAGAGCGGCCAGCTTGAATATGATTTCGTCGTTGCTCCGGGCGCTGACCCGAGCGCCATCAGATTCGCAGTAGCCGAGGACCGCATCGGCGCAACGCGCAGTGCGCATCGCGCGCCTCTGCGGGTGGGGGCCAACGGTGATCTTGTGGTCAAGATCGGCGGCAGCGAGATTCGTTTCAACAAGCCCGTCGTGTATCAAATCGACCGTGGTGCCCAACGCATCGTCACGCAGGGCCGCTTCGTGCTGACAGCGTCGCACCATGTACGCTTTGCTCTCGGGCCCTATGATCACAGCAAGACGCTGATCATCGATCCCGCACTCGTCTACTCGACCTATCTGGGCGGCAGCAGCTTGGATCAGGGTTTCGGCATCGCGGTCGACTCTGCCGGCAACGCTTATGTCGCGGGCTATGCGGGCTCGACCGACTTCCCCACGGCGAACCCATTGCCGAACTTGCCTGTCACCGGCGCCTTTGTGACCAAGTTCAATCCGGCTGGTTCCGCCCTTGTCTACTCCACTTACCTGGGTGGGACCGGCCCGAGCCAGGCCAACGCCATCGCCGTTGATTCCGCGGGCAACGCCTACGTCACCGGCCAAACGCGGGCGACCGACTTCCCCACAGTCAACCCAGTGCAGCCGACCAACACCTTCAACAATCAGGACGCGTTCGTGACCAAGTTGAGTGCCGACGGCTCAGCGCTCATCTACTCGACCTACCTGGGCGGCAACACTCCGGACCCAGAAGATGGTGGAGGCCAGGCGGCATGGGGCATTGCCGTCGACTCCTCCGGCAACGCCTATGTGACTGGAAACACCCAGGACACCGATTTTCCCACCGTGAATCCGCTGCAGGCGACGAACAAGACGAGCGCTCCCAGTTCCGGCACCGGATTTGTGACGAAGTACAATGCGGCAGGATCCGCGCTGATCTATTCGACCTATCTCGGCGGCAGTGCTCAGGACACGCCGGCCGGCATCGCGGCCGATTCGAGCGGCAATGCCTATGTGACGGGTCAGACGATTTCCGCCGACTTCCCGACGGCCAACGCCTTCCAACCTGCGTGCGACGGTTGTCCGGGGGCCATCAGCGGATTCATGACAAAGATCAATGCAAGTGGCAGCGCGTTCGTCTATTCGACCTACCTGGGCGGCAGCGACACCACTGAGAGCATTGCCATCGCTGCAGATGCCTCGGGCAATGCCTACGTCACTGGCACGACTACCGCCACCGACTTCCCCACCGTCAATGCTCTACAGGCAACCAACCACGGCAATGGGGATGCCTTCATCACCAAGATGAACCCCAACGGCTCCGCGCTAATCTTTTCCACATATATCGGAGGCAGTACCGGACAGGATGTCGGCCGCGGCATCGCAGTCGACTCTTCCGGAAACGTCTATGTCGCAGGCAGCACTGGCTCGACCGATTTCCCAACCGTCAATCCGGTGCAGGCGACAAAAAATGGCGGTGCCGGACCTGATACCGGTTTCGTCCTTAACTTGAACGCCGCTGGTTCGGCGCTCATCTACTCGACTTACCTCGGGGGAAGTCTCGGGGACCGGGTTCAAGCCATCGCGGTGGATTCTTCGGGCAACGCCTATGTGACAGGCTATACGTTTTCGGTGAACTTCCCGACGGCGAATCCATTCCAGCCGGCGAATAAGGGCAGCGAGAACGCGTTCGTGACGAAGCTGCCTGCCGGCGCCACCGCCTCCTCGCCACCGACTATCACCATCAGTGTCGCGCCCACCAGCATCACGGTTGGACAGAGTTCGACACTGACCTGGTCTTCGACGAATGCGACGTCGTGCACGGCCAGTGGCGCGTGGAGCGGCACGCAGGCGACCGGCGGCACCGTCAGCGAGAGTCCCGAGACCACGGGTACCAGCACTTACACCCTCACCTGCAACGGAGCAGGCGGCACCGCCAACGCCTCGGCGGCCTTGACCGTGAACGCCGCGGCGCCAACCGTCACTCTGTCGATCAATCCAACATCGATCACCCTCGGGCAGAGCGCAACGCTCACGTGGTCCACGACCAACGCCACGTCGTGCACGGCCAGTGGCGCGTGGAGCGGCACGCAGGCGACCGGCGGCATCGTCAGCGAGAGTCCCGAGACCACGGGTACCAGCACTTACACCCTCACCTGCAACGGAGCAGGCGGCACCACCAACGCCTCGGCGGCCTTGACCGTGAACGCCGCGGCGCCAACCGTCACTCTGTCGATCAATCCAACATCGATCACCCTCGGGCAGAGCGCAACGCTCACGTGGTCCACGACCAACGCCACATCGTGCACGGCCAGCGGCGCCTGGAGCGGCGCGCGGGCAACCAGCGGCACACTGATCGTCACGCCAAGCGCGGCCGGGGACCCTTCATACACACTGAGTTGTTCCGGGACGGCCGGCGCCGCCGCCATGACCGCCGTGAGCGAAACCGTGACCGCGCCCACGCCCGTCGTTACCGTCCTCAGCGGCAAAGCCGGCGGTGGTGGGATTGAACCGTGGACCCTCATCGGACTGGCGCTTCTCGTCGCTTGGCGCCTGCGCCAATCAATCCGGATTCGAGTTGCGGCGTTGGTTGTCATTGCCGTATTCGCGATGCTGGCTACCGCCGCGCGGGTGTCCGCGCAGGAAGCATCGTCTTCGCTGCAGTTCAATTGGGACCAGGCCTACGTGGGGATTCGCGCCGGCAGGAGCACTTATTGGGAATCTTCCGCTCAACTCGATGCGTACCTGGCGCAGTATGGGGAGACAGGCACGAACACTTCGATCAACCAGCACCGCACTACCGGCGTGGTGTACGCGGCAGTTCCCTTCTACAAGTCGCTCTCCTTGGAACTGGGCCTTGCCGATCTAGGCGAATACCCTGTCGGAATATCAACGACCAGCACCAACATTCCTCAGCTGGCACAAACCATCATCCGCAACTTGTCCTCGGCGGGACGTGCGGTAACTCTAAATCTGGCGGCGCCTCTCGACATCAACTCTTGGTTCGCCGTTGAGCCACGTATCGGAGTCCTGGGTTTTCAGTCCAAGCAAGAGGTGTATACGCCCCAGGGCAACTTCTCTCACGACCGCGAAGGCGGTGGAGTCGATGCCGGCATTGCCCTGTTGCTGCGGCCTACACCGAAGGTCTATGTGGGAGCAGCCGTGGACTGCTTCGATACTGGAGGGAATCGCTGCGATGTATTGATGTACTCGGCGGAGATTGAGTATCACTTTGGTCGGTGAGCACTCAGTTGTGGCGACTCGGTCTTTGGATTCATTATTTTCGCGCGCCGAGCCGCGCAAGCATCGTCGAAAGCTCCTCGGGGCTGATGTAGAAGTATTCGCACACCCTCCCCCATAACATTGGCGTGGGCACATTGCGGCCGCCACGTTCCTTTTGTGTCCGATCGAGAACGTACAAAACCACCCGCTCCTCTCGAGTCAGGCCATCGCGGACATCGGGTACTGCATCGTCGATTGACATCATTACGAGGCTCGAATGGCTCAGGCCCACGGGTTGATGACCGCCACTTCGGTTGATTCGAAATCGGCAATGTTGCGCGTTACTATCGTCATTCCATGGACGAGCGCCGTGGCCGCAATAATCGCGTCACGGTCTGCGGTTGCGACGAAGCCCAAACGAGCACCCTTGGATCGGACAAGACTTCGGTATCGAGAACGAACATCAGGAAAATCGACGGCCCGATAGGCCTCGCCGGGACAGCGCATTCTCTTCCGGTGCCGCTCGAGATAACTGCCAGGAGATCCCATACAACAGCCCGCGGCGCATCGAGTGCAAGCGGTCGCAAGTCGTTGATAACAATGAATCTTTGGAGCGGGAAACGAGGCTCGAACTCGCGACCTCAACCTTGGCAAGGTTGCGCTCTACCAACTGAGCTATTCCCGCCCTAAACAGACGCGCAATTGTAGGGCCGTACCGCCGGGAGTCAAGAAGAAGCCGCAGGAAAGTCGACCTAAAGCCTTGAACTCGCCCGCATTTCCGCCGCTTCGTAGGCATCGCCGCAGCGCGCGGGGACTATGGCATGCCGAGGCCCGAGTGCCCGTCCCCCGCTCAGGCTACAGGCGCGAACTGTTGCGCAATTCGGGCCACGCCAGCCGCAGGTACAAAATCATCGACCAAAGCGTCAATACCGCGGCGACTGCCGTGAGCACCACACCGAGCTTGTAGATGGGTATCGTGAATATATTCTGACGAAACAGCATCAGCGACAGCCCGACAATCTGCATGATGGTCTTGTACTTGCCCAACACCGATACCTTGATTCGTCCGCGGGCGCCGATCTCCGCCATCCATTCGCGCAGTGCCGACACGGCGATCTCACGGCCGATGATGACGATCGCCATGATCACGACATACCAGCGATGATCCGCACTGACAATCAGCACCAATGCGGCGGCAACGATCAATTTATCCGCCACCGGGTCCAGAAACGCGCCGAGGCGCGAGGTTTGACCGAGTTTGCGCGCGTAATAGCCGTCCAACGTATCGGTGATGCCGGCCAATGCGAAACCGATTCCCGCCGCGGGATGAGCCCACACAAAGGGCATGTAAAAGAGGATCACGATTCCCGGAATCATCAAAATGCGCAGCCACGTCAGCGTGTTCGGCACATTCCAATGAGGCTTAGGACTAGCGCCCGGGATGGAGGTGTTCATAGATCACTTCGGCGAGATCGCGGCCGAGCCCGCGGATTTGTATGAAGTCATCGACGCCGGCACGAAGTATCCCTTGTAGGCCGCCGAACTGTTTCAGCAGTTCTCGGCGTTTGACCGGTCCCAAACCCGGAATGGTTTCCAGAATCGACTGATGATGCCGCTTGGCCCGCTTGCGGCGGTGCCCGGCAATGGCGAATCGATGCGCTTCGTCGCGCACTCGTTGAATCAGATGCAATGCACGCGAGTCCGGCGGCAGTATAATCGGCGTGTCCTCGCCCAACAAGAATAGTTGTTCCTGGCCCACGCGCCGATCGGCGCCCTTGGCGACGCCAATCAAGGTAATCCCGCCCACCCCCAACTCCTCGAGCACGTTGGCTGCTTGCGCCAGTTGCCCCTTGCCGCCGTCGATCATCAGCAGATCCGGCTTGAGTATTTCGCCGTCGCGCACGCGCTTGTAGCGGCGCGTCAACGCCTGGTGCATGGCCGCATAGTCATCGCCGGGCTGAATGCCGCTGATATTGAAGCGCCGATAGTCGCTCTTGAGCGGGCCTTCGGTGCCGAATACCACGCACGAGGCGACCGTATCCGTTCCCCCGGTATGGCTGATGTCAAAGCATTCGAGGCGGTTCGGCGCTTCTTCCAAGTCAAATGCCTCGCGCAAATCCTCGAGACTCGACTCGATGCCGGCGCGCGCCAGGCGGCGCATGTTGAGCGCCTGCTGCGCGTTGTTATGCATCATCTCCAGCCAGCGAGCACGGATTCCCCGGACCGAGGAACAGATTCTCACCTTGTGGGTGGATCGCGCCGCCAAGGTTGATTCGAGCAGCTGCATTTCATCGAAGTCTCGCTCGACGATGATTTCGGCCGGCGGGTCGCGCTCCAAATAATATTGCGTGACGAACGCGGCCAGCACCTCCGGCAAGTCTGCCAACGCGGCCTTCGGAAAAAAGGTGGTGCTGCCGAGGCTTCGGCCTGCGCGTACGAACATGAGCGCCACGCAATATTCGCCGTTCTCAACGGCCACGCCGATCACATCCGCATCGTGATCGGCTCCGGCAATGACAATCTGCTGCGCCTGAATCACTTTGAGCTTGGCCAATTGATCGCGCAGCAGCGCCGCCTCCTCAAATTCCAGGCGCGCGGACGAGGCCTCCATGCGCCTGCCGAGATCCTCGCTCACCTCGTCATTGCGCCCTTCCAACACCTTGACCGCCGCATTCACATCGCGTGCGTAGTGTTCTTTGGACACCAGACCGACACACGGCGCCGTGCATCTTTGAATTTGGTATTGCAGGCAGGGCCGGGAGCGGTTTGAAAAATAGGAGTCGTCGCAGTTGCGAATGCGAAAGAGTTTTTGCAGCTGCTGCAGCGTATCTCGCACCGCTCCCGCCGAGGGGTATGGCCCGAAGTACCTGCCCGGCTCCTTGCGCGATCCCCGATAAAAACTCAGGCGCGGAAAATCGTGGTTGGTCTCCAGGTGCAAGTAGGGAAAGCTCTTGTCATCGCGCAGCACTACGTTGAAGCGGGGGCGGTGCTTCTTGATGAGGTTGAACTCCAGCAGCAGGGCTTCGGTCTCGGAGTTCGTGATCGTCACTTCCATGTTCACGGTCTTCGCGATGAGAGCCGTTACTTTGGGCTGTACGTTACTCGGCTGAAAGTACGAGCCGACCCGGCTTTTGAGATTGCGCGCCTTGCCGACGTAGAGAATTTGCCCCTGCCCATCCAACATGCGGTAGACACCCGGCCGGGTGGGCAGACTATCGACGAACACCCGGGCATCGAAGTGAGCCGGCAGCGGATCGATATTCATGCTTGCGCCAAGTCTCGCGCTCTCTTGATTACAGATTCGAACATGGCCGCGGTGAGCCGCCGAGTTTGAGTGTTGTAGCGGCTGCAATGATAGCTGTCCAACAACACCCGATTTCCACCCAGATCATGTTCGGCCGCGTGGGCAAAACGGAATTGCGTCGGCCGCAAATCGCAGGCGCGTAGCACCGCCGTGTGGGCGATGGTCCCCAAGGCCACCACAACCCGGGTATTCGGGCTTTGCGCGAGTTCCGCACGCAGGTACTGATTGCAGAGCTTGATCTCTGCCGGCAGGGGTTTATTGGCGGGCGGCAGACACTTCACCGAATTGGTAATGCGCGTGTCCAGAAGCTCCAGGCCGTCATTCGCCGCGGTGGATACGGGTCCAGACGCGAGCCCGAAATTGTAGAGGGTCTGATAGAGCAGTATGCCGGCATGATCGCCGGTGAATGGCCTACCCGTGCGATTGGCGCCGTGCATGCCGGGCGCCAGCCCGACCAGCACGATGCGCGCCCCGGGATCGCCGAATGCCGGTACCGGCCGGCAATAGTAAGCGGGCTCCTCGAGTTGAACACAATCGAGGAATGCCGCGAGTCTCGGGCAGCGCCGGCAAGCGGGATCAAATGTAGGGTTCATACTCGGGCAGGTGTAGCACAACCATGAAAAAACGGGCTACGCGGAGGTCCGCGTAGCCCGCCATCATTCGCGCTTGGACTTGGACTAACCCGAGCGCAACTGAACCTGGCCCAGCTTCTAGGCGTGGAACCTGTCAGACCCTCGCATAAGGGAAAAAATTCCTCGCATTCGGCCAATATTTTCGTTTGGCCGTCTGAGCGCTTGCGGCCCTCGCGGGCTCAATCTCACAGGATGCGGGGAAGGTTCGTTGCAGAGAATAGCACCTGCGAGCATCGAGGCAAGCCGGGTTTTTAAGAACTGCAGCCTCCCGTCTATGTCAATTCTAGTGATTGGTTGTAATCATTTGATTTATCAATGTATTGTATAAGTTACACGGCCTACCGAGCCCTCCCCCGTATTTTTGCGGCTCCGAGGCGCGGTCGGGACGTCCCGCGGAGCATGGTAGGCTCCTGAAAAGAGCGCTACGCCGATAACATCCTACCGCCTGATGCGGAGATTACGCCCCCGATGACGATGATGCCGGACACCATCCTCGAGACGCAGAGTCTAGTGAAGGAGTTCAAGGGTTTCGTCGCGGTGGACGGCGTGTCGCTGCGCGTTCGACGCGGCGAGATCCACGCGCTGATTGGCCCGAACGGCGCGGGTAAGACGACCCTGTTCAATCTGCTCACCAAGTTCGTGCAGCCGACCTCCGGTGCCATCTACTACCAGGGTGAGAACATCACCCGGGAGCAGCCGGCCGACATCGCGCGCCGCGGCATCGTCCGTTCGTTTCAGATCTCCGCCGTCTTCCCCCACCTCACCGTCCTCGAAAATGTACGTGTGGCACTGCAGCGCAAGCTCGGCACGTCGTTTCATTTCTGGCGATCCCAACGCAGCTTGGCGGCACTTGATCATCGTGCCGCAGAGTTGTTGGCCGAGGTAGGCCTCGACAGCTGGGCGGCCGCATTGACGGCTGATTTGGCCTACGGCCGCAAGCGCGCACTGGAACTTGCCACCACCTTGGCCCTCGAACCGCAATTGATGCTTCTGGACGAACCCACGCAAGGCATGGGGCACGAGGACGTGGCCCGGGTCACGCAGCTGATTCGGAAAGTCGCGGCAAACCGCACCGTACTCATGGTCGAACACAACATGAGCGTGGTCGCGTCCATCGCCGACACGATATCTGTGCTCCAGCGCGGCCGTGTCATCGCCGCCGGGCCCTATGCGCAAGTTTCGCAGAACCCCCAGGTCATCGAAGCCTACATGGGCACTTCCGGCGGCGAGCTCGCGGGAGCGCACTGATGGCACGGGAGCTGCTGAAAATCGTCAATCTCAACGCGTGGTACGGGGAATCGCACGTTCTGCATGGCGTCGAGTTCAATGTGCATGAGGGTGAAATCGTCACGCTGCTCGGGCGCAATGGCGCGGGCCGCACCACCACCCTGCGCTCCATCATGGGGTTAGTGGGCGCGCGCACCGGCTCGATTGTGATCGACGGCGTGGAGACGGTCGCGCTCGCCCCGCATCGCGTGGCGCGCCTCGGCCTGGGCTACTGCCCCGAGGAGCGCGGCATCTTCTCGGCGTTGTCTTGCGAAGAAAATCTTTTGTTGCCGCCGCGGCTCAAGGACGGCGCGGGCCTGGCGGTTGAAGAAATCTACGCGATGTTTCCCAACTTGCGCGAGCGCGCAACCAGTCCGGGAACCCGCCTATCCGGCGGGGAGCAGCAGATGCTGGCCGTGGCCCGCATCCTGCGCACGGGTGCGCGCCTGCTCTTGCTCGATGAGATTTCAGAGGGCCTCGCGCCGGTGATCGTGCAAAAGCTCGGCGAGGTGATCCGCACCCTGAAATCAAAGGGCTTCACCGTGGTGCTGGTCGAACAGAACTTTCGGTTCGCGGCGCCCCTGGCTGATCGTTTCTATATCATGGAGCATGGCAGGATCGTCAGACAGTTCGATCAATCCCAGCTTGCTGGGCAAATGGGCATGCTCCGGGAATGGCTCGGAGTCTAGATCAACATCATGGTCGAAGGAGTTGCAAGATGAAGATTGAGTGGTTCGCGATCGCACCCTGTGCGGTGCTCAGCCTCCTCGCCGCCTCGCACTCGGTGGCAGCGGGCGATCAAGTGGTCATCGGGAATATCGACGATCTGACCGGGGTCTACGCGGATGCCAACGGTCAGGGTGGCATCGAGGCCGCCAACATGGCGATCGCGGACTTTGGCGGCACGGTTCTCGGCAAGAAAATCGTGCTGCTGACAGTGGATCACCAGAACAAACCGGATATCGGCGCGTCGAAATTTCGTGAATGGGCCGATCAAAGCGGCCTGAACATGCTGCTGGGCGGCTCCAACACCGGCGTGAGCATCGCCATGTCGAAGGTCGCAGCGGCCAAGAAAATACCGTTTATGGCCATCGGGGCGGGAGGCGCCTCGCTCACCGGCGCGGATTGCACGCCGTATACCGTGCACTACGCCTATGACACGACCGCATTGGCGAACGGCACGGCGAGCGTGATCGTGAAGAACGGCGGCAAGTCTTGGTACTTCGTCACCGCGGACTATGCGTTCGGCACGCAACTCCAGGACTCAGCCACCAAGGTCGTGCTGGCCAACGGCGGCAAGGTCGTGGGTGCGGTGCGGGTTCCCTTGGGCACCACCGATTTCTCTTCTTTCCTGCTGCAGGCGCAAAGTTCCGGCGCGCAGGTCTTGGGGCTGGCGAATGCCGGCACCGACTTCTCGAACTCCCTGAAGGGCGCCACCGAGTTTGGCATTACCAAGTCGATGAAGCCCGCCGCATTGTTGGCGTTCATCAGCGATATTCACAGCTTGACGCTGCAAACCGCGCAGGGTCTGTATCTGACCACGGGCTGGTACTGGGATTTGAACGAGGAAACGCGCGAATTCGGCAAACGGTTCTTCGCGAAGATGAAAAGGGAGCCGACCATGGACCAGGCTGCTTACTATTCGGCTACCACGCAGTACCTGAAGGCCGTCAAAGCGGCGGGCACGACCGACGCCGAAAAGGTCATGGCCGAACTGAAAAAGACCAAGATCAACGATATGTTTGCCAAGAACGGCTACATTCGCGCCGATGGCTTGATGATTCACACCATGTATGTCATGCAGGTCAAAACGCCGGCTGAATCGAAATATCCGTGGGACTACTACAAAGTAGTCAAGGCCATGCCCGGCGAGGAAGCCTTCGGATCGCAGCCGGATGCCAGTTGTCCGTTCATCAAGAACTAGCAGCGGCGCTGGCGATCTGAACGGCGTGACGAGGAGTCCGTGACCACCGTATTCGGCATCCCGCTGCCGGCGATCCTGGGCCAGCTCACGCTGGGGCTGGTCAATGGCTCCTTCTACGCGCTGCTGAGTCTGGGGCTAGCCGTGATCTTCGGTCTGCTGGGGATCGTGAATTTCGCGCACGGCGCCTTCTACATGCTCGGTGCCTTCGCCGCTTACATCGGCCTGCAGGTCTTTGGGGTGAACTATTGGTGGTCGCTGCTGCTCGCGCCGCTGGCGGTGGCGCTGCTGGGGATCGTCATTGAGCGCTTGTTTCTGCGCCGTTTGTACAAGCTCGATCCGCTGTATGGGCTGCTCTTGACCTTCGGCATTGCCTTGATCGCCGAGGGGATCATGCGCGATCGATTCGGCGCTTCGGGAAAATCCTATCCCGTGCCGGAGCTGCTGCGCGGCGTTTTCGATCTGGGCTTCATGGTGCTGCCCATTTATCGCGCCTGGGTAGTCATGGCCTCCGTCACGGTGTGCGGAATAACCTGGTTCCTGATCGAGCGTACCCGCCTCGGCGCCACGCTGCGGGCGGCGACCGAGAACGCTCCGCTGGTGCAGGCTTTCGGCATCAATGTTCCGCTCATCGTCACGGGAACCTACGCCGCGGGCGTGGCGCTCGCCGCGCTCGCCGGCGTGCTTGCCGCCCCGGTGGTCCAGGTCAGTCCCCTGATGGGCTCCTCTCTGGTGATCGTGGTGTTTGCGGTCGTCGTCATCGGCGGCATGGGTTCGATTGTCGGGGCCATTGTCAGCGGCCTGGTGCTGGGGGTCATCGAAGGCTTTACCAAGGTGATCTATCCCGAGGCCTCGAATATCGTGGTCTTCGTCATCATGGTGGTGGTGTTGATTTGGCGCCCTGCCGGCCTGTTCGGTAAGGAATAGTCATGCGCGGCAGCATGGCAGCGTATGGAGCACTCGGAATTGCGCTATTGGCGGCCCCAGCGCTTGGCATCTATCCTGTGTTCATCACGCAGCTGCTGTGCTTCGCGATGTTCGCCTGCGCCTTTAATCTATTGCTCGGCTACACCAAGATGCTGTCTTTCGGACATGCTGCCTATTTCGGTTCATCGGCCTACATCACCGGCTGGCTGGTGTCGGTTCATGGCTGGGGAACTATTGAGGGAATCCTCGCCGGCATCGCGGTCGCCATGCTGCTCGGCCTTGTGATCGGCGCGATCGCAGTGCGCCGCCAGGGCATTTATTTCGCGATGATCACATTGGCGCTATCGCAGCTGGTGTTCTTCATCTGCCTGCAGGCGGACTTTACAGGCGGAGAAAACGGTCTGCAAAGCATCCCGCGCGGCAGCATCTTCGGGCTGATCCCGCTCGAACGCGACGTGACGATGTACTACTTCGTGCTGGCCGTGTTCATTGCGGTGTACTTTTTCATCCGCCGCATCGTGCGCTCACCGTTCGGTCATGTGCTCCAAGCGATTCGCGAAAACGAACCGCGCGCTGTCTCTCTGGGCTACAAGGTCGATCGCTACAAGCTAATGGCCTTCGTGCTGTCGGCGAGCATTGCCGGTTTGGCAGGTTCGCTCAAGGCGCTCACCTTAAGCTTCGTGACACTCTCGGATGTCAGTCAGGGAACATCGGGGGAAGTGATCCTGATGACGCTGTTGGGCGGCAGCGGCACATTCCTTGGGCCGGTGGTCGGCGCCGCAGTGGTGATTACCCTGCAGCAGTACCTCTCGGAGCGCGTCGGCGCCTGGGTATCCGTGATCATCGGCGCCGTCTTCGTGGTGTGCGTGATGGTATTCCGGCGCGGCTTCGTGGGAGAGATCCAAAGCCGGTTTGCGCGGCGCTCCAGCGTGCAACCCGACTCCATGGACCCTTAGCGCCCGCAATCGATTCCGCGTAGTCTAGGAACCTCGGCGCGAGATCGGCTCTGGATCAGGGAGGTATGCTATGCGCAGTTTCAATCGACTCATGATTGCTCTCGGCTGTTTATTGTTTTGTCTGAGCAACGCTTCGGCAATCGGCGGCGGTGAGGGTCTGACGATCACTCTCAGCAACGATACCTCCGACAATATTTATGTCACGGCCTACGATTTGAATGCCAGCCCCCCACAGATGGTGCTATCGAACCGGCCGATCTATGGCTCCGCCTCCATCACGCTGACTATTACGCCGGATGGCTCGGGTCAGGGACACTTATCCTGGTCGGCAAGGACCATTGATCGCGACATGCACATGTGCGGACACAACGACAAGCCCAATCTGAATGACGGTGACACCGTCAATGTGCACGCGAACAGCGATTGCGGCTAGAAAACAGGGGAGAACTTGGCATGCGGATGATAATTATCGGCGTGGCGGTGTGCATGGCGATGCTGGCGGGAAGCGGTGCATCGCTTGCGAAAGATGCGGCCCCGAAGGATCTATGGGATCGCGTCGAACATCATTACGCCGATTCAAACGGCGTCAAGATTCATTACGTCGCCCTCGGCAAGGGGCCCTTGATCGTCATGATTCACGGGTTCCCAGACTTCTGGTACACCTGGCGCAAACAAATGGATGCGCTGAGCGCGGACTACCGGGTTGTTGCCGTGGACCAACGGGGTTACGACCTGTCAGGCCGTCCAGCCGGCGTCGAGCAGTACGCGATGCCGCTGTTGGTCGATGACATCGGTGCCGTCATCAAGGCGGAGGGGCGCGGGAGCGCAGTGATTGTCGGCCACGATTGGGGCGGCGCGGTGGCCTGGACGTTGGCAATGACGCATCCGGAATGGATCCAGGCGCTCATCATTCTGAACCTGCCGCACCCCAACGGCATACAACGTGAAATCAAGAACAATCCCGAGCAGCGCAAGAACAGCCAGTACGCGTTCAATTTCCAGAAACCCGGCGCCGAAAAGAACTTGAGCGCCGAAAAGTTGGCAGCCTGGGTCAAGGATGAGGACGCGCGGGCCCGCTATATCGATGCGTTCCAGCGCTCGGACTTCGAGGCCATGCTGAATTATTACCGCGCCAACTACCCGCGCCCCGACCAACCCGAAACCGCGGCGCCTAAGCCTCTACCCATCGTGATGGTGCCGGTTCTCGAGTTCCATGGGCTTGCGGATCAGGCATTGCTGCCCGGAGCGCTCAGTGGTACCTGGGACTGGGTAGGCAAGGATTTCACGCTGGTCACGATCCCAGGCGCCGGCCACTTCGTGCAGCAGGATGCGCCCGATCTAGTCACCACGACGATGATGGATTGGCTGAAGCGGCGCGTTCACTGAAGCTGCTCTTTGAGGAAGGCCAAAGTCCGCTCGAGCGCAGCCCGCGTCGGCTGGCCGGCCTCGTCGATGAGGTGATTGGTCAGCACGCTGTGCGCCGGCTTCGGCCCGCACGGATTGGCAAATTGCTCGTCAATTTCGATGGCTTCGAATGCGGCGCCAAATTCGCTGCGTAAGCGGGCGAATCTCTCGCCGGGGCACATCGGGTCTTGAATGAATCGCAAAGCCAAAATGCGCGCCCCTTGATTGTCGATTTTCTCGTGCGCGGCCTGCAGCTCCTGCGCCGAGGCGTGCAATCCCCCGCGTCGCGATCGCGTCAGGGCGAAAGGCAGCGAGGGCTGCGCCAACACCGGCGCCAGCACGGGGGCATTCAACATCATGGCAAGCGCAAAATTGCCGGTAAAGCACATGCCGATGGCGCCTACTCCGCGCCCGCCGCATGCGGCATGCGCATGGCGCGCCAGCGCGCGCAGCCAATCGACGATGGGACTCGATTCGTTGGCGGCCATCACGCGAAATTCCCGACTGATACAGGCTTTCAGTATCACGCCCAGCGCATAGCCAGGCTTGGGGTGGCGCATGGGCTCGCCAAAAAGAAGCGGCATGAAAACCGTATAGCCGGCATCGACCAGCCGCTGCGCGAAACCCGCCACTGCGGGCGTGATGCCCGGAATCTCCGACATCACAATGACCGCGGGACCGTGCCCGGCGCGATATACCTGGCGGGCGGCGCCCTCGAATGTGAGCGTTTCTGAACTGAATCCCGGAACGTCTGTCACGATTTCACAATGGACCTGTTTTGACGAGGAATCACGCGATGCCGCCACGTAGTCTAATATAGCGGCTGGCCAACGCGAGGGGAGCCATGCGGGATCTTCTTCTTGCCATCGTTCATCACCTGTTGATCTTTGGACTGTTCGGCGTCTTGTTGGCCGAATTCATCGTCTTGCGGCCGGGCATCAGTGCCGCCACGGCCTCGCGCGTTGCATCGCTGGACTTATGGTATGGCCTGCTGGCGGCCGGCATTGTGATCGTCGGCTTCAGCCGCGCGATTTTTGCCGCCAAAGGCTGGGGCTACTACTCACATAACGCTTTTTTTTGGGCCAAAATGGCGGCATTCGCGGCGATTGGATTGTTGTCCCTGCCGCCGACTTTTGCGTTCATTCGCTGGCGCCGGCGGCAAATCGCGCCTGACGCTGCCGCGCTAAACGCGGTACGCATCTACCTGCACCTCGAGCTCTCGCTGTTTGCGCTGCTGCTCATCTTCGCCGCCTTGATGGCGCGCGGCTACGGAGAATTCTAGCTCCGCGGTTGCACAGGCTTGCTGCCTGCATGCTCGCGCAACAGGCGCTGTCGCAAGGAATCGTAGATCGGCTCATTGCCGAGCAGCGTCGGCAACAGCATGGCCGTGAAACACGCCGCCAGCATCGGCAGGAGCAGCGTGAATCCATTGGTCATCTCGATGATCAGGACAATACCCGTCAGCGGCGCCCGCACCACCGCTGTGAAGAATGCGGCCATACCCACCACCGCGGCAGTCTTCGGATCCAGCGCCAGCGCGGGGAAAATCCGATCCAACAGGCTCGCAAACAACCAGCCGCTCTGCGCCCCGAGGACCAGCATGGGCGCGAATAGTCCGCCCGGGGTGCGCACGGCATAAGACAGCGGCCCGAGGGCGAAACGCAGCAGAAACACCATGCCCACTACCGAAATCGTACTCGCACCGGTGAGGATATTTTGGGTGATGCCATCGCCGCCGCCCACCAGGCTTGGATGCAACCACGCAATCACGCCAATCAAGGCCCCAACCATGGCGGCAAACACCCCGGCCGGCCAGCCCTTCAATCGATCCGCGCCGGCCAGCATGCCGAGCAAAACCCGGTTGTAGAGAACGCCCAACAGTCCCAAGGCGATCCCCAGAATGAAATAAATCTCGACGGCGCCGAAGCCGGGATAAGGCGCTGCGCTCACATGAAATACAGGACCCTGCCCGAGCAGCCACCGACTGACGGCGATTGCGCCCGCGGACGCGGCGAATGTCGCGATGGTGGTGCGAGTGTCGAATCGGCGCACCAACTCCTCGAGCACAAACACCGCGCCGGCGATCGGCGCGTTGAACGCCGTGGCGAGGCCCGCGCCCGCCCCCGCGGCCATCAACACAACGCAATCCGGCCAGCTGCGATGAAAGATCCGCCCAATTTGCAGCGCGGCGCGCGCGCCCATCTGCACGCAGGGCCCTTCTCGGCCGAGCGCCAAGCCCGCGCCGATCGCCAGAGTTCCGCCGATGAATTTCACGGGGATGATTCCCACCGGTCCCGGCGGCAGCTCGCCGGACAAGACGCATTCCACCTGCGGGATACCACTGCCGGAAGCATAGGACGAATACAGGCGCACCCAGCGCGCCGCGAGCAGCGCGGCGACGGCGCAGACCGCTGCAATAATCACACAGCCAGCGATGGACTGTCCCTGTGCCCAGGCAATCATCGCGCCGAACCCGCGACCCACATATTGCAGCGACAGAATGAAGCCGGTGCCTACCAGGCCAGCCGCCACGCCGACGAGTACCGCGACCCCCGCCAATGTCAGCAAATCGCCCTCCGCGCCCGCGCGCGGAATAACCGCCGGTTCCGGCGTGCTCATGCGATAACGTCCATAACTCTCCCTATGTCGGCCTCGTATGTACCGGATAAAGAACAGCGGCGCAATCCTTTGAGATGCGGGATGATGGCCCCCGTGAACGCCGCTCGACTTCTGCTGGGCCTTGTGCTGCTGATGCTGGCCGCAACACCCCGCGCGCAGGAACAAGCCTCAGTGCCCAGTCTCGAACTGCTGGTGCTCGGCTCGGGCGGCCCCGGCGCCACGGGTCGTGCCGCCTCCAGTTATTTGGTCCTCATCGACGGCGTACCGCGGATTCTGATCGACGCGGGGCCGGGATCATTTGCGCGGCTAGGCGAAGCGAAGGTTTCTTTAAGTCATGCCGACATCGTGTTGCTGACTCACTTGCACATCGATCACGCCGGCGAGATTGCGGGCCTTTTCAAGGCGCGCGCCGTAGCGGCCTCGGGGCCGATCGTCTTCCAGGTCTTCGGCCCGGAGGGCTCGGGAGTGCAGCGCCCAGGCGCTTACTTCCCCTCCACCCGCCGCTTTGTCGATTTGCTATTTGGACCCCAGGGCGCTTTCGCCTATCTTCGCGATTTCGCGGCGCCCATGACCATTCATGCGCACAACGTGGCGGCGCGCATTACTCCGAATGCCAAACCGATGATGCTCTACCAAGAAGCCGCCTTTGAGATCACCGCGATCGCCGGCCACCATGGCGATGCACCCGCCCTTATTTATCGCATCGATCATGCCGGTAAGAGCGTGGTTTTTTCGGGCGATATCGATGCGCAAGGACTCGCCGGATTGCGCGCGCTCGCGCAGTCGGCTGACTTGCTCGTGTTCAATTGCCCGGTACTCGATCCGCCCGAATCACCGTCCATCCTCTACACTCTGCACACAGCGCCGCGCGCCATTGGCGAATTAGCTCAGGAATCGGATGTACGCCGGCTGCTGTTGAGCCACCTGTCGCCGGCCACTGAGCAGATGCACGCGGCTGTGTTGCAATCCATCCAGCAGACCTACAAAGGTCTGGTCACTTTCGCCGAGGACGGCATGAGGGTACGGCCTTAGGACATCCCATCAAGGAGAATTGGCGTGACGACTGAACTGAACGTCTTGGGATGGTCGATTCTGCTCGGCCTGTTGCATGTCTTGTTTGCCGTTGGACTGGCGACCCAGCAACGCGGTCTAAAATGGAATGCAGGCAACCGCGACGCTGAAACCAAGCCGCTGACCGCCGCGGCCGCGCGGGCCTATCGAGCGAGTCAGAATTTTTTGGAAACGTTTGTGTTTTTCGCAGCTGCCGTGCTGGCCGTCGTCGCGGCGAAGCAGAACACGCCGCACACCGCACTCGGTGCCGAGATCTATTTTTGGGCGCGCCTGGTATACCTACCGGTATATATCATCGGAATTCCCTATCTGCGTACGCTGCTTTGGATTGTTTCGCTGTGGGGAATGTTGCAGGTGATCGCGGGCCTCACTCCGCTATCACTGCCTTAATTGCATCAATGATTGCATCTCGCGCCGCAGAATCCTTGAATTCCACGATCAGTTTTCCGGTTCCACCCGATTTTTGATGCAGCTGCACGCGCACGGTTTTGCTCTTCAACACCTCGCTTTTTGCCGACACTCCAGGTGTCTTGCCGGACGGGCCACCCTCTGCTGTCAATGCTTTTCGCACCCGACTTTCGGTCTCGCGCACCGACAGTTCGCGATCGCCAACGAGCTTCGCCATTCGCTCCCGTTCGCCGTCACCATCGAGGCCTAAGAGCGCCCTGGCATGTCCCATGCTCAGGTGTTTCGAATCGATCAGCGCAATTACCGACGCCGGCAATTCCAGCAAGCGGACCAAATTAGATACCGCCGCTCGCGAGCGACCAACCGAATCCGCGATTTGCTGGTGAGTCAGAGAGAATTCTTCAATCAAGCGCTTCAGTGCCCTCGCCTCTTCAGCGCTGGTCAACTCCTCGCGTTGGATGTTCTCGATCAACGCGACTGCAACCGCTTCCTTGTCGGAAAGCTGACGAACGATGACCGGTATGTCTGAAAGACCGGCGGCCTTGGCCGCCAGCCAGCGACGCTCGCCGGCCACAATTTCGTACTTGGCATCGCCCGCGCTTCCCGGCGGCAGCGGCCGCACCACAATCGGCTGAATGAGACCATTCGCTTTGATAGATGCCGCCAGCTCGTCGAGAGGCTGCTGGTGGATTTCGCGGCGCGGCTGAAACGCGCCCGCTTGCATGAGTGATATCGGCAGCGTACCCCCGCCTCGGCTCGCGCTCACCGTGGGCGCCGCACCGAGCAGCGCGCCTAAGCCCCGGCCCAATCCTCTGGATTCATTGGCCACCCTGTTCTCCTGATCGGCTAGGCATTTGGCCCATGTTTCAGCAGCCCCAGCTTCAATAGGCTTTCGGCGATGGCGATAATACAGTCCTCATTCGATCCGGGCGACACTCTCCCCGTGCGCGAAGTCTAGCATCAGCGAATTCTCAGCTCGAACTCGCGACCGCGCCGCTGGATTTCTGCCAAACGGGTGTCACAGAAATGCAAATTGCGTGCACATGGGCGTCGCCCCCGCGCGACGCTCAGCAGGGAATCCCTTACCGACAATTCCGAGCAGTCAACATAAGGAAATGACAGTAACCGATACCGGGAGTTGGATCACGCTGAGCGTGTGTCGAGGCACGCGATATTAATGCGAGACATTGGAGTGAGATTCATTGCATGATTGAGATCCCAGGTTGGAGTAACGGTATGCAAGCGGTCGATGAAACCTTAACCCTACTGAAGCGCCAAGCGGTGCTCGAGGCCGCCATGAAACAGCGCGGCGGTATTCGCGTCACCGAGGAGCAGGAGCTTCACGTCGTGCGCCGACGGCTCAACGATTTTCCGGAGGCCATGCGCGCCGTCGCACAAGCCGCGCAGGCGCTGCGCCGCTCGATTGCAGATTTGTCAGCCAGCGACGTGCAATCCTGGGCGAGAAGCGGCCAGCACGCCTGATGCCGATCGCACTGGTGACGGGAGCGTCGCGCGGTATCGGCAGCGTCATCGCTCTGCAGCTGGCGCAGCGCGGCGCGCGCGTCGCCGTGCATTACCATACGAATCGCGACGCGGCGGAGTCCACGCTCGCTCGGCTCGCCGGCAGCGGCCACGCAATATTCAATGCGGATTTGGCGAATCCGGCTGCGCCAGCACTCCTGTGGGAGCGCATCACCCGGGAACTGGGCGAGATCGATATTCTCGTCAACAACGCCGGCTTATATCTTGAGCATTCGCCGTTGACCACCGGCCATGCCGCCTGGCAGTCGGCCTGGCAGCGCACCTTGGCCACCAACCTGCTCGCCCCGGCCGATCTTTCCCAGCTCGCTGCGCACCGCATGGCGGCGCGCACGCTTCCGGCGGGCGAAGCGTTCGGCCGCGGCCGAATCGTCAATGTGTCCTCGCGCGGCGCGTTTCGCGGCGAACCCGACGCGCCGGCCTATGCCGCAAGCAAGGCCGGGCTCAATGCACTGTCACAATCGCTGGCCAAGGCGTTGGCGCCCCGCGCGGTCTATGTCTATTGCGTGGCGCCCGGGTGGGTTGAAACCGAGATGGCCGCCAGCCATCTCACAGGGCCCGAGGGTCCTGCCATCCTCGCCCAGCACCCGCTGGGCCGCGTGAACGGCAGCGATGAAGTAGCCCAAGCCTGTGTGTACTGCGCGCTCGACGCCCCTGCAGCGATGACTGGGTGCGTGATCGATGTCAACGGTGCAAGCTATTTGAGAACCTGAGCCGCAGGGCTCAACATCCGCCGACCCGCCGCGGTGACTGCCGCTCGGATCTAGCGTATTTTTAGCCGCATGGGAAACGGACTGAACGGCGGAATGGGCATCTTCGCGCTGAGAAACGCCTTACGAAAACACTTTGCCTTGCGAGAATCTTCGGCCGCGTAGGCCGCGCTGATTCGGCCGCTCGATTCCACCACCACGATCAAATCCACCGTGATGTCGGCGTCGCGGTCATAGCATCCTGTCTTGCTGCCAACCCGCTGCGCATACTGCGCGGCGACGAAAGTCGGGGCGTAGGCGGCGAAACGCGCGTCAGTGTGTAATTTCTCCCAACGAGGCAGTGTCGCCTTGAATCCGGCATCGGTCGCGCAGCCGCATGCCAAAGCCGCGAGACCGAGGGCGCTGTGCCAGCGCAGATGGGAAATCGTTTGTGCCATGAATCGAGCGCGCCGCACCGAGAAATACCGCTATTATTATCTTTTATAATCAATTAACTATAAGATATATTTAAAAATAAAATTATAATGTTAATTCCCCGACCGTGGGCTTCTGCCCGTGCGGACGCGGGCGCCGGCGCGTCGCGCAATCAGCATGGCCAGTTCGAGGGCCTGTTCTGCATTAAGCCGCGGATCGACTTGCGATTTGTAAGCGCGCGCAAGATCGGCCTCAGTCAGCCCGCGCGCACCGCCCGTGCACTCCGTGACATCTTCGCCGGTAAGCTCAATATGCACGCCGCCCAACATCGAGCCCTGCTCCTCGTGGATGCGAAACGCCGCCTCTACTTCACCCAATATGTTCTCGAAGCGTCGGGTCTTGATGCCTCCGGCCGTGGTTTCGGTGTTGCCATGCATGGGGTCGCATACCCACAGCACCTGCGAGCCGGTGCCGCGAACCGCTTTGATCATGGCCGGCAACCGCTGCTCAATATCCTTGATGCCGAAGCGGTGAATCAGCGTGAGGCGGCCGGGCTGGTTTTGCGGATTCAGCACCTGAATCAGTTCCTGCAGCCATTCGGCGCTCATGGCCGCACCGACTTTCACGCCGATGGGATTCGCGATGCCGCGAAAATATTCGACGTGCGCGCCATCGACATTGGCCGTTCGCATGCCGATCCAAGGCATGTGCGTCGATAAATTGTACCAACGCTTCTGGCGGTCGATGTAGCGCGTCTGCGCCTGTTCCGAGAGCAGATGCAGGCCCTCATGGCTGGTATAGAAATCAACGCGGCTCGCAGCATGTACCCGCTGACCACTCATTGATTCGAAGAAATCCATCGACTCGGCAATCGAGTCGGCAATCTTTTGGTACGCGTCGCGCAGCGGTGCATGACGCAAAAACCCTAAGTCCCAATACTCCGGGTGATGCAGGTCGGCAAAGCCGCCGTCGATCAACGCACGGACAAAATTCAGAGTCAGCGACGCCCGCTCGTAGCCGCGCAGCAGGAGCTGCGGATCCGGTTCACGCTCGATTTGCGTGAAGCCCGGATGATTCACATTGTCGCCGCGGTAGGACGGGAGAGTTTGGCCGTCGCGAGTTTCGGTATCCGCTGAGCGCGGCTTGGCGTATTGGCCCGCGAATCGACCGACCCGAATGATGGGTTTCTTCAATCCCTGCAGCAATACCAGGCTCATTTGCAGCAGAATCTTCAATCGCCTGGCGATATTGTCCGATTCGCAGTCAGCGAAACTCTCCGCACAATCCCCTCCCTGCAGCAGGAATTGCTCGCCGCGCTGCGCCTGCGCCAGTTTCACGCTCAGCGCCTCAATTTCCCAGGAAACCACCAGCGGGGGCAGGCGGCTCAGCGAGGCAACCGCCCGCTCCAACGCCAGGGCATCGGCGTATTTCGGCTGTTGCGCCGCGGGCCGGCTGTGCCAGCTTGCCGGGTGCCAGTTGGTCAATGCGGGGGTCTTGGACATCGCCGGGATGCTAGCGTTGTAGCCTATCCCAAGTCAAAATGCGGCCCCTTCGCGTATGCGCATCGGATAACAGAGAATTTGACCATGAAGCAAAGCAACAATCCCCTTGAGTCCTTAGGGCTGCGTGCCCTTAACGCTGGTGCCTGGTGCGGAAGCCACGGCTGGAGCACGCAGACCTCCGGTCCCTTGATCGACTCCCTCAATCCGGCGACGGGCGCTCGACTGGCGCAGGTCCGCGGCGCAACTGGCGATGACTATGAGCGGATCATGGCCGAGGCGGTGGCTGCGGCGGCGGCCTGGCGGCGCGTGCCGGCGCCGAAACGTGGCGAAGCCGTTCGACTCGTGGGCGAGGAGCTGCGCGCCTACAAGGATGCGCTCGGCAGCTTAATTTCCTTGGAGAACGGCAAGATCAAGGCTGAGGGTGATGGTGAAGTGCAAGAGATGATCGATATGGCCGATTTCGCCGTTGGTCAATCGCGCATGCTGTACGGCGCTACCATGCACTCGGAACGCCCAGAGCATCGGATGTACGAACAATGGCACCCGCTCGGGGTCGTCGGGGTGATCTCGGCATTCAATTTTCCGGTCGCGGTGTGGTCTTGGAACGCGTTTTTGGCGGCGATCTGCGGCAATGCCACGGTTTGGAAACCCTCGCCGAAGACCGCGTTGTGCGCCCTCGCCGTCCAACATATTTGCAACCGAGTCCTGGAGCGTCATGGCTACCCGGCGATCTTCCAAGTCTTTATAGACGCCGGCACGGAGCTCGCGACGCGCTTCGTCGATGATGCGCGCGTGGCCTTGGTCTCGTTTACCGGTTCGACTCACGTGGGTCGCCAGATTGGTGTGCGTGTTGCCGGACGGCTCGGCAAGTCGCTGCTTGAACTCGGCGGCAACAACGCCATCATCGTCGATGAGAGCGCCAACCTGGATCTGGCGGTACCTGGGATCGTCTTCGGCGCGGTGGGAACCGCCGGACAGCGCTGCACCACGACACGCCGCGTGCTGGTGCATCGCACGCGCGCCGCCGAACTCGAACAGCGCCTGATCGCCGCTTACGCTCAAGTGCGCATCGGCGATCCTTTGGATTCGGGGACACTGATGGGCCCCCTGATCGACGCTGGCGCCGTGGCGCGCTATTCGGCGGCGATCGCAGCCGCGCAGTCCCAAGGCGGACAGCTGCTATGCGGCGGCAAGGCGCTCGAGCGGCCCGGTAATTTCGTACAGCCCACCATCATCCGCGCCCACGCGGACATGGAAGTGGTGCGCAGCGAAACCTTTGCGCCGATCCTGTACCTGCTGAGCTTCGACACCTTGGACGAAGCGCTGGCATTGCAGAACTCTGTGCCCTACGGGCTCTCCTCGGCGATATTCTCCACCGGCTTGTTGGCGGCCGAGCGCTTCTTATCCGCCGAGGGCAGCGATTGCGGCATTGCCAATGTCAACTTGGGCACCTCCGGAGCGGAGATCGGCGGGGCCTTCGGTGGCGAGAAGGACACTGGCGGCGGCCGCGAGGCAGGATCTGATTCCTGGAAGTCCTATATGCGCCGCCAGACCAATACCATCAACTGGAGTTCGCAGGTGTCCTTGGCGCAGGGCATACGCTTCAACGTGCCCTAACGGCACAGCCATGACCTAACGGCGCAACCATGCGTCGATTTCCGCGGCTCGCTGTTCCAGGCGCGTCGCGGAAATCGGACCCTGGGTTTTCAACTCCTGCGCGTACAGGGACACGCGATACTCCTCGATCCCGAGTTGCAGATCCTCGAGCAGCGGTAACCAGCGCAACTCGGCGAGTAGTTGCTTTTGCAGTGCCGACCAACGCGTCGACCAGCGGCGAAGCTCCTGCAGGATGTGCGCCGGCTCGCTGCCGCGCACCGCGATGCGCTGCCAGCGCCGCAGCTCCGCTTTCAAGTAGCGGGGCAATTGGCGCAGGCCTTCCCATGACAGTGTCTGCAAATATCTCCCGTCCACCAGAGCGCCCACGTGCTGACGGGATTCCTCTGCGGCCGCCTGCGAGGCGCGGATTCGCGGATCATCCAGCGCGCGGCGCAGCGCGTGGGCTTCCGTGAGCCAGCTGGTCGTCAACGCAGTGAGCTCCTCGAGACAGGGGTACAAGCGCTCACGCCCCCGTTCGACGGCGAGATCGAAGGAGTCACGATTGCGAGGCGCATCCGCATCGCCAAAGCAGGCGCGATGAAACGTCAGCTGCAGCAGCGCATCAATCAGTTCCTCGCTGTTGATGTAAGGACTGGCGCTCAACAACAAATCGGCCCTGCCTGAGATATTGTTGACCAAATCGCGCGTGTGGCGGCCCAACACGGTGCGTGCGAGTCGCGCGGCTCCTTCTCGCCAGACACGCTGCGCTTCGGGCGCGGACCATTCGAATTGTACCTCGAGCGCTTGTGCGCGCCGGCCGAGCGCGGGATACACGACTACGCTGCCCTGTTCCAGCGCCAAGGGAAACTGCAGCGGCAGTTCATCGACCTCAAAGCGGCGCCAAGGTCCGAGCGATGCATAGACTGCGTGGGCGCGTCGCTCCAGCTCCCGACGCGCGTCCGCCGCGCAACGTCGACGCAGGTCGGCCAGTTCAGTTCCTCGGGCGATCTCCTTACCGTCCTGCACGACGCTCAACTGCACGCTCAAGTGAGCGGGCACGGCGGCTGGATCGAAACGAATCAGCGAGTCAGGAATGCCGAGATGTTCCTTCAGCCACGCGCCAAGATGTGGCGCGTCGCTCCCTGCCGGCCCCGACTGCGCGAGAAATGTCACCGCGGTGTCGGCGAGAGGAATCAAACTGCGCCGTGCTTCCTTGGGCAAAGACCGCAACAGCGCCGCGATTCGCGGGGCGGCCAAACCGGGGATCGCTGCGTCCACCGCCCTGCGGGTCAGACCCGGCAGCGCCAACACGGACACCGTCAAGCTTGCCCCATCCTGGGCTTCCCCCGGCGCGAAACGATAGTGGACGGGCAGGGTCAGAGCACCCAGACGGGCGCTTTCCGGATATTGCTCCAGCGCCTCAGGCATAGGCCGGCGCGCGAAAATCTGACTGGGCGTCAAACTCAGCGCCTGCTTTTGTTCGGGTGACAAGTGTCGACTGAAGTGTTCCAGGGTTGCGGCGCTAGATACCTGTGCCGGCAGTGCGTTGTCATAGAAGTCGACGAGTGCCTCGGCGTCCACCAATAAATCGCGAGTACGCAGGCGCTCTTCAATCTCGTGCGCGGCGTGAATCGCGGCATCATTGGCCGCCAGCCAGTCCGGCCGGCGCCGCAAGCGCTGGTAGACCAACGCCTCACGCGCAAAGATGTGACGCGACTGCTCCGGCGCAATGGGCCCATAGTTGACGATCCGGCCTGCGTTCAATACCAGGCCGAGAAAACTGATGCGCTCGCGCGCGATCACGGCTTCGCGCTCCTCATCCCAATCCGGTGCGAGGTACTCGCGCTTGAGCAGGTGCGCTGCCGCAGCCTCGATCCACATCGGTTCGACCTCGGCCACGCGCCGCGCGAATACCCGCGAGGTTTCGACAATGCTGGCGGCCATGAGCCAGCGCGGCCGGCGCCTGATCAGCGCTGAGCCTGGGAAAATATGGAAATGCACGCCGCGAGTGCCCGTGTACATCCCCTCCTCTGCGCGCGTGCCCACCATGGTGCAAAACCCGGCGAGCAAGGATCGATGCACGCCTGTGTAGCTGGCGGACTGGCGCTGGGCGACGATGCCGATGTCCTTCGCTCTGTCGGCGATTTGGGCATAGACATCATCCCATTCGGACAAGCGCAGCAGCGACAGGTGCCGCTCCTGGCACCAGCGGCGCAATTCCCGCCGCGGACCCTCGCGCGCCTTTCGGTAGGCTCGCCACAGCTTGAGCAAAGCCGAGAATTCAGACTTGTTGTCTTGGAATGCAGGATCCGCCGTATCCTCGCCGATGCGTACATCCGGTACGCTCAATCCGGCGCTGATCGCGAGCAACTCGCCCTCGGCACGGAAGCGTTTGCTCTCCAGAAGCGCTCGGCCGAGCCGCGGGTCGAGCGGCAGGCGCGCCATGGAACGTCCGCGGCCGGTGATGCGCCGCTCAGCATCCATGGCCTGCAAATCCTGCAGCAACCGATATCCATCGTTGAGGGCACGCGAATCCGGAGCATCAATGAAGGGAAACGATTCCGCCTCGCCCAATCCGTCGGCCGCCAGCCGCAGCAAGAGTGCCGCGAGATTGGTTCTCAAGACCTCCGGTTCGGTGAAGGCTGGGCGCTGCTCGAAATCTTCCTGCGTATACAGCCGCAGGCATAGACCAGGACCCAAGCGGCCACAGCGGCCTTTGCGCTGTTCGGCGCTGGCGCGCGAAATTGGCTCGATGGGCAAACGCTGCAGGCGGTTGCGCACGCTGTAGCGGCTGATGCGCGCCAGCCCGGAATCGATAACCGCGCGAATCCCGGGCACGGTGATGGATGTTTCAGCCACATTGGTCGACAGCACGATGCGTCGCCGCGGACCGCGTTGAAATATTTTGCGTTGCTGATCCCACGACAGCCGGGAATACAAACTCAGTACCTCGACGTTCGATTGCAGTTCGCGCTCCAACAGCTCGCCGACATCGCGGATCTCGCGCTCGCCGGGCAGAAACACCAGGACATCTCCCGCACCGGCCTCGCCGGGCTCGGTCGCGATCTCTTGATACGCCTCAAGGACAGCCAGTGGCAGATCAGGCTCCTCTGCGTCCTCCTGTGCCTGCCGATAGCGCACTTCGATTGGGTAGCTGCGGCCCTGCACACTGATGATCGGCGCCTCGCCAAAGTATCGCGCGACGCGTTCAACGTCCAACGTCGCCGAGGTAACGATGAGTTTTAGATCCGGGCGGCGAGGCAACAAGCCCTTCAGCACGCCGAGCAGCAAATCAATATTCAGCGTTCGTTCATGAGCCTCATCGACGATGATGGTGTCGTAGCGTCGCAGCAAGGGATCGGAGCTCAGTTCGGCGAGCAGGAGCCCATCGGTCATCAGCACCAGACGCGTGGCGTCGGATACTTGGTCGGCAAACCGTACGCGAAATCCGACGGTGTGGCCTACCGATTGCCCCAATTCCTCCGCGATGCGCGCCGCCAAGGCGCGCGCGGCGAGCCTGCGCGGCTGAGTGTGCGCGATCAATC
Organism: uncultured Gammaproteobacteria bacterium; assembly: GCA_963756845.1. Taxonomy (GTDB): domain Bacteria; phylum Pseudomonadota; class Gammaproteobacteria; order Steroidobacterales; family Steroidobacteraceae; genus Bog-1198. The sequence goes on along the minus strand of CAVWPD010000004.1, from coordinate 371,845 downwards.
CTTCGCTGCCGCGCCCCGCGGCGAGGCAGTATTGCGGTAGCTGCGTACTCTTTCCGGAACCGGTATCGCCGGCGACGATGAGCACTTGCGCACCGAGTAGCGAGCGTAAAATGGCTTCGCGCTGCGCGGATATCGGCAAGTCGGTGTCATGCTGGTAGCTCAACCGCGAAGCCGCGCGCGCTGCCGCACGCCGCGCGGCAGCACCGGCGGCGCCGCTGTGTTCATTCGCCACGCTTAACGGCTTGCCACAATTTCTCTTGAGCGGCGAGGTCCAGCTCCGAAAATACCTCGCCCCGCTCGTGGGCAAGAGTTTCCATTGCGCGGAAGCGCCGCTCGAATTTCAGGTTGGCCGCGCGCAGAGCCGCTTCGGCGTCGACATCGAGTTTTCGCGCCAAATTCGCCGTCGCGAACAAAAGATCGCCCACCTCTTCGAAGGTGGCGTCGGCCGCCGCCGCTGCGCGAACTTCCGCGAGCTCTTCGGTAACCTTGTCGGCGCTTTGGCCCGCGTGCTCGAAATCAAAGCCGACGCGGGCGGCTCGCTTGCTCAATTTATAGGCTCGCATGAGCGCCGGGAGCGCATGGGGCACGCCGTGCAGCGCAGAAACCGGCACCGCTGCCGAGGATCCGCCGCGCTCACTCGCTTTGATGTCTTCCCAGGCGGCGCTCTGTTCGGCGGCGCTGATGGCTCGATGATCGGCAAACACGTGCGGATGGCGCCTGCGCAGCTTGTCGCAAATCGCCGCCGCGACGGCCTCGAAATCGAATTGTCCCGCCTCGCTGGCGATCTGGGCGTGAAACACCACTTGAAATAACAGATCCCCCAATTCGTCCTTGAGTTGCGGCATGTCGGATCGCTCGATGGCATCGGCTACCTCGTACGCCTCCTCCACGGTATACGGAGCGATGCTCGCAAAGGTCTGCTGCTGATCCCACGGGCATCCACCGGGCGCACGCAAACGCGTCATGATCGCCAGCAATTCCTCGATGCGCCCGCTCATGGAGTTCTCGCCGTACGGGTTTGCAGCAGGCGCCGAAAGGTCATCAGCATGCCGGCGGTGGCACCCCAGATATTGCGCTCGCCGAACGGAATATCGTGAATTTCTATGGTCAGCTCGCCGATTTGCCGCTGACGCGATTTATGATTGGCGGCATCCAAGATGAAATCGAGCGGCACTTCGAAGACATCGTGAACCTCGGCCGGCGCGATCTGCAGTTGATAGTCCGGTTTGACGAAACCCACCACTGGCGTCACGCGAAAGCCGGATATCACGACATGATCGGGCAGGTAGCCGGCAAACTCCACGAGACTGGGCAGCAGGCCGATTTCCTCATAGGCTTCGCGCAGCGCGGCGTGCCATGCGTCCGGATCACCCGGTTCGATGCGGCCTCCCGGGAAACTGATCTGTCCGGCATGGTCTTTGAGCGTCGTGGCGCGCTGTGTCAGCAACACGGTCAAACCCGCGGCGCGCTCCACCAGAGGCACCAGTACGGCGGCCGGCGTGCGCCGGGTCGGCAGCGTGGCGCGCACGCGCGCCGCGACTTCGGGCGATGCGCCGGCCAACCAGTGCATGTCCTCCTCAGGGGTTGAGGGCGAAGCATCCAGCGCCGCTCGGATATGCGCTTTCGTGTAAAGGGGATCCATCATCTTGCTAGGTGCCGGCTCCCTTGATTCCGCCGTCCGCCAGCACGCGCGGATCGAGCAGCCGGCGCAGTTCGTCCCGATCCATGCCGGTCATTTCGGCGGCGACCTCCACGATCGGTCGCCCTTCCCGATAGGCCTTCTTGGCTATCGCCGCGCCTTTCTCATAGCCGATGAGCGGATTCAACGCCGTGACGAGGATCGGATTGCGCTCGAGCGCCTCGTACATGCGCTCACGATTTACCGTGAATCCTGCCAGCGCGTGATCCGCCAGATTGCGGCTCGCGATGCCCAACAGTTCCAAACTCTGCAGAAGATTGTAGGCGATAACGGGCAGCATCACGTTGAGTTGAAAATTTCCCGACTGGCCCGCCACGGTGATCGTGACATCGTTGCCGATCACCTGGGCCGCCATCATTGCGACGGATTCTGCCACCACCGGATTGACCTTGCCCGGCATGATACTGCTGCCCGGCTGCAATGCCGGCAGGGCTATCTCCGCCAATCCGGCGAGCGGTCCGCTGTTCATCCAGCGCAAATCATTGGCGATCTTCATGAGACTGACGCCGAGGACCTTGAGTTGTCCCGAGAGTTCCACCGCAGTATCTTGGCAGGACAGCGCCTCGAAAAAATTCTCGCTGGGGCGAAACGCGAGCTTGCATTGCTGCGACAGGTGGCGCGCAAACACGCTGCCGAACTGCGGCCTGGCATTGATGCCGGTGCCAACCGCAGTCCCGCCCTGTGCCAATGCGTAGAGCCGCGGAGTGACCGAGGCTAAGCGGGATTCGGCCGCGATGATCTGCGATTGCCATGCGCCGAGCTCCTGGCCCAGGGTGATCGGCATGGCATCCATCAAATGCGTGCGGCCTGTCTTGACTACATCAGCCAACTCGGCGGCTCTTAGCGCCAGAACCTCGCGCAGCCGCTCCAAGGCCGGCACCAGCTGCTCATGCAGCAGCAGCGCCGCGCCGACATGGATGGCGGTCGGTATAGCATCGTTGCTGCTTTGGCTCATGTTCACGTCATCGTTAGGGTGCACGGCTGCGCCCAGGATGCGTGCGGATAACGCCGCGATCACTTCATTCGCGTTCATGTTGCTGCTGGTTCCGGACCCGGTTTGAAACACGTCCACCGGAAACTGATCGTCATAGCGGCCGGCGGCGACCTCGAGCGAGGCCTCCTGAATCGCCGCAGCGGTGCGCGGAGGCATATCGCCGAGTTCCGCATTCGCACCGGCAGCGGCATATTTGACGAGCGCCAATGCGCGAATGAAGCCTCGCGGCATGCGCATACCCGTCGGCGGGAAATTTTGGATCGCGCGCTGGGTCTGGGCGCCCCATAAGGCAGCGGCGGGCACGTCGAGCGGGCCCATGCTGTCGCGTTCGACGCGGGTGGATGATGTCATCGCGCCTTACTCCGCAGGTTCAGTGTCGTTTACGGTAGAATCCCGTGATTCTATCACTCATGCGGCTTGGCTCCTCGATGTCAACTTTTTTCACCGATGCTCTGTCTCCCCTCGACGGCCGGTATGCCGGCAAGCTGTCCGCCGTGCGCGGAATTTTCAGCGAAGCGGGCCTCATGCGCGAGCGAGTGCGGGTCGAATGCGCTTGGTTTCTAAGTTTGGCGGCCGGACCTGCCGCGCAGGCGTTATCCGGATTGCCGACGGTCGCTCGCGAGTTGCTCGAAAAGCTCTCGAAGGATCCGGGCGGCACTGATGTCGCCGCCATCAAGCAAATCGAATCGCGTACCAACCATGACGTGAAAGCCGTCGAGTATTGGCTGCGGGGCGAATTGCAGGCGCGCGGTGCGAGTCCGGCTGACCTTGAATGGATGCATTTTGGATGCACCTCGGAGGACATCAATAATCTGGCCTACGCGCTGATGATGAAAAGTGCGCGCGCGACGCTGTTGCTGCCGACACTCGACAGCCTGATCGCGGTGCTGGATACGTTGGCCGTGCGATATGCCGGCGTCGCACTCTTGGGGCGCACCCATGGACAAACCGCGACTCCCACCACGGTGGGAAAGGAATTCGCCAATGTCGCAGCGCGGCTGCACACTCAGCGCGCCGGTCTCGAGCGGGTCGTCATCCTCGGAAAGATGAATGGCGCCGTCGGCAATTTCAACGCCCATGTAGCGGCAATGCCGCGCGTCGATTGGCCGGCTTTCAGCGCCGCATTCGTCGAGTCGATGGGGCTGACGTCGAATGCCTTCACGACGCAGATCGAGCCGCACGACTGGATCGCCGAATATTGCCACGCACTGATGCGGGCGAACACCGTGCTTCTGGATTTTGCACGCGATATGTGGAGCTACATTTCGTGGGGGTATTTCAAGCAACGCCTCATCCCCGGCGAGGTGGGCTCTTCGACGATGCCGCATAAAGTCAACCCAATCGATTTCGAGAATGCCGAGGGCAACCTGGGGGTGGCCAACGCGCTGCTCGGGCATTTCGCGGATAAGCTGCCGGTGTCGCGTTTGCAGCGCGATCTGACCGACTCGACGGTGCTGCGAAATTTCGGTGTAGCGATTGGTCACACGATGCTCAGCTTAGGATCGCTGGCCGCGGGGCTGCAAAAACTTGAACTCGACCCTCAAAGAATTGCCGAGGACCTGGGACAGGCCTGGGAAGTGTTGGCAGAGGCGGTACAAACCGTGATGCGTGCTCATGGCATCGCGGATGCGTACGATCGGCTCAAGGCCTTCACGCGCGGCAAGCCCATGGACCAAGCCAGCATGCGCGATTTCATCGCCTCGCTCGCCCTGCCGCCCGAGGAAAAGGATCGCCTGCTGCGGTTGACGCCGGACACTTATGTCGGCTTGGCAGCGACTCTGGCGCTGCGCAGGCGGGTCCCGTAGGCCGCGCCAGGCGTATTTGGCCCTCCGAAACGTGACGTAGTTAGCACGGCCCCGCTGCATGCAACCGGTACTATCAGGCTCAAATTACGCGGGATCGGGGTCAAGTCATGGCGGGTAACACGGAAGAACGCTCAAAACCGGCGACGGGAAAGGTTCCCGCGCCCGGCGGCGACGATTCGCCAGGATCCGGCACCCGCACCATTCTCAGCACCATGCCCGAAGTCCGGGACGCCAGCCTCAAGGTGGCCAAATCGGCGCAACGCCTGCTGTCGATTTTCACACAAGATTTGGAGCCCCTGGTGTATGGCGAGGAAGCCTTCCTCGAGGCCATCAAGCGTCTCGTGCTGGCGCGATCCTATGCGAAAGTCAGGGTGCTGCTGGCAGACCCGTCGCGGGCCATGGTCGACAACAACCGCTTTCTTGCATTGGCGCGCCGCTTGACCAGCTGCATCGACCTGCGCGCCATGAGTCCCGATTATCCGGCGAGCGCCGGCGCCTTTATCATTGCCGACGACAAGGCACTCGTCTATCGATTGCAGGCGGATCGCTGGGATGGCATTTCGGACATGAACGATCCGGCCGTCGTGCGCCGCTACTTGAATTTCTTCGATGAAGTTTGGCAGACGAGCATGCAAGAATCGCAAATGCGGCAAATGCTCATGTAACCCTCGGCTTCACGCATAACGCCCGTATAATGGGCGGATGCAGAAGCCCCTCCCCGATCCTCAGTCAGCCGGCACGGTCATCATCGGCATGTCGGGCGGCGTTGACTCGGCCGTCGCGGCACTCTTGTTGCGCGACGCCGGTTACTCGGTGCAGGGCTTGTTCATGTCCAATTGGGAGGACGATGACGGCTATTGCACGACCGCCGCAGACTTCCAGGATGCGCGGCGGGTCTGCGAGGTCTTAGGTATCGTCCTGCATCGCGTGAGCTTCGAGGCCGAGTATCGGGAACGTGTCTTTAAGCACTTCCTTCGCGACTATTCACAAGGCCGCACCCCGAATCCGGATGTCCTGTGCAATCGCGAAATCAAATTTGGCGTTTGTCTGAATTACATGCAGCGCTTGGGCGCCTCCTGGATCGCCACCGGTCACTACGCTCAGGTGCGCCATGGCGAGGCGGGTCCCGAGCTGCTGCGCGCAGCCGACTTAGCCAAGGACCAGAGCTATTTTTTGCACAGTGTTGCCGCGGGGGCGCTGGCAAGAACGCTGTTTCCCATCGGCGGTTTGCGCAAGGCGCAGGTGCGCGGCCTGGCGCACGCGGCCGGCCTGCCGGTTTTTGACAAGCCTGACAGCACCGGCATCTGTTTTATCGGCGAGCGACCATTCCAAGAATTCCTCAGCCGCCACGTGCGCACCCAACCCGGACCGATCGAGACGGCCGACGGGCGCCTCATCGGCGAACATCGCGGTCTTGCCCTGTACACCTTGGGGCAGCGATCAGGCCTTAGGATCGGAGGACGTGCGGGTGCCGCCGCGGCACCCTGGTATGTGGCGGACAAGCAGAGCGATCGCAACGCGCTCATCGTGGTGCAAGATCAAGACCATCCCTTGCTCTTGTCCGACAGCTTCCGTGTGGAACAATTGCACTGGATCAATCCGCCGGGGCCCTCCGATCGGTCGCTGCGCTGCACGGTCAAAACTCGCTATCGGCAGGTCGACCTGGAGTGTTCGGTCAGTCTGAGCACGGGCGATGCCTGTCGCGTGACGCTCCCGCGCCCCGCGCGGGCGGTGACCCCAGGCCAGTATGCCGTGTTCTATCTTGGAGAGCGCTGCCTCGGTGGCGGCGTCATCACCACGCGCATCAACTCCGCGCTGGCTACGGCGGCGCGCGGAATGACTTATAATTCGATACTTTCGGTGGAGGGGTCATGACGGACAGTTTCAATGCAAGAACCACGCTCAAGGTGGGTGCACAACAATATGATGTTTTGAGCCTCGCCGCGCTGAAACAATTCAACGTCGACCGTTTGCCCTTTTCGCTGAAAGTGCTGCTCGAAAACCTGCTGCGCTTCGAGGATGGCGTCAACGTGACCAAGAGCGATATTGAGGCACTGCTCAAGTGGGATCCGAAGGCGCAGCCCAGCTATGAAATCGCATTCACGCCGGCGCGAGTCATCATGCAGGATTTCACCGGGGTGCCCTGCATCGTGGATTTGGCGGCGATGCGCGAGGCCATCGTCAAGCTGGGCGGCGATCCACAGAAGGTCAACCCTCTGGCGCCCGCCGAACTGGTCATCGACCACTCCGTGCAAGTCGATGAATATGGCGCGGCCAATTCGCTGCAGCACAACAACGAGATTGAGTTCAAGCGCAACGGCGAACGGTACATGTTCCTGCGCTGGGGCCAAACGGCCTTCAGTAATTTCAAAGTCGTGCCGCCGAACACCGGTATCGTGCACCAGGTCAACATCGAACACCTGGCTCGAGTGATTTTCTCGGAGGATGCCGCGGGCAAGAAGGCGGCCTATCCGGACACGCTGGTCGGCACCGATTCGCACACCACCATGGTCAACGGTTTGGGCGTGCTGGGCTGGGGTGTCGGCGGTATCGAAGCGGAAGCGGCCATGTTGGGTCAGCCGGTGACCATGCTGATTCCGCAGGTCATCGGTTTCAAGCTCACCGGCTCGCTGAGCGCCGGGACCACGGCGACCGATCTGGTGCTGACGGTCACCGAAATGCTGCGCAAGAAAGGCGTGGTAGACAAATTCGTCGAATTCTTCGGCGATGGCTTGAAGGGACTGCCGCTGGCTGACCGCGCCACCATCGCCAATATGTCGCCCGAGTTCGGCTCGACGTGCGCGATTTTCCCCATCGATGAGGAGACCACCCGCTACCTCGAACTGACCGGTCGCTCCGCCGAGCAGATTGCACTGGTGGAAACCTACGCCAAAGCACAGGGATTGTGGCGGGTCAACGGCGCGCCGGCCGCCGACTACACGGATGTGGTCGAGCTGAATTTGGCGAGCGTCGAGTCCTCTCTCGCTGGGCCCAAGCGGCCCCAGGACAGAGTGCCCCTGCGCAATGCCAAGAGCGTCTACGAAAGCAGCGTGAAGAAAATGGCTGAAGAACGCACGCAAAAAAATCCGCGCGCAACGGGCAGCGCCATGGCCAGCGTGGGAGGCGAGAGCTTCGAGATCAAGGACGGGGCCGTGCTGATTGCGGCCATCACCAGCTGCACGAACACCTCCAATCCCGCCGTGCTGGTGGCCGCCGGCCTGCTGGCGCGCAATGCGCTGAAGCGCGGACTCGCCTCCAAGCCCTGGGTGAAAACCTCGCTCGCGCCCGGCTCACGCGTGGTCACGGATTATCTGACCAAAGCCGGACTGTTGAAGGATTTGGAGCAGCTTGGGTTCTATACGGTCGGCTACGGCTGCACCACCTGCATTGGTAATTCCGGACCTTTGAAGCCGGAGATCTCCGAGGCGGTAAGAGCCGCCGATGTGGTGGCCTGTTCGGTGCTGTCGGGCAATCGGAATTTCGAAGGCCGGGTGCATCCGGAAATCAAGATGAACTTCTTGGCGTCCCCGCCGCTGGTGGTCGCATACGCGCTGGCCGGCAATTTGGGAATCGATATCACGACCGAACCGCTGGGCCTCGGCGCCGACGGCAAGCCGGTGCACCTCAAGGACATCTGGCCGAGCGCGCCGGACGTGGCGGCGGCCGTGGCCGCTTCCGTCGACTCGGCCATGTTCAAGAAGGGCTATGCCAGTGTATTCAGCGGCGATGCGAATTGGGCCGCCATCAAGACCCCGGCCGGTAAGATCTACTCCTGGGACGGGCAATCCACTTACGTCAAGAATCCGCCCTACTTCGACGGCATGACCATGACGCCGGCGCCGTTAGGGGATATCAAGGGCGCGAGAGCGCTGGCGGTACTGGGCGACTCGGTCACCACCGATCATATTTCCCCGGCGGGAAATATTTCCAAATCGAGTCCAGCCGCCAAATACCTCATTGCACAGGGCGTGCAGCCCGTGGATTTCAATTCCTACGGCGCGCGACGCGGCAATCACGAAGTCATGATGCGCGGCACATTCGCGAATATTCGCCTGCGCAACCTGCTGCTGCCCGGTACCGAGGGCGGCGTCACGGTGCACATCCCTAGCGGCGAAAGCATGTCGATTTTTGACGCGGCCATGAAGTACAAGGCGGCCGGCACGCCGCTGGTGATTCTGGCCGGGAAGGAGTATGGCACCGGCAGCTCGCGCGACTGGGCAGCCAAGGGCACCATGCTTCTGGGCGTGAAGGCCGTGATCGCCGAGAGCTTCGAGCGCATCCATCGCTCGAATTTGATCGGCATGGGCGTGCTGCCGCTGCAATTCAAAGAGGGTCAGAACGCGCAGGCGCTGGGCCTAACCGGCAGGGAAACCTTCGAAATCGTGGGACTGAATCGCGGCGCGGCCAAGTTCGTCAAAGTGATTGCCAAAGCCGATGATGGCAAGGTGTGCGAATTCGAAGCGCGATTGCGCATCGACACGCCCAAGGAGCTCGATTACTACCAACACGGCGGCATCTTACAATACGTACTGCGGCAGCTCGCCGCGGTCCGAAAGGCGGCATAAAATATGACCATTACCATGCATCTGGCGACGGTGATCAGCTGTACGCGCGCGCTGAAAAATCTCGCCGCGATCCTCGAGAAAGCGGCCGACTACGCGCAAGCCCGCAAAATCGAGCCCGCGGTACTTCTGCATACGCGGCTTTACCCTGACATGCTGCCGTTGAGCACGCAGATTTATATCGCCAATGACATCGCCGGCGGCGGCGCGGCGCGCCTGGCAGGCGCGGAAGTACCGGCGTTCGACGGAAAGGATAAGAGCTTGGCGGAATTGATCATCAATACGCGCCGCACCGTGGCGTACCTTGAGTCTCTGCAGCCGCAACAATTCGTCGGGTCAGAAGAGCGGACGATCACCTGGCAGACCCGCAGCTCCACCAAGAGCATGCAGGGCATGCCCTACCTGCTCACTCACGTACTGCCGAATCTGTACTTCCACGTGACCACGGCGTACGACATTCTCAGGCAATCAGGCCTGGAAATCGGCAAGCAGGACTACCTCGGACTCACTTAGGCGCCCCGGCGACGCTGCCGGCCTCAACCAGCGTCATGGCGGCCGGATTAAGGTGGGTTTTGATCGCCGCATTGACTTGGCCCACGGTCAGCGCCTTCAAGGTTTTAGGATACCCATCGAGCCAGTTCAAGTCATAGCCGCGCTGCGTGTTGATGAGGATGGTTTCCGCGAGCCCGCCGGTGGTCGATAGACCTACCAAGTAGCTGCCGATCATCCCTTGCTTGCGTGCCGTCAATTCCTGGTCGGTGACGCCGTCCTTCCACCATTTCTCCAATTCGCGCCGAGTGGATGCGACACCCTTGGATAACAACGCCGGCGCGAAGGTGGCGGAAATTTCCCAGGCGCCATCGACGATGCTGTCATCGCCCACGCTGGCCCCGATGTTGTAGGTCAAGCCCTCTTTATCGCGCACCGTGCTCATCAGCCTGCCGGTAAAACCTCTGCCGAAAATTGCCGTGCCCACTCTCAGCGGCAGCGCGTCAGGATCGCTGTACTTCAAGCCGGTCGCCTGGCCGAGAATCATGGTGACGCTGGGCTTATCCGCGAGAGGAACAAAAATCTCGCCGGCCACCGCGGGGGCCGCCGCGGTCTTGGGGCGCAGATAGTCTTGCCCGCCGGTCCATCCAGAAAACGCCTTGGAGATCTCGGCGGAGGTATCCGAGTCGGAGACATCACCGACCAGAACCAGCATCATGTGTGCCGGACCGTAGTATTTCGCCTGAAACGCTTTCACCTCATCGAGGTTCGCCGACTTGGCGGCCGCTTCGTATTCGCTCAACGTGTGCGGCCGATTCGGATGGCCTTCGGGGAAGATTGCCCGATCGAACGCTTCAGCGGCAAGCGCACCGGTGTTTTGCGCCGAGCTCTCCAGCTCGCCTTCGAACTGCTGTTTCGCCTTGCTGAATTCCGCCGCTTGGAGCGCCGGGGTACGCAGTTCTGCGGCGATCAAGCCGATCACGAGCGGCAAATCCTTGCGCAAGCACTTGGCACGGATCTCCAATGATTGCGTGCCCACGGAGAAGCTGATGTCCGCGCCGACATTGTTCAATTTTTCGGATATCGCGAATTTATCGAGTGTCTTGGTGCCGCGGTCGAGCATCATTCCCGACAGCGTGGGAATCGCGATATTGCCGGATTCCGCCATCGCATCGCCCGCCGGCAGCACGCCCAGGATGACTACCACATCCTTGACGCTGGTTCGATAGGTGATCAAATCGATGCCGGCCACCGTCGAGCGGTGCGCCTGATCCGCCATATTCGCCGCGGCCGGGCCGCACAGGATCAACAATCCGATCGCTGCGTAAAATCGTATCACGGGCCCTTCTCCGTTTTCGGCGGAACGGGCACAAACCAACCCGTCGTACTCTGATCCACGCCAAAATATTGCTTCGCAACGCGCTGCACGTCCGCCGGCGTGACGAGCTGGACTTTTTGCGGAAAGGTCACATACAAGGTCCAATCGCCGACGCCGATCCACTCGCTGATTTCACTGGCGATGGCCGCAGTGCCGTCGCGCTTGTACGCATCCGCCGCGATGTATTGCTGTTTGACGGTGGCTACTTCGCTCGCGGTCACCCCGTTAGCCTTGACCTTGGCGATTTCCGCCCACAGCGCCTTCTCGACCTGATCGTGGCTGGTTCCCGGAGTCAGCGCCGCGTACAAGGTGTGCAGCGATAGGTCGCGGAGCAAAGTGGTGCCGGCCTCTGCGCTCAACGCCAACCCTTGGTCGACCAGCGCGCGATACAGACGCGCGTTCTTGCCGGAACTCAAGATGGCGTCGAGCATCTCGATCGCCGGTTGATCGGCATCCCGCCCGTTCGGCACCTTGTGCGCAATGATGATGGTTCCCAGTTCCCCGGGGCGCTTGACCTGAACGCGCCGCTCGCCGCTCTGCGCGGGCTCCTCCGTGTAGATGGCCGGAATTGGCGCGGGCGAACGCGTGTACCCGCCGTAGTATTTCTTGATGAGGCCCAACAACATCCCCGGCTCGACGTCGCCGACCACCGTGAGGGTCGCGTTGTTCGGCCAGTAAAATGTGTCGTAGAACTCGCGCAGCTTGGTAATGGGCACATGCTCGATATCGCTCTTCCAGCCGATCACCGGATGGTGATAAGGCAGCGCCACGTAGGCGGCCTCCATCACCTCCTCCATGAGCACATTCTCAGGATCATTCTTGCCGCGCTCGTACTCGTTGCGAACCACGGTCATTTCGGATTGTCGATCCGTCTCGTGCAGCCACAAATGCCGCATGCGATCAGCCTCGATCGCGACATAGCTTTCCAAGTTCTCGCGGCCGATGGTCGCGAAGTAGTTGGTGCGGTCGAATGATGTGCTGGCGTTGAATTGGCCGCCGACGCGCTCCAGCAATTGCTTGACGCTGTTGCCCTTCGGGTCATTGAATCCCTCGCTGCCCTTGAACATCATGTGTTCTAGGAGATGCGTGGAGCCGGTGGTTCCGGTCACTTCATTGCGCGAGCCCACCTGATAGGTCACTTCGAATGTCACCACGGGTGCGGAATGATCCTGCGCAATCAACACGGTGAGGCCGTTGCTGTCGAGCCGATATTCGTCGATCCCGCCCAAGGACTTGATGTGAGTGAATCCGGGGACGATTGCCTGGGCGGCGGATGCCGCCTCGGCGCGCGTACCCTGAGCAGCCGGGCCCTGTGCCGCAGCACCGGCCGGCATCGCAGTCAATGCTAGAGCGGCGGCCAATGTGCCGGCCCAAGCCGCCGCGCGGACCGCGTTTATGGCCTTATCAGACATGCTGTACCCCATCATTCAACGGCAGAGCCGCTAATTCTAATTCTTTCTGTGGGGCGAGTGGCTACATTCGCGCTAGGCGGCGGCGGCTTGTGCTTCCTCCGTCCACACCCGGAAGCGATTCAGGGTATTGGGTCCAAAGGTCATGCTGATCGCCACGTCCGCTGCATCTCGGCCGCGGGCGATCAGCACGCGGCCGATGCGCCGCTGATTGTTGCGCGGATCAAAGGTGTGCCAGCCGCCCGCGAGGTACACCTCCATCCAGCCGGCGAAATCCATCGGCGCGTCCATGGCCGGCACGCCGATATCTCCCAGATAACCCGTGCAGTAGCGGGCCGGGATGTTCAAACAACGGCAGAAGGTGATTGCCAGGTGCGCGTAATCGCGGCACACGCCGCGGCGTTCGTTGAAGGTCTCCCAGGCCGTTTTGGTCGGGCGCGCGCATTGATAGTCGAAAGCCACGTGCCGATGCACATAGTCGCAAATCGCTTGCACCCTGCTCCAGCCGGGCATCATTGCGCCGAACAAACTCCACGCCGCCGCCGACAGATGCTCGGTCTCGCAATAGCGGCTGGGAAGCAGGAATGCCAGCGTTTCATTCGGCAAGGACTCGACCGAGTGTTCAAATGCGTAGGGGAATGCCGGCTCGGCGCGGCCGCCGTCCCGGATCAATGCGTCGGTGGTGACTCTGAAGGTGCCTGGCGGCGCGACCGCGCGCGTGCACCAATTGCCAAACCCATCCCGGTACATCGACAGGGGCACCGCCGGTTCGGTAATGATGGTATCGGCCTGCACCAGATCCGAGGTGCGCGTGTAATGCACGTTTAGATTCAAAATGACAGGCGTAGCCTGCGGGAATTGATAGGTCAATTCATAGCCCAGCCGTATCAACATCGCGCGCACCGCCTAAAATCAGACATTCCCTACTATGCCACCAACCGCAAGTTCCACGCATCGGCCGTGTACCGCAAAAAATGTAGGGTGCCGCCTACGGGCCGAGCAGCCGCGCCAGCCCCAGAATGGAGCGCATGAAGGGCGCCGGAACGCCGAGCAGTGCGGCGATTTCAACCACAGCGCCAAGCTGCGGAGCGAGTTCCAGCGCGCGGCCCGCCTCAAGATCCGCCAGCATCGAGGTCTTGAAGTCCCCGAGGCGCTGGGTGATGGAAATGCGCATCGCAGGAGTCATGTCGATGCGCAAATCAAGGTGTTGAGCGCACACTTGCATCTCCTCCATCATCTGCGCGCACAACGCATACACGTCTGCATCCGCGAGCATCCGGGCGGTTCCGCAGCGCGTCAATGCGCTGATCGGATTCATATTCATGTTGCCCCAGAGTTTTGTCCACACATCGTGCCGGATCCGCGCCGACGCCTGCGCATTGATGCCGCCCTCGCGCAGTCCCGCCACCAGGGACAGCAGCCGCTGCGACATCTCGCCGGACGGCTCGCCGAGAATCAGCCGATCGGCGGCCACCACGTCCACATGCGCGGGCGCGACGACGCGCACTGCCGCGTGCACGACGGAACCCAAGATCCTTCCGCGGGGAAATGCTCGCTCCTGCGACCCCACGGGATCCACCGATTCGAGACAGCGATTCGCCAGTGCGCCTCCGAAATCATGGAAGAACCACCACGGAATCCCGTTGGTGCCGCTAACTACCACCGTGTCAGGTCCGATCAGGGGACTTAAGGTCGGCGCCAGGGCCGGCAGCAGCTGTGCCTTGACGGTGAGAAACACAACATCATGCACACCGAGCTCGGCGGCCGAACCGGCCCGGGGGCGGATCGTACGCCGCTCGCCCGCGCGCACGACCCGCAGTCCGTCGGCGCGCAGCGCCTGCAGCGTCGCGCCGCGCGCCAGCAGGGACACCGGCCATCCCGCTCGATCCAAGCCATCGGCGAGCCAAGCGCCGATGGCGCCCGCCCCAACGATGGCAACAGAGGCATTCATGGCTCGCGCTGACGTGATTCGGTCACGCGATACCAATCGAGCTTCCGCGTCGCAACCATAATGCTTGCCAACGCGGCAAACAACGTCAGTGCACCCAGCAGCAAGGCGTACTCCTCCGATAGAACCAAGAGATACAACAGAGAATAGCAGCCTGCTGTGCAGATGCCGGCCAGCATGCCTGCCAATCGTGAGCGCAGCAGGCCGCTGAAGTAAATGCCCAGCAGCAAGCTCATTGCACCAGCGGCCAGCGTATAGGACTGGGCGAAGGTCGCATGCTCGCTCAACGCCACCAAAACCAAGTAGAAAACCGCCAGCGCCATACCGATCATCGCATACTGAACCGCGTGTACCGGCTTGCCGAGCGTATGCTCCCACAGAAACAGCGCCATGAAGGTCAGCGCAATGAACAGCAACGCATAGTGTACGGCTCGATAATCGCGCTGGTAAGTATCCACCGGCTGATAGAAGTCGACGCCGAAGGCTGATTGGTATATCTGTGCGCCGGTGACGGCGTCATCGCTCCAAACCTGCGCGTAGTGTCGGTTGATTTGCAGCACCCGCCATTGCGCGGCAAAACCGCCTGGACGAACCTGCGGGGCAAGATCCGGCGAAAACGCCCCTGTAAAACTCGGACTCGGCCATGAGGATGACAAATTCGCATGCGTCGCCTGAGCCCAAGGAAACAGCTGTAGGCGCTCGGTGCCGGCGAGTGCCAGATCGACGCCAAATTCGAGATGTAGCGGCGCTGCCGGGTCGAAATCTCCAATCTCGGCCGCGACGCCAGAGATCCCGGCCTCGGTCGCGGCGGACACGGGTACCAGCTTGCCGCCGATACGTATTCCCTCCAACTCGCGAATTCCGGCCGGATCCGAAATGGCCATGAACAAGCTGGCGCGCCCTACCTTCGTTTCGACGCCCGTCTCCGGCGCCCATTGTTTCATGGCGGTGTCGCTGCTTATCGACCCGGCCGCATGCAGCCGGGCTTGAAAAGTCGGAACGTCATAGATGCCGGAACGGCGGATTTGCGTGTCGATGGAACCCTGCACCTCCACCGAGTCGGCAAGCACTCGATAAACGGTTGTAGTGCAATAATTCTTGGCGCCCGCGGTCCATCGTCGGGTAACCGGTACCTTCAACATCATGAAGCCGACGTATTGCGCATGCCCCACACCCAGGGCGACTCGCTCCACGGCCGAATCACGCAATCGCGAGCGCTGCGCAATCAACGACTCGACTTGGCGCAGTGGGATCAACAGCACGAGGGTGAGCAGCGCGATGACCATAAATTTCAAGAACAAAGGATTTGCTCGGTCTAGACTTGACATAGGTTGCCTCCGGTGAGGAGCACCAATCTGCGCAAGGCAAATGCCCCGGCCGTGGCAAAATAATGACCAATGATGGCAAGAGGCGGTATGAAGGACGCGGGAGCGGCAGCAAAGCCTTGGGTAGCCTTATTTGACCTGGATGGCACGCTGACCTGGCGAGATACGCTGTTGCCCTTCCTGTGGGGTTTTTTGCGGCGCCACCCACACCGCGTCTTGGGTCTTTGGCGTCTGCCGCCTGCGTTGGCGCGCTATTGGCGGGATCGCGATCGCGGCGCGCTCAAATCGCAGGTGATCCGCATGCTGATGCGCAATGCGAAGCGCGCCACCGTGGACGCATGGGCCGAATCGTTTGTGAGCAGGCTTCAATCGAAGCACGGATTCCGGCCGCTGGCGCTCGCCGTCCTACAGGCTCACCAGGCCGCGGGCGATCATGCAGTGCTTTTGTCGGCGAGCCCCGATCTTTACGTGCCGCGTATCGGGCACCTGCTCGATTTCGAACACACGCTGTGCACCGAATTGACCTGGCAGGGCGATCGTCTCGAGGGAAGTTTGAAAACACCCAATCGGCGCGGCGAAGAGAAGGTTCGCTGCCTGACCTGGCTGCGCGAGAAATATCCAGGCCTGCCCATCATTGCCTATGGCAACTCGGCATCGGATTTGGATCATATGCGCCAGGCCGAGCGGGCGCTGCTGGTCAACGGCAATGTAGCCGCGCGTCGCCTGGCGGCGAGCGGCGGCATCCCCGTATCCAGCTGGGAATGAGCCTCGCTAAGGAGGCAGCCCTTGCAAGGATTGGTGTAGTTTCAGCAATAGGCTCTCGGTGGTCTGCCAATCGATGCAAGGGTCGGTAATCGACATCCCGTACTCCAGCTTGCTTAAGTCCGAGGGGATGGATTGGCTTCCCGCCTTTAAATGGCTCTCGAGCATCAATCCGACAATGGAGCGGTTGCCGTCCACAATCTGCGCCACGCAATTCTCTGCGACCTGAGGCTGCAGACCTGGATCCTTGTTCGAGTTGCCGTGGCTGCAGTCCACCACGATCGTGGCCGGCAGTCCCGCTGTAGTTAACTCCCGCTCCGCCAAGGCGATGCTCACTGCGTCGTAGTTGACCCGCCCGCCGCCGCCGCGCAGGACGATATGCGCGTGTGCATTGCCGCGCGTCCGAAATACCGCCGATTGTCCTTGCTGCGTGATGCCGAGAAAGTGATGCGGATGCCTGACCGACTGCAGCGCGTTGATAGAAGTCGACAGCGAGCCGTCGGTACCGTTCTTGAAACCCACCGGCGTGGATAGGCCGCTCGCCATCTCGCGATGTGTCTGGGATTCTGTGGTGCGCGCACCAATGGCCGTCCAGGTGATGAGTTCCGACAAGTACTGCGGCATGATCGGGTCGAGCGCTTCGGTGCCGGCGGGAAGCCCGAGTTCAGCGATGTAAATCAATAACTCGCGGGCCAGCAGAATGCCCTTTTCAATATGAAAGGAATCGTCCAGATCCGGATCATTGATCAATCCCTTCCAGCCCACCGTGGTGCGCGGTTTTTCGAAATACACGCGCATGATCAGCAGCATCGTGCTGTCGACCTGAGCCGCCAAACTCTTGAGGCGCGTTGCGTACTCGCGCGCCGCCGCCACATCATGAATGGAACAAGGCCCGACGACCACGAAGAGGCGCCGATCGCGGCGCTCCAGTATGGCGCGCACGGCCTCCCGGAACTTAAACACGGTCTGGGCGGCCTGAGCGGTCGTGGGCAGGCGCCGCTTGACCTCCTCGGGCGTCGCGAGTAGATCGCTGGACGCCACATTGACGTTCTGCAGTAGTTCTTGGATATTCGCCATCGCCGGCCTACATGGATGTGCGGATGGTCCAAAGTTCCGGAAAGAACTTCAGTTCCAACGCTTTGGTCAGGTAGGACACGCCGCCGGTGCCGCCGGTGCCGCGTTTGTAGCCGATAATGCGCTCCACGGTTTTCACATGGGCAAACCGCCATAACTGGAACTTGTAATCCAAATCGACGAGCCGCTCCGCCAATTCATACAAGTCCCATTCCTTGACCGAGTTGTGATAAACACTGAGCCAGGCCGCCGCAACCTGTTTACTGGCTTGATAAGGCTGGGTGAAATCGCGGTCGATGGCGGCCGCCGGCACGTCCAAGCCGCGCCGGCTCAAAAGGCGCAGCACCTCATCGTAAAGGCTGGGGCTGCGCAGCGCCCGTTCAAGAGTCTCATGAACCTGCGGGTCGGTGCGAAACACCTTGATGGTGTCGGCATTCTTGTTGCCGATCAGAAATTCCAGCATGCGATATTGCGGCGACTGAAACCCCGAGGACTTCCCCAACGTATTGCGAAAAGCAGAATAGTCGTGCGGCGTGATCGTCGCCAATACGTCCCATGATTGCAGCAACTGCTGCTGAATGGTGGATACCCGCGCCAACATTTTGAAGGTGGGACCCAGGTCGTCGCGCCGCACGCAGTCGACCGTGGCGTTCAGTTCATGAAGACATAATTTCATCCACAGTTCCGACACCTGATGAATGATGATGAACAGCATTTCATCATGCTGGTAGGACAGCGGGTGCTGCGCATCAAGCAGCTTGTCCAGATTCAGATACTGCGAATAGCTCAGCGACTCGCTCAGGTCCCAATGCACCTGCTCGTCGCTCAAATCGACGAACGGCTTGATTTGCGGCGTTGTCTCTTTCATCGGTTAAGTCTTGAAGACCCAACCCGGTACGGTGCGCCAGCCGGCGAGCAATTCGCGGTCCAGACGCCGATAGTCCGGTTCGAGCTTCTCGACCAAGCGCCAGAAACTGCTGGAGTGATTCATGTGCTTGGTGTGCGCCAACTCATGAATGAATAAGTAGCGCACAACTTCGGCGCGCAGGAATACCAAGGAGCAGTTCAGGCTGATGGTGCCGCGGGTCGAGCAGCTGCCCCAGCGGGTTCGCTGGCAGCGAATGCTCACTCGCGAGACGGACACCTTAAGATCAGACGCCAGTTGCAGCAGCCCCGGCACCAGCCGCTCTGCGGCCGCGCGTTTCAGCCAGGCCTGCAGCAATCTGCCCACGGCCGCTTCGTCCGGCGCCTGCACGGATAGCGCGCCGCTGCGCGGCTCCAATGCAAGCGTTGCGCTTCGCTGCCATTCCACGGCCAAGCGCTCGCCGGTAAACGCGAACTCGATGGAGCGCGGTACCGGGTCCGCGGGGGCGACAAAGCAGCGCATCGCCGCCACTTTGCGATTGATCCAGGGCGTGAAGCGCTGCACGAAATCACGCACTGCGTGCGCATTCACCCCGACGGGCACCACAATTTCCACGCGGCCTCCGACGTGCACGCGCGCCGTGAGCCGCCGCGCGCGCGGACTGACTCGAACCGCGAACGGATCGCTGGAGCTGCGTGTCTCGAACAGCGATAACTGCGTGCCTTGTGGCTTCATCGCGCCGAATGATACCAGGTTCACTTCGCCAATAGCGCAAGCTGGCGCTGTGCTGCTTTGTAGTCCGGCGCCGCGATCAGGGATTTCTCGATCCAGTTACGCGCGCCCAAGTGATCACCGCGCCTCTGCAATTCACGGCCGAGAGCCAAGTACGCCTGCGCGTGGCCCCATCCCGGCGCGTCGATGCTCGTGCCGGAGGATTCCTCGAACAGATGCACGGCGAGCTGCAATTGGACGAATCCATGCTGGCTCTGGGTCGAGCCGGGTTTCGCACCGCGAAGCTCCTGCAGCGCCGACAGCAGCACCACCCGCGGGTTGTGCGGCGCCAGTTTGGCGGCGGCCTGCAGACGATCGGCCGCGCGCGTGCGCAGCAGCACGGCCTCGAGCAGGGTTAAATCCGCCAGCCCCGAGTAGCACGCCGACTGCAACGCCAGCGCCTCGGCCGATTTAACATCTTTCTCCAGCACCGGCTTCAACTCGTCGATGCAGTCTGAATACGCGGCCTCCGCCTCGCGCTTGTGCCTATCCCCGGAGAGCTCGGCGAACCGATACTGTGCATGGGCCAAGTGATAGCGCAATGACACATCACCGCCGTCGGACTTGACCTGCACTGTTAAATTCTGCACCAGATCCGCCAGGCTGTTGCCATCCTCGGTCTGGAATGCGTATTCGATTTGCGCCTGGATATCGCCGCCCTCCTGCGCAAGGACTGGCGGGACGCCCAGCGCCAACACAGCGAACAGAACTTCCCGCGCAGTCACCATATTGATTTCCTTTCGTCCTTCTCGCCGGCTGCGGCGCTTAGAATAATGGCTTCGAAGATATCACAACGAGGTTTCGAGCCTTGAATCCGGACCTGATCGATATTGGATCAAACCTGGGGCACGAGAGTTTCGCCCCGGATCGTGACGCTGTGATGGCGCGCGCGTTCGAGGCGGGCGTGCGCCGGCAAATTATCACCGGCGCGGATCTTGACAGCTCGCGACAGGCTGCGGAACTCGCGGCTTCGCACCCATCCCGCCTCTGGAGTACCGCCGGCGTGCACCCGCATCACGCGCGCAGCTTTGCACATTCGCAGCGCGCACTGCTGTCCGAGCTTTTGCAATCAGAGGCTGTGGTCGCGGTGGGCGAATGCGGCTTGGACTATTACCGCAACTTCTCCACGCCCGTTGAGCAGCGGGCGGCCTTCACGGCGCAGCTGGAAATCGCCGCGGCGGCCGGCAAACCGCTGTTTCTTCACCAGCGCGACGCGCATGCCGATTTTACCGCGATCCTGCGGGATTTTTCCGGCCGCCTCGGCGGCGGCGTCGCGCATTGCTTCACCGGCGGGACGCGCGAGTTGGAGGATTACCTGGCGCTGGGCCTGCACATCGGCGTTACCGGCTGGGTATGCGATGAGCGACGAGGCCAGGAGTTGCGCGAGGCGGTACCGCGAATTCCCGCCGACAGGCTGCTGGTAGAAACCGACGCGCCCTATCTTTTGCCTCGGGATCTTGTCCCGCGGCCAAAATCACGGCGCAATGAACCGAGTTTTCTGCCGCATATCGTGCGTAAGATTGCACAATTGCGCGCAACCAGTTTCGAGAGCGTCGCGGCAATGAGCACGCACAATGCGGTGGCGCTGTTCGCGCTCTAGAGGTTGGTAAACAGGTGCGGGCTCGGCCGCAGCTGGCTGAGCAGCCGGTTCCAATCGTCCGCATACTGGCTGTGCGCCGGATGGGCCTCGTTGCCGCGCTCCAGCATCGGGAATTCCACCTCGATGCCATCGAGCATAAGTACCCACTTGGGTATTCCCTTGGTAAATTTACCGACGTTGGAGAACAGCAGTCGCCCCTCAACCGGCACATCGCCCACGATGGCCTTGACGGCGGCTATTCGGTCGTACAGCGCCGGCTGTGGATTATCGAAGGTGTAGCGATGGCCGCGACCCATCACCGTCCAGTCGCTCATTTGGTCGCCGCCGAAGATCAGACCGGTGACGCGACGCGTATCGAGCACCAAGACGCCGCGCGGCGTCAGCAACAAATGATCAATATGAATGAATCCGCCCATCCCGTCCGGCACCAAAACCTGGTGGGCTGCGCCAAAGGCGACGCGCTCCAAGCGCGCCAGCAGGCTGCGGCGGCGCGACCGGCGAAGATAGGCGCGTACGCCAAAGAAGCACAGCACCGCCAACAGCAGCGCGGCAGCGCCCACTCCGATCCATTGCGGCTCGACGGGAAAGTTGCTCATTCGAGGGCTGCGGCCAGTGCCTCGAGCGTCGGGGGCAAATCCACGCAGTGGCTTGGCAAGCGCAGCAGCCGCTCGAGACTGTCGGGAATCGCTATCGCCTGACCCGTGATGGGCTCAACAATGTCGTTGAACTTCGATGGATGCGCGGTGGCCACCAGCACCCAGGGATTCTCGCGCCGCTGCGCGGCGCCGAGACGCGCGTAGACTTCCGCCGCAGTGGCGGTGTGCGGGCACCATTCGCGTCCGTACTGCATGAAGTCCTCTCCAATCCGACGGCGAATTGTAGCGTCATCGATGCTCTCCGCGCTCAATTCTTGGCGAATCGCAGGCCACGCCGGATACAGCGCGCGAACCCGCTCCATATTGCTGGGGTTGCCGACGTCCATGGCCGAGGCCAACGTCGCGATGCTGCGGCGAGGCTGCCACAGGCCGGTTTCCAAGAAATCGGGCACCGTGCGATTGATGTTATGCGCCAAGATGATGCGCCCGATCGGAAACCCTATCGCGCGCGCCCATAGGGCGGCGCAGGCATTCCCCAAATTGCCGGCGGGGATGATGTAGGACGGGGTGCGCTGCGTGCGTCGGGCGATTTCAACACTGGAGGCCATGTAGTAAACCATCTGCGGCAACAAGCGCCCGATATTGATGCTGTTGGCCGAACTGAACCGGTGCCGCTGGTTCAACGCCGGATCGCGGAATGCATCCTTGGCCAATTGCTGACAATCATCAAACGTGCCCCCGACGCGCAGCGCCAGCACGTTATCGCCCCAACAGGTCAGTTGTTGTTCCTGGCGCGCGCTCACCAGCCCCTTGGGGTACAAAATGACGACTCGCGCCCAGCTGCGCCGGTGAAACGCGGCCGCAACCGCACCCCCGGTGTCGCCCGAGGTCGCCACCAAGATCGTCAGCGGATTTGCGGGGACCTTCTCCTGCAGCCGCTGCAGACTTTCCGCCAAAAATCGCGCGCCGAAATCTTTGAAGGCGGCGGTCGGCCCGTGAAAAAGCTCGAGGGCAAATAACAGGTCATGGGAACCGTCGATTGCGGTCGTGGGCGCGGGTACATTCAGCGCCGCTTCGGCGATTTCCCCGAGCAGCGGTTGCAATGGATCGCCGGCAAAGAAACCCGCCAGAACCTGCCGCGCGAGCGGCGGCAAAAGGGCCGTGCCGGCCACCGACCCGATATCGATCTTGGGCAACTGCATGGGCAGATAGAGACCCCCGTCGGGTGCGAGGCCCTGCTCGATGGCGCGGCTCAAACTCACCGGCGGGCCGCCGCCGCGCGAGCTTGCAAACTTAAGATCCGCCATCAGGCCTTCACCACCCGGGCCCCGTAGTTTTCCATCGAGGAAACCCATGAGTCCGACAGCAGGTCATGCTCCGCGAACGCCGCCGCCATGGCGCCGCGCACCGCCTCGGCATGTTGGATCTCGGACCAGGCAAAGATCGTCGGTCCGGCCCCGGAGATCGAGCAGCCCAACGCCCCGGCGGACATGGCCGCGCGCTGCACATCCTTGAATCCTGGGATCATCGAGTGACGCTGCGGCTCGATGATCACATCGTTGAACGATTCGCGGATCATGTCCAAATCATTCGAGTAGCAGCCGCTGATAAAGCCGGCAAGATTCGCGCTCTGCCAGACGTAATCGGAGCGGCTGACATTGATGTTCAGGATGGCGCGCGCTTCGCGGGTGCCCAAGTACATATGCGGGTGCACCAGCACGCAGCGCAGCGAGGGCGGCACCGGAATTTGCTTCACGCGCGGATTGTCGATGCCCACGGTCAGGGTCAGACCGCCGAATAGGCAGGGCGCGATATTATCGATGTGCGCGGAGCCGCTCGCGACGATTTCCCCCTCCATCGCGAACTTGAGCAACTGCAGCCGCGGCGCCGGGGAGTGCAGCAATGCGTTGGCGGCAACGACCGCCGCCACGGCGGAAGCGGCCGATCCGCCCATACCGGAGCCGAGCGGTATGCCCTTGTCGATGTCCAGTTCAAAGCCAAATCCAGGCGCGAGCGCGGCGTGCATTGCCTGCACGGCACGGCCGGCGGTATTGTGCTGCGGCTCCACGGGCAACTCCCCCGCGACACCGCTGATGGAGCGAATTCGCACCACGCTCTCCTCGATGCGGCGGATGCGCACCCGGTCGCCGACCGCTTCCACCGTGTGCCCGAGGATATCGAATCCAATTCCCACGTTGGCAACCGTGGCCGGCGCAAAGGCGGTAACGTCGGTGAGCACTGTGTTCTCCGCTTAGTTGATTTACAGGTGGGCGCCGAGATAGGCGGACAAGCGCAGCAGATCCGAAAACACGCCGGCGGCCGTCACTTCGGGACCCGCGCCGGGACCTTGCACGATCAGCGGATTATCGCAATAGCGGCGCGTCGCGAAACGCACCACATTATCGGTGAGCGCGATATTCGCAAACGCATGCCGATCATTGAGACGCATCAGGCCGACCGTGGCTTTGCCATCGGCATCGATCCGCCCGACGTAGCGCAATACCTGGTTCTTGGCCCGGGCATCGGCCAGCGCCGCCGCCATCGAGGCATCCGACTCCGGCAGCCGCGCCATGAACTCCTCAACGCTGCACCTTGCCAGGCTGTCGGGGACCAATCCCTCCACCTGCACATCCGCCATTTCCAGGGTCAGTCCCATTTCCCGGCCGAGAATGATCAGCTTGCGGGCGACATCCATTCCCGACAGATCGTCGCGCGGGTCAGGCTCGGTGTAGCCCTTTGCCCTGGCGGCGTGAACGATCGAGGAGAAGGACTCGCGGCCGTCGAACACATTGAATAGATACGCCAGCGTCCCGGAGAAAATCCCCTCGATTTCCGTAATGTCATCGCCGGTCTCCCGCAAATCGCGCAGGGTTTGAATGACCGGCAATCCGGCACCCACGGTGGCCTCGTACAGATAATGCGTGCCCGCCGCGCGTTTTGCTTCTTGCAGCGAGCGGTAGTACGCCGCCGAGCCGCTGTTGGCTTTTTTGTTCGGCGTGACGATGTGAATGCCGCGCGACAGCCAATCGCGGTATTGCTCGGCCACCTCGGCACTGGCCGTGCAGTCGATGATGACGGCGTGCGGCACATAGTCCGCTTGCACGTGATTGATGAACTTTGCCAAGTTGAGCGGCTCACCGGCCTCGGATAATCGTTCCTCCCAGCGGCTTAAGTCGACCGTGGTCTCCTCGAGCAACATACGCGTGGAACTGGTGATTCCGCGCACGCGCAAGTCCAGATTAAGCGCACGCAGGCGCTCGATCTGGGTGGCCATCTGCGCGAGCAGCGCCCGGCCGACGGTACCTGGTCCGATCAAGCCGATCGATAGCGTGTTGGGCGAGAGGTAGAACGCGGCGTGCACGGCGCGCAGCGCCTTGGCGCCGCCCTTGCCGTCAACCACCACGGAAATATTGCGCTCGGATGCTCCCTGGGCGATTGCGCGCACACTAATGGCCGCATCGCCGAGAGAGTTGAATACTTTCGCCGCGACCCCGTGCGAGCCTGCCATGCCGTCGCCGACCACGGCGAGAATGCACATTCCCAGAGCCACTTCCACGTGTTGAATCTGCCCGTCGCGCAATTCGGCATCGAATGCTTCGCGTACGGCCTCTTCGGCGCGCACCGCCTGCGCTTCCGGAATCGCGAAGCAAATGGAATGCTCCGAGCTGCCTTGCGAGATCAAGATCACCGAGATCCCCGCGTCCCGCAGCGCGCCGAACAGGCGATGCGCGGTACCCGGCACGCCAATCATGCCGGCGCCCTCTAGGTTCACGAGCGCAACCGGATCGATGGTCGTTATGCCCTTGACCTTCAGGGCGGAAATCGGATGTGCGCAGATCAGCGTGCCGCGCTTTTCCGGCGCGAAAGTGTTGCGGATGAAGATGGGAATATCGCGCGCCACGGCCGGTTCCATGGTCTGCGGATGGATGACCTTGGCCCCGAAATAAGCGAGTTCCATCGCTTCGTTGTAGGACAGCTGATCGATGACCTGGGCATTCGGGACGAGCCGTGGATCGGCCGAGAGCACGCCGTCGACATCGGTCCATATGATGATTTCTGCGGCATCGAGCAAGGCGCCGAAAATGGAACCGGAGAAATCGCTGCCGTTGCGCCCGAGCGTGGTCTGATTTCCCTTGGTGGTGGTGGCGATGAAGCCGGTGACGATGAGGCGACCCGTGAAATTCGGGGGCACCAGCTTGCGCAACCTTGTTTCGCTGTCGCTCCACTGTACCGCCGGTCCCAACGAACCCCATTCAACGACGATGACCTCGCGCGCGTCCAGCCACAGCACATCACCCTGGATGTGGCCGCGCTCGCGCAGGAACGGTGCGAATAGCCGCGTGGACCAAATCTCGCCGTAGCCGGAGATGACGTCGCGCATCGAATAGGTGGAGGATCGAATCAAGCGCACGGTCTGCAGCATTCCTGCGATGTCCTGACAGTCGCGCTCGAGTTGCGCCACGTAGCTCGCGCAAGCCTCGCTCGACACCAAATCCTCGGCCAGCCTCACATGGCGGGTTTTGAGCGCTTGAATCGCCGCGCCGAAGTCCTCTGCGGGCCTTTCGGCGAGCCTTTCGGCCAAGCTCACCAGTTCGAGCAGCGCGTCGGTAACGCCGCGGCAGGCGGACAATACGATGGCTTCCCGCGGGTTGCTCGACGCCTCCACGATCGCCGCCACCCGACGGAAGCAGGCGGCGTCGGCGACGCTCGATCCCCCAAATTTTTGTACTATCCACTTATCCATACTGCACACGCGCCGTGAGCCCCAAGGGGTTGTTCGCGCTCCCAAAAGCATACATTGATGAATTGCGGCTAGGCCGCGAGACAGGCCGGAACTTTAATCGCACCGCAGGGAGGCTAGCAAGCGATTCCGTTCGCGTTTTAGAGTCTGCCGCGCCGGGTACCCGGGCTCGCTTTGCCGGATTTCGGCAGGCCCGTGTGTTGGGTACGAAATGGCCGGGAAGCCAGCGTGCGTTGCGCCGCGTGGCCCGAGCCGACTGGTTGGTATGCCGGGATCAGGTGCTGCTTGCCGTTGCCGATCAAGTCCGCGCGGCCCATACGTTTCAGTGCGTCGCGCAAGATCGGCCAATTCGCCGAATCGTGGTAGCGCAGAAAGGCTTTGTGCAGCCGGCGAACTTTGATGCCTTTCGGGATCACCACCTCCTCGCTGGCGCGGCTGACGCGTTTGAGGGGATTCTTGCTGGAGTGATACATGGCAGTGGCGGTCGCCATGGGCGAGGGTAAAAAAGCCTGTACCTGGTCGGCGCGAAAGCCGTTTTTCTTCAGCCACAAGGCGAGCTCGAGCATGTCCGCGTCGCGAGTCCCCGGATGCGCAGCGATAAAATAAGGAATCAAATACTGCTCTTTACCCGCTTCCCGAGAATATTTGTCGAACAGCTCTTTGAAGCGATAGTACGTGCCCACGCCGGGCTTCATCATTTTGGACAGCGGCCCCTCGCCGATGGCCTCGGGCGCAATCTTCAAATAGCCCCCGGTGTGATGGGTTGCCAACTCCTTCACGTACTCCGGCGATTCGATGGCCAAATCGTAGCGGACTCCCGAGGCAATCAGCACCTTCTTGACGCCCTTCAGCGCCCGGGCGCGGCGATACAAATTGATGAGCGGCGCATGATCGGTGTTCAGATTGGGGCAGATGCCGGGAAACACACAGGAGGGCCGGCGGCACGCGGATTCGATGGCGGCGCTTTTACAATGCAATCGATACATATTGGCGGTCGGACCGCCGAGGTCCGAAATCACGCCCGTGAAGCCCGGCGCTCGGTCGCGGATGGTTTCTATTTCCCGAATGACCGAGTCCTCCGAGCGGCTCTGGATGATGCGTCCTTCATGTTCAGTGATCGAACAGAAGGTGCAGCCGCCGAAGCAGCCGCGTTGGATCGCCACCGAGAATCGAATCATGTGATAAGCGGGAATCTTCGCCCCGCCATAGCCAGGATGCGGAAGGCGTGCATACGGCAGTTCGTAAATCGCATCCATTTCGTCCGTACTCAAGGGAATGGGCGGAGGATTCAGCCACAGCTCCTGCGTGCCGTGCCGCTGCACCAGCGCGCGCGCATTCCCGGGATTGGATTCCATGTGCAAGATGCGCGAGGCATGCGCATAAAGAACGGGATCCTTGCTGACCTGTTCAAAGGAAGGCATGCGAATCACGCTGCGTTCACGCTGTGAGTTCGGTACTTTGCGGTAGAACTTGACGACTTTCTCGGCGCTCGGCGCTGCTGCCGGGCCGCCGGGCGCCGCCAACTCCGCCGGCGCGCCGGCGCTTCTGCGCTGCTCTTCACTGGCATAAGGATCAATGGGCGGATTCAAGGCTCCGGGCACATCCAACTCGCTCGAATCGATTTCCACCCAACCCGCAGGCATACCGCGACGCAGGTAGGCGGTGCCGCGCAAATCCGTGATTTCCCCGATCGATGCGCCCTCTTCCAAGCGTCGAGCGATTTCGCCAATCTGCCGCTCGGCATTGCCGTACACCAGCAGATCCGCCTTCGCATCCACGAGCACTGAGCGGCGCACATGCTCCGACCAGTAATCGAAATGCGCGATGCGCCGCAGGCTCGCCTCGATGCCGCCGACGACGATGGGCGTGTCCTTGTAGGACTCGCGAATTCTTTGCGAGTAGACGATCACACAGCGATCCGGCCGCTTGCCGCCGACTCCGCCGGGCGTGTAGGCATCATCGCTGCGCACCCGCCGTTCCGAGGTGTAGCGATTCACCATAGAATCCATATTGCCGCCGGTCACGCCGAAAAATAGGCGCGGCGCCCCGAGAACTTGGAAGTCTTGGGCGCTATGCCAATTCGGCTGGGCAATAATCCCGACCTTGAATCCTTGCGCCTCTAATACCCGCCCGATGATGGCCATCCCAAAGCTGGGATGATCCACGTAGGCATCGCCGGTCACGATGATGATGTCGCACTGAATCCAGCCGAGCGCCGCCATCTCGGCACGCGACGTCGGCAAGAAGCTCGCCGGCGCTGAGCCGGCGATTCTCGATTTAGGGCTGGAAAACAAGGGTGCGGCGCTTTTCACGCCCGCGATTAGATCTGATTGGTCAGCCTAAGTCGACGGGAATATAGATTTGGGCGTCCTCGCGCTGCACCAACAGCGCGATGTTATGCCCGGCGCGGGCAACTTCGCGTTTCAGGTCAGCCACGGTGGCCACGCCGGCGCCATTCACGCCCAGCACCACATCGCCGGCCTGCAATCCGGCAGCCAATGCCGGGCCTGAGACTTCCTCGACGAGCAAGCGGCCCTTGGTGTGCAACTCCTGTTGTTCGTTCGGCTGCAGCGCGCGCACGGCCAGTCCCAACCGACCGCCGCCATCCTCACTGGTCACGCGCGCAACTTGTGCGGGGGTATCTTCCAGCACCACCGTCTTCACGGTGACTTCAGTGGCCTTTTTCTCGTGCCAAATGCCCAGGTGTGCTTGGGTACCGGGCGGCAACTGAGAGATCACGGCGGGCAGATCGTAGGAATGATCGATGGTTTGCCCATCGACGCTGGTAATGACATCACCTGGCTTAAGGCCGGCCTTATCGCCGGGACTTTGGGGCTCAACCGTGCTGACGAGTGCGCCGTGCGGAGCGCTCAAACCGAAGGATTGCGCCAGCTGTTGGTTGATCTCCTGCACCGAGACACCGATCCGGCTGCGGGCCACCTTGCCGTTCTTCAGGAGTTGATCCTTGACGTTCAGCGCCAGATCGATGGGGACCGCGAATGACATGCCCATGTAGCCGCCGGTGCGGCTATAAATCTGCGCATTGATACCGACGACCTGGCCGTCGATGTTGAACAAAGGCCCCCCGGAATTGCCCGGATTCACGGCCGCGTCGGTCTGGATGTAGGGCACGTAGGACTGTCCGTTGTCATCGGGCAGCGGCCGACCGGTCGCGCTGATCACGCCCGCCGTCACGCTGTTATCGAAGCCGAACGGCGAGCCGATCGCGATCGCCCATTGGCCCGGCCGCAGACGCGTCGAATCGCCGAAGCGCACCGAGGGCAAATTCGTGGCGGCTATTTTGATCAGCGCCACATCGCTTTTCTTATCCACGCCGATGACTTTCGCAACAAACTCGCGCCGGTCCGTCAAGGTGACGACGACCTCAGAGGCATCCGCAACCACGTGCGCATTGGTGAGCACATAGCCGTCCGCGCTGATGATGAAACCCGAACCGATGCCCTTGCTGGGCGGGGAATGCTCCGGATTCGGCTGCTGGAAGCGATGGAAAAACTGCGACAGCGGATCATCATCGCCCTGGCCGGGGAGCCCGGACGTCTTCTGCGGCTTCTCGGTCACGCGGATATTCACCACCGCCGCGCCGTTCTCGGCCACCAGACCAGAGAAGTCCGGCAGGCCGGTGACCCGTCCAGGGTTGGCACCGCCGGGTGCCGGCGCAGCCGCGCTGGGCGCCGCTGAGCCGACCTGAGTCGATTGCCCCGCCGCCGCAGCCCCGGCGTCGGCATGAGAGCGCTGGTGCGCGACAACCAGCACAAAGATGCCCGCGATTGCCGCCAGCGACCAGGTTCTGATGCTTCCCATTGCTACACGTCCTAAAAGTTGGCCGAACTCAGTTGACTGACCCCGACCTGGGGGTGTTGGTTTCAATTTTCCAGCCTCGAGCCCCCATTTTACAAGGTTTAGCCGCCCCGGGACCCCGAAATGTGAAATCCCGACGGGCAATCGGGATGGATCAGCGACTACCCTAACGGCTCTTTAGGCTCCAGATTTACCTCTATGGCAGATGCCGGTCCAATCCTGGTGGTGGTGGGGGGCGACACCAAGCGCCTGCAGTGGCTCACCCATCATGTCACCAGCCACTGGCCGAACGCCCAGGTCACCACCTTGCGCGCCGGGGAGTCTGCGCCTTTGAGCCGCCTGATAGCGGAACGCACGCCCGACGCCGTCATCTTGCAGGCCGACTTCTCCAACGAGGCCCTGGCGGGAACGGTCATCAGCACGATGACGCAACTGCTGCGCATCCAACCCGCACTGTATTGCATCATTCTGGCCGACAACGGCGATGAGAATTCCGCGGTTCGCGCCTTGAAGAGCGGTGCGAAGGACTATCTGCCGCTAGCCCAGATCACGCGCGACCAGCTGCTCGCGGCGGTTGGGGAAGCGTCGGCCAAGCGACGCATCGCCGCGCAGGCTGCGGGCATGTTGGAACAGGGCTCGGAGCCCTCCGCCGTTGAGGTGGCGGGCTACTCCATCGTGAAGGAGATTGCGACCAGCAATTTCTCCTCCGTGTATCTCGCACGCAGCGAGCGGCTGCGCCGCAACGTCGTGCTGAAAGTCATGAAGCGCGGCGAATCCGAACGGGAACTGGGCGATGCCGAGCGGTTCCAGCGCGAGTACGAGATCATCTCCAGCATCACGCACCGCGCGATCGCCGAGATTTATGATTTTGGCTCGCAGCCCGGACACTTGTACTTGGCCATGGAGTATTTTCCCTGCGGAGACTTGCGCGACCGGCTGCGCAACCCTTTGAGCGTCGATGAGAGCCTGTACTATTTGCGCGCCATTGCCGAAGCACTGCGCGTCATCCATGTCTTCGGGATCCTGCATCGCGATCTGAAGCCGGCGAACGTGATGCTGCGCGAAGATAATTCGCCGGTGCTGATCGATTTCGGCCTGGCGCGCCGCTCGCTCGACGAGGCCGGCACCACCGGCGTTGGTCAAGTGCTTGGTTCTCCTTACTACATCAGCCCGGAACAGGCGCAAGGTCAGCGTGTCGATGCGCGCACCGATCTTTACAGCTTGGGCGTGATGTTTTACGAAATGCTCACCGGCCAAAGACCCTACAGCGGCCGTAGCGCCGTCGCCATCATGTCGCAGCACACGAGTTCACCGGTGCCCTCCTTACCAGAATCCACGGTGATGCAGCAGCCGCTGCTCGATCGACTCATGGCGAAGCAGCAAAGCGCCCGCTACGCGTCCGCGGACGAATTGCTGGCAGACTTAGGTCCGATGGTGGCGGCCGTCGCCTAAACTGTGACGCCTGTCACAGGCGCCCTTGGTTCGGCGCAGCATAAGTAAATCGCCGACCCTAGGCTGTGACACCCATCATGCCCCGCGTCAGCCGCGTTTGGCAGGCTGTCAAGGCCATGTTTATCACCGCCAAGCGTCATGAGCGCGAGAAACAGGATCTGATTGACGCCAGCAATCGGCTGACCGACGCAATTCTGAAGACCAGTGCGGTGGGCATTTTCCTGATGGATTCCAAGGCGAAGCTGCAGCCGCGGGTTTCGAGTTCGTTGGCGGGCCTGTTTCGGCGCCAGGATTTCGACAACTTAACTTTCGAAAAATTGATCGGCCCCATCGTGTCGGCCAAAATCTTGAGCGTGGCCCGCGCGCATGTCACGCGCTTGCTCGATGCGGCGCGCGCGGAAGCCGAAGAATCGAATCCCTTGCAGGATGTGGAAGTTCGCTTGGCGAACGCCGACAGTACCGTCGAGACCGCCCACTACTGCTTCGAATTCAATCCGGTGGAAATCCCGCATGAACCGCGAGTTTGGATGGTGCGCGTGACCGACATCACCGCGCGCGTGCAGCAGCTTCGAGAACTGGAGGACTTGCGGGAACAGGTGCTGACCCAGGGCGAGATTCTGCGCGGCGTGCTGCAGGCCGGCGGGGCCCGCTTCGGCGCATTCCTGCAAAAGACTGATGCATCGATGAAAGCCATCAACGGCGTGCTGAAGAAACCGGCACGCGAAGCCGGCGCATTCCGCAGCAAGCTCGAGGAGACGCTCGAGGAAGTCGATCGAATTCGCCGTGATGCCGCGGCGCTCAAGCTGACCGGGCTGCAGGGGGCCGCGCGAGAATTTGAAGACGCACTGCAGGACTTACGCAGTCGCGACACCTTGAGCGGCGGCGACTTCCTGCCATTGGCCGTCAAGCTCGACGCTCTGTTTGGGCAGTTCACCCTGCTCCGCTCGCTCACCTCGCAAGCCGGGCCGCAACGCGACGCCGCCGGCACCGCGGCCGCGGCCGCGGCCATGGCACCCGATGCGCGTGTGACGGAAAACGGCACGCAAATCATCGAGGCGCCGAAGTACTTCCAGGATTTGCAGGACATGTCGCAGAAAGCGGGGCGCTCCGGCCAGCGTATCGCGCCGGTCGGCAGTTTGGAGAGCACCCTCGCCACCCTGACGGATCTGGTCGCGCAGGAGAACAAAAAGACCGTCCTGCTGGAATGCAGTGGATTGCACCTGGTGCCCGCCCGCTATCAGGCCACGATCAAGAATGTCGCGATCCAGCTGATTCGCAATGCCGTACTGCATGGCATCGAGAGTCCCGCCGAGCGGGAAAGCGCCGGCAAACCCAGCGACGGCACGCTGCATTTGGAATTCAAGGCGGCGCCGGGAAACGGCTTTGAACTGCATTTCAAGGACGATGGTCGCGGACTCGATCCTGATAAGGTCCGCGACATTGCCATCGCCAAGGGACTGCTCGGCGCAGAAGAAGCGCAGCGCATGCGCGATCGTCAGATCATCAAGTTGATCTTCAAGTCGGGCTTTACCAGCATGACCGAATCGCCCGGTGAACCCAAGCACGGCAGCGGCATGTCGCTGGTGCGCCGCTATGTGCATGAAGCCGGTGGCAAGATAGCGCTGGCGAGCCAGCTGGGGACGGAGACTCGCTTTAAACTGACGCTGCCCGCCGTGGATGCCGCACTATCCGCAACACCTGAGGACGCACAGGTCGCCTGAGAGCCCCCTCACGCCTCGGGCTGCGTCAGTTCCACCAGTATCGCGCCGGCCTGTACCCGATCCCCGGTCGCGAATACTACCCGCGTGACCACCCCGGCGTAGGGTGCGGTCAGCGTATGTTCCATTTTCATCGCTTCCACGGTAACCAACGGCGCGCCGCGCGCCACGGGCTGGCCGGTCGCCACGTGCACGGCCACGACCGTGCCCGGCAGCGGCGTGAGCAGGGAACCCTGCTCCGTCCCGGCCTCCACTTGCAGCGCATCCTCGGTGTTCGCCACGCGCAGCGCCACATGTCGCCCATTTCGAAACAGGTGAAGCGCTCCATCCTCTTCGAGCACGTGAAGATGCTGCAGCTGACCGTCGCATTCCACCTTCAGCGAGTGCGCGCCGCGCTCGAGGACACGCACCGAAATTGCCTCGCCTGCAACCTGCGCCAAGTAACTGTCCTCTCCTAAGAGTTCCACGCGCACAGAACCTTGTGCGAACCGCCATGTCGCGCCGGCAGACGCCGCCAATTGCCAGCCGCGGCTGTCCGTCCACAGCGCATTTTCCTCCGTGTGCCGTGTCGCGCACCACACGGCAGCCAGCGCACGGTCCCGCGCGCCCGCCGCGGGCTCGCCAAAGCTAAGCTGCGCCTGGCGTGTCTGCAGAAAATCCGTGCCCACTGCGCCGCGCCTGAATTGCTCATCGGCAAGGACATTGGACAGCAGCGCGCGGTTGGTGGTGACGCCCACGATCTCGATCCCAGCCAAGGCGCCCTGCAATCGTTCAACCGCGGCGGCGCGCGAATCACCCGAGGCGATGATTTTACCGAGCATGGGATCGTAGTAAGGCGACACCTCGTCACCCTCATCGACCCCGACGTCCAGGCGCACGCCGGCCGCGGCCGCAGGCCAGCGCAGATGCGCGATCCTGCCGACGCTCGGCAAGTATCCCTGGGTGGGATCCTCGGCGTACAGTCGCGCCTCGATGGCGCAGCCTCGCTGTACGATGTCCGTCTGGCGCTGCGGCAGGCGCGCACCCTGCGCAATCGCCAGCTGCCACTCCACCAGATCGATGCCGGTGATCATTTCGGTCACCGGATGTTCGACCTGCAAGCGCGTATTCATCTCCATGAAGTAGAAATTCTGCGCATCGTCCACCAGGAATTCCACCGTGCCCGCGCCGCAGTACGCCACGGCTCTCGCCGAGGTGATGGCGGCTTGCGACATGGCCGCACGAACCTCATCGCGCAGTCCCGGTGCGGGCGCTTCCTCGATGATTTTTTGATGGCGGCGCTGCACAGAACAGTCGCGGTCAAAGAGGCTCACCACTTGGCCATGCGTGTCGGCAAAGATCTGCACCTCCACGTGCCGGGCTGTGGGAAAGTAGCGCTCCATCAGCAAGCGATCGTCGCCGAAGGCCGTGCGCGCCAAGCGCTGCGCCGATTCAATGGCCCCTGCCACTTGCGCGGGGGCATGAACAACCTGCATGCCCTTGCCGCCGCCGCCGGCGCTGGCCTTGATGATGAGCGGAAAGCCGACCCGAGCCGCCTCCTGCGTGAGCCGCGGCAGGGATTGATCATCGCCATGGTAGCCGGGAGCCACCGGCACGCCGGCGGCGGCCATTGCCGCCTTCGATGCGCTCTTTGAGCCCATCGCACGGATCGCGGACGCGGGAGGTCCCACGAAAATCAAACCCGCATCGACACAGGCCGCGGCGAATGCCGCGTTCTCCGAAAGAAATCCGTAGCCCGGGTGAATGGCATCGGCGTTGACGCGCTTTGCCAGCGCAATAACCTTATCGATGTCCAGATAGCTCGCCGCCGCCGGCGAAGCCCCGAGGTAGTACGCCTCATCCGCGCAGCGCACATGCCGCGCGCCGCGATCCGCATCCGAATACACAGCAATGGTGGTGACGCCCAAGCGGCGCGCAGTACGCGCGATGCGGCAGACAATCTCGCCGCGGTTGGCGACCAACAGGCGTCGCAGCATCGCGTCGCTCACATCCGAAACACGCCGAAGCGCGTGGCCGCGGCAGCTTGTGTGCGGGTGAGCGCCAGCGCCAGTCCCAGCACACGGCGGGTATCCAGGGGATCGATGACGCCATCATCCCAGAGCCGCGCCGAGGCATAGTAGGGCTGTCCTTGACGCTCGAATTGCTCGCGAATGGGCGCCTTCAATTGCTCTTCGGCCGCGGCGCTCAAAGTCTCCCCGCTGCGCTCCAACGCTTCGCGCTTGATAGTCGCCAGTACGCTGGCCGCCTGCTCGCCTCCCATGACCGAGGTGCGCGCATTCGGCCATTGAAACAGGAAGCGCGGGCTATAGGCCCGCCCGCACATGGCATAGTTTCCGGCGCCGAAGCTGCCGCCGATGACGATGGTGTACTTGGGCACCGCTGCGCACGCGACGGCCGTGACGAGTTTCGCACCGTCCTTCGCAATGCCGCCCGCCTCGGCCGCTTGTCCGACCATGAAGCCGGCGATGTTCTGCAGAAACACCAGGGGTATACCCTCGCGGCAGCACAACTCGATGAAGTGCGTACCCTTCAATGCGCTCTCGGAAAACAGGATTCCATTGTTGGCCAGGATCCCCACCGGGGTGCCGTGGATGTCGGCAAAGCCGCAGACCAGCGTGCTGCCGTAGAGCGCCTTGAATTCGTCAAACCAGGCGCCGTCAACGATGCGGGCAATGAGTTCGCGCACATCGTAGGGCTTGCGCGAGGATGGGGGAACGATGCCGTACAACTCGGTGGGATCGTAGCCGCCGCCGGCATCGCCGGGCCGCGCCCCGGTGCTCGCGACCAGTCGCAGCTCGGGCTTTTTCAATCGCGCCACCGCGCGGCGCGCAAAGGCCAGCGCATGCGTATCATTTTCCGCGTAGTAATCGGTGACTCCCGAGCGGCGGCAGTGCACATCGGCACCCCCTAAGGATTCCGCGTCGATCTCCTCTCCGGTCGCCGCCCGTACCAACGGCGGCCCGCCGAGAAACACCCGTCCTTGATTACGCACAATGACGGCATGATCGGACATTGCTGGGACATAGGCGCCGCCCGCCGTGCAGGAACCGTGCACCACGGCTATTTGCGCAACACCCTGGGCCGAAAGGCGCGCTTGATTGAAAAAAATGCGTCCGAAATGCTCGCGGTCGGGAAACACCTCGTCTTGTTTGGGCAAGAACGCCCCGCCGCTTTCGACCAGGTAGATGCAGGGTAGTTGGTTCTCGCCGGCGATTTCCTGGGCCCGCAAATGCTTCTTGACCGTCAGCGGATAGTAAGTCCCGCCTTTGACCGTGGGATCATTCGCCACCACCATGCATTCGCGGCCCGAGACCCGGCCGATGCCGCTGATCAAGCCCGCCCCGGGGAGATCCTCGCCGTACACACCCTGCGCCGCCAGCGCCGAGAGCTCCAAAAAGGGCGAGCCCGGATCGAGCAGCGCCGCGATCCGGTCGCGCGCCAGCAGCTTGCCGGCCTTGGTGTGCTTGTCCCGCGCCGCCGCGCTGCCGCCGGCTGCATTGCGCCGCAACGTCGCGCGCAGGTCATCCACCAATGCCTGCATCGCCGCGCGATTATCCGCAAATTCCTGCGATCGGGGCTCAATTTTAGAGTCGATTTTGGCCATTGGCTTTGTTGCTCTGGGCGTGTCAAAATTGTCCGACAGTCCGATTATCCAACGATCTCGAGGCAATGACAATGGGGGCCCGGGGCAATGCCTAGCAGCGCTTATCGCGAATTCAATTTCGGTCTGGGCGAAGTCATCGATGCGGTCCGCGATCAGGTGCGCCGCTTCGCCGAGGAACGCATCGCCCCGCGCGCCAACGAGATTGACCGCAGCAACATCTTCCCGAGGGACTTATGGCGCGAAGCCGGAGAGCTCGGCCTGCTCGGCCTGACGGTGAGTCCGGAAGATGGCGGCGCGGGCTTGGGTTATCTCGCGCACACGGTGGCCATGGAAGAAATCTCTCGGGCTTCCGCGGCCGTTGGCTTAAGTTACGGCGCGCATTCGAACCTGTGCGTGAACCAATTGGCGCTGAACGCCACCGACGCGCAGAAGCAGCGCTATTTGCCGAAGCTGATCAGCGGCGAGCATGTGGGTGCACTGGCCATGTCCGAGCCCGGCGCCGGCTCGGATGTCGTATCCATGCAGCTCAAAGCCGAACGCCACGGAGATCGCTATGTGCTCGACGGGCGCAAAATGTGGATTACCAATGGACCGGAGGCCGATGTGCTGGTCGTGTACGCGAAGACCGCTCCGCAGGCCGGCGCGCGCGGCATCAGCGCGTTCATCATCGAAAGGGAATTCAAGGGCTTCACGCCCGCGCAAAAGCTCGACAAGCTCGGGATGCGCGGTTCCAGCACCAGCGAATTAGTGTTCGATGCCTGCGAGGTTCCCGCGGAAAATCTCTTGGGAACAGAGAACCAAGGCGTCAGTGTATTGATGCGCGGTCTGGACTACGAACGGGTGGTGTTGTCGGGCGGCCCGCTCGGCATCATGGCTGCCGCCTTGGATGTTGCCGTACCCTATGTGCGCGAGCGCCGTCAGTTCGGCCAGGCTATCGGTACCTTCGAACTGGTCCAAGGCAAGCTCGCGGATATGTACGCCTCCCTGAATGCCTGCCGCAGCTATGTGTACATGGTGGCGGCCGCCTGCGATCGCGCCGATCACACGCGCAAAGACGCGGCCGCCTGCATTTTATTCTGCGCCGAGGCGGCCACGCGCGCCGCGCTGGATGCGATTCAGCTGTTGGGCGGCAATGGCTACATCAACGATTATCCGACGGGGAGATTGTTGCGGGATGCGAAGCTCTACGAGATCGGCGCCGGCACCTCGGAAATTCGCCGGATGTTGATCGGCCGCGAGCTGTTCGGAGAAGGCCAATGAGCGACTTGTTCGCGCCGCTCGATGATCATCCGGCGTACCGGCAAATCGCCAACGTGATCGAGCAGCGCATCGTCGAGCGTTCACTGCGCGCCGGCGACGCCCTACCCTCCGAGACGGATCTCGCGCGCCAGTTCGGGGTCAACCGCTCAACGATCCGCGAAGCGATCCGCGAACTGGAAATTCACGGCTTATTGGGCCGCGGACGCGGCGAGAAGCGCCTGCGCGTCACGCGGCCGGAGCCCCGCCATGTCAGTTCCGGTGTGAGCCGCGCGCTGGCGCTGCACGATGTGACCTTTCTCGAATTATGGGAGGCCATGATGGCGATCGAGCCGGCGGCCGCGCAGTATGCGGCGCTGCGGCGCACGGCTGCGCAGCTGAAGGAACTGGCTCGCGCGAGTGCCCGTTTCACGCGCGCCGCGGCCGACACCGCCGCGGCCGTATCCGCCGTGGAGGATTTTTTCAGCGCCGTCGCGACGGCCAGCGGCAATCAAGTGTTGGCGCTGTCCCAAGCCCCCTTGAATCTATTGCTCGCGCCGGCACTCACACGAATGATTGACCGGGTTCCTCAGGCTCGGGCCCGCATCCAAGAAGCGCAGCGCAAAATAACCGAGGCGATCACTCTGAAGAAGAGCGAGCAAGCGGGTATCTGGATGGAAAAACATATTCGCGACTTCAAGCGAGGTCACGATCTGGTACTGCTCAAGCGCGCCTAGCCGGCCGCGCCTGGCCGGCCGCGCCTGGCCGGCCGCGCCCAAACAAACTTAGAGGATTTGCTCGCGGCGCGTATCGGCGCCGGTGGGATCGTGCAGGTTGGAACTGAACGACACCAGCACCATGGCGGCATCGCCGGTGTTGCGAAACGCATGCACCACGCCGGGTGGTATTTCCAGGCGGCAGATCTCGCCGGCGGGCACCTCGATATCGCGGATTTCACCCGCCTCCTTGAGCCGAACCAGGCAGGGACCCACCACGGTGGTGATTTCAACGGCGCTCAGGTGAACGTGGTTGCCGCGCACTTCGTTGGGCTGCGTCAGCACGATATGTACGTTCTTCTGTGCCTTAAGCTCAGCGTCGCTCAAGGGCTCGAACAGGCATCCGCGCGCATCCCGGTGCGTCTTGACCGGTTGCAGCAGTGCACGCGGCAGGCTGGCGTTTCCCATGAACGGGATTGTAGCGGGTAACCGCGGCTAGGGGCGCCTGCGCCCTGCGGCGTGGCGCCGGCTCGCCAGCAACACCCCGATGACCAACATCATGTCCAGCCAATCCAGGGCGCCACCACCCCCGCCGCCGCCGCCGGCAGGCGCCGTGACACTGAGTGCGGCCGAGGCGCTATCCACGTTGCCGCCTGCGGGGCCGGTCGAAAGCGCATTGGCCGCGATCATATCGGTGTAGTTGCCGGCCGAACTGCTCATGACGTTCACGCTGATCGTGCAGCTGCCATCGGCTGGAATGTTGGCCCCGGTCAGCGTCAGGCTGCCGGCCGTGTTGGTCAAGCTCAGTGCAGCACCGGTGCAGGTGGTGGCCGGTGTCTGGCCACTGGGGATGGTTACATTGGTGGGCAACGCCTGAGTGAAGCTCGCCTGAGTCAAGACAAATCCGTTGCTGTTGGCGAACGTCAAAGTCAGTGTCGACGCAACATTGACGTTCACTGTGGCCGGTGAGAACGCGGCACTGACGGTGGGCGCAGCCGGAGCGATATCCAGCGGCGCGGTGCAGGCACTCGGGCTGGTGATCGCCGAAGACGGTGCCGTCGTGGTGACGCCCGTCGCGGTAAAATTAACGGTGGCGGTGTCGCTATTGCCGAGCGAATCCGTCACCGTCAGCGTCAACGTCCCGGCGCCGCTCGAGCTGATGTTCGCTTGAGCGGCATTCGCCCCCGAGAGGACATGGACCAATCCCGTTGCACTCCACGCATAGGTCAATACGCCGGTAGCATTCGTGGCCAGGTTACAGGCCGCCACGCTGCCGCTGCCATCGAAGGTTCCAGCGCCGCCGCTGAACCCTGAAGGAATCGACACCGCCGCAATGGGATTGAGCGCGGCCTTGACGGCACTGAAGGCATTGACCATGCCTGCGCCGCAGGTGCCCGTCGTGCAGGCACACTCCACCGACGAGGAGTTGCTCACCGAGCACACGGGTGTAGCGCCTGCCGGTGGAAACGGCGTGGCGCTCGACTCGATACGCGCAATCAACTGTGCCGGCGTCAAGTTCGCATTCACCGCACGCATGAGCGCAGCGATCCCCGACACGATGGGTGCTGAGAAACTCGTGCCGAGATTAGGATTCGCCTGATTGGTATAGGTGTCTTCGGTCGGGGTGGTGGCTCCGGCGTTGGTCGTGGTATCGATGGCGCGCAGACACGCACCGGAGGTGTTGACACAATTGCCGGCCGGCGCGCTGACGCCCACTTCGGGGCCCAAACTGCTATATCCCACTTTCGTGCCGACATTGCGCAGGCCTGCCACCGCCAGCACGCCGGCACAATTGCCCGGGGCATCAACCGGGCCGCTCTGATTGCCGGCCGAGGCGACCACCAGCACATTCAGGGCGCTCAAGTTCTGCAAGACGCTGGTATAGACGCTCGGACAGCTGCCGCTTCCGCCCAAGCTCATGTTGATGATATCCGCAGGATACGGATTGACGGGCACGCCCGTCACCGGCAGGCCCGCCGCCCACTGCATGGCCACGACGATGTCCGAGTCGTAGCCGCCGCATTTGCCCAGCGCGCGCACCGGTAGAATGTAGGGATACCAGGTCATCCCAGCGATGCCGGTCGCATTGTTGGTCAGGGCGCCCATCACTCCCACCACCCGCGTCCCATGCCATGAGCTGGCCTGGGCGGGGCAGCTGGCGCTGGGAAAGAGGTCCGTGTTCAGCTGATCGGTGGCGTTGATCCAATCGCCCGGATCCGAGGGGTCCGGATCCCAACCGTCACCGTCGTTGGCGACCAAGAAGGTCCCCAAGGCCTCTCCGCTGGTCGAGTAATCCTGCCCGACGAAATCGTAGCCCGGCAGGAGCCGACCCCCGTCGCCGGCCCTCAGCAAATCCGGATGATCGAAGAGGATGCCGTTATCCACATCCGCGATGACGGTGCCGCTGCTGCCCTGGGTAATGCCCCACGCCGATACGGCGTCCGTGGCGGACAGGTCCAGGGTCTGAACGCCCTGCACGGTAACCGGTGCGGCACTGGGTGTGTTCATGTACCACTGCCCACTGGCGGGTTCGGCGGCATTGGGTGTCGGCATGAACAATGGATCATCCGGCGGGATGGTCACGGCATGCGCATAGCGGCGTTGGTCGATGTCCGCAAATGCCACGCGAGGATCAGCCCGCAGCTGCGCGAGCGCGGCGAGTGCATCCGCGCCGTACAGGGTCTTGGAGAGAAATACGACATGCATGCTCGGCGTGAGCTGCCGCGATCCCGCCAGAGCGATGCCAACGCGCTCAGCCAAACCGCGCACGTCCGCCTCGGAGGTCTGCGCCTGGACGATTTTGACGACTCGCGCCTGCGAGCGCTGCTGGATCATCTGAATCTTGGCGTTCTCGCCGGTCGCGCGGAAACCGACGATCAGACGATTCGCCTGCGGGCCGATCGAGACCTCGTGCCCGCCCACCGGGTTCCACTCGGCCACTGCAGCCCAGGACTGCCCCAGGATCAGACCCAAGGCGCAGGCAACGCCCAGCATCACGAGCGGATTTCGGAGTTTTCGCATAGCCCGCAGACTAGCAATTATGCAAACGGCAGAATGAGAACCAAGGCCCCAAAACTTGCGTGAAATCATGAGGGTGCTTGCCGGCGCGGTCAAAAGTCGGCAGCCGCAGACAGCAATTCAGTCCCGATCCGCCTGCACCCGGCCCGGCCAGCGGGTAGAATATCGCCAACGAAGCAACATGATTTTCGAAGGGGCTGTGCATGACATATGACAATCGGCAATTCTACATTGATGGCGCCTGGGTCAACCCGATCGAGGCCAAGGAACTGAAAGTAATCAATCCCGCCACCGAGGAAGTGGCCGGGGTTATTTCCATGGGGGGTGCCAAGGACGTGGACCGCGCCGTCATGGCAGCTCGCCGCGCCTTCGATAGCTATTCGCGCACTTCGCCGACCGAGCGCCTGGCACTCATGGAGCGAATCCTGGTGGCCTACAAGGCGCATTACGACGAAATTGCAGAGGCGATTTCGATCGAAATGGGAGCGCCGGTGACATTGGCGAAAGGCGCGCAAACCTGGATCGGCGTCGGGCACATCACCGCGATGATCGATGTGCTGAAGAACTTCAAGTTCGAAGAGCTGCGCGGCACGGTTCGACTGGTTCAAGAACCGGTGGGCGTGTGCGCGCTGATCACCCCGTGGAATTGGCCGATCAATCAAGTCGCGGCCAAAGTGGTGCCGGCGCTCGCCGCCGGATGCACCATGGTATTGAAGCCGTCCGAATACTCCCCCTTTAGCGCCATCATCTGGGCGAAGATCATGCATGAGGCGGGCGTCCCGGCCGGCGTATTCAATCTCGTCAACGGCGATGGCATCAACGTGGGCGCGCCATTGTCATCTCACCGCGAAATCGACATGGTGTCCTTCACCGGATCCACCCGTGCAGGCACTGAAGTGGCGAAGAATGCCGCCGCGTCGGTCAAGCGCGTTCACCAGGAGCTTGGCGGCAAGTCGCCGAACGTACTGCTGGACGATGCGGACTTCGAGCGCGCGGTAAAGCAAAGCGTGCTGCACGTGTTCCAGAATTCCGGTCAGTCGTGCAATGCGCCGACTCGCATGTTGGTGCCGGCGGCAAAATTGGCCGAGGTGGAAGCCATCGCCAAGCGGGTGGCTGAAGGCGTGGTGGTCGGCGACCCGACGTCCGAGAAAACCGCGATCGGACCGGTGGTGTCAAAGCTGCAATTCGATCGGGTCGAAGGCTATATCGCGAAGGGTATTGCCGAGGGCGCGAAGGTCGTCATCGGCGGCGCCGGACGGCCTGACGGTCTTGCCAAGGGTTACTTCGTCAAGCCGACGATATTCTCCAATGTGCGCAACGACATGACCATCGCTCGCGAGGAAATTTTCGGACCGGTGCTGTGCATCCTCCCCTATGAGAACGAGGAGCAGGCCGTTCAGATCGCGAACGATACGCCGTATGGGTTGGCGGCCTACGTGTGGTCTTCCGACAATTTGCACGCGCGACGCGTCGGCGGGCGAATCCGGGCCGGTCAGGTGACGTTAAATGGCGCTTCGGGCGGCATGAACACGCCTTTCGGCGGCTTCAAAATGTCAGGCAACGGTCGCGAGTGGGGCGAATTCGGCTTGCGCGACTTCTTGGAGGTCAAGGCCGTGATCGGGGTCGACGCCGCTTGAGGGACTTGAGCCTCGGCCCTGCCGCAGGGCCCGATGGCTGACGTTGTTCTGCGGCTGAAGGATCTTGGCAGACGCTTTTCGAAAGATGGCCCGGCGATCTTCGAGGGCATCGGATTGGAACTTCGGCAAGGCGAATATCTGGCCGTGATGGGAGAGTCTGGCGTCGGCAAATCGACGCTGCTCAACCTGCTGGCCGGACTCGACAAGCCTGACAGCGGCCAGGTGCTGCTCGAGGGCATTGATCTGACGACTTTGGACGACGACGACGCCACGCTGCTGCGCCGTCGCGCCGTCGGCTTTGTCTTTCAAGCCTTTCACGTCCTGCCCTATCTGAGCGTCGAGGAGAATGTCGCGCTGCCGCTCGATTTGTTGGGCGTCATCGAGCCCGAACGCGGGCATCGCACGCGCGAGATGTTGACGGCCGTGGGCCTGCTGCCGCTCGCCGCGCGCCAGGCGCGCGCACTGTCCGGCGGAGAAGTGCAGCGCGTCGCCATTGCACGCGCGCTGGTGCATCGCCCCCGCTTGCTGCTTGCGGATGAACCGACCGGCAATCTGGATCCGCGCAGCGCGGCGCAAACCCTGGCGTTGCTGCGCGCACAAATCAAAGCGAACGCCGGCGCCGGCATTTTGATTACGCATTCGCGCACCGCGGCTGAAACCGCCGACCGAATTCTGGTGCTGGATGCCCGCGGTTTACATGCCGAAGAGCCGCGGTGAGCGCGGCGTCCGGTTCATTCAAGATTTGGCGCATGTTGCTGCGCGCGCAGTTGCGCGAGCAGCCGATGCGGCTCGCGATCACGGTGATCGCAATCGCATTGGGAGTGGCGCTGGGCGCATCGGTATACCTGGTCAATACCTCGGCGCTCAATGAGTTTGGGCTCGCGACAAAACGCTTGGTCGGGGAAGCCGACATCGTGATTCGCGGGCCTCACGAGGGCTTCGCGGAACAACTGTTCGTCGGCTTGGCCGGCAATCCCTCGGTGAGCGCCGCAAGTCCGGTGCTTGAATTGGATGTCGCGGTCGTGGGGCGCCGCGATACGCTCAAGGTGCTGGGTCTGGACCCTTTTCGCGCAGCTTCCCTGCAGCCGGCGCTCATCGGCGCGCTGGGATCGGGCGCGTTCCAGCTGCTCCAGCCCGATAGCATTTACTTAAGCTACAGCGCCGCTTCGGAGCTGGGTTTGCGGCACGGTGATTTGCTTCCCGTCATGGTGGGCAGCGCGACGAAATCCCTGCACGTCATCGGTA
This sequence comes from uncultured Gammaproteobacteria bacterium, assembly GCA_963756845.1. Classification (GTDB taxonomy): domain Bacteria; phylum Pseudomonadota; class Gammaproteobacteria; order Steroidobacterales; family Steroidobacteraceae; genus Bog-1198. Next base: position 327,382 of record CAVWPD010000004.1, on the reverse strand, counting down.
TCTTGCCGCAGGAAAGCTTCTCGCAGTCCTTGGGATTGATGGACATTGCCGCCGCGCAGTTTGCCTTCAATGCGCTCGGCCGCTTGAATCGCGTCGATCTGCGCCTGGCGCCGGGCACCGACTTGGAAGACTTTCGCCGTAGGTTAAGCAGAGACTTGCCGGCGGGCGTGCTGGCCGTCGCGCCGCAGGTTGAGCGGGATCGGGCCGTCACCGTAACCCGAGCCTATCGAGTCAATCTGAATATGCTGGCGCTGGTCGCCTTGTTTACCGGCGCCTTCCTGGTTTTTTCCACGCAATCGCAGTCGGTGCTGCGCAGGCGCCGCTCCCTGGGACTGTTGCGCGCGCTCGGCGTGACGCGCCGCCAGTTGCGGCGCGCTCTGCTCGGCGAAGGGGTGGCACTCGGCGCCGCCGGTTCTCTTCTCGGCGTGATTCTCGGCCTGCTGATTGCAACCGCCCTGTTGCGCTTGCTCACGGCGGACCTGGGCAATGCACAACTGCGCGCCGTAGGCGTCACGTTGAACGCCGCACCGCTGCCCGTGCTCGGCTTCTTCGTCGTGGGCGTGCTGGTGGCCGGCATTGGCGCCTGGGTACCGGCGCGCAACGCCGCCCGCCAACCGCCGGCCCGCGCACTGAAGGGGGGCAATGGCGGCTACGCCGGCGCCGCACGCACGGGCTGGCGACTGGGAGTGGCCTTGTTGCTGGTCGGTTCGGCGCTTGCCTGGCTGCCCTCCATCGGCGGATTGCCACTATTCGGCTATGGCGCAATCGCGACCCTGTTGTTCGGCGCAGTCTTGTTGGTCCCCGCGGTGACGATGCGGGTCTTGAATCTGGCGCCCCGCACGCATCGCATCGTCCTCGATACCGCCGTGGCTCAACTGCGCGAGAATGTGGATTTGTCGGCACTGAGCTTGTCCTCAATCATCGTGAGCTTCAGTCTCATGGTAGCCATGGCCATCATGGTGTATTCGTTTCGCGTCTCATTCGATCATTGGTTGGGTAGGCTGCTGCCGGCGGATCTGCAGATGCGCGAGCCGTTGGGCAACGACACGGCATTCTGGTCCGCCGATGATCAGCGCCGGCTCGAGGCCGTGCCTGGCGTGTCTCGCATTGAGTTTCGGCGCACCCGGCAGCTACTGCTAGACCCTGCGCGCGCGCCGGTGACCCTGATCGCCCGCGGCGCGAGCAATTCGCAGGCGGCGGCCGAATTGCCGCTGCTGCAAGCTGCGGCGCCCGCCGCCGGTGCAAACCCGCCGCCCGCATGGATATCCGAAGCGCTGCAAGACCTGTACGGCTACAAGATAGGGGATCGATTGGCGCTTCCCTTGGCGGGGCGCATCGAACCGTTCATCGTCGCCGGCGTATGGCGCGATTACGCCCGCTTATCCGGTTCCGTGGTGATTTCGCTGCCCACGTACCGGGCCGCGACCGGCGATGCGAGCGCCAATGAGGGCTCTGTCTGGCTGACCGGCGGGGCGGACGCTGCGGCAGTGCAAGCCGCGCTGCGCGGCCACGCGGCCGGCGCGGATTCGCTCGAGATCACCACCACCGCGGCGTTGCACGAGCGCTCACTGAAGATATTTGACCGCGCATTTGCCATCACGTATGCGCTGGAGGTCATCGCGGTCGTTATCGGATTGATGGGCGTGAGCTTCGCAGCCAGCGCCACCGCCCTCGCCCGCCGCGCAGAATTCGGCATGCTGCGTCACGTCGGCATGCTGCGCAAACAAGTGATCGCCCTATTAGCGCAGGAGGGAATTCTCACCAGCGCCTTCGGCGTGCTGTACGGGCTGATACTCGGCATTGCATTAAGCTTGGTGCTGGTCTATGTCATCAATCGCCAGTCCTTCAATTGGAGTATCGATCTGGCCATCCCCGGGTGGCAATTGGTATTTCTCAGCATCCTCTTGATCGGCGCTGCGGCGCTCACGGCGATCTGGAGCGGCCGCGCCGCGCTCAGCCAAGACGCGGTCAATGCCGTCCGCGAGGACTGGTGAGCGTGGGGACGCTGCAGCGTTGGACATGCGCGGCCTTGGTGCTCAGTTGCCTGACTGGCCCGCCGAGCGCGGCCCAGTCCCCTTACGGCCAGGTGACCGTCGGTAGACCCTTAATTTTTCCCCAGGATCTTGGCAACCATCCCACGTTTCGCACCGAGTGGTGGTACGTCACCGGCTGGTTGACCACCGAGCGCGGCGAATCGCTCGGTTTTCAAATTACATTTTTCCGCACTAGACCGGATATCGATGATCAAAATCCCAGCACCTTCACGCCGCATCAGGTGCTCATTGCTCATTGTGCCCTCAGCGACGTCAAGCGCGGCCAACTGTGGCAGGACCAGCGCATCCGACGGGCAGGATTGGGGCTGGCCGGCGCCGATGAGGGCGACACCCACGTGTGGATCGAGCGCTGGTCGCTGAAGCGTGAGAATGAGGTGTATGCGGCAAAGATCGATGCAGAGGATTTCTCGCTCGACTTGAGCTTATCGGCAACCCAGGCCGCGCTGATCAACGGCGAGGGCGGTGTCAGCCGCAAGGGTCCGCAGCCGCAGGCCGCGAGCTATTACTACAGCCTGCCGCATATGCGCGTGGCGGGATCGATCGCGCGCCGCGGAGCGAAAAACCAGGTCAGCGGTGAGGCTTGGTTCGACCATGAATGGTCCAGCGAGTACCTGGACGCAGAAGCGGTTGGCTGGGATTGGATCGGCATCAACTTGGATGATGGCGCCGCGCTCATGGCATTCCGCATTCGCGGAACCGATCAGGAGCAGCGCTGGGCCGGTGGCACCTATCGCAGCGCTGATGGAAAGTCGCAGATCCTGCAGCCGGCCGACATCGTGTTTCACCCGGGGCGACGCTGGGTTTCACCGCGAACAGGCGTCGGCTACCCCGTGGAGTGGTCGGTGCGCGCCGCCGGACGTCAATTCGATCTGCAGCCGCTGCTGGATGATCAGGAAAACGATACGCGCTTATCGACGGGCGCCATTTATTGGGAAGGTGCCGTGCGCGCCTACGAGGAGCGCCGCCTGGTGGGCCGCGGCTATTTGGAACTGACCGGGTACGGCGAACGACTGCGGCTGCGGTGAGAAATCCGTTATGCTTTCAGCGCGACCACCAGGATAAAACAATGCAGAGCGATCCGCTGCCTTCTGTGCAGAATCTGAAGCGTTTTACGCTGCCGAAGAATTTTCGCGGCAGATCTGCGCTGATCGTCCAGCTCTGGTGGTTGGTGCAGGCCACCTTATTTCGCGGCTCTCCCCAAGCACTGTATGCATTTCGGCGCGGGCTGCTGCGAATGTTCGGCGCGAAAATCGGCGAGGGAGCAATCATCCGGCCGAGCGCGACGTTCACCTATCCCTGGAAGGTCAGCCTTGGGGATCATTCGTGGATTGGCGATGACGTTGTCGTTTACAGCTTGGGTGACATCACGATAGGCAACAATGTCGTGGTCTCTCAAAAGAGCTATCTATGTGCTGCCACGCACGACTACCGCAGCCCGAACTTCGATATCTATGCAAAACCGATCGTGATCGAGGACGAGGCGTGGCTCGCTGCGGATGTGTTTGTCGCACCCGGCGTTACCATCGGCAGAGGTGCGGTCGTCGGTTCGCGAAGTTCGGTTTTCGGCAATCTGCCGCCGATGATGGTGTGCACCGGCTCCCCGGCGCGCGCATTGCGGCCGCGACTATGAAGGCAGTGCCCTCACGCCGCCGTTTTCGATTGCACTGACCAATCCCTGCGCCATGGCCCTCACGGTGAACTGCCGATTAAATAGCTCGCGCGCACACAGCGACATGCGCTGCCGATCGGCCGGACTCAACGCCAACCACCGAGCCAGCAGTTTTTGCGTACCCGCCTCATCGTCCGTTTCGATGAGTCCGGCACCTGCCGATTCGATTTCGCGCCAGATATTGATCTTGTTAGAGATGAGCACCGGCACTCCGCAGCCCAGAGCCTCGGCAACGGCAATGCCGAAATTCTCCTGGTGCGAGGGCAGCACAAATGCCTCGGCGGCATAGAAGGCGCCCCACTTCATCCCATCGCTCAGCAATCCGGGCCAAGTGATGCGTTCGGCCATTCCCAGCCCCAGCGCCAAGTCCTTGAGCGCTGCCGCCCACGCCGTTGGATCCGGCCCCGCCATCACCAGATGCAGTGATGAATCGGCGGCGGCGCTGGCGGCAAAGGCGCGCAGCAACAAATCACAGCCCTTTTTGATGTGGATGCGCCCGAGAAACAGCAAAAGCCGCTGGTCTCGCAGACGCGGATACGCCGCAAAGAACTGCTGGCGCTGCGTTCCGTCATCCGCGGGCGGGGCGCTGGTGCCGAACGCGACCACCCGTTCACGTGCGCGATATAACCAGAAAGACTGCCGCGATCCCAGCCGTTCCTCCTCGCTGGTGAACAGTACCGCACGGGCGTCGCGCAAGACACGATAGTCAGCCCAGGGCCAATACAGCCACTTTTTAAGATGCTTGAGGGGATAGGTCGATTTAAACCAAGGATCCAGCATGCCATGCGGGTAAACATAGTAAGGCACCGGGGTGGCGCGCAGCGCGCGCCAAGTGGCCAACGCGTGATAGCGCCACAAGCCGTTGACGATAACCGCGTCGTAGCGCCTGGCGTTCTCTCGCAGCCACGGCACGACCTTCGCGCCGTAGCCGTAGAAGCCGCGCGTCGGACCCAGGGCGTGGACGGGTAGGCGCATTCCCGCGAGAAACTTCGCGTCTGGATCGTCCAGTGTCATGACTTCGACGTCATGACCAAGCACTTGCAGCTCCGCGCTCATCTGCCGCACCGCTTCGCTCGTACCTCCTTCCGACGGGCTTATGCTCGGCAAGACGTGCAAAAGTTTTATGGTAAGGCTCCGCAAAAATAGGTACTGGCTGCCATGATCCGATGGCGCCCAGCTCTTGTCCACGCTCATTTGGTTCGTGTTCTGCCACCCACTGGAAGTACACTCCGTGCAATGCCAGCGGAATTACCCATACTCATCACCTCGGCGATCGGCGTGGTTGCGGATCGGACCAAAGTGACGGATATCGCTGAGCGGACCAAGTGGACGCTGTATGCCGTCCAGAAGTGGCGGCAGCTGAGTCCAAACTCCAGGATCGTGCTGTGCGACGGCTCGGGCGTGGATTTGGCAGAGCAGATCGCAGAGCAGCCGACGCTCGCCGAAAACGTCGAATTTCTCAGCTTTCGCAATGACTTCGCCCAAGTTCGGGCGTTTGGCAAAGGACGCGGTGAGGGCGAAATTATAAGTTATGCGCTCACAAACAGCGCCTATCTTGCCGACGCAGATGTATTTTGCAAATGCACGGCAAAACTCTGGGTTGAGAACCATCACGCCTTTGTCGGTGCACGCCGCGGTCCATTCGCTTTCGATTACTACGGTAGGCTGCTGCCGATCAGGCTTGACACCCGATACTACGTAGCGCGCAAGCATGAGTTTTGCAGGCTACTTCGCGAAGCTTATCTCCAAGTCGACGAGGGCAATGGCATGGACCTGGAAACCGCCTACTTACAGGCCTTGAGCAAAACCGCGCTTAAGGATTATGTATCGCCAGTCGTACCTTTAATCAGAGGCCTGTCCGGTTCGATGGGCGTGCAGTACGTACCATCGAGGCGTCACGCGGTTCTGAAGGGGATAAGGAACAAGCTGGCACGTGTATTCCTTGGCGATAGGCTGCTAATCTGAATCGAATGAGCCAACCTATCGACGGCACCAATAAGTACCTGCTGTTACTCGACCTCAGCGTTGCCGGCCATCACCCGACCTATATCCGGAGACTTCTTGAATCTGATCTTTCCAAGTTCACGAACATCATTTTAGCATCGCGCAAGGAGATGTTCTCTCACGCAGAGATCCGTCCGCTCGCGCATCGCTTTACCGCCCATGAAATCAAGGCGCCGGACTTTGCGGTGCTCCACAAGGACTTCACCGCTGCCAATCTTATCCGCGGCAGCTGGACCATCGGCAAGCTGTATCGTGATGCCTATAGATATCTGGCCAGAAGGATGCAAATCGAATTCGTCGTCGTCCCGTTCCTCGACGATTGTCTGCTGGGACTGTCCCTGCCAAAAGCGCCCTTTGCGGCTACTCCATGGCTCGCCATTACGATGCGCACGATGTTTCATTTTGGCGAAATGGGCATCAGAGCACCTCAGCAAAGGCTCAGTGGCGTTCGCCGGTATCTGTTTGAGCGCATTCTTCGTCAATCCTCCATGACCGCCGTTTTGACCATAGACCCGACGCTGGCCACGTTCGCGGCTCGACAACGCGCGCCGCACTACAAAAGGATCGAGTACTTACCAGATCCCGCTCTTCGCCACGCCCACTTACCTTCCAAGCTTGATGCCCGACGAGGGCTCGATATTTCGCTGAGTGCCCGGGTCATCCTGCTGTACGGAGAGATCGCGGCCCGCAAAGGCGTCTTCAATCTTTTGGACGCTGCGGCAGATCCCGCCTGCGACGATCAACTGCATGTGCTGCTTGCCGGCAGGCATGAGAACTCACATCTCATGTTGAAATCGCCGGCCTACCTCAGCCTGGCGGCGCAGGGCCGCATACACCGCCTGGAAGGCTTCGTCGACGATGAGGGAGAGCGTACGGTTCTCGCGGCAGCTGACTGCATGTGGGTCGGCTACCAGAATTTCTATCTCATGAGCGGCATCATGGTGCTCGCGGGCCGGCATGGCCTGCCGGTGATTGCAACCGCCGGCGGACTGATCGGATACTGGACTCAACAGCATGATTTGGGCGTTGTCGTCGATGTCGACAGCCGCGCAACAATTGTCGCCGCACTGAACCACCTGACGCGACACCCGCAAGACTTCGAATCGATGGGTCGGCACGGAATCAGCGCTTTTTCCGAACATGAGCCCGCGGCGATGCAAAAACTTGTAATCGAACAGTTCATGCGGTCGCGACACTCACCTGCGTCCTGACCTACAGTGAACCTCGAAGCTATTTTCAGGAAGAATCCGCACGAACCCGCGGCACGGCGCAGTTCCCTGCTGCGTTTGGCCATCGTCACCTCCGGCTTGAGCAAAGTCTTTGGCCTGGGATTGCAGGCGATCGCGATCCCGTTGGTATACCACGCCCTCGGACAGCATCGTTACGAGCTCTATTTGCTGCTGTCCGCGGCGCTGGCGACCCTCGCCATCACGCAAATGGGTGCGGGGCCCGGGCTGACTCAGGGCATTGCGAATGCCCATGCAAAAGGAGAACGCGAGTACGAGGCCTCTTTGCTAAGCGCGGCGTTTCGTTTGGTCAGCGCAGCAGCCCTCCTTGGCGGCGGCGCGATATTGATTGCCAGCCATTTCATTGCGCCGGCGGCTCTGTTCGGTGCCGGATTTGCCGCCGACCGGATCGAGATCATTCACGTGGTCAACACCTGCGTCGTCGTATTGATGGCACAGATCGTTTTCGGGGTGGTCGACTCCGCACTAGCCGGCTATCAAGAGCAGGGGCTGACGAATATCGGCGCAATGTTCTCCAACATCTTGAGTATCGGAGCATTGTTCGCGGTCTGCCATTTCGCTCCATCGATCAGCGGCGTTATTCTCGCGCTGTACGGTTTGCCGACGTTGTCGCGGGTCGTCAATTTGGGCATTCTATTTCTGCGTCGTCCGTATCTGCTGAGCAAACTAACCCACAGCGGTCGTGGCCTATACGCCAAGCTGTTCAGCGTTGGTTTAGCCTTTTGGTTGATGCAGATCGGCGGCGTGCTGGAACAGAACGGCGGCACCTATCTGCTGGCCAGATTCAGCACAACCGAGGGAACCAACCTTTTCGCAATTGTGTACAAAAGCGTGTCGCTCGCCGGGGCCGTCGTGGCAATGCTGACGCAGCCGCTCTGGCCGGCCTTTATCGACGCAATCGTTCATAAAGACGTGGCATGGATCAGGCGTGCCTACATCAAAATTCGGCGATTGCTGGCTGTCTATTCTTGCACGCTGGCGCTTGTGCTGGCGGTTGCCGGGCAGTGGATCTTCCAGAGAGTCATGCATATCAATGCAGGCGGCTATCCTCTGTTGTTCCCTATCTTCGCCGCCTACTTTATCGCCAACATCTGGACCCATCTGTTCTATGTGACGATGATGGGCATGAGCGGTATTTGGAAAATCGCAGTGATCGTGCTCGCGGAAAACCTTCTGATGCTAATTTTCGGCGCGCTTCTCTCTCCCTCGTTCGGCCCTGTCGGCATGGCGGTTGCGTATCTTGCGGCGAGCGTTGCTTTGCCGGTTTGGCTGCTGCCGCGAATGATGCACAGGGCGCTCGCTAGATTGTGATCTGAGTCTCATATTTTGAAGTGCGTACGCGGCCTCGTATTCCTCGCGCTCGGCATCGGTGCTTCATGAGTGATGTATCGATACAGAGACAGGCTGCGAAGCATTATCTCGATCGGCATACTGCGCCGCATGCATCAACGTATCACTCTTTTCGCAATGATCATTTGCGTCGCGGCCTACGCGCTCGCTGCCTGCCACGACAACTCATCGGACACCGGCTCGAGCTCGAGCTCGAGCTCCCATTCGGCGACCGCTAATTCGACCGGCAACAGCTCTCGCACAGCGACGGTAAGCACTCCCAGCGCGGGGACCGCGACGGCGGCCAACGCTGCCGCTTCCTCGGCGGCACTGAGTTGCGGCGCTTCGGTGGTGACGATCAATTCTAAACTTGGCGTCGCCTCGACTATCGATGCCAATGTGAGCGGAGACGACTTGACACGGACCTTTGCAATCGGCTCAAAGTTCTCCGTCACCTTCGACATTCATTCATCGCAGACCGACAGCCTCGCGTGGCAAATAGTGAATTTTGCGGGCGCCGCTGTGGCCACTGGAACCGTGCCCGTCGCGACGGGGTCCAGTTCCGCACAGCTTCCCTGCACTGCGAATTTGCCGGGATACTTCACCGTCACCGCCGATCTGAAAAAGTCCGGTGCCGTATTGCCGCGGAAGGGCAGCCGGCCACAGGGATTCGCCAGTTTTGGCGTTCTGCCGGACTTCTCGGCGTTGCTGCCCGCGCCATCGGCGACCTCGCTGAAGAGCCACTGGTTTGGATTGCAGGGTACCAACTACGTGGATAGCGGCAAACTTGACGTCGGCAGCGGGCTACAGCCGGTTAATCAAAATCTGGGAAGCAGCATGGCCATCGATTCCGGCAGCTGGAGCCAGCTGGAGCCCGATTATGCCGGTCAATATAATCCCGCCTCAACGGTGCTGGACTTGGGCTTTGAGCAGGGAAATCTCGACCGTATGGTTCGCCTGGACGGCATTCCCTCGTGGGCCAGCAGCGCCCCGTCAACCTCTGACATCGGCTCCTATGCGCCGAAGTCATACGGCGAGTTTCAGAATTTTGCGAGCCAGGTGGCACTGGCGAACGCGCGGCTCTCCAAGGAATATATTCCCTCTCAACACGTAAACTACTACCAGGTAACCTGGGAGCCCGACACGGGCAATGTCGACAAGTGGAGGGGCACCGACGCCGAATTCGTCGCTCTGTATAAAGCTGCGTGGCACGGCGTGCATTCGACTGACTCAGCGGCGGCCGTGATCGGTCCCGCAACCTCGACGTTGAAAGCCTCCGTTTCGTGGCTGAGCAGGTTAGCACCGCTTGGGCTCTCCCAATATCTCGATGCCGTCTCAATTCACGGCTACCCCAGCGCGGGCGGTCCTTACTCGTCCAATCCGCCGGAGGCTTTTGGCTTGCCGCAGCAAATGCAGGAATTGCGCCATACCATGGCCACGCTGCTTCCGGCGAAAACCAAATTGCTGGTGACCGAGACCGGTATCGCCTATCCGCCGGGCTCGCGCTATACGGCCACGTTTCCGACAGCGGACGCGCTGCGGCAGCACGCGGAGACGGTGGTACGAACCCATTTGATCCTGCTGGGCGAAGGCGCCGACGCGTCATTCTTGTTTTACTCTGCCGACTACTCGACCGAGATTGGATTCGGCCTTTATTTCAACCTGGCCATGTCGACCGCGGATTTTGGCTCGCCGCAAATCAGCCCAAAGCCCGCGGCCATGGCGGCGGCGACGATGACGCGGCTGCTCGACAAAACCACGACACTGGGTGCATTGACCGAAATGCCCAATTCATCCTACGGTTACTCCTTCCAGTATGGCGACGGTACGCACGCGCTCACCGCGCTCTGGGCACACGATGCAGCGTTTAACGCCAGTGTCCCGTATGGATTTGCAGTCGACGCAGCCGACTCTTCCGGCTCTGTGACCGTGATCGACGCGATGGGAGAGGCCAGCACGCAGAGCTATTCGAACGGAATACTTCAACTGACTTTAACTGAGATGCCCGTCTATGTACTGTCTTCGAATATTGCCGCGATCAGCGCCGAAGTGAGAGCTCCGGAGGGCTACTAGGTCAAGGCCATTGCGCCGCGCTATTGCCCGCCCACCGACAGGTTCTTGCCAAGCACATAGATGGGCCTAGTGCCCAACTGCAGGGTGGTGGAGCTGTGCGGCGGCTGTTGGCGGCAGTTACCCATCCAATCGCAAACTCTGATTTGCTCGTTTCCGCCGCTTACGGCCACTCTCGAATCGGCCAAATAGTCCCAGAGTACGAAAATCTGTGCATCAGACCGCGCAAACCGATAGCCCAATTGCGATCCCGACAAAGTCTTGATCGCACCCTGCGATTGCGTTCCGTCGAGAAAATACGTCATCGCAGCATACGCTGGAACCGCAGGTTTCGGCCCCAGTTTGTTGGACCCGTACTCCATCGCGGGATTTAGGTTCCAGTAAAATCCCCAGGTCTGTCCGCCATCTTGCGGATTCTTGTTCCAGAAATCCGCGACATAGAAATTCACCACGATTTGGGCTCCCTCTCCCAGCAATATCACCGAGCTTCGTATGTTGGCCAGCGCCTGGTTGAGCAGACCATACTTGGTAGTCTGAAAGCCATGCTCTGTTGAAATAAATGGTATTTGCTTATGGGCGGCCTCCCTGACGAGCGAAATCTGCCGCCGAAGGTCCTCTGTGAATCCGCTCAGCTCCAAGGGCCATTTGTCATTCTCCTCGTAGGAATGCAGGGAAAACACGTCGATATAGTTGGCAAATCCTGCGTTCAGAAGCTCCCTAAGCTGCTGTTCGGAGGCCTTGTAAAGCACAATCGTGGGTCCGGCGACTTTCGCCCGAGCGTCGTTCTTATGAAGCGCGTCGTAGGATAGTTTGTAGATGTCGACAAGTTGTTCGCTGGAGCCGCCGTAGCCGTCGGGGTACATCGGCTCCCACGTCACTTGATAGTAATGGGTCATTTGATTGGGATAATCGAACGCCACTTCTTGAGCGTGCTCGGCCGCGAACGCCACAAAGTCCTGTCTCTTGTCCGCAGGGATCGCGCTGAAGTTCACCCCGCCCCCAACCTTTCCCGCCGAGGCCGGGTCAAGCGCCCATTTTGGAAGCTTACCCTGGGTGAGCATGGCGATCACATAGGTCTGCCACTTTTGCCCGTTGTAGGTAATTTTTTCGAGATCGCTTTTATTCCGCAGCGTAGAGGCTCCGGCGGCCCGGGCGTTGTCGTCGCTCTTTTTCAACTGCCCGGGAGCGTTGCTCTCCGCTGTAGACCATTCCGCCGCCTGTTGAAAAACGTAACGAACGCCCAACAAGGGAATGACGTTGACATCCTTGTTGAAGCCGCCCTGCAGACCGAATCGAGATTGCTGATCACCATAGTCGGGCCGCGCCGCGGGGTCTAGGACAACCGCGTATGAAAATAGACCCATCGGCCGAGTCCCGAGTGCCGGAATAGCCGTACCATCACTCAGTGTCGCGACCACGGCGTAGTATCCCAATCGATCAGAGGGCAGCACCACGGCGAAATCCCCGCTGCCGCGCGCGTCAACAGCAAATTGTTGCTGCCGATCCGGCAATATTGCGGTGCCGTTCTCATCCATGACTTTGTAGCTAAGCGACGGCGCGGCGCCTTGAATCGCTCCGTCGACGTGAAAGCGTACCTCGATCCGCTCACCCTGCACGTAGGTGCTGCTGCCGGGTTTATTCGAATCGATGCTCAATTGTGCGGCATGCGGCCAAGAGGGAACCGTCAGACACAAGCCAATCAGAAATCGCGTTCCATACTCGCGCGTCGCAATCATGGCTGTCTCCCACTGCAGATGTTAAATGGCATTAAGCATCCAGGCATTGGGTGCTTAGGTCAAATGCATCAAGGCCGCCGCAGCGCGCGTGCCGAGGCCGGTGAATTTTTTACATTGCACAAGCTCGAAAATCGCTCCAAGTTATCCCATGGGGCGCCCTGCGAGGCCTGCTGGCGTGCTGTGCAGCATCGCCGCGGTCCCGATAACGGACAGGTCCGCGGCATCGAAACGCGTAAATTTCCCCAGCCCGACCCTCAAAAACAGTACTATTTGCGCTGTTCGTTCAATAGGCCACGCCTCGTGTCAGCATCCGCCAAGGGCAAAACCACGCAGAAAGCAGCGCTTCCGATTGGAATCGGGAACGCTGCGCCTGACGAGTCCTCAGCCTCTCTTGCGACACCGTTTGGCGTCGGTGGGTCGGACGTATTTCGCTGGTTCCGCTCGCTATCGTTGTTTCAAATCGGCCTGCTGTTCGCGGCCGGATTCCTATTCACAAGTCCCTACGGAACCAACAAGCTGCTCACGGTTTCCGATCTTTTCGTCGGCGATGCCATTTTGCTGCCTGCCGTGGTGTTCTATCTGTTGTTCATCAAGTCCGCGGCTGCTGTTCGAAAGGAGCTGTTTAGCGGTCTGAAGGCATTGTCTTTTGTCGGCCTTTTCCTGCTGTTCATTCTCGGCGCGATGACGACCGATTGGAATGTAATTGCATCGTTCACCGATCTTCGTTGTGCCTGCATTATATTCGGCTTCTTTTTCCTATGCAGCTCCACGGACGAAAAGGTAAGAGTCAATGCAATCTATAGCGCGATCATCATGGTGATCGTGTCGCTCGTGAGCAGCGCGATCTATTACCGGTTCTATCCAGATGATGATGGCGGCGTCAAAAATTACTACCCGTCCTACGGGTGCTTCCTACTCGCCGTCGCTGCCATTTATGAGAAGAAGCCCTATCTAGGTATCTTAGGATTTGCGCTGTCGCTTTTTATTGCGGCAACTTCCTTCTATCGTTCGCTGATGTTCGTGCCGGTCATTTTCCTGTTGATCCTAGCCAGGAATTTCTTTCGCGACATCACTGCGCGCGACGCACAATCCCGCCGAAACGCCTACATCATCGGTGCGTTCTTCCTAATTGCGGTCCTTTCGAGCGGCCTGCTCGCGAACGCCATCATCGAGAATTTCAATTCGAGCGAGGGCGCAGTCGAACAAGGGGTCACTAAGCTGAATAACCTGTTTGACATGCTGCAGGGCAAGGGTCTTGGCGAAGGCGACGATCTTCGGGCGGAGTACCTAAGCTATATCGGCTCGCACGTATTCTCGTTTATTGTTCCGAGCGGCTTTGGCCACAAAGCGCTCATTGGTCACTGGGGTCCTGCGTGGACCGACGAGACTCTCAATCAATTGGGCGCCAGTTCGCTCGATGGAATGCATCTATTTCTTCTCTGTCATTTCGGCTTGCTGCTGGCGATTCTAATCGTCGCTCATGTCTTTGTGCGCCTCTCGAATAGTTTGCTGCAGACGCACGCAAGCACATTCGCTCTGCGATTGATCATCCTATGCTTTATTTTTGGCGACTCGTTTGTGACCGCATCGCCGTTTGCGCTGATATCAAATGCCGTGTTTTGCGGCGCAACGCTAGGGTGCTTGGCCTTTCTACAGGGGCCGACCAAGACGGCGCTGCGGCCTGCGCATCAAAGCGTCCAGCCATAGGATATTAAGGCAGGCGTCTTACGGTAACCTTAAGACTCAGCAAATTATCATTGAATTCAAAGTTAGGTACATTCGAATCATGCCGCTCATAGGCGTATGCGAATTCCACGATTAGGAACTTCAGCGGTTTGTACTTGATACTGCCGCCGACAGTCGTCATCGTATCGTGGCGGTTGCCCTCCTCGGCCTCGTCATCGCCGGTTCCGATGAAGGACTGATTTTCATACCCTGCGTCGAGATCGAAAGAGATTTTTTCGGACGGCGCCCAGATAGGTTCGAGCCTGACGCCTGTGGACACGAAGTAGTCCGACTGCGTGGTTACGTAGGCTTGGAGATTTCGCCAGCCATCGAGCTTGAATTGCAGTTTCTCGGTTGGCTGCCAATTCAATGTGAGACTCCAAACATCCCCGGAGAACGAATCGATCCCCAGCGCTGAATAGTCGCGCTTCAGGAACCCGACACTTGCATCGATGCTCGTCTTGTCCGTCAGCTTGCGCGCGAGAATGACGCGTACCGCATCTTCCCGGTAGTCATTGTCGATCGTGGTTTCATGTGGGTAAAGTGCATCCGTGTATCGATACTCCACGCCGATTGTGTTGTCGGCGCTGGTTGCAAAGTCGGTTCCAATCGCCACGGATTTCGCGCGCAGATCGTTGCCGATCAACGCCGGGTCACTGAGCGTGCTGACTTGCTCCATGACGCCGCCAAAAATACCCCATCGCGGACCCAGCTGGTAGCGCCCCGCGCCGAAATACCAATCAGCGTCATTCGTGATGAGGCCATATGAGGGCGCATTGACGTAACTGATCAACGCCTTGTTATAAATTGCTCCCACTTGTCCGGACAGAAAACCGCCTATATCCCAGTTCCACGCCAGCTTGCCGTTTCCCGAGACATTGTCCAGATTGGTATTGATGTCATAGCGATTGTCGTTTGCGCTCAAGTCGAGCGTCACATTTTGGCGCCCGCTGGTCCATTGACCATCGATTCCGGCGGTCACCGTATTTATGTGGTCCGATCGAGACGGATTGGGGCCGATGCCGGGCAGCGAACTAAGATCAGTGAGATAAGCGGGCAGCCGATAGATGTTGTCGTCATACGAATACTGGTCGGACGCGAATATCCCAATGCCGTTGACCAGCGGGTCGCCATTATCGTTGAGCAACACCTCCGGCACATCAAGACGCGGAGCAACGGCCAACTCGAGCGGATCGCCTGGAACGATTGCTGCCCTCGAGATCTGCATGTATGCCGCCGAGTACGAAATGATCAACGCGGTCGCAAAGCAGCGCCGCGATGCGTTCGATGTCCGCGTCACGCTGTCGCTCGCGGAACCAGCAGTTTGGTGCCAATAGAATACAAAGGGATACCCGCGTCGCAGTTACGCTCAGTGTTCGTTGATAACGCTGCCTATCACATGAACTCCAGACTCCGCCATATTTTGCACAGCGGCCCTTAACTCCTCCGCACGCGAATGGTTGCGTCGGACGAGCATGACGGCGGCATCGACCCGGGACGCGAGTAGCTGAGCGTCCGCGGACTCCGAGGTGGCGGGAGTATCGATAATCACCCACTCGTACTGGCTGGCGAACATGTCCAACACCAATCCAAAGACTTCGCGCCCGAGCAACTCTTGCGGGTTCGGCGGCAGCATTCCCGCGGGCAGGACGAACAGGCGCAGCTGCGGATGAATCCGCGTGACCACTTCCTTTCCGGCGCGCCCGGTAAGCAATGCCGACAGGCCGACCGAATTGTTGAGGTTGAAGAGTTGATGTTGACGCGGATGGCGCATATCGGCATCTATCAGCAATACCCGCTCGCCCATCTGCGCGAACACCGTGGCAAGATTGGCTGCCAACCAACTGCGTCCGTCCCCTCGATCCGGGCTCAAGATCACCATCGTCTTTCTTTCGGCGCTCCCAATCCACCGCAAGGTCAGCTGGCTGCGCAGCAAACGCAGCGCTTCGACTGTCTGGCTTTGCGGCTGATAGGCGGCTATCACTTCGTCGCCGACCCCCGAATCGCCTCCCCTGCGCAGGATCGGGTACTTGAACTGGCGTCCGATCGCCAAGTTAATATCATCCTCAGTCAACAACTGAAGCGCTAGTGCGGCGTCTCCGAAGCGCACACTGTGCTTTGATGCGTAATCCTGAATTCGTTCTACATCGTCAGGACTCAGCCGTCCCAGTTCGACCAAAATGGCTCCGATGGCCCTACTTCGCTCTTTAGTGAACTCGGGGACGCTATCAACCATGACATTCTTGGACATATACGACGTCTCGGCGGGCAACTGCGCTATACGGCCGGCAACTCTGAACGACCTGACTTCCGAAACTTCTTCGCGCGGCGCATCTTCACGGCGCCGATTTTTGCCAGAGTCGGAACGCCCAAGATCTCCGCCACCTCGGCATCATTGCGAACGCGCGGATCCCTCTGCTCGGCGAATAGCGCGCCGAGAACGCCAAACACTCCGCCCATAAAGATGCCGACCAGCAGGTTAATGGCCAGCTTTGGACTGGACGGGACATATGGCTCCGTCGCAACCGTCAACTGCACCATGTTGGTCGACTGTTGAGCTTGGCTCTCAAGGCTGCTTTGCGCGTAGCGCTGCGTCACGGCGTCCAGATCACGCTGCGCCGTAGTCACGTCGCTATCCAAGACAGCGGCCTCGTCGTGCTGATGCTTCATCTCCAAGACGCGCTTCTTTTGGTTTTCCACTGCTTGGCGCAGTTCGCTTTCGCGGCGCAGGTTGATCTGCGTATTGCTGCCGATCCCGTTGGTGATTCTCGTGATTTCTTGCTGTAGCCGACCGCGCAGATTTTCAACTTCGGCCGCAGCGGCCTGATAGTCAGGATGATTCTTGCCTAAATTACCGGCAACATCCGCCTGCTTGGCTTCAGCTTCCGAGAGATCGCTTTTCAATTTCGCGATTACCGGGCTCTGCAGAACTTCCTCGACCGATTCGTTATTGGCGCCCGCCCCGCCTACTTGCCGCAGTTTCGACTGGCTTTGCTGCAGTTCACCCTGAACCGCAACGAGTTGAGTTGAAAGCTCTGTAAGACGCGCATTTTCCACATCGAGCTTGTCGTCTGTCGCGACAATGCCAGTTTGGTTCTCGTAGTCCGAAAGCCGTTTTTGCCTTTCCTGAAGCGTCTTGCGCAACGCGACGGAATGCACTTCAAACCAATCGGCAAATTGCTTCGCGGGCTGAATCTTCAGTTCGATGTTGGTTTCAATCGCGGCCTGCGCAAAGGCGTTTGCAATCGCTGCAGCCGTTTTGCCGTCAGACCATTTTGCAGTGATGGTGATTACGCTGCCAGCTACCTTCGCCTTACCGGTACCGATGACGACTTTGTTTTCCAGGAGCCCATTCGCAATCCACACCGAGATGTCGCCTTGCCCATCGGTCTTCGATTTCCACGCTTGCTGCATTGCGGGAAGTTGATCGAGCTTTACCAATTTCACGACCCGTTGGGCCACTCGGATGCTGTTGATGACTTCAACTTGGGTCGCAACATAATTGGTCATTAAATCTTGCGTGAAGCCGGTTGTGGAAATCGGATCGATTTTCGTATCGATGACAACCGACGCGGTGGCCGTGTATTTGTTGGGCATCACAAATACCAGTAAGACGGCCAGTATCAAAACTGCGAAGAAGATCTTGAGTACGAGCCAGCGCCTGGAAAGGAGGATCAACAGCAGCTGATTAATCGTCATAGCACTGAGACCGTTGTTAGAATTAAGTTAGCAGCGCGCAAAGGGCTCAAAGACTTCAAAAAAGACTCTCCTTTACGTAGATCACGTCTTGGTCATGCACATCATCATCCAATGAAACGCTCTCTTCTCGAACCTTTCCGTTGGCATCGCGACGATGCCTAACGATGCCCCGGCTCGTGCCCTTCCCAGTGACGCCGCCGCCTGAAGCCAGCGCTTGCATGACCGTCATGTTTCTTTCCAACCTCACCTGCCCAGGCCTCTGTACCTGCCCATAGATATAGAACTGAGGCGCGCGATTGACAAATAGAGTGTCGCCGCCGTTTATTTCAATGTCTTCTGCAGTGGCGCCCTCGGAAAACACCTTCACGATATCAATTTCGCGCCGATATTCCTTACCGCCGCGGGATCCCGAAACAATAACCATGTCGCCGCCGGTCGGCGCCACACCGCCCGCCGCTGCCAGCATTCCCGACAGGTGTCCGCCGGCCGCCTCAATTGAATACCTGCCGGGAGTTTTGACTTCGCCTATTACCGATACGAGATTTCCCAACGCTTGGGTGAGAAGAATGCTCACCTGCGGGTTAAGAACAAAGCCCCCGTCCTTCAACATCTGGGCGATCTTGCGCTCTGCCCCGGGCAAACTCAGTCCCGCGATGGGCACAGAGCCAATCAGCGGATAGCTGATGGCACCGGTTTCGGAGACTCGGGCATCCAAACTCAGGTCGGGATTTTTAAAGACGTTAATTTTGATGATGTCACCCGGCACCAGCAGATATTGCTGCTCCGCAAATGCCGGCGTCGCGACCAGTCCAAATGCTAGTGCAAGCAAAGCGAAACCTGCTCTGAGATATCGGTCGAATTTGCCGGCGGCACGCACCGATGCGGGCCGCGTCACGGCCCACTGGACGATTCCGACACTCGATTTTTTGCAATTCAGCATTGACTATCCCGCACCCGTCCAGATTCATTGTGACGCATTTCACACAGCGCGAAGCAAGCTTTTAACAAAATCCGCGGGCTCAGGTGCATTTCTCGGGCTTTTAAATCACTAAAGAAGCTATCCTTCGCGTCTTGCGCTGCCCCGGAGTGGGATCACTCTGTGCGGGACGTAGTTGCCTCGGGCATCGCTGGCTCAACCAAATTACGCGCGATTCATGTTCTCGCGTAGCGCCCGGCTTAGGCAATCGCGTCATCAATGGCACGACGTTCAATGCCGTCTATTGGTGCGAATATTCTGGTAAGGATGGCGTCGCGCTCGAAATTAACCTCCGCATAGGCGCGGGCGCGACGCCCAAACTCCAACCTGGAATCCGGGTCATCCGCCAATATGCAGATGGCATCGGCCAGGGCGGCTCCATCGTGGGGCGGAACGACCATGCCGCACTGAGAGACAACCCTCTGTAGATCCGTTCCATGCAGACAGGTAGCGATGACAGGTCGCCCGCTCGCCAGCATTCCCGACAATTTCGAGGGTAGGACCAGATCGCTGGCCCTCGCACTCTGAGGCAGCAGATGGATGTCCGCCATTGAAAGCAGTTCGCCCAGTCGCTCGATAGGTTGCAAGGGAAGCATGCGCACATTCGATAAGTCTGCGCTAGCCGCCTGTAGCTCGGATTTCATCAGGCCGTCGCCGCAAATCACAAATACCACGTCGCTGCGGGCTTTGAGCATGCGCGCAGCCTCGGGCAGAACCATGAGTCCTTGCTTGCCGCCGAGCGTGCCGGAGAAGAGCACCACGATCGCGTCATCTGCGATACCCAGTTCGTACCGATATGAACTCAGCGTCGATTTCGGTTTGATGTGCGATATGTCAACCCAGTTAGGGAAATATTGCACGCACTTCTGTTCCACACCCTTCATCAAAAGACGTTCGGTCATACGCCCAGAGATCGAAGACACGATATCAAAGCGCCGCAGTATCCAGCGCTCCAGGCGCAACACCACTCGTTGCAGCAATGAGCCGCGTAATAAATTCATTCGAAACGCGATATCGACCTCGAAATCCTGCATGTGCAGCCACGCTTGTGCGCCGCAAAGACGGGCCGTTAGCAAAGCAGTCGGCGCGCAGACGAAGGCCGGTGCGACC
The DNA here is from genome assembly GCA_963756845.1 of uncultured Gammaproteobacteria bacterium. GTDB lineage: Bacteria > Pseudomonadota > Gammaproteobacteria > Steroidobacterales > Steroidobacteraceae > Bog-1198. The sequence goes on along the minus strand of CAVWPD010000004.1, from coordinate 307,763 downwards.
GTCAGCACAAGGTCGGGCGCCCAGAAGATCTGCCGCACCATAAGGGGAAAAGAGGTAAAAGCGAACGATAACAAGTGCAGTACCCGCGTCAGCCCGGTTGGTGATTTTGGCACCCAAATGGGGGCGCGCCAGACATCGACTCCCTGCCAGTGCTCGCGTTTATATCCAGAACCCCGGTACTTATCCTCGACCCGCCAGTGCGGATAGTAAGGCGGCGCGGCGACAGCCCTGACTTCATGTCCTCGGGCCGCAAGCCAAGACGCCATTTCCCCCGAGTACTTACCGATCCCGGTGGGTTCAGGTGCAAAATTGGTGCTGTAAACTAATATCTTCATGGACTTCGCGCTCAATCGAACTCGTACCCCTTAGACTAATCAGACACCAGCGCGTACCACCCGTCTCGGATGCCCCTCTTACCCGGCCCTCCGCTCCCCACAAGAGAGTGCCGCAAATTATTACAACATACGTACCTGCCCAATGAAACGCTACGACTGTCGCCTTATCGCGACGCTGCAGAGCCGGACACTACCGAGGTCAGCACCACGTATACCGTAGGGCGGCTAAACCTTACAAGTCGGACGCCCGCGCCTACTCGTGTATGACTCGGACTACAACAGGGTAACAACGCGGAGTGCCCGCTGCCGTTGACGGGAATGACTCGGATTGCACAATTTGGCACGGAGGGGCGGATTCTGGTGCGAACGTAGTGCGCTGGGTGCGACAAGCCACAGACGCTTGGTGGATTACGATTGTAACCACTTGAGGCCTCTCAAGAAGCCCGCGCCGTTTATGATGTTGGGCGGATGTGCATCATTACCCCGCAATGACTACCTCAACGATCCCAAGAGTCCGCATTTATCACCACAGTCTGTGGGCGAGGTATAAAGGCGCCATTTTTTCGAGAATTCATGCGGACAGTGAACGCAGCGGGCTAGCCACATCCTTCATTCAGGTGGTCGAGACCACCCGAACGCGTGCCGCGCTCGGCGGCGTTGATCATTCCTATCATCGCTACCCTTATCAGCTGCTGTTTTCAGGTTACGACGAAGACATCCCGGCCTACAAATTAGCGTTCGCGCTAATCGCCAATCTCCTGAAAAATCCCAGCGAGCTCGTCGTACTGCCGGGGTACCATCGCGCCGAGTATTGGGCGATGCTCGTCACTTGCATCTTGCTGCGACGGAAGCGCGCCGTTTGCGTTGATTCCACGGCCTTCGATCGCGGCAAAAATCGCATAAAAGAAGCGGCAAAGCGATTTTTCTTCCGCCATTGCGATGGATTCTTTTGCTACGGCATCAGAAGCAAGGAGTATGTCGCAAGTTACGGCATCGACGAACAAAAGATCTTCCATCCTTGCCAAGCGGCCGCGCTTCCGCATGCCTACAGTGCAGCGGAGATTCGCAGCCACTATGGGACTTCCCTGGGCACTTCGCTTAGCGCGCCTCGATTCCTATACATCGGCCGGCTATCCAAGGAAAAAGGGCTTGACGATTTGCTTGAGGCGTATCGTCGCGTGCTGCTACAGATCCCTGACGCGAGGCTCGACATTGTCGGGGGGGGACCACTCGAAAGCGAGATTAAGGAGCGGACTCAGCAGCTCGGATTAGGCTCTGCCGTGGTATTTCTCGGATCTAAAAGCCCCGAGGAGCTTGGACAGCTGTTGCTGAGAAGCACAGCGCTTATTCTTCCCAGCCGCTCAGAGCCGTGGGGATTGGTGGTAAACGAAGCACTCAGCTATGGCTGTCCCTGCGTGGTGAGCAACATTTGCGGGTGTGTCCCTGAACTGATTCAGGAGGGGCGCACCGGGTTCAGCTACCCGGTCGGCGACGTTGCAGCGCTGGGCGCCGCGATGATCGCCGTGGCCGAAATGTCCAAGGAGCGGCTATCTGTCGCCAATAATTGCATCAATCTTATTGAACAATATACAGCCGAGCGCGCCGCCGCCGAGATCCTCGGCGGTTGCATTCGGGTATTAAACACACCACAATAACTTTGGACATCGGTGGTTGCGTGGCCTGCGGTTCCGGGCGACCGTTGGTGAATAGGTACGCCTGCCCGCACCGGCACTACGCGAGGGATCCAAAAAAGTACTCGAGCGCCGCCCCCGCTTCGGGCTGCAAATGTCGAACTCTTAGCCCGGAGAGAGCCAACAATAATGAAGCGCGTTCTGACCTACGGAACATTCGACCTGTTCCACATCGGCCACATCAGGCTGCTGGAACGCGCTCGGGCCCTCGGTGACTACCTGGTGGTTGGACTGTCCACCGATGAATTCAACTTGAAGAAAGGCAAGAAAAGCGTCTTCAGCTATCCGGAAAGGTTCGCGATACTCAATGCCGTCCGACACGTCGATAAAGTCATTCCGGAAAATAATTGGGAGCAGAAATTGGACGACGTGATCGCCAACGAAATCGACGTTTTCGTCATCGGCGACGATTGGGAAGGAAAGTTCGACTTCCTATCGACACACTGTGAGGTAGTGTATTTACCGAGAACCAGCGGCATATCGACAACCTACATTAAGTATCTTGTTTCCGAACAATGAGTCACGGGCCAGCGGTCATCGAGAAATCCTATCGATGGTTCGCCGCGCATTTCTTTCGCATATGCGATCACATGATCCCCAAGGGCAAGCAAATCGTCATCGTTACGTTGCCGGACGGAGATGATCAGGGCGCCGCGTTGTGTCTTGAGCTCAAGAAGCTCAACTGGGACGGCGATATACACTGGCTGGTACACCAAGACACCGCACCGTTCATCGATTGGCAGAAAAGACGCGGGTTAGGCGACGTTAGAATTCGATTTTTGCCGCTGTATTCGCTCGCTGGAATTTGGACATATTTGCGCGCGAGCTACGTGTTTTATACGCACGGTGCCCTGTTCAACTACGCACCCCCGAAACGCAAGCTGGTCGTCAATCTGTGGCACGGCATGCCGATCAAGAAAATTTGGCGTGGTGTGCCGGGTTCGGTGCTGCCGCTATCGACTTTCTTGACCAGCACTTCCGACTTCTTCAGCAAGGTGCTGATGGAGGCGAGCGGATTCGGGCCGGAGAGAATGCTGGCGACCGGCCTACCCCGCAACGATTTTTTGACTGCAAAACGACCGCAGTCCAATGATATTGTGGCCCGGCTGCGCGGCAAGGCACGGCGCCTCATCGTTTTCCTCCCCACCTATCGCACCTCGGCGCGCGGCCTGAAAATGCAGGACGGCACCGAAACCAACAGTATTCTCGGCTTGTCCGACGCCGACGCACGGCGCTTGCATGGCTGGCTGGAATCGAATCATTGCAAATTAATCGTAAAGCCGCATCCAATGTCGGTCAATGCGGGCAAGGCATTCGCCGATGACGAGTATTGGGCCATGGTGGACGATGAGGCACTATTTAAAGAAGGCCTCGGCCTCTATGAATTGTTGGCGCAGGCCGACCTCTTAGTGACCGATGTGTCCTCCGTTTACGTGGACTTTTTGGTCACCGACAAGCCGCAGATTCTCTATTTTCCGGACATGGAAAGATATGAGAAGACACGTGGGCTGTTGCTGAATCCGCTCCAGGATTACGCGCCCGGCCCCATCGCTCAGAATTTTGAAGAACTTGAAGCTGCACTCGATCAGTGGATATCCGGTAATGATGCCTGGCAGGATCGGCGCAGGCGATTGCGCGATCTGATGATACCCGCATCATCAGGATCGGCGGCCGCGGCTTTATTGACATCAATTGGGTTTCACGCGCGCTGACGATGAGTCAGTTGCCCGGCAACCCGAGGATGACGACCTTGCCGGTAACTACTTTCGTGGGCCAGAGAATGGCAGTAAACCCTATGGGCACCGCCACTTTCTGCACAGAGCCGGCGGTGTAGGTGACGACGCCGCCGCCGATCGCTCCGCCAAGATTCAGACCCCACAGTCGCCGCCCCGAGGCGCTGTCCAGCGCGTAGAAATTGCCGCCCATATCGCCGAAGAAAACCAGCCCCCCCGCCGTCGGCGTAAGTCCGCTTTGTACCGGATAGTTTGATTTTGCGCGCCATTTCCAGGCGCCGGTATCGGCGTCGGTGGCATACACCCATCCGGCCCAATGCCGATAGCTGTCCTGAATGCCGAAGGTGTGGTACGGATTACGCGATGCCATGGCCACCCAATAATTCCCCGGCTTGACTGTCGCGATCTGCCGGTCGGTTTGTATCGTCACCGTCGTGCACCACTCCACCGAACCGACGAATATCAAGTTCGATTGCGGATCGTACGCAGGTCCATTCCATTCGGCCCCGCCTCGACCGCCCGGGCAAAAGTGGACCGGCGTATCGGTGGAAAAGGGCACATCGGCATTCTCAATGCGGTTGACCGGTGTTCGGTAAATTAGGCCGCCGGAGTCGATATTGAACCCATACAGATACCCGTCTTTCGGCGCAACGGCCATCAGGTGCTGGCCGCCGCGCGTACGTACCAGCGTAGGCGTGTTGGAGACATCCCAGTCGTGCCAGTCCCCGGAGGTCAATTGGAAGTGGCGCTTATAGGCTCCTGTCTTCGCGTCCAGCACGACCACCGAACCGGAATACAGGTTCGCACCCTTGCGCAGTCCCGGCGCGAAATCGGGCGCCGAGTTGCCGGCGGGCACGTATAACTCTCCGCTGGAAGGATTCACGGTGTAAGAGGTCCACGTTGCGCCGCCTGTAATCGGCGTGCCGCTCGTATTGAGCCACGTTGATGCGTCCAGCGGGCTCGGCGCTGCGGGTCCACGAGCCACATCCCCGGGGCCCTTGGGCACCAGATAGAATTCCCAGAGAATCGCTCCGGTCTTAGCATCGAGGGCATATATGCGACCCTTCACACCCTTTCTATCGCCGCCGGCATTGCCGATGAAGACCATCCCATTCCACGCGATTGGGGCCGCGGGTATTGATTCGCCAGCGTTTGGATTCGCAATGCTCACTTCCCACACCCGAACACCGGTGTTGAAATCGTACGCAATGACCCGGCCATCGCCGGTACCCCGATACAACAGTCCGTCCAAGTAGGCGGCGCCGCGATTGACCGCATTTTTATTGAAGTGATCGTGAGTACGCCAACGCAATGCACAATTCGCCGCGTCGATCGAAAAAATATCGGTTTCGGTGGTGGCGATGAGCGCTCCGTTCACCACCAGCGGCCCGGCCTGGAAACCCGAGAACTGCCGAGTATCAAATGTGCATAACACCCGTAGCGCCGCCACGTTGCTGCGGTCAATCTGCCGCAGCGGCGAGAATCGCTCCGACGTCACCGTACGGTTAAAGCTTGGCCACTCATCGATCGCTGCGGCGGGCGATTCGCCCGAAGGCAACGCCGCTAGGGATTGCTGGATCCCACCAGCTTGCGCGAATTCGACCTGCAATGTTCCTTGGGGGGCATGCCAGGAGCGCGCATAGTTAAATAGCAGGCCGGCATCCTGCAATATCTGACCCCGGAACACATATCCCAGGGATGCCGCCGCGACCAGCACCGCGAGCAGAATCGCAATTTTAACGCACCAGTTAACGATGGCGAACCCAACGCAACTGCATGGCCCTTCCCGCCGGCCTCAGGGAGGCGAGTTCCCGGCAAAGTACTCGGAGATGCGTCGACGCAGATCGACCGCTAGGGCGTCGACGTAGGGTTCATGCATCATGCCGATATGCGTTCCGATGACCTCAACCACTTGCGTGCGTGAAACCAGTTTACCCCAGATGCGCCCTATTTGCGGCAAGCGCAGCAGAGGCTTCACGGCTGCTTCGTAAACAATAACCTCTCCGGAATACGTCGTCGGTGTGTAGTCAAACAGCGCGGAGAGGAGTCGATTGATGAACATGATCTGGGTCGGCTGAAAGCGCGAAACATCCATGATGCTTTCAATCGCATACCCGCCGCCGATTTTCTGCGCTGGATTCAAGCCGAACACGCCCCGCCCAATGGCGGACATATTGTTCGAGATGCTCCAGATCAGCGATCGCAATGTCCGGCTGCGCATTAGATCTGCGTGATTGACCCAGCCGTACAGATTACGCAGCAGCTCCAGCCAATATTGCGGATGCCAACCGCGCATCGCCAATGACGTATTCTCCGGCACACCGTCGATGGCGATGAGTGGACCCAACTCGCGGCCTCGGGCCCGAAGGTTGTTCGCGATCGCTAGCGCAATCACCGCGCCGATGCAGTATCCGCCGAGCACAATCGGGCCGTTTGGCTGAGCCTCGACCAGCGCATCGGCATACAGTTGGGCCATGGATTCCAGCGACTTGCCAAAGTCCGGATCCGGCATCAGGTTGGGCGGTGCTTGAATTCCGTAGAATCGAATCGCAGGCTCAAGCCGTTCTGCCAGATCGACAAAATCTGTGCCGGCCATGCCCGATGCGGAATGCACGCAATAAAATGCCGGTAATTTCGAATCATTGCTCAGCGCGCAATTATTGATGGGAACGATTGCGCGCTCAGAATATCGTGAAGTCCTGGCAAATAACGCGCTCGTGTTCTGAGCCGGCGTCACGCCCACAAGCCCTCCCTGCGTCGAGTCTGAAAACTCTCGACGCCCTCGCGAGCGTTTCTCGCGGCGCGGTGCGGTCGGTCGAGCACTTTCCAAATTAGACATATTCCTTTCATCGCGTCTCTTGCGCAGGACCCGCGCACAGATTCTTTGCGGCGCCGATTCGATCAGACTCGAAGTAGTTGGCGCACCACCACTCTAGCAGGGAGTGCAGCACAAGTCGTCGATCGGCGACATAGTGTAGTCCCAACACAAGACCCGAGAGCATGCTGTTGATGAAGATGGGTTCATCGGCGCTAGTTGCCCCCCTCAGACGCCCACGTCTGCAGTGTGCAAACCGCCGTGATAACATTTTGCGCACTATGCCGATCTACAGCACCATCACCTCTGGAGCGTCGCCTCCACACTTCATCCCAAATCCCATTCGCCCCGAGTGGATTCTGGAGGGCCAACCGATCGCTCGGACGCAACTTTTGTCGAGCAGCGCCGACGGCATGGCGGGCACTTATCTCTGGGATTGTACGGCCGGGCGATTTAACTGGTTCTACGCCTTTGATGAGACTTTGCATATTTTGGAAGGTTCGGTGTCCCTGCAGGAGGCGAATCGCGAGCCGCGGCGGGTTTCCGCCGGCGATACGATTTTCTTCCCCGCAGGATCGAGCGCCGAATGGACCGTTGATCACTATGTGCGCAAGTTGGCGTTCTGCCGCACACCACTGCCTAGCTCCTTGGCTTTCGCGCGTGGCATCGCCAAGCGGCTAAAGCGCATCATACAGGGCAGCCCTCAATCCGAGGGCGGTTTACTGTAAATCTGGGTCACGCTCGGCGCATGTAATGGCGTTATTACAAATGTAACAATACTCCCGCATGCTTTGTACCCGAAAGCCGTCAGTGCAATCCCCAGGGTGCAGCGTGAGCCATACTAAGATCGCCCGAGAAGATGTATCGTCAAGTGGGCGATATCCAGCGCGCTTCAAGCTCTCGAGACTCTGCCCGATGCATGAAAACAAGCACATGGCGACGGTTGTAATCGTTAATTACAACTACGGGAAATTTATTACCGATGCCATCGACAGCGCCTTGGCCCAATCGTATGCACCGCTGGAAGTGATCGTGGTCGACGATGGTTCGACGGATGAATCACGAGACGTCATCGCGAGCTACGGCCAGCGAGTTCGCGCGGTCTTCAAGGATAATGCGGGGCAAGGGTCGGCTTACAACGCAGGGTGGTTGGCCGCGCGCGGCGAGTTTGTGCTGTTTCTTGATTCCGATGATGTTCTAACGCCGGACGCCATACGCAAAGTGATCCTCGCGTTCAAGGGCGGCGACGCGGTAAAAGTGCAGTTCTACTTGAGACAAGTCGACCGCAATCTGAAGCCGCTGGGTTATCGCCTACCAAGCTACGAATTCTCTCGACTCGCGCCGCGCGAACAGATCACTAATTACGGCAACTACCTTTGCCCGCCGGCCAGCGGCAACGCTTTTCGAAAAAGCTTTTTGGATGAGATCATGCCGATAGCGGACGAGAAGTTGTATCGTCGGGCTGCCGACGCCTATACAACAGGTTTAGCGGGTTTGGCAGGCTCTATTGTCTCCATTCCGGAGACTTTGGGCTACTACCGCATCCATGGCGATAACATGGGTGGCGAGAGCGGTGTCAAATCCATAGAGCAGCTGCGCCATATGTTCATGCGCGATGTCATTCGCGAGGAGTCCGAACACGCGTTCGGGGACCATTTCAACTTTCATTTTCCGCCGGATCGTTCGCGATTTTGTCCCGGTCACACCAAATTGCGCTTGTTGGCTCGCCGCATGGTTCCCGAATCGCACCCGATCAAAACCGACACCGTATTCGGTTTGGCGATCAGCGGCGTCGTTTCCGCGTTCACTTTCCCGCATCTCACACTGGGTAAGCGCTTTGGCGTCGCTTTTGGATTCATAGCATTGGGCATGATGCCGCGCCGGATGCTGCAGCCCTATTTCAATGCCATCACATCGCCGCAGCAGAGAAACAGAGGTATTTAATCAATTGGCGGCCGCCGGCCGCCGCTTATGCATTCCGAGCTATTCATGCAGCACCCGATGCACCTGCTGGATGCACGCCGACCCCTCGCCGACCGCCGCGGCCACGCGCTTCACGCTGCCGCAGCGGACATCGCCGACGGCAAATATGCCTGGAATGTTGGTCTCAAAGTATTCCGGTTGGCGCGCGTGAACCCATTTATCTGCCGGCAGATCCTCGCCGCGCAAATCTGTTCCGGTTCGAACGAAGCCCTTATCATTGAGGGCAATGCAAGGGTTTAACCAGTGCGTGCAGGGAAGTGCTCCGGTCATGAGGAAGACGTGCCCAATATCGTGGGTCTCGGAAATATTCTCTGGCGCGCTCTTCCAGGTCACTCGCGTAAGCAGTTCCTCCCCTTCCAGCGCGGTGATTTCGGTTTGCGCCCGCAGAGTAATGTTAGGCGTATCCTCGATGCGGCGAATCAGGTACTGCGACATCGAGTCGGCCAACCCAGGGCCGCGCACCAAAAGATGAACTCGGCGGCAGCTGCCTGCGAGAAAGATGGCCGCCTGCCCGGCCGAGTTTCCGCCCCCGACGACGATGACTTCCGAATTGCCGCAGCGACGTGCTTCCGTGACCGTTGCCGCGTAGTAAATTCCCATGCCGAGAAAACGCGACGCGTTTTTGAGCGCCAACTGTCGATAGTCGGCCCCGGTTGCAATGATGACGGTGCGAGCGCGCACCCGGTGGCCGTTTACCATCTCCACCGCATAGGGGCGTTCATCACAGTGCAGGCGCAGCGCTGAATAGGCGGTCCTGATTTCCGCGCCGAATTTTTGTGCTTGCACCAGGGCCCGCGCTGCCAACGCCAAGCCGGAAATCCCTGTCGGGAATCCCAGATAATTCTCGATCTTGGAACTCGACCCGGCCTGGCCGCCCGGCGTGCCGGTTTCCAGCACCAGCACATCGAGTCCTTCTGATGCGGCATAGACGCCCGCCGCCAACCCGGCGGGACCGGCCCCGACGACGATGACGTCGCGCAGTCGGTCATCGTCAATTTGCTGGTTCATCCCTAAGCATGAGGCGACCTCCTCATTGCTCGGGTTCTTAAGGACGACCGAGCCGCGGCACACAACGACCGGCACATCCTCGAGCTTGATGTGAAATCGATCCAATAGATCCCGCACCGAGGGGTCGGACTCGACGTCAAGGTTCACAAACGGGTAGGTATTGCGGGTCAGGAACTGCTGCAGGCGCAGTGTGCCGGCCGAATGCGACGACCCCAGCAATATCACGTCGCTGGCCTGCGAGGTGATCAGACCCACACGCCTCAGTATGAATGCGCGCATGAAAAGTTCGCTTAATTCCGCGTCTGTCTGCACGACTGTGCGCAGGTGCGCCTCATCGATCGCCAGCGCCTCGCCGGCCTCGCGTACGCGCATGCGCACGACCGCGCCGATACCGCGCAGCGTGCTCACGTCTCCGGAGAAACTGCCCGACGTGTGCACCACGACCAGCGTCTCGCCATTCAAGCCGGGCTGCAGCACTTCAATGCTGCCCGATAGGACGACAAACATCGGATGGCCCCGGTCGCCCGGCTCCAAGAGAACCTCATGTTGCCTCAAGGCGACCTTGGTGGCGTGCACGCTGAGGCGCGCGATTTGCACCGGGGTCAGATGCGGGAACATCTGCGCCCCTCGGCCGGCGGCCATGGGCGACTGCGGGTCCGTCGTTTCTTGAGGTACTGGTGTACTCATGAAGCCTTTAGTCTAGCAACAAAGCCCATGTTAACCAGCGCACCCATACCAAAGTATCAGAATTCGCAGCGCCTTCTCTGGTCTCGGCAAACCCGCGTGCGGCAATAGCCCTCGGTGTTATTTGACGCTCATAAAGGGAACGGGTGCACCGGCATAGATCGAGCTGGGCAGTTGGCCGTTCCATCTCTCGGCCTTGGTTTGCTCTACCTGAATGCGCCGCAGCTCGAGCACATTGGGTCCCGAGACAAGCGCTGCATTCTGGATTTTGAGCGCTTCGGCCTGCGCCTCCGCGTTCTTGAGCGTGGCATAGGCGTTGCCATCCGCCGTGGCTTTGACTGCCGAGGCTTCTGCTTCCGCAATGGCGACTTTTTGCTTCTGCTCGGACTCGACGGTCTTCAACTTGTTATCCGCCGCCTGTCGCAGCTGCTCCTGTTCAACCTTGCTGTTGATTGCTCTCATGTAGGATTCTTGAAACGCAAAATTTCGCATGTCGATATTGATTACCTGCGCGCCATAAATCGCGAGTTTCTCGGATAGCGCCGCATTGATATCGGCGGAAACCTTGGCTCTCTGTGCAATAAGATCAGGAGCCGTATATTTAGCGGTCACCGCTTTGAAAATTTCGTGCGTTGCGGTTTGAACGTAAGACGATAGGTTCCCATCATGGCTGTACTTTTCGAAAACCTCCGACACCTTGTTGGGAAGGATGCTGTAGCGGACCGTAAGGCTTACTGTGACCGGCTGCGTGTCGCTGGTTGCACCCGCCGCGTTCTCGATATCAGCCTGTTCCGAGCGAATGGAAAACAGCGTGAGCTTTTGCCAAGGTGGAAGCACCGCCAAGCCCTCGGGTTCTATCCCGACGATCTTGCCAAATTGCGTGACGACTCCCCGGCTGCCTGTCGGAACCGAATAGAACGGCCAGACAAGCACCAGCAGGATGAAAGCGCCGGCCGCGATCGCTGCATCACGGAGAAGGGAGGGCCAGCGCGGGCCATCGGCGGTCGAATATCGGGTTGCAATGCTCATTGAAGTCCTTTTGTTATATACGTTGTATTCCGGCGACCCAACAGTGTGCTCAACAGGATATTAATACCCGTAGCGCGTCCACTACAGGTTTTCCTTGGGTTGAAAAAAGTTTAATTGGTCGGGGCGACAAGATTCGAACTTGCGACCCCTTGCACCCCATGCAAGTGCGCTACCAGGCTGCGCCACGCCCCGACCGAGGGAGCGAATGATAGCCCAATTGCGCCTCGAGAGCTTGAGTGGCTGCAACGAGGCTCCAGCCACGGAAACTCTAGCGCCGAAGTATCTTGATCAGCTCTTCGAGTTCCAGGCGCATTTGGTGAATGAGCTGCTGACTCTGATTCAGGTCCACCTGCGCATCGTCGCCGGTCAGTCGATTCCTCGCCCCGCCGATCGTGAATCCCTGTTCGTACAGCAGGCTGCGTATCTGGCGAATAATCAACACGTCTTGCCGCTGATAGTAACGCCGATTGCCCCGGCGCTTGACCGGCTTTAGCTGCGGGAATTCCTGTTCCCAATAGCGCAGCACGTGAGGTTTGACCCCGCAAAGATCGCTCACTTCGCCAATGGTGAAGTAACGCTTTCCCGGGATCGGCGGCAGTTCGCTATTGTTGCTTGGTTCCAGCATACGCCTCGACGCGCGCCTTCAGTTTCTGGCCAGGACGGAATGTGACAACGCGACGTGCGCTGATGGGGATTTCTTCCCCGGTTTTTGGATTGCGCCCAGGGCGGCGATTCTTATCCCGAAGATCAAAATTACCGAAACCCGAAAGCTTTACCTGCTCGCCGGATGAGAGCGCAGCACGGATTTCCTCAAAGAATAGGTCCACGAGCTCGCGCGCTTCGCGTTTATTGAGCCCCAATTGATCGAATAGGGCTTCGGCCATTTCTGCCTTGGTCAGGGCTGCCATGCTTATTGATCTCTTATTGTGGCGCTCAATTCATCCCGTAACCGTGTAACCACTTTCGTTATCACGGCATCTGCGTCAACGTCGGTAAGAGTGCGGGAAGAGTCCTGTAAAATCAAGCCTAAAGCGATACTTTTTCGTCCAGTTTCTATGCCAGGGCCTCGATAGACATCGAACACCCGTAGCTCGCTGAGTAGACCTGATGCGCTAACAGTAACATTTTCCTGCAAGACTGCGAGAGGCACGCTTTCGTCCAGCACGATCGCCAAATCGCGCCTAACACTGGGGTATTTAGATAATTTATTAAATTTCAATTGATTGCAATTAAATGCTGAGTCAATTTCTAATTCGAATAAAAATGCCGCGGATGGCAAATTCAGCGCCCTGCTCACCTGCGGATGAATCTCACCGAGCCACCCAACGGGCGTGTCTCGCCGATAAATTCTCGCCGCACGGCCGGGCCGCAAGATGGGCAGCGATTCGGGGCTGAATTTTACCTCCGATGTATCGCCGGTGAGCGCCAGCATATTGAGCAGGTCCGCTTTCACATCGTAAAAATCCAGAGGCTGACGTTCGCTCGCCCACTGTTCCGGCCATCGGGTCCCGGTGGCAATGGCGGCCAGGGTCTCGATCTCTTGCAGGTGCTGCTTCGGTCCGACCGGCGAGACTTGAAACTTATTGCCGATTTCAAACAAGCGCACGCGAGTCTGCTGTCGGCGCAAATTCTCGCGAGCTGTGTGAATGAGGCCGGTCCACAGGGAGACGCGCATGTCGCTGAGCTCGGCAGACAGGGGATTTGTCAGTGCAAGGCTCGGTGTGTCGGGAAAAAGCTGGCCTTGCAGCAGTGGGTCCACAAATGAATAGGTGATGATTTCGCGGTAGCCGCGATCGGCCATCGCGCTTAAGATGCGCTCGTTGGCTACTCGGCTCTCGGTCGCGACGCCGGCGAGCTGCGGCACGATGGCAGGGGATTCCGGGATACTGTCGAATCCTCTGAGCCTGGCCACTTCCTCGATGAGATCCGCTTCGATTCGAATGTCGAAACGGTGCGAAGGCTTGCGCATGCGCCAGCCCTCAGGCGTGGTGTCGACTCGGTCGCTGATAGCCTGCAGGACCCCCTGCACTTCTTCGTCGGGAACCGCGGCGCCGAGCAACCGCGTCAGACGATCGCGTCGCAGCGGTACCCAATGATCCGAGCTTGCCGTGGCTTGCGCGCTGCGCGTCACTTGCGTAGCTCCCGGTACACCCCCTGCGCAAGCCATGAGCAGCGCCGTCGCTCGTTCAATGGCGATCGCCGGCAGGCTCGGGTCGACGCCGCGCTCGAATCGTTGTGCCGCATCGGTGAAAAGCCCCAAGCGCCGAGCTCGGCCCGCGATCGCATCCGGTGTGAAGTGTGCCGACTCCAGCAGCACATCGACGGTGGATTCGGAAATGGCGGTGCGCCTCCCTCCCATGATTCCCGCAACGCCAATCGCGCCGCCGCCATCGGCGATGACCAAGAACTCCGGATCGAGCGCGTATTCTTTATCGTCCAACAGCGTGATGCGCTCATCGCGCCCGGCCGGCCTTACCGATATGCCAGCCTTCAACTTCGCCGCATCGTAGGCATGCATCGGCTGGCCCAACTCCATCATCACGTAGTTGGTGACATCGACAACCGCGGAAATGCTGCCAATTCCCACCCGCCGCAAGCGCTCCCGCAGCCACCCAGGCGATGGCGCGCTTGCCTGCACGCCGCGAATCAAGCGCGATGCGAAGACCGGGCATGCTGCCGGCGCGTCCAAGCTGACCGGGAAGACCGCAGCGTGCGATGCGGCGACGTTCTCGGTCCGATAGGTAAGATAGCGCCGCTGCTGCGCGGCGGTGTAATCCCGGGCGATGCCGAACACACTCATACAATCGCCGCGATTCGGCGTCGCATTGACCTCCAGCACGCTGTCATCCAATTGCAGCGCCGCGCGCAGGTTCTCGTTCAAGGGCAGCGAACCCGCCAACTCCATGATCCCCTCGTGATCCTCGCCCAGGCCCAACTCGCGCGCGGAGCACAACATCCCATTTGATGCCTGCCCGCGCAGCGTGGCCGATTTGATGGTCACCTCATTGGGAAGCTGTGCGCCCACCACCGCAACGGCCACTCTTAGTCCGGCGCGAACATTGGCGGCGCCGCAGACAATCTGCAGCCGATTCTTTCCATCGGTTGTCACTTGGCACACCGAGAGCTTTGCCGCATCCGGGTGGCGTATGCACTCGAGTACTTCTCCCACCACGACGCCGCTGAACGGCGGTGCGACCGTCGCGACCGACTCCACCTCAAGCCCGGCCAGGGTGAGCTGCGCCGCCAACTCCGCGGCCGGCGCGGCATCGGGGACAAATTCCTTCAGCCAGCTGTAGGTGAGTTTCACGGTGCGCGCTTCGCTGTCATGGGAATTGCTTTAAGAACTGCAGATCATTCTCGAAGAACAACCGCAAATCATCCACGTCATAACGCAGCATGGCGAGCCGGTCGATTCCCATACCGAAGGCATAGCCCTGCCATTGTTCGCTGTCGATACCGGCTGCCGCCAGCACATTCGGATGGATCATTCCGCAGCCTAAGATTTCCAGCCAACCGGTTTGCTTACAGACTCGGCACCCTTTACCGCTGCAGAACACGCATTCGATATCCGCTTCGGCCGAAGGTTCGGTAAAGGGAAAATACGATGGCCGCAATCTCATCGCCAGCGGCCGCTCGAAAAAGCGTTCAAAAAAGGAATGCAGCATCGCCTTTAAATTGGCGAAGCTCACGCTCTTCCCGACCACCATGCCTTCGACCTGGTGGAACATCGGCGTGTGTGTCATATCCGAGTCGATGCGATAAACGCGGCCCGGCGCAATGATGCTGAACGGCGGCGATTGCGAGCGCATGGTACGGATCTGCACCGGCGAGGTGTGCGTGCGCAGCAGCCGCCCGTCCGGGAAATAAAACGTATCGTGCATGGCACGCGCCGGATGATTTTTCGGAATATTGAGGGCTTCGAAATTATGGAAGTCATCTTCGACCTCCGGCCCTGAGACGACCTGAAATCCCGCCTGGGTAAAAATCTGCTCGATTCTGAGGCGGGTGCGCGTCACCGGATGCACGCTGCCCGCATCCTGGCCCCGGCCCGGCAGGGTCACATCGATCGCGCCCTTGGCGAGCTCCTGAGCCATCGCCGCCTGCTCGAGCCGGATTCGATGCATCTCCAAGGCGGCTTGAATCGCCGTCTTCGCCTCATTGATGCGCTGACCTGCGGCGGGACGTTCGGAGGCCGAGAGCGCCCCCAAACCCTTGAGTTGCTCGGTGAGCAGCCCTTTCTTGCCCAGCAAGCGCACGCGCACCTCGTCCAGCGCGGCAAGATCGCTTGACGCGTCGACATCGGTGAGCGCCTGGGTCACCAGCGCTGACAGCGAATCCACGGCGCTCACGGCTTTATGCCGCGAGGCTGGCTTTGGCTTTTTCCGCGATCGCCGTAAAGGCCGGCATGTCATGCATGGCCAGATCCGCAAGCACCTTGCGATCGATGGCAAGGCCCGCCTTGCTCAGACCGTTGATCAGCGTGCTGTACGTCATGCCGCAAAGACGGGACGCCGCGTTGATACGCG
Source organism: uncultured Gammaproteobacteria bacterium (assembly GCA_963756845.1). Taxonomy (GTDB): domain Bacteria; phylum Pseudomonadota; class Gammaproteobacteria; order Steroidobacterales; family Steroidobacteraceae; genus Bog-1198. The sequence continues at coordinate 291,959 of CAVWPD010000004.1, read as the reverse complement.
TGATCCACAGTGCGCGGTACTCGCGCTTCTTCTCGCGGCGGCCGCGATAAGCATATTGACCGGCCTTGATGACCGCCTGCTTGGCTGTGCGAAAGACCTTGCGCCGGGCGTTGAAATAGCCCTTCGCCTTTTTGAGAATTTTCTTGTGCCGCCGACCTGCGACGACACCGCGTTTAACTCGTGCCATTATTTATCTCCTGACTCTATGCGTTGGGCAAACATTGCTTGATGCGTTTCACGTCGGATTCGCTTACGTGCATCTCGCGGCGCAGCTGGCGCTTTCGCTTGCTGGGTTTCTTTGTCAGGATATGACGACGGTGGGACTGACCGCGTTTGAAGCCATTCGCTGTTTTGCGAAAACGCTTCGCCGCAGCCCGCTTAGTTTTCAACTTGGGCATGATCGACTCCTATTTTTTAGCCCTGCTCACAATCGCCGCAACAACCATGGGTCCTCGCGGTCGACGCTACAGGCGGGGTGGCAGATTTTTAAGCTCTGCCGCTCACTTCTTTTTGGGCCCGAACACCATGACCATCTGCTTGCCCTCCATCAGCGGGTTCTGCTCCACCACCGAATACGGTGCGAGGTCCTCAGAAATCCGCGTCAAGAGACGCCGACCGATGTCTTGATGCACGAGCTCACGGCCGCGATAACGCAACGTTACCTTGGCCTTATCACCCTCGGTCAGGAAGCGGATGATGCTACGCAGTTTGACCTGGTAGTCCGCCTCTTCCGTCCCGGGACGAAACTTTACTTCCTTTACCTGAATCTGTTTCTGCTTACGCTTGGCCGCGTGCGCCTTCTTGTTTTGTTCGAACAAGAACTTGCCGAAATCCATGACTCGAACAACCGGGGGTTCCGCCATCGGCGAGACCTCTACCAGGTCCAGAGTCTGCGAGACGGCCATCTGCAGCGCTTCCGCGCGTGTCATGACCCCTGCTTGGCTTCCATCCGCTGCGATCACGCGCACCGATGGTGCCGAGATCTCCTCATTGCGCCTTACCCGCTTCGACGTTGCGATACACGATCCTCCAAAACAAGACGGCCGCGGCTCGCGACTTCGTCGCAAAGCAAGGCAGTGAGCTCATCGAGCGTCAAACTGCCCAGATCTTTGCCACCGCGCGTGCGTACGGCCAGGGTGTGTGCCTCGACTTCCCGATCGCCCGCGACCAGGAGGAAAGGCACACGCTTTATTGTGTGCTCGCGGATTTTAAAGCCTACCTTCTCATACCTCAAGTCCGTTTCGACCCGAAGCCCCTGATTTTTCAGGTTTTCCGCAACTTCAAGGCAATATTTGTCCTGGCCATTGGTAATTCCCATCACCACGGCCTGAACCGGCGCCAGCCACGTGGGCAGTTTGCCGGCATGGTGTTCGATCAAAATGCCGATAAATCGCTCCAGGGAGCCAAACATGGCCCGGTGCAGCATGACCGGGGTGTGTTTCTGGCTATCCTCGCCCACATAGGCCGCACCCAGGCGTCCTGGCAGATTGAAATCGACCTGCAGGGTGCCGCACTGCCAATCGCGCCCGATGGCGTCGCGGAGCACGAACTCGAGTTTCGGCCCGTAGAAAGCCCCTTCCCCCCGATTCAAGGTGGTTTCGATCCCCGCGGCCTCGCAAGCCTGGCGCAGCGCTGATTCGGCTTTGTCCCAAATCTCATCCGAGCCGACGCGTTTCGCCGGACGATCGGAGAACTTGATGCGCACATCGTCGAAGCCAAAGTCCCGATAAATACTCAGGATAAGCTCGGTGACCTTGACCGATTCCTCGGTGATTTGGTCGGCCGTGCAAAAGATATGGGCGTCATCCTGCGTAAAGGCGCGGACCCGCATGAGCCCATGCAAAGCGCCCGAGGGTTCGTAGCGATGCACTTTTCCAAATTCCGCCAGGCGCAGCGGCAGTTCTCGATAGCTGCGCAGGCCCTGCTTGAACACTTGAATATGGCCCGGGCAATTCATGGGTTTGATGGCAAAGACGCGCTCGTCAGGCGTTTGCGTGAGAAACATGTTTTCGCCGAAGGTCTCGATATGGCCGGATTTCACCCACAACTCGCGGTCCATGATCTGCGGCGTGTTGACCTCTTGATATCCGGCCGCCGTCTGCCGGGCGCGCATGTAGGAGATCAGCTGCTGGAAAAGCGCCCACCCTTTCGGATGCCAAAACACCGCACCCGGCGCCTCTTCCTGCAAGTGGAACAGGTCCAATTCCTTGCCGATACGCCGGTGATCGCGCTTTTCGGCCTCCTCCAGACGGGTGAGATACTCCTTGAGCTGCTTCTCCGTCGACCACGCCGTTCCGTAGATCCGCTGCAGCATCTCGTTGCGCGAGTCTCCGCGCCAATAGGCGCCCGCCACCTTCATCAGCTTGAACGCCTTGAGCTTGCCGGTGCTCGGCACATGCGGCCCGCGGCACAGGTCTTCCCAATCTCCCTGCCCGTACAGACTGATCGACTCGCCCGGCGGAATGGCCGAGATGATCTCGGCTTTGTAATGCTCACCGATCTTCTTGAAGTGCGCCACGGCTTCATCGCGCGGCAGCACACGACGGTGCACTTTAAGATCCTTGGCAGCGATCTCGGCCATGCGCTTCTCGATGGCAGCCAGATCCTCGGTCGTGAACGGCCTCTTATAGGCAAAATCGTAGTAAAAGCCATCCTCGATGACCGGACCAATGGTGACCTGGGCATCCGGAAACAATTCCTGTACTGCGTTCGCCAGCAGGTGGGCCGTGGAGTGCCGGATGATGCTCAGCCCATCCGCATCCTTGTCGGTGACAATGCTCAAGGCGGCGTCATGATCAATCAGCGCCGAGGTATCCACCAATTCGCCATCGACCTTGCCCGCCAAGGCGGCCTTCGCCAGGCCAGGACCGATGCTGTGCGCGACCTCGGCCACCGTAATCGCGTGGTCGAAATGCTTTTGGCTACCGTCAGGAAGAGTGATCACGGGCATACAGGCGTCTTAAATAAAAATGGTGCGCGCTAGTGGGATCGAACCACTGACCCCCACCATGTCAAGGTGATGCTCTACCGCTGAGCTAAGCGCGCCCGAAGGGCGCGAAAGATACCGGATTCGCCGCCGCCAATAAAGCAAAACTCGCCAAAAAGGCGAAAAGCCCCCCCTTAAGGGGGCGCGGGCGCCGGTTTGGCGGCATACCGGAATTCTGTCTCGCCGATGATGAGGATATCCCCGTCGGTCAATAGCTGCCGCGTCACCTTGCGGCCGTTCACAATGACCCCATTGGTGCTGTTCAGATCCTCGATGATGGCCTCATGGGGTCCCATCAGGATCAGCGCATGGTGCCGGCTGACCGAACCGGAATCGATTTGCAACTCGCAGCCCGGCGCCCTGCCGATGCGGGTGCGGCGGCCCAGGGCTTGGCTGATGCTCTGATCGCCCTCGACTCTGATCAATTCCGCGGACCATTCGGGCGCGGCCACCACGGCCGGCACGGGCGCGGATCCCAATCTTTCCATGCTGGTTTGGATGCGCCCGAGCGCTGTGGCGTTGTTGCTTTCACTGCGTTCCAGACGACGAATCAGGAACTCGCGCTCCTCCAGCGCGCCTCGCGTCCGTTCCAGTGCGGCGCGCAACTTTTCCCCGTCCTCGGTCAATTCCTGTATCACGGCGACCTTGGAGGCCAGTTCCGCCTTCAGGCGCTGAATGTCCGCTTCAATCAACTGAATCGGCCGCCGCGCTTCCTGTAAATGCGCCATGAGCACAGTCATTTCCTCTTCACGGTTCTCCGCCGCGGATTGCAATTCGACGATCCGCGCCGCTTGTTCGGTGTGCTCCCGAGCAAGCCGCTGCGCCTCATCGGCGGCCTCGGCCCGCGCATCCGCCAGCATCCTATCGCGAGCGGCAAGTTCGCCGCCCAGGCGCGCCACCTCCGCCTCGGCGGCATTCAGCGTCGCAACCCATTCGGCACGCGCCCGTTCCACCTGAGCCAAGTCCTTCGCTTGTTCGGCAAAGGCAGCCGCCTGGGCGGCGGCAGCGCTCTGCAGCGAGTCGATGAGCTCATTTTGAGCAGCGCTCTTGCTATCGAGGCCGGCCACTTGGACCTTAAGCCCGTCGCGCTCGGCTTTCAGTGCATCGTGGACCGAGTCCGCGGCACCCACTTTGGCATCCAGTTCGCGGAACATGTCCTGCTCAAAACCGATGCGCCATACCCGCGTTCGCAGCCGCTCCAAGTAGGTGCTGGCGTGCGTTTTCGCCGCGGCTAGATCCGATCGGGTGGCGTCGGCTTCCGATTGACCGCGCATCAACTGCGCGCCGAGCGCGGCGGCCGTCTCTTGAGTGGCCTTCAATTCGGCGGACAGGGCATTCGCATGCGCGCGGGCGGCGTTCAAATCCCCTTCCAGCCCCGCGGCGGCTTGCGCGCGTGCGTCCTGGGCGGACATCATCTTGACGTGCTCCGCTTGCAGCATCGCCAGTTGAGCATCCCGTTCGCCTAGCGATTGCAGCATCTGAACCGCCGTGGCATCGATGGAAGCGGCCCGCTCGGCCAGCGTCTTCTCGATTTCCCGCGACCGAGCCGATTCCGACTCAAGTGCGCCGCGGGCTGCCGCAAGATCCTTCTCGAGCGCAGCGGCGCGCGCCGTGGCCGCCGCCTCCGTTTCGCGCACGCGCTCGTACGAACGCTTCAGGGCCTCGTACTCAGAATTTTGCCGTTCTATGCGTACTTCGACCGAGCGCACGCTTTCCGCGAGCGACGGAAGATCCACGGGCGAGGGTCGAACGAATTCGCCGGTCGTCTCCAGGCTTACGGCCGGCAGGATTCCGGGCAGCGTCGCGGAACGATCCAGTCGCACCGAATCATCCTCGAAATCCGTATCGAACTGCACTCCCTCGAGGATGGGCAGCCTGTCGGTTCTGTCGAGGTCCACTTCTTGAGGTTGACTGCGTTTAACTGCCATAGAGGTATCGCCTATCCCGCTCGGGTATTCGGCAAACCAAGCGCCGAAGTTTTCAGCTTTTGAATTTCATCGCGCACGCGCGCGGCCTGTTCAAATTCGAGGTTTCGCGCCAATTTGTTCATCTCGGCTTCAAGTTTCTTGATGCGCTTGACCGCCTGTTCGGGGGCCAGCATCGCGATGTCGGCGCCCGATCCATAGCGATCATCGTCTTGAACCGAACGCGCGCCTTCCATCACATCGGTGACGGCCTTGACGATGGTGCGCGGCGTAATGCCGTGCGCCACATTGAACTCGATCTGCTTGTTGCGGCGCCGATCCGTCTCGGCGATGGCGCGCTCGATCGAACCGGTTCTGACGTCCGCATACAGGATCGCCTTCCCCTGCACATTGCGCGCAGCCCGGCCAATGGTCTGAATCAGTGAGCCTTCCGACCGCAAAAATCCTTCCTTGTCGGCATCGAGGATAGCCACCAGCGACACCTCGGGCATGTCCAGTCCTTCGCGCAGCAGGTTGATGCCGACGATCACATCGAATTTACCCAAGCGCAGGTCGCGAATGATTTCGGAACGCTCGACGGTCTCGATGTCCGCATGCAGGTATCGCACCCGGACACCATGTTCACTCAAGTATTCAGTCAGATCCTCCGCCATGCGTTTTGTGAGGGTGGTTACCAAGACGCGCTCGTTGACTTGCGCGCGCAGCCGAATCTCGGACAGTAAATCATCTACCTGAGCACGCACCGGGCGGATCTCCACCGGGGGATCGATCAGCCCGGTCGGGCGCACGACTTGCTCGATGACCTGCGCGGAAACGCGCCGCTCGTAGGCGGCGGGAGTCGCCGAGACATAAATCGCCTGCGGCGCCAAGTGTTCAAATTCCTCAAATCGCAGTGGTCGATTGTCCAAGGCGGAGGGCAGCCGAAAACCATATTCAACCAGGGTTTCCTTACGCGATCGATCGCCTTTGTACATCGCGCCCAACTGAGGAATTGTCTGGTGACTCTCATCGATCACCAGGAGCGCGTCCTTCGGCAGGTAGTCGAAGAGGCAGGGCGGCGGTTCGCCGGCCGCGCGCCCCGATAAATAGCGAGAATAATTTTCGATGCCGGCGCAGTAGCCGACTTCATTCATCATTTCCAAGTCAAACAGCGTGCGCTGCTGCAAGCGCTGCGCTTCCACCAATTTGCCGGCGGTATTCAGCTCAAGCAGCCGCGAGCGCAGTTCATCGCGAATTTCCTCCACTGCACCCTGCACGCGCTCTTTCGGTGTCACGTAGTGCGAGGAAGGATAAACCGTAAGGCGCGGTACTTTGCGCAGTACTTCGCCGGTCAAGGGATCGAAATAACTCAATGCCTCGACGCGATCGTCAAACAGCTCCACGCGCACCGCCTCGCGCTCCGATTCGGCGGGAAAAATATCGATGACATCGCCACGCACCCGATAGGTGCCTTGCTGAAGATCGATTTCGTTGCGCGTGTACTGCATGTCGGCAAGCCGCCGCAATAATTTGCGCTGCTCGAGCATGTCGCCGCGCGACATGTGCAATACCATGCTTAGGTAGGCCTGCGGGTCTCCCAATCCGTAGATCGCCGACACCGTCGCCACGATAATGGAATCGGGCCGCTCCAACAGCGCCTTGGTCGCCGACAAGCGCATTTGCTCAATGTGCTCGTTGATTGAAGCATCCTTCTCGATGAAGGTATCCGACGAGGGCACGTACGCTTCCGGCTGGTAGTAGTCGTAGTACGAGACGAAGTACTCCACCGAATTCTTCGGGAAGAACACTTTGAACTCACCGTAAAGTTGCGCCGCAAGAGTCTTGTTGTGCGCGAGCACCAGCGTCGGACGCTGCAGCTGTTGGATCACGTTGGCGATCGTGAATGTCTTGCCCGATCCGGTCACGCCCAATAAGGTTTGGTGCGCAAGTCCGCTGGTGAGTCCATCCACAAGCTTTTCAATTGCTTGCGGCTGATCACCCGCTGGCAGATAGTCCGAAAAAAGCTCGAATCTCATTGCTCTCATTCTCTCACGTTGCCGCCTGTCGAACCGCATGGCCTGGGAGCGGCGTGCGCTCTTCGCCAATCAGAAAAACAATATGTCACCGATGGCGGATTTGCTGCCTGGTACAAGCGCGGCTTTTTTCGTACACTAATTGCACCGCATTTGACATAGGAATTTCACTTGGCCGCCGTACTTTCCAAGCGCGTTCAAAAGGTTAAGCCCTCCCCCACCTTGGCAGTGACGGCCCGAGCCGCCAAGCTCAAGGCTGAGGGGAAGGACATCATCGGCCTGGGGGCCGGCGAGCCGGACTTTGACACGCCCGTACATATCGCAGATGCGGGCGTGGAGGCAATTCGCAAGGGGATCACCCGGTATACGGCGGTTGACGGCACGGCGGAGCTCAAAGACGCCATCATTGCCAAGTTCAAGCGGGAAAATGCCCTGAGCTACGAACGCAATCAGATCTTGGTCTCCTCAGGCGCCAAACAGACCTGCTTCAATGCCTGTGCCGCGCTGCTCGATCCGGGCGATGAATGTGTCATACCCGCGCCCTACTGGGTGTCATATCCGGACATGGCACTGCTCGCGGACGGCGTACCGATCAGCGTGTACGCCGGAGCCTCTCAAGGCTACAAGATCACGCCGGCGCAGCTCGGCGCCGCCATCACGCCGCGCACGAAGATGTTCTTTATCAATAGTCCATGCAATCCGACGGGCGCTGCCTACACCCGGTCTGAACTGCAGGCGCTCGGCGCAGTTTTGTCCAAGCACCCGCAGGTGGTGATCGCCTCGGATGAAATGTACGAGCACATTTACTGGGCTGCCGAACCCTTCACGAGTTTCGCCCAGGCAAATCCGCAGCTCTACGATCGGACCATTACGATCAACGGCGTGTCCAAAGCCTATGCCATGACCGGCTGGAGAATCGGCTATTGCGGGGGACCGAAGGAAATCATTGCGGCAATGTCGACGATTCAGGGTCAGTCCACGTCGAATGCATCGAGCATCTCGCAGCGCGCTTCAACTGTGGCGTTGAATGGCGACCAGTCCTGCGTAGTCGAGATGAACAAGGCCTTCAAGGCCCGCCATGACTTCGTGGTCGCGGGACTCAATGCCATTCCTGGCATTGCCTGCCTGCCTGGCGCCGGTACTTTTTACGCGTTTGCGCAGGTAGAGGGCGCGATGCGCGCGCTGGGCATCAAGGACGACACTGCGTTTGCCGAATATTTGTTGGTAGAAGCCGGCGTGGCGGTCGTCCCCGGATCAGGTTTCGGCGCGCCCAATCACATGCGGATTTCGTTCGCCTGCAGCATGGAAACACTCGAAGATGCACTGCGCCGCATCGCAAGAGTGCTGGCAGCGCCCATCGCAAAGCGGGCCTAAGCCACCGAGGGCAACACACAGCCAAGGAATGGTCCACACGCGTTTCCACTGAAGAGCGGGATCGCCGCGGCGGCGCATTTCCGCGGCCTATTTTCTTGACTTACCTGTCCGCCTTCCCGACAATCCGCGCCTCTCACGTATTCCCCGGTAGCTCAGTGGTAGAGCGACGGACTGTTAATCCGTTGGTCGGCGGTTCGAATCCGTCCCGGGGAGCCAGAAAAGGCAAATAGAAACAATACATTACATTTCTTTCTTGATCTCATTTGCAACTCGTTTATTACGGATAGGGTTCAACTGCGTCCAACGATGTCTTGTGGCAGCCAGCTTTCAGCACACCGAGGGTTGCGACCTCAAAATTGCCAAATTTTCAGGTGTCCTAAATGAGCAGTTTCTGTCCGCTGACACTTTGAGCGGTGCGCCGCGGGAGAATTCCGCGACTCTTGTAATATTGCCCGCAATATCATACGATTGGCAATGCGCTTGGTGCTGGACACGGACGTGTTGGTCGCCGCATTCCGAAGCGAGCGCGGCGCTTCGCGTCAACTGCTTATAGCTGCGCTAGATGAGCGCATTGTGCTGCTGGCTTCCACGGCTTTGTGGCTGGAATACGAGGCAGTACTGACTCGGCCCTTGCACCTTACGGCCATGCGACTAAGTGTGGCTGAGGTTAGGGACGTTCTCGCGGCACTCGCTGCAGTGGCGGAGCCGGTGCCAATACATTTTCTTTGGCGACGTGTATTGGCTGACGCAGAGGACGAACACATCTTGGTTTAGCAATGAACGGGCGAGCCGATATGTTAGTGACTTTTAATCAGGACGACTTCGTGGAAGCCCCTAAGACTTTTCAAATCGAAGTGGTCACGCCGGCTGCGGCGCTGCGACGATTGAGGTAATGAATATGCGGGCGAGTAACTTTGCATTGAGGCTACAACCTTCGTTGCTGGAGGAATTGAGGTCTATGTCGGATCTGGAAGGGGTCGCGGTGAATCAATTGATTAATGTCGCGATCGCCGAGAAGCTAGCGCAAATGAGGACCGCCAAATGGTTTGCCGATCGCATTGCGGCTGCCAATCCGAAGGCCGGAGCGCAATTAATCCGCGACTTAAGTCGCGGTGGCAGTGAGAAGCCCAGAAAAGGCGACGTGATTGCACGCGCGACAAATAGGCGCAGGCGTGGGTCCACGGCTGCCTAACGGCGAACCGGCAAGATTTTTTGTCCGCCCTACCCTCTCGACATTCTACAAGCGGATTTTGGCCTGATAGTGAAGACCGAAGGAAGTTTTTTGCGGAACGGAATTGTGGCTTTGGTGCGCATCGATGAAATCGTATACAGATATAGGAGTCATGCCTACACTTTCATCGGGCCGAGCAATGCCAAATAGAAAGAGAAAACGAAAAGCCAAGGCGAGGCGGACTGCGATCGGCATCGAACTCCTCGTCCCCAGCGCTTTTTCGCCGGATCCCCGCCAACGTTCGCCGTCTTCCTAGTCGAGACCGCTGAGGTCGATACGTGGATCGAGTAAGGTATGCCGATGGGCGGATGACGCTCAGCGAAGAACATCGCTGTTTTCAGCTTGCTCAACTATCCTTCGGGCGTCTTCAATCAGAAGCCAGCCCTGTCTGACCTGTTCGGAGGCTACCGATTTTACTCGTGCCACGAACCCGGCATGATCGCCGTACCGAGCCTGAAGCGATCTGCGCGGATCGCCCTGAGCGCGATCGTTTTCAGTCTTAGGAAACGGAATAAAGCCGCCGGCGAAGCCGCATGGGCCGCCCGCGCCGTATCCGCTCGTCAACTCGTTCCATCCCGTATAGGTCCCGATAGGGACTAATAATTGCACCGAGGGTATACCTGCCATCTCATTGCCATCGGCGTTAACTCTGACGACGAGTGACTGCATGATTTGCTTCAGCCGTGGTGGCTGAGCCGACGTGACTCCGCTCAGATCCCGATAGTTAAAATCAGTCCCGAAGTCGTAGTCGACAAAGGCATTGAGCTTGCCTGCCGGACTCGGCGCGTCTGGAATCACGGGCCAGCCCATCGCGCTCGGCGAAGGCACAACAAGATCTCCGTCCTTCATCGTTGGATAGCGGCTGGATGGCGGCGTTTTACCAGCACTCACCCATCTCGCCAACGATTTCAATATGGCCCGACGAGTGTCCGACGATGGATTGGGATTCGACGCAAGGCGGCATGCAGGCGCACCCGGAAACGGTTTATCGCCCTCCAGGGGAAAGCCGCCGGTACGAGAGCCGTTATGCGTAACGCTTGGAAAATAATAGCGGCGTACATTACTAGGCAACGGCAGGTCCGCTCTGGCGTCGGTACCCACTAGGTCCGGGGACATTCGCAGGCCCCATAGTTCGGCTGCACCGAAGGTCTCCACAATCTTTGGACACGTTCCAGTAGCCGTGCATCGATCGAGCAAGCTGGACATGCCTCGGCCGCGCACTTTATCGTCGTAGCGAGTCCACCATAATGTCCCTTCGCTGCCTAGCTCGTACGGACCGGCAGCACCCCCCGGAACACCGAACCGGACATTGAGCGGTACTTGCCGAGCGGCAATGTTGGGATTCGCACCATCGAAAACAATGCGACCGTTCTCCGCCGCGTTGAAGCCGAGGGAGATAAAACTACGCACGAAATTGCCAGACTGCGAGGTACCGGTCATGATTGACCAGCGCACTACCCCTGCCACAGGATTCGGCGTACGGAAATCATCAGCTTTGTTATATCGCAAAAAAGCGTTGAGATCTCGAACCGCGGCAAAGCCAATGCCCAGAACCTTTGGATCTTTGCCCTCGTAGACAACGGTATAAGCCAGCCTCGAATCGAATCCACCGCGGACGCACAGCTGACCCGGATCCGGGGTGCCGGGGAACGGCGCCGAGCGACAGTCAGCGAATGCCCAGTCCTCGGGCGAAACGTCTACCGGCGCGCTTGCCTCGTTGGGCTGATGAAACAAACGTGACTTGCCCGTATCAAGCGATAGTGGAAAGGGCCTTGGCGTCGGGCGACCTATCCCGCCGACGATCGGTATGCTAGCTGCGCCCAATGATATATCGGTAAAGCGCTGCAATACCGGAGACGTCACGGGCGTGCCATCTCGGTTTCGCGCGGTGGGAACGGTTGCGGTCTGAGCACCTTTCTCGGGGACGATATCCCCCTGCCAGCCGCTGATTACTCGAATGTCCCCTGACGCATCCGCTGCAATCTCGCCAAAGCCGCGATTGGGCACGTCGTAAGTCAAAATACCACTTGCGAACTTGGGATCCCGCGGCAGCGCGATGGCGAAGGTCGCGGAATAACTCACTTTGCCGCTACCCGTGCGCTCGGCCCCCGATATGTCGGTAATGATTCGGTTGTGGTTGTCCGTCGGGTCAAGTTCCCCCTCGTAGTAACCACGCAAGATGACGAATGTGGGCGCGCTCGGCTTGCTCGCCGCCACTTCCTCGTGTTCCACCACCACAAAGCGGGTGAGTTTCGCGTGAGCCGTTGCAGTCACTAGAATCAGCGCGAAGGCGCACGACCGGTATATCAGCATCATGTATAGGCCCTGTGTTCGCGACTGGCGGCGGTTCTCGGCGCATCGGGGTCTCGGATTCGTATGCGGAATTAGCACTGTTACCGGTTAATTTCCCGAGGGGATAGGCTACCGCAACTCACCACCAAGTATCGGACCGCTCGAGCAGTGCAACTTCGACAAACAACGGGAACACCTTTGGGAAATTGAGCCGTACACCCAGCGGCCAAAGGCATTCGACAACGTCCGGCAGCAGCCACCATTTCCAAGGGGTGTTTTTGGGGGTATCGGTTGCTGGTCGAAATCGGAAGTCGTTTAAGTTCCCGATGTTGTCTACGCGATTCGAATCCGTCCCGGGGAGCCAGTAAAATCAATATCTTACGTTTCTTTCTTGCAAATCTACTTCGCTATTCTCACGAACCGGGGTTCGATTTAACTCCTCATGCTCACGGACTCAAAGAAGTACGCCACGACGGACGGCTAGGGCTTCGATGACTGTAAGGGTGGAGCCGGGCGACAAGGCGCTGCACCCGATCGTTACGTTCGTTGCGAAACCTCTCGTACGCGAGGGCGCCCCCCCCTTTTACCGTTAAGCCGTGAGCTGGACGCTTTGCGCGCAGAGGTACGCGATCCGGCATAGCGCGCCAGTTCGCTCATCCAGGCCTTCGAACCAAAAACACCCGCAGCGAGTCCAGCTACACTCAGGTCCGCATCCAGCGCTTCCCAATGCAGTCCGGTGCCCAGTGGCGTCAACTCCACTTTCGCAAGCTGCGCCGCCGTGGCGTTCTTCAAACCCTGCAGTAATTTCGGCGGTAACATCAAAATTACACCATTCGTAAGCTCGATTACGAGGCGCGACTTACGCGCATCGTAATGCGCCTTGGCGGCGCGAGGCTGTCTCGCCAGGCGCGCTTCGCCCGCCTTGGTCGCGCCCTCATACGAGCGAGCTAATTCGCCTTTTATCCAGTCACCCATGAAACTTGCTCCATTTCTCCATTAGCAGCGAACGATGCTCAGACACGCCCTTCAACGCCTTCGATAGATCGCTCCGTTTCATGCGCCGATTTTCGATCAATCGAGGGTGTCCATTTGGCTCCCCCAACTCGATCTTGGCTTCCGCTTCTGCAGAAAAAACGTGAACGTGCGCAGGGTCATGATCGTTTGGCCATATCACAAATCGAAGACCGCCAACTCGAAGGACCGTGGGCATGGGAAAATATAACCTATCGGATAGGTTTATTCAATTTGAAGGAGTAACCAAAATGGGCAAGAGAACATATCCCTTCAAGCTGCCGAACTTGTAAGATTTGACGGCGTGTCTCGAATCAGAGAGATGAGCGGGACACGTGAGAATCTTCCGCACCGCAGATCCGACAACGTCCGGCAGCAGCCACCCTTTAGAGGGGGTGTTTTTGGGGTTATCGGCGCGCAGCCGAAATCAGAATTCCCGCTCGTTGCGTTTCTGGTCCGGATTGGAGTTGACGGGAAACTTATTGATAGGCGAATTTTACAACCGGCTCATGACGGAATGCCAATCGGGGGCATCGAGTGTATCTCCGACGATAACGGCGTGATGGTTTTGTCGGGGCTCGTCGTCGTGCCGCGTGGCACGGGATGGCTGACGCGGCTCGATGCGGACGGAGATGTTGTTTGGGAGAAATTTGGTGATCAATACGGTTATCAAGATGCGATGCCGGCCGACAATGGCGGTTTATATATAATCCGCGGCAATGAGGTTCTGAAAATTGACGCAGAGGGTAATCTTCTCGCGCACCATAGCTTGCCGGGTAGTAGCCAAACTTTTATTCATCCCGCTGGGCTACCGGCACGAGTTCAAATTACTACGATGCTCTCCGCGCCTGATACCGTTATCATCGACTTCGATCTCAATCTTAAAGATCCGCCGCATACCACTCATCTCAACAACATCGCAACACGGCGAGGTCTGTATTCTGGAAACGGCGTCGCGACTCTTTTCGGCAATCGCTACGTTGGTTATTTCAATCAGATGACGGCTGGTGTAACAAGGCTATACAAAAACGGTGACTCCAAGGGTTATACCTTGGAGCCGCGATTTCAATCTGGGTGGTTTTACGACGCAGTACCTACAGACTCGTCAGGTCGCGAATTCGCCACCGTACGTTTTATCGACGCGGGTGGGACGGGCGCACTGGCGTGGATTTCTTTTAAGTAGACAGGAAACACCCTCTCATTCAGGGGCATTCTTGGGAAAGATCAGGGATCTCTTTACCGCGCGCCGTGTATGGCAGCTTACAGGCGCGCAGTTCTGGTGGTCGAATGACTCAAAGTGGCCGGTTGCCGCCGACTGTTGACGGACTCTAGGCAGGCTGCCTAACGGCTGCGGGAAGCCCGTTGCGAGCCGCCACGTTTCGCGGGGCGCGGTGCCCGGATCAAGACTTCCGCAGCAATCCCGAGCTTCGCGTGCAATCGCCGGATCATCGCAATTGAAAGCGCGCGCTTGCGATTGAGTACCTCAGAGACACGGGTACGGGTCCCCAGCAAAGGCTCGAGGTCCTTTCGCGTCAGACCCTGTTGCTCCATCCGAAATTGGATGGCCTCAATTGGGTCGGGTCGATTCACAGGCTCGTGCTGCGCCTCATAGGCATCAATAAGGGTGGCGAGCACGTCAAGACGATCACCGTCGGGCGTGCCGGCCTTTGAGCCCCAGAGTCGTTTCACCTCCGCGATTGCCGCTTGGTGATCCGCCGCGTTCCGAATCGGTTTGACATCAATCGACATGGTCAATCTCCGTTGCATCAATTTGATCGTAGTCCTTGTGCGTGCCAAGCCATTTGATCCACACGATGCCCTTCTCGTAATCAACGGCAACGATCAGACGGTAGGAGTTGCCCTTGATGTTAAACACAACCCGATCCGCCGACACGATACTTGCGGTGGCATATAAGCTCTTGAGTTCAGCGCTACTGCGCCAGTTAGCCTTTTGCGCCTCATGAAACCAGGCATCGAGCGCGGATTTCAAAGCACTCTGGTCCTTGTGTCCGGTTCGGGATTCGACAAAGTCCCGCAGAGTGCGCCGGGCAATGACTCTCATGCGGATATGCTAGCATGTACCCAGAATGGGAACAAGGATTGAATCGGTTGTGATAGCTAAGAAATCTGCAGAATTGGAATCCATTTTGCTGATCGAGGCGGCCAGTTCAGTACCTCGAACGCCCGGTATTGGCCGACGGGAGGCGCCGGTTGGGCAACCTTGCCGCTCCTTACAGTACGGCAAATGTTGCCGCGGAGTTCTACTCGCCATATCTTGCTGATATCCTACTTTAGTAGTATAAACGTAGGATGAAATCTAAAACGTCACTCACCCTGTCCGAAGATCTCGTCGCAAGTATCGACAAGCTCGCAGGCCCGAAGGTGTCCCGCTCTGCATACATTGAGCAAATCCTGCGGGAATTCGTGGATCGACGCGCTCAGGCTCGGAAAGGCGCCCGCGAGGTCGCTGCGATCAACCGCCACGCGGTCGAGCTAAATTCACAGATGAGCGACGCTCTTTCCTTTCAGGTGAATTCGGCGGACGAATGAAGCGTGGTGAGCTCTACCGGGCGCGCCGACCTCCCGGTGACCCAAAACCCGCCCGTGTATTCGTGGTCGTCAGCCGCCAACCGCTAATCGACTCTGCGTACTCGACGGTGATCTGCGCTCCAGTATTTACGCAGTGGCATGGCCTGCCCACCCAGGTGCCGGTGAACACCGCCGAAGGCCTTAAACACGAAAGCGCAATTCAGTGCGATGGACTGATGAGCCTCGAAAAATCCCGATTGACTGATTACGTCGGCGAATTAAGTGCCGACAAATTGCGCGAACTCGACAGCGCCCTACTCGTAGCCCTTGGGTTGCCGGCCGGAACGCGACCGCCAATCTGAACAGTATCACTGCCGAAGTACTGCTGTGATCAGTGCCGAAGACATTGAGCTGATTTCACCGCAAACCAATTGCGTCAGTCGCCCTCCCCTAAGCTCCGGTCGCAAAATGACCAATTGCATTCAGGTCAAAACTAAGTGAACTCAGATCCGACAACGTCCGACAACAGCCATCTTTTAGAAGGGGTGTTTTTGGGGGTATCGAGATCAATCCGGATTCAAAAATCCCTTAAATTCCCGACGTTTTTCGCTTGATTTCGGTTCCGTCCCGGGGAGCCCATTAGTCTGTTAATCAATAGCTTATGATATCTTTAGCGAGTTGCGGCAATCGGTAATTTGGGCCTGCCACTACTCATGACGACCCACTGGAATTTGCCTTGGGATGGCGGGTGCCACTGTGGGCAACTGCGTATTCGAGCCACCGTGGCACCCATTTTTACCATGGCCTGCCCCTGTAGAGGGTGTCAGCGAATGAGTACCAGCGCATATTCGTTTACCGCGATGTTTCCGAGCGGTGGTTTCGAAGTTCGGGTGGGCGAGCCTGTCATCGGCGGAATGCACGGTGAGCACCATCACTGTTTTTGCGCGCATTGCATGAGTTGGGTGTTCACCAGGCCGCACGGCGTCGATCAGTTCGTCAACGTGCGGCCAACCATGTTCGACGACGTGTCATGGGTTGTGCCATTCATTGAGACATACACGAGCGAGAAGCTTCCCTGGGTCACCACTCCCGCGCGGCATAGCTCCGAGAAATTTCCTGCGATGACCGACTATGCCGGGCTGGTGGCGGATTACGCTTAGCATGTGTTAAAGCCAAGTTAGCGAATGTCCGCTTAGACGGATTGGAAAGATCAATGACGAGTTATGGCCGCCTTGATCATACCCACGTTCGGTGGACACGTTAATGAGGCGTTTGGGGTATCGAAAGTCGACTGAAATCAAAAACCCCGGAATTCTGACTCTTTCTCGCTGCTCTTTTTTCCGTCCCGCGGGCCTTCCAAAACAATCACTTACAAATTCTTATCTGTGAATCTACTACGCTGGTCTTACGAAGGCAACTGACCCCGGTGGACACTTTGAATTCAAACCCTGGGTCGCGGCCCGATTGCTCTTGCCGCGCCGACGTTTTCCAACCAACAGACCCCGGACACTTTTGGGGGTATCGAAGAAACCTGAGGAGCCTATCCCCACGGGGTTGTTAACCCAATATCACTGAGGGACGCGACAAGACGGTTACGATCGTCCTCTCGCGGTGCTACCGTTGAGTGCTGACACGAACCGACGTCAGTGCTCGAATGCATAGTGCCTGTTGCGCGATTCGTACTCCGGGGGCCGATTTGACATGAAGAGTGTAAGCGGCGGGCGTAAATTGCACACTTCCGGCGGACCAAAATTGCACACTTGTTGACGGCGGCTCCGCCGCCGTTTCCCCTAGGCAACAAAGCGATCACGCGGAGTTGCCTGCTATGTATTCACGGGAGAGACGAGTGTTGTTACGCCATTATTTGGAGCAGGGAGTGGGCAAGACGGAGCTGGCCAGGCGCTTCGGGGTGAGCCGGCGGACGGTTTATCACTGGATCGAGACGGCCCAACTGGATCGGGAGTTGGACGATGCGGCGGTGATCTATAAATCGCGACCGCCGGTGCCCAAGAAGCTCGATCGGTACACGGGCATCATTCAAGCCCGGCTGCAGCTGTATCCGCGGCTGACAGCGCAGCGCCTATTCGAGGAGATTCGCAGCGATGGCTACGCCGGCGGATATACGCAGCTCAAAGATTACGTTCGGGAGATTCGCCCTCGGGACTTGGACGATACGGTGCGGCGATTTGAGACGCCAGCCGGTTTTCAGGGCCAGGTCGATTTTGCCTCGTTCAACTTACCGTGGGGCCGGCGCTACGCACTCATCGTCGTGCTCGGGTACTCACGGCTGCTGTGGCTTAAGTTTTTCGCCCGCCAGAGCATGCAGATTCTCTTTGCAGGCCTGGAGAGTGCCTTCAACGCCTTCGGCGGCGTGCCGCAGGAGCTGCTATTTGACCAAATGAGGGCGGTGGTGATTGGCGATGAGCGATTCTGCGATGGTGCTCTGGTGTTGAACACCGAGTTTTTGCGCTTCGCCACGCACTGGGGCTTCCGGCCGCGTGCCTGCCGACCCTATCGAGCAAAAACGAAGGGCAAAGTGGAGCGCCCGATCCGCTATCTTCGCGAGAGCTTCTTCTACGGCCGCACATTCATCAGCGATGCGGATCTGAACGCCCAGGCCGAGTACTGGGTGCAGCAGACGGCGAACCTGCGCCGGCACCGCACGATTGGAGAGTCCCCGCGGCTGCGCTTCGAGCGCGACGAGCGCCAGACCCTTAAATCCCTGGCGCCAGCGCCTTATCCGCGACTGTACGCAGTAACCCCAAGCCCCGCAGCGAAGCGAACCGCCTCGCCGATTGAAGTACAGCGTCGCCCCTTGAGTGTCTACGCGGAGGCGATCCGATGAGCGCCGTGCGACGCGACCACATCCGGGAGATGTTGGCCGACTTAAAACTTCCCGGAGCACTCGAAGCCGTCGATGACATCTTGGCAGAAGTCGATCGCGGCTCGGTAACCGCCGGCGAGGCGCTCGAGCGATTGCTCGGTGCGCAAATTAGCCTTCGGAACAACCGGCGGCTGCAAACTGCCATGCGTTCATCGCGACTTCCGGCCGTCAAAACCATCGGGCAGTTCGATTTTGCCTTCCAGCCCTCGATTCAGCGTGAACAATTGGAGAGCCTGCACGAGCTCGGGTTCATTAAACGGCGCGAGAATGTCATTTTTCTAGGGCCGCCGGGCGTCGGCAAGACTCATCTGGCAATTTCCCTCGCCATCGCTGCCGCTGAGTCTGGCCGTCGCGTCTACTACGGAACTCTGGTCAATCTGATCGAGTCACTCGAACAAGCTCGAGCGGCCGGTCAACTCGCAAGACGGCTGCGCGTCTTGAGTCATCCAGCATTATTAGTGGTCGATGAAATCGGTTATCTGCCGGTCAATCGCGATGGTGCAGTTCTGTTCTTCCAACTCATCAACGCGCGCTACGAGCACGCCTCCACGGTTCTGACCTCAAACAAGGGTTTTGAGGACTGGGGCGATATCTTGGGCGATGAAGTGATGGCCGCCGCCCTCATCGATCGGCTCATGCATCACTGTCACGTCGTTAATATCCGCGGCAACAGCTATCGAATGCGCGAACACACCGATCTTTGGCATGCGATCCAACCCAAAGCCGAGGAGCAGGTCAATCAATCAGCCAGGCAAACCCGGAAAAAGGAGGCCAAGGCGCACTGAGGTTCGACACCTCAATCAAAGTGTGCAATTTTCAACCGCCACAAATGAGCAGTTTTCGTCCGGCGTTGACAAAGAGTCCCGCACCCGAGAAATTGCTCGCAGGCTTCATCTCGAAGTTCACGCCAGACATGGCAGCGCTGATTCACGCTGCCCGTTTGAAAATGCGCAAGCGAATCCCGCATGCGGTGGAGCTTGTCTACGATAATTATAATTTTTTCGTCATTGGTTTCGGACCAAGCGAAAAGGCCGGCGATGCCATTTTCTCTCTGGCCGCGCAAGCGAAGGGCCTTAGTTTATGCTTCTTGCAGGGTGCCGGTCTTCCCGATCCGGGGGGTTTGCTACGCGGGACCGGCAATGTCGTTCGAAATATTCGCCTGGAATCGGCGGTGACACTGGATCGGCCCGAGGTCCGCGCGCTCATTGACGCGGCACTTCGGAGCGCCAAGACACAACTATCGCCTGACGGAAAACATCAATTGATCATCAAGTCGGTCTCAGCAAAGCAGCGGCCGCGTAGACTCCCCGTCGCAAAAACCGCCCCAAAAGCCACAAGGAAGCATCCGCGTTAAGGTGAGCAGGCCGGTCATTCACAAAGTGAGCAAAACCATTTTTGGCTGTCGCGACGTATCGAATGAAGGGACTGGGTACGGTTCCGCCGTTGAGAGTAAACCTGCGGAATCTTGCCGATATCCTAATGTCGCGCTCAGCATATATTGAACAAATTCTGCAGGAATTCGTGAATCGGCGAGCTCAGGCGCGGAAAGGAGCCCGAGACGTCGTTCAAGCTACTCAACCGTAATCTGCGCTCCAGTATTCACGCAGTGACATGGACTTCCCACACACGTTTCCGTGAGCATCGCTGAGGGTCTCAAACACGAAAGCGCGATTCAGTGCGATGGGCTCATGAGCTTAGAAAATCCCCAATTGACACACTTCGTCGGCGAGTTAGCTTCCGACAGGCTGAGTGAGCTAGAAGGAGCCCTACTAAATGCCGTTGGCCTTCCGACCCAAGCACGTGCACCAACGAGGCCCACCTTTTTCATTGATGTCCAACTCGAAGCTATTCAAGGCCATTTCAACGCGTCACACCCAGAAATCCATTCACCTTCAACCAATAGACAAATTCGTCCATGAACAAGTCGCTTGTCGTGTTCTGTTTTAGCGCGCCAAAACCGTGTGCTCCGCTCTGGTAGTAGTGTAATTCGACTTTTCCACCCGCTTTTTGCCACTCTTCGACAATCGGGAAGCCCGGCACGCTATGCACGACAGGATCATCGGCAGCGCCGGCGAGAAACAGCGGCGGCGGCGAAGTTGGAATCGGAGTGCGAGCGCCGAACCCGCCGTAGATCGGCGCGATGAAATTGGGCATTGCCGTCGGATCGTTGTCTGCCACGACTCCCCAGATATTGCCCGCTCCCGCGGAAAAGCCGACCAAGCCGATTCGAGCGGGATCGACTCCGTACTCCTTCGCGTGATCGCGCACCCAGCGCAACGCTTGCTTGGCATCCGCGACGCCGAGGCGCGGGCCGTTTGAGGGTGGAGGAGGAGGAGGCGGCGCGGCACCGGGCGCACCCCGACTGGGGGCGCCAACCGCTCCCACTGCCATGGGTCTCATCTTACTCGTGTCCGCGGGAGTTTCGTTTAGACGATATTTCACAAGAAACGCCCGATGCCATTGGCGGCTAAGGTCCTGCCAACATCGTAGCCCTCCTTGCCCATGGAAAGTACGACATTGCCGCCACCCGGAAGCACGATGACGGCGGCCCCATTCGCGGTGCCTTTGGTCGGCAGTATCGGCGTAATCGTCGGCTTCGTGACATTTCGAGCAACGATGTCGTTGGGTGCGCTCGCCCACGCTTCTACTTGCTTGGCGCCTTCGGACCCCGGCGCTGCTCCCGGATAAAGCGGAATCGCCATTGGATCCCAGTAAGGCTTCTCCAGCGGCACCAAGCCGCCATTGGCCTGAGCCTGAACTACCGAGGCGCCCAACAGGGTCGTACCCAAGAAAATCGTCAAGACTCTTGCCTTCATTTTTGTGCCCGATCCCCGTTGTAATGACATTGGACGGAAGAGCAGTGAGATCGATCAAGATCGACCGACGTGCACCTATCAGAGAGCCCAACGATTTGAATGCTAGGCCAAAGTGAGGAACATCAGTTTTGGCAGTACAGACCATTCGGCCGCGCCGAATCGGCACGTGCACGCTGCATTCGGCCATGTAAGTCTAGGGCGCCACTGGCACCTGAGCGACATGCGCATCCAGCCAGTCAAACACCCGCTCGTGAAATAGAGCGCGATTCCCGCTGGCGCAGTGCTCTCCGGCTCCTTCGTCAGCGGTAAAGCGCAAATAGTCTTTCTCGCAGCGCAAGAGCTCGAAAAACGCTTTGCTGTACGCGGAGATATCGTCGTCCTCGGCATCGCACACCAACGTGGGACACGAGATAGTTCCAATGAGGTCCGCCTGTTCATAGCGGGCGGCGTCGACGAAGTAGTCCCAGGCGCTCTCCGCTCCATGAGTCAACATACCGCGTCTAAGCGCCCAACCCGCAGTCGGCTGTCTTGCGAGGCGAGCCATGAGCACCTTTAAGAGCATCACGAGCCAGCGCGGTCCCTGGGGCAGCTGATTCTTGAGTCCAACAGGCAGCGGCAGGCGTGAAAGCATGACTCGAAAGAGCCCGATCTGTGCCGGGTCGAGCACGCACAGCGCCACTCGGCGATCATAAGCGGCCCCGCGCGGGGCGAGATACCCGCCCCAACTCTCCCCGATGAGCACGATCCTGGAGACATCCACATCGTCGCGACTGACTGCCAGTTCGATAACCGCCGATATGACCTTCTCCCAATCCGGACGGAAATGGATGCCCCCTTCGATGAGCATTTGGCCTTGCCCGGGGCCGTCGAAAATCAAGGCGTGATAGCCATGCGCCAGCGCGGCCGCGCCGTTCCAGAAAAACGATTCCTCGGCAGTGCTGTCATAGCCTCCAACCGAAATGATCAGCGGGCGGCGGGTCTCATCGACTGCGCAGAAATAACCTGGAAGCGGCGTATCCTCAAAGGGAATGGTTAACTGCTCAGGCGGCCGGATCATTGCGGCTGCCGCTCGCTGGAACGCATCGCGTTGGCGGCAGTACATCTCACGCACTCGCGCGGGCAAAGGCGCTTCGAGGTGAAATACGTAGGCGTTGCGGTAATAGTTCGAGGCCCGAAGGAACGCGCGTCTCGCGCTCTCGCGATGGCCCTGGGCAGCGCTCGATTCTGCGGCGCCAAATGTTCGATCAGCCAGCGACAACCACGCGCGGTACCAACTCTCGCGATCGCCATCAATCACACCGTCGGCGGCAGCGAGGCATTCGCCGAGTTCGGCACCCTCATAACTGCCGTGGCCGATTGTGCGCCGGAGCTGGCCGTCAAACAGCGGATTGCGGAAAGCGATCACGACGCTGTCCGCCTGCGCCGATCCACCGGCTGTGGCAAGTCCAGGCGCACTCGCGCGCAGACAGCGCCGCTGACACACAGAGGCGGTGGCGAATGACTCTTTTTGCTAGTGATGGTGACTACTTGTTATTACTACATTCTGCGACTCAACGCCGCGCACGGAAGCCTCCCACGTGCGGCTCGCTCATTCTACAGGGAACTCCATGACCAATCCCGTTTTGTTTTGTTAGGTGCGTCTAGGAATTTTCCGCCAGTCCAGGAGTTGACATTTCCCTGCTGCAGCACTTCGGAGAGGTCACCGACCGGCTGCTTGCGCACCTGGTCGAACTCACGATCGCGACCACGGCGGCAACGTCGGCAACGCCCGCTGCCAGCATCTGTACGCTGCGGCGAATCGTCATACCTCACCAGGATCGCACTTCGATAGGTAGCACCCTCGCATCCTGGACTGCGTAGCGTGGGGTGCTACAAGCCTGGCGCGGTCAGCTAAAAAGCTCATACCCCTATTTCGCCGGGCAGCAAGATCTTGCTACCGCTGCATCTCCATAATGGCGGAAGCGGGCAGCATGTTCGCATTGAGGTGGGCCATGATCCAGAGCGAGCCGCTGACGATGAGTGTGACGATCAAGACGCCGAAGGCAAGCGCGACCACATTGTTAGTACTGTCGGATCCGGTGCTAATGTGTAGAAAAAATACCAAGTGAACTCCCATCTGAGCGATGGCGAGCACGGCAAGCCCGGCCGGTACACCGGGTTCCCAGAGGAGGTGGGTCTGCGAGACCAAGAAGGATGCGCCGGTGAGCAGCAAAGCGAAGGCGAGCCCCGCGGTATAGCTCCCGATGCTGCCGGTCGGCTCTTTGTCATCGTCGCTTGCCTCGAAGGTCGAACCCGTCGGTTGTTTCGCGTGCTCCGCCATCAACGCGCTCCCATTAAATAGACTAGGGTCAGCAGCGCTACCCAGATGATGTCGAGCGCGTGCCAAAACAGACTAAAGCACAGCAGCCGCCGGCGCACGAAGTCGCGCGGGCCACGCACCGCGGTTTGCGCCACCATGAAGGTCAGCCACGTGAGCCCTGCGGTGACATGCGCGCCGTGCAGACCGACGAGACTAAAAAAGGAAGAGAGGAACGCGCTCCTCGAAGGTCCCGCGCCGTGCGCGACCATGCCGGCGAATTCGCTTAACTCCAGCCCGAGAAATGTGGCACCGAGCAGGAAGGTCAGCCCGAAACACAGATAGAACGCGCGGAGGTTGCCGCGCGCGACGGCCAGGATCCCGAGCCCGCAGGTGTAACTCGACAATAAGAGGCAGAGTGTCTCGATACCGACATGGCGCAACTCAAAGAGTTCATGGCCCGAGGGACCCCCGTCCGTTTGCCCTGACAACACGGCGTATGCTGCAAACAGGGCCGAGAACATGATGATGTCGGAGAGTAGGAAGATCCAAAAGCCATAAGCAACCACGATTCGCACCGGGGCGGGACCCTCCTCGCCTCGAGCCAGCGTCTTTCCCAGTCCAGGAAGATCTGCAGTGCCCTCCCGCGCGCTCATGGGGTGGGATTCATTGATCGTAGCCGCGCGCGCTCGTCCGTCGCCAATTGCTCCCCCGAAACCTTCGTCTCACCGCGCTCCAGCCACCCGAAAGCGAACAGTGTCAGTGCGGCACAGGTAAGCCCGAGGAGCGCCATCCACCAGATATGCCAAACCAGGGCGAACCCGGTGATGACCGCGAAAAACGCGGTGACGAAGCCGTTGGGGCTGTTGACAGGCATCTCGATCGCCTCGTAGCGCTCAGGCGGCGCCAAGGTTTCGCTTTGCTTCATGGCCCAGAACGCATCCAACGACTGAACTTGCGGCAACACAGCGAAGTTATAGGCAGGCGGCGGCGAACTGGTAGACCACTCGAGCGTTCTGCCGTTCCACGGATCACCGGTGAGGTCTCGGCGACGATCCCGCGATCGTATACTGACGATGAGCTGCGCGATGGTCGCGACGATACCGCCAAGAATGACGATGGCTCCTATTTCAGCGACGACCAAGTACGGCTGCCAACTGACATCCGCGTAATGCTGCATACGACGCGTCATCCCCAACAGGCCAAGGATGTACAGCGGCATGAATGCCAAATAGAAACCAATCAGCCAACACCAGAAGCTCACCAACCCAAGTCGCCGGTCGAGTGTGAATCCGAAAGCCTTCGGAAACCAATAGTAGTAGCCCGCCATCGCGCCAAATAGCACGGCACCGATGATCACATTATGAAAATGCGCGACCAGAAACAGGCTGTTGTGCAGCAAGAAATCCGCCGGCGGCACCGCCTGCAGCACACCTGTCATTCCGCCGATGGCAAAGGTCACCATGAAACCGATGGCCCAGAGCACTGGCACCTCAAAACGGATGCGGCCACGATAAAGGGTGAATAACCAGTTAAACAGCTTCACCCCGGTGGGGATAGCGATAATCATCGACATGATGCCGAAGACTGCGTTGACATCCGCACCCGCGCCCATCGTGAAAAAGTGATGCAGCCAGACCATGAAGGACAGCACGCATATCGCGAGCGTCGCCAGCACCATGGAGCGGTATCCAAAGAGCTGCTTACCCGAAAACGTCGCGATCACTTCGGAGAACACGCCGAAGGCCGGTAGGGCCAGGATGTACACCTCCGGGTGGCCCCAGATCCAAATCAAATTAATGTACATCATGAAATTGCCGCCACCGTCATTGGTGAAGAAGTGCATACCAACATAGCGGTCGAGCAGTAGCATGCCGAAGGTAGCTGTGAGGACCGGAAAGGCGGCCACGATCAACATGCTCGAACAAAGGGCCGTCCAACAGAACACCGGCATGCGCATGTAAGTCATGCCTGGGGCGCGCAGCTTCAAGATGGTCGTGACCATGTTGATTCCGGCGAGCAGCGTTCCGATGCCGGAAATTTGCAGCGCCCACAGATAATAATCGACGCCCACGCCGGGTGAGAATTGCAGTTCGGAAAGCGGCGGATACGCGAGCCAGCCGGTGCGGGCGAACTCACCCACCACGAGCGAGACATTCACCAAAAGCGCGCCGGTTGCGGTCAGCCAGAAGCTAACCGAATTTAGCACCGGAAACGCGACGTCTCGGACCCCAAGTTGCAATGGCACGACGAAGTTCATGAGCCCCACCATGAACGGCATCGCCATGAAGAAAATCATGATGGTGCCGTGCGCGGAGAATATCTGATCGTAATGCTCCGGGGGTAGATAGCCTTGGGCGCCTCCTGCGGCGATGGCAAGCTGCGAGCGCATCATGATCGCGTCGATGAATCCGCGCAGCAGCAGCACCAGGGCCAATAGCACGTACATCACGCCGATACGCTTATGATCGACGCTGGTCAGCCACTCGCGCCATAGGTAGGGCCACCAGCCCTTCCAAGTGATCAGGACAAGAACCCCGAGCATCGCAATAATCATCATCAAAGAAGCCGCCATCGGTATCGGCTCGCTGAAGGGAATGGCGGCCCAGCTGAGTTTGCCCAGCATTCACTTCTCCGGAGGTGTCGCGGCTTGCTGAGCGCTTGTCTGCACAATACGCTGGAACAATTCCGGATCAACGTTGCTATAGGTCTGGGCGGCCACATTGCTACTCGCACGTGCCAGTTGCGTATAGGCATCGGCGTTGAGGGGCGGACCTTCGCTCGCTGTCCGTTCGCGCCAGCTTGAGAAATTGGATGCCGGAATGGCGTGCACCAGGAAACGCATGTCGGAAAATCCATCACCGCTGAAATTTGAGGAAAGGCCCGGGTAGTCGCCGGGAGATTCGGCCATCAAGTTCAGGCGCGTGGCCATTCCGGGCATCGTGTAGATTTGGCTGCCCAACTGCGGCACAAAAAAGGCGTTCATCACGGTTGCCGAGGTCAGTGCGAACTCGAGCGGCGTTCCAGTCGGGACAACGAGTTGGTTAACGGTCGCGATCTGAAGATCTGGGTAAATGAAAAGCCACTTCCAGTCGAGCGACACGACCTCGATTCGGATGGGTTTTGCATCGGCCTTGAGTTTCCGGGCGGGGTCAAGGTCATGTGAGCCGGTCCAAGCGACTCCCGCGAGCAACATAACGACCAGCGCCGGAATCGCCCAAACCACCAATTCGATCCGACCGGAGTAAACCCAGTCGGGCCGATAGGCAGCGCGCTTGTTGGACGCTCGATACCACCACGCAAATGCCAGCGTGAGCAGGATCACCGGTACCACTACCACGAGCATGATGCCTGTGGCATTGAGCAAAATGAGCCTCTCAGCCGAGGCAATAGGACCGTGGGAATCGAGAACACCAGCACTTCGGCAAGAGTCGACCATGCAATTTGCGGCGAGGAGCGCGGACACAGCCGAACGCGGGACGCGTCGACTGTTTTTGGTGACTCGCACGCTGCGCATGTTCGCTGTCCGCTGACTCAGGGAGTATCAAGATTCGTCTCTACGCCGCCAGGACAGCGCAGACTGCAGCAACCCGGGAATTCGCACTACTTTCGAGGTCAATTGTAAACCACCCAACTTAGGACCGCTCGTTTCGCGACTCAAATGCGGCGCTGACTGACACGAGAAATGGCGATTATGGCCTATTTCAGACGCCCACAAGTCTCCATGCTTCATACGTTCGTTAGCCGAACGTCGACCAGTGTGACGCGGGCGACCAGCGTCTTGACCCGGTAGTATTGAGGAGGTGCCTTGATGAGCGATTCCCTGACCGTGGCGCGCGCCCAGCCTGGGCTTCGACGCGCCGATTACACGCCAACTCCCGACCGACGTTACTTCGTACTTCGAGGCCGAATTTGGCGCTTGAGCAACCCCGCACTCGACGAGAAAACACACGCCCGGCTTGTCAAGGAATTGATGACTGCGAAGCGGGTGGTACTGAATGCAACGGAACCCTCAGAAAGAATCGCCGCGCGAGTAAAAGTCGATGAAGCCAAACGCGCGCTCGGCGAGCGCGGCACCGTCTGGTGGGCCGATGGGGCTCCGGATTATCATCGTTGTCTCATCGTTAACACCCCGTATGCGGCCTGGTTTAGCGGTATCTAAGGGACCGCCTCAACCGACCGGTTCGCCGAACTCATGGCCAGCACTCAGTGATACCGCCAACCGTCGGCACTCGCATCGGAGTCGCCGGGTGGTCGATTTCCAAGGTGCTGCGGTCTGGCGAATCTCAAGCACAATCGCTACTCACACAATACGGCGGGCGTTTCAATGCCACTGAGATCAATTCTTCCTTCTATCGACCTCATCGATTTCAAACCTACCAGCGATGGGCCGCTAGCGTACCCGATAATTTTCGCTTTTCTGTCAAGGTGCCGAAGCTGCTGACGCACGAACGCAGATTGATCGCGGGGCCTGACGAGATTCGGGCGTTCATGGCAGGCGTGCGCGGCCTGGCCGATAAGCTTGGAGCTCTGCTTGTTCAACTGGCGCCGCGTTGCGTATTCGATGAACGGGTCGCCCGCCAATTTTTTGATACTCTGACCAGCGAGACTGCCGCGCTGATCGCCTGCGAAGCCCGCAACCCCAGCTGGTTCACGGCCGAGGCCGATCATCTGTTGCGCCGGTGTGAGGTGGCCAGGGTTATCGCCGATCCGGTGGCGCCCGGCTGCGAAATCGCTCCACCACCTGTCGTCTCGCCCGCGTACCTACGTCTGCACGGCTCTCCGCACATGTACTACTCGTCCTATTCCTGCGGTGATCTGGAAACTTTAGCGGAGCGTCTCAGTGTGCACAATGATGCGGAAAGTTGGTGCATTTTTGATAACACCGCCGCGGGCGCCGCGTGGCACGACGCTCCGATTCTGCAACGCCTTCTGGCTAACTCTATGTTCAACGCGCAGAGCACAAAAGCCCAATTGCCCCAGACCGCAGGCTCATAAGCCCTTAGCGGAGGTTATTGGCCGATGATACGGGCCTTTTGCACATAGCCGAAGCCGCCCGCGCCCGGCCAAGTCCGGCCATCAGGGTAGCGCAATTCTGTTCCCGCAAGATCTTTCTCATCCGCCAGGCGCGCATTGACGCCCATCTGGGCGGCGTTTCCGAACTTCGACATGGCGCTCGCGGTCAGGATGAAGTGCGTCGTTGATCCGCAATTCGCACAGAAATGGATTTCCGCGGCCGGGTTTTCCTTGTCTTCGCGGCTATATCCTTTTGTAGTGCCCTCGATGCCGACTTCCGAGGGATGGAAATAGGCCCAGCGCGCACCCGATTTGCTGCAGAGCAGGCAGTTGCACTCATTGATGAAGTCCGGTCGTTTCGGGATCCTTATGCGGACCTGGCCGCAGAGGCAGGAAAACGTCAGCATTCTCCTATCTTATCAAAGCGCGACTCTAAAGCCCCTACGCTCCTCAATGCGTGAAATAGCTGTGGTTCAATAGCGACCCGACCTTCGCATAGCGCTCATCCAATTGGGCTTTGGTCGCCTCTAAGAACTTCCTCAATGCCGGGTCGGGTTCGAGCCCCACCATCACTCCGACGAGATGACGCTGCTCGTTGAGCGCGTTGTAGAACATAAGCAGCGCCTCGCGCTCGAAGTCGACGCCGCTTTTGCCAACGATAGGCGCAAAGTCCTTCGCCGTATCAACCCCAATCGCTTTACGCTCCTCGCCCTCGATTTCGGACATGGCGGCGACATCAATGCGCATAGCGGGAAATTCTTTAGATAGCTTTCGCATCGTGTCGGCGAGATGCTCGTAATAAGCGACTAGATCATGGGTGGTCCTTGCCATTTCATCGGACTTGTCCTTAAACATCAAAATCCACTTTAGTTTAGGGATTCCATCCGCTTCTTGATAAAGCATGCTGTAGCCGATGGATAATTGCGCGCGCGGTGCATTTTTCTCCGGCGCGGGTTGTCTGGTCGCGCCCCAATGGCTACAAGCGGCGAGGGTCAAGACCAGTGCGGTCGCGACGAAGCGCATCAGGCTTGAGCCCTCGCAGGCATGCGGGTCAACGTGCATCCCACCGGTTGCTAGACCTTCACTCGACGCTTAGCCGCAACAAACGCCACATTCATTTTCTTGCGGTCCGCCTCGGAGAAGTGCCGCTTTACATCCGCCCAGACGTTACGTTCTTCTTCCCCAATGTGATGCTCTACGAGTTCCTTCAATACCTTGCCCGCCGCCTTGTGCTCAGGCGAAGCCGCGTTGCTGATGCCCTCCAGACGCTGCAATGTTTTCGCCGCCCATTCATGCTCTAAATAGCCTTCGTGGCCGTCCTCTTGCGCATTTTTGTCGCGTAGGGCGATGACAGCGTCGTAGACGACCTTTTCCTCCGCCTTCGTATGGGGGACCAACGCAGTCTTGATCTTCTGCACCAGGCCGCGCCGCTGCGCCGATGTTTCTGCGTCGCTCAAATCCCTGAGCAGGTCTTTCACTTCATCGTGTTCCTGCTTCAGAGTATCCAGGATGTCGGCGGATTGCGCCGCCTCGTCGCCCGACGAAAATGTGTTGCTGATGGCTCGCGACGCTTCCTTTACGATCGTCTTGACTCTCATGGATGCCCCCTTCTGGACTAATTGCACTAGCGCCGTGACTGCATGGATTTGGCGGCGCTCAACAACAACGCGCCTGCGCCTACCGCCAAAAGCAACGCCGTTAGCGGATTCTTTTTGGTGTACGCGACTAAGCTCTTGCCCAACTCAGCGGCGGTGTCGCCCGCTTGAGCGGCGACCGTGTCAATCAGTTCGCTCCCCTGATCGAGCAGTACGCCCGCCTGGCGCTTGCCCTGCTTAATTACGGGAGTCGCGGCGCGTTGCAGATGATCGAGAACGTCGGCAGTTGAATCGCGTAGGGTGTCGGAATTGGCAGAACTCATAAATATCTCCAGTGACAGTTGTTAAAGCGGCGGCTGTCCGGCGCTCAAGAATTATGCGTGCAGCGGGAGCGATTGGAAGCGGACGTAGCGCTGGAGTGAATGTGGGAGAAAACGTGCTGGAGCGTCGGACAATGCCCCGGGTGCGACTCGGCTCGTCTGGGCCTACTGTGTTTCGCCGGTCCGCGTCTCGTTCCGGACCCCTTCATGTCGAAGGTTTCCGAGGCAAGCGGTGAATTCTGCGCCAAAGAGGAATATGAGCGACGTGTAATACAGCCACAACAGTAGCGTGGCAAATGAGGCGGCCGCGCCAAATGCGCTCGGCTGCGTCGAATGCGCCAAATACAGGCCCACCGCCCACCGGCCCACATCAAATAGGGCCGCGGTTAGAATTCCGCCCATGGTCACCACTTTCCAGGGAAGGCGCCGCGCAGGCAGATAGCGAAAGATCAGGGCAAAGAGCAGCGCGATGAGAGCTACGGATACCAATAGATCGACAATGCCAATCAGCCAAACCATCGCCGCATGTTGATCGCCGATTTGCTTCTGCAAGGTTGATATCGCCGTGGAGATGGTGAGAGAGACTAAGAGAAGAAAACCCAAAGTCAGGATGAACCCGAGCGAGAGAATTCTCGTTCGAATCCAGCCACGGACCCCGACGGGTGCCAACGCTTCACTCTTCCAGATCTGCTCGAGCAACGTCTCCATGGCCGAAAGGACCGTGGTCGCGCCCACCAACAACGTCACGACACTCACTACCGTCGAGACGAGCCCCTGAGCCTGCTGTGAGCTTTTAATTGCCCCCAAAAGAATGGCGGCGGTAGAAGGACCAAAAAGCTCATTCAATTGCGCGCCGATCTGAGCGTACGCAGCGGTTCCCCCCACGATCCACCCCGCCGTCGTCAATACAATAACCAATAGAGGTGCGATCGAAAATGCGCAAAAGAAGGCGAGCGATGCCCCCGTTGTGGACGCATTATCGGCCAGCCAATTACGGCCGGCGCAGCCGCCCAGCGCAATCCAGGCTCTTATGCGCGGCACCGCGACATCAGGCCGTTCTGCGGCGTCTCTTTGCTGGGGACTTCTTCTTGCGCACCACCGGCCCGCCCGCCCTGGCCAGTAAGTCTCTGGATTTGGACAGGAGCTTCGTTGCCGTGTTCAATAATGACTTGAGGCGACGATTTTCCTGCCGCAATTTGTCTAATTCACCCATGTCCCCTGTTCCTTCAATGAATTACCAAGGACTAAGCCGCGCGCGACCGCGCAGCCGCGAATAGCTTTGCGATCTCACGATTGAACGCAGGAATATCCCCCGGATTGCGGCTCGTGACAAGATTACCGTCAACGACCGCCTCTTCATCTACCCAGCGGCCGCCGGCATTTTGAATATCCGTTTTGAGGGAAGGCCACGACGTTAGCGTGCGTCCCTTCGCCGCCCCGGCCTCGATAATCAGCCACGGCCCGTGGCATATCGCGCCAACGGGTTTCTTGGCGTTGCAGAATGCCTTCACGAAGGCGACGGCCTTCGCGTCCATCCGAAGCTTATCCGGATTCATAACGCCGCCCGGCAGCAACAGAGCGTCGTAATTTTCCGCCTCGACCTCATCGATCGCCTTATCGACCCGAACCGATTCACCCCATTCCTGTTGATTCCAACCCTTGATTTCCCCTTTCTTATTCCCCTTTCTTAAGCGATACCACTTCCGTCGCGGCACCGGCGCTCTCCAGAGCCTGCCGCGGTTCCAATAATTCCGATTGCTCGAATCCGTTCGTCGCCAGGATCGCCACCCTCACTCCATCTAAGTTCTTCGCCATGGCACCACCTCGTCTGTTATGCAAACGGCGATTTTCCCGCTAACGGCCGCAAGAGGCTGACAGTGATCGGCGGTACCTGCCCTCAGAATTTGCTGACGGACGCGATTCGCTGCGGCGCTTGCCGACATGCATGGTGGGCTAGCGCCGACAGACGGCTTGTGACCCGCGGATAAAATCGCATCATGAAAAACGCCACCACCAGTACTCCAGCGGCGGCCTCTGCGCGAAGATCGGTCACGGCATTCCTTGATGATCCGACCAGGAAATATCCCGCTCCGCCCTACCCTGAACAGCATCAACCCTGGCCGGGACTGGCATCCAAGATGCAGCCTCGCCCCGATCATGGTGAAACGAGCTATAGGGGCAGCGGCCGTTTGGAAGGCAGAAAAGCACTCATCACAGGCGGAGACTCCGGGATGGGACGCGCGGCTGCGATCGCCTTCGCGCGCGAAGGCGCCGATGTGGTGATCAATTATCTTCCCGACGAACAGCCCGACGCTGATGAGGTGATCGCGCTGGTTCGCGGCGCTGGCCGTAAGGGCGTCGGAATTCCGGGGGACATTCGACAGGAGGCGTTCTGCCAAGAATTAGTGGCAAATGCCATCAAGGCATTGGACGGGCTAGATATATTGGTCAGCAACGCGGGGCGACAACAGTCGAATAAATCGATCCTCGACATTTCCACCGAGCAATTCGATTGGACCATGAAGACCAACATCTATGCACCGTTCTGGATCATCAAGGCCGCGCTCCCAAGCCTGCGGCCCGGGTCTTGCATCATCGCTACGGCATCCGAGCAGGCTTACGATCCTTCCGCGGATCTTTACGACTATGCTCAGACCAAGGCGGCGACGATGAACTTCGTGAAGTCACTTGCCAAACAACTGGCCTCTAAGGGAATTCGGGTCAATGGCGTGGCGCCCGGCCCTATATGGACACCCCTGCAAGTCAGCGGCGGCGCGCAGGCCGATAAACAGAAGCATTTCGGTAGCCAAACGCCGCTAGGCCGGGCGGGCATGCCGGCAGAGTTGGGCGGCATCTATGTTCAACTCGCCGATAACCAGAGCAGCTTTGCGACAGGCCAGATTTATGGATCAGCGGGAGGTTCCGGTCAGCCCTAATCGATGTCTTGCTAGCCCTTGGGCCGAGGCGCATCTGCGAGCATTGTCTTGAGTAAATCAAGATCGACAGGTTTCGTGAGGTGCCGGTCAAAGCCAGCCTCGGCGGCGCGTTGCCGGTCGCTCTCTTGCCCCCACCCCGTCAGTGCGATCAGGCGCATGTCGACACCCCAGGGTTCTTGGCGCAGCGCTCGAGCGACGTCGTAGCCATTCAAATGCGGCATGCCGATGTCTAAAAGGACGGTATCCGGCCGGAATGTTTGAGCCACCGACAATGCGGCGCGACCGTCATGGGTGACGCGCACGTCGTGTCCGCTCATCTCAAGAATCATCGCCAGGCTGTCAGCGGCATCTTGATTGTCGTCCGCCACCAATATGCGCCGACCGATGGATGTCGGGGCGATTATATCGACGGTAGAGGTCGTCGCCGAAGCGTGGGCTACGGGCAACCTCACGGTAAACTCGCTGCCACAGCCGCGACCGCCGCTCTTCGCCTCCACCGAACCGTCATGCAATTCGATGATGCCGTTCACGAGTGCAAGGCCAATCCCCAAGCCGCCTTCAGACCGAGTCCCGGCGCCCTCGACTTGCGAGAACATTGCAAAGATGCCTTTGAGCGATTCGGCAGGAATGCCGATTCCATTGTCCTTGATCGACAGGGACAGTGTGCTGCCGTCGATGCGACCGGCAAGCGTGATATGACCGCCCGCGTCCGTGTACTTGGCAGCGTTGGTCAGTAGGTTGCTAATCACCTGAGAGAGACGCAGCGGGTCGGCATCGAGGATGACCGGCTCGGAGGGCAGGTTCACCGTAAACTGGTGACTCTTACTGTCGAGCAATGGACGCACTGCCTCCACTGCGGAGTCGATCACGCTGTTGAGCGTGATGCGCTCCTTTTTAAGCTCGAGCTTACCCTGGGTAATGCGCGCGACGTCCAGCAGGTCATCGAGCAGCAGCGCCATGTGTTTGACTTGGCGTTGAATCACGCCGCGCGCCCATTGTAATTGTTCGGACTCTAATTTCGGAGAACCGAGCATTTGCGCGGCATTGCGGATGGGCGCCAACGGGTTTCGCAATTCATGCGCCAAGGTGGCCAAGAATACGTCCTTGCGTTGATCAGCTTCACGTAGCGCGATTTCGGCGGCCTGTCGATCTGTCTCGTCAAAAAACACGCCAACATTGCGCACCGGCTCGCCCGCTTCATCGTACAGGTATCGTCCAATGACTCGAAGCCAACGCACGGCGCCGGTATCGGCACGGATAATCCGGTAGCCCTGTGAATAAAGAGTGCGCGTGTCGCGGGATTTTGCAAGGGCGGTTTCCACGCTGACGAGGTCCTCGGGATGTACGCGGCTGTGCCACATTTCATACGTCGCCAGACTCGACTCGTCCGGGACTAATCCGAGCAAGGTGTAGTGCGATCGACTCCAACGCAATTCCTGTGTGCGCAGGTCAAGATCCCAAGTCGCCATGCCCGCTTCATCGATGGCGATGCGTACCCTCTCCTCGCTCGCCTTGATATGTTCGATGGCGGCGCGGCGCAGCCGACTCAGGCGGATGTGGGTATTGATTCGCGTGATCAATTCGCGGGCGCTGAAAGGTTTGATCAGATAGTCATCAGCCCCCACATCGAATCCCTGGATGCGCGCTTCCTCCCCGGCACGCGCCGATAGGAATATCACCGGCGTCGTGTCAGTCGCGCGGCGCGCCCGTAACGCCTTCAATAATCCAAAACCATCGAGCCGGGGCATCATCACATCCGACAAGACGAGATCCGGCCGAATGCCATTGTCGATCAACTCGAGGGCTCGCTGGCCGTCTTCGGCGCACACCACCGCGAACCGCGACTGTAGCAGCCGCGTGACATACTCGCGCATGTCACGATTGTCATCGACCAGAAGGACAGTCGGTTTATCGGCTAAGTCGTTTGCGGATAATGATGCGCCCGTTGGAGGGGCGGTAAGGAATGTGACCTCTTGCCCTTCGTCCGCATAGTCCGGCAACCACCGCTGGGCCTCCTCGACGAAGGCGTGTGCGCTGCCGCCATTCGCGGATCGGCTACTCGCCCGCGACACCTGCGCGTTGGGCAGATGGTCAGTGCCGAAAGGAATGCGCACGCTAAAAGTGCTGCCGCGATCCACCGTACTGTCCACTTCGATGACGCCGCCGTGCAGATTGACAAGTTCACGCACCAGCGATAAGCCAATGCCGGAACCCTCGTGTGTGCGGCCATTCGCACCCGGTACACGATAAAAGCGGTTGAAGATCTGCGGCAATGCGTCGGGCGGTATGCCGGTACCCGTATCGCTGATCAGCAGTTCGGCGGCGGAGTCGTCTCGCGAACGCAGTTCGACGCGGATTTCGCCCCGCAATGTATATTTAAAGGCGTTTGAAAGGAGATTGAGGACGATTTTTTCCCACATTTCCTGATCAACAAAAACAGCCTCCTTAAGCGCGTCACAGCTGATGGTAAAGCGAAGACCCGCTCGTTCCATGGCGGAGCGAAATACGCTCGCCAGTTCTCGGGTCATGGCAGCCAAGTCGGTCGGCACGTAATGAGCTTGGGTCCTGCCCGCCTCGATGCGCGAGAAATCAAGCAACGTGTTGACAAGCTTGAGCAACCGAAGGGCATTTCTGTGTGCACTGTCGAGTGCCTCGCCGCTCAGTCCCTCCGCCGGTGTGCGCAGGGCTTCCTCGAGGGGGCCCAACAGCAGGGTCAGCGGAGTCCGAAATTCATGCGACACGTTGGAAAAGAACGCCGTTTTTGCGCGATCGATTTCGGCCAACGCCTCGGCTCGTGCACGCTCCGCCTCGTAGGATTGGGCATCGACAATCGCCGCGGCGAATTGTCGGACGAGAAGATCGAAGAATCCTAGATACGCATCATCCAGAGGTCGGCGTGGCGACACGCCGGCGATCAAGACCGCGATGCTCGTCGATGAGCCCTGCCGGACGGGCAGAACGATCGCTTGGTGAACGCGGTCCGGCCAGAGAGGTGAAGTGATCGATTCGGCATCTCCCGGTGAAAGTTCGATGACCGTGGGGACACCGCTAGCGATGGCCTCGCGAATATGCCGTGGGGCTGCCCGATCGTTCAGGTCAACGTGCTGCGGAAACAGAGCCTTGGGGAGCCTTCCGAAACCTTGCACAAGATCGAGACGTTCATGCGATTCATCGATAAGGTATAACGAGGCAAAGGCCACATCGAGTGGACTGTCCGCAAGCACGCTGATCAGCCGCTTGCAGGCTTCCTCGGTTGTTTCCGCTCTCGGGGATGCCGCAAGGTCGCGCAGCACACGCAGCCGACGTTCGCCGATGACCCGCTCCGTCACCTCTGTCACCACACACAGCATCCCTGCGATACGGCTACCGTCATCGTAGATCGGACTGTAGGAAAAAGTGTGATAACTCTCTTCCGGGTACCCGTAGCGCTCCAGGAACAGGGGCAGCCCTTCGTCCCAGGTTGCCCGCCCTTCGGTTAGAACCCGTTGAATGCGAGGACCGATGTCAGGCCAGATTTCCTCCCAGACTTTGTCCGAACGCGCCCCAAGCACCCAGTCTCGCTTCATGCCAACGGTGGGCAGATAAGCATCGTTGCAGAAAAACGTAAGATCGGGACCCCATAGCATCCACATCGCATAGCGTGAGTCGAGCATCACGCGCACGATCGTTTTAAGCGACTGGGGCCAACCCGTCACGGGCCCAAGGGGCGTGTGCGTCCAATCCAGGGCGCGCATGCGCGCCCCCATTTCGCCTCCGCCGGCTAAGAAGTCGGCGTGGCCCAAAACGGAATGGGCATCGTTATCCATGGGTGTTCAAGGTTATCAGTTTATTTTTTCGCGGAGTATGGCGCTCCATGTCGCAACGTCACAAAGCCAGCAGGGACGCAGGTGATTGTAAAAGTTTCAATGCCCGATTCAGCAGGGCGCGCTCATTGCTGGACGAGTTCGCTGATACGCGCGGCAAGAGCCTCCATTGAAAACGGTTTGGTAAGCACGTGCATGCCGCGGTCCAGATGACCATGGCTTAGGACCGCATTCTCGGCATAGCCTGTGATGAAGAGTACCTTCAAGTGGGGGCGCCCGATGCGGGCGGCATCTGCCATCTGACGTCCATTGATGCCGCCTGGAAGGCCTACATCGGTAACGAGCAGATCGATGCGCTGCTTCGACTCCAGAATCTGCAGTCCCGATGCCCCGTCGGAGGCTTCGATCGAGTTGTAGCCCAGTTCCTGAAGGACATCCGAAACCAGCATTCGTACCGTGGGCTCGTCATCGACAACGAGGATCACTTCCTCGCGTTCCGCGCGCAAAAGCGCCGGCGTTCTGTCCAGTACCTCAGCGGCGGCTGCTTCGCCCGCATAGCGGGGAAGATATAGACAAACCATCGCTCCGCTGCCCAGTTCCGAGTAAATTCGGACTTGGCCACCTGACTGACGGGCAAATCCGTAAGTCATGGAGAGCCCTAGACCAGTGCCCGTGCCAAGGGGCTTGGTCGTAAAGAACGGATCAAATGCTCTGCTGATGACCTCAGGCGACATGCCTGTGCCGCTATCGCTCACGCATACCGATACGTATTGCCCAGGCGGCAAATCTCGCGCTCGCGCACTGCGGTCGTCGAGCCACCGGTTGCCCGTCTCAATGGTTAATTTTCCGCCGTCCACCATGGCGTCGCGTGCGTTGATGCACAGGTTCAACAGCACATTTTCCAGCTGATTCGGATCGACCAGAATAGTCCACAGTCCGCCCGCGCCAATGTGTTCGACGGTAATCGCCGGACCCATGGTGCGCCGGATGAGATCTTCCATGTCAGCGATCAACCGATTGGCATCAACCGGCTTCGGATCCAACGTTTGCCGGCGCGCAAACGCCAGCAGTCGGTGCGTGAGAGCTGCCGCGCGCTTCGCCGCGCCTTGCGCTGCCATGACGTAACGGTCTATTTCACCAACGCGCCCCTGGCTCAATCGCGTGCGCAGCAATTCCAGACTGCCAGTGATCCCGGCAAGCAAATTATTAAAATCATGCGCGATTCCGCCGGTTAGCTGGCCGATGGCCTCCATTTTCTGCGACTGGCGAAGTGCCTCCTCCATCGATTCTCGGTCGCGGATCGCTTGCGCAACACGGTCATTCAAGCTGGCATTGATTGCCTCGATTTCGGCCCTGCCGCGGACTTGCTCGGTCACATCGTAGCCGCCGACAAAAATGCCGGTCACCTTACCCTCAATGCCGCGAATCGGGTGGTAGAGAAGATCGATGAAGCGTTCTTGTTCCTCGCCCGCCAACCTGAGCGGCATCGCTCGAGAAATGAACGGCTCGCCGGAGATATAGACCCGATCGAGTAGCTCGTAAAATCCCTGACCATCGAGTTCCGGAAAGACATCCCGCACACTGCGGCCCATAAAGTCCCGAGGTCCCGAGATGGTCACGTAGGCATCGTTCACATATTCGTAAATATGATGCGGGCCTGACAAAACAGCGACGAATCCCGGCATTTGCTTGAGCAACAGACGCTGCCGTTCGCTCTCCGCGGCGATTTGCTGTTTGCTCAGTACGTGGGCCGTTGTTTCAGAGCAGACCACCAATATTCCGCCGATCCCACTGGGCGCTGTCTCATCATCGATTGGGCTGTAACTATAGGTCCAATACACATCCTCGCGAATCCCATTTCTCGTGATGGGCACCAAGTGGTTTTCATTCCACGTCGCTCCACCACCGCTCATCACTTGATCGATTTGCGGCCCGATGATGGGCCATATCTCATCCCAGACTTCGCGACCGGGTTTTCCCAACGAACTCGGATGGCGTTCCGACCCGATGGATTGCCGGTAAGCATCGTTATAGAGACAGATGTGACCGGCACCCCACCAGATATACATTGGATGGCGTGTGTTGAGCATGAGGCGTACCGCGGTACGCAAGCTCTGCGGCCAGTTTTCCGGCGTGCCGAGTGTGGTTTTGCTCCAATCATGCGCGCGGATGAGCGCACCCATCTCGCCGCCGTCCGTCAGAAAAGCCGGCGTATGATCATCGAGTCCTGTTCCGGCACCGGCTTCGCGTGACATCATTCAGCCATCTTAATCGCAAAACCGAGCTTTGCTCCCGCTGTTGAACTCGACCCGTGCCATTCCGCGGGCCGATGGTGTTCGGGGCGTTTAGCCGATGTGCTCCTCGAATTGATCCCCGAGCTTCCGATAAAGGATCTTGGCTAGTGGGTCGTATCCGAAAAAGGCGACCGCAGCATCGACCCATGTAAGGGGCCGAGAGCGGGCGAGATCGCGGGCACTTCGCAGCAGCTGTGACGGCACCGAAGAGGGAGATGGGTCAAATACTTCCGCTTCGTGGGTATCCTGATCTTCCACATAGACACTTCGGGCGATTTTTGAGAATACATACTTTCCGCCGTTCGTGTCATAAATCCGATATTCCTGCCACTGCCCCTTGGGGGCAGAGGACGGCGCCGCGGACGCGAGCAGCGTTCCGGTAAACGCTAAGTCTGCTTTGCCATCTCTGATGACAATTTGGTCCTTCTGCACCCCGACGTCAGGCTCATCGTCGAGCACGGGAAGACGGCCCTGCACCTCGGTTTTGGCTTGCGAGATTTCCTTGCGCGCAGACCTCTCCTTGTCCTTGGGCGGTAACTTCGCTTCCTGATCGGGAACGGTCTCGCCATGCACGACGACTATGGCTTCAGGGCGCGTGGCATCGCCCGAAGGCCCATGGTCGGACGTTTGCCGGCCCCCGCTTTGCGGCCGCTGCGAGAATTCTTCAGGGCGTTCGGTATTCATTAGGATGGCCTCGCCGCCAGGTGGCAGATGAGAGGAGCTTGGGCCTAAAGTCCTCGCGTTATCAGCCGGACATTGACCCTGGCGGCCGTAAGCGCACGCCCACATCCGGCCCGGAAATACTCATGGAAGAAGCATAAGTATCCCATATATACTCAGACAAATCGCAGCCGATGGTCGACGACCATGGCCCACGCACCGGCGAAGCGCAGGAGAGATTTAATATATGCCTACCCCCCCGACTGCGGTTGCCGCAAGTGTGAGCCCCGCGGTGCCGATCAATTACCGGGGTACGCTTGCCTTACTAGCCTGCCTCTTTTTTATGTGGGGCTTCATTACCGTCATCAACAACACATTGCTTCCGCATCTGCGGGCTGTCTTCGAGCTCAACTACACTCAGACGACGTTGATCGAGTCTGTCTGGTTCATCGCCTATTTTGTTGCCTCGATTCCCTCGGCCAAGCTCATTGAACGAGTCGGCTACAAAAAGGCCATCGTCATTGGACTGTGCATCATGGCCGCTGGCGCGCTGTTGATGATTCCCGCGGCACGCATTCCGTCGTATGGCGTCGTGCTTACCGCCCTATTCGTTGTGGCCTCCGGCATCACGTTGCTGCAAGTTGCCGCCAACCCCTACGTGGCGGTCATCGGCACGCCCGAAACGGCGTCGGCTCGGCTGAACCTCGTCCAAGCGTTCAATTCCATGGGCACCACGTTCGCGCCGTTGTTCGGCGGCTACCTGATCCTCGGCCGCAGCACCTCGGGCACTTCGCAGTCGAACGCCACGTTCACGTACGCAGAGCGCATGGCAGACGCGCAGGCGGTGCAACTGCCCTACCTCATTGTCGCGGCCGTACTCGTGGTGCTTGCCATCGTGATCGCCCGCTACAAGCTGCCGGATCTTGGCGCCTCCACACGACGGGTCGCGGCGGCCGCACGCCAGGGTCATTCCCTGTGGCGCCACCGAAATTTGGTTTTCGGGGCGCCCGCAATCTTTATCTATCTCATCGCCGAAATTGGTGTCGGCAACCTCTTCATTAATTTCGTCTCGGCTCCTGAGATCGGCAACCTCACTCACGAACATGCCTCGCACTATTTGTTCCTTCTGTGGGGAGGGATGATGGTAGGCCGCTTCATCGGCAGCTACCTCATGCGCTCTATGCGCGCGGAGCGGGTGCTGGCCGCCGCGAGCATTGGGGCCTTCGCCGTCATGATCATTACCATGTTGACGCACGGTCCAGTGGCGATGTGGGCTCTGATTTCTGTGGGTTTATTCCACTCAATCATGTTTCCAACCATCTTCACCTTAGGAATTCGCGGCCTGGGGCCACTGACCGAGGAGGGCTCTGGAATCCTCATCATGGCGATTGCCGGCGGCGCGTTGGTGGTGGTGCAAGGAACGCTCGCCGATTGGTTCGGTCTACAGCGCTCTTTCGCCCTAACATCGGTCTGCGAGATCTATGTCTTATTCTACGCGCTGTGGGGAAGCAAGCCCACGCACGCGCTGACCGATGAGCGGCTCGATGACGCGTAAGCTGCGCTCGAGCGCCTGGTTCGACAACCCGGCCAATATCGATATGACCGCGCTGTATCTGGAGCGGTATCTAAACTTCGGTCTGAGCCTCGAAGAGCTGCGTTCCGGAAAGCCGATCATCGGCATCGCGCAAACCGGCAGCGACCTCTCGCCCTGCAACCGCCACCACCTCGTGCTCGCCGAACGCATACGCGAGGGTATTCGGCAGGCGGGAGGGATCGCGATCGAGTTTCCCGTACATCCGATCCAGGAAACGGGCAAGCGTCCGACGGCGGGCCTTGACCGCAACCTTTCCTACATTGCTTTGGTCGAGGTGCTCTATGGGTATCCGCTCGACGGCGTCGTTCTCACCATCGGCTGCGACAAAACGACGCCCGCTTGCTTGATGGCGGCGGCGACAGTCAATATCCCAGCGATCGCCTTGTCGGTCGGACCGATGCTCAACGGCTGGTACAAGGGCGAGCGGACTGGTTCCGGGACCATCGTGTGGAAGGCGCGCGAGATGCTGAGCCGAGGCGAGATTGACGCGGATGGATTCGTCCGTCTCGTCGCCTCCTCGGCACCCTCCACCGGATATTGCAATACGATGGGCACGGCAACCACCATGAACTCCTTGGCCGAGGTGCTTGGCATGTCACTGCCGGGTTCAGCGGCGATTCCTGCTCCCTATCGCGACCGGCAGGAGGCCGCCTACCGCACAGGCCTTCGCATCGTCGAGATGGTCGCAGAAGACTTGAAACCCTCGGATATACTGACGCGTAATGCGTTCCTGAATGCCATCGTCGTGAACTCAGCGATTGGCGGCTCGACCAACGCACCGATTCACTTGGCCGCCATTGCCCGGCACATCGGCGCAGAGCTCTACCTGGAGGACTGGCAAACGCACGGCCACAAGGTACCGCTGCTCGTCAACATGCAGCCAGCGGGGGAGTATCTGGGCGAGGACTACTATCATGCGG
The DNA here is from genome assembly GCA_963756845.1 of uncultured Gammaproteobacteria bacterium. Taxonomy (GTDB): domain Bacteria; phylum Pseudomonadota; class Gammaproteobacteria; order Steroidobacterales; family Steroidobacteraceae; genus Bog-1198. The sequence continues at coordinate 249,465 of CAVWPD010000004.1, read as the reverse complement.
GCGGCGTACCCGCTGTCGTGGCAGAGCTGATGAAGCAAGGACTGATTCACGAACATGAAAACACCGTGACGGGCCGTTCGATCGGCGACAACTGCAGATCCGCAAAGATAGAAGATGCACGGGTGATCAGGCCCTTCAACCAACCTCTGAAGGCGGACGCCGGTTTTATCGTGCTTCGCGGCAACCTATTCCATTCGGCCATCATGAAAACCAGTGTGATCAGTGCGGAGTTTCGGCAACGATACCTGAGCAATCCCGAGGACCCAGATGCCTTTGAAGGGCCCGCGATCGTCTTCGATGGACCGGAGGACTATCACGCACGCATCGATGACCCCGCGCTGGGCATCGATATCAACACGCTTCTCGTGATGCGTGGCGCAGGACCGGTCGGCTACCCCGGGGCGGCCGAGGTCGTCAACATGCGTGCGCCCAACTACCTGCTTCGAGAAGGCATTCACGACCTTCCGTGCATCGGAGACGGCCGGCAATCCGGTACCTCGGCCTCGCCCTCGATCCTCAATGCTTCGCCCGAAGCGGTCGCTGGCGGCGGGTTGGGGCTGCTAAGGTCCGGTGATCGGATCCGCGTCGACTTGAAGCGAGGCACCGTGGATGCGCTCGTTTCCGAGGCGGAATTGACTGCGCGCAGAACCGCACTTCAGGCCGCCGGTGGCTTGCCTTATCCAAAGTCGCAAACTCCGTGGCAAGCAATCCAACGCCATCTTGTCGGTCAGCTCGAAACGGGTGCGATCCTTGAGGGCGCGGAACAGTATCAGCGCATCGCCCAAACGCGCGGCATACCCCGGGACAATCACTGAGATGCATCGAGCTACAGCAATGATTTTGCAGATCGTGGCGGCGGGGGTGCTGATTACGCATGCTGCGTGCGCCGCTGGGAGGCAGGCTTCTATGTTTGGTCACGCTGCAGGCGAGGTCGTGAGGATCTATACGCTGAAGAATGCCCATGGCATCGAGGTTCGGATCATGACTTTCGGCGCGAGCATAGTGTCGCTTAAAACTCCGGATAGAGAGGGCCATCTTCAGAACATCGTATTGGGATTCGACACGCTCGATCCCTACCTCGCGGGCGTGCCCTACTACGGCGCCACCGTGGGCCGCTACGCCAATCGCATTGCCGATGCGCGTTTTGTGCTCGACGGCATCACCTATGCATTGACCCCAAATGACGGCGCCAACAGCTTGCACGGCGGCGTGCGCGGTTTCGATAAGCGGGTCTGGAAGGTCGATGGCAACGCTTCGGGCCATCGCTTGCGGCTCACTTATGTGAGCGCCCCGGGCGAAGAAGGCTTCCCCGGGCAATTAACCGCGTACGTGACCTATCAATTGCGCGAGGATGATAGCCTGAGCATCGAATATGAGGCGACGAGCACCGCCGCTACGCCGGTGAATCTCGCCAATCACGCCTATTTCAACTTGAGCGCCGACCCGAACCGCAGCATCCTCGGACATTCTCTTACGATCAATGCCGACAAGTTCACTCCCGTGGACGCGACGCTCATTCCCACCGGCGAGCTTCGTCCCGTCGCGGGCACTCCCTTCGATTTTCGCACCGCGGCCGCTATCGGCAGCCGCATTGACGCCGACGACGAACAGCTGAAAATCGGGCACGGTTACGACCATAACTGGGTACTGAACGCCGCGCACGGCCAAGCGCTGCGCTTTGCGGCGCGGCTCACCGATCCGGCCAGCGGCCGGGTGCTCGAGGTGTTCACGACACAGCCGGGTCTGCAGTTCTACACCGGCAATTTTCTGAACGGCAAGCCGGCCGGTCAGGGCAGCGTTTACAACTATCGAACCGGCCTGTGCTTGGAGACGCAACACTTTCCGAACTCCCCGAATCAGCCGGCCTTTCCCAGCACAATCCTGCGGCCTGGCGAGACTTACGTGCAGCAGACGGAACTACGTTTTCGCACCCTCAAGCCGACTGCGAATTAACAGGCGCAAAGCACCCCGTGCGCAACCATCGATCTGCAAAAATCAAACGCTTGAGGCGCCCCACATCACCCAAAAAGCCAGGTGAAATGGCGCTGAGACTGCACGGCCGAATCGCCCGCCGATTAGGGATCATGATTGTTTCCGGCCAGTATCGGCCGGGCGACTTGCTCGGCGGCGAGATCAGCTTCTCGGAACAACTCGCGGTATCGCGCACCGCGTATCGCGAAGCGGTGCGGATCCTCGCCGCCAAGGGCTTGGTCGATGCCCGTCCTAAGGTGGGTACCCGCATCAATCCACCATCGAAGTGGCATCTGCTTGATCCCGATGTACTCGACTGGACATTCGCCTCCGAGCCGGATCTGGTGCTGCTCGACAACCTATTCGAGCTGCGCAATGTGGTCGAACCCGCAGCGGCCGGACTTGCCGCGCAGCGGCGCTCCCTCGCCGATTTGGAAAGCATGCGCAGCGCGTTGCAGGCCATGTCTGCGCACACCTTGGCGACCGAATCCGGAAGGCAGGCGGACCTAGATTTTCATTCCGCGCTGCTCATCGCCACGGGCAATCCCTTCATTATCTCGCTGGCGAACGGTGTGCGTGCCGCCATCCGCACCACGACGGTTTATAAGCACCGCAAACGAGCCTTGCTTCGCGACTCCCTGCCCGATCACTTGAGCGTGTTCGAGGCAATTGCAGCCCGGGAGCCGGCCCGGGCACAGGCTGCGATGAGTGCGCTGATTCGACTGGCGCGCATAGACACCCCCACGCCCGTGGCATCGCAGGGCCGCCGATGATGTCTGCGGCGCGCGAACGCTTGAGGCTGGTGCAACTGCGAAGCGCCGACGGCGAGCGCATGGTGGGCATGACGCGCGGGAGCGAAACCCACCGAGTCCGGGACGCCACCTCGATTTATGCACTGGCGGAGCAGGCCATCAAGACGCAGGTCACGCTCGAGCAGCTGCTCAGCCGCTTGGGTGTTGCGGAGCCACTGAACCTCGCCGAGTTCCTGGCGCGGAGGCTAATCCTCGCACCCATCGATCATGCTGACAGCGCGCATCTGTGGCTCACCGGTACTGGGCTTACGCACTTAGGCTCCGCCGATGCGCGCGACCGCATGCACGCCAAATCGCACTCCGCGGATGCCAGCGACTCGATGAAGATGTTCCGCATGGGACTCGAGGGCGGCAAGAGTTTCGGCGAGGCACCGGGCGTGCAGCCGGAATGGTTCTACAAAGGTGATGGCCGAAGCCTGGTCGCGCCGGAAGCGCCGCTCACCGCGCCGCAGTTCGCCTTGGACGGCGGCGAGGAGCCGGAGATTGCGGGGATCTACTTGATCGGCGCCGACGGCAGTCCCTTCCGCTTGGGCTTCGCGTTGGCAAACGAATTCTCCGATCACGTGATGGAGCGCCAGAACTACCTATATCTTGCGCATTCGAAGTTGCGCCCCGCCGCGATCGGCCCAGAGCTTCTGTTGGGCGAGCTACCCACAGATATCCACGGCAAAGCGCGTGTCAGGCGCGCCGGCCAAATCTTGTGGGAGAAGACGTTTTTGACCGGCGAGGACAATATGTCCCACTACGTTCGAAATCTCGAACATCATCACTTCAAATATGAGCTGTTCCGGCGACCGGGCGATGTGCATGTGCATTTCTTCGGCACAGCGACGCTCTCCTTCAGCGACGGCATCAAGGCGAGAGACGGCGATGTGTTCGAGATCGAAGCGCCACCCTTCGGCTTGCCGTTGCGAAATCCCTTGCGTGCGGCGGGGGGGACGGCTGTCAGGGTGCAGAGTCTCTAAATCAGCGATGCCGCCCATTCGCATAGGAATCATCGGGGTCGGCAAGATCGCACGAGATCAACACATTCCCTCCATCCTCGCCAACCCCGCCTATGTGTTTGCCGCCGCGAGCAGCCATCATTCACGGGCCGAGGGCGTCCCTAACTTTCCCTCCCTTGAAACGATGCTCTCGCAGGTGAAAGATCTCGACGCAGTGGCGATCTGTACCCCGCCGCAAGCGCATTATCAGGCCGCCAGATTCGTCCTGCAGAGCGGCAGGCATGTGCTGCTGGAGAAGCCGCCGTGTACCTCGCTATCGCAGCTGTCGCATCTCGTCGCGCTGGCCGCCGCGAATAATCTTAGCCTGTACCAGACCTGGCATTCCCGGCACGCGCGGGCTGTCGCGCCGGCCCTGCAGCTGCTCAATCAGCGCAGGCTGCTCGGCGCGCGCATCACCTGGAAGGAGGATGTGCGTGTGTGGCACCCCGGCCAAGCATGGATTTGGCAGCCGGGTGGATTCGGCGTTTTCGATCCAGGCATCAACGCCCTGTCGATATTGACGCACCTCATCGACGAACCGATCTTTCCCGAGTCGTCGCTACTGTACATCCCCGAAAATTGCGAGACACCGATTGCCGCCAGCGTCCGCATGCGCTGCGACAGCGGCGCCGCCATCCACATGGAGCTCGACTTCAGGCACACCGGCACGCAAACCTGGGACATGGAGTTCGACACGGACGCAGGTCCCGTAAAGCTTTCAGGCGGGGGCAGCGAGCTCTCGGTGGACAATGCGCCGCTGAGCCAAGGGTCAGCAATTTTGCATGGCGAGTACGCCGCGATTTACGCGCGTTTCGCCGACCTGGTGCAAGATATGCGCAGCGAGGTTGATGCGCGGCCCATGCAGCTGGTGGCGGACATCTTCCTCTTGGGTAAACGCATCGTCGTGGAACCCTTCTGCGATACCGCACCATGAAAGCCACGTTGATCGATACCGTGTCCGTCGGCAACACCCTCGGTGAAGGCGTATTGTGGGACAGCGTGGGCAAGCGTGCGTGGTGGACTGACATTCAGGAACGGCTGCTGTACCGCTACGAACCGGTTTCGCGCGCCTTGGAGCGATTCGACTTGCCGCAGAGACTCGGATCCTTCGGATTCATCGAAGGCAGCGAGCGCCTCATCGCAGCATTCGAATCCGGTTTCGCCTTCTACCATCCGCCGTCCGCAGCGCTCGAATGGATCTCGCGGCCGCAGCATGCGGCGGCCAATGTTCGATTCAACGATGGCCGCGTCGACGCACAGGGCCGCTTTTGGGCCGGTACCATGGTGGAGGGCACTGGGGAACCCAACGCCAAGCTCTACTGTTTGGCAAGCGGCCTGAGCGCAGAACATCTCACCGGGATCAGCATTTGCAATAGCCTGTGCTTCAGTCCGGATAGCCGACGCATGTACTTTGCCGATTCTCCGCAGCGCGCGATTCTGCTGTTCGATTTGGATCCCGACAGCGGCGTCTTGTCGAATCGCCGGATTTTTGCGCGAACGCCGCCGGGGGCATTCCCGGATGGTTCAAACGTGGACTCGCAGGGACATTTGTGGAACGCGCAATGGGGCGCCGGCTGCGTGATGCGCTATGCCCCTGATGGGACGATCAGCGGCCGCATCGATTTGCCGGTCACTCAGCCCACCTGCGTGGCTTTCGGCGGGACGGCACTCGATCTTCTGTTCATCACCAGCGCGCGCGAGGGACTCGATGCCGCCGCATTATCGACCCAACCTCTGGCCGGTGATGTATTCATCTTCCAAACGGATGTCGCGGGCTGCGAGGAATCACGCTACCGGATTGCCGAACAATCAGCGATGTTGGCGCCACACATCGATTAGCGCGCGGGCGCGTTCACCGACCACCCGCGCCGCATCGCCCGGCTTGTAAAGAGAGCTGCCGACCCCAATGCCGCGGGCGCCGAGATGCAGCCAGCGGGAGAAATCATGCGCGCCGGCACCCCCGACCGCCCAGATCTCAACCGCGCGCGGCAGCACCTCGCGGATCGCTGGGATGTGCCCGGGGGCCGCCGAGGAGGCGGGAAAAAGCTTGAGGTTCGAAGCTCCGGCGGCGGCAGCGGCGAACGCTTCGGAGACAGTGAGAAAACCGGGTAAGCTTTCCAAGCCGAGTGCGCAAGTCCGCTCGATGACCTCGATGTTGACGTTCGGCGAGACGATCAATTGGCCGCCGGCGCCCGCTACCTCCGTGACCTGCTGGGCACTCAGTACCGTGCCCGCCCCGATCAAGGCCTTAGCACCAAACTCGCGCTGCAAACTCGCGATGCTCTCCAAGGGCCGCGGGGAATTGAGCGGCACCTCGATTATAGAGATGCCGGCATCGAGCAGCGTCTCGCCGACGGCAAGGACCTCCATAGCGGAAATACCGCGCAGAATGGCGATTATGGGTGCGGCTCCGCCCGACAAATGCGAGAACAAAGACATCAATGCGTCTGCCGAGACTGCATCGACAGCAGCCCTAACCCTGCGACGACGCACCGATCAGCGTCCAGACATTCGAAGGCCACGCCTTGCGCGCCGAGCGCCTCGCCGTAATGCGCCGCCAGCGAGCCCTCGGCGATGAGCCTGACTGAGGGCGATACGCCCGCGCGCAGCACCGCCGCGACTTCATCGCCGATCAACAATCCCGACATGAACTCGCGGCTCCATGCCTGCGAACGGTTTAGGAGCAGCTGTGCGGCGCGTGTCTCGAACAGCGAGCTCGAGAGCCCGGATTCGCGTACGCGCGCGAGGCCTGCCGCAAAGCCGCCTTCCGCCCCGTCGCCCGAGTTACCGGCCCGCAAGAGCGAGGAGTTGTCGCGCAGCACTGCGAACAATTCGCCGGTGATATAGGTCTGCATGGACGTGATCCGGCCTTCGGTGATTTGTACCCACTTGCTGTGCGTGCCGGGCAGCAACAACATGTGGCGGCCGTGGGCGAGCGCCGCGTTGCAATCGATGGCACCGAAAATCTGTGTCTCCTCCCCGCGCATGACTTCGGGCGCGCCAGCGAAGTTTGCGCCGCAGATCCCGGCGGCAATGAGCATGTCCATGTCACCTGCCCGAGATTCAACTGCGCTCGATGCCCATTCCTGCACTCCGGCCGGCATGCGCACGTAAGGGACCTCGATGACGCCGTTTCGCGATCCGGCCATGCCGCACATCACGATCCGATCAAGGCCGGTGTCGCTCCATGGTTGCAAGGTATCCTGTAACGCAGCGATCGCGGGTCCGCGCAATGCGCCGATCCCTGTCCCCTCACGTCGTGCAACAATCTCGCCCTCGACCTGCAAGAAGGCGCGCAAGCGGCTGCTGCCCCAATCGCACAAGGCTAAGCGTCCCAACTATCACCATAACAATCATATACTTGCAATGTTTATCTCAAATATCAATCATATGCCGTCTGGGTTGAATTGTAAGCCGTGCCTGCAGATAACACGCAAGATTTCGAATCACTGTTTGGGGGCGCTGGGGTGGGGATCATCGGCAGGCCACCATTTCCATTCGTGGGGACAAGAGTTGGATCGATGCCAGCGCGATCAGGTAGACCGAACCGGCGACGGCGAAAATCGGGGTATAGCTGCCGAAACTGTCTAACACCCAGCCGGCGTACTTGGCCATCAACATGGCGCCCAAGGCTCCTGCCGTTCCGCCAATGCCCACCACCGAGGCGACCGCTTGCGCGGGGAAGACATCCGAGGGAAAGGTGTACAGATTCGCGGAAAATGCCTGGTGTCCTGCCGTCGCCAAGCCCACGATGGCAACCGCCAACCACACGTTGTCGGCATGCACCGCGAACATCACCGGCATGACCATGACACTGGCCAGAACCATGGTCAGCTTGCGGGCCCGATTCACCGTCGCGCCGCGGCGAATCAGTGTCGAGGAAAGCCAGCCGCCTGAAACACTACCGAGATCCGACAGCAGGTACACCCCGACCAAAGGCGGCCCGAAATGTGCGAGATCGAGGCCGTAGCGTTTCGCAAAGAAGTCTGGTAACCAGAAGAGGAACATCCACCAGACAGGATCGATGAGAAATCGCCCCAGGGCGTAGGCCCAAGTCTCACGAACAATTAAAAGTCTGCCCCATCGAATCCTGTCAACGGGCGCGGCAAGGGCGGCGGCGGGCGCCTCTTCATTGATCAGCCGCCACTCAGCCAAGCTCACCTTCGGATGCACCGCGGGGGATCGGTACATCCTCCACCATGCGGCGAGCCACACGGCGCTGAACGCCCCAGTAACAATGAATGCGGCACGCCAGCCCCACCGATACACGATGAAAGGAACAATCAGCGGCGTAATGATGGCGCCGATATTCGAGCCGGCCACGAAAATGCCGGTGGCGAGGGCTCGCTCCCGCTTCGGAAACCATTCTGCGATCGCCTTAAGACCCGCAGGGAAATTGCCCGATTCACCCAGCCCCAAGACGAATCGGACCGCGATGAACCCGCCGATGGAATTGACCAAGGCGTGAGCCATATGCGCCGCGGTCCACAGGATGACCACCGCTGCATAGCCGAAGCGCACGCCGATCTTGTCAATCAGCCGGCCAAATCCCATGTAGCCGAGTGCATAGGCTGCGGTGAACCAAAAAATCACACTGCCAAAGGCCGACTCGCTCCAGCCGAACTGCGCTTGCAGCGTGGGCTTCAGCACACCGATGATTTGACGGTCCACATAATTGATGGAGGTGGCGACGAACAGCAGCGCGCAGATGATCCATCGATAGTGGCTAATGACGGGCCGTGCGGACGCGAGCAACTCCTTAGCGTGGATCAAGCGGCGTGATCGAGAGGGCCGAGACCAGTGCATCACCCCGGCGTGGTCGGAAGGCCAGGGTCAGGATTCCATCGGTGACGGTCGCATCAAGTGCGCGGTTCACGCCTTTCAGCGGCCCGCCCGCCGCGGCGAGGATGTCGAAATTCTCGATGCGCGCCACTCCGTTGACCGCCACATCAAATAGCCGCTCGCCGGCGCCGATCGCGGTGGGTTCTGCGAACATGAGAAGCACGTGGTATTGCCCATTGGGCAAGGGGATTCTGTAGGAGAAATCTCCGGCGCGATAGCTGTCGTACAGCGCCGCGTCCTCGGCTTGCACCGAGCGGCGCTGCCCGACTCCCGTATCGGGAGGATCGACGCCGGAGCCGATCCCGCCGACAAAGTACAGGTCCGACCCGAAGCGCTGCGCGTCCTTCGACACATAACCTGAAATGTCGCCCGCCTTGATGCGCACTTCTGTGGCGGGGTGGGACAGGTTCCATTGCACCGAATCCGTGATGGCACGACCCGCAACCGAAGCCGAGGCTACAAGCTCATTGGCCCCGCGACTCAACGGCACCGAGCGCCACATGCAGATTCCTTTTGAACACGGCGCAGCGCCCAAATCATGACCGTTGAGCGTTAGCTGTGCCTGCGGCGCGTTGCTGTAGGCTTTGACGTCGATCACCGCGTAGGCGCGGTCCACGTAGCGTCGCCCCACGAGGTGCAAGGTGGGCGCGCTGCTCCAGTTGGCTCGATAAAAATAGTAGGCGTCCTTGCGGGTTTTCCGGTCATAGCTGACCAAGCCCTTCTCATTGATGTCGGTCAGGTCGCCCTCGGCGCGGGAATCGCTGGCAAAATCGAACAAGTTCCAGATATATGCACCCCATAGATACTCTCGACTACTGATCACCGCCCAGGAATTTTCGTGATACCAATCCTGGTATTCCTCAGGATGCGGCCTGCCGTGAGGATTAACCGGGCCCCCCGCCGCATCATCACTGTGCTGCGTGAGGGCCGCGCCCGCACCGTATTCGGATACAGCGATAGGCAGACGCGGGTGGCGTACATGCGCTGCATCCAACATGGCGCCGAAATCTGCGAATTGCCCGACATACCAGCCAAAATAGCGGTTATAGCCGACCGTGTCGGTGATGCCCACGATGGGCTCCCGCGGAGCGGCGCCTGCCAAGGTGCTGTCGAGCTGCGGCGCAATGCCCACTTCACAGCAATCGGCGAATGTGGTGGCCCGAGAGGGATCTTCGCGCTTCGCCAGTGCGTTCAAGGCAGCCACCAGTGCACTGGGCCGGCTAGCGGTCCGGGTTTGTGTTGCCGTCAAATCGATTTCGTTTCCGATTGACCAGAGAGCAATCGCTGGGTGATTGTAATTTTGGCGTATCAACTCGACCAACTGCTGGCGCGCATTGGCCGTCAAGGCAGCATCGGCGGCGGAGCCATCGAAGGACACTTGATTGACCAGCGGGATCTCGGCCCAGGCGACGATTCCCAGCGCGTCGGCCAACTCGTAAGAATATTGGTCATGGGGATAGTGCGCGAGCCGCACGGCATTGGCGCCCAAGTCCTGCAGAATCTCGAAATCTTGCCGTTGATCGGCGCGTGAAATGGCCCAACCCTTCATCGGCCGATCCTGGTGCATGGACACACCCTTGAGAGGCAGGGGTTCGCCGTTTAAGAAAAATCCATGGTCAGGATCAAACCTCATGCTGCGCAGGCCCAGGGGTTGCGTGACCCGGTCGAGAATCACGCCGGCGCCACTGCGCAAAGTCATTGCCACGCGGTATAGATACGGATCCTGGGTTCCGCGCCACAAGCGCGGGTGCGGGATGAACAGGCGCGCGTCCCGCGTGACCTCCCCGGGCGCCTGGGGCGATTTCGTTTGCCTCGAAGCGACCGTGTGCCCTTCGGAATCTTGAATCGAAAACTCAGCCCGCACTGCCAAGCGTTTCGCCGCATCGTTGACCACTCTGCCAGACACTAGAACGCTTGCGCTGGATGAGTCGACGCCGAGCATGCGCGCGTACAGGCCGGGACCGCCGAAATCCAGCAGGTCGACATGCACGGCCGGCGTGACGATCAATTCCACGCTCCGATAGATTCCGCCAAACACGAAGAAGTCGCCCGACAGCGGGATGACATCCTGAGTCGATGCGCCGGGACGCGGCCGACTGTTGTCGGCCTTGACCACCAGAACATTGTCGCCGGACTGGGCGATAAAGCGCGATGCATCGAAGCGAAATCGTGAAAAGGCGCCCTGATGCGTGCCAAGATACGCGCCATTCAGCCAGACATCTGCGATGCTTCCCACCGCGTCGAATTGCAAGAAGTAGCGGCTGCCCGACGCCGCGCGCGGGGCTTTGAAATGCAGCCGATACCAGCCTACGCCTTGAACATTGTTCGACAGGGCGGAACGCTCATAGCCCGTATTGCCGATGCGGTTCCAGGTGTGCGGAATGTCCACAGCCGTCCAGCCACTGTCGTCAAAGGCCGGCGACTGCAGGCCGCTGAGTTCGCCGATCTGTTGGAATCGCCACCCAGTATCCAACGGAATGCTGAGACGGCCCTGTGCCATCACAGAGATCGCGGACAGAGACAATATCGCGCAAAGCGCCGCACGCACGGCTGGATGAGGCATGCGATCCACTTGTTGCCCGGGCTACCAGTTCGTCATCGTGCCATCTTCAAGCCGATTCACCGGAAGATATGCGCGCTGATAGGGATATTTTGCCGCGAGCGCTTCGTCGATATCGACCCCGAGTCCCGGCGCATGACCAGGATGCAGCGAGCCTGCGGAAAACGCATAGTGGTGAGGGAACACCGCGTCGGTTTCGCTGGTATGGCGCATGTACTCCTGAATGCCGAAGTTCGGCACTGACAGATCGAAATGCAGCGCTGCCGCCATGCACACCGGCGATAAATCCGTTGCGCCATGGCAGCCGGTTTTTATTTGATACAAATCGGCCAGCGACGCCACGCGTCGCAGATGGCTGATGCCGCCGGCGTGAACTACCGTGGCGCGGATGTAGTCGATAAGCTGCTCTTCGATGAGCTGCTTGCAGTCCCAGATGCTGTTGAACACCTCTCCGACCGCCAGCGGCGTGCTCGTATGTTGGCGGATCAAACGGAACGCGGCTTGGTTGTCCGCCTCCACGGTGTCCTCCAACCAGAACAACCGATAGGGCTCCAAGTCCTTACCCAGCCGGGCCGCTTCGATCGGCGAGAGACGGTGGTGACTATCATGCATGAGATCAACGTCCCACCCTAAGGCCGCGCGCGCAGCTTCGAACAGCCGGGGCACGGTGGCCAGGTACTTCGCGCTTGACCAGAGGTTCTCCTCCGGCAGCGCGCCATTCGCGGGTTCATAGAACATCTTGTCGCGCGAGACGCCATAGGTGGTGCTGAGGCCGGGCACGCCCGATTGCAGTCGGATCGCCGTATAACCCATCTCGCGGTAGCGCAGCGCTTCGGCGATCGTCTCATCCACGGTTTCACCATTTGCGTGCCCATAGACCCGCACGGCACCGCGGCATGCGCCCCCCAACAACTGATACAGTGGCAGACCAGCCGCCTTGGATTTGATGTCCCAGAGCGCAGTGTCTACCGCCGCGATCGCACTCATGGTGACAGGACCGCGGCGCCAATAGGCGCCACGGTACAAGTACTGCCAGATATCCTCGATCTGGTGCGCATCCCGTCCGATCAGCATCGGAACGACATGCTCCGTCAAATAGCTGGCGACGGCCAGTTCCCGGCCATTCAGCGTTGCATCGCCGAGGCCATACAGTCCCTCCGCGGTTTCCACCTTCAGGGTGACGAAATTACGTCCTGGACAGGTCACTATTACCCGTGCGGCAGTGATCGGCAGCTTTTTCGCTAGGTACATTCTTAAGCCAGTCGCCGTGAGAGTGGTAAGGCCTCTTTTCGAATATCCGAGACTCTAGTCAATCACATTCTAGCGTTTCTTGCATCTCTTATGCTGTATTTTAGCGGGTCATTGCGGCGTTTCTCTGCGTTTTCGAGGAAACCGAGCAAGGGAACTGCGGGTCTATGTTCATATACTGGCTATATAACTCAATCGATAGTTGATAAAGTGGCCTGGCCAGTATACTTTACGCAAATTAGAAGAATCGGGCCAACATATCGGGGGTAATGAACAATGACATTCCATAGGTGTGCTCTTCTTTTCATGACAAGCGGCGCCGCTTATCTTGGCCTTTCCATTCCGGCGCCGGCGCAAGACAGCTCGCAGCTGCAGGAAATTACGGTGACCGCCGAGAAGCGCTCGGAAAATGTTCAGGAGGTACCCATCGCGGTAACCGTGGTAACCGGCGATCAATTTACCAAGGCAAACGTTTCGACGTTTGCGAGCCTCGCCGGATTTGCCCCCTCCCTCACCGTGACCGCCGGGGATCAGCCCGCCAACAGCGCCGCCATCATTCGCGGCGTCGGCACCTTCGCTTACAGCATCGCCGCCGAACCCAGCGTATTGGTGGTCATCGATGATGTCGCGGTGGGCTACCAGGCGCAGGCTTTCACGGATTTGGTGGATATCGACCACGTCGAAGTGCTCAACGGCCCGCAGAGCACCTTGTTCGGCAAGTCGGCGTCGGCCGGCCTGATCAGCGTCACCACAAAGGCGCCCACCGACACGTTTACCTACTATGGCGATGTCATGGCGACCAATGATGATGAAGAGCGGGCCTCGCTCAGCCTCTCCGGTCCCATTACCGACACCCTGTCCTTTCGGGTGAGCGGGTCATTGCGATACTGGGGCGGCAATGTGAATGACCTGACCAGCGGGGGCAAGATCGACAGCGATCAGACGGGCGCCGTGCGCGCCAAGCTGCAGTGGCGGCCCAACGATAGTTTGCTCGCGACATTCACGCTGCACTACAGCGACGATCATGCGGAATGCTGCGGAGTGCCGCTGGCTTATCTGGGACCGGGCGCCCATCTATTTGGAATTCCGGCACTCACGCCGGCGGTGGCGATTGCGGGTATTAACCCCGGGCCGCTCAACGACAGCGTCCAGATCAATCAGCCGCCCTTGGCCTATGCGCATGAGGTCGGTTTTACCTCTCATATCGCCTACGACTACGGCCCCGTGACTTTGCTGTCGATCACCGGCATCGATCAGTACTATCTGCATGATCTGACCGACTGGGACACGACCAACGCCAACACGCTGCAATATTATACGCCCTTCACCAATACTCAGCCGGCGGGCTCCTCGCCCCCCTCGACGTTAACTCAATTGAACGGCGGCTTACTGCAGGGTGGCCGATTCACGGTCAACACCTTCAGTCAGGAGTTTCGCCTGACGTCCAACGGCGTGCACGATTTTAACTATCTGGTCGGCGCATACTTCTCCGACGAGGACCTGGTCCGCAATTTCGGCCGCGGCTTTGTCGGCAATACCAAAGCAATTGCCAATTGGCGCGGAGAGACCGAATACGACAATTACGCCCTGTTCGGCCAGAGCACCTGGATGTTCGTGCCCCGCCTCTCCTTGGTCACGGGCTTGCGCTTCAATCGCGAGCAAAGCAGCTACAACTACGAGGATTATTATCGAGTGGTCTCATTCCCCTCGTTCGGCAACAACAATCCGTATATTGACAATGTGGTCACCGGCAAGGCCGGCCTGCAGTATCAAATCACCCCCGACATCATGGCCTTCGGCTTTTTTGCCAGAGGCTACAAGGGCGTCGCGTATGACTTGGTCACCGGCTTGAGCGCCGCGGAGGCCGCGAGTTTTCCCGTTCAACCGGAAAAATCCAACGATTACGAATTGGGTCTTCGCAGCGAGTGGCTTGACCACCGCCTCATTGTCAACGGCACCGTCTACGACACGGAATATACCGATTTTCAGGTGCAAACCATCGTTCCGAATATTCTCAATTCGTTCATCCTTACCAATATTCCGAAAGTGCGCACGCGCGGATTCGAGCTGGACACGATCGCACAGATCACGGAGAACCTGCATTTCAATTTGGGCTACGCCTATACGGATGCCTACGCGGTTAATTATCCGGTGGGACAGTGCTACAGCGGGCAGACGCTGCCGGTCACCTGTACCGGCTCTCCGGCGTATCAGAGTCTTGATGGCGCGACGCTGCCGAATGCGCCGAAGAACAAGATCAGCGTCGGATTGGACTATCAAAGGGGCATTCCCGGCCTGCCCTTGGACGGGGATTTCACGGTGACTTCCTTCTGGCAGAGTGCCGAGAACTTCGCCATAACCGGGGATCCGGGAACGATTCAAGGGGCGTACGGCATCACCAACATGAATCTTAAACTCACGCCGCAAGCGACGCCGCACCTCAGCGTTTCGATATTCTGCAACAACGTGTTCGACAAGCACTATGCCGACAACATCACCAACGTTCGCGGTAACTGGACCTTCCCCAACCCTGCCCCGCTGGGCACCGCGTATGCACAGGAGTTACCGCGCGATTGGGACCGCTACTTCGGCATTCGCATCGCTTTCGCAAGCCACTAGCCGATTGGGCGCGTAGGATTCCTTGGGGTCTTACGCGCCCTTCATTAAATGGCGAGCCGCCGGGTGTACTCGTGACGCTTCTTCACGGCCTTGGTGCGCGCTCCTTCAATCGCATCACTCTCCGTTGCGGCCAGCAGCCCCTCGATGACCCTGGCGAGATGATCGCGCATGGCTTTGCGAGCGCCCTTCGGATCATGTTTACGCAGCGCCGCCAGAATCCTGCGGTGCTCTCCGATACGCGGCTGCACGCCGACGCGCCGCGCGCGCTCCAGCATGTAAGCGCACAGCGGGGACTTGTAGCGCATATCCCAAAGATTCTCGATAACCGTGGTAATGGCGCTGTTGCGGGTCGCGCGCGCAATGGCCACATGAAATCGCCGATCGGCAATCTCACCTTTTTGTTTGCGCGCATTCTCGTCGACCATTTCGGTAATGATCGCTTCCATTTCTTCCAATTGCTCATCGGTAATGATGGTTGCCGCCAACGCCGCTGCCTCGCCCTCGAACAGCCGCCGTGCCTCGGTCAGTTCGAAAGCGCCGATGTCCAGATCGCCGGAGGCGACTTGTGCCACCGGTTGATCCGCGACGTAGATCCCCGAACCGTGCCGAGACTCTGCAAGACCGCGGATTTCGAGGGCGATCATGGCTTCTCGAATGGTTGGCCGGCTAACCTTGAAGGTGGCCGCCAGTTCGCGCTCCGACGGCAGCCGCTGCCCGGGCTTGTAGTTCCCGCCAACAATCGAGGCCATGATGCTGCTGGCAACCTGCTGGTAGAGCTTGCGGGTGTCGGGTGTGGCGCTCATCGACTGGAATCTTGACCGCTTCCATCGCGGATGGCAATGTTGTCTGACCACTTCACGGACCGAGAATGAGCCGAACCCTTCATCTTGATCCTGAAAGGTTGCTACCCGCCGAGCCCGCCACGCGATCGATCGCCGCTCGCCTGTTCTCGGAGGTTGAACGCCTGCCCATCGTCAGTCCTCACGGACACACCGACCCCGCTTGGTTCGCGACTGATGCGCCATTCGAGGACGCGGTGAGTCTCTTGATTTGGCCGGATCACTATCTGCTGCGCATGTTGATGAGTGCGGGCGTGTCGCTGGAAAGCCTCGGGCTGAGGCCCAAGGATGGCGTGCCGGCCGAAACGGATCGACGCCTCATCTGGAGACGCTTTGCGGAGCATTACCGGCTGTTTCGTGGCACACCCTCACGCCTGTGGCTGGACCATGTGTTCGCCGGCGTCTTCGGCCTGACGGTGCGTCTGGAAGGCGACAGCGCGGATGTGTATTTCGATCACATCAATGCTGCCTTGGCAGAGCCGGCGTTTCGCCCGCGCGCGCTGTTCGATCGATTCGGAATTGAAGTCCTCGCCACCACCGAAGCGGCGCTCGATCCGCTCATTCATCATCGGGCCATCGCGGCGTCCGGCTGGAACCGGCGCATCATCACCACATTTCGACCCGACGATGTCACCGATCCGGCGCGCGCCGACTTTTGCGACAACGTACGGCAGCTGGGAGAATTGACGGGGGAGGAGTCGACCCAGTGGAGCGGATTTCTACAAGCGCTGAGGAAGCGCCGCGCGTTTTTTCGTGAACATGGCGCCACCGCAACCGATCATGGCCATCCCACCGCGCGCACCGCCGACTTAACGCCGAGACGCGCGCAGGCATTGCTCACGAAGGTACTCGCAGGAGCCGGCCGCGCCGATGACATGGAACTCTTTCGCGCGCAAATGCTCACGGAAATGGCGCGCATGTCCTGCGAGGACGGCATGGTCATGCAGCTGCATGCCGGGGCCTGGAGAAATCACAATCCCACATTGCATCAGCGCTTCGGCCCCGATAAGGGAGGCGACTTTCCCACTCAGACCAACTTCATCCACGCCCTCAAGCCGCTGCTGGATCTTTTCGGATCGCGGCGCGACTTCACCTTGATTCTATTCACCCTCGATGAGAGCACGTACTCCAGGGAATTGGCGCCGCTGGCAGGTCACTACCCCTGCGTACGCCTGGGGCCGGCCTGGTGGTTTCACGATGCGCCGGACGCCATGCTGCGCTACCGGCGCGCTACCACCGAATCGGCAGGCTTTTATAACACCGTGGGCTTCAACGATGACACGCGCGCGTTTTTCTCGATCCCAGCGCGTCACGATCTTGCGCGGCGCATCGATTGCGCTTATCTCGCGGAACTGGTGGCGAGCCACCGGTTGGAAGAGGACGAAGCCGCCGATCTCGCGGTCGATTTGGCGTATCGGCTGCCGAAAGCCGCATACCGTTTGTGACGCCGCCACTTAGTCTCGAGGCCGTCAGCCGGCTGCCGGTGGGGGTGCATCGCCCCGACTATGATTTCCTCAATGTGAGCGTAGGTATCGTGCATCTGGGGATAAGCGCCTTTCACCGTGCGCATCAGGCGCTGTTCACGGAGGATGCGATGCGCTTTGGCGGCGGCAATTGGGGCATTCTCGGCGCATCCTTGCGCCATAGCGTGGTGCCGAACGCGCTGTCGGGTCAGGATCAACTCTACACGGTAGAAACCCTTTTCGATGTACCCACTTACCGCGTCGTGGCTGCCATCCGCGGCTCTTTGGCTGCGACTACCGCGGGCGAGCAACTGCTGCGTGCCATTAGTTCGCCGCAGACTCACATCATCACCCTCACCGTCACGGAGAAGGGCTACTGCTTAGGCGCGGATGGCGAATTGGACTTTACCCATGCGGACATTGCCCATGATGTTCAGGCGCCGCACGAACCACGCTCGGCCATCGGGTGGCTTGCCGCGGGCCTGACGAAGCGGCTTTTATCCGCTCCGCATCCGATTACGCTGATCAGCTGCGATAACTTGCAAGCCAATGGCAGCAAGCTGCGGCGCGCAGTCTGCGCCTTTGCGGAGCGCAGCCACCCTGCCCTGCTGCCTTGGCTGCAGCACAGTGTGGCCTTCCCCCAGACGGTCGTGGACTGCATCGTCCCGGCAGCCACGGAGGCGAGTCGGGCGCGGGTGAGCCGGGCGCTAGGGGTCACGGACCTCGCCTGCGTGCAACGCGAGCCCTACGCCCAGTGGGTCATAGAAAATCAGTTCACCGGACCACGGCCTGCCTGGGAGCGGGCGGGCGCGCTCATCACGCACAGCACCGCGGAATACGGCCGGCTCAAACTGCATGTCCTCAATACCTGTCACAGTGCGCTTGCCTACCTGGGGCTGCCTCGGGGCTACTCGTTAGTGCGCGAAGCCATGAGGGATGCTGAACTGGCGCAATTCCTAGAAGATTTGGTGAATAGCGAAATCGCGCCCGCGCTGGCGCCGCTCACGGTACTCGACTACTGGCAGACGGTGCGGACTCGATTCGCTAATCCACGCATCGATCATCGGTTGTCCCAGATTGCCGAGGACGGCTCCCTGAAGCTGACCGAGCGCGTCTTTCCCCTGATGAGTGCGAATGCGCGCACCGCCGCCCCCGTGCGCGGACTGGCGCGAATCGTGCGCGGGTGGCTCCAATTGATGGGCTACGACCCGAATGCCGCGCTGAGTGACGCAACGCTGTTTCCCGCGGCGATCCGTCTTGACCCTGTGCTGCGAACTGCCATTGCCCAGGCGGTCCCGTGACGCGCGTCGTGTGCATCGGGGAGTGCATGATCGAACTGCGAGCGCTGGACGCGAACTACTTGGCACGTGACTATGCCGGGGACGTCTACAACACCGCGGTGTACTTAAAACGGTCACTTGAACACGCCGAAGTCCAATTCTTGACCGCCACCGGGAGTGATACCCTGAGTCAGGCAATGCGCGTCGCCTGGCGAAGGCAACACATCGATGATCGGCTGGCATTCACTGTCGCCGGCGCCTCGCCGGGACTGTACCTGATTGAAACCGACTCGCACGGTGAGCGTCGATTCCAGTATTGGCGCAGCAATTCGGCGGCACGGCGCTGGTTGGCTCTGCTCCTCGAACAGGGTGAATCGGCATTGTGGGGTGCGGACTTGATCTATCTGTCCGGAATCTCTCTTGCGATTTTGACACCGGAGGAACAACACGACGCCCTCGCGCTCATGCGGCGCTTGCGTGAGCGCGGGAGCCAGATTGCTTTCGACCCGAACGTGCGCCTGGCGCTGTGGCAAAGCGCAGACGCCGCCGCGGCAACGATAACCGCCGCGCTGGCAGTTTGCGACATCGCACTGCCGAGCACGCAGGACCTGCATTTGCTCTTTGGCGTCGATGAACCAAATGCGCAATTGGAACTCTTACGTCAGTGGAACATTCCTGAGGTCGCCCTCACGCTGGGGCCGGCCGGATGCGCCGTCGTCGAGCGAGCGGTGAGCACGCAAATCGCGGGCTCGCATGTGCCAAACGTCGTTGACACGACCGGGGCCGGTGATGCATTCAACGGTGTCTATTTGGCCGAGCGGTTGCTTGGCCGTTCTCCCGCGGACGCCGCCCGACGGGCCCTCAGCGTTGCATCCCGCGTTGTCACGCATGCCGGTGCACTGGTGCCGGCCGAGGTTTCTCATCCCTGCAAATCGTGAACTGATGTCTGCAAGTAAAGCCTCATGAATATCAAAGAAATTCTCTCACTCACGCCGGTAATCCCAGTGCTCACGATCAACTCGTTGGCAGAGGCGGTACCGCTCGCGCAAGCCTTGGTCGCCGGAGGACTGAGAGTACTGGAGATTACGCTGCGCACGCCAATTGCGCTGGCCTCTATCGAGGCTATCCGCCGAGCGGTTCCCGGCGCCATCGTGGGCGCGGGAACGCTGACTCGTCCCGTTGATTTCGCCGGCGCGGATCGCGCGGGATCTCAGTTTGGCGTAAGCCCCGGGCTGACACCGGACATTGCGGCAGCCGCGCGCGGCGCGCGATTCCCCCTCATGCCGGGCGTGATGACGCCGAGTGAAGTGATGGCCGCGCGCTCCGCCGGTTTCAATATTCTGAAACTGTTCCCCGCGCATCAGGCGGGCGGTCCTGATTTCCTGCAAGCACTCTGGGCACTCTTTCCCGATGTTTTATTCTGTCCTACCGGAGGCATCACACAGGCAACCGCGGCGACGTATTTGCCATTGCCCAATGTCCTATCGGTGGGCGGATCCTGGGTTGCGCCAATCGAACTGGTGCGCAAGGCTGACTGGAGCGGCATTGAATCCCTCGCGCGCGAGGCCCTGTCGCTAAGAAAGCCGTAGCTGCACGGAGCGAGCGCGCGATTTCTCAACATTGGCGCGCGCTTCGCCTTCGACTAACATCAAATTAGCTATCATGCCATTGCGGTAGCGGCACCTGAACGTGCAGACCGCCGCATCCATCGCTGCAGCGTCTTGGCAAAGGGAAAACTGGAATGACTGATCGCGCACCAGATATCGCTGATTCAAATGAACCCGGAAAGGGAGGTTGGGCAGGTTGGATGATTTCGCGGGGCGATCCTTTCGAACGACTCTGTGGACCTTACTACTACCGGAAGGATCAGAATGGCGCCATGCAGAGCGCATTCCGCGTGGAGCATAAGCACCTTAACAACAGCGGCTTTGTTCACGGCGGCTGTCTGATGGCCTTTGCCGACTTCTCCCTATTCTGGATTGCGCACGAGCAAACGCGAGATGTGCCCGCAGTCACCGCGTCGTTCAACAGCGAATTCATCGACAGTGCCGAGGAAGGCGCCACGCTCGAAGCCACAGGCGAAGTCGTTCGTGCCGCCGCTTCCCTTATCTTCGTTCGCGGGCAGATCTCTAACGCTCGGAGTCCCATATTAAATTTTTCTGCCATTCTAAAGAAAGTGCGGCGCGCGTAAGCGCAACCGCGAACCGCCCCATTCACGAGACGATTGCGGAGCCCTTACAGTGACGAGCCTCTTTGACCCGATTGTCATTGGCGAGATTCATGCACCCAACCGCATCTGGATGGCTCCCCTGACCCGCGGACGAAGTACACGCGCGCATGTGCCGACTCCCCTGATGGCCGAGTACTACGCGCAACGCGCATCCGCGGGTTTGATCATTACCGAAGCGACGGGGATCAGCCAGCAGGGTTTAGGATGGCCGTACGCTCCCGGCATTTGGTCCGACGAACAGGTAATGGCGTGGAAGCCCATCGTGGGCGCAGTTCACGCCGCGGGCGGGCGCATCTTCTCACAACTTTGGCATATGGGCCGTATCGTCCACCCCGACTTCCTGGACGGCCAGAAGCCGGTATCCGCGTCGGCCACTACCGCCCCGGACTCGGCCCGCACGTACGAGGGCAAAAAACCCTACCTGGAAGCCCGTGCCCTGCAATTGCAGGAGATAGGTCATTTAATCAGTGACTATCGATGCGCAGCACATAACGCCATCACGGCCGGTTTTGACGGCGTGCAATTGCATGCGGCGAATGGCTACCTGATTGATCAATTTTTGCGGGACGGCACAAACCGGCGTACCGACCTGTACGGTGGCTCAATTGAAAACCGTGTTCGACTCTTGATCGAAGTGACTCAAGCGCTTATCGATACCGTCGGCGCCGGCCGCACTTCCGTGCGTCTGTCCCCCAATGATGACCCTCAAGGATGCAGTGACAGCAATTCCGTTGCGCTATTCACCCACGCCGCACGTGAATTGAATGGACTCAAGATCGCGTTTCTCGAGATGCGCGCATCGGCTCCTGAAAGCACATTTCGGCCGGCGCTGCGCCAAGCCGTTCCTGATATTCGCCGCGCATTCGATGGCGTATTGGTGTTGAATTCCGATTACACCTTTGAACGGGCATGCGCTGCGCTTCAAGCAGACGAAGCCGACGCGATTGCATTTGGCAGGCTTTTTCTGGCCAATCCCGATCTACCCGAGCGCTTCGCGCACAAAGCCGCATTGAACACCCCCAACCCCGCCACCTTTTATACGCCTGGGCAGACCGGCTACACCGATTATCCTGTGCTCAGTAACTGACGTTTGCCACAGAATCGGTGAACGCGCGCCGCGTTTCGGAGAATGTCTATGCGCCTTATACGATTCGGGGAAGCCGGCCATGAACGGCCCGGTATCTTAGATCCACACGGAATACGCCGCGATGTATCGGCGCATGTGGATGATTGGCATGGCGGGACGTTGGACTCGCAAACACTGTCGCGTATTCATGCGCTGCGGATCGACGATTTGCCAAGAGCAGACGCCACTGCGCGCTTAGGTCCACCCATTTCCCGAGCGGGGAAAATTATCGGTGTCGGACTCAATTATGCTGATCACGCCAAGGAGGCGGGCTTAACCGCTCCGAGTGAACCTTTGTGGTTCTTGAAGGCAACAAGCTCGCTGTCCGGCCCCAATGACCCCATCGTGCGTCCCCGTGGATCATCCAAACTGGATTGGGAAGTGGAGCTTGCGGTGGTCATTGGGCTCAAAGCGAGTTACGTCGCAGAGGCCGAGGCCTCGAATTACATTGCCGGCTTCGCCGTTTTTAATGATGTTTCAGAACGGGCATTTCAACTTGAACGCGGCACTCAGTGGACCAAGGGCAAAAGCTGCGATAGTTTCGCGCCTCTCGGACCTTGGCTGGTCACCCCCGACGAAGTCCCGGAGCCCGGACGGTTGGAGGTGTGGCTCGACGTCAACGGGAAAAGGACGCAGCAGTCCTCGACTACCAATCTTATCTTTTCCATTCCCTCACTCATCGCCTCGCTCAGCAGCTATATGACCCTCCACCCAGGTGACGTCATCGCCACGGGTACTCCGGGCGGCGTCGGGCTCGGCCGTAAGCCGCCCACGTTCCTAGCCGACGGCGATATCGTCGAACTTGGCATCGCAGGATTAGGCCAACAGCGCCAGGTCGTTGCACCTTCCGCGTGATATCAATTGGCGTCTGTAAACGGGAGAACAATTATATTTTTCAATCGATTATGATTCTATTAGAGATTTCGCATCGCTTAGATTCGAGCCCGTCCCCGATCTCATCGTCCGGGGCTTAACCCCAATTCGCTGGCTTTTTTCAAGAGCTGAATCGCCGTATCGGCTCCCAGCTTCTGTTTGATCACGGACTGATGGTTGGCCACCGTCTTCGGGTTGAGCCCCAGGGTTTCGGCGATTTCCTTTATCGAGCGACCCTGCGCGAGCTGGCGCAGCACTTCGAATTCTCGCGCCGATAAATCCTCGGCCTGGCTGGCGTTAGAATCGTTCAGCGCGAGTCTTTGCGCTATTTGCGGACTGAGATATTTCTTCCCGACCGCGACCGAGTGCACGGCTTCCACCAACACGTTGGGCGCGCTCGACTTCGTCACGTAACCAAAGGCGCCGGCCTCCAGTGCGCGACGCGCGAATATCGTATCCTCGTGCATGCTGAAGATCAGGACCCGGGCGTCCGGTTTGAACGTCAACATACGTCGCATCGCCTCGAGCCCGCTGACCCCGGGCAATGTGATATCCATGACGACGATTTGCGGATCCAGAGAGCAAAACAAAGTGTGCGCCGTGGCGGCGTCAACCGCCTCGCCGATCACGACGATATCACCCTGGCGCTCCAGCAAGCGCCGGTATCCCTCACGTACGACCGCATGGTCGTCTACGAGCAGCACGCTGAGCTGTTTCTTATTGGCTTTCGACACCCGTTTCCCCGTCTGAAACGCCACGATGTTACGCTGAATGCCTCGCGCAAGTCCTCGAAGTTACCGCGCAGGCATTGAAGCGGCAATGTGCGCGACCCCTTTGTGTCGGGCAGATCGTGTCGGGAATAATTCCCGATATCGACCGGGAATCCGTCTCTGGTTCAAGTGACCGCGTTCGTGGAGACTGTGCGGGACATAGAATAATCAGGGTGGAGTTCATTGAATCGACATTACGTCGCCGCCGTTCTGCCCTTCCTCGCGATCGGCATTTCGATCAGCACCGCGGGCGCGGAAAACGCGATCAACGATTCCACTGGCGCCAACCCAAACGAAACGAGCAGTGCAGGAAACTTACAGACTGTGGTGGTCACGGCGACGGCGCTGCCCGGCACCACTATTGATATCGATAAGATTCCAGGCAACGTGCAGGTTCTGTCGGCTTCGGATTTGACTCGGGACGGATCGGCGAGCCTCACGGGCGCGCTAAATTCTAATCTCTCGAGCATCAACATCACCGAGGATCTCGACGATCCATTTCAACCCGACATTCTCTATCGGGGATTTGAAGCCTCCCCGGTGCTTGGGACGCCGCAAGGCCTCGCGGTCTATCAGAACGGCGTGCGCATCAATGAGGCGTTCGGTGACACGGTCAATTGGGATTTGTTTCCTGATGTCGCCATTAACCAGGTGGACCTGGTGAGTTCAAGTCCCGTTTACGGACTCAATGCGCTCGGGGGCGCCATCTCGGTCACCATGAAGAATGGGTTCACGTATCCAGGCGCGGATTTGGAGTTGTCGGGAGGCTCGTATGGACAACGCGCGATAGTGGGCCAGGCCGGATTCAATTCCGGCGTATTCGGGTTCTATGTGGCTGGACGCGCGTTGGATTGGGACGGCTGGCGCTGGTTTTCTAACGATAAGATGCGCGATCTGTATGCGGTGGCCAGCATGCACACGGACACCGTGACACTGGATTTGAGCTATACGCGGGCGGACAACACCATGAACGGTCAAGGTTCAGCGCCCGTGCAAGAGCTTGCCGTGAACCGCTCGCTGGTGTTCACCGGGCCCCAGTCCTACATCAATACCCTGGATTTCGTGACTCTGAATGGCACCTTGAAAGTCACCGATTCCTGGTCTGTGCAGAGCGTGCTTTATTACAGACAATTCTCACAGGGCGTCTCAAACGGCAACACGACTGATTACACGGCCTGCACGAACACACCCGGCATTCTATGCCAGCCCGATGGCCTCATTCCCCTGATGAACTCGGCCGGCCAATCCCTGCCCGACATCTCTCAGGGCGGCACGGTATACATCGGTGAAAATGACTATGAATTGATCAACGCCTGGGGACGGGGCGCGAGCTTGCAGATAACCAATAACGACTCGATTTTTGGATTCCAGAATCAGTTCAGCTTGGGCGCGGCCGTCGACTACGCATCAACCAACTTCTTCACGGGTACCCAGATCGGGGTGATCAATCCACAGCTCATCGTGCTGCCTTCCAACCTGATCGTGGATACCCCGGAGAATTCGCCGGGCGCCATCGCCGACGGCGATGCGACACCGATCAGTGTGGACTCCATCAACAAAGACTTGGGGTTCTACCTCACCGATACCTTCAATGCGACCACGGATCTTGCGGTGACGGCGAGCGGGCGGTACAACATCGCGCACGTCGATCTTGCCGATCAACTGGGCGACAATCTTTCCGGCAACAATCGCTATGTTCATTTCAATCCGGCCCTAGGCGCCACCTATAAGGTTCTGCCGAGGATGACCGTATACGGCGGTATCTCGCAAAACAACCGCACGCCAACGGCGAGCGAGATCGAGTGTTCCAATCCACTGACCCCCTGCCTGCTGCCCACCAATCTGGCGGGCGACCCGCCGACCCTGAAGCAGGTGATCGCCCACACGTCCGAATTTGGCGTGCGCGGCAAATTTCCCGTCACGATCGGGCCGGGTGGCGAAGTCACTTGGAACTTGAGCGCGTTTCGCACGCTCTTGCACGATGACATCTACGGCATCGCCACCTCAGTGAGCCAGGGATTTTTTCAGAACATCGGCGATACGCGCCGTCAAGGCTTCGAGGCTGGCATCAATTATCGCGCAACAAATTGGCTGGCCTACGCCAATTACAGTTTCGTGCAAGCAACCTTCCGATCGGCTTTGACGGTCCCGTCGCCCTCGAATCCGTATCAAAACGCCAACGGCGATATTCAAGTGCTGCCCGGCGACTACCTGCCCGGCATTCCGGAGAACCGCCTAAAACTCGGCGTGGATTACAAGTTCCTCCCCGATTGGACGCTTGGTGCGACGCTGAACCTCGTGACCAACTTCTACTATGTGGGCGACGAATCCAACCAGCTCGCTCCCATCGGAGGCTTTACGGTGGTGAACCTACACACCTCGTACAAGCCGCTACCCCACTTCGAGGTGTTTGGTTCTATCAACAATCTTCTCAACCGCAAGTACGCCGCTTGGGGCATCTTGAGCGACCCGACCGGTGTCGGCGCTCCAGGGATTCCGCCGGATGGGGTCACGAATGGTCCGGGGGTCAATAACCGATTCTTAAGTCCTGCCGCCCCGCTCGAGGCGTTCGGCGGCGTGCGCTTCAGCTTCTAACCCAAGTTGAGCCGCGCCTTGACGATCTCGCGCGAATTGCGAAGGATCTGATTGGAGCGCGACGCATCCGCAACGGCGCGCGCCAGCGTCATGGCCCCGGCCATTTCGGATACCGCCGACAGTGCCAGCGCCTCGGCGTTTTTGTGGCCCAGCGTCTTCAGTAATTTGGCGACTCTGCCGGCCAATCGTTCCACGCCTTCGCTGTACCTGAGGCGCGCTGCTTCGGGCAGTCGCGGCAGGTCCCCCGACACGGCGGCAAGAGGACAGCCGCCGCCGGGTGCGTCGCGATGGACCGCGGACAGATACCAATCGATGTACGCCTGCAGGGCTTGCTGCGGTTCAAGGCCCTGCGTCAAGCGCTGGAACTGGGCAGACCCTTGATCAAACATGGCCGAGATGGCCTGCGCAACCAGGTCATCCTTGGATGCAAAGTGGGCGTAGAAACCCCCGTGCGTCAACCCCAGCTTCTGCATCACCTCCGCGACGACCATACGCTCCGGACCTTTGGTGCGAATTGCGGTCGCCGCCTCGGCGAGAATTTGATGATGGGTCCGCGCCTTCTGATCGGCGTCATAGCGCATTGAACACTCCGCCATTCATATGTTATTAATCATACAATGTCCTGCAGATTCGCACCCGCCGCACTATGGACTCAGCTGCACCTTCGCCGTCACCGAAAGACCCGCACGCAGCGCCTCGAGTCCCGCCTGCGGTTCGTCGAACCGAATTCGCACCGGCACCCTTTGGACGATTTTGGTGAAATTACCGGTACCAGGTTCGAATGGCAACAAAGCAAACTGCGATCCCGAGCCGGGCGCAAGGCTTTCCACGGTACCCTTGATCGGCGCTGAGGAAATAGCATCGACATGCACGCTGGCCTTTTGCCCCGGACGCATGCGCCCCGTCTGAGTTTCCTTGAAATTCGCGGTGACGTACAAGCCCTGCAGGGGAACTAAGATGAGGAGACGGGAACCGGGTTGCACGTAGTCGCCCTGCTGAACTTGCCGATTGCCCACGATGCCATCGATGGGCGCAAGAATCAGGGTATGGCTCTGGTCTTGCAGGGCCAGATCGAGTGTGCTCTTGGCGCGGTCCCGGGTCGCGTTGGCCTTTTGCAGAGCAGCCAGCAATGTCGCTCGTTTCGCCGAAGTGACACGCAGCGAATCTTTGGCCACATTCAGCATGGCCACTGAATGGGCGGCCTCTTGCTCCGCAGTCACGGCACTGGCATGGAAGCTGTCGGCGTCGCGCTGGGCTACCGCACCGCTGGATACCAAGGCAGCGTAGCGGCGGCCATCTGCCGATGCGCGCTTGGCCTCGGCGTCGGAGGACTTAATGGAGGTCTGCGCGGCGATGATGTTGGCACCCGCCAGTCGTTCCTCGGCATCCAGGCTCACAAGCGCGGCATTCGCGGAGGAAATACCCGCTTCGGCGTCAGCAAGATCGGCCCGTGCGGCAGCGACCTTGGCATCGAATTCCTCGGCATCTATTTTAACCAGTGGATCTCCCGCATGCACCTTCTGGTTATCGCGCACCATCACTTGCGCGACCAGGCCTCGGATTTTCGGCGCGATGGTGCTGGTATCGGCGGCGACATACGCATCGTCGGTGCTCTCGCTGGAGGGAGGCGCGAGAATGAACCAGGTGCCGCCCAGCGCTACGAGCATGGCAACGATTGCCGCGATCCAAGTGCGCCGCGCCGCCAATGCGAAGCGTGTGGATTTATTGCGCGCCGTGTTGGCCGCATTCGCGCCGCTATCAATAGGTCGGATGACAGCACTCATGAGGGTCTCCAAACGCGGCACCTTGCAATCTCCGCTCCGTAATCATAGTATGATGATTGTCATATAGTCAAGTTTAGGTAAGCCAAATGGCTCCGCTGGACCCTGCTACACTGCCCAAAGCGCGCAAGTTCCTAATTTTTGGCGTCATGGCGTTCGGCCAATTCATGGCGCTGCTCGACATCCAGATCGTTGCCGCCTCCCTGAATGATTTGCAGGCAGGGTTGTCCGCGGGCCCGGATGAGATCAGCTGGGTACAGACCGCGTACCTCATGGCTGAGTTGGTGATGATTCCCTTCTCTGCGTTCCTCGCCCAGGCCATGTCGACCCGCTGGCTGTTCACGGTGTCCGCCGCGCTGTTCACGCTATCCAGCGTGCTGTGCGGATTTGCGTGGAACATTCAGTCGATGATCGTATTTCGTGTGCTTCAAGGGTTCACCGGCGGCGCGATGGTACCGACGGTATTCGCCGTCGGCTATACGCTGTTTTCCGGGAAAGAGCGCGCAATGATTCCGGCCATTCTGGGTGCCGTCTCGGTCCTCGCCCCCACCCTCGGCCCCACGGTCGGCGGTCTCATAACCGATTCGATGGGGTGGCGCTGGATTTTCTTCATCAATGTATTGCCCGGAATTGCGGTGGCGGCCTTCTCCAGCGTGCTCGTGCGCATCGACAAAGCGGACTTTCAGATGTTCCGCCGCATCGATTGGACTCATCTCCTTGCGATGGCCGCCTTCCTTGCCGGGCTTGAGTACATTCTCGAGGAGGGCCCGCGCCTCGACTGGTTCGGCGACTCGCGCATCATGATCGCAGCTTGGGTGTCGTTCGTCGCCTTTTTGCTGTTCCTCGAGCGCTCGTTCTTCTCGCACTCACCCATCGTGAGACTCTCGCCGTTTCGAAAGCCGATTTTTATCTTCGCCTGCGTCTTTAATCTCGTGATTGGTTTCGGGATCTATTCATCGACCTACCTGATCCCGGTCTATCTCGGGCGCGTGCGCGGCTACGACAGTCTGCAGATCGGCACGACGGTCTTCGTGGTTGGCTGCGCTCAGTTGTTGAGCACGGTGCTCGCGGCAATACTGTCGGTGCGGGTGGACCGGCGGTTGGTAATCGCGGTGGGTTTGCCGCTGTTTGCGTTCAGCCTTTGGCTCAGTTCCCATCTCACCACGCAATGGGGATTCGCGGAACTGTTCTGGCCGCAGATCGTGCGCGGACTGGCCGTGATGCTTTGCATTGTGCCCAGCGTCGGCATGGCGTTATCCGCCTTTCAAGGACTGGAACTGCGCTCCGCGTCCGGCCTGTTCAACCTCATGCGCAACCTCGGCGGTGCCATCGGCATCGCGGTCGTCAATACCTGGCTGCAGGACAATGCGCGCATCGAAGCGGCTCGCATCGGGGAGACCCTTGGCCACAATGCGCAAGCGGCCAGCGACGCGGTCGCTGGACTGGCGCAGCGTCTCGCTGCGGCAACGCCGGACAGCGCACAAGCCTTGCTGCTCGCGCAAAAGCTTTTCGGCCGCAGCGTCGGCCAACAGGCGCTCACACTCGCGTTCGACGATGTGTTTCGCCTGATGGCGTGGATGTTCGTTGCGGCGCTCGTGATGATTCCCTTTGCCAAGTCCCCCACCAACTCGCCGCCAAGCACGGCCGATGTTCATTGAGGAGAGTCATGTGACCCGATTCGCCACCCTGCTTCTGGGAATCATCGTATCGGCACTGGCGGCCTGCGCAGTGGGCCCCGAATACACGCGACCTGACATTCAATTGCCGCCCGCGTACCGCAATGGTCAGGAGATCGCTACCGCGCCGGTGCCCGCGTCCGCGTCCGCGTCCGCGCCATCGGCGGACAGCGCCTGGTGGGATGGATTCCACGACCCGCTGCTCTCGCAAATAATTGAGCGCGCAATTGCTCAAAACCTCGAATTGGCGGCCGCCGGCGCGCGCGTGGCCGAGGCGCGAGCCGCCGCACAGCGCGCGGGCGCAGCGCTCCTGCCCCAAGGAAGCCTGGACACCGTGGCATCGCGATCGCATGATTCCTTGCAATCACCGCTGGGCGAAATCGTCCATGCCGTCGGCGGCCCGCGCAACTACGACAACTACTCCGCCGAGGCGCAAGCCTCCTGGGAAATCGATCTATTTGGCTCGCTGCGCCGCGGTCGTGAGGTGGCAATAGCCGAGGCCCAGGCAACGCAAGTCAGCCAGACTGCCATACGCATCGCAATTTCCGCGGAGGCTGCCGATGCCTATATGCAGCTGCGCGGATTTCAAGCGCAGCTGCAGCTGGCGCAGTCCCAGGAAGCCACGCAGGCCCACTTGGTCGATTTGGTCCGGCAACGCCTCGCTGAGGGAGTCTCTTCGGACCGCGAGCTCCAAAGAAGCATCGCAGAACTCGAACGCGTGCGCGCCCTGAAGCCCGCGCTGCGCGCCGCCATCGACGCCGAGGTCTACCGTCTGGATGTGCTCATGGGAACACCGGCAGGAACCCATCGCGACGAATTGGCAGCGGCGTCGACTCAGCCGTTGCCGGCACAACCGGTGGGCAGTGCGGCGCCCGGGGTCTTGCTGCAACGCAGACCGGATATCGTCATCGCCGAACGGCACCTCGCCGCGGCGAACGCGCGCATCGGCGTGGCGGTTGCGGAGTACTACCCGCATCTCACCTTCAATGGGTTGCTGGGATTTGATAGCGTCGATACCTCCTCGCTGTTGTCGAACGCCAGCCTGCAGAGCGAGGCCCTGATCGGGCTGCGCTGGCGCTTATTTGATTTTGGAAGGGTCGATGCCGAGGTCGCCATCGCGCGCGGACGCGAGGCGGAAGCCTTGGCAGCCTATCGCGCCGCGGTGCTGCATGCCACTGAGGATGTCGAGGTTGCGTTGTCGCAATTCGTGGAGAGCCGCAGCGAAGCCGAAGTACTCACACGCCAAATCGCCGCGCTGGCGCGCGCTCGCGAGGAAGCCGAGACGGCCTACGAGGGCGGCGTGCTGCCCCTGCTTGAGGTCCTGGAAGCTGATCGCGATTTACTGACGGCGCGGGACCGCCTGGCCACAACCAACGCGAACGAGGCGCGGGCTGCGGTCGCCTCTTTCCGGGCATTGGGGGGCGGTTGGACCGGTTGAAATGACAGAAATCGACACAAATTGCCATTGCTAATCGATTAGCCCAATCGCGGGCACGTCGCTGGCAGGAAAGCTCTCCTCCAACGCCTCGTCGAGCTGGGCGTCTTGATGCGCGCGCTCGGCCGCAGTCGGACGATGCGCAAGCCATTGAGCAACGTTCGCAACGTACTGACGGATGGATCGCTGCGCTTCCGGCGAATCTGCCAACGCATGACCCGGCGCCTCCGTCACGAAGCTGGGTTTGCCGGAGGAGATATCCCAGTTGTAATCGGCGAAATGATGAAAGGTGGATTGTGCAATCGCCCGACCGCCATCGACCGATTCCTCGAAGGCCACGGCAATATTAAAGACTTTGCCCGTTGCTTTACTCTTGCCGGTGGCTATGACCCTCGCTGAAAGGTCATGGCTCGGCGCATCCACGTCCCCTTCGTGAGGATGCGATGGCAGAAATCGGATGCGTCCATTAGGCGCGTGCACATCGGCCAGCACCGGGTGCAGGGGCTCAACGATCGTGATTTCCTGAAAGTCCCCGTTGGCCCCCGAATGAAAGTTTGGCCAGACTATGCCGGGTGTATAGGGATCATCATTCGCCTGCCGACCCAGGTCAGGATCGATATTCTTGCTGTGAAAATGATGCGCATCGCCAATCCCTTCCAGGGAGCACAGCGAGCAGCCCAGGTCCATGTGGTCGCGAGTCAGCAGGAGTCCACCGCCGCGTTTGCGAAAAAGTGAGATGCCTGCGCAATCTTCCTTCGTCAATCCGTCACCACTGTCGACAGCAAATAGCCACAATGAGTCGAAACCCTCGTTATCGAGATTTGCCAGAACCGGGTCCGGCAGTCCCAAGGGACCGCGATCACGGGAGGTCACTTCAAATAACGGTGCCCCCACCCCATCGCGCAGGCCCGCCAAGCAAGCGCCGAGGCGGCTGAAACGGCTGATTGACCAATCATCCGCAATACTCGATATGGTGGTTTGCAGCAATATTTTCGCGGGACGGCTCACTCGAGATTTTTTCAGCCGCCGCGCTCGCCGGCCCGCTGTTCGCTCAATGTGTTGATTGCCTCCGGTATCGCCTCGAGTCGATCCTTCGGAATGGGGTGTCCGCTGATATCCGACACGCCGTAGGTTCCCTCGTCGATTTTCTGAAGCGCACGCTCCACCATCGCGAGGCGCTGCACATCGCGAGCCACCAGCGTCCCCTCTCTTTCTAGCGTGTCCAGCCTCTGCGCGTCGTCCTCGTATTCTCGCGCTTGCAGATTCGACTCCTTGGCGACGTTGTTTTCCTCGGCCTCCGCGGCGTCTGTTGTCCTGCGCAGCTCAGCGCGAAGCTGGGTCAACTGTTGTCGCTTTCGACCGATGTATGCCGGATCGAGTCCGTGCGATTGATTGTTCACAATGGCCTCCTTCAGTCAGCTCCGTGATCCCTAGTTGCCGCGCCGGCTGGACTCGAATAAAAACCACGTTCGCCGCTCGGTTTCGTCGATCCAATTCTCGATCAGACTGGCGGTGGCAATGTCCAGATGTTCGCCCACCACTTCGTGCACTTCCCGCAGGCGGGCTGCCAAGGTCTGATTGTCCTCACGCAGCTCGGCCAGCATGTCGAGTGGCTCGACGTATTCGGCGTCGTTATCCTTGATGCGCTGAATGCGCGCGATGTGCCCAATCGAGCGCAGCGTCGAACCGCCGGTTTTTCTAATTCTCTCCGCAATGGGATCTGTCATTGCATACAACTGATCTGCCTGCTCGTCGAGCAGCAGATGGTAGTCACGGAAGTGCGGGCCGCTCATATGCCAATGGAAATTTTTCGTCTTCAAATAAAGAGCGAATACATCCGCGAGAATGGCATTCATGCCGCCCGCAATGTCCGCGGAGGCTTCCGCGCCAAGATCACTGGGCGTGATCAAAGGGGCGTTGCGCCGACGCTTGAGTTCGTCTCGAGGGGTAGGCTTTTTTTTCACCATGATGATCCTCCAATATTCTATAAATCCTAATACTTAACGCAGCTGCCAATTCGGTCTGACGTAATGGCAGGTATACCCACTGGGATACCGTTCAAGATAATCCTGATGCTCAGGCTCGGCCTGCCAAAAATCCCCGGCCGGCGCCAGTTCCGTCACCACCTTTCCCGGCCAAAGTCCGGATGCATCGACCTCCGCAATCGTCTCCTCGGCAATCCGCTTCTGTTGCTCGCTGGTATAGAAAATCGCCGATCGATAGCTGGTCCCGGTATCGTTACCCTGTCGATTGCGCGTAGTGGGGTCGTGAATCTGAAAGAAGAACTCGAGAATCTGACGATAGCTGAGCTTGTCCGGATTAAATACTATTTCGATGGCTTCCGCATGGGTTCCGTGATTGCGGTAGGTCGCATTGCGCACGTCCCCGCCTGCATAGCCGACTCGTGTGGAGATGACCCCCGCGTAGCGACGAAATAAATCCTGCATTCCCCAGAAACAGCCGCCGGCGAGCACCGCGCGTTCCTCAGTCATCGGACATCCTCCACTTGATTAAGATACGCCCCGTAGCCCGCCGCCTCCATGTCATTCCGGTGAATGAAGCGCAATGAGGCCGAGTTGATGCAGTAGCGCAGTCCGCCGCGATCCTTAGGACCATCCGTAAAAACGTGGCCGAGATGACTGTCGCCATGAGCGGAGCGCACTTCAGTACGAACCATGCCAAGAGTGGCATCGCGCAATTCATTGACGTTGGCCGGCTCGATGGGTTTGGTAAAGCTCGGCCAACCGCACCCTGATTGGTACTTGTCCGAAGAGGCAAACAGCGGCTCTCCGGAGACGATGTCGACATAGATGCCCGGTTCCTTGTTGTGCAGGTACCGCCCCGACCCCGGCCGCTCCGTGTCGTTCTCCTGAGTCACGCGGTACTGTTCAGGGGAGAGTTTGGCGATTGTCTCGGGATTCCTGGCGTATGGCTTCATGTCCCCACCCTCCTACCCTTGCGTACTGACGAATTGGCGAACGGCCATTATAGGGCATCGCCCCTTGTGGCGATGCGATACCAAAGTGTCCCCTACGTCTTTGTACGATAACCCCTGGCGCACAACGTTTTGCTGCGGGCGCGACGGACTATCTTTCACCCCAGCAATGATAGTGATACCGTGTGTTCGCTAGCGGACATACCGGCGCGCGCTAATTCGCTATGCTTGCAGAATAAATACCCCTTCCTCGCATACCATCGCCACGCAATCTAGTCTTGTCTTTTGTACACACCCCATGCCACACACTGCCCATTTTAAGAAAAATCAACTGTTGGCGTCATTGCCGGACTCGGAATGGCGACGGTGGTCAGGAGCGCTGGAACTTGTCGACATGCCCTTAGGTGAGGTGCTCTACGAACCCGGTGTCGCGCTTAACCACGTGTATTTCCCGATAACCTCGATTGTCTCGTTGTTGTATGTCATGGAAAACGGCGCGTCAGCCGAGATCGCCGTGGTCGGCAATGAAGGGATCGTCGGAGTTTCTCTGTTTATGGGCGGCGAATCGACGCCTAGTCGCGCTGTTGTACAAAGCGCGGGTTCGGGGTGCCGGCTGAAGGCCCAGCTCATGAAGGACGAGTTCAACAAGGCCGGCCCTGTCCTACACTTGCTTCTGCGATACACGCAGGCACTCATCACGCAGATGGCGCAGACGGCCGTTTGCAATCGACACCATTCTCTCGATCAGCAGCTATGTCGTTGGCTGCTGTTGAGTTTGGATCGGCTGGAAGGGGATGAGCTGGTGATGACGCAGGAACTCATTGCCAACATGCTGGGCGTGCGACGCGAAGGAGTCACCGAAGGTGCTCTTAACTTGCAGAAACTGGGCCTCATTAGGTACGCGCGCGGCCACATCACCGTGTTGGATCGGGCTGCGCTCGAGAAACGGACCTGTGAGTGTTATGAGGTGGTCAAACGCGAATACGATCGACTACTTCCTTCTGTGGTCGCCTCGTAACCGCAGATGACCGCCTTTGTACGCTGGCAGACGGTTTCCTCCCCCGGTTTTGCCTTAGGCTCTCGCTGTGGCCTAAAGCGCAGGGAGTGTCATGGCGTTTGCGAACAATCTGATCGAAACGCTGCCGCGCACGGCGCGAAATCGCTTGTTGGCGATTTGCGAACCGGTTGAACTGCTGTTCGATGAGCTCCTGTCGGCCAGCAACACCCCGATCAGCCATGTCTATTTTCCAACGGACAGCATTGTGTCCTTGACGACATCATCCAAGGATACGCCGACCCTGGAGGTCGGCATGGTGGGCAATGAAGGGATGCTGGGCACGCAAGTCGCGTTAGGCATATCGATCATCTCGCTGAGTGCGCGAGTTCGCGGCTCGGGATCTGCCTGGCGCGTCGCCGCAGCACTATTTAACCGAGAACTTAGCGACAGCCGCGCGCTGCAGCAAAGCCTGAATCGTTACTTGCATGTGACCATCATGCAGTTGTCCTCGGACGCCCGATGTTTGCGATTTCATCAGATCCATCAACGATTGGCACGCTGGCTGTTAATGACTCATGACCGTACACATAAGAACTCATTGAATGTGACTCATGCGCGCATTGCGCGCTTGATGGGCGTACGGCGTGTGGGAATCACCACAGCGGCAGGTGAGCTTCAGCAAAGGGGCATCATCCACTACGCTCGCGGCGTGCTCACCATTGTTGATCGCAAGGCGCTGGAGAAGGAAGCCTGTAACTGCTACGCGGTAGAGAGGAAGACGTACGCAAGCTATCTGGCGCCCCAAGGCCCGCGCGCCAAGCAAGAACGCAGCCCGTTTCTCTAAGATTTTCAACGGGTCCGAGCCGCGAATCCCATTCCAACCGCACCCGCTTGCTACGTTCGCCAGCGCACGGACGAGCTGTAGGAAAAATCCTACACTGCGCTCCGCTCGAGCGGCAAACCTCACGGAGAAGCCATGTCTGACATCTACGTCTATCACTTCATTGCGCCAAACGGGCCGGGTGGCGGCCCACAGCTTTCCACGCGAGCCGCAACCCTCGAAGCGATCAAGGGCGTGGGCACTCCCATCATGGAGAGCCAGATCGTGGTCGATCACACCGAGGTGGATGCCGCAGGATTTCTAATCGGCACCGCAGCGAATGACTCGCCCGCGATGAATAGCGTTGCGGCCCAGATTTGCTCCCTTGAAGTTCGGGCCGTGTCGCGCGATAACGCCGCGAGCGCCAGCGTTGATGGCATCGAGCAGTACATGCTGAGCCTTGAAAGTCGCGAACTGCGCAAGCAGGCTCGCATTCTCAAGAGTCCGCCCGCTGAATCAGGGTCTGGTGAAGCGAGCGAGCGAGCCGAGACAAGAGACTTCCCGCAATGTAGTCACTTGGTTATTCAATAAAACGCGGCCGATGGCGGAGCTCGGTAGCCTTTCGTAGTGGCGCTCGCCCGTACATTCTCATCGTCATAGACCATGGGCCAATAGTCGCGTCAATACATTCCGGGGACTATGGGAGGCGGTCAATATCAGCCAAATCCACGGCCCGCTCGGGCCTAGCTCCAAGGACTGACGATGGCGCAAGACCCCACTGTATACGCCGAATCACTTCCCTTTCCGCCCATTCCGTCGGCCAGTACGGCGGGCCGAACGATGCAGGAATCGGTTTACAAACGCCGCGTGGAACCCCGCCGCCTCGCCGAAGATGTCCCCAATATTCTCATCGTCCTCATCGATGATGCAGGGCCCGGGCTGCCGACGGCATTTGGGGGCGAAGTCCAAACTCGCACGTTGGACCGCATCATAGGCCAGGGCCTCGGCTATAACCGCTTCCACACCACCGCCATGTGCTCGCCCACGCGCGCGTCCTTGCTCACGGGCCGCAATCACCACCGGGTCGGCAACGGTCAAATTGCGGAGCTCGCCAACGACTGGGATGGTTACGCGGGCACCATCCCGAAGAGCAGCGCCCTCGCCGCCGAGGTCTTGAAGGACTACGGCTACAGTACTTGTGCCTTTGGCAAGTGGCACAACACCCCGGCCATGGAGACCACCGCTGCCGGCCCGTTTGAAAATTGGCCCACGAACATGGGATTTGAGTATTTCTACGGTTTCTTGGCCGGCGAGGCTTCGCAGTACGAACCGAACCTGGTACGCAACACGACCAGTGTGCTGCCGCCCCGTACGCCCGAGCAGGGCTATCACCTGAGCGAAGATCTGGCGGACGATGCCATCGGCTGGCTGCGTCGCCACAAGGCCTTTCAGGCCGACAAGCCCTTTTACATGTACTGGGCGAGCGGCGCGATCCACGGCCCGCACCACATCATGAAGGAGTGGGCGGATAAGTATAAAGGCAAGTTCGATGATGGCTGGGACGCTTATCGCGAGCGGGTATTCCAACGCGCCAAGGCAAGGAGCTGGATCCCCGCCGATGCACAGCTCACGGCACGCCACCCGACCATGGCCGCCTGGGACAGCATCCCGGAGGATGAAAAACCCTTTCAGCGACGTCTGATGGAAGTGGCGGCCGGCTACGCCGAACACGTCGATGTGCAAGTAGGCCGACTGGTCGGTGAAGTTGAGGCGCTCGGCTATGGTGACAATACGTTGATTTTCTACATCTGGGGCGACAACGGTTCATCGGCCGAGGGCCAAAACGGCACCATCAGCGAGCTGCTCGCGCAGAACGGTATACCGACCACCACTAAGCAGCACATCGCAGCGCTCAACACCTTGGGCGGCCTGGACGTGCTCGGATCACCTTTGACCGACAACCAGTATCACGCAGGATGGGCGTGGGCCGGAAGCACGCCCTACAAAGGAACAAAACTACTCGCCTCGCACTTGGGCGGCACGCGCAACCCGATGGCGGTTCGCTGGCCCAGGAGAATCAAGCCGGATGCGACGCCCCGCAAGCAATTTCATCACTGCAATGACCTTGTCCCCACCATTTACGAAATCGTCGGAATAAAACCGCCGCGCGAAGTAGGCGGCGTGCCTCAAGATCCCATCGATGGCGTGAGTTTTGCCTATACCTTTGATAACCCGCACGCCGAGGAACGGCTGCTCACACAGTACTTTGAGATTATGGGCAGTCGCGCCATCTATCACGACGGCTGGATGGCTTGCGCCTTCGGCCCGCGCACTCCCTGGCTCCCGGGCCTTCCTCCCGGCATCCGCGAGTGGACCCCCGACAAGGACGTCTGGGAGCTGTACCACCTCGCCGAGGACTGGACGCAAGCCAACGATCTGGCCGCGAAGATGCCCGAAAAGCTCCAGCAGATGAAGGAGCTATTCCTGATTGAGGCCACGAAGAACAAAGCGCTGCCGATCGGCGGGGGTCTGTGGGTCGTGGTAATCCATCCCGAAATGCGTCTCGCGCCCGCCAATACGGAGTGGAATTTCACCGGCGACATCAACCGCATGCCGGAATTCACCGCACCGGCCCTGGGCAACAGGCCAAACCTAGTGACCATCGAGGCCGATATTCCGGCCAATGCCAATGGCGTTCTTTACAAGCTGGGCGCCAACAGCGGCGGTCTCACCCTGTTCGTTGAGGATGGAATCCTCTGCTACGAATACAACCTGTTCCTCATCATGCGCACCAAGATCCGCGCGACACAGAAACTTCCGCTCGGCAAGACGAAGATCGAGGTCGAGACCGTGTATGTCGAGCCCAAGCCCGGTGGTCCGCTGAAAATCACCCTCAAGGTCAACGGCAAGGTCGTCGGCACCGGTGTGGTTCCGGTCAGCGCCGCGTTGCTGTTCACCGCGAACGACTGCCTCGACATCGGCATTGCCTTGGGTTCGCCGGTCTCGCTCGACTACCTCAAAAAAGTCCCCTTCAAGTTCAACGGAACGATCGACAAGGTGAATATTAAATACATCCCGCAGCCGGCAACCTAGCGAGTGCGATTGACGAGGACTGCCGCGAGGTAGCCCGCGAGATGTAGGCATTGAAATATTTACAACCACCGGCTGTGGCGGACATCAACAGTCCATGGCGCACTGGCCACGCAAGTACCGCATGCCGCCATGCATTTCGGCGCCGGCGCGCGAGAAGTTAACCCTTTTTAATTATTCGCCAAGGTAAGCGGCTGGGGTGGACGCCTATGATCCGAAGCTTAGTGCTCGACGACGGCACGACCCATTGCTGCTTCCAACAACTTCAGGCGTAAAGGCAAGGTCGCATGAGTTCCGAATCGCACAACCTCCCGTCAAGCGCGGAACGAAGCCATCACCGCGCGCGATGGATCCTGGCCGCGGTGGCCGTCATCTTGATTGTCCTAATTCTCGTGCACCTCTTTGAACACAAGCCGGCCGCGCACGGCCCGGCGCCTCAATCGGTCAAGGTCGCGCAAGCGACCCATGGCGACATGCCGGAAACGCTCTCAGAGCTCGGCACCGTGGCGCCCGTCGCTACCGTGACCGTGCTGCCGCAATTGAGCGGCTACCTCACCGAGGTCGGTTACAAAGAAGGGCAAGATGTGGCGAAGGGTCAGTTCCTTGCGCAAATCGATCCGCGGCCCTACGAGATCGATCTGCAGCAGGCGCAGGCAGCGCTGCTCAAAGATGAGGCGGCGCGGGACCAGGCTCATTCCGATCTGCTGCGTTTTCAGCAGCTGCGCTCGCAGAAGGCCATCGCCGAGCAGACCGTCACCGACCAGGAATTCCTGGTCAAACAGGATGAAGCCCAAGTCAAGTCCGATGAGGCCAACATTGCCCAATTCAAGCTTGATCTGGTGTATTGCCGCATTACGGCGCCCGTTGCCGGCCGGGTCGGTCTGCGGCTAATCGACCCTGGCAATTATGTCACGGCCTCCAGTTCGCCCGGCATCGCGGTCATCACAACGCTGAAGCCGACGACGGTGGAATTCACAGTTGCGCAGAACGATCTTGGCAAGGTGATCGAGCGCGTCAACTCCGGCGCGAAGCTGCCGGTCACCGCCTATAACAGCGACAACACGCGCGTCATTGCGCAAGGCACGCTGTACGCGATCAGCAATCAGATGGCCACGAGCACCGGGACGGTCACATTGCGCGCGAGCTTCGCCAATGACGATGAGGCGCTGTTCCCGAATGAGTTCGTCAATATCAAGTTGCTCGTCGACACGCTGAGCCAGGCCGTGCTCGTGCCAACGCCGGCGGTGCTCAGCGGAGCGCCGGGCGATTACGTCTATATCGCCAACGCCAATAACACCGTATCCGTTCACAAGGTCACCTTGGGCCCGAGCGATGGAATCCACACCGCCATTGTGTCCGGCCTCAATGCCGGCGATTCGGTCGTGATCGATGGCACGGACCGTTTGACCGATGGCGCCAAGATCAGCATCGCCGCAGCGAATCCTGCGCCCGGCACCGGCACCGCGGCCGCGACGCCGGCGGCCCAGCCGGCCGCGACGAAAAAGAAGAAGTCCGGAGCCGCTGCGCCCAGCGCGAGCGCGCCCGCCAGCGGCTAAAGTGAACCGCCAGTCACTGCCAGCCGTATGAACATCTCCCGACTATTCATATTAAGGCCGGTAGCCACTTCACTGCTCATGATTGCGCTCGTGCTGGTCGGCGCGATTGCCGTGCGCTTCTTGCCGGTTTCCTCGCTGCCGGACGTCGACTATCCCACCATCCAGGTACAAACTTTCTACCCGGGGGCAAGCCCCCAGGTGATGGCCACCACCGTGACGGCACCGCTCGAGGTGCAGTTGGGCGAAATTCCCAGCCTGACGCAGATGACCTCGGCCAGCTCCGCCGGCGCATCGGTGATCACCTTGCAATTCAATCTAGCGCTGAACCTCGATGTCGCCGAACAGAATGTGCAGGAGGCCATCAACGCGGCAAACAGCTTGCTGCCAAGCGGGCTGCCGGCGCCGCCGATCTATGCAAAGGTCAATCCCGCCGATCAACCCATCCTGACGCTGGCCGTCACCTCCGAATCCTTGCCCCTCACGCAACTCCAGGACATCGCCAACAACCGTCTCGCCTCGAAAATTTCGGAGGTCCCCGGGGTAGGTCTCGTCACACCGTCCGGCGGCAACGTGCCGGCGGTTCGGGTCGAGGCGGATCCGCAGAAGCTGGCCGGATACGGGCTCAATATCGATGATCTTCGCACCTTGCTCGCGAACATCAATGTCAGCCAGCCCAAGGGCAATTTTGATGGTCCCGAACTCGACTACACCATCAATGACAATGACCAGATCCAGGACCCCAAGGATTATTTGAACACGGTCATCGCTTATCAGAGCGGTGCCCCGGTGTTTTTGCGAGACGTCGCCAAGGTCACGCAGGCCGCGCAGAACATTGAACAGGGCGCCTGGTATGGCCGGGTGCCGGCGATTGTGCTGAATGTGATGCGTCAACCGGGGGCGAATGTCATCGCCACCGTTAATCAGATCAAGAAACAACTTCCCCAGCTCCTGGCGAGCCTGCCGCAATCGATGCATGTGCAAATCGTCGCCGACAGCACCGGGGTGATCCGCGCCTCGGTGACGGATGCCGCGATTGAGCTGTTGCTATCGATCGCGCTGGTGGTGCTGGTGATCTTCGTGTTCCTGCGCAACGTACCGGCGACCATCATCCCGAGCATCTCGGTTCCCGTTTCCCTCGTCGGCACCCTCGCGATCATGTACGAACTGAACTACTCGATCGACAACCTCTCGCTCATGGCGCTAATTGTCGCCACCGGCTTCGTGGTGGACGATTCGATCGTGATGATCGAGAACATCGTACGTTATCTGGAGGCCGGCAAGACGCCGATGGAGGCGGCCCTGGAAGGCGCGGGACAGATCGGATTCACCATCATGTCCCTGACCATCTCGCTGATTGCGGTGCTGATTCCCCTGCTGTTCATGGGCGGCGTGATTGGCCGTCTGTTCAGCGAATTCGCCGTGACGCTCGCGGTTACCATCGTGATTTCTGCCGTGGTGTCCTTGACGCTCGTGCCGATGATGTGTGCGCGCATCCTGCGCAGGAAGGCCGATAGGCGCCCCAGCCGCTTCGAGCAAATCAGCGAGGGCATATTCGATAAGACATTGGCCGTCTACGAGCGTGGCTTGCGCTGGGTACTGGACCACCAGACGCTCACGCTGGTGGTCGCTACCGTGACCGTGGTCTTGACGGCATTGCTGTACGTCGCCATTCCCAAGGGCCTGTTTCCGGTGCAGGACGTCGGCGTGATTCAGGCGATCAGCGTGGCCGACAACTCGGTGTCCTACCAGGCGATGGCGGTGCGACAGGCAGCACTCGCCGACGTGATCCTCAAAGATCCTGACGTGACCTCGCTCACCTCCTACATCGGCATCGACGGCACCAACACGACGCTCAACAACGGCCGCTTCCTGATCATCCTGCGGCCGCACAACGACCGCTCACTCTCGGCCAGTCAAATCGCCAAGCGTCTGCAGGGGGAAGTCGCCGGCGTGTCCGGCATCAAGCTGTACTTGCAGCCTGAGCAGAATCTCACGCTCGACACGGTCGTATCCCCCAATCAATATCAATTTGTGCTCAGGGGACCGAACCAAGAAGCGTTCGGCAAGTACGTGCCCGAGCTGATCGGGCGCATGCAGCAGATCAAATCGATCACCGATGTCACCAGCGATCTGAACAACGACGGGCTAAGCGTCGATGTCGAAGTCAACCGGCAATTGGCGGCGCGCTACGGCATCACGCCGGCGACCATTGACAATGCGCTCTACGATGCGCTCGGCCAGCGCATCGTCTCCACGATTTTCAACCAGTCCAATCAGTATCGGGTGGTGTTGGTTGCCAAACCTGAGAGCCTGCCGAATCTGCAGGCGCTCGGCAGCTTGTACCTGCCCACCCAGACCGGCAGCACCGGCCAGGTGCCATTGAGCGGAATCGCCGATATCAAGATTACCAAGTCGCCGTTGGTCATCAGCCACCTGGCGCAGTTTCCCGCCGTCACGATCTCGTTCAACCTGGCGCAGGATGCCTCCTTGAGCACGGCCGTCGATGAAATCGAACGGGCGGAAAAGGCCGTACGGCTGCCGCCGTCGATCACCACGTCCTTTCAAGGTGCTGCCCAGGCCTTTCAAGATTCGCTGTCGAGCGAAGTGTTCCTCTTGATGGCCGCGCTCGCCACCGTATACATCGTTCTCGGCGTTTTGTACGAGAGCTACATCCACCCGGTGACGATTCTATCGACGCTGCCCTCCGCCGGAATCGGCGCGCTGCTGGCACTCATGATGGCCGGCAAAGACTTGGACGTGATCGGCATCATCGGCATCGTGCTGCTGATCGGCATCGTCAAAAAGAATGGCATCATGATCGTGGATTTCGCGCTGGAAGCCGAACGTCAGCACGGCAAGTTGCCGCAAGAGGCGATCTTTCAGGCATCCCTGCTGCGTTTCCGGCCGATCCTGATGACCACATTGGCGGCGATCCTGGGGGCGCTGCCGCTCCTGGCCGGCACCGGCACGGGATCGGAACTTCGCCGGCCGCTGGGTCTCGCCATCATCGG
The DNA here is from genome assembly GCA_963756845.1 of uncultured Gammaproteobacteria bacterium. Lineage (GTDB taxonomy): Bacteria > Pseudomonadota > Gammaproteobacteria > Steroidobacterales > Steroidobacteraceae > Bog-1198. The sequence continues at coordinate 205,953 of CAVWPD010000004.1, read as the reverse complement.
CGGCCTCATCGTGAGCCAGATGCTCACCTTGTTTACCACGCCGGTGATTTACCTGCTGTTTGACCGGCTATCGCGGCGCTTCAGCCGCAAGGGATCGGAGCCCGCGACCGAGGCGGCGCTGTGAATATTCCAGCACTGTTCATCGAGAGACCGGTAGCGACCACGCTGCTGGCGATCGCCATCGCGCTGTCCGGCTTGCTGGCGTACTTCCGCCTGCCGGTGGCGCCACTGCCCAATGTGACCTTTCCCGTCATTGTCGTGCAGGCGTCCATGGCCGGCGCGAGTCCGGACATCATGGCCTCCACCGTAGCCGAGCCGCTCGAAAGGCGCCTAGCCACCATCTCCGGTGCGACCGAGTTGACCTCCACCAACACGGTCGGCTCGGCGCAGATCGTCGTCCAGTTTGCCCTCAACCGCGAGATCAACGGCGCCGCGCGCGATGTGGAGGCAGCCATCCAGGCGGCGCGCGCCGACCTGCCGACCACGCTGCGCAATAATCCCACGTACCGCGAATACAATCCGGCGGATTCGCCAATCATCATCCTGGCGTTGACGTCCGACACCCTGACCACGGCTCAGCTCTATGACTCGGCCGATACCATCATCCAGCAGCAGCTCTCGCAGATCAGCGGCGTCGGTCAGATCACCCTCGGCGGCAGCGCCCTGCCCTCGGTGCGTGTGGAACTGCAGCCGGATAAACTCTCCAGCTACGGCATCGGGCTCGAGGATGTGCGCGCCGCCATCGGTGCGGCCAATGCCGACAGCGCCAAGGGTCATATTGATCAGGGCGATCAGCGCTACGAGGTCATTTCCAATGACCAGGCGAGCAAGGCGGCCGATTACCGCGACCTGGTGATTGCCTACCGCGGCGGCGCGGCGGTGCTGCTGCGCGATGTCGCCGATGTCGAGGATTCGAACGAGAATCTGCGCAACGCCGGCTTGTACAACAACCGGCCGACCGTGGGCGTGGTGGTCTTTCCGCTGCCCGGCGCCAACATCATCAAGACCGTCGCGCAGATCAAGAAGGTGCTGCCGTCGATCAAGGCCACTCTGCCGCCCAATATCGAGGTGAACATCGCCACCGACCGCTCGCAATCGGTCAACGCGGCGGTGGGCGATACGGAGCGCACCTTGCTTTTGGCCGTCGTACTGGTGATCGGCGTGGTGTTCGTTTTTCTACAATCTCCGCGCGCAACGCTGATTCCAGCGGTGGTGCTGCCGCTGTCCATCCTGGGCACCTTCGGACCCATGTACCTGCTCGGCTACAGTATCGACAATCTCTCGCTCATGGCGCTCACCATCGCCACGGGCTTCGTGGTCGACGATGCCGTCGTCGTGATGGAAAACGTGGTGCGGCACGTGGAGGCCGGGATGGACGTGCGGGAAGCCGCGCTGCGCGGCAGCGCCGAGGTCAGCTTCACGGTGATCTCCATGAGCCTCTCGCTGATCGCTGTGTTCATACCGATATTGCTGATGCCCGGCATTGTCGGCTTATTGTTTCACGAGTTCGCCGTGACGCTGTCGATTGCAATCCTCTTATCGCTGCTCATCTCGCTCACTGTCACGCCCACCATGTGCGCTTACCTGCTCAAGCGCGGCGAGGGCCTGCGCTCCAAGGCCCGCTGGGCGGGATGGGCCGAGGCGCAGTTCGAGCGCTTCAAGAACGCCTATGCGCGATCCTTGACCGCGGTTCTCGATCATGCCCTGCTGGTGGGATTGCTGCTGATCGCTCTGATCGGACTGAATGTCTATTTATTCAGGCTCGTGCCCACGACTTTTTTCCCAGAACAGGACAACGGCCTATTGACCGGACAGATCATTGCCGATCAAAGCATTTCCTTTCAGGCCATGAAGCAGAAGCTTCAGCAGCTGCAGCAGATCGTGCAGACCGACCCCGCGGTGGCCTCGGTGATCGGCTTCACGGGCACCCGTGCGCTCAACACTGCCAATGTCTATGTGGGACTCAAGCCCCTGGCGCAGAGGCACCTGTCGGCCGATCAAGTGGTGCAGCGCCTGCGGCCCAAGCTCAACCAGGTCTCCGGCGCTCGTCTGTTTCTGCAAGCGGTACAGGATCTGCGCATTGGCGGACGGCAATCGGCCGCTGAGTACCAATACACACTGACCAGCGACGATCCCGCTGCGCTCTACTCCGGGGCACCCAAGCTGGTGGCGGAACTGGGCAAGTTCCGCGACGAGCTCGTGGATGTTAATTCGGATATGCAGCAAAACGGGCTGCAGACCTATCTCACCATCAGCCGGGCCACCGCGATGCGTTATGGCTTTGCACCGAACCAGATCGACAACGTGCTCTACGATGCGTTTGGCCAGCGTACTGTGTCCACGATTTTCAACCCCTTCAACCAATACTTCGTGGTCATGGAAGTGGCGCCGAAGTACTGGCAGTACCCGCAAATGCTCGACCGCATGTACTTCAGCACGGCGGCCGGCAATCCCACCGGCACTCAGCAGACTCAGGCGCCGGGCGGCACGGTCAGCGGTGTGACGCCTTACACGGCGGTGTCCAAGACGCAAGGCTCCGCCTCGAACACCAATTCATTGAACGCCAGTGCACAAGCTAATGCAGTGACGAACAGCATCTCCAATAGCCGCGGCGGCAGTTCTACCGGCAGCGCGGACAGCACCGCCGCAGAGACCCTGGTGCCGCTGCCCGCGCTGGCCACCTACCTTAGCAATCATACGGCCACTCAGGTCAACCATCAGAGCGGGCTGGTGGCTGCGACGATTTCCTTCAACCTGCCGCCCGGCGGCTCCTTAAGCAAGGCCTCCGCGGCCATTGCCACGGCCGTGCGTAATCTGGGCATGCCGGCCTCGATTCACGGCAGCTTTGCCGGCGCAGGTCAGGTCTTCGCCCAATCAATGGCGGCGATCCCGTGGTTGATTATGGCAGCGCTGGCCGCCGTGTACATCGTGCTCGGCATTCTCTATGAGAACACCGTTCATCCGGTCACCATTCTGTCCACGCTGCCCTCTGCCGGCATCGGCGCGACCTTGGCGCTGCTGATCTTCCGCACGCCGTTTTCCGTGATCGCGCTGATCGGCATCATTCTGCTGATCGGCATTGTCAAGAAAAATGCCATCATGATGATCGACGTCGCCATCCATCGGCAGCGCGAGCAAAACGTCGATGCGAAGGCGGCGATTCACGAGGCCGCGGTGGTGCGCCTGCGGCCCATCATGATGACTACGGCGGCGGCCGTGCTCGGCGCACTGCCGCTGGCCATCGGCATCGGTCAGGGCGGCTCACTGCGCCAGCCCCTGGGCATTACAGTCATGGGCGGCCTGATCTTCAGCCAGGTGTTCACCTTGTACACCACACCGGTCATTTATCTCTATCTCGACCGTCTGCGCGTGCGGATACGCAAATCGGCAGCGGGATTCTCCTGGCGCAAAGATCTGAGCGCGAATGCATGAACACTTTCAGCGTCAAATTGTGTGTGATCGGTTCAGCGAGCGTATTGCTCGGCGGATGTCTGGCCGGCCCCAATTACCATCGCCCGCCCGTGCCGGTGGCCGAGCAATACAAAGAGCTGCCGGGCTGGGAGGTGGCAACACCTGCGGACGGTACGCCCAAGGGCGATTGGTGGACCGATTTCCATGATCCATTGCTGGACCAGCTCGAACCCACCGTGGCCGTGTCGAATCAAACCGTGCGCCAGAACTACGCGAACTATCAGCAGGCGCTGGCGGAGGTGAAAGTTGCGCGCGCCCAGTTGTTTCCGACGATAGGGATCACCGGATCGGCGACCCGAACGGGAGGTCCCGGTGCCGCCGGCGGCGCGCTGACAACGGGGTCGGGCACGGTGGCGCCGGTGCGCACGAGTGGCGTCGTCAATTCAGCGTCGCTGGAGGGGGCCGCCAGTTGGACGCCCGACCTATGGGGCAAGGTGCGCCGCTTGATCGAGCAAAACGCCGCCATCGCGCAGTCTGACGAAGCCCTGCTGGCCAACGCCACACTCTCTGAACAGACGCTGCTGGCCACGACCGTCATCGAACTGCGCATGAGCGATGCGAATATTGATTTGGCTCAGAAGACGGTCGATGCCTATCGGGACGCGCTGCGCGTCACGCAAGCGCAGGGAGCTGCCGGCATCACGGCAACGCCTCCTTCAGCCGTCATCACCGCGCAAGTTGCGCTGGAATCGGCACTGTCCACGCTCATCGGCCTCGGCGTTGCTCGCGCGCAATATGCCCATGCCATCGCGGTGCTCGTCGGTAAGAATCCGGAGGATCTGGACATTCCCCACAGCGAAGCGGTGCCGACGATGCCGACCGTACCGGTCGGCGTTCCCTCGACCCTGCTGCAACGCCGGCCCGACATCGCCGCCGCGGAGCGCACCATGAAGGCGCAGAACGCCGCCATCGGCATCGCAGTCGCCGCCTACTACCCCACGCTGTCGCTGTCGGGGGCGGCAGGTTTTTCCCAATCGCCCGTGCACGGCCTATTGCAAGCGGCGAATCAGGTCTGGTCGATCGGGGCGACCGGCACCGAGACGGTGCTTGATTTCGGCGAACGCCACGCGGAAGTCCAGGCCGCAAAGGCGGCCTATGAAGCGGCGGTCGCGAATTATCGCAACACCGTGCTCAACGCGTTTGAGAACGTCGAGAACGATCTGTCGGGGCTGCGCATTCTGGCCGACCAGGCACGGGCTCTTGATATCTCCGTGCATGATGCCATTCGCGGCACGCAGATCGCGCTGGCGGAATTTGAAGCCGGCACCGCGGACTACACCACCGTCGCTGCGGCCCAAGAGGCTCAGTTGGGCGCACAGCAAACGGCGCTGAGCGTCGAAGAGAGCCGCCTGGTCGATACCATCGCCTTGATCGGTGACTTGGGCGGCAGCTGGTCCGATCGCGACCTGCATCAGCCCTAGCGCCTCAGGGGCGAGCGCCCCGCCGCCGGGCAAAGAAGCCGTGTTGAATTCCGCTCAGAGTGATCCCCAAACCCAATACGTCATGAGTCAGTGCCGACACATGCTGCCAACGGTCGCTGCTGACGAAGAACAGCATGAAGCCGCTGACGGCCAGTAACCCCAAACTCACGCCGAACACCGCGCCGCTCAGGCGCCGCAAACGCCGCGGCCACCAGTGCAAAATATGCCGTGCGGTAATCCAACCCAGTAAGTACATGCTCACAATGCCGGCAACCCCATGCAGCAGCAGGATTGCCGGTTCCCAGGGATGTGGCGTCAGGCCGAATTGGCCCCTGCTCGCATAGAACTCATCCAAGCATAGCCACCAGCAACCGGACGCCCAGAGCACGCCCAAGACAAGATAGACGCAGGCGCGCTGTACCCTCGGCATGCGATGAGCCGACTCCCAATGCTGGGTGTGCGCCATACGGCGCCGCGGCGAGGTGGAGGGGTGATCTCGCATGGCTTTGTTCGCCGGGCGGCCGCTATCCGGCGGCTGCCGCGGGCCGCAGGGCGGACTGCCACAGGGCCAGCAGCCAACGTACGCCCTGGGTCACGTGCTCGGAGGACAGCGTGGCGCCGGAAATGTTTTTGATGTCGGTACGAAATCGCAACTGATCCAAATCCTTGCGGTGTGAAAATTGCTCACGCCAGGCCGCATTGCGAATCTCGCCGCCATGGCTTTCGCGGTACGTCATGATCTGCAAATTGCGCAGGGCTCCGTCAGTATCGATGCCCACCGCGTAGGTGATCAGACTCTGCCGGCCGATCACCTCATCAACGAACACATGACCCAGCATTTCGCCGTTTCGGGTGGCTCGCCAGATGCGAATCATGCCGTGGGGCGGCTGGGGTCCGGCTTGGGCGAGCAAGGCTTGCTGCTGCTCGGGAGTACGCATCAAGAGTACTTCTTGAAAAGCATCCGCCTCCGGGTACACCGCCTTTTGTGCGGCGTCAATGCTGAGATAATCCGCCGCCACGACGATGGGCACGGGTAACAGGGACGCAATAAGAAGACCCGGGATTTGGTTTCGGTGGATCACTGAAGGCTTTGATGCATATTAGGAATACGAACGAGCATTTTAGTTGTACGGTAGCAGCAATGGCGCGCCAGATTCCCGAGATTCCGACGCATTCCCATCGCACTTCGAGTCTGCGCGTGGGTTTGGGGACTTTTGTGGCGGTTGAGGCCGAGGCGCGCGCGGCGAATGCGGTTGAACTCGGGCTCGCGGCCGCCTACGAAGCATTCGCTCTGGTCGAGAAGCTGATGCATCCCAGCCGCAGCGGCAGCGATTTGGCGGCGCTGTCGGCCGCAGCACCGGGGAACGCGGTGTCCCTTCATCCCTGGACCTGGCAGGTGCTGGAACTCTGCCAACAGGTGCATCGGCTGTCGGATGGGGTCTTCGATCCCTGTGTGCCGGAAAGTGTCGGACGCATGATGGACCTGAAGTTTGCCCACGCCAACCGCGCCGTACCGCAGGCTCCCGTGCGCATCGACTTGGGTGGAATTGCCAAAGGCTTTGCCGTGGACCGCGCGCTCGATGCGTTGCGCGCCTCGGGCTGTCATGCCGGCTTGGTCAATGCCGGCGGCGACTTGGCGGTGTTTGGGGACAGTAGTCACAGCATCGTGTGCCGGAACGAACGCGGCGCCAATGTCATTGTCGCCCTTAAGAACGCCGCACTCGCCACCAGCGATGTCGACAATAACGCGCGACCTGCCGAGCATCGCGGCTACTACCACGGCGCTGATCGCCATGCCGTGGTTTCGGGACGAGTCAGTGTGGTGGCCCCCAGCGCAGTGATCGCGGACGCCCTGACCAAGGTCCTGCTCATCGTCGATCCTGCCCGAGCAATTTCCGTGCTCGAGGCATTCGGTGCGCGACGGATCGACACTTAGGTCCCTGCAACGCGCGTTCCTGCCGGGTTTGCGCATACCGCTCAAAAATTCAAGCCCAGTCCCAAATCAAAGCGGGTGAAATCAGGGTTGTAGTGAAACCATTGATAGTCGGTCTTCACGACGATGTGCGGCGTGACGTACAAGTTCGCCCCCACGGTCCAGACGCGATCTTGATTCACCGGCCAGTAGCCATAATCGCCCGGCGTGCTCGATAAGGGCACTAGGCCGCTCGGTACCACGGGCCCAGGAACGCCCTCGTAGCTTGATCCCATGTTGTAGCGCTCCCAGCGCACGAACGGCGCAAGCCGATAGTCGCCGCGCTCCCATAAGCTGTAGGCCACTTGGCCGTAGTAGCCGTAGAACTCCGAGGGGATCGGGTTGGGCGAACCCGGATTGGCGGCGTTCGCCAGCGTCAAATTGCTGATCGCCCCATGCGCATACAGCGTCGAGATATCGAATTTCGCCGGCATCCAGCGCACATGCGCTTCCCAGAGCGTTACGCGCTGATCACCGGGGATGGGCGCATTCGGCGGCGCCGGCACCTTCACGGCGTTGCCCGTGCTGATTGCGGCGCCGAGGGTCAATCCCGGCACGCCGTAGTATCCCAGCGCAATGTATTGCGTCAGTTCGTGCGCATTCGCGAGCGCCAATTCCTGATGCGTGGCTTGCAGGGGCGCCACATCATTGTCCTCAAGATCCAACGCGGTGGTGTATTGCGGGAATTCCGGCGCGTAATCCCACTTGGACAAATCGAACCCGGTGGTGAGGCCGACATTCCAGCTGATGCCCTGCGGGGTATCACCGTGAAAATTAAAACCTCCTTCGCGCCAGGTGCTGGGGATGATGAGGGTCTCGACGAAGTTTCTCTGCATGCCATAGAAGTTGGTGGGTTCGTGGTGCTCGTTCAGCAAACCAAAGGGCATGAGGAACAAGCCGGCACGCACGGCGACCGCGTCATTGAGTTGTCGATCGATGTAGAACTGTTCGACCTCGAATTCTCCGACATCGCTGGCCGAGGAGACCGCATGCTCCACCTCGTACTCGGAATTGAATTCGGTGCGGCTGTCGAATTGGTAGCCGATGCCGAACACCGCACGGGCGAGATCGGCCTGCGCCTTTTGCCCGTTATGGATCGGGTCTGCGTAGTACACCTCGCCATAGCCCCACAGCTTGAAATTCGCAAACGGCGATTCGGGTGCGATTGAGGAAGCGGAGACCGGTGCCGCCGGCGCAGAGGTGCCCCCGGCGCTGAGACTCGCCGGCGTTGCGGGAGCAACGCTCACGGCAGGATTCGCCGGCTGCGCGGGTGGTTGCTGTGCGGGTGGTTGCAGGGTCGCTGCCGCCGCGGGCAGAAGCTGTTGCATTTTCTCTAGCAACACTTTGTTTTGCTCGGCGAGCTGCTGCATTTGCGCCTGCACGGCCTGCAGCTGCTGTTGCAGCTGATCGATCTGCTGCTGCTCAGAGGGTTTCGGTGCATCTGCGTGCGCCACGCCGGCGACGCCCGTCGCGAAATATAGCCACAGCGCCAGAGTGCTTCTCGCGGATGCCGTGCCGAGGCCATTGCCAACATTTTTCAACATGATGAAGATCCTTGGTACTAGTTCGCTGCCGCGATGGGTTGGCATTGGGTCGGTACGTTGTAAGCCGTGGGGTTTGCCGGATCGAAACCGTCCGTGAGGGTGCATAGAAACGCGACCAGCTCGTCGATTTCCTGCGCCGTCAGGGTGGGTGCCTGTCCGCCGCCGAAGGTCGGCGGGGTGTAGGGCACTTCGCCGATATTGACGTTGGCGTCATACAGCGCCGGCAGGTCGTTGTACTCGAACAAATCCGGCGTGCCGTTCGCCGCGGTATAGAAGCTGCCCAGGGCCACGTACGGATTGCCGCCGGGACCTGCTGCTACTGGATTCGGATTGTTGGCAGTGTTGTTATTGATATCGCGAGTGACATACCACTCGACCACCTGATGCAGGGTACTGAACACCCCATTGTGAAAATACGGCGAGGTGACCGCGATATTGCGCAGCGTGGGCACCTTGAACAGTCCGCACAGCGAGGTGGTCGCCGAGAGACTCGGCCGTGCATTGATATCGAAGGCAGCCGGTTGGAACGGACCGCAAAGTCCCAGATCGTAGTAGGCGTATTCGGCATCCGCCGGTACGTCCACAGGCGCCGGCACCACGGCCAGCGGTGCTGCATCGATGGGGCTGACGAGTGCATTGTTATTGGCCGGGATGGCCCAATTGCGCGGCACACCGATATTGTCGTAGGTGAAATCGGTGAACAGTGCATGGCTGCTGTATCCCTGGCGTTGGCTGGGATGACAGGCCGTGCAATTTCCCTTGGTGGGATCGTTGAATAAGTCGAGTCCGTTCTGCTCTTGAGCAGTTAGCTGGGCCTGGCCCTGCAACCAGTAGTCGTACTTGCTGCTGAAAGGATGAAAATCAGGGTCTTCGGTTTCGTAGGCGGCCAGCGCCAAACCCATATCCTGCAAGGCCGTCTCCGGATCAGCGAGCACCGCGTCACCGTATGCAGCCACGAAGGCCTGCAAGCTCGCCGCCGATTGCTGCAATCGGCTAACGACCTCTGCCGCGTTTTGATTGGCCATTTCGAAGGCGGTGACAAAGGGCTGTTGTGCTTGCGTGGCCAGGGACGAGGCGCGGCCGTCGCGAAAGAAACCGCCGACCGGACCACTGCTGGTTGAAAACGGCGGCGTGAACGAGCCATACATGAGAGAGGGTGCGTTTCGGAAGCCGGTCTGGTCCATATTGGCCCCGCCAAGCGGTACCGGCAGCCCATGATCGGTGGCAGGATCGGCGGTAAATGCCCGCGTGGGCACGTGGCAGGTGCTGCAGGACTGAACGCCGGATGCGGACAGGCTGGCATCGGCAAAGATCGCCTGCCCCGCCAGCGCGGCTGCCGATAGCGCGGAAGGTGCCGGAGGTGCTTCCGTGGTACCGCCGCCGCCACAGGCCGCAAGTGCTGCGCTACAGGCAACCAAACCGTTAAGCCGAACCCAGCCCCGGCGACATTTCAATTTCATCCGCTCACGTCCCGCGCCGGTTCGTGGCCCAACGCTTCAAATACGAGTGCGAATGCTATCGAGAATGATTCTTATTTGCAATCTACATTGAACAGAATCTGCCAACGGCAGCTGATGGGGTGATAAATCCGCTCTTTTCTGCGGCTCAACGCAGCATCAATGCCGCGACGCGCTCGATGAACTTGCCGAACGGTGGTCGGATCAAGTCGGTGAGATTGAGCTGCGCCTGTTCGAAAATGCCTTTCGCATGACTCAGCGCTTTGAAGCCTTCCGGCCCGTGGTAGGCGCCCATGCCGGCGGGACCGACCCCGCCGAAAGGCAGGTCATCCTGGCCGTAGTGCAGGTTTGTTTCGTTGATGGAGACTCCGCCGGAGGTGGTGCGCTGTAGCACCATGTCGCGAGCCGGCCCTTTGGGGCCGAAGAAGTAAAGCGCCAGCGGGCGCGGCCGCTCGTTGACATAGGCGATGGCGTCGGCGATTTCCTCATAGGGGATGACGGGCAGGAGGGGCCCGAAGATCTCTTCGCGCATGAGCATCATGTCTTCGGTGGTATCGAGCACCACGCAGGGGGCCAGCGTGCGGGCATGTGTCGGTGGCCGGTCATCGTTCGCTGCGTCAATTTCAACAAGCCGCGCACCTTTCTCGCGCGCATCCGCCAACAACGATAAAAGGCGCGCATGGTGACGCTCACTGACAATCGAGGTGTAGTCCGGATTCGATGCGATTTGGGGATACAGCTGCGATACGGCGCCGCGATACGCCTGCGCGAAGTCTTCGACGCTCTCCTTCGGCACGAGGACATAGTCGGGCGCAATGCAAGTCTGACCGCCGTTCGCAAGCTTGCCGTACGCAACACGCCTCGCCGCAGTGTCGAGAGAGGCGCCGCGATCGATGATGACCGGAGATTTTCCGCCCAGCTCAAGGGTGGCGGGAACGAGATTGTCGCTGGCCGCGCGCAACACCGCGCGCCCAACGCTGGTGCTTCCCGTGAACAGCAGATGGTCGAAGGGGAGACTCGCGAACGCGGCACCGACTGCTGCGTCTCCGGTGACCACGGCGATCTGTTCTTGATCGAATACCTCGGCCAGGATTCTTCTCATGAGTTCAGAGGTCGCCGCGGTTACTTCGGAGGGTTTGATCATGACCCGATTGCCCGCAGCGAGTGCTGTCGCGAGCGGCATCATCGCGAGCGCCAGCGGATAGTTCCAGGGCGAGATGATTCCCACCACTCCCAAGGGTTGGTACTCGATCCGCGCCTTGGCCGGTGCGAACTGAAATGCAACGTGCCGCCGTTCCGGTCGCATCCAACGCCGGACGTGTCGATGCAAGTACTGGATGCCGTTGGTGACTGTGACCAGTTCAAATAGAGTTGTTTCGTGGCGCGAGCGATGACCAAAGTCCTCGCTGATCGCTTGAATGATATCGCTCTGGTGATCAAGCAGCACCTTCTTGAGCTTCAAGAGATCCTTGCGACGCGCATCGAGTGACGGTGGACCTTGGCGAATGAACGCTGCGCGCTGCCGGTCGAGGAGCAGGTTTAGCCGTCCACGAATCTCAGTCTGGCTATCTGCACGCTGCTCGCCGCTTGGCTGCAAGGCGGGTGTTGCTGACATTGCGATGTTCTCCTTACGATTCTTGGCGCCCTTCTACGCCTTCCGCATTAGACCAAGGCCTACTAGCTAAGGGGGCCGGCTTCGCTATATAAAATTTTCGCCACCAACAACGACGGCGAAAAATCCATGCCTAACTCCGATAGCATAACTCGTCGCTTGATTCTCAAGGCGCTGGCAGCGGCGCCGGCACTATCGGGGATTTTGGGCGCCGGCAACGCCGAGGCACAGACCGTGAAGGCCGCGGCGCCGCTCGCCTCCTGGAATGAGGGGCCGGCAAAGCAGGCGATCCTCGAGTTCATACGCGTGACGACCGATCGCAACAGCCCGAGCTTCGTAGCGCCAGAACAGCGGATCGCAACCTTTGACCAGGATGGCACGCTTTGGGTCGAGCATCCGATCTACAGCCAGGTGATCTATTGTCTCGATCGGGTACCGGTGCTGGTGAAGGCTAAGCCAGGTCTTGCGAATGTCGAGCCGTTCAAAACCGTCATGACCGGCGACCTCGAGGCGATTGCCCAGCTGCCGATGCCGGAACTGGAGAAGCTGCTGGCGGCGACGCTCACCGGCATGAGCGTGGAGGATTTCCACGCGGAGGTGGTTGCGTGGATTCCCAAGGCGAAGGACAAGCGTTGGAAGCGACCCTACACGGAGCTCACGTATCTTCCGATGCTGGAAGTGCTGGCGTACTTTCGCGCCAACGGCTACAAAACCTACATCGTGACCGGCGGGGGTCAGGATTTTGTACGCGTTTACTCCGGAAAGGTGTATGGCGTTCCGGTCGAGCAGGTAGTGGGCAGCCCCGGCGGGACGAGCTACGGCTACGCCAAGGACGGTAAACCGTTCCTGACGAAAATCCCGAAGCTGCTGCTCAACGACAACAACGCCGGCAAGCCTGAGGGCATTCACGAAATGATCGGCCGCCGCCCCTATGCGGCATTCGGCAACTCGACCGGCGATCAGCAGATGCTGGAGTACACCAAGGCAGGCGACGGTGCGCGGTTATCCATGCTCCTGTTGCACGACGATGCCGCGCGCGAATACGCCTACGGTCCTGCGCAGGGATTGCCGGACACGAAGGTCGGCACCTTTACCCAGGCGCTGTACGAGGAAGCGAAGAAGGACGGCTGGGTCGTCATCAGCATGAAGAATGACTGGCAGCGCATTTTCGCTTTCGAGTAATCATTCGACTGGCAGCGATGCCTCTTCAACATGCCTCCCATTGAGATCCTGCATCTCCGCTGCCGCAGGTCGCAGCGAGCGAGGCGCAAGCACCCCCACTATGAGCCCGCAGCGGGGTCAAGGCCCAGCACGACGACCGTGGCCACGACAGGCTTCACCGGCCAGGCGACCATCGTAAAGCCGTCGGAGACTGCGACTTTTTGCTGGCCATTAACGCTATACGTGATCACACCGCCGCCGATCCCGCCGCCTTTGCCGAGAACTTGGCCCCACAGTTTCTCACCCGTCGCCGCATCGAGCGCATAGAAATTGCCGCCCAGGTCGCCGAAGAACACGACGCCCCCCGCGGTCGGAACGATACCTCCGAGGATGGGGTAGTTGGACTTCACCCGCCACTTCCACACGCCGGTGTCAGCATCCGTGGCGTACACCCATCCGGCCCAGTACCCGTCAGTTTTGTTTTCCTTGCCGAACATGTTGATCGGGTTCAGAAACGCCGCGCCGGTCCAGGGTTGCCCCATTGCCACCGAACGCAGCTTATCGTCCGTTTGAATTTTCACCGTGTCGCACCAATCCACCGTGCCGCTGATGATCAGATTCGTGGTCGGATCGTAGCCCGGGGTGCTCCATTCATCGCCGCCCACAGGACCGGGGCAGAAATGCACGAGCTTGCCAACCTCAAAGGTCTCGTCGTTGTTAGAGACCGTGGTGATCGGCACGCGATAGAGCTGCTTGTTGTCGGCGAGATCATAGGCGTAGAGGCGCCCATCCTTTGGCGCGACGGCCATGATCTGCTTGCCGCCCATGGATTGCAGCAGGATCGGGGGATTCGACACGTCATAGTCGTGCCAATCCTTCGGCACCAACTGGAAATGATTCTTGTAGCTTCCGGTCTTGGCGTCGAGTACCACGACCGAGTCGACATAGAGGTTACTGCCCTGCCGCGCTCCTGAAGCGAAGTCAGGACCCGGATTGCCGCCCGGGACGTACACGAGGCCATTCTTGATATCGAGGGTGTACGAGGTCCAGGCCCCCGCGCCGGTGATGGGGATGCCGGGCGCGTTATTCCAGGTCGATTCATCGAGGGGCGTGCTACCCACCGGTCCTCGTGGCGCATCGTCTGCGGTCTTGGGCGTTAGGTAGAACTCCCATACAATTTTGCCGGTCTTCGCCTCAAGGGCATACATATGGCCCTTGCCGCCCTTGAAGTCCCCGCCCGCATTGCCGACGTAGACCAAACCGTCGTAGGCAATTGGGGCGGAGGGCGCCGTCTCGCCATGGGCAGTGTTCCCGATCAGCGTCGCCCACAGTTGCTTGCCGGTCTTGAAATCAAAGGCCAGCACGCGTGCATCCTGCGTGCCTCGAAACAGCATGCCATCCATATAGGCCGCCCCACGATTGGAGGGCAGTAGGCTGCCATTGCCATCAATGCGCGTGCGCCACTTTTCAGCGCAGGTGGCGGGATCGAGGGAGAAAATGTCGAACTCGGTGGTGCCGATCAAAGAGCCTTCCACCATGATCAACGTGGTCTCAAAGGAGGTGAGCTGACCGGTGCTGTAGGTGCACAAGACCTTCATCTGACCTACATTCTTGGTGTTGATCTGAGTGAGCGGTGAGAAGCGCTGCGAGGTGGGAGTTCTGTTGTAGCTGGGCCAGTCACCGGCTGCCGCATTCGGCCATGCCGCATCGGCGGGGGGAGTGGCGGCAGCAGCGGCTTCCGGGGCTTTGTAGGCCGGATTCGTCTCCGTGCTCACGGTGCCGGCCGGCGTGGACAGGGTCTTCAGATAATTGAGCGACATCCCCCCGTAGGTCGTCATCGCGACCGGGAAGGCGGCGTACAGAATGCCGGCGATCGCCAGGCCCGCCACGAACAGCACGCCGATGATGATCCAGATTTTCTTAGTCATAAGTAACCCTTCTGAATGAATCGAGCGCCCAACAGCTTCAACGGCGGGGCGTGAAAGTCCGAGCTTAGGGGGTCACCGATTGCGCCTGCCATTGGACCTTGTGCCACTCGGTTTTCTTTATCCCTCCGAATTGCTTGCGGATTTTCTACCAAAGGTCATCATGGCCTGCGCGTTGAAGTTGCGGCCATTCGCGAGGAAACCCGCCATGAACCGGAAGTGGTGCCGACTCACGACAATGATCGCGCTGTGCTGTATCGCAGCTCCCATCGTCTTTGCCGCCGGCAACGCCGGCGCGGATGCCGGGGCAACGGTTCGCGCGATCACGGCCAAACAGGTCGCGAAGGTGGTGCCCGGGCTTTCCAAGGCCCAAGTCCGAACATTGCTCGGCGCGCCGTGGCGTACCGTGCAGTACAACGACATGGACGAGCTAGAAGACGAGATCTGGGAGTATCGCGGCCAGGACTTGAGCGGCGCCTTTAGACTCCATATCGAATTCGACCATCACGACATCGTGCGCATCGTGGGCAAGATTCCAGAGACGGCCTCGAGCAAAGACTCTCCCACCAAGAATTGATATAAAAATTCTCCCGCGCAGCCGTTGGTGCGCCGCACCCAATATTCCTACATGTGTGTCAGCCAGGTCTTACACGGCCTATCGGTGTTTCCCGACTTTCCCGCCGCGGGATTTGGCATATGTAGTGCGCTCCACAAATTAGCAGGTGCCTATCTACTAAATCCAAATCGTCAATCTGTCATGGGGGGGACGCGTCATGCCTGAGAATAACTTGCCTCGGCTAACACGGAGATTGTGTTTATCGGCCTTGCTCGCGCTGGGAATCGCATCCCAGGGGCAGGCTCAGGGCAACGGTGCGGCCTACCCGCCCTACGGACCGAACATTCCCGTCATTACCAACACCGAAGGCCCATCGGGTTCGTATAACAAGGATTTGCAAAAAGAACCGCCGCCGAATCGGGTGAGCGAAGAATCCATCTGGAACATGAAAGTCGAAGGGTTCAACGACAACCAGGCGCGTCCCATTTACCAGCCATTGGTGGTCAATCAAGACGGACGGGAAATTCTTTACAACGGCAATCTGGCCGGAACCGCGCTGAATCCGCTGACGGGGGCGTCCGAATCCAATGGGACTTCGATCATCGATGTCACCAATGTCAAGAGACCGAAATTCCTATTTCATATCCCGGGACCTGCGCCGATAGGCAACTCCTATGCAGCGGCCGGCGCGCAAATGGTGCGGGTATGCCCGGGCAGCACTTTTCCCAACGCTCAAACCAATGGCACCGTCGGCCACTGGTACTTGCTGCGCGCATTTGGCAACGCCGGCGCCAACGAGTCCCACCAAATCTGGGACGTGACGGATCCGGCAGCCCCGAAGTTTGTCACCACGGTCATTGCGGGCCTGAGCAACACGCACAAGAGTTGGTGGGAGTGCGACACCGGCATCGCGTACCTGGTGGCAGGCTCGAAGAGCGATGGGTGGCAGCAGAGCGGATCCGCGCAGCACATCTACATCTATGATCTTAGCAATCCGGCAAAGCCGGTCCCCATTCGCCAGTTCGGATTGGTCGGCCAGCAGCCCGGCGCACCGGTGGCGACGGCGCTGCCCTGCGCAACGGCGCCGAGCGACACGTGCTACGAGGGAACTACCAATCCGCCCAGCGGCGTGCACGGGCCGATTTCCATGGGCACGCAAGTCGATCGGGTATACATGCCCTACGGTGTGGGGGCCAGCGGCGTCATCCAAATCGATGACCGCCTCAAGCTGCTCAATGGCTGCCGCACCAGCGGCCCCGGCTCGAATCCCAACGCTTCAGTCAACTGCGCCAACAGTCCGACGCAGGCGGACCTGCTGTGGCCGCAGATCAGTTGGGTGACGATGAATCCGGAAAATGGCGGACACAGTGCGATGCCGGTGTTCAACGTACCGATTCCCGAGGAGCAAACCAACTTCGTGGACGGCACGCCGCAAAACAAGAGTCTGCTGTTCGTGAGTTCGGAAGGCACCGCCAACAACTGCTTTGGGCAGGCGCCGCATGATGCGTGGATTCTCGATATCGCCAACGAGACGACACCCTGGCCCATGGCCACGCTGAATGTGCCGCAGTTTCCGGGCGATTTCTGCGGCAGGGGCGCGCGATTCGGCGCGCACGCGGTCACGGAGGCGATCTATCCACCCTACTACGGGAAGATCATCAGCGTGTCCTGGTTCAATGCCGGCGTGAGAATCTGGGACATCCGCGACCCGAAGAATCCCAAACCAATCGCGTACTACATCCAAGCACCGAACATGAACACGGTGGCCTCCTGCTCGACCATCAACGGCACCAGCAACTGCTACAACACGACGATGAACGACTATGTGGAGTATGACGATCGCGGCTATATCTACGCGGCGGACCGCGCCGGGACCGGGGTGACGATTTTGTCGCTGGCCGGAGAGGCTCGCAATGCCATTCTGCCGCCTTCCGAGCAGTAACGGTTGGGGAGCGATCATGCGCATCAAATACTTTGTTTGCCTCGCAGGATTAGCGCTGTGCTGTCTCGCCGCCTCGGCGGCGCGAAGCGACGATGGATGGTCCGCGACCGTTTCCCCGCCAAAGCGGGCCACGATCAGCGACCAAAAGCTCGCCCAGTTGGTGCCGGGACGGTCCACCAAATCCCAAGTCGAGTCCTTGCTCGGCGCGCCTTGGCGCGTGGTGCAATTCAACGATTGCGGGATGTCCATGCCGGGCCAGGCCGATGAAACCTGGGATTACCGCGGCAGGGATTCGACGGGCAGCTTCCGCGTGCATATCGAGTTTGACGACCGAGATGTGGCATCGCTGGTGGCCAAGATTCCCGACCGGCAGCACGGCGGCAAGGGCACGCCGGCCAGGGTATCCCCCTCGGACGTGAAAATGGCGATGAAGATGTAGCTCATTCGTCGCGAGGTCGGATGTGCCGCCGGCGCTCTCGGGCGTTGGCGGCACCCCGCGCACGCACCCGATAGTTTGTATCTCGACGCGCCCAGCGCGAGAGGCTATGGTGGGTGGCCTATGCCCCACGCGCCCCCGCCGTCGGCGAACAATCGCCTCCTTGACCTTTTGCCGCCTATGGTCAGGCGGCGTCTGCTGGCAGCCAGTAAACCCGTGGAGCTGAAAATCGGCGAGGTATTGCGCGAGCCGGGACAGCGGATCCGCTATGTATACTTTCCCACGGCCAGTTCCATCTCACTGCTCTCGCCCAGCAATGCGGGTGCAACGCTGGAAGTGGCTGTCATCGGTCCTGAAGGCGTGCTGGGTGTGTCCGTCGCATTGGGGATTAACATCGCCTCGCAGCGCGCGCTCGTCAATACCGCCGGCACAGCGTTGCGAATCCCGGCTGCGGATTTTTGCCGTGAGTTCGAACGCAGCGCCGCGTTGCAGCGGCTGCTGAACCGCTATATCTACGTGGTGATGGCCCAGATGTCGCAGACCGCCATGTGCACCACCTTCCATGATGTGGCCGCTCGCCTGGCACGCTGGTTATTGGTGACCGGCGACCGGGCGCACTCCGACACATTCCGCGTGACTCAAGAATCGATCTCCGCCATGTTGGGCGTGCGCCGCGAGGGCGTGAACCGCGCCGCATTGGTGCTGCGCCAGCGCCAGCTGATTCGTTACATCCGCGGCCGCCTCACCATTTTGAACCGTCGCGGTCTACAGGCGGCGGCCTGTTCGTGCTACTCGGCGGCTCGAAGCGCCCACCTGCTCCAGTATCCGGGAGTCTCGGGACGTAAAGCGCGGAGCCGCAGCGCTTAGTCAGTGCCGTCGTGCTTGGATTTGGGCTTGTCCTTGTCCTTGCCCCCGGCTTTCACCACCAGCAACTGCGCGCCGCCCGCCGTTTCTTCACGCTTGCTGAGGTCCTTGAGCAATCCCTCATCGGATAGGTCCAGCTTGTGGGAATTGTCCCAGTCCTCTTGCGCCGTTTTATTGAGGCGCTTCACCACATGATGAGCGTCCGTTTCAATCGCCAGTTCGCGTCGCCCGTCGAAACTTCCGGGAGACAGGTTGATCGATCCCACGATGGCGCGCGCATCGTCGGCGAGAATCATTTTGGCGTGCAGCTTCAGGCCCTTCAGGGTATGAATTTTAGCGCCGACGTCCTGCATGATGCGCAACCCGCCGACGCCTTCGACGAGCTTATCCTTCTTCAGAGTGTGCGGCGGCCGCGCCAAAACGCGCAAACTCACGCCGCGCTCGACCGCCTTGACCAGCCGTTCGATGATCACCGTATCCTGGTAGCGTTCATTCTGCAGCCACAGGCTGTGTTTCGCCGAGTCGATGAAATTCGCAATGCGTTCGCGGCCGTTGTTCGGGCACCAGATCAGTTGCGAATACTGGCCCGGATTGAATTGTTTGCGCTCCCAATCCGCCTCGAAGCAGGCGTTCATTTCCTCGACCTCGACCTTGTGCGTTGTGACGACCGCATAGTCGCGCGTCACCGTCAAATCGCGGGTCTCCCAATTAAACGACTCGACGAATCCATCCGAGCCGTCGATCACCATCGATTTCTGATGCGTCAGATCGAAGGCTGGACTGCTGTCGATCACCTCGATGCCCTCGTGAATCAACTTCAGCTTGGTGTCATCGTTCTCGCTTTCACCGCCGCGCCGCGCCGGATTCAGCATGACTCGGACTTTCACGCCGCGGCGCTTTGCCGCGATGACGGCATTGATAAGCGCGGGATCGGTAAACAAGAACATGCGGATTTGCAGCGACTTTTTTGCTGCCCCCAACGCATCGAGGATCGGCTGCGCCGTGTCGTCGGGAAGTACGATTAGAGAATGGCTCATAGTGCCTTCAAGATAGTGGAAAGAATGGTGAGGCGATGCATTACGGAGGGGCGCCGGACGCCGTATTTTCGTACTGAATGCGGTGCAGTTCGGCGTAGATGCCGTTGAGCTTCAGCAACTCATCATGGCTGCCCTGCTCCGCCACCACGCCGCCGTCAAGTACGATGATCTTGTCGGAATCACGGATGGTGCTCAGCCGGTGCGCAATGGTGATCACCGTGCGGCCCTGCATCAGCTTGGACAGCCCTTCCATGACCAGGCGTTCCGACTCCGTATCCAGCGCCGCCGTGGGCTCATCCAGAATCAAAATCGGGGAATTGCGAATGATCGCACGGGCAATTCCGATACGCTGCCGCTGACCTCCCGACAAACTCAGGCCGCGCTCACCCACCATGGTGTCGTAGCCATGCGGCATGGCACTGATGAAGTCGTGGGCGTTGGCGAGCTTCGCCGCTGCGATGATCTCATCATCCGATGCGCCGGTTCGCCCGTAGGCAATGTTGGATTTGATCGTGCCGTGGAACAGCACGGTATCCTGCAGCACAAACCCAATTTGATTGCGCAGCGATGTCTTGGTGTATTCCATCACATCGACGCCGTCGATCAAGACGCGCCCGCCATCGACGTCGTAGAAGCGCGGGATCAGCCCTACCACGGTGGATTTGCCGCCGCCGGTCGTGCCGACGACGCCCAGTTTCTGCCCGGCCTCGATGCCGAAGGTAATACCCTTCAGGACAGGATTCCCCGGGTCGTAGCCAAACGCGACTTTATCGAAGGCAATATGACCCTTTGCGGTCTCCAGGGTTTTCGCGTCGGCACGGTCCTTGATGCCGGTGTCGGTATCCAGAATCCGCTGGATGCGCTCCAGCGCCACGGTCGCCTGCGCTATCGCGTTGGTGTTTTTCGCCAAATCCTGCACGGGTTTGAAAAACTTGTTGAGGTACGCCAGAAACACCGTCAGCGCGCCCACCGTCATCACATCCTTGATGATCAGCCCGGCACCCCGCCACAGTACAAACGCGGTGCACCCCGCCACCACAATCGAAACGATGGGCGAGAGCAGGGATTTGACGCGCCGCGCCTTGAGCGCAGCATCCACCGCCTCGCGGCTGACAGCGCTCAAGTGCGATTCTTCGAGACTTTCACGCCCGTACGCCTTCACGACCCGTACGGACTCCAGTCCCTCTTGGACCACGCTCACGATGTCGGCCTGATGCAATCGCACTTCATGCGTGGCCTTCTTCACGGCCTTCTTGAAGCGGCTGACGAACAGCAGCAAGAAAGGCGTCACCGCAACCGCGATCAGCGCGAAGTCCCAGTTGAGCCAGAACATGAGGCCCAGCACGCCGATGATGGTCAGTATGTCGACCAATAGATTCAGGGT
Source organism: uncultured Gammaproteobacteria bacterium (assembly GCA_963756845.1). Classification (GTDB taxonomy): domain Bacteria; phylum Pseudomonadota; class Gammaproteobacteria; order Steroidobacterales; family Steroidobacteraceae; genus Bog-1198. Next base: position 185,171 of record CAVWPD010000004.1, on the reverse strand, counting down.
ATTCGACGAGGCGAAATTCTGGATGGTCGCCACATCGCTGGTGATGGTGGACAGCAAAGTTCCGGTTTGCTGTTTGTCGAAGAATGACAGCGACAGGCGCTGCAGATGATCGTAGATGCGAATGCGCAGATCGTTAGCGACCCACTGACCCACGCTTTCGGTGTAGTAATTATCAATGTAGGTGGCGATTGCGCCGATGACCGCAATCAACACCACACCCGCGCCTGCCAGCAGCGCCAGACCCATTTTGTTGTCGCCGACCGAGGAGTCCTTCAAACCGCGCAGCCAATCCGGCAGGGGGTGAGAGCCCAACACACTATCGATGACAATCTTTAGCGGCCAGGGCGATGCCAGGCTCATGGCCGTTTCGATCAGCATCGCAACGAACACGATGATGAGCCAGCCGGTAAAGGGCCGCACCAGCTCTCGAATCAACGCAAACATCTCGCGGGAGCCGATATCCGGGAGCGCCGCCGCAACCAAGGGCTTGGCCTTCTTACCGTCCTTCACGGGGGCAGGCTCAGCAAGCGAGTCAATCGTTGGGTTCGTGGCCAATGGCTATCCTCCGGGGCTGTAAATGCCTAAATCGGGCACCCCTAAAACGAACGGATTGTATTACAGGCATCTGCGCCTGGACCTAGGACCAAAGGCGAACAGACGCGCCCCCGCAATCTCTCAAGGGCGCCCCGGCAGCCCTCCGGCCCCCAATTGGCATTGATTTGAGCCGCCAATGCCCGCAGCATGGCTGTTTCACATCCGCCAGGTATGCAGCAATGAGAGCGACCGTTTCCGTCGATCGGCTCAAGGTCGATAAGGCCTTGTATGATTTCGTCAACCACGAAGCCATCGTGGGAACCGGCATCGCGGAGCGGGACTTTTGGAGCGGATTTGCCGCTCTGGTGGCGGCACTGGCGCCCCGCAACGCGGCTTTGTTGCGGCGGCGCGATGAGCTGCAGTCGAAAATCGATGCCTGGCATGACAATAACCCCGGTCCGGGCTTCGATCCACGCAAGTATCAAGCCTTCTTGCGAGAGATCGGCTATCTGGTTGCCGATAAAGGTCCGTTCTCCGTCGGCACCGCCCAAGTCGATGACGAGATCGCGCACATTGCCGGCCCGCAATTGGTGGTGCCGGTCAGCAATGCGCGCTACGCGCTGAACGCGGCGAATGCGCGCTGGGGCAGCCTGTACGATGCGCTGTACGGCACCGACGCCATTCCCGACGACGGCGCGCCTCGTGGCGGTCCGTACAATGCCAAGCGCGGCGCGAAGGTCATCGCCTTCGCGCGCAACTTCTTGGATGAGCATTTTGCGCTTACCGAGGGGACGCATCATGATGCCGTGAGCTACCGAGTGGGAAACACGGGACTCACTGTTCAGCTGCGCAGCGGCGCGACGGTGTCCTTGAAGGACCCGGCGGGCTTCAGCGGGTTCCAAGGCGATGCTCATTCACCCGCAGTGCTGCTGCTCGTGCACCACGGTCTGCATGTGGAACTGCACATCGATCACAGCCACTACATCGGACGCGACGATCCGGCCGGAATCAGCGATGTGGTACTGGAATCGGCGATCACCACGATACAAGACTGCGAGGACTCCGTGGCCGCGGTCGATGCGCTCGATAAGGTCCACGTTTATCGGAACTGGTTGGGGTTGATGAAGGGCGATCTCGAAGCGCGCATTGAGAAGGCGCACAGCCCGCTGGTGCGCCGCTTGAACGCCGATCGGCATTACCGGACCTCGAGCGGCAAGGACCTTGTGCTCTCGGGCCGCAGTCTGATGCTGGTGCGCAACGTCGGTCATCACATGCTGACCGGCGTGGTGACCCTGGACGGTGAGCCCATCCCCGAGACCTTCATTGACGCGGCAATCACGGTGCTCATCGCGCTGCACGACCTGCGTGGCGCGCGCCGCAATTCGCGCGCAGGATCGGTCTACGTCGTCAAACCGAAAATGCATGGACCTGAGGAGGTCGCGTTTGCGGATGAACTATTCGGCGCCGTGGAGGATCTTCTGGGACTGGCGCGCGACACCGTGAAAATCGGCATCATGGATGAGGAACGGCGCACCAGCGTGAACCTCGCCGAATGCATCCGCGCAGCACGCCGCCGAGTGGCGTTCATCAATACTGGATTTCTCGACCGCACCGGCGATGAAATTCACACCTCGATGGAAGCGGGGATTACCCCCCGCAAGGCGGACCTGAAGAAAGCCATTTGGCTCGATGCTTACGAGCGGCAGAATGTCGATGTCGGATTGGCGTGCGGACTGCGCGGAATAGCGCAAATCGGCAAGGGAATGTGGGCCATGCCGGATCTTATGGCGGATATGCTCAAAGCCAAAATCGCGCATCCGCTCGCCGGCGCCAATACCGCCTGGGTACCCTCGCCCACCGCCGCGACTCTGCACGCCCTGCACTATCACACCGTGGATGTCGCCGCCGTGCAAGCGCAGTTGGCACGGCGCCCGCAAGCGTCCCTGCAGGACATTCTGACGCCTCCCTTGGTTGCCGCGCCGCAGTGGAGCCGGTCCGACATCGAAGAAGAACTGAATAACAACGCGCAGAGTATTTTGGGCTACGTGGTGCGCTGGGTGGATTCCGGTGTCGGCTGCTCGAAAGTGCCGGATTATTACGATGTGGCCCTGATGGAGGATCGCGCCACGCTGCGCATCTCGAGCCAGCATGTCGCGAACTGGCTGCGCCACGGGGTATGTTCGGCCGAACAAGTCATGACGGCGCTGAAAAATATGGCGCGCGTGGTCGACAAGCAGAATGCCGGCGATCCTAGCTACATCCGCCTCGCCGATGACCCGGAGAACAATGTAGCCTTCAAGGCCGCGTGCGATCTGATATTCAAGGGCCGCGCGCAACCCAACGGCTATACGGAGGCCATTCTCACCGCACGCAGAATCGAGAGAAAGGCGCTATCTGCTTGAGCGCGGCGTAGTTACGGGCTGCGATGGCCCTTGAGCGGGATATTGAAAGTAATCGTGGCGCCGAAAGCCTCGGGCGCCTGTGCATCGATGCGCACTTTGTCGAATACCAACAGCCGCGTGCCCAATTCGAAGCTTTCCTTCAAATCATGCGTCACCATGAAAATGGTCATCTTATGCATATTCCACAATTTGAGAATGAGGGCATGCATATCGGCGGTAACGCCGGGATCCAGCGCTCCGAAGGGTTCGTCGAGCAGCAGAATCTTCGGCTCGCAGATCACCGACTGCGCGATCGACAAGCGCTGCTGCATGCCGCCGGAGAGCTGCGCCGGATATTTTTCCGCGGCCGTAGTCAGCCCGATCGCCTCGAGCAGCGGCTGCGCCTTTTCAAGAGCGCGGCGGCGTCTTGCCCCGAACAACCTTCCGATCAACGGGGCGTCGCGCAATTCCAGCCCCAGCATGAGATTCTCCAGCACCGTCAAATGCGGAAATAGCGAGTAGCGCTGAAACACGATGCCGCGATCCGGACCTGGTTCGGTGGGCAGCGACCGGCCATCGATGAGGAATTGGCCGCGGCTGGGATGTTCCACGCCCAGCAGCATTTTGAGAAACGTCGTTTTGCCGCAGCCCGAAGCGCCGACAATCGTCACGAATTCATGATCGTCGATCTGTAGATTGACGTTCTCAAGCACGACCTGATCGCCGTACTCCTTCCACAGATGCTTGACCGTCACTTGCGTCAAGCCGGCTCCGCCCAGGCGAATGCCTTGCTGCGCAGAGTCTTCAGCAGCCAGTCCATCGTGAACGCCAACAGCGTGATCCACGCCACGTAGGGCAGGATCAGGTCCATCGCCAGATAGCGTCGTACCAGGAAGATCCGATAGCCCAAGCCTTCCGTGGACGCGATGGCCTCCGCGGCGATGAGAAAAAGCCACGCCGATCCCAGACAGAGGCGCAGCGCATCGATCAAGCGGGGCCACAATTGCGGCAGCACCACGCGCACGACCAGCTGCCACGTCGATGCCCCGAGAGTCTGCGCCTTGATGATTTGCTCATTGGGAAGCTCGCCGGTGCGCATTGCCAGATCGCGCACGATCAGCGGAGCCACGCCAATGATGATGAGGGTGACCTTGGCCAACTCCCCCAGTCCCGCCACGATGAACAGAATCGGCAAGATGGCCAGGGGCGGAATCAGCGACACTGCGGCGACGAAGGGTGCGATGGTTGCACGCAGATAGGGTATGACGCCGATCGCCAGCCCCAGCGTAAGGCCGGCGACGGCGCTAATAGCCAGTGCCGTCAGCAGACGCCGCAAGCTTGCCCAGGTATCCGTCCACCACAAAACATCGCCGCTGCGTTCGTCTTCTTCAAAGGCGTAGCGATGAATGGTGGCGGCGATCGTCGCCGGCGCAGGCAACAACTTATCGCCGGGGTTCTCAAGCAGCCGCGCGTGCGAATAGAACATGTAGGCGCAAATGACGAGAATGAAGGGCAGCAGGCTCAACATCAGCCCCCCGCCCCTGCCCGGTCGTTGATTGATGAGTCGGCGCATGGGCGACCGCCTTACAGCGACCCATCCATCGCCATCTTGGTATAGGCCGTGTCGAAGCGCATCTTGATGTTATGCGTGTCGCCCAGGGTTTTACCGCCCGGGAATTGAATACCGACGGCATCGACCGAGGTTGCGCCGCGGCCCAAAATGCCGTGCTCGAACGAAAAATTCCGCACCAGATCCATGGTTTTGACGACGCCGTCGCCGCTCATGAATTCGTAGGCCTGCGCCGGTGTGGCGAACATCCGGGTGGTGGCCAATTGGCTGGCGAATCCGGCGAGGTCGGTTCCTGAGGCCTTGGCCATCGCGGCCTGTGCTGCTTTTCCCGCCGCATCATTCTTGAACATCAATGCCAACGTTTCGTACCAGGCGCCCACCAGCGCCTTCCCCAGGTTTGGGTTCGCCTTCAGCGTCGCGCTGTTGACCACCATCAGATCCATGATCTCGCCGGGTATCTTGCTCGAGTCGAACACCAGCTGTGCATTGGGCGCCGACAACACCTCGCTCAGCTGCGGTTTCCACGTCACCACGGCGGTGCTGGACGGGGTAGCGAAGGCCGCGACGATATCGGCATCGGAGGTGTTGATAATTTTCAAGTCGCGTTCCCGCATTCCCACGCTAGTCAACGCGCGCACCAGCAAGTAGTGCGATACGGAGAGTTCCACCAGATTAACCTTTTGTCCCTTGATGTCCTCGAGTTTCTTGCCCTTGCCTTTGAGCACCACGCCGTCATTGCCGTTGGAGAAATCCCCGACGATCAAAGCCGTGGAGTCCACCCCGCCCGCCGCGGGTATGGTGAGCATGTCCATATTGGTCATCACACAGGCATCAAAACTGCCGGCAGTGTATTGATTGATCGATTCAACGTAGTCATTGACCTGCGTGAGCTTGATCTTGATGCCGTATTTGCCGGCCCACTTGTTGAGAATGCCGCTTTGCGCCGCGTAGTCCCAGGGCATCCAGCCCACATAGATGCTCCAGGCCACATTGAAGGTATTTTTGTCAGCGGCGCGGCCCGCCTGCGGCGCAATCGCCGCCAAAATTGCGCACAGCAGGCTTATGGCTTTCCATCGGCTCTTCAGACACTTCGACATTTGAATTTCTCCAGGTTTCATCGTCAGGCCACCGCGCGCGTTGCGTCGGGACGGATAATCACCAAGGTTTGCGCGACCAGCACAGCCCGCCCTTCGGCGCATCGCAGCTGCGTGACCACCCCATCCATGGGCGCCGTGATCGGCAGCTCCATTTTCATCGATTCAACCAGCACCAGCACGTCGCCCGCCTTGACGATTTGGCCGGGCGCCGCTGCAATCTTCCACACGCTCCCAGCGACGGGACTGGATACAGCCACATGGCCCTGTTCCAGCGGTTCAACCCCCTCATCCTCGTGAGCCTCGGGCAAATCTGCCACATAGCCGATCTGGCCGGTTGCCTCCCAGCGGCGCCGTTCAGCATCGAACGCGGCCTGTTGGCGCACTTTGTGAGCGGCGATGCTGGCCGAATTGCCGCGCAAGAACTCGCGGTACGCCTGCAAGCTGAAAACATCTTCACGAATATCAAGACGCGCGCGGCCATACAAGAACTCGTCGCGCATTTCCAGCAGCTTCGCAGCACTCACCGGATAGAACTGGATCTGATCGAAGAATCGCAGCAACCAGGGCCGGTTCTGCGTGAACTCCGCGGTGCTTCGGTAAGTGTTCCACATCTGGCAGGTACGGCCGACGAATTGGTAGCCGCCGGGGCCCTCCATTCCGTAGACACATAAGTACGCGCCGCCAATCCCCACCGCATTTTCCGGCGTCCAGGTCCGCGCCGGGTTGTACTTGGTGGTAACCAAGCGATGCCGTGGATCGAGCGGTGTGCAAACCGGCGCACCCAGGTAGACATCGCCCAATCCCAGCACCAAGTAGCTCGCCTCGAAGAGAATTTGCTTGACCTCCTCGATGCTGCCCAGGCCGTTGATGCGGCGGATGAATTCGATATTGCTCGGACACCAAGGCGCGTCGCTGCGCACCGACTGCATGTACTTGGCTATGGCAAGTTGGGTGGCAGCATCGTCCCAGGACAGCGGTAGACGAACGATGCGCGTCGGGATTTGCATTGAGTCGATCGGCGGCAATGACTCCTCCGCGCGGGCCAGCAAATCCAGCAGCCGCTCCAAGGGCAGAATGCGGCTCTCGTAATGCACCTGCAGCGAGCGAATGCCCGGAGTCAGCTCGATGATGCCCTCGGGTTTTATTTGCTCCAGCCAACACATGAGCGCATGAACCCGCAGGCGCAGCTCCAGGTCCAGCACCAGCGGCCCATATTCCACCAACATGTACTTATCGCCGGCACGCCGATAGACAACCGCCGGCCGCAGGTCGCGGGCCGGCAGACTGGCAACGACGGCCGCGTCGGTGCCGTTAAGCTTCGCAGCGTGCGCGGGAAAGAGCGCGCCATCGGTGTCGCGCGTTAAAGTCGAGATCATGCGGTCCTGCACAATCTCCCGGCGCATCGCCTCATCCGGGGTCATGCGCCGAAAGCGCAGCCGGTTGTTCGGTCGCAGCTGACCCAGCTTCCATAATTCGGCCTTGATCACGCTCACCGGACAGACGAAGCCGCCCAGGGAGGGTCCATCTGGGCCGAGAATGACCGGCATATCGCCGGTAAAGTCCACGGTCCCGATCGCATAGGCGTTGTCATGAATGTTGGACGGGTGCAGGCCCGCCTCGCCGCCGTCACTGCGCGCCCAGGTCGGTTTGACACCGATCAAGCGCACGCCGGTGCGATTCGAGTTGTAGTGCACTTCCCAGGTGGTAGCGAAGAATTCGCGGATGTCTTGTTCGGTAAAAAAATCAGGAGCGCCGTGCGGCCCGTAAAGAACGCCCACGTCCCAATCCTCGGTCAGTTCCGGCCTCACCTCCGGCGGAATGGCGCGCGCAGCGACCTCCCGCGCGGCAACGCCTGGCGCGGCAACGCGCACGTGCAGGATGTCCCCGGACAGCAGGGCGCGGCCGCCGTGGCCGCCGAACTTTCCCAGCGTGAACGTAGCACGGCTGCCAAGGTATTGCGGCACGTCAAATCCGCCGCGAATACTCAAGTAGGCCCGGCACCCCGCACCGGTGATCGCACCGATACGCAAAACCTGGCCGGCTCGCACCGCGCAAGGGTTCCAGAATCCAACCCCGGCACCGTCAAGCTCCGCGGTCATGGCCGCCCCGGTGAGACAAACCAGCGCGTCGGTGTTGAATTGCAGTGTGGGACCGGACACGGTGATTTCCAGCGCGGCCGCATCCGCTTCATTGCCCACGGCTTGATTCGCCAGACGCAAAGACAGATCATCCATTGGGCCGGAGGGCGGCACGCCCACGTTCCAGTAGCCGATTCTCCCCGGATGATCCTGCACCGTGGTCTGTGTGCCCGGTATCAGGACCTCGATCGTTCGCGGCGCGTACTCAAAGGTTTCCAGCCCCCGCGTGGTCATGCCGCCGGCCGCAAATGCGCTGCGCGCCAGCAATTGCCGCAGATACTCCAGATTGGTTTCTATGCCGGCGATCACTGTGGCAGCCAGCGCCGCGCGCATGTTCGCCAGCGCTTCGCTGCGGCTGCTCCCCCAGGTCACGATCTTCGCCAGCAGCGGATCGTACAGCGGTGATATCTCCGTGCCCGCGCTGATCCATGTCTCGATGCGGGCATCGGCGGCAAATCGCGCTTCGGTCACCAGGCCGGATGAAGGTCTGAATCCTCGCGCCGGATCTTCCGCGTACAGGCGCACCTCGATCGATGCACCGCGCGGCGCCGGCGCCTGCGGCACAAATGCTTCTTCAGCGGCCTGACGCAGCATCCATTCGACCAGATCAACCCCCGTGACTTCCTCCGTGACCCCGTGCTCCACCTGCAGCCGGGTATTGACCTCGAGGAAATAAAATTCCTCTTCGGCGACGTCGTAGACAAATTCCACCGTACCGGCGGATTGATAGCTGACGGAGGCCCCCAAGCGAATCGCCGCTGCCTGCAAATTCGCCCGAGTCAGGTTGGAGAGCCCCGGGGCCGGCGTCTCTTCGATGATCTTCTGATTGCGCCGCTGGGTCGAGCAATCGCGTTCTCCCAAGGCGATGACGTTTCCCAACCCATCGCCGAAGATTTGCACCTCGATGTGCCGCGCGCGTTCGATGTACCGCTCGAGAAACACGCCGCTGCGGCTGAAGTTCTTGGTCGCCAAACGTTCCACCGCGTACAGCGCCTCGGCAAGCTGCGTCTCGTGCCTGACGATCTGCATGCCGATCCCGCCCCCTCCCGCGGTGCTCTTCAGCATCACCGGATAGCCAATCTCGAGCGCGGCGCGGCGCGCCTCCTCGAGATTCGTGAGCAAACCGCTGCCGGGCAGCAGCGCAACGCCGTGGCTCGCGGCAAGATCCCGCGCCAGATGCTTGAGTCCGAAGTCGCGGATTTGTGCGGGCGTAGGACCGATGAACACCACACCCACATCCGCACAAGCTTGCGCGAAGCCGGCATGTTCGCTCAAGAATCCATACCCTGGGTGAATCGCCTGGGCGCCGGTGGCGCGGGCCGCCGCGAGAATTTTATCCTGCCGTAAATAGGTTTCCGCCACGCTTCCCGCCCCCAAGGCGACAGCCTCGTCCGCCTGCGCGACGTGAGGCGCATGGCGATCGGCGTCCGAATACACCGCGACCGAGCGCACGTTCAGTCGATGCAGGGTTCGCAGTATCCGGCAGGCGATCTCGCCGCGATTGGCGATCAAAACCTTATCGAACATCCGGATTCCAAAGCAGCACTTCGAGCGGCGTCGGGTTATACGCGTTGCACGGATTGTTCAGCTGCGGACAGTTGGAGATGAGCACGATGATATCCATCGCCGCACGCATCTCCACGTACTGTCCCGGACCGCTTAAACCGTCGGCGAAAGTCAGTCCCCCCTGCGGGGTGACCGGCACATTCATGAAAAAATTGATGTTGTGGCTTAAGTCGCGCTTACCGATGCCCAGATGATCGTGCCGCGCAAGCGCCAACAGGTAGCTATCCCGGCATGAATGCATGCAGCGCTTGTCGAGCGCATAGCGCACCGTATTGGATTCCGCAGCGCAAGCACCTCCCAAAGTGTCATGTTGCCCGACGGTATCCGCAACGATTTCGGCGAGCACGTTGCCTGAAGTGGACAACAGCTTGGAGCCACAGCCCAGGTACACATTGCGCTGCGCGCGGATCGTATCGACCGCGCTGTAACGCTCGGAGATGTCCGCGGCATTGTAGAACAGGGTGTCGGCCGATTGATTACCCTCGACATCCACGATGCGCATGACCTGATTTTTCTTCACGGCATCGATCCAATAATCACCGGCGGACACGATCTGGCGAAAAACCGCCTGCGCAGGCAGCAGAGCGCTCGCTTGGCGCATCAGGCTCATACGCCTGTCTCCCCGCCGAATTGCCTCGCGTCCTGACGGTAAAGCGCGGTATTGGCGAAGCCGCGCGCATTTTCCGGCCGCGAATTCAGGCAGAAATCCTCCGCTGCCAGCGGCGCGGCTCGACTGAAGCGCAGCAGCACCGCTTTGCGAGGATACTGGGCCGTTTCATTCAAGGGATGCGGGCAGGTGTGCAGCAATACCAACGTATCCATCTCGAAGCGCAGATCCACGAATTTACCCGCGCTCGAATTCAAAGGATCGAAACTGAGCTCGCCATTGTCGGCCGCCGCCGCTTTGCTGAACCAGTTGAGGTTGGCCGCCAGGTCGCGGCGTCCCAGCCCGAACTTGCCCGCCTCGACGAGAAAGGCATCGTGACCGTTCTGAGTCCACTCGTTTCGATATTGCTGGTAGCTGCGCTCGCCCCACCGCTGCGCGATCAACTCCCGATTGGATGTGCCGCACACGGTATCGTGCCATCCCACGGTATCTTCGATGATGGAGCAAAAAATGCGCCCCATATCCGAATACAAGCAATGGCCCTTGGTCAGCTTGAATGTGTGCTGGCATTTCAGGGTGTCGGGTGCGTTGTAGCGCTCCAGTGTGTTATGCGGGTTGTATAGCAACATCCCGACGTTAGCGCCCCCCTCGCGATCGAGGAGACGCAGCTGCATGCCGGCACGCATCGTAAACGACCAATGTTTTCCGCCCTCGATGAGGGTCTCATACTCCGCACTGCCGTTGGTCATGACCTAAGCCTCCGTTGCGAAATCCCACGATTTCAAACTGGAGGAAACTGTCGGTTGGATTCGGGATCACTCCTCTAAGGACGACCATCCCGAGGACGCATCAGCTTCCTCGATTGATCTCCCGGGCTTTTATCCCGCCGTGTATCCTTAAATCAAGGACTGCCTCTCTCGGACCAGCCGCCTTGTCACTCAAGGCCGGAACCCTAGACGCACATTGCCAATGACTCGATGCAATCCCCGTGCCTTCGCCGGCGCTGCGCGCCGCCTCGCGCCCTTGACGGCAATTTCTGCGGGAATAGCCGTTTTAGCATGCGCCTCCCCGGTATTTTTCGCTTAGGCGATGCTGCGCGGCGCACCGCCATGGCGCAGTGAATGATTCCCATGCGCCATTTTGCAGCAGCACTGCGGCATTCCACCCGCGCAATCGTGCGCGTGTATATTCGCGCCTGTGCGTCCATTCAACCCCTTGTCCATCGCCGCACTGCGCGAGCAGTACCGCGCCGCGCGCTTCACGCCTGCACAGCTGATCGATCAGCTTTTGGAGGCGGCCGATGCAGCACTATCCTACAATATCTGGATTACCCGCCTGAGCCGCGATCAAGTGATGGCCTACGTGCGCGCGATCGAACATCGCCGTATCGAGGATCTGCCTCTGTATGGGATTCCCTTTGCCATCAAGGACAATATCGATCTTGCGGGAGTGGCTACGACCGCGGGCTGTCCTGAATACGCCTATGTGCCGCAGAAATCGGCCGCCGTGGTGCAGCGATTGCTGGATGCGGGCGCGATACCGCTCGGCAAGACCAATCTGGATCAATTCGCGACCGGTCTGGTCGGCGTACGCTCCCCGTACGGCGCCTGCCGCAACAGCTTCAATCCCGAATACATCTCCGGCGGCTCGAGTGCAGGATCGGCGGTCGCGGTCGCGCTGGGCCTGGCGAGTTTCTCCCTCGGCACGGATACCGCCGGCTCGGGTCGGGTCCCGGCTGCCTTCAACAATATCGTGGGACTTAAGCCCAGCCTAGGGCGCCTCAGCACGCGAGGCGTGGTACCCGCCTGCCGATCGATTGACTGCGTCTCCATTTTTGCGCTGACCGCCGAGGACGCCGCACGTGTCTTGGACATCAGCGAAGGATTTGATGCGGCCGACCCGTACTCGCGGCCGACGCGCAATCAATGCCTCGCGGGCCGGCGCTTCGGGGTGCCGCGAACGAATCAGCTGCAGTTCTTCGGCGACGAAGATAATTCGCAGACATTTGCGGCTGCGATCCAGCGTCTGGAGACTTTGGGCGCAACGCGGGTGCAGATCGACTTCGCCCCGTTTCTCGAAGCCGCCAATCTTCTGTATGGAGGCGCGTGGGTAGCCGAGCGCTACGCGGCGGTCGGTGCGTTCCTGGCGGCGCAGCCCGGGGCGGGCCATGCGGTCACTCGCCAAATCATCGAATCCGGCATGAGTCCGTCGGCGGTCATGGCATTTCAGGGCCAGTACCGACTCATGACGCTGAAGCGCGCCAGCGAGCAGGTGTGGTCCGAGGTGGATTTCCTCGTCACACCGACTGCCGGAACCATTTATTCCATTGCGGCAGTGGAGGCCGATCCGATTCGCCTCAACGCCAATCTGGGCTATTACACCAACTTCATGAACCTGTTCGACTTAGCAGGTGTGGCGGTGCCCGCGGGATTTCGACGCGACGGCCTGCCCTTCGGGGTGACGCTGGTGGGCCCGAACTCGAGCGAGCGCGGTTTGCTGGCTGTCGCAGATCGCCTACACCGGGCCGGCGTCAAGGTGGCCGGTGCGATGAAGGTAGCGCTTCCCGACGCCGGCGCTGCGGCCGGCAGCGACCCGCCACCGCCCTTGCTGCCAGATTTCGTGCCCCTCGCCGTATGTGGGGCGCACATGAGCGGTCTGCCGCTCAATCATCAGTTGCTCGACCGCGGCGGATATCTGTGGCGCTGCACGCGCACCGCGGCGCGCTACCGGCTGCTTGCCTTGCCCGGCGGCCCGCCGCAACGCCCCGGACTGGTCCGCGTCGGCGATGCCGGCGCCAGCATCGAGGTCGAGATTTGGGCGATTCCCGCCGAGCGCATCGGCAGCTTGATCACCGGGATTCCGGCTCCTTTGGGACTGGGTAGAATTGAACTGGCCGATGGCGAGCTGAGGCTCGGATTTATCTGCGAAGCGTATGCCGCCGCGGAAGCGGCTGACATCAGCGCCTATGGCGGCTGGCGTGCGTACCTACAATCCGGGAAAACCGTGAGGTAGTCGCAGCAGTTCATTGGAACCCCCGCTGTATTCTGCTGTCTGGTGAGGAACGGATTCAAAAAGGGTAAAATAGCGCCTATGGGGTACTCAAACCTTCGGCAGATTCCGCTACGCGTTCTGTTCGGAATCGCACTGTCCATCCTGCTCGCGAGCTGCGACAACAACAACTACTACGGACCCTGCTACGGATGCGGCGGCCCGCCGACCGAGAATTCCTACGGTGTCGTCAGTGCGGATTTCAATGGCGATGGATTTCCAGACGTCGTCGCGCTCAGCACGGTCATCCCACCACCGGGGCCGGGATCCTCGAATCTGAAGACCTATTTATCGACGGGCGCCGGAGAGTTCGCCGCGCCGACGTTGACGGCGGCCGGCAACAACCCTTTGTATCTGGCAAGCGCGGACCTCAATGGCGATGGCCTAATGGATGTGGTTTCGGCCAGCTACTTTGATGGCGCATTGGCGGTGTTCTTCAACAATAAATCAACTCCCGGCACTTTCAACCCGGCGGTGTTTCTGAACAGTCCGGGCGCTTCGCAGCTTGCCATCGCCGACATGAATGGCGATGGCTTGCCCGATTTGGTGTCCGCCGATTTCTACGTCTCCTTATTTCTGCAAACCTCCCCGGGCACCTTTGCGGCGCCGATCAGCTTGTACAACGGCGGCGCCAATTGGGTTGCGCTCGGGGATCTGAACGATGACGGCTCGACCGATGTGGCCCTGACGGACGCCGTCGGCGTGAAACTGTTGTTGCAGATAGGTGCTACCGCAAGTCCGACATTTGCGGCGCCGGTGAGCGTTTTCACTCAAACACCGAATGCCAATGTGTCCGGCGCCAACCTCATTGCCATCGGCGATGTCAACGGCGACGGTCTGAACGATCTGGTGATCACGGACCCGGGCCCAACCGGCGGAATGGCCCCCACGGTCAACATTCTTCTGCAAAACCCCGCCAGCCACGGCAGCTTTCTTGCACCGGTCAGCTACCCCATCGCCACACAGGATCTGGCGCAGTCCATCATCCTCACCGATCTTACCGGCGCGGGCCAACTGGACATCGTCATCGGTGGGCAGCAATTCGTCACGGTGCTGCTGCACGATCCGGCCAATCCAGGCAAATTCCTGCCGGCAAGCTTTTACGCGGCCCCCGGCGCGAACGAGATCGCCATTGCAGACATCAACGGCGACGGCAAACTGGATATCGTCACCAGCAACGGCGTGGGTCATCCCATACAGGCCGGCGTCGTTACCACGAACCCCGGCGTATTGCTGCAAAGTACCACCACGCCGGGGACCTTCGGGCCGCTGCAAGATCTGCCCTGAGGGCCCCACGCCAGGCGGCAACGTGGACGCCGAGCGGGCGACTGTGTATAGTGCCGACAGCTTAAACGGGTTGGTGCGCGGTCAGCGCCACCCTTAGCCCGCAGTCAGTCCTCGACGACTTCGTTTTTTCACCCCCCTCGCTAGACCGCTGCGGAAGTTAATTCCGTCGTGCGAGTCCACGTTTTCAACAAGGCTTTATATGTCATTTTCCGATCTCGGGCTTTTGCCCGAATTAATCCGTGCTGTCGCCGATAAGGGCTACGACACCCCTTCTCCCATTCAGCTGCAAGCAATCCCTGCAGTGCTCGCCGGCCGCGACGTGCTTGCCGGCGCGCAAACCGGCACCGGTAAAACCGCGGGTTTTGTGCTGCCCATTTTGCAGCGCCTCGCTGCCGATACCTCGAATGGCGCGAGCCGAGCGCCGCGTGCGCTGGTGCTGACGCCCACGCGCGAGCTTGCCGCGCAAGTGGCGCAAAGCGCGCGCGACTATGGGAAGTACATGCCGCTGCGCACCTACCAGGTGTTCGGCGGCGTCAGCATCAACCCACAGATCACGGCGCTGCGCGGCGGCTGCGACATCTTGGTCGCCACCCCCGGGCGCCTGCTCGATTTGGCGCAGCAGCGCGCGGCGGATTTGTCCAAGGTACAGGTCCTGGTGCTCGATGAGGCCGACCGCATGCTCGACATGGGCTTCATTCCCGATATTCGACGCATCATCAAATTGCTGCCGCAGAAACGCCAAAATCTGCTGTTCTCGGCCACCTATTCGGACGATATCCGCGCCCTGGCAGAGCGCCTGCTGCACAATCCCTTGTCGGTGCAGGTCGCTGCGCGCAACGCGCCCATCGAGTTGGTTGAACAGCGCGCCTACCGCGTACAGAAGGAACAAAAACGCCACCTACTCGTGCATCTGATTCAAGAGGGCCAGTGGCGCCAGGTGCTGATCTTCACCCGTACCAAGCACGGTGCCAATCGTCTCACTCAGCAGTTGGAGGGCGCGGGTATTCAAGCCGCCGCCATTCATGGAAATAAGAGTCAGGCGGCACGGGTCAAAGCGCTGGATATGTTCAAGCGCGGCCAAGTTACCTGTCTGGTCGCGACTGAAGTCGCGGCACGCGGTCTTGACATCAAAGAGCTGCCTCAAGTGGTCAACTATGAGCTGCCCAATGTGCCGGAAGACTATGTGCATCGCATCGGCCGAACCGGCCGGGCCGGGTCGGCGGGCGAAGCGATCTCCTTGGTCTCCTCGGATGAATCCGGCCTCTTGCGCGACATCGAACGGGTGCTTCGCCGCAGCATTCCCACGCTGCCGACGCCGGTGTTCAAAATCGTCGAGTCGGCTGCGCCGCCGGCCGCGCAAGGAAACCGCCCGGCGCAGCAGGGGCCGCGACATGGCGCTCGCCGGGACTCAGGCTCCGAACGCCGCGATGCGCGGCGTGGCCCCAACACCGGCACGCGAAGTTTCGGTCAGCCGCAGCGCAATCGCTTTCGCTAGGATAGTTTCGGAACCAAACCGCGCAGATAGTCGGCGAATTCCGTTCCCAGGCTCGGGTGCTTCAAGCCGTATTCGACGGTTGCCTGCAAGTACCCGAGCTTGCTGCCGCAGTCGTAGCGCTTGCCCTCGAACTCGAAGGCATACACCGCTTCGCGCTGCATGAGCCGCGCGATGCCATCGGTCAGTTGAATCTCGCCGCCGGCGCCTTTGCCGATCTTGGCCAGATCATCGAACACAGCGGCGGTGAGCAAGTAGCGCCCCACCACGGCCAACGTGGAGGCGGCATTCTGCGGCTTGGGCTTCTCGACGATATGCGACATCTTGCCGACACGCGCTGAGATCTTGCTCTCCAATGTTACGATCCCATACTTGTCCGTCTCCTGCCGCGGGACGTTTTGCACCCCGAGAACACTGACTCCGTGCTCCGCGAACACCTCGGCCATTTGTTTCAGGCAGGGCACGCCGGCATCGATCAAATCGTCCGCGAGGTGCACCATGAAGGGCGCATTGCCGATCACCGGCCGCGCACACAGCACCGCATGTCCGAGGCCCAGCGGCGCGGATTGGCGAATGTAAACGCAGGATGCCCAACTCGGCAGGATCCCTCGGAGCGTATCGAGCAACTCTTGCTTGCCCTGACTCTGCAGCACCGCTTCCAATTCGGGGTTGGAGTCGAAATGATCTTCGATGGCACGCTTGGAGCTGCCGGTGATGAATACCAACGTATCCGCCCCGGCGGACAACGCTTCATCGACCGCATACTGAATGAGCGGCTTGTCCACGATGGGCAGCATCTCTTTGGGGCTTGCCTTGGTCACCGGCAGAAAACGCGTGCCGCGTCCGGCAACGGGAAAGACGACTGCTTTTACAGGTTGTGCCATCGTCAAAGCATAACGGATTTCAATCGCGGGCGCCGTCGGACAAATCCCACGCGCTAGCGCAACTTGACGAGGGCGTAGGCTTCGAAACTATCCCAAGAATGGCAGGCCGGACAGTGCCAATAAAAACTGCGGCCGGAAAAGCCACACTCATTGCAGCGGTATTTTTCGGCGTGCGCCAGCAGCGCACCGATTTCCTGCGCGATGCGCGCCGACTGCGCCGGGTCAGCCTTCCAGACCGCCTGCAAGGTGGCGTCCTGCGAGAATACCTTTTCGATCGAGCCGCGCAGCGGCGCAGCTTCTGCCAAGTCGGCGGCGATGGCCGCAAACACCAAGCGCTTCAATTCTCCAAAATCCTTCGTTTCTGCCTGCGCCACGAGTTCGGTCAAAATGGCATCGCGCTGCGCGGGACCCATAAGCCTCAGCAAATGCGGCAATTCCTCCTGCAACAGGGTCGGCGATTCGGTGAGTGCCTGGCGCAGCAGCGGCACGGCGAGATCGGGTCGCGCCTCGATCTCGGCAATCTGCGCCCCCAGCAGCGCCGCGCGCGGAAATGGCGAGACCTCGTGGCGGGCTTCGCGTAAGTGCTCGCGGGCGGCCGCGATATCGCCGCGCTCTATCGCGAGGCATGCCAACTCGCACAGGTAATGGGCAGCCACGCTGCGCGCCGGCGCTGCCTTGATGCGCGCCAGTTGGCGAAATGCGCCCAACGCCTGCTGCCAGTCATGCTGACGCTCATACACTGCGCGCAGCGCGTCCAGCGCGCTGATGCGCAACCGTGGAACCTCGCTGACTTGCTGAAACAGCACTTCGGCCCGATCGAGAACCCCGGCACGCAAGTAGTCCTGCGCGAGCGCCAGCAGTGCCTGTTCCCGATGTTCGGAGGCCAGTTCCTCGCGCGCCAAAAGATTTTGATGGATCCGGATCGCGCGCTCGACCTCGCCGCGCCGCCGATACAGCGCACCCAAGGCAAAATGGGTCTCTATAGTATCGGCGCTGGCATCCATCAGCCGCAGGAACATGTCGAGGGCCCGATCGGGCTGTTCGGTGACCAAGTAATCGAGGCCGGTCAAATAATCCGGGTGCAGCTTGCTCAAGGAGCCGGGCCAACGCTTGCCCCAACCGAAATGTCCGGCCAAAATTCCCAACACCAGCGCCGCCAGCACCAAGACCCATGTCAGCAGGGGTAGGTCGGACACGTGCCCGGGCCGATTTTAAGCTAATCGCGGATCGGTTGATCCGCACCGTCGTTGACGCGCTCGCGCAGGTCTTTGCCGGGCTTGAAGTGCGGCACGTGCTTGCCGGCGAGCGCCACGGCTTCACCAGTCTTCGGGTTTCGGCCCTGGCGCGGTGGGCGAAAATGCAGCGAGAAACTGCCGAAACCACGTATCTCGATGCGCTCGCCCGTCGCCAGGGCGTCGCTCATGATTTCCAGAAGTTGCTTTACGGCGAGTTCGACGTCTTTTGCCGGCAAATGCTTTTGCTTTGCCGAAATGATCTCAATGAGTTCCGATTTCGTCATTATCGATCCGTGGGCATCACTAGACATACTTGAACAGGGCTGGCGCTAACGACCCCGCAGCGCCAGCCTTTATTTTCCTCAATCCTGCCCGGAGATTTGTTCTTTCAAGAGATCTCCCAGGCTGGTTCCGGTCGGTGAATCGGTCCGATAATTCTGCATGGCCTCTTGTTCCTCGTGGATATCTTTCGCTTTGATCGACAGCGAAATGCTGCGGCCCTTGCGATCCACGCCGGTAAATCTGGCTTCGACTTCTTCCCCGACCTTGAGCAGCAGACGCGCATCTTCGACGCGATCCCGCGACAACTCGGACGCGCGCAGTTGACCATCGACACCGTTGCCAAGATCGATGATCGCTCCCTTCGCGTCCACTTCGCGGACCACGCCTTTGACGACGCTGCCTTTCGGATGTTCGGCGATATAGGCCGAGAAAGGATCCTTGGCCAGTTGCTTGATTCCTAAGCTGATGCGTTCCCGCTCCGGATCAATCGACAGCACCATGGCATCGACTTGTTGCGCCTTCTGATAACTGCGCACCGCCTCTTCGCCGGGCATGTCCCAGGAAATATCCGACAGATGCACCAAGCCATCGATGCCGCCGGCTAAGCCGATGAAAATGCCGAAGTCCGTGATCGACTTGATTTGGCCGCTGACTTTGTCGCCGCGATTGTAGTTGTCGGCGAACTCCTTCCACGGGTTGGCCTTGCACTGCTTCACGCCCAAACTGATGCGGCGTCGCTCCTCATCGATGTCCAGCACCATGACCTCGACTTCTTGGCCGACATGCACGACCTTGGCCGGATTGACGTTCTTGTTGGTCCAGTCCATTTCAGAGACATGCACCAGCCCCTCGACGCCCTCTTCTATTTCGACGAAGCAGCCGTAGTCCGCGATGTTGGTGACCTTGCCGAACAGTCGGGTATTGGCCGGATAGCGCCGCGCAATGTTCTGCCACGGATCCGCACCCAGCTGCTTCAGGCCCAGAGACACACGTTGCCGTTCGCGGTCGAACTTCAATATCCGCACGTCGATCTCTTCGCCCACCTTGACCACTTCGGACGGATGCTTGACGCGCTTCCACGCCATGTCCGTGATGTGCAGCAATCCATCGATGCCGCCCAGATCGACGAATGCGCCGTAGTCGGTGAGATTCTTGACCACACCCTTGACTGCCGCACCTTCCTGCAAATTATCGAGCAGCGCGGAGCGCTCGGCGCTGTATTCCTGCTCAACCACTGCGCGGCGCGACACGACCACGTTATTGCGCTTCTGGTCGAGCTTGATCACCTTGAATTCAAGCGGTTTGTTCTCTAGATATGACGGATCGCGGACCGGCCGTACATCCACCAACGAGCCCGGCAAGAATGCCCGCACATTATCGATCTCGACGGTGAAGCCGCCTTTGACTCGGCCGGTAATGATGCCGATGACGACCTCTTGCTTCTCGAAAGCGGTTTCCAGGCGCGTCCACGTTCGCGCACGCTTCGCTTTTTCGCGCGATAGCCGGGTTTCTCCCGACCCATCCTCGACACTGTCGAGGGCAACTTCGACGGTCTCGCCGACGACGACCTCGATTTCACCTTTTTCGTTCTTGAATTGATCGGATGGGATGACCGCTTCGGATTTCAATCCGACATTGACGATGACGTAGTCCTGGCCGACTTCGACGATCAATCCATTGAGGATGGTGCCAGGACGAATTCGCTGGCTTGCTATGCTCTGTTCGAACAGTTCCGCAAAACTTTCTGTCATGTTTTCTCTTAACGTGTCCCTGGCGCAATTCCCGCGCGCCCTTCAGGGGTTAGCAAAAAAACGGCGATCATTCCGTGAAAGCCGCAACCTAAATCAACAGACGCCCGCGGGCTATTTCCAACACGCGCCCGACCACTTCGTCGACGGACATTCCTGTGGTATCCATCGTGATCGCGTCGGCGCTTGGGACCAGGGGCGAAATCGCGCGGCTCATATCGCGCCGATCCCGCTCTGCGATCTCCAGCGAAAGGGCGGCAAGGTTAGCAGCAACCCCCTTTTCTTTCAACTGCTTATGGCGCCTCAAGGCCCTTTCCGCCGGGCTCGCGGTGAGAAAAATCTTCACCCTGGCCTGCGGGAATACCACGGTGCCCATATCCCGGCCGTCGGCGACCAACCCGGGGTCCACGGCAAACCGGCGCTGACGCTCCAATAGGGCGGCTCGAACCGGTGCCAGGGCTGCCACTTTCGAGGCGTCGCTGCCGGCATCCTCGGTTCGAATGGCCCGGGTGACATCCTGTCCCCCCAGCCACACCCGTTCGCCGCCCGATTCATCGGACCCAAATCGTATGTCAAATTGCTGGGCCAGCAGCGCCAGGGCCGCTCCGTCGTCCAGATTGAGGCCGGCCCGGCGCCCCGCGAGCGCCACCAAACGATACAACGCTCCGCTATCGAGCAAGGCCCACCCCAACGCCTGGGCCACGGCGCGGCTAACCGTCCCTTTGCCCGAGCCGGAGGGGCCGTCAATGGTCATGACCGGCACCGTGGTCACGGCGTGCCTAGGCGGGTGTCACGTACCGTCAGCCCGACCGATTGGGCCAACTGCGCGAATCCAGGAAAAGAGGTGGCGACATTCGCCACATCACGGATGACCAGCGTCTCCGCGGCGCGCAGGCTTGCGATGCAGAAAGACATGGCAATGCGATGGTCGCCGAAACTATCGACCTCTCCCCCGCTGAAAGCCGCGCCGTTGGCGCGGCCGTGAATCCGCATGCCGTCGGGCAAGACACTATGCGCAACGCCCAGCACGCTGAAGCCCGCGCTCATGGCGGCGATCCGGTCACTCTCTTTGACCCGCAATTCCTCAGCGCCGCTGACCCAAGTCTCCCCCTCTGCGCAGGCAGCCGCGATGAACAAGACGGGCAGCTCGTCGATCGCCAAGGGCACCAGTTCCACCGGAACCCTGATCCCGCGCAATGCGGAGGCGCGAACTCGCAGATCCGCCACGGGCTCCGCGCCCGTATCGCGCGCGTTCAATATTTCGATGTCCCCGCCCATGCTGCGCAGAATATCGAGCAACCCGGTGCGCGTCGGATTCAGCCCCACGTTGCGAATCAGCAGCCCCTCATCGGCTGCACCCAGCAGTCCGGCGACGATAAAAAACGCGGCGGATGAAAAATCGCCGGGCACCCGCAGCTGCTGATTCGCCAAGCGCTGCGGTGGATACAGAGTCGTGCGCAAGCCGGCGCAGCTGATGCGTACGCCGCAGCTGCGCAGCATGCGCTCGCTGTGATCGCGGCTCATCGCCGGCGCGGTCACCGTGGTCGGTTCGGCGGCGTAGAGGGCTGCCAGCAAAATAGCTGATTTGACCTGAGCGCTTGCCATCGGCATGCGGTATTCGATCCCCCGCAGCTGCCGGCCGCCGATGATGTCCACCGGCGGCGTGCCGTTGCGCGTACGCACTTCGGCGCCCATGTCGCGCAGCGGCTGCGCCACGCGCTCCATGGGCCGCTTCATCAGCGATGCATCGCCGATCAGCTGCGAATCAAATTTTTGCGCGGCCAGCAGTCCCGTGAACAGGCGCATCGCGGTGCCGGCATTGCCCATGTCGAGGGGCCGGCCTGCGCCGCACAGCCCATGCATTCCCACGCCTTGAATGAGGACATGCGTCGCGCTGCGCTGCTCGATGCGCACGCCCAGCGCGCGCATTGCGGCCAAGCTCGCCAAGCAGTCCTCGCTCGCCAAAAAACCGCTCACCTCGCTCAGTCCCTCGGCGATGCCGGAAAGCATCAGTGCGCGGTGCGATATGGATTTATCTCCCGGCACGGCCAGCGCGCCGCGAACCTGCCGTGCGGGCGACGCCTCGAAGCCCTCGCACTGGCTCAAAGGACTGCCTGTGGATACGAGCCCAACACCTTGAACAGCGATGCGCGAGCCTCGAGCGCGCTCAGCGCCTCGGCCACCGGGGCGTCGCTGACATGCCCTTCGATATCGATGAAGAACACGTAGTCCCATTTGCGCCGCCGCGAGGGCCGCGATTCGATGCGCGTCATGTTCACCTTATGGCGAGCGAACGGCTCGAGTAATTGGAACAGCGCGCCCGCATCGTCGGTATCGCTGGTCGACACCAGCAACGTGGTGCGATCGGCGCCGCTCGCACTGAATAGCTTTCTGCCCACCACCAGAAAGCGCGTCGTGTTGTCCGGCCGGTCCTCGATTTCATTGGCCAGCAGCGTAAGCCCATAGATTTCGGCGGCCGCCCGTCCGGCGATCGCCGCCGTGCCGCGCTCATCCCGTGCGCGCCGCGCGCCTTCCGCGTTGCTCGACACGCCGATTCGCTCCGCTTCGGGCAGCTGCTCATCCAACCAGCCGCGGCACTGCGCCAGCGCTTGAGGATGCGCGCAGACGCGCTTGATGGCCGCGAATCCGCTCATTTTGCCCATCAAGTAGTGATTGATCCGCAGTTCCACTTCACCGCAGATCTTCAGCCCGGATGTCAAAAACATATCCAGCGTGTGGTTGACGGTGCCCTCGCTCGAATTCTCGATCGGCACCACGCCGAAGTCGGCGACGCCGCCCTCGACTTCGTGGAATACCTCGTCAATCGCCGGCAAGGGCAGTGCCCGAACCGAGGAACCGAAGTGTTTGATGACCGCGGCCTGCGTAAAGGTGCCTTCCGGACCCAGGAAAGCCACCTTCAGCGGCTCTTGCTGCGCAAGACAGGCGGACATGATCTCGCGAAATAAACGCGCGATTTCTTCGTCGCGCAACGGCCCCTGGTTGCGTTTGAGCGCGAGGCGCAGCACCTCGGCCTCGCGTTCAGGCCGATAGAAATCCACCGCTTTGCCCGCCGCCGACTTGGAGATCCCGACCAATTGTGCGAAGCGAGCGCGTTCGTTGAGCAAGCCATGAATGCGCGCATCGATGGCGTCAATGTTGTCGCGGATATTTTCGAGCCCCGAGCCGGGTGCGACGTCCGGCGCAGTTTGCGGCTTGCCGGGCCGGCGCTTGGGAGCGCGCCCCGGCGGCTTGGTTATTTTGCTTCTTGCCATTCCCGCCTCACACGTGCCGACGCTCGAACTCGCGCATGAACGCGATCAAACTCTCGACGCCCTCGAGCGGCATGGCGTTGTAGAGACTGGCGCGCATTCCACCCAGCGCGCGATGGCCCTTGAGTCCTTGCAGTCCCGCTTGCGCGGCCGCGGCCAAGAATGGCGCATCGAGACTCGGATCGGTCAAGCTGAACGTCACGTTCATCCAGGAGCGGGCGTGCGGGGCGACCGAGTTTTTGTAGAGTCTTGATGCATCGATGGCAGCATACAACGTCCGGGCCTTGATGCCATTGCGCTCGCCCATCGCCCGCACGCCGCCTGCGCGTTTCAGCCATTTAAACACCAATGCCGCCATATACCAGGCGAACGTCGGCGGCGTGTTCAACAAGGAGTGCTCGTCGGCGACGGCCTTGTAATCGAACACATGCGGCGTGTCGGGCCGCGCCCGGCCAATCAGATCCTCGCGCACGATGATGAGCACCAAGCCTGAAGGCCCGATGTTCTTCTGCGCGCCGGCGTAGATCAGCCCGAATTTCGCGACATCGATGGGCCGCGACAAAATACTGGAAGACATGTCCGCCACCAGCGGCACATCGCCGGTATCCGGTACGTAGCCGAACTCGACGCCGCTGATGGTCTCGTTCGGCGTGTAGTGCAGGTACGCCGCGCCGGCGCTGCAGCGCAAATCTTTCTGTGCTGGGACCGTGCTGTAGTTGCCGCCGGCATCGCCGGCCACGTGCACCTTGCAATAGCGAGCCGCTTCGCTCAGCGCCTTGCGCGACCAGTGCCCGGTATTGAGATAGTCGACCGAAGAATGGGGCGCCGTCAGATTCATCGGCACCAGCGAGAACTGCGCCGAGGCGCCGCCCTGCATGAACAGCACCTTGTAGTTGCGCGGTATGGACATCAGATCGCGCAAGTCCGCTTCCGCCTCGGCCGCCATGTCGAGGAAGGCGTTGCTGCGGTGGCTGATTTCCATTACCGAGGCGCCGACGCCATGCCAATCGAGCAGCTCGTCGCGCGCTATTTCCAGAACCTCCAGCGGCAACACCGCAGGTCCCGGCGAGAAGTTGAAAGCGCGCATGAGGGGCGATCTTAGGGTTCGCTGGCGGCCGGGTCCCCGGCGGCCGGATCCCCGGCGGCCGGGTCCGCAGAGTCGGGCTCCGCGTCCTCACCCTCGCCGGCCAATCCCTCGATACGATCGAGCCCGGAGAGCTGATCGCCCTCCTCCAGGCGGATCAAGCGCACACCCTGCGTGTTGCGTCCCACCACGGAGATGTCCTTGACCGGAGTACGCACCAACACGCCGTTTTGGCTCATCAACATGATTTCATCGTCCACACTCACCTGCAGCGCTCCGACCATGATCCCGTTGCGATCGGTGATTTGCAGCGCAATGACGCCTTGCCCGCCGCGGCCATGCTTGGGGAAATCCTCCAGCGGCGTCAATTTCCCGAAGCCGTTCTGCGATGCGGTGAGGATGAAACCTTCCTGGCCGACGATCAAGGCATTGACCCGCTGCTCGGCGCTCAACTTCACGCCGCGCACACCGGCAGCCTCGCGCCCCATCGGACGCACTTCCTCTTCGGCAAACCGAATCGCCTTGCCGGCCGTGGTGAATAGCAAGATATCCTTGCTGCCGTCGGTAATCGCGGCCCCGACCAGTTTGTCGCCCGGATCCAGCGCCACCGCAATGATGCCGCTGGCGCGCGGCCGCGAAAACAGCGCCAGGGAGGTTTTCTTGACGGTGCCGAGGCTGGTCGCCATGAAAACGAACTTTCCTTCCTCGAATTCCTTGATGGAGAGCATGGCGCTGATGCGCTCACCCTCCTGCAGCGGCAGAAGATTGACGATGGGCTTGCCGCGCGACCCACGGCTCGCCTGCGGCAGCTGATAGACCTTGAGCCAATACAATTTGCCGCGATCGGAAAAGCACAGCAGCGTGTCGTGAGTGTTAGCGACGAATAGCTTGTCGACGAAGTCCTCGTCCTTGACGGTGGTGGCGGCCTTGCCGCGGCCCCCGCGCCGCTGCGCCTGATAGTCGGACACCGGCTGCGCCTTGGCGTAGCCGCCATGCGACAGCGTGACCACGACGTCCTCCGGCGAGATCAGATCTTCGGTGGTCAGATCCTCGTGATTCACGAGAATTTCGGTGCGCCGCTTATCGCCGAAGGTGTCGCGGATGTATTGCAGTTCCGAGCGGATCACTTCGAGCAGACGCTCCGGCCGCGCCAGAATGTCCGACAAATCCCGAATCTGTTCCAACAGCTCTTGAAACTCGGCGATGATTTTATCCTGCTCGAGTCCCGTGAGCCGGTTCAGGCGCATCTCCAGAATCGCCTGTGCCTGTGTCTCGGTCAGGCGATAGCCGCCCGGCACGATACCCAAGGCCACGATCTCGCCGTCCGGACGGGTGCTGATCGCGCCGGCGCGCTCCAGCATCTGCGGCACGGCGCCGGCAGCCCAAGGCCGGGCCATCAATGCCGCTTTCGCCTCAGCGGGCGAAGGTGAGGCCTTGATCGTCGCGATGATCTCGTCGATGTTGGCGAGCGCAATCGCCAAGCCTTCCAATATGTGGCCCCGTTCGCGCGCCTTGCGTAGCTCGAACACGGTGCGCCGGGTGACGACTTCGCGCCGATGGCGCAGGAACGCATCGAGCATTTCCTTCAAGCTGAGCAGCCGCGGCTGGCCGTCGACCAATGCCACCATGTTGATGCCGAAAACCTGCTCCATGGGCGTTTGCGCATACAGGTTGTTGAGCAGAATCTCCGGCACCTCGCCGCGCTTCAGTTCGATCACGACGCGCATGCCATCCTTATCGGACTCGTCGCGCAAACCATCCGAAGCAATGCCCTCGATGAGCTTGTCGCGCACCAGATCGGCGATGCGCTCGATCAAGCGAGCCTTGTTCACCTGATAGGGCAGCTCGGTGATGATGATGGCCTGGCGCTCGCCCTTGCCCACATCCTCGAAATGCGTACGCGCGCGCAGGTGCAGGCGGCCGCGGCCGGTCTTGTAGGCCGAGACGATTTCCAGGGCACCGTTGATGAAGCCCGCGGTGGGAAAATCCGGACCGGGAACGATTTGCATCAGCTGTCCGAGCGTGAGCTCCGGATTTTCGATGAGTGCGATGCAGGCAGTGATGATTTCGGTCAAATTATGCGGCGGGATATTCGTCGCCATCCCCACCGCGATGCCCGAGGATCCATTGATCAACAGGTTCGGGATGCGCGCCGGCAGTACCGCGGGCTCGCTTTCGGACTCATCGTAATTGGGATTGAAATCGACCGTTTCCTTGTCGATATCGGCGAGCAGTTCGCCGGCCAGCTTCGACATGCGCACTTCGGTATAGCGCATCGCCGCAGGCGGATCGCCGTCCACCGAGCCGAAATTCCCCTGCCCGTCGACCAGCAAGTAGCGCATCGAGAATTCTTGCGCCATGCGCACGATCGCGTCGTACACCGACGCATCGCCGTGCGGGTGGTACTTGCCGATGACATCACCGACCACGCGAGCGGACTTCTTGTAGGCCTTATTCCAATCGTTACCCAGCTCGCGCATGGCGAACAGCACGCGCCTGTGAACGGGTTTGAGTCCGTCCCGAACGTCGGGCAAAGCGCGTCCGACGATCACGCTCATCGCGTAATCGAGGTAGGATTTGCGCATCTCGTCTTCGAGATTTACGGGCAATATTTCGCGAGCGATCTCGGCCATTTGCGAGAGTCCGGTGAGCCTCTTATCGGCTTCTATTCAGCGGGTTTAAAGGAAGCGAGACATGGTCTCAACATGGGGGAATTCTAGCACATATCCCCGCGGGTCTTAAGCCTACCGCGCAGCTTTTGCCGATATACTTCCCGCATGTCCTTTGTTCCTGCTGATTTACGCATCGAGGCCCGCTGGCTCGTCCCCATGACGGCGCGCGGGCAGGTCCTCGAGAATCATTCGCTGCTGGTTCGGGACGGCCGAATCCTCGATATCTTGCCGAGCCGCGTCGCGCGCGAACGCTACGAGGCCGCTGCGGTGCTGGAGCGAAATTCGCATTTGCTCATGCCGGGGATGATCAATACGCACTCAGATGCCGGAACCGTGATGTTGCGCGGCGCCGGCAGCTCGCCGGCGAACGCTGATGGGCGGCTGACCCCGGCATTCACTCATGACAGCCTGTTGGTGGCCATCGCCGAAATGATCAAATCGGGAATCACTTGTTTCTCGGATCGCGGTGATTTCCCCGAGGAAACAGCCATTGCGGCCAATGCCCAGGGCATGCGCGCCGTGATCGGCATGCCGGTGACCGAGGCGGCCCAGTCCTTGACCCGCTCGTTGACGCTGCGCGACGCGTACCGGGATCATCCGTTGATTTCGACCCTATTCGCGCCGCACGCGGCCAATACATTGAGCGATGAATCGCTGTCCCGCATCGCCACGTTGGCCGATGAACTGGACGCCGGCATCATGATGGATTTGCATCGATCGATCGCCGAGATTGAGGCATGCATGGCCCGATTTGGCGTTCGGCCGATCGAGCGGCTGGGGAATTTAGGGCTTCTCACGCCGGCGCTCAATGCCTTGCACATGACGCAGGTCTGCGATGCGGATATAGAGCGCGCGCGGCGCAGCGGGATATCGATCTGCCTTTGTCCTCAGGGGGATTTAAGATCGGGCAATGGACTGGCGCCGCTCAACGCATTTGCCGCGGCGGGAATTCGCTTGAGCGTGGGCGGCGCGGGCGCCGGATCGCGCAGCCAAGGCCTATGGGGCGAGATGACGCTGCTGGCGCTGATGACGCATGCCGCGCAGCCCGGCGCGGCGCTTACTGCCTGGGATGTGCTCAGCATGGCGACACAGGGCGGCGCCGCTGTCTTGGGACTTGAGGCTGAGGTGGGCACGCTTGAAATCGGCAAGTGGGCGGACTTGTGCTGCGTCGATCTGGCCGGGCCGGCCACGCAACCGTCGCGCGATCCGCTCGCACAGATAGTAGAGAACGGCGGGCGCGACCTGGTGGGCGATGTGTGGGTGGCGGGCCGGCATCTGCTCGCGGGCGGGGAACTGACTCGCCTGGATTGGCCCAGCGTGAGCGCGCGCGCTGAGGTTTGGGGCGCACGCATGTCTGCGGGAGAATAATTGATGGATGACTCGCTTGGGAATGTGGATCCTCAGGAGCTCGCGAAATTCTCCTCGCTTGCACAAAGCTGGTGGGACCCCGCCGGGCCCTCCAAGCCGCTGCACGAACTCAATCCTTTGCGCCTGCGTTACGTGGAGATCGCGGCATGCTTACGGGACGCAGCGGTACTCGACGTTGGCTGCGGCGGCGGCATTCTCTCCGAGTCGATGGCGCGCGCCGGCGCGCATGTCGTCGGCATCGACTTATCGAGGGCCGTGCTCGACGTGGCGGAATTGCATGCCATGGAAAGCAAACTCACAATTGACTACCAAATGCTGGCCGCCGAACAGCTGGCGAAAGAGCGCCCAGCAGCGTTCGACTTGGTAACCTGCATGGAAATGCTCGAACACGTTCCCGATCCCGTCGCGAGCGTGGCGGCGCTCGCGGCGCTGGTGAAACCGGGCGGCGATGTCATCGTCTCCACGCTCAATCGCAACCCTTTGGCATTCGCCGTCGCCATCATCGGGGCCGAATACATTGCCCGCGCGCTGCCGCGCGGGACGCATGAATATTTAAAGTTCATTCGCCCGGCAGAGCTCGCCCGCTGGGGCCGCGAGGCAGACCTGGAGCTGATGGATCTAACGGGGATCACCTACAATCCTCTGACGCGTTCCTTTCGCCTCTCGCCGAATACCGGCGTGAATTACCTTGCGCACTTCAAACGGCCTGCGGCTTGAAGATGCCGGTCACGCTGCGAGCGGTACTGTTTGATTTGGACGGCACGCTGCTCGATACCGCGCCGGATATGGTGGGCGCACTGAACGCGTTGCGCCGTGAGCACTCCCTGGGTCCCGTCCCCTATGAGGCAGCGCGCAACTGCGTGAGCCACGGAGCCGCGCGCGTCGTCAAGTCTGGATTTGCGGATGCCGATCCGCAGCAGTTGGCGCTCTTGCAGCAGCGGTTCTTGGAGATTTACAGCTCGGCACTCAGTCGGGAGACCCGTCTGTTTGCGGGCATGGATGAGGTTCTGAGCAGCCTCGCCGAGCGGCGCATCAAAACCGGAATCGTCACCAACAAGGCTGCGTGGCTCACCGAACCGCTGCTCGAACAGTTAGGATTGCGGGCCCGTTTCGCCTGTGTGGTCAGCGGCGATACGTTGGCGCAGCGCAAGCCGCATCCCCTGCCGCTGCTGCACGCCGCCACGCTGGCGCAGGCGGCGCCCGAGGAGTGTGTATACGTCGGCGATGCGGAACGCGACGTGCAGGCCGCGCATGCGGCGGGTATGCAGGCGCTGGTCGCCAATTACGGCTACTTGCTGCGCGAGGAAGCGGCCGCGTGGGGCGGCAACGGTTATTTGGAGCGTCCCTTGGACCTGTTGCCTTGGCTCACCGCCAACGGGCGTTTATGAATGATCCGATGATTTGGCTGGCGCTGGCAGCAGGCCTGGGGGTCGGTGCTCTGGCGGCACTCTTGTGGCGCGCACGGCGCGAGCAAGCGCTGCGCATCGAGGCGGAATTATTGCGCGCTCGCTTGAAGACGGAAGAAGCGCTGGGCGCAGAACGTGAACAGGCCGCCACGCGGGCGCGCGAGCAGTTGCAGGGAATATTCGGCGAGCTGGCGCGCGAAAGCCTGCAAAGCAACAGCGAAGTATTTCTGCAGTTGGCACGCGAACGGTTGACCCGCCAACAGCTCGACGCCTCGCAGATCCTCAAGGAGCGCGAATCCGCGATTGAATCCCTGGTGATGCCGATTCGCGAGGCGCTCGCCAAGACCGAAGCCCAGATCCAAGCAATCGAGCGCGAGCGCATCGATTCATTTGCCACCATCCGAGTGCAAATGGAAGTGCTGGCGAGCGGGCAGAGTTCGCTATCGCGCGAGACCCGCAATCTGGTCACCGCCCTGCGCCGCCCCAATGTGCGTGGACAATGGGGCGAGATGACCCTGCGCCGCTTGGTGGAATTGTCCGGGATGACCGCCCATGTCGACTTCACTGAACAGCCGCATCAAACCACCGACTCGGGGGCCATACGGCCCGACATGATCGTGCATATGCCTGAACAGCGCGACATCGTGGTCGATGTCAAAACGCCGCTCGATGCCTACCTCTCGGCGGTGGAGGCCCAGGATGATGATGAGCGCGCCGCGCAACTGCGGCGGCACGCACAAATTGTCGGTGCCCGGGTTCGCGAGCTGTCCTCCAAGCAGTATTGGTCGCAATTCGAACGCAGTCCGGATTTCGTCATTCTGTTTCTGCCGGGGGATCAATTCCTCTCCGCGGCGCTGCAGGAAAACCCGGGCCTGATCGACGATTCCATGCGCCAGAACGTCATGCTGGCAACACCCACGAGCCTGGTCGCCCTCCTGAAAGCGGTCTCATATGGGTGGAAGCAGACGGTGTTGGCGGACAATGCCGCCGAGGTGCGCCGCCTCGGTGAAGAGTTGTACAAGCGCTTGGCCGTGTTCGGCGAACATCTGGGCAGATTGGGAAAATCCCTGGGCAGCAGCGTCGAGTCCTTCAACCGCGCCGTGGGCTCCCTGGAGCAGCAGGTATTGCCCGCGGCCCGCCGTTTTCCGGATCTCGGCCTGCGCGTGAACCGCGACATCGAGTCCATCGATCCGGTCGCGAATCTCGCGCGCACGCCGCGTGCGGCTGCCCTGCCCGACGCTTCCGATGAGTCAGCCTCAGAAGACACTTGATGCCAGCTATCGGGCGCATGCCGTCCCTTTCGGGTCGGCACGCTATTGGAGCTGGCTGTTCGCTGCCGTTGAAGCGCGCGCGCCATTGCTCGGCATCTACGCCCTGCTGGCGGAATGGAGTGCATTGATGGATCCGGCATCGCCGCGCGACCCGGCCGCCGTCAAATTGAGCTGGTGGCAGGAAGAAATGCGCCGCTTGATCGCCGGAACCCCTGTCCACCCCATCGGCGCCTATCTACGCTCATTGCCCCGCGCGGCCGCCGTGGATTTTACGCCCCTGCTGCGGGCGGTAGAGGCCTCAGTCGCGGAGGCCAACGGCGCTCCGCTGGAGCACGGCAGGGAGCTCGAGCCTCATGTCTGGGCACTGCGGGCCGATCCTTTGGCACTGGCCTCCCGACTCGCCGCCGATGATGTGGACGAAGCCAGCCTGACCGCGTGCGTCCGGTCCTTGGCGGTGGCGGACTATTTATCCCAGTCGGTGGGCAGCTACCGGCGCGCCATGCGCTTCGGCCACGTGGCCTTCCCGATTGACGAACTCGTGGCCGCGGGCATCGACAATGATGACCTGGCCGCCGCAGACCCGCCTGCGCACCTGAGCGCTTACCTGGAGCGCGTCCGCTTACAGGCCCTACAGCGCTATGCTTTGACGGCGCAGGTCTTGCCGCGCGAGCGCCGCGCGCAGCAGCGCCACCTGCTGGTGCTGGCGGCACTGGGGCTGAGGCGCCTGAACAAAGCCGCGCCGAGCCTGATGAATCAGGCGATGCAGGATATGCTGCTCGCGTGGAAGACGGCGCGACGCGCCAATCGATGAGCCGAGGAAGCGCATGATCCCGAAGCAATTTACCCCTGATCCCGATCTGCTGAGCGACCGGGTCATTTTGATTACCGGCGCAGGCAGCGGGCTCGGCCGCGCACTGGCCATCGAATGCGCCCGTGCCGGCGCCAGTGTCATATTGTCAGGCCGCAATGCCGCCAAACTCGAACGCGTCTACGATGAAATCGAGTCCCTGGGTGCGCCGACGCCGGCCATCGCCATGCTGGATTTGGCAGCGGCGACCGCGGTGGACTACGACGCCTTGGCGCGAGTCATCGGCGCTGAGTTCGGCCGGCTGGACGGCTTGGTTCATGCCGCGGGCATTCTGGGCGATCGCACGCCTCTGGAACAATACGATGTGCCGACCTGGTGCAAGGTGTTGCATGTGAATCTGACCGCGCCCTTCATCTTGACTCAGGTATTGCTGCCGGACCTGCGCAAATCGGCCGACGCCTCCGTCATTTTCGTCAGCAGCGGCGTGGTCAAGCAATCGCGGCCGTTTTGGGGGGCCTATGCGGTCGCCAAGAACGGCCTGGAGTCGGTGCGCAGCATGCTCGCGGAGGAACTGGAGGGGGAAGAGAATATTCGCATCAACAGCGTCAATCCCGGGCGGATGCGCACGGCAATGCGGGCGGCGGCCTATCCGGCCGAGGATCCGAACACCGTGCCCACGCCGGAATCGGTCAGCGGCCCTTTTTTGTACTTGCTGAGCGGCCGTGGCCGCGGTATTGATGGCCAGTTCATTGACGCGCAATAGGCGCAGGAGGATTACGCGGATGCCTGCAGCTTCAATTTATTCAGCTTGTGCGATGGGGGCAATAATGTTTGGCGCGGGTTTCGCCGACGCCGATACCGCCGAGCCATTGCATCCGCGCGAGGGCGACTATGTCATCCACAATTTTCGCTTCGCGTCCGGCGAGACGCTTCCGGAATTACGCCTGCACTACACGGTTTTCGGCAAACCGAAGAAGGATGCGCAAGGCCGCGTCACCAACGCAGTGCTGATACTGCACGGCACCGGGGGAGCCGGCCGTAATTTCATCAACGATAGATTCTCCGCAGTGCTGTTCCAACCGGGCCAGCTGCTCGATGCGGAAAAGTACTTCATCATTTTGCCGGACGACATTGGTCACGGGGCATCGAGCAAACCCAGCGATGGCTTGCGCACGCGCTTTCCGCAATATGCTTATCAAGACATGGTGGCCGCGCAATATGCCTTGGTCACGGACGGTATGCAGCTGAATCATTTGCGGCTGGTCATGGGGACCTCCATGGGATGCATGCACGCCTTCATGTGGGGCGAGGCCTATCCGGACTTCATGGACGCGCTGATGCCCCTCGCCTGCCTGCCGGTGCAGATTGCCGGCCGCAACCGGCTGTGGCGCGACCTGCTCATGGATGCGATCCGCAGCGATCCGCAGTGGTTGAAAGGCGATTACGCGGCGCAGCCAACAGAGGGCCTACGCACCGCCGCCGGCTTGCTGCTGATCGCGGGCAGCGCGCCCATCCAGATGCAGATCACCCTGCCGACTCGCGACGCGGCGGATGAGTTCCTACAGAAATACATGCCGCGCCAAATGGACACCTTGGATGCCAATGACCTGCTATACCAAGTCAACGCGTCACGCGATTATGACCCCTCGGCGGGCCTGGAGAAGATCAAGGCGCCGCTGCTGCAGATCAACTCTGCCGATGATTTCATCAATCCGCCGGAGCTCGGCATCGCCGAGCAACAGATCAAGCGTGTGAAGGGCGGGCGATTCGTCCTCTTGCCCGCCTCCGATCAAACCCACGGGCACGGCACTCACACCTGGGCCGCCGTATGGCAGCAATATTTGGCGCAGTTGTTGGACGCCACGAAGGGTGCGGACATTCCGAAGACGCCGGCGCCCAAATAGCTAGGCGACCGGCGGCACCTGCTGCACCGGCGCGGCGGCGTCGATCTCGTTGATCAGTGCGTTGCGTTCGCTTGCCAGCATCGCGCGCGAGTGCCCGCGCGGCAATTCATGCGACAGGTGCACCGGTCCGAAGCGTACGCGCATGAGACGACTGACGATGATGCCACGCGCCGCCCACCAATGGCGCACCAGTGCGGAACGCGTCGCACGCACCGTGACGGTGAGCCAGTGATTGAAGCCCTCGCCATATCTCGCGTCCGCCTGAAGAATGCTCATCGCTTCGCCCTCGCAATCCGTGGCGCCGCGAAATTCCTCCACGAGGCCCTCGTTGAGCGGCCCGCGCATTCTCAGCACATAGTCGATGGTCAGGGCGTGCGCGCCGCGCGAGACTCGGTGCGCCCAAGATCCGTCGTCGGTGAGAATCTCCAAGCCCCCATCGACCGGAGGCATGGGTTGGATCGCGAGCCAGCGGCCGGCCGAGCGGGGCAATTTCAGGTGTTCAGCCGCGCGCGAAGTCGCCGCCTTCAGATCCAGATTCTCTCCCGGGGAACGATGAAACAACAGCACGCGCAGTTCCTTGACCGCGGGTGCGTGCAATCTGACCGGACGGCCGTCAAGCGTGATGCGATCCTTGGCGCTAAGTTTCGCGCCCAGCGCGGGCACCTCGCCATTGACCTTGAGGCGTTGCTCGCGAATCCAGCGCTCGACTTCGCGCCGCGAACCAATGCCCGCCGCCGCCAGCAATTTTTGTATGCGTTCGCCCGCGGGCTGCTCCTTGGGCGGCGGCGCAGCGCCGCGTAGTGGTGCAGCCCTGCGTGGTGGCGCAGCTCTGCGTGGCGGTCGGACCGGCATCAACTCAAGTCGTCTTGCGCACCGCCGGCGACCAGACCTTGGGTCCGGGGCGCAACGATCGGCGCGGCCTGCTCCTCCTCGTCCTCCGCTTGAGCGTTCGGACTCCGCGGCCGCGAGCGGGCTCTCAGAGTCCGTCAAGCCTTCCGCGTCTGTCAAAACTTCCGGGTCGGCGCCCGGCAGGGTCAATTGCACCCGCAAATCCTCGAGTTCCTTCAGCTGCGCCAACGTCGGCAGGTCATCGAGCTTCTTCAAACTGAAATAGTCGAGAAATTCTCGCGTGGTTCCCAGCAATTCGGGCTTGCCCGGCACGTCGCGATGACCAACCACCCGGATCCAGTTCCGCTCGTGCAGCGTCTTGATGATGTTCGGGTTGACCGCCACGCCGCGAATCTGCTCGATTTCTCCGCGGGTAATCGGCTGGCGATAAGCCACCAGCGCCAGCGTTTCCAGGAATGCGCGCGAATATTTCGCCGGCCGTTCCTGCCACAAGCGCGCCACCGGCTGTGCCACCGCTGCTTTGATTTGAATGCGAAACCCGCTGGCCACTTCCAAAAGCTCCAAACCGCGCGTTTCGTAGTCCTCGCGCAGCGCAGCGATCGCCCCCCTGACCTCATCGGCATTCGATCCGTCCCGCTCGTCGAACACATTCACCAGCTCATCCATCGTCAGCGGGCGACCGGCGGCGAGCAGCGCGGCTTCGACTACATTTTTAACGTATTGATCATTCATTGAGGACTCGCTTGCGTGTCGTTGGCCGCTTCGTCGGCCACCAGTTTCAGATGCCGGGCCGGATTACCGAGGCGCACATGCAGCGGCGCATAAGCCTCCGATTGCACTATTTCGATCAGTCCTTCGCGCAGTAGTTCCAAGATGGCCACGAATGTTACCGTCACGCCGCGGCGGCCCTCGTCCGCGGCGAACAAGCGCACAAAATCCACGAATGCGCTGTTGGTCAACGACGCCAGTACATCGGTCATGCGCTGACGCACCGACAAGGGTTCGCGCTGCACGTGATGGTGCGCGAACATATCGCTGCGCGATAGAACATCCTGAAACGCAATCAGCATCTCCTGCAGCGTCACTTGCGGCGGAATGCGCACGACTTTTCGATCCGCCAAGTCCGCCGAGGCAACCCAGGTATCGCGATCCAGCCGCGGCATGCGTTCGATGCCTTCGGCGGCGCGCTTGAAGCGTTCGTATTCCTGCAGGCGTCGCACCAACTCGGCGCGCGGATCCGCTTCATCGGCCGCATCATCAGCGCCGATCCGCGGCAGCAGCATGCGCGATTTGACTTCCGCGAGCGTCGCCGCCATCAGCAGGTATTCGCCCGCCAGCTCGAGCTGCAGCACCTGCATCAGCTCGATATAGCGCATGTATTGGCGCGTGATCTCCGCGATGGGAATGTCCAGAATATCCAGATTCTGCCGCCGAATCAGATACAGCAGCATGTCGAGGGGCCCTTCGAAAGCCTCGAGAAAAACTTCGAGTGCTTGCGGCGGAATGTACAAATCTCGCGGCATCTCTGAGATGGGCTGTCCCTCCACGACCGCAAACGGCATTTCAGCTTGGGCCGGCGCAACGACACCAACCGCCGGCAGCGCAGCGTTTTGAACCAGCTTCAGATCGGGTTTCATCGGTAATTCATCGCCATTGCCTGTCGGACGGCATCCAGCGTATCGCGCGCCACCGCCCGCGCCCGCTCACACCCCTCGGCGATGATACCGCGTACCAGATCCGGATTCTCTTCGAACTCCTGAGCGCGCTTGGCGATGCCGGATACCTCCTCGACGATTTTCTCGATGAGCGGCGCCTTGCACTCCAAGCAGCCGATTCCCGCGGTGCGGCAACCCTGCTGCACCCAGGCCTGGGTCTCGGCGCTGGAATAGATTTTGTGCAGATCCCAGACGGGACATTTATCGGGAGAACCCGGATCGGTGCGCCGCACGCGCGCCGGATCGGTCTGCATGCCTTTGAGCTTCTTGACGATGGAATCCGTGTCCTCGCGCAGGCCGATCGTGTTGCCGTAGGACTTGGACATCTTGCGGCCATCCAGGCCCGGAACCTTGGGCGTTGCCGTCAGCAGCGCCTCCGGTTCGGGCAAGATCGAGATGCCCGTGCCTTCGAGAAAACCCAACAGCCGATCGCGGTCGGCTACCGTCAGGCGGGCATTCGCCTCGACCAGCGCGCGAGCTTTGGCCAGCGCCTCGGCATCGCCCTTTTCTTGGAATTCCTTGCGATGCGCGCGATACACGGCGGAGTTGCGCGAGCCTAAGCTCTTGATGGCCTTTTCGACCTTTTGCTCGAATTCCGGCTCGCGGCCGTAGATGTGATTGAAGCGCCGCGCGACCTCGCGAGTAATTTCAACATGCGCCACTTGGTCTTCGCCCACCGGCACGAACTGCGATCGGTACAGCAGAATATCCGCGCTTTGCAGCAGCGGGTAGCCCAGAAATCCGTACGTGCTCAAATCCCGATCAGCCAGTTGCGCTTGCTGATCCTTGTAGGAGGGCACGCGCTCCAGCCAGCCCAGCGGCGTGATCATCGACAACAACAGGTGCAATTCCGCGTGCTCGGGCACTCTTGATTGGATGAATAAGGTCGCGACGCCAGGGTTCAATCCCGCGGCGAGCCAGTCGATGGCCATGCTCCAGGTGTTCTCCTCGAGCCTCGAGGTGTCCTCGTAGCCGGTGGTCAATGCGTGCCAATCGGCAACAAAGAAGTAGCATTCGTACTGGTATTGCAGTTCGATCCAATTCTTCAGCGCGCCGTGATAGTTGCCCAAGTGCAACTGTCCGGTCGGGCGCATGCCGGACAGTACGCGCCGGTTCTGTATCGCTCCGCTCATGCCGAAGGCCCCACCCACAGCGCATTGATGATCTGACCAATAGCCCTGTAGGTCGGGTCAAAGAGCCAGCTGAACAGGTGCGCGAGCGATAAGCCCAGGATGATAAACACGCCAACGGGTTCGAGCTTGGTGAAGCCCGCACCGATGCGCGGGGGCAGCAGCCCGGTGAGCACGCGACCTCCATCGAGCGGCGGGATCGGCAGAAGATTGAAGATGGCGAGCACGACATTGACCAAGATTCCCGCCTGGGCCATGGCCACGATCCAACTTCTCACAGTCACCCCGCCATCGACACGCAAGGTCCCTCCCAAAACTCCGCACCACAGCAGCGCCATCACTATATTCGCCGTCGGCCCCGCCAATGCCACGATTACTGCGGCCCGGCGCGGGCTGCGCAATGCGCTGATCGCCACGGGCACGGGCCGTGCCCAGCCGAACAGCGGCAAACCCAGAGCCAGCAAACATCCCGGAACGATCACGGTACCGACCGGGTCGATATGGCGCAGCGGGTTCAAACTCAAGCGTCCAAGCATTTCGGCGGTTCGGTCTCCAAAGTACCTGGCCGTCCAGCCGTGTGCCACTTCATGCAGCGTGATGGCATATAGCACGGGGATTGCGTAGATCGAAATCTTATAAAGAAATGCATTAAAATCCAAAGATTACACTCGTTATTTAAAGGTATTACGAGCATAGTCGCCCGCCCTCGGAGCCATTATACGGGGGCGGCCGCCGCAAAGGGGCGCAGGTCGCCGCGACCGGCGCGCACCACGACGGCATGGCCGCCGGACAAATCGATGACCGAGGTAGGTATCAAACCGCAATTCCCGCCGTCCAATACCAGATCCACGCTGTGTTCGAGCCGCTCGTAAATCTCCTTGGCATCGGTGCGCGGCAGATCTTCACCGGGCAGCAGCAGCGTTGAACTCATGAGCGGCTCGCCCAGTTCGCTCAGCATCATCTCAGTGACCGGGTGATCCGGCACGCGCAATCCGATGGTGCCGCGCCGCTCATGCTTCAAGCGCCGCGGGGTCTCGCGCGACGCCTTGAGCAGAAACGTATAAGGACCCGGCGTATGGGCACGCAGCAGCCGGTACTGCCAATTGTCGACCAGCGCGTACTTGCCGACGTCGGCGAGGTCCCTGCACACCAAAGTGAAATGATGGTTGCGATCGGTCTGGCGTATGGCGCGAATACGTTCAAGCGCCGCCTTATCGCCGATGTGACATCCGAGGGCGTAGCAGGAATCCGTGGGGTAGACGATCACGCCGCCGCCGCGCAGCGCTTCGACGGCTTGGCGCACATAGCGCCGCTGCGGGGATACCGCATGCAGTTGCAGATAGATGCTCATCTGGTCGGCTATGATACGCGGATGAATCAACTACTCGAATTGTCGCCGCTGATCGTTTTTTTTATTGCCTTCGAGTTGCTGGACATCTACTGGGCGACCGCGGCCCTGATGCTCGCCTGTGTGCTGGTGCTGGTAGTGCACCGGCTGCGCACCGGAACATTCAAAACCATGCACATCATCACAGCGGCAGTGGTGGTGGTTCTCGGCGCCGCCACACTGTTGCTGCACGACCGGCGCTTCATCCAATGGAAGCCCACGGTGCTGCTCGCGCTCACCGCGGGCGCTTTTCTCGGCAGCATGCTGATCGGCAAACAGCCGCTGGTGCGGCGCATGCTCGAAACGGCCTTCGACGCGCCGCTGCGAATCTCATCTCGTGCGTGGCTGCTGATCAACAGCTTGTGGGCCGGCTGGTTTGCACTGTTGGCGGCGGCGAATATCTACGTGGCACATAATTTCACCGAGGCGGTGTGGGTAAAATTCAAGGTCTTCGGCATCACTGCCGCGACCATGCTGTTTTTGATTCCGCAAGTCTTCTGGCTGGCTTCGAGGACCGCAAACCCCGCGCCCGAGAATCGCGCACTACGCCTGCGTGAGCGACTGGAGAGCCGATTCGCGCCGGCGCAGCTCGACATCGAGGACGAAAGTCACTTACACGCCGGTCATGCCGGCGCCGCCGGAGGACTGAGCCACTTCCGCGTGCGCATCGTGGCCGAGGCGTTCCGCGGCGTGCCGGCCCTCGCGCGGCATCGATTGGTGTACGCAGCGGTCGACGACCTCTTGCACAGCGATATACACGCGCTGGCCATCGAGGCGCTCAGCCCCGACTGACGCACGAACCATGCGGGCTGCTGCGTCGCAGCATCCGCGGCGCACGCCCGGAAACTGCATAAAAATTGGTGAGATAGCAGCGTTAAGGCTAAACTGCCGCCCCCGGGCGCGTCGGCCTTCGGCCAGAGTCGCCTTTTATGCTTAGAGGAAAACAATGACCCAATTTTTGAGTACACCCTGGACCCGTGTGTCCATCGTGACCAGTGTTCTCGTGTTGATGACGGCCTGCGGAAAAGAGCAGCAAGCGGCGGCGCCTGCGGCGGCCCCCGCGGCCCCGGTGGTGGCGCCTGTCGCCACGATTGATGGCGCGCCCATTTCACGCGTTGAATACGAGATCTACCTCAAGAGCCTGCTGCAAGGCCGGCCGACCACCGAACTCACCGCCGAGCAGCGCAATCAAGTGCTCGACGAAATGATCAGCATGCAATTGCTGGCGCTGCAGGCCGGGAAGGACGGGCAGGACAAGAATCCGGACGTGACCGCGCGGCTGGCCGTACTGCGCATGCGGGTACTGGCGGATGCCGAGTCGCAGAACTACTTGAAGGGCAAGGAGCCCACGGACGCGGAATTGCAAGCCGAATACGACAGCGACATTGCCACGATCGACAAGACCGAATACCACGCCGAGCACATCTTGGTGCCCACCAAGGAACAGGCCGAGGCGATCATCAAGAAACTCAAGGGCGGCGCGAAGTTTGAAGATGTGGCCAAGGCGGATTCGACGGACAGCTCCAAGGCAAACGGCGGTGATCTGGGTTGGTTCACGCTGGCGCGCATGGCCAAGCCATTCGCCGAGGCCGTCAAAATGCTGAAAAAGGGTGAATTGACCTCCACGCCGGTGCAAACGCAATTCGGCTGGCACGTGATCAAACTGCTGGACACCCGCGAAGTGGCGCCGCCGCCGTTCGACAAGGTCAAGCAGCAGGTCGCCAACGGCGTGATCCAGAAGAAACTACAGGCCTATGTGGAAAGCCTGAAGAAAACCGCCAAAATAGACAAGACGCTGTAGCCCACCGTGCGTAGCGGATTCCATTTGGAATCCGCTACGTTTTCAATAGCTTCAAAAATGCCGCTTCGCGAAGAACTTTAACGCCAAGCTGCTCGGCCTTCTTCAGCTTCGATCCCGCCTCCGCGCCTGCTACCACGTAATCGGTTTTTTTCGAGACACTGCCGGCGACTTTCCCGCCGCGCTGCAAAACGGCTTGCGTCGCGGCATCCCGCGTCAGCGACTCAAGCGTACCCGTGAGCACGAAAACCTTGCCATGCAGCGCACTGCTCGCGCTGGCCGGCGACGTTGCCGGCCAACTGATGCCGGCCGCCAGCAACCGATCGACCACGGCGGCATTTTCGGCATCGCGAAAGTAATCCGCCACTTGCTTCGCGACCACCGGTCCCACGTCGGGTACGGCCTGGATCTGCTCCTCGTCGGCTTGGCGCAACGGGGCGATATTCGAGAAGTGCTGCGCCAAGGCCAGCGCCGTCGCCTCGCCGACGTCGCGAATGCCGAGCGCGTACAGAAAACGCGCCAGTGTGGTGCGCTTCGCCGCTTCGATGGCCGCATGCAATTTCTGTGCGGATTTCTCTCCCATGCGCTCGAGCGTCGCCAACTGCGCTGTTTGCAGAGCAAACAGGTCCGCAGGCGTCTTGGTCCAATCCCGATCGACCAACTGCTCCACCAGCTTGTCGCCGAGCCCCTGGATGTCCATCGCGCGGCGCGAGGCGAAATGAATGATTTCACCCTTGCGCTGCGCCGCGCAGCGGCGCTTGCCGCTGCAGCGCGCGACCGCCTGGTCGGCCTCTCGCACCACCGGCGAGCCGCATATCGGACAGACCTTGGGGAGGCTCACCAGCGATGCGCCCGGGAGCCGGCGTTCCGGCACGACGCGCGCGACTTCCGGGATCACATCACCGGCGCGGCGAATGACCACGGTATCGCCGACACGTACGTCCTTGCGAATCAATTCATCCATGTTGTGCAAGGTGGCATTGCTGACCGTGACGCCGCCCACGAACACCGGTTCCAACCGCGCCACCGGGGTCAGCGCGCCGGTACGGCCCACCTGAAATTCAATGCCGCGCACCACCGTCAAGGCCTCCTCGGCCGGGAACTTGTGCGCGATTGCCCAGCGTGGCGCCCGCGAGATGAAGCCCAGTTGGCGCTGCCAGTCCACATCATCCACCTTGTACACCACGCCATCGATTTGGTACGGCAGATGCGCGCGCGCCGCGCCGATTTCGCGGTAGTACTCGAGGCAACCTTCGATGGACTCCACGACACGGGATTGCGGACAGATTTTGAATCCCAGCCGGCGCAACTCCTTGAGCATCTCACTTTGCTGCGCGGGAAGCTTGCCGCCTTCGAAGGCCCCGACTCCATAAATGAACAGGTCGAGCGGCCGCGCTGCGGTGATGCGCGGATCCAACTGGCGCAGACTGCCCGCCGCCGCGTTGCGCGGGTTGACGAAAATTTTCTCGCCGCGGCTCACGGCCTCTTCATTGAAGCGCTTGAAGCCGGCGAACGGCATGAACACCTCGCCGCGTACTTCGAGCACGCGCGGCGGCTTGTTGCTGCGTATCTTCAGCGGCAGCGCCTTGATGGTCCTTAGGTTCTGGGTAATGTCCTCGCCGGTTTCCCCGTCACCGCGCGTCGCGCCCTGCACGAACACGCCATTTTCGTAGCGTGCGCTAATCGCCAGGCCATCCAATTTTGGTTCGGCCGAGTAGCGAACGGCTCCTTCCAGCGACAGACGTTCATGAATGCGCCGATCGAAATCGAGAACCTCTTCGTCGAGGAAGGCATTATCCAAAGACAGCATCGCCACGCGGTGCTTGACCGCACCAAATGCGGAAATCGGCGCGGCGCCCACCCGTTGCGTGGGCGATTCGGCACTCAGCAATTCCGGATACTTGTTCTCCAGCGCGCGCAGCTCCTGCATGAGCCGATCGTATTCGGCGTCCGGAACCTCAGGATCATCGAGGGCGTGGTAGCGGTAGTTGTAGCGGTCCAGCAATTCGCGCAGCGCAGCCACGCGCGCCTGCGCTTGCTTAGGGGGACCGAGTGTCGGCTGCGCGCACACCTAGTGCAACGCGGCCTGGAAGCGTGCCACGTCCTCGCGCAGCGCGGCCGCCCGCTGCGGCGATAGGGGCATGCCCTTGGCGTCCTGAACCATGCCGGACAGCTCGAGCGCGAGGCCCCGTGCCGCGGCGAGCAGCTCATCGATCGCTTGCAGAGGCTCGAGCGGTCCTGGCAATACCGCAAACAGCGTGACGCCGCGGAACTCCTCTGCGGCCATGCGTGTCACATCGAAAGTGCCCGGTTCGATCAAGCTGGCAACGCAAAACAAGCTGCGCCCGTCGACGTGCCTGCGGTGAAAAACCTGGTAGCGCCCATAGGCGAGGCCGTGCAACTCCAGAGCAGCCAGCAGCGCGGCTCCCGGCCAGCGCACTTCTCCGGCCGCACAGACTCGAATGGTCACGATTTTTTGTTGCTCGCTGGCATTGGGAACCTGCGCCGCGGCGGCTGCGCCCTGGTTGAGAGGCT
Organism: uncultured Gammaproteobacteria bacterium; assembly: GCA_963756845.1. Lineage (GTDB taxonomy): Bacteria > Pseudomonadota > Gammaproteobacteria > Steroidobacterales > Steroidobacteraceae > Bog-1198. The sequence goes on along the minus strand of CAVWPD010000004.1, from coordinate 142,106 downwards.
CCGGCGATATTGCCGGCACGGGCTCGGATTGAGCCGCTGCCGAATGTCCCCCACTGGGAGCCGGGTCGGCGTTCACCATCATGGGACCATCCAGATTCGGCACCCGGTCATAGTCGGCGGTTCGAATGCTCAGAGGTTCATAGGGCGGTGCCCAGTCGCGGCTTCGCGGCGCAGACAGCGCTTCAGGTTCTGCGCGAAATTCCTCAGCGGCGGGTTCACGGCGCGGCGGCTCGGGGCTGGGCTTGGTTTCGCGAAGCTCGGCGTTCCCCGGCGCCTGGGCGGAGCGGCGCGCGCCCCACCACCAAATGCCGCCGAGCAGCGCCAGGCTCAATCCCAATAGAATCCAACGAAGCTCGGCAGCCATGCGGTGCGGCTACATGGCCGCCATGCGCACGGCTTCGTCGACATCAACGGCTACCAAGCGAGACACACCCGGCTCATTCATGGTGACGCCGACCAGCTGCGATGCCATCTCCATGGTGCTCTTGTTGTGCGTAATGAATATGAACTGCACGCTGCGCGACATGTCGCGCACGATGTCGCAGAAGCGGCCCACGTTGTTCTCATCGAGGGGCGCGTCCACCTCGTCCAGCAGGCAAAAAGGCGCAGGATTCAGGTCAAAAATGGCAAACACCAATGCCACCGCCGTCAACGCTTTTTCACCGCCCGAGAGCTGGCTGATCGTGCTGTTGCGCTTACCCGGCGGACGCGCCATGACCGATACGCCGGCCACCGCGGACTCCTCGCCGGTCAACTCCAAATAGGCATGCCCACCGCCGAAAAGACGTGGAAATTTCTCCTTCAAACCGGCGTTGACCCGGTCAAAGGTGTCCTGAAATCGCGTGCGCGTCTCCCGATCGATCTTGCGCATCGCCGATTCGAGTGTCTCCAGTGCGTCGGTCAAATCCTTGCACTGCCGGTCCAGATACTCCTTACGTTCGGAGGTTTCCTTGAATTCACCGATAGCGGCAAGATTGACCTGTCCGAGCCGCTCAATCTTCCCCTTGGTTTCCTCGAGCTGGCTCTCCCAGCTCTCTACAGTGGCTTCCTGGGCAATCTGCGCGGCCAGCGCGGCGAAATCGAAATTAGTGGCGGCGAACTGTTCGGCAACGCCCTCGCGCCGCACCCGCACTTGTTGGGCGGCCAAGCGGGCCTCATCGAGCTTCGCGCGCGAAACCTCCACGCGTTGTTCGACGGCAAGACGAGCCGCATCGCGCTCGCGCAACAGGGCGTCCAACTCCTCGCAGGCCAGCCTCGCGGCCTGTAACTCTCCGTCGATCTGCGCACGCGTTTGCAATGAGCGCTCCAGATCGGCCTGCGCAGCGGCGAGCGGCGCATCGCCCTGCGCCAGCTGCGTCGCCAACTCCAGGCGGCGTGCCTCCAAATCCTCCAGCTGCTTGTCCACTCGCGCCAGCGTCAAACCTAAGCCGCTGTGCGAGGAGCGTCGCGACTCCACTTGCACAGCCAAATCCCGCGCCGCCTGTTGAGCGCTGCCGGCCGCCGTGCGCGCCTCGCTCAATTCCGCGCGCATGCGCTCGCGTTCTTGCTCGAGCTCGATGCGCTGCGGCTCGAGCGCCGCGAGTGCGTCGATGGCGGTTTCCATTCGTCCCCGCGCGGCACGCAATTCGGCGCCGCTGCGCGTCAGTTCCGTGCCCACGTCGGCGAGCTCGGTTTCAAGCTGCTGCAAGCGCCGGGCAGCATCGGCGGTGCGGGCTTGCGCAGCACTCAACTCGGCATACCGATCGACTTGTTCACGGTGCAAGCGGTTGACATCCGTCTGGAAGCGCTCGCGCCGATCTTCATGGTCGCGGGCAAGCTCTCGCGTGCGCTCCAGGCGCTGTTCCAGCTCTTTGAGCTCGCCCTCGAGCGCGCCGACTTGCGCGCGAATTTCCCGCAGGCTTTCTTCGCGCTCGATCACGCCGGTGTGCGGATCCGCATCGCGCGATACGCGCAGCCAATCCCTGCCCAGCCAAATTCCGTCGCGCGTCACCACCGATTCGCCGGCGGCAAGCCCGCGCCGCAGACTGAGCGCCTCGGCCAAGGTGTCCGCCGTATACACCGATGAGAGCACCGAGCCGAGCAGCGTGGCGCCCTGCACCTTTGCCTGCAGCGAGGCGGCGTTGCGCGCCGCAATGGGGAAATCGGCGGTGCTCACCACCGCCAAGTGGCCGCCGTCGAAACTTGCGAGCAGGTCCGTCACGCTATCCAAGCCGTCGACGCACACCGCCTCCAGATACGATCCCAACACCGTTTCGACTGCGCGGTCCCAGCCCTTATCGACCCGCAGCTGTTGTCCCACCCGCGGCTGAGCATCAAGTGATTGGGACTTCAGCCACTGCGTCACCTTGCCGGCCGCCTTGCCGAGCGCGGCCTGCTGCAACGCCTCGGTCGAGACTTGCACCCCTTGCGCCTGCTGCAATCGTGCTCGCAGCGCATGCAGTGCTTGGCTCTGCTCCCGCTCGCGCTCCTTGGTGGAGGAGAGCTCCATCAGCAACGCCTGCAGCTCGGTCGCCGCCTGTGCGCTCGCTTCGCGGGCCACTTCCGCATGCTGCGCCAAGGTCTCCAATGCCACCGGCGGCTGCAGCTCCGCGTACGTGGAGCGTTCGCCCTCCAGGCGTTCCTGCTGCTGCAGCATGCGCCGCTGCTGACTTTCCAATTGCTCGATGCGCGCGCGCTCGACTTGAGTTTCGCGCTGTCCCAGTGCAACGGCTTGAGCATGCGCATCCCAGGAGGCTTGCCAGGATGCCAGCGCCAACTCGCAGCGTTCCAGCGACTGCGCTGCAGAGCGCTCGCGATCGTGGGCGGCGTCGAGACCGGGCACCATGATCCCCAGCTCCTGAGATAGCGATTCGAGTTGCGCGCGATCACGCTGCATGACGCCGGCCAGGTCGGCAACCTGGGAGAGGACCTGATCCAAATCGGCGCGCTGCCGCTGACGCAATTCGCGCGTGTACTGAATGCTCTGTTCGATCCGCGTCACTTCGGCACCGGCTTCGTAGTAGCGTGCCTGGACCGCACTCAAGGAGTCGGCCTTGGAGGACTGCTCGGCGCGAACCCGCTCGATTTGCGCCTCGGCTTCGCGCAGATCCGCGAGCACGGCCTGCGCCGCCGTTTCGCAGGCCGATGTGGCCGCATCGCGAAGGCCCGCCTCGGCATCGAGACTCTGCAGGCGCAATGCCAGTAATTCCGCAAGCAGCTTGCGCTCCTCCTCCTTGAGCGCCTGGTAGCGCCGCGCCGTGGCCGCTTGGCGCTGCAAGTGGCGAATCTGCTTTTCCACCTCCTCGCGCAAATCGTTGAGACGATCCAAATTCTCGCGCGTATGGCCGATGCGGCTTTCGGTTTCGCGCCGCCGCTCCTTGTAGCGGGAGATGCCGGCCGCTTCCTCCAAAAATGCGCGCAAATCGTCCGGCCGCGCCTCGATGACGCGCGAAATCATGCCTTGCTCGATGATGGCGTAGCTGCGAGTTCCCAAGCCTGTGCCGAGAAACAGCTGCGTGATGTCCTTGCGCCGTACCTTCAGACCGTTGATGAAATAATCGGAGGTTCCGTCGCGGCTGACGGCGCGGCGCAGCGCCACTTCGTTGTAGTTCGCGTAGGGTCCGCCGATCTTCCCATCGGCGTTGTCGAACACCAGTTCCACGGAGGCGGCGCCGAGCGGCTTGCGGGACGAAGAGCCGTTGAAGATCACGTCGGCCATCGATTCGCCGCGCAAATGCTTGGCCGAGATCTCCCCCATGACCCAACGCACCGCGTCGATGATGTTCGACTTGCCGCAGCCGTTTGGACCCACGACGCCGGTCAAACTGCTAGGAAAGGTGACCGTGGTCGGATCAACGAAGGACTTGAAGCCGGCGATCTTGAGTTTGGTTAAGCGCATTCTGATGTGACCTTAAGTTCCAGCCGGTGCGTGGCTTACTACTTGGCGCGTAGTGTAAAGTAATCGTCACTTTCGTGAAGCCCCGGGAAATGTCACCCCGTTCCATCCATGACCGAACCGAACACCCACCTCGAGACTTTTGCGAATCCGGCGCCCGAGCGGGACTACACGATTCGCATGGTGATCCCCGAGTTTAGCTGCCTGTGCCCGAAGACCGGCCAGCCGGACTTTGCCACCCTGGAACTCGAGTACGTGCCCAACGAGCGCTGCGTCGAATTGAAGTCCCTGAAGCTCTACATTTGGTCGTTCCGCAGCCGAGGCGCTTTCCACGAGAGTGTCACCAACGAAATACTGCGTGATTTGGCGGCGGCGACGGCGCCCCGTTTCATGCGGCTTTTGGCCAAATTCAACGTGCGCGGGGGCATTTACACCAGTGTGGTGGCCGAACACCGAGCCGCCGGCTGGGTCGGCGCCGGGGCTGTGACGCTACCCTAGCGGCCGGCGGGCGGGGGCCCCCTAAGGCATTACCCGACGCATTCGGGGTTTTGCTTCCCAATCATAGGCTTAGAATACGAAAATATGTTGTGCCTGCGCTCTGTACAGGCCTGATTGCGTCGGTATAATCGCGCGCTCTTTCGTTAGGAGGCGGAAAATTCAAATGCCCTCGAAGAAACCGAATAAAGCGGCTAAGCGGCCAGGTAAGGCGACACCAAAAAAAGCGACTCATAAAGCAGCCGCTCCTAAAAAGGCGGCGCGGCCGCCTGCGAAAGCAAAGCCCATCGCCACATCGAAGGTAACAGTGAAACCGAACAAAACCGTAGTCAAACCGACACCCAAGCCCACGACCGCAAAACCCACGCCCAAGTCGGCGATTGCAAAACCGGTGGCCGCAAAGCCGGCGATCATCAAAGCACCGCACGCGAAAACCACGGCATCGAAGCCCCCGGCCGCGACGATTCCGGCTGCGGTACGCGCCGCCGCGGAAAAGGTTACGCCGCTGAAATTCGACCCTCGCCCGCTGGTTATGCCGCGCCTGCTGCAAAACGACGAGGAAGGCGACGGCGATCCCATGGCCAGCGCCAGCTTGTTGGCGGGTCCGCGCAACGTAAAGCCGTATATCGCGCGGCGCGGCGAGCAGTACATGAACAAGGAGCAGTTGGAGCACTTCGCTCGCATACTGCAAAACTGGAAGCGCGATCTGATGGTCGAAGTCGACCGCACCGTTCTGCACATGAAGGACGAGGCCGCGAACTTTCCGGATCCGAATGACAGAGCCACGCAAGAAGAAGAATTCAGTCTCGAGCTGCGGACGCGCGATCGCGAGCGTAAGTTGATTCGCAAGATTGATGAGGCCTTGAAGCGTATTGAGGACGGCTCGTACGGCTACTGTTTGGAGACCGGCGAGGAAATAGGCATCAAGCGTTTGGAAGCACGGCCTGTCGCCACCTTGTCGGTGGAAGCCCAGGAGCGGCGCGAGCGCCGCGAAAAGCAGTACGGCGACCGCGACGACCGCTACCGATAAGCGACCCTACGTCGGCCGCTTCGCGCCGACGCCGTCGGGCGACCTGCACTTAGGCTCGCTGTACGCGGCGGCCGCCAGCTATCTTGATGCCCGAGCGCATGGCGGACGCTGGGTCGTGCGAATCGAGGACCTCGATCGACCGAGAGAGGTGCCGGGCTCGGCCGCGGGCATCTTGAGCACCTTGGAAAGGTTCGGATTTGAATGGGACGGCAGCGTCGCGCGTCAATCAGAGCGCAACGAGCGCTATGAGTCCGCGCTGCAAATCTTGCAGGCTCGCGACTTGACGTTTGCATGCAGCTGCAGCCGCATGCTGCTGGAGGACGAATTGCGCTACCCCGGCATATGCCGCGGACGCGCGCTCTCGTCCGGCACGCCGAGCGCGACGCGGCTGCGCATCGAACCGGGCCAAGTCATCTTTGACGACCGTATTCAGGGCAGATATCGCCAGGATGTGTCCGGCGCGGTCGGCGACATCATTCTGAAGCGCCGCGATCAAATCGTTGCCTACGTGCTGGGGGTCGTGGTCGATGATGCCGAGCAGGGAATCACACACATCGTGCGCGGCGCAGACCTGCTCGACAACACGCCCCGCCAAATAGCCCTGCAGCGCATTCTGGGGATTGCGCAGCCTGCCTATGCCCACATTCCGGTGCTCACGGAACCGAATGGCGGCAAACTCGCCAAATCCCAGCGCAGCGTGCAGTTGCGGGCAGATTCGCCGCTGCCGCAGCTTGTTTCGGTCTTTTCCCTGCTCGGGCTCACTCCCCCGAAATCCCTGCAATCGGCCACGGTTGAGGAAGCCTGGAGTTGGGCGCTGCCCCAGTGGGACATCAACAGGGTCCCAAAACGCCTTAGTCTGCGCGTAAACAGCTAATAACTATAGGAAAAAATGCCGATTTGCCTTGGCGCTGCATTGCGCTATTCTTTCAAGCTGTAACTAGGAAACGGTCAAGCGTGGACTGGCACGAACCGGCATCTTCCGGCGACGCGTCGGCCGACACGAGCGAGGAGCCCCATGAGCGAACCGCGAGTGATTAAGAAGTATCCAAATCGTCGCCTCTATGACACCGTCGAAAGCCGCTACATCACCTTGGCAGATGTGCGGCGCCTGGTCGTCGAGAGGATTGACTTCGTCGTCGTCGACAAAAAAAACAATGCCGACATTACGCGCAGTATTCTGCTGCAGGTCATTGCTGAGCAGGAACACCTCGCCGAGCCCATCTTGAGTCAGGAATTTATGGTCGGCGTCATTCGCGCCTACGGCACCCCAAGCCAAGGCCCGGTGAGTTCCCACTTGGATGTGAGCCTCAGGCAGGTATTGAGCCAGCAACCGCAGGCGGCCCAGACGCCGCAGCTTCGTGAGCGCGTGAAAACCTTGGCCGGCGGCGAGCAGCCCCGCCCACGCATCACCTCGACTGTAGCCAGCGACGGCTAGACGAAGGTTCGCGCGCCGAGGTGCGCGCCCAAGCTGTCGCCGAGGCTATCGCCGAGGCTATCGCCGAGGCTATCGCCAAGCGCAACCGCGCGGCCTAGGCCGCGTCGACGTTGCGCATGGACAAACGCACGCGCCCCTGCCGATCCACCTCGAGAACCTTGACGCGCACCACATCGCCTTCCTTGAGCTTGTCGCCGACGCGCTCCACCCGCTCTTCGGAAATCTGCGAGATGTGTACCAGTCCGTCGCGGCCCGGGAGAATGGTGACGAAAGCCCCGAAGTCCATGAGCCGCGCGACCTTGCCCTCGTAGATCCGCCCCACTTCCACATCGGCGGTGATCAATTCGATGCGGCGCTGCGCTTCGCGCCCCGCGGCACCCTGCACCGAGGCGATTTTCACCGTGCCGTCGTTCTCGATGTCGATCGACGTGCCGGTTTCCTCGGTGATCTGACGAATGACGGCGCCGCCCTTACCGATGACATCGCGGATCTTCTCCGGGTCAATCTTCAGCGTAATGATAGTGGGCGCCCACTCGGACATGTTCTCGCGCGGCTTGGAGAGAACCTTGTTCATCTCGTCCAAGATATGCAAACGGCCGTCACGCGCCTGATCCAGCGCCACTCTCATGATCTCGCGCGTGATGCTCGTGATCTTGATGTCCATTTGCAGGGCGGTGATGCCGTCCTTGGTGCCTGCCACCTTGAAATCCATATCGCCGAGGTGATCCTCGTCGCCCAGAATATCCGTCAATACCTTGAAGCGATCGCCCTCCTTGACCAGGCCCATCGCGACGCCGGCGACCGGCGCCTTAATCGGCACGCCGGCGTCCATCAGCGCGAGACTGGTGCCGCACACCGAAGCCATGGAGCTGGAACCGTTGGATTCTAGGATCTCCGACACCACGCGGATGACGTAGGGGAATTTTTCGACGCCCGGCATGACTGCTTTCACGCCGCGCTTGGCGAGGTTGCCGTGGCCGATTTCTCGGCGCTTGGGCGATCCCATCATGCCGGTCTCGCCGACGCTGAACGGCGGAAAATTGTAGTGCAGCATGAACGGTTCTTTGCGCTCGCCCGTGAGGCCATCGATGATCTGCGCATCGCGCCCGGTGCCCAAGGTGGTGACCACCAACGCCTGCGTTTCGCCGCGGGTAAACAGCGCCGAGCCGTGAGTTCGCGCCAGTACACCGGTGCGGATGCTGATGCCGCGCACGGTTTTCGTATCGCGCCCGTCGATGCGCGGATGGCCGCCGAGAATCTTTTCGCGCACCAGCCGATATTCCAGATTGGCGAATTCCGCGCCGATTTGATCGGCGGTAAATTTCGCCGCAGCGCCCGCATCGGCTTTCGTCAACGCTTCTACTGCAGCGGCTTTGACTTCCTTGATTTTCGCGTAGCGCTGCTGTTTTTCGGTCACTGCATAGGCGGCGGAGAGATTCTTTTCGGCGAAATCGGCGACTGCTTTTTTCAGTTCGAGATTCGCTTCCGGCGCTGCCCATGCCCATTTGGGCTTGCCGGCTTCCGCCGCAAGTTCATTGATGGCCTTGATGGCGGTCTGCATCTGTTCGTGTCCGAACATGACTGCGCCGAGCATAACTTCTTCATTGAGGCCGTCGGCTTCCGATTCCACCATCAGCACGCCTTCCTCGGTTCCGGCAACCACCAGATCGAGCTTGGACTGCGCCAATTGTGAAGTCGTGGGATTCAGGATGTACTTCCCGTCCAGGTAGCCGACGCGCGCGGCGCCCACCGGACCCATGAATGGCATGCCGGAAATGGCTAGCGCAGCGGAAGCGCCGAGCAGCGATGCAATATCCGGATCCACCTCTGCATTCACGGATATTACCGAAGCGACGACTTGCACGTCGTTGATGAAGCCTTCCGGAAACAGCGGCCGTATCGGCCGATCGATCAGTCGGGAGGTCAGAGTTTCCTTCTCGGTGGGGCGGCCCTCACGCTTGAAGAATCCGCCGGGGATGCGGCCCGCCGCGTAGGTCTTCTCTTGATAGTTGACGGTGAGCGGGAAGAAATCGCGTCCGGGTGTCGCCTTCTTCAGACCCACTGCTGTGACGAGAACGACGGTCTCGCTCATGGTGACCAGGACGGCGCCGTCGGCTTGACGAGCCAACTCACCGGTCTCGATGGTTACCGTGTGATCACCATATTGAAAACTTTTTTTGATAGCGCCCACGTGGAGCCCCTTTGCGTGTCGGAAATGATGGACGCAGGCGCCAACATGCGCGCCTGCAGCGGAGCCTGTTAGCGGCGTAACCCTAAGCGTTCGACTAATTGCGCATACTTGTCCGGCGTTCTGCTCTTCAGGTAGTCGAGCAGCTTGCGGCGCTGATTGACCATCTTGAGCAGTCCGCGACGCGATGCATGGTCGGCTTTGTGCGTGGTGAAATGCTGACTCAAGCCGTTAATGCGCTCGGACAACAAGGCAATTTGAACTTCGGGGGACCCGGTGTCTTGCGCGCTGCGCTGGAATTTACCGACGACGCCCGTCTTTTCTTCACGAGTAAGTGGCATTGAAATCAAACCTCAATCAATAACTTAGACCTTTTAAGAAGGCGCGCATTGTACGCGTCGCGGCACCCGCCCTCAAGCACGATTAGCGGCAGATGAAATAAGTCGCAGCGGCTTGAGGCTGCCCGCCTCAAATTCGCCCAAACCGAGAAACCCCAGGCCATCCGCATAGATACGCGCCGTTCCCGGGGCCTCAACGGGCGCCAGGACCGTCTGACCCTGCCGAAATGCACCAACGCCCCAGGCCGGCAGATCAAATCGGCGCCAAGCGTACAGCGCAGCATCGACCGGCAGCAGCACTTCGTGGCGCTGCGTCATGCTCATGGACTCCAACGCCTCGAACGACCATTGCGGCTCGGCGGGGAAAGGTGCCACGGCCAGCCGGCGCAACGCCGCGAGGTGACCGATAGTACCCAATTGTGCTGCCAGGTCCTCGGCCAGCACGCGAATGTAGGCGCCTTTCGTGCAGCGCACATCGAAGGACAGATCCGGGGCCCGCCACTCGAGCAATTGCATATCGCGGATGATGATGGCGCGCGCGGCGCGCTCGCGCACAATGCCTGCGCGCGCGTATTCGTACAGGGGTTTACCATCCTGCTTGAGCGCCGAATGCATGGGCGGAATTTGCTGGTAGTCGCGCGGAAACGCGGCCAAGGACGCGCGCAATTGCTGCTCGGTAAAGGGCGGCAGCTCGCGCGATTCGATGACCGCCGATTCGCGGTCCGCGCTCGGTGTGCGCTCGCCGAGACGCACCATCACACGGTAGGTCTTGTCGGCCTCCAGTAGTTGCGCGCCGAACTTGGTCGCCTCGCCGAAGCATATAGGTAGCATCCCCGAGGCGAGCGGATCGAGCGATCCGGTATGCCCCGCCTTGCGGGCATTGAACAGACGTTTGACGCGGGCGACTGCCCCAGCCGAACTTAGATTCAGCGGCTTGTCCAGCAATAAGATCCCGTGGATATCGGCGGGCACCGACGCTAACCCTCGTCGATCACGTGATCGTGCTCATCGGCGCCCTGCTCCTGGCCGCCGCCGGGCGCGGGCTTGTGCAGGGAGTCGATCAACTGGGTCAAGCGCACGCCGTGTTCAATCGAGGTATCCAATTCGAAGCTCAACGTCGGCGTGTAGCGGATCATCAGCGACTTCGACAATGCATTGCGCAGAAACCCCGCGGCACTCTCCAAGCCGCGCTGCACCTTCGGATCCGCTCCTTCTTTGCCGAACACCAGGTAATAAACGCGCGCCGTGCGCAAGTCGCCCGTGACATTCACAGCCGTGATCGTGACGTTACCGATGCGCTGATCCTTGACGTCTCGGCGCAATAGATCCGTCAGCTCGCGCTGGATCTGCTCGCCCAATCGCCGGGCCCGTGGGTTGTCTTTGGCCATACTCTTCAGGCGCTGCGCGCCACGCTCAACGGGGTCGAAGCGACCCCATCCAAGATTGTTTTAAAGGGTGCGGGCAACTTCGACACGTGAATAGCACTCGATCTGGTCGCCTTCCTGTACATCGTTGTAGTTCTTAACCCCAATTCCGCACTCGGTGCCGGCGCGCACTTCCGTGACATCGTCCTTGAATCGCTTCAAGGATTCCAACGCGCCCTCGAAGATGACAACGTTATTGCGCAATACGCGGATCGGGAAATTGCGGCGCACGTAGCCGTCGATCACCATGCATCCGGCCACCGTGCCGAACTTGCTGGAACGGAACACGCTGCGCACTTCTGCAAGCCCAACGATGGATTCCTTGACCTCCGGGGACAGCATGCCGGTGAGTACGGCTTTGATGTCGTCGATGGCTTCGTAAATGATGCTGTAGTAGCGAACATCGACGCCATGTTCCTTGATGGCGGCGCGCGCCGCCGCATCGCCACGCACATTGAAGGCGATGATCCGCGCCTTGGACGCGGCCGCCAACGTCACGTCGGATTCGGTAAGGCCGCCGACCCCGGAGGCGACGATGTTCACCGCCACTTCGCCGGTTGACAAACCATTCAGCGAATCGCGCAGCGCCTCGGCGCTGCCCTGAACGTCGGCCTTCACCAGCAGCTGCACCAAATCGGCCTTGCTCTCGCCCATGGTCGAGAACACATCCTGCATATTGGTGGCTTTCTGCGCGAGCTTGACGTCGCGCGATTTAGATTGACGATGCGTTGCCACCTCTCGGGCCTTGCGTTCGCTCTCGACCACCAGCAGTTCGTCGCCGGCATTGGGAGCCCCCGACAGGCCCAGCACCACCACCGGCATAGACGGACCGGCGGTCTCGACGGGATGACCGGCCTCATCGAATAGCGCACGCACCCGGCCGAATTCCTGGCCGATCAACAACGGATCGCCGAGCTTCAGAGTGCCCCGCAGCACCAGCACCGTCGCCACTGCACCGCGGCCCTTCTCAAGACTCGACTCGATGACATAGCCGGCCGCGAGACCCGCGGTCGGCGCTTTCAACTCGAGCACCTCGGCTTGCAGCAAAATACTGTCGAGCAATTGATCGACGCCCTGCCCGGTTCGCGCCGACACAGGAACGAAGATGTTCTCCCCGCCCCACTCTTCCGGAATCACGCCGTACTTGGTGAGTTCTTGCTTGACCTTCTCCGCATCCGCCTCCGGCTTGTCCATCTTGTTGAGCGCGACAACGATGGGCACCTTGGCAGCCTGCGCATGCTGAATCGCTTCCACCGTCTGCGGCATGACGCCGTCGTCGGCACCCACCACCAAAATCACGATGTCGGTGACTTGCGCGCCGCGCGCGCGCATCGAGGTAAAGGCCGCGTGGCCCGGGGTATCGAGAAAGGTCACCATGCCCTTGGCGGTCTCTACGTGGTAGGCGCCGATATGCTGCGTGATGCCGCCCGCTTCGCCCGCCGCTACCTTGGTGCGCCGGATGTAGTCAAGCAGCGAGGTTTTGCCGTGATCGACATGGCCCATGACCGTCACCACGGGCGGACGCGGCAACACCTCGAACGAGGAATCCGCCTCGCCTTGCAAATCATCCTCGATGATATTTTCCTTGCGCAGCACGGCCGTGTGGCCCATCTCCTCGACCACCAGCACGGCGGTGTCCTGCTCGATCATTTGATTGATCGTCGCCATGACACCCATGTTCATCATGACCTTGATAACTTCGGTGGCCTTCACCGCCATCTTCTGCGCCAATTCCCCGACCGTCATGGCCTCGCCGATCGCCACTTCGCGCACGACGCGCGCGGTCGGCATCTCAAAAGCGTGTTTGGTATCCGCTTCCCCGCCCATGGAACGCCGGCGGCCATCCCGCGATTTCTTCTTCTTGTGCCGGGAACTTACATCCCCGACGATGTGCAGTTCCTGCCGGCCATAGCGGGTCGCCTTGTCGTCCACCACCTCGCGCGATGCCTTGCCGGGTTTTGCGGCGGCAGACTTGCGTTCCCGCTCGGCGAGTTCGCGGGCTTGGAGTTCGGCGGCGCGGCGAGCCTCTTCCTCAGCGGTGCGCTTGCGATTCTCCTCGTCGCTGCGGCGGCGGCTTTCCTCCTCGAGGCGCTCCTTATCCTGACGCTCCTTCTCCAGGCGCTCGTTCTCGACCCGCTCGAGCGCGGCCTTGGCCTGCTCTTCGGTTTCGCGCAGCTTGTCGATTTCTTCCTGTTGATGGCGCGCCTGATCCTCCAGAACCTCGCGCTTGACGTAGGTGCGCTTGCTGCGCACCTCGACATTCACCGTCCGCGCCCGTCCCTGCGGACTGGCCAGCTTCAGCTCCGACTGCGACTTGCGGCGCAGAGTGATCTTGCGCGGCGCGGCATCGGCTTGCGATTCGTCGTGACCGTGGCTACGGCGCAGATGCGACAACAGGTCGTGTTTGGCATCTTCGCTGATCATGTCTTCGGCGCCGTCGACCTTGATGCCGGCCTGGTCGAGCTGCTGCAGCAACCGGTCGACCGGAACCTTGAGCACCTCAGCGAATTGCGCGACGGTTACATCTGCCATACTTGCTCCTAAACCTTTGCTTCTTCCGCGAACCAGTGCTTGCGGGCATCCATGATCAGTTCCGCGGCCTTCTTCTCATCCACGCTGCCCATCTCGACCAGTTCATCGACCGCCAGATCCGCCAGATCATCGCGGGTGCGCACGCCTTTGCGCGCCAGCGCCTTGCCCAAGGTTTCGCCGGCGATTTCCAGCAAATCGGCGGCGGGTTCCGCCCCGTCCATCGATTCCTCGCTGGCGATCGCCTGGGTCAACAACACGTCGCGGGCGCGCGTGCGCAGCTCTTTGACGATTTCCTCGTCGAACTCCTCAATGCCGTTCAATTCGCTGGCGGGCACATAGGCGATCTCCTCGATGGTCGAGAAGCCCTCCTGCACCAAAATGCTCGCGACGTCGGCATCGACGTCCAACTGCTTCATGAAAGTCTCGCGCAGTGCCAGAGATTCGGTCTCGCTCTTTGCCTCCGCCTGCGACTCGCTCATGACATTCAATTCCCAGCCGGTCAATTCGCTTGCCAAGCGGATATTTTGACCGCCCCTTCCGATGGCCTGCGAGAGCTTATCTTCAGACACGGCGATGTCCATCGAATGCGAATCCTCATCGACGACGATGGAGGTGACCTCCGCCGGCGCCATGGCATTGATGACGAATTGCGCGTTATTGTCGTCGAAGGGGATGATGTCGACGCGCTCGCCTGCAATTTCATTGGAAACGGCCTGCACGCGCGAACCGCGCATGCCGACGCATGCGCCGACCGGATCGACCCGAGGATCATTGCTGCGCACTGCAATCTTAGCGCGCACGCCCGCATCGCGGGCCGCCGCCAGAATATTGATCAGACCTTGACCCACTTCGGGAACTTCCAGCTTGAACAGCTCGATCAAAAATTCCGGCGCGGTACGCGAGAGAAACAACTGCGGCCCGCGTGGCTCGGTGCGCACCTCCTTCAAATAGGCCTTGATGCGATCCTGGGAGCGCACCGGTTCGCGCGGAATCATTTCCTCGCGTGCGATGAATCCTTCCGCGTTGGCGCCGAGATCGACGTATACGCCGTTGCGATCCACGCGTTTGACGATGCCGCTGACCAAGGTGCCTGCCCGATCCTTGTAGGCATCCACAACCTGGGCGCGCTCGGCCTCACGAACCTTCTGCACGATCACCTGCTTGGCGGTCTGCGCAAGAATTCTCCCGAAGGGGACCGATTCCATGGGCTCCTCGACATAGCCGCCCGGCTCGACGTCTTTGTCGATATCGCGCGCGTCGTCCAGACGCAATTCGCGCTCCGGCACTTCCAACTCGGTGGACTCGTCCGCGAACACCTTCCAGCGCCGAAAAGTATCGTAGCCGCCGGTCTTGCGGTTGATCGCGACGCGTACGTCCAGCTCCTCGCCATGCTTCTTGCGGGTCGCAGAGGCGAGCGCGGCTTCGAGCGCATCGAATATAATTTCTTTATCGACACCCTTCTCATTGGAGACCGCGTCAACGGCCATCAAAATTTCTTTGTTCATAACGCTAAAGACTCCTCGCTCACTCCGGCCGCAACCTTGCCTTCTGAATTCGTTCCAACGGCAGACCATGCGCCTTGCCGTCGACTTCCACCACAATCGTGTCGCCCGCTACTGACTTTAAAACCCCGACAAACCGCCGCCTGCCGTCCATCGGCACCTTCAGTTCTGCAAATACCCGCTCGCCGACGAACCGTTCGAAATGCGCGCGGGTGCGCAGGATCCGATCAAATCCCGGCGACGAGACTTCCAGCGTGTAGTGCCCCTTAATCGGATCTTCAGTCTCGAGCTCTTCGCTTACCGCATGACTTACGCGTGCGCAGTCATCGACGGTGATGCCGGCAGCGGCATCGGGTTCGCGCCGATCGATGAATATCCGCAATATCCCGCCGCGTCCCTCACGCACAAACTCGATGTCGATCAATTCAAAACCCAGCGCCTCGATCGGCGGCTCCAATAAGCGCAGCAAGGCGTCACGCATCGATTTAACTCTTCGCCCTAAACAAAAAAGGGGACCATCGGCCCCCTTAATCTGCAAATGAAAGCCCGCTATTTATAACAGGGGGCCAAACCACCGGCGCAAGGGTCCCAGGCAATACCGCCCGCTTCCCCGCCGAGGGCCGCGATTATAGGCAAAGCCACTCCAGGCGTAAACCCTGATCGTGCAGATGCCTTACGCCCTAAAAACTTAAGGCCGCAATTGCGGCCTCAAGTAATCGCTTAAGATTTAAACGCTGTTACCAGCGCTTCGGGCCGCGCGATCCGCCGCCACCACCACCACCGCCACCGCCGCCGGTGCGCTCCTGAGCCTCATTCACCTTCAGCGCTCGCCCGTCGACGTCGTGGCCATTCAAGGCCTGCATGGCGCGCGCAGCGTCTGCGCTGGCCATTTCAACGAAGCCGAAGCCGCGGGGCCGACCGGTGTCGCGATCATTGATCAACGCTACCGACTGTACCGCGCCATGCTTTTCGAACAGCGCGCGCACTGCGGATTCGTCCATTGAGAACGGGAGATTGCCAACATACATTTTCGTCATGTGAAGAATACCTACTACAAAAGAAACTATCGGCCGGTCACGCGTGCCAGAGGGTTAAACCTTAAGCGGAATGCCAGCCACCTGGATCGAAGAAACCTGCTTTGTAGGTTGTGGCCAAGGTGACGCCGGAGCGGCGCGGTGACCAGAAACGGACCAAGTAGAAATCACGAACCGGCGCGAATACTACAGCAATTTACTGATAAATACGAATATTCCGCGCCGCGCGGCGTGTGTCGCGAGAACGGCGAACCGGTACCCGCCGCGGACCCCGCGCCGGTACCCGCGGCCGCGGCTCAAGTTATGCTGCGATGCAATAATACGCCCAGGCACTCCAGACAAGCTTCGCCGTGGCCTGAACTTCGCATCATCGGTGGCCTCGACACTGTGAAGAGCGCCTGGCAAGCGCGGCACAAGGCAGTTATTCTCAGCGCCACGTCGTGCAGGGGGTTGGATGCGGTTAGAGTTCCTGCTGCCCAAGCATTGGGTCACATGGGCCGGTCTAGGCGTAGCGCGCGGCTTGGAGTTGTTGCCCTTCCCCGCTCAACTGCAGGTGGGCAGCGCCATCGGCGCGCTACTGCGGCATCTTCCGCTGGCCTATGTGCGCATCGCACGCTGCAACATCGATCTGTGCATGCCGGGTATGGCGGAAGCGGATCGGCGCGCGCTGCTTAATCGGCACTGCCGAAGTCTGGGAATCGGACTGTGCGAGACGGCCAATTCCTGGTGGAGCACCGACCGACGAATCAATAAACTCGCCGACATCCAAGGCCTGCATCATTTGCAAGCGGCGCTGGCCAAGGGCCGCGGCGCCATCATCGTCAGCGGCCATTTCACCACCATCGAGATCACCACACGGATCTTAGGAACCGTGGTGCCGCTCAACGTGGTGTTTCGACCCTCGAAGAACACCCTATTGACGCACATTATGTTCAATAGTTTCTCCCGCAACGGCAAACCCATTGCCTACGACGATATCCGCGCCATGGTCCGAGCCCTCAAAAGGAACGAGGCCGTGTGGTACGCGCCGGACCAGAGCTACCGCAACAAAGGAGCGGCGATGGTCGACTTCTTTGGCATCCCCGCTGCCACCAATACGGCCACATCGCGGTTGGCGCGGATTTCGGGTGCCGCCGTATTGACGTATTTTGCCGAGCGGCTTCCGGGCCGTGCCGGATATCGCGTAGTCATTGGACCGGCGTTTGAGAATTTTCCCAGCGCGGACGCGATCGAAGATGCCGACCGCTACAACCGTTTGCTGGAGGCGCAAATTCGCCGGGTACCCGAGCAGTATTTCTGGGTGCATCGGCGCTTCAAGGGATTGAGCGCCGACTATCCTAATTACTACGGCCGCGATTCCCGCACGAAACCAGCCCCCCTACCGGCAGCCGAACGGGCGCCCGAGTAGTCGACAGCCCCCGTGAACCTGGCGCTGCGCAACGCAATCCCTGCCGACGTGCCTGGACTGACGGCGTTGATTGCCCGTTCGGCGCGCGGCCTGAGCCTCACGGAGTATCGACCCTCGCAAATCGAGGGGGCGCTGCGAGGCGCCTTCGGCGTAGATACCCAACTGCTCATCGACCGAACCTACTTTATGGTCGAGGAGGCTCAGCATATCTTGGGCTGCGGAGGTTGGAGTTTCCGCTCCACGCTATTCGGCGGCGACGCCCGCGCCGGGCGCGACGCCACCCGCCTCGATCCAAGGACCCAAGCGGCAAAGATTCGCGCATTTTTCGTCGATCCCGACCATGCGCGCCGCGGCATCGGCTCAATGCTGCTCAGGCATTGCGAGAGCCAGGCGCGCGTGCACGGATTTACGCAAGTCGAACTCATGGCGACGCTCCCCGGCGTCAAGCTGTACGCGGCCCGAGGTTACCTCGGGCTGCCGCCGGTGCAGTTCGATGTCGGGTCCGGCGAGACGATCGAGTTCGTTCCGATGCGCAAGGACCTCACTTAAACAGCCCCTGCCATCCGGCGTGCCCCAAGTCGCGCAGCGTGCGGATATTCCGGCGGAATATCTCATCCGTATCGCCGACTCCGGCAACTGCCCGCTCCACGCTGGCCTCGCGCAATAGATGCAGCATCGGGTACGGCGAGCGATTGGTGTAATTCTCGATGTCCTCGGATTCGGTTCCGGCGAATTGGTACTGAGGATGGAAGCTCGCCACTTGCAGCTCGCCTTCCAGTCCCAGGTCGGCCACCGTCGCCTCGCACACCTCGAGGAAATCGTTGTATTCGATGAAATCGCCCAGCACCCACGGATGAATGAGCAGTGAGGTTTCAAGTTCGGTGGGATCAGCCGCTTGCAAGCCCAGCAATTCCGACTTCAGCTCCTCCAGTAATCCCGCGGCCGAGCGCTGCTCGCTGATGTAGAGACGCACGCGGCCGGCGCGGTACGGCGCTTGCGCAAAGGGACAGAGGTTCAGGCCGATGACCGCTTTTTCCAACCAGCGGCGCGTCATGGAAATAATGTCGGCGTTTTCGATGACGGTTCTCACTTCGAGTATCCTAATCAACCCCTGCATCACGAGAGATCCCATCGATGTCCCAAACGATTCCCGCGACACTGATCCCCGGAGATGGGATCGGCCCCGAAATCATGGACGCCACCCTGCTCGCTCTGGAAGCGCTGGGGGCGCCTTTTCAGTGGGACACCCAACTCGCCGGCCTGGCCGGCATGCAAGCCGCGGGCGATCCGCTACCGCCCGCAACGATCGACAGCATCAAGCGTACGCGCTTGGCGCTCAAAGGTCCGCTCGAGACCCCTTCGGGCGGCGGTTACCGCTCTTCGAATGTCAGATTGCGCGAGCAATTCAAACTGTACGCGAATTTACGCCCGGCCCGCACGATGATTCCCGGCGGCCGGTTCGACAACATCGACCTGGTTGTGGTGCGGGAAAATCTCGAGGGTTTGTACATTGGGCACGAGCACTACATTCAAATCGATGACGATCCGCACGCCGTGGCCATGGCTAGCGGCGTAAATACACGCCAGGGCAGCCGGCGATTGCTGGAATTCGCCTTTGAGCACGCCATTGCGACCGGGCGCAAGAAGGTCTCGATCGTGCACAAGGCCAACATCATGAAGGCCTTGACGGGAATTTTTTTAGAGACGGGACTGGAGCTGTACGAACGCAAGTACAAGGATCGATTCATCCTCGAGACCGTGATTATCGATGCCTGCGCCATGAAGCTCGTATTGAACCCGTGGCAATTTGATGTCTTGGTGACCACCAATTTATTCGGCGACATCCTCTCCGATTTGGTCGCCGGTTTGGTGGGCGGTTTGGGGATGGCCCCGGGCGGCAACATCGGCGCTGACGCCGCGATATTCGAGGCGGTACACGGTTCGGCGCCGGACATTGCCGGCAAGGGCATCGCAAATCCGATTGCCCTGCTGCTCGCGGCGGCGATGATGCTCGAACACTGTCACTTGCCCCATATGGCGACGCGCCTGCGAACCGCCCTCGATCACACGGTAAACCTCGACAAGGTACGAACCGGGGACTTGGGCGGCCACGCGAGCACGGCGGATTTCACCCGCGCGCTGATCCAGCGCATTCGCCACGCGTCCGCCTAACATGCGGCCCATAGTCTCCATCAGCAATCTGACCAAGTCCTACGCTTCCGGCTTTGAAGCCCTGAAGCGCGTAAATCTCGATATCGACGCCGGGGAGATTTTTGCGCTGCTCGGCCCGAACGGCGCCGGCAAGACCACGCTCATCAACATCGTCTGCGGAATCGTTAATGCCAGCACCGGCACGGTGACCGCGGACGGCTACGACATCGTGCGCGACTATCGCGCCGCGCGCTCCATGATCGGCCTGGTTCCCCAGGAATTGAGCACCGATGCGTTTGAAACCGTCTGGGCCACGGTATCCTTCAGCCGCGGCCTGTTTGGCCGAGCGCCGAATCCGGCGTTCATCGAGCGCCTGCTGCGCGATTTGTCGTTGCTGGACAAGCGCCGCAGCCGAATCATGGAACTCTCAGGCGGCATGAAGCGGCGCGTGATGATCGCCAAGGCTCTGTCTCATGAGCCGCAAATTCTCTTCCTCGATGAGCCCACGGCAGGCGTCGATGTGGAATTGCGCCGCGATATGTGGGCGCTGGTGCGCACATTGCGCGACAAGGGGGTCACCATCATATTGACCACGCACTACATCGAGGAAGCCGAAGAGATGGCCGACAGAATCGGTGTGATCAACAAGGGAACCCTGGTGCTGGTGGAGGGTAAAAAAGAACTGATGAAGAAGCTCGGCAAGAAGCAGCTGACGCTGCACCTGCAAACGCCACTAAGCGCAATCCCGGCCGGATTGGAAAACTGGCAACTCGAACTCAAAGCCGATGGCAGCGATCTTGTGTACACAGTCCAGAGCGCCGACAGCGTCGATATGTCCCTGCTGCTCAAGCGCCTGAGCGAGCAGTCAATCATCATCAAGGATTTGCAGACGCATCAAAGCTCACTCGAAGACATATTCGTCAAGCTGGTGAGCGAGCGCGCATGAGGAGGGCAAATCCGCGCCTTGTATTCAATCGTTATGGGGTGTGGGCCATCTATCGGTTCGAGATGGCCCGGGCGCTGCGTACCTTAGTGCAAAGCCTCATCACGCCGGTCATCACCACGTCGCTATACTTCGTGGTGTTCGGCGCGGCCATCGGCTCGCGTCTGACTTCGACGGGCGGCGTGAATTATGGTGCATTCATCGTGCCGGGGCTCATCATGCTGGCCCTGTTCACCGAGAGCCTCTCCAACGCCTCCTTCGGCATCTATTTCCCGAAGTTCACCGGGACGATTTATGAATTGCTCTCCGCTCCGGTGAGCTACGTTGAAATCGTCATCGCGTATGTCGGCGCCGCCGCGTCGAAGTCGGTGGTGCTGGGGCTGATCATCCTGGCGACGGCCTCGCTGTTCGTGCCGCTCAAAATCCTGCATCCCGTGTGGATGATTGGGTTCTTGTTGATGACCGCGGCAACCTTCAGTCTGTTCGGATTCATCATCGGCATTTGGGCCAAGAGCTTCGAGCAGCTGCAGTTCATCCCGATGCTGATCATCACGCCGCTCACGTTCCTAGGGGGCGCTTTTTATTCCATTGACATGCTGCCGCCCGCGTGGCGAACCTTCAGCCTCTTCAATCCCATCGTGTACCTGATCAGCGGTTTCCGGTGGAGCTTCTATGGGACGGCCGATGTGAGCGTGGGCGTGAGCATGATGATGACCGTAGGATTCTTCGTGACTTGCTTGAGCCTGGTGGGCTGGATATTCAAGACCGGATATCGGTTGAAAAATTGATACGGAGCGGCAGCGATCCCATCGACTGACCGCCGCGTCGTCCGTGTGCGCCGTGCTTACGCGCAGTGGGGGGACCGCAGGCTGAGCTCGGTTGCTATTCCCAGAAAACCGGAACGATGGACAGCACCAGCAGGGTCGCCATGGAATAGTTGAACCATCGGCGCCGCTCCGCGGTGTTGAGAAATTGCCGCAGCAACGCGCCGAAATAAGCCCAGGCGCATACGCTGCCCAGCGTAATGATCAGCGCCTCCGCGGCCAGCGCGATGATCTGCATTACCAGTGTGGCGTTAACCAGTGTGTAGGTGGTGACGGCACTCAAGGCGACCACCCAGCCCTTGACGTTGACCCACTGGAAGGCCACTGCCTGCAGGAAGCTCAAGGGTCGATGGATTCTTCCCGTCTCGCCTGCCGTGGACGTCGCGGCGATGCGCCAAGCCAGATACAGCAGGTAGGCGATACAGAGGTATTTCAGCACCGCATGGATGAGCGGCACCGCGATGAACAACTTCGCAAGACCCAGACCAACCATTAATAGCATGAACGGATACCCGACCGTGACACCGAGAATGTGCGGAATCGTTGCCCGGAAGCCGAAATTCACGCCGGAGCTTGCCACCAAAATCGTGTTCGGACCGGGCGTGAAACCCATGGTGGTCATGAACGGAACACTGGCGATAATCAGCGCCAGCGGAAAAGACTGCAGTGACATCGAAAAATTCTACCACTGGCGCCAGGTCGCCTTTCAGGGGATTGCATTAGTTAACTATCATGTTAATATTATCGTCATTAGTTTATATTTAATCAAAGCGAGATCCCGATGAAACCCACCCCCAGCGATTGGCCGCGCTTCTCCAGCGCCGTGATTTATCAGGACGCTGCCGCTGCCATCGATTGGCTGTGCAACGCGTTCGGCTTCGAGGTGCGATTGAGAATCGAAGGCGACAACGGCCGAATCGAGCACAGCGAATTGACATACGGGGAAGGCTTGATCATGGTCGGTCAGGAATCTCCGGACGCGCCGCGCCGCTGGAAGAGCACTCTGCGCAGTCCCAAGTCGCTGAACGGCGCTGCCACCCAGAGCATCATGTTTTTCGTCGACGATGCCGACGCACACTGCGCACATGCCCGCCTGCATGGCGCACACATCGTCGAGGATCCCGCCACACATGATTACGGTGAGGATCATTGGTCGGATCGCAGCTATGGCGCCCTGGATCCCGAAGGCCATCTATGGTGGATCACGCAGCGCCTGCGCAGCCCGGCAGCCCGCTGAGCCGCGGGCTATGCCCATGGATCCGCGCTCACCCTTGCAGTTGAATGCGGCGTTCGCTGCGCTGTCCGACGCGGCGCGGCGCGAAATGATACGCATACTGCTGCAGAAGCCCACGCGCGCCGGGGAGTTGGCGGCGCGCATCGACATGAGCCCGCAGGCGCTCAGCCGGCACTTGCGCGTGTTGCGCAAGGCAGGGCTGGTGTCCGAACAGGGTATACCGGACGATGCGCGCGTGCGCCTCTATAGCGTGCACCCGGCGGCGCTGCAACCCGTGCAGCAATGGCTGGAGCAGGTGGAGGAACTTTGGCGGCGCCAACTCGATGCCTTCAAAACCTACGCCGAAAACCCGCGCCGTTCCGGTCGAGCCAAGAAATGATCGGCGATCGAGCCCGGATCAGCGTGGCCGTGGCCGTTGCCCCCGGCGTGGCCTTCGAAATTTTCACGGCTGATATCGATCGCTGGTGGCGTCGAGGCATTAAATTTCGGCACTCAACTTCGTCCAGCGCCCTGCTGCGCATTGAACCTGAGGTCGGGGGACGGCTGTTCGAGGCGTTCGACGCCGGCGGCGCTGCCCACGTTGTCGAGGTAGGACGCGTGCAGGTGTGGGAGCCGCCCACCGGCTTGAAGTTCACTTGGCGAAACGCCAATTTCGCCGCACACGAAAACACGTTAGTCGAGGTCGAATTCGCGCCCACGGCAAGCGGCACTCTCGTCACCGTCACCCACAGCGGCTGGGCGGCACTGCCTGCGGACCATGCGGCGCGCCATGGCCTGCAGGGCGCGGAATTCGTTCGCCTGATCGGGCTTTGGTGGGGCGAACAAATGAGTTCGCTGCGCCTGTGCTGTGCCGGGCTAACCCCCTAGTCCCAGTACGACGATCTTGCCGGTCACCTTGGGGGTCGGCCAAATCGGCGAGGTCATGCCGGCCGCGACGGCGATCTTTTGTCCCGCACCGGTATCATAGGTAATGACGCCGCCGCCGATCGCACCGCCCAAATTGATCGAAAACAACTTCTTGCCGCTCGCCGCATCGAACGCATAGAAATTGCCGCCCATGTCGCCGAACAGCAGCAAGCGGCCGGTCGTCGGAGTCACTCCTCCCAGCAAAGGATAGGGCGCGTGGAATTGCCACTTGCGTTCGCCCGTATCGGCATCGCTGGCGGTCATCCATCCAGACCAGCTCTTCTGATCATCCTGCGTGCCGAAGCCCTGGGTCGCGCCGCTCCAGGCTTTGCCCGCCGCTGCGTTCGCTAAGGAATCGGCCGCCACCGCACGCACTGTGGTACACCAAGCGACTTCGCCGGTGAAAATGAGATTTTCCGCAGGGTCGAATGCTGCGCCATTCCACTCCGCACCACCCTGGGAGCCCGGGCAAAAGCGCGTTCCCGCCGAGGTTATGGGCGCCTCGACATTCTCCACGGTGGTGACCGGCTTTCGGTACAGCAATTTTCCGCTGGTCAAATCAATCAAGTAGAGGTGGCCGTCCTTGGGTGCCTCGGCCAACAGGCGGTGGCCTTTCTTGCTCAAGAACAGCGTCGGCGCCGACGACACATCCCAATCGTGGAAATCGCGTTTGACCAGCTGGAAGTGCCGCTGGTAGGCGCCGGTCTTGGCGTCGAGAATCACGACCGAGCTCGTGAACAGATTCTCGCCCGGGCGAGTTTCCTTGACGAAATCCGGCGCCGGATTGCCGGCAGGAATGAACAGCAGACCCGTGGTCGGATCCAGCGAATACGACGTCCAGCTGGCCCCGCCGGTGATCGGGAAGCCCTTGGCATTCTTCCAAGAGGCGGCGGCGAGCGCTGCCGGATCGGCGGGGGCCGGTCCGCGCGCGACATCGCCGGGCCCCTTGGGCACCAAGTAGAACTCCCAGACGATGTGCCCATCCTTGGCATCGAGCGCGTACATCCGCCCCTTCACGCCCTTGTTGTCGCCGCCGGCATTGCCGATGAAAACCAAGCCATTCCAGGCGATGGGCGCCGCGGGCACCGACTCGCCTTTCGCGGCGTCGGCGATGGGTGTCGACCATAGGCGCTTTCCATTCTTGGCATCATAGGCCAGCACCCTGCCATCGGTGGTTCCCCTGAAGATTCGGTGATCGAACCAAGCGAGGCCGCGATTCACCTGCAAATCTCCGGAAGGAAATTCCTCGTGGGTGCGCCAGTTCTGTTTGCAGTTGTTCGGATCGATCGAAAAAGTGTCGTGTTCGGTGGTCGCGAACAGGGCGCCGTCGACTTGGACGAGGCCGGTCTGAAACGAGGTGTGTTCGCCGGTATCGAAACTGCAGAGCACTTTTAGCCGGGCGACATTCTTGGCGTCGATCGTTTCCAGCGTCGCATACCGGTCGGAGGTCAAGGTGCGGTTGTAGCTCGGCCAATCCATGTTGCCGGCAAAAGTCGGCGGCGCAGCGATGCTCGCAGCAAGTGCGGCAACCACGGAAACCCTACACAGCATGGCGACTCCCAGATTGCGAACAGAGCTTCCATTATGGCTGAGGTCAGTGGATAGCGTGTCGCGCAGCGCGCGTTGTCTTCTGTCGGCGCCTGCCTACAGAGGAATTCCCTGGGCTGCGGGATAATGCACCGCCATGAGTGAGGAAAATTTCTCGGCCGGTGCGCAGCGTGCGGATTTGCCCGCTTCAGCGAAGGAGAATCTCGAGATTCTTTCGAGCTTCAAACAGGGTGAGGAGGCGCAAATTTCCGGCGTGCAGGCGGCCATCGAGCGCATCAGCGCTTTTTTCGGCAGTCCGGCCTACTTCGCCTTCGCCGTCATCTTCATCGTCGTTTGGGTTTTGCTCAACCTGTGGGGCATGCATCGCGGCTGGGCGCATCTCGATGCGCCCCCCTTTTTCTGGCTGCAGGGCATGGTCAGCTCCAATGCCCTGCTGCTTACCGTGGCGGTGCTCATCCGCCAAAACCGCATGGCGCATGTGGCCGAACACCGTGCGCATCTGGACCTGCAGATCAATCTCTTGACTGAGCAGAAAGTTACCAAGATTCTGCAAATCGTCGATGAGTTCACCGGCGAACGGAGCGCACAGCGCGGACCCGATGCCACGGTGGCCGAAATGACCAAGCCGGCGGACGCGCATGCGCTCATGCATGCGATCAAAGCAAAACAGGGCGATCCTTAGCCCCAGGAGCTCCTTAGACCTAGGAGTACAGGTGGCGCCGCGTCAAGGGTATCGCCGGCGCGCCCGCGGCCCGCTTGCTGGCCAGCACTTGGTAGATGCCGATTTCCCCGGACTCGAATTGCAGCGCGCAGGCGGCCATGTAGAGCCGCCACACCCGATACGTTGCTTCATTGACGTACTGCAGCGCGCGCGCGCGATTGCGCTCGAGTCTTGCGACCCAGTGCCGCAAGGTCAATGCATAGTGCGGCCGCAGCGACTCGACATCCGCGATCTCGAACTTCGAACGCTCCATGCCGCGCTGTACATTGCTGATGGTATCGAGTTGTCCGTCAGGAAATACGTATCGATTGATGAACTCGGTGGACACCGTCGGCGCCCAGCCCTCGCAGTCATGCGTAATGCCGTGATTCAAAAATAAGCCGTGCGGCTTGAGTACCCGATGCACGGTCGAAAAATACAGCGGCAGGTTCTTCAGTCCGACATGTTCGAACATGCCCACGCTGGCAACCTTGTCGTAAAGCCTGTCCTGAGGCAGGTCGCGGTAATCCAGCAACTCGACGCTGACTCGGTCCTCGAGACCCGCATGACTAATCCGCTCGCGCGCCACCTTTAATTGCTGAGGACTGAGTGTCACCCCATGCGCGCGCACGCCGTAGTGCTGCGCCGCGTGGATGACCAGCGCCCCCCACCCGCAGCCGATGTCGAGAAAGTTCTCGCCCGGCCGCAGCGCGAGCTTCCGACAGATATGATCGAGTTTCGCGGTTTGCGCCGCGTCCAGATCCGCGCCGGGTGACTCGAAATAGGCACAGGAGTACACCATCGCGCGATCCAGCCACAGGGAGTAGAACTCATTGGACACATCATAGTGAAAGCGAATGGCGTCGCGATTTTCAGCCTTGGAATGCGCTTTGACGCTGTGTCCGTGCGAGGGCGCCCACGAAGATTGGGGACGGGACGTCCGTGCGTTCCAGATGCGCAGCCGCAATGCCGCAACAGCCGCCCGCAGCTGCGCAGCCGGGGATAGGCGCAACGCCTGCAGATGATCCTTCAAGCCCAGCGCGGCGAAAAAATCGCCTTCGATATCCAAATCGCCGCGAAAATAGGCTTCCGCCAACACCAGCGGGTCACGTCCCAGCACGGCGGCACACACGACCGCCGGATGATGAAACACCAACGTGAACGATGAGTCCGGTCCGAGCGCAGCATTTGCGCCCACTCTCAGCGTTGCGCCATTCCACAAGCGCAAGGTGAGGCAGCCGGGAAAACGCCGAAATAGCTGAGTGAGCAAATCGGCGGCCAGCTCGCTGCCGCGATACCCCGTTGAACTCGGCGCCTCGGCGCCGGACAGTTGCCGCGCGGAATTCAATTGCGTATTCATCGAGAGACTCCCCATGTAAACCACAGGAGGCCAAGCCATGCATAACATAGCCGATTGCGCCAAAATACTCTATTGGCGCCGTAATTCGGCTGAAATCCCGCGTTGAAATTCTTACACGCCGCGTCGCTTATTTGCCGCCGTTTTTCGTCTTGTCGATGAAGGCCGCGACATTGGCATGCAGCGCCTTCAGATCCGGTTCGTGCGCGTAGACCATGTGCCCCGAGGTGTAGAAATGCATTTCGATATTGTCTTGCAGCGCGGGCTGTATGGGCAGCTGATGTAGTTCGTACTCAGCCGCAAAATAAGGCGTCGCCAGATCGTAGTAGCCGCCGTTCAACTGTACTTTCAGATTCGGGTTTTGCTTCATCGCCACCGCCAAGTCGGGCATCACATTGACGGGACCGGGAATCTTCGTGTTTGAGCCAGGCGGCTGGTGCAGAAAATCCCAATATTTTCCGACGTCGGCCCCGGGCTTATAGGTTTTCTTGTCGCCGAATTTCAAAGAACTCCTGACGTAATCGTTGAATGCCGAAACGTACGCAGAGGAGATAGCCGCCGACTGCGGGTCATAGTCGGATTCCTTGCTCATAGGATCGATGGTCGGTCCGGCAAACCGCGTGTCCAGGCGGCCGGTGGTAACCTCACTGCCCAGCAGCGTTTTTTCGAACTCCCCGCCATTGACGCGCAGATTCGCCCTTTCAATGTAGTCGGCCGGCAGACCGGTGTAATCATGCAGCTTCGCGGCAATCGCCGACTTGCGCTCAGGACTCAGCGAGGACCCGGCGGCCAGCGCCTGTAGATACTCGCTCATCGCAAATCCTTCGACTTCCCGCAACAGCGGCTCCAGAGCTGCCGGCTGATTGGGCAGTTTGTGGTGATACCAGGCGGTGGCGGCGTAGGTTGGCAACGCCAGGACGTAGGGCAAATCCACGCCCGGATTGAACTGCGGCTCGTCTGCACTGTTATCGAAGTTCAGGATCTGCGACAGCAGGATGACGCCATTCAAGTCCAATGACTTTTCATTTTCCAGAATGTTGGCCAACGCCGCCGAACGCGTCGTTCCGTAGCTCTCGCCGAACAGATATTTCGGCGAATTCCATCGATTGTGGCGCGACAGAAATTCGACGATGAAGTTGGCAAATGCATGCGCGTCTTCATCGACGCCGTAGAAAGCCTTTTCCTTATCCGCGCCGCGCAAGTGGCCGAAACCCGTACCCGGCGCATCGATGAACACCAAATCGCTGGCGTCCAGCAAGGTGTATTCATTGTCGATGACGCGGTAGGGCGCGGCGGGACTGTGCGTATCATCGGCGGTCACGACCCGCTTGGGTCCGAAGGCCCCCATGTGCAGCCACACCGTCGATGATCCAGGGCCGCCGTTATAAAGAAATGTGATGGGCCGGTGACTGTCTTCTTTGTCGCCGCGGAAGTAAGCGACATAGGACATGCCGACTTCGGGCGGCTGCGGCTGCGGACCCCCCTTCTCCTCATGCACGGGGGGCGGGTCATCGTCCATCGGATCCTTGACATGCACCACCAAAATGCCGGCTTCGGCCTGATAGGCAATGGCGCGGCCGCCGATCACCACGCTTCCCGACGTGACTTGGTGTTCATCCTTCAAATAGCGCGGCGTCTCGGTGGGTTCGGGCACCACGGCAATTTTCGCGTCTGGAGCCTCGCTCGGCGGCGCATGCTCGGCGCCGGCGGCGAGCGATAAGCCGAGCGTTGTACTGACCAATACGCCACCCATGTACCCGCGGATACTCACAACCATTATTTCCAATCCCCGCTTAATCTTAAGATCGCGCATTGTATGCGTTGGACGGGCATTGTATGCGTCGATTGTGTGTTCGGAAGCTAATTTACTTAGGCGGCGCGCCTAATATTCAATTTGATACAGCAAGCCAATGCTGCTACCCGGATCGTTTTCCGGCGTGGTTCCCTGAATCGAGGCCGTGCCGTTTCCCAACCGGGTCTGCAGCTTCAAGTGTTTGGTAAGATCTACGACCGCCCCCAGCTGACTGGTCCCGGCGGTGGTTTGCTTGGCCTCGATATAGATGTGCTTTGAAATATAGCGGCCGGCTTCGATGCTGGCGCCCGAGCTATCGGTGCCGGTGCCGGTGGCATTAGTAGTCGTGGTGCCGCTGCCTATGGTCAAGCGGTCGAGGCCCAGACTCTTTTGCAGCTTGACCAACGGATTGAGGCCGCCGTCGCCGCCGACACCGCCCAACGAGGCCAGCGCGTAGCCGATCTGTGCCAACTGAATGGCGGTGAGCTGGTTTGCGGGTACGCCGAACAGCAGCAGCGCCATGATGTCATCCGGCGGTCGCGGCGGGTTGCTGGTGAATTCGAATATCGGCGCGTCCGCAAGACCGGTGATATGCAGGGTGGCGGTGGTGTTGTCCGCCACGGTGGCCTGCGCGGTGAAATCCAGGGTCGGGTCGATCTTATTCTGAAGTCCCAGTCCGTTGAAGCCCACCCGGCCCGCCGTGAAATTCAGCCGGCTGCCCCCGAGCGAGAAATTGCCGCGCAGCAAATTAAAATCACCGTTCACCAGCGGCGTCTCCGTGGTGCCGCCGAAATGCACCTCACCGCCCATTTCGGCATCCAGCCCCCGCCCTTGCACCAGAATCTCCTGGGGTGCTTGCACAGTCAGGTCCAGCCCGATGATCAGAGGCTTCGCCGCCACCGGCGCTGCCTGCTTGCCCCGACGGCGCACGTCCAGTACCGCCACTTCCGGCGGCAAGCTGTTCGGAATTCCGATCAATGTTCGATGCAGGTGCACGCTGCCGGCAATGTCGAGCCGCTCGCGTGCGGTGCCGCTCACGTGCACATCGGCATCCAGGTTCGAGGTGACCAGCTTGCTCACGATGGGCTGCGCGTTGCGCGCCGTGATTTTTAGATCCACCGGAATACCCGGCTGCAAGACTCCGATAGAGCCGCTCACCGCCAGCGTTCCGGGAGCGGCCGAGGCCGTAAAGCTCTTGATGCGCAGTGTTCCCTCGCTGCCCTCCAGCTGCGCGACGACGTCGGAAAAACTGATGCCGCGCCCATAATCGCGAAGACTACCCTTGCTCAAATTCACCGCGCCGCCGATTTGCGGCGCCGCGACGCTGCCGGTTACCGATGCGTCAAGGTCGAGTTGACCTGTGGCGTGCAGGCCGCGCGCCTCCAGGAAAGGATTGATCATCGCGATGTCGAAGTCGCCGTTAATCTTCATGTCGATTGCGCCGTCGAGCGCTAGCGGCGCCTCTCCGGCGGCGGTTAGCCGCGAGCCGGGTCCGGCATCGAGCCGCGCATTGATGTCCGCCGTGTGTCCTTTGAGCGCTGCCGTGACGCGCAAATCGGCGAGCGGAAGACCGAGCGCCGCATCATCTGCCCGACGCATGCCGGTGGCGACCAAGCCCATGTCCCCGACCGGCGATGTCACGGTGCCGCGCAAATCCGCGTGTCCTTCGATCAAGCCGCTGGCCAGAAAATTCGGCACGACGGCATTGACCTGTGGGGGCCCCACTCCGCGCAGCGAAACATGCAGCGCCAGCGTAGGCTGGAATTGTCCTTGCACGATAAGTTCGGCCTTTTGTGCGCCCAGCTTAAGCGAGTCCACGGAAATGCCGTTGGCAAAGTCGATGCGCGCCGGAGACAACAGGCGCGCTTCCTGGTCCCGATAGGTGATTGAGGCGCCCGCGAGGGAGATCTCGCGAGCTTCAAAATTGGCTTTGCCGGCGGCCTTGAGACTCGCGGCAGCGCCGCTCAGGTTCGGCATTTGCACAGCGGCGTTGAATCCGAATGCATCGGTAAAGCCATCCCCGCTCAAGTGAACATTGCCCATAAGATCGGCCAGCGCGACATCCGTGGCGTCCAGCTGCAGCTGGGCGCGGGTGCGTTGACCCTCCGGGCGCAAAGCGAAATGCGACTTCAGACCGCCGGCAATATCGATTCCCAGCAAGTGTTGCAAATCGCCTAGGTTAGCGACCGCCGCATCTGCTTGTCCGTGCCACTGCCCCTTGGCGGTGTCAAGCGAGAGGTCGCCTTCGACACGCGCGCTCCGCCAATTCGCCTGATGAATGACCACATGTAGCGAGCGCGGATCGCTGCGTGGCAGTCCCACATCGATCTGCAAGGGTGCGCCGTCAAACTCCCCGTGTGCCGTCAACGTACCGGAAGGAGCCGCCGGCAGGCCGCTGAGTTTTACTGCGGCGCTGAGCGCGCCGCTCGGCGAACCGCGTACCGACACATCGGCACTCATCAAGGCCTCGGCTTCCAGCGCGGCGGTCGCACCGGCCAGCGATCCGGACGCCTTGGCGGTGCCTGCGAGTATCGGAGAGAACACACTGAGATCCGAAGACTGTGCCTCCCAACGGAATTTGACGCTCTTCTCGCTGGCGGCACCGGTGGCCGATACAGAAATCGATTGTCCGGAGAATTTTGAGGCCTCGATGAATAAGGTCTGGTCCTTGAACGTCGCGGTGGCTTGCAACTTTGCCCGATTTCCCACCGCCGCCGCCCAGAATTGCGATCCGGCAAGCAAATCAGCCGTCGCATCGAGCTTGACGCGCGGGGCAGCGGGGTATCCATCCAACTGTGCGGTGATCAAGGCGCTGCCGCGAAGCTCCGGTCCGGTGAGTGCGGCCAGCGGCGCCAAGTCGGGCACGCGCAATTCGATGCCGGCGCTTTGCGTGCCGGCAGTCACCGCTTGCGCACGCAGCGAGAACAGCTTGTGCGATGCCGTCAAGTCAACTCGCCGTGCGGGATCATCGAGGCGCGCCGAGGCATCTATTGTCAGGGGAGCTGTTTCCAGAAGTCGCGGCTGTCGCCCAGGAACTCGCAGGCCCTCGATGCGCGCGTGCACCGCCGCCTTACCCGCATCCGCCGACACATCGGCGCTCAGTGCGGACAATTGAATCTGCACCGGTATGCGCAACCCCGTGACATCGAGATGACCCTGCGCCGTGGGCGTTTTAAGGCTCCCCTGCCAGTGTCCTCGCAGCACTGCTTTATCCCAGGACAGATCCGGCCGCGGCGTCATGGCGGAAGATTCAAAGTTGAAATCAAGGTCCGCCGACAAGCCGCTCAAGTTGATGCTGCCCTGGGCGTGGCCTTGCAGCGCGCCGGCCTGAAGCGACATCTCGCCTTGCTCAGCGGAACGCGGTCCGTGCAAACTCAACGTCGCGTCCAATGCACCCAGACCCGGTAAGGACAGAATATTTTCCAACGGTCCGCTGGCGGGCTCGTGGAGTTTCATATTCGCATCCATACGCTGAGCATCGAATTGCAACTGCAGCGCGTAGTCTCCGTCACCATCGATGCGATGCGCCGTCGCCTCGAAGCGCATGTCGCGCAGCGAGCGCAGATGGGCGCTGCCGCTCACCAGCAAGGAGGCGGGAGCGCCGGCCAGATCCGCGCCGAGCTGTAGCCGCTCAATTCTGGTACGTACCACATCAATACGCGGTATCGATACCTCGCCACTGCTGGATGGCGATGAACTCTGCGGAAGTCGCTGCATGTCTACCTGGGCGACTTGTAGATTGTCCACTTGCAATCGGCCTTGCAGATAAGTAAGCGGCGACCAGTCGACCGCGATGCGCTCGGCGGTGAGCCAGACGCCGCGGCCATCGCGCAACTGCAACTCAGCAACAAACAAATGGCTGGGGAACGAGCCCGCCAATCCCGAAACCTTGACGTGCCCTCCGGTCAATCGCTCGGTGAGCGTTTCGATGACACCGCGTCCGACCTGCGTATTGCCCACGATCAAGACCGCCGTGCCGAGCACCACGATCAGCAGCGCCAAGCCGCCGAGAATCCAAGCGGACACTTTCAAGGGCTTCGGCATCAAAACGCCTGTCCCAGTCCGATGTAAACCTCGAATTTATCGTCATTGGGCCACGGTTGCTGCTGGGTCGGTACCGCGACATCCAGTCGTATCGGTCCGATCGGCGTGTAATAGCGTAATCCGACACCAACGCCGACTCGAAATTCGCCCGGAGTTGCCCTCAGGCTGGTACCGACCTGTCCGGCATCGACGAACGCAGCGGCACCGTAATTGACCCCGAAGCGCTGGCGCCACTCCAACCCTCCCGCCGTGATGGCGGTGCCGCCGATGGGAATGCCGCTGGGTGTGCCGTTTGGATTGGTGAATTGCGGACCGACCGACTGGTAGACGTAGCCGCGAATCGTACCGCTGCCGCCGCCATAGAATCGCTGATCCGGTGGCAGACTCAATTCCCCGGCGCCTTGGGCCAGGCCCGCAAGCCCCCGCGCAGCGAGGACGCTGCGTCCTGGGGCCTCGGCGAACAGGCCGCTCAGATCGAGAAACGCCGCGACCTTGATCTGACTGATGGTGAATGTGGCGTTGGGATTGCCGATCGATAGCGTGGGGGTCAGGCTCACCGAGCCTCGCAGGCCATGCGTGGGATCCTCCAACGGCGTGGCAAGATTGGTGGAATCGTAGCCTAAGTTCAGCGGCAAGCCGATCAACGTGTAATCGTGTATTTGGTAATCCTGCGTGATGTGCTCATCGGAGGTTGCCACGCCCGCGCTCACCGTCCAGACACTGGACAGTTTACGGCTCAACGTAACGCTGGTGGACCGAGAATTTTGATCGTAGGCCTGCAGCGACTGCTTTAGGGCGCCCACCGCAAATTGCAGCGACTGATCGCGATGCAGGAATTCCGGAATGAGATACTTCACGCTGGTATCGTAGCCGGCACCCGTACTATCGCTGCCGCTAAGATTGATCACGGAGGCCGAAGCGGTCAATTGCTCTCCATTGCCGAACACATTGCGGTCGGTCCAGCCTAAACCGCCGCTCCCGCCCAGGTCGCTCGAATAGGCTGCGGTGACGTTAAAGGCGTAGCGGGCGCGTTCGCGCATCTTGAAGCTGATCGGCACGCCGCCGGACTCGTCGACTTGAGTGCCGACTTGGACGGTGACTTGCCCGAAAACATTAAGACCCAATAGGTCCCGCCGCGCATGTTCGACTGCGGACGCCTTGAATTGTTCGCCCGTGCGTATGGTCAGCCGGCGCCGCACAAAGCTCTCATGGACCCGCTGCAACCCCTCGATGCGGATTTCCCCAATGTTTACCTTCCTACCCGACACCACGTGAAATGTCAGATCCAGCACCGGCGCGTCCGCCGCTTCATAGGCGACGGGCGGATCGACTTTCGCGAAGGCGTAACCTGATTCCTGCAGGGCGGCCAACAGACGCGCGCCCCCCGCCAGCACGCTCGAGGCAACAGCCGGCTGTCCGGTCTTCAGCCCAAGAATCGCGCGCGCATTGATCGAATCGGGCGCCTCGCCCTCAATATCGATGTTGCGCAAGGTATACAAGGTTCCCAACGTAAAACTGACCGCCACGTGCGCCTCGCTGCCCTTGGGCAGGGCGGTCAGCGCCTCGCCGAGAGCGGCGTCGCTGATCGGCATGCCGTCGATCTTGATCGCGACCCGACATTCGTAATAACCGTAGCTTTCCAGCACGGTAGTAAGCCGGTCCACGTCGCTTCGCGCTCTGGCGATCAGTCCAAACGGGCCGACCGGCGCCGAGGAGCGCAGCGACACCAAATCAGATGTAGCCTTGAGGGTGGAATCGATGCCGCCATTGCCCACCGAGGCGAGATCAACTCGATAGTGTTGCGGATCGGCGGCGCGCGCACTGGAAAACAGCGCCAGCAGAGCGAACACAAATGCGTATGTCGAGGTGCTCGAGCTCATCCAGCGGCCTAGGCTAGCAGGTCGCGTGGCGTCGTGGTCGGATCTGTCGGCCGCCGCCTACGCGAAATCTTCCGCAGCCGCTATGTTTGCCCGGGGGAATGAGGAATAAACTATTGTTGGGGTTTAGTAAATTCAGCAATCTGGAGTGCATCGCATGGGCAACGAACGAACTGATGATGAGGCAACCTCCGCCGAAGCCGGTGAAGCAAATCTTCGCGGCGCCGCGCTGGACGGCCCGGAGCAAAAAAAATCAGTGGATCACACGGCATTCGACAAAAAGCGCAACACCGACACGACGCTGCGCCTGGACGATGAAGAGGACACACTGTACGAGGATGGCCTGGAAGTGGAGGACGATTCCCGGCCGCTGACCGGCAAGGACGGCCGAGACGACACGCATTAATTCGGCGCATCAGCGCAGCCGCTGCTAGCGGGCAGCGATCAGGGCCACGGCGCCGACGGCGATCGCAATGACGCCGGCGGAACGGGTTTTATTGAGCCGCTCTTTGAGAAAAATGACGGCGATGGCGGTGCCGAAGAGGATTGAGGTCTCGCGCAGTGCGGCCAACCGAGGAGTAGCGCCCAGGCGAAATGCCAGCAGGGCGAATCCGTAGGTGACGATCGACAAGGCGCCGGCCGCAAGGCCCGGTTTCCACTGCCCGGCAGCCGCGATAAAAAATGCCCTGCCGCGCCATATCGCAAAGAAGCTCGCCAAAGCGCCGCCCAGGCCGAGAAAAGTCCAAACGATATAGCTTCCCGCCGTAGGCGCCGCGCGAACGCCCTGCGCGTCGATCACGGTGTAGGCGGCGATGCATGCTCCGGTCGCCACAGCCCACAGCAGCGCACTGCGCTGCAAGCGATGGCTGACGCCGATAAACATCACGCCCAACGCGATCAAAACGATGCCGGCGATGACATAGCCGTTAATGGGTTCGTGAAATAGCGCGACCGCGCCGGCGGCCGCCAACATCGGCGCGAGGCCGCGCGCGATCGGATAGGCGACGGTCATGTCCGCCTGCTCGAAGGACTTGATGAGCGCAAACAAATACAAGCCATGAACGGCGCAGGAGCCGATCAACCACGTCCACGCGTGAATGGGCAGGGGCACCAGGAAGGCTGCCGGGGCCACCAGCACGGCGCTGAATCCGTCGATGAGGGCACGGCGCGACATTTTATCCTCACCGGCCTTTAGAATTGCATTGACGACCGCGTGCGCAAACCCGGAAATCAGAATCAGCACTGAAGCGGCATTTTCCACCTAGCAGCGCGGCTCGACACAGTCCGCTGCTATCATTCCCCCAATGGATGTGGGCAACATCATGACTTCACGAATTGTCACGGTCGAAATGGACGACCGGCTCTACGTAGTCAAACAGATATTCGATTCCATGAAGTTTCATCATCTTCTCGTGCTCGACGATCGCAAGAAACTGAGCGGTATTGTCTCGGATCGCGACTTGCTCAAAGCATTGAGCCCCCATGTGGGCAGCGCCGCGGAAACGGCCCGAGACCTCGCCACCTTGAACAAACGCGTTCACCAGATTATGAGCCGAAATCTGCTCACATTGCATCCGCGGGCTGCGGTTGGGGCCGCGGTGCAGTTATTTCTCGAGCACCCGATTTCCTGCATTCCCATCGTCGATGAGGAGTTCAAGCCGGTGGGCATTGTCAGTTGGCGCGACGTGCTGAAATCCACGCTGACCGCCGAGCCGCGCCGCTGAGCATGTGCTACGCAGGAACGAAACGTCTCTCTGCCCTACTCTGCTTACTCGCTGCCGTGGCCGCGTCCGCGGTTCGAGCGCAAGTGCAGGATATCTACCCGGACCCAGCGCAGGCCACGGGCGATATCGCCGCGGCTCTCAAGCACGCCGCCGCCACCCATAAGCGCGTGCTTCTGGATTTCGGCGGCAACTGGTGCACGGACTGCCACGTACTCGACATGTACTTTCACGACTCGGCCAACCGCCCCATTCTCGAGTCAAACTACGTCCTGGTGTACATCAACGTCGGCCACTTGGATGAGAACCTCTCGATCGCCGAACGTTATCAAGTGCCCTTATCGAGAGGGGTCCCTGCCCTCGCGGTGCTGAATTCTCGCGGTAAGCTGCTCTATAGCCAAAGGTCCGGCGAATTTGAAGCCATGCGCTACCTGCGATCCACCGCGCTGACCGATTTTCTCGCGCATTGGAAACCTCCGGCATTGCCCAGCCCAGGCGGCGCGAGGCATTAACAGATCTTAACAATTTGACCACGCGCGTTTAATCGCGAAAAGCTCAGCTTGGCGGCCATGAGGAGCCCACGATATGCGGAGGTGGTTTGCGGCTGTGCGTTTGTTGCACTGGCCGCCTGCAGTGTGGGTCCTGCCTATAAGCGGCCCGACATTGCACTGCCCACGCAATGGCATGACGCCTCCAATCCTGCGGCCCCGAGCCAAGATGCCTCCGAGATCTGGCCGACGTCCGCTTGGTGGCAGGGTTTTGGATCGGCAAAACTCGACGAACTGATCGCGGAAGCGCAGCGCAGCAACGATGACCTGGCCGTCGCCATCGCCCGTGTCCAAGAAGCGGATGCACAGGCGCGGATCGCGGGTGCCGCGCTCCTGCCATCGCTCGACTTTAGTGCCGATGCCACGCGAGAGCGGGCGCAGATCTCAGGCTTCGGTCCGCGCGCCTTCAACGTCTTCAGCCCGGAACTGACGGCCAGCTACGAACTCGATTTTTGGGGCAAGAATCGCGCGCTGCGAACGGCCGCGCGAGCCACCGCGATTGCCAGCCGCTTCGATCAGCAAACCATTGCGCTCACGGTGGTGAGCAGCGTTGCCAGCTCCTATTTCCAAGCGTTGGAACTGCGCGATCGGATTGAGGTGGCGCGCCAGAATCTTGCGAACGGACAGAAGGTGCTGCACGGCCTGCAGCTACAACAGACGGCCGGCATCGCCACCGGATTGGATGTGGCGCAGCAGGAAACGGCGGTGGCACTGCTGAACGCGGCGATACCGCCGCTGTTGCAGCAATTCCGGCAAACAGTCAACGC
The DNA here is from genome assembly GCA_963756845.1 of uncultured Gammaproteobacteria bacterium. Taxonomy (GTDB): domain Bacteria; phylum Pseudomonadota; class Gammaproteobacteria; order Steroidobacterales; family Steroidobacteraceae; genus Bog-1198. Next base: position 104,434 of record CAVWPD010000004.1, on the reverse strand, counting down.
CCTGGCGGTACTGCTCGGGAAAACGCCGGAAACACTCGATATCGACACGGGCACCCTGACGGCACTGCGGCGGCCGGCGGTGGTCGAGGGGTTGCCGTCGCAGCTGCTGACGCGGCGCCCGGATGTCGCGCAGGCGGAGCAGCAGTTGATTGCCGCGAACGCGAACATTACCGTTGCTCGAGCCGCCTTGTTTCCGAGTATCGAGTTGACCGCCAGCGGTGGCTACGAGAGTTCGGCATTGAGCTCACTGTTCAGTCCGATCAATCGTTTGTACGGCATCAGCGCCGGACTCACTCAGCCGATATTCCATGGCGGCGCGTTGCGCGGCCAAGTCGAGGTGAGCAATGCGCAGTACGCCGAGTTGCTGAGCACCTATCACAAGACGGTGATATCGGCGTTCAGCAACGTGGAGGACGCACTGGTCGCGACGCAGCAGACCTTGGAGCAGCAGGCGCGTCAGCAGGAAGCGGTCGACAAGGCGCGCCGAGCCTATGAATTTGCACAGATTCAGATGTCGGCGGGCATCGTCAACATCCTGACCGTATTGAACACCGAAAATGCGCTGTTCAGTGCGCAGGATGAATTGGTGCAGGTCCAATACTTACATCTGCAGTCGCTCGTGGATTTGTACACCGCCCTCGGCGGCGGATGGCAACAAGGGTAGCTTACGATGAATCAGTTTTCGACAATCCAAAAACGCACGATGCTGGGCGGACTCGCACTGGTCGCGCTATTGGTATTCACGTGGCGGGTGCTTCACAAGCCGGCCGACGCCGCCACCAAAGCGGGGCCGCCGGCCATCGCCGTGGACTCGGCCACGGTGAACCACACCGATGTGCCGATCTATCTTGAGGGATTGGGCACCGTACAGGCGTTCTATACCGTGACGGTGACCGCGCGCGTCGACGGCGAATTGCAAAAGATCGCCTTCACCGAAGGTCAGGAGGTGCGCAAGGGCGATTTGCTGGCACAGATCGACCCGCGCCCGAATCAAGCGGCCTACGATCAGGCGCTTGCCACCAAAGCGAAAGATGCCTCGCTGCTGGCAAACGCGAAGCGCGATCTGGACCGCTACACTCTGCTGCAACCTCAGGATCTGGCGAGCAAGCAAACGGTCGATACATCGCGCGCGCTGGTCGATCAGTTTACTGCTCAGCTGCAGGTCGATCAGGCGATTATCGACAATGCGCGCACCCAACTCGACTACACCCGCATCACATCGCCGATCAACGGGCGCACCGGAATTCGATTGATCGATCCGGGCAACATCGTACATGCCGCCGGCACCACAGGTATCGTCGTGGTCACCCAGGTGCAGCCGATTTCCGTGGTGTTCACCCTGCCGGAGGAGGCCTTGAGTGCCGTCGGCACCGCGCTCGCGGCCGGGTCTGTGCCCGTCACGACGCTATCGCGCGATGGGGGCACGGTTCTCGATCAAGGCACCCTCACGTTGATCGACAATGAAATCGATCAGACCACCGGGACCGTAAGGCTCAAGGCAACATTCAGCAACACCCACGACACGCTCTGGCCAGGCCAGTACGTCAACGCGCGCGTCTTGGTGCGTACCGAACGCAACGCGTTGACGCTGCCGACGATCGCGGTGCAGCTCGGCCCCAACGGACCCTTCACCTATGTGATCAAAAGCGATTCGACCGTGGAGGTGCGTCTCCTCAAGATCGGCGATGAGAGCGGCGGCATGACGGTGGTCAAGGAGGGTCTCGCCTTCAATGAACGCGTGGTGACCAGCAATCAGTACCGATTGCAGGCCGGCGCCCATGTGCGCGCCAACACGGTGAACGCATCAACCGCGGCCGGCACGGCGGTTCCCAAGGCATCATGAGCATTTCGGAGCCATTCGTCCGTCGGCCGATCGCGACTTCGCTGTTGATGGGCGGAATTTTCCTGGTGGGCTTGGTGGTCTTTCCGCTGCTGCCCGTGGCGCCATTGCCGCAGGTGGATTTTCCGACTCTCTCCGTCTCTGCCGCGCTGCCGGGAGCAAGTCCGGAAACCATGGCCTCCTCGGTCGCGACGCCCTTGGAAACGCAATTCGCGCAGATCTCGGGTCTATCGCAAATGACCTCGACCAATGCGCTCGGCACCACGCAAATCACCCTGCAATTCGACCTGAATCGCAATATCGACGCCGCCGCTCAGGATGTGCAAACCGGGATTGACGCTGCCAGAGGCCAGCTGCCATCGAACCTGCCCACGCCGCCCACCTACAAGAAGGTCAACCCGGCCGATCAGCCCATTCTGCTGCTCGCCGTGCACTCGGATGTGCTGCCGGTTACAACGGTGGACGACTACGCCGAGAACATTCTGGCGCAGCAAATTTCGCAGATTCCCGGAGTCGCGCAAGTCAGCATCGGCGGCCAACAAAAGCCTGCTGTCCGCGTGCAAATAGACCCCACCAAACTCGCGGCACTGGGACTGCAAATGGAGGATATTGCCGGCGTCATCAACGCCGCCACCGTCGATGCACCCAAGGGCGCGATCAACGGCCCGCTGCGCAGCATGACGATTTACGACAATGATCAGCTGCTGAAGGCCGCGCCCTGGAACGATGTGGTGGTCGCCTACAAGAATGGCGCAGCGGTACGCATACGCGATATCGGCGTCGCCGTCGATGGACCGGAAAACAGCCTGATCACCGCGTGGCAAAATGGCCGCAAGGGCATTTTGCTGCTGATCTTCAAGCAACCCGGCGCCAATGTGATCGATGCGGTTGAGCGCGTCCAAGCGCTGCTGCCGCATGCGATGGCTTCCATGCCGCCATCCATCAAAGTGGATACGGTGGCCAATCGCACCACCACCATCAAAGCCTCGGTGGAGGATGTGGAAGTCACGCTCGGTATTACCATCGTATTGGTGGTGCTGGTGATATTCCTGTTTCTGCGCAATGCCTGGGCCACCATCATCCCGGGCGTTACCGTGCCGCTGGCGCTGCTCGGCACCATCGCGATGATGTATGTGCTCAGCTTTAGCCTGGACAATCTGTCGCTGATGGCGCTGACGATTGCCGTCGGATTCGTCGTCGACGATGCCATCGTCATGCTGGAAAACGTCTACCGGCACATCGAGGCGGGACTCTCGCCGCTCGAGGCGACCCTCAAGGGCGCCGGCGAAATTGGCTTTACGATCCTGTCGATCAGCATATCGCTGGTGGCGGTCTTCATACCGCTGCTGCTGATGGGCGGCATCATCGGCCGGCTGTTTCGCGAGTTCGCGATTACCATGACCATGACCATCGTGGTTTCCGCATTCGTGGCCCTGACCCTCTCGCCGACCATGTGCGCATTGTTCTTGCGTGACGAGAAGCACGCCAAGCACGGCAAGGCTTACATGGTGATCGAGCGCGGCTTTGACAAACTGTTGGCCGGGTATACGCGTGGATTGGATTTCGTGCTGATTCACAAAAGGGCGACGCTGGTGACCTTCCTCATCACGCTCGCGGCCACTGTGGCCCTGTACATCTATATTCCCAAGGGATTTTTTCCTCAGCAGGATGTCGGCATCATCTCCGGACTGACCGATGCGCCGCAGGATATTTCCTTCACGGAAATGACCCGCCGGCAGCACGCGGTGCTCGATATCGTGGCCAAAGATCCTGATGTCGAAAGCTACGGAACCGGCATTGGGGGCAGTCGACCCATCAATGTCGGCTTCGTCATCATGGGCTTGAAGCCGCGCAGCGAGCGCAGTTCCAGCGCCGATCAAATCATCACCCGCCTGCGCCCTCAGTTGGCGAAGGTGCCGGGCATCACCTTATTCATGCAGGCGGCACAGGATCTTAACGTGGGAGGACGCACCTCGCGCACGCAGTATCAGTACACGCTGCAGGATTCGGATATCGATGAACTCAATGAGTGGGCACCGAAGCTTCTCGCGGGCTTGCAGAAGCTGCCGATGCTGCGGGATGTGGCCTCCGATCAGCAGACCAGCAGCGGCATGGTGTCGCTGACCATCGATCGCGACCAGGCGGCCCGCTTCGGCATTCAACCCGCCGCGGTTGATCAAGCCCTCTACGATGCCTTCGGCCAGAGGCAGGCGGCTCAGTTCTTTACTCAAGCCAATAGCTATCATGTGGTCCTTGAGATCACGCCCTCGTTGCAGAGCGATCCGGACTCGCTGAAGAAAATTTATGTGAAATCCCCGCTCACCGGCCAAATGGTGCCGCTCTCGGCGATGACCAAGTTCGACACGCAGCACGTGACCTACCTGTCGATCAATCACCAGGGCCAATTTCCGGCGGTGACGCTGTCATTCAATCTAGCGCCGGGTGCCGCGCTCGGCGATGCGGTTGACGCCATCAATCGTGCATCCACTCAGATGCGCCTGCCTGCAACCATCACGGGGAATTTTCAAGGCGTCGCGCAGGCGTTTCAAAGCTCCCTGAAGACCCAGCCCTACTTGATTCTCGCAGCGCTGGTGGCGGTGTACATCATTCTCGGCATGCTCTACGAGAGCTACATTCACCCGCTCACCATACTCTCAACCCTGCCGTCGGCCGGCGTCGGGGCGCTGCTGGTGCTGCTGATTTTCCACATCGATCTGTCGGTGATCGCGCTGATCGGCATCATCCTGCTCATCGGCATCGTCAAGAAGAACGGCATCATGATGGTGGACTTCGCGTTGCAGGCGGAACGCGAACAGCACCTCTCGCCGCATGATTCGATCCGGCAAGCCTGTCTGCTGCGCTTTCGGCCCATCATGATGACCACGATGGCGGCATTGCTGGGGGCACTGCCCCTGGCCTTGGGGCACGGGACCGGTTCCGAACTGCGCCAGCCCTTGGGCTACACCATGGTGGGCGGCTTGGTGCTGAGCCAAGCGTTGACTCTTTTCACGACACCGGTCATATACCTGTACTTGGATGAATTCAGCGTCCGGTTCAAGAATCGGCGGCGCAAGAGCAGCGCCGCATCCTCCGCCATTCCGGTGGGAGAACACCCGTGAAGATCCTGCTGGTCGAGGACAACGAACGCGTCAGCCAATTCGTCGTCAAAGGCCTGCAGGAAGCGGGCCACACGACGGATCATGCCGGCAATGGCCGGGATGGCATGTTCCTGGCGGCTAGCGAGCCCTATGATGTCATCATCATGGATCGCATGCTGCCGGGCGATATCGACGGCCTGGCCATCATCGAGGTGCTGCGCAAGGCGGGCAAGCGCACACCGATTCTGATCTTAAGCGCGCTGTCCGAAGTGGACGATCGCATACGCGGGCTGCGCAGCGGCGGGGATGACTATTTGACCAAGCCCTTCGCGTTCGGCGAACTGCTGGCGCGCATTGACGCGCTGCATCGGCGCGCACAGGGGGCGAACCACGAAACTCCGCTCGTGGTGGGCGACTTGCACATGGACCCGCTGACGCGCAAGGTGACTCGCGGCGAACGGCCGATTGCACTGCAACCGCGTGAATTTAAGCTGCTGGAGTATCTGATGCGCCACGCGGGCCAGGTGGTCACGCGCACCATGCTGTTGGAAAATGTCTGGGACTACCATTTCGATCCGCAAACCAATGTCGTCGACGTGCACATCAGCAAGCTGCGCCAGAAAATCGACGCCGAATTCGAGCGTCCGCTGCTGCGCACGGTTCGCAACGCCGGCTACACGGTGACGGCGAGTGACTAGCATGATTCGCTCCTCCGCACTGTCCCTGGCGCTCGGCTACGTGGCGCTGGGACTCGCAGCGCTGGTGCTGTTCGCGGCGCCGCTCTGGTATGCCTGGCAGGTCACCATCCAAGATGGGCGTGCCGAAATCCTGCAGGCCGACGCGCAGCGGCTGACGGATGTTTTTCGGCGCGATGGCGCGGAAGGCCTCAAGAGCTTTATCGACGCCCGCGTCGGCATGCAAATCGCGGGCGAGAGAATATTGCTGCTAACCGATGCGGCGATGCATCCTCTGGCGGGCAATCTGCAGGCGTGGCCCGCCACCGTGCCGGTCACTCCCGGTAACTATAATCTGCATGTCGACATCGCGGATCGCGGCGACCAAACCGCCCTTGTGCACGTCGCCGTGCTGGGCGGATACAACCTGTTGGTAGGCAGGGATAATTCGCTGCTCAGACCGCTGCAAACCCGGTTCTGGTACGGCCTGACCGCAGCGGTCGCGGTGCTGTGCATCGCCGGTCTGTTCGTGGGTCTGATCACGCGCCGCGCGCTGCTGTCGAGAGTCCACAGCATCCGTCAAACCGTCTCGGCAATCATTCACGGTGATTTGAAGCACCGGCTGCCGACCCAATTGAATGACGATGAACTGAACACGCTATCGCGGACCATCAACGGCATGCTGGATCAAATCGAGCTGCTGGTCCACGGCGTTCGCAACGTTTCCAACTCCATTGCGCATGATCTGCGCACGCCGCTGGCGGAGTTGCGCTCGCGGCTCGAGGAGCTATCCTTGATACGGCCGCCCGCCGAGGAGACTTTTACCGAGATTGATGGCGCCGTCGCGGACGTGGATCGGGTGATTCGAATTTTCGATGCGCTGCTGCGGCTTGCTGAGATCGATGCGGGGTTGCGCCGCTCGGGTTTCGTGTCGCTCGATGTATCCGATCTGGCCGCCAATGCAGTCGAGTTCTACGAGCCGGCTGCCGAACTCAAAGGCATCGACATCAAATTTCGCTCCGATGGGCCTTTGTTGGTGTCGGGGGATCCGGTGCTGCTCGCCCAAGCGTTGGGCAACCTGATCGACAATGCGCTCAAGTACGCGCCGCACAGCGGCGCCATCGAGGTGGCTGTCCGGCAGCATGGCGAGTCCACTGCGGAGATCTCCGTATCCGACAATGGCCCAGGCATCGATGATGCGGAGAAGAGCAAAGTGGTGCAGCGATTTTACCGCGGCGACGCAAGTCGCGGCACGCCCGGGGTAGGCCTTGGATTGAGCCTCGTGCAAGCGGTGGCCAAACTGCATGGCAGCTCACTGGAGCTTTACGATCAGGTACCGGGATTGCGCGTGGTGTTCACCCTGCCGGTGGATATGGCAAATGTATCGGCGCGCGCTGCCCTTCCCCAAGAATCGGACGCCTCTTCGGTGTCCGCCGCGACACTGACCGCTTCGCCTTAAGCCGGCAAACGACGCTGCAATCCCTTCCAGGTAGCGTGTAACACGCTGCATCCACTGAATTTTTCATAAAACGGTCCGGACTGAGATCCGCGTCCACGAATCCGTCACAAAGCGGCCTTAATATCCTCGCCGCCCGTCCTATCATTTAGCGATACCGCAGGGGTGGTTTGACAATGTTCTTGAAAACCCTCTTGGCCGCCTTGGGTTGTCTAGCCGCTTGGATCATGCTGTTGCCGATCTTCGTCCTGGTGGGCGTCACGGCTCTGCTGCTCTACACGATAGTCTGTGAACTCGGCGCTCTTGTCGTCGGCGGCAAGGCCGGCTCATTGGATCTGGACGCCGCACGCGCGACCGCACGGCGCATCTGTCAGGGTTACGAGGTTTCCGGGCTGTAGCCGCCCTTCGGCGCGATCATTCTGCGGGCCCGCGAACTCCGCTAAGATAAACCCCGAGGTTACCGGCCCTATCCACGTAGGGTTCGGGCCATAACGTTGAGGGGACGGCAGTGCTAGGCGTCGCTGTGCAAATAATTCGCGAGACGCTCATGCTCGATGCGCGAGCGGCATGCGGCCATCAACGCTTAGCTCCCGTCGCGACCATCATCGCGGCGCTCGTTGACATCGGGGTTTTCTGCGCGCTCATCGCTGCCGGTGTCGTTCTGCAATCCAGCCACATCGCCGCTTTCGCGACCGGCATCGCATTGAGTTGTCTGCTGCAGCATCGTGCTCTGGGCGCGGCGGCTGCGCTCACGCAGGGCCGATCGTACCTTCGACTCGCGACGGTCGCCCTCATGGCGCTGTTTTTGCGGGGTGGCGTGCTTGCCTTGCTCACGCAGCGCTTTGCCATGCCGCCGCAGTTCGCCATTGTCATGGCGGTAATCGCTGGGCTCGGCGTGATAGTACCGGGGTTCTCCTACGGCCTGTCCGGCGCCCAAGATCCTGCCCGCTCGCGAGCGTTTGCGTTCGGCATCATCGTCTATGCCGCCGTACTGCGCCTGGTCTACGCCGGGTCGGTGGATTTGATGCCGGAGGAGACCTACTACTGGAATTATTCGCGGCATCTGGCGTTCGGCTATCTCGACCATCCACCCATGGTGGCGTGGCTCATTCGGCTGGGGACGGCGCTGTTCGGCCATTCGGAATTCGGCGTGCGGGCAGGAGCGCTGTGCTGCGGCGCCATCACGTCGTTCTTCGTGTATCGATTGGCGCGTAATCTCTTCGATGCAACAACCGCTCTGGCCGCGCTGGTGTTGGCGCAGGCTATGCCTTTCTTCTTTCTGTCGGGTCTGTTGATGACCCCGGACGCGCCGCTCACTGCGGCCTGGGCCGCCTCGCTGTATTTTCTCGAGCGCGCCCTCATTGCGCAGCAATCCCAGGCCTGGTGGCGCTGCGGCATCGCCCTCGGCGTAGGCATGATTTCCAAGTATTCCATCGGGCTGCTGGTTCCCGTGACGCTGGCCTTCATGCTGTGGGACCCGCCCTCGCGGCGCTGGTGGCGCCGACCCGAACCCTATGGGGCGGCAGTGCTGGCGCTGGCGGTTTTCTCACCCGTCATCATTTGGAACGCACAACACGAGTGGATTTCCTTCGCGTTCCAGACTTCGCGCCGATTGGCGGAAGCACCTCGGTTCGCCCTGCACCGGCTGATCCTTTCCGTGATCGTATTGATTACCCCGACCGGCGTCATCGCGCTGGTCGCAGCGCTCACATCGAGAAATCGCGGCGCCGATGATGACACGCAATCCTTGCGCCGGCGGCGCTTGATGACGCTCGCCACTCTTATCCCGCTCAGTGTGTTCGTGCTCTTCAGCCTTCGCCATGAAGTGAAGTTGGACTGGACCGGCGCCATGTGGACGGCTGCGCTGCCTGCCTTGGGCTGTACCATGATCGGCGGCGCTTCGATGCTCGGCGGCCTGCGTGCGTGGCTGCGTGCTGCCTGGGCCCCCACGGTGGCGGCGATGCTGCTGATCTATGGCGCGGGTCTGCACTATCTGGTTCTCGGCCTGCCGGGGGTCGGCTACGCCCGGCAAATTGAACTCCTTCCGGTCGGCTGGCGCAGTCTCAGTGCCCATATCATTGAGACGGCCGCCGCATTTCGCGAGCAATCCGGCGGCGATGTGCTGATCGTGGGCATGGACCGATACGTCATCGCCAGCGAGTTAGCGTTCTACGGCGCCGGCATCCTTCACACCGATGTGGAAACCATGAACAGCCATCTTTTCGGCGGCATGAGTCTCATGTACGGGCAGTGGACGCCGCCGGCGCTGCAGCAGGGCCGCAATCTGCTGCTGGTCGCGTTCGATCCTGCAGAACTTGCGGACCCATCGGTGCAATCACACCTTGAACGCTTAGGGCCCATCGAAGATGACGTGTTGATGCGTAACGGCGCCCTCATCCGGCATTACTACCACCGCTTCGGCTATGGCTACCGAAGTGTCGCGGGCGAGTAAATAAATCCTTTAAAATAGAGCCATGATGCGAAAACCCCTTTCATGGATGCTCTGGGCCGCGTGGGCCGGCATCCAACTGTTGATTAGCCCCATCATCGGCGCGCAAACGCCGGAGCAGGAGAAGTTCTGGGAGGCGCAGCGGGCGCAGGCGCAGGCCGCGGAAAAGGCCAGGGCGGAGAACTTGGCGAAGCAGCGCGAAGCTCGCAAGGCCGATCCAATGGCCTGGGTGCGCACGCTCGATCCCATCAGCGCCGGGGGCTGGCAATTCCGGGCGGTCGCTCCCGACGGGTCCTGGGCCGCCTTTAGCACCGAACATCAAATGAAGCGCGCCGGGCATCTGGTGACCGTATGGGTGAGACAGGAATACCCCGAGCCGCAGCGAAGCGGCGGCGGCGATCTTTTCCTGAGCAATGTCGAGAAGATCCAGTATGACTGCGCCAACGAGCGGGCCCGCGCGCTATTGGTGATTTATTACTCGGAGAACAATATCGCCGGCAGCCAGCAAAGTGAGACCACCGACGTGAAGCAAGCGATTTGGGATCCTATCGTCCCCGGCACCCAAAGCGAATACATCTATCAATGGGCGTGCGACAACGGCAAGACGCATTCCTAACAGGGACAGCTGCCGGCCAACTGGATGGTCGAAATCAGCAGCTGCGACCGGTCGGCACAGGGGCCCGCCAGAATCTCGACTTCGCCGGGCCCAAACTCGGGCTCCATATCAACACCGAGGTAGCGCAGCTGTGAGGCCTGCAAGGCTATCGTCACCGTGCCGGATCCCCCCGCCGGCAAAGTGATCTTGCCGAAGCCTTTCAGTTCGAGCACCGGCCGGGCGACTTGCGAGGCCTTGCCGTGGGCAAACAGAAATACGGTTTCCTGCGCCTCCCTGAGACCCTGATTACTGACGTCAACAAGAATGGTCAGCGTGTCATGCTCCGCGACAACCCCCGGCGTCACTCGCAGATTCGAGTGGACGAACCGCCCGTACCCAAGTCCAAACCCGAAGGGAAACAGGGGTTCATTCGGCACATCGAGATACTTGGTCGTAAAGCGATCAGCCGCATCGAAGGGCCTGCCGCTGGGGCGCTCGCTAAAGAAAATCGGCACCTGGCCCAAGGCTCGCGCCCAAGTCACGGGCGTGCGGCCGCTCGGACTCACGCGCCCGGTCAACACATCGGCGATGGCATGGCCCGCTTCGCTGCCGGGGAACCACGCGGCCAGCAGGGCATGAGCCTGCTCGACGAGCCAGGGTACGATGAGCGGGCGGCCGGAGAATAGAACCACAATCACCGGCACGCCTGCCTGCCGAGCTCGCTCGCAGACAGCCTCCGCGAACTGGCGCTGCGCGCCCGGCAGCCCGAGATGCGCGCGGCTCGCGGCTTCCCCGCTCATGGCAGCGGCCTCACCCAGGCACAAAATGACGGCCTCCACGCCGACGCACAGATCGAGCGCCGCCGCCATGCCGCTGACTTGCTGTGAGTCAATATCCACGCCGGCAGCGTGCAACAGGTCGACCTGGGGCAGCTCTGCGCGCAGTCCCGCAACGACAGTGACGTGGCCTTGCGGCGGCGCCGCTCCCCACCAGGGCCCGCGCATGTCCGCCGGCGCATCCGCCAAAGGACCGAGCACCGCGAGACGCCGCACGCTGCCCGACAAGGGCAGTGTATCGGCGGCATTTTTCAACATCACAATGGCGCGCGCCGCGATGCTGCGCGCCAGCAGGCGCCGGTGGTCGAGGGCTTCGGCGGACTCGCGCAACGCGCCGCGGCGATACGGATCGTCGAATAGTCCCAGGCGCTCCTTCAATTGCAACACGCGGCGCACCGATGCGTCGATCTCCGCCACGCTCACCAAACGACGCTCCAGGGCCAACGGCAAGCCGCTGCGGTAAGCATTGGCCATCATATCGATGTCAACGCCGGCTTTGAGCGCCAGCGCCGCAGCCGTCGGCAGATCCGCCGCCACGCCGTGGCGAATGAGTTCTGCGATGGCGTTGTAGTCGCTGATGATGACGCCCTCGAAACCCAACCGCCCACGCAGCCAGTCGCGCAGCAGCGCTTTGTTGGCCGTCATGGGGATGCCGGCCAGGTCATTAAAAGCCGGCATGATGGCGGCGACGCCGGCAGCCACCGCCGCTGCAAACGGCGGCAGATACACCTCGCGCAAGGTGCGCTCCGAAATATCCACGGAGGCATAATCGCGTCCCGCGGTCGCGGCACCATAGGCGCAGAAGTGTTTGGCGACGGCGGCCAGCGTGTCCGCGTGCTGCAAATCTGCGCCTTGATAGCCGCGCACTTTGGCCTCCGCGATGCGCGCGCCCACCAGTGGGTCCTCGCCCGGACCCTCGGCACTGCGCCCCCAGCGCGGGTCCCGCGCCACATCCAGCATGGGCGCAAAGGTCATGGCGATTCCATCGCCCGCGGCCTCCTTGGCCGACTCGTGCGCGGTGAGCGCCCAAGCCTCCGGATCGAACAGTGCCGCTTCGGCGAGTGGAATAGGGAAAAGGATTCGATGTCCGTGGATGACGTCATAGCCGATGAGCAGGGGAATCCCGAGACGCGATTCGTGCACGGCCAGCCGCTGCATTTCGTGCACGTTCGCAACCCCCACCAGGTTGAGCAGATTGCCGATCGCACCGCTTTTGATGGCATCGGTTGAATCGCCCGCGATGGTCGGACCGGTCACCGCAGACCCGCAGGCCGTCATCGTCAGCTGCCCCAGTTTCTCAGCCAGCGTCATCCGGCTGATCAAACTCTCGACCCGGTTCATTTAAGTTGCTCCCCCGGCATGCGCAAGGTGATTGATAATGGCGAGACCAAGTACTCGAGCGACACGAATGAATAAAGACGCGCCTGTGCAGACAGTGTTCCCGGTAAACGAGGCGCAGGAGGTTGCCGACGCGCACCTCGTGCCGCAGCTCGGCATGATGACGCGAGCCCTCTGGGCCGCGCCGGTACGCAACAAATTGGTGTGGTTATCGGCAAGTTTGTTTCTCGTCATCGCTGCCACGGCCTACGGCCAGATACGCCTCAATAGTTGGAATCAACCGTTCTATGATGCCCTGTCGCATCGCAACTTTGCGCAATTCCTCGATCAGTTGGGTGTTTTTGGGGTGATCGCCGGCATTTTATTGGTCCTCAATGTGGCGCAACGCTGGCTCGGCGAGACCTTGAAAATCAGGCTGCGAGAGGGGTTGGTACTCGATCTGGTGCAAAATTGGTTGGTCCCCCGCCGAGCCTTTCGGCTCACCAACGCGGGTCCAATGGGCGTGAATCCCGACCAGCGCATGCACGAGGACGCACGCCATCTTACCGAGTTGTCGGCCGATCTGGGCATCGGGTTGCTGCAGTCATCGATTCTGCTCGCCACCTTCGTCAAGGTGCTGTGGAGCTTGTCGAACAACTTTACCTTCCACCTCGCGGGGCGCGACCTGGCGATCCCCGGCTACATGGTGTGGGCAGCCGTGCTGTACTCCGGATCCGCCTCGCTCATCAGCTACTGGGTGGGCCGCACTCTCGTGGACCGCAATGCGCAGCGCTATGCACGCGAGGCCGATTTGCGCTTCTCCTTGGTGCGCGTCAACGAGCACATCGACGCCATTGCGCTTGCCTCCGGCGAGGCTGACGAAGCGAGACGCATCGATCTGGATCTTAACGCGGTACTCGCCGCCACCGCACGGCTGGTCACGGGTTTGACCAACCTCACGTGGATCACCGCCGGCTACGGCTGGATTACGCTCGTCGCACCCATTCTGGCCGCGGCGCCGCTTTATTTTGCGGGAAATCTCACCTTTGGTGGTTTGATGTTGGCCTCCGGAGCGTTCATGCAAGTGCAGTCCTCGCTGCGCTGGTTCGTCGACAACTTCAGCACCATTGCCGACTGGCGCGCAACCTTGCTGCGCGTTGCCGGCTTCCGCCGCGCGGTGATCGACACCGACGTGATGCATGATGTCGAAAGCCGCATCATTTCCAAGGCCGGGCAACCGGGACAGCTCGCCATTGACGATTTGCGAATCGCTTCTCCGTCCGGCGGCACCCGGCTGCAGGAACAGCACGTGCTGATAAAATCCGCAGAACGTGTGTTGATCGTGGGCGAGTCCGGAACGGGAAAAACGCTGCTGTTTCGAGCCCTTTCGGGGCTGTGGCCCTGGGGCTCGGGAACCGTCACGCACCCCTCCGGTCAAGAGAGAATGTACATGCCCCGCACTCCCTATTTTCCGCCCGGCACGCTGCGCGAGGCGCTTGCCTACCCATTGACGCCAGAGAAGTTCGACACCAGCGCTTTTTCCGCGGCGCTGATTCGCGTCGGACTGGACCGCTTGGCGCCGCAGCTCGATTCGCCGCAGCGCTGGGAACGGGACTTGAATGAGGATGAGCAGCAGAGCCTGGCCTTTGCACGCGTGGTACTGCACAAACCGCCCTGGGTGCTGATCGATGAGGTGCTCGATTCACTCGATGAAGCCTCGCTCGCGCGGGCGTGGGACATTTTCACCAAGGACCTAAGTCAAACCGCCGTCGTTCACATCGGCCGAGACGACACGCACCACATCTTTTCGACAGTACTTCATCTGATCAAAGATCCTGCTGCCCGCATCCCTTCACCGGCCGCGCCCCTTCCAGAAAAGAGTAAGTAGCATGCCCACACTTCCAGGCCCCGCCGATCTTGCCGCATTGCCGGACGAGGAATTGCTCGAAGCAGTGCAACGACAGACCTTTCGTTTTTTCTGGGAGGGCGCGCATCCGGTCAGCGGTCTGGCGCCGGATCGGCGCAAGACCGTCGCGGCGCCTGAGGACGATCTGGTGACCAGCGGCGGTTCCGGCTTCGGTGCGATGGCCATCATCGTGGCGGTTGAGCGCGGCTGGGTATCGCGCGATGCGGGTGCCGATCGGCTGGTGAGCATGCTGGATGTGCTGAGCCGCGCGACCTGCTATCACGGCGTCTTTCCGCACTTCTTGAACGGACGCAGCGGCGCCACGATTCCCTTCATGCGCAAGGACGACGGCGGCGATCTGGTGGAGACCTCGTTTCTGCTGATGGGATTACTGTGCGCCCGGGAATACTTCGATCGCGAAACGCCTGCGGAATCCAAACTGCGGGGTCTGGTCAACTATCTATGGAACGAAGCGGAGTGGGATTGGTATACGCGCGATGGCCGGCAGGTGCTCAGCTGGCATTGGAGCCCCAACAATGGCTGGGCACTCGATCTGGACATACGCGGCTGGAACGAGTGCCTCGTCACCTATGTGCTGGCGGCCGCCTCACCGCGCTACGCGATCGATCCGCGCGCCTACCATCAGGGCTTTGCCGAAGGGCGGCAGTTCATCAACGGCAAATCCTATTACGGCATCGAATTGCCGCTGGGCGCCGCCTACGGGGGCCCCCTCTATTTCGCGCACTACTCCTTCTGCGCGATCGATCCGCGAGGCCTGAAGGATCGATATGCCGACTATTGGCAACAAAACCTGAATCATGTGCGCATCAATCACGCGCATTGCGAAAAGAATCCGCGCCAGTGGCCGGGCTATAGCACTTCTTGCTGGGGCCTCACCTCGAGCGACGGCCCTGAGGGGTATGCAACGCACTCCCCGGCCGATGACGACGGCACGATCGCACCCACCGCCGCGCTCTCCAGCATGCCCTACGCGCCGCGCGAGGCCCTGCAGGCATTGCGCCATTTCCTGATCAGGCACGGCGATAAAGTGTGGGGTCGATTTGGATTCGTGGATGCCTTCTGCGAGGCCAAGGAATGGTACGCCGATACCTATCTGGCCATCGATCAGGGGCCGATTATCTTGATGATCGAGAATTACCGCACCGGCCTGTTGTGGAAATTATTCATGAAAGCGCCGGAAGTGCGCGCAGGTCTGCTCGCGCTCGGCTTTGGCAGCTGATGGAAGCGCTCGAGGAGTGGATCGAACGTCAGTACCGGCACAGCGCCGCCGCAATGCTGCGCAGCATTTCTCCCGTGCACATTGTCAAGGCCCGCCCTGGATTTGGCCAATCCATGACCGCGCGCAAGGGCTCCATCGTCGCCTCGCCGGTGCTCGGGGCCTATGACCCGGAGCCGGATTATTTCTTTCATTGGTACCGCGATTCCGCCGTCGTCATCGACGCGCTGCGCTTGCTTTACGAGGACCCAAGCATCGACGTGGACGCGCTCGGGCACCTGTCCGACTTCGTGCACTTCAGTAATTCTCTGGAGGAACTCGACGGCCGTTCGTTGATCAGCTCGCCGCGCTGGCGGCGCGGGGTCGCGCCGGACTTCGAGCAGTTCGTGCGCAGCGACGATGATCTGTCCCGGGTCCACGGCGAGAGCGTTGCCGGCGAGACGCGCATCAACCCCGACGGCACGCTGGATATTTCCAAGTGGCCGCGTCCGCAGAATGATGGCCCGGCCATGCGGGCGCTCACACTGCTGCGCTGGCGCCGCAGCGCGCGTTTGGGCGCCGACCTCGAGCACGCGCTGAACAAGCTGCTGCAGGCGGATCTTCAGTTTACGCGCCGGCGCTGGCGTGAACCCTGTTTCGACATCTGGGAGGAGGAAGCGGGACATCATTACTACACGCTGCGCATCGCCGCCGCGGCGCTTGAGCAGGGTGCCGAGTGGTTTGCACAGCAAGGAAAAAGCGGCGACGCCGCAGCCTGCCGCGCCGACGCTGCCGATATGTTGCAGACGCTCGACGGGTACTGGCTCGAGGAGAGGCAATACTATCGGTCGCGCCAGCTTGACTCCGCCATGCGCTCGGCCAAGGAACTGGACATCTCCGTCATTCTTGGCGTGCTGCATGCGGCCGGAAGCGGGGACAGCCACTCGGTACACGATCCTCGCGTGCATGCCACCCTCGCGAGGCTCGAGGAGTTGTTCCGCGCGGCGTATGCAATCAATCGCCAATGCGGCTCCGATAGAGCGCCCGCCATGGGCCGGTATGCTGGAGATGTGTATTTTTCGGGGGGCGCCTACTATTTTTCCACGTTGGCGGCGGCAGAGTTTTGCTTCCGCGCCGCTGCGCGCTCGCCCGCCAAGAACGACTGGCGCGAGCATGGCGATGCCTTTTTGCGGACGGTGCGAGCCTATACGCCGCCGAGCGGCGAGATGTCGGAACAATTCGATCAACACACTGGCATTCAGCGCTCCGCGCAACAACTCGCCTGGAGCTACGCGGCATTTATTTCCTGCGTCGAAGCGCGGCGCCAAATCGCCGCGCACGGCAAGGCCAGGGCTTGAGGGTTCTCGGGGCCCGAGTAATCCTAGGCTTGAGTATTCTTAAGGCCTGAGTATTCGGATGGCCGCCAAAACCGTGAACAGCGCGGTGATGATGGAAATCGAAATGGTGATCGTCAAACCCATGATGCCGTCGCGATGCTCGCGGTACCATAAGTCCATCCGTCCGCGCCGCGTGTGCACGCGGATGGCGCGATCCGCGCCGGCGAAGGTAACCGCGATGTACAGCATGCCGTCGCTGCGCCGCGTGTAGGTAATCAAGCGGCGGTATTGCAGGTAGCGAAGCGGCAGTTCGAGTTTTGCAGTCATCAGCTTCGAGCGGATATCGGCTGGAAACTCCGAGGCGTCCAGACTCTGCAGATTGCCCGCTTTTTGCCACGCCTTGGCTTCGCGCAGCGGATGCATGGCCAGCCACAACAGCTGCTCATTGGAAACCTGCACGTTCTCATCGATATTCTCGCGATGGTAGTACAGGCCGTGCAGGATACGGTCTTCGTCAGCTCTGCTCATTTTAGGTGGTCGCGCATAATTTTAAATGGCACCATGCGGGCATGTCGATATTACATACCGGGCGATGGCTGGCGTACATCGCTGTAACGGTCGGCTTCTGGCTGTTTGCGGGCAATGCGCTCGCCGGCAGCATTCTGTTCATCGGCAAT
Source organism: uncultured Gammaproteobacteria bacterium (assembly GCA_963756845.1). Lineage (GTDB taxonomy): Bacteria > Pseudomonadota > Gammaproteobacteria > Steroidobacterales > Steroidobacteraceae > Bog-1198. Next base: position 87,033 of record CAVWPD010000004.1, on the reverse strand, counting down.
AGCTTTACCTTCGCGTATGGCTCGCCGGTGCGCTACTACCGTCCCGACACCGTGACCGATCTTAACAGCGGCGGCCAAGGCGGTGTACCCGCATTGTTCAAGTCGTTTACCGCGCAAGCCGGCTTGAGCTACGACGTGTACCTCGAAACCGAGCCAGGCGTCGGCATTGATTGGCACTTGAACCACAGGCTCAATGTCATTGGCGTGCGCGCTTGGGACGCCGTGGTGATGCATGGCTTCAGCACACTGGACCCAAAGAAGCCCGGAGATCCTACGTTGCTGGTGACCAGCGTCCGGCAGATGGCAGAATTCCTGCGCAGCAAGAATTCCGGGGTGGAAATTCGCGTGATGGCCACGTGGCCGCGAGCCGATCAAACCTACCTACCCCAGGGTGCGTGGTACGGCAAACCCATTGAGGCCATGGCGCATGACGTGCGCCAGGGCTATAACCGTGCCGCGGGGGGGACAGCCGGCATTAAGGGAGTGGTGCCGGTCGGCGATGCCTGGGTAAGAGCAATGCACACCGGAGTTGCGGACTCCAATCCCTACGACGGGATAGATGCCGGCAAGCTCAACTTGTGGACTTTTGACGGCTATCATGCCAGCGCCTATGGCTACTACTTGGAAGCCCTGGTGCTTTTCGGCAGCATTACCGGCAAGGATCCGCGCACCTTGGGCAACGCGGAGTGCTCGGGCTTCGAGCTCGGCTTCTCCGCGGCGCAGGTGAACGCTTTGCAGCAGGTGGCCTTCGATCAGCTGGCCGCCGAGGGCGTGTTCAATCCAGCCACCCCGCCACCCGACAGCAAGGCTGCGCTGCCCTCCAAGTGCGCCGCGCATTGAGGCGGCGCCCCGCGGTCAGCCTGGTTCCATCAGGCGCCTACTTCTTCGCCTTCGACAAGTAGGTTTTGGTCTCGTCGGCGACCACCGCCATGAGATTGCCCATGGTGAGATTGGCGTCGATCAGGTGCAAACCCCAGTCTTGCAAAACCTGCCCGTTCACCACCACGTCGCCGGAAATATCGTTGACGCGCGCGCCGCCCGGGGTGGGATGCAAGCTGACCGCAAGATAGGAACCGTGTTCATCGACCACACACTCCGCGCTCAACAGGCCAGGTACTTTGACGAAGGGTGTGTCAATGACCTTCGCAGGTTCCGTCCACGCGAATGCCTCGGGAACACCATCAGCGCCGGTGGTGATGCGTCCCGGCGACAGATATGCATCGAGGGCGCCGGAACCGCCGCCAAGCGCGGCCGGATTGGCGCAGACCGCCTGCATTCCCTCCGGCGCCTTGCCGAAGCGCGAGTTGGCCGGCGGCGGTGAGGTCGCGCGGAAATCCGCATAGGCGATGACGCAGCCGATCTGGCCGGCGGTGCGGCATACCGGGATGTGCTTGAACGCGCCGCCGACATCGGCGCCCTTTGGCACCGGCAAGCTCGTGCCCATCAAGATGGCGGAGATGAGCTGGCTTTGGATGGGCTTGCCGTCGATCTCGTTTTTGATCAGCTGCGTCAACACGCCAGAGCCCTGGCTGTGGCCGATCAGCACGAAGCCGCGGCCCTTGTTATCGTGCGCCAAGTAATCATTCCACGCGGCGAGCACATCGTTGTATCCTAATTCCCGGTCAACAGGAATTGGCTTACCCGCGATCATGGCGCGCAACGCCGTCAAGGTGACTTGACGGTACATGGGCGCGTACAGCCGGCACCGGGAGGCGAAGCGCGCGAATTGCGCGTTCACCACACTTTTTTCCGGACCATTGATTTGCAGATCCGAATTGCCGGTCGTTTCGGTGGATACCGTGGGATAGACATAGAAGCAATCGATCGGCGGATTCTTGGCCGGATGGAATGCCTCATGCGTGAATGTTCCATCGACGGCAACGATGGTTGCGTCTTGGGGAACAGCGCAGGCATCTTTCCGGCCGGGACGGCACAACCAGATGTCCGGATTGGCATAGTCATCGGCGGGTGCCGCCGCTTGAGCGTACACAGAAGCCAACGGAACCAGGCCGAGCGACAGGATCGCCGACAATGCGAAAATCGGTTTACGCATGAAACTCCCCCAAGGTCAGATTGTGCTTCGCATTATAGCGCAGCAACCGGCGTGCACCCGCAAGGGCGGGGAGTTTCACTTAACCCGAGTTCGTGATTATTGGAACAGGTATCTCACCGTTTCCAACTCTTTAACGATGCCCCACAGCAGCGGCAGGCCCACCGCCAGCCATACCAGCACCAATTTTGCCTTCATGATCGCGGACTTGCTTGCATTCCGCGATGCGGATTTCCCAACCTGGGTCAGTGTTCTTTCCATTGTTCGGCTCCTCGATGAGAACAACGGAATCGACACTCGAAACCCGACATCAGCCCTTGTCAGGCAGCCTGACGCGATTTTCCAGCCGCAGGGTGATTGCACCGAGGATGGGCGGAATCGCGAAACACCAAATCCCCTCTTTTGCGAACATGAGCGCGGCCGCCGCGCACCCTACTGCAAAGCCCGCCACGCTGCTTGACATGCGCGACAATCGCGCGCGGATCGGGTCGCGAGCTTCACTCGGGACGCCTCGCATCAGATCGGCAATGTCGATCATGATCTGCGTCGTATTTCCCGTCATGATGGTGGTCGGCGGCGCCGCGCTCATGTGCAGCCGATGGATGGCATTTTGAATCGCCATGGCGGCAACCAATGTCATACCGGTGAGCAGCGCTGCCCAGCCATCGCCGCTGTCGAAGGGACCGAGCCCAATGGCCAAGCCGGCGCCCAAAAACAACAGCGCGACCTTGATTCCCAGCAGCGTGCCCAAGGGCGGCAGGCGTGTCTGCGCCAGCGAGACGCTGAGCAACCGCGTTCCAATCACGACGATGCAAAACATCGGCAGCGCGAGCAGTTTTGCGACCGCGCCGCTGGTTCCCAGCACCAGCGCGGCGCCGAGCGTCACGAAATTCCCAGTCACATGGGTGGTAAATAGGCCGTGCAGCGCGAGATAACCTGCAGTATCGACATATCCGCCGTTCACGCTCAGCAGCAAGGGCAGGGAGAGTTTCATAAGCAGCTCGTGGAAATGGGGGAGGAATTCGATACTATATATCGAGGTTAACGAATGAGTACCGATTGAAGGCTGCGCTAAAAATATCTCTCGGGCTCATGGTCTTCGCAGGCTCGCTGTGCTGGGCGCAGCCTGCGCCGTATGGTTTGACAGCACGCGGTGTGGTGCGGCCCTACTTGCAGATGCCGCCTCTCGCCAACGGCAGCCTGCCGGCGCTGCTTTCTGAAACCGGCGCCTTCAGCGACCTGCGCGCACTGCGGCCGAGCGCCGGACTCATTCCCTATGATCTCATCGTCGCCTTTTGGTCCGACGGCGCCCAGAAGTTGCGCTGGGTCGCGATACCGGACGGCGAAGTCGCCTTCGCGCCGACCGGCGAATGGAGATTTCCGGCCGGCACAGTGTTCGTCAAGACCTTCGAATTGCCCACCGATGCGGGAAATCCGAGCGTATTGCGCCGGCTTGAAACGCGCCTGCTGGTGCGCGATCGCGACGGCGGCGTTTACGGCGCTGTCTACAAATGGCGGGCGGATGGCAGCGACGCCGACTTGCTCAGCACCAGTCAGACCGAGCAGATTCCCATCAAATCCGCGAATGGCGAGATTCATCAGCAGACCTGGTACTACCCGAGCCGCGAGGATTGTCTGACGTGCCATACGGCCAGAGCCGGCGGCGTGCTCGGCGTAAAGACTCGGCAGATGAACCGTCCGTTCACCTATCCATCCGGCGTCACGGACAACCAATTGCGCGCGTGGAATCACATCGGACTTTTTGCCCCGGCACTCAATGATGAGGCGCTGCGCAGCTTTCCGACGCTCGCCGCCGCCGATGACGCCTCACGCACGCTGGAGGATCGCGCCCGCTCGTATCTGGACGCCAATTGCTCGCAGTGCCACCGCCCCCTGGGCACCGTAGCGAACTTCGATGCGCGTTTTGACACGCCGCTCGATCGCCAAGAGCTCATCGATGGACCCATATTGATCGATCAAGGCATCGACCGGCCGCGGGTCATATCACCGCATGATATCTGGCGCTCGATCGCCTACCTGCGCGTGAATACCAACGGCGATATCAGGATGCCGCCGCTGGCGCGCCAGACCATCGATGAGAAAGGCGTACAGCTGCTGAATGAATGGATCAGCAGCATGCCCGGACGACCGGTCCTGGCGCCTCCGGTGATATCGCCGCCGGGCGGCCGCTTTGCGGCGCCCGTCAAGATCACCTTGACGGCCGGCGAGTCCGGCGCAGATATCCGCTACACGCTGGACGGCAGTGCGCCTGCCGCCTCCGATTTACGCTATGAGAAGCCCATCAAGCTCACGGGCCCGGCGGTGCTGCGCGCGCGCGCATTCAAGGAAGGCTTCACGCGCAGCATCGTCGAGCAGCAGGTATTTATCGTCGGCAAGTAACGCGTTCCAGCCTCTAGTGCGCACCGGGAACGATGGCAATGCCCCAGGGACTTGCGCCGGCTTTGACTCGCGCCACCTCCATGTTCGTCCCCAAATCCACGACGGAAACATCGTTGGAAGGGCCATTGGCGGCGAACAGAAATTTGCCGTCCGGCGACACGCCCAGTCCCCAGGGTCGGGTACCCACCTTGATCGTGTTGAGTAGCTCGTAGGTACGCGTGTCAAACACGGAAACCGTGCCGGCGCGCCCATTGCTGACATAGAGCTTTTTCTCATCGAGTGAAAGTCTGACGCGCATCGGACGGGAACCGGCAGACAGTGCAATCGTCTTCAACACGGTGGCATTGGCCGTGTCGATGACATTCAGTTCGCCCACCGATTCGGACGGAATAAATCCGATGGGAGCGCCGGACAGGAATGCGACACTGCGCGGCCGCCCGACGACCTTGAAGTGATTGGCCACCGTGTAGCCGCCGGTTTCGATGACATAGATATCGCCGCCGGCTTCGCAAGTCACATAAAATTGCTTGCCATCGGGCGTCGTGGTCACGCCCTCCGGTTCCTGGCCCACCGGGATGATGTGTTCCAGTTTCCCGCTGGCGATGCTGATCACGCTCGCGGTCTTCACATCTTCATTCGAGATATAGATATGCTTGCCATCCTTGCTCAGGGCAAACTCCTCCGGATCCGAGCCTGCATTGAGCTTGCCCCTCAACGTCCGCTTCGCGACGTCGATGACGCCGATTCCATCGGCGGATTTATCGGCATTCGCATCGTCATCATCATCGTCCTGCGCCGGTTTCTTGGCGAACACCGGATTGCCGTGAGCATCGATCTGGGGCGGCGCTTCGATCGGCGTGCCACTCAAGGCAACATAGACGGTTTTGCCGTCTGGGCTCACATGAATACCGCGCGGACGCTTGCCCACGGAAAGAGTCGCGGCTACGCTAAAATCCGCGCCGTTGATCACCGTGACATCCCCCGATCTTTCGTTGGTTACATAGACTTGGTAGGAGGGAGCGGCCGGCGCGGCGCTGAGCGGTAAGCCAATCAGCAGTCCCGCCAGCATCGCCCACCGCACCGCAGCCTTTTGACGGCTCGGATTATCGTGACGCTCAATCATTCGCTCTCCCCTATTCGCGGCTTTGGCTACTTAACCGTCGACCGCGCTCAAGAACTGGTAGACAATTCGGTCATGAGACTCGATTGATGGTCGCCGACCTACGGCGAAACCGCAACTTTCCAACATGAACATGAGTCAATCCAGCGTGGAATCGGGCGCCGCCAGCAGGCTGACTGAAGAGCCCTGGTATCTGCCGCTGGCGGACGAAGTGCAGATGTTCGAGGCGGCCTATCAAGCCCGACTGCCGGTGCTGCTGAAGGGGCCGACCGGCTGCGGAAAAACCCGCTTCATCGAATACATGGCTTGGCGACTGTATCGACAGGCCGAGGGAACCCGCCGCGAGATCGAATGGCCGTTGATGACCGTGGCCTGTCACGAAGACCTCACCGCCACCGATCTGGTTGGGCGCTACTTGCTGTCCGGGAATGAGACCGTCTGGATGGACGGGCCGCTGACGCGTGCGGTGCGCAGCGGCGCGATCTGCTATCTCGATGAAGTGGTGGAGGCGCGCAAAGACACCACAGTGGTGGTGCATTCGCTCACCGATCACCGTCGCGTGCTTCCCATCGAGAAGACCGGCGAGCTCCTCGATGCGCATCCGGATTTCTTGTTGGTCATCTCCTACAATCCCGGCTATCAGAGCGTGCAGAAAGACCTGAAGCCCTCGACGCGCCAACGCTTCGTCAGCATGGAGTTCAACTATCCGGGCGTCGATGCCGAAGCGAGAATCATCGCTCATGAAAGCGGCGTTGACCCCGCCCTGGCACAGCGCTTGGCGCTGATTGGCGAGAAAGTCCGCAACCTGCGAGAGCACGGCTTCGAAGAAGGCGTGAGTACCCGCTTGCTGGTCTATGCAGGACAGTTGGCCGCCGGGGGCATTCTGCCGCGCCGCGCCTGCGATGTCGCGATCGCGCGCGCAGTCACCGATGATGCGGAGGTTCAACGAGCCGTCGGCGCGATCGTCGATGTCCTATTGCCATGACCCACCTCGGGGCCCAGCGCTCGAGCCCAGGGAGCGTGTGCTTCGCCGACATTCAGCGTTTTCTTACCCTGTTCGCGCAAGGTCTCGCGGGAAGCTTCTTGCACCTCAAGCTCATCGAATCCGAAGCGGCGGGCCGGCGCAGGAGCCGAACTCCCGCCGATGGCGCCAATATCCGTTTGCCGGCAAGCATTGGCCATTTTGCAAAGGCCGAGCACAATCTCGGCGCTTACCGGATTGCGGTTCTGCATCAGATCGGCTACCTGGTGGAGGGCACGCTCGACTTTCCGCTCGAGCACTTCATGGCGAGTTGGCACAGACCCGCGCTGCTGTGCCGCGTCTTTATGATCGTCGAGGACTTAAGAATCGATGCGGCACTGCGCCGCCGCTATCCGGGCGCGACGGCGGATCTTGATCGCGTGCTTGAACACGCTCGAGCGCAGCGTCCGCGCACCCCCGGCAGGTGGCCGTTGTCTGTACTGCTCGAAGCGCTGCTGCATTATTCGCTGGGCGCGCCGCGCAGCGAATTATTGCCGCACGATTCCAGCGGCCTGCTGGAGGCCATCATTGATGCCGCCGCGCCCATGCAACAGCCCGGCGCCGCCGTGCAGGACAGCGCGCAAGCCTCACTCGCCATCTGCCGCGTGCTCGAACGTTGCCTGCACCGATCCGCGCCGCGTGCGCCTAGCGCGGACGCGCCAGAAAATATTGACGAGCAAGCGCGGATCGACCAGGCGCACATCGAGCGGAACGACGACGAACTGGGCGGTCTCGACGTCGATTTTCGCGGCCCACTGATGCTTATCCAACCCGGCAAGCGTCGGCGCGCGGGGCCGGCGGCGGGCGGCCAAGCCCAGGCGCGGGCGCTGCCATCGGCGGATGCTGAGCCCGAGACCACCCGGCGCGCCGATCGCGACCCGGATGTCATCGCGACGCAATTCGGCGCCATTCGGGAAAGCGTCAACGAGGGCCCGCGAAGCTTTCTGTACGACGAGTGGGACTATCGCCGGCAAAGCTATTTGACAGCTTGGTGCCGGGTCTATGAGCATCGATTGCGCGGCGATAATTTCGATTTCATCGGCGATGTGCGTCGCCGGCACGCCGGCTTGTCGCACCAAGTGCGGCGGCAATTTGCATTCCTCAAGCCGCAATCGCTGCGCCGAGTCCGAGGTACCAGCGACGGCGATGAGCTGGAGTTGGACCGGGTGATCGAGGCGGTGATTGATCGGCGCGTTGGGCATGGCACCGACTCGCATCTATATCTTCGACGCGACCGCGCACAGCGCGACGTGGCCGCGGTATTCCTCGTCGACATGAGCGCGTCGACGGATTTTCCGGTGCCAGACCCGGCGGCCATCGCGCGGACACAGGCCCTTGCTCTCGCAGTGCAGACACCCGAGAGCGGAGGATATCTATACGGCGGCCACGATGATTCGCTCGACGCACCGTCGCTCCCCAGGCGCCGCGTCATCGATGTGTCCAAGGACGCGTTGGTCTTGATGTGCGATGCGCTGCAAGCCCTCGGCGATAGTTTCGCGATTTATGGGTTTTCCGGCGACGGGCGCGACAATGTCGAGTTCCTCGTCGCCAAAGAATTCGCCGATCGACTGTCGGGACGAACCTGGGCGGCGCTGTCCGCGATGCAACCCCGCCGATCTACGCGCATGGGCCCCGCGGTCCGCCACGCGTTGAGCAAACTCGCTCGTGTGCCGGCACGCATGAAGGTATTGATCACGGTCTCGGACGGCTATCCTGAGGATCAGGACTACGGCGCCGATCGCCATGACCGCGAGTACGGCATTCAGGATACTGCTCAGGCCTTTCAGGAGGCCGAACGTGCCGGTATCGTAGACTTTTGCATCACAATCGATCCCGCGGGGCACGACTATCTGAGACGCATGTGCGCGCAGAGCCGCTACTTGGTGATTGACGATGTCAGCTCGCTGCCGCGCGAGTTGACCAAAATCTATCGAACGCTGACTACGTAGAAATTTCAGTCAAGATTTTCGGCCCGCGGCCGAAAAACCTTGATGAGGATTGTCAACGACGTGTGCCTGTCGCAATAAACGGCCAATTATGTCCAATCGCGCGACAGCAAAAACCGCTGCATTTGCCCCGGACGCGCGCGCCGCTGCGCTCGCGTTCCTGCACAGCTTGGCCGCTGAACTGTCCGCAGGCACGGTCAACCTGCCCTGCTTTCCGGATGTGGTGTTCCGGATCCGCAAGGCATTGGCCAATCCGAACGCCAGCCTGCGGGAAACCGTGCGCATCGTGGGCACCGAGCCGCGCTTGGCCGCACGGCTGCTGCAGGCCGCTAACTCGGCCGCCTTCAATCATTCGGGCAAAGCCGTCACGGATCTGCGTGCCGCCATCACGCGCTTGGGCCATCGACCGGTGCAAAGCGCCTCCATGGCCTTCGCGGTTCAACAACTGCGACTCGCGCCCGCGCTGCGCTCCATCGCCGCACCCATGAAGGCTTTATGGGAAGAAAGCATTTCGGTGGCATCCATCAGTCAGGTGATTGCCCGGCGCACCAAGGTTAGTCCGGATGAGGCCTTCCTGACCGGTCTGCTTCATGGCATTGGTCGGCTCTACATCATGGTCCGTGCCGTGGGAAGAGCGGAGACTCTGTGCCATGACGCCGCCTTCATGGATTTGATTGATGGTTGGCACCCGGCCATCGGCAAAGCCGTGCTCGAGAATTGGGGTTTCGATGAGGAAATGTCCGCGGCGCTCGCCGATCAAGGCGACTACGAGCGCGGCCGCAAGGGCCATGCAGACCTGACCGATATTCTCATCGTCGGTGTCGCGCTCGCCCTCACCTTGCGCGACCGCGTGCCGCGACCCGTCGACATGCAGGCCATCAGCTCATTTCAGAGAATGGGACTCACCGAAGTCGATTGCGCTCAAGTCCTGCAGCATACCGGGCACCAGCTCGGCGCACTGCATGCGGCGCTGGGCTGCTGAACTCTCAGCGGGCAAATAGACTGACGGGTGGGCGATAAAATCCCCGGCCGATCAATCCCCGGCGGCCGTCGCTGTCGAGAATCGCCAAATTGATCAGCGGCGCGAGCCCGTGGCGCATCACGCGCTCGGGATCCACGATGCCGCTGTCAGGATCAATGAGATCACCTTGGCGCATCGCATGGGGGGGTAGCGCGTCGCCCCATTCGGCCACCAACCGTGGCGCCGCTGAGAGAGCCTGTCCGCCCAAGCCGCAAAAATCGATGACGGCGCTGTCGCCGATCGCAGGCAACGGGGCGAGCGTATCCAAGCCCGCGAACCGCGAACCTTGCGGCGCCTGCGCAAACATCTGACGCCACAGCGGCTCATCGCGGCGTCGAACGCCAAAATCGACACCGTTGCCGCCGATCGATGCGATCGCGCAGCGGCTATTGAGGAGTGCCGCGGCGGCCGCCGCCATGATGATGGGAAGCGCGAACGCGGGGCTCGCGCACAGGTCGGCGGCGCAGTCGGCATCGAGCGCCTCCAGTTGCGACAGCAGCGCCGCATTGGCCACGGCCGTGCCGGCATGACATTCTTCGCCGGCGGCAACGGCGGTGCGAATCGCTGCATCTATTTTTACAGGATCTCTGCGCACCATAGGCGCCACCAGGCCCTGGACCTGCGCACCAATGTGGCGCAGGCGCTGCACACATTCCGGTGCGGCGCTGCCGAACCGCAATGCCGGTGCCGGACCTTCAATGAGCGGCGCATAGCAGATCTGGTCACGCTGCTTGACGGCAACCAACAGCATCGATGCGGAAACGACCTGGGCCAACGGCGTCACGATGCCGTGATCCTGCGCGGGGCGCAGCAGGACCTCTCCTCGCTGAATCAGATCGCGCGCCGCCGCTGCGTCCGCCGCCCAACCTTCAAAGCGCAGGGCCTGAACGGCGGCGTTGATGACCGGTACGGGCGGCGCCCCGCGATAGGGAGGACCCGCGTGCAGCAACACGTGCTTGGCAATTTCCGGTAGCAGCGCTGCGCGCGGCAGCACATCGAACCAGCGCGCGCCGCTGAAGGGTTTCGCAAAGTCGAGCGGGTGTTGAGTGAGCAAAGCGTCCTCCTGCCTGCTACTCTTAACACGAAGTTTGCGCAGTTGCCGCTACGAAGATGTCCATGAAGAGAGTTCTTTTGACAGGCGGACGGGTGATTGATCCGGCCTCGGGGCTGGACGCGGTATGCGATGTGCTGGTGCTGGGTGATCGCGTCGAGTCCATCGCGGCGTGCCTGCCGAGGACCGATGCCGAGGTCATCGACTGCACCGGAAGATTGGTGCTGCCGGGATTGATCGATACGCACGCCCATGTCTACGAGCACGTCACCGGCAAATTCGGCCTGAATGCGGACCTGTGCGGCGTGCAATCCGGCGTGACGACGCTGGTGGATCAGGGCGGCGCGAGTTGCATGACCCTGCCGGGATTTAGGCACTATGTGGCCGGAACGGCGCACAGCCGCGTGCTCGCCTTCCTCTCGGCCTACCTGGTCGGCGGTCTGGAAGGCCACTATTATTCGGCGCTCTATCGTCCGGACTGCCTCGACATCGACGCTACGGTGCGGGCCGCTGAAGCCAATCGGGATTTGGTCAAGGGCATCAAGGCGCACGCGGAACTCGGCGGATTCGCACGCTGGGGCGTCGAGGTGATCAAATCCGCCGCCGAGATCGGCAAACGCGCGCGGCTGCCGGTTTACATTCATTTTGGCCAGCTGTGGCCATTGCCGCATCAGGGCGGCGAGACAGTGGATCCTGACAGCATCCTGACGCAAGTCGTCGATCTCATGAAGCCCGGGGACATTTTGGCGCATCCTTTCAGTCGCCACCCCGGCGGCTTCGTGGCTACCGACGGTCAATTGCATCCCTTGGTACGAGAAGCGGTTGCGCGCGGCCTCAGAATCGACGTGGGTCACGGCTCGCATTTCAGCTTCAACGTCGCGCGCACGGTACTCAACGCCGGTATCGTGCCGGACACGTTGGGTGCGGACATGCATGGTCACAATACTGCGCTGGCAACGCGCAACCCGCCGACCACGGACGATGAGAAGGAGGAACACCTTTTTGCCGGCCGCACTCGCTTCAGCCTGGTGTCGGCCATGACTAGCATGCTGGCTCTCGGCCTCCCACTGGAACAAGTGATCCCGATGGTGACCAGTAACGCGGCCCGCATGATCGGAATGCAGGACCTGGGTCGCCTGCGGGCGGGCGGGATTGCCGACATTTCGGTGCTGTCGGATGAGCGGGGCCGCTGGGTACTGAGCGACAACGAGGGAACGAGGATCGAAGCCAATCGCCTGCTGCAGCCGCTATTCTGTCTGCGCGCCGGGAAGCGCTTCGATGCCACGGCACCCATTCTCCCCTCCTTAAGTGCAGCCTGACGAGCGTCGCGCGTTGGATGCGACGTATGACTTCATCGTGTGCGGCGGCGGTACTTCCGGCTGCGTCGTGGCGCGCCGCCTGGCGGAAAATCCGGTGATCCGGGTGCTGTTGCTCGAAGCCGGCGCCGATGAGCGGATCGAGGCCGTACGCCATGCGAAAGACTGGATGAGCAATATCGGCAGTCCCCGAGACTGGCAATTCGAAGCGGAGCCATCGGCCGCGCTGCTGGGCCGGCGGGCCGCCCTACCGATGGGCAAGGTACTTGGCGGCGGTTCGAGCATCAACGGGCTCATCTGGGCGCGCGGTCACCGCGATGACTTCAACTTGTGGGCCGAGGAAACCGGCGATGATGGCTGGAGTTACAAATCGGTTGTGGAAATCTATAAACGCATCGAAAACTGGCATGGACCCGCTGACCCGGCGCGGCGCGGCCAGGACGGACCCGTCTACATCACCCGGCCCAGCGACCCGATACCGCTCACCGCGGGCTTGATGGAAGCCACCGCGGCGGCGGGCATCCCTGCCGTCGAGGACTTGAACGGGGCGGTCATGGAAGGCGACGGAGGTTGCGGGATCCCCAATGTCACTGTCAGAGGAGACACCGAGCGCATTTCCATGGCGAGCGCCTTTCTTCGTCCCGTGATGCCTCGGGCCAATTTGCAGGTGCTGCTCGAAGCCGAGGTACGGCGGCTGCGATTTCAAGGCACACGCGTCGTCGGCGTCGAATTCACTCACGGTGGTCAATTGCACCAGGCGCGGGCCGATTGCGAAGTGGTCCTGTGCCTGGGCGCCATCAACACGCCCAAAATATTGATGCTTTCCGGCATCGGCGATGAGCGTCAATTGATGCGCCATGCAATTCCTCGCGTCCAACATCTTCCGGGTGTGGGACAGAATTTTCAGGATCATGTTTTAGTGGCCGGGTGCGTGTGGGAATACCGCACGCCGGAACCGCCGCGCAACAACTCGGCGGAATTTACTTTCTTCTGCAAAAGCGACGCGGCGCTGCCCACTCCGGATTTACAGCCCGTACTGGAGGAGTGTGCCTTTGGCAGTGAATTGACGCGCATTGAATACCTTCTGCCCTCGGATCCTGCCGCCGCGTGGACCCTGGCACCGGGCCTCGTACGCCCGGAAAGCCGCGGTCACCTTGAACTCACCGGCGATCGACCCGAGGATCGCGTGGCCATCCATGCGAACTTCCTCAGCGATGCCCGCGATGTGGCCGCATTAACCCGCGCGGTGAAATTGTGCCGCGAAATCGGCAACGCGGCGCCGCTGCGCCGATTCGCGCGCCGCGAACTGATGCCGGGACCCTTGAGCGCGCCCGATCTGGAGCAATGGCTACGCCGGGCTGCCGGCTCCTATTTTCACCCGACCTGCACCGCCAAAATGGGTCGCGACGCGCTGTCCGTGGTGGACGGATCTCTGCGAGTCTACGGCGTCGCGGGTCTGCGCATCGCCGACGGCTCCGTCATGCCGGCCATTACCACCGGCAACACCATGGCGCCCTGCGTCATGATCGGCGAACGCGCCGCGGACCTGCTGCGCGCCGCACATCGCGCATGATGTAACAACCCTCGAGGAAAGCATGAGCACGTCAATCCATCCTCTGTTCATCAATGGCGCGTGGCGCCCGGGCAGCGAGGGCAGCTTCGCCGAGGATATCAATCCGGCCACCGGCAAGGTGTTTGCACGCATCGCGCAGGCCAGTGCGCAAGATGTGGAAGAAGCTCTCGCCGCGGCTGATCGCGCGCGCCACGAGTGGCGAAAAATGCTGGCGAATGAACGGGAAGCACTACTGCACAAGGCGGCGGAAATCATTGCCGCGCAGGCCGATCAGATCCGCGATCTGTTGATCGAGGAAACTGGTTCTGTCTTCATGAAGGCGCCCTGGGAAGTCAGCTATGCGGTGGAATGTCTACGCGTGGCTGCCGGCTGCATCAGGCAGCCGCACGGCGATACCTTTCCGGCGAGTGCCGCCGGACAAATCGGCATGACCATACGCCAGCCGCTGGGGGTGATCGCGGGCATCGCGCCCTTCAACTCGCCGTTTTTGTTGGCCATGAAGAAGATCGCGTTTGCGTTGGCGGCCGGCAATACCTTCATTCTCAAGCCCTCGGATTTGGCGCCTTTGAGCGGTCTGAAGATCGCCGAGATATTCGCGGAGGCCGGCCTGCCGGCCGGCGTACTGAATGTCATTCCGGGGCCGGCCGCGATGATCGGCGACAAATTAGTCTCCGATCCGCGCGTTAAAATGATCACCTTCACCGGATCGAGCAAGGTCGGGCGCCATCTGGCAGCCGAGGCCGGCAAGTACATGAAACGCGTCACGCTGGAGATGGGCGGCAAGAACCCCCTGGTGGTTCTCAAGGATGCGGAATTGAACTACGCGGTGGACGCCGCCGCGTTCGGCATCTTCTATCACCAGGGCCAGGTGTGCATGGCCAGCTCGCGCATCATCGTCGAGGCGCCGTTGTATGAGGCTTTTCTGGAAAAATTCGTCGCCAAAGCGCGCGCCATCAAAGTCGGCGATCCGCGCGATCCCAGCACCATCATTGGCCCGTTGATTCGCGAGTCTCAGTGCGGCTTCATCGCAGGCCAAATCGATGACGCGCTCTCCAAGGGCGCCACGGTGTGCTGCGGCGGCCGGCATCGAGGCCCCTTCTTTGAAGCCACGGTGCTCGGCGGTGTGACCGATGCCATGTCGGTCTACGGCGAAGAATCCTTCGGCCCGATCACCTCGGTGCTGCGTGCCGACGATTACGAACACGCGCTGTTTCTTGCCAACGATACGCGCGCAGGATTGTCCTCCGCGCTCGTGACCAACGATTTGCAGAAGGCATTCGACTTCGCGCTGCGTTCCGAATCGGGCATGGTGCATATCAACGATACGACGATCTCGGATGAACCTCACATCGATTTCGGCGGCGTCAAGGAAAGCGGCTTCGGCCGGGAAGGCGGCATGGCATCGATGGCGGAGATGTCTGAAGTGAAGTGGGTGACGTTTCAAATGGGCAAGAGGGAGTTTCCGTTTTGACTGGCGGGATGGTGACGGCGCCCCACGCGCTGGCCGCGGAATCGGGCGCACGCATTCTCGCTGATGGCGGCAACGCGATCGAAGCCGCGCTGGCCACCGCCGCGACTTTGAGCGTGGTGTATCCGCATATGACCGGCCTGGGAGGAGACAGCTTCTGGTTGATCGGCGAGCCTGGCCGGATGCCGGTGACCATCGATGGCGCGGGACGCGCCGGCGCTGCGGTTGACGCGTCGCTGTATCAGAATCGGGGTCTCACTGCGATTCCCTGGCGCGGCGCTCTCGCGGCGAACACCACCGCCGGCGCCGTGTCGGCTTGGGCTGCCGCCTGGCAGATCAGCCGCCAATGGGGCGGCCGTGCAACTTTGCAGGAATTGCTCGCGCCCGCCACGGCCTATGCCGACGGTGGGTTTCGCGTCACGGCTGGCCATGCCGAGGCCGCATCACGGTTCCGCGCGGCCCTGGAGCCCGTGCCCGGATACCGGGCTTTGCATTTTATCGATGCGGCGCCGCCGCTCGCCGGCGCGCTGTTCAAGCAGCCGGCGCTGGCGCGGACACTCTCGACACTGGCTCGCGAAGGGTTGGCAAGCTTCTACACCGGACCGCTGGCTCGGCAGATTGCCGCGGAGCTTGCGAATGCCGGGGTCCCCTTGAGCGCCGCTGATCTTGCCGCGCAACAGGCCACCCTCGGCATTCCTCTGCGCGCCAGCCTGCCGATCGCCGAATTATTCAACTGCGGACCGCCCTCGCAGGGTTTGGCATCTCTCATGATTCTGGGAATCTTCTCGCGGCTTCCGGCCGCGCAGTGTGACTCGTTTGCCCACGTGCACGGAATCGTCGAGAGCACCAAGCTGGCCTTTGCCGTTCGGGACCGGGAGATCGGCCATCCCCAGGATGATGCGACCTTGGAACGCTTCCTGTCCGGCGCAACGCTCGAGCAGATGGCTGAGCGTATCGATCCGCGACGTGCTGCGCGGTGGCAAAGCGGTGTGGGCGACGGCGACACCGCGTGGTTCGGCGTGATTGATTCGGCCGGTCGCGCGGTCAGCGCCATCCAGAGTCTGTATTTTGAATTCGGCTCTGGGATAGGACTGCCTGAATCAGGTTTCGTGTGGCAGAACCGCGGCAGCGCATTTCAACTGGGCGGCGAGGGGCCCAATGTGCTCGCGCCGCGCCGCAAACCCTTTCACACGTTGAATCCCGCCTTTGCACGATTTCCGGATGGGCGCGCGATGGTGTACGGCGCGATGGGAGGCGACGGTCAGCCGCAAACGCAGGCAGCCCTCTTCAGCCGCTACGCGTTCTACGGCCAGGACCTGCAGGAATCGATCTCAAGTCCCCGCTGGCTGCTCGGCCGAACCTGGGGAGAGTCGCGCTCAGCGCTGCGCTTGGAGAGCCGGTTTTCCCCGCAACTGTTCACTGAGCTTGCGGCCGCCGGCCATCCCGTCGAGCGCGTCGGCGAGTTTGATCAAATCATGGGCCACGCGGGCGCCATCGTGCATTCACGCGAGCGCGGTTTCCAGGGCGCCAGTGATCCGCGCAGCGACGGCGCGGCGATCGGCGCCTGAGTGCGCGAATTCAGGGCATAAAAAAATAATATTGCTCAGTGGTGGTGCCGCCGCCGCGCCGCCGTGCTGCCTCACAGTTCATGTGATGCATCGATACAACGCACAAATGCCTGGTTTTTCCTGGAGATTCCAATTCGCGTCGCAGGCGCAACGCACTCGGCACGCCAATTGCACAGCAGCTATACAAAATGTGCGTCTAGGGTTCCGGCCTGCTTCGGTGGGCGGCTGGTCCGAGAGAGGCAGTCCTTAGATCAAGGATACACGGCGGGATAAAAGCCCGGGAGAACAATGTCGAGGAGGCTTGCGCGTCCTCGGGATGTGATCCCTACCGTGGGAACATTCCGAAAACCCGCGGCAGGTCTCCTCAGTAGTGGCATGACCACGTCTGATCGAGGAGTTTTCATGAAGCCAAATCCCCGAGCGCGGCATCTTGTCGGCGGCGCGCGTGCGCGCAGCCAATTCGGCGCCCTATCATCGTTGAGCGCGGCGATATTGACCGTCCTTTACGGGGCACCTGCGGGCGCGGCGCCGGTAGCCTCCGCGTCGACTTCGACGGCGGCCTCCACATCGGACGCCGGGAGCGAGGATACGGGACTGCAGGAAGTCGTCGTGACGGCATCGCGGCGTGCGGTATCCGCTCAAGACCTCCCTATCAGCATTACCGCAGTGACCGGGGCCTCTTTGGATCAAGCCGGCATCCAGGACATGGCCGGCCTCGCACATTCCATGTCAGGCGTGAATTACACCGATCGGGGACCTTTCGGCGGCGTCAACGGCAGCACCTTGATCATTCGCGGTTTGAACAGCGAGTCGCTGGCCTTCCAAGAGGGCCTCGCGACCTCAGTGGTGCCTCCGGTGGCCGTGTACGTCGACGACACGCCGCTGTTCTTCAATATTCGCCTACAGGACCTGGACCGGGTCGAAGTACTGCGCGGACCGCAAGGCACTCTGTACGGTTCGGGCTCGCTCGGCGGAACGATTAAATTTATCGAAAATGCGCCCGACCCCAGCGGGTTTGATGCCAAGGTCGAGATGGGGCTCAGCAAAACAGAGCACACACACGCAAACAATGAGGACATCCAGGGCATGATCAACTTGCCCTTCTCGGATACCCTCGCGTTGCGCATCAATGCGGGCGCCAGCGATGATGCGGGCTTTATCAATCAGACCAATTTATTCGTGCTCGGCCCCGGGGGCGTACCGGAGTTGACACAGCCGACGACTCCGGCGAATCCGGTGGGTATCAGTCCGCAGATTGGCCTGAAGACTTATACGCAGGACGGGGTGAATTCCTATCAGTACCGCAATGCACGCGTGTCGCTGCTGTGGAAGCCCAGCGATGACCTGAAGGCGCAGCTGTCCTACTACTACCAACGATCCACCGGCGACGGCTTTCCGTACATCGCCACGAATCCGCTGGCCTACACGCAACCGATCGCCGCGGGCAATCAGTTTCTACCCAACGGCACGCAAACGCCGGTGTCCTCACCGCCCAACCTGTTATCCCTCGCCCCTGCCACCGTGCCGGCGGGAACGGATCGGCTCACCAGCGCGAGCAACACCCTGGAGGGGACCACTGATGATGTGAATGTGGTGGCGTTGAACGTGGATTACGACGTGGGTTTTGCAACCCTCACCTCGTCGAGCTCCTGGGCGCACCACAACAACACCACGCATGACGATCTCACGGCCGAGTATGCAAATTTTAACTTCTATCAGAATTTGTATGGGCAAAATCCGCGCAACATCATCAACGCGCTCGATCAGCTGGACGACAAAATCTACGCGCAGGAATTTCGCCTGGCCTCCAAGACCGGGGGTAGATTCGATTGGATCGGGGGCCTGTTCTATAAGCAAGAGAACACTTACATCCAGGAGCATGAGTACTATCCCGGGTACAACGATTTCTATAACGCCTGCACGGGCTCGGGTCTATATCCGCCGACCGATTATGGCGGCGTCAACGCTTCTGCCTGCGGCGCGGGAGAACAACCTCCCGGGACCATCATCGACGGCATCGCAAATCCGCTCGACCAAACCTACATCGGTGATGTTGAAACCGTCTTCAAAGACATGGCTGCCTTTGGCGAACTGACCTGGCATTTGACCGACGCTTGGAATCTCACCGGCGGAACCCGCGTGTTCAAACAAACCGTTTCGCAGGCACAGCAAACTGGATTGCTGTTTGACGGCCCTGGTTTCGTCTCGGGGAATAGCCTGAGCGACACCTGGAAAAAGGCGCTGTGGAAAGTCAATACTTCTTATCAGCTCGATAAAAGCAACTTGGTATATGCCACCTGGTCGCAAGGATTCCGCCGCGGCGGCGTCAACGCACTGCCCGGGGAGCAGCCAGTGCCGCCACGACAGGGTACCGTCGGGACAACCTGCCCGCCGACAAGCCCGAATGCCGGCCTGTACTGCCTCAGTCCCTCGCTGTTGGAGTATCAGCCTGACAAGGCGAACAACTACGAGGTGGGAATCAAAGGCGTTTTGGAGAATCGGTTCAGTTACTCCGCGGACATTTTCGACATCCAGTGGAGCAACGTGCAGGAAGGCACCTCGCTGACCCCGCTGTCCTTGCCCTCCGCGGCCAATGTGGGCAATGCCTGGAGTCGAGGGCTGGAAATCGATTTGACGGCAGTCATCACGCACCATTTGGCGGCGAAGGTCGACTACACCTATGATGAGACCAAGTTGACTTCGTTCAACTACATCTTCTCGCAAAATGTCACCGTGCCGCTGCCGCCGCCGGGCGGTCCCTTGCCCGGCACGCCGAAGAACAGCCTGGCGTTGGGCCTGGAATACGGCCACATGCCTTTTGCGGGCGGCGAATTCCTGTATGCGGTCGATGCTCACTACCAGAGCGTGATTCTTTCGTCGATCTCGGAGACGGCAATCCCGGTCCCCGGCTATACGATGTTGAACAGCCGCCTTACCTATACGCACTCGCATTGGATGGGCTCGCTCTACGTCAACAACATCACCAATACGTTGGGCGTCAATGCCATTACCGACCCTGGGTTTTGGGGCAATCGCTACCAAGAGGTGATCTCGCAGCCGCGCACTTTCGGCGTGAGATTCGGCTATTCGTTCAAAGGCTATTGAGAGCCGGCAGTGAACGCGGCCGCCGAAGTCTCGCCGGGCGTGTTGTTTCGCAACCGCGAGGCGGCCGTGTTCAATAGCAGCGCGCTCACCTGGACTTGCGGCGCGTGGCTGGGCTCGTTTGCCTTGATGGGCGCGCCGGGCGCGCTGCTCAATGTGGCCGGGGTGATGCTGTGCGCGCATAGCATGGTGCTCGCCGCCTACTTGATTCACGAAGCCGCACATCAGACGCTGTTCGCCGGCCGTACGGCCAATCGAATTGCCGGCGAAGCCATGAATTTCATCGCCGGCTCGAGCTACGCCTCCTTCGAGCGCATCCGGCACATGCACATACGCCACCATGTGGACCGTGCCGATTTGACCTGCTTCGATTTCAAGGGCTTGATGCGCCGGCACGGCGGTGTTCGTCGTCTGCTGCAATGTCTGGAGTGGCTGTATGTACCGGCCACGGAACTGCTGATGCATGCCCAGGTCATCGCGCGGCCGATCTTCAGCGCGCAGCAGCGCCGCTATCTGCCGAGAGTTGCCGCCATGCTCGTACTGCGCGCGACACTGTTGCTGCTGCTGGGTGTTTGGTCCTGGAAGGCGCTGGCGCTCTTTGCGCTGGCCACTGCGCTGTTTCTACATGTATTGAATTTCTTCGATGCCTTTCACCATACCTTCGAGCAGCACTTCGTTGCCGCTGATGAGCCGCTGGACATGAGCGGGCGGGACCGCGGGTACGAGCTGGCGAACACCTATTCCAACCTCATCTCACGGCGATTTCCACGTCTCAATCTGCTCGCCTTGAATTTCGGCTATCACAACGCTCATCACCATCGCGCCTCGGTGCCCTGGTACAAATTGCCGGCGCTGCATAGGGATTTGTACGGCGAGCAGTGCCGCGCCGTCATGCCGCTATCGGAACTGCTGCGCACCTGGCATCGAAATCGCGTACGGCGAGTGTTCGCCGAGGATTACGGCGCCCCCACGGCGGGCCCAGGCCGCGCGGATCACTTTGTGGGCGCGCATGGCGTCTCATTCCTCACGGTGGTCTAGGTGAGCGCCGCTCAGCCGCTCTCGGGCCTGCGCGCGGTGGTCACGGGCGCAGCCGGCGGCATAGGCAAAGCGGTTTCGCGGCAATTGATTGCGCAAGGCGCGACCGTGCACGGCATTGATCGCAATGGCGAGGCGCTACGACACCTGAAGGCGGAATGCGCCGGCGATGCCTTCGTATCGCATGTGGTGGATCTGGCCGACCGGGCCGCGGTCGATCGCACGCTTGAGGATGTGCTCGATCGACTGGATCAACGCTGCGATATCCTCGTCAACAACGCAGGAGTGAGCCGGCTGCGGTCCCTAAAGGATACCGACGATGCCCTTCTCGACTGGCTGTTCGCCGTGAACTTCAACGCGGCGTTTCGCATCACTCGCGCGCTGCTGCCGGCGCTCAAGGCCAGCACGCGCGGCAGCGTCGTCAATATCGCCTCGGAACTTGCGCTGGTCGGTCAAGCCGAATACAGCGCCTATTGCGCCACTAAGGGCGCAGTGCTGGCATGGAGCCGCGCGCTCGCGGTCGAGCTGGCCGGGATCGGCATCAGGGTCAATGCAGTGTGCCCTGGCCCGGTCGATACGGCGCTGCTTCAGGAAGAATTCGCAACCCACGATAACCCGCAGCAAGCGCGACGCACGGAGATCGCGACGATTCCGCTCGGTCGGCTCGGCAGCTCCAACGACATCGCGCCGGTGGTGGCCTTTCTCGCCAGCGACGCGGCCGCGTTCGTGACGGGCGCTGCCTGGTGCGTCGATGGCGGCAAGACGGCGCGATGATCCGCAATCCCGTGCCCTGGCCGAACCAAGCGAAGTGCGCGGTGTGCTTCACGTTGGACATGGACGCGGAGAGCCTGGTGTATTTGGCGCATCCGCAGCAGGCGCACAGCATGATGTCCGCGCGTTCGATGCTGCGCTATGGCCCCGATGTGGCCGTGCCCCGAATTCTGGACAGCTACCGCCATTATGGCATTCGGCAAACTTTCTTCGTCCCCGGCTGGTGCGCGGAGCGATATCCCTATGCGGTCGAGGCTATGGTGCGCGGCGGCCACGAGGTCTCCGCCCATGGCTATTTGCACGAACATCCCAGCGAACAATCGGACACGGATGAACGCCACTGGCTATTGCGCAGCCTTGCGGCATTGCAGTCGGTGACCGGCGAGAAATCCGCCGGCTGGCGGGCGCCGCTGTACAAGTTCTCGCACCGCTCCGCCGAATTGCTGCTCGAGGCGGAGGTGCTCTACGACGCATCGCTGATGGGAGACGATGTTCCCTACCTGCTCGATACGCCCCGCGGTGCGCTGCTCGAACTGCCCTCGCACTGGGGCATGGATGACTGGCCGCCCTTCATGCACAGCAGTGAGCTGAACTTCGAGATGCCGATTCAATCGGCGGCCCGAGCCTGGGAGAACTGGTGGGAGGAGTTCGAAGCCATGTGGGAATTCGGCGGCTTGTGGATTCCGGTCTGGCATCCCTTTTTATCAGGCCGCCTTGCGCGCTGGCGCCATACCCACCGGATGATCGGGAAAATGCTCGATCGAGGCCGGGTATGGTTCGCGACCATGCGCGAAATCGCCGCCCATGTGCGCAGCTGCATGGATGACGGAACATGGTCGCCCCGCACGCAACCACAGGATACGCGCCTATGATCCTAGACTTATTTGGCTACGACCGGCACGGCGAAGTCACGGAATGCAAGACCACCCTGCAGCGAGACGCGTTGAACACGCGCGACGTGGCGCTTGCCGCGATGGGATTCAACGCCCCCGCATGGATCGCGGCAGTATCCATGTCCGTGCTGTATTCGGTGGTGGGCTCCGCGGCGCCGCTGGTGATTCTCATTTCCTTTCTGTTTCCCATGCTGGTACTCGCGCTGTGTCTGGTCTACTTGACGCGCCAAGCGCCTTCCGCCGGCGGTATATTCACCTTCAGCAGCCGCTTCCTGCACCCCATGGCCGGGACCATTCTTGGCTGGGCCTATACGCTTTCTTGCATTGCGGTGGTACCGATGACGGCCATCATCGGCACGGAATATCTGCAAGCGCTTCTGCCGGAATTCAAAGGCGCATTCGCCGCCAATGTCATCGGCACCCTGCTGATTGTCGCGTTCATGCTGGTGTGTCTGCGCGGCGTGCTGCTGACCGCGCGCGTGACGACGGTGTTTCTTGCCTGTGAGATCACGGTGATCGTCGGCTTGGGTCTCTGCGGCATCGTGGCGCCGCAGGTGGCCGTGCCGCTGCGCAGCCTGTTCGTCCTGCCGAAGGACTGGACGGTATTGGGTTCCGGCGTCCTGCTCGGTATGTGGATGCTTGCCAACTTCGACTCGGCCATCAATTACATCGAAGAGGCGCGCGTGCCGGTACGCACCGTGCAGCGCGCCCTGCTCATCGTGCTCAGCTGTGCCTGCCTGATCTACACGATTGCCGCCATCGGTTGGCAGTATGCGGTGCCGGTCGACACCCTCGCCAAGATCACGGAGAACGGCGACGGCGGCCCCATCGCCGCGATCGCCCGGGTCTACCTGCCGCCCTCCTTATCGTGGATTGCCATCTTTGTTGTGATCAGTTCCGCGATGGCCGGTCTTCAGGTCTCGATGACCGCAGGCGCGCGCACGGCATATCGCATGGCGCAGGAAGGTCACCTGCCCCGCGCGTTCGGCGGCACGAACCGCTATCACGCGCCCTGGGTCGCGGTGGTTATCATTGCCGCGATCGCAATCGCCTTCCTCTGGTACAAGCCTCTCTCGGACCTTACGTTTTACTACAACACAGTCGTCATGACGCTGGCGCTCTCCTACATTTCCGCGCTGGCCGCATTCATCAGAGTCATGTTCCAGCGGCTTTCTGTTTGGCGGGCATTGGCGGCGTCGGTGTTGCCGCTGTTCGCGATCGTCGTGCTCGCTTACCTCATGTATTCCGCGGGCGCCGAGCCGGCTGAGGCGAAAGACAAGTATCAGGCCTGGTACATCGGCGCCGCGGTACTGCTATCGGGTATCCTGATCGTGATCTTGGGGAAATCATCGAAGCGCTCCGCGCAAAGCGCGCCCGTCCGTCAGCAGGCATAAGAGGAGAAACTTGAACCATGAGCACGGGCGAACACAGTTCACGGCTAGAGATCAGCACCATTCAGCCGATTCCTCTCGACCAGCGGCATGGCAGGGCGCAGGATCTTTTCACGGTCTGGTTCGGTTCGAATGTCATGTTGTTGACCGT
Organism: uncultured Gammaproteobacteria bacterium; assembly: GCA_963756845.1. Taxonomy (GTDB): domain Bacteria; phylum Pseudomonadota; class Gammaproteobacteria; order Steroidobacterales; family Steroidobacteraceae; genus Bog-1198. The sequence continues at coordinate 63,156 of CAVWPD010000004.1, read as the reverse complement.
CGTCACCGGCGGCCTCGCCGTGACGGTGTTCGGACTGCCCTTCGTGTGGGCCGTCGTGGCGCTCGCCGTGGGAAATTTTGTCGGCGGAATATTCATGGCGCTGCACGCGGCCCAAGGACCCCGGCTCGGCGTGCCGCAGATGGTGCAAACGCGCGGTCAATTCGGCTCGATTGGCGCGCTGCTCGTCGTCGGCATCGTCATTATCATGTACGTGGGGTTTCTATCCTCGAACATCGTTCTCGGCGGCGCAGCGCTGGTCGGTCTTTTGCCCGGCTGGTCCGATACACCCGGCATCGTGTTGGTGGGTGTGCTGGGTGTCGTGGCGACGATTTACGGCTACGACCTCATTCATGCCTATACCCGCGTCATGTCCTACCTGTCCGGTGCCGTGCTGCTGCTGGCTGCCGTGTGGATCGTGTATGTACATGGGCTGCCGACGGACTTCCTGGCGCGCAACGCGTTCAGCGTCACGGGCCTGATGGGCACCATGTCGGTCGCCGCGCTATGGCAGATCTCCTACGCACCCTATGTATCGGACTACACGCGCTACATGCCGGCCGAAACCGGTTCTGTGCCGGCATTCTGGGCCAGCTACTGGGGCTGCACGCTGGGTTCGCTGCTGCCCATGATTCTCGGCGCCATGGTCGGTCTCGCCGCGCCCAAAGGCGGCGGTCTGGTGCACGGCATCGTGCTGTTGACCTCCGGCATCGCGCCCTTGGTACTGATCGTTTTTTCCGTCGGCATCGCCTCATCGAATGCGATGAATCTTTATTGCGGCGCCCTGTCGACGCTGACGTTCGGACAAACGCTATTTCCCTCCTGGTCGCCGGGACCTAGGGCTCGAACCGTGGTTGCGCTGGTGCTGTTCGGATTCGCACTCGCGGGTGCGATCTTGAGCAAGGATTCGTTTCTCGCCAATTACGAGGAATTCATTCTGCTGCTGCTCTACGTGCTGGTGCCCTGGACCGCAATCAACCTCGTCGATTACTACTTGCTGCGGCATGGCAAGTACGATGTGCAGTCCTTCTTCCGACAGGACGGCGGCATCTATGGCCGGGTCAATACGGCCGCGGTAACCTGCTATGTGCTGGGAATCCTGATCCAATTGCCTTTCGTCGCTTCGGCGCTATACACCGGTCCGATCGCGCGGGCCATGGGCGGAATCGATTTGTCGTGGATCGTGGGTTTGCTGGTAACCTCGCCGGTGTATTACTGGCTGGCGAAGCGCGCGCAGTCGCGGCGCGACCCCATCGCCGCGCCCGCCCTCTAGTTGCTCGCGAGGCGCTGCAATGCGGCCATCAACACTTGCGCGCCCGCCGTGACGTCGGCTTGAGAGGCGAACTCCAGCGGGTTGTGGCTCACACCGTCACGGCAACGAATGAATACCATCCCCACCGGACATAGTTTCGCGATGAACAGCGCATCATGAAAAGCGCCGGATACTAACTCAAATACTGCGTGCTGCTGCGATGTAGCGGCCGCGGACACCGTTTCCGTCACTGCGGTTGAAAACACCTCAGGGGGATGGCGAAATAATTCACGGATTTCCAATCCCAAAGGCTCCGGGGCGCGAGTGCCGCGAAGGTCCCGCGAGAGCTCTTCGAATGCGACCGGATCGGCGTCCCGAAAATCTACCGTGAAGACAACCTGAGCGGGTATGGTGTTCGGCGTGTTGGGTTCCACCAACAATCGCCCGACCGTGAAACGGCAGTCCGGCGATCGATTCAGGCAGTGCGCTTGCAGCCGCGTGATGAGCTGCATCGCGCCTTGCAACGCGTCGCGTCGAAATTCATGGGGAGTCGTGCCCGCGTGCGCGGCGACGCCACGCACGGTGAACTCCAGCCACAGACAGCCTTGAATTCCGGTCACCACGCCGACCGCGAGGCCAGCGGTATCGAGGCGCGGGCCTTGTTCGATGTGGGCTTCCAGATACGCCGCCGGAGGCGGGCCGGCGCGACGCATCGGGACTTCGGGCAGCGCCGCGAGCGTATCCGCCACGGCCTTCCCTAGCGTAGTGCCCGACGCATCCTGCACCGGCACGAACTCGGCCAGCGTGCGCAGGCCGGCGAAAACCTGAGAGCCCATGGCGCCGGGCGCGAAGCGGCTGCCTTCCTCATTGCTCCACGCAACAACCTCAATGGAACGCGGGGACCGGATGCCCGCGCGCGCCAGACTGGCAACAGCCTCCAAACTCGCCAGAACGCCGTAGACGCCATCGAAGCGGCCGCCGGTTGGTTGGCTATCCAAGTGGCTGCCGGTCAGCACGGGCGCAAGGTGCGGATTTTGGCCCGGGTAGCGCAGAAACAAATTTCCGATCGAATCCTGGGAGGCTTCGAGCGCGTGCGCGCATCCCCATTGGAACAATAGCCGCCGCGCCGCACGGTCCTCGGGTGAAAACGCGGCCCGATCGACGCCGGTTTCGCCGCGCCGCCCGATCTCGGCCATCGCCATGAGCCGCTCCCACAACCGCTGTCCGTCGACACTCGGTTCGGCGCAGGCGCTCCGATTAGGCGGCGAGGACGGCATATTGCGCGGAAACCGGGCGCCCGGCGTTGATCGGAATGATGTCCTGCGGGCAGGCCGACATCACCATGATGCAATCGATGAGCGCTCGAAACACGACGCTGTCCCCCGGCTTCGCCACGGTTTCACGCCACTCCAGATCGCCGTTCGCCAGCACGGGAATATTCATCCATAAGTTAAACGATGCGGGGCACGGCGGCGGGGACAGACCAATCAGCTCGAACGCGCGGCGCAGATTATCGGCACAGCTGGCATGATCTGCGGCGCACCCCAACTTGGCGTAGCGTGCGGGATCGCACGGCGGGATCACCGTATCGTGCACGCCGGGCGAGGAATCCGACTCAAAGGTCAGCATCGGCTCGCGCCAATTATCGACGAGCGTATCGCCGGCATGCGGCGTGAGCCTGCTTAAAGTGGCGCGGGTGTGCTGCATCGAAAGATAAGTGCCGAGATTGCCGGCATCGAAGGCCCAAAAGTCCACTACCTGATGGCCGAAGGTGTTGATGATCCGGAGTGCCTGCCCGCGCGGCACCTTGACGGCCCGTCCCTGGCGGGCGGGAACTTCGTGTAACGACAACATGTTGCTCACCCCATCAATTGTTTCAAATCAAAGGTCGAGGACCAACCGCTCAGAGTCGCTGCCGGCGCAGCAAATCATGATGGTCGAGAGCCGCTCGTGTTCGGCTGCCGAACGCACGAGGTCACGATGCACCGGAACACCGGCCAGCAATTTGACCTCGCAGGCCCCACACACGCCCTGCTCGCACGAATAGGAAACATCGATGCGCGCACGGCGCAAGGCATCGAGGATTGTCTCGCCGTTGTGTACCAGGACTTCGGTTCCTGACTTCGCCAGCACGACGGTGAACCGCCCGCCCCCTCCTGCAGCCACGGCGTTAGCAAGTCCCATAGGTGATGCCCATCTGGCGCAGCCACGATCGATATTTTTGGCTCAGCAAATCCGTCCGGTGGTGCAGTTCGTGGCGCAACTCGAGCGGAATTCGCTCCGGGCGTTGGGTGTCGACAATCGCACTATCCTGGGCGTACACCAGGTCCTGGCGAAGCCGCACCTCCACGTCGCTTGGGGACGGTGAAAAATTCATCGCGCACCAAATGCGCACAATGCTTTCGACCGGACTGAGCATTTGCACCGTCAGATAGGTGGAGAATCGGTCATCAGGACTGCCTTGCGCGGCCCGCTCGGGGTCCGAGATGACCACCCGCTTGCTGAAGTAGGCCACCAACGGACGCAGGCACTTGTAGGCGTAATACGCAATGACCGGAATATTGCGCGGATCTCCAAAAGGTTGCGTGACGCGAATTTCCGAGGTTGCCAGGCCCGCGGCGCTCTCATCGACTTCGTAAGGCAGGATGGGATCGGGGTTATCCAGAATGCCATTCACGCCGGCGTGCACGAACGGGAAGTGCGTCGGGTCAACAAAGTTCTCCACTGCGCGATATCCTGAGCGGAATTTATAGGGCCCGCACAGTACTTTCTTGTAGCTTGGGTCGTTCCACTGCGGAAACTCGGGCACATCGTGGAGCGGCGTTCCGAGACATACCCACACCAAACCGTACTTCTCGGTGGTCTGATGCGCGATGGCGCGGGCTTTTTTCAACGGCGCCTCGGACGGGGCCGCCGGCATCAGCACGCAGCGCGCCGACGCATCGTAATTCCAACCGTGGTACGGGCAGACGACCTTGTCGTCGCGAATGAATCCCTTGGACAGCCGCGCACCGCGATGGATGCACAAATCCTCCCAGACATGTACCTCACCGTGGGCGTCGCGCCAGGCGACCAATTCGCGTTCGAGCAGCATCAGCGATGCCAAGTTTCCCGGGGTGATTTCACTGCTCACGGCAACCACATGCCAGTCGTTCAGGAGCGCCGCATCCCTACAGGCCTCGGGCAAAATCGATGGGAGGCCGCCTTGCTCCATCGAACTACGCCGGTTCAATGACCGGCTGTTGGAATGCAGCCAGCCCGAGGCGGTGCAGGGTAATGTGCCGAATCTCCGTGCGCGACGCCAAGATGTGCGCCTTCATCAGCATCTCGGCGCTGTCCGCCTTGCGGGCCAGCAGCATCTGAAGGATTTTCCCATGCTCCTCGAACGCCGCCGCGATTCTGTCCGGATTGATGAAATCGAGCCGACGAATGATGCGGATGCGCTCCGTGAGGTTGTTGAAGGTGCGCAGCATCGCTTGATTGCCCGCGAGGGCGACCAGCCCGCGGTGAAACTGCTCATCTTGGCGGGCCACTTCCTTGCCATCCTGCGCCCGCTGCGCCTTCGGCACCCGCCAGAACGCGCCCAATTGCAGCAGTTCGGGAATCACATCCCGTTTGCACAGCCGATGGATGGCGAGCACTTCGATGCTCAGCCGAAAGTCATACAGATCCTCGTAGTAGGCAAGATCAAGCGGCTTCACCTGCCAGCTGGAATGACCGTCGAGACGATTCAGGTATCCCTCGTTGGCGAGCACATGCAGCGCGAAACGCAGCGGCGTACGCGACACGCCAAGCGCGGAGGCTAATTGCTGTTCCGCATAGCGCTGCCCGGGAGGCATGCGAAACTCGAAAATGTCATCCTTGATACGCTGATACACATCCTGCGCGAGCGTTGCCTTCTCTGGAACGTTGCGCGCAGGCGCGTGCACCAAGTGGACAGCGGAGGCCTCGAGTCGGCGAGCGGGGCGTTTCAATTTGAACCCTATTTGGGATCCCAATGCGGATACTAGGGTGCGATCATCTGAATGGCAAGAGGAACCGGTATCTAAATCCCCAGGACCTTCAGACCGTGGGCTTGCGCGGCTAGACCGAGAGCTCGGTCGTGAGTCGCCATGATGGGATCATGGGCGAAGGCGTCGCGCCATAGCAATGCGGATGCGAGATGAATCGCGTCGAGAGTTCCGAGTTCGGTCGGCATGGGTTGGGCTGCGCGCTCAAGCACGCTGCCGTCGATCTCAACCAGCTCCAAGGAGTCGACCAGCGCCAGAATGGTCGCACGTCGTCGCGCCACTTCGAGGTCGGGGAGATTTACGCGCAGTCGCAAACGATCCAAGGTTCGCAGGCTCTCGGTCATGACCAGCGCGCTCGACACGCCTCGATCGACGCTGCGCCATTCGGGCAGCGCATTTGGCTGGCCGAGAGCGACACGCAACAGCACCGAGGCATCAACGTACGCGATCATCGATGGTTTTGGCGTTCTTCGAGCAGCAACTCCACGACGTCAATTTTGAGTTGAGCTGGTTTTGGCAGAGAGACCTTGTTCGGCGCGGGAGACCCGGCGGCGGGTTTCCTAATTCGGATTCCAATCCGATCCTTCAGGGGCACGATTTGCGCGATGGCGGTGTTTCGATCCAGCACTGCGAAAGACTCTCCGCCCTGCACCGCGCGCAGGAACTCGCTGAGCTTGGCCTTGAGTTCGGCAATACGCACTTGTTTCATGACCATATATGACCATAACTGGTCATATAATACAAGATCACTTCCAAGCGTGTCGCTATCCCGGCCGACCCCACGGTGGGATCGGCCGGGACAGACAAGTGACAGCCGCTGCGGGGCCTACTGGCTGCAGTCGGTGCGGTGCAGGACCACGCGGCGATTGTGGGCGCGGCCTTCAGCGGTCGCATTGCTGGCGACGGGATTCGCCTGGCCGTACCCCTTTACCGTAAGACGCCCACCCGAGACGCCGTGGCTGGTCAAGTAGTCCGCGACAGCCTGCGCGCGCCGCTCTGACAGGCCCAGGTTGTACGCGGCAGTACCCGTGGAATCGGTATAGCCGCCCACCTCACCGTTGACGAAATTCAGACGCTTCATATTCGCGATCAACGTGTCGAGCAGCGCCATATCCCCTGGCGTGAGCACCGATGAATTGGTGGCGAAATGCACTTCCTGTGTTACATCGCACGGGCAGCCATATTTATCGACCGCGACGCCCTTCGGTGTGTCCGGGCACAACGACACCGGCTTCGGCGGTGGCGGCGGCGGCGGTGGCGGGGGTGGCGGCGGTGGTGGTGGCGGCGGGGGCGGTGGCGGCGGCGGCGGCGCAGCCGCGGGTTTCTCGCCACCGAATTTGTAGTTCAGGCCGACCCGGAAGATGTTCGCGGTGAAGCTGTTGTGAATGTTGTTTAGCTCCAAGGCATCGGTTCCGAACTGCGCACACAGAGCGGCGCCGGCCCCTGAATCAGTGCCGGATACCGTGCACTGCGTTGCATTGCTGCTGCCCTTGCCGAGATTGACATACGTATACTCGGCCCTGAAAAACAAGGAATCGGCAACCATGACATCAATGCCCGCACCGGCGCCAAAACCGTTGGACTTGAAGTTCTTGCTGCCGCTGAAGTACGCGTCCGGCGCCGCATCTCCGGTCGCCGTATAGGTCGCCGTGGTCGTGCGAGACCCGCCGGTGAACACCGAACCGACTCTAACGTACGGCAGCACATTATCGAACGCATAGCCGATCTTCGGACCCAAGATGCCGAAGCCATTCGGACTGACCTTGCCGGAGATGGACACTGTGCCCGCGGGCACGGTTGGCTCCGTGATTGTGCTGCCGGCAAAGGCGTAGGAGCGGTTGTGATTCTTGGAGCTCCAATCATCATAATCCGCCCCGAAGCCCCACACGATGTGCTCGTACTGAAAGTTGTAGCCGATCTGCACGCCACCGACGAATACGCCGTTGTTGGGGCAGTTGCGGTTGTTGAATGCTGCGGCAAAGTTCGGATCGGCGCCGGCGGGGCCGTTCAGCGTCCAGCTGTTGCAGGTATTATTCCAGGCGCCCCCAACGTTGGCGCCAATGTAAAAGCCCCTCCAGTCCGTGTCCTCTGCCTGCGCGGCACAGGCCACGCCCAGCGCCAGAAGTCCTGCCCATATGGTTGTGCGTTTCATCGCTGACGTCCTTTATTCTGCGGTTGAGGTGATTTGCCCCGCGGCTGCGGCACACATAATCGGCCAGCGACGGGTTCCCTACTTCGCGAGTGTTAGGGATCTTACGCCTGCGGGTAATTGGACGATATACCTAGACTTTCCCTCGGGCGTGCGAGAATCGAGCGGTATGAGAATCGAGCGTATCGAGCATGTGCAATTGGCGATGCCGGCAGGCGGCGAGGATCTGGCCCGCGCCTTCTACCAAGGAACCCTCGGCATCCCCGAGATTGCGAAGCCACCCCATCTGGCCAAACGCGGCGGGTGTTGGTTCGAACGTCAGGAATTGAAGATCCATCTAGGCGTTGAGCCTGAATTTCGCCCGGCGCGCAAGGCGCACCCTGCGCTGTTGGTGACCGACCTGCACACCTTGGCAAGAGTATTAACCTCCTCTGGGTATGCGGTGCGGGAGGATGAACCTCTGGAGGGCTACCATCGCATTTATGTCGATGATCCTTTTGGAAATCGCATCGAGCTGATGGAACCGACCCCCACGTAGACGCCCGTGCGGCTACGGCCGGGGTCAGTCCTCGACGAACTTTGCGGTGAAAACCCAGGCGCTGACCAGGGCCACCAGAAGAATGGGGATGAAGCCGGCGAACACCCAAAAGGCCGCCGCCTTGGCCGCGGCGCGGGAGATGCCCTCCGCCAAACCGGACAAGTTGCCGGCGATCCCGGCCGCGGCCGCGCCTACCGCGTATCCAATCCGCTGAATCGCCGATGGCGCCGCGGCCGCAAGCGAGTGTTCGGGCGCATCGGCCAAATGCACGATGCGATGCACGATGGAGGGCCAACATAGGCCAAAACCGAATCCTTGCAGCAGTGCACACGCCACCATGCCGGTGAGTGCGCCGGCAGGCACCGCCAAGGCGAAGCTCGCCGCCCCCAAAGCCACCATGCTCGCCCCTGAACGAATCAGTGCAATCTCGGCAGAGGGCGGCGCGATCGATACACCGATGGTGGCCAAACTCCACGCCAAGGCTTCCGCGGCGAGAATATATCCGGAGATCAGCGGGTTCGTGCCGAATAGAATCTTAAGGATGAGGGGTCCGTACACCCAAAATCCCGTTGTCGCCATGGACAGGGCAAACACCATCAAGAGACCGGCGCCCAGAGGGTGGCGAACGTTCATGAGTTGCGTGGGCAACAAGCGGGCAGGCGATGTTCTGTCCGCTCGTGCCGCGCCGTAGAGCAGGCTCACGCCCAGCAGGAGCCCGATGATCGAGGCGAACGGGCGATTGGTGACGCCGGCTTGGCCGATGATCAGCGTGGCCGCCGTGAGTAGCGCCATCGTCCACAGGGGCCAGCGCTGTGGGCTTGGCTTCGCCGCGGTTTCCGGCGATAGCCACATCACTGCCATCACCCACAGGAGCAACGCCTGGAGTGAAAAAAACCAATAAGCGCCCCGCCACGCATCGTGATTCGCGAAAAATCCACCGATCAACGGCCCGACCAAGGAACCTGCGCCCCAGATCAATGCGACAATACCGAACAGACGGTTCCAAGACTCTTGCGTGTACCACTGGTGAATGGCCAGATAACAAAGCGACAGCAACAGCCCTCCTCCCAGTCCTTGCACAAACCGCCCAGCCACCACGGCGGCGATCGTCGGCGCTGTCGCCGAGATCGCGCAGCCCGCGGCATAGAGCAGCGCGGCGCCGAGCAGCGCACGCCTCACCCCCAGACGGCTGCAGATCAAGGCCGCCATGGTTCCTGCGATGATGGCGCCGACCTCGTAGAGCGAGATGGTCCAATTAATGTACGCAACGCCTCCGATTTCCAACACCATCGAAGGCGCGGTCGTGGCCGTCACCAGTGTATCCGCGGCATACAGCCACACGCCGACGCACATCAACACGAATTTCGCCATAGGTCTTCAAACTTGCGGGTAACGGAGCAGCACGGTACAACCTCAACACGGCTTGAGGTCAAGGAATTTCTCATGGTGCCAAGACAGGAGCGAGGCCGCGTGCGCGGCGAACTGGCGGTGGGCGAGTTGGCGGGGCGCAGCGGGCTCGCCGTATCTGCCATTCACTACTATGAAGCCAAGGGCCTGATCAGCGGTTGGCGCAGCGCAGGCAATCAGCGGCGATATCCGCGCGAGATGCTACGCCGCGTGGCCATCATCAAGGTCGCGCAGCGCATCGGCGTGCCGCTTGCTGCCATACGCGAGGCATTCAAGTCGCTTCCGGAGGGCCGTACCCCGACGGCCAGGGACTGGAAGCGGCTGTCGGCGGCGTGGAAGAGCAGCCTGAATGAGCGGATCGAAAAACTGGTTCGACTCCGCGATAGCCTCAGCGATTGCATCGGCTGCGGATGCCTCTCTTTGAAGGTCTGCCCGCTGCGCAATCCCCATGACCAGCTCTCGGAACAGGGTCCAGGTCCCCGCTTGCTATGAGCTTTACAGCGCCTATTTCTTTGCAGGGTCACGAGGTGTGTCTCGTGCCGCTATCGCATGCCCACCATGGCGATCTTATCGAAGCGGTCGAGGACGGCGAATTATGGGCGTTGTGGTACACGAGTATCCCAGCGCCCGATCAAATGACCGATGAAATCGATCGGCGCCTGGGACTGCAGCGGCAAGGCACGATGCTGCCCTTTGCCGTGATCGAGAAATCCGCCAACCAGGCGGTGGGCATGACGACCCTGATGAACATCGATGCCGGCAATCGCCGCGTCGAAATAGGCTCTACGTGGTACAGAAAGCGCGTGCAGAGATCGGGGGTGAACACCGAGTGCAAGCTGCTGCTGTTGACCTATGCCTTTGAGCAGCTGCAATGCATCGCGGTGGAGTTTCGCACGCATTTTTTCAATCGGCAGAGCCGCGCCGGCATCGAAAGACTGGGCGCCAAATTAGATGGCGTTCTGCGCCAGCATCAGCTGGGCCGCCATGGCACGCTGCGGGATACCTGCGTGTACAGCATCATTGATCGTGAATGGCCCACCGTAAAGACCCATCTGGGCTACCAGCTCAACAAGCCGCGGCCTACCTGACCAAGGCGCGCCGCAATTCGGCCGCGCACAAAGCCACGGCCGTGTTGGCCTCGTCGATAATCCGCCCCATCGTCACGAAGCCATGAATCTGGCGCGGGAAATGCACATACACCGCGTGGTTGCCGGCAGAGGTCAGGCGCCGTGCGTATTCGGCGCCTTCATCGCGCAGCGGGTCGAAGCCGGCGGTCAGCACCAGCGCCGGCGGCAGATTCGATAGATCGGTTTGTAACAGCGGCGACGCGCGCCAGTCGCTGTACAACGCCGGATCATCGATGTAGTGCCCCGTGAAGTAATTGATGGTATCGCGAGTAAGCAGATAACCTTGTCCATTCTCGGTGTGCGAGGGTGCGGTGGCGCGCACGTCCGTGGCCGGATAAATGAGCAGCTGAAATGCAATCGGCAGATCCCCCCGATCGCGGGCATCGATCGACACGACGGCCGCGAGATTGCCGCCGGCGCTATCCCCGCCCACCGCGAGGCGCGAGGCGTCCAGATGCAGCTCCGCAGCGCGATCGCGCACCCAGCGCGCCGCGGCCATACAGTCAGTAACCGCCGCCGGAAAACGGTGCTCGGGGGCCAAGCGGTAATGCACCGCAACCACTGCGCACCCCGACAGATTGGAGAGTTCGCGGCAGAGCGTGTCATGCGTGTCAAGATCACCGATCACGAAACCGCCGCCGTGGAAGTAAACCAGCACCGGCACATTTTCAGAGACGGCGCTTGTGCGCGGCCGGTATAAACGCAGCGGAATGGCTCCATTCGGGCCGTCAGCCTCGAGGTCGCGTACCAGGCCGATCTCGGGTGATGCCGGCTGCGTGGCATGCCGGCGCTCGAGATACAGCGTGCGAGCCTCAGCGGGCTTAAGCGTGTGGGTCGGCGGCAATCCGCGCTGCTCGATCAGATCAAGAAGAGCGCGGGCTTGAGGATGCAGCATGAGTAGCCCGTCAGGGTTGTTTATCCAGGATGGAGGAGGTCTTCGTTCCGTGCACGGGATCCGTGTCGACCAGCTTGATCGTCTTGCCGTCAGGAGCAACCGTCCACAGGATGATGTCAAAGACCTTGCCGCCGCGCCGGTCCGTCTCCTCGATCTGCGTATCACTGATCTTTTTCAACGTGACCGTGGTGTTGCCCGGATCACCCACGACCGGGTACTCCCTGCCATCAAATTTTGCGTCCGTGGTCTGCCCGTTCCACATCATCTTCAGCCCGTTGGGCGTCGACAGCAGCGTGACGGCAATTCCCGCCTCCGACAGCTCGGACATGCTGTCCTGCATCCAGGCGCCGGAGATTGGCAGAGCGCCTGCGGCGGCAGGACCCACGCGCTTCTCCGTAAACGCTCCGGTGACTGGTTTCTCGCCCGAGTAATTCGTGAACTTGTTGGACAGCTTCGCGCCGTCCGCCGAGAGGACTTGCGTCATGCTGAACATGACTTTACCGTCCCTCTTGTCGATGACCTCGATCGATGAGGCGCTCAGTACTTTGATGGCTTCATGGTCCAGATAGTCGTGCCCCGCGACCGGCTGGTCCGTGCCGTCAGCCTTGATCTTGTAAGGCGGCACGCAGCTTTTGCATGCGTAGATCCCGCCGATAATTTGAAAAACGTCCGGCTTGCCGGAGATTTGAATCGAATCGAGCCGCGTCTTCCAGGTTCCGTCGAACGGACTCGCCATAGCGATCGATGGGATGAGCAGCGCCAAGGCAAATAATTTCCTCATGAGTCTCTCCCGAGTTGGTGGTTTTAACTCCCCGTACACACAACTGATATCGGACGCAATTCTACACCTATCGCGCCACTGGGCTGATGTGTGCGGCGACCAGCCGGCATGCACCGTCACGTTTTGCCCAGACGTGCGTGGCCTGGTAGGGAGCGCCAACCTGCTTGCCGGCTGCGAGCCACGAGGATGTGACCAACACGACCGCCCAGTCGCCGTACACGCGCACATCCACTGCGGCGTTGCTATTAATGAGCAGGACCCCACTTTCGGGCTTCTTGGCGCGCAACGATGCCAGCCGTTCGTTCCCTGAGATGACGTGCCCGTCGGCCATGGTCGGCACGATGCATTTTAAGCCCTCTCGGCCAAATCCTACACGGCGGCCGTGCTCAGCGCTTGAGTAGATAAGTCTCGCGCGCTCATGTCATGATGCCTTAGGACATCACTTTATTTGACGAGCAACAAGCGAAAATCATGACGATGACAATTACCCGTCTGACCCCGGCCCTGGGCGCCCTCGTCGAGGGCATCAGCCTTAGCGATGAACAGGGAGCGCAGTCCGTTGATCGCCTCGGCGAATTATTGGTGGAACATCAGATTCTGTTCTTTCGTCAGCAGCCGATCACCCCTCAGCAACAGTGCCGGTTTGCAAAGTACTTCGGCGCCCTGCACATTCATCCCATCTATCCGGTGCTGCCTGAACTCCCCGAGATCATGGTCATCGACACCCATGAAGGATTTCTGCCTGACAATGATAATTGGCACACGGACGTGACTTTCAGCTCCACGCCGCCGCTGGCCGGCATCCTTGCGGCCAAGCAACTTCCCACCGTGGGCGGCGACACGCTGTGGTCGAGCAACCTAGCCGCCTACGACGCATTGTCCGGCCCTCTCAAGCAGCAGCTGGAAGGTTTGACCGCCGAGCATTCCGTGGTCAAGTCCTTTCCCGCCGGCCGCTGGGGCGCAGATCCGGCATCCAAGGAGCGCTATGAACGTGCCGTGGCGAAACATCCGCCGGTAACGCACCCGGTGGTTCGCACGCATCCGGTGTCGGGGCGCAAAGGACTGTTCGTCAACGAGGGATTCACCACCCGCATCCACGAGGTCAGCGCCCGCGAGAGCGACGCCCTGCTGGCCTACCTGTATGCACACGCGGCGCGGCCGGAATTTACGCTACGTTGGCGCTGGAGCGTGAATGATGTGGCGTTTTGGGATAACCGCATCACCCAGCACTATGCCGTCGCTGACTACTTGCCGCAGCGACGCATCATGCACCGTGCCACCGTCATCGGCGACCGTCCATTTTAAGCACAGACGGATTCACCACGCAGGGACTGCGCCATACCCTGAAGCAGCGCCACATGACGATGATTGCGTTCGGGGGCGTCATCGGCGCGGGTCTGTTCGTGGGCAGCGGCGTGGTCATCAAATCGGCAGGTCCTGCCGCTGTCGTCTCCTTCATGATCACGGGCCTGCTGGTAGTGCTGGTCATGCGCATGCTCGGCGAGATGGCAGTGGCGCTGCCGGCGGTGGGATCATTTTACGAATACGCACGCCTAGCCTGGAGCGATCGGCCGCGGGTCGGCGAGTTGGCGGGATTTTTGAGCGGCTGGATGTACTGGTATTTCTGGGTCATCGTCGTGGCACTCGAGGCGGTCGCCGGTGCCGGTTTGGTACGATTCTGGATGCCCTACGAGCCCAGCTGGGTCATCAGTTTGACGCTGCTGCTGTTGCTGACAGCTACGAACTTGATCTCGGTAAAATCCTATGGCGAGTTCGAGTTCTGGTTTGCCTCGGTCAAGGTAGCGGCAATCGTGGTCTTTTTGCTGGTGGCGAGCGTATATGTCCTCGGCCTGTGGTCGGGCCTCACGCCCAGTATCGCCAACCTCACCGTGCATGGCGGCTTCGCCCCAAACGGCATACTTCCCGTGCTGACGGGCGCTGTGGCGGCTACCGGGTTCTACTTCGGCGCCGAGATAGTCACCATCGCGGCGGCCGAGGCCGCCGAGCCCGCCAAGGCGGTCGCTCAGGCAACAAACTCCGTCATCACCCGCTCCCTACTCTTCTATGTGGGCTCAATCCTATTGGTGGTGTGCCTCGTGCCCTGGAATTCCAGCGGCATCGCCACTCCCTATGTCAGCGCCCTTAGCGCCATGGGCATTCCGGCTGCGGCGAAAATCATGAACGCCGTGGTCCTCACCGCGGTGCTATCCGCGTTGAATTCCGGCCTGTACGCCTCCTCGCGCATGCTGTTCGCTCTGACGAGACGTGGCGATGCGCCGCGCAGTCTCGCCAAGCTCAGCCGCAATGGCGTTCCGACCCGCGCGATTCTACTCGGCACATTATTCGGCTATGGCGCCGTGGTCATGTCGTACGTGTCGCCGGACACGGTGTTTGCCTTTCTGGTGAATTCTTACGGAACCGTGGCGATATTCGTCTATTTGTTGATTGCCGTGTCGCAGCTACGGCTGCGCGCACGATTGGAGAAGGAAGCCCCAGAGCGGTTGCGCGTGCGCATGTGGGCGTATCCCTACCTCACTTACCTGACCATCGCCGGCATGCTCGCCATCGTTCTGGCCATGGCTTTCATTCCCGATCAGCGCATGCCCCTGCTCTTTGGCATCGTCAGTCTGGCCATCCTGCTGCTGGCGTTCGGCGCGCGGCTGCGCTTCGGCAGCAAGCCGGTCATTGCGGCGCTGGCCAGTGAAGCCCATCAATACGTAGAGCTGTAGCGGCTCGTAGGATCACTTCATGCCGGCGGCGGCTGGGTGGCCACCATCGAATCTCGCTGAGCGAATTCAGCAAACCATGTCGCCGCTTTTGGGCAGCTCTCGCGCCATTTCAACGAGGCAAATCGAAAATCGAGATAGCCCAGCGCGCAGCCGATTGCTATGGTGCCGACATCGATACGATGAGTCAGGCGCGGCGTGCGCCGTTCGATTTCCGCCAATCCGCATGTCACTTTATCGAGCTGACCGGCAATCCAATCATTCCAGCGCAAGGATTCCGGACGCACCGCGTTTTCGTAACGCGTCAGAACCGCGGCATCCATCAGGCCGTCGGCCAATGCCTGGTCGATGAGTGCTTCCCAACGGGCCGCTCCAGACGGCGGCAATAAATGGCCATCGCCCTGAGCATTCAGATATTCGCAGATCACGCGGCTGTCATACATCACCAAACCCTGGGGCGTGACCAACGTCGGGATCTTACCCAGCGGATTTCGCGCCACTAAAGCGCGGTCGCGATTGACCGGGTGCGCTGCTGCCGGCACAAGCTCGAGGCGTTCGCGCAAGCCCAACTCGTGGGCGCTCACCAAGCACTTGCGGACAAAAGGAGAGGTTGCGGAATAATAAAGCTGCACAAGCCATGATAACCAAAACAGCGCTCGTGCGCGCCACATCCAAAGCGGGTCGGCCGGGTTATCCCCGCGCGGCGCGAAGGCGGCGCGACGCGATGGCTGCGATGACTGGGAACAAGAAGGGCAGTCCCCACTCGGATACCGGCGCAGGCGTGCCCGCCTGTGCCCGGGCATGTTCCACCGCCCAGGCACACAGCGTGACACAGACGAGTCCGAGGCAAAAGAACAGCGCGGCGCGGCGCTTCTCGCGGCGCACCAGATGCGCATCGTCCATGGCGGCGATCAGAAAAGGCTCGCCGTTCGTGGGCTGACTAATCACGCTCATGCGCGTAATCGGCGCCGCCAGAGTCTGCGATTGACACTCTTTGGCGGCGGCCAGGCGCGCCGCTTCCCATTCCGCGGCGTCGATGTGGCCGTCATGATTCTGATCGAAGCGCGCCAGCAGCGACTTCTGATCCTGCTTCCACTGCTTCAGCAATGCTGCGGCGCCTGAATCCACATCGCCGACTTCGGAGTGCGAGCGCAGCTCGCCCACTGCGGACAGCCGATCGCCAATACTCAACAGGCTCTCGGTATACCGATAGTCGCCCGACTGCAGCAGGCCCGTTCGCGGCGGCCCCATCGGACGCGGTTCCGCGCCGTACCAAACATTATGCGTCGTCGGCGTGATTTCGGCGTTGACCGGTCCGACCAGGCACTGGGCGTCCACATCGGCGAGCACGAACAAATTCACGCTGGTGCCGCTCTCAATCGATTCCCAATGCCCCTCGCCTTTTGCGTTGCGCAGCTTTTGTTCGACGTTGTAACTCCACCAGACGCAGGGCCGGCCGGTCAGCGGTGCTTGCAGCGGTCCCTCATCCGCGGCGGTCGCGCGCCCGAACAGTTTTACGTAGCCCTGCGCGGCGGAGCGGATCCTGGCAAGCGGCGTGTCCGCCAAGAATCGGTCGCGGCGCAGACTGACCCAAAATCGATACAGGGCCCACAGGGCAACGGCGCCGCACGCGGCGGCTGCCAGCCAATAGTAGGGCACTGGTTGCGGACCGCCCGTGTGCATCGGCAGGCCTCTACATTCAGCTCGCGAACATCGCTTTCAGGTCGGGGTTCGCTTTTTCGTCGCTTTGGAAATGCAGCAGCTGCGCCGGCGGGAAATTGCCGAAGCTGGCCACCAGCGCATCCGGGAAGGATTGGATGCGCACATTGTTCGCATTCACCGCGTCGTTGTAGATCTCGCGCCGATCCGCGATTGCCGTTTCAAGCCCGCTGACGCGCGACTGCAGCTGTCGAAATGCATCGTTGGCCTTCAAATCCGGATAGCGCTCGGCCACTGCATACAGCCCGCTGAGGCCAGTGCGCAACTCGCGCTCCGCCACGCCCACCGAGTTCACATTGCCGGACGCGCGCGCCGCATCGACTCCGGTGCGCGCCTTCATCACTCGCTCGAGCGTACCCGCCTCGTACTGCATGTATTGCTTGCAGACTTCAACGAGTTTAGGCAGTTCGTCATGGCGCTGGATCAGCAGCACATCGATATTCGACCAGGCCAGTTTGACAGCCGCGCTGATGCGTACCAGCCCGTTGTAGACCCCGATCAAATAGCCCAACAGGGCGAGGACTAGGAATGTCACAAGCAACAAAGCAATCATGGGACGACTCCGGTAAATATAGGCTGCGATCCGCAGCTTAGAGTCTGTTTTGAAGCCTGCGGGACCGCAAGCGCGATGCCATAGCAGTGTGACTGCCCTATCAGTTTGGCTCAATGCCGGTCAATTTGCGGCACTTGGTATGAGATGCAGTTCCGCTCGCCTTTGTACAGTCACCCCGGGCGCCGGAGCGCCTCCAGCTCGTCCAACGTCCGCGGCCAGTCGGCGCCGAGCAGACGCGACAGGGCGCGGTCCGCGAGCAATTTGCCGCCGGTCTGGCAGCGGGCGCAGTAATTGGTTTCATGGTCCGCGTAGCGTATTCGCTGTATGGCATCGCCGCATCGCGGGCAAGGCTGAGCAAACCGCCCGTGAACCGCCATGTCGGGTCGGAATGCGGTGACCTTTTCCGGAAACGCGCGATCCGCCTGGGTGCGTAGACGGGAAATCCATGTCTCCAGTGTGCCGCGCGTGGCCGCATACAGCCGTTGCCACTCATCCGCGTTAAGCTTGTGGGTCTGCGCAATCGGCGATAATTGCGCTGCGTGCAGTATTTCGTCCGAATACGCGTTGCCGATGCCGCTTAAGATGCGCGGATCCGTGAGGGCGCGCTTCAGGGTGCGGTTTTCCGCCATGAGGGCGGCGCGAAATTCTTCGAAGCCGCTGGAGAAAATCTCGATGCCGCCCGGATCCATGCTGCGCAATGCGGACTCTCCGCTGACGATGTGCAGCGAGGCACGGCGCTTGGTGCCGGCTTCTGTGAGGAGCAAGGAACCCGCGGAAAAATCGAACGCCGCAAGATTGTTCCGTCCTGCAAGCTTCACCCCCGACGCCCGCCAGTGCAGCCTGCCCGCGATCATGAGATGAATCACGGCCCACAGGTCATTGTCCAGCCCGATCGCGACGCGCTTGCCGAGCCTGCGCAATTCACGCACGCGTCGGCCCTGAACATCGGCGATTGGCGGCTGCGCGGTACGCAAGACAAAGGGACTGCCGATGCGCACCCGTTCCAGTGTCTCTCCGACAATACGACCCTGGAGCGCGCAAAGGTAGGCATTGATGTCCGGCAACTCAGGCATCGCGACGAGGATCCCCTTAAGGGGTCAGGCCGCCTTCAGCGGTCGAAACTTCGCCGTAAAATGCCGCATGGCGCTCGGCTGCCAGGCGATCCGGTAGCCGCGCAGCTTGTCCTTGTTCGCGACCAACTCCTCGAAGACTTCGATGAGATAGTCCGCGTGGCTTTGGGTATAGACCCGCCGCGGGATCGCCATGCGCACGAGGTCCATCGGCGCCGCACTCTCGGTGCCGTCCGGCTTTGAGCCGAACATCACGGTGCCTATTTCACACGATCTGACGCCGCCCTCGACATACAAGGCCACCGCCAAGGCTTGGCCCGGATACTGAAGGGGCGGAATATGCGCGAGCATTCGCCGCGCATCGACAAATACGGCATGTCCGCCGGTGGGTTTCACGATCGGCACGCCAAGGGCCGTTAACCGCTCGCCGATGTAGGCACAAGTTCTGAGCCGATAGCGCAGGTAGTTTTCATCGATGATCTCGCGCAAGCCTTGCGCGATGGCATCCAGATCCCGGCCCGCGAGGCCGCCGTAGGTGGGGAAACCTTCAGTGAGGATGAGGCGGCTGCGCGCGGCCTGGGCGAGCGCGTCATCGTTCAGCGCTAACCAGCCGCCGATGTTGGCGAAGGCATCCTTCTTCGCCGACATGGTCATGCCGTCGGCGTCGGCAAACATATCCCGCACAATATCCTTCACGGACCGATCGCCCTGCCCCGCCTCTCGCTGCTTGATGAAGTAAGCGTTCTCGGCAAAGCGGCAGCCATCGATGATAAACGGGCGCCCGTGGCGGCGCGCCATCGCGGCGACCGACCGAATGTTGGCGAGGCTGACAGGCTGGCCTCCCCCCGCATTGTTGGTGACGGTCAGCATCACGCAGGGCACCGCGGCGCCGAATTCTGTGAGGAAGGCCTCGAGACGCTCCAGGTCCATGTTGCCCTTGAAGGGGTGAAGACTCTCGGGGTCCATGCCTTCGGCGATCACCAGATCGTGCGCTTGCGCGCCCGTGGCCTCGATGTTGCCTCGAGTCGTGTCGAAGTGGTTGTTCGAGGGCACCTTTCGGCCAGTGCCGCCCAGCAACGAGAATAGGATGGCCTCGGCCGCGCGCCCCTGATGCGTGGGAAGAACGTGCTTGAACGGCATCAAATCCTTGACCGCCGCTTCAAAGCGGAAAAACGACGGGCTGCCCGCATAGCTTTCATCGCCGGAGAGCAGCGCGGCCTGTTGGGCAGCACTCATGGCGCTGGTGCCGCTGTCGGTGAGCAAGTCGATGAGCACATCATCGGACTTGAGCGCGAAGAGGTTGAAGTCCGCGGCCGCGATCAATGCCTCGCGCTCCTCGCGGCTCGTCATCCGAATCGGCTCCACGGCCTTGATACGGAATGGCTCAATGATGACTCGAGTTCGTGGCGTGCCAGACATTGGGCGGCTCCTGGAAATAGACGGCGATGGTCAGGATAAGCCGGCCACCGACGAAAGTCCGAAGGAACTGTGGCGGCGCGCCCGACCGGCCTTGACGACCCACCGGGCCGGGCCGATCATCGCCGGCAAATCAGGGGGTCGCTATGACATTTCGCGTGGAGCCTTCCGGTGCAGGATTCGGCGCGCTGCTGCGCGGCCTCGATCTGTCCCAGCCACTGTCGGCCGTCGACGCCGAGGCCATTCGCGCGAGCTGGCTCGAATATCAGGTGATCGGCATTGCCGACCAAGATCTGACGGTCTCGGATTTGGAGCGCTTCGCGGCGACGCTCGGACCGGAGGGGGACGACCCCTTCATCGCCCCGATCGCGGGTCATCCGCGCGTCGTGGAGGTGCGCCGCGAGGCCGATGAAAGCACGCCGGTGTTTGCCGAGGCATGGCATTCGGATTGGAGTTTTCTCAATCCTCCGCCCGCCGGCACCTTGCTTTACGGCAAGATCATTCCACCTATCGGCGGCGACACGCTGTTCGCCAACCAATATGCCGCCTATGACGCACTATCCGATGCCATGAAAACGAGGATTGCACACCTTCAGGCAATTCATTCCGCGCGCCGCAGCTATTCTCCCGGCGGCGTATACGGCGAGCGCGACCGCGGCCGATCCATGGCCATTCGCTATTCGGAGCGGGCGATGGCGACGCAGCTGCATCCACTGGTCCGGCGCCATCCGGAGACCGGTCGAGCCGCGCTGTTCGTCAACTTGGGCTACACCATCGGCATCGACGGCCTGGGCGATTCCGAAGCGGCGGCGCTGTTGGGGGAATTATTCGCGCACCAAACCCAGCCGCAGTTCATCTACCGGCACCGCTGGTCGCCGGGGCTGCTGACGCTCTGGGACAATCGCTGTGTGCTGCATACCGCGACAGGCGGCTATCAGGGCCATCGACGGCTCCTGTGGCGAATTACGATTGGCGAGCGGCGCCGGGATCCTGTCCACCGGCCCGCTTTGGCGGGTTAGCCGCTATGCGGAGCGACCTGGCACAGGCCGCTGTACATCACTTCGTTCTTGATGGTGATGCTGCCGAATCCGGACGTTCTATCGATCTCGTATTCAAAGACCGAGCCGCTCAAGTTGACGGCGAAGGAGATGCGAGCGTCTGAGATGGTCGCAGGCAGGGAGCTGTTTGCGCCAATCTGCGCCCGCTGATTCTGCTGATCGATGATGATTTCAAAAGCCCGCTTCTCGTGACCAGGTCCGCGAGACTGCCAAACGCAAGACAATGAAACCTCGGCCGACATCGCCGGCTGGGCCAAGGTTATGCCGGCGGCCGCCACGATGATCCATGCTCTCAACTGTTTCATTGTCCGTCATTCCGCGCTAAAAGAGCTCCTAAATCCGCCATTACCCTAGCCGATTTGTCATAAGCGCTCTGCGACGCTGGTCAAGCTATACCGCGGAGGAAATGCCAACCAGCGCACGCCCCGACAGCGCTCGTGCCCCAATCGATTGGTTTGCGCTCACAGCCTCGATGGCTTCGGGTGCGCTTGCGACGATCTCGCGGCGCCTTCCAGTGCGCGCTTCACCTCGCCGCTCTGGCGCCTTAAGCATTCGGTTTCGATATCCCGGCGCTCCATCACGAAGCCGTGGGGTCCCTTCATCTTCACCACGGTCACCCCATCGGTAATGAGTATGCACGCTGCGTTGATGGCCTCGCCCATCGAATCACAGTTCACGGGCACCACGGAATTGACGCGGGGCATTTTTTCCGACTGAGTTGCAACGTCGGCGCAAAAAAGCAAGTACGTTTCCACCACTCCTCCGTGAGCGTGACAGTCACACTGAGAGTAGCAGAAAGAAAATTCTCTAGTTTCGGCAATCGCCTGCGAGGGATTCCCTTAAGGCATCGGTCTTAGGCGGGTGAGACAGAGGCCGAGGAGGCCGGGCACAATCCGTTGCGCCCGGCGTACAGAGGCTAGAATTTCTGTCCGAACCTGATGCCGAACAGCTGCGGCTTGATCGGGTAGACACGGTAGTTCTGAAAGCAATAGTCATTGGCGCACTGGGCAATGCGGCCAAGCTGTCCCAGCTTATCGAAAACATTGTTGACGAATACTTCCGCCTTCCAATTGTTCATCCCCGTGCCCATCGACAAATCCAGTGTGGTGAATTGCGGCAAATCGCCCATCTCTTGATTTTGGACCACGTTGAGAACCGAGGTCGAGCTGCCTTGGTGCACGATTACCGCTTGCGCGAAGTTCTGGTATTCATTCACGTTAAACTTATAGCGCGCAGTCAAGTTACTCTTGATCTTCGGTGTTACCGGCAGCTGCGTGCCGGAGGGCGCAACCGGATCGGTGCAGTTGTGAGTCACGCTCTCATCAGCATTGAGGTCGCAATAATTCTGCGTCGTCTTAGCGTCCACGTAGGTTGCCGATGCGGAGATGTCGAGGTTGTCCAGAGCCAACCACTCGATCTGCGACTCGACGCCTTTCACGTCGGCGTTCGCGGCATTGACGATGGAGGTGATTCCGTTGGACCCAGTGACCGACAGCTGCATGTTGTACCATTTCTCGTAGAACAGGGCGCCATTGGCGCGCACCCTGCCGTCGAACCAAGAAGTCTTCCAACCCAGTTCATAATTAGTCAGCGTGTCATCGCTATAAGGCGCCACGTCCACGCGACGATTGTTGCCGCCCGGCCTGAACCCCGTGGAGTACGTGCCATACACCATGTGATTGGGATCGATTTGATACGTCAACGTCACCCGGTGAGTTTCGCCGTCTTCGACCACCTTCTTGTTGGTGTTCACACAGGGCCAGTAATTCGGAACAATGGTCGCGGGACCGAACGCCGGATAGCCTGGCAGAGTACACGCCAGCACGCTGCTTGAGCTGCCGTTGGTGCCATTGAATCCGAAAAATCCATACAACGAGTTATCCACCCAGAATTGCCGGATGCCGGCATTGAGCTTCCACTGCGATGAGAAGTCATAGGACAAATCGGTGAAAACCGCGTAGTCGCGATCGGTGCGGTCCATCTGGCTCAGATAAACAATATTGGGGGACCCCTGAACGGTGTAGTAGGTCGGTAAATCATTCGTCTGGAAGGCGGCACGAATGTTGTCGGTCTGGCGCTGATAGAACAGACCGAAGATGCCTCTAAACGCATAATCAGCCGGCGACGAGATGCGCAGCTCTTGGCTCTGCTTGGTGTATTTATCGTGATTATTCACGAATTGCGTGGGATCGGCCAGCGACGCGGGACCCACTCCATTGCAGTTGTTCCCGGGAGTTCCCGCAGCGCAATTGACATACCGAACTGCGTTGTACGTGGCGCCGGGCTGTTGCGCCAGGGCGTCGTAGGCCACCGAATAGCCGGTGTAGTCCACCACGTTGTGGACATTGCGCTCGAACCATCCGCCAGAATACACGATGTCGAAGTTGGAGATTTTTCCCTGGATCGCGAGCGCCGATTGATACCACTTATCCTCGTTGTACTCGGGTCCGAAATCCCCCACGTTCAAGTTTCCCTTGGCCGGATCATAGGAGAAATTACCGTCCGCCCGTTGGCTCTGCCAGATCACCTGCGGCATGATCGACCAGTTGTCGTTCAAATCGACTTTCAGCGCGCCGCGCCCCCCATAGGTCTCCACCGGGTTGAAAGTTTTCTCCGCATTCGCGACGTTGGTGTATGTCTGCGGCGAATTGGGAGGACCGGCCGCTGCCCCTAGTTGAAAGGTATCCGAGGTCAACACATTGTTGACGTAGCCACCCTCATAGTCATAAAACCCGACCAACCGAACTGCAATGTGCTCCGCCAAGGGAACATTGATATACCCTTCGAACTCTCCGCCGGGACTTCCTGGGCCGTAATCATCCGCCTTGACATCATAGCCGGCGGAAAATTTAGTCGGATCAGGCTTGTTGGTGATAATTCGCAACGTCCCGGACAAGGAACTGGCGCCGTACAAAGTGCCCTGCGGACCCGCCAAGGCCTCGACCCGGGCGATGTCGTACATATGCACATCCAGGGTGTTGCCGATGGTGGTCACCGGAATTTCATCCAGATACACACCGGTGGTTGGCAGGGAACCGGCATGCAGACCATCAGCGCCGCTCGCGATACCTCGGAAGTACACTTGCGCTTGCCCGGGGCCTAGAGATTGGTAGCTGACGCTGGGCAGAAGTTTGGCAAAATCATCGAAGTCGGTGACGTTATGCTGCTCAAGGTCAGCACCACTCAACACCTGCAAGCTGATCGGAACTTTCTGCAAATCTTCCGAGCGCTTCTGGGCAGTTACGACAACTTCATCAAGTACTACCGTATCGGTCGCATCCGCCGCGTGAGCTGCACTGCCACCGCCGGCGGCGAGCAACGCAGAAGCCAGTGGCATGCCCGCCCATTTGGCGCGCAGGCGCGCCAGTTTCCGCTTTCGGCTTCGAGTCATTGATATCCCCTGCTTTTATAATTACCAACTCCCCGCCCACACTGTATCCCACAATTTGCGCGTCATGAAAAGAGCAAATTTAAAAGCGCGGAGTATCCGGATACAAGTCGAGCACATCGCCCAGCGCGTTCTTGAGCGGCTGCAGCCAGGATTCGTAGTGGCGCCAGTGCTCGATTCCCTCGCGATATATGGGTTGTTTGACTTGTCGCGCGCTCGGCGTCCTGACGGGCCGATTGGTTTCGTGGAAGCGCAGGCAAGCGTTCTCAAACGGCAGCCCACAATAGGACAGTAATCGTCTGACCTCCCCTTCCGTGTCATCGATTAAAGTTTCATAGATGATGCGATGCACCCGGTCGGGCAGCACCCGATCAAAGTGGTCCATTAGCTCCACGTACGCGCGATAAAAGCCCCCGAGATCGGTAAGGCTGTAGGAATAGCGATGACCTTCGGTGAACTGCTGCTTGAATGCTGAAAAGCAACAGGCCATCGGGTGCCTACGCGCATCGATGATCTTAGCGTTCGGCAACAGCAGGCGAATCAGGCCAATATGAAGGAAGTTGTTCGGCATCTTATCGACAAAAAAGGGCTTTGGCGTTTTGCGCTGAATGCGCGTTCCGTCCAAATAGCGCAACCCCATTTCTCGGCAGGCCTCGGCGCCTAATTTGCCGAGTACCCTGGGGTAGAGCGGTTCGGCATTGGGCAACTTTTTACCGCTCAGGGATGAGGCCAACATGATGATGTCGGGCAGTTCCATCGTGCCCTCCACACTTGAATGGCTCGCCAAGATTTGCTCGATTAACGTCGACCCGGCCCGCGGCATGCCAACGATGAAGATCGGATCCGGCGCCGGCGTTCCGTAACCGGCTCGGGATTCAAAAAAATCGCCGCTGAACAGCTGCTTGGAGTTGTGCACGAATGCGCTCATTTCGTCGGCGTCGTAATTCACACGCTGGTGGCGCAACGCATTGGCGCTGGCATAGTGATCGAATGAGTCGGAATACTTGCCTTGATCTTCCAGTGCCTTGCCCATCGCGAAGTCGAAGTGAAAACGGCCCTCCTCGCTCAAGTCAGGGCGCGCCAGCTGCACAATCATGGCGTGCATTTCCGCTTCACTGAAGCGAAAGGTCTTCAAGTTGGCCAGGCTCCAATACGCCTCGCCGAAATCCGGCTGTAATTCCAGGCTTTTTCGATAGGCTGCGACGCTGTCCTGATCGCGGCCGGCTGTGGCGAGGGCGTGACCATAGCTCAACCAGAGTTTTGGATGCTGCGGGTGCGCGGCGAGAACTTCGTCGTACAGCTCGATCGATTGCCCGTACTCGCCTATTTTGACCAGTATCGCGGCCTTCAGATTCCGATTGGTCGGGTTGTGCGGATCGAGCTTCTCCAATTCGTCAATCTGCTTGAGTGCCTCCACGGTTTTATTCTGACGGTGCAGCACAATGGCATACTGATGGCGCGCCGGAGCGAAGCTCGGCGCCAACTCCAAACAGCTCTCGAGCAGCGACTCGGCGGCTGCGTTGCGCCCCAGGCGGGCCGCAACCTCAGCGAGCATGCGAATTGCCACCACATCGGTGGGGAACTGCTTGAGGTGCGCGCGCAATAAGGCTTCTGCCTGGGCGATTCGTCCCTCGACCAGCGCGGCGGCGGCGATGAGCAGTTTCGGATCCTGAGTCGAGGCCTTGATATGCTGAGCGTAAGCCGCATCCGCGCCTTGGACATCGCCCTGCACGGTCAAATGATCACCAATGGCGCGCCACGCGTCCGGCATATTCGGCCGCAGCTTCACTGCCCGCCGCAACGCGGCCAGGGCGGCGTCGGGTTGATCGCTGTCTCCCAGGGCAAGCGCCAATTCGTAATGCGCATTCGCCCAATTCGGCTGTGACGCCGCCAGAGGCTGCAGCGATCGCAATGCCGCCGCGGCATCGCCGCTGAGGCGCCGCGCCTTGCCCAGCAACAGCAATGCCATGGGATGATCCGGCGCGGCCTTGAGGATCTCGCTCGCTTGCTCGGCGGCCATCGGGGCATTGGTCTCGAGCAAGCGCTTGGTATGAGCCAATGCAACTTCCAGCGTCCCCGTGGGCTCAGCGGCGTTGTTCATCACGAATCTGGAGATCCCATAAGATATATTCGCATATTCTAAAGGGGGTCCGCCTACGTGACGAGTCGCGCCAGTGGTTTTGGGGTGGAGAAATTATCGCGCATCGTGCGCGGCGAGGGCAGCTACCTCATCGATGATGCAGGAAAGCGCTATCTCGACGGCTCTGGCGGCCCCGCGGTGTTCAGCCTTGGACACGCTCATCCGGAAGTCAACGCCGCCGTGGCTCAACAATTAAATGAGATTGCCTACGGTTATCGCTACTTGTTCACCAGCGCCGCGCTCGATGAACTCACGGCCATGGTGCTGCGGCTCTGCGGCGTCGGCTTTCAGGATATCGTTTATACCGGCAGCGGCTCGGAAGCCATCGAATCCGCCTTGAAAATCGCGCTGCAGTACTTCGCCGCCCTGGGTCTTATGAAAAAGCGGCGCTTCATCGCGCGCAAACGCTCCTGGCACGGCAATACTTTGGGCGCGCTGTCGATCTCCGAGTTTGCGGAGCGGCGGCGCGCGTTCGAGGGCAGTCTGCTGGAGGTCGCCTTCGTCTCCGCGGCCAACGCCTATCGGCCCGCGAATGATCTGCGCGGCGAGGCGCTCGTCCATCATCTTGCCGCCGAATTGGAAACCACGATCCTATCGATCGGGGCGGAAAACGTCGCGGCGTTCATTTTTGAGCCCATCGTGGGTGCGGCCGGCGGCGTCGTGCCGGCGCCCGCGGGTTATGCAAAGGCCATTCAGGCCGTATGCGCCAAGCACCATGTGTTGCTGATCGCCGATGAGGTGATGTGCGGATCGGGCCGAAGTGGCACTTGGCGCGCCTTGGAGCACGATGATGTGGTCCCTGACATCATGACCGTCGCCAAAGGACTGGCCGGGGGCTACATCCCCCTCGCCGCTACACTGGTCGTGTCGCGAATCGCGGCCGCCATTCGCAGTGAACACGGCGCCTACATGACCGGCCACACCTTCAGTGGACACACGGCCGCTTGCGCGGCCGGCCTCGCCGTGCAGCGCATCATCGAGCGCGACAGCCTTCTGCAACGTGTGCGACTCACGGGCGCCGCGTTTCAGGAAAGCATTCGCGGGGCTCTCGCCGGCTTCGATGAGGTGGGTGATGTGCGGGGACGCGGATACTTCATCGGCATCGAGCTGGTTCGCGATCGACACGCCAAGACACCTTTCCCGAGGCAGCGCGCTTTGAGCTTCGATATCGGCGGCCGCGCCTTCGCCGACGGACTGATTTGCTATCCCTGTTCGGGAAATGTTAACGGCGTCGACGGCGATACCATTATCATTGCGCCGCCGTACAACGCCAGCGACGCCGAACTAGAAGAGATTGTGGTCAAATTGAGCAAAGCTATCGGTGGGGCTCTGGCAGGATGATTGACTCAGCAACAAGATGCCCTGGACTATCAAGGACCCTCGTGAAAAATATCCCGTTTACCCTGTTCCTGTGTTTGGCCTTGGGCCCCTCATTCGGCGCGGCAGAACCCAGCGCCTCGACCCCGGCAGCGGTCACCGCCATCCGCGCGGGGAAATTCATCGATGTGCAAACCGGACGCGTGCTGACAAATCAGGTCATTCTGGTGCGCGGCACCAAGATCGAGTCGGTGGGTTCCAATGTCAGCGTGCCGGCGGGCGTGAAAGTCATCGATCTATCGAACATGACCGTGCTGCCCGGTCTGATCGACTGCCATACGCACCTGGCAGACCTTCACGATGCGGAGCCATTGAATTCTCTGCGCCTTTCGGCCGCCGAGACTGCCTACGCAACAATCCCCAACGCCGCTGTGACGCTGCTCGCCGGCTTTACCACGGTGCGCGATGTCGGCGTGTATCGGGCCTTCAACGATGTCGCGATGCGCGATGCCATTGCCAAGGGCATCATTATCGGGCCGCGCATGTACGTGGCGGGCGCCTATGTGACCATCAGCGAGGGAGCCGGCGCGATGACCGGACTTGCCAAGGACATCCAGCTGCCCTTGGATCTTCGCTATGGGATTGCCAACGGTCCTTCGGACGCGCGCCGCGTGGTGCGCGAATTGGCGCACTTGGGCGCCGATCACATCAAGATTCTCACCACCGGCGCAGTGCTCACGCACGGCAGCATTGCGAAGTCGATCGAATTTACGCCCGAGGAGATCAAAGCCGTCGTGGAAGAAGCGAACAACTTCGGTCTGCGCGTTGAAGCGCACGCGCACGATGCCGAAGGCATCAAGAACGCCATACGCGCCGGCGTCGCTTCCATCGAACACGCCACCCTCATCGACGATGAGGGCATTGCGCTTGCGAAACAGCACGGCACTTATCTGGATATGGACATTTACGATGAAGAATGCATTCAGTCCGATGCCGCCGAACCGGCCGATTTCCTCGCGCACGATGCGGGTTTGGCAGAAGCACAGCGCCGCAACTTCACGAAAGCCGTTCGTGCCGGGGTCAAGATGTCTTTCGGCACGGACGCCGGCGTTTGCCCGCATGGCATCAACGCCCGCCAGTTCGCCTTCATGGTCAAGTACGGCATGACGCCGATGCAAGCGATCCAGGCCGCCACGGTGAACGCCGCGGACCTCATTGGTCACTCTGAGCTATTCGGTTCCATCACGCCCGGGAAATCCGCGGATATCATTGCGGTGAACGGCGATCCGATCGCGGACATTCGCGAGCTCGAGCAGGTTCGCTTCGTGATGAAGGAAGGCAAGGTCTACAAGCAGGAGTAAGGCGTTCAGCGCCTAGGGTTCGGCCTGCAGCATGGCCGCCATCTTCTGATGAATCAGGTTGACCGCCTTCAAAGGGCGTAGCATCACTTTGAACTCGGTTATTTGGCCGGCCGAGTTCCACTTGATCATGTCGACGCCGTTCACGCTGATGCCGTCCAGCACCACCTCGAATTCCAGCACGGCGCCTTCCGCGAGCGTCAGTTCGCGTACGTAGCGGAACGAATCGTTGAAAAACACGTGAAATGCAGCCGCGAGGTATTTCTTGGTAATGGCTTTTCCGACTTGGGCCGTATGCACTACCGGCGAGTAAAAGACGACATCATCCGCCAGCAGCGCATCCAGCCCCCGACTATCGCGTCGCTCTACAAGTTCATGCCAGATTTTGATTGGGTTGGACAGGTAACACTCCTACTAGCGGCAATTCTGTCCATCAAGTCTAGCGCTTCGCCGCGCCGGAGCGCAGCGATCAGGCAACTTCGGGTTCAGCTGCGAGCAAATCGCTCGGGCCGGTAGGGTGCCAGTTCCGCGACGCGTGCTCCGGTGAGTACTTCGCGCGTGACGTAGCGCCCGATGATGGGCGCGAGGGTGACGCCGCTGTGCATAACAGCCACGTGGATGGCCGGTGCGCCCGGAATCGCCCCGACAATCGGCAGCTCATCGAGAGGCATGGGCCGAAAGCCCAGCGTCAGCCGTTCCAGCCCCACGTCGCGGCTCGCGGGCAGAACCGCGCCGATCTTGCCGAGGATCCGGTTGCCGTGCAGCGCGCGCAGCGAGTCGTCGGGGAACGGCACGGGGCGCGCGCGAATCTCGCGGTGCACCGGAATGTCCGGCGGGTCGGGTGAATCGGTGCCGACAATGCTGCCATTGGCCATTTGCTTGAACGAGAGTGTCCCAGGTGCATCGAAGATGATGGGCGTCACGAGGGACATAGGCCGGCTATGCGCCAGTATGCCGGGCGCATGCCGCAGCTGTAGATCCAGTCCGGCCATGGCCATCAGCGCCGGGGTGTCTACGCCGCCGGCCACTACCAAGCGGTCCAGCGGGACGTGACCCTGGTTCGTCTCGACTCCGCGCAGCGCTCCACTCTTAAGATTCAGGCCCTGCACAGTACACTCGAGCAGCGCTTTCGCACCGTGCAGTTGGGCGGCGGCCAGCAGACGCTGCGTTACGTCAACTGGATCTAGATGCCCATCGATGCTCGAAAAGAATGCGGCTGCGACACTACCAGGTTCAAGTGCCGGCGCCATGCGCACCAGCTGCGCCGCCGTGAGGGACCGCACCGGATTGGTCGTGCCTTCCAACTGCGCGCCATTCGCCCGCAGCAACTGCACCTGCGCTGCGGTTGCCGCCCAGTTGATGTATCCACCCCAGATGATGTTGAGCTTCAGCTTGCGATCCAGATCATGATAGGCCATCAAACTCTGCAAACGCAGCGCCCGGTAGTGCGGATCGGCGACGAAGGCGTTCAGCCACGCGAAGGAATTTTGCGTCGCTCCACTCGCCGGCTGCCCCTTCTCGAACAGCGTGACGAGCGCACCAGCTTGCGCCAGGTGATAGGCAATGGAGGCACCGACAATGCCGCCGCCGACAACGCCCACGCGCGGCGCGCGCGGTTGTGCGCGCAGGCGCTCGCTCATCGCATAGGCGCCGACGGCAGCAAACCGAGACAAAAAATCCCGACGCAGCATCTGCTTCATTCCCCTTAAGGTGGCCGCTACCTTTATCCTCAACCCACGCCGCCGTCAATGCTCTTTGCAGCCGCATTCTTAACTGCTAGAAGCCCAAGAGACTGGCAATCACAACGACTGAATCGTCGGGGAGTCCTTCCACATGTTGAACGTCGCTCGAGCCAACGCACACCATTCCTCGGCGATTATGACCAGGATAAGTCTTTGACGCTGAAGGGCGCGGTCAAGGAGTTTCAATGGACCAATCCGCACTGTTGGATTCAGGTCATCGTAGCGGCTAATGGCGCTGAGGAAGAATGGAGCGTGCAGATGCGGCCGCCTGCGAATTTATACCGCGACGGCTGGAGACTCCCCGCCGATTGCCCCCGGCCGTGCGCCGCACTGCCGAGCGCTTGCTGCGTGCGCACCCGCTGCACGCGGCGGACGGCCTGCAACTAGCTGCCGCCTTGATTGCCGCCGATCACAATCCCGGCTCTTTGGAAATCCTCTGCCTCGATGCTCGCCTTGCGCGCGCCGCCGAGCGCGAAGGTTTCGTCGTCCTCAGCTAAGCCGGAATCCGCACCGGCAGATCACTGAAACCGCGCACGAAGGAGGAGCGGATGCGCGTCGGCTCGCCCACCACCTCGATCAGCGGGAAGCGCCGCAACAGTTCCTCCCAGAGAATCTTCAACTGCAGTTCCGCAAGCCGGTTGCCGACACAGCGATGGATGCCAAAGCCGAAGGACAGATGCTGGCGCGGCCGCTCTCGGTCAACGATGAAGCGGTTCGGCTCCGCAATGGCGGTTTCATCGCGATTTCCGGACAGGTACCACATCGCCAGCTTTTCACCCTTGCTGATCTGCTTGCCCCCTAACTGGGTATCGACCAGCGCCGTGCGGCGCATGTATGCCAGCGGCGTCTGCCAGCGGATGATTTCCGGCACCAGGCTCTCGACCAGCGCAGGATTGGCGCGCAGTTTAGCCATCTCCTGAGGATGTTCGTGCAAGGCGAGTAGTCCCCCGGTCATTGAGTTGCGCGTGGTGTCATTGCCGCCGACGATCAGTAGCACGAGGTTGCCCATGAATTCGGCTGCACCCATATGCCTTGTGGCGGGGCCGTGGGCCAGCATCGATACCAAGTCGGTACGGGGCGGCGCATTGATACGTTCGTTCCACAGCCGGGTGAAATACTCCAGCATGTAGCGCAGCGCCGCCATGCGGACCTCTGGTTCGGGCGCATCCGGATTGGTCAGCTTGTTGGATGTAGCCATATCCGACCAGTGCGTGAGCAGGTGACGGTCCTCCAGCGGAAAGTCGAAGAGCGTCGCGAGCATGTACGTGGTGAGTTCGATGGAGACCTTGTCGACCCAGTTGAATGTCTCATTGCGGGGCAGACTATCGAGGACTTTGCCGGTGCGCTCGCGGATCAGGTCACGCCAGTTGTTCAAGTTGGCCGGCGCGACAATCGGGTTGACCGCCTTGCGTTGCTCGTCATGCTTGGGCGGGTCCATGGCGATGAACATCTGCAGCTTCTGTTCATCCCCCGGCGGGAAGTCCATCAGGGTGATGCCGTCTTGCGAGGAGTAAATGCCATGACTGGAATCCACCTGCATGATGTCCTGGTAGCGGGTAACCGACCAATACGTGTCAATCCCTGGTATTGGGCTGTGCGAGCGGTGAACCGGATTCTCGCGGCGCAGGCGCTCGAAGACAAACCCTACGGTATCGTCAACAAAGCCCTGCGCATCGGCTGGGTTTAACTCCTCGAGAGGCAGCGACGCCACTCGCGCGAAAGCGGCGGCGCGAATCGCGGCCGAATCAGCGGTATCGAATGATTTCACGATTCACCTCCTTTGCGTGCGACGTTCAATGCTGAGATTCCGGCAGGCTGACGACAAGGCCGTCGAGCGCTTCAGTCACAGTGATCTGGCAAGCGAGGCGCGAATTTTCCCGTAACTCCGCCACCAAGTTAAGCATGTCCTCTTCGCCCGCAGTGCGGCACCCGACCCGGCCAGTCCACTCCTGATCCACATACACATGGCAGGTGGCACAGGCACAATTGCCGCCGCAATCCCCGTCAATACCCGGCACCCGATTGTCGGTGGCGGCGCGCATCAGCGTGGTGCCCGTAGGCACCTCAACGGTGCGCAGCGCGCCGGCAAAATCGACGAACGTCACTTTTGGCATGCGAACCCCAGCACCCTTCGACAATGAAGTATCGCATTTGTCGGATGCGGCCGCGATGCAGTTTGACCGGCGGGTGTTTGACGTGCTTTGATCCACGGCATCAGCGCCGATATGGGAAAGAAGGGAATAATATGACCCACGCGAGTCTGAAGATCTCACTGTCAATTGCGGCACTCGCGGCGCTCTCGGTCGCCGCCACGCAAGCTCAGGCCGCCCCACCGCTACAAACAGAGATCAGTGATGTAGCCACCCTCGCGCCCAATTCGGCGCACCGGTTTTTCACCGGCGGATTTCGCGCGCAGAGTTTCACGATATTCGACGGCGACAACGGCAAGATGGAAGGCAATATTCCCGCGGGCTACGTGGCGAATCTGGCGCTTGCGCCCGACAACAGCCAATTCTATGTGTCTGAGACCTATTGGACTCACGGCGCTCGCGGTCAGCGGCAGGATTTGCTGTCGATTTATGATGCCAAAACCCTGAATCTCGTGAATGAGATCGTGCTGCCCGGGCGCGCCCTGGTCAGTAAGGTGCAAAACTTCGATCTCAACGCCTCCGGCTCGCGCGCTTATGTTTACATCTTGCTGCCCGTCGCATCGGTGGTCTGGGTCGATTTAAAGAAGCAGGTGGTCGGCGGCACCGTTGAAATCCCCGGTTGCGCGCTGATATTCCCCTGGGGAGAGAATGGGTTCTCCTCGCTGTGCGCTGATGGCTCTCTGGCCACCGTGACCATCCCCGAGTCCGGGCCGGCCAAAGTCACGCATACCAAACCATTCTTCGACGCCGCCAACGATCCGATTTTCGACAATAGTTTCGTCGACCGGACAACCGGCAAAGCGATTTTTTTGTCCTATACCGGCCTGGTATACGAGGCAGCCCTCGGTGTAGACACAGTGGTGCAGAAGCCCTGGTCCATTCAAAAGGCCGCAGGGTTTCCGGTGGCGGGCACCGGCGTACAGGAATTGGCCTGGCGGCCCGGCGGCTCGCAATTGGCGGCTTACCACAAGGCGAGCGGTAAGCTTTTCGTGCTGATGCACCCCGGGAATTATTGGACTCATGCGCAAGGCGGCACGGAAATCTGGGCACTCGACACCAAGGCTCATACGCTGCTGTCGCGCTTCCCGCTGCAGCCCGTCCCGACCAGCGGGCTGGCCGATGATAGGCCCCCTTACTATGAGGATATGGGCGTCTCGCAAGATGCCAAACCGGTGCTGTACCTGCTCAATCCGCCGGGCGGCGATGTGGTGCTGGATGCGGCTACGGGCGAACAACTGCGCAAGATCGAGTTCGCCGGTGGTTCGCGCATTTCGGTGACTGGGTATTGATCCGATGACAGGCCTGGCGTCTCCCGAAATCAGTATCGCCGTCAGAACTTTGATCGCCTTGGTGTTCGCGGCGGCGGCGCTGGGCAAGATGCGCCATTGGGGCGTGTTCCAGGGAGTCCTCGCCAACTACCGCCTGCTGCCGGATTATCTGGTGAGGCCCGTCACGTACAGTCTGCCGCCGGCGGAGGCATTCCTCGCCGGGGCGCTTCTTCTGGGTGTGTGGCCGCCCTGGCCGGAATTGGCGGCGGCGGCATTGCTCTTGGTGTTTGCGATGGCCATGAGCATCAATCTGGCGCGGGGACGCGCGCACATCGATTGCGGATGCTTTCAGAGCGCGCTCAAGCAGCGACTGCGCTGGACCCTGGTCATTCGAAACATCGTGCTGGCGCTGCTGCTGGGCGTGGCGCTGTGGCCGCGAGTCGGATCGGCCGATGTGCGCATGAGGGTCGAAGGACTGTTGGCGGGCGGCGTTTTGTTCCTCATTTTGCAAAGCTTGAATATTCTCTGGAGCATCGTTCCCGGTTGGCGCCTGCCCGCCGCTGCGGGCTCGGAGGCTGCGCGGTGAGTGCCATCACGGTGACTCTGGGACTGCTGTGGGTGGTTGTCATTTGCCTCAGCGTGGCGGTCTTGGCCCTGGCTCGACAGGTGGGCGTGCTGCATGAGCGGGTGGCGCCGGCGGGCGCGCTGATTCATGGCGCGGGTCCGGGGGTTGGCGAACAGTCGCCGCGACTCGATGTTCTTGCCCTGGCCGGCAATGCCATCACGGTAGGCGGCAATCTGCCTGCCGGCAAGGCGTTGCTCATGCTGTTCGTGGCGCAGACCTGCCCGATCTGTAAGAAGTTAATCCCCATCGCGATGAATTTTGCCAAGAGCGAGCGGCTCGACGTGCTGTTTGTCGGCGATGCGGACCTGACCGAGCAGAGGAAGCTGATCGATCAATTCGGTCTCGACGATCGCAGGTTTGTAAATGGACCCCAGATCGGTATGGCATATCGAATCGACAAGCTCCCCTATGCGGTGTTGCTGGATGACCTGGGTGTCATCGCCGCCAAAGGATTGGTGAACAGCCGCGAACATTTCGAGAGTCTGATCGTCGCCAAAGAAACCGGTTTTGCTTCAATCCAATCCTATCTTAACGCTCAGCCCGAGGCGGTGGAATGAGCGACAAGGAACACCTTCGTGGCAAATTCTCCCATTGACAAGCTGAGCGAGCGGCTCACCCGCAAACTTGCCGGTTATTCCTCGCGCCGCGGCTTTATCGCACGGCTCGGCATGGCTTTGGCGGCAGCGCCGCTGTTTCCCCTGCTGCCGGTCGCCCGTGCCTCAGCAGCCGATGCGCCAAAGACCGACTTCGAGCGCAACGCACAAACAACGGATGCCACCAAGTGCAGCTACTGGAAGTACTGCGCCTCGGACGGAGTGCTGTGCAGCTGTTGCGGCGGCGGCTCGCACACCTGCCCGCCAGGTGCCGAGCCGTCGCCGATTTCCTGGATCGGCACCTGCCTGAATCCCGAGGACGGTCATTCCTACGTCATCGCCTATCGGGATTGCTGCGGCAAACCGGCGTGTACGGCCGGCAAGTCATGCCGCTGCGATGGGACTGATAGGGAATTGCCCCTGTACCGCTCAGCGCTCAACAACGACATCATCTGGTGTTTCGGCAACGCCTCGGCGACTTATCATTGTTCCACAGCGGCGCTGGTGGGACTGGCCAGCTAATCCGCCCGTGGCCTTCCAGGCGCGATGCTCGGTGGCCCTCGCAGCTGCACTCGCGGCTGCGCCCGCCGGAATGCTCTTCGCACCGCGTCTGGTCGCAGATGCGCCAGCCGCGCTGCCCAACACTCACTTTAGCGAGCCGCGGCGCGACTTCCTCTTGAATTGCGGCGGCTGCCATGGCTACGAGGGCATCTCCAACCCCAAGCTGGTCCCCAATTTGAAGGATCTTGTCGGCTACTACCTCAATATCCCCGAAGGCCGCGCCTACTTGGCGCGATTGCCGAACGTCGCATTCTCCGCCCTCAGCGATCAGAAGCTGGCGGCGGTGCTCAACTACGTGGTGTTTGATATCGGCGGCGGCAGCGCTCCGGCCGGCGCCAAACCGTATGAGGCGGCGGAATTGGGCAAGTGGCGGCAGCAGCCTCTCACTGAAGTCAGTCTATCCGCGTACCGACGGCAATTGGTCGAAACGCTGGTGAATCAATATCAGTCGCCCGCGGCGCTGCGCGTCTACGGATCAGAAATTTACTAAGGGCGGCCAGAGCCATCGCCTAGCCGATATTCTTCATCGCTTCGCGACAGCTCAAGGCACTGAGGCGGCCGCGGTTACGCGTTACGTATTTCTTGATTTCGGCAGGGTCGGTCCAGGCGTACTGGCGCAGCGCCCAGCCGATTGCCTTTTGCAAAAAGAACTCGTGCGAGCCGAGCGAGGGTTCGATGCAGGCATACAGCAGCTCAAGATCGGTCTCCGCCTTGAATCCAAGCTGGCAGATGATCGCCGCACGGCGCTTCCACAAATTCGTTGACCGACTCCAGGAGACCATCTTGCGTCGCCTGGGCGCAGGATAGGCACTCAAGATGGTCCCGATGCGGTGCGCGGCGATATCGTCCACATAGTCCCACCACGCACCGGTAACGATCAGTTCTTCGTACAGCTTCATCGAGGATACGGTCTGATAGGGGCGGCCCCGCTTGTCACCCGCCAAATACAGGGCGGCGTAGCGCTCCTCGCGAAAGCGCGCCGGGCGCCATAAATTCAATACCTCTGTTTGCCACTGTGCCGCGCTCGCAAACTGTAGCCGGGAAAATGCCGCCTTGCATACCTGGCGCAGCAACGGCGTGGGTACGCCGTGATACGGCATCGAGGACTTCATGTACGCCTGCATGGCTGCTGCCTTGGACGGGTCCGCGGCCTGGCGCAGTGCTTTACGTACCGTTGCCAGCAACATCGACAATCACCTTTGCAACGCGGACCTTCGTTTTGCCCTCATAACAGCGAAGTGCCCGCGCCTTGCGCTATCGAGATGGTGAGCGCCTCGGGATCGATCGGCTTGGTCAGATGCTCATCAAAGCCCGCCTCCTGGGCCCGTTGCCGGTCAGCTTCTTGGCCCCAGCCAGTCAATGCGATCAAACGCATCTGCCTTCCCCACGGCTCGCGGCGCAACTCCCGAGCGACCTCGTACCCGCTCAAGTCGGGCATACCGATGTCGAGCAGCGAAGTATCCGGGCGAAATAGCTGCGCCAGCGAGAGTGCGGCCCGTCCCGAATGGGCGACGCGCACCTCGTGTCCCGCCAGCTCCAGCAACAGTGCCAGGCTATCGGCGGCGTCTTTGTTGTCATCGACCACCAGCACTCGCCTGCGCTTTGTGGTATCCGCGATCCCTGGTGTGGTCTCGATGCGCGATGAGACCGTCGCGCCCAAGGGCAAGCGCAGAATAAACTCGCTGCCGCGACCGAGACCGTCGCTTTCGACTTCTACGCTGCCGCCGTGCAACTCCGTGAGGCCCTTCACGAGCGCCAGCCCGATGCCAAGTCCGCCATCCGAGCGGCCGGAGATGTCATCCACTTGGGAAAACATTTCGAAGATGCCGTCTCGCGACCCCGGTGCAATGCCGATGCCGTCGTCCTTGACCGATAGGGTGAGGCTGCCGTCTTGCTTGAGCGCCCGCAACTCGATGTGACCGCCGGGATCGGTGAACTTTGCCGCATTCGTCAGCAGATTCGACAGAACCTGCGAGAGGCGCAGCGCATCGGCGTCGACCGTTACCGGCTCGGAGGGCAGCGTCACCGTCAAGTGATGATTTTTGCCATCGATGAAAGGACGCGCGGTTTCAACCGCTGAGTCGATAATTGCGTTGATGTTCATCGGCTCTTTCTTGATCTCGAGTTTTCCCTGCGTGATTCTGGCGATGTCGAGCAGATCGTCGAGCAGCAATGCCATGTGCCGAACCTGCCGCTGAATCACGTTTTGAGCCCACTGTAGCTGCTGGGGAGCCAGTTGCGGCGAGGCGAGAATTTGCGCAGCCGTTCGAATGGGTGCGAGCGGATTGCGAAGTTCGTGCGACAGCGTGGCGAGGAACTCATCCTTGCGCCGATCGGTTTCTTGAAGAGCCGTTTGGCTGCGGCGAAGCAACTCTTCGGCCTCCTTGCGCTCCGTGATATCGGTCACGGTGGCCACCAGCGAGTTCACCTCCTGCTCCCCGCTCGTACGGACGGGCGCGTAAATACAGCGCATCCAGCGAGTGCCCAGCGCGCCTTGGTAGGGAATTTCGCTTTCGAACTCGACAGTTTGCCCAGTCAATACTGCCTCGATGTGTGGGCGAACAGTCTGATAAGCCTGTTCGCCGGCGACATCCCGAATGTGCTTGCCCGCGCATTGTTCCGGGGTAAATCCGAAACGTTCGGCGTAGGCCTTATTGACGAAGCGATAGTGATGATGTCGGTCCAGATGCACGATCGGAAACCGCGCAAAGTCGTTGATGATCTGAAGTTCTGCATCGCGAAGCTGCAGCTTGCGCGATGCGCTGCGTTCCTGCGATGCATCTCGAAATACCAGCACCATCCCCTGCACCCGCCCGGCGCCGTCCATGATGGGTGCGCCGGAGTCAGCGATCGATCGCTCGGTGCCATCACGCGCGACCAGAGTCGTATGATTCGCGAGCTGAACGGTCTTTCCTTGCTGCAGTACCAACGTCGCGGGGCTTTCGATCGGAGTCCGAGACTCTTCCCCGATGATCCGAAAGACTAAGCTGAGCGGCTGCCCGCGGGCGCTTTTCTCGGGCCAGCCGGTGAGCCGTTCGGCAATCGGATTCATGAATCGAATCGACCCCTCCAGGTCCGTGGCGATGACCGCATCGCCGATACTGTGAAGCGTAGCGGCCAGTTCACTTTCGGTGCGCCGCAGAGTCGCCGCATCGCGGCGAACGAAGTAGACCACCAGGATGATCAGCAGCGCCCCGAGACCGCCGGTGGCCCACAGTGCGAATATAGCCTCGCGCCGAGCGCGGCTCTCAGAGGCCTGACGCAATCGCAGCAACCGGTCTTCCTCCGATTGCATATCCGACAGCACCGCGCGCGCATCGGTCATGACTTGCTGTGCTTGATTATCCGCGTCCAACGTCCGTACCCGCGCACCATTGCCGTCCCGTACCGCCTGCAGCAGAGCGCCGCTGTATGCCGCTGCCTCCCGCGCCAACCCCGCGAGCCGGGCAGCCCGGGGTCGCTGGGCGGGATTATCGGAAATCAGGTGCTGCAACTCCTCGACTGCGGGAGCCAGCTGCGGATTCGACTCTGTATAGGATTTCAAGCGAGCGGGATCGCCGGTCAAGGCGTACCCCTGCACGCCGGTCTGCGCATCGACCAGCAGCTGTAATACCCGCGAAATCTGGTAGCGGACCCGCTCGGTGTGCACTACCCAATCGGCATCCACCCGCTGGGTGCGCAGGCTCCAGGCAGCGAGCGCGCTCATGGCCAGCAAAATCAAAATCGCGATACCCACGAGAAACGCGAGCCACCATGAGGATCGAGCCACGCCGGCCTCGCGGGCTACGGCGGCTCCCTCGTCTGAACTGATTGGCATCCACCCGCTATCGGTTTGCATGATCCCGACCCATTGCGGAGTTAGTCTTTTCGGGGCCAAAGGCGGCGTGGCGCTAATCCTAAGCACACGGCGCAGCACCGACAAGTACTCAGGTTGCTTTACATATTTTTAAAGTTTTGCTAAGGCATTTTATGTCCGCTACCGCACCTAAGGTTCCGACAGCCGCGGGCGACTGAGGACCACGGCATTCATGGACGCCATAATCTGTGTTCGAATCGGCATATCTCGAATGACCCCGTACGAGTCGTGCGAGCTTTGACGTAGGGTGGTGGCGTGGATCCTATGCCCAATGCGCCGAAACATCGGTTTGCGCCAAGCATCCTGCCCATCAGCGTGGCGGCCTGCCTGCTGGCTCTGCCCTTGATTCGCGTGCAAGCGCAGCCCGCCGCCCTTCTGCAAGGGCCGCCCGGATACCAAGTCGGCTGCTCGATTCAGGATGCAGCAGGGGTCCGAGCGTGCGAGGCCCTACCGACTACGCGCACCTGCGATGCGGAGGCGGCCTATGCGTCCCAACCGTCGCATGATTCCACCGGCATCGCCATCGTGAATCGCGGCGACAATCCGGTGAGAATTTATTGGCTGAACTTCCAGGGACAGCGAATCCTCTACACCAAGTCCCTCGCTCCGGGCGTTCAGCATTCCCAGCGGACCTTCGTCGGCCACAATTGGCTGGTCACGACGTTGGCCGATGAGTGCATCGCCATCTTCGGCACGGCGACTCAGCCACTTCCCAGCCAGTCACTCTCCAACCAACCACTTTCCAGCCAGCCACTTCCCGGCGATGCCACGGTGGGCAGCCCACCTCCGGCCATTCCGGACTACGAGCAACCGCCGCCGCCTGACGAAAACCTCGACTGGACGCCCGGGTACTGGGCGTGGAGCGATGCGGATAATGATTACTACTGGGTCCCCGGCGCGTGGATCGCGGCGCCTGTGGCGGGTTACTTGTGGACCCCGGGCTATTGGTTCGTACAGCGCGGCGGATTCGCATGGCGCGCCGGATATTGGGGTCCGCACATTGGATTTTACGGCGGCATCAACTACGGCTACGGATATTTCGGCCGTGGATTTGTTCGTGGCTCGTGGCAAGAGGGCCGGATGATCTACAACTCGCCGCTCGCCAATACATCGGTCGCCCGGGTGAGCTACAACGGCGGGGGCGCCGGCATCATCGCCCACCCGAACGCGGCGGAACTCGCTGTCGCAGCCGAACCGCATGTTCCACCCACCTCGGCGCAGCTGCAGCGAGTCCGTATGGCGAACGCCGACGCGGCGATGCACGCCGGCATGAACAACGGGCATCCGATCAATGCGGCCGCACAGCCCCGCGAGTACTCCGATGCGACCGGGCTCCCGGCTCAGCATGTAGGGACTTTCAGCGTGATGCACACCACCTCGACCCCACATCCTGCGCAGGGCGCCGGCAATGGCGGGATAGCAAGATCAGCGCCTGGCGCGCCCTCCCCGGCGGCTCATCCTAAAAATCCAGCGCCTGCCGCGTCCCCTTCAACGCGCGTGGCTCAAGCGCCGGTCGAACACGCGGC
This sequence comes from uncultured Gammaproteobacteria bacterium, assembly GCA_963756845.1. Classification (GTDB taxonomy): domain Bacteria; phylum Pseudomonadota; class Gammaproteobacteria; order Steroidobacterales; family Steroidobacteraceae; genus Bog-1198. The sequence continues at coordinate 21,934 of CAVWPD010000004.1, read as the reverse complement.
GGCGCAACAGTCCCCAGCGCCAAAACAGGCAGTCGCGCCGCGACCGCGACCCGTGCCGCACGCGGAGGGACATCCTCCCTGAGTTTGCTCAACCCTGTATCGTGTCGCTCGACGACCAGGCCGCAGCTGCGGATCACCATTCGACGAGGACTCATCATGGATCAAACTCAGCTCATCCAGGCAGCCGCCAGCATCGCGGGGGGAATGGCGGCCGCCCACTACGACAAATTCAGCGGATTGGTCGCGTCTCGAGTCACGGAAATTGCGGAAACCGCCGTGAGGATCGCGAGGGCGATAGAGATCGAAGCCGCCCGAAAGGTATGACGAATACCGCAAGCAATTCAGCGTTACCATGGGTCCGGGGGTAACAATGAATATGCCGATCAACCGCCGCGATTTTATCGCCGCGTCCGCCGCGGCCGCATTCACAGCAGTAGTGAAACCGCGATTTGCACGCGCCGAGGACGCATTTTCGGCAATCGACGCGGTCGGCCAGGCGGCCCTCGTTCGCGCCAAAAAGGTCTCCTCGCTGCAGTTGGTGGATGCCGCGATCGCTCGAATTGAAGCGGCCAACCCGAAAATCAACGCGGTGGTTGCCGAATATTTTGACAAGGCACGCCGGCGCGCGAAGACCCCGTTGCCTGCAAGTCCCCTCTCCGGCATGCCCTACCTCATCAAGGATCTGAACGAGGTCAAAGGCGAGGTGGCCACTTCCGGATCGCGCCTGATGGCAAAACACGTGGGCACCGAGAACAACTTGATGGTGCAGAAGGCTGTCGATGCCGGCATGATCATCCTCGGCAAGACCAACACCCCGGAATTCGGATTGATGGCCTCGACGGAAAGCCTCCTGCTCGGCGCCTGCCACAATCCGTGGAATTTGGATTACTCCACGGGCGGATCCTCCGGCGGCGCGGCGGCAGCCGTCGCCTCAGGCATGCTGCCCGTCGCGCATGCGTCAGATGGCGGCGGCTCGATTCGCATTCCGGCATCCTGCTGCGGCATGTTTGGCCTGAAGCCCTCGCGCGGACGCATGAATTTCGGCGCCGCGGAAAAGATGCCCGGCGATATCGCGGTGGAGAATTGCATCAGCCGCAGTGTTCGGGATAGCGCGATGGTTTTTTCACTGTCGCAAGACACGTCCGCACACGCGCGATTCACGCCGACCGGGTTCGTGAGCGGTCCTGCCAAGAAGCGGCTGAAGATCGGGTTCTCAACGCTTAGCTACGTCGGCAAGCAGCCGCAGGACGATGTGAAGGCCAGCCTCGAGGCCACGGCGAGCCTGTGCGAGGGCTTGGGCCACCAGGTCATCGAGGTGAAAAATCCGGTCAGGGGCCAGGAATTCACCGAGGCGTTCCTCACCGTTTGGGCATCGGGGCCCGCACAGCTTGTGCAGCTGGCGATGAGCCTCAAACTGCAGCCCGATGCGGTGCTCGAGCCGTGGACCCTCGGCCTTGCGGAATATTTCGCCAAGAAGCCCAAGGATGCTCTGGCGAAAAGCCTCGCCTATTTCAAGACTGTGGAAGCGGCGACCGATGCCTTCATGGCGCAATACGACGCGTGGTTGACCCCCGTGGTATTGAGCACGCCGCCGAAGCTCGGCGAGCAGGCACCCACCGTTCCGTTCGATACGTTATACGAGCGCATCAGCAACTATGTCGTGTACACGCCGATCCACAATGTCGCGGGAACGCCGGCAATGTCGGTGCCGCTGGGTTGGGGCAAGAACGGTCTGCCGATCGGCAGCCAGTTCGCGGCGGCCAAAGGCAATGAGGGCCTACTCTATTCGCTGGCCTACGAGCTGGAACAGGCTCAGCCCTGGGCCGCAAAGCACGCCCCTGTTTGGGTGGGGTGAGGCAGGGAGGTCGCCGCCACGAAGGCTTTGTCCTTAAGTGCCTGCTCAGCGACTCAGCGCCTCATCCGCCTGACGCAACCATGCGTCTCGATCCGCCCCGGCAGGCAGCGCCTGCGCCAAGTCACGCGCGCGCTGATAGTTCTGCCGAGCGCCGTTTGCATCCCCGGTCTTCGCGAGCGCCTCGGCCAACGCGAGGATGTTCGGCGGAAATTGCGGCCGCAGGGCAGCGGCGCGGCGGGCGGCCGCCAATCCCGCTTCCGGATCGCCCGGACCCAGCGGCCATCCCGGCGCGCGAATCAGCACCAGCGCCCTGACGCGGGCGGGTCCGGCCTCATCGTAGGCGGCATCCGCCGTCTCGGCATCGGCCAAGCTGGCGAGCATGGCGCCGAGCAGTTCGCCGGCCCGCGTCGGATGCACCCGCGCCTCGAGACCTAAAGCCAGCGCGCGCCCGTACAGACAGGCGGCGGTTCGCGGTTCAATATCGAGGCAAGCCGATGCATCGCGGCTGGCCTCTTCCGCGAGTTCTCCCCGCACCTTCGAATCGTGCTCATGATCGCTGCGATTCGCATCCGCAGTGATGGCGGCAGCCAGCTCCGCCACGCTGCCCGTCACCGGGGTTGGAGGCGTCGGGCTCGGTTGCAACGGCGCTTGGCAGCCCGCGGCCATGAGCGCGAGTGCACAGGCGGCCGCCCTGTTCACGGCGTTGAGGGTTGGGTTGGAATCCGCAGCGGCACAAACCCTTTCAAGTGCAGTTGCGCCAGTGCATCGGCGTCACCCGCGTCATGGCTCATTTTGAGTAGCCCCTGCTGCAGGGCTTTGACTCGGGCAGCGGGTACTCGCCCATTGATCACCGCGAGGATCGCCACCGGCAGCGTCGGCGATTGCATCACTGCCTTGAGCTGCGCGGCGAACGGCAGTGTGGGCATCGCGGCTGCCTGTGTTTGATCGAGCAATGCCACGACGGGCTCGCCGGCGGCAATGCGTCGCAGGGCGCTCAATATTTGTCCCGTCGCCTCAATTTTTACCTCAGGCGGCAGCGGCCACCCCTTGAGGGCAACGTGGCGCACAAATTCTGGCGCGTAGCCCGCCACGCTGAGAAGGGTAAAGCCCGCCAGAGTGGTGGGGCCGGCGACGGCGCCGTCCTTCGCGACCAGCGTCCAGCGCTCCTCGGTACCAATACCCGTGACATCGGCCTGCACCAGCGGCGTCAACTGCATCTCCTTGCCGTGCTGGACGAAAAACGCGTACGGAATGAAGGCCAGCGCTGCATCTGCGCTCGCGAGTTTGGCCAATCCTCCTTGCTCGGTGGGATCGTAGACGGCGCCTAGACTGCCCGCCGGCCAGCCGGAGATGGTGGCAGCGGCCGTTGCAAATTGTTCAACGTAGGGCTGCGCGTCGCCCGCACCTCCGGGATATCCCGGGGCGCAAAAGACCAGAGTAGCCAGTGATGCCAGCAGTAATGTGCTCATGGCCGTAGGCTATCATTCTCCGCCACTGAGGCAACTACCGGTAAGCGCGCATCTCACATGACCCTGTTGATTCCCCCGCGACTCGTGACCGTCTTTCTCCATGTGCTTGGCGCGCGGCGTTGGATTGTCGCTCTCTTTTCGATTCTCACCGTCGCCGGCATCTACGGCGCTCTGCAAATTCCCACCGATTCGGCCATCGACCGTCTTGTGGTGGCCGGAGATCCGCTAGCGCAAGCCACGCGAGACTTCGATCGCATTTTTCCTGAAGGCGAACAGGCGCTGCTGATGCTGGAAGCGCCGGATCCTTTTAGTCCGGACGCCCTGCAAGGCGCCGATCAACTCGAGCGCGAACTCAATAAAATACCCGACGTTGCCGCCCATAGTCTTCTCACGCTGCGCCGCTCCGCAGGCTCCTCCGGCTCCTCCGGCAATTTCAGCGCGCAGGATGCGGCGCGTGTGAAGACCTTCGCGACCGGTACGGCGTTGTTCCGGCGCGCAGGACTCATGGGCGATCACTACCTAGGTATCGCGCTCGAACTGCGCGTCAATTCCCCCGCCGAGCGCGATCGCGCATTGGCGGCGATTGATGCCCTCGTGCTGCCCATCGAAAAATCCGGCCGCCCCTTCAGCGCCATCCGCCGCGTCGGCAGCCCCTGGCTGGACGCGTGGCTCGAGCGGCAAACCGGCGCTGCCACCAAGAAGTTCATGCCTTTGTTTGGCATTTTCTTGGTGTCCTTGGTGTTCCTGGTGTACCGCTCGTGGCGCACATTGGCCGCCATCGTCCTCACTCTCGGTGCCGTGATCGCCATGGCGGTGGGCTTGGCCGACATCATCGGCTGGTCGAATAGCGTGGTGTCGACCATTGTGCCGCTCACCGTCATGGTCACGACCACGGCCACCCTGGTCTACCTTCATTCGCGCTACATGGAACCGGACGATGCACCGACTCTTGTCGAACACCAGGCGCGGGCGCTGGCGAATAAATTCCTCCCCTGCACGGCCTCCATGTTCGCCACGGCCGTCGGCTTCGCCGCTCTCGCGGTATCGGAGATCCGCCCCGTTCGTGAAATGGGTCTGTGGACCGCCTGCGGATTGCTGGTCGCTTGGGTGACCTGTTTTACACTGTTCCCGGCGCTGCAAGCGATGCTGCGCGCCCCGATGCGATCCGCTGCGGCACCCGCGCGGAAATGGTTTCCCGCATTCGTGGATGTGCTGGTGCCAACGACGCGGCGCTACCGCTGGCCGCTGGTCATCGGCGCCATTCTGATCATGCTGTGCGGCGCGGCGGCATTGTTCGGCATCCCGGGCAGACTCGCGCCATTGACGCTCGAAACCGACGCCTTGACGTACGTCAATCCGAGCGAGCGGGTGGCGCAGGACACGCGCCGTTTCGAACAGTCAAACGGCCTCGATGTGATTGATCTTTGGCTGCAGACGCCGCCGGGGCATGCGCTGGATCCGGATTTTTTGCGGGCGGTTGAACTGCTGACTCGGCGGCTGGAGCAAAATCCAGGGGTGGATGCCGTGGACGGTCCCACCTCTGTGCTGCGCTGGGCTCGATATATCGAGTCCGGCTCCGATCAGTTACCTACCTCACCTGCGGAGTGGTCAAAATTGGCCTCCGACCTCGAGCAAATCATGCTCACGGAACCCGGTGCCCGCAACTACGTCGACGTGACGGATCTTGGCAGCGTGCGCCTCAGTATTCGCGGGCGCGGCGAGGCATTCGGTGCGTCGGGTGCAATGCGCAAGTTCGTCGAGCAAACCTGGTCCGCGGCGCAGGCCGGCGACCCCGCACTGCGGGCGGTCCGCGGCCGCCTCGCCGGCAAGGGAGTGCTCTCTGGGGCCATCACCGAGCGGCTGCTGCCGACGCTCACCCAGAGTTTCGCGCTCACGGCATGCGTCATTTTTTTTGGATTCCTGCTGGTGTTTCGCAGCCCTTCGGCGCGCCTCATGACCATGATCCCTTCCCTGTTCGCGATCTTGTCGGTGTTCATCGTCATGCGTGTGGCGGGCATTCCACTCAATATCGCCACGATTCTGATCGGCTCGACCGTATTGGGCGCGACGGAAAACGATCAGGTGCATTTTTTCTACCATTTTCAAGAAGCCCGGGCGAGCGGCTCGACCGCCGTCGCGCTGCGCCATGCGATGATTGTCGCGGGCCGCCCGATCCTGTTCGCCACGCTCATCAACGCCAGCGGTTTTCTAGCGCTTGCGCTCTCCGACCTGCCGCCGATGCGCCAGTTCGGCACCGTCTCCGCTTCGGCATTTGTCCTCGCACTGCTGGCGGATTTCACCGCGCTGCCGGCGGCACTGTGGATTTTGAGCCGCGAGGCCAAACCAAGCCGAGAGGCAGCGCCGCGCTCGGATTAGCAGGTCTGCATCGGCAGACTACCGAGGGAAGATCCAATCGCGTACATTGGCGCCAGGATTTTCGCATAGGGCGAACGGCGATCCATGAACGGCCCTGGGAACGCGGTTTTTCTCAGCTACACCTCGCAGGATGTCGAAGCGGCGCGCCGCATTTGTAACGCCTTGCGCAGCGCCGGCGTCGAGGTGTGGTTCGACCAGAGCGAACTTCGCGGCGGAGATGCCTGGGATGCGGCGATTCGAAAGCAGATCAAGGCCTGCGCCTTGTTCATCCCCCTGATCTCGGCCAATACCAGCGCCCGTATTGAAGGGTACTTCCGTCTGGAGTGGAAACTGGCGGTGGATCGCTCCTACCTCATGGCTGCGGGGAGGACATTCCTGCTGCCCGTGGCCATCGATCCGGTCGGCCCGGGCGATACCACCGTCCCGGACCGCTTTCGCGACGTGCAATGGATGCAGCTTCCCGGAGGCGAACCCACGCCCTCCTTCATCGAGCGGGTAGCGCGTTTGACGGCGCTTGGGGGGGTCCCGGAATCCACCGCCGCCGCCGCTGCGAGTGCGACCGAACCGAGTGCTGAGGCCGACCGCATTCACAGCCAGAGCGTTTCTTTGCGTCCGGCTGCAAAAAACCGCACGCGGTTGGCAGGGATAACTGCGGTGGTCGCGCTGTTGCTGATCGGCGCCGGCTGGTTTATCCGGCGTGAGTTTCACGGCGCCGCGAAGATTGCCCCCTATTCGGCGGAGGACCGCCGCATGACCTTCGCATTGCTGCCCTTGGAGGCGGCGGCCGACGATCCCACGGGTTTGCAAGTCGCCAAAGCCACTGGCGAACACGTATTCAAATCTCTCGAAGGAAATCATGAATGGGTGCAACTGGCATCGCAGGCCAGTGTCGCCCGCGCATTAGCCCATGAGGCGGCGCCTGCAGACCTGGCCAAAGCGCTTAATGTGCATTTCCTGATGCGCGGCAATGTCGAGCGCGCCACCTCCGGCTACAACGTTACCTTGTTCGTGGTGGACGGTGCGACGGAGCACGTGCTCGGCACAAGAAGTGTTCCGATACCGCAGGGCGCACTGGTACCGAGCTCGGATGATGAAATCGACGATGCCACGGGATATCTGGTTTACTACGGTCTCGAGTCCGAAGTCGAACGAGCCCGCGACAAGCCGGATGCGGCGCTCGATGTGCGGGACTTGAGTTTCCGGGCCTATGTGGACTGGGGCCATAAGCGCATGGCCGATGATGCGAAAGGCGCCTACATGGCAGCCAGCGATCCGCTCAAGCGTGCGTTGCAACTCGCGCCGGATGATCCACTCGCACTGCGCCTCACGGCCAAGATAAACCTGTGCGACTGCGTTGATGCCTGGTCGACGAATGTCGCTGAGCAGCGAGCCATCGGCGAGGCAGCGGTGGATCGATACCTCAGCACGCATCCCAATGATTCCGGCATGCTGCAGTATAAGGCCAGCGTGTACGAGCTGCGCGGTCGCTATCAGGAATCGCTGGTGATTTTGGACTCGCTGCTCAGCCGCCATCCGGATAACTATAGCGCCATGGAGGACAGGGCCTTGGTGCTGCTGCGGCTCGCCCGGCCCAACGAGGCCCTGGCTCCCGCGAGCGCCGCTTACGATCGCAATCCAGACTACAGCAACCGCGCCGCGCTGCTTGCCGCGGTCGACTATGAACTCGGAGACTACACCGACGCCGCGCGATTGGCTCAAAAGGCAGCGACGGAGATGAGCAAGCCGCAGTTGAGTAATCCGAATGATGGAACCGTGCGCCTGACATTGATCGCGGCGGCCGCGCATCTGCATGATGAGGCCACCGAAAAAGCAGCCATCGCCGATTTAAAAACCTCGGTTCCCGGACTTACATCCTTGGGCGCCATTCGCAAGTGGATGTATCCGGAGTCCAACCTATACGGCTACCAACCACTTTTCGAGGGCTTGCGGCTCGCGGGTCTGCCTGACTGACCAGTGCGGCCCGGCGCCTGCTGCTGCTTAACGCTTATTCGCAGGATCCCGCAGCGTCAGGAACCCTGCAGCCATGAATTTGGCGATGCGTTTCTTGACCGCAGGAAAATCATCCGAGCGACATACGCCGCCCGAAAGTCGATCGATGCGCCCGGTGCGTGCCAAGGTGTTCATCAGCGCACCGGTCACGAAGTGATAACCCCAGAAGATATCTTCATCCGCATAATCAGGCAGTGCGCGCTTCAAGATGCTGACGAGTTTTAGCACCACCGGATCGAAGTGAACGTCCAGCAGCGCCGCGCCTTCAGGGGTATTGCTGACGCGGGCACACAGGGAGGCATAGTTCATCCACAGTTCGCCGCCCTCGAAGTAAAGATCCAGATCGGTATCCAGGAACGCGTGCAGCGCGCCTTCAACGGTGGGCGAATCTCCGGCCTCTGCCTGGTACCGATCGAGTGCGGCGATTCGACGGTCGCTCGTGACGCCCGCGCGTCGCGCGAATACCGCTTCGAATACGTCGCGCTTATCCTTGAAATAATAATGCAGCAGGGTGGTATGGATGCCCACGCGTTGCGCGACATCGCGCAGCGTTACGCCATGCAGTCCGTGTTTGGAGAACAGGTACTCGGCCGCGTCGAGGATTTGTTCCAAGCTCTCGGCGCGCTGTTGCGCCTTGCTGCGACCTTGACGATCCGTCAAACGTTACCTCCTTCGACCGCAATTTTCCCATTCGCGTAATCGGCACGCAATTGGTTCTTATCTATCTTTCCCGTCGCGGCGAGCGGCATGGCGTCAATCTGCATGATCTGGTCGGGAAGCCACCAGTCTGGCGATTCTGCCACGAAGCAATTCGAGCAGTGCCTCCGCATCCACTGACTCCCCTCGCCGCGGCTCCACGATCAACACCGGCCGCTCGCCCCACTTTGCGTCCGGCCGAGCGATAACCGCCGCAAGACCCACCGCGGGGTGACGACCCACAATATCTTCGATCTCGGCCGGATTGATCCACTCGCCGCCTGATTTGATCAAGTCCTTGGAGCGACCGCAGATCGTCAAGCTGCCGGCGGCATCGATGCTGGCAAGATCGCCGGTATCGAAATAGCCCTGCGCATCCAAAGCACTGTGCTTGGCCTTGAAGTAGCGGTCGAGCACGCTGGCACCCTTGACCTTTAGATGACCCACCACGCCGCGTTGCTGCGAGAGAATGACGCCGTTGGCGTCCGTCAGGGTGAGGTCAAGACCCATCGGCGGCCGACCGGACGCGCGCGTCTCGGTGGGCGCAGTATCGAAGGGGGCGATGGTGCCCAGCGGCGATAGCTCAGTCATGCCCCAGCTGGTCTGCACCCGGGCGCCGAGGCGCTTCTCCATGCGCCGGATGAGCGCATCCGGGCAGTTCGCGCCGCCGATCAGTATCCGCTGCAACGCCGGCAACTCGCCGCCCACGGCATCGAGATGATCGAGCACGCCCAGCCAAATGGTCTGGATGCCGGCCGCGATGCTCACGGCCTCGCTGCGCATGATTGCCGCCATGCTCGCGCCATCCGTGTGGCGGCCCGGCAAAATCATATTGGCGCCGACCGCAGGCGCGGCGAAGGGAAGTCCCCAGGCATTGGCGTGAAACATGGGCACGGCAACCAGCAAAACGTCACGGCCGGTCAATGCGAATGCGTCGGCCTGAAGTGCGCGCAGCGTGTGCAGGTAGTTCGAGCGATGCGTATAGAGCACGCCCTTGGGCTGGCCGGTGGTGCCCGATGTGTAGCAAAGCCCGGCCGGCGTCTGTTCGTCGAAGTCTCCCCACACGGCCGGGGCGCCATGCGCGTCGAGCAGCGCTTGGTATCCCCACACCTGCGCCTTGTTGCCCGGCAGAAGGTCCTCCTTCAGTACATCGCCGTCCATCAGGATGATGTGTTCGAGGCGCGGACACAGTGGCGCCAATTCCGCGAGTAATGGCAGCAGGCTGGAGGCAACGGCGAGGGCACGATTCTCGGCTTCGTTGATCATCGCCGCGAGGTGTGCGGCGGTGAGACGCGGATTGAGCGTGTGGCAGACTAGGCCCGCGCCCATGAGCGCATAGTACATTTCCAAATGATGTTGGCTGTTCCAGCCGAGCGTGCCCACCCGATCGCCAAAACGTAAGCCAAGCGCCGCAAGCGCGCCTGACAGGGAGTTGCTGCGCGCTCTTAGCCTCGCGTAGCCAATGCGGCTCGCGACCTGTCCTGCGGCCGCGGTAACGATCTCCCGATCCGCGCTCCATTTGCCGGCATGATCGAGAAACTTATCGACGGTGAGGGCATAGGGTTGCATGCGGCCAGCAGCTACAGTGGAGAGTAGGAAACCAAGGCCGCCGGCTGCTGCTCAGCGAGGCGGCCGATGTTTCGTATCAGAACGTCTTCAGGACCCGTATCCCAAATTGGCGCGGCATACCGGCGAAGTTCAAGCCGGAGTTGAGCGCCGCGACGTAGTGCTGGTCGGTCAGGTTGCTGCCGTACAGCGTCGCGACCCAGGTGGCATGCTGCCAGGCCAGTTGCGCGCCGAGGATATCCCGCCCCGCGAGGTGGTCACCGAGCGAGGAATTCTCGAAGATCGTCGCCCACTGCGGCGCCACGTATCCATAATTCACCCGCGGCGTCAGCGAGTCGTTGCCGGGAAGGGCGATCTTGTACTGCGTGCCGATGTTGAAAGTGAAATTCGGCGCATAGGTCTGCGAATTGCCGCTCACGTCAATGCACGACGTGCTCGTGGGTCCGGTCGTTGGACTGCAGGGCGTAACGGTCGCGATTCTCGGATCCGTGGCGTAGAAGGTTCCGAGCGAACTGTGCATCCAGGTGGTGCCGGCGTCGAAGGAGAGCGATCCGAATACCGCTTGAGTCTGCGCCTCGATACCGTACAGCTTGCTCGTGTTCGGGTTATTCAGTTCGAAGCCGAAGGTTGGAAACTGCGGATAGCCGACTGTCACCTGGAAATTCTTGTAGTTGTCGTAGAAGCCGTCAACCTGGGTGCGCAGGTGGCCGTCGAAGGCGGTGTTCTTCCAGCCCAACTCGTAATCGGTCAGTGTCTCCGCTTCGAACGCGGGCGGAGGCCCCAGGCCCACCGGAACATTGAGACCACCGGGCTTGAAGCCCGTCGAGACGAAGCCGTAGACAAAGTTGTCGGCATTGATAGTCCAGTTCAGTGAAACCTTGCCTGAGGTGTTCACATACTTCTGCGATTGCACATCGGAGATGAAAGTTCCGTATTGAAGAACGTCGACATTATTGGTGGTCTTCGTCGCGGTATACCGGGCTCCGATTTGCAGCTGCAAACTCTGGGACAGTTGAAAGCTCGCCTGGCCGAAACCGGCGAAGTCCGAATTTGGATTGGTGCCCTGGAGCGAGTACTGGTACGCCGGACTCGGCAGCGGCGTAGCGAGATTGATGTAGAACTGATAGGGCGACAGGAAATCGTAGGTATCAGCGTCCCAATACGCGCCGAGGATCCATGTGAAGAATCCATGGTCGGGCGAAATGATGTTGAACTCCTGTGACCAGAGAGTTTCGTTGACCGAGTCGCCGAAAGTCTCGGTTGCAACGCTTGTTCCGTCCAAATCGGCTTGGTAGAGGGTATTGCCTTTTTGGTAGCTGGTCACGGAGCGGACCGTGATGTCATCCGGCAGCACCTCGTCGATTTTCAATATCGTGCGGCCAAACCGGTCGAGCGCGCGTTGCGGAGCGTTGGCGCCGATCGAAAACAGGGTGTCGGTGTCCGGGTATGGATTGGCCGGGTATGCGCCCATGTTGATGTAGTTATAGTCATTCTTGAGAAGGACGCTGAGAGAATCGGTAGGCTTCCACAGCAAGCTTAAGCGCACGCTGCCCGTACGCAGGTTGCCGGGGTTGCCGTCGTAGGCAGTGCCACCGGGTCCGCCGATGGTGTAGAAACTGTCGCGTGATTCGCTGTTGAACGCGATGCGCGCGGCCAGGGTGTCGCTGATCGGCAGGTTCAACGCGCCCTGCAATCCAAAGTCGGTGTAGTTGCCGACCTGTGCCTGCACGTAGCCGTGATAGTCGCCATTGATGACCGGGTCATTCGTGGTCACGAAGACAGCGCCGCCCGTCGCATTTTGGCCGCCGAAGGTGCCTTGGGGCCCGCGCAAAATTTGCAGGCTCTGGATGTCGTAGTACGGCTCCTCTTGGAAATATCCCGGGAAGGTGGCGACGCCATCGCGGTACGTAACCACGCCTACCGCGGTCTGTGAGTTGTGCTCGCCTTTGCCGATACCGCGGATATTGAAATCAATACCCTGACCGAAATTGTCGATGACGGCGCCCGGCGTGCTGAATTGCAGCTGGTCAACCGACGTGATTCCCATGTTGGCGAGGTCACTTCCGGTTAGGACCGTGGCCGAAATGGGCGTGGTTTGAAGGTCGGTGTGCCGGCGTTCGGCCGTCACGACGACCTCCGCCAATGCATCGCCTGAACTAGCCTGGGGTCCCGAAGCGGCCGTTTGCGCGAGCGACGCGCCACAACAACCCAGCGAAACCACTGTAACGCTCAGCCATAACCCTTGGATCTTCATGGTGCCACTCCCGAAATAAATGGTGCGCTCTATGACGCTTGTGGCGATTTTGACACCGACTTGGGAGGCAGTCAACATTCACTCACACAATAGCGAATGTTCTGGAGAACCTGCGGCCAGCCCTAGCGTCATGCCCAGAATGCGGGGTTTGATTGGCATCACCGTTATAGCTATAATAGCTATATGGAAAAGGCCACAGTCTCTAGACTCAAAAACAATTTGAGCGCATACCTGCGCAAGGTGCGGGCGGGGCACGCCGTGGTGATTTATGACCGGGACGTGCCCATTGCACGTTTGGAGCGTATTGAATCTACAGCCAGAGGTTCGGAGCGCCTCGCGCTGCTTCGCGCACAAGGAGTAACGCGACCTCCATTACTGCAGCCATCAGCGGAGAACCTTCGGATCATTCTCAGCAACCCGCTGCGCCAAGCTGCGTTGCTCACCGATGCCTTGCGAGAGGATCGCGCCGAGGCTCGATGAGGCGCATGCCATCATGAGATTTTGGGACGCGTCGGCGATAACCCCCCTCCTCGCAGAAGAAGCTGCCCGGGAGCGAATGCTGCAACTGCTAAACGAGGATGTGGAGATCCTCGCGTGGTGGGGAACATTGGTGGAGGTTGCATCGGCTCTGGCACGGCGCGAGCGAGAAGGGTTGATCAATGCGAACGAAGTCGGTGCGGCGCTTGGAGTCGCGCATCGGCTTGCGGAAAGCTGGCATGAAATTGTGCCGTCTGATGCCGTTCGTCGCACCGCGGAGCGTTTACTTCGCACGCATCCTCTGCGCGCTGCCGACAGTCTTCAACTTGCGGCTGCCCTGATCGCAGCCGATCACGATCCCACGTCCCTTGAATTTGTTTGCCTAGATGTACGCCTGGCGAGCGCTGCTCGGCGGGAGGGATTTAGCGTGCTGGACGTGTGATCGGCGCTTACAGATACGCACTCCCCGCCTCGCGGGCGAAACGATCCGGACCCCCCTCCCAGGTGATTCGGGCGTGATCCAGCACGTAAACCCGATCGGCATGCGGCAGAGCGAAAGTCACGTTCTGTTCGCCAAGCAGCACCGTGATCTCGGTGGTCTGGCGCAATATTTCCAGCGCCTTGGATAACTGCTCGAGCACGATCGGCGCCAGACCCAAGGTGGGCTCATCCAAGATCAACAGCTGCGGATTGGTCATGAGCGCGCGGGCGATGGCCAGCATTTGCTGCTCGCCGCCTGACAAGGTGGCGGCATGCTGGCGCTGGCGCGATTTTAGGATCGGGAATAAGTCAAACAGCCACCCCAGGCGATCATCGGCTACTGCTTTGCTTTGATGCTGTCCGCCCATATCGAGATTTTCTCGCACGCTCATCTCGCCGAACAGATCGCGAGTCTCTGTGCAATGCGCAACACCGTTGCGGACAATCTTGGCCGGCGACACCCGCGCCAGCGACGTCCCCTGCCACAATATTTTTCCTTGATAAGGCAGCATGCCGCAAATGGTGTTAAACAACGTAGTTTTACCGGCGCCGTTGATGCCAACTACGGAAACGAATTCGCGCTGATGCACATGCAGCGAGACGTTCGCGAGCGCCTGCGCTTTGTTATAGAAGACGCTCAGATCCTGCACTGCAAGCAACGGCGTCTCGCGGTCGGCAAAGGTTGATTCGGGTCGCGCCGCCGTCTCGATGGATCCGCCCAAGTAGACGCGACGTACAGTTACGTCCGCCATCACCTCGGTTGCGGTTCCCTCGGCGATCTTTTCCCCTAGATACAGCGCGATGACCCTTCACGGGGCTACGCCGACCGAATCGCACCATCCTGGGCTTGGATTTCGCCGGGGAGGTTGAGGCAGCGGGCCCGGCAGCCACTTCGTTCAAGCCAGGCGAGCGTGTCTTCGGCATGTGTCCCTCAACGCGAAATGGCGCTCAGGCGGAATATGTCTGCCTCCCTGAGAGGGTCATCGCGCTAATGCCCCCGGGCGCGCGATTTGACGAAGCGGCGCTGTGCGAGGGTGCTTTCTACGCGAAGGCCGTGTTGCAAAAGATCGATCTTAAGCCCGGGCAGATAATTCTGATTTATGGCGCCTCCGGGGCGATCGGCACGGCGATGGTGCAGCTCGCGAAGTCCGCAGGCGCCACGGTGACGGCGGTCGTTGCAACGCGACAGCTCGAACTCGTCAAATCGCTCGGTGCGGACCGTGTCATCGACTATACCTCGCAGGATTACACGCGCATCGGCGAGAGCTTCGATTTTGTGGTGGATGCGGTCGGAAAAACGTCGTTTTTCCGCTGCCGCAAGTTGCTGAAGCGTGGCGGCATCTTTGCTGCGACGGCCTCCTGGGGTCAAAACGTGTTGCTCGCCTTGTGGTCCGCGCTCACCCGAAGCAACCGGGTCGTCATTGCAGCGCCACGGCGCATCGACGGGTTTGTCGGCTTTCTGAAAGGCCGTATGGAAGAGGGCCAATTTCGAGCGATCATCGATCGACATTACCCGCTCGCAAACATTGCCGATGCCTACCGCTATGTCGAGACGGGGCAAAAGGTTGGAATCGTCGTGATTGATGTCGCGCCAGTCAGCCCCGCATCGACAGAAATTATGTCACCACGTCCCGCAGAGTCATTTTTTTAGCGACCAGTGGCCAAAGCCTCGATTGATAGTTATCATGGCGTCACTCGAATGAAGCGCCATTAGAAGCAGGGATATTCCGGGATGAATATGCGATGGATTGCGCCTGTTCTTATTCTGTGCGTTAGTGTTTGTGCCCCAACGCTAGCGGTAACAATTCGCACGGAGACGGTCCAAATCAATTTGGACCCGTTGATCGATAAGGCGGCAAGTCATCCGACGCAGTTCGCCGTCGATGTTGCTCACCGCGTTTCGTCGGAGGCGAATGGCCATTGGCAGATTGGACCGACATCTGCAACCTGGGAATATGCAGTTCGCATTCCAGCAGCGGTCACGCTGGCATTTCACGCAAAAAGACTTCTGTTGCCGCGCGATGGGATCTTAAGCCTTACAGCCGATGGGCAAACTTACCGCTATCGCGCGCAGGATCTACATAGAACAGAATTGTGGAGTCGCATTGTTCGAGGTGATGAAATCACTTTTGAGATTAGCGTACCCAGAGCGCAGCGAGCGCAAACGCTACTCGAAATCACGAGTTTTCAAGCAGGCTACCGCAGCTTGGTGCGCGGACTCACGGACAACGCGCACTATCAACGCCTAAAAGCTTCTCAACCTCTAGATGCGTCGGGCGGCTGCGTCCAAAATTACACCTGCGATGCCACTGCATCCAATCAAAACGCGGCGAACTCCACGGTGGCTGTCATCGTCGCGAACCAGTTTGGCTGCAGCGGTACTCTGGTCAACGACGTTCCCCAGGATGGCATCCCCTACGTGCTCACGGCGCGCCATTGTGAGAACGGGCAGCCGGGTGGTGGCGCCCCGGGTGCCGCTTCCAGCGTCGCAGTCTATTGGAATGCCACGACGCCATGCGGTCAGACACTACAGTCGGTATTTGATGCAAGCACTCAAGTCCAGGATGGCGCGACGACGGTTGTTGAGCAGCAAGATGAATGGCTAATTCGACTCGATTCACCTCCGGCCGCAAGTGACGCCTATTATTCAGGATGGAATGTCAGCGGTACTCCGATAGTCGGCGGCTTCTCAATAGAATATTCGAATGTCGATACCCAGCAGTATGTTACCTGGGCCGGCACTGCGGTAAACCAAACCGCTTCCGCCGCATCGTTGGGGGTCGGTTACTCGGCCAGTTTTTGGGGTGTTGTCAATTCTCTCGGAAGCGTCGATCACGGTGCATCTGGATCTGCGTTGTTCGACAGCAATGGGCACACGGTGGGCGTACTGAGTCGTGCGATCGCCGGACAGTGCCCGGCCAATCCGCCGCCGACGCCGAGCACGAATACGGCCATTGCATTGTACGAAGACATGGCCGCTACCTGGGCTTCCACCGCGGACCCGACGAGCAGCACCGGTACGGTCACCTTGGCCTTGACCCTGGATCCCGGCAATACTGATACGCTGATCCAGGAGGGAATCGCCGGCGTTCCACCCTCTGTTTCACTCACAGCATCGCAGCAGTCCGCGCAAACTGGCACCTCTGTCGCCTTGTCCTTCAGTGCATCGGCAGGCTCAATTTGTACGGCCTCGGGCGGCTTATCCGGCGACGGATGGACTGGGACGGTGTCGGCAAGCCCATACGGCAGCCGTCAAGTGACCGAAACCGTGACTGGAAATGTCACTTACGTGCTCACCTGCGTCAGCGGCTCACGTTCATCGACTTCACAAACGACTGTCGCGTGGTCACTCGCGCCGCCAACCCTTTTGGTTCAAGCCACTCCAACAGGGGTGACAGTGGGCGTATCGACTACGATCAGCTGGGCATCCAGTGCGACGACCTGCACCGCTAGCGGCGGGGCCGCCGGTGATGGCTGGGGCGGAACGCTCTCAAAGTCTGGCCAGCAAGCACTGACTGAGACTAGCGCCGGCACTTATACCTACACCGTGACCTGCAGCAGCACAGGGACGCCGACCGTCACGCAATCGGTAGTCGTCGGTTTCTCACCTAAATTCGCCACATTGAATTTCCTGGTCGAAACGGCCAGTACGCTTCGCGTCGGCCAATCAATCGAATTGTTTTGGCAAGGCAGCCCCCCTTGCACGACGTCGGGTGGTGGAACCGGCGATGGTTGGTCCGCTGTACAAACCACTGGACAGGCGCTGTCGACGCTCACCGAGACCGTCGCAGGACGCTACACCTATACGGTGAGTTGCGGTCCCAGCAACTCTCCCAGCGTCGCCCAGGTCAGTGAAACCTTTACCAATGATCCGCCCACGGCGGTTCTGACGGCGGTCGCGGCACAGCAAACCATTAACCTGAGTACGTATTATGCACCTGCACCGACCCTAACATGGTTGTCGAACGTAGAGCCGTGCTCTATCAACTATGCGGGGCCCGCGAACGGTACCGACGTGAGTGACTGGCCCGCACTAGGCTCCTATCCGGAAGCCGAGCAGATTGCAGGACTTTACACCTACACTTTAACCTGCGGATCAGGATCGAATCAGGTGTCCGACACCGCGACCATCAATTGGGTACAAGCTTCGCCTCCGCAAGTCACTTTAAGTGCGGGTGGACCCGAGCAGATCCTCGCTAACGGACTATGGCTGACTTGGAGTACCAACGTGCTTCCGTGCACGGCCAGTGGCGGCAGCCCCGGAGACGGCTGGAGTGGGTTAGTAGTTTTCGACCCGGGATCCGGTGTGTTTGCTACGTCGACCGCCGTGAAGGAAACCGCACCCGGCAGCTATACGTATACGCTGACGTGCGGCATAGGTTCAACAGGTCAGGCGCAAACGACGGTCGTGCTCAATAACGCGGGCGGCAATCAGCTCACCTTCGAGGCAGCCACCGCGGGAGTATTCACGGGTCAGCCCGTACAATTGTCCTGGAATTCGACGCTGTCTCCATGCACCGGCTACGGCGGCTCCCCGACAGATGGATGGAACACCACCCATCCCGCTCAAGGCACTGCTCAGTTAAACGAGCCGGCTGCTCAGTACCTCTACAGTCTCGTGTGCGGCACAGGCGTCCAGGCGGTCGAGGCTCAGGTATCAGTTTCTGTTTCGCAGGCGAACAGTGTCTACATCGACTGGGAGTCGACACCCATCATCGGCGTCGTCGGACAGGGAATCACGCTGGCGTGGAGTGCTGAGCAGGCCGCGAGTTGCACCGCTACTGGCGGAGTCTCAGGTGACGGTTGGGCCGGTTCGCTGCCGGGTACCGGATCGGTATTCATCAACGAGAAATCTGCCGGCACGGACACGTACACCTTGGTGTGCCAAAACGGGTCGTTATCCGATCAATCGTCCTGGACCACACAGTGGGTTTCCGCAGCCACGGCGACGCTGGTCGCCAGCTCACAAACCGTCGCGTTCGGAGCGCCGTTCACGCTCACCTGGAACTCATCAAATGCCACCAGTTGCATGGCAAGCTGGCCCGCCGCCGCGGGATCCTCACAACCGTCGGGGACTTCGACAATCGAAGAAACGAGCGGAGCTAGCCACACCTATTCGATAACCTGCAGCGGGAACTACTCTTCCGCACAGGCTCAGGTGACGGTCAACTTCGTGGCGGCATCGACACCTACTGTCACTTTGAGCGCGAGCACCGCGCGCGCAACGGTCGGTACCTTCATCACACTCACCTGGAACTCCAGCAACGATACAAGCTGCAGCACAAGCGGCGGTTCGCCTGCAGATGGTTGGTCCGGCAGTGAGCCGGTATCGGGATCGGATTCCAGCTTGACCGAGAGTTCTCCGGGTGCGTACACCTACGTGATCCAATGCACCGGCAACGGAGAAACAGCAAATGCCCAAACCGTGGTCACCTTCGTCGACGCCGCCAGTGCATCAAGCGGCAGCAGTCATGGCGGTGGCTCGCTCGGATTGGCTGGTCTCGGTGCTCTCGCCCTTCTCACTTCGTTGCGATTTCGCCAGGAGTACATCCGCCGACGAAAGCAATCCGCGGCGTAGACCGAGGTCAACCCATAACAGGGGCCGCCTCCGGCGCTGGCCTGGCTGTGTAGGGCCTAAACGTTAAGGCGATCAAGAAGGCGCCAATACCGACACCGCAGGCACCCATGTAGAGCCATCCGTAACTGGCGAAGGTATCGTAGATCAGCCCGCCGGCCAGAGGACCAGTCGCCATGCCCAGACTACCCGCCATTGCTGTTCCGCCGATGATCGTTCCCATCATTCGCAGCGGGAAATTTTCGCGCGCGAGTACTGCATAAAGCGGCATAACACCGGCGTAGATAAAACCGAACAGCGCCGCCACGGCGTAAAACGCGCTCAACTCACGCACGAAGAAATAAGCCAATGCGCCGAACGCCTGCAGCAGTAGGCCTGAGACCAGAACGCGTTTTGCTCCAAAGCGGTCGCCAAAAAAACCGAACGCAACGCGACCGCCCAGGCCTGCCAGCCCTTCCACGCTGTAAATCGAAACAGCAGCGACCAACGGGATGCCGCAACTGATGGCGTAGCTCACCGTATGGAAAATTGGACCGGAGTGCGTGGCGCAACAGAAAAAATTGGTCAGCAGCAGCGTGATGAACTGAGGCGATCGAATGGCCTGCCCTAGCGTCATCCCTGATTGCGGCTCTTCTTGTGTGGCAACGGCATTTTCAGCGCCCAACGCAGGCGGGCGACGCACCAGCAACGCGACAGGAATCATAACGAGCGCGGTGAGCGCGGCCAGTATTTGGAAAGAGGTTCTCCAATCGTGGTTGGAAATGAGCCGAGCCGCCAAAGGCGACATGGTCATCGGCGCCATTCCCATGCCGGCGGAAACGAGCGACACCGCCAGGCTGCGATGGGTATCGAACCAGCCTGTCACGCAAGCCATCATGGGCGCGAAGATGGCGGCCGTCGCACCGCCGACCATTACGCCGAAGATCAGCTGAAACTCAACCAGTGATGTCGCCCGGCTCGCGAGCACCAGAGCTGTGGCCAGGACAGCAGATCCCATCAGCACTATCGGGCGCGGACCGAAGCGGTCTGACAGGTTTCCCCAGAGGATGCTTCCCACTGCCATCGCGAGAAAACCGAAAGTCATGGCGCTGGATATGCCGGTGATGGACCAGCCGGTATCCCGCGAGATGGGCCGAAGAAAAACCGGCAGTGAAAACATGGCGCCAATTGCGACGCAGCCCAACAGGCCGCCAGCGGCAACTATCACCCAGCGATAGTGGAGTCTACTCATTGCGCTAGGTTAACGGATGGGCAGGCGCAATTCGAGGCCCGGCAGGTCGCCCGTGAAGTCCTCTAGATTGAATCGAGATAACAACTATAACATGATGAATATAGATAATATTTTATTCAATAAATGACAGAGTCTGGTCCGCCGCCAAAACCGCGCGAAGCCTCCCGATACGCCGGCGAGATCTCCCTATCGACCGAAGTGATACTCGATTTCTGCGGAATACAGCAGCACATCGCACCGCGAGCCACCGGTGTCGAAACAGTCGATGCCCGCGCCAAAATAGATGCTCGAGGTTGGGCGCAGCAGCAGGACAAGTCCGCGTCGATGCCGCCACCTTCGCGGTCGTGGGAGAAAGTGCCCAACGGGGTAAATACTTCTTGCTTCGATTGGTATGCCAAGAATCCAAACCGCGGTTCGACGCCGAACCAGGAAGTGATGTCGAGCGGAGCCGCCAAATTCAGTGTCACAGCGCGTCCCGCCGACGATAGGTTACGGATGATGGTTTGCGCCAGCTGCGGAATATTGGTACTCGTCGTCGAGATCCCTACCGGGTACTCGGCCAAATCTGCAAAGCCAAGTTCCAGCGACAGCGCCTTGTAAAAGGGCACGCCCGCGTACGCCACGCCGCCGACCCGGTGCTGATTAATCCAGGTAGTTGTGCCGTTCTCGCCGTACGCCGCGAGGTCTGAGTCCAGTTGTCCGGACGATTCCCAATAGGTGCTCCGGCCCGCCCGAATCCCTACGTAGGTCTGATCCCAATTGAATTGTAGGGACGGCGACGCCTCTTGCGCCGATGCCGGCAACGGTGCCGCGAGGCCGGCGAGCAACGCACACGCCGCCAGCGCCCCGAGCGCAGCGTGCCACGCGCGGCGCATTCGCGATGCCACAAGCAGGCCCAATCCGAGCAGCGTCCACAGCCCCAAGCCCCCCGCTCCTGCTTTGCCTGACAGCACCGTGACCGTCGTGAGCTGCGGCGTCACCGTCAAATTCACGACACTCGTTGCGGTCGCGGTAGCCGCCCTGAACAGATCAGCGTGTATGTCGAGACTCCGGTTGCGGTTGGCGTGATAGTCAATTTGCCGCTGGTCGCTTGCGTGCCCGTCCATGCACCGCTCGCAGTGCAGGAGGTCGCATTGGTCGAGGACCAAGTCAGCATCGCGCTCTGCCCGACGCTGATCGAGGTCGGACTGATCGTCAGGGTGTCGGTCGGCGCCGGCGCGGCAGCATCGACTGTCAACGCCGCCGATGCGTTTGCGCTGCCGCCGGCTCCGGTGCAGGTCAGGGTGTAGGTGCGTTGCCGGTCGCCGTGGGCGTTTCGCTTTGCGTACCATTGAGGGCCTGCGTACCGCTCCACGTGCTGCTTGCGGTGCAGGCAGTCGCATTCGCCGTCGACCAAGTCAGCGCGGCGCTCTGGCCCAGCGTGACCGAAGTCGGGTTGAGCGAAATGGTCACACTCGGCGCGGCGGCGGTCACCGTCAAGGTGGCCGATCCTTGCGCACTACCGCCGCTGCCGCTGCAGGTGAGCGTGTAGGTCGTGCTGCCGCTCGCCGTTGGGCTCTCGCTAGCTGTACCACTGGTTGCCTGCGTGCCCATCCAACCGCCACTTGCGGTGCAGGCAGTCGCATTCGTCGAAGACCAGGTCAGGCTCGCGCTCTGCCCGACGCTGATCGTGGCGGGAGCAATCGAGATGGTGATAGTGGGCGTGCTCGAGGCAGCGGGCGTGAATTTGGCGACAAACGTCTCGGTGTTGCCGGTGAGGGTAGATTCAAACGGATTCAGTGTCGGGTAGGCGGTGGAGTCGGTCTGGCCCGTCAAGTAAATATTGCCGGCGGCGTCGACGGTGATCGCGAAAGGCGACTCTTCACCGGGCGAATTGGGCTGACGAAGACTATTGCTGCCGAAATGAGTGGAGAAGATAAGCGCGCTGCCTGCGGCATTGATCTCC